>CAVOGY010000001.1:0-164380 GCA_963695675.1 uncultured Solirubrobacterales bacterium
AGCCGTCTCCGTTCCCGTCTCTGCGCCCATGCGGGCGTGCAGGCTCTCGTCGATCAGCCCGTGCTTCGGTTTGTCGAGCAGCTCATAGATCAGCAGAGGTTGTCCGATGTATGCGTTCCAGCGGCATCACGGCCCCTCGACGACGATTCCACGTGAAATCCCTGCTCGTTGTGGAATTTCGGTAGTTAGCACGGAGGGATCGGCGCTCGCGTCCGCGTACGCTCGAGCTGCCCGTCGCGTACATCAACTGCATCATCAGCGAGCGCCGAATGATTGAAATCCCTGGCATCGTCCGGTGGCCCTTGATCGGCTCGTGGCTGTGCTTGCACTGATAGGGATCGTGATTGTCGTCTTGGCGGCGATCACTCTGGCGAGTTACTGGCGGCGCGCTCAGATGCAGGGCCAAGAGCCGGTCGACCCAGCGAGGGTGGAGCGGGAGGTCTACGACAAGCTTTACGGAGCCCGCTCGCGCGGGCTCGAGGTGGCCGAGGCGTCGCGGCCTGAGCCCGAGCCGAAGCAACGGACTCGCGCCAAGACGGGAATAGGCGCCAAGCGGCCGGCACCTGCCCGGAAGGCCGCGGCCGGCTAAGAGCGATAGCGTCTCTCGACATCTGAAATCTGCCTCCCTATCGGAAGGAATCCCAATGGCCGACAGACCAGTGTTCCTCTACGCCGCCATCTACGACGACGATGCCGACGCCGAGGCCGACTACGAGGCGGTGTTCGACCTCCACGCCGCCGGAGCGATCGGGACCTTCGACTCGGCGGTGATCGAGAAGGACGAGGACGGCAAGGTCCACGTCCACAAGACCGAGAAGCCCACCCAGCACGGCGCCTGGACCGGAGCCGCCGTCGGCGCCGTGGTTGGAATCATCTTCCCGCCCGCGATCATCGGCAGCGCGATCGTCGGCGCCGGCGCCGGCGGACTGATCGGCCACCTGAGGGGCGGAGTCTCGCGCGACGATCTCAAGGACCTCGGCGACGAGCTCGAGGCCGGAAACGCCGCCGTGATCGTGCTCGGCGAGTCGAAGATCCAGGAGCAGCTCGAGAAGGCGATGACGCGCTCGAACAAGCTGATCGAGAAGCAGGTCGATGCCGACGCCGACGAGCTCAAGCGCGAGATCGACGCGGCGGCCAAGGAGGACTCGGGCTAAGGACCCTGCCTAGCTGCTCTTGATGAGCGCCCGGGGCCGCGTCACCGCTACCGGGGCACTCTCCAGTGGCGGTGCCTTGTCGGGGGGGTGGCGCTCGAACCAGTCCGCGTAGCGGTCGGCCAGGGGAGCGGCGGTGAGGCCGTGGGCGAAGACCGAAAGGCCAACGGTCAGGTAGGTAGCGAGGACGATCAGGTGCTCGTGTGGAAGCTGGGACTCCTCGATCACGATCACCGCAAACACGATCGAGGCTAGACCGCGGGGCCCGAACCAGCCGAGGAAGCCGAGCGTCGGCAGCCGAACGTGCGAGCCGAGCATGGCGATGGCCACAGGCACCATTCGCACGACCGTCAGGCTGAGGACCGCGTAGAGGGCGAGCTCCCAGCTCAGGTCGCCGAGCGCGGGGCCGAGCAGGATCGCCCCGAAGATGATGAAGGTGACCCCGTTGAGCACGCTGCCGACCTCCTCGGTGAGCCGGTTCATCTCCCCGGGGTCCCGCCTGATCACGGCCCGGAAGACCATGCCGGCGACGAATGCTCCGATGAAGCCCGATCCGTGCAGCGCTGCGGCGGTGCCGTAGGCAAGGGCCGCGCCGGCGGCCGGGATCACCTGGCGCCAGGCGCCCTCGATCAGATTTCTGGGGCCGGCATAGATGACGATGGCTCCGATCAGGAGGCCGGCGGCGACCCCCCCGACGATCCCATAGCCGACCTCCTCGACCAGAAGCGTGATCCCGGTTCGCCCTCCGGAGATGCCCGATTCGACATCCGCGGCCGCCACGGCGGCGAAGAGCAGGGGCACGCAGATCCCATCGTTGAGCCCGCTCTCGACGTTCAGGCCCTGGCGGATCCGACCCGGGACGCGCGGGTCGGTGACGACCGCCTGGCCGAGGGCGGCGTCGGTCGGCGCCAGGATCACCCCGATGATGACGGCTTCCCAGAAGGTCAGCTCGCCGAAGATCACGCCGGCCGCAAGCGCTCCGAGGGCGATCGTCAGCGGCAGCCCGATCCCGAGCAGGCGGATCGGCACCGAGGCCTCGCGCCGCAGCGCTCTGAGGTCGATGCGCGAGGCGTCCGAGAAGAGCACGAGCGCCAGCGTCGCCTCGGCAAGTGCTCGCTCGGTCGAGCTGGTGCTCGAGAGGCTGACTTCGTCGAGGACCTTGGGGCCGACGAGGAGCCCGATCGAGACG
Organism: uncultured Solirubrobacterales bacterium; assembly: GCA_963695675.1. GTDB lineage: Bacteria > Actinomycetota > Thermoleophilia > Solirubrobacterales > 70-9 > DASUPK01. The sequence continues at coordinate 2,341 of CAVOGY010000001.1, forward strand.
AACAGGATCGCGGGGGTGATCGGCGATCCGGACAGCGGCTTCGAGACCGTGGCGACGGCGATCAGCGCCAGCGCCACGATCGTCAGTGACCACTCCATTCAGATCCGTTCGATCACGGTTGATCTCCGGCTCGCAGCCTATTGCCGCGCCGTGAGCCCCGTTAGCCCTCCGCGACGACCTGCTTCACAGCCTGGTCGACAGTGGGATACGCGGCATCGAGAATCGAATCGCCCGGAGTGGCGTGGATGACATCGCGAACCTGACCGATGTTTCGGGCGATCACCACCCGGACGCCATCAGCCTCTAGTTCTCGTGCCACCTGGTCGAGGACCTGGGCCGCCGTCACATCGATGAAGGGGACCGTCTCCGCATCGATGACGACTGCGTGAAGGTCGGGGCGCCTCGCGGTGCCGCGGATCTCCCGTGCAACCGGCTCGGCATTGGCGAAGAACAGCCCTCCCTCGATCCTCAGCACCGCGATTCCGTCGACACGCCGGTTCTCCGGATGCCGATCGAGATCCGAGAAGTGCCCACTCGGGCCGGGGACTCTCCCGAGCTCTGTCACCGGCGGCCGAGACGCGCGGTAGAGGAGCAGGAGGAGCGAGATCAGCACTCCGATGAACAGTCCGGCCAGGGTTCCGAAGATCATCACCCCAAGCATCGCGACGACCGCTGCAATGAAGTCGACCCGAGCCGCAAATCCGTAGGCTCGGCCGAGCCGGGCGCTGTAGACGCGATAGAAGTCGCGTAGCGCCGAGAAGTCGATCAAGTCGATCAGGGCGACGATCACAACGGCCGCCAGGGTTGCCACGGGCAGGCTTTCGAAAAAGCCCGTGAGAACGAGCAGGGTGAGCGTCGTCAAACCGGCGGCGATCAGCCCGACGAGTTGGGTCCGACCGCCGGCGGTGCTGCTCACCGCGGTCTTGGACAGGCTCCCGTTGACCGCGAACCCACCGGAAATCCCAGCGCCGAGGTTCGCTGCTCCGAGGCCAATCAGCTCACGGTTCGGGTCGATCTCCTGGTTTTCCCGCTGGGCATATGTCTTGGCGGTCCCCAGGCTCTCGGAAAAACCGACCAGCATCACCCCCAAAGCTGCGGCCGCGAGGCCCCCGAAGCGGTCGAGACTGACGTCCGGGACAGACGGCGAAGGGAGGCCGGGCTCGATGGAGCCCACGATCGCCACCCCGTGAGCGTCGAGGTTGAACAGCTCAACGGCGCCGACTCCCAAGACCACCGCCGCCAGCGGCCCTGGGATCGCCCGGGTCACTCGAGGAAGCCCGAGCAGCACCGCGAGCGACCCAACCCCGACCAGGAGCGTGATGCCGCTGGTCTCATCGACGTTGCTCAGAAAGTCCCAGGCTCTCTCGAAGAAGTGACCGTGGCCGCTTTCGACACCGAACAGCTTCGGGATCTGGCCGACGATGACCGTCAGCGACAGGCCGACGATGAACCCCTTGAGCACGGGTTCGGAAACAAAGTTCGCCAGAAATCCGAGGCGCAAGACGCCGGCGATGAGCGCGGCCAGTCCGACGCAGATTGCGAGCGCAGCCGTTGTCGCAAGGAACTGCCCTCCGCTCCCCGAAACGGCGTTCCCGACGATCACAGCCGACAGCGCCGCCGCGGCGGTGGATGGCCCGGTGATCAGGTGCCGCGAGCTGCCGAGAGCCGCGTAGAGAACCAACGCGGCCGGGGCTGCATAGAGGCCGACGACGGGTGGGACCCCCGCAATCGTCGCGTAGGCCAGCGCCTCGGGCACGAGTACGGCCCAGACCGTCAGCCCAGCGAGCACGTCCCAGCGGACCCAGTCGCGCTGGTAATTCCTCAGCGATGAAAACAAGTGGCTCACAGAGCCTTACGGGCGATAGGCAACCTACCCTCCAGCCGCTCTGCGGACAAGGACGTGATCTCCGCCGGGTGTTGCCCCATGCGTGCGCCATGCCAGATGCCGAGGGCGTTCAGCTCGGCAGGGTGGAGTCCGGGCGGGTCGGGCCCGAACCGTCCTGGTCCGTTCTCAGCCTGATGGTGGTCCTGCCGGTACAGCAAACGAGGCCAGTCACTGGAACTAGCCGCTTGAGTCGAGCGAGACACCGATGATCGTGAGGCGTCGGTTCAGCGTGTCGAGACCGAAGGCAGCCAGCGCCCCGTCATCTACGCCGAGGGCATCGAAGGCGCCCTCGCTCGGCGGCGAGACGGCCTCGGCGACAGCGGGCAGCAGGCTGAGCAGGCGATCGCGGACGACCTCACCCATGCGCTCGTCTTGGCTAACCGCCTCGCGCAGGAACCAGGTCCCGTAGGCGATGTGGCGCTGCTCATCCGAGCCGATCCTCGAGTAGCCGTCGACGAAGCCGGGCAGAAGCTCGCGCTCACGGAGCAGATCGAGGAGGAAGTGCGAAGTGACCAGGCCGAGCGTTCCCTCGATGACCATGTGGTAGATCGTCACGAAGTCGACCTTGGCCTCACGATCCGTGGGATCGAGGCGTAGCCGATCGTGGGCCTGGACCAGGGCCTGGTCGAAGATCTGCTTGAACGGCGCCCCGAGAACGTCCCGCGAGCGGGCGACGTGGGCGGCGATCGTCGCCGGGTCCGCGATCACCTCGTCCTGGAAGCGCTTGTAGAACTGCATGTGGCGGACCTCGTCGACCAGCTGCGTCGACAGGAAGCTGCCCTCCTCCTCGTCGTCCTGGGCTAGGACCAAGCCAACGAACTGGGTTGAGATCCGCTCCTCGGCCACCATCAACGAGCTCAGAGCGAAGTAGAGGAGTTGGCGCTCGCTCTCCTCAAGTCCTGCCCAGTCGACCGGGTCGCGGGAGAGATCGATGTCCTGGGCCGCCCAGTGGGCGTGCTCCCAGTCGAGGTAGAGCTCCTGCGGGTCCTTGAGCGCGACCCGAGTGCTCATGCTGGAACGCGAGCGCGGATGATCGCCGAGCCGGCCAGATCGTGGACGCGATGGGTCTCGCTGATCTCGATGTCGGTGAAGCCCGCGGCCTTGAGCTCGTCACGAAAGTCGGCCTCGGTCAGCGCCCCGGCGATGCAGCCGGTCCACTGCCCGATGTCCCGCTGGTCTCCTCGTCTATGCCCTCGTCAGCGATCACATCGGTGACAGCGAAGCGGCCACCGGGCTTGAGCACCCGGGCGGCCTCGCGCAAGACGGCTGACTTGTCGCCGGAGAGGTTGATCACGCAGTTCGAGATCACGACGTCGATCGAGTTGGCCGGCAACGGGACGGCCTCGATGTTGCCCTTGAGGAACTCGACGTTCCGGGCGCCGGCCTCGGCCTGGTTGCGCCGGGCCAGCTCGAGCATTTCGTCGGTCATGTCGAGGCCGTAGGCCCTCCCCATTGGGCCGACACGGCGAGCGGAGAGGAGGACATCGATGCCGCCACCAGAGCCGAGGTCGAGCACCGTCTCGCCCTGGTGCAGATCTGCAACGGCGGTTGGGTTGCCGCAGCCGAGCGAGCCCAGTCGGGCCGCGTCCGGAAGATCTGCGCGGTCGGAGATTTCATAGAGGCCGGCGCCGAACTGCTGGTCTCCACAAGCGTCCGGGAGGTGGGTCCCGCAGCCACACGACCCGCTGGCCGCTTCGGAGGAGCCGCAGCAGGCCACGCGGCCCTCTTGGACGGCAACGGCGGCCGCGGCATAGCGCTCACGCACCGTCTCGCGGACATCGTCGGCCTGGCCCGCGGAGCAGCCGCAGTTCGAGCCGCCCTGGCCGCAGCAATCGGCCTTGGCCTCAGGCTCGCAGCAGGTCTCCTGCACCTCAGCCGAACAGCAGCCCGCTACTTCAGCCATCCAGCGAGCTCCTCCAGCGCATCAGGCTCGACGTAGTAGTAGGCCCAGAGGCCGCGACGTTCTGAGCCGACGATCCCGGCCTCGCGCAAGACCTTCAGGTGATGCGAGACGGTCGGCTGCGAGAGGTCGAAAAGGGGGACGAGCTCGCAGACGCAGACCTTGCCGGCATGCTTGCGCAGGACGTCGACGAGCTGCATGCGGATCGGATCGCCGAGTGCCTTGGCGACGGTGGCCATGCGCTCGGCCTGCTCGCGCTCGATGTCGGGGTAGACGACCGGCTCGCAGCAGGGCTGGCCGGGCGGGCGCTTCTGCTTCGGGGCAAGCTCCAGATCGACAGCCATCGATTTACCTTAATCAATTGAATAGATGGATGTCAAGCTTTACGATTCGATCACCAAGGAGGCAAGAGGAGGGGCGAGCATGGCGATCGAACTTGACCAGGCGACCAAGAGACACATCGAGCGCTCCGTTGACGTGCTCGCAGAGGAGTTCCCCGGGATCTTCTCGCGGGAGACGATCGACGCCTACGTGCAACAGAGCCTCGACGAGTTCGCCGAGGCACGGTTTCCCGACTTCATCCCGCTCATGGTGGAGCGCTTCTCCCGCGAGCGGCTTCGGGCGCTGGCCCAGGCGGAGGGCAAAGTGACCAAAGAGGTCCCCGAGGTCCTCTTTGTCTGCGTCCACAACTCGGGGCGCAGCCAGATGGCCGCCGGACTGCTCGACAAGCTCGCCGAGGGGCGCGTCCACGTGCGCTCGGCCGGCTCGGACCCGGCCGACCAGCTCAACCCGAACGCGGTCGAGGCGATGGAGGAGGTCGGCGTCGACATCTCCAAGGAGTTCCCCAAGCCGCTCACCGACGAGGTCGTGCGGGCCGCCGACGCCGTGATCACGATGGGCTGCGGGGACGCCTGCCCGATCTATCCGGGCAAGCGCTACGAGGACTGGGAGCTCGAGGACCCGGCTGGCAAGGACCTCGAGACCGTGCGGCGGATTCGGGACGAGATCAGCGAGCGCGTGGACGGGCTCGTTGCCAGCCTGACCACCACAAGCACCGCCTAATTGGTCGACGCTTCGCTAGGGCGCCGCCTGCTGGCCGAGTTCCTAGGCTCAGCCTTCCTGGCCGCCGTCGTGATCGGCTCCGGGATCGCCGCAGCCAACCTTTCCCCCGGCGACATCGGCCTGCAGCTCTTCGAAAACGCTGCCGCGACCGCGGCGGGCCTGTTCACGATCATCCTCATGTTCGGGCCGGTCTCCGGCGGCCACTTCAACCCCGTCGTCTCGCTGGTGGACGCGAGCTTCGGCGGCCTCCGCTGGCGGCACGCCCTCGCCTACATCCCCGCCCAGGTCGCGGGCTGCATCGCTGGGGCGATCACCGCCAACGCGATGTTCGCCCTGGCGGCGATCAGCATCTCCGACAAGCACCGCGCCTCGGAGGCACACCTCTTCGCCGAGGTGATCGCGACGCTCGGTCTGCTGCTGGTGATCTTCTCCCTGGCGCGGACGCGCCGCGGCTCACTCGCCCCGGCGGCGGTCGGCGCCTACATCGGCGCTGCCTACTTCTTCACCAGCTCGACCAGCTTCGCTAACCCAGCGATCACGGTCGGGCGAATGTTCTCCGACACCTTCGCCGGCATCGCGCCCGCTTCCGTGCCGGGCTTCGTTGTCGCCCAGCTCATCGGCGGCGTGGTCGCTATCGGCCTGATCCGCGCCCTCTACCCGGACATCACTCCGGATGAGGCGGCCGAGGTAATGCTGCCTCACGAAGTCTGACTTTTCCATGCGAAGCGCCGCTTTTCGTCCCAAAGCGGCTATTTCGGCGGACGCTACGGCGACGCAGTGAGGCTTCCGCACCCCGCGCGATAGCGACGAGGATTAAGGCTGGCGGGGCCCCGAACGGAAGGGTGAACGCGAGCCTGACATTGTTGGCCCGTGAGCGACGCCAACCTGATCCTGATCACCGGCGCACTGCTGGTCGGCGCCCTTCTGGCGACGATGGCGGCGGGGCGGCTGCGGCTTCCCGGCCTGCTGCTGTTCCTTGGGCTCGGGATGGCGATCGGCTCGGACGGCACGGGCTGGATCGACTTCGCTGACTACGACCTGGCGCGGACGATCGGCGTGGTTGCGCTGGCGCTGATCCTCTTCGAGGGCGGCCTCAGCGTCAGCTTCGCGGAGGTTCGGCCGGTGCTGGGCGCCTCGGTCGCCCTGGCGATCCCGGGCACGCTGATCACTGCCGCGATCAGCGGGGTCGCGGCCACCTGGCTGTTCGGTTTCTCGCTGCTCGAGGGGATGCTGCTGGGGTCAATCGTCTCTGCGACGGACGGGGCGGCGATCTTCGGCTTGGTGCGACAGTCCCGCCTGCGGCCGCGTGTCGCCCGCACGCTCGAGGGGGAGTCCGGGCTGAACGACCCGGTGGCGGTCCTGCTGGTCGTCGGCCTGATCGACTGGATCCAGCTACCGGACTACGGGCTCAGTGACATGGTCGTTCTCTTCATACGGGAGCTCGGCATCGGCCTGGCAGTCGGCCTGGCAGTCGGGTGGCTCGCGGTCCACGGGCTGCGCCGGGCGTGGCTCGGAAGCGAGGCCGGCTACGTGATCGGCACGATGGGCGCCGCCGCGATCGCCTACGGGGCGGCAAGCAGCCTGCACGGCTCGGGGTTCCTCGCCGTCTACCTGGCCGGCCTGCTGCTGGGCAGCGTGCCGATCCCGGCAAAGGCCGCTGTCACCGTCTTCCACCAGGGCCTCGCCCAGGTCGCGGAGGTGGCGATGTTCGTCGTCCTCGGGCTGCTCGTCTTCCCGTCGCAGCTTGGCGACGTCGCCTTCGAGGGCACGATGCTCGCCCTGGTGCTCGTCCTCCTGGCCCGGCCGCTGGCGACCGTGGTGACTACCGCCTTCGCCCGCTTCACCCTCCGGGAGCAGTCGGTGCTCGCGTGGGCGGGCCTGCGCGGCGCCGTGCCGGTCGTGCTGGCGACCTTCCCAGTGATCGAGGGTGTCCACGGCAGCCTCGACTTCTTCAACATCGTCTTCTTCGCGGTGCTGCTCTCGACGCTGCTCCAGGGGGCCACCTTCGAGCCCGTAGCCCAGGCGCTCGGGGTTACGACCGGCGCCGAGGGGGCGGCGCGCTCCGCGCTGCCCGTGTCCAGCTCGGTCCGTCCCAGCGCCCAGGTGCTCACAGTGAGACCCTGGGCCGAGGGGGACGGGGACCCGGCCTTCCCCCGCGCCGTGCTCGGAACCTCGGTTCTACGGCAGCTGCTCACCCGGTTGGATCGCCCAGGCGCGCTGGTGGTGCTATCCGACGGCCGCTACGCGTTCACCGGGGCCGTGCTCGGGATTGGGCCGGCGAGCGCCCTGCAGGCGTCCGCCCGCCGCCAGCTCACCCATGCGCGCACCGAGGCCGAGCGGGCCTGGTGGCGCGACGTGATCGGCGAGCTGGCCCGCTGATAGGTTGCTCACGTCGTCTTGACGACCATTACCGTGCAGTCGGCCTGATGCGTGACTTTGTTCGGGACGCTGCCTAGCACGCGACGCTTGATTCCCTTGTTGCCGATTACCAGCAGATCGGCGTCACACTCGGCGGCGAGCCGCACCAGCACGTCTGCGGGATCGCCCTCGTCTGAGCGCGTCTCGCAATCGATTCCCTCTTGACGGAGGGCCGTCTCACTCCGCTCTAGGATCGTCCTCACTTGAGCCCGCGAGCTCGAGGCCCACTCAAGCCCGATGCCCGCGTAGGCTGCGAAGCCTCCCGGGCCCGGGAAGGCGCTGAGCAAGACAAGCTTGGCCCCGAAGCGCCGCGCGAGGTCAGCCGCCTGCTTGACAGCCTCCTCTGCGGTTTCAGATCCGTCTGTCCCGACGGCCACGGTGGAGATCATCCGAGGGCAGTATCCACCCACGTCCCTTGGGGCCTCTAGCCGACGATCTTGGCCTTGGCCTGTTCGTACTCCTGGTCGGAGATCTTCTTCTCGTCGTGGAGCCTCGCCAGCTTGGCAAGCTCATCGGCGGTTGAGCCACCGCCCGCGGTCTGCTGGACATAGGCGTCGAGCTGCTTCTGGGACTCCTGCTGCTGGGCGAGTGCTCTCTCACGCATGCCGCTGCCGCGGGCGATCAGATAGATCAGCGCCGCCAGGAAGGGCACGAAGACCAGGAAGAGGACCCAGGCGGCCTTCCCCCATCCCGACATCTCATGGTCGCGGAACAGGTCGGCGAAGATCGTGAACAGCACCATCAGCCAGGCGGCAAAGAGAAAGATCTCCAGCACGGTGAGCAGCCCCTGGCCGAAGGTGTAGTCAGCGAGAATCATGGCTTTCCTCCAGTGGCGTGGTTAATGGCGGCATCCGGACGCAGTATTGACGGAGCCTGAGAGGCATCCTTGCCTACTCCTCTCCCCTTCGACTCCTGGCCAGCCGAGCCTATTACAGGGCGGTGCTTGACCGCCGCCAAGCACTCCGGGCTAGCCCTCGACCTGGGCCTCGGCCGCGATCTGCTCGGTCAGTTTCGCGGCATCCTCGGCCGTGATCCCCTCCATCGCCTTGAAGAAGCCCATGTCGAAGTCGACGTCAACGCCGTCCGGTAGGTGGTTGGTGAGGAACTTGTCGGTCTCGCTCTTCAGGAAGACGATCAGCTCGGCACCGGGCTTGCTGCTCGGTGTGTGCTTGCTGGCAACCGGCTCGTAGGCCACGGCTCCTACAGGGAGGTTCAGGCCCTCGTACTCCCACTCGCCGGAGATCGTGTAGGCGATCGCGTGACAGTGGTGCGTGTGCGGCGGCAGCTCGCAGTCCGGCGAGAAGCGGAACTTGAAGATCACGTTCTTCAGCTCCTCGTCGGCGTGGATCACCTTGAACCAGGCCTCACCCTTCGGAATCAGCGGCAGCGGAATCCAGTCGCGTTCCTCGCTCGCGTAGACGCGGGTCGCGTCGTCGGTGGTGGTGCTGTGCATGGATGCCTCCTTGGGTAATTCGACGCGGTTCCGACGATTATCACGCTCGCGGCGATTCAGGCTTCGCCTGGCCACACTCGTGGAGGGGGTTAGCCTTCGCTCACTCATGGAGTCGCATGCACTCCCCGTGGCAGAGACCCGTCCTGACGTTGGGCGATTGCGACTCGTGCGGCGGGCGAGGTTGTTGGCCGGGGTTGGTATCGCCTGGCACGCGATCGAGGCCTCGATCGCCCTAGCTGCTGGGATCGCCGCCGGATCTGTCGCCCTGATCGGATTCGGCGCCGACTCCGTGGTCGAGTCTCTGGCCGGCTTCGTCCTGCTCTGGCGTTTCGGCGGCGATCGCCACGGCTCTGAGGCCGCCGAGCAGAGGGCCTACCGCCTGATCGGAGTCAGCTTCTATGTAATCGCGGCTTATGTCGCGGTTGAGGCTCTGCGCCAACTCTTCGGCGGGAGTCATCCGGAAGCCAGTTGGATCGGAATCGCGCTTGCCGCTGTGACCCTGGCGACCATGCCGCCGTTGGCGGTTGCCAAGGGCAGGCTTGCCGAGCGGCTTGGCTCCGCCGCGACCAGAGCCGAGGGCCGACAGAACATGCTCTGCGCCTACCTCTCCGCTGCGCTGCTGATTGGCCTCGGCGCCAACGCCCTTGTCGGTTGGTGGTGGGCAGACCCGATCACGGCGCTGGTGATCGCAGCGGTGGCCGTACGCGAGGGCCGCGAGGCGTGGCAGGGCGAGGCCTGCTGCGAGGTCTGCTGAGGGCGACCCGTGCGGCTGCGCACATCAACTAGACCGCAGGAGAGGACATGAGCAACGGTGCAGATCACTTCCCAAGAGAGGCCACCGGTCTTGCCGAGGCAGAAGCTCCCCGGATGGTCGAGCTTGGCGACGGCGACGAGTTCGAGCTGCGGATCGCTCCCGTCGCCAAGCAGCTCGGCGAGGCGACGGTGCGGATGCTTGCCTACAACGGCTCGATCCCGGGACCGACTCTCAAGGTGAAGCAGGGCTCGGAGGTCGTCGTCAACGTCGAGAACCGAGGCGATCTCGAGGCCACGGTCCACTGGCATGGGCTCAGGCTCGAGAACCGCTACGACGGAACGCACGAGACCCAGCAGCCGATGGCAGTGGGCGAGCGCTTCACCGCCCACGTCTCCTTTCCAGACCCGGGGCTCTACTGGTACCACCCGCACATCCGCGAGGACTACGGCCAGGAGCTGGGCCTCTATGGGAACGTCCTGGTCGAGCCGGCCGACCCCGACTACTGGCCCCGCGCCCACCGGGAGGTCGTTCTGACCCTCGACGACATCCTCCTCGAAGACGGTCAGGTTGCGCCCTTCAGCCGAACAGAGACAACTCACTCGGCGATGGGCCGGTTCGGGGACCTGCTGCTCGTGAGTGGCGAGTCCGAACTCTCACTCAGCGCGAAGCTAGGCGAGGTCGTCCGCTTCTACCTGACCAACACCGCCAACACCCGTGTCTTCAGGGTGGCCCTGCCGGGAGCGCGGATGAAACTGGTCGGCGGCGACAGCGGTCATGTCGAGCACGAGGAGTTCGTCGAGGACGTAATCATCGCTCCATCCGAGCGCGTGGTCGTCGATGTCCTTTTTGACCGTTCCGGGGATCTCACCCTGGAACACCGAACCCCTGGGCGGACCTACCCGCTGGCCGAGGTTGAGGTCGGCGAAGAGCGTGCCGAGCCGTCCCTGGAAGCCGAGTTCGAGCGTCTACGGACCAACGCCGACTTGGCGGCCGAGCGAGAGCGGATTGAGCCTTATCTCGAGGCCGAGCCCGACAAACGACTCGCGTTCATCGCCGAGATGGATATGGCTGCTCCTGAAGGCGAGGGGCCCGTTGCCTACGCCTGCCCGATGCACCCCGAGGTCGTCAGTGGCGAGCCGGGGCATTGCCCGGAGTGCGGGATGAAGCTGATCCCGGCGCAGCTGGTCAGCGAGGCCGCGCGCCGGCCACGAGCACCACGACCCTGGCGAGGGTCACGAGCACAGCGACGCCCACGCGGCTCATGACCACGAGGCCGCTGGCGGAATCGAGTGGGAAGACGACATGGTCGAGGTCAACCGAATGACGACCCCGGCCAACATGCGCTGGAAGCTGATCGATCGAGATACCGGCAAGGAGAACGCGGCAATCGACTGGCGATTTCGCGTCGGGGACCAGGTGAAGATCCGCCTTCTCAACGAGATGGCCGGCGATCACCCGATGCACCACCCCTTCCACGTCCATGGCGCCGGGCGGCTGCTGGTCCTGGCCCGCGACGGGGCGCCTGAGCCGAACCTGGTTTGGAAGGACACGGTGTTGGTCCGGACCGGGGAGGCCGTCGACGTTCTTTTGGACGTCACCAATCCCGGCCTGTGGATGGCTCATTGCCACATCGCTGAGCACCACGAGAGCGGGATGATGTTCAGCTTCGAGGTGACCGAATGATGGGCGGGTCGTCCGAGCGAGATGTTCCGGTGAGCACCTAGGCTGCCGGCCGTGGCGGCATCGGCGCGTCTTCAGGCCGCACTCGAAAACCAGATCTCCGCCGGCGCGCCCGGGGCCCTTGCAAGTATCGAGGCGCCGGGCGCGGGTCTCGTCTGGACGGGCTCGGCGGGCCGCCTTGCCCGTGAGGAATCCCGGAGCCTGCGCCCCGACGACGCCTTCCGCATCGCGAGCGTCACGAAGAACGTGACCGCCGCCGTCGCAGTGAGGCTCGCTCACGAAGGCAGGCTGGTTCTCGACGAACCACTGGATGGCCAGTTGGACCCGGAGTTGCTGGAACGCTGGCGCTCCTTCGAGGATCTGCCGCGAACGACGCCCCGCCAGCTGCTCGCGCACACGTCGGGGCTTCCAAATTATTTTCACGAGGCATTCATCGCGCGCGTACGGCGGGAGCCAGATCGCGCGTGGGATCCCGCCGAATTTGTCGACCACGTGGCGGCGCACTCCACGCCGGACTTTCCCCCCGGCGAGGGCTTCAGTTATTCGGACACCGGCTACACCGTGGTCGGGATTCTGCTCGAGCAGATCACCGGACAGCCGCTCCACTCGATCTATCGGGAAGTCGCCTTCGACCCGCTCGGAATGGAGGGGACGTGGCTCGAGGGGCACGAGCGCTCACGGCAGCTTGAGATTGCCCACCACTACGCCGGCGAGGTCGACATGACGGAACTTTCGCCGACGATCGACTGGGCCGGAGGCGGCCTCGTGACAACCGCGGCCGACTTGACAAGTTTTGTCCGTGGGTTGTGGTCGGGACAGATCCTCGACTCCGACGGACTCGACGAGCTGACGAACTGGACGGCCGCTGCATCTTTCCCGCCTGGATACGCGGTTCGATACGACGACTACGGGTTGGGGACCGGCCGTGTCGTCGTGGAGGGAATAGAGCTCATCGGGCACACCGGGTTCATAGGTGCCTTCGCCTTCCATGCGCCCGAGTACGACGCGGTGCTGGTCGGCACCCATAATCAGTCCCAAGTCGATCGCTGGCCTCTGGTCGGCGCGCTCTGCCTGGAACTACGCAACGTCGACTAGGCGCTCAGCGACGCCCGGCGAGGAACCTCGCCGGGCGGGTCGATAGGGTGATCGGCATGGCCGAGGAGCGACGTGCCCTTCCCACGGAGCACGCTGATGCTCCCGCCATGCAGGAGTCGAGGGTTCGACACCGGCTGTCGCTCGAGTTCGGCTCGCGGCAGGAATGGGACGACCCGAAGCGCGAATGGCGCCGCCTCTTCTCGGAGCTGCTCGGGACCTTCTTCTTGGTGCTCGTCGCCGCCGGGGGCGGGATCCTGGTCGGCAAGGGCCAGATCGGCCTGTCCGCCGCCGTCGTCGCCCCCGGGCTCATGGTCATGGCGATCATCCTCTTCATGGGTGCCATTTCCGGAGCCCATCTGAACCCAGGCGTGTCGCTTGCCTTCGCACTGCGCGGGGACTTCCCCTGGAGGCGGGTGCCGGGCTACATCGTCATCCAGCTCGTCGGGGCCACCCTGGCCTGCCTCTTCCTCCTGGCGGTGTTCGGGAACATCCAGCACCTCGGCGCCACTCTGCCCGGCGCCGGCTATGCGGACTGGCAGGCGCTGCTGATGGAGATCGCGCTGACCGCCGGCCTGGTGAGCGTCATCCTCGGCACCGCCTCGGCGGCCCAGAACGTCGGTGCCGTAGCCGCCCTCGGCGTCGGCGGCTATATCGCGCTCGCCGGCCTCTGGTCGGCGCCGGTCAGCGGGACCTCGATGAACCCGGCCCGCTCGTTCGGGCCCGCCCTCGTCAGCGGCGATTTCTCGAGCTACTGGGTCTACGTCGTTGGGCCGCTCGCCGGAGCGATGATCGCGGTCGGGTTCGCCTACATCCTGCGCGGGAGCGGGGGCGACGCGATCGCTCGCGCCGCCGGCTCCGGGGTGTTGGGCGAGGGCAGGCTCGCGGCCAAGCAGAAGCTCTCCCGGGACATCGACCGTGGTGAGGTCGCTCCGCCCGGCATCGCCGCGGACGATGAGTCCTAAGCGCTCGGACGCCCTGGACCACGTCGTTCTGGTCCTGTTCGAGAATCGATCTCTCGACAACCTGCTGGGTCGCCTGTACGGCCCCGACGACGGCAAGACCTTCGAGGGCGTGATCGGCAAGGACCTCAGCAACCCGATCCCGGATTGGGCTCTACAACACGCTCGACGAGCACAACCGCTTCAAGATCGGCGAAGCCGTCAAGGCGCCGTGGAACGCTGAGATGAGCTGAGATCAGCTGAGGTTCTCTCAGTTTGGTACCACGGATCGTCGATCGCGGCGCGGACGCTGTCAGTCTCCTCACCGCTCGCATCCACCCGGATCTCACCGGGACAGTGCGCGCACTGAGCGGGTTGGCGCGGTCGCGGAGCCGTGGCATACTCGCCGCATGGCCCAGCTCACCCCCGGGATCGTGTCCCCGCCGCACGAGGTGTTGAGCCCGGAGGAATGGCGGAAGCTCGGTCGCGCGCGACGCAAGCTTGTCAGCCGTTCGAGCCACGCTGAGTGGGATCCTCCTTCCGACCGGCCGGATCCGGTCGCCGTCCTTCAGGAGCAGGAGAAGAGTCGCCTGTCGGACGTAGTCGAGATCCGCCATAGCCGGATGGCCGTATCCCAGTTCCCGTACTTCCGCGGAGCGGCGGCACCAATGGCCTGGGATCTGGCCCACACGCCGACGACGGACATCCGGGTGCAGGCGTGCGGCGACGCCCACCTGCTCAACTTCGGCCTCTTCGCCGCGCCCGATCGGCGCCTGGTGTTCGACGTGAACGACTTCGACGAGACGCTGCCCGCGTCGTTCGAGTGGGACGTCAAGCGGTTGGCCGCGAGCGTGATCGTCGCCGCCCGCGATCACGGTTTCGCAGACTCCCATGGACGGGCGGCGGCGCGTCGCTCAGCCTCTGCTTACCGCACTCAGATGAAGCGGTTCGCCGGCATGACCTTCCTCGACGTCTGGTACTCGCGGATCGACGTCGACGGCCTGGTCCGAATGTGGGACGCGGTCGAGTCGAAGGCGGATGTGCGCCGGCGCCACCGCTTGATCGAGAAGGCGAAGAGGAGGACGAGCGTGCGCGCGCTGGCGAAGCTCTGTGACCAGGTCGACGGCGAGTACCGGATCCAGTCCGCGCCGCCGCTGATCGTGCGTGTGCCGGTCGAGGAGCACTCGGAAATGAAAGAGGTGTTACGAGAGGCAATGGCTTCCTACGAGCACACGCTCCCGGTCGAGCTGCGCGAGGTGGTCAACCGCCATTGGTTCGCCGATTTCGCGCGCAAGGTCGTCGGTGTGGGCTCTGTGGGCACCGAGGCGTTCGTGCTGCTCTTGATGAGCGATACGCAAGGAGCGCCACTGTTCCTCCAGGTGAAGGAGGCTCAGGAGTCGGTCCTAGCGCCGTATGCGGGTGCGAGCATCTACGAGCACCAGGGTGAGCGCGTCGTCGCTGGACAGCGTCTGATGCAGGCAGCCGGTGATCCCTTCCTCGGCTGGACGACCGCGGTCGGTTCGGACGGCGTGACGCCGAAGCAGTACTACGTGCGACAGCTACGAGACATGAAGGGCGATATGGACATTCCCGGGATGAAGCCGCGACAGCTCGAAAGGTACGCCGCCCTCTGCGGCTGGGCGCTGGCACGAGCGCACGCCCGCACCGGCCGCGCCCCGATGATCGCCGGGTATCTCGGCAAATCGGATCGCTTCGATCGGGCGATCGAGTCCTTCTCCCTCGCCTACGCCGATCAGAACGAAGACGACTACCATCGGGTTGCACGCGCCGAGGGCGCGCTCCCAAGCCTCGTCGAGGGCTGACTCTTTAGACGGTGATCGGGGACCCGGCGCAATAGGATCCCGGCGTCGTGGCCAGTGAGCCTGCCGCGGAAGATCTGGTCGTCGGCGAGCCGCGCTGGCCTATGGCGAGCGCCGTACTCGCCGCGATTGTCCTCACCATCCTGATGCCGGACGACCTGCGGTTCGGCCCGAACTGGCTGCTCCCCGTCATCGTGGGTGTGCTGCTCGTCGCTCAGATCGTCGGCGATCCGGGGAGGATCGACCGGCGCACGGCCCAACTCCGGGCGCTCTCCGTCGGGCTGATCTGCGTGCTCGTCTTCAGCGCGCTGTGGGCGACGGTCCTCCTGACCTCACATCTGATCAACGGCGGCAAGGAGACTGAATTCAGCCGGCGCACTGCTGGAAGCGGGCTCGATCGTCTGGGGGTCGAACATCATCGCCTTCGCCCTTCTCTACTGGGAGCTGGACGGTGGCGGGGCGGCGGAGCGGGCTCACCGGCCGTCTTCCCGAAGAGTCGACTTCGCCTTCCCGCAGCAGATGAACCCCTCCCTGGCGCCGGCGAACTGGCGTCCCCGCTTCATCGACTACCTGTATCTGGGTTTCACCAACGCGACCGCGTTCAGCCCGACGGACGCCATGCCGCTGGCGCCCTGGGCCAAGATCACGATGACCGTGCAAGCGCTGATCTCGCTCGTCGTCCTCGGGCTCGTGATCGCCCGAGCGGTGAACATCTTCGCCTAGGTCACCCCGACAAGAGCCCGATGATGCTGATGATCGCCAGCGCCACGCCGAGTATCGCCAGCCCCCAGACACCGTATGTCCTGCCGTGCCTGACGACCCACGCCTTTGCGCTGTCGATCGCGGCCGGTGTTTCCGTGGGCCAGATCTTGAACGCAAGCATCGGGATCTCGAGCAGAAGGTTTTGCACGAGGTTGAAGCCGATCAAGATCAGCACGACTACGAACGCCGAGTAGTGCAGGTGGATCAGCCGGTCTAGAGCGGCGAGGTAGGAGACGCCGGGAAACGACAGCAGGATCCCGACCACGAACGTCGTACCAGGAAGGTCCCCTCTCCCAACGTCCGCTGCCACTTCGGCGGTTTCTTTTCCTTCTTCTCCTGCTCCTTCTTCTCCTCCTTCTCCTTCACCTTCTTCTCGAGGCGCTTGCCTGCGCCCTTCGCAAGCGCGATCGCGGCGACGATCAGTAGCGCCGCGAAGACGAGCTGGACGACGGGGCTCACCGTGTGCCTGGTCGTGTGCTCGGCCCCGTGTCCTTGAACACAAAGACGATCACCAGCCCGGACGCGATGCCCGTGGTCATCGCGCCCAGCCAGTAGCCCAGCATCAGCCGCTCGGGGTTTCGCAGCAGCAGCATGCACGGTTACGGCCGCTAGTCTCTGTCGGGTTGAAGGCGGCAGTGAAGGCCAGGAGAACGACCGCGCCCATCTCGCCTCAGCCTCCGTGCTCGTTATCGCGGCATATTGCTGGCTCTATCTGGGCGGCCGACATATGAGGCAGCGCTGCTGAGGCGCGGCCTGATCCTATTCCGATCGGAAAAGGTCGACTTTCTTGATTTCCTAAGCATGAAAGCAGCACTCGCCGCGAGATATTGCGCGGGCGA
The DNA here is from genome assembly GCA_963695675.1 of uncultured Solirubrobacterales bacterium. Classification (GTDB taxonomy): domain Bacteria; phylum Actinomycetota; class Thermoleophilia; order Solirubrobacterales; family 70-9; genus DASUPK01. The sequence goes on from CAVOGY010000001.1 coordinate 18,947, forward strand.
ATGTCGCAGGAGAACGTGTTGATCTAGGCGGCTGATCCACCGTCCGCGACCGATGCGAGCCTTACGGCGTGTGGTCCGTCACGCGCATGCTCCGGCGCATGCTCAGGGCGATCAAGTACTCCGCCAAGGAAGAGCACTTCGCCGTCGTCGCGGGAGCCGCGGTCAGCCCTCATATTGGTCGGGACGGTCATCTATTCGCTTGGCGAAGGCTGGAACGTGGTCGACGGGTTCTACTTCGCCGTCTGCACGCTGACCACGTCGAGCATCGCCGACCCGCACCTCACGCTGACGCATGAGGCGCTGAAGCTCTTCACCGCCTTCTACGTGCTGACCGGCATCGGGATCTTGGTCGAGCTGGCGCGCGAACTCGGCGTCGGGTTCGTGAAGGATCGCGAGGAGCGACACGCCGCCAGACACGCCAGGCACCACAAGGAAGATCCGCCCGAGACACAGTCGGCGGGATAGCTCGAAGCCGCCGGGCTCGGGAGTAGGTCGCCCAGGCGGCGACTCCCCTCGTGTCGTTTGATTGACTCAACCAGTGGACCTCGAGCTCAATGTGCGCTACGTCGCGCCCGCTGACCGGGGTGCGTCCTGGTACGCGAGCAGCCTGGCCGAGCTTCGCCGCAGTCGGGCCAGGGACGCGGCAATCCGGATCGAGCTCCGGGGCGGTGGTGTGGTCGGAGGCTTCCTCGACGAGACAAGTGAGTCACCCTGCGTGATCTACCTGGAGGATCAGCATCCGATTCCCTGTGAGGACATCGCCGCCTTCACGCTGCTCGAGGACCCAGACTCACCGGGCATGTGAGCTTGCGTTCGGTGGGATGTCGGGGGACTAGGCTGCCTGAGACCTAGTGGAGGAGGAGAGATGGCTGACGGAGTGACTACAGCCGACGTGCGCGTGGCCACCGGAGGGTGGTGGCTGCTTCTGCTCGTCGGCGTGCTCAGCATCGCGGCGGGGATCATCATCCTGATCAAGCCGGGCGACAGCCTGGCGACGCTGGCGGTGATCGCGGGCATCTTCCTGCTCCTCGACGGGATCCTCGAGCTGGCGGCCTCGCTGATGCACGGCACCCGGAGCCGCGGATCGCTCGCGCTGCTCGGCGTGCTCACGGCGATCGTCGGCGTCCTGCTCATCCGCCACCCGATCGGAGGGATCGCGGCGATCGCGCTGCTGATCGGGATCTGGCTGATCGCGGTCGGCGTGCTTCGCGTGATCGCCGCCTTCGAAGTGGATGAGAACCGCGGCTGGAACATCTTCGCCGGAGCGGTGGAGCTGCTCGCCGGCATCGTGATCGTCTCCGATCCGAACATCGGCTTCGCGACGCTCGCGCTACTCGTCGGTCTCGGGTTCATCCTGAACGGCATGGGCATGTTCGCGGTGGGGTGGAGCCTGCACACGCTCAGGAGTGGGGCGGAAGCGCCTTGAGCGGACCGCATTGATGATCGACCCGTTCGCGGGGCTTCCGGTGGCGGCGCTCAGCGAGTCGCGAACCCTGTTCGAAGCTGGGCTGATCCTGGTGCTGGCGGCAGCGGCGCCCCTGATCGCCCAGGTGCTCCGGCTCCCGTCGATCCTGATGCTGCTCGCGCTTGGGTTCGGCGCGGGCGCGATCGACGCACTCGACCCCAACGCACTGCTGGGCGAGAACCTGATCTCCACCGTGGTCTCGATCGCCGTCGGGATCATCCTCTTCGAGGCCGGGCTCGGCCTGAACTTCAGCAAGCTGGCCGGCAGCGTTGCTCGCGTCTACCGCCGGCTGGTGACCCTCGGGATCCTCGTCACCTGGGCGGTCGGGACGGTTGCCGCCTATCTGCTCTTCGATCTCTCCTTCGAGGTCGCGCTCGTGCTCGGGTCGGTGCTCGTCGTCTCCGGCCCGACGGTCGTCGGGCCGTTGCTCAGCTTCATCCGTCCCTCGAAGACCGTCAACTCGGCCCTGATGTGGGAGGGCACATTCGCCGATCCGATCGGCGCGACGCTCGGCGTCGTCGTCTTCAACGCGGTGATCGCCGGGCATGCGCAGGCCGGCGAGTTTTTCCTCGCCGTCGGGATCGGAGCCGGTTTCGGCATCCTCGGGGGAGTCCTGGTCCTGGCCTGGGCGCGCTGGTTCAGACCCAGCCAGTCCCAGGCGGTGACCGGGACCTTGATGTTCGTCGTTGCGATGGTCGTCTGTGCCGACCTGCTCCGCGATGACACGGGCCTGATCACCGGCCTCATCATCGGCGCGATCCTCGTCAACAGGCCACCCCACCGGATCGAGCCGGCGGGGCTGGCGATCCAGACGGCAAAGCTGACCCGCGCCTGGCGCGAGCGGATCGCCACTCTCTCGACCTTCCTGATCGGGATCCTGTTCATCATCCTCTCGGCCCGCGTCTCCCCGCACCAAATCGGCGAGGTGGGCTGGGTGAGCCTCGCGTTCATCGCCGTGCTCGTACTCGTCGGCCGCCCGCTCGACGTGGGGCTCTCGACCCTGGGCTCGGCGCTGACGATGCGCGAGCGGGCCTTCATCGCCTGGATGGCGCCGCGCGGGATCGTCGCCGCTGCGACCTCGTCCACGTTCGCCCTCGGCCTCACCCAGGCCGGGGTAGGCGGCGGGGCGCAGAACCTGATCCCGATCACCTTCATCGTGATCGTCGCCACCGCGCTGATCTACGGCCTCAGCGGAGGCCCCGTGGCGCGCGCGCTCGGAGTCGCGAGCACAGGCCCGGGTGGGGTGCTGCTGCTCGGCGCCACGCCGGTCGGGCGCGCCGTCGGGCGTGCCCTCCATGACCGGGGGCTGACCGTGCTCGTGTGGACCCGCAACGACGAGTACGCACGGGCTGCGAAGGCCGACGGGCTCAGTGTCTACAAAGGCAATCCGACCGAGGATGCCAGTGAGGATGCTCCCTCCGAGCTCGACGAGCTCGAGTACGCGCTCTGCGTCGGTGGCGATGAGGCTCTCAACGCGATGGTCGCGACCGATCTCTCCGAGTACTTCGGCCGCGACCGGGTCTTCCAACTCGCGGCTAGCGACGAGCGGACCGCGGAGTTCTACACCAGGGCGCAGGTCCTGTTCGACGACTCAGCCAGCCACGACGAGCTCTTGTCCCGAATCAAGGCCGGTGCCGAGATCACCGTCACCGAAGCGCCGGCGGCCGGGAGGAATGGAAAGGACGCCGGCGCCGACCGGGCGGCTGCGCTGCCGATGTTCGTACTCACACCTGGGAAGGACGTGCGCGTCCTCACTGCAGGGGACAAGCCCGATCTCGAGGCCGGGCAGGAGCTGATCAGCCTGATCTCTCGATGACCTGGGTCGGGCTATTCCCCGTGCGCGGCTGTCTCGTCGGCGATCGCCTCACCCTCCGAAGCGGCAGCCGCGTCAGCCGCGCTAGCTCGCTGCGCAGCTGGCGGACCAGCGGATGGTCCGGAATGACGGCTTCGAGCAGAGCAGACTCGCGGTGTAGTGGTGAAGGCGTCGCAGGCGGGGAGGATCACCGCCGCGCATCGATCGGGCCAGCTGCTCCCGGTAATCGCGAACTTTGGCGATCTTGTCGGCGGCGAAGAGGACCGCCGCCGGTTCGCCGCTTCCGGTGGCCCGCTTGCGGAGCGCGGCCTTGCGCTGGCGGTAGGAGCGGATCGAGGGTGGCTCGGTGACTGCGGCCACCAGCGCCGCGACCTCAGGGCCAAAACCCAGTGCGAGATCGGAGGGGGTCGCCGCCGTACGCTCGAGCGTGTCGTGCAAAAGCCCGGCTGCCACGAGCGGGTCGGGCGCGCCGGAGGCGTGGAGCAGTAGCGCGACCTCGCGTGGATGCTCGATGAACGCAGCGCCATCGCTGACCCGCGTCTGTCCGCGGTGCACCTTGCTGGCGTACTCCCAAGCCGCTTGGGACAGAGGTAGATGGTCGAGAAAGTCAGGGACTGAGGTGAGCAAGACGATCCATCACCTGGCGTCGTTCACGGCCGTGGCCCGCCCCTTCAGTCAAGGTCCGTCTCAACCTTGATGCGGCCCGACTTGGCCGCATCAGCGAGCGCGGCGTAATCGAGCTCGTTCTGGTCGGCGTAGCGCTCCGAGAACTCGGCGATCGCCTGATCGAAGCTGTCGCCCTTGCCAAGATAGGCGCCGATCGCGAACCGGTCGCCGGATCGTGCATGGGCTTGGGCCAGCGTCCAGCCGCACACCTTCCCGTATATCTCCAGCCCCTCCGGTGGCAGGGTCTCGATATCGACCGATCGCTTCCCGTCCCAAAGCTGGCGCACGTAGAAGTCTCGCTGGCCACCCTCCCACGCGGTCGCCGGAAGCCAGCCGAGAAGGATGTCGCTTGAAGTCTGCATCAGCCACTGGCCCTCGACCACCCGCTGGCCGTGGTTTTCGAACTCGCTCGCCCCGACGTAGGGCTCGAGCACCGAGGCCTCGGCCTCCTTGGCCTGCATGAAGAGCGGGTCCTGCCCGTCGCGGCCCATCATCAGCACGACCCAGGCGCGCGTCCCGACGCTGCCGACGCCGACGACTTTGCGGGCCATTTCAACGAACCGGAAGCTGTCGATTAGGTGGCGGCGGTCCCCCTCGAGGCTCTTGCGGTAACGGCCGAGCATCTCGATGATCCGCTCCTCCAGCGCTTGGCGCTCATCCTCCGAAACCAGCTCGCTGGCCGGAACCAGCAGCGGCGGATCGCTGATGATCCGCGGCTCGCCATCGACCTCGTGGACGAGGCGGTCGAACGCCTTGAGGCTGTTCTTCTTCTTGGCCTTGGCTACGTTCTTCCGCGCCGCCTTCATCTGCTTGCGGTCGGCGACCTTGGCCAGGTCGGCGAGCAGGGCCTCGACGTCGAGGCGCGCGTACCAGACGTCGAAGTTCCGCATCGTGGCGAATCTCCGCATCGCCTCGCGGTACTCGCGGACCGTTCTGAGGACGGCGCGGCGGGTCTCCTTCGGGGTGAAGTTGCGATCCCGCCCGGCGATCTCGAAACTGGCCGCGAGACGCTTGAGGTCCCATTCCCAGGGCCCGGGAAGGGTCTCGTCGAAGTCGTTGACGTCCAACACCAGCTGGCGGTCGGGGGCCGCGAAGATCCCGAAGTTCGAGAGGTGCGCGTCGCCGCAGAGCTGGACCCCAAATCCGGACCGGGGTGTCTTCGCGAGGTCCATCGCCATGATCGCCGCCGCGCCGCGGAAGAACGTGAAGGGCGAGGCCAGCATCCGCCCGTAGCGGATCGGGACGAGTTCTTGGACGCGGTTCTTGGACTGGTCCTCGAGCACCTTGACCGGGTCTCGCCGGCGGGCTGCCGGTGCCCAGTCTCCGTGACTCGAGCGAGGGGTCATCTTACGCGCCGCCTTGCCGGCGGCCGCGCGCTCAGCTGCCGAGGAAAGCGTCTCTCCAGGTGGGGAATTGGTGGGCGCGGTGGGCATGCTTGGTACCGGCCTGCGAAGCGTCTTCGGTTTGCGACTACGCCAGCTTGATTCAACGCCTAGCACACCCTTTTGTCAATCACCCGATTCGGGTGATTCAGACGCTGGCAAAACGGCGCCGATTTGCAGCTAATTCGTTATGCCGGAGGAGGCACTCGAACCCCCGACACGCGGATCATGATTCCGCCCGCTGAGTCCGGGTGCGTCCGATCCAGTCGGGGATTCGGCGCTAGATCGCGCTGTCGGGAACCAGTATTTCCGCCTGGCTCCGGTTGGTTCCGGTTGCGTCCGTTACCACTTCGTTACCACTCTGCGCACATCTCAAGAACTCGGGTCGCCTAGACGAGCTAGCTCGACAGCGACTTCTGAACGGCGGCGACCTCGTGGAATGCATCCCGCAGGTACCGCCGCGCGAGCTCTGAAAGCTCGTTCGGGTCGACATGGTCATCCGGCTCGTCTCCCCGCGCGAGCTGCTGAATCTGGTGTTCGAGCCGGAGGGTGCTGAAGAGGTCGTAGGCCTCCTCGAGCGTCCGGGCGTCAGCGGGCTCGATCGCCCCGAGCTCGGACGCCGCCCGCAGCCGCTCGATCGTCGCCGTGACGTTGGCGCCGGCCTTCAGTGCCGCGAAGCGGGCGATATCGGTGACGGGAAGCAGTCCGCCGTGCTTGATGTCGAAGGTCCCGCTGTGCTCGCCGGAGTCCTCGACCGCGATGTTGCCCCTGCGACCGGTCGGTAGCTTCAACGCCAGCGCAAGACGGAGCATCGTTGGCAGCAGCGCGGCGCGATTTTCGGGCTCCAGCAGGATCGGCCGCGGGTCCAGCTCCGCCGGCCCGTAAACCGTGCGGCCGTCGAGCAGGATCGAAGTCGCGATCAGGACCTGTGGGTCGCCCGACTTCTGCAGCCAATTCCCGATCGACCGGCGCCATGTGCCCATCGAGCTGGCGGAGAACTCACTGGATGCCGTCACACCGTGTGGATCGAGGCTCCAGCCAACGACCCGGATGCAGTCCTCGACGTCGCCGGCGATCGTCCGCATGTAGCCCACAACGCCCTCGCTGGACTCCTGCTCAGACTCGTCCTCCCAGGCCATCCCCGAGTCGACGTCGGAAGAGGGCACGGTCTCACGTCTGCCGTGGCTGCCCAGCGCAAGGAAGGCGAACTCCGCCGGCGCCGTGCCCTTGGACTCGATCGCCAGCTCGATCATGCGCCGGATCAGCGCGTCGGCGACCACGGAGATCACGCGGCCGATCTGCTGCGGAGGGAGCTTGGTGGCATGCAGCGCGACCACCGTGGACCGGAGCCGCTCAGCCGCCTCACTGAGCTCCTGCTTGTCGCGTGCCCGCGCGATCTCGTGCCGAAGCGCAAAAGGCGTGCGTGCCTCGGCGGCAACCAGGTCGATGCCGCCGAGTACTCCCAGCAACTCGCCCCTCGGAGAGAGGACGCCAACGTGGCGCACGTCGTTGTCGAGCATTGCCAGCATCACGTCGGCGCCGGCATCGTCCGCACCGACGGTGGTCAAGGGCCCCGGCACGACCTCGCCGACTGGAGCGTCTACCGACATGCCCTCGGCCACGACAAGTGAACGCAGGTCGCTGTCCGTGACGATTCCCAGCTCTCCCTTCTCTCCCCGCACGACCATCGAGTTGACGTTCTCGTCCCTCATCAGGCGCGCCACCTCGCGAAGGGGGCGATCCGCCGCGCAGGTCACCGGCTCGCGACGTATCAGGGCCCGGGCCGGCTGCTGCGTCATTTCGGCGCTGGCGACGTCGGTCTCGGCGGCCGCGCCCCCTAGAGGAGCTTGCGGTGGCGGTGTTGCTTCCAAGTCACCTTCTCCCTAAGTCCCGTGGTGTACGGCCGACCCTACGCGGTGGTTCCGCTTCGATCAACCCGGGGGGCCTTCTCGGATGCCGGAGGAGGGACTCGAACCCCCGACACGCGGATTATGATGACGGCGAGGAGGGGTCGCCTGAGTCCGGGTAGGCACAGCTCAGGCGTGCTGAGGCGCTCTAGTTCCGCTCGAAGTCGGGAGTTGGACGCACAGTTGGACGCACGGTGTGGGCCCGCAGCTCGCAGCGGTTCGGGGGACACCGCGACCGCCGATGAGCGAGGCATTCAGTCCGCCGCCAAGCGTCAGCTTGCCGCTGGCTCGGAGGGGCGGCCATTCGCCGGCGCAGGCGTCAAGGCAGGCGCTCTGGGCGCCCGAGTCCTTCTGGAACAGGTACAGGGTCCGGCCCTGGGCGTCGACAAGGATCGTTCCCAGGTTGCCTTCGCTTTCCGGGCTGACCGCTGCCGACTGACCGGAGCCGGTCGTCGGTGACGCGCTCGCCGCCGTCGTCGTCACCAGGGTGAATTGGGTCGGAGTGGCGGGCCCCGGCCGTGGCCGGGGCCCTCGAGCTCCGAGTTGGTCTGGACTGCTCAGTCGACCAGCAGCTGAATCAGTCCGCCGACGTTCTGGACCACGTTGTCCACGCCATTGCGGGTGTGGACGTTGAGGTGGTCGGTCGTATCGGCGTGCTTGACCGAGACGGCCGTGGCCAGTCCGGTCACATCGGCGCCAGAGCCGTTGCCCTGGACGTTGATGTTGTCGACGCCGTTGGTGCCATTGACGTCCACGGTGTCGGCCGCGCCGTCGGGAGCGGTGCCGCCGAGTATGCCGGCGAGGTCGACGTTGGTCTGGGTCACGTCGGTCCCCGTCAGGTCGCCGACCGTGAGGCTGTCGGCTCCGGTCAGGGCGTTGAAGTCGACGACCTCGACGTCATTGGTGTTCATCGTGACGTTGCCCTGGGTGCGGAAGAGGGTGAGCCGCCCTCCGTCCGCCGACATCGTCGCGGTGTCCGTCCCGGTTGAGCCGTTGAACTGCATCGTGTCGATGCCGTCCTGGCCCTCGATCACGTCTGAGCCCTCGCCGTTATCCCAGCGGAATGTGTCATTGCCGGCGCCGAGGTAGGCGGTGTCGTTGCCCTTGCCGCCATCGACGAGGTCATTGCCGTCGCCGCCCTTGAACGTCTCGTTCTCGGCTGCGACCTGCGTCTGGCCACCCTCGAGGGTGTCGTTGCCGTCGCCGCCCGAGATCGTGGTCGGGATCGTGTTGGTGAAGGCGCCGTTCGCATCGTCGATGCGAGCGGAGTCGTTGCCGTCGCCCATCTTCACCTTGATCGCGGATACGTCCCCGCGGGCAAAGGAGAAGTCGGCCGAGCCGTTGTCGCCGGCGTCGACCTGGATCGTGCTTGGATCGTTGGCCTTCAGGCGGAGCGCAACCTGCTGCCCGCCGTCGCTACCGGTGACGTTGAGCGTGCCGTGGTTGACCGCGGCCCGTACGCCCTGGACCTTGCCGTTGGCGCTTGCATAACCGGGCGCAGTGGCGACAAGGCTCGCGAGGGCGAGTGCCACGACCGCTGCGGGCAGGTGAAATCGCCGCTTGGGCCGTGAGTTGCTGTTGTCTTGGGGGGATGTCATCTCTTCACTTTCATTTGGGAGTGGGAGGTGGTTCGGTGTGATGCGACCAGGATCAGCGCGCGGGCGTTTGAACGCATCGGTGACTTCGCCAGTCGCCCTCGCCGGTCTGTCCGATGGCTCTCCCCGCTCTACGATGGACGGATGGCGACACCCGACTCCGGCGCGTTGGTCGGCCGTGAGCGGGAGTGCGCCGTGATCGACCGGCCTGCTGGAGGCATCTGCGCGCGGCGAGAGCAGCTGCCTCGTGCTGCGCGGTGAGGCCGGGATCCGGCAAGACGGCGCTCCTTGAATACGCCGCAGAGCGCGGCGGGAGTGGCTCGAAGGTGCTCCGGACGACGGGCGTCGAGGCGGAGTCGGATCTCGCGCTTCGGGGGCCTCTACGGGCTGCTGCGCCCGATCGTGGACAAGCTGGGCGAGCTGCCCGAGACGCAGGCGGCTGCTCTTGCGGGGGCTCTCGGGCTGGCGCCGTCGGCGGGGTCGGATCGCCTACTGGTCTCGGCGGGCGCCCTGAGCCTGCTCGCGGCGGCGGCCGATGACGGGTCCACTCCTCTGCCTGATCGACGACGCGCAGTTCCTGGACGTGGCGTCGGCGGAGGCCCTGGTCTTCAGCGCGCGCAGGCTTGCGGCCGAACCGGTGGCGATGGTGTTTGCGGCGCGGGAGGGTGCGGGTCGTCCGTTCGCGGCGCCGGGCTTGCCCGAGCTCGTGGTCGAGGGCCTCGGGCCCGAGGCGGCCGCCCAGCTCCTGACGGTGAGCACGCCGGAGGCGACCGATCCCGTCCGCGAGTGGCTGCTTGCCGAGGCGGCCGGAAACCCGCTCGCCTTGCTCGAGCTGCCGAGTGCCCTGTCCGCGGCGCAGCTGCAGGGACGAGCCGCGCTGCCCGAGACCGCTCCCTTGACGTCCCGGCTCCGCTCGGCCTTCGTGCAGCGCATCGACCGTCTGCCCGCCGAGACGCAGACCGCATTGCTGATCGCGGCGGTGGACGACAGCGGCGAGGTGGCTGCGGTGGTGGGCGCGGCCGGCGAGGCGGGGTTGCCCGCGGATGCGCTCGACTCCGCCGAGCGAGCTGGCCTGCTGCGCGTGGTCGGCGGCAGGAGATCGTGTTTCGCCACCCTCTGGTGCGTTCCGCGCTGCTCGAATCAGCGACGCATAGCCAGCGCCGGGCGCGCACGCCGCGCTGGCGGCGGCGCTTAGCGGCGACGAGCACGCCGACCGCCGCGCCTGGCACAAGGCGCTGGCCACGCTGAGCACAGACGAGGAGGTCGCCGCAGCGTTGGAGGCGTCGGCGCGTCGGTACGAGGCGCGCGCAGGACACGCCTCGGCCGCCACGGCGTTCGTCCGCGCGGCCGAACTGACCGCCGACGAGGGCCGTCGAACCCGCCGACTCGCCGCGGCCGCAGAGGCGGCGTGGGCCGCCGGGCAGCCCGAACGCGCTCGCGAGCTGATCACGCGAGGCGCTGCCACTCGCGACAGGTCAGCCGCGGGCGGAGCTGTTGCACCTGCGCGGGGTGATCGAGGCGAGAACGGGCGACCTTCGCAGCGCCATCGCGGTCCTGCTCGAGGCTGCCGACGCTAGCGAGGATGGTTCGCTGACGCTCGAGGTGCTGACCGAGGCGACCGAGGCCGCGGCGTATGCCGGCGACTTCGCTCAGGCCGTGGCCCTCGGCGCGCGGGCTGCCACGATCGAGCCGCACAGCGAGACGGATCGCTTTCGTGTGGCCGCGCTGAGCGGGATCGCGGCCGAGCTCGCAGGTGAGCACGAACGCGCCGCGCCGCTCCTGCCAGAGGCGATCCGCCGCGCGGAGCAGCTCGAGGATCCGCGCTTTCTGATCTGGGCGGCCCGCATGGCGACTATGGGGGGCGCGTCTCGGAGACGGCCTGCCCTACGCCACCCGCGCGGTCACGATCGCGCGAGAACGCGGCCTGCTCAGCATCCTGCCGATGGCGCTGTGCGCAGCAGGCAACGCGCTGACCGGCCAGGGCCGCTTCAAGCTTGCGTACGCCGCGGCGGAGGAGGGAATCAGGCTCGCGAGCGACTTCGGACACCAGTGGGGCGCGAGCTGGAACCTGACCAACCTGGCGACGCTCGACGCGCTGCGAGGAGACGAGGCAGCAGCGCGCGATCCACGCCGACGAGGCCATGGAGCTCGCCGCGATCAGCGGCGGAACGACCTTGATCGTCGGCTTCGCCGAGTGGGCGCTCGGGCTGCTCGAACTCACGCTGGGAAGGCCGAGCGAGGCGACGGACCGCCTGCTGCTGGTGAGCGCCAGTGAACGACCCGAATCGAATCGCTCTGATCGCGCTGTGGTCGATCCCCGACCTGATCGAAGCGGCGGCACGCTCCGGGCGGCTCGACGAGACGGTGGATCGATTCGACCGCTACACGGCCTGGGTGCAGCACTCGCCGTCCCCGGCCCGACTGTCCGTGCTCGCGCGCTGCCGGGCGCTCGCCGGGGAGGGAGATGAGCGAGAGCAGTTCGAGACCGCGCTCGCGCCCGACGCGACCCTCTCGCCGTTCGAGCGGGCCCGCACCGAGCTGCTCTACGGCGAGTGGCTGCGACGCGAGCGGAAGCGGCGCGAGGCGCGCCGGCATCTGCGCCAGGCGGCCGACCTCTTCCGCCAGGTCGGTACGTCCGCCGTGGGAGGAGCGGGCCGAGGCGGAGCTGCGCGCAACCGGCGAGACGGCAAGGCGGCGCGACCCCTCGACGCTCGACCAGCTCACCCCGCAGGAGCTGCAGATCGCCGGGCTCGTCGCCGCCGGGATGACCAACCGCCAGATCGCCGCACAGCTCTACCTCAGCCCGCGCACGATCGACTATCACCTGCGCAAGGTCTTCAGCAAGCTCGGCGTCGCCTCCCGCACCGAGCTCGTGCGCATGGGCGTGCCGGAACAGGAGCCGTCTGACACAGCGGCGGTGGTGGGCTAGGCGGGCCCATCTCGCAGGGGTCGGGCGCCGGACCGCTAACCGCTTATACCGAGGTCAGCACGGTCTGCAGGTTTCGCGATGGACCGCCTCATACGGGGCGTAGTAGTGGATCGAGCCAGCCTCAAGCGACGTCTTGATCAGCTCTCGCAGGCCCGCCCACCCGCGGCAATGACGTCGGGATCGCCGTGGTTGGGCAGGGTGCGGTCCGGGCTGAGCTCACTGAGCGCCCCGAGGTTGGCCAGGTGCGCGTCGAAGCTCTGGGGCCCATCGACGAGGGTGATCGGGCGCAAATCTGACGATTTGCCTCTTCGACGAAACCGCGCTCGCCCGCGGGGCGAAGCTCGAGTGTGGGCGCTGAACTTTTGGTGGGAGCTGTCATTTGGGTTCGCTTTCGTTGTTGGGTATGGGTCTTGATCCAGACCAGAATCGGCGCGGCGCGCCCGGAACGCGTCGGCGAGTTCGCCAGTCCGACTCGCCGGGCAGACCCTGTCCTGAGGTCTACGATCGGTCCATGTCGACGCCCGAGCCCGCGGGGCTTTCCGGCGCGTTGTTTGGTCGTGAGCGTGAGTGCACCGCCATCGATCAGCTGCTCGGGGCATCGGCGCATGGAGAGAGCACCTCGCTCGTCCTGCGGGGCGAGGCCGGGATCGGCAAAACCGCTCTTCTGAGCTATGCCGCAGAGCGGGGCGGGAAGCGAACGGTGCTCCGGATCGCCGGTGTCGAGGCGGAGTCGGACCTGGGTTTCGCCGGATTGGAAGGACTCCTACGACCGATCACGGGGAAGCTCGATGAGTTGCCCCGGGCCCAGGAAGAGGCGCTCTCGGCGGCTCTCGGATTCGCGTCATCAGGCGGCTCGGATCGGTTGCTGGTCTGCGCAGCGGCGCTGAGCCTGCTTGCCGCGGCGGCCGACGACCAACCGGTCCTATGCCTGGTCGACGACGTGCAGTTCCTGGATGTGGCGTCGGTGGAAGCGCTTCTGTTCAGCGCGCGCAGACTCGGGGCCGAGCCGGTGGCGATGCTCTTCGGCGTGCGGGAGGGAGCAGGGCGGGAGGTTGCAACGCCGGGACTGCCGGAGGTCGTGCTCGAAGGCGTCGATGCCGACGACGCCGTCCGGCTCCTCAAGGCCAGCGCTCCCACCGCGCCAGGGCCGGTGCGCGAGTGGCTACTCGCGCAAGCCGCCGGAAACCCTCTCGCTCTCCTGGAGTTGCCGAGTGGCCTAAGCGCACAGCAGCTCCAGGGTCGCGCCACTCTGCCCGAGACCACCCCTTTGAGCTCTGGGCTACGGGTCGCCTTCCTCCAGCGCGTGGAGCGGCTGCCCGCAGAGACACGGGCCGCTCTGTTGATCGCCGCGCTCGACGACCGAGACGAGGTCGCAACGGTGATGCGGGCATCTGACGAGGCAGGCCTGTCAGCTGACGCGTTGGACGCCGCCGAGCACGACGGACTCCTCCGGATTGCGGACGGCGCGGTTGAGTTTCGCCACCCTCTTGTACGCTCCGCGCTGCTGGAGTCGTCCACACTCAGCCAGCGGCGGGCGGGGCACGCGGCCCTGGCGGCAGCCTTAAGCGGTGACCAGCACGCAGATCGCCGCGTCTGGCATCAGGCCCTCGCGAGTGTAAGCGCCGACGAAGAGGTCGCCGCCGCGCTCGAAGCTTCGGCGCGCCGATACGAATCGCGCGCGGGGCACGCATCGGCCGCAACTGCCTTCGCCCGCGCGGCGGAGTTATCGAGCAGCGACGCCAGCCGTATGCACAGGCTCGCCGCCGGAGCCCAAGCGGCGTGGGCAGCTGGCCAGCCGGACCAGGCCCGGGACTTGATCGCGCGGGTTCTCCCTGTCGCGCCGGATGGGCTCCGCGCCGAGCTCCTGTATCTGCGCGGCGTCATCGAAGCTAGAACGAGTGACCTCCGCGGCGCCATCGCTGTCTTGGTCGAGGCCGCCGAGACCAGCGAGAGCCCGTCGCTGGCGCTCGACGCCTTGAGCGAAGCGACCGAGGCGGCCAACTACGCGGGAGAGTATGCGCAGGGTGCCGGCATCGCCGCCCGCGCCGGCGCGATCGAGCCAGAAGACGAGATCGACCGCTTCCGTGTCTCCGCGCTGACCGGGATGGCGGCGGAGCTGGCCGGGGACCATGAACGAGCTGAGGGGCTCGTGCGGGAGGCGATCCGGCGCGGCGAGCAGCTCCAGGATCCGGGCGCTTTGGTCTGGGCGTCGCTTCTGGCGACCATGGGTGTCACCGGGGGCAACTTCGCAGATGGCCTCCCGCACTCGAGTCGTGCCGTCGCCATTGCTCGAGAGCGCGGGCTCCTCAGCATGCTCCCGCTGGCGCTCTGGGCACAGGCGAACGCGCTGGTCGGGCTCGGGCGCTTCAACCTCGCGCGATCCGCCGCGGAGGAGGGAATCAGGCTCGCAAGCGACTTCGGACACCGCTCGGGTGCGAGTTGGAACCTGATCGTGATCGCCCAGCTTGACTCGCTGCGAGGGGACGAGTCGGCGGCGCACGGCCATCTCGACGAGGCGGTTCAACTGGCCGCGATCGGGGGCGGGACCCTGCTGCTGGCCCACGCCGAGTGGATGCTCGGGTTGCTCGATCTGACCGTGGGAAGGCCTGACGAGGCGACCGAGCGCTTTCTGCCCCTGACAGCGATCGAGCGGCCCGAATCGAATCCACTGCTCGGGCTTTGGTTGATCCCGGACCTGATCGAGGCGGCGGCGCGGTGCGGTCGGCTCGACGAGACGGCGGAGCAATTCGAGCGTTACAAGAGCTGGCTGCAGTACTCGCCCTCCGCGCCCCGCCGCTCCGTGCTCGCGCGCTGCCGGGCGCTGGTAGGAGATGGGGACGTGCGGGAGCAATTCGAGGCGGCGCTGGAGCCGGGTGGGTTCGTCTCGCCATTTCTGATGGCGCGCACCGAGCTCCTCTACGGCGAGTGGCTGCGGCGCCAGCGCCAGCGGCGTGAGGCACGTCCGCATCTAAGAAGGGCGGCTGATCTCTTCCGCCAGGTCGGCACTACCCCCTGGGAGGAGCGCGCCGAAGGGGAACTCCGTGCGACCGGGGAACAGGCACGGGAGCGCGACCCCTCGACACTCGATCAGCTCACGCCTCAGGAGCTGCAGATCGCCGGGCTCGTGGCCAGCGGGATGACCAACCGCCAGGTGGCGGCCCAGCTCTACCTGAGCCCCCGCACGATCGACTACCACCTGCGGAAGGTCTTCAGCAAGCTCGGCGTGGCCTCGCGTACCGAGCTGGTCCAGATGGGCGTGCCTGAGCAGCAACCCGCCTGACCGGCGATCACAACTGGCGAACTCGCTGATGCGTTCCCGCCCCTGCGGGCGGATCCTGATCGCCGTAACCCACGCCATCGCGAGAACGCAAGCGCGAGGAAGGAAATCTCATGTCCACCAAGCAAGGAATCGCATCCCGACGCAAGTCGTCTCTGATGGCGATGGTCGCGGCCGCGCTCGTAACGACCGCCCTCGCGGTCGCCGGTTGCGGCGGATACGGCGGCAGTGCGTCGCCCCCCGCGGCGGCGCCGTCGGCTACTCCCTACTCGCAGGCCGGATCGTCGACTCACGCTAAGGGCGGGTCGAGCGCCTCGGCCGCACCGGCCACGACGACCGGGATCCCCCAGAACAACGGCGGCGACCAGGACGCCGACAACAACGGCGGCCCGAGCGACGGCGATGGCAACGTCTAGACGCTCCGGGTTCGCGATCCTCGCCGCGCTCGCACTGACGGGCGCGGCGGTCGCCCTCGCGGCATGCGGCGCCGCGTCGCCGCCCGCGGCCAGCCAGGCGCAGGCGTTCGGCTGGCTTCGGCCCTCGCCGCCGCCGGGCGGCTGGCAGCAGAGCCGGCTGCCGAACGGCGCGGCAAGCCTCGGCTACCCGGCCGGCTGGCGCGCGATCAGGTCTGACCCGGGCACTGTCACGGCCGCTCTCCGGGCTCGGGATGGAGAGATCCAGGGCTATCTCAACGCGACGCCGCAGCAGGGGGAAGAGACGCTGGCGAAGTGGAGCAGCTTCCGGGTCGACCACAACCGCGACGAGGGGGACGTGAACGTCGAGCCCGTTGCGTCCGCGACGAACCTTCGATTCCGGGACGCGCACGGCTCCTGCGTGATCGATACCTACACGTCGTCCAGCGGGCATCCCTACGGCGAGATCGCCTGCATCGTCGCCGGGCGGACCGCCACGACGGTGATCGTCGGCGCAGCGCCGCCCGACCAATGGCAGCAACAGGCGCCGGTGATCGAGCGCGCCGTATCGAGCTTCCTCACATAACCCCAACCAAGCAAGGAATGGAGCCCAAAATGCTCTCAAGTACGAAGGCCCGCATCGGAGCGGCCCTAGCGGTCCTCGGAATCGCCGCAGCCGCGGCTGTGCCCGCCGCGATCGCCGGACACCACCATCACCACCACGGCATCCCGCAACACAATGGCGGCGACCACGACGCCGACAACAACGGCGGTCCGAGCGACGGAGACGGCCGCATCTAGCCCAGCGGCGCCGGCGCTAGTCGCCGCGCCCGCGGCAAGTGGGCGCGGCGGCAGAGCCGACACGAAGGAGCGCGAATGAACCCACCAAACTCGACATACACGAACGGAGGCTGGGAGCTTTCCCGATCCGCTCGCGGCGTGCTCGTCCTCGCCGATCCGCCTGAGGCGGGGTGGCGGATTCAGACCTCTGACGAGCAAATGGCCTATGAGTGCGACGTGGAACTGCTCGCGCCCGGGCACACTAAGGATCGAGGTCCACAGTGATGCCGCAATCACATCCGGAGGCGCTGCAGCGTGCCGATGCGGCCTTCTTCGAGGCGCTGCTCGACCGCGACCTCCCAGCCCTCGAGACGCTGCTTGCCGAGGAGTTCCTGATCGTCGACGTTGCCAGCGGATCCGTGCATCCGCGTGCCGCCTTTCTCGAGGCGATCAGGGCCGGTGCCGTGGTTTTCGAGGAGATCGAGACCTTTCCCGACGAGGCCGTGACTCGTCTCGCCGGCCCTGGCACGGGCATCATCATTGGCCGCACCGCGATGTCCATTCGCGGAGTCGACGGCGCGCTCACGGAGGTCGCCAGCCGCTACACGCACGTATTCGAGGCTGATGGTCCGAACTGGCGTCTGCTCTCGGCTCAGGGGACACCAATCGCTGGCACCTGATCGGGGCCGACGCCGATTCTCCGAGTCCTACGGCACGAACTCGAGGAATCGGCCCAGATCACGGAAAGCAACCGCCGCGTCGACCCGCTCGGCCATCTGTGTGGACTGCAGGCTCGTTGTCGAGGATCCCCGCTCGCGGGCGTCCTGGATCTGACGTGCGGTTAGCGCGGCGCCGAGCCCGCGCCGTCTTGCCGCCTCCAGAGTGGACATGTTGTAGATGCCGCAGTCACCCTCGTGGTCGAAGGCAAGCGCGGTCGCGACTGTCTCGCCAGCGAGCCTGGCCGCGAGAAGGTGGAACGCGCTCGGGTCGGCGCCGCTGAGCAGTCCGGCAGGCACGCCGACGAGCCTCAGGTAGTCCAGGTAGTCAGCCCAGTCCAGCGGTCCGAGGTCGACTTCGGAGAGAGGGAAAGAGAGCTCGGCGAGGGACATGCCCATCGCCCGGGTTGCTCCTCGATCGTGTATCTGCGGCCTCTCAGCTCGGCGCGCATCCCCTCGTCGCTCTCGTGGACCCATGCCGCGTAGCGGTCGACGCCCGCCGAGTTGTAGGCCGCCTCCGTCGCATCGACGGCCGCCGCGCGCTCAGCCGGCCCAAGATCGCGGTCGAGGAGCGCATTGTTGTAGACGGCGCGCTCGGGGTAGCTCGGGAAGACCGCCGGCGCCACGCCGGTCAGCCGGTGGAGCGTGCGCCGGCGGAGCCGCGGGCGTACTCCTCCCATGAGGCGAGGAGGGTGGCCGCCCCGCGAACGTAGAGTTCCTTGTCGGTCATGACTCCGTGCGGAGCCGACATCACACGAGGCCTCCGGGCGCGCGACTAGTTCTCCCAGCGTTCAGGCACAAGGACGACCCGGAAGCCGTCCGGGTCCTGGAACGTCACCCCGTGCTCGGCCCAGTACGGGTTGGCGGGAGGGATCGGATCGACGCCGAGGCGCGCCGCGATCGCCTCCACAGCTTCATCGTTGCCGAGGTAGAGCACGAGTAGCGATTCAGGATGCGGCGCCGGCATGCCGTGCCTGCCGCCTGCGGTCAGCTCGAGATGCGCGCCCGTGCCCGGCACCGCAAGAAACACGCCGTCGTAGCCGTGGTGGTCGCGGAAATCGCCGATCTCGGTCAGCCCGATGCCGTCTCGGTAGAACGTGACGACTTCGTCCAGGCGCTCAGTGTGCCGGGCGACTCGCAGCTGCATCGCTATATCCGCATCCCTAGTAGTGGCTGAGGTGCTCTGAGTCCGGCCAAATGCCGTCGCCGGGCATATCGAGTCGGTCGGTCAGGGGCTGGCGCCATTCGGGTGTCACGGTGGGCTCGCCCCAGTAGTCGGTGACGCGCACGGCCTGCCCATCCTCCAACTCGCCGATTGTCACGTTCCGGTACAGGCGGCCGTCACCGTAGTTGCCGGTCCATTCGACCACGACGACATCATCAAGTTGCAGACGCCTGCCGACTTCCAGCGTGAGCTCGGGGAAGTTTCCTTCGACATCGGCGACGAGCTTGCTGGTGCGCACAATCTCGCCCATCTGCGGCCACTGGCGCACGACGTTCTCGGCCAAGGGCACGCCGAGGATGTAGGCGACCCGCGTCGCGCCGTCGGACTCGTGCTGATTCGTGCTCATTCCGATCACCTTCCTTCCCAGTCGGTGCGCTGTTGTTGGAGCCAGATGGCAGGCGGTACCGCTGTCTCCGGCCTAGGCTCAGGACCGAGTACACCACGATTCGCTACCCGCCCAAAAGGGGGCGGAATCGGGGCGACGTCGTAATGCCTCGCCGCCTCAGGCGAGTTGAGCGATCGCCAGATCGCCGCGCAGCTCTATCTCGTGACAGACGGACGCCGGCGTTGACCGGCGATCACGACTGGCGAAGTCGCCGATGCGTTGCGGCGCTCTCGAGCGGATCCTGAGGCCATGCGTATAGACGCACCAGAGGCGACATACACGAACGGACGCTGGGAGCTTCCCCGATCCGCTCGCGGCGTGCTCGTTCTCGCCGACCTGCCCGAGGCTGGCTGGCAGCTGCAACCGCCCGCCAACGAGCCGGCCAGGGCCGACAGCGCGCCGCACACAGCGGCTTCCGCCCTGATCGATCGCCAGGACTGAGTGATGCGACGCGCTGAGGAAATCCTGGAGATCGCCGAGATCCTCGACGAGGCCGCGGACAAACTCGCGACGGTTCTCGAGCGGTCCGGTGCGGACGAGTTGCACCCGCCGGACACGCTCCGCGAGATGGCCCGCTACGAGCTGGAGCTCGCCGCTGTTGATGTCGCGTCCCTGACATTCGGCACGAAGATCCGAGGGAGCTGGAGATGAGAAAGCCCGAGGGCTCGACGACCCAGCGGCACATCGAGGCGTTGCAGCGCACCGACGCGGCCTTCTTCAAGGCACTGCTCGCTGGCGACATCCCGGCCCTCGAGTCGCTGCTAGCCGAGGACTTCCTGATCGTCGACGTCGCGAGCGGCTCCGTGCAACGCCGGGGAGGGTTCCTCCTGGCCATCGCCGGCGGCGCCGTGATCTTTCAAGAGATCAAGACGTTCCCGGAGGAGTCGGTGACCCGCCTGACCGGCCCCGGAACCGGCATCGTCATCGGCCGTACCGCGATCTCCTTTTGCGGGGCTGCCGGCGCCGCCACTGAGCTCGCCAGCCGCTACACCCACGTCTTCCAGGCCGTCGGCGGAAACTGGCGCCTGGTCTCTGCACAGGGAACTCCAATCAGCGGGACCTCAGCCTAGTCCCAACGCTGACCGCTTCGTCGTGGAACTTTGAGGGCTGGGTTACCTCGCAGAAGGCCCGAGGTCCGCCGACGAATCGCTGCAACCCCAGTGGTCACGATGCCGAGTTTGCCTCGGCGCTCGTGCGCGCGAACCGTCGCAGTCGGAGCGCGTCGATCAGCAACAACGTTCCCGCTACGAGCCCCCACGCCGCTGCGAGGAAGCGAACCAACGTCGACGTCGAGTCCGACGTGAGGATCAGCGCAATTCCGAGTCCGACATCGAGCGCTCCGACGAGCACGGTCCTGCGCTTGCGTGGGTGCTCGTCTGCTTCCTCGTTGTCCCGGAAGCCGCCGAGCATCCGCATCATTCCCGTCGCAATCGCCCCCCCGCCGACGAGGTCGAGCAGGGCACCCGTGCCGACCACGTGATGGATGGGACTTCGGGCAAGGAGCGCCAACGCCGTGACCGCTCCGATCCCGGCCGCCAGCGCACCCATCCGCCTGCCGGGAACCCCTCGGCTTTGCATGACCCAGCGGATCGTGAGCACCGAGCCGAGCAGCCAGTAGATGCCGATGAAGGTCGCAAGCCGCGATTGGCCTGCACCGGCCACCAGCAAAGCTCCGCCCAGACACAGCGCGACGAGGCCTCTAGCCAGCGCAAGCCACCAACCCCGCGCTTGGCTATCGCCCCGGACCTCCGCCTCCAGACCGTCAGGCGGCGTCACCGGGGCCGATCCTGGACAGCGCCAATCCGCTTGTCCCCGAGCGCTATCTCGATCTTGGTTTGAGGCGTGGCGGTCGAACTATCCCAGTGTCCTCAGGTTGAGAATGGTTCCGGTCTTGCGGGGGTTCATGCCGGAGGAGGGACTCGAAAACCCGACACGCGGATTATGATGACGGCGAGGAGGGGTCCTCTGAGGGTCGCTAAGAGGTTGCCAGGCGTGCTGAGGTCACGGAGTTCATCGACGCCGGGGAGAACGTCGTCGGGGTCGTTCACGAAAAGGTGGGCGTCGGCGATAGCGGCGAATTCGTCGAGCGCGACCTCTTCCACGTCTGGACGTTTCGTGACGGCATGATTGTGAAGTGGCGCGTCTTCGAAACTCGGGAGCAGGCCCTCGAAGTCGCCGGGCTGCGGGAATAGGCGACGAGGCTTCCGCGGAGAATGGAGCGGAACTCATTGACGATGTGGTGCGACGCCGGTGGCTTAGCCACAGATACGCATGAGTCGCTGGGACGACTCGAGAGTGTGCTGCTGGAGTTGCTAGGAGCGCCAGCAACCTCGGGAAAGTCCACTTGAGCGGGCCCGCGCTCGAAGCCTCGCTGGCCCCCGCGGGCGAGTTCCCCTCACTCGACGACATCTGTTACATGAACACGGCCTCGATCGGTCTAGTGTCGCGGAGCGCCCTGGCCGAGGAGGAGAAGTTCCGCGCCAGCTCGGCCTGTATGGCACCACTTGGTTCGATGAGCCGACCGAGGCGGGCGTCCTCGAGCAGGCGCGCCGCGAGGGCGCCGCGCTGCTCGGCGCACCGGCCGAACAGGTCGCGGTGACGACAAGCGTCACTGAGGCGATCTCGCAGATCGCCTGGTCGCTGCGTCCAGAGAGCGGCAGCAATGTGGTCTCAATCGACCTCGAGTTCCCCACCGTCACCTATCCCTGGATGAGGGTCGCGCGAGACACCGGGGCGGAGGTCCGCCTGGTCCCAGCGGCCGGGGACCCGGCAAAGCTCTCGTTCGAGGGGCTCGCTGAGGCCGTCGACCAGCGAACCGCAGCAATCAGCGTCAGCCACGTCCAGTACTCGACCGGCTTTCGCTACCAGCTCGAGGAGCTCGCGGAGTTGGCCGAGACCAACGGCGCCCTGCTGGTCGTCGATGCCTCGCAGTCGCTGGGGGCGGTTCCGATTGATCTCTCCAGCGTGAGAATCGACGCGCTGCTCTGCGCGGGCTACAAGTGGCTCTGCGGGCCCTTCGGCGCGGCGCTCTGCTACGTCGGCGAGCGGCTGCTCGAGCGGCTCGACCCTCCCTTCGTCGGATGGAAGAGTGCGGTCGACCCCTGGTCGCTACACGCCTCTTCGCTCAGGCTGGCCTCGTCGGTGGTCGAGCGACTCGAGTACGCGACCATGGCCTACGCCGCCGGCGTTGCGCTGGCGGCCGCGATCAGGCAGATCTCGGTGATCGGCGCCGATCGGATCCTCGAGCACAACCTGAAACTGGCTTCGGCGCTCACCGAGGGGCTCGAACAGTTGGGAGCCGAGGTGATCACGCCACGCGAGGACGAGCGGCGAAGTGGCATCGTCACCGCCCGTTTCCCCGAGCGCGACGGCGAGCAGGTGGCTGCGTGGATGAATCAATCGGGAGTGATTGTCTCCCCGCGCTTCGGATCGACGAGGTTCTCGATTCACTTCTTTAACAGTTCGGACGATGTCTCGTTCGCTCTCGACACGCTCGAACGCGTGCTCGCCACGGGCGGGCCGGTGGCGAGGGACCGCCACACCAAGTGAAGGCGAGCGCCCGATTCGGTTCGCCTGTCCCAAAAACGCAGCGTGTTAGAAGATGCTCGCGACCCGCTCAGTCAAAAAGTCTCCGAGCGACTCAGCTGCCGCATTCACGCGAAAGGGGAAGCGCGCAGCCGCTCGATTGGGAGACCTGGTGCTCGTCCGAAGCGGGCGCGTGTTCTCAGCGCCGGCGGCGACGCATGCATCTCGCGCAAAGCACAAGGAAGCGGCCGCTGGTCCTTGTGCTCGTTGCAGTTCTGAACGACGCGTCGTGAAGATTCCGGACCGCGGCCGCGTGCGGAGCTAAGCGGCGACGACCCGCACGCGGACCCGCGGGCGGGCGTTGTTCACGTAGCCCTTCGGGTTCCACAGCGTCGCGTGCTCTTCCGGCTGCGTGGCCGCCGAGGAGTCCCAGGCGCGGACGAGGATCTCGTGCTCTCCGGGCGCGAGGTCGACGGTCATCCTCCACTGTCGCCAGGCCCACGGGCCGAGGTCCTGAAGCAGCTCCGCCTGCGACCAGCTCGCTCCGCCGTCGACCGAGACGTCGACCCGCGTGACGTGCCGCTCCCCACCGGCGAACGCGTAGCCGCGCACCTCGACCGGGCCTGCCGCCACCGTCTCCCCGTTGGCCGGAGACAACACGTCGGAGTTGAGCGCGACCAGGCCGAGCGGCATCCCGGCGCCCGGACCCGGCTTCCCGTCCGGCGGCAACAGCCGATAGGCGACGTGCTGGAAGTACCCCTCCCAGGGCCTCGAGCGGACCTCGATCCGCTCGAGCCACTTGACACTGCGGGCGCCGATGTAGCCAGGCACGACCACGCGCAACGGCGCACCGTGGACGAGCGGGAGCGGCTCCCCATTCATCGCCCAGGCGAGCAGGACCTCCGGGCGACACGCCTTGTCGAGCGGGATCGAGCCACCGAAGCGCTGCGCGGGCTTCGCCTCCGGGCAGAGGTCGGCACCCTCGAAGCCCACGTGCGCGGCCTCGCGCAGCGGGCCAGCGAGCGCGAGCACCTCGGCGAGCGCGACGCCGCTCCACGTCGCGGTACCAGTAGCACCAGGCCCCCACGGCTCCTCGCCCGGAAGTTCGCGGATAGCCATCAGGTCCGCGCGCCGGTTGCCCGCGCACTGCAGCGTCGCGGTCTCCTCGCGCTCCTGGAACGCCTCACGCAAGGTTACGAGGGAAAGATCCAGCTCCCGCTCGACGAGCCCATGCACGTGCAGCCGCCACGCCTCAGGGACGATCTCCGGCACCGCGCCGTGCCCCCGCACGTAGAACGCCTCCGTGGCGGTCACCGGACCCTCGGCCAACGCGGCAGCTCCAGTCTCGGCGTTGAACGGCTCCTCCTCATGCACCACCATATCCGGGCGCTTTCCGTAGCGAGTCATGCGGGAAAAGCGTACGAGGTCAGGAGCCCAATCTCGACGGAATCGGTACTGCCGGACCGTCGAGACCCCCTAGCCGCTTCTCGTCCAAAGCGGCTACTCCCGCAGCCGGGCGGCTTCGAGGGCCCGGCGTGTGACTAGGATTTCGTCACTGCGACAGAAGGGGAGCGAGATGGGTGGTCTGAGTGACGCAAAGGTTGAGCCGGCAGTACCGGTGTCTGACATGGCGAAGGCGAAGGAGTTCTACGAGGGCAAGCTCGGCCTCTCGGGAGGCAGGGATATCGGCGACGGCGGGATCACGTACCCGTGCGGCGGGGGCCGCGAGATTCACATCTACCCCTCGCCCGACAACGCGGGCAAGTCGGGCGGCACGATCGCAGGCTGGGAGGTGGATGACCTCGAGAAGACGGTGGACGAGCTCACCGCCAACGGCGTCAGCTTCGAGCAACACCACAGTGGTCCGATCAGCACGAACGAGAAGGGGATTGCCGAGCTGGGCGACGACCGGGTGGCCTGGTTCAAGGACCCCGACGGCAACGTCCACGGTGTCGCCCAGATCTGACCGGCCGCCAGCCTTGACTGCGCACCGCTGCTAGCTCAGATCGACTTCTCGATCTCGGACTCCGAGGGGATCGGGATCAAGTTCGGCCCGCGGTCACCATGCAGTATCTCTCGACAGAGTGCTGCTTTCCATGCAAAGCGGATAGCCGCTTTTCGTCCAAAGCGGCTCTCCTGCAGCCCGGCGGCTGCGCGGGCTGTGTCACCGACTAGGCTCGCCTGACCGGGGAGACGGAGACCACATGGCATAGCTGTTGACGCATTTCTGGCCGGGCGCGACCGTGGATCCAGGCTGCGAACGGCGAACCTGGCGATTCGCCGGTCGGCAACTTCGCCAGCGCTTCGAGCAGAAGGCTCAACGCCAGCGACCGTTGTCGAACCAGACCTGCGACAACGACGCCGCTCGGCCGACGAGACCCAGGACACGATCCTCATCAGCTGCAGTCCGGGCACAGCCCCAACAGGTGCAGCCCCGACCGCTGCCGGCGCGAGCACCGGCTCCTGCACGGGCGTGCCCGGCGACCATCGTGGGCACGGAGGCAGCGGATGAGCGCAGCGGCTCGCAGGGCCCCGACGTGATCGTCGGCTTGGGCGGCAACGACAACCTCTCCGGCCTGGCCGGCAACGACGTGATCTGCGGGCGCGAAGGGCAAGGACAAGCTAAAGGGCGGTCCGGGAACGACCAGCTCAGCGGCCAGAAGGGCAACGACAAGCTCTATGGCCAGAAGGGCAACGACAAGCTCAGCGGCAAGGCGGGCAACGACACGCTCAAGGGCGGTCCCGGCAAGGACATCCTCAAGGGCGGGGCGGCAAGGACAAGCAGGTCCAGTAGCGCCTAGCCCAAAGTGCTGCTTTCCATGCAAAGCAGCGGTGCTGCTTTTCGTCCAAAGCGGCTATTCAAGCTGCGGGTGGCGCGCCATCTGATCGCGTCCGCCCTGTTCTGGTGTTAGATCGCGCGCGAGTCGAAGCGCCGGCCCGAACCTTGTAGTTGCAGGGCCTTGCACCACGAACCCGCGCCTGATCGAGCTCGGAACTGGTCAGCTGACTCGCAAGTCGGGCTTGCGGGTACACGGCGAGCCCGATCGATCAGATCGGCGCGACTCGGTCGCCAACGACGATCTCCCCACTCCGCACGATTGCTGCCCGCAGCCCGCCTCGGTGAACGAGCCCCCGCAGCACGCCGGGTCGTGTCAGGCGCTCCAGATGGCGGCAGGGCTCGCAGAGCTCGATGCCCTCGCACTCCACCTCTCCGATCGCGAAGCGCCGGCCGACCAACGAGTTGAGGTCGATGTCTCGCGTCAGCACGTTGCGTCTCGACTCCGCGGCGGACAGCGGGATGCCCGCCTCGTCGGCGAGCGCGTCGAGCGCCTCCTGAGCGATCAGGGTGAGATCTTCGTCGCGATGCGGTTGTGGCTCACCCTCGGCGAGATAGTTCCGGTCGCCCTCGATGCCTCTGCCAGCGACGGCTCGAACCCGCTCCACCGCGAGGGGGAGCTCCTCGTGGTTGGCTGCGATGCTGATCTCGGCCACCCTGCCAACCGATACATCCGAGGGCCGATCCACACGAGCCACCGTAGCCCATCGGGTTCCGGTAAAGGCCACCGACGAGCTCTCTAATTAGCCAAGCCGCGAATCTGATCGACCCGGAGGCAGACGCCCGTTGGTCAAGAGATTCGAGGCACCGTCCCGCCCGACGCAGACTGGATGCAAACCGCTGTTTTCCATGCAGAGTGGATAGCTGCTTCTCGTCCAACGCGGCTATCCACTTCGGGGAGCTGAGGTCAAACCCCGGACTCGACGGCGACGTCGCCTGCCGAGACGGCGTCAGCCAATCGCTGGTGGTCGAGCTCGTTTTGATCGGCGTACGCCGCGGAGAAGCGGGCGATCGCCTTATCGAAGTTCGAGCCTCTGCCCAGGTAGGCGGCGATCGCCAGCCGATCGCCGGAGCGGGCGTGGGCGCGGGCAAGGGACCACCCGCAGGCCCGCGTGTATGCGTGCAGGCCTGATTCGGTCATCCCCGACAGATCGATCGACGCCTTCCAGTCCCATAGCTGGCGTACATAGAAGTCGTGCTCGTTGCCGTCAAGGCCCTCGCTTCGCTGCCAGCCCAGGAAAACGTCAATCGCCGCATGCGAGATCCGCTGGCCCCGGACCACCCGCTCGCCGTGGTTCTCGAACTCGCTCGCGCCGAGGTAAGGCTCGAGCACCGACGCCCGTGCCTCCTTCGCCTGCAATACGAGAGGGTCCTTCCCGTCGCGGCCGACAAACAGGAATACCCACGCGCGCGTGCCGACGCTCCCAACGCCGACGACCTTGCGGGCCATGTCAACGAACCGGTATGTCCCGAAGAGGTAGCGCCGATCCTCGTCGAGGCTGGCGGCATACTCATCCAGCAACTCCCGAACGTATTCGGTCTCGTCCCGATCGTCGACCGGGTCAAACAGCTCACGGAGTGGAACCAGCAGTGGAGGGACGCTGCGGAATCGCAGCTCGCCGTTGACCCGCTCGGTGAGTTTTTTGACCGCCCGCAGACTCGTCCTGCGCCGTGCCTTGGCGAACGGTTTCGCGAACACGATCCGCCCCTTCTTGCCCAACTTCCCGCCGAAGCGATCGACCAGCTCACTCGCATTGAGGCGGTCGTACCAGACGTCGAGGTGGCTCTCCCCCGCAAAGCCGCGCATCCCCTCCCGATACTCCCGCACGCAAGCAGTCACGATCCGCTGCCGGCGATCTGTCGGGAGCCCGACATCGCGGCCGGCGATCTCGGCGCTGGCCGCCATTCGCTTGACGTCCCACTCCCACGGGCCGGGCAGGGTCTCGTCGAAGTCGTTCGGGCCGAAGACAAGTCTGCGGTCCTGAGCTGCAAATCCGCCGAAGTTCGAGATATGGGCATCGCCGCAGGCCTGCACGACAATCCCCGAGTCCGGCGTCGCGGCGAGGTCGGCCGCCATCACGGCCGCGCCGCCGCGGTAGAACGTGAACGGCGAGACAAGCATCCGCCCGTGTCGGATCGGGACGAGCTCCTGCACACGAGAGGCCGCCTGGGCCCCGAGCACCGCGACAGGATCGGGCCGGTCCGGCTCCGAGGACCACTCGCCGTGAGCTGACCGGGGAGCATTGCGGCGGGCGGCTCGCCCACGCTCCGCGGACTCCCCGGACTGCAGCGTTGCCTGAGCCGTGACGGTCACGCGAACGCTGGACGAAACATCGTGACCGCTGGCTGACAGAACCGACCCGGCAACAGGTTTCCACTGTAAGGCGCCAGGCTAGGTCGCATCGACCGTGCCATCTCGGAGAAGCGGTCCCGGCACCGTTGAACACCTCGGTCTGCCTTTTCGAGAATCACAAAAGCGCTGCTTTCCATGCAAAGCAGCACTGTTGGCGACAGCCGACCGCGGTGTCACGTTCGTGTGAGGCCCGGAGCGCCGGCTCCCTAGTTGGGGTTGCCGACTGGTCTCGCGGCGCTCGGGCGCTTTGGCTGGTTGGCTGTGCCCCAGCGTCATTCACTTGAGCCGATTGTGGTGACAGCTGCCTCGGCGGGCTTGCCGTGCGGATCGGCGACCCGGAGCGGCGCGGGGATCAGGGCCGCGCCTGCGATGACGAGTCCGAACGCGATCATCCGTCCGACGATCGCCACCGCCCCGGTCCCGATCGAGTCACGGAAGACCAGGACGCCGCCGACGATCGCGACGAGGTTGGCCGCTACCGAGGTGAGGGCGATGACTTCGACGCCCGGGCCGATCTGCAGGCCACGGGCCGAGGCATAGAAGGCGATCACCGAGGCGGCCAGCGCCGCCACAGCCCACGGGCTGATCAGCTCGAGCACCCCGCCTCCAACGGCATGGGTGAGGAACTTGAGCGCGATGTCGGAAATGCCGAACAGGGCGCCGGCGGCTGCGCCGAGGAGCAGGCCCTCCCTTGCCTGCAGGACGCGGAGGCGGCCGGCGATCACGGCGAGCCCGGTGGCGAGCAGGAGGACGCCGCACTCGACGCTGATCAGGGCGGCCAGCGCGTAGCCCGGAGGCTCGCTGGGCTGCGCCCCTTGGGTAATCCCGATGATGGCGAGCCCCGCCGCCGTGATGACCAAGCCGGTCCACTGCCGCCGACCGAGGCGAAAGCCGAAGAACCGCTCGGCGAGCACGGCGAGGAAGACCAGCCCGGCCGAGAGGACGGCCTGTACGACCGACAGCGGCGCGAGCGCAAGGGCGCCGACGTGAAGCGCCCAGGCTCCGAGCGCCACCAGCCAGCCCACCGCGAACCACCTGGAGCGAAAGAGCCCAGCGGCGCTTCGCAGCGGGTGCCGAACGCGTACCGGCGGTGCCGAGACTGCGCCGCGCTGCTTGAGCAGAAAGGAGACGCTCGTCGCGAGCGCGCAGGCCAGGGCGAGCGCGAGTCCGAAGGTCACAGCGCCAGGCATCTTCTCCAACGGCCGTCATGCCTGCCGGCTCGCTTGTCGCTTAGCCGATCAGGGACCTCGCGCAAATCGCCCTGACTCGCCAGAGCAGGAAGGCGACTGGACCTCAGTATTCATCGGGGAGCAGTGGCCCCGAGGCCACGCGCCGCAGCTCTCCTGCGCGTGAAGGCGGAAGTCTCAGCCGCTGGGACGAGGACCCCCGGAATAGCCGCCTTGGACGAAGAGCATCTCCTCCGCACCCGACTACGGAGGAAGCATGCTCGAGCTCACCGATCACGTCCCCGGCAAGTCGAACCAGGTCAATGCGAGCCGCCGACCCGGGAACAAAGGACGTCGCTACCCAACTGATCCACCGCGGGTCGAGGAGATCGTTGCAGTCATGAGGCGGGCCGGAACTAACCAATACGGTCAGAGGTTGCGCGGGCTGATCATCGTGCTCTGGCGAGCAGGTCTTCGCATCTCCGAGGCGCTCGCCCTGACCGAATCCGACCTGGAGGTCGCCCGAGGGTCGATGCTCGTCCGTCGCGGTAAGGGCGGGCGCCGCAGGGAGGTCGGGATGGATGAGTGGGCGTGGGATCAGCCGCGTCCTTGGCTTGAGACCCGCGTCTCGTTCCCGGTTGGACCTCTCTTCTGTGTGATCAACGGGCCAACCTGGGGCCGGCCCTGGTCAAGCTCACAGGTACGAGTCGCGCTTCGACGCACCGCGGCCGAGGCCGGGGTACGACGCCGCTTCGCTCCGCACCAGCTGCGCCACGCCCATGCCGTCGAGATGGCCAGGGAGGGTGTCCCGCTCAACGTCATCCAGCGCCAGCTGGGACATGCCAACCTCGGCGTTACCTCGATCTATCTGCAGGGCATCGACAGCGGCGAAATCATCGAGACGGTCCGCGCTCGCCGTGCTCCGGTCATCCCGGCCGCCGCGGCACTGGCTGGCTAGTGCTTTTCGTCCAAAGCGCTACTCCCGCAGCCCGGCGGCTTCGAGGACGGTGCCCAGCTCAAATCGACTTCTCGGCCTCGCACTTGGAGGCGGTGTCCTTGCCCTTGCCTCCCTTGCAGAGGTCATTGCCCCCGCCGCCCTTGAGCTTGTCCTTGCCCTTCTGGCCGAGGAGGCTGTCGTTCAGCGGACCGCCCTTGAGGGTGTCCTTGCCGGGTCCGCCGCAGACCAGGTCGTTGCCGCCGAGGCCGGAGAGGGTGTCGTTCCCCCCCAGGCCGACGATCACATCCGGGCCCTGCGAGGCGGTGCGCACGTCGTCGCCCTCTGTACCGAGCATGGTCGCCGGGACGCCCTTGCAGGTAGCCGGCGCTCCGCTCGGCAGAGTTGGGGCTGGACCTGTCCCTTGACCCGTGCCTCCGCCCGTGCCTCCGCCCGTGCCGCCGCCCGTGCCTCCGCCTGTGCTCGGCCCGCAGCTGGAGAGGTCGGGGTCCTGGGTCTGATCGCCGAAGCCGTCGGCGTCGCAGTCGGGCTCGATGTCGGCGTTTATGAGCAGCCCCACGTCGCCAAAGCTATCGTCGGGTCTCCTGGGCTGAGCGTTGTCAACGAGCGGCGGGCCCCAGACGTCAAAGGTCCAGCCGGAGCCGAAGCTGAAGCGGTGGAACGCGTAGAAGTTCGCGATGCAGCAGTCGATCCCGACTTGGTCGCCGGGGATCACATCGTTCCCACCGGAGATCGGAAGCCGCACGTCGTAGGTCGAGATCTGGTTCAGCGCCGGGTACTCCGTGGGACCGGTCCCGGCGCCCGTATTGCCGATCGGAAACACGGAGAACCGGATGATCCGCAGCGCCACGGGGCCGGTGTTGTCTCCGACGCGGATCCGCCACCGGACCACGACCCCGTCGATCGGTGCCACCAGCCCGCCCGATGCCGTCGAGGATGCCGGGAGGTTGCGCTGACGCACTGTGCAAGAAGAAGTGCCGCCACAGTTGAGGTACTCGTTTGCATCGTCTGCGAGGTTGCTGCCGATCGTCACCGCGGCGTGGCTGGGCTTCGCTGCCAACGCCGCGCTCGCTACCAGCGCCACAGTCACAAGCGATGCAAGGCAGGACCGCCTGACGAACCTCCCCGTACCCATGCCCTTCTCCTTCTCCCTTCCCTAGCTGCGCTCCACGCGACACGCTTCCCCCGCGACGGTTCCTTCATACAACGAGACGGCGCAGTTTATATCGCAGCTGCCTAGGGGGAGGGTCACGATTAGTGAGGCATGGGACGGGGCGGCAGACTTGCCAAGCAGTTGCGCTTTCCATGCAAAGCAGCAGTGATCCGAGTCGGGCCGAGCCGGGCGGTGACGCCCGGCCAGGGCCTCGGTCTGGCCCAGTTTGGCCGTTAGGTGGCTGATCAGACGCTTGCCGGAAACGGGGCGCGCACGGCGACGCGGCATCGCCGCGATCGACATCCGGGCTCTCGCTTCGGCACGGGAGCAGGCGTCCGACCCCGCCCTCTCTAAGGCTCCTGCAGTGGACGAAACTCGATCGTCTTGGGCATCGCCAGCCCGACAACCGCGTTCGCGAGGAAGCAGGTCTATCCCATGACGACCTCGCGCTCGTGCTCCTCGCCAGATCCGCGTCGGACGCCTGGTCGTCGTGGGCGAAGTCGCGTTGCCCTCGTATCCGCGGAGCGAGGCTGCCGCGGCGGGTCCGGATGCTTCTGTCGAAATGAATGCAGGAGCCCGCGCGATGCCTAGTAGGCGGCCCCT
Organism: uncultured Solirubrobacterales bacterium; assembly: GCA_963695675.1. GTDB lineage: Bacteria > Actinomycetota > Thermoleophilia > Solirubrobacterales > 70-9 > DASUPK01. Next base: position 50,091 of record CAVOGY010000001.1, read on the forward strand.
GCTGTCCGACCGCGCCCGGCGAGGAACTCAGCTTCGGTCTGGCCCAGCGGCGTCGCGGGCGCCTCGCCGTGCAGGTACTCCGCGGCGATCGCGCCCCAGTCTGCGCCAGCGCGCAGCTGCCCTAGGACCACGGCGACGATGCCGTGCATCCGCCGGATCAGGATCGCCTCCGCTGGCAGCGTGAATTGGTTCACCTGGATCCTCATCGCGGCCCGCTCCTCCGGGTCCGGCCGTTCACGATCGCGGTCGCGGCGGTCGACGGGGGAGAAGCGGCGCTCGCCCGGGACCGCGTACCACTTGATCGCCATTCTCATTAGCCTCAGCGCGAAATCGGCGTCCACGGCATCTGCGCGGCTCGCCGGCAGATAGCCGCCCGCGCGCAGTGCCGCCTTGAGGGTCTCCGCGTCCCCATTCCGCACGGCGAGAGCGATCGCCCGCTCGGCGGCCAGGCGCGCGGCGTCGACGCGGCGCACAAGGCCGAAGTCGAGGAAGCACACCCGACCGTCGGGACACAGCAGGTAGTTGCCGGGGTGAGGGTCCCCGAGCGCGATGCGGTCGCGATAAAGCAACCCGAAGTAGAGCCGAAAGACGATCTCGGCGTAGCGATCGCGCTGCACCTCATCGGCTCGGCGGACCGCCTCGAAGCGCTCGCCCTCGACGTACTCGGACACGAGCACGCGCCGGGTCGAAAGGCTCGTGTCGATTCGCGGCACACGGATGAACGGATGTCCTCGCAGCAGCCGCCCGACGCGGCGCTGGTTCTGGGCCTCGAGCTCGTAGTCGAGCTCCTCGCCGATCCGCTCGCGCATCTCCGCGGCGAGCGCCTTCGCGTCCAGGCCCGGGGCGAGCCGCTTCACGAGAGGCAGCAGCATCATCGCGTTGCGCAGATCCGTGTCGACCGCCTCCGCTACCCCGGGGTACTGGATCTTCACGGCCACGTCGTCGCCGTCGATCGTCGTGGCGCGATGGACCTGACCGATCGATGCCGCTGCGAACGCATGCTCTTCGAAGTCGCGGAACACGCGCTCGAGCGGACCGCCGAACTCCTGGCGCATCAGCTTCTCGAGGTCAGCGAACCGCACAGGCGCGACGTCGTCGCGGAGCGCCGCGAGCCTCCGTTGCAGCTCGTCCCGCTCGTCCTCGGGAAGGCCGTCGAACTCGACCATCGAGATCATCTGACCGACCTTCATCGCCGCGCCACGCATCTGCCCGAGCTGGTCGACGAGCTGCCCGACCAGCGCCGCGGTGCGCTCTTTCTGGGCCGCCGCAGCGCGCTCAGGCGTCCGGACCCGGTTGGCGGTTCGCATCCCGGCCCAGCGCAGGCCCTGCCCCGTCACGAGCCCGCCGACACGCGTCGTCCGGGCGAGTCGGCCTTTGGGCAGCCTTCCCGCCTCTCGGAGTGAATCTTCGTCCTGCGTACCCATTGACCGAGCCTAGCGGGGGTCTGGATTCGGAACGAAAGGAGGACTCACGTCCGGGATAGCCGCTTCCCGCCCATCGCCAATAGCAGGACGACTGCTGGTCCCCTCTGCGAGCGATAGCCATCGCGCTGTCCGGCGGGCTCTGAGTGCCGGGAGGAACTTGCAGCGCAGCAGCGCGACCACCCATGCCGTGCTCGCGCCGCGGACCGGGTCAAGCCGGGGGGAACGGAATCCCCGTGGCGGAGGCGTCGTCGACGTGCGCTGACGTTCGTTGACGCGACTGCTGCGGTCTCGAGACGTCGCGCCTAGCGTCGAGACGTGTCGGCCGCGAATTTGCTTCTACCAAGCCAAAAGCGGAGAGGGAGGGATTCGCACCCTCGGGCGACGTTACCGCCGCCAACGGTTTTCGGGACCGTTTCGTATTGGCGATCCGTGGCGCCCCATCCTGCTTGTTGCTGGTTTGCGCGAGAAGCAGGAGTGCAGCGTCAAACCGCTCCTTTCCACGCAAAGCAGCACCACTCGACATACCGCTCGCTTCTCGCGCAAGGCGGGAGCGAATCGGTTCTGGATCGAGGCCGACTAACTCATCGAATACCTGCTTGCTTTAGCTCGGTGTGCGTCAGCCGTGGACTTCGCCGGCCGCCGCCCAAGCGCGCGCAGTCAGCTCGAATGGATTGTCGCCAGCCTGGAGGCGTTGGCGGAAAGCGGCTCGAAGGGCGGCTTGGAGGTCCTCATCGAGCGACTTGCAGAACGTGCCGGCAGGGCCAATGCCGGTCGGCAACGGCGACCATAGATCCTCGAAGTCCGTGTAGTTCGCGCTGGCAACGAGTGAGCCAAACCGAACGGAGTCGAGGCCGGAGGCGCGCCACAAGTCTGCCAGCTCGCCTTCGCGGCACCAGGCCATCACGACGCTCTCGTCGGAGGCGGCGGCGCGTTCGGGAGCGATCTCGCGGGCGGCGTCCCAGAATGCGCGCAGCAGTGTCATCTCACCCCCGTAGTCCCACACACATGAGGCGACCACTCCCCCCGGGCGTGTCACACGGGCCATCTCGCGCACCCCGGCCTCGGGATCGCCCATGAAGTTGACCACCAGTTGCGAAAGGGTGGCGTCGAACGTTCCATCCGCAAACGGCAGCGCCTCGGCAGGAGCCTCAACCACGTCGACGCCGGGCAACCGCGTCTGGCATGCCTCGACGAACGGGGTCGATGGGTCTGCCGCCGAGACGCTCGCCGCCCCGAGCTGGTCCACAAGCGCGGCCGACAGGGCACCCGGCCCACAACCGACGTCGAGCGCGCGCATCCCGGGCTTGACACCGGCAAAGCCGGCCAACGCCGATGCGAGGGAAGGGCCATAGCGCCCCACGAAGCGGTCGTAGGCGTTTGCCGATGCGTGGAAGGTTTCGGCACCTGGCATCGCCGCCACGAGGCTAACTCACCGGGCCAATGTTCAAACCGCCCGGAGAGTCGCTTCTCCTCTCGTGAAAGGAGGAGCCTTCGGGCAGCACCCCTTTGCATGGAAAGCCACACTTCTCGCGTTAGGTTCCCGCGGGCGTGCTGAAGACAGGAGAGCCGGGTCTGGCGGGAGGACGGCGCCCCGCTGCGCCGGAGGTGGAGAATCCGGACAATCGAGACTCCCGAGGTGATGCACCTCGGCTACCGGATCGCAACCACTGACAGGAGTGCCGCATGAGCACGCAGGCCGGCAACAAAGTGAATCTCTCGATGTCCGTGTCCGCCGACGGCTTCGTCGCCGGCCCCAACCAGGACGAGGACAATCCGCTCGGCGTCGGCGGGATCGAGCTGCACAGGTGGCACATCGATGAGGGGCCCGAGAGCGGCGGACACCCCGTCAACAAGCAGGTGATGTCGGAGATGATGGACGGGATGGGCGCCTTCATCATGGGGCGGAACATGTTCGGCCCGATCCGCGGCGAATGGGGCGACTCGGACTGGAAGGGCTGGTGGGGAGACGATCCGCCGTACCACGCTCCAACCTACGTCCTCACCCACCACGCCCACGATCCGATCGAGATGGAGGGAGGCACGACCTTCCACTTCGTCACCGAAGGGATCGAGTCCGCCTACGAGCAGGCGAAGGCGGTCGCCGAAGGCCAGAACATCTCCATCGCCGGCGGCGCCTCATGCGCCCAGCAGGCACTCAAGGCCGGGCTGGTCGACGAGGTCGACCTCCAGGTGTCCCCGGTGATCCTCGGCGCGGGGGAGCGGCTCCTCGACGGCTTCGAGCCGGGAGAGCCGGAGCTCGAGCTGGTGCGCGTGCTCGAGGCTCCCGGCACGATCCACATCCGCTACCGGGTGGTCAAGTAGCACGCTCGTCCCACTCAGGAAACAGCGACGGCGAGTTGAGCCACCCTCTGTACTCGCGTGTGTCCATCGGTTCGGCCCATAGCTGACGGAAGCGACCGATTTCTCGCACTGCCAGATAGGTCAACGGCAACAGGATGACCAACGCAAGTCCGCGCTCGGTAGCGGTGACAGCGGCTTCCATCGAACCGGCGCTTCTCGTCCAAAGCGGCTATTCCGGGAGTCTCGTCCCCAGCAGCCCCGACCCCCGCATTCACGCGAATGCGAGCGTAAGCGCCATCGGTCTAGTCTCGATTTGGGGCGATTGGGCTTGCCTCCTGCTTCGAGCTCCTCAGCCGCTGACGGGGACGACGGTCTCCACCAGGCCAGTGACCACGTCGTAGACATGCCCGGACACCGCGACCCGCGCGGATATCGGAGGCGCAGATCGGAGTCGCTCGACGTCGCGGGTGACGGTCGCCGCTGGGTCGAGGACGGCGTGCTCGCGCAGGGTCGATTCTTCGGCACCGATCCGCTCGGCGTAGCGGTGGCGGAAGGTGTCGTCGGCGAGCGCTCCGGATCCGCACTGAGTGTGGTGGATCACGGCGGCCTCGAACAGGGGGCCGTCGGGCAGTGCGTTCTCGGCGAGTTGGCCGATGAAGGCGACATCGTTGATCACCTCCAGGGTGACCCGCCCACCGACGTTGCGGACGACCATCGCGTCGCTGAGGTCGAGGCCGAGGAAGTGCGCAGGGTCGACGCGCGGGTCAAGACATGTAATTACGAACAGGCGCAGGTTGGGGAAGACCACGGCACCCTCATGGCCCCCCGCGGCGGCGAAGGCGCGGTTGCGCTCGAGCGCGGGCTCGATGTTGGGTTGCTGGTTGTTCATTTCTGCTTTCTCCTGTTGTTAGGAGTGGGGTCAGCTGCGCGCGGCGGCGGTGCCTCGTCCTCGAAGGCGGCGAAGAACCGTCGGACCGCCTCGTTGCGCACCTCGACGTTCTCCTCCGACATCGCCACGCAGTATCTCTCGACGGGGTGCCGCTTTTCGTCCAGAGGAGCGGTTGCCTACTCCCGCAGCCCGGCGGCTTCGAGCCCACAATGTCCCTTCAACAGAAAGGAAGAGTCAATGCAACTTAGTGCTCGCAACAAGCTTCCGGCCACGGTTACGAAGGTCACTCGGGGGGAGGCGATCGCCAACGTCGAGCTCGATGTCAATGGGCAGCGGCTGGTCGCATCAATCACGGTCGAGGCGGTCGAGGAGCTCGGGCTCCGCGAGGGCACCGACTGCTGGGCCGTGGTCAAAGCCTCCGACGTAATGGTCGGCATTCCGCACGCTTAAGCCGTCCTGAGTCCCTAGAGCGGACCTCCCGGCGTCGGTCGCGACGTTTTTGGCGGGCACAGTGGCAGTGGCACCGTGGTCCGGACCGAAGCTCGAAAACCAGGGGACGAAGTCTGGGCGCGAACCGAAGTGTCGCTTTTTCGTCCAAAGGGCTACTCGGCGGCCACTACGGCACAATCCGCCGCCCCTGGCCGCCCCTGTTCGTCCCACTCGTGCAACGTCCTCGGAGTCGCACGACTCGCCCCTTTCGATCTTTCTTCGCTTCCTGAAGTTTGGGGCGTTGGCGTGGGGCGGCCCGGCGGCGCAGATCGCGATGATCAAGCACGAGTGCGTCGACGAGGAAAGGTGGGTCTCCGAAGAGAGCTTCAAGAAGACCCTCGCCGTCTTTCAGATCCTTCCCGGTCCCGAGGCGCACGAACTCTGCGTCTACTTCGGGCGCATCCGAGGCGGCAAGCTGGGTGGGTTTCTCGCCGGCCTCGGCTTCATGCTGCCCGGCTTCCTCCTGATGCTGGCCCTATCGATCCTCTATGTCGATGCGAACCTGGCCGGGCATCTCGACGAGCTCTTCTACGGCCTCACCGCAGCGGTGGGCGCGGTCGTCGCGCGGGCGGTGGTCCGCCTCAGCCGCACCTTCATCACGGACGTCCCACTGGCGCTGATCGCCATCGTGGGCTTCGCACTGACGGTGTTTGCCGAGGCGAACTTCGTCTTGATCTTGATCGGTGCTGGGCTCGCCTACGAGGTCTGGACGAACGCCGGGCGCTGGACCCAGCGCGCGCACTCGCTTTCGCTCGAACCGGCCGTCCTCCTAGTCCTCGCGGCCACGGTGACGGTCTCACTGACTGCGACGATCTTCTGGGAGGGCCTGAAGGCCGGGTTGCTGACCTTCGGCGGGGCCTTCACCGTGATCCCCTTCCTCCAGCAAAGCTCGGTCGACGTTCACCACTGGCTGACCGACAGCCAGTTCGTCGACGGCCTGGCGATGAGCGGGGTGCTACCGGCGCCGCTGATCATCTTCTCGACCTTCGTCGGCTATGTGGCGGGCGGGCTAACCGGCGCGCTGGTGATGACGCTCGGGATCTTCCTGCCGGCCTTCATCTTTCCGATCTTCCTTCACCGCCAGCTGGTGGCGGTGGCGCAGAACGCGCGCCTGCATCCGTTCCTGCTCGGGGTCGCGGCCGGGGTCATCGGCCTGATCGCCGGTGTCACCCTCCACATCGTCGACACCAGCGTCGTCGACGTCCCGACCGCGCTGCTCGCCATCGGCGCGTTCCTGGCTCTCAACCGCTGGCACGGCAAGCTGACCGTTGTCTACGTCGTCCTTGGATGCGGACTGATCGGCGCAGCCCTCCAGCTGATTGGGGTCGTCTGAGCGCCCGTTACTGCTTTCCATGCAAAGCAGTGGTCGTTTGAAGCCGCCTAGCGCGATTCTGAGCCGGATTTCGTCGACAGCCAGGGGTTTTCGGATTGATAGGCCCTCGGCTAGGGTCGGGACCAACTGATCGCCCTTGACATGCTTGTAGGAACCAATCCGCAAAGGGGGCCGAAATGAGCGCCATCGACGAGTTCCTAAAGAACAACGAGGCCTTTGCCGACGGCTTCGACAAAGGCGACCTGCCGCTGCCGCCCGCCAAGCGGGTCGCGATCGTGGCCTGTATGGACGCACGTCTGAATCCGTATCCGATCCTCGGGCTTTCGATCGGGGACGCGCACGTAATCCGCAACGCGGGCGGCGTGATCACTGATGACGAGATCCGCTCCCTGGCGATCTCCCAGCACCTCCTTGGTACGGAGGAGATCATGCTGATCCATCACACCGACTGTGGGATGCTCACCTTCAGCGACACGGAATTCGAGCAGGTGCTCGAGGAGAAAGCCGGACAGCGGCCGGAGTGGCGCCCACGAGCATTTCCTGACCTAGAAGGTAGCGTCCGCGACTCCATCCAACGGATCAAGGAAAGCCCCTTCATCCCGAACAAGGATGAGGTGCGGGGCTTCGTCTACGACGTTAAGACCGGCCAGCTCGACGAGGTCACATGAGCACGCAGGACCATTCCGTGCCGTGTAAAGAGAAGCAGCCCTTGGGGCTCTAGCTCCCACTACCGCTACACGCGAGAGGCAAGCGCCTGCTCCCGACGCGCGCTCCTCTCCGTGTGTCCGAAATCTTCAAGCCGCCGGCGCCGCTGTCACGTACGGTGGACGGCCATGAACATCCTCTTCATCGCGGGCTTCGCCGTGGTCGCCCCCGACCCGCCGAAGAGCCGCGAGCTTTACGTCGAGGCCCTCGGCCTCCCGCTCGCCGCCGGCGAGGACGGGGAGTACTGGCACAGCGAGGAAATCGCCGGCAGCAAGCACTTCGGCGTCTGGCCGCTATCCCAGGCTGCGGAAGCGTGCTTCGGCACACCATCGTGGCCCGCGGAGCTGACCGTTCCGCAGGCCAGCGTCGAGTTCGAGGTCGCGGACGCCGACGCGGTGGCAGCGGGTTGCGAGGAGCTCAAACGCGCAGGCTTTGAGCTTCTGCACCCTGCGCGCCAGGAGCCGTGGGGCCAGACCGTGGCTCGGCTTCTGTCGAGCGAGGGATTGATCGTGGGCGTTTCGTACGCGCCGTGGCTCCACGACTGATCGTCGAACAGCAGGAGCGCCCACGGAAACCGGGGCTTTCCATGCAAAGCGGATAGCCGCTTCTCGTCCAGAGCGGCAAGTGCGCGCAGGCCCGATGGCCGGGGGTCGCGGCCTTCCAGAGCCAAGCCGGGCTTAGTCGAAAGTCGCGTAGCCGAGGTCTTGCAGCTTGTGAAATGCGGCCTCTGCGCGGTCGGAATCGGCGGCGACGACCAACCGTCCAAGCGTGCGGCCGCAGTGGCTAGCCCAGGGGTCCCGCGAGCGATGAGTCCTGCGGCGCCCGGCGGTCGTACTGTCGAACCCGTTACCGAGGAGGACCTCTGATGCGCAGCGTGACCTATTCGATGGGCGTCTCACTCGACGGCTACATCGTCGGGCCGGACGGCGACTTCGACTGGACGGGGCCCGACGAGGAGGTCTTTCGCTCGTGGCTCGCCGAGATACGAGAGGTCGGCGTCCACCTGTTGGGACGACGGCTGTACGAGACGATGCTGTACTGGGAGACCGCCGACCAGGATCCATCGCTCGACGACGCAGAGCTCGAGTGGGCCGCGATCTGGAAGCCGCTCCCGAAGGTGGTGTTCTCCACCACGCTGTCGGCGGTGCAGGGCAATGCCCGCCTGGCCTCCGGTGGCCTGGCGGAGGAGATCGAGCGGTTGCGAGCCGAGCCGGGGGAGGGCGACATCGCGATCGGCGGCGCGACACTCGCCGCCGAGGCGGCCGCGTTGGGTCTGATCGACGAGTACCGGGCCATGGTCTACCCGGTGCTGGTTGGCGGTGGCATTCCGTTCTTTCCCCAGCGCGAGCGCCGGGTGGATCTCGAACTCGTCGAGACCCGCACCTTCAGCTCGAGAGTCGTCTACCTCCACTACCGCGTGGCGCGCTAGCCGGCTCGTCCGCCGAGCCCTGGGAGGAACGGGCCAGCCAGTGGCTTGACCTCAATCACCCAGCCCAGTTCTCGCGGCGAGCGCTCGAGCGATCTCGGTTAATCCGCACTGATCTACAGCACGAACGGGATGATCGCGTGGACGCGCGTTTTGTATTCGGCGTAGGCGTGAGGAAAGTGCCTGCTCATGATCTGCTCCTCTTGGCGGGCCTTCCACCACCCTGCGCCACACACACCGACAAGCACGACAAAGCCGATAGCCCGCCCGTAGTTGATCGCCGTGCCAAGACCCATGGCGATCAGGCCTGTGTAGATCGGATGCCGTGCCAGCGCGTAGGGGCCAGACTCAATCAGCTCATGGTCTTGCTTGAACGTCACCTCTGCGCTCCAGTTGCGACCAAGCGTGATCCGCGCCCAAACAGTGAACGCGGCTCCGGCGAGAACGAGGCAGTCGGTCACAACTCCCAACGCCAGCGGTGTGTGCCAGAGCTGTGACTCTGAGGACACGTGCAAGAGCCGCCCGGCGGCGAGCATTCCGACGATCAGGGCGCCGGCCACGAGGCGATACCCAAGGAAACCTCCTCGCTCGATCGTTCGCTTGGTCGCAAAGGCCATGACCACCCAATAGACGGCCCAAGCCACCCAGCAGCACTCAATGAACAGCCATGTCGAGTCGGTCATCTCTCAGTGCGCGGCGCATGCCAGCCCGCCCGTAGAAGTCGATTATCTCGTCAAGGCCGCGGCCTTCCCCCGACGGCCTGGCGCCGCCAAGCGCGGCTTTCCATGCAAAGCGCCGCTGCTCTCCAAGGGGCGGTTTTCAGATTCGTATGCCAACCCACCCGCAGGCGGCCGGGTCGGCGATATGTTTCGCTCGGATGGGCCCGGAGGAGATGCAGCGCCTCTTCGAGAGACATCGCGACGCCGAAGCGGCGCGAGACTACGACGCGATCCTCGACACCTTCGTCGAGGACTGCTTCCTCGAGACACATGCGCTCGGCCTGCGCAGCGAGGGAAGGGCCGCCGTCCGCAGGACGTACGAGGAGAGCTACTTCACCGCATTCCCCGACCTCGCGCCCGAGGACGTGGGACAGGCGTTCGGAGAGGACGTGATGGTCGTCTGGGGCACTCTCGATGGCACCAGCGGCGGCGAGTGGATGGGTGTTCCTCCGTCCGGACGCTCGTTCTCAGTGCCGTTTGCAAATGTCACTCCGTTCCACGATGGGCTGATGGCAGGCGAATCGGTCTACTTCGACCTCGCCACGCTCTGCGAACAGGCCGCCCTGCCGCTCGACGAGATACGCGCTGCGGCGAGGGAACGAGCTCGGGCCGCCCGCTCAGACAGCGGCAGCTGAGCCGCGGGCGCTCTCCGTCGTCCAAAGCGGCTACGCCGACAGCCCGGCGGCTTCGAGGGCTTCATTAGCGTCCAGATGCTCATGGATGCACGCGATCTTCTGGCCCCGGACCGTAAAGACAACCGCGTAGGACGTGGTTTCCAGGTCGATGCCCGCCACCTCAGCGCGGCCCGCCAGGCGGACGAACGCGACTACGTGCTCGTCATTCCCATCGAGGATGCGCTCGAGCTCCCAGCGCAGGTCAGGGAATGACTCCCACCAAGACTCCAGCCAGGCACGGACGTCATCGTGCCCACGGTGCACTGAGTACTCCGGGTCAGTTTGGACCGGCACCCACTCGATTTCCGGGTCCAAGGCCGCCATCAGGGAGTCCAACCCGGTGATGGCTTCCCTTTCCACGAACCTTCGAACGACCTCGACGTTCTCTTGCGACATCGCCCACGCAGTAGCTCGCCAAAGGTGCTGCTTTCCATGCAAAGCGGATAGCCGCTTTTCGTCCAAAACGGCTATGTCGCGGGGCTTCTCTGCCTTGAGCAGGCGCATCCAGGCGGAAGCGGAGGGACCATTGCACTTCCCAGATCGGCGCCCACTCATTCACCCCAGAGTTAGACTGCGGGCATGCCCAAGCGAGCTCCAAGGGGACTCGCCTTGGCGGCAGTATTCCCGGTCGCGTTACTCCTCACCGTTTCATCCGCCGCCGCCGCTCAGCGCTTCGCGGCGCCAACGGGGAGCGGTGCGGCCTGCACATCCCCGGCCCCGTGCAGCATCCAGACCGCGTTCAGTGGCGCGATCGACGGTGACGAGATCATCCTCAGCACCGGTGACTATGGCCCGGTCTCCTCGATTCTGTCGGTCCCGAGCAACGGCAGCGCTCACGGTGTCCAGGGCCAGCCGGCGCCGCGGATCCACTTCGCTTCTGGCAGCTACCTCTTGCTCACGCCGGCATCTCGGGTGAGCTATCTGCAGGTCGACGGGGTGACTCCCGCCCCGCTTCAGGTCGACCAAGCCGACGCGGTGGCGGATCAGGTCCTCTCGCAGGCGAGCGGCAACGGAGCGTGCATCTTGTTCGGCAGGCTGATCGACAGCGTCTGCTGGACCTCCGCCCCCGGTTTCCCCGCCCTCGAAGCGGTCGCCAACCTCAGCTTCACCCCGACGATGCGCAACGTGACCCTGGAGGCGACCGGCGCGGACGGCACAGGGCTCTCCATCAGGGCGGGGGGCAGCGCCACCCTGGCGGCGAGCGCGACCAACGTGATCGTGCACGGCGCCGGTACGCGGGACCTTGACATCGAGGCAACCCTCCCGGCGCATGCCACGCTCGCCATCGATCACTCCAACTATCTGAACCCCTTCCAATCGGGGACGGGTGCACAGATCACACAGACGAACAAGCAGACTGCCGCCCCTCTCTTCGTCAACGCCGGCACAGGCGACTTCCACCAGGCCACAGGCTCGCCGACGATCGACGCCGGCGTCCCCGCGGACCTGATGGGCAGCGCCGACATCGACGGGGACGCGCGCACCATCGGCGCAGCTCCCGACATCGGGGCCGACGAGTTCGTTCCCGGACCGCCCACCTCGGCGACTACTCCGCCTGTCTGCAAGGGCAAGACGGCAACCATCGTCGGCGACGACGGCCCCAACACCCTCTCTGGCACCCCAGCGGCGGACGTGATCGCGGCGCTTGGAGGCAACGACAAGGTCTTCGGCCTGGCGGGGAACGACACGATCTGCGGCGGCTCGGGCAAGGACACTCTCAAGGGGGGCGCCGGGAACGACTTTCTCGGCGGCCAAAAGGGCAATGACAAGCTCTACGGTCAGAAAGGCAACGACAAGCTCAGCGGCAAGGCGGGCAAGGACACGCTCAAGGGGGGTCCCGGCAAGGACAAGCTCAAGGGCGGCGCTGGCAGGGACAAGCAGATCCAGTAGTGCCTAGCCCCACACTGCTGCTTTCCATGCAAAGCAGTGCTCTCTAATCACACCGCAGAGGGTGGAAGAGGGCCGAGCTAGTGAGTCACACTGACGAGCTGGATCTGCTCGTGGTTGCCGCTCACCGTCTGCTCCTTGACGTCACCGAGGCCGGCGACGTAGAACTTGCGCTCGGCGACGCCCGGGTCGAGCTTGGGGGCCGTCTCCTCGGTGAGCAGCGTCTGTGGAAATGATCCAGCGGGCACGGCCAGAGCCCCGCCGCTTCCGAGAATTCGGGCCTGGTCCTCCGCATGTTGGGGGTAGTACTCCTGGCGATACGAGCCGTCCGGCTGCGCGTTGCCCGGCATGATGATCCCCGGCTGCGCGCCGTTGACCCCCGCCTCCCACGAGTCGTCCGCCTTCACGAACTTTCCGTTCTGGAGCTCGCGCGTGTCCTCGCCCATGTACCAGACGTTTCCGTAGTTGTCCTGGGCGTACCAGTCGAAAGTCCTCTCGATCTGCTTCCCGCGCGAGGAGACGATGTCGCTGACGACCGTGCTCTTTACGCCCAGGATCTCCTTCGTCTGGCGGGTCACCACCATGTCGTCGCTCTGCGGCGTCTTCCCGTCCTCGGCCACGCCCCGGTAGTGGAAGGCGGTTCCTGGCTTCAAGGGGAAGTAGCGGTTGTCGACCATGTCGACGAAGTTCGCGGGGTCGATCTTCGGCGAGTAGGTGCCGCTGACGGGCGCCAGGCTGGAGGCCGAGCCCGTTGAGCTGGCCACCGTTGACGCCGCCGAGGTCGACGATGAGCTTCCTCCGCCGGAGGAGCCACAGCCGGCCGCGGACGCCGCGAGCAGTCCGGCCAGGGCTGTCATGACTAAGCCCCTTGCTGTGGGTCGCTTCACGCGTTCCGTTTTACGGGAGGCGTATGAACGGGCGATGAACGCGGGGGCTTCAACCGGCTTGCCTCAGCCTCCTGCTACGGGCCGCAGTAGGCCTACGGGCCGCAGTAGCGATCACCCTGGCATCGGCGTAGCCGCCTTTTCTCGTGAAGCGACCGGTTCAGCCCTGAGGGCCGGCCCGTCCGCAGCCCGGGCCCCCGTCTTTGCGGCAGCGAACCTACGAAGTCAGCAGATTGTGCACCGGCTGTGCGCTGATCTGCGGCGAAATCCTGTCCCCCTCGCCCGCTTCCCGAAGGGCCGGAAGCAGTTTCTCGTCCCGAAACTGCTGGAAGCGATCCTCCGATTCCCAGACCGTGATGACACGCCAGCCGTTCTCGATGGGGCCCGCGATATGCAGTTGACAGCCATCAGGAAGGCTGTCGCCTTCCATCACCTTCGGGTTCACCTCGTCGTACATCTCCTGGCTCCCGCCTTCGATCTCGTTCACGATTACGACTGCCATCTGCGCCTCCTCCGGTTTTCGCGTACGCGACCACGAGCTACCTGTTGCTGTGCCGTCGATCCTATTCCCTCGCCGGCGTGCGACGATCAGCGGTGCCTTCCATGCAAAGCGGATAGCCGCTTCTCGTCCAAAGCGGCGCTGTTAGTCGATGACAGCGCCGCCCGCGCGGGCCCGCCCAAGCCGCTCGGTGCGGCCTTTTTCTGCCGTCTCCACCCGAAGTGGACCCAGACCTGCTACGTGTAGCCCCACTAGGGCCACAGACAGCGATCCCCACACAGACACAGCGGGGGCGCGACGTCGAGGGGCTATAGCTGCACCAAACGAGAGGGGCAACCATGCTCCCTAGCAAGACGCTCGCCGAAGAGCACGTCCAGATGATGCTCACGGTTGGGTCCCCGTTCGATGACATCGAGGACTACATCAACAAGACCAAGCTGCGCGATCACCAGAAGTCGGCGCTTTGGCTGATCGCCTGGTCGGGGCAGGAGCGCTCCGTGCAACGTCGAGTTGCGCACGAGGCGTTAGCCCTCAGCTAGACGTTCGTCCTCTTCGAAGCGCAAGAAGCGGCTCGATGCCGTAGCCAGGCGGAGGGTGACGACCGCTGCGCGCTTCCCCTTGCTCAGAACTCTCTTCTCGCCGAGGACGGTGCAGCGGCGGATCTCAGCTGTGGCCGGGGCCGTCGCCGCCGCCTCCGCCACCCGACTTCCCGGACCGCTGGACCTTGGATGCGATCCAAACGCCCTTGGCGTTCTTGCGGGCGACGACCTCGATGTTCCTGGCGCCGACCTTGATCGCCCCGAACCCAGCGAGACCCTCGAACTTGGTGGAGGCGGTGACCTTGATCTTGAAGGTGCCGCCGCCCTGATCCTGCTTGAGGGTGAAGGTCCGGGCGCTCTTCTTCTTGGCGACCACGGTCCCCTCGAACTTCGCCGCCTCGGCGATGGGGGGCACGAGGGCGACGATCGCGACTGCCGAGACGGCGATCGCTGAGATCAGGCGTGCGGACATTTCTCCTCCCGACTTCCGGTTAGGTCTTGGTAGACGTTGTACGTCACCCCAAGGCCGATGGATTGGCTGACACGGCACCCGCTTGATGCCCTGGTCGTCGAAAGCACTCCTTGCATGCAAAGCGCCGCTTTTCGTCCAAGGCGGCTACTTCCCGGTGCCGAGCTGCGGGTGATCAGGTGGGCGGCCCAGGAAGCTGCGTGAGCTGCACCAGGGAGAGCACCAGCATCAGACCGCCAACCCCGATGAGCGCGTACCGCACTCCGACTAACGCGAACTGCGTGCTGATGCCGACGATGAAGAGCACGCTCGCGAGGTAGACGGTGGTGCGCACATACTTATCGGAGGTTTCAGCCGCGTTCTCGGCCGTGGCGAAGTCATCCTCCGCCTTCTTATCGAGCGCGTTCGCCTGAGCCAGCCCGGGCTGTCGGTACTGCGGCATGTAGGTCGGCCCCCTCGGCGCATCGGGGTTGGTCTCAGGTTTGGTGGCGCGCCAGGCCTCGAAGGCGACGCGGAACTCGGGACGGAAGCGGCGCTTCGCGAGGGCCATCGCCTGCTTGTTGTGGACGGTGTAGGCGGCGAACCACGCGTTGAAAGTCGAGGCGTCAAAGTTCCGAAGATCAGCGGCGTCAAGATACGCCCGGTTCGCCTCGCTCCGCGCAGCCGAGGCCTCGGCGAGACCGACGCGGGACTCGGTGCTCCACTTTGCCGCGGCGTAGCCGGAATAAGCCGCCAGCAGAGCAACGATCGACAGGAGGATCGCCTCGGCGATCGAGACACGGCGCTTCGGGCGTTCCTTGGCCTCGTCCTCGCCGCTGTGCTTGGCGCGCTCTGAGATCTCCTTGCCGACCTCCTCTGCCGATAGTCCCTCGGGCATGTCAGCCCTCTCCTTGAGCCCCAGCCGCGGGCGTCGATCCTTTTGGCCGAGCGATCTCGATCGCTCCATCTAGGTCGCCGCGGTTAAGCGCTCGATTGGAGCGCCGCACCGCGTCGACGTTCTCCTGCGACATCGCCCACGCAGTATCTCGCCACGGAGTGCCGCTTTCCATGCAAAGCAGCACTGTCGATAGTCCGTAAAAGGCCGGTCGGTTCTTTATGAGGTTCGTTTGATTCATCGCGCCTCGTGTCGGTGCCCGCCCCGAAAGCTGGAGAATCGGAGGAAAGGAAGGAGGGCCCAATTCTCGGCGGGGGAGGTAGACCGTGCAGCGCTCTCACCGAAGGCGCCCACCAGGAGCGATGAGTTTCGCCGCTATTTGGGGTCAAATGAACATCACGCCATCGGCTTCGGTGTGGCTCACCCGCCAACGAAAGGGGGAACCGAAATGGGAAAGATCGCCCTGAGCCAGAGCTATTCGCTCGACGGGGTCATGCAGGCGCCCGGCGGCCCCGATGAGGATCGCCGCGGCGGCTTCGAACACGGTGGCTGGGCCATGGACTTCGACTTCAACTACGGGGAAGGGGTGGGGCTCGAGCAGGCGCAGAACTCCGCGGCCCTCCTGCTCGGACGGTTCACCTACGAGACCCTGCAGGCCTACTGGCCCAAAGCGGAAGGCAAGCTCGCCGACAGGCTGAACGAGTTGCCGAAGTACGTCGTCTCCTCGACGCTCACGGACCCAGCCTGGAACGCGACCGTGCTGGGCGACGACTGGCCGGAGGAAGTGGCCAGGCTGCGGAAGGAGCTCGACGGCGACATCGTCGTCTATGGCAGCCGCCTCCTCTCGCAGGCACTGATCGGGATGGGGCTGGTGGACGAGCTGCGCCTAATGGTCGCCCCGGTGGTGCTCGGTTCCGGAGCTCGCCTGTTCGGGGAGACGGAGGACAAGATCGCGCTGCGCCTGGTCGAATCGCGTCCGCTCGGGGGAGGCGTGGTGAGCATGATCTATGCACCTCCCACGGCGGACGGGTGATGCGGACGCGAGAAGCGAGCGCCAGGTCGAATAGCGCTCCTTTCCATGCAAAGCGCTGCGCTCGCTGTAGCGCTAAGGGGTCTGAACCCGTAACGCGCCGCGCAGCTACTCGTCTGGCCAGTGGCCCTCGACGAGCTCCCCATCGCCGCCATCAGGCTTGCTTCCGCCGGCGGCGATGATCTCGAGGCCGTCTGGGCCGGCCTCGAAGCCGCGGGCCACGCGCGGCGCGACGCGGATCACATCCCACTGCTTGATCTCGATGATCTCGTCGTCCAACTTGACCCGGCCCGAGCCAGAGATGACCGTATAAACCTCCTCCTGGATCTCGTGACGATGTCCGAGCGTCTGCTTCCCTGGCTCGTAGCGCCAGCGGCTCACCCCGAGCTGAGCAGAATCCAGAAACTTGCGCGAGAAACGGCCGTCGACCCCGTCGCCCCCGGAGGGCTCGATGTCCTCGAAGTTCTTGATCTTGTAGTTGGAAGCCATGCGACAAACCTACTGATGCGGATGCTCGGGCAACCCGGGAACCAAGGAACAGTCGCGTCCAAAGCAGCAGTCGTCTAATCCCGCAGCCCGGCTGCTTCCAGGGCGGCGTTCCACTCTGCGAAATACTCCATCCGCACGATCCTCCCGCCGCGGAAGGTCGTGACCTGGTGGTACAGCTCCTCGTCGAGTACCAGCCCGCTTCCCTTGCCGTGCGCGTAGTAGCGAAGCCGGGTCGCGACGCGGTCCCCGCCGTCGACGAACTCCTGCGGCAGCAGCCGAAGCTCGTCGAACGTCTCGTCGATTCCCTCCCAGAAGCGGATCACGTGGTCCGTGCCGCGGCCCGAGTCCGCGCTCTGGTGCGCGGGAAGCACGAAGTCGATCTCGGGATCGAACGACTCGATGGCGGCGTCGAAGTCACGCCGGTTGTAGGAGTCGATGAAGTCTCGGACCTTGTCGACGTTCTCCTCCGACATCGCCCGCCCAGTATCTCGCGGGCTTACGGAAACCGCTGCTTCCCATGCAAAGCGCCGCTTTTCGTCCAAAGCACTGCTCGAAAATCGGCCGCTTCGAAGGTTTCGGCATCTGCCGCAGGCGCGGTCGAACGACCCACGTCGTTTCGCCACGCCCGGGCAGAGATCTAACGTAGGTGGAGCACCTTGATCGTCTGCGCCGCCATCTCGGACTCGCCGAGGGCATTCGGGTGGACGACCACGGGATTCGTGGTCGTGAGCACTGGCTCGATCCACCGCACACCGATTGGCTGGCACGCGTCGTGCCCTTCCGAGACTGTGTTGAAGTCGACGTAGGTCGCACCCGTCGCTGCGGCAGCTCGCCGAACGGCATCGTTCAATGTCGCCTGGATGCCGCGCAGGTAGGGAACATCGCCCTGGGCGACCGGCATGATCGGATAGCACCCTCCGGTTGCAGGCAGGACCCAGGGGTACCCGAGGATCGCGACCTTCGCACGCGGCGCCTTGGCTCGGACGGCGCTGAGCGCATTGACGAGTGATGGGTAGGTCGTGTTGTGGATCGTGTCCTCGAAGGAGGACCCGTACTGATCCTTGCAGGGGCTGCCCTGACCGAGACTCAACAGGCCGAGGCTGCCGCAGTCGAGGACGGAGTTGATGAAGACTCCGCTGTCGTTTCCTCCGATCGTCATGGTCACCAGCCGCGCGCTGTTGGTCACCGCATCGAGCTGCGGGGCGATGCCTTCGTACTGCGAGGTGAAAAAGTCCTTGGTCTCCGCGCCCCCACAGGACACGTCCGTCAGCTGCGCACCGGTCCTGCCAGCGATCACGTGGGGGTAATTGAGGATCGAGCGAATGCACTGGGGGGGCGCGGCGGGGTCTGGAGGAAGTACCCCGGAAGCGGCGCTGTAGGAGTCACCGAGCGCCACGTACGGAGAGGACTGGGCAGCCTGCGCCTCCGTGCCCGCGACGGCAAGCGCGAAGGCCGCGACGCATGCGAGCGCGGCGGTGATCTTGTGGATACGGGAGGAGCGGGTCATCTCACGTCTCTCTAAGGAGCGGAACATGTAACGGATTCGCGCCTCACTTGCGCCAGTACCTACCGGCGTGCGGGGTAGTGGGAAGTCGCGGAAGATGCACTTGTCGCCGAACAAACCTTCGCCGCTTGTGCTTTCCATGCAAAGCGGATAGTCGCTTCTCGCCCAAGCACTACTCCGACAGCCCAGGTGCGGCATCGAGCCGTTGGGTCGCGGTAGCCTCCATGCGCTAGGAGCGCGACCCAGGAGAGGCGATTGAACGAGGACCGCGAGGATCCAGCCGCGTCGATCAAGAGGGAGGTCGATGAGCTCGCTGAGCTCATCAGTCCGGATTTGATCGACGCACTCTCCGAGGCAGCGGAGGACGATGAGGCCTGGTTGGAGGCGGCTCGAGACACCCGTGGATTCCTTCACGGGAAGGGCGTCGCGCTCCCTGACTGGGCCGAGATAAGGCTCGAAGCCGTCATCCCTGCCACCACGGTCAGGAGCCAGAAGGACCTGCCCCAATGCGCCCCAGGAGAAGTGTTGGTCGCGAAACCGGGAAGGCCCTACTGCGCGAGGCCGGTTTACGTCTGCAGACGGGCACCGCACGTCGGCGAAGTCTGCATCTTCCGTTTCTGCATGAAGTGGAAGGCCGACTGGCTCGACGCCCGTTGCGTGCCGGCGGAGGAGCTGCGCTACTCGTGGGCCGGATTGATCAGCCTTCCGACCCCGTACGAACCCCACTGAGAAGAGGCCGAGCAGCCTGGCCCCGCCGGGCCATAGCGAGCGTAGTGGAGGTAGTGCTTATCCGGCGAAGGACATACTCGCCCACGCTTTCGCCCTCACCCTATAACTAACTATTAGAGATAGCCGCTTTTCGTCGAAAGCAGCCATTTCCGACCGTCGGAGCAGGCTCGCGTCACGATTGGTCGAGGCGGCAGTCTTCTCGGAGCTGGGCTGGCTTGCGTCGGTGAGCTCCGGCCACGAGTTCTACTCCGAAGAGCTCGAGGTCGACGCCGCGCCGCTTGAGTTCCAGTTCGACGGCAGGTGCGGCGATTGGTCGACGTTCGAGTACCCGTCGGGCTGAGCGGGGTTGACAGGAATCGGCTCGAAGGTGGAGGATGGCCGGGGCCAAAGCGAGGAGGAGCGATGAGCTGGGCGCTGAGCGGAACCTATTTCGAGAACTGCACCTGCGAGGGAGCCTGCCCCTGCACGGCATCGTCCTTTCAGTGGCCGGCCGACAAGGACTTCTGCGACGTCATGTTCGCCTTCCACGTCGACTCCGGCGAGATCGATGGAACCGCCGTCGAGGATCGCTCGGTCGTTCTCCTCGTCCACATCCCGCAGGCGCAGGCGACGGACGGGAACTGGAAGCTCGGCCTCTACGTTGACGAGCGCGCGAGCGGGGAGCAGGCCGAGAAGCTCGGCGCCGTCTTCGGCGGCCAGCTCGGCGGCCCGGTGGCCGCGCTCGCTCCACTGGTCGGTGAGGTCGCTGGGGTCGAGCGGGCGCCGATCTCGTTCGTCGACGACGGGCTGAACCATCGGGTAACGGTCGGCAACGCGATCGACGCCGAGGTCGAGGACCTGACGCCGCCTGGATCGTCGGAGCCGACCAGGTTCGAGAACATCGAGCACCTGGCGGGCCCATCGGTGACGGTGGCGCGTGCGACGAGCTCGCGGGTCAGCGGCTTCGGCATCGAGTTCGAGGGCAAGGCTGGCTCGTCCGCGCCGTTCGCCTGGAACGGCTAGCGCCTGGTCGCCTCGTCACCCTTTTGCATTGCGCGAGAAGCGAGCGCGTGGTCCAAAGAGCTCCTTTCCATGCAAAGCAGCACTGTTGGCGGCAACCAACCGCGGGCGCGTCAGGGCAGGAGCGCCGGCTCCCTAGTTGGGATGCCGGGGTGGTCTCGCGGATACGCGTGCGGTGTTAGCGAGAGACATATCGGGTCCCCGCTACTTACGAAAGGGCCGCAAGCGCCGCCCTTTCTTTTTTGTGGCGAACTGAGAACCCTGGCGCAGGATCCATCCGACCGTCCCGCAGAATGGATCAGATCCGCTAGGTGGCGTCGGCGAATCGTTCCACAAGGCGGTTGAAGCGCACCGGACGCTCGGCCATCGGAACGTGGGCACAGTCGGGGAAGATCGCGAGCTCGGACTCGCGGATCCGCTCGTGGTAGCCGGCCGCGTCGCGGGCCGGGACGATCTGATCGTCGCGGCCCCAGACGATCAGCGTCGGCACCGCAATCCGCTCGAGTCGGTCGAGGAAGTCGTATCCGGCGAGAGCGCGGACGGCCGGCATGAACCCGGGAGAGTCGGTCCCGCCCTGCCAGAACTCCCACAGCAGCTCGCGCGGGACCCGCTTAGGGTGGCGGAACACGTTGCCGAAGGCGATGTCGCGGAGCCTGGGCCATCGCATGCTCGCATCGCGCAGTCGCACCGATACCGGCTCGATCAGGGGCCCGAGCGGCGCCGAGATCTCCGCGGGGTGGCGTTTCATGGTTGCGTGGCTGATCCCGGCTGCCGAGACAAGGACGAGGCGCTCGACCCACATCGGATCGCCAATCGCCACTTCGGCGGAGATGAATCCTCCCATCGAGTTGCCGACTAGCGTCACGGCGTGGAGGTTGAGCTCGCGGGAGAAGTCGTTGACGAGGCTGCCATACGCTGGGACGGAGATCGGCCATGTCGGCAGTGGGCTGGCGCCGAACCCAGGGAGGTCGAGCGCCAGGGCCCGGAAGCCGCGATTCGCGAGGACCGGGATGTTCTCGAGCCAGTTCTGCCACGATCCGGAGAGGCCGTGGATGAAGATAATCGGACGACCCTCGCCGATCTCGACGTAGGTGACCGGCGTGCCACCGACGTCGACCGAGTGAAGGTGCTCGCGCCAGTCGATCTTGAGCCAGGCCGGATCGGCATCGCCGTAGGGGTCGGGGCCGTCGGGGGCGCTGCTCTCGATGGCATCCCTCTGCCCGAGCACGGCGGCAACCGGGGGAACCAGGCGGCGCCGCAGGGCGTAGCCCGCCGCTCTTGCGATCTCGACTCCTCGATTGTCCACCGGATAAGCATGCCGTCAGGCGGTGCGAAGGCGCCGGCTCGGCTGCGACCCGGCGCTACGCCTTCTGCCCGAGCGCGCGGTGGAGGTCGACGATGAGCGCACGTCTCCGCGGCCCACCGACGGCCGCTCGCCTCGAGCGGCTCAGGCGCGAGGACATGGCGATGCTCAGGATCGTGTCACCCGTGATCCTCGGCCATACGCTGAAGGTGCTGCTCCTCGAGCGGGCTGCGGACGGGTCCGAGCTCCGGCTCGAGCGCCTGCGCGAGCGGATTGCCGCCGGCCTCGACGCCGAGCCGCTGATGCGCCAGCGACTCCGCGCGACGCCGCTCCACCTTGCCCCCCCGGCCTGGGTTCCCGACCCGGACTTCGAGCTCGGGCGGCACGTACGGTCGAGGGAGCCGCTCTCACCAGGAGACGAGGGGCTGCGGGAGGCGATCGCGGCCGCGATGACCGAGCGCCTGGATCCCGAGCGCCCGTTGTGGGCGATCGATCTCCTCGGCCCGCTGGCCGGCGGAAGGGCGGCGGTCGTGTGCCGCTTCCATCACGTGATGGCCGACGGCCGGGCTGCGATCAGGATCATGAGGCACGTGCTGTGGTCCGAGCCCCCGCCCGCGCCACCGCCCGAAAGCGCCCCGGAGCCGAGACCTGCCGAGCTTCTCGCGGACGGGTTGCGGTACCGCTCGCAGCAGCTCCGCGAGGCGCTCGCCTCCCCGCTTGCTCACGTGGACGAATGGCGCGATCGGGTCAGAGGCTTCGCGCTGCTGTGTCGAGTTCTGCGGCGTGAGTTAGGCGGGTCGCGGTCGACGACCACGCCTCTGGATGCCCGAATCGGCAGACGCCGGGAGGTGGCGTGGGCGCACGTGTCGCTTGCGGCCGCGAAGCAGATCGCGCACGCCAGCCACCCTCGAGCGACCGTCAACGACGTCCTCCTGGCCGCGATCGGGGGTGGCCTGCGCGCCTGGCTGCCGGCTGACAGGAGCGCGGCTTCGCGCCAAGGTCCCGGTCAGCATGCACCGCGCGGGGGAGGACCCACGGATCGGCAACCGAGACTCGTTCTTCTTCGTCGAGCTGGCCGCCTCGGAGCGTGACCCGGGCGCTCGCCTCGAGGCGATCGGCGCTCAGACAAGGGTGCGGAAGCGGACCGACGCGGAGACGTTGCATCGGTTCATCGACGACCTGCGGGCGGTCGGGCCGCTGTCCCGACCGATCGAGGGGCTCGTCGCCGACCCGCACGCGTTCACGGTCGAGATCTCCAACCTGCGCGGCCCACAAGAGCCGATCAGCGTCGTAGACCATCCGGCGCGCGAACTTCTCACCTTTGCCGAGCCCGCCCAGCGGCACGCGCTGCGCATCACCGCGATCTCGCTCGCCGGGCGGATCACGATCGGGCTGTGCTCGGACCCCGGTGTCGCGCCTCCGCTCGGGGGACTGGCAGCCGCGATCGTGCGCGAACTCGAGGGGCTGGGACAAGCGCGAACGGGCAAGGCGCGCAACCACGACCCAACCAGAGGTTCTTCGGCTGCCTGAGAGATGGCTGCCGATTCCAGTGCGGAGCTGGCGGTAGCCATCACTCCACCGGTCGTGCCTTGGATCCTCGCCTTACGGGTTCGAATTCCGCCGCCGATGCGATCTTTGGGAGACGCACGGATAAGGGTGCTGCTTTCGTCCAAAGCGGCATTCTCAAAATCACAGCTCTAGGCGTGGGGAAGGGGGGCTGCTCCTAGGTGGAAAACCCCTAGACCGATCCAGTGGTATTAGCCGATGCCTGGAGCATCGGCGAGGCGGAAGGTATGAGCTATCTACATGCCCAATCGGGGAGATCGCCACTGGCATTGGCTTGGAGACTGGAATGAACCAGCGAGAGAGGGACAGACTGAATCGGCAAGAGAAAGGCGACCGCAGGTTTTTCGTCCGGCTGTTCGGCTTCCTAACCGGCCTCTTGATTCTGGGCCTGATCGCCATCGCCTACGTGATCGGCTTCAGCAACGGCAAGGACGAGGGGCGCAAGGTGCAGCCGGCCGCTGCACAGGTTTCAACCACCGAGACTCAGGCCGCTCAGCCGCCCTCGACCACCCCTGCGAGCGCCGCCGGGGGCAAGGCGCTTCAGATCACGATGAGCGATGACTTCTTCACTCCTAAGGATGCGACCGCCAAGGCTGGGTCCGTGACGATCAGTGCCCCGAACACGGGGCAGCTTGTCCATGAGATGGTGTTGGCGAAGACGGAAGCCGACCCCTCCAAGCTGCCCACGACCTCAGACGGTAGCGTCGATGAGGCGAAGCTCGAATCTGCCGGACAGGACGCGGGAGAGATTGCTGACGTGACGCCCGGAGGTACGAAGAAAGGGACGTTCAAGCTCACGCCTGGCAAGTACGTGATGTTCTGCAACGTCCCCGGCCATTACGCGGCGGGCATGTACGGAACGATCACTGCCAAATAGGGCGGGCCATCATCCTCGGGTAGGTACTGCTCCGGAGGATTGTGGCGACCGTCTGGAGTGCCGCTTCGCGTGGAAAGGAGTGCCTTCGACGACCAGGGCATCAAGCGGGTGCCGTGTCAGCCAATCCATCGGCCTTGGGGTGACGTACAACGTCTACCAAGACCTAACCGGAAGTCGGGAGGAGAAATGTCCGCACGCCTGATCTCAGCGATCGCCGTCTCGGCAGTCGCGATCGTCGCCCTCGTGCCCCCCATCGCCGAGGCGGCGAAGTTCGAGGGGACCGTGGTCGCCAAGAAGAAGAGCGCCCGGACCTTCACCCTCAAGCAGGATCAGGGCGGCGGCACCTTCAAGATCAAGGTCACCGCCTCCACCAAGTTCGAGGGTCTCGCTGGGTTCGGGGCGATCAAGGTCGGCGCCAGGAACATCGAGGTCGTCGCCCGCAAGAACGCCAAGGGCGTTTGGATCGCATCCAAGGTCCAGCGGTCCGGGAAGTCGGGTGGCGGAGGCGGCGGCGACGGCCCCGGCCACAGCTGAGATCCGCCGCTGCACCGTCCTCGGCGAGAAGTGAGTTCTGAGCAAGGGGAAGGGCCCCCAAATTTGGGGGCGCTTCGGGTGCCTGCCGCAGCAGCCTCCGGAAGGCTCATGGCGAGCTGTCGAATCGCTACTGCTTGGACGAGAAGCGGCGCTCGCCTGGAGAGCGGCGAGGCGAGCCCTCCTTGATCTCCCCCTTAGAACTTCCCTCCATCGTCGGATACACGATGGAATCTCTCGAGATCATTGTGGTGCCGGTGTCTCTCATTGGCGCCCTTCTCCTTGGCGCCATCTGGACCACCGTGGCGCTCCACTGGCTCAGGAGCACCGAGCCGCTCCAGTAGACCACCTATTTCGTCCCGGCACTCACGAGGTAGCCGCTCTGGACGAGGGGCTACGCGCTACTCGTCGGGCACCACTCGTCGGCGGGATTGAGCGGACCCAGCCGCGTCAGGCTAGTCGCCGCTTCGGATCAGCCAGGACGTGCCGCACTCGACGCAGCCGATCCAGGTGGCGCTTCTGCTGGGGGTCACTGTGTCAGCGTTGCGAGGAGCTGGCCAGGGAACGGGAAGCTCCAGACAAGGGCCGGGCAAAGGCCGTGCTCTCCGGTCCTACTTTCATCTGACCTTTCGGAAACCCTTCTCCGGTCTTTCAGGAACGGGCGGAGGATCGCTCCGACAATCCCCGGCACCTGGAGGCAGCTGATGAACAGCGAGCAGGCCAACCGAGATGACCACTACCTCGCCGCCCAGATCCGGCTGGACGCACATCGCGCCTGGCGGAGAGCGAGGCCACCCTTGCGGATGAGCGTGACCAGGGAACTGAGTCACGGCCGGGCCAGGAAAGGCGCAATCCCCCGCGGGCATCTCCCCCGAGGCGCGCTTGCCGCCTAACAGGTGAGGCCGTCAACATGTGACGGCGCGAGAAGCGAGCGCCGGGTCGAAGAGCGCTCCTTTCCATGCAAAGCGGATAGCCGCTTCTCGTCCAAAGCGGCTATCCCGATTAGCCTGGCCGCTTCGAGAGCCCCTCACGCATGGGGGCGGCCGCGTTGTACTCGTTGAAGAGATCCGAAGGAGTGAGTGGGGAGGGTTGTGCCGTGATGCCGCTGGGGGGGTACGTGCTGCTATTCACTGGCCGGGACTCGCGGTCTTTACGCTTTGGGGAGCGATGCGAAGCGCGCTGCTGACCGCCTCAGCTGTCGTTGCCGTTCTGGCCGGATGCGGTGGCACCGGCGCCTCGGATCAACTACCGAAGGGCGTTGACCACAAGCCGTATGTCATCTGTTCGGGCAAGCCTCGCTTCTGTGCGGTCGCGGATCTACGCGCCCCGCACCCTCACTGGACTTCGGCCACTGAACTGGCCCCCCGGGAGGCGCGCCGCTACCGCCGGCTCGTCCCCATTGGCTCGCTGCCCTTGCCCCCCTGAGGCCGGTGCAGATTGAATCCCGCTGTGAGCGAGATCTGATTCAACCCTGTCTCGTCGACCCGCTGCCGAATCCTCTCAGTGCGGCGATCTGGTCGCCTACCCGCGGGCCTCCCTCGGCAGCCTTCTTCGGCTCGAGGCCCGTCGCCTCCGAGAGATCGCCCAGGTCTCAGGCAAGGTCAGGCCTCCTCTCGCCACTCATAGGGCAGGAACTTGCCGTTGAGGATGATCTCCACTCTGTCCCCCTTCTCGTCCGGCAGGCGCCGAACCGTGAAGCCGAAGTTGATCGCGCTCATGATCCCGTCCCCGAACTCCTCGTGGATCAGCTCCTTCAGCGCCGGGCCATAGACCTGAACGATCTCGTACAGCCGGTAGATGGTCGGATCGGTGGGCACCACATCGTCCAGCCCACCCCGCATCGGCGCCGCGGTCAGCTCGGGGATGGCATCTTCGTGCAGGCCCAGCGACTCAGTCACGGCACGGGCCTGGGTCTCATCGAGCGGGAACTGACCCAGCAGGGCCGCCGTCGCCCACTCGACCGGTGCGTCCAGCCGCTCCGCCAACTCGGCCCAGCTCACCCCTCGCGAGCGCTTGGCCGCCAGGATCTCCTCGGTGAGCTGCGCGCGGGTCATCGCCGGCAGCCTAACCGAGCAACCTGCTCTAGCGGTGCGGCCGCGCTGACCGGCGGCACGACTTGAAACCAGTAAGCGAGTGCCGCATGCAAAGCGGCACCTAGGTACTGATCCTCAGGCGCGCACGATGCCTCCGACCAGCATTCCCGAGCCGAGGTGCGTGCCGAGCACCGGACCCACCTCGGTGCAGAACAGCGGAGCCGCGCCGAAGATCTCGGTGCCCTGGGCCACCAGATGCTCGGCGTCCTCGGGCGACTGTGCGTGCTGCACAACCCAGTCAATGGCGCCGCGGTCGCGCAGCTCATCCAGGTAGGCATCCATCCGCTCCAATGCCCGCTGCCGCGTTCGGACACGGCCAACCGGGGTGATCTCGGTGCCGAAGGTCAAGATCGGTTTGACCTTCAGCGCCGTCCCGATCATCGCCTGCGCTGCCCCGATGCGCCCTCCGCGGCGCAGGTATTCCAGGGTGTCCAGGCAAAACCAGATCTCGACGCGCTCGCGAGCCTTGCGCACGGCATCGACGACGGCATGCAGCTCCGCATCTTGCTCGGCCGCGCGCGCCGCAGCCACGACGAGGCAGCCCAGACCGCCCGCGCCAGTCTGGCTGTCGACGACCTCTACGCGCCCGGGATGCCCGTCTTTGGCCAGGGAGCGCGCCGCCTCAGCCGCGCTCTCGCACGTCCCCGAGATGCCGGCGGCTATGTGAACGGAGAGCACGTCGCGCCCCGCGCTGACGAGCGGCTCGTAGCAGGCGCGAAAGTCTCCCACCGACGGTTGCGAGGTCGCCGGCAGCGTCGGTGATTCGCGCAGCCGCGCATAGAAGGCATCGAGGTCGTCGTACTCATGCTCGGGCCGCAGGTCACCATTCCAGCCCACATACAAGCTGACCTCGCTAATCCCCCAGCGATCGATCAGTCCCCGAGGTAGGTAGGGCGTGCTGTCGGTCACCACGGCGACACCCGTCGGCACGTCGGGGGTGCGGATGTCTCGAGAGCCGCTCATGCGCGGCCAAAGCCTACGGGCCGCCCGCCACGAGAAGGAGCGGGCCCGTTCGGGCCACGAGCAGGCTCGCTTCTACAGGTGCTCCCGATCCTCATCGCATAGTCCTTGCTCGCCGACCTAACCGGTCGGGACCCCCGGGCACTGAGTCTCCCTAGGGCTTGACCGTCACCCGCAGGAAGGTCGCCGGGATCGAGGTGGCGTCGTCGCTCGTGTTCTGCTCATTGAACAGGGCCTCGAGCTCGGCCTGCAGCTCGGCCTCGCGGCCGTTCGCGGCCGCCGCCGCCTCGAACGCGTTCATGGTCGGCGGGTAGTAGCTCCTGAACTCGGCCACCAGCTCCGCCGGCGGACCTGGGTAGTTGAACACGTAGGTGTCTCTCTGGAACGAGATCTGCTCCTCGGGGACTCCGGCCGCCGTGAAGCGCTCGATCACGTCGTCCTCCACGCCCCAGGTCATCGGGCTGACGAAGCCTTCCGGAGGCGGTGGCGCATAGGAGGAGCTGATTTTCAGGATCTGGGCCACCAAGCTCGGGTCGTTCGGGATCCAGTTCCCCATCACGATCCGGCCACCTGGCGCGGTCACCCGGACCATCTCCTTGGCCACATCGAACGGCTTGGGGGCGAACATCGCCCCGAAGACGCTGACGACGAGGTCGAAGCTCTCATCATCGAGCTCGTTCAGGTCCGTCGCATCGCCCTCCTCGAACCTGAGGTTGGCCAGGCCGAGGGCCTCGGCGCGTGCGTTGCCAGCCGCGACCAGGTTGCTGGCGATGTCGACGCCCAGAACGTCCGCCCCCAGCTGAGCCGCGGGCAACGCGGTGGTTCCATCGCCGCAGCCGAGGTCCAGCACGTTGAGTCCCTCGGTGATCCCCAAGTCCCTGACGAGCGCCTCACCGCTCTCTCGCATGCTCTCCGCGATGCGCGTGAAGTCGCCCTTCTCCCACAGTGCCTTGTTCGCATTCATTCGATCTATTCCCATCCTTGGGTTCGAGTTGATTGGGTCAAACCGCTTACAAGCGGGCCCCTTCTCCTGTTGCTTGCGCTGACCAGCGCTCGGCCGTGCTCGTGGCTGGACTGCTTCGATCAGTGGCCGAGTAGGCGCTCGTACTCCTGCTGGCGGTGGCCGAGATTCTCGTGCTCTGTCTGCTGGTTGCCGCGCGGGATGCTGCCCGCATGGCCCTCGGCCGCCTGCATGCTCTCTCGGCGCTTGTTGAGTTGCCTTTGTGTGTCTCGTTCCTGCTGGACGCGTTGGCGCGCGCCGCGCTGCGTCTGCCTGTGGTTCGTCGTCATCGTTTCTCCTGTAGTCGAAGCTTGCATACGGTTGCCGCCCTTAAGCGCGAAGCGGAGGCGCACCGGGTAGGGACGGCCCAACTCTCTGCGAGGGGGGAGGCGCCCATTAGTGGCTCTACGAGCCTGTACCGACGCCGGGATTGGCGGATTCCCCAGAAACTGATGGCCGCCGTTGAAGACTCCCTAAGGGCAAAGGTAAACGACTCTCACATTCCGCCTAGTCTCGGCAGCCCTCTACCGGAAGGGAAAGCCCGCCCAAGCCGTGGCTCCACCCGGCGGCAGGAGCTGGCGACGCGTGAGTGGACTGCTAGAAAACCGCGCCGTAGCGGGGCTTTCCCAAGGTGCCGGAGGAGGGACTCGAACCCCCGACACGCGGATTATGATTCCGCTGCTCTAACCGACTGAGCTACTCCGGCGGGGGGAGAAATCGTAGCGGCGGGCTAGGGTCCCGCTGGTGAGCGATCTGGACCGCGCAGTGCGAGCAGTTGTCAGCGATTGCCTTGGCGTGAAGCCGGCCGAGGAGGTCCTGGTCGTCTGCAACCCGGCGACCCAGCGCGTCGGCGAGCGCCTCCGCGAGGAGGCGGCGGATGCGGGAGCCGAAGCCGTCATGGCGGTGATCTCCGAGCGCCCCTCGCACGGCGCCGAACCGCCAAGGACGGTCGCCGAGGCGATGGCAGCCGCGGACGTGATCCTCGCCGCCACGGTCCAGTCGCTCTCCCATACCGCGGCCCGCAAGCGCGCCACCGATGCGGGGGCGCGCTGCGCGAGCCTGCCGGGGGTGACGGAGGAGATGCTGGCCCGTGTGATGGGCGCGGACATGGAGGGCCTCCGCCGCAAGGGCCACGCCGTGGCGGACGCGCTCGACGCCGCCTCCGGGGCCCAGATCACCGACGCGAACGGCAGCGACCTGCTACTCGATCTTTCCGGCCGCGAGGCGATCCCCGACGCCGGCGAGCTGACCGAGCCGGGCGCGTTCGGCAACCTGCCCTGCGGAGAGGGCTTCATCTCGCCGGCCGACGGCAGCGGCACCCTCGTCGTCGACGGTTCGCTCGCCGGCATCGGTCTCGCGGAGGAGCCGGTCGAGCTGGTGA
This sequence comes from uncultured Solirubrobacterales bacterium, assembly GCA_963695675.1. Lineage (GTDB taxonomy): Bacteria > Actinomycetota > Thermoleophilia > Solirubrobacterales > 70-9 > DASUPK01. The sequence goes on from CAVOGY010000001.1 coordinate 79,665, forward strand.
TCGAGGGCGGCCATCTGACCTCGGCGCGAGGCGGGCAGGGCATGGCGTTAATGGAGCTGCTCACAATGCATGGCGAGGACGGGACCAACATCGCCGAGCTCGGCATCGGCACCAACGAGAAGGCGATCCTGACCGGCGAGATCCTCGAGGACGAGAAGATCCTCGGCTCCTGTCACGTCGCCTTCGGGGCCTCCGCCGGCATCGGGGGAACGGTCCAGGTGCCGGTCCACCTCGACTGCATCATCATGAAGCCCACCATCGAACTCGACGGCGAGGCGATCGTCCGCGACGGCGAGCTGCTGATCGGATGAACGGCGCGGAGCAAGACCAGGAAGCGACGCCTGCCGTTGGTCGCCGTCCCCAACTTCTCCGAAGGCCGCAGCGAGCGTGTGATCGACGCGCTCGAGGCGACGCTGGGCTCGCATGCCCGCGTGCTGAACCGTCACTTCGACGCTCACCACAACCGCAGCGTCTTCACGATCGCCGCCGAGCCGGCAAAACTCGTGGAGGCGCTGGTGGCCGGCGCCGGCCAGGCCATCGACCTGATCGACCTACGCAGCCACCAGGGGCTCCACCCACACATCGGCGCGCTCGACGTCGGCCCGGCCGTCTGGCAGACCGTCGACCGCCGCGACGACGCCCGGGCTGCGGCACGCAGCGCTGCCGAGGGGATCGCCGCGCTGGAGATCCCGGTCTTCTTCTACGGCGAGCTCGCGAGCAGCCCCGAGCGCTCCGAGCGGGCCTACTTCCGGCGGGGCGGCCCGGCGGAGCTGGCGCGCCGGATGGAGTCGGGCGAGCTCGAGGCCGACCTGGGCCCCTCCGCGCCGCACCCGACCGCGGGGGCCACCCTGGTCACCGCCAGGGAGCCGCTGGTCGCCTTCAACGTCGAGCTCGATACTCCGGACCCCGATGTCGCGCGGGCCGTGGCGGCCGCGCTTCGCGAGGCCGGTGGGGGGCTCCCGGGCGTCCGCGCCCTGGGGCTGACGCTGGGCGGAGGGCGCTCGCAAGTCTCCGTCAACGTCCATGACCCCTACGAGGTCCCGCTTGCCGAGGTCGTCGCGCAGATCTCCCGGCTCGCGGCGGAGCACGGCGCCCGGCCCGTCGAGGCCGAGCTCGTCGGACTCGCGCCGGAGGCCGCCCTCGCCGGCTACCCCGGCGAGCCGCCGATCAAGGACTTCGATCCCAAGCGCGACGTGATCGAGAACGTCCTCGGATAGCCTCCATTCGATGGCACAGACCAAGCGAAAGCGCCGCCGCAAGCACCGCGGCACGCAGGGCGGCAGGATCGACAGCCGCCCGGTCCGCGGGCGGGCGCGAAGCCGCGCCGAGGCTCAGGCCCGCGCCCGCAGCCGGACAAAGAAGAAGAAGAAGGGCGGCCCGCGCGTACCCGAGCCGCCGACCTGGTCGGGCGCGCTGAAGAAGGGCGGCATCGCGGCCGTCCTGTTCGTGGCCCTGCTTTTCCTCTTCGGCCAGAGCCCGCTCACAGCGGTGTTGGTCGGGATCCTCATGCTCGGCTTCTACGTCCCGATGTCCTACCTGCTCGACCGCTTCCTCCACGAGCGCCATCTGCGCAAGGAGGCGCAGAAGCGAGCGGAGCGCGAGGCGGACCGCACCGGCGCCGGGCACGCCGAGGACTGAGCCGTGGACGTCCGCATGTTCACGGTCGGCCCGATCGCCGAGAACTGCTTCCTGTTTGGGAAGAAGGGCTCGGATCGGGCCCTTATCGTCGATCCTGGAGACGAGGCGGAGCGGATCCTTGGCGCCGTCGACGAGCTCGGAGTGACGATCGACGGCATCCTGCTCACCCACACGCATTTCGACCACATCGGCGCGGTCGCCCCGGTCGCAAAGGCCACCGGCGCCCCGGTCTGGTGCCCCGAGATCGAGGTGCCGGTGCTGGCAGACATCAATTCGTTCGTTCCCTGGCCCGAGTTCGGACCGTACGAGAGCTACGAGGCCGACCACACCGTGAGCGGCGGCGAGAAGCTCGAGCTCGCGGGGATGGAGGTCGACGTGATCCACACACCCGGCCACAGCCCCGGCCATGTCACCTATTCGGTGACGAACGAGGCGGCGATCTTCTCGGGCGATGTCCTCTTCCAGGGTTCGGTCGGACGGACCGACCTGCCGGGCGGCGACTGGGGCACCCTGCTCGAGTCGATCCGCACGCTGGTGGACGCCCACCCGCCCGAGACCACCGTGTATCCGGGACACATGGGCATCACCACCCTGGGCGCCGAACGCGCCACCAACCCCTTCCTCGCCGAGCTCGCGCGCTAGCCGCACACCCGGCTAAGGTCGCTCCCGCTATGGCCTCCAAGTTCAGGGTTCCTCGTGGGACCTTCGACGTCCTGCCCGAGCGGCAGCCGGTCCGCCACCGCATCGCCACGACCTCCCATCGGATGCTCGAGGCGGCTGGGTACAGACGGATCGACACCCCGATCTTCGAGGACACGGATCTGTTCGCCCGCGGCGTCGGTGAGTCCACGGACATCGTCCAGAAGCAGATGTTCACGTTCGAGGACCAGGGCGGGCGCTCGCTGACCCTTCGTCCCGAGGCGACCGCGTCGGTTTGCCGCGCCTACCTCGAGCACGGCATGCAGAAGCTCGCTCAGCCGGTGAAGCTCTGGACCGATGGGCCCTTCTTCCGCCACGAGCGCCCCCAGGCTGGCCGCTTTCGGCAGTTCGCCCAGGTCGACGCCGAGGCGATCGGCTCGGACTCTCCCCTCGTCGACGCCGAGATGGTCCTCCTGGCCAATGAGATCGTGGCCGAGCTCGGGGTGGAGGGCGTCCGGCTTCGCCTCGGCAGCCTCGGTTCGCCCGCCGCACGGAGCGCCTACCTCGACGAGCTTCGCGGCTACCTGCGCTCACACGAGGGCGATCTCTCCGACGACGTCAGGAATCGGATCGATGCGAACCCACTGCGGGCTTTCGACGCCGACCACGAGGGCACCCGGAAGGTGATGGCCGACGCACCGACTCTGCTTGACCGGCTCGACCAGGCGGACGCCGAGCACTTTGAGCGGGTTCGCGAGCTTCTCGAGGCGAATGGGGTCGACTACGAGCTCGACGCGACCCTGGTCCGCGGGCTCGACTACTACACGCGCACGGTCTTCGAGTTCGAGTGCGAGCGCCTCGGGGCGCAGTCGGGAATCGGGGGAGGAGGGCGCTACGACGGCCTGATCGAGCAGCTCGGCGGCCCGCCGACACCGGGCTGCGGCTGGGCTTTCGGGGTGGACCGCATCGCCATCGCCCTCGAGCAGGACGGCGGAGCGGAAGGCGGCCTGCGCGAGCGAGATGGGGTGTTCGTGGTGGCCGACGCCGAGGACCGCGCCGGCGCCCTCGCGCTGGTGACCGAGCTGCGCCGGGCGGGTCTGACCGCCGACCTCGATCTCGCGGACCGGGCGATCAAGGGCCAGATGAAGCAGGCGGACCGCGTCGGCGCGAGGTACGCGCTGATCCTCTCCGGCGGCGGCCGGGCGAGGCTGCGCGACATGAGCTCCGGCGAGGAGCGGGAGGTCGATTCCGCGAAGGTGGCTGAAACACTCTCAGCGCCATGAGCGACGGGTTCCCGGCCCTTCGAGCGAACGAGTACCGAGACACGTGGTGCGGCCAGGTCCTCCCGGATCGGGTCGACTCCGAGGTCCGCGTCGCCGGCTGGGTCCACCGCCGCCGCGACCACGGCGGCCTCGTCTTCATCGATCTCCGGGACCGCACGGGCTCGTTCAGCTGGTCTTCAACCCCGACGAGGCGGGCGAGGCGTTCGAGCTCGGACACAAGCTGCGCTCCGAGGACGTTCTGACGGCCAGCGGACCGGTCGTGAAGCGCTCACCCGAGACCGTCAATCGCGAACTGCCCACCGGCGAGGTCGAGGTGCGGGTGCGGGACGCCCGGGTCCTCTCGGACGCCGACACTCCGCCCTTCGAGATCGAGTCGTTCTCGGGCGAGGTGAGCGAGGAAACCCGCCTGCGCTACCGCTACCTCGATCTACGGCGCGACCGGATGCAGCGGGCGATCGAGCTCCGCCACTGGGTGGCCGTGGCGATGCGCGAGTTCCTCTCCGGCGAGGGGTTTCTGGAGATCGAGACGCCAATCCTCACGAGATCGACGCCCGAGGGCGCCCGCGACTTCCTCGTCCCGAGCCGCCTGCAGCGCGGTTCGTTCTACGCCCTGCCCCAGTCACCACAACTCTTCAAGCAACTTCTCATGATCGGCGGCTTCGAGCGGTATTTTCAGATCGCGCGCTGCTTCAGGGATGAAGATCTGCGCGCGGATAGGCAACCGGACTTCACGCAGCTGGACATCGAGATGTCCTTCGTCGACACCGACGACGTGATTGATCTGAACGAGCGCCTGCTGGCGCACGTGCTGGGGAAGTGCGGCGTCGAGGTCGAGCTTCCGATGCGTCGGCTGCCCTACGACGAGGCCATCGACCGCTACGGGACCGACAAGCCCGACCTCCGCTTCGGGCTCGAGCTGCACGACCTCACCGAGGCCTTCCGCGAGTCGGAGTTCAACGCCTTCCGCCAGGCGATCGAGGGCGGTGCTCTGGTCCGCGGGCTGAACGCGGGCAGCCAGGAGATGTCGCGGGCGGACCTCGACGGTCTGGTCGCAGAGGCGCTCGAACTGGGGGCGAAGGGGCTGGTCTGGGCCGTGGTCGAGGGCGATGGCTGGCGTTCCCCCGTCGCGAAGTTCCTCTCGGCAGAGGAGATTGCCGCGGCCAACGACGCGCTTGGGGCAGACGCGGGCGACGTCCTACTGCTGGTGGCCGATCAGCCGCTCCTCTCGGCGGAGGTGCTCGGCGAGCTCCGCCGCCGGCTCGGCGAGCGCCTGGGCCTGATCGATTCAGAGGCGAACGTGCTCACCTGGGTGGTCGAGTGGCCGCTGCTGCGCTGGGCGGCCGACGAGGAGCGCTGGGATCCCCACAACCATCCGTTCACCTCGCCCGACGGCGACTTCGATCCGGACGATCCGGGCGCCGCCAGGGCCAAGGCCTACGACGTCGTCTGGAACGGATGGGAGATTGGTGGGGGATCGATCCGCATCAGCGACCCCGGGGTGCAGCGAAAAGTGTTCGGAGCGATCGGAATCGACGAACAGGAGGCGGAGGAGCGCTTCGGCTTCCTCCTCGATGCGCTCCGGTACGGCGCGCCACCGCATGGCGGCATCGCCTACGGCCTCGACCGGATCGTCGCGCTGCTGCACCACACCGAATCGATTCGGGAGGTGATCGCCTTCCCGAAGACGGCCTCAGGAGTCGATCCGCTCACGGGCGCGCCGGCGCCGGTCGACGAGCGCCAGCTTCGCGATCTGGGGATCTCCGTCCGAAGCGGAGGTGGAAAGGGCTAGGGAGATGGAAGGGCGGCTTCCTCCGGACGACGACGATCTGTTCGAGTGGACGGACGCGCCCGCGCGGCCCCCGCGGGAGCCCGACACCGGCGAGCGCGAGCGCCCGGGCACCGGGGAGCGCGACCGGGTCGGGACGGGAGAGCGCGACCGGGTCGGGACGGGAGAGCGCGACCGGGTGGGCACCGGCGAGCGTGGCCGGGTCGGGCGGCGCTCGGACACCGCAGAGAGACGGCGCGTCCGCGGCGACACGGGCGAGTTCGAGCGGAGTGGGCGGCGACCGCCGCCGGGGCGCCGGGCACGCCGGCGCGACCTTCCGGCGCGGGTACGTCGCCGGCAGGATCTGATGATCGGCGCCGCTGCCGCGGTGGTGATCGTCCTGCTGATCGTCGTGATCTCGAGCGGCGGAGGCGGCAGCAACGAGCCCACGGTCGGCCTGAAACGGCTCGTCGGCCAGACGATCGTCGCCGAGCTCGGCGGCACCGGCCCGGACGCCGCCCTGATCCGAAGGGTGAAGCAGGGACGGGTGGGCGGCGTGATCGTGCTCAACAGGGACGCCCAGAAGCTGCAGAGTGATATCCGGACGCTGCAGCAGGCTGCGAGCACGGGAAACAGCCCGCCACTGCTGGTGATGATCGACCAGGAGGGCGGCGACGTAAAGCGCCTCCCGCAAGGCCCGCCGAACATCTCGCCTTCGCAGCTCGGCCGGAGCGGGGACGAGGGTCAGGCGAAGGAGCAGGGGCAGGCGACGGGCTCCTACCTGAGGGGCCTGGGGGTCAACGTCGACCTCGCTCCGGTCCTCGACGTCGCCCAGCCGACCACCGCGAACTCGATCAAGAGCCGCACCTTCGGATCCGACCCCGACGTGGTCGCAAAGGTGGGGGTGGCCTTTGCGCTGGGGCTCCAGGACGGCGGCGTGGTGGCCACGCCCAAGCACTTCCCCGGCCTCGGCCGCGCCACCGTCAGCACCGACGAGCGGCCGGTGAGCATCGCCGCGACCAGCGACCAGCTGCAGAGCGACCTGGTGCCGTTCAAGGCCGCGGTCAACGCCGGCGTCGAGATGATGATGGTCTCCACCGCGAGCTATCCGACGCTCGGGTCGGAGAAGGAGGCCGCCTTCTCGCCCGCGATCGTCAGAGGGCTACTGAGGACCCAGCTCGGCTTCGACGGGGTCGTGATCACCGACGACCTCGAGGCTCCCTCGGTGACGAACGAGACGCCGCCGGTGGTGGCGGCGACCACGGCGATCGAGGCCGGGAACGACATGCTGCTCTACGCGAACAGCGACGGCGCCTCCGACAGGGCCTTTCGGTCGCTGGTCAGCGAGGTGAAGAGCGGTGATCTCAACCGCGCCTTCTTCGAGAGCGCGTACGACCGGATCACCTCCCTGAAGGAGAGTCCCACGCAGTAGGGTGCCGCGCGAATTGCCTGTCCATTCTCCGACGGGAGGGAGACCATGAACGACCGCTTCACGCCCGACGACACGCGCGATGCGCTGCGCAAGCTCGGCGCGCTCCTGATCGGACTCGCCGCGTTGATGATCTACATCCGCAAGGGCCCGTTCCTGGCAAGCAATCCGAACCAGTGGGCCGCCTTCCCGATGCTCCTGGTGCTCGCGATCCCCGCGGTCTTCCTCTACGGGAGCATCCTCACCGTCCCCCAGACGGGTGAGCTCAGGCCCTGGCAGCTGGTCCACAACGTCTTCGGGCTGGTCTTCATCCCGCTGGCGCTGGGGGAGTTCATCGACGTGATCGGTGGGACCCCAACCGCCTCGCTGAACGTCTTCTGGATAGCGGCCGCCACCGCGGCCTTGGCCTTCTACGCCGGGTCGCGGGCCGGGGTGCGCGTCCAGTTCCTGCTCGGGTCGATCGCCCTGATCGTCTCCTGGACGGCCCTCTGGAACAAGATCCTCGACAACGGGATCGGGGCTCACTGGGGCATCTACCGCGGGCTACTCGGCATCCTCTCGATCGGACTGCTCGCGGGCGCCCTATATCTGTGGCGGAACAACCCCGGCGGCGACGACGTCGCCGCCAGCGTCACGGCCCCCGCCGGGGATCTCGGGCTCTGGAAGGCGTCTGAGCTCGTCACGGGGGCCGGCATTGCGGCCGTGATCGGCTGCGGCCTCGGGATCACCGCGATCGGCAACCTCAATCCGCTGTCGGGCAGCACGCCCCCGATCGAGACCAGCAACCTCTGGGACATCCTGCTGCTGGTCATCTCCCTCGGGCTGGTCATGATCGGCTCGCAGATCGGCACGCGCGGCCCGGTCTACGTCGGGGTGATAGGCCTGGTGCTGTTCCTCGCGATCGCCGGCTTCGACCTCAACTCGAATCCGCCAAATCCGTTCAAGTTCGGCGGCTGGCCGTGGGTGCTGCTGATCGGAGGCCTGATCGGCATTGGACTGAGCTTCACCCGGGAGGCGAGCCTGGGCGCCAAGCCGCGGCGCTTCATCGAGAACCTGCGCGGCAGATGACGTGGACTCCGAAGAGCTCGCTCGCCGCTTTCTGGCCGCCCTCAGCGCGGGCGACCGGGCGGCGGTGGGCGAGCTGGTCCATCCGGAGGTCGAGATCCGGACCGAGCGAACGGTCCACCGCGGCCGGCTCGCGGCGATGGAGTGGGCCGGCAAGGTCTTCGATCACCTCGTACGCCGCTACGTGCCGGTCGAGATCGAGGAGACACCGAGCGGGCTCCTGGTCCACGCCGAGCTTCAGTACATCTGGCGGGAGAGCGGCGAGGTCGGCGACACCTCCAGGGTCGCGATCGAGCTCGGCGTCCGGGACGGGCTGATCTCCTCCTGGTACCTGCGCGACGAGCCCGAGTAGCCGAGACCCGGTGCTAGGGTTGCTCAAGGCCCGAGCCTGTGCGCGAACCGCTTCAAACGTTGACCCAACACAACTGGCTTGGGGGTCGATTTCCGGCGGTCCCTCGGGGCGGTCGGTAGACCACCACCTGTGCGACACGGGTTACCAAGCCGGAGCGGAAAACGGCAGGCTGGAGCCGCCTAATCTTCGACGCGTGGATCGCGAGATCTTCGAGCACTACCTCGCCGATGACGCGCGTCGAGGCCCCGCCCCGATGGAGCCTTCAGCGGCTCCGCCGGCGGCGCACCGTGCGGCGACCTGGCGCGGATCTCGTTGGTCGCCGCCGCGGCTCGCGTCGAGCGGGTCAGCTTCGACCACGAGGGCTGCGCCGCCACCGCCGCCGCGACCGCGGCTGTGGCGGAGCTGGCGGAGGGCGGATCGATTCTGGATGCAGCCCGGCTGGGGCCCGACCAGATCGAGGCCGAGCTCGGCGGCCTGGCGACCAGCCACCGCCACGCGGCCGTCCTCGCTGCCGACGCCCTCCATCGCGCGCTCTCGGGGCTCGCCGGCTCGGGTCTGGAGCTCGCCGACCCGCCACAGGACGGCGAGCGCGTTCTCGTCGCCCTCAGCGGCGGCGTCGACTCCGCCGTCGCCGCGCTGCGGGAGCATGAGGCGGGGCGCGAGGTTGTCGCGGTCACGCTCAAGCTCTGGGCCGACCAGCGAACCGACGGCGAGCGCAGCTGCTGCTCACCCGAGGCGGTGCTCGGCGCCCGCCGGCTAGCTCACTCGCTCGGCCTCCCACACCTGACGCTCGACCTGGAGAGCGAGTTCCGCGCCGGCGTTGTCGGTCCCTTCCTGCGTGGCTACGCCGAGGGACGAACCCCGAACCCCTGCGTGCTCTGCAACGGGGACCTCCGGATCGACGCGATGATCGCCCTCGCCGACCGCCTGGGCGCCGCGAGGCTCGCGACCGGGCACTACGCGCGGATCGTCGACGACGGGGCCGGGCCACTGCTGGCCGGGGCCGCCGACGCCGCCAAGGATCAGACCTACATGCTCTCCGGGCTGCGGCCGGGCTCTCTGGCGCGCCTGCGTTTTCCGCTCGGCGAGCTGACCAAGCCTGAGGTCCGCGAGATCGCCTCCCGGGCGAACCTCGAGGTGGCGGGCCGCGCGGAGAGCCAGGACCTCTGCTTCCTGGCCGGCCAGGGCAAGCGGGAGTTCCTTCGCCGTCACGCCGGGCTCGAGGAGCGCCCGGGCGACGTGGTCGACCGGCAGGGGCGCCGCCTCGGAAGGCACGACGGCCATCACAACTTCACCGTGGGACAGCGGCGAGGCCTGGGGGTAGGGGGCGGCAAGCCTCTCTACGTCCTGGGAACGGACGCCACGACCAACAGGGTGATCGCCGGGCCGCGCACGGCGCTTTCGACGAGCCGCGTCCGGATCCGCGGTGCGACCCTGCACCGCGACCCGGGGCGGGTCGACGGTGTCCGGCTCCGCTACCACTCGCCGAGGCGGGAGTGCCGCCTCGAGCTGGATGGGGATCCGGGCGAGGCGATCGTCGCCCTCGCCGAGCCGGTCGACGCCGCCGCCCCAGGGCAGGTCGCAAGCCTGCTGGACGGCGACCTCGTCGTCGGCCACGGAACGATCGTGTAGCGGCCTCTTGTGGCCGCGATCTGATGGCGAAGCCAGCCTAGACTCCGGCCGATGGAGCTCGAGGAGATCCGAAGCACCTACCTGTCGTTCTTCGAGGAGCGGGGCCATCGGATCGTGCCGTCGGCCTCGCTGGTGCCCTCCGTCCACGACCCGTCGGTGCTGCTGACCACGGCGGGGATGCAGCCCTTCAAGCCGTACTTCCTGGGTCAGGAGAAGGCTCCCGCGTCGCGGCTCGCGGACGTGCAGCGTTGCTTCCGCACCACCGACATCGAGGAGGTCGGCAACACGGCCCGGCACCTGACCTTCTTCGAGATGCTCGGCAACTGGAGCTTCGGGGACTACTTCAAGGAGCAGTCGATCCCGTGGGGCTGGGAGCTCTCGATCGAGGGCTTCGGGCTCGATCCGGAGTGGATCTGGGTGACCGTCTTCCAGGGCGACGACGAGCTCGGCCTGGGGCCCGACGAGGAGGCGATCGAGATCTGGCGCGAGGTCGGGGTGCCGGACGAGCGGATCGTCCTGCTGCCTCGCTCGGAGAACTTCTGGCAGGCGGGCCCGACGGGTCCCTGCGGACCGTGCTCGGAGATGTACCTGGATCGAGGTGAGGACTTCGGGCGGTCGGGGGAGCGCCCCGGGGACGACACGGATCGGTTCGTCGAGTACTGGAACCACGTCTTCATGACCTACGACCTCGCCGAGGACGGCAGCCTCACCGAGCTGCCGATGAAGAACATCGACACCGGCATGGGCCTCGAGCGGATGGCGGCGGTCCTGCAGGGTGTCGAGTCTGTGTTCGAGACGGATGCCCTGCGCCCGCTGATCGACCTTGCCGAGGAGCTCTCGGGTCGCTCCTACTCCGACGGGGGAGCGACGACCCGCGCAATGAGGATCCTCGCCGACCACGCCCGCGGGACCGCGGCGCTGATCGCCGACGGCGTGGTGCCGTCGAACGAGGACCGCGGCTACGTCCTGCGCCGGATCATGCGCCGCGCGATCCAGCAGGGCCGGTCGATCGAGCTCCCGGCACCTTTCATGGAGCGCTTCGCCGACCGCGCTCTCGACCTGCTGGCGCCTGCCTACCCCGAGCTGGCGGCCGAGCGCGACACCGTGAGGCGCTGGGTGGCCGACGAGGAGGAGAGCTTCGGCCGCACGCTCGAGCGCGGCACGGCGATGCTCGCGGACCTGATCCGTCATGCGCATGAGGACCGCACCTCATGGATCGACGCGGAGGACGCCTTCAAGCTCCACGACACCTACGGATTCCCCTACGACCTCACCAAGGAGCTGCTCGCCGAGCAGGGACTCTCGGTAGACGACGAGGGGTTCGAGGAGCTGATGGAGGAGCAGCGCGCCCGGGCGCGGATGGGAACCGCCACCGCGCACGGCTCCGAGGATCACCACGGCGCGGTGCTCAGCTTCGCCTCGGCCGCGCCCCCCTCGCGCTTCGTCGGCTACGAGAAGCTGCGCGCCGAGACCAGCCTGCTCGCCGTCCAGGGCGACAACGGGCGCGCGCTGGTCAAGCTCGAGGAGAGCCCCTTCTACGCGGAGGGCGGCGGCCAGGTCGCGGATTCGGGCGAGGTCCGCTGGGATGGCGGCACGGCCTCGGTCGCGGACGTCTACCGGATCGGGGACGACCAGGCGGTCGAGCTCGACAGCGCCCTGGCCGGGCTCGAGCCGGGAGCGCGGGTCGAGGCCGAGGTCGACCACGTCTCCCGCTTCGCGACGATGCGCAACCACACCGCGACCCATCTGCTGCACGCCGCGCTGCGCGAGCGCCTCGGCACCCACGTCCGCCAGGCGGGGTCGGCGGTGCGCCCCGACAAGTTGCGCTTCGACTTCACCCACGGCGCCCCGCTCAGCAACGAGGAGCTCAAGGACATCGGGGACCGCGTCAACGAGTGGATCAAGGAGAGCCACCTGGTGCGGGCGCTCGAGATGTCGCGCATGGAGGCGGAGCGGCTCGGCGCGATGGCCCTGTTCGGCGAGAAGTACGGGGACTGGGTCCGCGTGATCGAGGTCGAGGGCGTCTCGCGCGAGCTCTGCGGCGGAACCCATGTCTTCAACACCGCCGCGATCGGCATCTTCGCGATCGCCTCCGAGGGTTCGAGCGCGGCGAACGTGCGCCGGATCGAGGCCCTCACCGGCCCCGCCGCGATCGACTGGTTCCGCTCACGCTCCCGCACGCTCAGCGAGGTGGGGAGGATCGTGGGCTCCGAGCAGGATCCGGTCGCGGGTGCCCGCCGGATGGCCGAGCGCCTCGAGGAGCTCGAGGAGCAGACCAGGAAGGCCGGCTCGGCCGACCTCTCGAAGAAGGCCGAGGAGATCGCGGCGTTGGGTCACAAGGTCGGCGGGATCACGGTCTTCGTCGGGCGGGGCGATGATGCCGACCAGCGCTCCCTGCTCGACCTGGCCGACCGGATCAAGTCACGCGCAGGCGAGGCCGCCGTCGTGCTCGGTGGGTCGCACGACGGCAAGGTCGCGCTCGTAGCCAGCTTCAGCAATGACGTCGTCAGAGCGCGGGCTCTCCGCGGCGGACGTGATCCGGGAGGCGGCGCAGATCATCGGCGGTGGCGGCGGCGGGCGCGACAACGTCGCGCAAGCCGGCGGCCGTGACCCGTCGAAACTCGACGAGGCGCTCGCGGCTGCGAGGCAGGCCATAGAGGCCAAGCTTGCCGCCTAGGTATGGCCAGTTCGTAAAACTCCCTGGAACGGGCACTTGACGCGACCCGTTTTCAGGTATATGACTCCTTACGGGGAGTTTCAAAAACAGGAGGGATCCAGGGTGAGGATGCTCACGAAGGTGCTCGTTTTAGGAGTCACCGCCGGTCTTGCTGCGCTTGCGTTGGCGGCCTGCGGCGGCGGAGGCGGCGGAGGCGGCGGTGGCGAGGGTGGTACCGCCACCGTGCTGATGGGCACCGCGCCTGACTACCTCGACCCAGGGGAGTCGTACACCACCCAGGGTGCCGAGGCGGACTGGATCAGCTACACGCCCCTGGTCACCTACAAGCACGAGACTGCGCCGACCGGCAACGACGTGATCCCGGGTCTCGCCACGGATCTCCCAACGATCTCACCGGATGGCAAGAACTACACCATGACCCTGCGCAAGGGCCTCGTGTTCTCGAACGGGCAGCCGGTAAAGGCGAGCGACTTCAAGTGCACGGTCGAGCGCATGATCAAGGTCAACTGGGGCGGCAAGGCCTTTGTCACTGACAGCGTCGTCGGGGCGAGCGCCTTCGACAAGGGCCAGTCGGACAGCATCACCGGGATCTCAACCGACGACAACAGCGGCAAGATCACGATCCAGCTCGAAAAGCCGGATGGAGCCTTCACCAACGTGCTGGCGTTCCCGTCTCTGGGGCTGGTCCCGTGCGGGACGCCCGAGCACACCCTGACGACCGACATGCCGCCGGGCGTCGGCGCGTACATGATCACCGACGTAGTGCCGAACAAGTCGTTCAGCCTGGTCAAGAACCCGAAATTCGCCGCGCTCAACATCCCTGATATCCCGACGGGTCACCTGGACCGGATCAACGTGACGATCCAGTCGAACACCCAGACCGAGGCGCAGCAGGTCCTCAACAACCAGGCTGACAACTTCGACGCCGGCGACACGCTGCCGCCGTCGATCGTGCCGCAGGTCAACTCACAGGCGAGCGACCGGTTCGAGCCGGTGACGATCCCGTCGACCTTCTACTTCTTCTTCAACGTCCGGATCCCACCGTTCAACAGCGAGTTGGCGAGGCAGGCGGTCAACGTTGCGATCGATCGCCCGGCGCTCCAGCGACTGGCGAGCGGGTTCCTGCAGCCGGAGTGCTTCTTCCTCCCGGAGGGCATCGCCGGCCATCCGGACAGCGACTGCCCATACGGGCCCGCGGACGGTCACGGCGACATCGCCAAGGCGCAGCAGCTGGTCCAGCAATCCGGCACGGCGGGGCAGTCGATCACCGTCTGGGGCGAGCAGCGCGCGCCACGCACGCAGTACGTCGAGTACTACGCGGATCTGCTCAACAAGATCGGGTACAAGGCCACTCCGAAGCTGATCTCGGACACGACCTACTTCCCGACGATCGGGAACGCGAAGACGAACCCGCAGACAGGGTTCGCCGACTGGATTCAGGACTTCCCGAACCCGGTCGACTTCTACCACCTGCTGACGACCAGCGCGATCCAGCCGGTGAACAGCGACAACTACGGTTACGTTAGTGATCCGTACATCGACCAGCAGGTCGACAAGCTGTCGCCGACGCCAACCGGCGACCTCAATTCGGTGGCGAGCCAGTGGCAGGCGCTCGACGAGTACCAGGCCAAGAAGGCGTACGTGGTCGTCTACGGATCGGAGCAAGTGCCGAAGTTCTTCAGCGACCGGATCGACTTCGGCTCCGCCGTCGTTCATCCGACCTACCTGAACGACTGGAGCACCTGGCAACTGAAGTAAGCCGAAACCGGGTAAAAGGACAATTCGGGGCGTGCGAGGGCGCCCCATGATCAGATGGCTGTAGACCCCACAGCTCCAAGCCCGGGTAGGCCCGCCGCCCTCGAGCCGGGTATTGCGCTCGGAGAGGACGCGGTTGAGGGCCAGGCCGGCGTCGGTCCCTACCAACTCGCGCTGCGACGCCTGCGGCGCAACAAGACGGCGCTCGCCTTCGGAGCGATGTTCCTCGTGATCGTCCTGATGTGTCTGTGCGCGCCGCTCTACGCCAAGCATGTGGCGCATACCACAGTGTCGGCGAACCACATCACCGACAGGATCACGGTCAGGGGAAAGGAGAGGGACGTCGTCTCGCCCGGCGGGATCCCGACCGGGCCAACCTGGACGGCGAAGTTCCTGCTCGGGGCGGACTCCAACGGGCGCGACGTGGCGGTCAGGCTGCTCTACGGGGGCCGGAACTCGCTTGAGATCGGATTCATCGCGACCTTCATCAGCTGCCTGCTGGCGACCATCATCGCTCTGACGGCGGGTTACTACCGCGGCGTGGTCGACGGGGTGCTCTCCCGGACCCTTGACCTGATCTGGGCCTATCCCGTGATCCTGCTCGGCATCGCCCTGGGGACGGCGCTCGCGGTGGGGGGCCTCAACTTCGGCTTATTCACCGTCAACGGAACCTCACTGTGGATCCCCGCGATCATCATCGGGGTCGTCTACGTGCCGTACATGGCAAAACCCCTGCGGGGGCAGGTGCTGAGCCTGCGCGAGAAGGAGTTCGTGGAGGCGGCGCGCGCGCAGGGCGCCGGGAACCTGCGGATCATGGGCCGGGAGATCCTCCCCAACATCGCCTCGAGCGTGATCGTCTTCATCCCGCTGATGATCGCCAATGCGATCCTGCTCGAAGCGGCGCTCTCCTTCCTCGGCGCCGGTGTCCAGCCTCCGAACCCTTCGTGGGGGACGATGATCGCCGACGGCATTCGCCTGATCCCGAGCGCGATGCACCTGACCCTGATCCCCGGTGGGATGCTCGTGCTGGCGGTGCTGGGGATCAACGTCTTCGGTGATGGCGTCCGCGACGCACTCGACCCGCGCGCCGAGGTGCGCATCGAGCACTGATGGCGCGGTTCCTCGTACGCCGGCTCCTCGCCATGGTCGCGGTGCTGTTCGCGATCTCCGTCCTCACCTTCCTGATCTTTCAGGCGATCCCCAACGGCGACCCGGCGGTGCGTCTGGGCGGCCGCAACTCGACGCCGGAGACCCGCGAGGCGATCCGCAAGGACTGGGGCTTCGACAAGCCGATCTACGAGCAGTACGGCATCACCATGAAGAAGATCCTGACGGGCACGGTCGTCTCCTACTCGCAGCAGATCAACGTCGTCGACGAGATCAAGCGAGATCTGCCCGCGACGCTCTCGCTGGCGATCGGGGCCGGCATCATCTGGCTCGGCTTCGGGATCCTCTTCGGCGTGATCAGCGCGGTGAAGGCCGGCAAGTTCACGGACACCGGCCTCACCGTCTTATCCCTGATCGGAGTGTCGACCCCGGTCTTCCTGCTCGGCGCGCTCGTCCTCTGGGCCTTCTCCTACAAGCTCACGATCTTCCCGGCCAGCGGATATGTGCCCTTAACCCAGGACCCCTGGGGATGGCTCAACCACCTGCTCCTGCCCTGGTTCGTGCTCTCGGTGCTGTTCATCGGGTTCTACTCCAGGGTGTTGCGATCGAACATCCTCGACACCATCAACGAGGACTACGTCCGCACCGCCCGGGCGAAAGGCCTCAGCGAGCGCCGAGTGCTGATCCACCACGTGCTCCGCAACTCGCTGATCCCTGTGGTCTCGCTCTGGGGCCTCGACTTCGCGGCGGTGATCGGGGGCGGTGCGATCCTCACGGAAACTGTCTTCAACCTGCAGGGCGTGGGTCAGTACGCGGCCACGTCGATTCAGCAGTTAGACGTGCCGCCGGTTCTGGTGATCACGATGTTCGGCGCGTTCTTCGTGGTGGTGCTCAGCGCCGTGGTGGACATCATCTACGCGGTGCTCGACCCCAGGATCAGGCTGAGCGGCTGATGGCAGGCCCCCTGCTCGAGGTCGAGGACCTCACGGTCGATTTCGCGACCGACGAGGGCACCGTGCACGCAGTCGGCGGCGTCTCCTTCTCACTGCAGGCCGGCGAGGTGCTCAGCATCGTCGGGGAGTCCGGCTCCGGAAAGTCGGTCACCGCGATGACGATCCTGGGGCTCACCCGTGGGCCCAACGCGCGCATCTCCGGCTCGGTTCGCTACCAGGGCAAGGAGCTGACCACGGCAAGCAACGAGGAGCTGCAGGCGATCCGCGGGGACCGGATCGCGATGGTCTTCCAGGATCCGATGTCCTCGTTCAACCCGGTCCAGAAGATCGGCGACCAGATCGTCGAGGCGATCCTCGCCCACCGCGACATGGGCAAGGCGGCCGCCCACCGCAAGGCCGTGGAGGCGCTCGGCTCAGTCGGGATCCCCGACCCCGAGACGCGCGCCCAGCACTACCCCTTCGAGTTCTCGGGCGGGATGCGCCAGAGGGCGATGATCGCGATGGCGCTCGCGCTCGAGCCGGCGATCCTGATCGCCGACGAGCCCTCGACGGCGCTCGACGTCACGATCCAGGCGCAGATCCTCGAGCTGCTCAAGGACCTGAACCAGGAGCGTGGGCTCTCGGTGATCCTGATCACCCACGACCTCGGGGTCGTCGCCGAGATTGCCGACCGCGTTCTGGTCATGTACGCCGGGCAGATCGTCGAGCGGGGAGAGCTCGACGAGATCTTCTACGACCCCCAGCACCCCTACACCTGGGGGCTGCTGGGCTCGATCGCTCGGCTCGACCAGGAGCGCGTCGAGCGCCTGCCGCAGATCAGAGGACAGCCGCCCTCGCTGATTTCGCTCCCGCCAGGATGCCGCTTCCGGCCGCGCTGCCCGCACGCCTTCGAGAAGTGCGGCGAGCCGCCGGCACTCGAGGAGCGCCTGCTGAGGGCGAAGGACCATGCCGATCGCTGCTGGCTCGACCCGAACGACAAGAAGGAGCTCCGCGAGGTCGAGGGTCGGATCGGGCTCGAGGTGCCGGCCTGATGGCCAAGGGCGATCCCCTCCTCGAGGTTCGCCACCTCGTCAAGCACTTCCCGATCAAGTCGGGAATCCTGTTCGACCGCGAAGTGGCGAGCGTCAAGGCGGTGGACGACTGCAGTCTGACCCTGTACGAGGGGGAGACGCTCGGCCTGGTGGGCGAGTCCGGCTGCGGCAAGTCGACCCTCTGCCGCACCATCATCCAGCTGCTCGAGCCAACCTCCGGCTCGGTCCTTTACCACGGGCGCGAGCTGGTCGGCCTTTCACGCCGGGAGCTGCGCCCGGTGCGGCGGGAGATCCAGATGATCTTCCAAGACCCGTACGCCTCGCTCAACCCCCGCAAGCGGGTCGTGCAGATCATCGGTGACCCATTGCAGCTCCACGGTCTCGCCTCGGGGACGCAGCTGCGGCGTGAGATTCAGGAGCTGATGGACAGGGTCGGCCTCCAGCCCGAGCACTACAACCGCTACCCGCATGAGTTTTCGGGCGGCCAGCGGCAGCGGATCGGGATCGCCCGGGCGCTCGCGCTCCGCCCGAAGCTGATCATCGCCGACGAGCCGGTCTCGGCCCTGGATGTCTCGATCCAGGCGCAGATCATCAACCTGCTCGAGGACCTGCAGGACGAGTTCAACCTCTCCTACATCTTCGTCGCCCACGATCTCGGCGTCGTCCGCCACGTCTCCGACCGGATCGCGGTCATGTACCTGGGCAAGATCGTCGAGCGATCTCCGGCGGCCGTCCTCTACGAGCGGCCCATTCATCCCTACTCGGTGGCGCTGCTCTCCGCCGTTCCGATCCCGGACCCGAAGGCGAACGCGGCGCGCCAGCCGGTGGTGCTGGAGGGCGACGTGCCGAGCCCGGTCAACCCGCCGCCGGGGTGCCACTTCCACACGCGCTGCCCGTGGGCGACGGCGATCTGCTCCCAGGACGAGCCGCCACTGGCCGAGTACGAGTCGGGCCAGGCGGCCGCCTGTCATCACCCCCGAAACGTCGATTCGAGCATGATCGCGGGCGTCGAGGTCGCGCCGGACAGCCCCGGCTCCGCCACTGATCGGCTCCCGGAGCCAGAGGAAGCCGCTGCGGCGGCGCGTTAGCTTGGTGACCCGACCGTCTCGCGCGCAACCTCCCCGGCCGGGCCACTAGGGTTTTGCGGGTGCTCGCGCTCGATTACGGCACGGCTCGCTGTGGCTGTGCGATCTCCGATCCGACGGGAACCCTGGTCCGCCCGCTCGAGGCGATCGAGCCGCCGGACCCCGCGTCGGTCGCCGAGCTCGTCGCCGCCCAGAGGGCCGATCGGGTGATCGTCGGTCTGCCCACCACCCTCTCGGGGGAGGAGGGCGAGCAGGCCCTGCTGAGCAGGGCCTTCGTCGCGGAGCTCACCCAGCTACTGGACGTGCCGGTGGAGACATACGACGAGCGCCTCACGACTCGGATGGCGGACAGGAGTGCCCGCGAGGGCGCCCGGGCCGACCGCGACTCGCTCGCGGCCGCTCACCTGCTCGAGTCCTACCTCGATATGAGAGGGCGCGGCGGAAGCGAAGCTGAGCAGCGACCCGATTCACGGGGTGGGGAGGCGTAGGTGCCCGACCGAGAGGAGTGGTTCGCCGACACAGAGGGCAACCTGACTGGGCCCGGGGACGGGACGGCGCCGGCGACCGACGAGTTCGGCCGAGACGATCCCGCCTCACTCGAGCGCGAGCGCCGACGACGGGAGCGGGAGGCGCGGCGCAGCAAGTCGCGCCAGGGCGGCAAGCAGCCAAGGCCGGCCGCGGCCACCGCCGAAGCTCCGCGCCCCGCGAGTGTGCCCGAGCAGCCCACGGTCACCAAACCGCCCGCCGATTCCGGCACCAAACCGCCCGCCGATTCCGGCACCAAACCGCCCGCCGATTCCGGCACCAAACCGCCCGCCGATTCCGGCACCAAACCGCCCGCCGATTCCGGCGGGGATGGGGGAGATCCGTCTCCGCAGAGGCCACGAGGGAGGTACTGGCGGCGCCGCATCCTGGCTCTCGCCTTGCTCCTGGTCGGGGCTCTGATCGCCTGGTTTCTGATCGCCCTCTTCCAGCCAGCTCCGTTCGACCCCGGCGAGGGGTCGGGCCAGGCGATCGTCACGATCCCGGCGGGCGCCAGCGCCAGCGACGTCGCCGAGTTGCTCGCCGACGACGACGTGGTCTCGAACAGAACCCTGTTCGAATGGCGGCTGAAGCTCGCCGGCAAGAGCGACGAGATCCTGCCCGGCCGCTACGTACTCGCCCAGAACATGAGCTACGCAGCGGCGATCGACAGGCTGACCAGCTCGGGCGGCCAGGTGACGGTGACCATTCCCGAGGGCGAGGACAGGAACCAGATCGCGCCCCAGGTGAAGGACCTCGGGCTGACAGGCGACTACCTGGCGGCGACGAAGAGCTTCAAGGGTTTCGACCCGAACCGCTACGGCGCGCACAACCCGAGGTCGCTGGAGGGCTTCCTCTTCCCGGCGACCTACGAGGTCGACCCAGGGGCGGCAGTCGGCCAGCTCGTCTCGGAGCAGCTCCAGGCTTTCCAGCAGAACATCGGCGGGGTCGACATGTCCTACGCGAAGTCGAAGAACCTGACCGTCTACGACGTGCTCAAGATCGCTTCGATGATCGACAAGGAGGTGATGGTCCCCTCGGAGCGTCCGCTGGTTGCCGCGGTGATCTACAACCGGCTGCACCGCGGAATGCCGCTCGGCATCGACGCGACCACCCGGTACGAGTTCCACAACTACACGGATGAGATCACCGCGTCGCAGCTCAAGTCCCCCTCGGCGTACAACACGCGCGTCAACGCCGGCCTCACCCCGACGCCGATCGGGAATC
Organism: uncultured Solirubrobacterales bacterium; assembly: GCA_963695675.1. Taxonomy (GTDB): domain Bacteria; phylum Actinomycetota; class Thermoleophilia; order Solirubrobacterales; family 70-9; genus DASUPK01. Next base: position 99,825 of record CAVOGY010000001.1, read on the forward strand.
CGGGGCTCGACGCGATCCAGGCCGCGGCCCATCCGGCGAAGGTCGACTACCTCTACTACGTGCTGGAGGCCAACGGAGGGGGTCAGCACTGCTTCACCGCCAGCGGGGCCGAGTTCAACCAGCTAGTCGCCGCCTACAACGCGGGGCGGGCGCCCGCCAGCTGCCGGAGTTGAACCCGCGATGAAGCGGCTGGCGGTGCTGGGGCACCCGGTCTCGCACTCCCGCTCGCCTGCGATGCAGAACGCGGCGCTCGAGGCGCTCGGCCTGGCGGGCGAATGGAGCTACGAGGCGCTCGACCTGCCACCGGAGGAACTCGCGACCCAGACGAAGGCGCTTCCCGAGCAGGGGTTCGTCGGCGCCAACGTCACCATCCCCCACAAGGAGGCCGCCCTCGCGCTCGCGGACGAGGCCTCCGACGCGGCCCGGCGGATCGGGGCCGCCAACACGCTCAGCTTCGGTGCCGGCGGGATCCGCGCCGACAACACCGACGCCACCGGCTTGCTGGCAGCGCTCCCGGAGCCGGTCGAGGGGCGCTCGGCGCTCGTCCTGGGGGCAGGCGGGTCGGGACGCGCCGCGGTCTGGGCGCTGGCCGAGCAGGGCGCCTCGGTATCGGTCTGGAACCGCACGCCGGAGCGGGCGGAGGAGCTGGTCCGCGAGCTCGCCCGCGCCGGGTCGGACACCCCTTCTGAGGGGCGCCTTACTCCAGTGAGCGGCGAGCAGGCGCTGGCAAACGGCTACGAGCTGATCGTCAACTGCACGGCGGTCGGGATGCGCGACGAGGACCCGTTCGGGCACCTGCCGCTCGATCCCGAGCGCTTGAACGCGGAGATCGTGCTCGTGGACCTGGTCTACGCCGGCTCGGAGAGCAGGCTGATCGCCGAGGCCCGGAGCCGGAGCGCGACGGCGATCGACGGACTGGAGGTCCTGGTCCGCCAGGGTGGGGAGTCGCTGCGAATCTGGACGGGTATGAATCCACCGTTGGACGTCATGCGCGAGGCAGCGAAGAGAGGAGGGGAGTCCTGATGTCAGACGAGCTGCGGCTCACGCCTGTCGAGCCGCCCGCTAGGACCTGAGTCGCCCCTGCTAACTTTTGGTTAGTGCGGAAGCTGAAGCCCATCCCGGGAGGCTTGAAGTTGGTCTCCGACGGCGTTGCCGATGCGGTCCCGGCGTCCAACCACGAGCCGCTGCCGGACGCCGACGCCTTCGATGCCTACTCGCGGACCGTGTCCGGCGTCGCCGAGCGGCTCATACCCTCCGTCGCCCACCTGGCGGTCTCGCGCCGCACCCGGCGGGGCCGCGCAGAGGGCGCGGGCAGCGGCGTCGCCATCTCCTCCGATGGCTACATGCTCACCTCGGCACACGTCGTCGCGGGTGGCCACGGCCTCAGCGCCTCATTCGCCGACGGTCGCGAGCTGAGCGGGAAGGTCGCCGGAGCCGATCCCCTTTCGGACCTGGCCGTCGCGCAGGTGGACGCTCGGGATCTGACGCCGGCCCAGCTGGGCGATGCGGATGAGCTGCGCGTCGGCCAGCTCGTGGTCGCGATCGGCAGCCCGATGGGCCTGGCTGGAACCGTGACCGCGGGCGTCGTCTCGGCGCTCGGGCGCTCGCTCCCCACCCGCTCGGGGTCGGCCGGGCGCCTGGTCGAGAACGTGATCCAGACCGACGCGGCGCTCAACCCCGGCAACTCCGGAGGCGCCCTCGCCGACGGGCTCGGCCGCGTGATTGGCATCAACACGGCCGTCGCCGGGATCGGGCTCGGCCTTGCCGTCCCCATCAACGACGCGACCGGGAAGATCATCTCCGCGCTGATGAAGGAGGGCAGGGTGCGGCGCGCCTATATCGGCATCGTGGGCGGCTCGCGGCCGCTGCCGCCGAAGATCGCCTCGCGGCTCGGTCGCGACAAGGGGATCGAGGTGGTCGAGGTGGTGGGTGGCAGCCCTGCCGCGCGGGCCGGCCTTCGCGCGGAGGACCTGATCGTGGCCGTCGACGGCGAGCCGATGGGGGACGTCGGAGACCTTCAGCGGCTGATGGTGGCCGAGCGGATCGGCCAGGGGATACAGGTCGACGTGGTCCGCGAAGGGAACTTCCTCAAGCTCGACCTGATCCCGCGCGAGCTCGAGACTTAGCCGCTTTCCTATCCGGTCGGCTTGTTGTTTCCGCTCTTCGCGGAGCGCTCCGACGACCTCGATGCGGCCGACGACCTTGCCGGAGGCGGCAAACAGGATGCCGAAGGTCCCGGGGGTGCTCGGCAGCAGCTCGAAGCGTGCCGGTGTGTCCTGAGTCGCGAACCCGATCAGGCCGAACTCGGGAATCGAGATCTCCCTCGGAGGGCGGGAGCGAACCAGCAGCGTGAGCTGATGGCCGACGTGGACCGGGGCGACCACGGGGAATTTCTTGCCGCCCACGGTGATCTCCGCCACCGGCGGCAGGACGTCGGTGATCGGCACGCTCGGCGTGGTCGGGATCGACTGGGTCGTCGTCGTGCCGGTCGTGGTCCCGTTTCGCGGCGCGCGCTGGGGCACCAGGGCGGCCGCCAGGGTGGAGAGCCCGAGCAGGATCAGCATCACGATCAGCAGGCGCCGCGCAGCCATCAGCGCGGTTTGGATGGGGAGATCTGCGCCGCCACGGGGCTTTCAACGATATGGCCGCCGTCCTACTCGACGCCTCGCTGGTGCTGCTGCTCGGCGTAGTCACGGTCAGTGATCTGCGCAGCCGGCTGGTTCCGGACGTCCCGCTGCTCGCGGGTCTGGTGCTGGCGGTGGGGTTCTGCACGCTCTCGGATCCGGCCGGGCTGCCGGAGAAGCTCGGGGCGGGCCTTGGGGCGGCGGGCTTTCTCCTGGCCGCCGCAGTGATCCGCCCGGATGGCATGGGCCTCGGCGACGTCAAGCTCGCCGGAGTCCTCGGCGTCTATCTGGGCGCAGCGGTGATCGAGGCGATGCTGCTCGCCTTCGCGGCCGGATCCGCGGCGGGAGTCTTCCTCCTCGCCCGCCACGGCTGGCAGGCGCGGGACCGCACGATCCCGTTTGCGCCGTTCCTCGCTCTGGGCGCCCTGGTGGCGGCCGCGACGTCCGCCTGAGGCAGGCGCGCAACCCCGAGCCCGTGGCCTGGAGCGCCCGACATTTACGCTGGCGGCGTGACGTTGAGGTTCACAACAGCAGGCGAATCGCACGGCCCAGGGCTGGTCGCGATCGTCGAGGGCCTGCCGGCCGGGCTCGAGCTCGATCGCGAGGCGCTCGATCGCGAGATGGCGCGCCGCCAGCTCGGTCACGGGCGCGGCGGGCGGATGAAGATCGAAAGCGATGCGGTCGAGATCCGCTCCGGGGTCAGGCACGGGCGCACCCTCGGCAGCCCGATCGCCGTCCTGGTGGCCAACCGCGACTACCCGAACTGGGAGGAGAGGATGAATCCCTGGCCGGTGGACGCGGAGGTCGAGGAGACCCACCTGCCGCGCCCCGGCCACGCCGATCTGGCCGGCGCGCTCAAGTTCGGCCACTCCGACGTCCGAAACGTGCTCGAGCGCGCCAGCGCACGCGAGACGGCGGCGCGAGTCGCCGCGGGGTCGATCGCCAAGGCTTTTCTCGCGGCGGTCGGCGTCGAGGTGTACAGCCACGTGATCCAGATCGCCTCGGTCACGGCGCCGGAGCGGGATGGCCTCGGCCCCGAGGACTTCGCCGGCGTCGACGACTCGCCCGTGCGCTGCCTCGATCCGGCCACTTCTGAGGCGATGGTCGAGGAGATCGACCGGCTGCGGAAGGAGAACGAATCGCTGGGCGGGAAGTTCGAGGTGCGCGCCTTCGGCCTCGTCCCGGGAATCGGCTCACACGTCTCCTGGAGCGAGAAGCTCGACGGCCGGCTCGCCCAGGCGATCTGCTCCATCCAGTCGGTGAAGGGCGTCTCGCTGGGCGAGGCATGGGAGGTCGCCGGGCGGCCCGGGTCGGAGGCCCACGATGAGATCTTCTGGTCGGAGGACCTCGGCTGGTACCGCGAGACGAACCGCGCCGGCGGGCTGGAGGGTGGCATGACCAACGGAGAGCCGCTCCTGGTGCAGGCCGCGATCAAGCCGATCTCGACGATGACCCAACCGCTGCGCTCGGTGGACACCGAGACGAAGGAGCCCGCCCAGGCGATGCGGGAGCGGACCGACTCGACCGTGGTGCCGGCGGCGGCCGTGGTGGCGGAGTCGATGGTCGCCCTCGTGGTGGCGGCGGCCTACCGCGAGAAGTTCGGAGGCGACCACATCGACGACGTGCTCGCGGCGCTTGCGGCGTACAAGGAGCGCATCGGGTGGCGGAGGTGAGCGCGCACCACGGAATCGTCTTCATCGGGTTTATGGCCGCGGGCAAGAGCCGTGCGGCCGAGGCCGTGGCCGAGCGACTCGGGCTCGGCGTGATCGACACCGACGATCTGCTCGAACGCGAGCTGGGCGAGTCGATCGCTTCCTTCTTCGAGCGCGAGGGGGAGGCCGAGTTCAGGCGCCGCGAGGAGCGCCTGGTCGTCTCGGCTCTGGACGCCCTGGCAGGTCAGGTCGGCGGGCCGTCGTCGGTCGTGGCGCTCGGCGGCGGGGCCGTCGAGAGCGACGCGGTGAGAAGCGCGCTCGCCGATCACATGCCGGTCTGGTGTGACGTCGACGAGGAGGTCGCGTGGCAAAGGGCCGCCGGGTCGGACCGGCCACTCGCAGCGGATCGGGGGGAGTTCTCAGCTCGTTTCGCCCGGCGACGGCCCCTCTACGAGTCCCTCGCTCGCGCGATCTTGCCCTCGCAGGCACGGGACGCCGCCCAGGCTGCCGCGCCGTGGCTCGCGGCAATGCAGGGCGCGACCGGCGTCAGGATGGCCTGGGCGGAGGCGGGGAGCGGCGCCTACCCGGCCGCGGTCGGCGAGGGGGCGATCGGCCTGCTCGAGTCCGCCAGGGAGGCGCTCCCCGAAGACCTGCCGGCCCGGACGTTCTGCGTTGCGGATGAGGCCGTCCTCGAGAGGCACGGACGACTCCTGCCACGCTGCGAGACGACGATCACCGTCGAGGGGGTCGAGTCGTCGAAGACCATCTCCGAGGCCGAGCGGGTGCTCAGCGAGCTGGCGGCGGCGGGGGCCCGGCGTGACGACTGCGTGCTGGCCTTCGGCGGTGGCGTGGTCGGGGACCTGGCGGGGTTCTGCGCCGCCACCTACCAGCGCGGCGTTCCCCTGGTCCAGGCGCCCACGACCCTGGTCGCCCAGGTCGACTCGGCCTACGGCGGCAAGACGGGCGTCGACCTGCCCGCCGCGAAGAACTACGTGGGTGCATATCACCAGCCGATTGCCGTCCTCGCCGACCCCGCCGTGCTGAAGACGCTGCCCGCAGAGGAGCTCGCCGCCGGGTTCGTCGAGGTGCTGAAGACCGGCCTGATCGCCGGGGGCCGGTTCTGGGAGCGGGTCAGGCACGCTGACGATTTCGATCGCGGCACGCTCGGCGAGCTGATCTTCGAGTGCGCGCGCACGAAGATCGCCGTGGTGGCCGACGACGAGCGAGACGCCGGCGAGCGAGCGGTCCTCAACCTGGGGCACACCGTGGGCCACGCGATCGAGGCTGCGACCGGCTACTCGCGCTACCGGCACGGCGAGGCGGTGGGACTGGGCCTCCTGGCAGCGCTGCGCCTCTCAGGGGCCGACGATCTGCGCAACGAGGTCGAGGGCCTGCTCGCCTCACATGGCCTGCCGGTCTCGCTGGATCCCGCGGTGGCGATCGACGAGGTCATCGACGCCATCGATCGCGACAAGAAGCGGACCAGCGAGGGGCTCGGCTTCGTCCTGCTCGAGCGGCCCGGCGAGCCGCGCTGGGGCGAGTCGGTGGAGCCGGGTAGGGTCCGCGCCGCCGTGGAGGAGCTGAGGTGATGACGACGACCCACAACCGCGTCGAGGTGTTGCACGGGGTCAACTTCGACGTGCTCGGCAGGCGCGAGCGGGACATCTACGGCGACTTCTCGCTCCCCGAGCTCGAGGTGAGGGTCAAGCGCTTCGCGCGCGAGCTCAACCTGGAGGCGTCGTTCTTCCAGACCAACCACGAGGGCGAGTTCGTCGAGTACCTCCATCGGCTGCCGGAGCGCGCCGACGCCGCGATCGTCAACGCCGGCGCCTGGACGCATTACTCGTGGGCGATCCGCGACGCGGTCGCGTTGACGGGAGTTCCCTTCGTCGAGGTCCACCTCTCCGACATCTCCAAGCGAGAAGAGTGGCGCCGCCACTCGGTGTTCGAGGGAGTCGATCTGCTCGTCGGGCAGATCTACGGCAAGGGCCCGGAGGGCTACAGGGAGGGCTTGGAGCTGATCGCCGAGAGGCTGGGCGTATGAGCAGGGCGGAGCGGCTGGCCGAGCTGATCGTTGAGCGGGAGCTCGACCAGCTCTTCGTCTCGGATCTCGTCAACGTCCGCTACCTGACCGGCTTCACCGGGACCAACGGGGCCTGTCTGGTGGGCAGAGACGAGCGGATCTTCTTCACCGACTTCCGCTACACCGAGCGAGCGGAGCGCGAGGTCGGGGATGAGTGGGAGCGGCCGGAGGCCGAGCGAGAGCTGCTGCCGCAGATCGTCGCCAGGATGTCGGGCAAGGTCGGGTTCGAGGACGCCAAGCTGAGCGTCCGCCAGCTCGCCCGCCTCGAGGCCGCCGCCGAGGACGACGTCGACCTCGTCCCGGCCGGGGATCCCGTCGAGCAGCTCCGGGCCGTGAAGGAGCCGGAGGAGATCGAGCGGATCGCCGCCGCGGCCGAGCTCACCGACGGTGTCTACCGGTGGGCGCTCGAGCGCGGTCTCGCCGGACGCACCGAGCGGGACGTCGCCCGCGCCGCCGAGGCGAGACTGCGGGAGCTCGGCGCCGAGCCATCCTTTCCGCCGATCGTCGCCACCGCCGAAAACGGCGCCCTCCCGCACGCGGAGCCCGGAGATCGCGAGATCGGCGCGGGGGAGCTGGTCGTCTTCGACATGGGAGCCCTGCTCGAGGGCTACTGCTCGGACTGCACCCGCACCTTTGCCACGGGTGAACCCGGGGACGAGGCGCAGGAGGTCTATGACCTCGTGCTCACCGCCCAGCTGGCCGCCCTCGCGGCGATCCGGCCCGGGGCTTCAGGCAAGGAGGTGGACGCTGTCCCGCGGGAGATGATCGCCGAGGCGGGTCACGGCGATCACTTCGGACACGGGACGGGACACGGGGTCGGGCTCGAAGTCCACGAGGGCCCGCGGCTCGCGACGACGTCCGAGGACGAGCTGCGGGAGGGAAACGTGGTCACCGTCGAGCCGGGGGTCTATCTGCCGGGACGGTTCGGGGTCCGCATCGAGGACCTCGTGGTGCTGACGGCGGACGGCTACCGCAACCTGAGCGGTATGCCCAAGGAGCTTCAGATCGTCGATTGAGGACAGCGGCGATCGGGACTGCTGGGACGTGCCATAGGGTTCGGCCGTGCTCGGTCTCCCCGAGAACGTGCAAGCGTGCCTGTTCGATCTCGACGGAGTGCTGACGGAGACCGCGAAGGTGCACGCCGCCGCCTGGAAGGAGATGTTCGACCGGTATCTCCAGGACCGGGCGGCTCGCACGGGCGAGGACTTCGTCCCTTTCGACGGGAAGGACGACTACGACACCTACGTGGACGGCAAGCCGCGCTACGACGGGGTCCGGTCCTTTCTCGAGTCCCGAGGGATCGAGCTGCCGGAGGGGAAGCCGGACGATCCCCCGAGCGCGGAAACCATCCACGGCCTGGGCAACCGCAAGAACGAGATCGTCCTGCGGATGATCCACGAGCGAGGGGTGGATGCCTATCCCGGTTCCCGCCGGTACCTGGAGGCGGTGCGCGACGCGGGGCTTCGCCGAGCGGTCGTCTCGTCGAGCACCAACACTCGCGACGTCCTGGCGGCCGCCGGCCTCGAGGACTTCTTCGAAGCGCGCATCGACGGGATCGTCGCGGAGCGTGAGCACCTGAAGGGGAAGCCCGCGCCGGACACCTATCTGGCCGGTGCCAAGGCCCTCGACGTCACCCCCGACGCCGCGGCGGTCTTCGAAGACGCGCTGGCGGGCGTCGAAGCCGGGAGCGCCGGAGGCTTCGCCTGCGTCGTGGGCGTCGATCGAGTTGGGCAGGCTGACGCCCTCCGCGAGCACGGGGCGAGCGTCGTCGTACGGGATCTCGCGGAGCTGCTCGCAGGCCGATGATCGGGCACGACAGCTTTCCCACCGAGGAATGGGCCCTGCGCGAGACCAGCCTCGACCTCTCGCGGCTCGCCAACACCGAGTCGATCTTCGCCCTCTCGAACGGCCACATCGGGCTGCGCGCGAACCTCGAGGAGGGCGAGCCCCATGGCATGCCTGGTACCTATCTGAACAGCTTCTACGAGACCAAGCCGGTCCCCTACGCGGAGCCCGGATACGGGGATCCGGAGGTGGGTCAGGTGATGATCAACGTCACCAACGGCAAGGTCATCCGCCTACTCGTTGATGACGAGCCCTTCGACATCCGCTACGGCGAACTGCGGCGGCACGAGCGGGTGCTCGACTTCCGCGCCGGCGTATTGCGTCGAGAGGTCGAGTGGGTTTCGCCGGCTGGACAGGCGATTCGCCTGAGCACGGTTCGGCTCGTCTCCTTCGTCCATCGGGCCGTGGTAGCCATTCACTACGAGGTCGAGGCACTCGAGGAGGGCGCCTCGCTGGTCGTGCAATCCGAGCTGGTTGCCAACGAGCCCCTACCCGAGCAGGAGGACGGGGATCCGCGCGCCGGCACCAGGCTGGTCGCGCCGCTGCGGTCCGAGTCCTTCTCGGACCACCGGAACCGGGTCACGCTCGCTCACCGGACGAGCGGCAGCGGCCTCCTGATGGCCGCCGCGATGGACCACGAGGTCGACGCCCCGGGCGAACCCAGGATCCGGGTCTGGAGCAGCGAGGACCTAGGCCGCGTCACCTTCACCACGGATGTCGAGCCGGGACAGCGGCTGCGGCTAGTGAAGTTCTTGGCATACGGATGGTCGAGCCAGCGCTCCCTCCCGGCCGTCACCGACCAGGTCGAGGCGGCCCTCGCGGGCGCCCGGCACAAGGGCTGGGACGGCCTCCTGGCCAGCCAGCGCGAATACCTCGATCACTTCTGGGAGTGCGGCGACGTCGAGATCGAGGGCGACCCAGAGCTCCAGCAGGCCGTTCGCTTCGCCCGCTTCCACCTGCTGCAGGCGGGCGCGCGCGCCGAGCAGCGGGCGATCCCCGCGAAGGGCCTGACCGGAACAGGCTATGACGGCCATACCTTCTGGGACACCGAGACGTTCGTCCTGCCGGCGCTCGCCTACACGGTCCCGGGCGCGGCCCGGGACGCCCTCCTCTGGCGCCATACGACGTTGGACCTGGCACGGGAGCGGGCCAAGACGCTCGGCCTGGCGGGAGCCGCCTTCCCGTGGCGGACGATTCGCGGTCAGGAATCGTCGGGCTACTGGCCAGCCGGCACCGCCGCCTTCCACATCAACGCGGACATCGCCAACGCCGTGATCCGCTACGTCTTCGCCGCCGGGGACGAGGAGTTCGAGCGCGAGGAGGGTCTCGAGCTGCTCGTCGAGACGGCCCGCCTCTGGCGTTCGCTGGGCCATCACGACGCGCAGGGACGCTTTCGGATCGACGGCGTCACCGGCCCGGACGAGTACAGCGCCATCGCCGACAACAACGTCTACACGAACCTGCTGGCGGAGCGAAACCTGAGCGGAGCCGCCGACGCGGCCGGGCGCCACCCCGACCGGGCCCGGGAGCTCGGCGTGGACGCTGAGGAGGCGGCCTCCTGGCGCGACGCGGCGGCCGCGATGATGATCCCGTACGACGAGGCGCTCGGGGTCCATCCGCAGTCGGAGGGGTTCACCGAGCACGCGGTCTGGGACTTCGAGGGGACGAGGCCCGACCAGTACCCCCTGATGCTCCACTTCCCGTACTTCGACCTCTACCGGAAGCAGGTCGTCAAGCAGGCCGACCTGGTTCTGGCGCTCTACTCGCGGGGCGACGCCTTCTCGCTCGAGGAGAAGACGCGGAACTTCGAGTACTACGAGCCGATCACGGTGCGCGACTCATCGCTCTCCGCCTCCATCCAGGCTGTGATCGCCGCCGAGGTGGGGTATCTCGAGCTCGCCTACGACTACTTCGCGGAAGCCGCCCTTCTCGACCTGGACGACATCCACCACGACACCCGCGACGGGCTGCACCTCGCCTCGCTCGGCGGCGCCGTGATCGCCGCCGTGGGGGCTTTCGCGGGTATCCGCGACTATGAGGACAGGTTGACCCTGTCGCCGCGGCTGCCAGACGCTCTCACGCGTCTCGTCTTCAGCTTCCGGCACCAGAACAGGAGGGTCAGGGTCGAGTTCGATCACCGGCAGGCCGTCTACACGCTGGCGGATGGCGAGCCACTCGAGCTCAGGCACTACGGGGATGCGATCACGATCGCCACCGATGCCCCCGTCACCCTCCCCATCCCTCCGGGTCCGGCGCGAGGCGAGCCCCCGAAGCAGCCTCCGGGGAGGGCCCCGGCGCCGCGCCGATCCCCGGTGCGGTAGCGCTAGCGCTGGAGTTGACTCAGGCTGTCGCGGGCGCCTCGATCGGCTCGGCCACCGGCTCGCCGCCGCGCCTGATGCGGGCCGCGAGCAGGGGGAAGATCAGGGTCGAGACGATCGCGGCGCCGACCAGGCCGGCGGCCGTCGACGAGGTCATATGCCCGGCCTCGATCGCCAGCGTGGTGATCGCCAAGACCAGGGGCAGCTCCGTGGCCGAGTAGACGGCGAGCGCCACCCTGTCGCGCAATCCGAGCTCGCTTCGATACAGCAGCAGGGCCGGGAGGCCGCGCACCACCAGGAAGAGGCCGAGGAACATCGGCACCTTGAGCAGGGCGGTGGCACTGGAGGTCAGGGCATCGAGATCGAAGGCCATCCCGCTGGTGATGAAGAAGAACGGGATCAGCAGGCCGTACCCGACCGCGTACACCTTGGAGTCGAAGACGGTCACCTCGCGGCCGCGCAGCGCGACCCGGGTGATCATGCCGGCCACGAACCCGCCAAGGAGCAGGTCGAGGCCGAGCTGAGCCGCCAGGGCGACGAGCGCGAAGACGAGCACGACGGCGAGCCGGACGGCGAGCTGGCTGGAGGTCTCGAAGGTCCTCTCCACCAACGACCATCCGCGCCAGGCCGAGCGCACGGCGAGAATCCCGGTGATCACCGCCAGTGCGATGAAGAGCACCAGGATCGCGGCCTCGTGGAGCGGATGGCCGGTGGAGAGGATCAGCGTCACCAGCAGAATCGGGCCGAACTCCCCGATCCCGCCCGCGCCGAGCAGGTAGGTGCCGAAGCGGGTGCGCATCTCACCGGCATCGCTGAGGATCGGGATCAGCGTCCCGATCGCAGTTGTCGCCATCGCCGATCCCGTGTAGAGGTACGAGAGGATCACTCCCGCCGCCGCGAGCACTCCGCCGATCCCGTAGGCGAGCACCAGTGAGAGCCCCCAACCGACGGCGCCCAACTCGAGTGGCCGGCCCTTGATCCGGTCGAAGTCGATCTCGTAGCCGGCGAAGAAGAAGAGCATCCCCAGGCCGAGGTCCCCCAGCAGCGACGTGGTGGGGTCGAGGCTGGCGAGGTCGAATCCCTGGGGGCCGATGATGATCCCGAGCAGCGAGCTCCACGACCACCACAGGGATCGCCAGCCGCGGCGAGATGGCGAGCACGAACACGCCGGCGATGGCTGCGGCGATGACGATGACGAGCGCCGAGGTCTCGTCGACGCCGGCCGCCACGGTCCCGATGGGCAACTGAGCCATCGGGACGAGACTCTAAGCCGGGCTCACGACGTAGCCGGAGCTAGCCGGCCGTCCTGCGGCGCTGAAGGCGTGCCAGCGGGCCGAGCAGGGCGGGCTGCAGCCGGGGCGGCGGCAGGGTCCTCGCCGTGATCACCACCGTGTCCCGGTAGCGATCGGTGAACTCGGCGGCCTCCATGAACGCGCGAAAGCCCCTGGGGAGGCCGTGGCGCGTGTACTTCCCCGCCCGGGCCATTGCCGCCGCCTCGGTGAGGAATTCCTGGAGCTCCATCGCCGGCTCGGCCTCACAGACGATATGGGCCTCGGTGGTGCCGGTGTTCTTGAAGCTGTGCCGGACGCCGGGCTTCACCACGACCGTCTCGTCCCCGGCACGCGCGACGGTCGGCTTGCGGTCGGCCGTGAAGGTCGTCTCGCCTTCGATCACGGTGAAGCGCTCCTCGATCGACGGGTGGTAGTGGGGGATGCTGACGCCGCCGCCCGGGTCGACGTAGACGTCCATCCCGAGAACGGCGCCCTCCTGCGGGTGAAAACGGAGCCGGTAGTTGAAGACCGGATCCTCGATCAGCTCGTCGTTCATCTCAGCCACCTCTGTTTCCGACTCCGTCCTATGTCCCCGGCGCCGCTTCCCCGTGGCGGACCTCGGCGCGGGCCTCCCCGTATCCCCTGGTCTCGTAGGCGATCATCGACCAGAGCAGCACGTTGATCAGGGCGAGCATCACCAGGGCCGACAGCTCGAAGGCGACGGGATAGAGCGCGAACAGCAGTACCGCCATGCCCAGCCGATGCCTGTTGAGTGTGTGGACGTGCCGCCAGCGGAATGCGACCAGGCCGAGCAGGTAGACGGCGACGCCGCCGACCAGGGCGAAGGCGGGCACGTCCTCCAGCGCGTCGGTCGGGTGTCCGAGGGCCTTCTTCAGGCCCAGCGCCAGCAGGATGATCCCGGCAACGAGCAGGAAGTGGATGTAGGAGTACGAGTCCCGGGCCAGCTCGTTCCGCACCTTCCCCTCCGGCGCTCGCACCAGCCGCCGGGCCGAGACCAGGGCCACGATGTCGAAGTAGGCCCACCAGAGGGCGGCCACGACCCCGATGCCCAGCACCGCGGCGGCGGCTATTCCCCAGGTCAGGTGCGTTCCGGCCCCGAGCCCGATGGCGACGATCGACTCCCCGAGAGCGATGATCACGATCAGCCCGTGGCGCTCGGCGAAGTGGCCGGGCACCAGGTGCCACCCCTCCGACCCGAACAGGTAGGGCTCGCCCATGTCGAGGACGAGGGCGAGCCCCCAGACCGCGGCCTGGGCGCCGCTGTCGAGGAACGATCCGCAGATCAACAGTGTGATTCCAACCGCGGTCCCGATCCCGAGCCCCGTCACCGAGCGCCGAAAGGTGGGGTCGTCGCGGCCGGCGATCAGCAATAGGCAGATTTGCGCGATCCGCACCGCGCCGTAGGCGACCGCGAACTCGGTCGCCAGGCTGCCGAATGCATCTGGCACGCAGATCGCGGCGATCAGGAAGCCCGCCATCGCGGCGAACAGCGCGATCCGGACACCGCCCTCCTCGGGATCGATGACGCTGGTCAGCCACGCGTACGCGACCCAGGACCACCAGAGGAGCGCCAGGATCAGCATCCCCTCGCCGAGGCCCGCCCAGGTCGGATGCCTGGACATCAGCGCCGTGCACTGGGTGATCGCCAGGACGAAGACCAGGTCGAAGAAGAGCTCCAGCGGCAGCACCCGGTCCTGCTGCCGGAGGGCCGCGCCCAGCCGCAGCCGCCGCGTCTCGATTCCCGTTTCCACCGGCTACTTCTCGTTCAGACCGTGGGTCATCGGGTGGGCAGCGACCCTTCGGCGACCACCTCGACCTCGATCTCTGACCTTGAGGGTGCCGAACAGGCCGGAGTAGGGCTTGATGCCCCAGTCGGATTGCTTGACGGTCGCTCGACCCGTGATCTCGCCCGCGTCGCCGACGCTGAGCTCGAAGCCGAGAGGGTGACGGCTGCCGTTCATGGCGAGCTCGCCCGAGACGCTGAAACACGCCTCATCCTTCGTGGGTGTGATGCGGCTGGACTCGAACTCGACCCGGCCGGCCGGCAGCACCTCGTCCTCGAGCGTCTTCTTGATCTCGGCCTTGTCTTCCTCGGTCAGTGCCTTCAGCCCGCCCGTTCCCTCGATCACCCGCATCGAGCCGCTGTCCGCGCCGACCTTAAGACCGATCGGGCCCTGCTCGCCGACCTCGAGGGTTCCCTCCCAGGAGCCGACCTCGATCAGCAGGTCGTGACCCGCCTTCGCCGCGGCGCCGTGCCTCTCGGTCTTGATGCGGAGGGTGGCATTCTCCGGTCCAAGCTTGTGCGTGCCTGACATGATCGGCATCGTCAAGCACCCAATCTATTCGGCGGAAAGAGGATCCGATGGAGTTCGACAACTCGTTCACCGTCCAGAAGCCGCTCGACGAGGTCTGGAACACGATGATCGACCTCGAGCGCGTCGTGCCGTGCGTCCCGGGGGCCAGGGTCATCGAGAAGACGGGCGACAGCGCCGTTGACGCCGAGGTCAAGATCAAGCTCGGCGCGATGTCGATGAACTACTCCGGGCCCGCCGAGATCGTCGAGCAGGACGACTCCGCTCATCGGGCCGTGATGAACGCGCGGGCGAAGGAGGCGGGGGGACAGGGCAATGCCGATGCCAGGGTCTCGATGCAGCTGTCGGGGGCCGGGGACGCGACGGAGGTCGCGCTCCACTCGGAGATCAACGTCACCGGCAAGGCGGCGCAGATGGGGGAGGGAGTGATCGCCGCCGTGACCGAGGGGATGATCAAGGAGTTCGCCGAGAACCTGGCCAAGCTCTGAGCCGCTCGAGATTCCTTGGATGCTTGAGTCCGGTTGTAATACTCTCGCGACATGGCAGGTACCGCTGGTGTTGAGGCAATGGAATGCTGATCGGCGCTGATACCACCTCCTGGTACATCGGCCTCGGACTCGGTGCCGTCGTGGTGGTGGTGGCGGTGATCATCGTCGGCACCATCCTGATCCTCGCCAACCGGATCGCCGGACAGGCGGAGACCGCCAGCGACGCGGTCGAGACGCTCCGCTCAGAGACCGACGGCCTGAGCGGCGTCGCCAAGGTCAACGACTCCGGCGTCCGGATCCTCCACTCTGCGCGCGCGCTGAGGAAGACGGCGGTCGGGCACTGATGGACGTCGTGGTCGGCCTGGCCAGCTCCGAGCGCACCCTCTGGTACGTGACGCTCGCGGTGGGCCTGGTCGTGGCCCTGGTGGTGGCCGGGATGCTGGTCACGCTGCTCGGCCTGCTCGGGCGGATCCAGGCCGCGGTCACGAACCTCCTCGGCTCCGCCGGGAAGGTCGCCGAGAACACGTCGAACATCCCGCAGCTCGAGGCCACCGCACCGGTCCTCGAGCAGATCGCCGCCGAGGGCGTGGTGCAGGACGGCTACATGAACGCGCTCTCGCAGGGCTACGGGGAGCCCGAATGAGCACCTCCCTGCTGATCGTGCTGAGCGTCGCCGAGGCCGTGGTCCTCGTGGTGGTGCTGGCCCTGGCTCTGATCGAGATCCGCCGCCGCCTCTCTTCGATAGCGAGCGACCTGAGCGATCTGGGGGACGCCCTGACCACCGTGGAGGGGGAGCACCTGCGTCCGCTCCGGCCCGCGGTCGAGGCGATCAACGCCCAATTCGAAGGGATCATCGCCCTGATGCCGTCCGTGGCGAAGAAGGCCGCGATCGTCGCCGAGCACGCGGAGAAGCGATGACTCTCTGGTGGATCGGCAACGCTGTGCTGCTGCTGGTGATCGTGCCGGTCGTGGTGGTCCTCCTGCGCGGCGTGCTCGGCGCAGCGAAGGACACCACGCGGGCGGTCGAGGCGCTTCGGCCCGTCGCCGACGCCGCCTCGAAGGACCTCGACGCGGTTGAGCTTCTCAACACCACCCAGGAGCAGGTGAGCCAGACGGTCGCCGTGGTGGCGAACTACGGCGGCTCCCTCGACACCATCCTCGAGGACGCCTGAGGTGGAGCCCGCCGCCGCAGTCACCCTGATCGCGGTGGTGCTGGTGATCCTGGCGCTGGTCTTCTACCTGGTCTCCGTGATCCTGGAGCTGCGGAAGATCACCGCCGGCCTGGACGCGGTGATCGAGTCGGTCGGCGACATCCTCCGGAAGAGCGAGCCCGTGAACGGCGTCGTCGATCAGATCAACAAGGACCTCTCCGCGGGAACGGACCTGCTCGAGGGCCTGCTCGACAAGAAGGCGGGCCAGGATGACGCGGCGGGGCTGATCGAGTCGGTCTTTCCGGGGGCGGGCGCCGCGGTCCTCGAGCGGCAGGGCAGAAGCGGTGAGGTGAAGAACATCGACGAGGTCTACACGAGGGGGGCCGTGCAGCTGGCGCGCCTGGGGCGAGAGAGCCCTCTCGGCGCGGGCGAGTTGTCCGGCGCCGCCCTCAGGGACCCGAGCTACTCCAGCGCGGCGGCGCGGTCGATCTACACGAATCCGAGCGGCCCGGTCGCCGATCAGCCGGGGGGCCCCCTGCACAGGCCGAGGTCGCCGGTGATCGGCACCGAGGCCGGCCCGGATGGTGATCAGGCGCCCGATGAGTCGGAGGCGTCGGATGGTGAGTAGAGGGCGGGGGATTCTCTAGTGCAGACACCCGGCCCGATCGAGTACGAGCGCGCGACCAGCGTGCAGAACGCGATCGAGCTGCTCGAGCGCTACGGGCCCGAGACCCGCATTCTGGCCGGCGGGCACAGCCTGCTGCCGATGATGAAGCTGCGGCTCGCCAACCCCGAGCGCCTCATCGACATCAACGACCTCGAGGAGCTCTCCTACATCAGGGAGGCCGACGGGGAGATCCGGATCGGCGCGATGACCCGCCATCGCGAGCTGCTCGAGTCCGAGCCGCTCGCCCGGCACTTCCCTGTCTTCATCGACGCGGAGAACGTGATCGCCGACCCTCCGGTCCGCAATCGCGGCACGATCGGCGGCTCGCTGGCGCAGGCCGACGCCGCCGAGGACCTCTCCGCCGTCTGCTCTGCGCTGAAGGCGAGCGTCGTGATCGCCGGCTCGGACGGCGAGCGCGTCGTCTCGATGGATGACTTCCACGTCGGCCCCTACATGACGGCGATCCAGGACGGCCAGATACTGACCGAGATCCGTCTGCCCATGAGGCCGGGCGGGGGCAGCGCCCACGAGAAGGTCGAGCGCAGGGCGGGAGACTGGGCGATCGTCGCGGTCTCCGCGGCCCTCTGGATGGAGGGTGGGAGGATCGCCGACGCTGGCGTCGCGCTCAGCGCCGCCGGGCCGACGACGATCCACGCGACCCGGTCGGAGGAGCTGCTGCGGGGCAAGGAGCCCTCGGAGGAGCTCTTCGCCGAGGCCGGGGGCCTCGCCGCGGAGGACTGCTCGCCCGCCGCCGACGGGCGCGGCCCCGTCGACTACAAGCGCCACCTCGCCGACGTGCTCACCAGGCGCGCTCTCGGCCGAGCCGCCGAGCGCTCATCCAACCAGGAGGGCTGAATGGAGATCACGGTCACGGTCAACGGCGAGCGGGTCACCCACGAAATCGAGCCCGCCCTGCTGCTGGTGCACTTCCTGCGGGACACGCTGGGCCTGACGGGCACGCACTGGGGCTGCGACACCTCGAACTGCGGGGCCTGCGTGGTGCACCTCGACGGCCGGCCGGTGAAGTCCTGCACCACGCTCGCGGCGAGCTGCGACGGGCACGAGGTCCGCACGATCGAGTCCATGGAGGTCGACGGCCGGCTCGACCCGGTCCAGGAGGGCTTCCACGAGGAGCACGGGCTCCAGTGCGGCTTCTGCACGCCCGGCATGATCATGACCGCCAGGGCGCTGCTGGACGAGAACCCGGATCCGTCCGAGGCCGAGATCCGGACCGCGATCTCGGGCGCGATCTGCCGGTGCACCGGCTATGCCAACATCGTCAGGGCCGTGCGCTGGGCCGCAGAGCACGAGTCCACGGAAGCGAGGAGATGAGAATGGCGACCATGGCGGCGAAGGAGACGCCGATCGGCTACGGCTCGATGAAGCGCAAGGAGGATGCGCGCTTCATCAGGGGGCAGGGGAAGTATCTCGACGACATCGTGCTCCCCGGAATGCTCCACGGCGCCGTGCTGCGCAGCCCCTACGCGCACGCGCGGATCGTCTCCATCGACATCTCCCGCGCGCTCGCGCACCCGAAGGTGCACCGCGTGATCACCGCCAAGGATCTCGAGACGCTCGGCCTCGCCTGGATGCCGACGCTCTCCTACGACTCGCAGGCCGTGCTCGCCGGGGACAAGGTCCGCTTCCAGGGCCAGGAGGTCGCGTTCGTGATCGCCGAGGACCGCTACTCCGCTCGCGACGCGCTGCCCCTGATCGACGTCGAGTACGACCCGCTGCCGGCGGTCGTCAACGCCCGCAAGGCGCTCGATGCGGACGCTCCGATCATCAGGGACGACAAGCCGGACCAGACGGACAACCTGGCAACACCCTCCTGGGAGGCCGGCGACGCCGAGGAGTGCGAGCGCGTCTTCGCCGAGGCGGACGTGGTCCTCGAGCGGGACATGATCTATCCGCGCTGCCATCCGGCGCCTCTCGAGACCTGCGGGATGATCGCCGACATGAACCCAGAGACGGGTCAGCTCGACATCTACAACGGCAACCAGGCGCCGAACCTGCACCGGACGGTCTACGCCCAGGTCGCCGGCCTGCCCGAGCAGATGATCCGGGTCATGACCAACGACATCGGGGGCGGCTTCGGGAACAAGGTGCCCGTCTATCCGGGCTACGTCTGCACGATCGTGGGCTCGATCGTCACCGGCAAGCCGGTCAAGTGGGTCGAGGACCGCTCGGAGAACCTGATGTCCACCGGCTTCGCTCGTGACTACATCATGAGCGGCCGGATCTGCGCCAAGGACGGGAAAATCACGGGGGCGCAGGTCGACGTGATCGCCGACCACGGCGCCTTCGACAGCACGGCGCAGCCGTCGAAGTTCCCGGCCGGCTTCTTCCACGTCTTCGCCGGCTCCTACGACCTCGAGGCGGCGCACTGCAGCGTCAAGGCCGTCTACACGAACAAGGCACCCGGCGGCGTGGCCTACCGCTGCTCGTTCCGGGTCACCGAGGCCATCTTCCTGATCGAGCGCCTCGTCGGCGAGCTGGCACTCGAGATGGACGTCGACCCCACCGAGCTGCGGATGAAGAGCTTCATCCAGCCCGAGCAGTTCCCGTACGAGAACAAGACCGGCTGGACATACGACTCCGGCGACTACGAGAAGACCATGCGCGAGGCGATGCGGATCGCCGGCTACGACGATCTCCGCAGGGAGCAGGCGGAGAAGCGGGAGCGCGGCGAGCTGATGGGCATCGGCGTCTCCTTCTTCACCGAGGTGGTCGGCGCCGGCCCGAAGAAGCACATGGACATCGTCCGGCAGGGAATGGCCGATGGCTGCGACCTGCGCGTCCACGGCACCGGCAAGGCGACGATCAGCATCAGCTGCCAAACCCAGGGTCAGGGCCACGAGACGACCTTCGCCCAGATCGTGGCCGAGGAGCTCGGGATCTCGCCGGAGGACATCCAGGTCCGTCACGGCGACACCGACCGCACCCCGTACGGCCTTGGGACCTACGGAAGCCGCTCGACCCCGGTGTCCGGTGCGGCCGCCGCGGTGGCCGCGCGCAGGGTCCGGGACAAGGCGCGGCTGATCGCGGCCGGGATGCTCGAGACCTCGCCGGAGGACCTCGTCTGGGAGAAGGGGCGCTGGTCCGTCAGGGGCGACCCCGAGAAGGGCGCGACGATCGACGAGATCGCCGAGGCCGCCTACGGCGAGGCCCCGCTGCCGGAGGGGGTCGAGGGGGGCCTGGACGGCCAGTCCGTCTACGACCCGCCGAACCTCACCTACCCGTGCGGCGCCTACATCGCCGTGGTCGATGTCGATCCGGACACGGCCGAGGTGAAGATCAGGCGCTTCATCGCGGTCGACGATTGCGGAACCAGGATCAACCCGATGATCGTCGACGGCCAGGTCATGGGCGGCCTCGCCGAGGGCGTCGGCATTGCCCTGATGGAGCTGATCAGCTTCGACGAGCAGGGCAACTGCCTGAACGGATCGATGATGGACTACCTGATCCCGACGGCCCTCGAGTGCCCGGACTGGGAGCTGGGCGCCACCGTCACCCCGTCCCCGCACCACCCGATCGGGGCCAAGGGCGTCGGCGAGTCCGCCACCAACGGCTCGCCGCCCGCGATCGTCAACGCCGTCTGCGACGCGCTCTATCAGAGCCACGGGGTGGCGCACATCGACATGCCGCTGAACCCGGCCCGCGTCTGGGCGGCGATGCAGGGCAGGGCCGAGCCGCCGCAGTGAGCGGTCGTGCCTGAGCTCGGCACGATCGACCTTCCCGCCCTGGCCACGGCGCTGGCCCAGCGGCTGCGGGCTGCCGGGGTGCCGACCACGCCGGAACGCGCCTCGCGCTTCGCCGAGGCGGTGGCGCTGGTCGGGCCGTCCAGGCGATCGGAGCTCTACTGGACGGCGCGGTCGGTCTTCGTCTCCTCGCAGACCCAGCTGCCGACGTTCGATCGCGTGTTCGCGGCGGTGTTCGATCCCGCCCTGGAGCCGGATGAGGAGCGCGGCGACCCGTACTCCCCGCCGCTGAGCGGCTCGCGGCGGAACGACCGCCCGCCCGCTCCGGAGGCCCGCTCGGTCGCCGGCGAGGCGCCGGACCAGCCCTCGGGCGGTATGCGGGGCACCGTCTCGCCGCCCCCCGATGAGGAGGCCGAGCGCGAGCTCGAGGTCCCGCTGGCGACCGCGAGCGAGGCGGAGCGCCTGCGGAGGAAGAGCTTCGAGGCCCTCGAGCCAGACGAGCTCGAGCGGATCCGCCGGATGATGGCGGCGCTGGAGCTCGCCGCCCCGCGACGGCGCTCGAGGCGAAGGCGCCGCGCCAGGCGGGGCGAGCATCTGGACCTCCGGGGCACGCTGCGCGGCAGCCTGCGAACAGGGGGGGACCCGATGACCCTCGCCCGCCGGACGCGGCGCACTCGGCCGCGGCGCCTCGTGCTGCTCTGCGACATCTCGGGGTCGATGGAGCCGTACGCGCGTGCTTACCTCCACCTGCTCACCTCGGCCGTCGCCAGCGGCGCGCCGGCCGAGGCGTTCGTCTTCGCCACCCGCCTGACCCGGCTGACTCGCGCGCTGGCAGGGCGCAACCCCGAGGCGGCCATTCAGCGGGCCGTCGCCGCCGCGCCGGACTGGTCGAGCGGCACCCGTATCGGCGAGGCGCTGCGGGACTTCAACGACCGCTACGGGCGCCGGGGGATGGCGAGGGGCGCGGTGGTGGTGATCCTCTCGGACGGCTGGGAGCGCGCGGACCCCGCCCTGGTCGGCAGGGAGATGGAGCGGCTTCGCCTGATGGCCCACCGGATCGTCTGGGTCAACCCGCGTGCCGGCGCCGCCGGCTTCTCGCCCGGTACGGGCGGGATGGCCGCCGCGCTGCCCCACTGCGACGCGCTGGTGAGCGGCCACTCGCTCGAGGCCATGTACGAGGTCGCCGAGGCGATCGCGGCCGATGACTCCTCCCGGGACACGGTCCGAACGGGCGCGCCCAAGCTCTCCGCGGATCCCGAGCCGTCGTGGCCGAGCGCCGAGCGGACCGCGGCGCAGCGGCCGGTGCCCATGCCCAGCGGCTACGGGCCGAAGCGCGGAAGGACGACGAGTTGACCAACCCCGATCAAAGGAGCGGAGATGGCTGATGGCGCCACCTACCGAGCGGTGTTTCTGCGAATGCATCCCACCGGCAAGGCGGTCCTCAGCCTGAGCGAGGCATCGCAGGGCGAGGAGGCGACGCTCGCCGGGATCGCCGCGGGCGAGCTCGGCATTCCTCCGGAGGACGTCAAGGTCGTGCACGAGGACACGGACCGGTTCGGCGAGGGAAACACCTTCAACAGCGAGCCGAGCGATGCCGTCGGCGAGAACGTCGCGATCACCGCCCGCAAGCTGCGCGACAAGGCGCAGATCGTGGCCGGCTCGATGCTCGGCGCCTCGCCCGACTCCCTGACCTTCGACAACGGCCACTGGGCGGCGGGGGGCGGTTCCGAGGGGGTCAGGATCCAGGAGGTCGCGCTCCACACCTTCGGCGGCTTCGAGCTTCCGGAGGGGATCGAGGGCTCTCTGGACGCACAGACGACCTACAGGGTCGGGGCCGTGCAGGCGGCCGGATAGACCCAGGCCGACCGGGTCCCGGGAGTACCTTTGTCGGAGGGATTCCAGATGCCCGCAGGAGAAGGAGAAGGCACGATGCAGGCGCCATTCGTGGCGGCCACCGTCGTGCGGGCGCAGAGCCCGACCAGCGTCCGGGCCGGCGACTCGGCGATCGTGCGCCCGGACGGCGCGATCGAGGGGTTCGTCGGGGGCACCTGCGCGGAGGCGTCGGTGCGCCTCTACTCGCTGCGTGCGATGGAGAGCGGCGAGCCCCTGCTCCTGCGCATCCTGCCCGGCGCGGCCGAGGGGGAACCCGAGGCCGAGGAGGGCTCCGTGACGGTCAAGAACCCCTGCCTGAGCGGCGGCGCGCTCGAGGTCTTCCTCGAGCCGCACCTGCCGGCGCCGACGATGAGGGTCGTCGGCTCGGCGCCGATCGCGATCGCGCTCGCCGACCTGGCGGGGCGGGTGGGCTATGCGGTCGAGTCCGGGCCGGCGGAGCTGGCCCGGCCCAGCGCGGGCGACGCCGCGGTGATCGTGGCCTCACACGGCCACGACGAGGAGCGGGTGCTCACCGAGGCGCTCCGGTCGGAAGTCCCGTACGTGGCCCTGGTCGCCAGCGAGGTTCGCGGCCTCGCCGTGCGCGAGTCGCTCGACGTTTCCGAGCAGGAGCGCGCCCGCCTGCACACGCCGGCGGGACTCGAGATCGGGGCGGAGACGCCGGAGGAGATCGCGCTCGCGATCCTCGCGGAGATCGTCGCCCTGAGGCCGAAGGACGAGGCGGGGCGGGCGCCGAGGCCCCGGGCCACCGGGATCGAGGCGGCACCGGTCCAGTCTCCCGTCCCGGTCCCAGCCGAGCCGGCGCCGGTCGCCCTCTCGACGGAGACCGCCATCGACCCGGTCTGCGGCATGGAGGTCGCGGTCAGCGAGGCGAGCATTCAGCTCGAGCGCGATGGGGAGATCCACTACTTCTGCTCCGAGGGTTGCCGTGACACGTTCAGCGCCCAGGGCGTTCCGGATGGCGCGGCGCACTGAGCCGTTCGTCACCGGTCTCGTGCTCGCCGCCGGTGGCTCGAGCCGGCTCGGCGAGCCGAAGCAGCTGCTGCCGTACGGCTCGGGCACTCTCCTCGACCACGCCCTCGAGACCGCGCGGGCAAGTGCGTTCGACCAGCTGATCGTCGCGATCGGCGGCAGCTCGCGGGAGGTCCGGAGCCGCGTCGACCTGTCGGGCGCCGAGGTGGTGGAGAACCCGGACTTCGGAGAGGGCTGCTCGTCCTCGATCGCCGCCGGCCTCAGCGCACTCGATCCGCGCGCCGAGCTTCTCGTCCTGATGCTCGGCGACCAGCCCGGCGTGACGCCCGCCACGGTCCGCGCGCTGGTCGCGGGCTGCGGCGAGGGCACGGTCCTGGCGGCGTGCGTCTACGACGACGGACGCGGCCACCCGCTCGCCTTCGGCAGGGCCGTCTTCGGCGACCTGCGGGAGCTGCACGGCGACAAGGCGGTTTGGAAGCTGATGGAGCGCCGCTCCGACGAGGTGGTCGAGGTCAGGGTCCCCGGCCAGATCCCGCGCGATGTCAACACCCGCGAGGACTACGAGGCCGTCCTGGCTGAGTCCGGGAGCTTGGCATGAGCGACGCCGTCCGCCCCGGCGCCGAGAGCCCGGTGAGCGCTGCGGTCCCAGACATCGAGTCGCTCAAGCGGCAGCTCGACGCCGTGGACTACCTGGCCGACGACGGGCTCGCCACCGCGCTGTTCCTCTCGCTGCGACTGCCCCAGCCGCTGCTGCTCGAAGGGGAGGCGGGGGTCGGCAAGACCGAGGCGGCCAAGGCCCTGGCGGCCGCGCTCGGCACCGAGCTGATCCGCCTGCAGTGCTACGAGGGGATCGACTCCTCGGAGGCGCTGTACGAGTGGAACTACCCGCGCCAGCTGCTCCGGATCCGCTCGTCTGAGGCGAGCGGCGGCGAGTTCGCCGAGGAGGAGCTCTTCGGCATGGAGTTCCTGACCCCGCGCCCGCTGCTCCGGGCGATCGAGCACCCGGGGCCGCTGCCCGCCGTGCTGCTCGTGGACGAGCTCGACCGGGCCGACGACGACTTCGAGGCGTTCCTCTTCGAGATGCTCGCGGAGTCGAGCGTCACGATCCCGGAGATCGGCACGATCCGGGCCACGCACCCGCCGGCAGTGATCCTGACCTCGAATCGCACGCGCGACCTGCACGACGCGCTCAAGCGCCGCTGCCTGTACCACTGGATCGACTACCCGAGCCCGGCGCGCGAGGTCGAGATCGTCCGGCGCCGCGTGCCGGGGACGGCGGAGGAGCTCGCGACCGAGGCGGCGGAGGCGGTTCGCCGCCTGCGTTCGAGCGACGTCCAGAAGCCGCCCGGGATCGCGGAGACGATCGACTGGGTCGCCGCCCTCGAGCTGCTCGGGGTCGATCACCTCGACGCCTCCGCCGCTGAGCGGACCCTGGGCTCGGTGCTCAAGTACCGTGACGATCAGGAGCAGATCACCGAGCAGGGACTCGATCGGCTGGTGGGCACGGATGCGTGAGGAGGCTGAACGCGGATGAAGGACGTCATGGAGGTCGTCGGGGACTGGGTCGGCGCCGGCGATCCTGTCGCGCTGGCGACTGTCGTCGACACGAAGAAGTCCGCGCCGCAGCCGCCGGGAACGAAGATGGCGATCAACGAGGCCGGCAGGATGGCGGGGGCGGTCTCCGGAGGATGCGTGGAGGGACAGGTCGTCCAGGTGGCCGAGGGCATCCTGAAGGGCGATGCGCCGCAGCTCCTCGAGTACGGGATCGCCGACGAAGACGCCTGGGACGTCGGGCTGCCCTGCGGCGGCGAGATCTCGATCTGGGTGGAGACCTATGACGACGACGGTCTGGAGGGCCGCTTCAGGGAGCTGGGTCTCCAGGGTGGGCGTGGAGCCCTGACCACCCTTCTCGAGGGCGCCGAGGTCGGCGCGAAGCTGCTGCTGCTGGAGGATGGGACGCGCGACGGCTCCCTCGGGGACCCCGAGCTGGATGAGGCCGCGGTGACGAGGGCGGCGTCCGCGATGTGGTCCGAGCGCAGCGAGCTCTACGAGCACGATGGGCAGACCCTGTTCGTCGATGTGGTCGCACCACCGCCCCGGTTGATCATCTTCGGCGCGGTGGACTTCGCGGCCCAGCTGGCCGCCGCGGCGAAGCTGGCCGGCTGGCGCGCCTTCGTGGTCGATCCGCGCAAGCGCTTCGCGACCGCCGACCGCTTCCCGGAGGCCGAGCATGTGATCGCGGCATGGCCCGACAAGGCCCTGGACGAGCTCGGCGGAATCGACCGAGCCACCTCGATCGCGGTGCTCACTCACGACCCCAAGCTCGACGACGCCGTGCTCAAGATCGCCCTTCGCTCCGACGCCCAGTACATCGGAGCCATGGGCAGCCGGCGGGCGCAGGAGAAGCGTCGCGAGCGCCTGCTCGCCGAGGGCCTGACCGATGAGGAGCTCGGGCGCCTGGCGGCTCCGATCGGGCTCGATATCGGCGCCCTGTCGGCGGCGGAGACCGCGATCTCGATCATGGGCGAGATCACGGCCGTGCGCCGGGGACGCGAAGGCGGGCGACTGAAGACCGTCAAGGGCCGAATTCACGACGCGGTCCCGGATCCGAGCCGGCGCCGGCTCGGTGATCGACGGTGCTCTCGTCTTCACACCACTGCTCGGACACGTGGCCGGTGTCCCGGTCGAGGAGACGCTGCCGGGCGTGCTCGCGATCGGGGCTCGTCGGCGTTCGCCTCGCGACGGAGTGGGTTCGGCGCCGACTCCGTTGGCGCGCCGCCAGAGAGCAGAGTCGCCGGGAAGGGGGCGGCGCCGGATGACGCAGCGCGAGCCCCTCCGCGACGGTCACGGCCGGCTCGATCGGCGACCTGCGGCTCTCGGTCGTCGATCGCTGCAACTTCCGCTGCCAGTACTGCATGCCTGCCGAGGGTCTTCCCTGGCTCGACCGCTCTGAGATCCTGACCTTCGAGGAGACCAAGCGCCTGGTCGGGCTGTTCGCTTCGATGGGCGTCGGTGACCTGAGGCTTACCGGGGGCGAGCCCCTCGTCCGCCGTGAGTTCCCCAAGCTGGTCTCGATGCTGCGTGGCATCGAGGGCCTCCGCGAGATCTCGGTGACCACGAACGGGTACCTGCTCGAGCGCGACGCCGAGTCACTGGTCCGAGCCGGCGTGGACCGCTTCAACGTCTCCATCGACACGCTGGCACGCGATGCCTTCTTCAAGATCACCCGCCGCGACGCCCTGGCGCAGGTGATGCGCGGGCTGGAGGCGATCGCCGCCTTCCCCGAGGTACGGCCGATCAAGGTGAACGCGATCGCGATGCGCGATTTCACCGAGCGCGAGGTGCTTCGCTTCTGCGAGTTTGCGCGTTCGACGGACTACCAGGTGCGCTTCATCGAGTTCATGCCGCTGGACGCGGACGGCAAGTGGGAGCCGGAGGCGGTGCTGACCGGAGCGGAGATCAGGGAGATCGCTGAGACGGCATACGAGCTGGAGCCGGCTACCCCGCGAGCCGCACTCGACGGCTCGCGTCTATCGCTTCGCCGACGGGGCCGGGGAGATCGGGTTCGTGAACCCCGTGTCCGAGCCGTTCTGCGCCGACTGCAACCGCATCCGGATCACCTCGGACGGCAAGCTGCGCACCTGCCTGTTCTCGATCGACGAGACCGATCTGCGCGATCCGCTGCGCGCGGGCGCGAGCGACGACGAGCTCGAGCAGCTGATCCGAGACGCGGTCTGGCGCAAGGAGCTCAAGCACCGCATCAACGAGCCCGGCTTCCGCCGGCCACCGCGTTCGATGAGCCAGATCGGCGGTTAGCTAGCGCGCGAACGAGCCGGGTCGCGGTCGCCTTCCAGGTGGCGGTCGACTCGGGCGCCCGCGACGCAGCGCCAGCGATGCGGATCGATTCGACGGTCACCTCGGCCACCAGCGGTTGCGGGGAGGACAGTCCGACCCGGACGCGGTTGCCGATCTCGGTCACCGAGACGACCTCGACCGCGAGGCGGTTGAGGGCCGAGCTCTCGTGGACGGCGCCGCCCGGCTCGAGGCTGATCTCCCAGGGAAAGACGAGGGCCGCAACGGGACCACGGATCGAGGTCGGTGCTGTTCAGCGACGCCCGCCTCCATCCAGGTCGATTTTCGTCAGCCCGTCCGCGTCGGGCCGGGCGGTGCCGTTGAGGACCACCGAGCCCGCGAAGTCGGCGACGAAGGCGCTTACGGGTCGGGCCGACAGCTCTGCGGCGGTGCCGCGCTGCACGATCCGTCCGCTCGTCCATGACGAAGATCTCGTCGGCCAGCATGGCCGCCTCGGAGAAGTCGTGCGTGACGACGATCGCGAGCGCACGCGTTCGCTCTCGAGTGCCGCGACGAGCTCGCGGCCGGCGTGCGCACGGGTGCGGGAGTCGAGCGCGGACAGGGGTTCGTCGAGGAGCAGGACGCTCGGGTCGCGGGCCAGCGATCGCGCCAGCGCCACCCGCTGGCGCTCGCCTCCCGAGAGGGAGGCGGGGCGGGCGTCGGCCAGACGCTCGACACCGAAGCGCCGCAGCTGATCGAGGGCGCGCGTCCCGACGACCCTGCCGCGGGCCGGGCATGCCGAAGGCGACGTTCCGCCAGGCGCTCAGCTGCGGGAACAGGGCGTAGTCCTGGAACATGAATCCGCAGGCACGCTCCTCGGGCCGGAGATCGATCCCGCGGCCCGAGTCGAGCCAAACATCTTCTCCCATCACGACCCGGCCGGGATCGGGGCGCCGCAGCCCGGCGATGATGCGTAGCACGGTCGACTTGCCGGCGCCGGACGGCCCGACGATCGCCGCGCAGCCGTTCCCTTCGACCTGCAGCTCGACGTCGAGCTCCAGGTCGCGAAGCCGATCGCGCGCTCTGACGTCGAGGCCTCTCATGGTGCGCCACCGCCGAGAATCGTGCGAACGTCCGAGGATCTTGACGGAGAGCAGCAGGGCGGCGGAGACGAGCACGAGCACGCCCGAGAGTGCCAGGGCGGAGGTGAAGTCGTCGCCGAAGCGGGCGAAGATGGCCAGCGGCACCGTCTGGGTGATCCCCGGGAACGATCCGGCGAACATCAGCGTCGCTCCGAACTCACCCAGAGCACGCCCCCAGGCCAGCGCCATCCCGGAGGCGATGCCCTGGCCCGCGCACGGCACCGCGACCCGGATGAAGGCGCGCGCCTCGCTCGCGCCGAGCGTGCGCGCGGCGTCGAGCAGGTTGCGATCCACCGCCGCGAAGGCCTCCTGCGCCTGGCGCAGGTAGAAGGGAGCCGCGACGAAGGTGAGCGCGACGATCACGCCCGCCGTCTGCAGGACGAGCTGTATTCCCGCGTCGTCGAGGGCGCTGCCGAACAGCCCCTCGGGACCGAAGGAGGCGAGTAGGGCAATACCGGCGACCGCCGGGGGGAGGACGAGGGGGAGCTCGATCAACGTCACCACCAGCGAACGGCCGCGGAACTCCCGCGTGGCGAGCAGATAGGCGGCGGGCGTTCCCGACGACCACGATGATCGCCAGCGCCGCCAGGGACGTCTTCAGGCTGAGCCAGAGGGCGTCCCGGGCGTCCTGCTCGCCGAGGCTCCTGATCAGATCGCCCGGCGAGGTGTGGACGAAGATCGCGACGATCGGCAGCGTCAGGAAGGCGAGCACCAGGAACAGGGCGAGGAAGAGCGCCACACCAAACGCAGCCCTGCGCATCAGCCCGGCGGCGGCTTGAAGCCGGCCTCCTCGAGCGCCGTGGCCCCGTCCCCGCTCAGCAGTCCGTCGATGAACTGGCGCGCTCCGTCCGGATTCTTCGCTCCGGTGACCACCGCAGCGCCGTAGGCGACGTTCGGCTGCAGGTCCGCCGGCAGCTGAATGGCCTTCAGCTGACCGGCGCTGGCGGTCACGTCGGTGACGTAGACGAAACCCGCGTCGGCCGCCCCCTGGGTGAGCTTTCCCGAGATGCTGCTCACATCGGGTTCCTCGGAGCGCACGTTGTCGTAGATCGCCTTGCGCTGGTCGGCCGGAAGCTGGTCGAGCACCTCACGGGTGTAGGAACCGACGGGAACCGTCGGATCACCCATCACGATCGAGGTGCCCGGATTTGGTCAGGTCGTCGAGGGAGTCGATCTCCGAGTCCTGCGGGACCGCCAGCACCAGCGTGTTGGTCGCGAACACCGTCGGCTCGCCGACGAGACCCTCGTTGTGGAGCTCGTCCGGGAGGGTCGTATTGGCTGCCGCGTAGACGTCCGGCTTGACCCCCTGGCGGATCTGGGCGGCGAGCTCGTCCGATCCGGCGAACGACATCTTGGCGTCGATGCCAGCGGCGTCCACGTAGTCGTTGAAGGCCGTATCGAGAGATGCCGCGGCCGAGACGACCAACTGATCCGAGTTGTCGCCACCGCCCCCGCAGCCCGTCATCCCCGCCAGGCAGGCCGCTGCAACGGCGAGCACGGTGAGGTGGCGCGTGGTCTTGCCCTCGACTGCGCGCATTCGCGCGCCGATCATTACATATGCACTACCTATGTAACGAGGACTCAGGTCTTCCCGGTCGATCATCACGGACGTAGCCTTGACGGTGGCGGTCGCCGGAGTGCCCTCCATCAGCCCAAGCTCCTCTACCGCGTCCCGTGTGATCGCGGCCGTGATCCGGTGCGGACCGGACTCGACCTCGACAAGCGCCATGACCCCGGCGACCTCCACGGACGTGATCGTCCCCGGGAATCGGTTTCTCGCCGAGAATGAGTCCTTGGTCAGATGCCGGCTGGGGGCCGCGCGCAGGCGCTCAACCTCGCTCGCCGGGACCTGCCGGCGGTTCCGCGAGTCGCGGGTGGTCCGCAGCTTTCCTGCCCGATCCCAGCGGCGCAGCGTGTCGACGCTCACCCCGATCGCCTGCGCGGCCTCGCCCATGCTGAGATCGGTCATCGCCATCAGTATGCCAGCGAGCGCTCGTGCCTATGCAAGCTGCCTCGTATGCCGCAGGGGTCCGGAGAGGCGGATGATCTAGCCTCGTCGCGAGACGAAGACCATCGCCGCCAGAGGAGGAGCCCTTGCAGATCAGCGCGCAGAAACAAGCTTCCGGGCAAGGTCACGAAGATCAACGCCGGTGAGGCGATTGCAAATGTGGAGCTGGATGTGAGCGGTATGAGGCTCGTCGCGTCGGTGACGGTCGAGGCGGTTCGCGAGCTCGGAATAGAGGAGGGGAAGGACGTGACCGCCGTGATCAAGGCGAGCGACGTGATGCTGGGAGTCGAGTGAGGACGCCCTGACGCGAGCTCCCGCGGACAAGCCGATCGCCCTCGACGACGCCGGGCGTCTCGTCCTCGAGCGTGTCGGCCCGTTGGCCGCCGAGCCGGTGCCCCTGCGCGAGGCGCTGGGCCGGATTCTGGCCGTCGACGTCGAGAGTGCCGACCCCGTTCCCGGCTTCGACAACTCCTCGATGGACGGCTTCGCGGTGCGGGCGGCGGACACCCGCGGCGCGGCGTCTGGGGTCCCGGTGACGCTCACGGTCGCCGACGAGTCCCGGGCCGGGCGGCCCGCACGATCGGCGTTGCACGGCGGAGAGGCGATCGGGATCTCGACCGGCGCGGTGATTCCAGACGGAGCCGACTCGGTCGTCCGGATCGAGGACACCAGCGTTCGCGATGGACGTGTCGAAATCGAGGCTGAGGTCAAGCCCGGGACCAATGTGCGGCACGCCGGAGATGACATCGAGCCCGGAGCCACGGTGCTCAGGCACGGCGTTCGGATCGGCGCGGCGGAGCTCGGAGTGCTCGCGTCGGTGGGGGTCACGACCGGTCAGCTGCGTTCGCCGCCCGCGCTTGGCCGTGCTGACCACCGGCGACGAGCTCCTGGAACCCGGTGACCCGGTGCAGCCTGGTGGAGTTCGGAACTCCAACGCCTACACCATCCCGGCGCTCGCCCGGAGCGCGGGGGCGGAGCTGGTGTCCACGGCGACGGTGGGGGACGATCCCGACCAGACCCGTGCCGCGATCGCTCGATCGCTCGATTCCGAGCTCGCCGTCATCTGCGGCGGTGTCTCGGTCGGGGGGCACGATCACGTCAAGGGGGCGCTTGCCTCCCTCGGCGTCGAGCAGGTCTTCTGGAGGGTGGCGCTGAAGCCCGGCAAGCCGACTTGGTTCGGGGTCGCCCCGCAGGGTGCGCTGGTCTTCGGGCTGCCGGGCAACCCGGTCTCCGCCATGGTCACCTTCCTCCTCTTCGTCCGCCCGGCGATCATGGGGATGTCAGGCGCTGCGTCTCGCGAGGAGCGGGTCCACGCGACACTCGATCAGGACCTCCCCAGGGCGCCCGGGCGTGCCCACGCCGTCCGTTGTCGCGTCGAGGCGCGGGACGACGGCTGGCACGCCCGGCCAACCGGCGATCAGGACTCGCACGTCCTGACCTCCATGCTCGGCGCCGAGGCGCTGGCCATCGTGCCCGCAGACGCGGACCCGCCCGCCGCCGGCGACACGGTCGAGCTCATGCTGCTTCCAGCCGACTGGGGTCTAGGATCGCTTCGATGACGGTCACGGTGCGACTGTTCGCAATCCTTCGCGAGCGCGCCGGCAGGGATTCGATCGAGATGGAGCTCGACGAGGGCGCGACCGTCGCGGAAGCGCTCGATCGGCTCTCCGAGCGCCCGGAGCTCGGCGATTTGCTGGAGCGGATGCCCGTGCGGATGGCCGTGAACCGCGACTATGCGGATCCCGATACGTCGCTTGCGCCCGGTGACGAGCTTGCGCTCGTTCCACCGGTCAGCGGCGGCGCCGATGCCTTGGCGCACGTTCGAATCACCGATCAGCCGCTCTCCCTGGCGTCGCTATCGGGTCTGGTCTCCCGTCCCGAGGCGGGCGCCATCGTCACCTTCCAGGGGACGACCAGGGAGGTGACCAGGCTCGACTACGAGGCGTACGCGGAGATGGCGGAGCGCAAGATCGAGGAGATCCTCCGCGAGTGCATCGAGCGCCACGGGCTGGCGGCGGCAGCGGCCGAGCACCGGATCGGACCCGTTCCGCTCGGGCAGTCCAGCGTGATCCTCTCGGTCTCGGCCGCCCACCGCGAAGAGGCGTTCGCGGGCGCCCGCGAGGCGATCGACAGGATCAAGACGGAGGCGCCGATCTGGAAGCGCGAGATCGAGGCCACCGCGGAGGGCGAGACGGGCCGCTGGGTGGAGGGCGCCGCACCGCCCACCCGGGTCTCCGGGCGCGGTGCGGCCCCGTGAGCGAGCTTCCCCACCTCGACGATGAGGGCGCGGCCCGGATGGTCGACATCGGCGCGAAGCAGCCGACCGAGCGATACGCCCGGGCAGAGGCGGTGGTGCGGATGTCGCCCGAGACCGCGGAGGCGGTGGGGCGGGGAGACTCCCGCAAGGGTGACGTGGTGGGAACCGCGCGACTGGCCGGAATCCAGGCGGCCAAGCGCACCGGAGAGCTGATCCCTCTCGCCCACCCGCTGTCGCTCACCTTCGTCGGTGTCGATGCGCGGGTCGAGGCCGACGACGGGCTGGTCGTGCTGACCTCCGAGGTGCGGACGGTCGGTCGCACCGGGGTCGAGATGGAGGCGATGACCGCCTGCGCGGTCGCCGCGCTCACCGTCTACGACATGGTCAAGGGCCTGGAGCGGGGGGTCACCGTGGAGCACATAGCACTGCTCGAGAAGTCGGGCGGACGTAGCGGCACTTGGCGCAGCGACGCACGGCCCGGCGACGATGGCTCCGCCGAGCGCTGAGCCCGTGCTCGCAGCCGTGATCACGATCTCGACGTCGCGGGCCGCGGCCGAGGGGGACGACGAGGGCGGTGACGCGCTCACCGAGTTCGCCGCCTCGCTCGGGGCGGAGCTCGCCGGCCGTGAGGTGGTTCCCGACGACCTGGATCTGATCTCCCAGCGCCTGGTTCATTGGGCGGACGCGGAAGGCTGCGATCTGGTGCTCACCACCGGCGGCACGGGATTCAGCCCCAATGACCTGACGCCGGAGGCGACCCGGGCGGTGATCGATCGGGAGGCGCCGGGGATCCCCGAGGCGATGCGGGCGGCGTCGCGCCCGCACACCCGCCATTGGATGCTCTCGCGCGCTGTCGCCGGCATCCGAGGCACCACCCTGATCGTCAACTTCCCGGGCAGCCCGAAGAGCATCGGGGAGGCGGGTGACGCGATCGCGGCGGCTCTCCCGCACGCCCTGGAGCTGGTCGCGGGCAAGCGCAATGCGCATCATTGAGGGCCGGAGAGGCTGCACTAACGCTAGCCCTCAGCGCTACGACTGCCCGCCGCGCCACGGCGCAGCATCTCGCTAACGTGCAGCGGGCGACTCGGTGAAAAGGGCAAATGGGGGGCCCATGTCAGCAGCGAGCGAGTTGCCGGCCGATGCTGCGCCGGCGGTCAGACGAGTAACCGCCGCGAGGGCGGACGAGGTGACTGAGTTGTTCACCCTCGCCTTCTACGACGACCCCACGTGGAGCTGGGCTTTTCCAGATCCCGAGAGGCGCATCGAGCAGCACCGAACCTGGTGGAGCCTCTACGTTCACAGCGCGCTGCCCTACGGATGGGTATGGGCGACTGAAGACGGTGGCGCTGCCTCACTTTGGATTCCACCAGGCAAGCCTGAACTTAGTCCCGAAGACGAAGCGAGGGTCCGGCCTCTACTCCGCGAACTGCTCGGCGCCCATGCTGAGAACGTGCTCACCTTGCGCGATCGCTTCGATTCCAACCATCCGACAGGGGAGCCGCACTATTACCTGAGTCTGCTTGGAACCCATCCAGACCACCGCGGGCAAGGCAAGGGCATGGGGCTGCTGGCCGCGAACCTCTCGCGCATCGATGAGCTGGGATTCCCGGCCTACCTCGAGTCGAGCAATCGAGCCAACGATTACCGCTACGAGCGGCTTGGCTTCGTCCAGGTTGGAGAGTTCGCGCTGCCTGGGGGCGAGTCGACGGTCGCCTGCATGTGGCGCGATCCGCAGTGAACGCCAGCGGCTACTCCGATGGCGCGGCGGCTAGCCTTTTCGACCGTGATCTCGACCAACCAATTCAAGAACGGCACGCACATCGACGTCGACGGGACTGTCTTCCGCATCGTCGAGTTCCAGCACGTGAAGCCCGGCAAGGGAGGGGCCTTCGTGCGCTCCAAGCTCAAGCGGGTCGACGACGGCGCGGTGATCGACAAGACCTTCAAGGCCGGCGAGAAGTTCCGCCCGGTCCGGACGGAGACCCGCAAGATGCAGTTCCTCTACGACTCCGGCGACTCCGCCGTCTTCATGGATAACTCGAGCTACGAGCAGACCGAGATCCCGAAGTCGGTGGTCGGAGGCGCGCTGCGCTGGGTTCCGCCCAACTCCGACGTCGACCTGCTCTTCGTCGACGAGCGCCCTGCCGGGGCTCAGCCACCGAGCGCCGTGGACCTGGCCGTGACCCAGACGGATCCGGGTCTGAAGGGAGACACCGCCTCCGGCGGGGGCTCCAAGCCGGCGACGCTCGAGACCGGCGTGGTGGTGCAGGTGCCGCTCTTCATCGAGGAGGGCGAGCGCGTGCGGGTCGACACGCGCAGTGGCGAGTACGTCTCCCGGGCTTAGGGGGCGCGGCGTCCGTCCCATCGGATCGGCGGGCCCTGCAGGTAGCGCCCCCGCCTGATGTACTCGTCCGATGAAGCGATCGGACCAGCGACGGGATGCAGTCTTCGCCCTCTACCAGCACGAGATCACCGGCAGGCCCCTCGGTGAACTGCTCGAGGGTGCCAAGCCGTTCACCCGCGAGCTCGCAGAGGGGGTGGCCGCCAACCGCGACGAACTGGACGACCTGATCTCGAGGCATTCGACGGGTTGGTCGCTCGAGCGAATCGCTCCGCTCGAGCGCAGCATCATGCGGACGGCCCTCTACGAGGCACTCCACCGTGACGACGTCCCGGTGGAGGTCGCCATCGACGAGGCCGTGGAGCTTGCCAAGCAGTACTGCGGCGCCGACGCCCCTGGCTTCGTCAACGGGGTCCTCGGCGCGGCCCTCGAGGAGAGAGGCGCCGTCGACTGATGGCCGCCGCGCTGGAGGGAATCGAGGGCCTTCTCCTCGACCTCAGCGGCGTGGTCTACGTGCAGGACGAGGCGGTTCCGGGCGCCGCGGAGGCGTTGAGGCGGCTCCGCGACCGGGGGATCCCGATCCGGCTGGTCACCAACACGACCATGCGCCCAAGGCGCTCGATCCTCGAGCGGCTCGAGGGGCTCGGGCTCGAGGCCGATCAGTCCGAGCTGCTGACCCCCGCAGCCCTGGCCGCGAGGCGCTGCGCAGAGGCCGGATACGAGTCCGTATCGCTGGTCGTGCTCGACGACCTTCGCGAGGACCTTGAGGGCCTCGAAGAGAAGGGCGACTCGGTCGACGCGGTGGTCGTCGGTGACCTGGGGGACCGCTGGGACTACGACGTCCTCAACCGGGCCTTTCGCCGCCTGATGGATGGGGCCGACCTGATCGCGCTGCAGAAAAACCGCTACTGGGAGACCTCTGAGGGGCTTTCCCTGGACGCTGGCCCGTTCGTCTCCGCGCTGGAGTACGCCACGAGCCGCGAGGCCGAGGTGGTCGGCAAGCCCTCACCCGCCTTCTTCGAGCTCGCCCTCGGCGAGCTCGGGGTGAGCGCCGACCGCGCCGCGATGGTCGGCGACGATGTCGAGGCGGACGTCGGCGGAGCGATGGATGCCGGCCTCGCCGGGATCCTGGTCCGCACGGGCAAGTACAGGGAGGATCTGGTCCGCGAGAGCGGGATCGAGCCAACGGCGACGGTGGACTCGATCGCGGACGTGCCCGAGCTGCTCTCGATCTGAGGAAGATCCATAGTTCTCCGCTGGCCGTTGCGCAGAATGCCCGATGCGGGCGATCAGCGGGCGCGTCCGATCAACTACCGTGACGCCGATGCAGGACCGGGCGGCAGATCTGGAAGCGATAACGGCGCGGCTGGAACGGATAGCGGCCGAGCTCGAGGCGGGGCCGGACGAGGAGCGCGCCGCCGAGTTGGTGCGAGAGGCCTCCCAGTCCGCCGCTGAGGCAGGGCGGGCCGTGGAAGCCGCCCTGAGGACCGCGACGGATACGTCGTCGCCCTGAAGCAGGCGATGAGCGAATATCCGGACGACCTGCGAAAGCTGGTCGAGGATTACCTGGAGCAGCTGCGCTTTTCGCAGATCCCGCCAACCCAGGGCCTCGAGGAGGCGATGCGCTACTCGCTGCTCGCCGGGGGGAAGAGGATCCGCCCGGTCCTAGCCCTCGCCACGGCGCGCTCGATCGGGCTCGAGCCGGAGCGGGTGCTGCCGGCGGCCGCCGCGATCGAGCTGATCCACACCTACTCGCTGATCCACGACGACCTGCCCGCGATGGACGACGACGAGCTGCGACGCGGAATGCCGACCTCCCACGTCAAGTTCGGCGAGAACGTCGCGATCCTCGCCGGCGATGCTCTCTTCGCGGAGGCGATTCGCTTGTTCACCGAGCGACAGGAGGGCGACCCGGCCGCGGTGCTGGCAGCGCTCAGGGAGCTGATCACGGCGGCCGGGGTGGGGGGAATGGTCGGCGGTCAGTACATCGACGTCACCGAGTTCGATGCTGCGGCCAGGGGGGACTGGGAGGCGGCGGCAAACCTCAATGCGACTCGCCTACGGGAGATGCATTCGCTCAAGACCGGCCGGTTGGTCGCGGCCAGCGTGGGGGTCGTCTTGAGGCTGGGGGAGGTGCCTGAAGATGAGACAATTCCGTACCGCCGATTCGCCGATGAGCTCGGAGTGCTCTTCCAGATCGTCGACGACATCCTCGACGTGACGGGCTCGGACGAGGAGCTCGGCAAGCCGAGCGGCAGCGACGAGAGGCGTGGAAAGCTGACCTATGTGAGCGCTTATGGACTCGAGAGAGCGCGCGAGCTAGCCTCCGAGTCACATCGGAAGGCCCGCGCGGCGCTCGAGGGGACAGCGATCCGCACAGACGACCTGATCCGAGTAGCCGACTTCATCCACACCCGACACACCTGATGACCGAGGACCCACAGGACCCGAAGTCAGCCGCCCCGAAGCTGATCGACTCGATCGACTCCCCGGCCGACCTGGCCGGTCTCTCGGACGAGCAGCTGCAACGGGTTGCGCAGGAGGTGCGCGAGCTGATCATCGACGTGATCGGGGAGATCGGGGGACACTTCGGCGCCAACCTCGGGACCTGCGAGCTCGCGGTCGCCCTCCACAGCCTGCTCGACTCCCCGAAGGACAAGATCCTCTGGGACGTCGGCCACCAGGCCTACCCGCACAAGGTTCTCACCGGCCGGCGTGACCGGCTCGACACGATCCGCCAGTACAAGGGCCTGGCCCCGTTCTGCTCGGTGTTCGAGTCCGAGCACGACATCATGGGCGCCGGCCACGCCTCCACGGCGATCGGCTACGCGGTCGGCCTGAAGGAGGCGATGCGCAAGGGGATCGGCGAGGACGGCGAGGTGGTCGCGGTGGTCGGCGACGGGGCGCTCACCGGCGGCGTCGCCTACGAGGCGCTCCATCACGCGGGAGGGCTGCAGACGCCGATGGTGATCGTCCTCAACGACAACGGCATGTCGATCTCCCCCAACGTCGGCGCCATCTCGCGCTACTTCCAGCGCGTCAGGCTCAACCCCCGCCTCTATCAGGCGCGCTCCACCACGGAGGAGCGACTCACCCAGCTGCCCCTCGGTCTCGGCCGGCGGATCGAGCGCCTCGGACCGGAGGTGAAGGCTGCGATCAAGGCCTACTGGGCCCCCGGCCTCTTCTTCGAAGAGCTCGATCTCGCCTACATGGGCGTGATCGACGGTCACGATGTCGCCGCGCTTCGGGCCGCCCTGAGTAAGGCGCTCGAAGCCGACCGGCCGGTCGTGGTCCACATCCACACCGTCAAGGGCAAGGGCTTCGAGCCCGCCGAGGAGGGCGGCCTCGAGGGAATGGAGAAGTGGCACGCCGCCAAGCCGGGCTCCATCGTGGACCGGATGCCCGCGCCGAAGAAGCCCGAACCCAAGCCGATCCCGGTGAGCGAATCTGATTCCCCGGAGAAGATCGAGAAGCTCGAGAAGCCTCCACCCAAGGCGCCGCCGCAGTACACGGCGGTGTTCGCGGACGCGCTGGTAGCGGAGGCCAGGCGCGATCCGCGGGTGATCGGCATCACCGCCGCGATGGCGGGGGGAACCGGCCTCAACAAGCTCTGCGAAGCCCTGCCGGAGCAGTACCACGACGTCGGGATCGCCGAGCAGGACGCGGTGCTCTTCGCCGCGGGCCTCGCGATCCAGGGCGCGAAGCCGGTCTGCGCGATCTACTCGACCTTCCTGCAGCGGGCCTTCGACCAGCTCGTCCACGACGTCTGCCTGCAGAAGCTGAACGTCGTCTTCGCCATGGACCGCGCGGGCCTGGTCGGCGACGACGGCCCAACCCACCACGGGGCCTTCGACGTCTCCTACTTCCGCCAGCTGCCGAACGTGGTGGTGATGGCGCCCCGTGACGAGGCGATGCTCGTCCACATGCTGCACACGGCGCTCGCCTACGACGACGGGCCGATCGCCTTCCGCTATCCGCGCGGCGCCGCGGAGGGAGCGCCGATGCCGGATGCGCCGAACGAGATCGAGCTCGGCAAGGGCGAGTACCTGCTGCCGGGTGAGCGGATCGCGCTGCTCGGCTACGGCTACGGCGTGCAGGTCGGGCTGCGTGCGGCGGAGATCCTCCGCGACAAGGGCCTCGAGCCGACGGTCGCCGACGGCCGTTTCGCCAAGCCGCTCGACGGTGAGCTGATCGAGAGGCTGGCCGCCCAGCACGACCTGCTGGTCACGATCGAGGAGAACGTCCTCCCGGGCGGGTTCGGATCCGGCGTGCTCGAGCACGTCGAGGACGCATTCGCCGACGGCTCCGAGCGGGCTCGGGTTCTGCGGGTCGGGCTGCCCGATCGGTATGTCACCCACGGCAAGCCGGCGCTGCTGCGCGAGGAGGTCGGCTTCACCGGCGAGGCTGTCGCCGAGCGCGTCCTCGCCGCCCTAGGTACGCGCGAGACCATCGTCCGCTAGGGCACGCCCCGAATGGGTGTGCGGGACCGAGGAAGAGGAACGGCCCTCCGAAGAGGGCCGTTCCTGCGATGGCGACGCGATCATCCGTCCGCGATCTCCACCGCCCGGTTCGATCGAATCGCGGAAGACCAGGACGCCGCCGACGATCGCGACGAGGTTGGCCGCCACCGAGGTAGCGCGATACCTCGACGCCGGGCCGATCTGCAGGCCGCGGGCCGAGGCATAGAACGCGATCACCGAGGCGGCCACGCCGCGAACGTCCACGGGCTAGCAGCTCGAGCGCCCGCCCAACGGCGTGGGTGAGGAACTTGAGCGCGATGTCGGAGATGCCGAACAGGGCGCCGGCGGCGGCGCGAGGAGCAGGCCTCTTGCTCGAGACGCGAGCGGCCGGCCATCACGGCGAGCCGGTGGCGATTAGGAGGACGCCGCCTCGATGATGATCAAGGCGGCAGTGCGTAGCCGAGGCTCGCTGGCTGCGCCTTGGTAATGATGATAGCGAGACGGGTGATGAGCGGGGTACTACAGGGAGGAGAGATATGTGTTTGTTGTCTGTGGGAGGTAGTCGGTATCAGGCCCCGAGTGGACGACTGAACCGCGTGGACGCGGTCAGCGCCATGTGCGCGAAGCCGAACCCGACCAAAAAGACTGTTGCGATGGGGTCGCCCGCAATCCCCGCCACGATCCCGGCCGCGATGGTCGCCCCGGCCAGTGTGTAGTCGAGTCCCGCGTGGGCGCTCAGCGGCAGGGTCCCCCGAGTGGAGTCGCCGAAAACCGAGGTCGCGAGGCCGATCAGCAGGACGCCGAGCGCGATGCTGACGGCGCCCAGCAGATAACCGAAGCCCAAGGCGAAGGGGGCCACGATGAGCAGCGGGGCGGCCGCCACCTCAGCGGCGGCGTGGACGTTGAGCGGTACGGCTCTGAACAAAGTCATCGCGAAAACCAGGGTACGAACGTATGTGCGATTGGTGTGTGAGGGCGATCACAGTGCCGTGGCACCGGACTCCCGCTCGCGCGCAGCGCCGCTTGTACGGTTCGCCGAATGACCCGCCGCCGCGCCGACAGCCTGCTCGCCGAGCGCGGACTCGCTGCCTCGCGTACGGCCGCCGCGGCCAGCGTCCGCGCCGGCCGGGTGCGCCTGGGGAAGGACGGATCCACCGTCGAGAAGCCGAGTGAGCTGGTCCCGGAGGACGCTGAGCTGGTCGTCGACGAGGCGCAGGAGTTCGTCTCGCGAGGCGGGATCAAGCTCGAGAACGCTTTCTCCGAGTTCGACATCCCAGTCGAAGGACGCCTCGCCCTCGACGTCGGCGCATCGACCGGCGGCTTCACCGACTGCCTCCTGCAGCGTGGAGCGCGAATGGTGATCGCGGTCGACGTGGGTTACGGGCAGCTCGACTGGCGCCTGCGCCAGGATTCCCGCGTACTTGTGATGGAGCGGCTGAACGCCCGCTATCTGGGAGATTCCTCGCTGCCCTTTCGGCCCGAGCTGATCACCGTGGACGTCTCCTTCATCTCGCTGGCGATGCTGATGCCCTCGATAGTTGCCACCGCCGGGGCCGAGTTCGACCTGCTCGGGCTGGTGAAGCCGCAGTTCGAGCTGGGCAAGGAGAAGGTGGGGAAGGGAGGGGTAGTGCGCGACGCCGCCGATCGCCGCGACGCGATCCGGCGGGTGGCGGAGGCGGCGCAGGCGGAGGGCCTGGTGGTCCGCGGCCTGGGATCCTCCGGCCTGCCCGGCCCGAAGGGAAACCGTGAGACCTTCGTCTGGGCTGCGCGGAGCGGGGAGGCGGTCGATCTCGACACCGCTCTGCAGGAGGTCGAGGCATGACCCGCGCGATGCTGATCACGCACACGCACCCCGCGGACGGCTCCGACGCGGTCGCCGAAGCGGTGGCCGCAACCGCGAAGGCGGCGAGGGCCGCGGGCGTGGAGCTGATCTCCACCCCCGACGAGCACGAGAAGCACGGTGAGGCCGCCGCGGGCATCGAGCGCGTTGCCGACGGCGAGCGGCCGGACGTCTGCATCGTTCTGGGCGGTGACGGCAGCATCCTCTACTCGCTCCGCCATTTTGCGGACACCGACGTGCCGGTCTTCGGCATCAACTTCGGGACGATCGGCTTCCTGGCGACGGTGGAACGCGCTCAATTCCGGGAGGGCCTCGAGCGCGCGCTCAAGGGCGATTTCGTGGTGCTGGACCTCCCGGCGCTCAAGGTCGACCTGCCGGTCGAGCACCCTGTGGCGCTCAACGACGTCAGCTTCGTCCGGCGCCCGCATGGCCGGGTGGCGGTGCTCTCGTACGCGATAGGGGAGGAGGAGGTAGGCAACGTCCGCTGCGACGGGTTGGTGGCCGCGACCCCGGCGGGATCCACGGGCTACAACCTCGCCAACGCGGGACCGATCCTGGCATGGGGGGTGAAGGGGTACGTGGTCAGCTTTATCGCTCCGCATACGCTGGCCGCCCGCGCGCTCGTGGTCGCCCCGGACGACGCACTGCACGTCCGCAACGCGGCTGGGCGCGAGCCGGTCGAGATCTCGCTCGACGGGGAGGCCGCCGGCGAGCTGGAACCTGGGGCGGAGCTCCAGATCCGCTTCGAGGAATCGGTCGGAAAGCTCGCCCAGCTGCCGGGCGCGAACTTCTACCACCGCATTCGAGAGAAGTTCGGGAAGCTGGCGTAGCCGATTTGCCAGACTGAGTAGGCAGTGGCCCGGAAGTGGTGGAGCCTGCTCGCGGTCTGCCTGGCGACGTTCATGTTGCTGCTCGACATCACGGTCGTCAACGTCGCGCTGCCCGACATCCAGAAGGAGCTCGACACCGACCTCACCGGGCTGCAATGGGTGGTCGACGCCT
Organism: uncultured Solirubrobacterales bacterium; assembly: GCA_963695675.1. Classification (GTDB taxonomy): domain Bacteria; phylum Actinomycetota; class Thermoleophilia; order Solirubrobacterales; family 70-9; genus DASUPK01. Next base: position 141,662 of record CAVOGY010000001.1, read on the forward strand.
ACACGCTGACGCTCGCGGCCTTCACGCTGACCATGGGCACGCTCGCCGACCGCTACGGGCGCCGGCGGCTGTTCGTGATCGGCGTCGGGCTCTTCACCCTCGCGTCGCTGCTCTGCGGGCTGGCGACCAACGCGACCTTCCTGCATCTCGCGCGGGGCCTGCAGGGCGTCGGTGGCGCGGCGATGTTCGCCACCTCGCTGGCGCTGATCGCCCAGGAGTTCCAGGGCCCCGAGCGCGGCACCGCGATCGCCGCCTGGGGCGCGACGATCGGCGGCGCGGTCGCGGTCGGGCCGCTGGTCGGCGGGGCGCTCACCGACGGGTTCGGCTGGGAGTGGATCTTCTTCGTCAACGTCCCGATCGGGATCGGCACCGCGATTCTCGCCGAGACCCAGGCAGGCGAGTCGCGTGATCCCGAGGCCAAGCGCCTCGACTGGGCCGGTCTGATCACCTTCTCGCTCGGGCTCTTCGCGCTGATCTTCGGCCTGCTGCGCGGCAACGCCGAGGGCTGGGGCAGCGCGCTGATCGTCGGCTCACTGACCGCCTCGGTGGTCCTGCTCGCGGCGTTCGTGCTCTTCGAGTGGCGCCAGGAGCAGGCGATGTTCGACCTCAGCCTGTTCCGCAAGCCCGCGTTCTCGGGCGTCTCCTACGGCACCTTCGCGATCGGCGCCGGGATGTTCGCGATGTTCCTGTACATCACGATCTACATGCAGAGCGTGATCGGGATGACGCCGCTCGAGGCCGGCGTGCGCTTCCTGCCGTTGACCCTGTTCGCGTTCATCGTGCCGCTCGCCACCCGCAACCTGGTCGCGAAGGTCCCGGCTCGGGTGCCCCTCACGATCGGGCTGGCGCTGGTCGGTGTCGGGATTGCTCCTGATGCGCGGCGCCAAGCCCGACTCGGAGTGGACGACGCTGCTCGCCGGCTTCATCGTCGCGGCATCGGCATCGGGCTCTCCAACCCGTCGATCGCCTCGACCGCACTCGGGGTCGTGCCCGCTGCGCAGGTCGGGCATGGCCTCAGGGATCAACAACACGATGCGGATCGCCGGCGTTGCGACCGGGATCGCCGCCCTCGGTGCGGTGTTCCAGAGCAAGATCTCCGACGAGCTCGCCAAGCTGCTGCCCCAGGCGCCGAGCGGGTTCGCCGACGGGGTCGCCGCGAGCGGCACCCAGGCGGCGAGCCAGGCACCGCCCCAGCTCCACGACCAGGCCGTCCATGCGGCGGGCGTCGCGTTCACCGACGCGTTCAACGACATCCTTCTGATCGGGGCGCTGATCCTGTTCAGCGGCGCACTTGCGTCCTCGCCCTGGTGCGCCAGAGCGACTTCGTCCCGCATGGGGCGCCCGAAGAAGCGGGAGCGCCCGACGAGGCGCAGGAGCCGGTCGCGGCGTAGGGACTAATCCGTCGGGGTCCCCCGTTAGAACGGGGACCCGTGCTCCTCGAGCTCCGGATCGAGAACCTGCTGCTGATCGAGCGCGCCGAGCTGCGGCTCGGCCGTGGCCTCAATGCGATCACTGGCGAGACCGGCGCCGGCAAGACCATCCTCGCGCACTCCTTCGATCTTCTGCTCGGCGGCAAGGCTCGGTCCGGCATCGTGCGCCCCGGCGCGAGCGAGGCCTATGTCGAGGGCGTCTTCGAGCTCTCCGATGGCCTGCTCGACGATCACGAGCTGGCCGAGATCGCCGAGCGCCTTCCGGAGGGGAGCACCGAGCTGGTCGTCGGGCGGCGGGTCTCCGCCACCGGCAGGACGAGCGCCTTCCTGGGGGGGCGATCCGCCTCGGCCTCTGACCTGCAGGCGCTCGGCACGCGCCTGCTCGCTTTCTACGGACAGCACGAGCACCGCAAGCTGACCCTGTCCGGGGCGCAGCTCGAGACCCTCGACGGGTTTGTGGGCGATCGTCAGCTGCAGCGGCGGCGCGAATACCGTGAGACCCATGCCGAGGTCATCCGTCTGGAACGAGAGCTCGAGCGCATCCGGGAGCGGGAAGGGGCGCGGGAGCGCGACCTGGACCTCCTCCGCTTCGAGCTGGAGGAAATCGAGGCCGCGAACCCCGATCCGGTCGAGGAGGCCGAGCTGCGGCCCGAGCGAGAGCGGCTTCGCCACGCCGAGGCTCTGCGTGGCGCGGCCATGGAGGCGCTCGCCTCCCTGAGCGGCGAGGATGGTGCGGGCGGAGCCTCCGACGCGATCGGGACCGCAGAGGCGATTCTGTCGGGACAGTGCGGGGTGGACGTCGCGCTCGACCGGCTGGCGGAGGCGGCAACAGGCCTCCGGGTGGAGCTCCAAGAGCTCGCCGCGGAGCTGCGCGGCTACGCCGAGAGGATCGAGGCAGAGCCCGGTCGGCTGGAGGAGGTCGAGGAGCGACTCGCGGCCGTCGACCGCCTGAAGCGCAAGCACGGGGGATCGATCGAGTCCGTCCTGGCCCACGCCGACCATTGCCGCCAGGAGATCGAGGCGATCGAGGGCGCGGGCCAGGCGACCGATCGGCTCGAGGCCGAGCTGGCAAAGGCCCTGAGGGCGCGGACAGATCTCGCCGCCCAGCTCAGTGAGGTTCGCGCCAAAGCGGCCCGGCGGCTCGAGGAGCGGGTCGCGGACGAGCTCGAGCAGCTGGCGATGAGCGGGGCCAGGCTCGAGGTCTCCCTCGAGCCCCATCCGGACGGCTTCGGCCCTCTCGGCCAGGAGCGGGTAACGCTCCTGGTCGCCACCAACCCGGGGATGCCGGTGTCCCCGCTGCGCGATGCAGCCTCCGGCGGCGAGCTCTCGCGGCTGATGCTCGCGCTGGCGGGGCAGGGCGCCCGGGGCGGAGCCGCGACCTACGTCTTCGACGAGATCGACTCGGGGGTCGGGGGCAACACCGCCAGGGTGGTGGGGGAGAGGCTGCGGGCCCTGGCCGGCGAGCGCCAGGTTCTCTGCATCACCCACCTGCCACACGTCGCCTCGATGGCGCAGTCACATTTCAGGATCGAGAAGGGCGTCGAGGGCGGCCGGGCGACGGCGAGGGTGGAGCGCGTCGACGGGGACGAGCTGGTCGCCGAGATCGTCCGGATGCTGGGTGGCGGCGACGGCGATGAGGCCGCGGATCGCCACGCTAGGCAGTTGCTAGGGGCCGCAAGGCCGCCGGATCTCGAAGCGGCGGCGTAGCCGCCGCTCGGTGTATGGGGAGTTTCGGTCGATCTCCTCGGCCATCGAGCGGGTTCCGCTACTCGAGCGACTAGACTCGCTCGGCAGAGCCAGTTGACCCAACCCAAGCCAGGCGACACCAGATTTCTGTTCGTGACGGGCGGTGTCGTCTCGTCCCTCGGTAAGGGAATCGCCTCCGCCTCGCTCGGCCGCCTGCTTGTCAGCCGCGGTTTCCGGGTCCAGTTGCAAAAGCTGGATCCCTACATCAACGTGGACCCGGGGACGATGAGCCCCTTCCAGCACGGCGAGGTGTTCGTCACCGAGGACGGCGCCGAGACCGACCTCGACCTCGGCCACTACGAGCGCTACACCGACGAGAACACTTCTCGCGCCTCCAACTTCACTGCCGGCGGCGTCTACAACTCGGTGATCCGGCGCGAGCGCCGCGGGGACTACCTCGGGGCGACCGTCCAGGTGATCCCGCACATCACCGACGAGATCAAGAACCGGATCCTGATCGTCGCCGAGTCCCAGGCCGTCGATTTCGTGATCACAGAGATCGGCGGGACCGTCGGCGACATCGAGTCGCTGCCCTTCCTCGAGGCGATTCGCCAGCTCTACACGGACCTCGGTCCGAAGCGCTGCATGTTCGTCCACCTGACGCTCGTCCCCTACGTGGGCCATGCAGGCGAGATGAAGACCAAGCCGACCCAGCACTCGGTCAATGAGCTACGGCGGATCGGCATCCAGCCGCACGCGCTTCTTTGCCGCTCCGAGCAGGGACTCGACCGCGAGATCCGTCGCAAGATCGCCCTCTTCGCGAGCCTTCCGGAGGACGCCGTGATCTCGGCTCGCGACGTCGACAACGTCTACAAGGTGCCCCTCGTCCTGCGGGCGGAGGGCATGGACGACCAGATCCTCGATCACTTCGGGATGGATGCTCCCGCGCCTGATCTCGGCGAGTGGGAGGAGCTGATCAGGCGCGCCGACGCCTCTCGCGAGCGCACGATCAAGATCGCGCTGGTCGGTAAGTACGTACAGCTCGAGGACGCTTACAAGTCGGTGATCGAGGCCCTTACCCACGGCGGCTGGGCCCATGGGGTGGAGGTCGAGACCGTGCTCGTCTCCGCCGAGGACGTCGAGGAATCGGTGCTCGAGGGCGTCGACGGGATCCTGATCCCCGGCGGGTTCGGTGAGCGGGGTATCGAGGGCAAGGTCGAGGCTGCCCGGATCGCGCGCGAGAAGGGAATCCCGTACCTCGGCATCTGTCTCGGCATGCAGATCGCGGTGGTCGAGTTCGCCCGCCACGCCTGCGGGATGGACGGCGCCAACTCCGCGGAGTTCGACCCCGAGACGCCGTTTCCCGTGGTCGATCTACTCCCCGAGCAGAAGGAGGTCTCGGACCTCGGTGGGACCATGCGACTGGGCGCCGACCCGGTGAAGCTCCACGACAGCACCCGGGCGCGCGAGATCTTTGGGGAGCCGGTGATCTACAAGCGGCACCGCCATCGCTATGAGGTCAACAACATGCTTCGGAAGCGTCTCGAGGATGAGGGCCTGGTCGCGAGCGGCACCTCGCCGGACGATCGCCTCGTCGAGATCATCGAGTTGCCGGACCACCCCTTCTTCGTCGCCTCGCAGTTCCACCCGGAGTTCAACTCGCGGCCGACCCGGCCCGAGCCGCTCTTCCGGGACTTCGTGGGAGCGGCGGCCAGGCGGGCGTCTGAGCGCCCGGCCGAACCCGAACCCGCCGCCGAGGCCGAGACCGCGGCCGAGGAGTCTGCCGGCTCGGGCGACGTGAGGGTGCGCCGCTCCTAGCTCGGACCGCCGAACTCGCCCGGCGCGCGGCTGGGTTGGCCTAGACGGTGGCCGAGCCGCTCGGGCGCCGGCTCACTTCTCAGGCATCGCTCCCATGCTGCCGCCCTTCGCCTGGTCACCCATCCCGTCCTTCGCGTCGGCACCCATCCCGTCCTTCGCCTGGTCACCCATCCCGCCGCTCGCCGGGGCGTTCATTGTGTCGTCGCCCATAGATCCGCTGCCCGACGACCCCGAGCCCATGCCCATCGAATCCATCGCGGCCTGAGCCTCGGGTGAGTTCGGCAGCGTGAGGCCAGGCACGTCTTCGGCGGCGAAGGCCACTCCGAGGCCGAGGACGACGAGCAGCAGGGCGACGCTCCGGTTGGCGGCCGCCTTCCACGGGAGGAGCTTCTCGGTCGCGATCAGGGCGGCGATCAGGACCATCCAGCCGATGCTCATCACGCCGAGGGCGAACAGCGCCGCCATCAGGCCCCAGCAGCAGCCCACGCACCATCCGCCATGCTCCATTCCCATGCGAAGCGCGCCGCTGCGACCCGGACGCCAGGCGGTGAGCAGGAACATCATCGGGCTGCGGCAGCGCCGCAGGCAGGCGTCCTTGAGCGGGGTGAGCTGATAGATCGCCGCCGCGACGATCACACCGCCGGCGACATATGGTCCGCCGCTGTCCCAGGAGAGAAAGCCGAGGTCCAGCGCCCGACCCCCTTCGATGATCGCGTAGCCGATCAGGCCCGCCGCGGCCCAGGTGAGCAGATAGCCGCCGACGAACAGCGCGGTCGTGCCGGACTCGACGGCCTTCCCCTGGCCGCGCTTTCCCTCCTCGATGCGCGCATGCATGACGACCATGGGCGCGATCGAGGGAAACATCATCGCCGCCATCATCACCACCCAGGCCGTGACCCAGAAGCCGAGGCCCCCCAGGTCCGTGCCGGGTCCCGCGTCCATGCCGGCCATCCGGTCGCCGGTCATCGCCCAGGCGACCGCGGCGAGCAGCACGAGCCCGAAGATCAGCCCGAGCTGGACCGCGCTCGACAGCGGAGGTACTCGACGGAGGGTCGCTGACTCCATCAGCCCTGTCCGATCAGGTCCTGCCTGCCGCTAGCCGCGCCCGTGTGGCGTTCCCTCCGCCATCTCGCTGGCGAACTGGAAGTCAGCGGTCTCTCCGTAGATCGCGTCGAACTCGATTCCGAGGGTGCTCATCTTCCCGGGCGCCCGGCCGACGCGGAACTCCGGAGCGAAGCCGAAGTAGGCGTTATGGACGGTGGTGTCGGCGTCGCTGCCCTCCGGGCCTGGAAGGGGCTCGAACGTGTAGCTGCTGTTCCCGATCGACCCTGACGGCTTGTCGCCGTCCGAGAAGCTGACCGGGGCCCTCTCCATACCGAGCCACTCGTCGGTGAGCCCGGCAAAGTCGGCGAACGGGCCACCCTCGTCGCCCTTGAAGATCCGTTCGAGAGCGCTCGCCTGCTCGTCTGATGCTCCCTCATCGACGACGATCCCGAGCTTCCAGCCGCCGGCGCTGAGGTTCTTCGGGAAGAGGTTCACCAAGCCGACGTCGACCCCCGAGAGGTCGGTGTCGTCGAGGTTGCCGTCGGCGATATGCCAGACGAGATGCCCATGGCACTGACCGTCCGGGCTGGTCGGCGGGCCATCCACCGGGCAGGGACAGATCAGATTGCAGGAGCAGTTGGCTACATAGGTCCCAGAGATTCTCCAAGCCATAGCTTCCCCTCCTTCTCCGCTTACGAGGTGACGCTATTCCCCTTGCTCGTTCCAGTCAAGCCCGGTCCTCGGGGGGCGCGCCTTCAAGCTCCGCGCGCTTGCCGGCCAGCAGCCCGAGGTTCGAGACCACGAACGGAACGCAGTAGTTGAGCGCCGCCTTGACCCAGGTGATGGAGGTCGCGTCGCCGCGCAGGATCACGTCGAGCTGGTTGATCAGCGTCAGGATCGTGCCGACCACCAGGGCGATCCGGATGGTGCGACGCAGGTGCTCTGCGCTGCCGGCAGATCCGAAGCGCTTCTCGCGCCGTCACGGTCCGATCCTTCCACGAAAGCGGGGTGGCGGTTGCCGCTTCGACTGGCATAGCCTGCCCGCGGTGAGCGCGATAGAGGACCAGCGCATGCTCGAGCGGTTCGTGCGGCTCTGCGAGATCGCGAGTCCGACCGGAGAGGAGCGCGAGGTCGCCGACGCTGTTCTGGACGAGCTGCGCGGCTTCGGGGTGGATGTGGCCGAGGATGCGTCGGCGACGCCGGCGCACGCCGGGGCGGGCAACCTGATCGCGCGGGTCCCTGGGCGCGGCGAGGGTTGGCTGTCGTTCTTCGCCCACCTCGACACCGTTCCCCACGACGGTCCCATCGAGGTCGCGCGCGACAACGGAATGTTTCGCAGCCGCGGCGAGACGATCCTCGGCGCCGACAACAAGGCCGCGGTCACGGTCCTGATCGAGCTGGCCGCGCGCCACGTCGCCGATCCCCCGAGGGTTGGGCTCGAGCTCGTCTTCACCGTCGCCGAGGAGGACGGACTGCGCGGAGCGAAAGAGCTCGATCTCTCGTCGCTTCGTGCCGAGGTCGGCTTCGTGCTCGACCACGCGACGCCGATCGGGGAGGTGATCGTCGCGGCACCGACCTACAAACGGCTGATCGCCGATTTCACCGGGCACGAGGCGCACGCCGGGATCAACCCCGAGGAGGGCCACAGCGCGATCGCCGCGGCCGCCGCCGCGATCGCCGAGATGGAGCTGGGCCGGCTCGACGAGGAGACCACCGCGAACATCGGGATGATCGAGGGCGGGACCGCGTCCAACGTCGTTCCCGGCCATTGCCGGATCCTTGGTGAGGCGCGCAGCGTGGACGGCGAGCGGGCGGCGGCGACGATCGGCAAGATGGTCGACGCCTGCACCTGGGGAGCAAGCCAGCAGGGCTGCGACGTGGACGCCAAGGTGAGCGAGATGTTCCGCGGCTACCGGCTCGATCCCAAGTCCGAGCCGGTGAGGATCGCCTCCGAGGCGCTGCGAGCCGCCGGCCACGAGCCACGGCTCGTCGCGACCGGTGGGGGCAGCGACGCCAACGCGCTCGTCGCGGCGGGCTACGAGGCCGTCCTGCTCGCCAATGGCACCGAGGCCAATCACACGCCCAACGAGCGGGTCACAGAGGCGGCGATCGCTGAGATGCTGAGCGTATGCGAAGCGGCGATCGAGCTCGAGGCAGTCCGGTGAGCGACGAGCGCCTCAAGAAGGAGGGGAGCAAGCTCGTCTATCGCGGACCGATCGCCTCCGTTCGGATGGAGACCTTCCAGTACTCGGACGGCAGCCGGGCAACGCGGCAGGTCGTCGTCCATCCCGGCGCGGTCTGCATCATCCCCCACGATGGCCGGGTGCTGTACCTGGTCGAACAGCCGCGTGAGGCTGTCGAGGAGCCGGCCCTGCTCGAGCTGCCGGCGGGCAAGCTCGACGTCGAGGGCGAGACCCCGCTCGAGGCGGCCCAGCGCGAGCTCGTCGAGGAGATTGGCAAGTCGGCCGGCGATTGGCGTGAGCTGAAGAGCTTCTACACGAGTCCCGGGTTCGCAAACGAGAGGGTCTGGCTCTTCCTGGCAACGGAGCTCTACGACGTCCCGAGCCGACCCTCCCGGGAGGAGCGAATCGAGATCGTCGAGTTCCCCCTCGGCGAGATCGATCGGGCGATCGCCCGCTGCGAGGACGCCAAGTCGCTGATCGGTCTGCTGCTGCTCAGGGAGTTGCTCTAGGAAGGGACCGGCGGGTCGCCGCGGAAGTACCTCGTATGGCCACGATTGCGCCGCCACGCACGGCCAAGGACGGCCAGCCCTCCGAGCGCTACGAGGCGCTGGTGCTCGACTTTCTCGCTCACCTCGAGTTCGAGCGGGGGCTCTCCCGCAACACGCTCGCCGCCTACCGCACAGACCTGCTCCAGTTTGGGCGCTTTCTCGCCGAGCGCGGCCGCGACGCGACCAGCGCGGAGCCGAGCGACCTATCCGACTTCCTGGCGGACCTGGCGCAGGGCGACGGCAATGGTCGCCCGCCCTGCTCGACGGCCACCGTCCATCGCAAGGCGGCCTGCCTGCGCTCGTTCTACCGGCACCTGCGCCGCGAGGAGGCGATCGAGGACGACCCGGCGGCGCAACTGGAGACTCCGAGGCGGGGCAGGAAGCTTCCCGAGGTCCTGAGCTACGCGGAGGTGCAGAGGTTGCTCGTGCAACCTCGCGGCGACGGCCCGACCACCTTCCGCGACCGCGCCCTGCTCGAGCTGATGTACGCGTCGGGACTGCGCGCCTCCGAGACCATCTCGCTCGAGATCCAGGACGTGGATCTCGAGCACGGAGTGGTCAGGGCGCGCGGCAAAGGATCGAAGGAGCGGCTCGTGCCGGTCGGCGGCAAGGCCGTCGCGGCCGTCAGGGTCTATCTGCGCGTGGGCAGGCCAAAGCTCGTTCCCTCGCCCGGGGAGAGCAAGCTGTTCCTCAACTTCCGCGGCGGGCCGCTGACCAGGCAGGGCCTCTACAAGATCGTGCTCCGCCATGCCGAGTCGGCCGGGCTGGGCGACCGGATGAGCCCTCACACCCTTCGCCATTCCTTCGCCACCCATCTGCTCACCGGCGGATGCGACTTGCGCTCCGTCCAGGAGATGTTGGGACATGCCGACCTCTCGACCACGCAGCTCTACACCCACCTTTCGGGTGAGGAGCTCAAGGAGGCCTACTTCAAGGCGCATCCAAGGGCGCACCTGGCTCACTAGCATCGCTCCATGCCCGAGTTGCCCGAGGTGGAGACGGTTCGTCGTCAGCTCGAGCCGGAGCTGGTCGGGAAGCGGATCGAGAGCGCCACGGTGCTCGACGAGCGGCTCACCCGGCCGGAGCCGCCGCGTGCCCTCGAGCGGGCGGTGGGCGGCCGCGAGGTGACCGCGGTCGCCAGGCGCGGCAAGTACCTGCTGCTCGGGCTCGAGGGGGGCAGGACGCTCGCGCTGCACCTGAGGATGACCGGCAACCTCCTGCTCCGCGACCCTGACGCAGGGGCGACGGCAGACCTGATGAAGAGCGAGCCGCTCGGCGGTCGCCGGCGCTACGAATCGGGGCCGGAGCCGAGTTACGTCCGCGCCCGCTTCGAGCTCGACGACGGCAGGGTCCTGATCTTCACGGACGTGCGGCGCTTCGGGCAGGCGGTCGTCCTCGACGCCGGGGATCAGCTCGATGACTTCTTTGCCGCCCGGCTCGGTGTGGAGCCCCTCTCCAGTGAGCTCACCCCGGAACGCCTGCTCGAGCTTGCCGCGGGGCGCAAGGCGCCGCTCAAGTCGTTTCTGCTCACCCAATCGCGGATCGCCGGCATCGGGAACATCTACGCGGACGAGGCCCTCTGGCGGGCCAGGCTCCATCCGCTCTCGCCGGCGGGCTCGATGAAACTCGAGCACGCCCAGCGGCTTGTCGATGGGATCGTTGCCGCGCTCGAGGCCGGCCTCGACTACGGCGGGGCCAGCATCGACGACTATCTCGACGCGCGCGGCGAGAGGGGCTCGATGCAGGACGAGTTCCTGGTCCATACACGCGAGGGCGAGCCCTGCCTGCGGCCGCTCTCCGAGCATCGCTCCTCGCCGCCGCCGGTGATCCAGCGAATCGTGGTGACCGGCCGCTCGACCTACTTCTGCCCGAACTGTCAGGAGCGGCTGCGCCGCCGGCCGCGGAGGAAGCCGAGGCGCGCTGCGCCGCGCAAGGCGGGTGCCAGGTGAGCGAGCCGGTGCCCCTGCCGGAGGGCTTCCTGGTGGGGCACTGGTCCGATCCCCAGGCACTGACCGGCTGCACCGTGGTGATTCCCCCACCGGGGACCCGCGGCGGCGTCTGGGTGCAGGGCGGAGGGCCAGGCACCCGCGAAACGGACACCCTCAACCCGCTCTCCCGCTCGGACGAGGCCAGCGCGATCCTCCTCACCGGTGGCAGCGCCTTCGGCCTCGCCGCCGCCGACGGGGTCGTTCGCTGGCTCGAGGAGCACGAGATGGGCTACTGGACGCCCGCCGGGCGGGTTCCCCTGGTGCCGACCGCGGTCATCTACGACTTGGCCAACGGAGACCCAAAGGTTCGCCCGGGCCCGGAGCAGGGCTACGCGGCGTGCGAGGACGCGAGCGGCGGCGTGCCGGAGCGTGGCGCGGTCGGCGTGGGCTGCGGCGCCACCGTCGCCAAGGTCCTGGGACGGGAGCGGGGAGGCGCCGGTGGCCTGGGCTACGCCGCGGTGAGGACTGGCGCCGGGGAGACAGTCGCGTCGGTGGCCGCGGTCAACGCCGCCGGCGACGTGCTGGCCGAGGACGGATCGGTGCTCGTCGGTCCCAGGGATGACGACGGCGAGATGGTGCGTGGGGCCGATGCGCTCGTAGCGATGGAGAGGGCCCCCGACTTCAAAGCGCCCGAGGGCAACACCACGCTGGTCTGCGTCTGCACGGATGCTGCCCTCTCCAAGCGCGACTGTGGGATGGTCGCCCGAGCGGCCACCGCTGGAATCGCGCGGGCCGTGGATCCCACCTTCACCCCGGTCGATGGCGACGTGGCCTTCTGCCTGGCCTCGGGCGGAGCGGACGAGGGGCGCCCCTACCTCTCGCTGCAGTTAGGCGTGGCCGCGGCGACTGTCACGGCCGCGGCGATTCGGGACGCGGTACGCCAGGTCGGGGCCTAGGGGGCTATCCGGAGGGCTGGGTCGGCGACGCGTCCCGAGCGGGGTTTTGGTCCCTTGTGCACGCTATAGCGGCCCAAAGTGACCAAAAGCTCGTCCGGGCGCTGCGGCAACGTAGGTTGGTCATGCCCGGAAGTCTGAAGACGGAGGCCGTGGTGCTGCGCAGCATCCGCTACGGCGAGGCCGATCGCGTCGTGCATCTCTACTCGGCGACACGGGGACGGATCGGGGCTATCGCCAAGGGATCGCGCCGGCCGAAGTCCCGGTTCGGGGGCCGGCTCGAGCCGTTCTTCCGGCTCAACCTGGTCCTCTACGAGGGACGGGGGGATCTGCTCACCGTCACCGGAGCCTCCACGGTTGAGGGTCACCCCAGACTGCGCTCGTCCGGACCGGCGCTGGGGGCGGCCGGCAGGGCGTGCGACGCCGTGCTGCGGCTGCTCGACTCGGGTGAGCCGAACGAGGCCGCCTACAACCTGCTCTGCCGGTACCTCGAGTTGCTGAACGCCGATTCAGCCGCGGCAAGCGCCACCGGAGCGGCGCTCGCCTTCCGCCTCAAGCTGGCGCTGGCGGCCGGCTTCGCGCCCGAGCTGGCGAGCTGCGCGAGCTGCGGGGAGGTGGAGCACCTCGCCGCCTTTTCGGGCGCGGCGGGCGGTGTCGTCTGCGCGAGCTGTGAGGGGGGTGGCTTCCCGCTCAGCGAGGAGGGGCACCGCTTCATGGTCGATGCCCTAGCGCGTCCGCTGTCGGAGGCGCCGGCCGCGGAGCGCGGTGTGGCGGCGCAGGCCGACCGGGCGATCACCGAGACGCTCGAGCACCACGCGCACGTGCGGCTGCGCGCCGCGGCGTAGCTAGGCAGCCGCCCAGAGGTGGAAACTCGTCCCCTGGCCGTCCCGGCACTCGACCGAGCGCCCCTCGCCTCCCGGTTGAGGCTCGCCCACCTCGCCGCCGAGCTCGCGGACCTTCTCCATCGCCGCGTCGAGGTCGTCGACCTGGAAGACGACCTGCGGGTGAGAGGCGGAGTCCGCCGCTCCCGAGATGCCGCCGTGCGGCGTGACGTTGGTGATCTGGGTGCCCTCGGCATGGTCACCCGGACCGAACTCCCAGCCGAGGAGCTCGCCGTAGAAGCGCTTCGCCGCCTCGGCGTCCGGGACCGGGATCCAGAAGTAGACGAGATCGCCGGCCATCGGCGCTAGTCAGGGCGGTAGATCCGCTCGGTGACGCGCAGCTTGATCGGCTTGGGGGAGATCGCTGCGCGCATGACCCAGGGGAAGAGGCGGCCGGGGATCATCGAGCGCTTGCCGCGGTCGTACGCCCTGAGCGCGTCGGCCACGCACTGCTCCGCGCTGATCATGCCGGGAATGGTCCGAGTGTTCTCGTCGTACCCCGCGACGGCCTGCCACTCGGTCTTCACCGGTCCGGGATTGACGACCAGCGCTCGCACGCCGGTGCCGCGCAGCTCCATCGAGAGTGCCTCCATGAACGAGATCGCGAAGGCCTTGCTGGCTGCGTAGGTGGTCTCGTAGGGAAGGGGCTGCATGCCCGCGGTCGACGCCACGGTGATCACCCCGCCGCGGCCGCGCTCGACCATTCCCGGGACGAAGGCGTGGGTGAGCCTGACCACTGCCTCGCAGTTGACGCGCACCATCTCGGCCTCCCGCACCGCGTCGAGCTCGAGGAAGCGGCCGCGGAGTCCGAAGCCGGCGTTGTTGACAAGCAGGTCCACGTCGGCGCCGAGCTTCTCCACCCTGCCGGCCAGCTCTTCCGCCTCGAAGGCGAGGTCGCACTCGATGACATCGGCCGTGGTGGGGACCTGCTCGGCGAGCTGCTCGAGCCGGTCCTTTCGGCGGGCCACCAGGATCAGCTCGTAGCCGCGCCTGGCGAGCTGGCGGGCAAACTGATCGCCGATTCCGGAGGATGCTCCGGTGATCAGTGCCGTGTCCGCCATGAATCGCAGCCTAATTCGAAACTCTCGGGGCCGCTCCCCCGCGGTGGTGCCGGACAGGGTGCGAACATCGGACTATGACCACGCGCACCGAGACCCTCGAGGATCGGGTCCGTTCCTCGGAGTCCGAGTACCTCTGGGATCTGGCAACCCCGTCGTATCCGGCGCACAGGCGCGAGCCGGAGCTGGACAGTCCGGTGAGAACGCCGTTCCAGCGGGATCGGGACCGCATCGTGCACTCGAAGGCGTTTCGGCGGCTCAAGCACAAGACGCAGGTTTTCGTGGCGCCGGAGGGCGACCACTATCGGACCCGCCTCACCCACACGCTCGAGGCCTGCTTCATCTCACGAACCGTCGCCCGGGCGCTCGGGTTGAACGAGGATCTGACCGAGGCGATCGGGTTTGGGCACGACCTCGGGCACCCGCCCTTCGGCCACATCGGTGAGGAGGTGCTGGACGAGGCACTCCGGGAGCACGGGATGCGCTTCCGTCACAACGAGCACTCGCTGCGGGTGGTGGACAAGCTGGCCGGCGACGGCCGGGGGCTCAACCTGACTGAGCAGGTGCGGGACGGGATCCTCAATCACACCGGGCCGGGCAAGCCGGCGACGCTCGAGGGGCGGGTGGTGCGGATCGTGGATCGCGTCGCCTACATCAACCACGACATAGACGACGCGGTGCGGGCCGGAATCATCTCCGAGGGGGACCTGCCGACGGAGGAGATCGAGCTGCTCGGTGAGACCGGGGCGCGTCGGGTCGATCTGCTGGTTCAGGACATGGTGGAGCGGTCCAGGGCAGACGGTGACATCGCGCAAAGCGAGGAGGTCGGCGAGGCGATGCTGCGTCTGCGGAAGTTCATGTTCGATCGGGTCTACCTGGGGCAGGAGGCGCGGGCGGAGCAGGAGAGGGCGCGGGTGGCGGTGCGAACCCTGTTTGACCACTACCTGGGGCATCTCGACGAGGTGCCGGCCACTGATCCGGAGGCAGATCCGGTGCAGCGGGTGACCGACTATCTGGCCGGAATGACCGACAGATTCTGTCTGTCGACGTACGAGGCGCTGGCGGCCCGTCAATAGGCTGGCGCGATGGCGAGGTTCACGCGGGACAGCGTCGATCGGGTCAAGGAGGCGGCCGACATCGTCGAAATCGTCTCGGCGTATACCGACCTGCAGCAGCGGGGACAGGACCACTGGGGCGTATGTCCGTTCCACGAGGAGCGGACGCCCTCATTCAAGGTCAATCCGCGGGACAAGCTCTATTACTGCTTCGGCTGCGAGGCGAGTGGGGACGTGTTTCGGTTCGTCGAGGAGAAGGAGGGGCTGGACTTCGCTGCCGCCGTGGAGTCGCTGTCGGAGCGGTATGGCGTCGAGCTCCAGAGGGAGAGGGAGGACCCGCGCGAGGAGGAGTCCCGGCGTCGACGGGCGCGGCTGTGGGAGCTGCTCGAGAGGACCGCGAAGTTCTACGAGCGCTATCTGTGGGAGTCGCCGAAGGCGGAGAGGGCACGCGCGTATCTGGCCGGGCGCGGGCTCGGGGAGGACGTGCTGCGGCGGTTCGGGGTGGGGATGGCGCCGAGTCCGTGGGACCAGGTGCTGACCGGGAGCCAGCGGGCGGGCTTTGTGGTCGAGGAATTGCTCGCGGCGGGGCTGATCCAGAAGGGCCGGCAGGGCGGGCACTACGACCGGTTCCGGAACCGGGTCACCTTCCCGATCCGCGACCAGCGCGGGCGGGTGCTCGGGTTCGGGGCGCGGGCGCTGAGCGCGGATTCAAAGCCGAAGTACCTGAATTCTCCGGAGGGCGAGCTCTACCGGAAGGGTCACACGCTCTACGGGATCGATCGGGCGCGGGGGCAGATCGCGAAGGTGCGGCGGGCGATCGTCGTGGAGGGCTACACCGACGTGCTGGCGCTCCACCAGGCGGGAGTCGAAGAGGCGGTCGCGATCATGGGGACCGCGATTACGCCGGAGCAGGTCTCGATGCTGGCCGGGTTGACCGACCTGGTCGTGTTGGCGCTCGATGCGGATCGAGCCGGGGCGGACGCGATGATCCGCGCCCAGAAGGTCGCGGGGGGCAGGGGACTGGAGCTGCGGGTCGCGGCGATGCCGGAGGGGGAGGACCCGGCGGACATGCTCCAGGAAGGTTCGGTTGACCGGTTCATGCAGCTGGTGGATGGGGCAGTGGACCTGGCGAGCTTCCGGGTGGAGACGGCGCTCGGGCGTGGAGAGCTGAGCAGCCTGACCGGGCGGGAGCGGGTGCTGGACGAGGTGGGGCCGGTTCTGAAGACGATGGGGGAGACGGCGCTCGGCTTCGACGAGCTGGTGCGGAAGGTGGCCGACCAGCTGGATACGGATCCGAGCCTGGTGCTGGCGCGGGTTCGGTCCGCGCCGGAGGTGGTGACCGAGAGCAAGAGCAACGGGAGCGCGAAGGCGCAGCCCCAACCGGTCGCGGCGTCGCTGACGCCGCGCGAGACCCGGGAGAGGGCGCTGTTGGCGATGTGCATCGCGGACCCCTCCGTGGGCCGGAAGTTCATCGAGCTGCTGAGCGACGAGCACCTTTCCCCCTCGGGGCAGCCGGCGCTGCGATGGCTGCGCGAGCATCTCGACGATCCGATGGGCGGGTTGCCGCGCGAGGACGCGGCGCTCACCTCCCTGATCACCGAGTTGGTCATGCGGGCGGAGAGCGAGCCCACCTCGGAGGCGGCCATGCAGCTCAATCTCGACCTGTTGGAGCAGCAGCGGCTGGAGGATGGGATCTCGGCCGCGCAGAGCGCGGGTGACTACGAGGTGAGCTCGCGCCTCTCCCGCGAGCGAGCGGCCCTGACCGATCGCATCGCGCACGCCGGCATCGTCTCCTAGCCCGGTTTCACACACTCGGCACACTCTCGCTCGCCTGCGCTGCGATTCCGCGCCTGATTCGTCACAGGTTCGGGCCCGATCCATCCGCCCGCCGCCGAAAACTGCCTGCAAATGACCAAAGAGGAGCTAGAGCGCTACCTGGCGGACGGGCTCACGCTGCGGGAGATCGGCGAGCGCACCGGGAAGCACCTGACAACGGTCGGCTATTGGGTCAAGAAGCACGGGCTGAGAGCGGTCTTTAAGGACAAGTACGCGGCGAAGGGTGGCATCACTCGCGAGGTGTTGGATCCAATGGTCGAGGAGGGCCTCGGTGTGAAGGAGATAGCGCGCCGCCTCGATCGCTCCTATTCGACCGTTCGTCATTGGCTGACCAAATATGGCTATTGGCCGTTGCCAGCCACGGGGCGTCGTGCCGAGGCCAAACGGGCGCGGGAAGCGCGGGGAGAGGTATGTGGAAATGGAGTGCACCACCCACGGAAAGGCAATTTTCATCCTGGAGGGTCGGGGCTACTACCGATGCACTCGTTGCAGGATGGAAAGGGTCTCCGAATGGAGGCGGCGCGCGAAGCGGCGACTACTGGCCTCGGCGGGCGGGTCGTGCGTGATCTGCGGATACGACAAATGTCCGGCCGCTCTGCAGTTCCACCATCTCGAGCCGGCGGAGAAGAAATTCGCGATCAGCCGCCAAGGGGTGACCCGATCTTTTGCGGAACTTCGTGCGGAGGCGGCTAAATGCGTCCTGCTCTGCGCCAACTGCCATGCCGAGGTCGAAGCCGACTACACCACGCTTCGAAACTAAGTCCCAGTGAGCTCCCCGGGGCGGATTCGCACCGCCACGACTTGATTAACAGTCAAGCAGGCTGCTGTTACCTCACCGGGGATCGTGTCTACTGCCTAATAGACAGCGAGCCGACATTGTAGAAGGGGCCCTAGATCCTGGCTGGGTTGACCTTGGCCGCCCGTTCGATCAGGTCTGCAGCTTCGGCCGCGCCGTCATGGGCCGATGCCCACTCCGCCAGTTGACCCGCCCGCGCCCGGAACCGCTCCTGGCCGAGCAACCGCCGCGTGGCCAGCCTGATGCCCTGCCGCGACAGCAGCCGCCGCGGCACCGACAGCCCGGCCCCTGACCACGCCACCCGCGCCGCGTTCTCTCCCATGTCCCCCACCGTGGGGCAGACCAGCAACGGCGCCCCCGCGGCCAGCGCCCTCGCCACCGTCCCATGGCCCCCGTGGCAGATCACCACATCGGCAGCGGGCATCACCTGGGAATAGAGCACCCAATCCACCAGCGTCGCGTTCGCCGGCACCTCGATCGGCCGCTCCGGCCGGTGCCGATTGGCCGTCGCCAGCACCCGCACCGGCTCCTCGGCCAGGGCGTCGAGGGCCACCCGCAGCAACTCGCACTCCGGATCCTGCGACGTACTCGGTGCGACCACCACCAACGGCCCATCCCCCTCCGGAATCGCCACCTCCTCACCCGGCAACTCGAAGAACAGCGGCCCCGTCACCCGCACATGCCCCGGCCATCCCCGCGGGTACTCCAGCTGCGGAAAGGTCCCCACGACCGCCAGCAGCTCACTGATCCCCCCGTGAAACCGCTCGATCGGCCCCAGCCCCAACCGCGCCCTCGTCTCATTGAGCTCGTCCCGGCCCCGCCGCAACCCCATCGCCAGCAGCGGCCCCGTGCCACGCCACCCGAGGCGCCCAAGCGCCGTCCGCGGCGGCTGCAACCCCAGGGAATACATCGGCATCCCCGGCTGCTGCACCGGATAGACGTGCGGGATCAACGTGGCGTGCGGCACCCCGGCCACCTCCGCGGCAAGCGTCGGCGCCAAGGTCAGGATGTCGCTCACCACCAGATCCGGCTCGAACCCATCCATCAACCTCGCCAAGGCCCGGGCGGCCGCCGCGGCCGTCTGCCCATCGGGCGTGTCCGGCCCCGGCGGCGGATACACCGTGTACTCCTGCGCCCCCGTGAACCCCAACCCCTCCGCCTCGACCGGCTCCCGCCACCGCTCCCAGCTCTCGACCAGCACCTCATGACCCCGCCGCCCCAGCTCCCGCGCGAGCGCGATCGCCGGAAACGCATGCCCCGGATCGCCAAACGCGGCGACAAGCAATCGAAGACTCCCATCTGGGCGGCCCATTGCGCTGACCCTACGCGGTACGCGCTATCCCTTGAACCAATGGCCAAGCGCCGCAACAACGCCCAGCGCCTCCGCAACGCCGTCTACGCGCTGCCCGCCCAAACCAAGGCGGCGATGCTCCGCGGCATCCGCTCCAACCGCGTGATCGTCGGCGCATACGTGGACAAGCGCGGCGGCGTCTGTCCCATGCTCGCGGCACACCGCAACGGCGGCCGCACCAACTTCGGCACCTTCGCGCGCGCCTGGGACGCCTTCACCGGTGCCAGCCAACGCAAGCCCCGCCGTGCATCGCGACGCGAGGTCCGCACCCTCGAGGGCTACCTCGAGATGTCCCTCGTCCGCGACGGCATCGAGCTTGACACCGAGACCCACCCGGACCGGCCCCTCAGCGAAGAGGTACGCGAGGTCAAGGCCGCCCGCCGCCGCCTGGCCGAGGCCGAAGCGCGCGAGGGCTCCGACGTCTCCGTCGAGGACGTCCTCACCACCACGTACACCGAGCACTCGCCCTCCGAAGACACCACCGAGCAGTGGGCGCAGGAGCGCGCCGACGCCTAAGGCCCGGCTAAGTTGCGCCCGTGAACCGGGCGCCCAGCGAACAGCTCCCATTTGCCTCCGTGATCGTCCCCGTCCGCGACGGCGAATCCACCATCGCGGATTGCCTCGACGCCGTCCTCGACACCGACTATCCGGCCGACCGCCGCGAGATCCTGGTCATCGACAACGGCTCGAGCGACGGTACCGCGGCCCTGATCCAGGCAAGGCCCGTCCGCTACCTGCGAGAGGAACGACGCGGCGTCTCCAACGCCCGCAACCGCGGCATCGCCGAAAGCCGCGGCGAGATCCTCGCCTTCGTCGATGCCGACTGCCTGGTCGAGCCCCAATGGCTCACCGAGCTCGTCCGGCCCTTCGACGACCCCGAGGTCGGCAGCGTCGCCGGCGATCTTCAGCACGCGCCCCCCACGACCCCCGCCGAGCGCCAGGCAGCCCGCATGCTCGGCAACTGGCAGCGCTTCGCCTTCACATCGAACCCCGCCTACCCGATCACCGCCAACGCCGCATACCGCCGCGACGTGCTCGAGCGCATCGGCCCCTTCGACCCCCACATGACCCGCGCCCAGGACGTCGAGCTCGGCCTCCGCTTCCAGGAGCTAAGCGGCCTCCGGCTCGCCTACGCCGAGCGGGCTACTGCCTGGCACCGCAACCGCGCGACCCAGCTCGGCTTCTTCCGCCAGCAGCTTGGCTGGTCCTACGGCGCGGGCCTGGTCGCCGCCAAGTTCGAGGCCATGGGCGGCGACCCGGTCATTCCGCCCCGCATCCGCGACATCACCCTCACCCTCCGCGGCCTCGGCATCGTCCTCGCGGCCCGGGCTCGCAGGCGCGGGCGCACCGAATGGATCGAGGACGCCTGGTTCGACTTCCTCCGCCAGCTCGCGTGGTTGATCGGCGCCCGGATCGGGTTCCGCCGCGGCGCCCGGATCTGGCCCTCCTAAACGCAAAGGGCCCCGGATCTGGCCGGCGCTAGACGCCCGGATTCTGCGCCGTATCGCCCGGCCGCAGGAACATGATCTCCGGCACCAGGCAGTTGCGGGAGGTGCGCAGCAGGAATCGGACGCTCTCCGCGATGTCCTCCGGCCGGATCATCTCCTCCGCCGCCACCTGCCCCTTGACGAACTCGGTCATCGGGGTGTCGACGAAGGCGGGTGCCAGCGCCGTCACCTGAATCCCCTGGCCGACCACCTCTGCCTGGGTCGCCTGCGAGAACCCGATCACCGCCGCCTTGGTGGCTGAGTAGACCGACAGCCACGGCTGCCCAGCCTTTCCCGAGATCGAGGAGGTGTTCACGATCAGCGCCTTGCCATGCTCGCTCCCCGCCTCCCGCAGCATGGGCAGGCACTCCCTGGTCGTCAGGATCAGCGCACGCAGGTTCACCCCGAGCTGCATGTCGACGTACTTAGTCGTCAGGTCGTCCATCGCCTCGCCGATCCCCACGCCCGCGTTGTTGATCAGCACGTCCAACCGCCCGTGGCGCTCCCGGTGCGCCTCGACCAGCGCCTTGAGGTCATCCTCGTCGGCCATGTTGGCCGGCACACCGGCGACCTCGAGCCCCGCGGAGCGCAGATCCGCCGCCGCCGCCTCGAGCTTCTCCGGCCGCCGTGAGGAGACCGTCAGGCGGTAGCCGTCCTCTCCGAGCGCGCGGGCGATCGCGAGCCCGATTCCGCTCGAACCGCCAGTGATCAGGGCCGCCTTCTCCGCCAAGGTCTCCTCCTTTAGGGCTAGCTAACCCCGACCGCCACCCTATCGGTGCCCTGTCTACGATGCCGCCCGTGTCCAGGAAGACCACTGCCGCAGCGGCGACCCTGATCGCCGTTGCGCTGGTCGCCGGGTGCGGTGGGTCAGACAACGGGACCGGCAGTCGCAGCCGCCCGGCCCCGCCCGCTGCCGCCTTCCCCGCGGCGAACGGCCAGAGCCTCGAGCAGGTGCTGCTCTCGGCATCGAGGGGGCAGCAGGGCCCCGTCGTCTCACCTGCCGCCGCCATGTTCCACCTCGGCACGAACCGCTTCCCCTTCGGCGTCTTCACGGCCGGACGCGACCAGATCACCGACGCGCAGGTCGCCATCTACGCAGCGCCCGGCAAGGGAGCCAAGGGCCGCGCGATCGGCCCGTTCCCGGCGAGGATCGAGGACCTCACCACCAAACCCGCCTTCCGCGCCAAGACCACCGCCGACGATCCGACCGCTGCGCAGGTCGCATACGTCACCGACATTCCACTCGACAAACCAGGACCGTGGGCCTTCGGTGCCCTGATCAAGACCGGCGGCTCCTACCAGTACAGCCTGCTCCCGACCCCCCATCCCGTCGGCGACTACCCGGCGCCGCAGGTCGGTCAGGAGGCCCCGGTGGTCCACACGCCGACCGTCGGCGAGGTGTCGAACATCTCCCAGATCGACACCCGGGTGCCGCCGGACGACATGCACAGCGACGACCTCGCCGACGTGCTGGGCAAGAAGCCCGTCGTCTTGCTGTTCGCGACGCCCGCCCTCTGTCAGAGCCGCGTCTGCGGGCCCGTCACCGACATCGCCGAGCAGGTGAAGCAGGAGTTCGGCGACCGTGTCGCCTTCATCCATCAGGAGGTCTACAACAACAACCAGATCAACGACGGCCCTCGGCCTCAGATGACCGCCTACGGCCTGAGCACGGAGCCGTGGCTGTTCGCCATCGACCGGACCGGCAAGGTCAGCACAGTGCTGCAGGGACCGTTCAGCGTTCAGGAGCTCGAGGCTGCGCTTCAAAAGGTCTCCTGATCCCGGTTCCTGGCTCGCTGCGGCCCTTGAGCGGGTAGAACTACACCGGATGGGGGATACAGAACTCCTCACCATGCTGGCCGCAGAGGCCGAGCGCCGCAGCCCGACGATCATCACCGGCATTGAAGAGCTCGCGGCCTCGGGCGAGAAAAACTCGGCCCGCGTTGAGGAGCTCCGAGTCGAGGCACACGGACTGAAGGGAGCGGCGCTGGTGGTCGGCCAGGAGCGACTCGCCGACCTCGCCCGGCTGATCGAAGAATTCTTGGTCGGCTGCGCCGACTCGGAGCGGATCAAGCCGGCGAGCGCCGCGGCAGTAGTGGCGGCGACGAGCGCGTTCACTGAAGGCGCCCAGGCCGCGGCCGAGGGTGTGGGGGAGCCGTCCTCGGTCAGAGACTCCCTAGACGCGCTGAGCCGCTGACCTCAGTCGGCGTGGTGGAGAGCGAAGGCGATCGCGCCCAGCACCATCGCCGCCATCATCAGCCAGGCGGGAATCAACCAGCCGCCGATCTCCGCGACCCGCAGCGACGGGCGCCGGTAGCCGGGCAGGATGAGCGCGACCATGCTCGCCACGAACACGACAGTGGCGAACATTACGACGGGCGCCGCGACAAGCGTCCGCGCGGGCGCGTCGATCTCGTCCTCGAAGCTCCGCCCGAAGTGCGACTCGAGCACCGCGATCACCGCGACGATGACCAGCGAGCCGTAGAGCGCCCCGAGCAGAGGCCAGGCGAAGGTCTGGGGCTCCTCCTCGTCTGGCTCCCGCCTCGCCATGGCACGAATCTATCCCGGCGGATGACGCGCATACACTGACCGCGGGGCCGGTAGCTCAGGTGGTCAGAGCAGCGGACTCATAATCCGTCGGTCGCAGGTTCGAGTCCTGCCCGGCCCA
>CAVOGY010000002.1:0-390955 GCA_963695675.1 uncultured Solirubrobacterales bacterium
GGGCTCGCTCTTCCGGCTCTCGCGCAAGCCGCGCAGCCTGCCGCGCAGCCCGGCGAGGTTGCGGTCGACGAGCGCCTGTCCGCCGCAAAGGACGATCTCCCTCGCCAGCACCCCGGGCAGTCGGCGCGCAGTGAGCACGCCCCACTTGCGCAAGTAGGTAGCCGCGCCCATAGCCGGCCAGATAGTCCTTGCCCGCCGAGCCTGCGCCCAGGGTCGCGGAGTGCCGGTGCGTCCCGCGCGCGGGCCGCGCGAGCCGGCAGGACCCTCCCGCCTGGCGCAGGCGCAGGACCAGATCGACGTCCTCGAGATACATCCAGTAGGCCTCGTCGAATCCGTCCGCCTCGATGAACGCCTCTCTCCAGATCGCGGCCGCCGCTCCCGAGGGGCCGAGTGGGTCGGGCACCGGGGCTCTCGAGCACCTTCAACGGCTCCCCGTTGAGATAGTCGTAGGCGAGGAGGGCGCGATCGAGCACGATCCCGGCGGTGTCGATCAGGCCGGGACGCGACGGCATCGCGCATCACCCCGGCGGCCATCACCACTCCCTCACCGGGATCGAGCGCCTCCGTGATCCGCTCGACGTAGCCGGGATCGACCACGCTGTCGTCGTTGAGCAGGACCAGCGCCGCGCCCTGTGCCCGCCGCGCTGCCAGGTTGACCGCGCGCGAGTAACCCAAATTCGATTCGAGCCGCAGCAATTCACAGCCGTCGAGGCGCGAGGCCGCCCGCTCCAGCTCCGCGGCGCCGGTGCCGTTGTCCACCAGGATCGTCTCGAAGCTGCCGCCGGCCCGGCCGAGCGAGTCGAGCAGACCGGCCGCCAGCATCGGGTTCACCGTGGGAACGATCACCGTCGCCGAGGTGCTCATCACGGCGCCCGCCGGGCTCAGAATGCCCCGGTGCCGCGAATGACGCTAACCGGGGTGAGCGCGAGGATGCGGAGGTCCCTGCCGATCGAGAGGTTCTCGACGTAGTCGAGCTCGACCGCGAGCCGTTCCTCGAAGGTGAGCTCGCCGCGTCCGAGCACCTGCATCGGCCCGGTCAGGCCCGGCTTCACCTCGAGCCTGAAGCGGTGCTCGGGTCCGTAACGCTCGACCAGCTCGAGTTGCTCCGGACGTGTTCCCACCAGGCTCATCTCGCCGCGCAGCAGGTTCCAGAGCTGCGGCAGCTCGTCGAGGCTGAGCCTGCGCAGGACCCTCCCGACTCGCGTCACCCGCGGGTCGCGGCGGAGCTTGAACATCGGCTCGGGAAGCTCGTGCAGCAGCTCTTCGACCGAGCGCTCGGCGCCGACCTGCATGGTCCGGAACTTGAGCAGGCGGAAGGGCACGCCGTGACGACCCGCGCGCTGCTGCACGAACAGCACCGGCCCCCTGTCCTCCAGCCAGATCGCGATCGAGATGAGCGGCAGCAGCGGGGCCGCCAGCAGCGCCAGCGGCACGCCGACGATCAGGTCGAGGCAGCGCTTCAGGAGCATCGTCGAGCGCGACACGTCGGCCGTCACGTACTCCAATACGGGCAGCTCGGCGAGCCGCGAGATCTGCTGCGGCGTGGCCTGCCCGCGCAGCGGCGAGATCAAACTGAGCTTCGCCTCGTGGCGGCGGCAGAGATCGCGGATCGCGGCCACCTCGCCCGCGTCGATCCGCTCCTGTGCCAAGACGACACGATCGATGTGCCTTGCGCCCTCCCCCGGCTCGACAGCCGTCATGTGGAGGTCGCTGAACAGCGCCAGCTTGTGCCGCATCGCATGCGCGAGACCACCCTCGCCGACGATCAGAACCTGCTCGCGCTCCGTGCTCGCCCGCCAGGCGGCGCGCGCGGCGACCCGGAGCGCGAAATCGGCGAGGATCGCCACCGACGCGACGATCGCGAGCTCACCGGTATCGAGCGTTCCGGCCGGCGTCAGCCCCCCCAGCAGGCTTGCCGTGACGGTGCCCACCACCCCCCAGGCGACGATCGCCGGCGCCTCGTCGACGGTGAGGTGGCGCATCGCGCGGTGGTCTGCGTCGTAGAGCCCGGCCAGCTTCGCCAGCAGGATCCAGACGGGAAGAAACGCCAGCAGCCAGATCGCCCTCTCGGGCGGAACCCCGCTGAGCAGCGCCACCGCGACGGCCGCGCAGTCGGCGAGAGCGAGCAGTCGCCGGCGGCGCGCGTCCCGCCACCACCTGGATTGGCTCGGCTCTCGCGGGGCGGCCTCCGCCAGCGCGCGGGCGACCGATGCGGCGTCGAGGTCCTTCTCCGGCGCCCGGCGAGCCTGTGGTGCGGCCGGCGCCAACTCCGTCTTGCCCTCGTCGTCGGTGGTCATCGATCTCGGGGGTCAGCCCTGCCCAAGCAAGCTCGGCGATAAGCGGTTCAGGGCGCGCGCCCTCTCGATGGCTTCGCGGCGCGCGAGCGGATCCCCTCTCTCCCGCTGCACCCTAGCCTCAATCAACGGCAGTCGCCAATCCTCGGAGTCCCGGGCCTCTGCCTGCCTCAGGCGAGCGAGCGCGGCATCGAAGTTGCCGCGCGATTCCTCGAGCAGCGCCAGCTGGGTGTAGGGCTCTGCCGACCAGGGCTGAACCGTTCGCGCCTCTAGGGCGCGCTCGATTCCCTGATCGATCCTGTCGTGCGCGGCGGCCTCTCGGCTCTGGTCAAGCTTCAGCTCGGTCAGCACGACCAGGGCGGCCGCGATCGTCGCTACCCAGGCGATCGCGAGCGTTCCCTGGCCCAGCCAGTAAGCGTGCCGGCCGAGCCTCGGCCCGGGCGCGGACGCCGTCAGCAGACCGGCGGAGGCCACCGCGGGGGCGAAGACCGCCGGGATCTCCCAAGTCCAGTCGATCGCCGCGGAGAACCCCGCGGCCACCAGCACCGCGAGCAGGAGGCCGCCGTCGCCGCCGACACCCGCCGCGAGGCGCCTGAAGGCGGCGAGGCCGACCGCGCCGCAGAACGCGAGAAGCAGCGCGACCCCCACCGCCCCCAGCTCGGCCCCCTGCTGAAGGGGCAGCGAGTGCGGGTTGCGGACGAACACCGGAAGAGTCGCGTTGCGTGCCCACCAGTCCTCGTAGCCCCCGGCGCCGATTCCCGCCACGGGCGCGCTCTCGAACGCATCGACGGCTTCGGTCCAGAACTGCCAACGACCGCTCGAGCTCTCGCCGACTTGCGCCGGCCTCGGGGTTCACCAGGTCCGCTGGTGGGGCCTTGAACTCCTGGAAGCGCTCCGCCGGATTGGCGACGGCAGCGCCGGCGCCGATGGCGACTATCGCCAGGACGGCGAGACCGGTCGCGACGCGCCGCGAGATCAGCACCCGGGGGGCGGCACCATCCAGGAGCCAGGCGCCGCCGCCGGCCACCAGGGCCACTACGGCAGCGAGCACGGACATCCGGTCGCCATCGGCACGCCGTCGCAGCGTCCGCCACCCCGCTGGTCAGGGAGCTCATCTGCTCAGCGGCAACGATCAGCACCGCGCCGGCCGCGGCGCCGATCAAGATGCCGAGCAGAAGACGCGAGCGATCGCCGGAGGCGGCGACCAGCACCACGACGCCGATCACCGCCGCGGCCGCCCCGCCCCGCGAGCTCGTCAGCCAGATGCCGAGCAGCGCGATCGGGATCACGGCCGTCGCCAGAGACCTCTGCCAGCGCTGGGGGGCTCGCGCCCCGGCGTAGGCGAGCAGGATCACGGCGGTTGCGAGCATGGCGGCCGCGCCGTTCCAGTAGCCGATCGGATAGGAGAGCCGTCCGGCATCCTTCGGGATGAGCCGCTCGAGCTCGCCGCTGTCCAGAAGACCGGGCTGCAGGTAAGAGAGAAGCGCCAGGATGGAGAGGGCGCCGAGCGCCACGGTCAGCCCGGCGATCCACTGCCTGCGGCCGCCGCTGCTGGCGGTGCACACCGCCAGCGTGAACAGCCCGAGATAGGCGGATGCGCGAACCGCCTCCTCGAAGGCTCGGCCCTGGTCGCTCGCCCACGCCACCGAGGCAAGGGCGATCGCCGCCACCCCGGCGAAGCTCGCACCGGCCACGGCCGCCGTCCTGGCGACGGGCGCAACGGGGAGCACGCGGCTGGCCAGACCGGCGATCACGACGACCCAGATCAGGATCGAGGCCGCGGCATATGCACTGGGCGCAAAGGCCCCCTGGACGAGGGCCGCGACCACGAGCGCGACCGCAACCAGCGCGGCGTGAGCCTGTTCTCTGATCGTGACGTCCATGCCGATCCCCGGCGGTCAGCCAGCGGGCCTAGTATCTTCGCCCGACCGATGGAGATGAGGGGCTGGAGAAGGTTGAAAGGACTCTTACTGGCGGCGGCGATTTCGCTCGCGCTCGCCGCCCCCGCGCTCGCCGCCCCCGCGGGCAGTGAGTACGTGCCCAAGGTCCCCAAGGCCGCGGGAGCGGAGATCCTGCGGGGGAAGCAGGGGCCTGGCGGGACCATCCTCTCCCCCGAGGTGCGCGGCGCTGACGCTGCCAAGACCTCCGCCTCCGGCGGTGACGAAGCTTCCCAAGGGGCAGACAGCACTGCGACCGGGGCAGCCGACACGGCAACGGGGGCGGCCGGCGCCGCCCCGGGGGCGGCCGACACCCTTCTCGATCCCGTCGTGCTGCTGCTGATCGCGGGCGTGGCCGCGGCAGCGCTCAGCATGACCTTGAGGCAGAGGCACTCTGTCTCGGCGGATCCGGATGGCGACGGGGTGGCCAGCGACCTCGGTTCAGCCCCCGCCACGCCGGACGGGGAGATCGTCGATCGGGAAGCGCGCTCGTAGGGTGATCTCGAAAGCGAAGCAGTACGGGGGGGTTGGCCTGGCCGTGGCCATCCTCTGCCTGGCGATGGCCTCCGTCGCACGAGCCGGTGCGCCACGCGAGTTCTACGGCGTGTTCGATTCGGCTGAGCGAGGACCGAGCTCGGCCGAGATCGCCCGCATGGGCGCCGGAGGGGTCGGGACGCTCCGGATCAACCTGGTCTGGGCTGCGGTGCATCCCACTCCCAACAGCCCGCCGGACTGGCTTCTCTACGACCGGCTGATCGGCGACGCGGCCGCGAACGGGATACGGGTGCTGCCGACGGTGTACAGCACGCCAACGTGGGCCGCGGCAACTACGAGCCAGCCGCCGACGGGGTCGCACAGGAGCGAGTTCGCCGCCTTCGTCAGAGAGGCAGCCGAGCGGTACGGCAGCAACGGGACCTTCTGGGACACTCACCCGTGGTTCCCCAAGCTGCCGATCACCTATTGGCAGTTCTGGAACGAGGCCAACTCGCCCAGCTTCTGGTACCCGAAGCCGAGCGCGAAGCAGTATGTGTCGCTGCTTAGGCTATTTCGGAGCAGCATCAAGAGCGCTGACCCTGCGGCGAAGATCGTGCTGGCCGGCTTGTTCCGAACGCCGGTGGTGAGGAACGGAGTGTCGCTGGACCGGTTCTTAACGGCGATCTACCGGCACAAGGGGAAGGGCCTGTTCGATGCCGCGGCGATCCACCCATACGCGAAGACACCCCGCGTCGCCCTCGAGGCCGTGAAGGACATGCGGCGGATCATGGCCGAGTTCAAGGACAAGCGCGCGCAGGTGTGGCTCACCGAGGTCGGCTGGTCCACCGGCGGTACGCCGACCGCGCTGGTGGTCTCGCCCTCGCGGCAGGCGAGCTATCTGCGGAAGACCTATCGGCTGATGGCCGCCAACCGCAAGCGCCTGCACATCGCCGGCGTCGTCTGGTACTCGTGGCGCGATGCCCCCGGTGGCGTCATCTGGTTCGATCAAACCGGGCTGTTCACGGCGGACCTCACCCCGAAGCCAGCCTGGAGCGCCTTCGTCGGCCTCACTGGTGGAACGCCCTGAGTTTCTCCTTCGGAGGACGTAACAACGATAGGAGCCGCCGGATCGCGTCCCCTCCGAGCGAGAGCACCATCTTCAACGCGATCGCCACGTAGATCGCGGCATTTGAGAGGGGATTGCGGTCGGCCGCGTAGTGCTTGCGGTAGAAGCGGTACATGCCGTAGTGGAAGGCGTAGTCGAGGCGGAGGGAGCGGTGGGGCCCGGCGCTTCCGCTCTTCAGGTGGGTGGCGACGGCGGCCGGCTCGTACCAGGTCAGCCAGCCGGCCTGCCGGGCGCGGTAGCAGAGGTCCAGGTCCTCCATGTACATCCAGTAGCCCTCGTCGAAGGCGCCGATCTCATCGAGCATCGCCCGGCGCATCAGCATGAAGGCGCCGTTGACGGCGTCGACCGGGCCGCCCCGCGACGGGTCCGGCGCCACGTAGCCGCGCAGCGCCGCGGGGGCGCGCGGGCGCCGGCCGAGGCCCGTGAAGTGGCCGAGCGAGTTGAGCGGGGTTGGAAAGCCGCGGCTGGCCGCGTGGTCGGGCTCGCCGCTTGGGCGGATCAGCGCCGGACCACAGATCGCGACCTCGGGATGAGCCTCAGTGACTTCGAGCAGGCGGTCGAGCGTCCCCTCGCGGAGCTCGCAGTCCGGGTTCAGGGCGAGGACGAACTGTGCGTTGCCCGCACGGATCCCCTGGTTCGCAGCGGCGGCGAAGCCGCGGTTCTCGGGGTTGCCGATCAGCTCGACCGTGGGAAATTCAGATCGCACCATCTCCGTGGTTCCGTCTTCTGAGGCGTTGTCGACGACGGTGACGTGAAGCGCCCAAGCCGGGGGATGGTCCAGTAGCGAAGCAAGGCACGCCCGGAGCAAATCCCGGCAGCGGTAGGAGACGATCACGACGTCGAGCTCGCGCTCCATGCCTCTCGCAGCCTGGGCCCGTCTCAATCGAAGGGGGTCGGACTACTGGCCCTGGCCGGCGACCTGGGAGACGAAGGTGGCGACCTCGTCCGCCTGCTGGCCCGAGAGCACGCCCTTGGGCATGCGCCCGGCGACGCCGTTCTGGATCGCGCTCAGCACGCGCGGCTTGATGGTCGCGGGATCCGGTGGGCTCGCGCTTGGCGGAGCGAGCAGATCGTCGAGGTTCGGTCCGATCACGCCGTCGGTGCCGGCCTTGGCCAACGTGTGGCAGGCGCCGCAGTTGGTCACGAACAGGTCCTTGCCCTCTTGGAGGCTCGAAGCAACCTCCTCCGGGGAGGAGCTCTCCGAGCCCTGGTGGGTGTACGCCCAGGCGGGCACGCCCACCCCGAGGAGCAGAACGACCAGGCAGAAAATGACGAACGTGCTCCGCTTCACTGGCGCGGGGAGCATAAGGGCTGCGACCCAGGTGTCGCCGGATCAGCCGGACCCGGCACCTAGGAGCCCTGCCTGGTAGTTGCCCGCGCGATACCACGGGCACATCCGGCGCAGGGCACACTCGGGGCAGCGGGGACGCGGCCTGCAGATCGTGCGGCCGTGGCGGATCAGGTTGATGTGCAGCTCGTAGGCGTCCTCGGGGGGTGTGATGGCGAGCATCTCGTCGTGAGCCTCATCGAACGACGCCCCCGGCCGGAACAGTCCCAGGCGGCCCCCGACGCGGTG
Organism: uncultured Solirubrobacterales bacterium; assembly: GCA_963695675.1. Taxonomy (GTDB): domain Bacteria; phylum Actinomycetota; class Thermoleophilia; order Solirubrobacterales; family 70-9; genus DASUPK01. The sequence goes on from CAVOGY010000002.1 coordinate 7,408, forward strand.
GACGTGGGTGTCGACGGGTATCTCGGGTCGCCCGAAGGCAAACAGGAGGACCACCGCGGCGGTCTTGCGACCGACGCCCGGAAGGTCGGTCAGATAGCCGAGCGCGGACTGTCGCGGAGCTTCGGCGAGCCAGTCCAGGTCGGGGTGATCGCCCAGCCGGCCGAGGATCTCCTGGATCCGGGGTGCCTTCGTGGGACTGAGGCCGCCGGGCCTGATCGCAGCCTCGACCTCTTCGGTCGGCGCGTCCCTGACGCCCTCCCAGGCTGGAAAACGCTCCCGCAGCCTGGCGTAAGCGACGTCCCGGTTGTGATCGGTGGTGTTCTGGGAGAGAACGGCCCTGACCAGCTCGGCGATCGGGTGGCCATGCGGCTCGTTGACGGGCTGCCCGTACAGCTCTCGCAGGCGATCCCGAATCGCGAGCACGCGCCGCCTCGGCGGGCGATGCCACTCCGGATCACGCTTGGGAATGCGCGGCGGCGTACCCGTGGGAAGCGTCGCGGTCCTGCCGTCGGCGAGCACGACCTTGGCTGGCAATGGCATGCGGCGAGGATATTCGGCGCGTACGGCGCGGATATCGTCCCCGCCCACCGTGACCGCGATCGAGACCGGCACCGTGATGGTCGACGGCGTCTCCACCTTCTTCCGCAGGGTCCCCGGAGAGGGAGCGCCGGTCGTCTTCGTCCACGGGAACCCCACGCACTCCGAGGACTGGCAGCCGTTCCTGGAGCGGATCCCGGGTCCGGCTCTGGCGTTCGACCTCCCCGGCTGGGGCCGCTCGGCTCGGCCATCGCCGGCCGAGTTCGACTACTCGATGAACGGGCTCGCCCGGTTCGTGAAGCAGTTCCTGCAGTGCATGGCGGTCGATCGGCACTCGCTCGTGGTGCACGACTGGGGCGCGGTCGCCCTGATCGCGGCGCAGGACGACCCGGGGAGGATTCGCCGGCTGGCGATCGTCAATGCCGTTCCGCTGCTCCCCGGGTACCGCTGGCATCGCACGGCGCGCATCTGGAGGACGCGTGGCCTGGGCGAGCTCTCGAACAGACTCTGGACGAGGTGGGCCCTGGACTTCGGGCTGCGGGAGTCCCGTGGCGACCGAAGCCGCCACGATCCGGCCTTCGTGGACATGATCTGGGAGCACCTCGACCGCGGCACCCTGACCGCGGTGCTCCGCCTCTATCGCTCGGCCGACCCAGACCGCCTGGCGGCGGCGGGCGAGCGGCTCGGATCGATTGCGGCACCGAGCCTGGTCGTCTGGGGTTGCCGCGATCGCTATCTGCCCTCGAAGTTCGGTCGCGCCTACGCCGCGCGGCTACCGAATGCGGAGCTCTATGAGCTCGGCAACGCGGGCCACTGGCCCTGGATCGACGAGCCCGAGGTGATCGATCGCGTGAACCGGTTCATGGCCTCCGACGAAGACTTCCGGCGTGCGTGACGAAGCTCACTCCCGGAGTGTGCGAGAAAGGTGTTATCACCTGGTGGCTAGAATCCTGCCGTTGTGCGTGCCCTGATTGACAGAATCGGTCGTTGGCTGCCTCAAGGGTATGGGGACGCTGCGCGGCAGCTCGGCCTGTTCGTGCTCGCCGAGCTGAGCTATGAGACCGTGCGCGGGATCGCGGACGGCGAGCGTGCCCAGGCATTCGTCAACGGCGCCAACGTGATCTCGCTCGAGAAGAGCATGCACACGTTCTTCGAGCCGGACGTGCAGTCATTTTTCATGCATCCGCGCTGGCTGATCGACTTCGCCAACTTCATGTACATGAACAGCCACTTCGTGGTCACCACCGCCTTCCTCGTCTGGCTCTACCTCTTCCGAAACCAGAATTTCTACTTCGTGCGCAACATGTTCATGGTGGCGATGGGATTGGCGATCATCGGGTATGCACTGCTTCCGACAGCCCCGCCACGCCTCTTCCCGCAGGAGGGATTCGTCGACACCATCACCCAGTACGCCCAGGTCAACCACGACTCCGGGCTCGTCAAGGTCTTCATCAACCCCTACGCCGCGATCCCGAGCATGCACGTGGCCTTCTCCACCATGATCGGAGTGGCCGGGGCGTTGATCGCCAGACACACGATCACCCGCGCGCTCTGGTGCGCGTATCCGGTGCTGGTGTTCTGGGTCGTCGTCGTGACGGCGAATCACTTCTGGGTTGACGGCGCGGTCGGCTTGCTCGTCGCCGTGCTATCAGCGCTCACCGCTCGGCAGGTCCTGGCCCGCGTCCGGCCCGCCGTTTGGTCCTGGCGGCCAGCAACGGCTTGACGGCGCGCGTCGCGCTCCGCCGTTACGGCGAGCCGGGGCTGGTGGCGGCCGCCCTCGGCGTCGCCTACCTGATCGTTCAACCGGACAGCGCCGATCACGCCGCGCAGGTCTTCCGCTCAGGGCTGTTCGAACACGAGGGCCTGGTCACGTGGGACAACTTCTGGTTCGGCGGCCACCATCTGCCCGGCTACGGCCTGCTGCTGCCCATGCTCAGCGCCCTGATCGGGCCGCGGCTGGTCGGGGTGCTGGCGACGATCGCGGCCGCCCTGCTCTTCTCGGCGATCGCGTATGACCGCTTCGGCGAACGCGCGCGCCTCGGGGTGGTCTGGTTCGCGACGGCGACCGCGATCAGCCTGTTCACCGGCCGGCTCACCTTCGCGCTGGGCGTGGCGGTGGCGCTCGGAGCGGTGCTCCTCGCGCAGCGGGGGCACCGCTTCCTAGCGGTTTTCTTTGCCGCCCTGACGCCGTTCGCGAGCCCGGTCGCGGCCCTCTTCCTCGCCTGCGGAGTGGTCGCGTACGTGATCGCCGAGCGAAGCCGCAGGGGGCTTGAGCTCGCGGTGGCCTCCGTGGGTATGACCCTGCTGATCTCGATGGCCTTCCCCGAAGGCGGGACCTTTCCCTTCACCTTCTCGAGCTTCGAACCCGCCATCCTGGTGACGATCGCGGTTTTCGTCGCCCTACCGCCGGAGGAGCGCCTGCTCCGTTACGGCGTCGCGGCGTACGGCGCCGCACTCACCGCCGCCTTCCTGATCCAGACCCCGATGGGAGGGAACGCCACCCGGATGGGTTCGCTTCTGCTCGGTCCGGTGCTCGCCTTCGGCCTCTGGCGCCGGCAGCGCTTCGCGCTCGTCCTGCTCGATTCCGGTGCTGATCTACTGGCAGTGGTCTCCGGTCGTCCGCGACCTCGAGGAGGTGAGCGCACAGCCCTCGGTGAATGCGGGCTACTACGCGCCATTGATCGACTTCCTCCGAGGCACGCCTCATCACGATGCCTATAGGGTCGAAGTGCTGCCGGAGGCACATCACTGGGAGTCGGTCTACGTGCCCCGCGGCATCTACATCGCCAGGGGCTGGGAGCGCCAGCTCGACCGCAAGCTCAATCCGCTCTTCTACCAGTCTGCGCCGATCACTGGTCTCGAGTATCGGAGCTGGCTCGACGACTTCGGCGTCGGCTACGTCGCGGTTCCCAAGGCGCCGCTCGACTACGCCGCCCGCGGCGAGAAGCGAATGCTCAAGCGCGGCCCGCCGCACTATCTGGAGCGCGTGTTCCGCAGCGCCGATTGGACGGTGTACAAGGTTCGGAACCCATCGCCCCTTGCGATCGGCGGCAAGATGGTGAAGCTGACCCCGCAGGGCTTCGTGGTCGACGCTCCCGCCCCGGGGACCGTGCTCGTCAGGGTCCACTGGACTCCGTACTGGGCGATCCAGCGGGGCACCGGCTGCGTCGAGCAGGCGCCGGCCGGTTACACGATGCTCGACATCGAGACGCCGGGCCGGTTCCGGGTCGGGATCGACTTCGCTCCCTGGCGGGCGATCAGCTCAGGGCCTCGCTGCCACCAGGAGCCGATCATCGAGTACGGGGCGGTGCAGTCCTCCGCCAGCCGCGCGGCTCGAATCGCCCGAATGACCAGACTCGCGATGAGCCTGCGCCGCTTCCTTCCCCGCGGACCGCTCGACCTGCTGCTCCAGCTCGTGCTGCTCGCGGCCGCCTACTGGGCTTGGCGAGCGAGCTCGGGGCGCGGTGGACGGGAGCATGGGGCTCTCCTTCTCGCATGCGCGGGACCTGGCCAGCGCCGAGCGCTCGCTCGGACTGCTGATCGAGCCCGGCGTGCAGCACTGGGCGGTGAGCGCCGGATGGCCCGCCGAGGTGGCGCGCTGGGGCTACGCGAACCTTCACTTCAAGGGCAGCTGCCTGATGCTGGCGGTCCTGTACTTCGGCTACCGGCAGAGCTACGGCTTCGTCCGTAACGCGGTGCTCGCCGCGATGGCCATCTCGGTGATCGGCTACGCGCTCTTCCCGACCGCGCCGCCGCGCTTCTTGCCCGAGCTGGGCCTCGATCCCTCGAGCTCCGTCACGGGCAACAACCCGCTCCTCTCGAACCCCGGTGACGCTCTCTTCAACCCGTTCGCAGCGGTGCCGTCGATGCACGTCGGTCTTTCGGTGATCCTCGCCTGGTCGCTGGCCATGCTGGTCCGGCCCCGCCCACTGCGAGCCGCCCTCTTCGCCTACCCGCTGCTGATGACGTACGTGGTGGTCGCCAGCGGCAATCACTTCTGGCTCGACGCCGTGTTCGGACTGGCGACCGCGGCGCTTGCGACCGGCGTCGCTATGCTGCTCGCCCGGCTCAACTCGGACTGGTCCTTCGGTTCGGCCACCCGCAGCGCTCCGACCGGCGATCTCGAACCGCAGCCAGAGGCCGAGGCCGCACCGGCGTAACGCCACTCCGCGATGAGTATCGATCAGCGAGACCGGCCCAGCACTGGGTTCCCGTCGCCCGGGAAGGGGCCGACCAGCGCCGCCGAGCTGTCGGCGACGGTGCGCAACCGACTGATCGAGTCGCGCCTCACGCCGAACGCGATCTCGATGGTGGGCCTGGTCGGCAATCTCGCCGCTGCCGTCCTGATCTGGCAGGGCTACTACTTCCTCGGCGGCCTCGCCTTCATCGTCGGCTCGGTGATGGACACCCTCGACGGTCGTTTTGCGCGGGTGTCGGGGAAAGGCACACTCTTCGGTGCCTTCCTCGACTCGACGCTCGACAGGGTGGAGGAGGGGATCGTGCTCACCGCGGTCGCCTATCGCTTCGCGCTCAGCGGTGACGAGTTCGCGGCGGCGATGTGCGTTGTGGTCGTGCTCGGCTCGCTGATGGTCTCCTATACGAGGGCCCGCGCGGAGGCGCTCGGAGTCGAGTGCAAGGTGGGGTTGGCCACGCGCCCGGTGCGGGTAGTCATACTCTCGATCGGCCTCGTCTTCGCGAAGGGAGCTGGAGTTATCGACGTAGACCTTCTGGCACCGGCGATCTACGTGATGGCGGCGCTGACGGCCTTCACCGTGGTCCAGCGCGTCTGGCACGTCAGGAACGAGCTCAGGCTTCGCGGCGCGAATCTGGAAGGCGCGCCCGGGCAGGACGGAGTTTCGGCCGAGGACGTGTAACCGCGCAGCAGCGCAAGTGTCGTGTCAGAGCCGAGTCTTCTTATCGAGGAGGATTTCCCAGGATGAGCACCGTGAATGGAAGAGCGAACCGCGCCCGCCGCGATGGCGCCCGGGACGAGCGGGTCCGGGTCGCGATCGTCGGCGTCGGCAACTGCGCGAGCTCTTTCGTGCAGGGGATCGAGTACTACAAGGATGCCGACACCGCTGAGCAGGTCCCGGGCCTGATGCACGTGGATCTCGGCGGGTACCACGTGCGCGACATCGAGTTCACCGCGGCCTTCGACATCGATTCCGAGAAGGTCGGGAAGGATCTCTCCGCGGCGATCTTCTCCGGCCAGAACAACACCTACAAGTTCTCGGACGTGCCGAAGCTCGGCGTCAAGGTCCACCGAGGCATGACCCATGACGGCCTCGGCAAGTACCTGAAGGAGAAGATCACCAAGGCCCCGGGCGAGACCGCCGACATCGTCGGGATCCTGCAGGACACGCAGACCGACGTGCTCGTCTGCTACCTGCCGGTCGGATCGGAGCAGGCGACCAAGTGGTATGTCGAGCAGGCCCTCGCCGCCGGCGTCGGCTTCGTCAACTGCCTGCCGGTCTTCATCGCCCGCGAGGATTACTGGGACAGGCGCTTCGAGGAGGCCGGCCTCCCGATCATCGGCGACGACATCAAGTCGCAGGTCGGCGCCACCATCGTCCATCGCCAGCTTGCCAGGCTGTTCGCCGAGCGCGGGGTGCGGATGGAGCGGACGAGCCAGCTCAACGTCGGCGGCAACATGGACTTCTACAACATGCTCGAGCGCGAGCGGCTGGAGTCCAAGAAGATCTCGAAGACCAACGCGGTCACCTCGATCATGGATCACGAGCTGCCCGCGGATGACGTCTACATCGGTCCCTCGGACTACGTGCCGTGGCTCACCGACCGCAAGTGGGCGCACATCAGGGTCGAGGGCCGCTCGTTTGGCGACGTGCCCCTGAACGTCGAACTCAAGCTCGAGGTCTGGGACTCCCCGAATTCCGCCGGCATCGTCATCGATGCGGTGCGGATCCTGAAGCTCGCCCTCAACCACGGGATCGCGGGCCAGCTCGACGGACCCTCCAGCTACCTGATGAAGTCGCCGCACAACCAGCGGCCTGATCCAGTGGCGCGGGAGATGACCGAGGAGTTCATCGCCAAATATGCGAAGCCGCGCGGCCTGCCTCAGAAGTCGAAGGGCAAAAAGGCCAACAAGGCCAAGGCGAAGGCCAAGTAGCAGGAGGGGCCGGAGGGCGACCACCGCCTGCTGCTCACTCAGAGAGCTTCGCTCGGCGGCGGCCGCCCTCCGCCCCTTAAGCTCGCTTCCGTGAGCCGAGATTCCCTGGCGATCGCGCAGGTCAGCCCCCATCCGTGGGGGAAGCGGCACGAGATCAACGAGTTCGTCGCCCGCACCTCCGAGGAGCTCGCCGGGCGCGGTCACCGGGTTCTGATCATTGCCCCCTCGGACTCGCGAAAGGCGATTCGCGAGAGTCGCCGCCTGATCAGAGAGGCTCAGGCCGATTCCGAGGCGGTCTGGCGGGGCGAGAACCCCCGCGTGATCGCGATCGGCCAGAGCATTCCGCTGCCGAGCGGTCCTCGTCGCAGGCCGGCGCCGCTCCCACTCGACGTGAGCAGGGCCCTCGAACGGCTGCTCGGTGCGGCGCCGCTCGACGTCGTGCACGTCCACGAGCCGTTCGCCCCCAGCACCGGCTCGGCGGCGCTCCGCCACTCGCAGTCGCTCAACGTCGCCACCTTTCACGAGCCCGTCGAGCGGGTTCTGTCGACCCAGGTCGCCCGGATGCTCGTGGAGGTCTTCTTCGGGCGCATCGACGCCCGCACCGCCAGCAACGAGGCGACAGGAGAGCTGCTCCAGCGCTTCTTCCCGGGCCAATACGAGCTGATCAGGCCGGGCGCGGACGTCGCCGAGCCCGCCCTGGAGCCGCCGCCAACCGGCCGCGTGCGGATCGTGTACTGCGCGGAGGAGGAACGCGGAGCGCTGCGCCTCCTGCTTAGAGCCCTGCGCAGGCTGCCCGACGGCCTCGATTGGGAGGGGGTGGTCTGGTTCGATGGCCCGACCGACCCGCTGGCCCGCGTCAGCCGGAGGCTGCGTGAGCGTCTCAGAGTCGTGCGGCCCCGAGACGGTGAGCCCGCCGAGTTCCTTGCCGGAGCGGACGTCACATGTCTCGCGTCCGGGGGCGTCCGAGCCGCACCCGGCCTGCTGAGGAAGGCGTTCGCCGCGGGCGCCGTTCCCGTCGTCTCGGACCTGGAGCTCTACCGCGAGCTGGTCGGCGAGGGCGAACGTGGGCTGCTCTTCCCCCTCGGCGACGTGCTGACGCTGGCGGCCCAGCTGGAGCGCCTCTGTCGCGACGCCCCGCTCCGCGATCAGCTGCGCGCCGCCGGCCGCTCCAGCCGCGAAGCCCGGCCCTGGGCCGAGGTGAGCGACGAGGTCGAGCGGGTGTATCGCCGCCTCGCCGCAAGAAGGCACGATCCGACCGGAGACCGAGAGGTTCGAGGGCGCCTGCAAGATCGGGCCCACATCCACTGCGACCTGCACATGCACACCGACCATTCACCGGACTGCGCCACGCCGGCCGAGCTGCTGCTCGAGACGGCCAAGGCACAGCGGCTGGGGGCGATCGCGATCACGGACCACAACGAGATCTCGGGAGCCCTGGAGGCCCAGGAGATCGCCCGCCGGATCGGAGGCATCAAGGTGATCGTCGCGGAGGAGGTGAAGACCGCTCACGAAGGAGAGGTAATCGGGCTGTTCCTGCGCGAGCGGATCGAGCGGGGCATGTCGATGGCGGAGACGATTGCCGAGATCCGCCGGCAAGGCGGCCTGGTCTACGTCCCGCACCCGTTCGACCGGCTGCACTCGGTCCCCGACTACGAGCACCTGCTCGAGATCGTCGACGAGATCGACATCCTCGAGGTCTTCAACCCGCGGGTCGCGTTCTCGGCCTTCAACGAAGAGGCGGTGCGCTTCGCCCGCAAGTACTCGATCGTCCCCGGCGCCGGGTCGGACAGCCACGTCGCGCAGGGGCTGGGCAGCGTCAAGATCCGGCTGCGGGACTTCGACGGCCCACGGGAGTTCCTCGAGTCGATGCGGGAGGCGGACATCGTCCGCAAGCACAAGAACCTCGCCTACGTCCAGGCGCTGAAGTTCCTGCAGACCAGCGGCGGGCGGGGAGGCCGCTCGCTCGCCCGACGTGACGGCCGGCGGAAGACCCGGGCTCGCGCGGCCCGGTGAGCAAGAGTTGATGCACCCGCAAGGGGCCGGGGCGGGGCCGAAGAAGAGGCAGAGGGCCGTGTCATCCATTACCGACGACGAGATCCGCGAGAAGTACCTCGAGCGCGCGATCCGGGAGTTGAACGACCTCGGCCGAGAGCTGGCCGCCTGCGAGGACTGCCCCCGGGGGAACGTGATGCCCGTGCAGGGCTCGGGGCACCCCCAGGCCGACATCTTCATGCTGAAGCGAGCCGCGACGTCCTCGGAGATCGAGGAGGGCGTCGCGTTCTACGGACGCGCCGGCAACGCGCTGATGAAGAGCTTCAAGCGACTGGCGATCGATCCGATCGTCGTCTTCGGGACGCTCTGCATGAAGTGCCCGCTCACCGATCCCACCCATGCATCGGACACGTGCATCGCCAGGGTCGCCGAGGAGATCGCGATCGTTCAGCCGCGCATCGTGGTCGTGATGGGCGATGAGTCACTCCAGATCCTGAACGACCTCGAGCTACCGCTCGCCCAGCGCATCGAGCCAATCGAGGGCGAGGTGCAGCGACTAACGCCGACGGTGGACGCCCTGTACGTGCCGGACATCGACGACTCACTGGACACCGACGACGCCAAGCAGCGCTTCTGGTCGGCGTTCAGGGTGCTCGGCGAGTGGTACGACCGGCTGCCGCCTTACTAGGGCGCCCGACAAACCGGCCTGCCGCATCCATGGCGACGCCTGCGGCGGCCAAATAGACTGGAGCCGTGGAGCTCGAGGAACGGACGATCGAGCAGCTGCCTGACCGCTGCGACAACTGCGGCGCGCTCCTCACCGATGCCGAGAAGCAGACCGCGCTCAGCGAGGGCCCGCCGGGCGGCCGCGTTCTGTGCACGACCTGCGCCTCCGAGGTGGTTCCGCTCGAGGACGAGGAGGATCTGGAGGCCTGATCCGATCCGGGTCAGCGATGCCCGCGCTTGCGCTTCTTGACGAAAGCGCCCGGCGTCCTGGACGGCAGGGCGCCGCGCGCTAGACGCCGGGCGCCGCAGCTTCGGCCAGCGCGCTCATGTCCTCGAACGTGGCGCTGGCGAGGGCCCTGACCACCACCGTATCCAGGGCGCGGTAGCGGGAGAGCTCCTCCTGGGCCTCGCCGGCGTTCTCGGCGGCCACCCCGACCGTCCCTTCCGGAGCTGCCTGGCGCTCGAAATGGCTGCTGTAGCCCTGGTGCATGTCGCGGTAGAAAGACTCGTCCTTGGCGAGCCTTTCCTCCGCGTCGGTCCCGACCGCGGTGCGCACGTATCCGAAGACTGGCGGCGGCTCGCGACCTGCCTCACGCGCCCCCTGCTCGACCCACTCCCGCGCCTGGGCCGCGAACTCCGGGGTCATCCAGTTGAAGAAGACGCCGTCCCACTCCGCGCCCCCGAACGCGGACATCCTGGGACCCATCGCGGCCAGGACGAGCCGCATGGCCGGCAGCGCCTCGCGAAGCCCCGGCAGCGCCTCGCGCATCGCGGTCAGCGGCTTGCTTGTGAAGCCCGCCCCCAGCCCTACCCAGAGGCGGTAGCGGTCGAGACCGAGCCGTTCGATGTCCGAGGCGATCTCTTCGGGCGCTTGGCGATCGAGGGCGATGACCGCGACGCCGAGGTCGATCCGGTCGGCGCCCTTCGCATACTCGGCGAGGGTCTCGAGCCCCTTGGCCCCGGGGTGATCGTTCGACCACATCGAGCTGTAGCCGAGCTCCTGGCAGCGGGCCGCGAGGGGGCTCGCGATCTCCGGGTCGAGGCCGGCCGTCACTCCGAATCCACGGCTCATGCGCGCCGCTCCAGCAGCGCCACACACTCGATGTGGGGCGTCTGGGGAAACATGTCGACGGGCTTCACCCGCCGCACCCTATAGCCGGCCTCCGAGAGCTGGGCAGCGTTCGGAGCGAGCGTTGTCGGATTGCAGGAGACGTAGACGATGCGCGGGGCGTCGCACTCGATCAGCCTGCGGACGACCTTCTTGGAGAGGCCGGCCCGGGGTGGGTCGACGACGACGACGTCGGGGGCGCCGGCTTCGTCGAGCAGCGGACGGATCTCCTTGCGGGCGTCGCCCGCCCGGAAATGAGCGTTCTCGATGCCGTTGATGCGGGCGTTCTTCTCGGCGTCGGCGATCGCGTCGGTGACGATCTCGATCCCCCAGACCCCGCCGGCGCGTCCGGCGAGGATGAGGCCGAGGGTGCCGATTCCGCAGAAGAGGTCGAAGACGCGCTCGCCTCCGCTCAGGGCCGCCATCTCCGCCGCGATCCTGTAGAGCCGTTCCGCCATCTCCGTGTTGGTCTGGAAGAACGCGTTGTGGGAAATCCGGAACCGGAGGCCGCAGAGCTCCTCCTCGAGGTGCTCGGCGCCGAGCACGCCGGTGGGGCCGTCGGTGCCGCCGCCGCTGCCCTCGACGATCGTGTGCAGGTCGACAGGAGGCCGCGGGATCTCGGTGGGCGAAGTGACCAGGCGGCTTTGCAGCTGGCCGGTCCGGCGGCCCTCACGGACGACCAGGTTGCGCAGCGCGCCGGAGCCCGAGCGGCGGTCGTAGGCCGGGACGCTCTCGGCTCCCGCCCAGTCACGGAGCTCGTTTCGCACCCGATTGTTGCGCTCGGAGGCGAGCTGGCAGTCCTCGGCGTCCACCACGAGGTCCCAGCGCCCGCGCGCGTGGAAGCCGAGCACCAGTTCGCCGTCGCGCTGGCCAAACGAGTACTCGAGCTTGTTGCGGTAGCGCCACTGCTCGACCGCCGGCTCGATCGGCTCGAGCTCGAATCCGTCGATTCCGCCGAGCCGGAGGAGCGCGTCCGCGACCTGCGAGCGCTTGTGGTGGAGCTGCTCTTCGTAGGCGAGGCCCTGCCAGGGCGCCCCGGGGCAGGGCGCGCCGCCATGGTCACATCGCGGCGGGACTCGATCGGGGGACTCGCGGACGATCTCCATCGTCGATGCCTCCGCGTATCCCTTCTTGGCGCGGGTCACCTCCGCCCGGACGCGGTCCCCTGGCAGCGCACCCGCGACGAAGACGACGTAGCCGTTTCGGCGGGCGACGCCCTTGCCGCCGTAGGCGAGCGACTCGACGTCGAGGGTGAGCAGCTCGCCGCGGGCCGGGCGCTCCCGGGTTGCCGTCCCGTCACCCATGGTCGGCTTATCGTTGCAGCCATTGGCCTGGGACCTCGACGAATACCGGCGCGAGGCGGAGCTCTTCACCGAGGAGATCAGTCGCGAGTACTACCTCCATCTGGCCGGGCAGAAGCCCGACCTGGCGGTCGAGCCGATCTACGAGCGTCACGAGTCGCTCTTCGAGCGGGCGGCGGTGGAGCAGATCGGCGATCAAAGGAGGGCCGCCGAGGGCAACGAGGAGGTGCGGCTGCGCTACCTCCATCAGTTTGCGCTCGATGGCCACCTCGGGGCGGCCACGCGGACGCTCGACGCCCGGTTGGCCGAGCTCGAGACATCTCTCGAGGTCGAGGTCGCCGGGGAGACGATTCCGTACCGGATGGCGCCGGTCGAACAGGCGAACGAGCCCGATGCCGGCCGGCGCGGCGAGATCGAGTCGGCGCGCAACGAGGTGCTCGCGGAGCGGCTCAATCCGCTTCACCTCGAGGGCCTCGAGCTCACCCACGCGGCCTGCACCGAGCTCGGCTGGCCCTCCTACCTCGATGCGTACTCGGAGGTTCGGGCGCTCGACCTGAGGGGGCTTGCCGCGGAGATGGAGCGATTCGCCCAGGCCACCAAAGGCGGCTACGCCGCGACCATCGACCCTGAGCTGGAGCGAACCGTCGGCCTGCCGCTGGCGGGGGTCCGGCGATCGGATCTGGCGCGGTTCTTTCGGGCGCCGCACCTTGATGGGCTCTTCCCCGGCGAGCGAATGGTCCCGGCGCTTCGCGAGACGCTCGCGGGGCTCGGCATCGACCTGGATGCGCAGTCGAACGTCACCCTGGACACGGAGGCGCGACCGACAAAGAGCCCGCGGGCGTTCTGCTCGATCCCGCGGGTTCCGGCGGAGGTCTATCTGGTGATGCCGCCGATCGGCGGCCGGGAGGACTATGCGGCGCTTTTCCACGAGGCCGGGCACGCCGAGCACTACGGCTGCACCGATGCGAGCCTTCCCTTCGAATTCCGCCACCTGGGAGACAACTCCGTCACCGAGTCGTTTGCCTTCCTGCTCGAGGGGCTGACGGCGAACCCTCTCTGGCTCGAGAAGATCCTGGGGGCGGAGGGGGCCGAGGCCGCGATCGAGCACGCACGCGCGGCCAGGCTGGTATTTCTGCGCCGCTACTCGGCGAAGATCGCCTACGAGGTCGAGCTCCACGGGCCTGGTGCCGATCTCACCGCGATGCCGGAGCGCTACGCGAGCCTGCTCACCGATCGGGTCGGGGTCGCCTGGCCGCGGGAGAGCTGGCTCTCCGACGTCGATTCGGGGTTCTACGTCGCCTGCTACCTCCGCGCCTGGGCGCTGGAGCTCGATTGGCGCCGGGAGCTGCAGGAGCGCTTCGGTGCGGATTGGTTCGCGAGCCGCGAGGCGGGCGAGTGGCTGCGAGGCTTGTGGGCGCGCGGTCAGGAGCTGGACGCGGACCGGCTACTCGCCGAGAGCACGGGCCGGGCGATCGATTTCAACAATCTCGCCGCGGAGCTGGTCGGCGTATAGGCTTTCGCCGCACTTTGCGGGAAGAAACCCCGAGAGGAGGTCCAAGGTGGAATCAAGCGAGACCAGTGGCATGAGGGATCAGGTGCAGAAGGCGATCGACGATCTGCGGGCGGCCGGCGAGAAGGCGACCGGCGACGTGCGCTCAGGCATCGATTCGGCCGTGGCGCGGCTGAAGGACGTGTCAGGCGAGGCCAGCTCACGCGCTCAGGATCAGGTTTCGAGCTGGCGCGACACCCTGGACAAGGCGACGGCGGACGTGCGCAAAGAGCTCGCCAAGCTTGCGATCCGCGCGCAGACCTCGGTGGAGGCCCTCGACGAGCTCACCGTTGAGATCGATGAGCGCCGCAAGGCGTTGCAGTAGTCAGTCCTGAAGCTTGCGGTCGACCGCGCGCAGCACACCCTTGCGCGCCTTGTTGCGGCGCTCGTAGTCGCGGACCCTGCGGAGCTCCGCGCGGCTGAGCTCCTGTATCCGGCGATCGATCTGGCGGGTCGAGAGCTGGTCATAGGCGGTGATGGGGAAGCCGGGCATGCGCGCGGCGCGGCGGACCCTGTCGGCGCCCGCGAGCGGCCGCTCAACCGCTACGACGGCCCTCTTCCGGGCCCCCTCGGCGCGGTCGCCGACCTGTCGGCGGGCCCTCTCCGGCATCTCGCGGAGCTGTGAGAGCAGTCGCTCGAGCTGGCTGAGCAGGTCGTCGGCCTGGTCGCGCCCGCGCATCACCAGCCGGCTCACCATCTCCTCCGCGTCGCCTCGTGTCATCCGGCCACGCCGTACGGCGTCGTCAACCACCTCCTGGAGCCGATCCCGCGGGATCGTGACGGTCTTCTCGAGCGCCTCACGGAAGGCCTGGAGACTCTGCTCCGCCCGTGAGCTGTCCTCGGGCCGCGCGCTCTCCTCTTTCTCCGTCGACGCCGTAGCCATCGCTCGGACTATCCCACAGTTGAGAACTTTCCAAGCACAGGGTTGTGGTCGGCGAGCCGGATCTGCAGACCGGTTGCGGGATCGATCAGGTCGCGCGCCTCGGGAGGTAGCGCCGCTGGGTGCTCGATCACTTCCAGGCCGCGAACCAGCAGGTGGCTGAGGCGGTCCGGGGCGGTGCGCGGCGCGAGGCCGTAGCTCTGCTCGAGCCGGTCGAAGACGTCGCTCGCCTTCGGCCTCACGTTGAAGTCGCCGCCGAAGATCAGTGGGTCCGAACCGGCGAATCGGGTCGCGTGCTCTGCGGCGTCGAGCAGCTCGCGCTCCGCCGAGGACGGCTTGGTGCTGACGTGCAGGTTCGCCACGCAGAGACCGGAGTCCGTGCGGGTCAGCGCCATGACGCGGGTCTCGGGGCGGCGCGTCAGGACCTCGCGGCGATGCTCCGCGATCGATCCGGCGCCCGGCCGGATCAGGGTGGTGTTGGAGCCGCCCTCCCAGGCGCCGAGCAGATCAGGGCGCCAGCGGCCGATCAGGGATGTCAGGGGCTGCAGCCAGTTGCGCCCAGCTGAGCGCGCGGTGGGCCTGGGCGCCGCACGCTTTTGCCATGCGGCTCTTCCAGCCCGGCGGGAACTCCTGGAAGAGCGCGATGTCCCAGTCGATGCCGCGGATCAACGAGGCGAAGGCGTCGAACAGGTCCCAGTTCGTCTGCTCGTACTCCATCCCGCGGCGTGGGCCGCGGCGGAAGTTGCCCTTGTGGGCTCGCACCTGGAGCTCCGGCTCGGGCGGCCAGTCGCGGCCGTGGAACAAGTTCCATGTCATTGCGGTGATCTGCACGTGCGTAGTATCGGCGGGCCCATGGCGCCACCGACCGCGCACCTTCCGGCAAGCCACTTCCTCACCGGCGAGGAGCTCGACGGTGAGGAGCTCAGCGCGCTGCTCGAGCGCGCCGAGGAGCTCAAGCGCGGACGCGAGCGGGGGGAGGGTGGCGATTCGCTCGCCGGCCGCTCCGTGGCTCTTGTCTTCGAGAAGCCGT
Organism: uncultured Solirubrobacterales bacterium; assembly: GCA_963695675.1. Classification (GTDB taxonomy): domain Bacteria; phylum Actinomycetota; class Thermoleophilia; order Solirubrobacterales; family 70-9; genus DASUPK01. Next base: position 22,658 of record CAVOGY010000002.1, read on the forward strand.
CGACGCGCACCCGGGTGTCGTTCGAGGTCGGGGTGGCCGAGCTGGGCGGGACGCCGGTGGTCCTGCGAGGCGATGAGCTGCAGCTGACCCGCGGCGAGTCGTTCGGCGACACCGGGCGCGTTCTCTCCCGATACGTGCAGCGGCATCGTGATCCGCTCGGGATCCGATGAGCGGGTCAGGGAGCTGGCGGACGGCGCCTCGGTCCCGGTGGTGAACGGCCTGACGCCCGGCCACCATCCGTGCCAGGCGCTGGCGGACCTGCTCACGCTGAGGGAGCGGTTCGGCGAGTTGGAGGGGCTGCGGCTCGCCTATGTCGGGGACGGGAACAACGTGGCGCGCTCTCTCTCGATCCTGGGGCGAACCGCCGGCATGGAGGTCGTGATCGCGAGCCCGGACGGCTACGGGATCGAGGGCGACCTGGCGGAGCTCACCGACGATCCGCGCGCTGCCGTGTCCGAGGCCGACGCGATCTACACCGACGTCTGGGTGAGCATGGGGGACGAGGACGAGGCCGAGCGCCGGCGCCGCGACCTGGCGCCCTACCAGGTGAACGACGAGCTGCTCGCCGCCGCGTCGGAACGCGCGATCGCCCTGCACTGCCTGCCGGCGCATCCCGGCGAGGAGATCACGGCCGAGGTCCTCTACGGAGAACGCTCGGCCGTCTGGGACCAGGCCGAGAACCGCCTGCACACGCAGAAGGCGCTGCTCGAGCGGCTTCTGGCTTAGGCCGAACCTGTGCCGACCTAAGATCAGCTATGCGGCCCCGTGGTGTAACGGTTAGCACGCGAGGTTTTCAACCTCGTAGCGCGGGTTCGACTCCCGCCGGGGCTATTTAGAGGACTCAGTAGCCTCAGCTCGCGGTGCTTCCCGAGATCCACATCGGACCCCTCACCCTGCAGACCTTCGGGATCTGCTTCGCGCTTGCCTTCCTCGCCGCGGGCGCAGTGGTCTGGCGCCGCTTCGAGGAGCTCGGCAAGCCCGTCGACTGGGCCTATGAGATGGGCTTCGCGGCCCTGGTCGGCGGCCTGATCGGCGCCCGCCTCGATTTCATCCTCGAGAACTACAGCGACGTCAAGGGCGACCTGCTCGGCAACATCTTCTCCGGCTCCGGACTGGTCTGGTACGGCGGCGCGATCGGGGGCGCGATCGGCGTCTTCCTCTGGGCCTGGTGGCGCGGCTACCTCACGCTCGCCCTACTCGACGTGGCGGCACCCGCGCTCGCGGTCGGCTACGCGATCGGCCGCTGCGGCTGCCAGGTCTCGGGCGACGGTGACTACGGCAAGGCCTGGGACGGCCCCTGGGCGATGGCCTATCCGGACGGCACCAAGCCGATCGACCAGACCGTCCATCCCACCCCGGTCTACGAGACCCTGGCGATGGGACTGGTCGCCCTTCTGCTCTGGCGTCTCCGCGACCGCCTCACCAACGGCCTGCTCTTCGCCCTCTACCTGCTGCTCGCCGGGACCGAGCGCTTCCTGGTCGAGTTCATCCGTCGTAACGAAGACGTCGCTCTCGGACTCACCCAGGCTCAGCTGATCAGCCTGGCGATGATGATCGCGGGTGGCGTCTGGCTCGCCCTGGCGTTCCGCCGGGCCCCGCGTCCCGCCCCGGCCTGAGCGCCACGCCAAGGGGGACGAGGCGGAGGAGGGTGGGACTCCGACGATTCGTCGGAGGAGCTCTGACCTAGATCGAGCGGAGCAGGCCGCCATCGAGCGGGATCACGGCTCCCGTGAGATAGGCGGCCCGCTCCGAGCACAGGAACGCGACCAGGTCGCCGTACTCCTCCGGCTTTCCCAGCCGCCCAACGGGGACCTCCTGCCTAGCCGCCGCCTCGGCCTGCTCCAGCGATCCGTCGCTGCTGGCGAGGCGGTCGGTTGCGAACCTACCGGTTGCCACGGTGTTGACGGTGATTCCGTCGCCCGCCACCTCGTCCGCCAGGGTCTTGAACAGCCCGAGGGCCGCCATCCGGTTGGCGTTGGAGAGCGCGAGTCCGGGCAGGGGCTCACGAATCGAAGTCGAGGAGACGTTCACGATCCTGCCCCAGCCGCGCTCTCGCATTCCGGGCAGCACCTCCTCGATCAGGACGCGCGGGGCGAGCACAAGCGAGCGGAAAGCGGCCTCCCACTCCTCCAGTGGATTGTCCAATGCTCCTCCGAGCGGCGGGCCGCCCGTGTTGGTGACCAGCATCTCAACGGGACCGAGAGCGCCCGCGACTTCGCCCGGCAGGCCCCGCAGCCGGCCGAGATCTCCTGTGTCCGCCTGAAAGACGCTCACCTCCCCGTCGAGCTCCTCCGCCGCGGCCTGGAGGGCATCCTCCGAGCGGCTCGTGATCGCAACCCGTGCTCCCTCGCGCGCGAGCGCGCCGGCGATGCCCTTGCCGATCCCGCGGCTGGCGGCCATCACCAGGGCCACGCGGCCCTCGATCCCTAGGTCCACAGCACGCCCTGAGGCCGCCTCGCCAGCCAGCCGCACCAGGCGGCGAAGGCGGCGATCGCGATCGCAACGCCCAGCCAGTGGACGCCGGCCACCACCGCCACCACGCTCGGGATGCCCGCGAGCACCGCACCGAGCATCACCCACCTGACGCTGAGGTGGAGCACCCACGCCGTGAGGGCCGCACAGCCCAGCCAAGCGGCGGGCCCGGTCACCCACCCCCAGTCGTCGAAGAAGGAATGCGGCAGCGCCACGGCCAGCACAAGCGAGATCGCCGTGACCAAGAGCACCTGCACGGCCGCTGCCCGCCAGAGAATCGAGCGGTCCATCGCCGCCATTCTGGCAGCGGCCAGCTTGCGCCGCCCTACCCGGTCAGCTTGCGTCGGTTCCCTCGACCCGGTCGGATCGCCTGACAGCCGCCATAATCGACTGCGACCAGGGCGGTTAGCTCAGTTGGGAGAGCATCTCGTTTACACCGAGAAGGTCGCCGGTTCGAGCCCGGCACCGCCCATCCGATTGCGAGCCCTCCCTCCGGGTATACGTGCGGCGACATGCCAGGCCACGGAAGGAGGGAAATTTCATGTTGTGGCTGATTGCAGGGATAGTCCTGCTGATCATCGCGATCGCGGGCGGTGCCATCGTGCATCCCATCCTCTTCGCGCTAGCCATCGTCGCGCTCGTGATTTTCTTCATGGGACGCGGCACACGGACCGTCTGAACATCCCTGCGCTTGGGGGAGTACAGGTAGGTGGTTGCCCGACTCCTCCCCCTTCGCGCATGGGCTAGTTCAGCTTCATCACCGGGCTGGCGTACTCGACGTCGCCCGCGGGCGGCTGATCGTCCCGGCGCCGTTGTGGGCGGTCTGCTTCGGCATCTCCTGCGATAGGTTGCCCTTGGACGGACGAAGGTGAAGGAGGAGCCTTGGACGCAGCCCAGCTGAAGCGCATCCCGCTGTTCTCGGATGCCTCCGATGACGAGCTCAGGCGGGTAGCGGTTTTCGCCCAGCTGAAGGAGGTTCCGGAGGGGGAGGTGGTGATCGAGGAGGGAGGATTCTCGCGCGAGCTGCTCGCGATCGAGGAAGGCACGGCGGAGGTGACCCGCGATGGTGATCACATCGCCGACCTCGGCCCGGGCGACATCTTCGGAGAAGCAGGGATGCTCGACGACGAGATGCGCAGCGCGACCGTCACCGCGACCTCGAGGCTGCGGTTGATCAGCATCGGCCACTTCGAGGTGAAGAAGCTGAAGAAGGATGCGCCAGAGGTCTACGCGCGGATCGAGGCCCTGGTCGAGGAGCGCAAGTCCTAGGCGATCGTGGTGCGGAGCTCGCCGAGGGTCGGCGAGGCGATCACGATCTCATCTCCCGGCTTGAGCCAGACTCGGGGCTGACGGACGCTCCCGACTCCCGACGGTGTTCCGGTGGAGACGATGTCTCCCGGCTCGAGTGTCATCCAGCGCGACAGGCGCGCGACCAGGTCGGCCACGGAGAAGATCAGGTCCGAGGTCGATGCTTCTTGCATGCGCTCACCGTTGAGATCGAGCCTGAATTCGATCTCATCCGGCGGGCCCGCCTCGTCCGGCGTCACCAGCGCCGGGCCGCAGGGAGCCGAGCCGTCGAAGACCTTGCCGGGCATCCACTGCGGCGTCGCGAACTGGAGGTCGCGGGCGGAGAGGTCGTTGAGCAGCATGTAGCCGGCGACCGCCTCGAGGGCCTCGGCCGGCTCGACCCGACTGCAGCGGCGCCCGACGACGAATGCGACCTCTGCCTCGTAGTCCACCTTCTCGCTCGCCTCGGGCAGGGGGACGGTCGCATCCGCCGGTGTGAGCGCGTTGCGGAACTTCGCGAAGAAGGTCGGCTCGGCCGGCGGGTCGATGCCCGCCTCCGCCGCATGCGAGCGGTAGTTGAGCCCGATGCAGATGATCTTGTCGGGGTCTGGCACGGGCGGAAGTAGCCGCAAGACGGTCGCAGGCTCGACGTCGGCGGCGTTCACGCCCTCTGTCAGCTCCCTGAGCCGGCCGTCGGCGATCAGCCCCCGGACGCTCGTCGGCTGCTCGCCCAGGATCGCGCCCGCGTCGAAAATGCCGTCCGCCGTGTGCACCCCGGCGTGGACCCCCGCCTCGCTCCGGAAACTCACCAGTCGCATCTTCGCCGCACCCTAGTCGTCTTCGTCGCATCCGGCGTGCGTGTTCGCTAGGTTCCCGCGCCAGCAAGAGGGGAAATCCCCAGATAAGAAGCGGGTGTGTAGGTAACTCCCGAGGAGGCAACGAATGGCAGAAGGCATCGTCAAGTGGTTCAGCAACGAGAAGGGGTACGGCTTCATCACGCCGGACGACGGCGGCAAGGACCTCTTCGTCCACTTCTCCAACATCGGCGGGGACGGCTACCGTTCGCTGGACGACGGCGCGCGCGTCAGCTACGAGTCGGAGGAGGGCCCCAAGGGCCCAGTCGCCACCAACGTTTCCGAGTTGAGCGGCTAGCCTCCAGCAAGCGGCGGAGCCACCGCCGCACGCCCTCGGGGGCGTAGCTCAGTTGGTTAGAGCGCCGGCCTGTCACGCCGGAGGCCGCGGGTTCGAGTCCCGTCGCTCCCGTTAGAGCAAGCTGCTGCCGTCGTGACGGCCGCAGATACACGCGGAGGGTCGATCGTGGACGATCTGTGGGGAATCTGAGGTTTGCCCTGTCTCCTGGCCCGCTGACGCCGTCCGCGATGCTTTGAGGGTATGGCGGCCGCAGTCGACATCACCGCGCCCACGACCGCGTCGGAACAGCTCCCGCGCGAGTTTCAGCCGAAGTCACTACGCCATCGCGCGGCGCAGGCGCTCCTTGCGCTTGCGGTCCTGTTCGCGGTGGTCCTGTTCGCGCCGGGGCTCGGCGAGGTGCGGGACAAGCTCGGTGGGGCGAGCCCCGTCTGGCTGGTGGCGGCGGCGGCGCTGGAGGGCCTCTCCTTCGTCTCGTACATCGTCATGTTCGGACCGATCTTCTGCACCGGTCTGACCTGGCGACGGAGCTGGGAGGTCGGTGGATCGGAGCTCGCGATGGGCTCGCTGGTTCCCGCCAGTGGAGCCGGCGGGCTGGCGCTGGGGGCGTGGGTGCTCCACCGCGGCGGCATGGACGGAGAGCGGATCGCACGCCGCTCCGTCGCCTTCTTCCTGATCAAGAGCGGAGTCAACTTTCTGGCGGTGGCGCTGATCGGCACAGGGCTCGCGGTTGGCTTGCTCGGTCCGGACCAGCCGCTCTGGCTGACCGCGCTCCCGGCCGCCCTTGCGGCGCTCGCCATTGGCGTGGTGGCGGTGCTTCCGCGGCTCGGCTCGGGCGAGCGCCTGGGGTCCGATGCGTCGCTCTCCCGCCGTGGCCTGAACGCCTCCCGTCGGGCCCTGATAGACGGGACCGCGGAAGCGGGCCAGATCCTGCGCTCCGGCAATCGCCGCGTGCTCGTGGGGTCGGTCGGCTACTGGGCGTTCGACAATGCGGTTCTCTGGGCAACGTTCCATGCCGTCGGCGTCTCGCCGCCGATCACGGTGGTGCTGATGGGCTACCTGATCGGGCAACTCGGCGGCCTCCTGCCGTTTCCCGGCGGCATCGGCGGGATCGACCTCGGGCTGATCGGCGTCCTGATCGCCTACGGCGCTCCGGCGGCGGCCACGGCCGCGGCAGTGTTCGGCTACCACCTGATCCTCTTCTGGCTGCCCCTGATCGTGGGTGGGATCGCGTTCCTGAGGCTGCGCCGCGACATGCCTGGCGGCACCGAGTTCACGGCGTGTGCGCCGGCGATCGCCATTCAGACGCTCGATTGAGAGGGCGGTCGGCGGCTTGTCGGCGCCGCGCGGGATCCGAATCCGGTAGCCATTGCGAATGCAATCGCGCCGGATGCGGCTGCCGCTGGCCGCGCTGATCGCTCTGGCCGGCATCGCCGTGACTCCGGCGGCTGCGCTCGGGAGCGGCGCAGTTCCGGCCGACCCCGCCGACCAGCCGCCTTTCGACGGGGGCAGGCCCTACCAACTGTCGGTTCCCCCCTCCGAGTCCCAGCCTCCACCCGGGTTCAGCTTGGATGCGCAGCGCGTCGCCGGCATTGCGACCGCGTCGGTGGGTGGGGAGCTGGCCGGCCGGGCGCAGCGGGTACGGGTTCGCACGCGGCTCGGCGACAACGGCCGGAACCAATGGCAGGTCGACTACTACGAGGCCGACGGCCATGACGTCGCCGAGGTCGTCATCGACGACGCGACGGGAGACGTGGTGGAGAAGTGGACCGGAGCCCAGGTCGATACGAAGCTCGCCCGCGGCTACCAGGGGGCCGTCGCCGGCAAGGTGAACCGCTGGTGGATCTGGCTGCCGCTCTGCGTGCTCTTTCTCGCGCCGTTCGTCGATCCGCGACGACCGCTGCGGCTGATCCATCTCGACCTGCTGGCGCTGCTCGGCTTCAGCGTCTCGCTCTTCTTCTTCAACAAGGCCGAGATCGGGCTCTCGGTGGGACTTGTCTATCCGGTGCTCGCCTACGTCTTCCTGCGCATGCTGCTCGCCGGCTTTCGGCCGCTGGAGAGGCGGGACCGGTTGCTGCCCGTGGCGCCGCGTGGCCTGCTGGTCGCGGGGATCGTGGCGCTGGTCGCCTTCCACACCGCGTACGCAGCGACCGAGGGCAAGGTGATCGACGTCGGGCTCGCGGGGGTGATCGGCGCGGACCGGCTCACGCATGGCGAAGACATCTATGGCGAGGACTTCTCGCAGGGGCTTCCCCCAAGCTCGGACGTCCGCGGCGACGTCTACGGGCCGGTCAACTACCTCGGCTACGTCCCCTTCGAGCTGGCCTTTCCCTGGAGCGGGCGCTGGGACTCCGTCCCCGCCGCTCGCGCCGCCGCGCTCGGCTTCGAGCTGCTCACCGCGCTGGCGCTGTTCGGGCTCGGCCGGAGGCTGCGGCCAGGGGCCGAGGGATCCACCCTCGGCGTCGGACTGGCCTACGCATGGCTCGCCTACCCATTCACGATGTACACGCTCGGCTCGAGCTTCAACGACGCGCTCGTCGCCCTCTTGGTCGTCTGTTGTCTCCTCGTGGTCTCATCCGCGCCGGCCCGGGGCGCGATCTCGGCACTGACGGGCCTGACCAAGTTCGGGCCGCTGATCCTCGCGCCGCTGTTCGCCGCCGGCAACGGCGAGCGCCGCACCCGCCCCTTGGTCCTGTTCGCGCTGGCCTTTTTCCTCACCGCGGCCGTGGTCACGATCCCGCTGCTGCCCGACGGCGGCTTCCGCGAGCTCTACGACCGCTCTCTCGGCTACCAGGCCTCGCGGGGCTCGCCCTTCAGCGTCTGGGGTCAGGCGCCGTCGCTGCATCCCTTGCAGACGGTGACGAAGGTGGCCGCGGTGGCTCTCGCCGTGGCGTTCTTCTTCGTGCCTCGCTTTCGCTCGACCGTGCAGCTGGCGGCACTGGCGGCGGCGGTTTTGATCGCCATCCAGGTGACGGCCAACCACTGGTTCTATCCCTATGTGGTCTGGTTCGCGCCGCTCGTCCTGGTGGCCGTCTTCGCCCAGCAGCGAGGGCCCGAGCCGTCGCTTCGGGGACGGCCCCGAGCGGCCGCCAGGCACTTCTAGCGGGCGCGCCAGCCGCCTGGACTAAAGAGCTCCGCCCGCGGGGGGCGGCATGGCCGGGTCGGTGCCCTGGTCCCCGAGCTGCTCGCGAGCGAGGAAGTCCTCGACCAGCAGGGGGCTGTCCCCCGAGCGCTCGACCACGTTGAGCAGGTCGGTCATCGATGAGACCTCCTCGACCTGCTCCTTGACGAACCAGGTGAGGAACTGCTCGGCGCGGAAGTCGCCGCTGTCGCGGGCGAGCTTGAACAGGTCGTTGATCTCGTTGCTGACGCGCTTCTCCTGCTCCAGCGCCATCCTCACCGGCCCGGCGAAGTCGTCGTAGGTGGTCTGCTGGGACTTGATGTCGGGGATCCGCACCTCCTCGTCGGTGTCGAGCAGGTACTGGACCATGATCATCGCGTGGTTTCGCTCCTCCACCGCCTGCCGGTAGAAGAAGGCGGCCAGCTGCGGCAGCGTCTCTGAGTCGTAGTAGACCGCGGCGCCGATGTACTGCTGCGAGGCTGCGAACTCATTCGAGATCTGCTCGTTGAGCGCGTCGGCGAAGCTCTGATCAGTCATGCTCAAACCCTATTCGCCCCAGCGAAAGCCCGTCTCCGTGGGCATCGGCTCGAGCGGGCTGGAAGGCAGGCCGGGTTCGGTCCCGGCGGTGTTGTAACCGGAGGGCGCCACATCGTTGGGGGTGTCCGGGTGAAAGAGGGAGGCCAGATATTGGATCTGACCGCGCCCCGGGCCGAGCTCCCACTGGCCGCCGCCGTAGGCGCCGATGCCGTTCTCCTCGCAGTAGTCATAGGCCGCGAATAGCTCCTCGAGCGCGCCGAATCGGGAGGGCTTGATGTTGACCATCCTCGGCGGCCAGGGCCGAGCCTTGATGTCGTCGACCGAGTGGATCGGGGCATCCCAAGTTATCCGGTCGGCAACCGGATCGAGAATCGGCCTGGTCTCGTCGTTCACGTCGGGGTCCTCCAGCCAGGCGTCGGGGAACGCCTGGATCAGCTTCCGGTAGAGCTCCGGATCGGTTTCGACGTCGACCGGGGTGCCCTTGTACTGGCCCTTCAGGTCGAGCGAGTCGACGGCGCCGGTTTCGACGAGTTGCCCGATCAGGTCGTCGGTCCAGTCGTTGGTGGGATCGAGCTTGAAGCGGAGCGTCGGGTAGATCTCGAGTCGCTCGCGGACCGGCTCGATCGTCGAGGGCTCATCTGAGCCCGGAGGCGTCAATCGCATGGAGACGACGAAGGTCACCGGGCGTGGCTGCCGGCCCAGCACCTCGTGGAGCGACTTGCCCGCCTGGCGGAGCGCAAGGTCGAGGGCCGCGCTCTCGAACGCCCAGCGCCGGTAGTTGACCGAGACCTCACGCTCGGGCGGGCTCGGGAAAAGGTCCAGCCCGTCGAGCAGTTCGGAGAAGGAGCCGATCGTGTGGTCTCCGCGGAGCTCGAGGACCGGCCCGGCGTCCTGGAAGGCGACGTGGTCGAGCGCGTCGTAGACCACATCCTCGCCCATCCCCTCGTGCCCGCCGCCCTTCAGGAGGATGATCGTGGTGAGCCGATCGAAGTCCGTCCCGGGTAGGTGGAACTCGAGACCCCGGAGCTCGTAGGAGTCGACCTCGAGCGGCAGATCAGCGATCTTCTCGTAGCTGCCCACGAGCGGAGGAATCTACCGACTGGCCGATCCCGGCTTTGGCAGTCACGTAACGTTGCGGCCCTCCGCCAGACCGGGGAACGTCCAAAAGAGGAGAGGAGAAAGGAATGGCCGAGTCACTCGCCGCCGATGCCGGCGCCGGCCTCAAGGCGTTGGGCATCAACTGCACGCTGAAGCGGTCCCCTGAGATCTCCAACACGGAGGCGCTGATGGATCGGGTCCTCGCGATCCTCGCCGAGCACGGAGTGGAGACCGAGCTCCTGCGTCCCGTGGACTACAACGTCAAATTCGGCGTCAGCTCGGACGAGGGGGACGGCGATGAGTGGCCGCAGATCCTCGAGAAGATCAAGTCGGCCGACATCCTGCTGATGGGGATGTCGATCTGGTTCGGGGTTCGCTCGTCCGTCTGCCAGATGGTCATCGAGAGGCTCGACGGCACCTACAACGAGCGCAACGAGGTCGGCCAGTACCCGCTCTACAACAAGGTCGCCGGCGTTGTCGTCACGGGGAACGAGGACGGCGCACACGCAAGCGCTGAGACGACCCTGTTCAACATGACCCACCTCGGCTGTGTCGTCCCACCGAACGTCGACACCTATTGGGTCGGAGAGGCCGGGCCGGGGCCCTCATACCTCGACGCCGGAGGGCCCGAGCATCCCTACACGCAGCGGACCAGCTCCTGGTGCGCCCACAACCTGCTCCACATGGCGCGCATCATGCGGGACAACCCGATCCCGCCGATCGGGAACACGCTGGACGAGATGGGCGGCGACGTGATGCACGTCGGGTAGCGCGGCGCCGACGTGCCGCTGCTAGGCGGCCTTGAGGCCAGGGCCCGGGAGTGCTTCCGCGTCGCGGGCGCCAACCTCCTCGCCGCACTTCGAGCAGCGCAACTCGAGCGTGGGGTGGCCGCCGCAGCCCTTGTGCCGGACCTCGAGCGGAGGACCGTCCTCCGCCAGGTAGCGGTCGCCCCACTCCCGCAGCGCCATCAGCACCGGGTAGAGATCGAGTCCCATCTCGGTGAGCCGGTAGCGGTCCCGCGTCCGCACCGAGTCCTTGTACGGCTCACGGCGCAGCACTCCCGCCTCGACGAGGCGTCCGAGACGCTCCGAGAGCAGGGAGCGGGAGATGCCGAGGCTCGCCTGGAAGTCCTCGAACCGCTTGATTCCGTTGAACGCCTGGCGCAGGATGACGAGGGTCCAGCGGTCGCCCAGCAGGGCGGCCGGCCTGGCGATCGAGCAGTTTTGTTCGGCGATCTCTGCGGCGCGCATCGGCGCCAGCATAGCGAGCCTGCGTTCGGAATCCGAACCCTATATTCTTCCGTTCGTTTTCTGAACCCAACACGCCCCGCGCCGCGCTCAGGTTCCGGTCGGGTCGCGAGGAGGAACCATGCCCAAGCTCGACCTGACCATCCCCACCGAGGTCCTCTCCGAGGAGTCCAAGCCGGAGCTGCTGCGCGAGCTCGGAGCCGCCCTGCTGCACTGGGAGGGCGCTCCGGACACCGAGTTCTTCCGCTCGATCACCTGGGCGCATCTGCATGAGCTCCCGGTGGAGGCGATCCAGACTCCTGATGGCACTGCCGAGCCGCACGCGGTGCTCGACATCACGATCCCGGGCGGCGCCCTCAGCGAGCGCCGCAAGGCCGGGATCGTCGAGGACGCCACCAAGCTCGTGCTCGACGCAACCGGGTGGGGCACGGAGGCGGGCGTCCGCGTCTGGGTCCTGATCCACGAGGTGCCCGACGGAAACTGGGGAGCCGCCGGGCAGGTCGTTCGGTTCGAGCAGCTCCGCCAGGCGGCCAAGGCCGAGCGCGAGCAGGAGGGCTCCGGCAGGGAGAAGGTCCCGGCCGCCGCGACCGATGGCGAGGGGGTGCCGGCATGAGAGCACTCACCTTCGTCGAGAAGGGCAAGCTCGAGTGGCGCGACGCCCCTGACCCGAAGCTGGAGAGCGACCGCCAGGCCCTCGTCCGCCCGGTGGCGCTCGCGACCTGCGACATCGACGTCGCCTTCGTCCAGGGCCTGGCGCCCGTCGGAGGGCCGTACTCGTTCGGCCATGAGGGCGTCGGCGAGGTGACGGACGTCGGGGACTCGGTCTCCTCGGTGAAGCCCGGCGACCTGGTCAGCATCCCGTTCCAGATCTCCTGCGGGGAGTGCGAGGCGTGTCGCGCCGGGCGCTCGGGCAACTGCGACTCGGTTCCGAGGCTCTCGATGTACGGCCTGCCGGCCGGCCCCCAGACCTACGGCGGGTTCGCGAGCGACTCGGTGAACGTCCCCTACGCGGATGCGATGCTCGTCCCAATTCCCGACGGCGTCGAGCCCTCCACGGTGGCGAGCCTCTCCGACAACATCCCGGACGCCTGGCGGACGGTCGCGCCTCCGCTCGAGGCCGCGCCCGGCTCGCCGGTCCTGATCGCGATGGGCGCCGGCTCGATCGCGCTGTACGCGGTGGCGATCGCGCTCGCCCTGGGTGCCGAGCGGGTGGACGTCGTCGGCGGCCGGCCGCGGGACCGCGAGCTGGCGGAGAAGCTCGGCGCCAACGTGCTCGACGAGAAGTTCCCGGATCGGGTGGGCTTCTACCCGATCACCGTCGACGCGAGCGCCAATCCGGCCGGGATCGCCTGCGCGTTGAGGTCGACGGACGCCGACGGCATCTGCACCAGCATCGGGATCTACTTCGAGCCGATTCCGCTGCCCCTGCTCGACATGTTCAGCCAGGGGATCACCTTCGTCACCGGCCGGCCGCACGTCCGGATCCTGATGCCGGACGTGCTCGAGCTGGTCCGACGAGGGCAAGTTCGATCCTGACCCGATGACGGTGAACAGGGTCGACTGGGACGACGCGGCCGAGGCGCTCTCGGACCTGCGGGCGAAGACTGTCGTGACGCGAGCCGCCTAGGGCCGCACGCCGCCTGTGTGGGGCGGCGGGCGCAGCTTGGCGATCTTGGGCTTCTGGAAGAGCAGTCGCATCCCATCCTCGGCGGCGAAGAAGAAGAAGGCGCCGATGCCCTGCCTCAGTCCTGCTTGGACGCACGAGGCCGCGGTGGCGGGCGAGGTGCGCAGGATCGACTGGGTTGCGGTGGGATCCGGCGAGTCGCTGAAGGAGAGCTCCATCGCGAGGTTGCCGATCGAAGGCTTCACTGCCGGATCCAGTGGGATCGTCTCCCCCGTCTCTTGGTTGAATCCGAACTGGTACTGGAAGAGGAGCTTCTTGGCCCGCGCGCGGAAGCCGGCGGCGCCCCGTCTCGCGCACGCGTCCTGGGTCTGCACGGCGAGCGGGCCAAGCTTCGGGGCGCCGAGGCGGGCGTTCTTCTCGTTCAGGTCCTGTGCGATCTCGCCGAAGTTCCAGCCCGCGTGATCCTGGGGGGCCAGCCCGGTTTGCTTGCCGGCGCCGGCCAGGTTCGCCGCCACGGTCGAGGCGACACCCAGGTTCCAGCCCTGAATAAGCGGTAGGGCCAGCTCGAACTTGTCGGCCCAGCGAGGTCGCTCCGGGTCCGTGAGGCGCCCAGCTTCCCAGTCGCCCCGCTCGTAGTCGGTGAGTAGTGCGAATACGGACGGGTGGTCGATCAGCGAGAAGGCGTAACCGGGCTGGGTCGGGTCGAAGCTCATCCCGTTCAGGGCGATGATTCGGTTACAGGGGAACGCGCGATGCAGGCGAGTGGCCAGGCGGGCGGCGACGGTTGGAGTGACCTCCGGGAAGCTGTCGGTGCCCTCGAAGCGGGTGTTGATGACGAAGATGTCCCGGGGCCGGACCCGACTGGCCAGGCCGCCGCCCGGCTTCGTCCACGTCTTGACGTTGCCCTTGGTGTTGATTCGGATCAACATCGTGAATCGGGTCCGTGCCCGGCCGGTTGGGCTGAGGCCCTCGGGCGGCGCGGGGCAGCCCACCTTGGCCTGGGCCGCCGGCGGCGCAGCCGAGCGTCCGGCGATCAGGAGCAGCGCAAGCACGGCGATGGCGGCCGCGAGCGCGACAAGCGGGCGGGCGCGAAAGGACGCGCTCCCAGGTGGGTTTGTGGGGAGTCCTGCCATTTGGACGAGGCGCCGCGGAAGCTAGCGGCGCTTCTTGACCGAACACGCGAAGGAGCTTGCAGTTGTGGTCAGGAAACTCGGCGGTTGAAGCGAGGACGCGAGACGGCGGGACCCGATCAATCGCGAAGTCGCAGTTGCACCAACCCCCCGAAGCTCTCAATCGCCGCCCGCAGATCCGGCTCCGCGGTGTCCTCCTCGGGTGCGTGGCTGACCCCGGCGATCGAGGGGGAAAAGACCATTGCGGTCGGGACGTGCGGCGCCATCGAGGCGGCGTCGTGGAGGGCGCCGCTGGGCAGCTCGAAGGCGGTGCCGGTGACCTGCTCGCACGCCTCCCGCGCGAGTGCCACCAGCTCCGGGTCGAACGCGATCGGCTCGATCCGCCAGACGGGCTCCTCGCTCCACTCGCAGCTCCGCTCTGCCGCGCAGGCGGCGACTTCCTCGCGGACCGAGCTGAGCATCCGGGCCAGGGCATCCGCGTCGCGGTTGCGCAGGTCGACGACCATCGAGGCGCGGCCGGGAACCGCGGTTGGGATCCCGGGCTCGAACGTCATCTCGCCGACCGTTCCCACGCCCCCCTCGCGGAGGGCGATCTCCTCGATCCGCAGGGCGGCGGCCGCGGCGGCCAGGCCGGCGTCGTGGCGCGCGTCCATCGGCGTCGTGCCCGCATGCGAGACGCGCCCGCGGATCAGGAGGCGGAGCCTCTCCACCCCGACGCAGCCGCTCACTGCGGCCGCCTTGATGCGCTCCGCCTCCAGGACCGGCCCCTGCTCGATGTGGAGCTCCAGGTAGGAGCCGATCCGCTCGAGCCTCGAGCGGGACTCGAGCACGCGGTCGAGCTCGACGCCGTTCTCGGCCAGCACGCCGGGCGCCCGGCGGCCGTCGGCGTCCCGGGCGCCGCTCAGCTCGGCCGGGTCGAAGGTGCCCGCCACCGCGGAGCTGCCGAACAGGCTGCGGCCGAAGCGGGCGCCCTCCTCGTCCGCCCAGTCCACCAGGGCCAGCGTCCTCGGCGGGCTCGCGCCGGAGGTCGCCCAGGCGCGGAGCACGCCGAGGGCCCCCATCACGCCGAGGGCGCCGTCCAGCCAGCCTCCGTTCGGCACCGAGTCCAGATGCGAGCCGACCGCGAGCGCCGGCTCGCTGCTCGCCCGGCAGATAGGCCCAGGCGTTGCCGGCCTCGTCGATCTCCGGTTCGAGATCGATCTCGGCCAGCAACTCCCGGAGGAATTCGCGTGCCGCGCGCCATCCCTCTCCCCAGCAGAGTCGCTGCGCGCCCTCTGAGTCGCCGGTCCGATCGGCGAGCTCGCGAAGGTCCGCGATCACGCGCTCCCAGCGTCGAGATCGCCGGTTCGCCATAGACGGGTTGCGCAATCGCGCACCCGCGCATCTCTCGCGCGAAGCGCCTGGCCCGAGGCAGTGGGCTCCGCCCCCGCCGAGGGTGAACATGGAGAGGTCCAGCTCGATCACCGTGATCCCGCGCGCCCGCAGGGCCTCGTTGAGCTCGGTTGCCCCCGACGACGAGACGACGCGCTCCCCACCCAGGGAAATGCCGTTCACCCCGAGCGCGAAGGCCTCCTCGCCGCTCACCTCGATCAGGTCGAACCCCTTCTCTCGCAGCCACTGAACCGCGGCCGCGGGGAGGACCTCGGCGCAGACGGCGGCCAGCTTCTCGGCCAGCACGGCCACCAGCACGTCGATGTGGACGTAGCGCTCGGGAAAAGGCTGTACGCGGGCCTCCCAGCCATCCTCTGCGAACCAGCCCGCGAGCTGCTCGGCCGCGACCTCCTGTGTGCGCGTCTCGCCGCTGCCGATCAGCACGCTGCCCGGCTCGATGATCATCACGTCCCCGCCCTCGAGCGAGCCGGCCGTGACCATCGCGCGGATCGGGATACCCGCCTCCTGATGAAAGCGGATTGCCGGTGCGTACTCGCCACGCCGCCACCATTGGCTGAGCTGGGTGATCACGGTGCCGTTCGGCCCCATCGCGCTCGAGTCGCGCGCGAAGACCTGGTAGGGAAGCGCCGGATCGGGCTCGAGGAAGTGGCAGCGGACGTCGGCGTCCTCGTAGGCCGAGACCAGCTCCGCGTGCTGGGTGGCGGCGAGGACGGGGTCGTAGCGATGGCCCGCTTCCAGCGTCGCGCGGCTGATCGCACTCGTCGGAAGCCAGCGGAAGTTCTCGGGCCTGCAGAGCAGGACGTCGAGCAGACGGCCGTGCTCGGAGTCGACCCCCCAGGCGGGCTCCGGGCTCATTCCCTCACCACCCGGATGGTCCGCAGGGAACGGTCGCTTGCTCCCCGGACAAGCCCGCCGTGGGCAAGCGAGTCGGCGATGTAGTCCAAGGTCGGTCCAGTCAGCCTCTCGCCCGGGAGCACGTTCGGAACGCCCGGCGGGTAGGCGGCGAGCGACTCGGCGGCGATCCTGCTCTCCGCCTGCTCGAACGCGACCACCTCCTGCGCGCCGAGGAACGCATCCCGCGGGGCCAACTCCAGCGGGCCCCAGGGCGGCGGCTCCGCGAAGGCGCGCCGCTCCTCCAGGTCCCCCGGACCGATCTCCTCGACCGCATGCCGGAGACCATCCACGAGCCGCTCAGCCGGTGCCGTCGGCATTTCGCCGATGCCGAAGACGGCGACGATCACGTTCTCGGAGAAGAGCTCGAGGATGATGTCGTCGCGCTCGCGCATCAGCCGGGCGATCCGGTGTCCGGTGGCACCCGTTCCCCTGACGTCGACGGAGAGACGCAGAGGGTCCCAGGCGGCGACACTGTTGCGTCCCGCGAGCCGCTCGTCGAGCACGTTCAAGCCCGGGATCTCGCGGATCTGCTCGCGGGTTTTCGCCAGGCTGCGCAGCGTCTCCGAGAGCAGATCCTCGCCTCGGGTGGCGGCGAACCGCCGTGCGGCATCCAGGGAGGCCGTCAGGAGCGCGTTCGGGCTGGTGGACTCGACCAAGGTCACCGAGCGGTCGATTACATCCTCGTCGACACGCCCGCCATCGCCGAGATGGAGAATCGCTGACTGCGTCAGGCTGCCGACGATCTTGTGGGTGCTGGACAGCACCAGGTCGGCTCCGCCGCGGAGGGCGCCCCTTGGGAGGGCGTCGTGGAAGTAGAGGTGGGCTCCCCAGGCTTCGTCTACCACGAGCGGAACGTCGCGGGCGTGAGCGACGTCCGCGAGCTCTTCGATGCGGGCGACGGCCCCGAAGTAGGTGGGTGATACCAGCATCGCCGCGACGGCATCGGGCTCCGACTCGAGCGCGGCGTCGAGCGCCTCGGGGGTGACGCAGTGGGCGATGCCGAGCTCCCGGTCGATCTCGGGGGCGACGAACGTCGGCCGCAGACCGGAGAGAACGAGCCCGTCGATCGTCGAGGAGTGGACATTGCGCTGTACCACGACCCGCCCGCGATGCGGTGGCCCGGTGGCGAGCTTGCCGGTCGCGTGGGCGAGGCTCATGCAGATCGCGTGGTTTCCGCCGGAAGCACCGTTGACCAGGAACCAGCTACGCCGGGCGCCCCAGGCCTCCGCGGCGAGGCGCTGGGCGCGCTGGAACGGCGTCGGCTCCGGGCCGACGTCGATCCCCTCGATGCTAGGCGGGACGTCGTGGAGGACGGCGGCCTCCCCGAGGGCGGCGATCAGGCCGGGATCGGATCCGGTGCCCTTGTGCCCCGGGATGTGGAACCGCCCCGGGTTGCGAGCCACGTAAGAGACGACCGCGTCGAGGTAGGGCGCTTCCGTCTGATCAGCCATCTGCGCCGAGTCTATTTACGCGGCGTCGCTGGCCTCAGGCTCCGGCTGCTGCGCCGAGCGACGTGCTGAGTGGCCGGCATCGGGCACCGCCGCGCGAAGCTCTCCGAGTGAGCGGTAGGCGGTGGCCGATGACGGCCAAACACACCACCGAGCAAGGCGGGGTAGGACGGCCAGGGGGAGAAGGAAACCGGCCGCCCTATCCGCCCGCCTGCGCCGAGGCTGAAACCCGGCGGAGGCGAGGCTTCTAGATATGTGGGCGGGCGCCGGAGTAGGGGGTCTCCGAACGCCCGCCCGCTGCCTCGACTCGAAAAAAGATTACCCCACGCCGGACCCACGTAAACGCGCGGACTAGCCGCGTTTTGCGGCAAGCCGCTCATTGCAGCCGGGGGTCCTACTCTGCGAAACGGCCGTTTGCGACCCCCGCAAAGCTGGGTAACTACGGTATGAGGGCGGTTCGGCGTCGTGTTCCGGCAGATACCGATCGAGACCGGCTGCGGGGCGCCAGAAGCCCGGGATCAATGAATGAGATCGCCTCGGCGCAAACCCAGATGAGCCCCACCCCATCACCCGGGCCGGGCGAGCAGCTGGCCGGCGAGCGTCGGCTGCTGGAGCGTTACGCACAGGAGGGCTCCCCAATCGTGCGCGAGGAACTGGTGGCGCGCTTCATGCCACTCGCCAGGCGACTCGCAGCGCGGTACGCGGGCGGCGCCGAGCCATTCGACGACCTCGTCCAGGTGGCGAGCGTAGGACTTGTGAAGGCAATCGATCGCTTCGACCCCGCCCGCGGCACGGCATTCTCCACCTTCGCCGTCCCCACGATCCTGGGCGAGCTGAAGCGGCACTTCAGAGACCGAGGCTGGTCCGTGCACGTGCCGCGTGATGTGCAGGAGCGCATCCTTAAGGTCGAGAGGGCGATGTCGGAGCTCCCCGCCAAGCTCGGTCACTCGCCGACCGTGCAGGACATCGCCGAGCGCATCGAGGCCACCGACGAGGAGGTACTCGAGGCGATGCACGCCGCCCAGGGACACCACGCCGTCTCGCTCGACGCGACCTCCACGATGGGCGATGGCGACGAGCCCGGCCCGCTGCGCGACCGGATTGGCGAGGAGGACCTCTCCTTCGAGACCGTCGAGTACGGCGAAGCAATCGGCCCGGTCCTGCAGGAGATCTCCGAACGCGACCGTAAGGTGCTGCACCTGCGCTTCGTGGAGGACCTGACGCAGAGCGAGATCGCCGAGCAGGTCGGGGTCTCACAGATGCACGTCTCGCGCATCCTCCGAGCCACCGTCGACAAGCTGCGGCAGAGGATCCCCGAAGAGGGCTAGCGAGTCACTTCGAAGACGAGGAACTCCGCCGCCTCGCCCCCCGGCGTCTCGCCCTTGGCGACCTCCATCGTGCTGGCCAGGCTGCGAAGCGAGCCGTGGCCCGGCAGCTCCATCGCGGCGAGCAGCCTCTCTCCGGCGCCCTCCACGAGAGGGCCGACGCGCACGTCGAGGGTCCCGGCGCCGTCCTTGATCGAGATCCCGACGCGGCCGTCCGCATAGTCACCTTCGTCGGAGGAGGAGACCGCGTCGCCGAGCAGGACCGTGTCGGCGAGGCGGTCGACCGAGAACTCGGCCCGGGCAGCCAGCGCCCCGATCACCCGGGCGAGGACCGGCTGGACGATGGCGCCCGGGGTGATCGCCATCTCGAGCTCCTGGGGCACGTCGGTCGGCGTTCCGTTGTTGCTGAACTCGGGCGGCGCGTAGCCGAAGCGGATGGTCGTACTGCTGCCCTGGCCGGCGCCGCCGCTGATCTCAAAGCTGTCCGAGAGCGCCGCGATCAGCGGCAGCCCGAGGCCGAGCGATGGCGCATCGCTCGCATTCGCCCGAGGCCGAAAGCCCTTCCCCTCGTCCCCGATCACGATCTCGAGCTCGCCCTGGCCCGGCTCCGCGGTCACCTCGAGCGGCCCGGGCTCGTCCTCGTAGGCGTGCAGGACGACGTTGTTGCAGGCCTCCGTGACGACGGTCTTCAGGTCGGCGATCCTCGAACCCGGAAGGCCGAGAGCCTCGCCCAGTCCGGCGACCGCCTGCCGGACGACCATCACGTTCTCGGCGGTGGCGGGGAGCGTCAGTCGGAGTTCCCGGCCGGTCACGGCGGCGACTTCCCGGAGCTGCCCGAGACCGCCCCCAGAGCCTCCTCGCGACGGGTATGAACGGGAAGCTCGGCGCGCAGCCCGGTCACCTCGAGCACCCGATCGACGGCATTCGACCCGTTCGAGCGGGCGACCGCGAACCCGATGTCCGCCTCGGCGGCCCGTCGACGTCCGTCGAGGATCGCACCGAGGATGGACGAGTCGATGAAGGTGGCGGGTGAGAGGTCGATGACCGTCGGCGTCCGCTCGTCGAGCAGGCCACCGAGCCGGCGCCTGAGTTGCGGCGCCGTACTGAGGTCGTGTTCTCCGGAGATGGTCAACACTGCCAAACCTTGATCTATCCGCTCGAGCGCGAGCTCCCCCGTCCGCACATGGCGGGAACTACCTCAATTTGAGGCCACTCAAACCTCTTGCTCAGGACGCACGGACGCCATGCGCTCGGCACGCTTCTGCTGCCAGAGCACGAAGCAGATCGCAGTGACCACGAGCACGAACAGCATCGTCGCCAAAACGTTGACCTGTACCGGGATGCCCCTCAGGTGCGCCCCGAAGACGTAGATCGGGTAGGTCTCAGTGGTCCCCTTGTTGAAGTCGGAGACGATGAAGTCGTCGATCGAGAGCGCGAAGGCGAGTAGTGCCGCCGCGAGGATTCCGGGCGCAAGCAGCGGCAGGGTGACGTACCTGAAGGTCTCGATTGGGGTCGCCCCGAGGTCCGCGGCGGCGTCCTCGATGCTGCGGTCGAAGCCGATCAGCCGCGAGCGGACGACGACCACCACGAAGCTGATGCAGAACATGACGTGGGCGATCAGCAGGGTGGTGAAGCCGAGCGCGATGCCGTAGATCAGGAACAGCGAGAGAAGTGACGCCCCCATCACGATCTCGGGTGTCGCCATCGGCAGGACGATCAGAAGGTTCGAGGCACGTCGGCCGTAGAACCGATAGCGAACGAGAGCGATCGCCATCAGCGTCCCGATGATCGTTGAAAAGAGCGTCGCCAGCGCCGCAAGCCGGAAGGAGGTGAAGAGGGCGCTGTTCAGATCCGGGATCGAGAAAGCGTGCTCCCAGTACTTGAGCGTGAATCCGTTGTTGATCGCGAACGCGAGGCGATCCCTGTTCTCGGAGGCATCCGCGAACGAGAAGACCGCGATCACCGCGATCGGGATCAGCATGTAGGCAAGCGCGAAGCCCGTGTAGATCTTGAATCCGTTCCGCCTCAGCCACGCCCAGGCCGCCCGGATGGCCCGGATCGGGCCTGCGGAAATTGCCGGCCTCGCTGTGGCCGTCGCAGACTCCATCCCTATCTCGCCTCTTCCTCGCTGCCGACGAAGGCCTCGGTCCCGGCCAGCCGGATGTAGATGAAGACGATCGGTCAGCACGACCGCCATCATCAGGAAGGAGAGCGCGGCGGCCTTGGGATAGTCGCTCTGCTCCAGATAGGTGGACTGGATCTTGTTGCCGATCATGGTGTTGTTGGCGCCGCCGAGAAACTCCGCGTTGATGTAGTCGCCCGACGCCGGAATGAAGGTGAGCAGCACCCCCGCGATGACACCCGGCATCGTCAACGGCAAGGTGACGCGAAGAAAGGCCTGCCTCGCCGACGCGTACAGGTCTTTCCCGCTTCGATCAGGCTGGTGTCGATTCGCTCGATGCTGGCGTAGATCGGCAGGATCATGAAGGGCAGGAAGTTGTAGGTGAGCCCTGCGATCACCGCGCTGGAGGTAGCCAGCAGGCGCCCGTCGTTCGGGATGATCTGGAGCGACTTCAGGATGCTCACGATCGGACTGTCGTCGGAGAGGATCGTCTCCCAGGCGACGGTTCTGATCAGGTAGGTGGTGAAGAAGGGGGCGATCACCGCGAAGAGCAGCGGCAGGCGCCAGCGCGGATTGACCTTGAGCGCGATCGCGTAGGCGAGCGGGTAGGCGATCAGCAGGGCGATGATCGTCGCCGCCCCCGCGTAGTAGAAGGTCCGGACGATCTGCTCGCCGCGGCCGGCCAGGGCATCCGTGTAGTTGGCGAAGTGCCAGCTGAACGTGAAGCCCTCCGGCGTGTTTGGGACGCCGGAACGCAGCGACATCTCCCCCATGAAGTACAGGGGGATGAGGAAGAACACGACCAGCCAGATCGTGCCGGGCGCGAGCAGCCCGTAGGGGAGCAGGCGCCGGCGGAGATGCGAGGGCTTCATGCGAGGGTGCTCCCCGGAGCAACCCGTTAAGGTGGCGCAACCCGTTTCATGCGGGAGCGCCTTTTTCGCCCATCGTCTCTCTCCTCCGCCGGCGCCCTCGCTCGCTCAGCCGGAGACCACCTCCTGGAAGGCCGCCTCGACATCGGCGACGTCCTGCGCGCTGCTACCCGGCGGCCGTTCGGGTCCTGCGGAGCATGGCGCGATCTCCTGCTCGGTCGGGAAGATCTTCGGGTCGTTCGCGACCGCCGGATCCTCCTTCTGGAGGATCGGCCGCACGCCGTTGACCGGCGTCACGTACTGGACGTAATCCGTGATCTTGGCCGCGTTCTGCGGGCGTGTACGCGAAATTCAGGAACGCGTAGCGCCGCGGGTGTGTTCGGCGCACCGACCGGGATCACCGCCTGGTCGAAGAACAGGTCGCAGCCGTCGGTCGGCCTGCGCCACTCGGCGTTCTCATTCCCGATCAGGGAGCCGTCCCCGGACCAGCCGAGCGCGGCGACGATGTTCCCGCTGGTCAGGTCCTCGGTGTACTCGTTGCCCGTGAACTGGCGGATCTGTCCCGAATCCCGCGCCTCGCGGAGCTTGTCGATCGCCGCGAGCCAGTCGTCCTTGGTCGCGTCGTCCACGATTGATGCCCTCGCTCTGGAGGACGAGCGGCACCGTGTCGCGTCATCTCGGTCAGCATCGTGACCTTGCCCTTGTACTTCGGGTTGAACAGGTCGGCGACGGAATGGATCTCCGGCGCCTTGGACGTGTCGACCCAGATGCCGGTCTGGCCGCCCTGCCAGGGGATCGAGTACTTGCGGCCAGGGTCCTCCGTTGATTTCTCGAACTGCGGCAGGATGTTCTGGAACACCGTCGGCAGGTCCGCGTGGTTGATCTGCTGCAGGTAGCCGAGGTCCCACATCCGCTTCGCCATCCAGTCGGTGACGACGAAGAGGCTGCGACCGCCCGAGCTGCCCTGATCCAGCTGGGGCTTCAGCTTGTTGAAGAAGGTGTTGTTGTCGTTGACGTCCTCCTTGTAGGTGGTATTTAGACCGGTCTGCTGATCGAAGTCGGCGATGGTGGACTTCGGGTCGACGTAGCCGGGCCAGTTCGAGATCAGAACCGAGCCGCTCGCGGGCCCGCCCTTGGCGACGGTTATGTCGCCCGAATTGCCGCCGCCGACATTGCCGCCGCCGCCCCCGCAGGCGGCGAGGACGACCGCGGTCGCCAGCGCCCCGCCCGCGGCGACCAATGCGCGGAGTCTTGTCTTGCTGATCACGTTTCCTCCTCGTCTGGTTCGTTCAAGCTGCTTCCACCGCCCGCTCAGTCGGGCCTGCGCCGTTGGTCTCGGACTCCCTGACCACGTGCATGTGCTCCGGGGCCCAGGACAGCTTCACCTTGACCCCTCCTCCCGGAAGCCTCTGGCGCTCCGCCTCGTCGGCGTTCGGCACCAGGACGGTCATCCGCACCTCGCCCGGCAGTTGCACGATCAGCTGGGTCGAGGTCCCGAGGTAGAGGGAGCTCTCGACCAGACCCTCGACGCTGGGCCGCCTGCCATCCTCCGAGCCGATCGCGAGCTTCTCGGGGCGCACCACGGCGTGGCAGCGCTCGCCGGGGTTGAAGCCGTCGACGTGCGTGCTCACCTGCACGCCGCTGTCGAGCTCGACCTCGCCCTCGGCGCCGCTCT
Organism: uncultured Solirubrobacterales bacterium; assembly: GCA_963695675.1. Lineage (GTDB taxonomy): Bacteria > Actinomycetota > Thermoleophilia > Solirubrobacterales > 70-9 > DASUPK01. The sequence goes on from CAVOGY010000002.1 coordinate 46,048, forward strand.
TGCGCACGGTGCCGGGCATCAGGTTGGAGACGCCGATGAAGCCCGCCACGAACGTCGTCGTCGGGCGGTCGTAGACGTCCTCCGGATCGCCGATCTGCTCGATCCGCCCCTTGTTCATGACCGCGATCCGGTCCGACATCGTCAACGCCTCCTCCTGGTCGTGGGTGACGTAGACGAAGGTGATCCCGACCTCGCGCTGGATCTTCTTGAGCTCGACCTGAAGGCCCTTGCGCAGCTTGAGGTCGAGCGCGCCGAGCGGCTCGTCGAGCAGCAGGACGCGGGGGAGGTTGACCAGCGCACGGGCCAGCGCCACCCGCTGCTGCATCCCACCGGAGAGCTGGGCGGGGCGCCGGTTCGCCTCCGCCGCGAGCCCGACGCGCTCCAGCTCCTCGCGGACGCGGCGGTCGGTCTCGCTCTTGTCGACGCCCTTCCGCCGCAGGCCGAAGGCGACGTTCTCCTTGACGCTCAGGTGCGGGAAGAGCGCGTAGCTCTGGAAGACGGTGTTGGTGGGGCGCTTGTGCGGCGGGATCCCCTGCATGTCGACGTCGTCGATCGCCAGCCGGCCGTCGGTGACCTCCTCGAATCCGGCGATCATCCTCAGCGTCGTCGTCTTGCCGCAGCCGCTGGGGCCGAGCATGGTGAAGAACTCGCTCTCGTCGATGTCGAGATCGATCGCGTCGACCGCCGTCAGCTCGCCGAAGCGCTTGGTGACGGAATCGAGGACGACGCAGGCGCGGCCCCCCTCGGGCTCCCCTTCCGTCATCGCGGCCTCACGACCAGCACGGGCGTCTCCGAGAAATGAAGCAGCTTGTACGCAGTCGAGCCGACGATTGTGCCCTTGAGCGGGGACTCCCCGTGGCTTCCTACGACGATCATGCGTGCATCATGACGCTTCGCGACGGTGATCAGCGCCTCGTGAGCGTGCTCGTTGACCAATTCGACTGCGCTCTCGACCTTCGCCGACTGGGCCGCGTCGAGGGCCTCCTGTGTCACCTTGCGGGCGAATTCGTCCACCGCTTGCTTTTGCTCGGGCACCTCGCCGCCGCCGTATCCGCCCGGAGCGTCGCCGAAGACGATCACGACGCTGTCACCGAGGGCCTTGGCGAACTCGAGCGCGTGGCTCAGCGCCGCCTTCGACGAGTCCGACCCGTCGTATCCGACGACGATCTCGCTCATCCGTCGGCCCCGTTCAATCCTCCATCACGGACGCCTCGCCCTTGACGGTGCCCTCGAGGATGCCGGGGTCGGCCGTCTCCCACTTGCGCTTGAAGAACTTCGGGTAGGCGAAGTTGGCAAACACCAATACGACGACGCCGAGGAGCAGGCTCCCTACGCCGATCGCGACCGGACTTCCCACTCCCAAGAAGCCACCCGAGTAGTTGACGTCGGTGCTCGTCGTCTTGTAGTCGAAGAAGGCCTTGACGAAGATGAACGTCAGCATCGCCCCGCCCAGGAAGGGCGCCACCCCCACCATGATGAAGTTGTTCAGGCTCTTGAAGATCTGCTTGCGGTAGTAGATGCAGCAAGCGAAGCCGGTCAGGCCGTAATAGAAGGCGATCCCGAAGCCGATCCCGGTGATCGAATCGTTGAGCACGTTCTGGCTGACGTTGATGATGACCAGCGTCCAGACCAGCGACACGGCCCCCATCACGAGCGTCGAGACGTCGGGCGTCAGATACCGCGGGTGGATCCGCCCGAAGATCTTGGGGATCGAGCCGAAGCGGGCCATCGACAGCGTGGTCCTGGCGGTCGGCAGGATGGTCGTCTGCGTCGATGCCGAGGCCGAGGTCAGCACCGCAATGATCAGGATCTTGTCGAGCGGGGAGCCGAGCACGGGGCCGCCCAGGGCGCTGAGGACGTCATTGCCATGGTGCTTCAGGAAGGTGGTGCCGGCGTAGGCCTGGGCCGCTGTGGCCACCACCACGTAGATCAAGACGAGCAGGATCGTGCTCATGACTGCGGCTCGCCCTGGCCCGTTGGCGCTGTCCCTGGATTCCTCGTTTACGCAGACGCCGCTGTCCCAGCCCCAATAGATGAACACTCCCAGGAGGACGCCGTCCACCAGCGCCGTTGTACCGCCGTGGAGCGTGAACGGGTTGAACCAGTCCGCCTGGACATGGAAGCCGCCCGGGTCGCCGAAGTAGACCTTGGCGAGCGCGACCGCGGCGAACAGAGCGAGTGCCGCGATCTCGGCGGCGAGCAGGAAGTACTGGGTGCGAGCCGACAGCTCGATGCCGATGTAGCAGATCGCGGTCATCACGATGATCCAGATCGCGGCGACGATGCTGACGTCGAGAAGGTTGGTTGCGGCCGCATCGAGGCCGAAGAGCAGGAACGTGTAGACACCCGCGATGTAGGCGAGGGCCGCCATCACGATGACATCGGTGACGACGATCGCCCAGCCGGTGAGCCAGCCGAGCCGCGGCCCCATCGCCCTGGTCACCCAGGTGAAGCTCGTGCCGCAGTCCGGGTCAGCTCTGTTCATGTAGTAGTAGGCGGCGGCGATCAGCAGCATCGGGATGAACGAGACGATCATCACGGCCGGCGCGTGGAACCCCATCCCATGGACCGCGACTACGAACCCGAGCGTCGCCGCGAGGCTGTATCCGGGCGCGGTCGACGCCACGCCGATGACCAGGTTGGACACCCAGCCGAGCGCTCCGGTCTTCAGACCCTTGTCACCCGCTGCTGCGCCTTGCGGGTCGCTCACTGCGATCGAAGCGCTCTCCAAGTTGTCTCCTTGCCGCTCCCGGCCGGACTCCCGACAGAAGTCCGATCTGGCCACGCCGACCCGGATTAGCCACCGCGGATGCCGGAGCCTAGGAAGCGCGACGATTCGTCGCAAGGGGCGAAAGCCCTAAAAGCAGGGTCTATCGTTGTACAACCTGTACAACGCCACGGAGGCTGATTTCACACAATTCCGCTTGTGAGGCCGAGCGGCTGGGGGTAGCGTTGTACGGGGAGGCTAGAGAGAACGGAGGAGACGGATGGCAGCACCCACCAGCGCCCCGGACACGGCCCAGGCTGAGGCAAGCGCCCTCCAGGAGCAGGCCCAGCGCAATCTCTGGATGCACTTCACCCGGATGGGTTCGTTCGGCCCCGAGCACGAAGTCCCGATCATCGTGCGCGGCGACGGCTGCTACGTCTGGGACGACCACGGCAACCGCTACCTCGACGGCCTCTCGGCGCTCTTCTGCGTCAACTCGGGTCACGGCCGCGCGGAGCTCGGCGACGCGATGGCCGCCCAGGTTCGCGAGCTCGACTTCATCACCGTCTGGAGCTACGCCCATCCCCGCGCCATCGAGCTCGGCGACCCGGATCGCCTCACTTGCGCCGGGGGACCTGAACCACGTCTTCTTCACCAACAGCGGCTCGGAAGCCGTTGAGTCCGCGTTCAAGCTGGCCCGGGCGTACCACCGGGCTCGCGGCAACGGCCAGAAGGTGAAGCTGGTCGCGCGGGAGATCGCCTATCACGGGACGACCCTGGGAGCGCTGGCTGCGACGGGCATCCCGGAGCTGAGAAGCGTCTTCGAGCCGCTCGCCCCTGGCGGGGTCCACGTACCCAACACGGACAGCTACCGCTGGCCGGCAGACCGCGATCAGCTCTGGGCCGCCGACCAGATCGAGGAGCGCATCCTATTTGAGGGACCCGAGACGGTTGCAGCGGTGATCCTGGAACCCCTTCAGAACGCGGGCGGCTGCATCCCGCCCCAGGAGGGCTACTTCCAGCGGGTGCGCGAGATCTGCGACAAGCACGACGTCCTGCTGATCTCCGACGAGGTGATCTGCGCCTGGGGGCGGCTCGGCCACTACTTCGGCTGCCAGCGCTACGGATATCAGCCGGACATCATCACGGTGGCCAAGGCACTCACCTCTGCCTACGTGCCGATGGGCGGGATGATCGCCTCGGACCGGGTGTACGAGCCGTTCGCCGAGGGCAAGGCGATGTTCGCCCACGGCTCGACCTTCGCCGGCCATCCCGGTGGCGGCCGCGACGGCGATGGCCAACCTCGACATCTTCGAGCGCGAGGACCTCTGCGGCCACGTCCGGGCCAAGGAGGGCGAGTTCAGAGCGGCGCTCGAGTCGCTCTACGACATCCCGATCGTCGGCGACGTGCGCGGCGACGGCTACTTCTTCGCGATCGAGCTGGTCAAGGACAAGGAGACCAAGGAGTCCCTCGACGACGATGAGTCCGAGGGGCTTCTGCGCGGCTACCTGTCCGGCGAGCTCTACCGGCGCGGGCTGATCTGCCGCACCGACGACCGCGGCGACCCGGTCGTCCAGTTCGCGCCGCCGCTGATCGCCGACACGGAGCAGTTCGAGGAGATCGTGGACGCCGTCCGTCCCGCCCTCGAAGAGGCCTCTCGACGCGTAGGACGCTCTCAAGGACCAGCACGCGACAGGCCCCGGCGAGCTCCTGATGCTCACGATCGAGAGCCTCACCTCCGAGCTTGGCCTCAAGGTCGCAGCCGGCGATGGGGCGGCGGGTGAGAGCGAGATCCGCTGGGTGCACATCACGGAGCTACTCGACCCGACGCCCTGGCTCTCGGGCGGGGAGCTCTTGCTGACCACCGGGATCAGGCTCGAGAACGCCGATAAGCAGCGGAAGTTCATCCGCCTGCTCGCGGAGGCCGATGTTGCCGGACTCGGCTTCGGCACCGGCTTCGACCACGCCAAGATCCCGAAGGCGCTGCTCGCGGAGGCTGAGGCGGGCGACTTTCCCGTCTTCGAGGTTCCCTACGAAACGCCCTTCATCGCGATCACCGAAGCCGCTTTCAGCCGGCTGGTCAACGAGCAGTACGACGTGCTCTCCCGGGGTATCGCCGTAAACGAGCGTCTCGAGCGGCTGGTCCTGCAGGGTGGCGGCCTCAACGAGATCGCGCGTGAGATCGCTGCCGCCGTCGGCGGCAGCTCGGTCGTTCTGGACGCACGTGGCGAGGTCCTGGCGAACGGCGGGCGGCGGCTCCCGGAGCATCTGCTCGACGCCATCCGCACCGAGGTGCAGCCGCGCGGCACCGCCGCGGCCCCCTTCGTACCGACCCACCAGGATCTCCGGGGGAGGTCGCTCGCCCATCCGGTGTCGCCGCGCGCGGGTGCGGCCGAGGCCTGGCTGGTGGTCGTCCGCCGCTCTGGCGAGCTCGGTGACTTCGAGCGGCTCTGCGTGCAGCAGGCGGCGATCGTCGTCGCGCTCGAGCTGATGCGCGAGCGAGTCGCGCGTGAGACCGAGCGCAGGCTCTCGGGCGAGGTGCTGGCCGCAACGCTCTCGGGCCGCCTGGCCGCCGATGACGTCCGCGACCGGCTGGCGCCCTTCGGGATCGGCGAGCGCGCGGTCGTCCTGGCCTTCGAGCTCGGCGACGCGGCGGCCGCCGAGTCGACCCTCGCCGAGTACCTGGCGAGCCAGAACCGCGCCGCCGTGGTGGCGCCGCACGCCGCCGGCCGGCGAGAGCTGCTCTGCGCGGTTGTCGACGGCACCAAGGGAGACCCGCTCGAGCTCGCGGGCCAGGCCCGCCTGGCGCTCGAGGCTGCGCACGGGGCTACGCGCGCCGCCACCAGCCGGGCGCTTCCCACCGAACGCGTCCGTCACTCCTTCCACGAAGCTCGGTGTGCCCTCGAGGCCACCGGCTTCACCAACGGCGCCGCTCCAGACGTCGCCTCTCACCGCGACCTGGGCGCCTTCACCCTGCTGCTCTCGGTGCAGGACGCGGAGGCGCTTCGGCTCTACTGCGACAGCGTCCTCGGTCCGATCGAGGACTCCGACGGACGGTACGCCGGGGAGCTGCTGCGCTCGCTAGAGGCGTATATCGACCGCAACGGGCACTGGGAGCGCGCCGCCACCGATTGCTACTGCCACCGGCACACACTGCGGTACCGCATCAAGCGGATCGAGGAGCTCACGGGACGCGACCTGAGCCGTGCCAACGACCGGGTCGAGCTCTGGCTTGCCCTGCGCGCGAGGGAGCTGATTGCATGAGAGTCGCCGTGCTCGGGGCCGGCGGGACGATCGCACCGGCGATCGTCCGCGACCTGGCCGAATCCGAGGAGGTGACCTCGATGCGCCTGCTCGACCTCGACGTCCGGCGGGCCGAGGAGGTGGCGATCGAGCACGGCGCTGGCAAGGCTGAGGCGCGGCGGGCCGACGCGACAACCGATCTTGCGAATCAGCTGGCGGGGATGGAAGTGCTGGTCAACTCGGCCGCCTACCGAATCAACCTGGCGGCGATGCGGGCCTGTCTCGAGGCCGGCTGTCACTACATCGATCTCGGCGGGCTCTATCACGTGACGGGCGAGCAGCTCGAGCTCTCGTCGGAGTTCGAGCAGCGGGGCCGTCTGGCGCTGCTCGGTATCGGATCCGCCCCAGGTAAGACCAACCTCCTCGCCGCGCGTGCGGTGCGGGAGTTCCCCGGCAGACCCTCGTCGATCTCGATCCTGGCCGCGGGGCGCGATCTCGACCCGCCGGATGGGCTCAGCTTTCCCTACGCGCTGAGGACGCTGCTCGACGAGATCACGATGCCGCCGATGGCGCTGATCGACGGCACGCCGAGGGAGATGCGCCCGCTCCAGGCGGGGCCCTCCGCCGACTTCGGTGAGCCGATCGGCGAGGGAGACACGATTTTCACTCTCCATTCGGAGGTACTCACCTTCGGCGACAGCTTCGATGTCCCAAACGTGACCTTTGCGCTCTCGCTGTCACCCAAGGTGCTCGAGAGCCTGGAGGAGCTGCGGGGGGCGAGCGAGGAGCGGATAGCGGAAGTCGCCCGCTCTGCTTCGCCCCCTTCAGCCAACACGGTCGCCGTCCACATCGTCGAGGTGACGGACGGCGACGCCGTGGTGCGCGCGCGCAGCTTCACTCCTCCGAACGAGTCCTGGGGCCTCGGCGGAGGGATCGTCTCGACCGCCTCCCCGGCGGCCGCCGCGGTCAGGTTGCTCGCTCGCGGCAGCATCGCGGCGCGTGGCGCGCTTCCGCCCGAGCGCTGCATCGACCCCGATGAGATGTTCGCCGAGCTCGAGGCACGCGGTGTCCGCTTCGACGTCACCAACACGCCCGGTCGAGCGAACCGATGCCCTGACGAGCAAGGTATCCCGATGAGAGACGTTCAACAAAGAGCCGCCCCCGGACGCGAAGCGGAGGAGGTGGCGTTCTTGTGAAGGTCGGCGTCCCCACTGAGATCAAGCAGGACGAGTACCGGGTCGCTCTGACGCCGGCCGGGGCGCGGGAGCTCGGCGAGCACGGACACGAGGTGCTGATCCAGGCTGGAGCCGGCGAGGGCAGCGCGATCCCGGACGACGCCTACGCCTCCCAGGGGGCACAGATCCTTCCGGACGCCGAATCCGTCTTCGAGCAGGCGGAGCTGATCCTCGGCGTGAAGGAGCCGCAGCCCGAGGAGGTCGAGCTGCTGCGCCCGGAGCACACCCTCTTCACCTATCCTGCACCTCGCGCCGGCCCCGGAGCTGACCAGGGCGCTGCAGGAGAGCGGCGCGACCTGCGTCGCCTACGAGACCGTCGAGGACGCGCAGGGCCGGCTGCCGCTCCTCGCTCCGATGAGCGAGGTGGCGGGCAAGATCGCCACGCAGGCCGGCGCCTTCTTCCTCGAGAAGCCCCTGGGAGGGCGCGGCATCCTGCTCGGCGGCGTCCCGGGGGTGGCGGCGGCGACCGTGATGATCATCGGAGGGGGCGCCGTGGGGATGCACGCCGCCTTCGTCGCGATCGGGATGGAGGCGGACGTGTTCGTCTACGACGTCTCGATCGACAAGCTCCGCGAGCTCGACGTCGCCTTCGGGGGCCGCGCCTCGACGGTCTTCTCTTCGACCCTGGCGATCGAGGAGATGCTGCCGCAGGCGGACCTGGTGATCGGCGCGGTGCTGGTCCACGGCGCCAAGGCCCCGTACGTCGTCCGCCGCGGGCAGCTCGAGCTGATGAAGTCTCACGCGGTGCTGGTCGACGTGGCGATCGACCAGGGCGGCTGCTTCGAGACCTCGCATCCCACCACCCACCGCAATCCCACCTTCGAGGTCGACGGGATCACGCACTACTGCGTCGCCAACATGCCGGGCGCGGTGCCGATCACCTCGACCTATGCCCTGACCAATGCGACGCTCCCCTATGTCCTGGCGCTCGCGGACCACGGGGTCGCCGAGGCGGCCCGCCGCGACCCGGGACTGAGGCTGGGGATCAACGTCGCCGCAGGTACCGTCACGCATCCAGCCGTGGCCGAAGCCGTCGCCGTCGAGCACACCCCCGTGGAGGACGTGCTCGGCCAAAAACAGAAAGTCTGACCAAGGAGGAGAAATGGCAACCGCAGCCGCGGAGAAGCAGAAGAAGGAGACGACCGAGGTCCTTGAGCTTCAGAACATGATCGGGGGCGAGTTCGTGGCTCCGGCCGAGGGCAAGACCGAGGACGTGATCAACCCCGCGACCGGCGAGGTGATCGCGCACTCACCGCTGTCCACCGGGGAGGACGTGGACCGGGCCGTGAAGGCGGCGCGAGGAGCGTTCGAGACGTGGCAGTACACGACGCCGTCCCAACGCCAGGAGCTTCTCCTCAAGCTGGCCGACGCGTTCCAGGAGCGCGCCGACGAGATCACCGACTGGGAGACCAGGGACGCGGGCAAGCCGCGCCAGGTGACGTTCGACGAGGAGATCCCGCCGATGGTCGACCAGCTTCGCTTCTTCGCGGGAGCCGCGCGGACGGTGGAGGGCCGCGCCGCGGGCGAGTACATGGACGACCACACCTCCTACATCCGTCGCGAGCCGGTCGGCGTGGTGGGGCAGATCACGCCCTGGAACTACCCGCTGATGATGGCCGTCTGGAAGATCGGCCCGGCGCTTGCCACTGGCTGCACGCTCGTCCTAAAGCCGGCGGAGAACACCCCGGTGACGACGCTCAAGATCCTGGCCGAGCTTGCGGCGGAGATCTACCCGCCGGGCGTCATGAACTTCATCGGCGGCCATGGCGATCCCGCGGGCGCCTCGCTGGTCACCCATCCCGAGGTCGACATGGTCTCGCTGACGGGTTCCCCGGAGACCGGCAAGTGGATCGCCGAGCACGCGGCGGACACCCTGAAGAGGGTTCATCTCGAGCTGGGCGGCAAGGCTCCGTTGATCGTCTTCGACGACGCCGACATGGAGCTGGCGATGGAGACGATCGCGGGGACCGGCTACTTCAACGCCGGTCAGGACTGCACGGCGGGGACCCGCGTGCTGGCCTCGAAGGCGGTCTACGACGACGTCGTCTCCGGCCTCGCCGAGGAGGCGAAGGACTACAAGACCGGAGACACGTTCGATCCCGACACGGTGCTGGGCCCGGTCAACTCCGAGCGCCAGCGCGACCGCGTCGAGAGCTTCCTCAAGGACACCAAGGGCGAGATCGTCACCGGAGGGAACCGCCCGGATCTGCCGGGCTACTTCCTCGAGGCGACGGTCGTCGCCGGCCCGAACCAGGACGACCGGATGATCCAGGACGAGATCTTCGGGCCGGTGATCACGGTGCAGTCCGTCGAGGACGAGGCGAAGGCGATCGAGTGGGCCAACGGCGTCCGCTACGGCCTGGCGTCATCGGTGTGGACAAAGGACGTCGGCCGCGCGATGCGCGTGTCAAAGGCGCTGAAGTTCGGCTGCGTCTGGGTCAACGACCACATCCCGATCGTGGCCGAGATGCCGCACGGCGGCTACAAGCAGTCCGGGTACGGCAAGGACCTCTCGGTCTACTCGCTGGAGGACTACACGAACATCAAGCATGTGATGGTGAATCACGCCTGACCGGCTAACGCCGGCGGGCGGGGGCTAGCCCTTCGCCCGCTGGCAGTAGCCGTAGGCGGTGAGGTTCGGGACCGGCGCCGAAGTAGCCGAACGCGTTCGCGGTCGTCGTCCCGTCCGAGTTCGAGCGAGCTGCCGGCGTAGAAGGCGTTGCGTGAATCGCCGAGGCTGAAGCCGGTCGTGGTCAGCGTGCAGGCCCTGCCGGGCAGGTGGGCGTGGTTGCCGACGCGTTCGCGCCCGACGCGCACCGTCACCGGCGTCGACGCGACTTCGGTGAGGATCGGGCCGCGGTGCCTGACGCAGTAGGCGATCGCGGTCAGCTCGCCCCCGCCAGTGAACGCCGTGCCGGTGAAGGCGCTGCCCGTCACGCGCCAGGCGTTGGAACCGACCGCCCGTGACTCGGTCACGTAGTTGCCGCCGTCGCTGGCGAAGTTGGTGCGCTGGAAGCCGCCGGTGATCAGCTGCTGCCCCTTGGGGCAGCGGGCCGTTGCGGACTTCGTCTCACCGGGCTTGATGAAGACCGTCTTGTGCGGCGTCGGGTTCTGCGGGATCTGGCCGAGGGCGCAGACCGCCTGGATGGTGATGTTGCGCCGTGTGGTCGAGCCGTGGCTCGCGTCGTAGAGGACGGCGCTGACGTGGAAGCCGCGCTGGGCGCCGAGCCGCTCGAAGGAGTGCGGATAGATGCCCTCACCGTCCGGACCCGGTGGGAGGTTGACGGACATTCCGCCGCCGATCGGGTAGGTCCGGCCCGGGCAGAAGACCTCGTGCCTGGTGAGCTGATCGGGCGCCGACATCTTGAAGGTCCTGGTGAGGATCCTGACCCCGCGGGGCGGCCCGGGCTTCCCCGGGACGACCCTCGGGCCGCCCCGTCCCTGCACCCGGATCGTGCCCTGGGCGGAGTTGAGGATGTAGAGGCCCGAGGAGGCGCGCAGCGCCATCATCACCTTGTTGCAGCTCGTGCCCTTCTTGAGCACGAAGACGACGCCGAATCGATGGACCGACCCCGCGTTGTTCGCGACGCCGATGCGGAGTCCGCGCTTCGTTCGGGCGATCTTCTTCGCGAGTTGCGGCGCCGGCGGGTAACAGCCGTCTTTGCTCACCGAGCGCACGTAGAGCGCGATCTTGAAGGCGTCCTCGAGCCTCTTGGTCGCCGAGTTGTGCCCCGCCCCGCCCCGGGCGAGCGCTGACGGCGAGCAAGCGAGGGCCCCGACGAGGACGGCGACCACCGAGGACGAGTCGAAGCGGGTTCCTCCGCACGGTCAGGATTTAACACGCCTGCTGACGGGAAAGAGCGCTGGCTCAGCTTCTCGCCCGCGGCAGTAGCCGTAGGCGGTCAGCTTCGATCAGGCGCGATTTGTCTTCGAGCCGATTACCGTAGTGCTGCGAATGCGCCGCTGATTCTGGCGAAGGTCCAGCGGACCGCGTCCGCCAGGCTGCCCAGACCCAGATGGGGGCGGGCCCGCGTCATTGGCCGTGCCTCAGGCTTCGACGCCCGAGCGCCGGCGGCCAGTCGATGGAGCTCCGCTCGCCGATGAAGCTCGGCTGAACGGGTGTGAGCCTGGATGTTGGTCAGGTCGGAAACCATTCTTATTCTCCCCTCGGTTGCACTCCCTGCTGCGACCCTAGGAGGAGTTACCCCTGGTAAACCGTGAGCTCGGTCACAAGCACCTGCCGCAGGCGACGTCTGTGTTCGGACTCACAGACCGCGCGGATCAGTAGTCGAAGTCGCGATCGACGGCCCCGAGAACGAGGTCGGTGCGAAGGGTGAGCCCTCCTCGTTCAGATGGATCCCACGCCGCTAAGGGATCGCCGTGCTCTCGGCGATGGCGCCGGCGCCGCCCGCGCGTGCGGCGACCCCCTCCTCGCGGGTGAGGCGGTGAGCGAGGTAGACGGGGATGATCGAGAGCAGGACGACGATCACGGCGACCACGTTCACGATCGGCAGCTGGGCCGGCCTGAACAGGTTGCTGAAGATCCAGATCGGCAGGGTCTGCTCGCCCGCGCCGATCGTGAAGTTGGTGACGATGATCTCGTCGAATGAGAGAGCGAAGGCGAGCAGCCCTCCTGCCACCAGCGCGGTCTGGATGCTTGGGAGGGTCACGAACCTCAGCGTCTGCCAGGTGTGAGCCCCGAGATCGGCCGAGGCCTCCTCGAGGTTGCCCGAGACCCTCCGCAGCCGCGCGATCACGTTGTTGTAGACGACGACGATGCAGAAGGTGGCGTGTCCGGCGATCACCGTCAGCAGGCTGAGGTCGACTCCGAGCACCTGGGTGAAGGTGTTGCTGAGCGCGACTCCGGTGACAACCCCGGGCAGCGCGATCGGCAGCACCACCAGGAACGAGATCGTCTCGCGGCCGAAGAAACGGAAGCGCGCCACAGCGAACGAGGCCAGGCTGCCAAGGAGGAGCGCGATCCCGGTGGCGACCGCCCCCACCCTGATCGACGTCCACAGTGCGTCACGCGCGCCCGTGTTGTCGATCGCCTCCCCGAACCACTTGGTCGTCAGGTCCGGTGGGGGCCAGGCCAGGGAATTGCCACCGTTGAAGGCATAGATCGCGATCACGATCAGCGGGATGTAGATGAAAGCGAAAGTGATCCCCACACCGACGCGGAGCAGGTTCCTGGTGAAGTGCGAGAGCGTCATAGGTGCTCGAACGCTCCGAGCTGCCTCGCGATCACCAGGTAGATCACCATCACGATGATCGGCACCACAGCGAACGCGGATGCAAGCGGCAGGTTGTTGGTGTGCTGCGAGAAGATGACGTTGCCGATGAACTGCGTGTCCGGCGAGACCAACGTCGGCGTGATGTAGTCGCCGAGGGTCAGCGAGAAGGTGAAGATCGATCCGGCGACGATTGCCGGGAAGGCGAGCGGAAAGACCACGCTGCGGAAGGTCCGCCACGGGTTCGCCCCGAGGTCCTCCGAGGCGGAGATCATCGAGTTCGGGATCCGCTCGAGGCCCGCGTAGATCGGCAGGATCATGTACGGGAGCCAGAGGTAGCTCTCCACGAGCCAGACCGCGGTTGAGCCGTACCCCGGACCGCTCAGGCCCAGCGGGTTCAATGCCCAGTCGATGACCCCGCCGGAGGCGAGCATCGTTTGCCAGGAGTAGACCTTGACCAGGTAGAACGACCACAGAGGCATCAGCACGGCCACCACCAGCAGCCCCTTGACCCTCGGCGAAGCGACCTTTGCCATGTAGAAGGCGATCGGGAAGGCGAGCGCGATGTCCGTCAGGGTCGCGGCGGCCGCGATCCCGATCGTTCGCTGGGCGACGTCCTTGTAGACGGACTGCTGGAAGAGCTCCTTGTAGTTGTCGAGGGTGAAGCTCTTTTCGAGCTCGCCGCTGATCGCACTAACCCCCCAGAAGGAGGCGATCAGGAGAACGAGGAGGGACCCGAGGTAGCCGATCACCAGCCAGGCGATCGGTCCGCTCAGTAGCGAGCCGACCTGGAGGCCCCGGCGGCCGTGGAAGAGGTCGGCGAGCCTGCGGCCCACCGACCTCTTCTCGGCGCCGGCGCTTACGCCGGCGGCTTCCACGACCCCTTGCTCATGAGGCGATATAGACCAGCAACATCACCCCTTGATCTCGGTCCAGGCCGAGACCCAGTCGTTGTAGTCCTTGCAGACATCGCCGCGGTCGTCGCCGCAGTTCGCAAGGGGCGTGTTCCAGTAGTACACGCGCTTCCAGAACGCCGGATCCGCTGCGTGATAGTTGTCGCAGAACTGCGGATCCGGAGGGAGACCCAGCGCCTTGTCGGCTGTTGCGATCTCGTTTGCCTCGCACGCCTTGCTCTGCGCGGGGGCTTCGCCGAACCACTGCATCACCTGGGCCTGGACTGGCGCCGAGGTGATGTAGTTCATCCACTTGTACATGCAATTCGGGTGCTTGGCCTCCGAGGAGATCATCCAGGTGTCCGACCACCCGGTAGCACCCTCTGTCGGGACGAACCCGGTGTCCGGCCCAGGGGCCTTGACCGGCTGGTTGTCGGCCAGCAACGTGAAGTACTGGTACTGCCACGTCGTGCCGACCTGGTCGTCACCGCTGGTGAACAGGTTGATCTGCTTCAGGTACGAGGACCAGTAGTCCCCGACGTACGGTTGCTGCTGCTTGAGCAGGTCGACCGCAGCGGTGAACTGCTTGTCGTCGAGCTCGTACGGGTTGTCGATGCCGAGATCCGGCTGATGCGCCTTCAGATACACGGCCGCATCGGCGATGTAGATCGGGTCGTCGTAGACGCTGATGTGACCCGCGTACTTCTTCGCCTGGTTGGGATCGAGGATCACCGACCACGACGTCGGATCGGGCTTGACGTCGTTCGTGTTCCACATCAGCAGGTTCGCACCCCGTCCGTGCGGGATTCCGTAGTGGGTCCCATCGAACGTGTTGTAGGGCTGGTCCTTGAGATCGTCGAAGATCGTCTTGTAGTTCGGGACGAGATCGACGTTGACCGGAGAGACATCGCCGCCCTCCACCAGGCGAGCGGTGGCGTTCCCCGACGCCGACACTCCGTCGTACTGACCCGTGCGCATCAGGTCGATCATCTGGTCCGAGGTGTCGGCGACCTTGACGTTGGTCTGACAGCCGGTCTGCTGCTCGAACGGCGTCACCCAGTCGACGCCCTTGGTGACCGTGCCGTCCTCGCAGTAGCTGGCCCAGCAGATGATGTTGAGCTGGCCCTCACCGGCACCAACGGACTTCTGTGCCTCGGTGGTGCCGTTGTTGTCGTTCCCGCCGCCGCAGCCGGCGATCGCCAGCATGGTTGCGGCAAGCCCGGCGACTATCGCCGCCGGGACCCAGACGGGGTGAGCTCTAAGTCGGCTCACTTTCCTTCCTCCTCTCCGACGGCGACGGTCTGATCCGATCGCCATCCGATTTTGACTTTCCGGCCTCGCTGACCCTGCACCTCCGCGGAGGTGGTCTCCAGGTTCTGGCGGACGACTTGAAGCTCGCCACCAGCTTCTAGGTCGACCAGGTAGCGGGTCACCATGCCGGCGTAGGAGACGTCCTTGATCGTCCCCTCCTCGATGTGCAGGCCCTGTGGGACCTGGCCGTTCTCGACGATGAAGATCTTCTCCGGGCGAACCGTGAAGCGGTGCCCGTCTCGCTCGAGCAGGTTCGAGGCGCCGACGAACCCGGCGACGAAGGCGTTGTCCGGACGCTCGTAGATCTCCGTCGGGGCCCCGACCTGCTCGATCCGGCCCTCGTTGAAGACCGCGATCCGATCGGACATCGTCAGGGCCTCGTCCTGGTCGTGCGTCACGTAGATGAACGTGATCCCGACCTGCTCCTGGATCGTGTTGAGCTCGACCTGCATCTGCTCCCGGAGCTTCAGATCGAGGGCCCCCAGCGGCTCGTCCAGCAGGAGGACCCTGGGCTCGTTGACGATAGCCCGCGCCAGCGCGACCCGCTGCTGCTGTCCACCGGAGAGCTGGTTGGGCTTGCGCTGCTCGTATCCGGCCAGCCTGACCGTGGCGAGCGCCTCGGAGGCTCGCCTGCGCCGCTCCTCGCGCCCCACGCGCTTCACCTTGAGGCCGTAGGCGACGTTCTCGCCGACCGTCATGTGCGGGAAGAGGGCGTAGTCCTGGAAGACGGTGTTCACCGAGCGGTCATAGGGAGGGAGCCCGGTGACGTCCTTGCCCGCGAGCTCGACCCGCCCGCTGTCGGGCTCCTCGAACCCGGCGATCATCCTCAGCGTGGTCGTCTTCCCAGACCCGGAAGGGCCCAGCAGGGTGAAGAACTCCCCGCGCCCGACCTCCAGGTCGAGCGAGTCGACCGCGACGAGGTCCCCATAACGTTTGGTCACCCCGACCAGGTGAACATCGACGTCCTCGGCGCTCTGCTCGGCGCCGGGTCCGCCTTCACTGCTGATTGCGTGGGTCGAGGCTACGGCCGTCTCCTTCTCGGGCATCCCCTGGCGGATCGGATGTGCGCACCGTACAACGCGGTGCGGTGGCGCACTAGGTATATCCGAGCCTAACCCGGCCTCGCCAGGCCGGGTTGGACAATCTTTCCCGCATAGCTTGGACATCCCGATTTCGCCGATCGGGAGTCAGGCGGATTTGGCTGCGCCCTAGTAGCCGGGGTTGTACTTCGCCGTGTAGCCGATCGGCTTGCGCTTCGTCCGGCGCCAGCGCGGCCCTGAGCCCTGGTTCAGCCTCTCGCCGACGGCGGAGGTGTCGAATCGCATACCGGCGACCACCATGTAGGCATGGCTCGCATTGGCGTAGACCGTGATCCAGCGACCCTTGCCGAAGGCTCCCCAGCTGCTCGCCAGAGGTCCTGAGGGCATGGGGCTGGACAGGAAGCCGGCCGCGTGCAGCACATAGCTGACGGCGCCCGAGCAGTCGTATCCGGTGTCGTAAAAGGTCCGGTGTCCGCCGCCCCAGCGGTACGGGTAGGTGCGTATCGCGTTCCCCGCGGCGATCGCCGCCTGGATCGCAGGAGGCGCGTCCGCGGGGGCCACGGCCGTTCCGTCCTTGCGGACCTTCCCGCGGCCGGGAGGGCCGATGGGCGCCGACGGAGTGGTGGTGGCCGTCGTCGTGGTGCTCCCGGGCGCGGCCGACCCGCCGGTCTGCGCCGCCGCGGGAACGGCAACGGCGAGCGCGCAGATCGTTGTTGTCCCCGCTACTGCGAGGCGACGCTTGAGGCTACGTGTGTCTCGCATCCAACAGCTCTCCTTTGCAGGCCTGCGGGGTTAGCTGTCGGGCTAGCGCTGAAGGAGCCTGCGCCCCCACTTTCAACTTCAGTGGGTTCGCCCCAATCTCTGGTTCCCCCGCTCCCATCGCCACGTGGGGATGGGACTCGGCGTAACTGGCGCGGCACCTTAGCAAACGTGAAGGAACCCTGGCAATCGGCAACCGTTCGTTAGTGATCACTCGCACGATCTCGGGATTCGACGTCTCGGCCGGCCCACCTTCCGACACGCGGCGGCGCGGCCCGGGGAGAACGGGCCGCGCCGCGCGCTCGGGAGAGAGGAGAGGAGGCTGCCGGCCGCCCCTCTGGCGGCTAGAAGCCGGGGTAGTAGCGAGCCGCGTAACCGGTGCCGACTCGCATGCTCGCCCGCCAACGAGGGCCTGAACCCTGGTTGAGCGACTCGCCGACCGCGGACGTGTCGTACCGCAAGCCGGCGACCGTCATCCAGGCATGGCTCCTGTTGGCGTACACGGTGATCCAGGAGCCGATCCCCGGGGCACCCCAGGCCATCAGGGGCCCGGACGAGAGTGGGCTCCGGAGCAGCCCGGCCGCGTGCAGCACGTAGCTGACCGCGCCCGAGCAGTCGTAGCCCCTCGACTTGAAGCGGCGGTGGCCGCCGCCCCAGATGTACGGGCGGGTATGGATCCTGTTGCCGGCGTTGATCGCCTTGCGAACCTGCCATGGCGCGCTCGCAGGCGCGAGGGCTGTCCCGTCGGGCTGGAGCTGCGCCGTCCCGCTCGAAGTGGTCGTCGTAGTGGTGGTGGTGGTCGTGCTGCCGGGCGGTCCCGCCCCGCCAGTCTGGGCCATGGCCGGCACAGCACCGGCGAGCGACGCGACCAGCAGCAGCCCTGCCAGCCACAGCTTGCGACTTCTGCTGAGAGTTTCTGACCGCAAACCGCTCTCCTTCGTCGGCCTACGGGGTTAGCTGACGGGCTGGCGCTCAAGGAGCCTGCGCGTCCACCGGTGGTGGATTCGCCCCAACTGCTTTGGTTCCCCCGCTCTCGTCCCGCCGTGGCGGGGACGAGATTCGGCGTTTGATCCGCGGGAACGCTACCAGACCCCCCGGTTCCATGAGCGAACCCTCATAGGATTGGGCGGGCAGCAGAATTGGGCGGACCGCGCTAGAGGCCCGGGTAGTGGCGAATCGCGAAGCTGGTGGGGGTCCTGAGCGTGTAGCGCCAACGCGGGCCGCGGCCCTGGTTGACCCATTCGCCGACGGGCGAGGTGTCGTAGCGCAGTCCAGCCACCACCATGAAGGTGTGGGTGCGGTTCGCGTAGACGGTGATCCACGCGCCCGGTCCGAAGGTCGCCCACCAGGCGAGCTGCCCGGAGACCAGGGGCGAGCTGAGGAGCCCCGCGGCGTGCAGCACATAGCTGACCGCGCCCGAGCAGTCGTAGCCCTTCGACTTGAAGCCCCGGTGGCCGCCGCCCCAGACGTAGGTCCGTCTGTGGATGCGGTTGGCGGCCTGGATCGCGCGCACGACCGGATACGGCGCGTCGGCCGGGATGCTCGCCTTCCCGCCAGGCAGGATCGTCGCCGTGTTCGTCGGGGCCGAGCCGACCGGGGCCCCTGGCACCCCTGTGGTGGTGGTTGTGGTCGTCGTCCCGTCGGTCTGTCCCACCGCCGGGCTGGCGACGAGCAGTGCTGAACCGAACAGCGTTGCTGCAAATCCAAGCCCCAGGCTACGGCGACGTGAGCGAGACAACAGATCCCTCCTCCAATTCCTTCCTCGCGGTTGGAACTGGCTCCTCCTGAAGCGGAAGACCGTATCAGAGCTGGGGCGTTCTGTGAGCGAGCCTTAACAAATCGGCGGTGAGATAGCTTGGAATCATGGAACTCGAGGGAAAGCGGGTTCTGCTCAGCGGCGCCACCGGGGGACTCGGGCGCGCGATCGCCGAGCGGCTGGCAGGGCGCGGCGCGGCCCTCGTGCTCAGCTCCAGGAAGGCCGAAGAGCTCGACCGGCTCGCCGGCTCGCTGCCGGGCGGAGAGGCCCGGCACGCCGTGATCGTCGCCGACCTCGCCGATCCCGGGGCCGCCGAGGAGCTCGTCGCACGGGCCGGCGACCTCGACGGACTGGTGGCCAATGCCGCCCTCCCCGCGACGGGGAGGCTGGAGAGCTTCAGCTCGGAGGAGGTTCAGCGGGCGCTGCGGGTCAACTTCGAGTCGCCCATCCTGATGGCCCGGGCCATCGCGCCCGAACTCGCCGAGAAGGGCGAGGGGCACCTGGTCTTCATCGCCTCGCTCGCCGGCAAGGTGGGCTCTCCCCGGTCCGCGCTCTACAACTCGACCAAGTTCGGTCTGCGCGGCTTCGCCTTCGGGTTGCGTGAGGACCTTCACCCGCACGGGGTCGGCGTCTCGATCGTCTCTCCCGGCTTCGTGCGCGAGGCCGGCATGTTCGCCGACGCCTCGATGAAGCCGCCGCCCGGTCTCGGGATGACGACGCCGGAAAAGGTCGCGAAGGCGGTCGTGCGCGCGATCCGCCGCAACCGGAACGAGATCACGGTCGCGCCGCGGCGACAGCGCTTCGTCGCCGAAGTGGGCTATCGCCACCCGGAGTTGGCTGCCTTGGTGCAGCGGCGGGGCGGCGCGGAGCGACTCGCCGAGAAACTCGCGGCCGGTCAGTCCGACAAGCGGTAAGACCACCTCAGATGCGCGCGACCAAGATCGATGCCGGCGGCGCCACCGTAGCGCCGTGAGAGGGCGCGCAATAGCGCGACCCGATTGAGGCGAATCTCACTGGTCATACTGACCGTGTGAGCACAGACAGCTTCGGTGCACGCTCCGAGCTCGAGGTCTCCGGGCGGCGGTTCGAGGTCCATCGCCTCGACGCGCTGCAGCAGAGGTTCGACGTCGCGCGACTGCCGTATTCGCTCAAGGTCCTGCTCGAGAACGCGCTGCGCCTCGAGGACGGCACGTCGGTTACGTCCAACGACGTCCAGGCGATCGCCAGCTGGGACGCGAAGGCGCGGCCGTCGGTGGAGATCCCCTTTCAGCCGGCCCGCGTCCTGATGCAGGACTTCACGGGCGTCCCTGCCGTGGTCGACCTCGCCGCGATGCGGGACGCGATGGAGGACCTGGGAGGCGAACCCACCGCGATCAACCCGCAGGTCGACGTCGACCTGATCATCGACCACTCGGTTCAGGTGGACGCTTTCGGCAACCAGCGCGCCTTCGAGGTGAACGCGGAGCGGGACTACGAGCGGAACGGCGAGCGGTACGCCTTCCTGCGCTGGGGCCAGACCGCGTTCGACAACTTCAGGGTGGTTCCGCCGGCGACCGGGATCTGCCACCAGGTCAACCTCGAGTACCTCGGCCGTTGTGTCTGGACTCGCGAAGTCGATGGCACAACGCAGGCGTATCCGGACACGCTGGTCGGCACCGACTCACATACGACGATGATCAACGGCCTCGGCGTGCTCGGCTGGGGCGTGGGCGGGATCGAGGCCGAGGCGGCGATGCTGGGCCAGCCGATCTCGATGCTGCTCCCTCAGGTGCTCGGCTTCAAGCTGACCGGCGAGATGAGGGAGGGCGCCACCGCCACCGACCTCGTCCTGACCGTCACCGAGATGCTCCGGGCGAAGGGCGTGGTCTCCAAGTTCGTCGAGTTCTACGGCCCCGGGATCGCCGGGCTCGGTCTGGCGGACCGCGCGACGATCGGGAACATGTCCCCGGAGTTCGGCTCGACCTGCGCGATCTTCCCGATCGACGCAGAGACGCTCCGCTACCTCGAGTTCACCGGTCGCCCCACCGAGCAGATCGAGCTGGTCGACGCCTACACGCGCGAGCAGGGCCTCTTCCATGAGTCTGACTCCGAGGACCCGACCTACAGCGACACGCTCGAGCTGGACCTCGGCGACGTCGAGCCGAGCATCGCTGGGCCGAAGCGGCCGCAGGACCGTATCGCGCTCACCGATGCGAAGAACGCCTTCCTCGAGGCGATGAGGGAGTGGGACCCGAAGGCGGGCGATGAGCTCGGCAACAGCCGGGACGAGGCGGTCGCAGAGTCCTTCCCGGCCTCGGACCCCCCCGCCGAGGACCACGATGGCGATGGCGGCAAGCCGCGCACCTATGTCGACAAGGGGGACGTCGCGGTGGAGGTGCGGACCAGCGATGCGGTGGCCGTGCAGCTCGAGAGCGGCGACACGATGGAGCTGGACCACGGCCACGTCGTGATCGCCGCGATCACCAGCTGCACCAACACCTCGAATCCCTCAGTGATGCTGGGCGCGGGGCTGCTGGCGAAGAAGGCGGTCGAGCGCGGTCTGCGCCGTCAGCCCTGGGTGAAGACCTCACTCGCGCCGGGCTCGACCGTCGTCACCGAGTACCTGGAGAAGTCCGGGCTCGACAGGTACCTCGACGAGCTCCAGTTCAACCTGGTCGGCTACGGATGCACTACCTGCATCGGCAACTCCGGCCCGCTGCCAGAGGAGATCTCAAAGGCGGTCAACGACAACGACCTGGTGGTCTGCAGCGTCCTTTCCGGCAACCGCAACTTCGAGGGCCGGATCAACCCGGATACCCGGGCGAACTACCTCGCCTCGCCCCCTCTGGTCGTCGCCTATGCGCTCACCGGGCGCATGGACGTCGACTTGACGAGCGAACCGCTCGGCACGGACTCGGACGGCGAGCCCGTCCATCTTTCCGACATCTGGCCTACCTCGGAGGAGATCAAGCAGGTCGTCGGCGAGGCGGTGCGCGCCGACATGTTCACCAAGAGCTACGCCGACGTCTTCACCGGCGACGATCGCTGGCGCGGGATCCAGGTGCCCGAGGGCAACCGGTACACCTGGCCCGACTCCACCTACGTGCGCAAGCCGTCTTTCTTCGACGGCATGGATCCCGAGCCGAAGCCGGTCGAGCCGATCCGGGGCGCGCGGGTGCTGGCGATGCTGGGCGATTCGGTCACCACGGACCACATCTCCCCCGCGGGCGCGATCAAGCGCGACAGCCCGGCGGGCAGGTGGTTGATCGACCAGGGGGTCGAGGTCCGCGACTTCAACTCCTACGGCTCGAGGCGAGGGAATCACGAGGTGATGATCCGCGGGACCTTCGCCAACGTCCGGCTCCGCAACCGCCTCGTCGAGCGCGAGGGCGGTTTCACTACGCACTTCCCGGATGGCGAGGAGACGACGATCTACGAGGCCGCGATGAGCTACGCGGACGAGGGCGTCCCCCTCGTCGTTCTTGCCGGCGAGGAGTACGGCTCCGGCTCATCGCGCGACTGGGCCGCGAAGGGGACTTCGCTGCTCGGGGTCCGCGCCGTGATCGCGGAGAGCTTCGAGCGGATCCACCGCTCCAACCTGATCGGGATGGGCGTGCTGCCCCTCCAGTTCCCCGAGGGCGAGTCGATCGACTCGCTCGGCCTCACCGGTGAGGAGACTTTCGATGTCGGCGACCTCCAAAACGGGGAGGCGAAGACCGTCGAGGTGACCGCTCACCGCGAGGGCGGCGATGACGTCGCGTTCGAGGCGACCGTTCGGATCGACACGCCCAACGAGGTGAGCTACTTCCAGAACGGCGGCATCCTGCATCGGGTCCTGCGCGACCTGCGCTCCAGGGCGTCGTAGGGCCTCACCCCAGCCCGAAGCGGTCGGCGTGGCGGGGCCGCGGGAGGCAGGGGGTCCACACGGCCCGCGCCACGCCTGCGCGTCGGTAGCCAGGGAGGGATTTCCGACGCGATCGTCCCCGGAGGCGGGACTGGCCCGGGGACGAGTCTTTCAAGTTATTGCGTCCTCCCGCCTCCGGTGATTATTCCCCGTTTGGTCGCGCGGTGTCAACCCTGGCTCGATCCCCCAGCCACGGCGCTCGATCAGCTCGATTCCCACCACGCTCCCGACCGGCCCGAGCGGCGTGAGCGTGGCGGCGAAGAGCGGCCAGGGAGCCTGCCGGCGCATGATCGCGACGAAGATCAGGGCACAGAGGCCGAGGTAGCCGAGGCCGTGCAGCAAGCCGAACAAAGCGGTCTGGGACTCGTAGCCGGGCGCGATCCAGAAGAAGAGCAGGCTCGCGAACAGGCAGAGCTCGAACCAGGAGGCGAGCTTCACCCACCTGAACAGGGGTCCGGGCACGGCCTTGGGCAGGGGCTGGGCAGAGGCGAGGGTGCTCCGATCATGCGAGGGTGCGCGCGCGCGCGACCCGTCAGATGTGGGAGGAGCAACCCGCTTGATGTTGGAGGTCACGCGCTGAAACTAGCGAGTGCCGGGCCGCCGCGATCTGATGGCCGCGCCTGATGGCGAAGCCGGGCGGCGCTACGCAGCGTCGGCCCGCCCCATCAGCGCGGTGAGCACGATTCGCTCCTGCTCCTTGGTGTGCGCGATCGCGTACCCCTCGCCCGGGCTGGCGCGCGGCGGGCGGCCGACGTAACCGAGCTCGACTCCCTCTGGAATGAGCTCGGGCATGCGGCGCTGCATGACCGACCAGGCGCCCATGTTGCGCGGCTCCTCCTGCACCCAGACGATCTCCTTGAGGTTCGGGTAGCTCGCGATCAGCTCGCTGAGCTGTTCCTTGGCGAACGGGTAGAGGAGCTCTACCCGGGCAATCGACACGTTCTCGATCTCCACGCGCTTGGGCGCCGCGTCGATGTCGTAGTAGATCTTGCCGCTGCAGAGGACGAGCCGCTCCACCTTCTCCTTGCGGTCCTGGGCGAGTGGGTCGTCGAGCACGAACTGGAACGAGCCGGAGGTGAGCTCCTCGAGCGTCGAGGTCGCCCGCGGCAGCCGGAGCAGCCCCTTGGGCGTGAAGACGACCATCGGCCTGGCCTTCTGGATGTGGGCCTGGCGCCGCAGCAGGTGGAAGTACTGGGCCGCCGTCGTGGGGTTGGCGATGCGGATGTTGCCCTCGGCGGCGAGCTGGATGAAGCGCTCGATACGCGCACTGGAGTGCTCGGGGCCCGCGCCCTCGTAGCCGTGCGGGAGCAGCAGCGTCAGCCGCGACGTCTGGCCCCACTTCGCCTCGCCCGAGACGATGAAGCTGTCGACGATCACCTGGGCTGCGTTGCCGAAGTCGCCGAACTGCGCCTCCCAGAGCACGAGGCTGTCGGGAGAGGCGGCCGAGTAGCCGTACTCGAAGCCCAGACAGGCCATCTCGGAGAGCGGGCTGTTGTGGAGCTCGAGGGGCGCGTTGGCGACCTCGAGGTTCTGGATCGGGGCGTAGCGCAGGCCCGTCTTCTCGTCGTGGAGGACCAGGTGGCGCTGAGAGAAGGTGCCGCGCTCGGTGTCCTGCCCGGTGAAGCGGACGTGCACGTCCTCGGTGAGCAGCGAGGCGAGGGCCAGGCTCTCGGCGTGTCCGAAGTCGATCCCGCCCTCGTCCATCGCGTCGAGCCGCTTCGAGAGCGGCTTGCGGAGCTTGCGGTGGATGGTGAAGCTGTCGGGGACCCTGAGGAGCTCCTCGTTCAGCCTGCGCAGCCGCTCCTCGGGGACCGCCGTCTCGACGCTGGGGCTGCGGGTTCGGTCGAGCTCCCCGGTGCCGGTGGCCGTCGGGTCCGCGTACTCGCCCGACTCGATCCGTTGGCGAAGCTCGTCGTGGGCCGACTTCAGCGCCTTCTGGCGCTCGTCGTTGCGCTCCTGGACCTCGTCCGCCGTGACGATGCCCTCCTTGACCAGGGACTCGGCGTAGAGCTGGCTGACCGGCGGGTGCTCCTTGATCTTCGCGGCCATCAGCGGCTGGGTGTAGGCGGGCTCGTCGGTCTCGTTATGTCCGAAGCGGCGATAGCCGATCAGGTCGATGACCACATCGCGGCCCCAGCGCTCGCGATAGGCCATCGCCAGCCTGACCCCTGCGATGCAGGCCTCTGGATCGTCGGCGTTGACGTGGAGGATCGGGACGTTGAAGCCCTTCGCCATGTCGGCGGCGTACGGGGTCGAGCGACCCTCCTCCGGATCGGTGGTGAAGCCGATCTGGTTGTTCTGGATGATGTGGACCGTGCCTCCGGTCGCGTAGCCCTTCAGGGACTGCAGGTTGAGCGTCTCAGCGACAACTCCCTGGGCCGGGAACGCCGCGTCGCCATGCAGGAGAACCGGGACCGCGGCCATCGGGTCGTGCTCGAGACGGCCGTTCTGGCGGGTGGTCTGAGCGGCGCGGGCGGCGCCGCTGACCACCGGGTCCACGAACTCGAGGTGGCTCGGGTTCGGGTAGAGCCGCACGCCGATCTCGGAACCGTCGCTGGCCTTGTAGACGCCGCTGTGGCCGTAGTGGTACTTGACGTCGCCGGTGCCGCCCGTCGGGATGGCGGCAAGCGACTTCACGGCCTCGATCGCCTTCGCCCCCTCGAACTCGGCGAGGATCGCTTCGATTGGACGCCCGATGTTATGCGCGAGCACGCTGAGCCGCCCCCGGTGTGCCATCCCGATCACGACGTCGTGAGCGCCCTCGGTGTAGGCCATCTCGAAGACCTCGTCGAGCATCGGCACGACGGCATCGAGACCCTCGATCGAGAACATCTTTTGGCCGAGGTACGCCTTTTCCAGATAGCGCTCGAAGCCGTAGACCTCGATGAGCCGGTCGAGCAGCTGCTGCTTCTCCTCTGGCTCGAGCGGCTTGCGGTGCCAGCCCGTCTCGATCATCTCCCGCAGCCACATGCGCTGCTGATGCGAGGAGAGGTGCTCGATCTGATAGGCGATCGTCCCGCAGTAGGCCTCCCGCATCCGCGGCAGGACCTCCAGCAGCGTCTCGCCCTCCACGCCGATGCGCAGGATCTCCGCCGGGATCTGCGACATCAGCTCGGTGGTCAGGTTGAGGTTCTCGGGCTGGATCGCCGGGTCGCCCTTCGGCTCGGAGCCGAGGGGGTCGAGCCTGGCGGCGAGGTGGCCGTGGGTCCGGTAGGCCTTGAGTACGGAGGTCGCCGCCTGGACGGCCTGCAGCAGCTCCATGCTGGGCTTCGCCGAGACCGCCGGGGCCGGCTCACCGGGCGCCTCGAGGGCCGAGAGTGGCGGAGCGGAGGCGGCGGCCGGGTGGGCGGCGCTGACCGTCGAGGATTCCAGTCCCAGATCGGTGGCGACGGACTCGTAGAAGTCGTCCCCGCCCTGCAGCAGCTCCTCGATCCGGCGCAGAAACGATCCGGATTCCGCTCCCTGGATCACGCGGTGGTCGTAGGTCGAGGTCATCGTCATGACCTTCGAGACCCCGAGCGCCTTGATCTTCTCCGGCGCTGCATGCTTCCACTCGACCGGATAGGCGAGCGAGCCGCAGGCGACGATCGTGCCCTGCCCGCTCATCAGGCGCGGCACCGAGGCGACGGTGCCGAGCCCGCCGGGGTTGGTGAGGCTGATGTTCGTCCCCTGGAAGTCGTCCGCGGTGAGGTTGTTCTCCCGTGTCTTGGTGATCAGCTCCTCGTAGTAGGAGTGGAAGCCGGCGAAGTCGAGCTGGTCCGCCGCCTTGATGCAGGGCACGAGCAGCGAGCGCTGCCCCTTGCGCTCGACGTCGACGGCGATGCCGAGATTTACCCCCGTCGGCTCGATCACGGTGGGCTTGCCGTCGGTCTCGGCATAGGAGCGGCCCATCACCGGCCACTCCTGGGCGGCCTTGACGATCGCCCAGGCGATCAGGTGGGTGAAGCTCACCTTCATGCCCCGCTCCTTCAGAACCTGGTTGAGTGCCCTTCGCTTGGCGTCCAGCGTGTCGACGGCGAGCTCGCGGAACGAGGTGGCCGTCGGGATCGACCGGCTCTCGTTCATCGCCCTGGCGAGGGTGGCCGCGGGGCCGCGCAGCGGCTTTGCCTCTCCCTGGGCGGCGGCGGGCGCCGGCTTGGCTCCGTCGCCCTCCGCCGAGAGCACGTCGGACTTGGTGATCTTGCCGCCGGAGCCCGTGCCCTTGACGCCGTTCAGGTCCACGCCGTTCGCCTGAGCGGCGCGACGGGCGACGGGAGTGGCCCTGGCTCCGTCGGCCTCATCGTCGCGCCGCGGCTGGTCGCCGTAACCGCGGCCTCCTCCGCTCCGCGTCGGTGGCGGCGGTTGCGCGTCGACTCCGCAACCGTCGCCGGGCGCTGCGCCCTTCGTCATCTCCGCCAGAGGCTTGCCGACCTCGATCGTCTCGTCTGGGCCGACCAGGATCTTCGTGATCGTGCCGGAGGCGGGCGCCGGGACCTCGGCATCGACCTTGTCGGTGGAGACCTCAACGACGGTCTGGCCCTCCTCGACCTCATCGCCTTCGGAGACGTGCCACTCCAGCACGGTGCCCTCGGTCACCGACTCGCCCATCTCGGGCATCACGATCTCGACGCCGCCGCCCTCCAGCGACTTGCCGGCCGACACCGAGGCGTCGTCCGTGGTCGCCTTCTCGCCGCTGGTCTCGGCAGGCGACTCCTCAGTGGTCGCCGCGCCCGCGCCGTTCGACTCAGCCTCCTGTTGGGGTGCCGGCTCCTTCGACTCAGCTTCCTGTTCGGCTGCCGGCTCCTCCATCTTCTTCTCCGGAGGGCCGCCGTTAGGGTCGATCTCCGCAAGTGGCTTGCCGACATCGACGTCTTCGTCGACCCCGACGATGATCTTGGTGACCGTGCCCGAGGCGGGAGCGGGGACCTCGGCGTCGACCTTGTCGGTCGAGACCTCGACCATCGTCTGCCCCTCTTCGACCGAGTCCCCTTCCGAGACATGCCACTCCAGCACGGTGCCCTCGGTCACCGACTCGCCCATCTCGGGCATCAAGAGCTGCACATTCTGCTTAGTGGCCATTCCCCTTACTAACTGTATGACGTTCCAAGCGGCTGCCAGGGCGGTCTATTTCGGAGCAGAGGGCGAAGGGCGAGATGCGAGGGCGCGCGAAAGCGCGACCCGTTTGACCGAGGATTGGGCGCCCGCTGCAGCCGTGATCTGGTGGCGAAGCCGTTATCCAATACGGGCGATCAAATCGACCGCCGGCCAGCCCTGGTCGCGAATGAACTCGCGGGTCGGGGCCGCGGTCTCGCAGAAGGCACAGGCGATCACATCCGAGAACCCGACGGGCGCGGAGATCGCGATCGGCACGCCACACCCGGGACAAGCGAGCGATCGCATCCCTAGCCAGGCCGCCCGCTCGGCCGGTCGCAGCTCGACCTGCGCGGCGCGGAGCTTGTCATCGCGCTCCGGATCGGGAGTCGTCGCTGGATCGAAGAAAAGCCCCACGAGTTGATTATGCCGCGCCCCGCAAACCAAGCGGCTCGGGTCACGGTCGGTGTAAGTTCCATCGCGTAATGGAGCAGAGGAGATGAGCTACTTCGTCACGGGTGCGACGGGCTTCATCGGCCGCAACCTGGTCGAGCAGCTGCTGAAGCGGGAGGGCACGATCTACGTGCTGGTGCGCGAAGGATCGCGAGGCCGCCTGGAGGAGCTCCGGAGCCGCTGGGGCGCTCCCGAGGACCGGATCGTCCCTGTGGTCGGCGACCTCTCCCAGGAGAAGCTCGGCTGCGTGGAGGCGATCGACGAGCTGCGGGGCAAGATCGATCACTTCTTCCATCTGGCGGCGATCTACGACATGACGGCCGACGCCGAGAGCCAGCGCGTGGCGAACGTCGAGGGGACCCGCGAGGCGGTGAGGCTCGCCGACGCTCTCGACGCCAAGCGCTTTCACATGGTGAGCTCGATCGCGGCCGCCGGTCTCTACGAGGGCACCTTCACCGAGGACATGTTCGAGGAGGCCGAGAAGGTCGATAACAACCCTTACTTCCAGACGAAGCACGAGTCCGAGCGGGTGGTCCGGGAGGAGTCGAACGTCCCCTGGCGGATCTACCGGCCCGGGATCGTCGTCGGGCACTCCGAGACCGGTGAGATGGACAAGATCGACGGGCCCTACTACTTCTTCAAGCTGTTGCAGCGGGCACGCAACGCTCTTCCCCAATGGTTCCCGGGCATCGGGGTCGAGGGTCGCAAGATCAACATCGTCCCGGTCGACTTCGTCGCCAAGGCGATGGACCACATCGCCCACATAGACGGCTTCGACGGTCAGGCCTTTCACCTCACCGACCCCGACCCGCTGACGGCGGGTCAGGTGATCAACGTCTTCGCGAAGGCGGCGCACGCGCCGGAGGCGGCGATGCGGATCGACTCGCGGATGTTCGACTTCATCCCCAAGCAGGTCCGCATGGGCCTGACGATGCTGCCGCCGGTGAAGCGGATCACCGACCAAGTCCTGGCCGACCTGGGAATCCCGCGCTCGGTGCTCGTCTACATCAACTATCCGACCGAATTCGACTCGACGAAGGCGCAGACGGCTCTGGAGGGAACCGGCATCTCGGTCCCGCCGCTCGCCAGCTACGCCGAGCGGCTCTGGGACTACTGGGAGCGGAACCTCGACCCGGACCTCTTCAAGGACCGCTCGCTGTCCGGCGCGATCGGCGGCAAGGTGGTCCTGATCACGGGCGCCTCCTCGGGAATCGGCAAGGCGACCGCGATCAAGTGCGGCGACGCAGGCGCCGAGGTCCTGTTGATCGCCCGCACCCCCGAGAAGCTCGAGGAGACGAAGGCGGAGATCGAGGACGCCGGCGGCACCGCGCACATCCACCAGTGCGATCTCTCCAACCTCGAGGACGTCGAGCGGATGGCGAACGAGGTGCTCGAGCAGCACGGAAGGGTCGACGTCCTGGTCAACAACGCCGGTCGCTCGATCCGCCGCTCGGTCGAGCTCTCTTATGACCGCTTCCACGACTTCGAGCGCACCATGCAGCTCAACTACTTCGGCGCGTTGCGGCTCATCCTCAGCCTGCTGCCCAGCATGCGCAAGCGCAGCGAGGGGCGTAAGGGGGGGCACATCATCAACATCAGCTCGATCGGCGTTCAGACCCACACGCCCCGCTTCTCAGCCTACGTCGCCTCGAAGGCCGCGCTCGACGCCTGGTCCCGCTGCGTGGCGTCCGAGGTGGTCGACGACGGTGTCCACATCACCACGATCTACATGCCGCTGGTGCGAACGCCCATGATCGCCCCGACCAAGATGTACGACGCCTTCCCGACGATCACCCCGGACGACGCGGCCGAGATGATCACCAGGGCGATGATCAACAAGCCCAAGAAGGTCGCCACCCGACTCGGCAACTTCGGAGAGCTGCTCTACAACGTCGCGCCGAAAGCCTCGGACGCGATCCTCAACACGGCCTACAAGCTCTTCCCTGATTCGACGGCGGCCAAGGGCAAGGCGGAGGAGGACGGCAAGCCCGCCAAGGAGGAAGAGCTCTCGACCGAGGGTGTCGCCTTCGCCTACCTGATGAGGGGCGTGCACTGGTAGTTGTGCGAGGGTGCTCCGATCATGCGAGGGCGCGCCGCTAGGCGCGACCCCTTTCACGCTGAAGGAGCAACCCGTTTGATGATTCGCCGGCGGAAGCACTGGGGCTGGGGGTTCGAGGATCAGCAGCCCCGGCGCGACCAGGTGGAGGGGATCGCGAGGGCGGTGACTGACCGGCTCGGGTTCGAGGTGGACGAGATCGAGGAGCCGGTCCCACTCGACGCGGTCGAGCTCCCGGAGCCCCGACTGAAGCCGCCGAAGCGCTTCGCCGAGATGTTCTCGGACGATCGCTACGACCGGGTTGCTCACTCGCTCGGCAAGGCGTATCGCGACGTCGTTCGCGGCTTCCGGGGCGAGTTCCCGAATCCGCCGGACCTGGTCGCCTACCCGGAGTCCGCGGAGGACGTCGACGTCGTCCTCAACTTCTGCGCTGACGAGGGGGCGGCTGCGATTCCGTACGGCGGGGGCACCAGCGTCGTGGGCGGGGTCGAGCCGAGGGTGCGGGAGGAGTACCGGGGGGTGGTGACGATCGACCTGAAGCGGATGGACCGGGTGCTGGAGGTCGATCCGATCTCGATGGCGGCGCGGATCCAGGCCGGAGCCACCGGACCCAGGCTGGAGGAGCAGCTCCGCGACCACGGGCTCACCCTGCGCCACTTCCCGCAGTCCTTCGAGTACTCGACCCTGGGAGGCTGGATCGCCACTCGCGCCGGCGGGCACTTCGCGACCCTCTATACGCACATCGACGACCTGGTCGAGTCGATTCGGGCGGTGACGGTCGACGGGGAGTGGGAGAGCCGGCGCCTACCCGGGTCGGGTGCGGGTCCGAGCCCCGACCGGCTGCTGCTCGGCTCGGAGGGCGTTCTGGGCGTGATCGTGGATGCCTGGGTCCGTGTGCGTGAGCGGCCCGACGAGAGGGTCTCGGCCGGGGTGGCCTTCGATGAGTTCGCCGCCGGTGCCGAGACGGTGCGCGAGATCTCGCAGTCGGGACTCAATCCATCAAACTGCCGACTGCTCGACGCGATCGAGTCGGAGACGTCCTCCGCCGGGCCGCCCGGCAAGGCGATGCTGGTGCTCGGCTTCGAGTCTGCCCATCACCCGGTCGAGGACGCGATGGCGCTCGCGATCGAGATCGCGCGGGACCACGGGGGCGAGCCGGGCGAGATCAAGAGGCAGTCCGCGGAGCCGCCCGGGCCCAGAGCGCGAGGCGACGCCCCTGTCCGGTCCGCGCCGGGAGAGGACCCGGTCAACGCCTGGCGCCACGCCTTCCTCTTCGCGCCGTACCTGCGCGACTCACTGGTCGCCTGCGGGATCCTCTCCGACACCTTCGAGACGGCGATCACCTGGGATCGCTTCCCCGACTTCCACGAGGAGCTGATGGAGACAGCGCGGCGGGCTGTCGGCAAGGCGACCGGCGCCCCGAGCGAGGGCCGCGGCGCCCCTCGCATCAGCTGCCGCTTCACCCACGTCTACCCGGACGGCCCGGCTCCCTATTACACGGTGCTGGCGCAGGCGCGGCGCGGGCAGGAGGTCGAGCAGTGGGATGAGATCAAGGCGGCCGTCTCCGACACGGTGCTCGACGCCGGCGGCACGATCACCCACCACCACGCCGTCGGCCGCGACCACCGGCCCTGGTACGACCGCCAGCGCCCTGACCCGTTCGCGGACGTGCTGCGGGCCGCGAAGCTCAAGCTGGACCCGAAGGCGATCCTCAATCCGGGCGTGCTGATCGACCCCGATCGGGACGCATAGCGCTTCCCCCGCGTCTCGATTCCGGCCACTACCCTTCCCGGTTCATGGCCGGTCCCCTCACCAGGGAACGGGCCGAGCCGCAGGTGGCGCAGATAGCCGCCGACGGCCGGTCCTCGAAGCCCCGCCGCGGGCCTGTGCGCGCCGCGATCGTCGCGCTGCGCCCGCAGGAGTGGGTCAAGAACCTGCTCGTCTTCGCCGGCCTGCTGTTCTCGGGCAAGTTCGACGACGTGGACGCGATCCTCGCGGCCACCCTCACCTTCGTCGCCTTCTGCATGGTCGCCTCCGCCGGCTACCTGATCAACGATGCCCGCGACATCGAGGAGGACCGCCAGCATCCGACCAAGCGGAACCGTCCGATCGCGGCCGGAGAGCTGGACACCTCCACGGCGATCGGGCTTGCCATCGTGCTCGCGATCGTCGGCCTCGCTGCCGCGACCCTCCTGGATGTCACTGTCGGTGGCATCGTCCTCGCCTACGCGGTCGGCACGACCCTCTACTCGTACGTGCTCAAGCATGAGGTGATCCTCGACGTGATGACGATCGCGGGGCTGTTCGTGCTCCGGGTGCTCGCCGGCGCGGTGGCGGTCGATGCCGACGCCTCCGCCTACCTGCTGCTTACCACCGGGATGGTCGCGCTCTTCCTCGGCTTCACCAAGCGGCGCCAGGAGGCGACCTCCGAGCTCCACTCGGGCGCCGAGAGCCGCCCAGTGCTGGAGCACTACTCGATCCCGTTCCTCGACCAGATGGTGGCGATGGTCACCGCGGGCACTGTGATGAGCTACGCGATCTATGCCGTCAATTCGCCGCTGATCGGCGCCAAGATGCTCGGCACCCTGCCCCCAGTGGTCTACGGGATCTTCCGCTACCTCTACCTGATCTACGACCGCAAGGACACGCGCTCCACCGATGCGATCCTGCTGGAGGACTACGGGATGATCGGCGCCGGGGTGACCTGGGTCGCAAGCGTGATCATCCTGCTCGCGATCTACCACTGACGGGTGTCGCCCGCTCCCAGCGATCGGCCGGCGAGCTATGGCTCGATACGCGGGACCTTGCAGCGGCGGGTTGCGATCCCGGCTGCGGCCGACGCCTGACTGGCCAGTCGGCCAGTCAGGTAGTGTCCCGCCGGTGGATCTGACGCTCACCGACTCGGAGGCGGCCTTCCGCGACGAGGTTCGGAGCTGGCTCGGGGAGAACCATCCGGGTCCCGCCCCCGAGGGGGACGACGCCGCCGAGTTCGAGTTCCGCCGCTCCTGGCAGAGGGAGATGCACGACGCCGGGTGGGCCGGGGTCTCCTGGCCTGAGGAGTACGGCGGCAGGGGCGCCACTCTGATCGAGCAGTCGATCTTCAACGAGGAGCTCGTCCGGCAGCGGGTGCCGGCTCCAGCCAACGTCCTCGGCCTGGTCATGGGCGGTCCCGTGGTGATCGCGCACGGCAACGAGGAGCAGAAGGAGCGCTATCTGGAGCCGATCCTCTCCGGAGACGAGATCTGGTGCCAGGGCTTCTCCGAGCCCGACTCGGGTTCAGACCTGGCCTCGCTCAAGACCCGCGCGGTGAAGACCAACGGGAGCTGGAAGCTGACCGGCCAAAAGGTCTGGACGACCTACGCGCACGTCGCGAAGTGGTGCATGCTGCTGGCGCGCTCGGATCCGGACGCACCCAAGCACAAGGGGATCACCTACTTCATCCTCGACATGGACCAGCCCGGGGTCGAGGTCCGGCCACTTCGCCAGATCACCGGTGAGGCGGAGTTCAACGAGATCTTCCTCGAGGAGGCTGAGATCGCGGACGAGAATATCGTCGGGGAGGTCGGCGGAGGCTGGCAGGTCGCGATCACGACCCTGATGTTCGAGCGAGCCGGCCTCGGTGCCGCCGCCGTGCTGGGCCTGAAGCGCACGATGGAGGACCTACTCGCGGTGGTTCGTGAGAGGGGACTCGACGACGACCCGGTGATCCGCCAGCGGATCGCCGAGCTCCAGATCCGAATCGAGGCGATGCGCCTCGGCTCTCTCCGCGCCCTGACCGAGACGATGAAGGTCGGCATTCCCGGTCCCGAGGGCTCGCTCAGCAAGTGGCAATGGGCCGACTACAACCAGGCGCTGACCGAGCTCGGCAACGAGGTTCTGGGGCCGGAGGGGATGCGCGTCGACACCGACTGGAGCTATCGGTTCCTTCGCTCCCGGGCGAACTCGATCGAGGGCGGGACAACCGAGGTGCTCAAGAACATCATCGCCGAGCGGGTGCTCGGCCTGCCGAGGCTGAGGTAGCCCGTGAACTTCGACCTGAACGACGAGCAGCGGGCGATCAAGCAGACCGCACACGAGTTCCTCGCCTCCCGCTTCAACCCCGAGAAGGTGCGTGAGCTCGCCGAGAGCCGCTCCTACGACGACAGCCTCTGGAGGGAGATCGCGGAGCTCGGCTGGCCCGGGATCGCGATCGCCGAGGAGGACGGGGGGCAGGGACTCGGCATGGTGGAGCTCGTCGTCCTGCTGGAGGAGTCGGGCTACGCGTGTGCCCCGACCGCGCTGCTCGGCAGCGCCGGGGCCGCGCTCGTCATCTCCGCTGCCGGCTCGGACGAACAGCGTGCCGAGTGGCTGCCCAAGCTCGCCTCGGGGGAGGCGACCGGCTCGTTCGGCGGGTTCGCCGACGGCACGAGCACGCTCTTCTGCGACCTCCCGAGAGCCGACGTGGTGGTCACGTTCGACGGCGAGGGAGCGCTGCTCGCCTCCGCCTCAGAGGTCGAGTTCGAGCCCTTCGATGCGATCGACGCAACCCGCTCCTACGCGCTGGTCTCCGACGCGGCCGGGGAGCGCCTGCCGGGCGACGTCGACGGCGGCCGGGACCGGCTCGCCGTGGCGATCGCCGCGGAGCTGACCGGCATCGCCCAGCGCACGCTCGAGATGGCGGTCGACTACGCGCGCGAACGCCAGCAGTTCGGCCGGCCCATCGGCGCCTACCAGGCGGTGGGGCACCGGTGCGCCGGGATGCTCCTCGCCACGGAGGAGTCGCGCTCGCTGGCCTACTACGCCGCCTGGGCCGCCGACGCCGAGCCGGAGTCGCTGCCGATGGCGGCCGCGATGGCGGGTGCACGGGCAGCCGACGCGGGCTGGCAGGTCCCGGCCTCGGCGCTCCAGGTCTTCGGCGGCATCGGGTTCACCTGGGAGCACGACCTGCAGTTCTGGCTCAAGCGCGGCCGCGTCGAGGGCCGAATGCTGGGCACGCCGCGCGACCACCGTGAGCGCGTTGCCGACCTCTCAGGGCTGGGCGCCGGCGAGCCGGCGGTCGCCTAACCAGCCTCCTCCGCCAGCTCCGCGATGTAGTCGACGCCGTCGAGGTCGCGGTGCGGCAGGTATTGGAGCATCAGACGCTCCACCCCCACCCGCTCCAGCTCGGCGAGCCGCTCGCTTACCTCGGCGACCGTCCCGATCAGCCAGTGGGCGGGGAGCTGCTCGATGTAGGCCTCCGGATCGGTTGCGTCCTCGCCACGGACCTCGGCGACGGCGTGGGCACGCTCCAGGAGGTCGACACGATCCGATCCGACCACGCCGCCGGTCATCAGTGAGATCACGGGCCGGGGCCGTCCGGCGTTCGCCCAGACGTCCGTGATCTTCGGAACGGCGACGGCGCACTCCTCCGCGTCCATCATCACCAGGTTGTACTCGTCGGCCCAGCGGGCCGCCAGGCGCAGGCTTCGCGGCCTCGCCCTGCCGCCGACGATCAGGTTGGGCAGCGAGATCGGCTTGGGCAGGGCGTCCAGGCCCTTGATCCGGTAGTGCTCGCCCTCGAAGTCCAGCGTTCCCTCCAGCCACTCACGCCGCACGATCTCGATCTGCTCCTCGAGCATGCGGACGCGGTCGCCCGTTGCCGGGAACGGAAAGCCGTAGGCGGTGTGTTCGGCCTCGAGCCAGCCGCTGCCCATTCCCAGCTCGAAACGCCCGCCTCCGGAGATGTGGTCGATGCTGGCGGCGCTCTTCGCCAACACCGATGGGTGGCGGAAGGTCACGGGCGAGACGAGCGTCCCCAGGCGCAGGGTCTTGGTGCTCGCCGCCAGGCCGCCGAGCGTCGTCAAGGCGTCGAGCGAGCCGCGATCCGTCTTACCGATCACCGAGAGGTAGTGGTCGGAGCGGAAAAGCGCGTCGATCGGACTCTCCTCGCAGGCCCTCGCCAGGGCCACCCAGTCCTCCCAGGAGACGGACTCCTGCCCCTCGATCATCAGGCAGACGCGCATCAGTCGGCCAGGATCTCCGCGTCCGAGATCACCTGGGTCTTCCCTGCTCGGCGGAAGTGGACGTCGACGGTCTCATTCTTGCCGTAGCTGCCGAAAAGCCCGAGCGTCATCGCGAGCCAGCGGCCGCTGCTCACCTTCTCCTGGACCAAGGGCCGGGAGAAGAGGATCTCCCGCCCGTGCAACGTGTAGTCGGCTCCCTCAGCCTGCTCGCGCCCGTTGACGAAGACCTGGATCGGGCGCTCCGCCCCACTCGGCAGGCGCACCCGGCGCCCGACTTCGACGCTTTCCGTCATCGGCGCCAGATTAGCCCCGAGATTCCCTTGCGAGCGAGTCGCGCAGCCGCTCAAAGGCCTGATCGAGGGAGCTGGCCTCGAGCTGCAGCTTGCGGATCGCGCCCGTGTAGGTGATCGCCTTGCCGTCGCCCATCACGTCGATGCCTCCCTCCGGCCCTCGGATCAGGCCCGGACCGGAGATCTCGACCCGGGCCCGGACCTGCTCGTCCGGCGTGAAGTCGCGGAGCACGCTCAGAGGAGGAAGCCGATCCTCCCGCTGGATCTCCTCGACGCGGCGCCGAGCGTCCTCGATCGCCTCATCCAGGGAATCGAATTTCTCTCTCCCCACATCACTCCCATGCCGGACGGTGACTTTCCAACTCACCCGAGCGCAACCCTACGCATCTGGCGCGGGTGGCGCCATAGGAGGGGCCCATGGACGCGATTACTGAGCGTCCGTGGGAGGTTCCTATGGCGACAGGACCCGCGCCCCGATGCCTAGGCGCCGCGGCGCGGGCGCTTCGGGCGCTTCGCCGGCGGCCCGGTGATCTTCTCGGGCCCCTCGCGGTTCTCAGGCGGGGTGAAGTCGACGTCCCGGCGACCGGTGTAGATCTGGCGCGGCCGGGCGATCTTCAGGTCCGGGTCCTCGTTCTGCTCCATCCACTGGGCGACCCAGCCCGAGGTCCGAGGGATCGCGAAGATCACCGTGAACATGTCGGTCGGGATCCCCATCGCCTCGTAGATCAGGCCCGGAATAGAAGTCGACGTTCGGGTAGAGCTTGCGAGAGGTGAAGTACTCGTCGTCGAGCGCGCGCTTCTCGAGCTCGGTGGCGATGTCGAGCAGCGGGTTGTCGCCGGTCGCCTCGAGCACCTCGTCCACGTGCTTCTTGATGATCCGGGCGCGCGGGTCGTAGTTCTTGTAGACCCGGTGCCCGAAGCCCATCAGCTTCTCCTCGCGGTTCTTGACCCCCTCGAGGAACGCCGGGATGTTGTCGACGCTCTCGATCCGGCGCAGCATCGCCAGGGCTGCCTCATTGGCGCCGCCGTGGAGCGGCCCGTAGAGCGCGGCCACGCCGGCCGCGACGGCGGAGTACGGATCGACGCCCGACGAGCCCACCGAGCGGACAGCGTTGGTCGAGCAGTTCTGCTCGTGGTCGGCGTGCAGGATGAAGAGCACGTCGAGCGCCTTCGCCAGGCGCGGGTCCGGCTTGTAGGTGTTCTCCATCTTGAAGAGCATCGAGAGGAAGTTCTCGGAGTAGGAGAGCTCGTTGTCGGGATAGACGTAGGGGAGACCCATGCTGTGGCGATAGGCCCAGGCGGCGAGGGTGGGCACCTTGGCGATCAGCCTGATCGCCGCCATGTAGCGCTCCTCCGGGTCGTCGATGTGCTTCGCGTCCGGGTAGAAGGTCGAGAGCGCGCCGACGTTGGCGAGCAGCATCCCCATCGGGTGGGCGTCGTGGCGGAAGCCCTCGTTGAACTTCTTGATGTCCTCGTGGGCGAAGGTGTGGTGGGTGACGTCGAAGGTCCACCGCTCGAGCTGGGCCGGGGTGGGCAGCTCGCCGAAGATCAACAGATAGGCGACCTCGAGATAGGTCGACTGCTCGCAGAGCTGCTCGATCGGGATCCCGCGGTGTTGGAGGATCCCGGCCTCGCCGTCGATGTACGTGATCGCGGATCGGCAAGAGGCGGTATTGGTGAAGGCCGGGTCGTAACCCAGCAGCCCGAAGTCCTCGTCGGAGACCTTGATCTGCCGCAGGTCCATCGTCCTGATGGCCCCGTCGTTGATCTCGATCTCGTAGTTCTTGCCGGTGCGATTGTCGGTGACGCTCAGCGTGTCGCCGCCGGGAGAGGCGCCATCGCTTCCGGCCTTGGGCTGCTCTACCGCCTTTTCCTCTTGCTTGGTCGCCATCACCCCTCCTTGCGCGTCCGGAATAGCCTGCTCAGAGCAGACACCTTCACTCGGCCAGTATCGCACGATGCCCTTCTCGCCCCTCAACGAAACCGGGCTTCACTACGAGCGCAGCGGCGCGGGGGAGCCACTCGTGCTCGTGCACGGATCCTGGGTCGGCGGACGCACCTGGGACGCCGTCAGGCCCGGGCCGGGGCGGTCGTTCGAGGTCAGCAACATCCAGGCCCTCGAAGGGTTCGCGACGGGCGCGGGGCACGGATGAACGCGGCGAGTGCAGGCAAGGAGCACGCCCTGCAGCTGTTTGAGGGCCTGCCGAAGCGCTACGACCTCGCGGGCGCCCTGCTCAGCTTCGGCCAGGACCCGCGCTGGCGCCGCGCGATGGTGGGCCAAGTCGAAGCCGGCCCGGATGACCGGGTGCTGGATGTGGCCACGGGCACTGGCATGGTGGCCGCCGCCCTGGTCAGGCGCTACGGCTGCTCGGTCGTCGGCCTCGACCAGAGCCCGGAGATGCTGGCCGGGGCGAGGGCCAAGCTCGACGCCGACCCGCGGCTGGCAGAGCGGATCGAGCTCGTTCGCGGCGAGGCGGAGTCGCTGCCCTTCGGCGAGGGCGAGTTCGACCACCTCACCTTCACCTACCTGGTCCGCTACGTGGATGACCCGAGCGTCGTCCTGCGCGAACTGGCTCGGGTCGTGAAGCCGGGTGGCCGCATCGCCTCACTGGAGTTCATGCTGCCGCCCAACATGCCTGCTCGTTCGCTCTGGCGCCTCTACACCCGCGCCGTCATGCCAGTTCTCGGTCGCCTGATCTCGCGCGACTGGTATGAGGTCGGACGCTTCCTCGGCCCGAGCATCAGCGATCTGTATGCGCGACTTCCACTCGACCGCCAGCTCCAGCTCTGGAGCGCGGCTGGGATCGGCGGCGTGCGGGCACGCGTGATGAGCTTTGGCGGCGGTGTCGTCATCTGGGGCACCCGTGGCTGAGGCTGGCTCATCTCGCACCGAGGAGGCCGGTCTGGGAGGACCAGCCTTCTACGCCCTGCGCCCGGGTGGCTGGCGTGACCTGATCACCGTGCTGCACCCGCCCTACACGGCATGGCACCTGGCCAACGTCGCGTTCGGCGCGGCCGCCGCGAGCCAGATCCACACCGACCGATTCATCTCAACGCTCGTCGCCTTCTTCCTGGCGGTCGGAATCAGTGCACACGCACTCGACGAGCTCAATGGGCGGCCCCTCAAGACCCAGCTCTCGGACCGGACGCTGATCGCCCTCGCCGTGTCCTCGCTCGTGGGGGCGATCGGGATCGGAATCGCTGGCTGCTTCATCGTTTCCGCATCCCTGCTTCCGTTCGTGGTGGCGGGTGGCTTCTTCGTCGTCGCCTACAACCTGGAGCTCTTCAACGGCCGGTTCCACACCGCTTTCTGGTGGGCCGCGGCCTGGGGTGCATTTCCGGCGCTCACCTCGTGGTGGGTGAATACCCTCTCGTTCGGTTCGGCAAAGACTGTCGTGGCCGGCGCCCTGGTGACTGCCGGGTGCTTCGGGCTCACCACCGTCCAGCGGCGCCTCTCGACCCCGGTCCGCCGGCTGCGGCGGAATACGGTGTCGGTCACGGGCGAGCAGCGCCTGACAGATGGCACCGTGATCCCGTTGACCGCGGCGGAACTAGCGCGGCCGCTCGATGGTTCTCTGCGAGGACTGTCCTGGGCGGTCGTCGTCCTCGCGATCGGCCTGGTCGTCATCCAGTATTGACCGGCAGCCGTTCAGCTTCTTGATGCCTCGAGTGCGGCGGTCAGCGATGCGGCATCGAATGACCCCATGTGCGGGCGGCCGCCGACGAAGAAACTGGGTGTGCCTGTGACCCCGCTCGCGAGCCCGTTGTCGACGTCTCGCTGCACCCGGGCCGCGTGCGCCGAGGAGTCGAGCTCGGCGGCTACCCGGTCGGA
This sequence comes from uncultured Solirubrobacterales bacterium, assembly GCA_963695675.1. Lineage (GTDB taxonomy): Bacteria > Actinomycetota > Thermoleophilia > Solirubrobacterales > 70-9 > DASUPK01. The sequence goes on from CAVOGY010000002.1 coordinate 85,789, forward strand.
GTCGAGCCCCAACTCGGCCGTGTATCCGATCAGGTCTTCGCGGGAGAGGGCGCCGTTGGACTCGTACATCCGGTCGTGCATCTCCCAGAACGCGCCTTGGACGGCCGCCGCCTCCGCCGCCTCGGCCGCTCGCTCAGCATCGGGATGGATGTCGCGGAGCGGGAAGTGCCGGAAGCCGAACAAGAGCCTGCCTGCCAGCTTGTCGCGGATCCGGCGCACGATCGGGTAGGCCGCGGTGCAGTAGGGGCACTGGAAGTCCCCGTACATGACCAGCTCGAGCTCGGCGCGTTCGGGACCATCGACATGGTCCTCGGCGGAGAGGGGAGGCGTGAGCAATGGGGCGCAATCGTAGACTCGCGAGTGAACCTGGACGAGGGCCGCCTCAGGACCCAGCGGACGTGCCTGATACGGACTCGACCTCGAAGTGGGTGATGCGGCGGAAGTCGCGCAGCCGCTCCTCGATCTCCTCTCGGCTCAGCGACTGGACGCGCTCGGTGCCGAAGTCTTCGACGTTGAACGAGGCGAGCACCGAGCCGTAGGCCATCGCCCGACGCAGCACCGCGGGATTGAGCACCGAGTCGCCCGCCGCTCGGCGGCTGTCGAGGTAGCCGAGGAACCCGCCCGCGAAGCTGTCCCCCGCGCCGGTCGGGTCGCGAACGTCCTCGAGCAGGTAGCCGGGGATCGCAAAGAACTGGTCCCGTGAGAAGAGGGCCGCGCCGTACTCGCCCCGTTTTGCAACCACCACGCCCGGGCCCAGCTCCATCGCCGCCCGAGCGGCCCGGGCGAGATTGGGCTCGCCGCTGAGCTCGCGCAGCTCCGCGTCGTTGAGCAGCAGGCAGTCGACCTCTGCGATGGCCCGGGTCAGCGCCTCGCGGGCGCTGTCGAGCCAGAAGTTCATCGAGTCGAGCGCCGCGAAGGCCGCCCGGCAGGACGCCCGCACCCTGCTCTGCAGTTCGGGGTCGATGTTCCCGAGAAAGAGAAGATCCGCTTCCCTCGACGCCTCCGAGAGCTTCGGATCGAAGTCCGCGAACACGTTGAGCTGCGTGTCGTCGGTGTGGGCGATGTTCATGTCGTACTCGTAATGTCCGCGCCAGAAGAACGTCTGCCCGCCGTCGACTCGCTCGATGTCGTCCGTGATCACCCCGCGGTCCTCGAGAACCTTGATCTCCGCCTCCCCGAAGTCGTCGCCGACCGGGCCGACTATTCGCACCTCGGTGAAGTAGCTCGCGGCCAGGGCGAAGTGGACGGCTGAGCCGCCCAGCATCCGCTCGCGTTCCCCGAAAGGGGTACGCACGGAGTCAAAGGCGATCGACCCTACGGCGGTGAGCGACATATCCTGGTGGCGTGAAGGCTATTCAGATCGAGGAGTTCGGCGGCCCGGAGGTGCTCAAGGTCGCCGAGGTTCCCGACCCCGAACCGGGCGACGGCCAGGTCGTGGTGAACGTGGCCCGCGCCGGGATGAACTTCGCGGATACGCACGCCATCCGCAACGAATACCTCGCCGAGCAGACCCTGCCGCTGATCCCAGGCGCGGAGATCAGCGGCACGACGCCCGACGGGCGCCGGGTGGCGGGGATGGTCGGCAACGGGGGATACGCGCAGAAGGTCGCCGTTCCCGAGGCGTGGCTGGTCCCACTTCCGGACGAGGTCAGCGACGACCAGGCCGCCGCACTGCTGCTGCAGGGCCTGACGGCGCATGCGCTGCTCCACTACTGCGCCCACATCGAGGAGGGCGAGACGGTCGTGATCGAGGCCGCGGGGGGTGGTACCGGGACGCTCGCCGTCCAGCTCGCCAAGCGAGCCGGCGCCCGGGTGATCGGGCTGGCCTCCAGCGAGGAGAAACGGGCGCTCGCCGAGCGGCTCGGAGCGGACGCTACGGCGGACTCTCGCGCTGACGATCTGAAGGAGGCCGTCCTCGAGGCGAATGGCGGCAACCGTGTGGACGTGGTGCTCCATATGAGCGGCACCGGCTTCGATGCCGAGCTGCATGCGCTCGGCTCGCTGGGGCGGATCGTGGCGTTCGGGAACGCAGCCCGTCATCCGAATCAGGTGGCGACGAACTACCTGCTGCAAACCTCCAAGTCCGTGATCGGTTTCTGGCTGGTTCCGCTGATCGCCCAGAAGCGGGACCTGATCAGGTCGATGACCGCCGACCTGCTCGGAGCGGTCGCCTCCGGCGAGCTCGAGGTGGTGATCGGCGGCGTCTATCCGCTGAGCGAGGCGGCGCGTGCCCACACGGAGATGCAGGAGCGCCGCACCAGCGGCAAGCAGCTCCTCGATCCCTCGGCCTGATGCCTGAAAACCTCGGCACCAAGGAGGCGGCGACCTCCTTCGCGGACCTAGGTCTGTCCGAGGGGCTGCTGCAGACGTTGGATGAGCTCGGTTACGTCGAGCCCACCCCGATCCAGGCGCAGGCCATCCCCGAGCTGCTCGACGGCCATGACGTGATCGGCCAGGCCCAGACCGGGAGCGGCAAGACTGCGGCCTTCGGCCTGCCGATGCTCGAGTACATCGACCCGCAGAGCGAGGAGACGCAGGCGATCGTGCTGACGCCGACCCGTGAGCTCTGCATCCAGGTGACGCAGGCGCTTCGGGCGTACGCCGAGCACCTGGAGGGCGTGAGCGTGGTCGCGGTCTTTGGGGGTGCCCCGATCCGCGATCAGCAGGCGCGCCTGCGCTCCGGGGCCCAGATCGTGGTCGCCACCGTCGGCCGCATGATGGATCTGATCTCCCGGCAGTCGCTGGTCCTGACCGCCGCGCGCTATGTCGTCCTCGACGAGGCGGATGAGATGCTCGACCTGGGGTTCATCGAGGACGTCGAGCGGATTCTGCGGATGAGCCCGAGTGGGCGCCAGACGCTGCTCTTCTCGGCGACGATCCCGGAGCCGGTCGCGAGGCTCGCCCAGCAATACATGTACGACCCGGTCACGATCAGGGTGACGCCCAAGAAGCTCACCGTCGACTCGGTTGAGCAGGCCTACGTGATGGTCGAGCCGCGCAAGAAGCTCGAGCGGCTGGTGGAGGTGCTCAGGGCCGAGGAGCCCGAGCAGGCGATCATCTTCGTGCGCACCAAGATCGGTGCCGCGCGCCTCGGCAAGCAGCTGGCGGACGGGGGGCTGCGGGTGAAGGCTCTGCATGCCGACCTCAGCCAGGGTCAGCGCGACGGCGTGATGATCTCGTTCAAGGAGCACAAGACACCGCTCCTGGTCGCGACCGACATCGCCGCGCGCGGACTCGACATCGAGCACGTCACCCACGTGATCAATTACGACCTGCCCAACAACCCCGAGATCTACGTCCATCGCATCGGCCGCACCGGCCGGGTCGGCCGCACCGGAAGGGCGATCACCTTCGCCACTGCCAAGCAGCAGGGCGAGCTGAAGGGGATCGAGCGAGTCATCAAGGTCCCTATCGGCGAGTGGGAGCCACCCGAGGAACGCCTGGAGCACGCCCCCACGCCGAGGCACCGCGAGGGCCCACCGCCTGAGGCGGTCGACGGGACGGTGAAGCTGTTCGTCAACCGCGGCAGGCGCGGAGGGATCAGCGAAGAGGACCTCAACTGGGCGATCGTCGAGGGCGCCGTCGTGCCCAAGGAAGCAATCCGCTCGATCAGGGTCCTCGAGCGCTTCTCATTCGTCGAGGTCGCCGCCGATCAGGCCGAGCGGACCGTGGAATACCTCGACGGGACGAAGCTGAAGGGCAAGCAGATCCGGATGGAGATCGCCCGGAGCTAGTCCGGGCCCGAGTCCGAGTCCGAGTTAGCGACGAGCTCCTCGATCTTCGCGATCAGGTCCTCCCACTCGAACGGCTTGGGGATGCAGTCGGATGCCCCCAGCGAGCGCATCCGATCCGGCTCCTGCGCGTCGAGATGGGCCGAGATCATCAGGACCGGGGTCTTCGATCCAGATTCCCGCAGCTGCTGCAGCACCTCGATCCCGGACATGTTGGGCATCATCGCGTCGAGCAGGATGACGTCGGGCTCGCCCGAATCGGCGTTCCTGAGACGCTCGAGGGCCTCGAACCCGTCGGTGGCGGTGAGGACCTCGTAGCCCTCCATCTCCAGGCGTCGCTCGAGCATCAGCAGAACGGTCTCGGAGTCGTCCGCGACGAGTAGGCGTGTCAAGTGGCGGCTCCGGCCTTCGTCCTGGTGGCCGGCGCCGTCCCCCCTGGCCGTCCATTGGCGATCGGCAGCACGAAGCGAAAGGTAGCGCCCTTGCCGGGAGTCGAGGTGGCCGAGATCGAGCCGCCGTGCAGCTCGACGAGCGATTTGGCGATGGCGAGGCCGAGCCCGGTACCGCCGATCTCCTGGGTATCGCCGCTCTGGGCCCTCCAGAAGCGGTCGAAGACCTGGTCGAGCTCCTCCTCGCCGAGTCCGGGCCCGTTGTCAGAAACCGCGAACTCGACCTGATCTCCGATCCGGGTTGCCGCAAGCTGCACCTGAGCGCCCTCGGGGGCGTACTTGTTGGCGTTGGTGAGCAGGTTGGCGAGCACCTGGGCGATCCGGTCGGCGTCGGCGTCGACGTCCGGCAGGTCCTTCTCGACGCTCACCGTGAAGCGCTGGTCCTTCTCGTCGAAGTGCTGGCGCATCTGCCTGCCCACCCGCTGCGCCAGCGCCCGCACCGACGTGGGCTTCGGCTCGATCCGGAGCTTGCCGGCGTCGCTGCGAGCTAGATCGAGGAGGTCGTTGATCATCTTCTGCAGCTGCGTCGAGCTCTCGGCGATCACCTCCGCGGCCTCGAACTGGCGGGTATTCAGCGACTCTCGCTGCGCGGTGAGCATCTCGGCGAATCCCTTGACCACCGTCACCGGCGTGCGCAGCTCGTGCGAGACGGTGAGCACGAAGTCGTCCTTCATCCGCTCGACCCGGTCCCGCTCGCGCGCGTCCCGCTCGAGGGAGTTGGCCATTTCATTGAAGGCCCGGCCGAGGGTCGCGATCTCGACGGGCCCGCCGACCTCGACTCGCGTCTTGAGGTCGCCGCCCGCGAGGCGGCGCGCCCCCTCGACCAGGCGGCCGAGCGGTGCCCGCATCGAGTTGATCAGTCCGGAGAAGAGGATCAGCGCGGCGAGTAGCGCCCCTGCCAGGCCCGCCGCCACCAGCAGGGTGGTGTTGCGCGTCTCGCTCCGCGCATGGTCGCGGGAGGAGTCACGCGCGTCGCGCGCCGCCGCTGCCAGTCCCTCGCTGCTGTTGGTCACGGCCGAGGTCAGCCGGCGCTCGACCGGTACTGGTGGGATCTTCCCGTGAACCAGCGGCTCGGCCACCGCCCGCCGCCAGGCTGCCTCGTTGGCCACGAGCTGATCGAGATTCGCGGCTGGCACCGTGTCGGTCCCGGTCAGATCCCGGGCGCGATCGACGGCGTCCGCGAAGCTGGCGGAGGCACGGTTGAGCTCGGCCTGCCTCGGCGGCTGGTGGGTGGTCGCGGGCCGCGTCGCAGCCTGCTCGAGGATGAAGGCCGATCGCAGGCGCTCGCTCTCCAGCTCGAGCTGAAAGTAGCGGGTGATGTCGTCCTCGTAGTTGACCCGTACCTGAAACAGTCGTCCCACCCCGAGCAGCGAGACGAGCAGAAGCAGGGCGAACAGAATCAGGAAGCCGATTCGCAGGCGCGCGGTCAGTGAGGGGTTGAATCTCATCTTTTTTGAGGATCCCTTTTGCGTACACTACGGCGCGGGGATCGTCATGGGAAAAGGATTGCTTGCGTGGTGGCGCCGCCGGATTGTGGCGCGAGGAGTGGCCGGAGGGGTACTGCTTGCCGTTCCGGTCGCGGTCGCAGCCCTGATCGGGTTCGGCTTCTCGGGGGGCTTCGGCGGCATCGTCAGCGGCCTCGCTGCGGTTGGCGGCGGCCCTGCGGCCGACACCATTCCCGCCTCCGCCCAGACTGAGGCTGGTGATCGGAGCGGGAGCGACCCGAGCGGGACCGACGCCGCGAGCAGCGACTTGAGCCGGGCGATGGTGGACCTGGGCGTTCGGCGCGGCGCAGGTGGCTCAGGTGGGGGCTCGACGACGGGCTCTCAGACGACCACGACCACCGGCGCAGGTGGTGGTGGTGGCGGTGGTGGTGGTACGAGTGGGACCGGGACGACGACCGGGAGTGGCACCGCCGACACTGTGAACAACGTGAACAACACCGTCGATAGCGTGAACAACACCGTGAATGACACCACCAGCACGGTCAACGACACCGTCAACGGCACCGTGGACAGCGCGAGCGGGACGGTGAACGGCACCGTCGACAACACCGTCAACGGAGTCAGCAACACCGTCAACGGGGTCAGCACCACGGTCAACGGCCTGCTCGGCCAGTAGGGCGCGTCAAACTTCCGCGGGTTGCTCGCCCTAGCGATCAGCCTCGCCTCCGCGGCCTCGTGGGGGGTCTCGGACTTCCTCGGTGGGCTCCAGAGCCGGCGTCTGCCGGTGCTCGGCGTGCTCGCGATCTCGCAGCCGGCTGGCCTGCTGCTGATCGCGCTGCTCATCCTCCTGACCGGAGCGGACCCGATCTCGGCGGACAAGCTCGCCATCGCCTTTCTGGCGGGAGCCGCCTCGCTGGGGGGTCTGGCCGCCTACTACGCAGCCATGGCGATGGGCACGGTCAGCGTTGTCGCGCCAATCGCGGCACTTGGCGTCGTCGTGCCGGTGGTCGTCGGGCTCGCCCAGGGTGAGTCCCCCGCGGCCATCCAGCTCGCCGGGCTCGTGACGGCGATTGCCGGAGTGGTCATTCTCAGCTACGAGGAGCGACCCGAGCACGTCGACCGCGCCCGCGTTGCGCGGCTCTCGATCGTCCTGGCGATCGTCGCCGGCCTCGGGTTCGGTGTGTTCTTCACCGGGCTCGACGCGGCCGCCGCCGACCGGCCGGGGTGGGCGATCCTCGCCGTCCGCTTCGGCGGCCTGGCCACGGTCGCGGCCGCCCTGCTGGTCGTGCGGCCCCGCATCGAGGGCGTCGGCGCGGCCTGGCCGGTGCTGATCGCGATCGGCGTCTTCGATGCGCTCGCCAACGCTCTCTTCGCCGTGGCGTCGACCAAGGGCCTGCTTCCGGTGGTGGCCGTCGGCGGCTCGATGTACCCGGCCTTCACGGTCGCCCTCGCCCACGGCGTGCTGGGAGAGCGGCTGGCCACGATCCAGTGGGCAGGTGTTGTCCTGGCGCTGACCGGCGTCGCGATGATCGCCGCGGGCAGCTAGCGGCGACCAGGCCGCCCTGCTATGAGCGAGGGGCGGAGCCCCGAGCGGTTGTGCTGGGCGGCCGCTTGTCGCCGCGACCTGGTGGCGAAGCCGTCAACGTAAGCCCGGTCAGCTCCGCGAGCTTGGCGATCGTCTCGGCGGCGTTACGGTGTCGCACCACCGTCATGCCCACCGCCTCCGCGCCCTCGCAGTTCTCCCGCAGATCGTCCACGAAGATGCACTCCCCAGGCTCCACGTGGAGCCGGTCAGCCGCGAGCCGGTAGATCTCCGGCTGAGGCTTGTGCAGGCCGACCTCCGCCGAGATCACGGCCGTGTCGAACAGCTCCGCGAGCAGCCTGCGGTCGTAATGGTCGGTGCTCCAGGAGTTGGAGATCAGACCGGTGAGCAGCCCCGCGCCTCGAATCTCCCTGACGGCGGCGACCATCGGCTCGTCCGGCTTCATTCCCGCGAACATGCTGTCGATCAAACCCTCGGGGTCTCGCAACCCGAGGCGACGTCCTAACTTGGTCTCGAACTCGCCCTCGGTGAGGGCGCCGGTCTCCAGTCCGCGAAGGTCGGCCAGAGCCTCGGGATCGTGGCGGAAGAGGTTCTTGATCGTGTCGGGCTGCAGTCCCTCGCTACGCAGGTATGCGGCAAAGCTGTCCCAGACGGAGGTGGTCAGGACCCCGCCGAAGTCGAAGAAGACGGCGCGAAAGCGCGTTTCGCTCACCACCATGTTCCCCATGTCAGGCGAGGCGCCCCCGGAAGCGAAGCTGAGGAGGCGCCGTCATATGCTGGGGCCATGGGCGAGGAGGCTAACGAGGGCGCAACCGCGGAGGCCCCCGAGGGGATCGATCGCACCGGGGTCGAGGGCTGGTTCGAGGCGAACGTTCCCGGGGTCGAGCTGCCGCTCGGCTTCGAGCGGATCTCCGGCGGGCGCTCCAACCTCACCTTCGGCGTCCGTGACGCGGCCGGCAACGCCTGGGCGCTCCGTCGCCCGCCTCTGGGCAAGCGCCTCGGCTCCGCCCACGACATGGCGCGCGAGCACCGCGTGATCGCCGCGCTTCAGGACACTCCCGTCCCGGTTCCGCCGGTGGTCAGCCTCTGCGAGGACGAGTCGGTGAACGGGGCGCCGTTCTACGTGATGGGTTTCGTCGAGGGCCCGATCCTGCGCACCGCCGAGGATGCCAAGGAGTTCGGCGAGGACGAGCGGCGCGCGATCGGCGAGCGGCTGGTCGACACGCTGGTCGCAATCCATCAGGTCTCGCCCGCCCAGGTGGGCCTCGGCGACCTGGGACGCAAGGAGGCGTACGTCGAGAGGCAGCTGCGGCGCTGGCAAGGTCAATGGGAGAAGTCCAAGACCCGCGAGCTGCCGGCAGTCGACGACGTCCACGAGCGTCTCTCGGCCCGGATCCCGCGGCAGGGGACAGCGACGATCGTCCATGGCGACTACCGGCTCGACAACATGATCCTCTCGCCGGCCGGCGAGATCTCCGCGGTTGTTGACTGGGAGCTCTGCACTCTCGGTGATCCGCTGGCCGATGTCGGGATGCTGCTGGTCTACTGGTCCGAGGAGGGCGACGACTTCATGCCGCTGTTTGCTCCGGCCACGATCGCCCCCGGGTTCCCAAAGCGCGACGAGGTCAGGGAGCGCTACGCGGAGCGCTCCGGTCGCGACCTCGGCCAGATCGACTTCTTCATCGCCCTCGGCTACTGGAAGCTGGCGATCATCCTCGAGGGCGTTTACGCCCGCTACGCCTCCGGGCAGTACGGCAAGACGGACGAGGGGTTCCAGCAGTTCGCGAAGGTCGTCGAGCGCCTCGCGAACGCCGCGAACGAGGCAGCCAACCGCCTGCCGTAGGCAAAAGCCAGGGAGCGACGACGACTAGCTTGCCGCCTTGGCCGGCTCGGCGGAGTCGTCGGTGGCGGTGACCGCGGCGTGTCGCGGCTGGTCGCCGGATTCGGTCGACTCGACCCGCTTCGCCGCGCGATTGAGCTCGCGGCGCGCGATCACCATCTTGTGGACCTCGTCCGGCCCGTCGGCGACCCGCAGCATCCGCATGAACCGCCACATGCCGGCGAGGGGGGTGTCGTCGGACATCCCCAGTGAGCCGTGCACCTGGATGGCGCGATCGAGGACGTCCATGACGACGTTGGCCGCGACCACCTTGATCATCGAGATCGCCTGGCGGGCTCGGCGCTTGCCCTCGGTGTCCATCTGCCAGGCGGCGTAGAGGGTCAGCAGCCGGGCCTGGTCGACCTCGATCCGCGACTTGGCGATGAAGTCTTGGACGAACTGCTTGTCGGCCAGCGGGCCGCCGAAGCTTTCGCGCGAGTTGGCTCGCTCGCACATCATCTCGATGGCGCGCTCGGCCGTTCCGATCGCACGCATGCAATGGTGGATGCGCCCTGGCCCGAGACGGTCCTGCGCGATCACGAAGCCGGCGCCGCGCTCGCCGAGCAGGTTCGACTCCGGCACGCGGCAGTCCGTGTAGCGGATCTCGCAGTGCCCCGGACCCTGGTCGTGGCCCATCACCGAGACGTTCCGGATGAGCTCGAAGCCGGGGGTGTCGACGGGGACGAGGATCATGCTCGCCCGCGTGTAGGGAGGTGCGTCGGGATCGGTGACCGCCATCGCGATCGCGAAGTCCGCGCCGTTTGCGCCCGAGGTGAACCACTTGTGGCCGTTGATCACCCACTCGCCGCCGTCGGTGAGCTCCGCGCGGGTCCGGAGGGTGGTCGGGTCGGACCCCGAGACCTCCGGCTCGGTCATCGAGAAGCAGCTGCGGATCTCCCCAGCGAGCAGGGGTTCAAGGAAGCGCTCCTTCTGCTCGTCGGTCCCGTGGTCGACGAGGATCTCCATGTTCCCGGTGTCGGGCGCCGAGCAGTTGAAGGCCATCGGCGCCACCACGGGACTGCGGCCCATCTGCTCGCAGAGGATCCCGTACTCCCAGTTGCTCAGGCTCGCGCCATACTCGCCGTCGGGGAGGAAGAGGTTCCAGAGGCCCTGCTCCTTGGCGGTCGCCCGGATTCCGACCAGGATCTCGGGGTAGGGCTTCCCCGGCCCGACCTCCTCGTCGATCGCCTTGAGCGCCTCGGCCTCGACCGGGTAGACGTGCTCGTCCATGAACTTCTGAATGCGCTCCAGAAGAGACTCCACCTCGGGAGAGGGCTTGAAGTCCACGTCCGAAAACTATGCCATCCCGCGATAGCGGGCGAAGAGCTCGCTCCCGGACTCGAGCAGCCAGGCGAGCTCGACGTTATCCACCTCGGGCAGGGCGCCCTCCAGGATCCGGGGGCCTTCACCACCGGCGAGCTTCGGGGCGATCGTCAGGAAGAGCTCGTCCGCCAGCCCTCCCTCGCGCAGCCGGCCGTGCAGGGTCGGGCCTCCTTCGCAGAGGACGGAGCAGATGCCGCGCTCGTTCCGCAGCCAGTGGAGCGCGCGATCGAGCTCGACACCGTCGGGATGCCGCACGACCGTCACAGGCGTCGCGGTCTCCGGCGGCTCGCGATCGGACGCGGTGAAGATGACGACACGGCCTCCCCCGTCGGTGAAGAGGGGAGCGTCCCAGGGCAGTTCGAAGCGGTTGGAGATGATCACGCCGAGCGGGTCATGGGGAAGCCCGGTCCGCTCGCGGTAGGCGCGGAGGTGGGGGTTCGACACGATCCGCCCGTAGCGCTCGGCGCGCATCGTCCCCGCGCCGATCATCACGGCATCGACGCGGGTGCGGAGGCGCTGCAGCATCTCCATATCCGTCTCGCTGCCGATCGGGCCCGAATGGCCGTCGATTGTGGCCCGCCCGTCGAGCGTGGAGACGAAGTTGAGGATCAGATAGGGGCGGTTAGGCGGCGCCAGCGGCTTCAGGTCGAGCCCGGCGAGCTGTTCAGCGATGGTGGTCTCGGCGAGATCGGGCAGCAGCCGACGGACCGGGTGCGTCTCGCCGGGGATGCGGGAGCGGGGCGGCTCCACCATCAACCGGATTGCTCCTCGCCCATCAAACGGGTGTGCGCCTTGCGGCGCACCCTCGCATTATCGGAGCCCCGTCGCAAACCCACTCACTCGCGGCCTTCGATCTCCGCGATGTGCTCGACGTTGGCGGCGTCTTCCGAATCGCCGCTCGCCTCTCCGCCGAACCAAGCGTCGAGGATTTCCGCAAGCTCTGCGTCGGAGGTTGCCCGCAGGCTGATCGCCAGGGCGTTGGCGTCGTTCCACTTGCGTGCGCCGTCGGCGGACTGTGCGTCGAGGCAGAGGGCGGCCCGCACTCCATCCACCTTGTTGGCGGCAATCGAGGCGCCCGTACCGGTCCAGCAGCAGACGATCGCCTGCTCGGCGCGGCCCTCGGCGACGTCGCGGGCAGCGGCCTCGCTGGCCCAGGCCCAGGCGTCGGGCTCTCCCTCGGCCAAGGCGCCGTGCGGGATCGGCTCGTGACCGCGCTGGCGGAGCTGCTCGAGAACCGTCTCGGCCACGCCCACGCGCTCGTCGGCGGCGACAGCGATCTTCATGAACCGGATTAGTACTGCTTCCAGCCGGCGAATTCGCGGCCGGCGAACTCCTGCAGGGCCGCGACGTCCTCGCTGAACTGGGCGGTCAGCGAGTCGCGCACCGGGTCGGGCAGCTCCGGCTTCGGCGCCGACGGCGCCTGCGGGTCGTGGACGACCTTCTCGACCACCCAGCGCAGGCGCTCGGGAAAGCGGTCGAAGTTTCGGTCGAATGCACGGAAGCCCGGCAGCTTGATCAGCCTCTCCATGAACTGGTAGCGATCGGACTCCTTGGCCGATGATTTCTCCCACTCCCGCTCGAACTGCGCCGACGTGAAGTCCGGATCGACGCCGGCAAAGGCGAACGCCTTGCGCATGGTCGCGTCGCGATCTGTTTGGAGCTCCTCCTGGGTGATCACCGCGATCTGGGAGCGGTCGAAGCGCTCGAGGAAGGGCTGGAGCTGCATCCAGTAGCGGGAACGGGTCACGTAGGTCTGGTCGCCGCGCGCCAGCGCTTCCTCCATCGGGCGCGTCTCGTAGCCCGCGCCGACCGCGTGGGACCAATGCGAGAGGATGCGAGAGATCGGGTCGCGGACCATGTAGATCAGCCTGGCGTCGGGGATGTGGGCATGAATGCGCTCGGGCACGCCCTTGAAGTGGGGCAGGTTCGTGTAGTGAGGGGAGGACTCGCCGCGGACCGCGAAGCGTTCGTCGAAGCGGCCGCGATACCAGTCCAGCCCGAGGTCCCAGTTGAGCTCCTCGACGAAGAAGTTGAGCTCCTTGGGCTTCGACATGTTGATCTCGGGATGAAGCCCGAAGTAGTGGTGGATGCTCGTCGTCCCGCACTTGAGCCCGCCGATGATGATCAGGTTCGGCAGCACCGCGTGGCGGCGCCGGCGCCTGGGTACGCGGCCGCTCCGCTTGCGGTCGGCGGTGAACCGCTCGCGCGCCCGCCGGCACATCGCCTCGTCTGCGGGATCGTGCGTAGGCGGAGGCATGCTGCGGGAGGTGCGAGGGCGCTCCGCAGATGCGAGGGCGCGCGGCAGCGCGACCCGTGAGACGTCGGAGGAGCGACCCGTCATGGGTTGAGGCTGGACGACGGCAGCCACGAGGGCGGGCAGTGTAGCGGGCGTCAGGCCGCCCTATTTCGGGAGCGAAGCGCGAAGCGCGGAGCGACTCATGTTGGGCGGCCGCTACGCCCGCGATCTTGTGGCGAAGCCACATATGCTCAGCAAAGATGGACGTCTTCCGCACCCCCGACGAGCGCTTCGAGGGGCTTCCCGGCTACGGCTTCGAGCCGAACTACGACGAGGTGGACGGGCTGCGGCTTCACTACGTTGACGAGGGGGCGGGGCGGCCGATCGTCTGCTTCCATGGCGAGCCGACCTGGGCCTACCTCTACCGCCGGATGCTCGGGCCGCTGGTCGAGGCCGGGCATCGGGTGATCTGCCCCGATCTACCTGGCTTCGGCCGCTCGGACAAGCCCACCGATCGCGGCTGGTACAGCTTCGATCGCCACGTCGAGCTGATCGGAACCGTGCTGAACGGCCTCGACTCTCAGCGATGCGGTGGTCGTGGTCCAGGACTGGGGCGGTCCGATCGGACTGACCTGGGCGCTTCAGAACGCGGACCGGGTAGGAGCGCTGGTGATCCTCAACACCGGCCTGTTCACCGGTCGCGTCTCGAAGGGCTTCCTCGCCTGGCTCAACTTCGCGGAGAGGAACCCCGACCTGCCGATTGGGTTCGTCGTCCAGGGGGCGACGACCACCGAGCTGTCGCCGGAGGTGGTCGCCGGCTACGAGGCTCCCTTCCCGACCTCCGAGTCCAAGGCAGGCCCCGCGCAGTTCCCGATGCTCGTGCCGACCGAGGAGGACGCCCCGATGGCCGTTCAGCAGCGGGAGCTCGCCGAGGAGCTTCGCCGCTGGGAGAAACCGGCACTGGTCGCCTTCTCCGATAGCGATCCCGTCTTCCCGTTCCCGCGCGCAGGCGAGCGGTTCATCGAGTGGATCCCCACCGCCACGGAGCAGGTGAGGATCGAGGGCGCGGCGCACTTCCTGCAGGAGGATCGCGGCGAGCAGATCGCCGGCGAGATCCTTCACTTCCTGGCTTGAAGACCGCGCAGATCCAGGAGGAGGTCGCGCGGTTGCCGTGGCGCGGCAAAGCTGAGGACCGGCCGCCGCTCCCGGTGCCTCCAGAGCCGATGCCCCTGCTGCTGGGACGCCGATTTCGCAAACGCTGGCGCTGGGTCGGGGCATTCGCCGACAACCTGATCGCCTTCGCCGCGGTCGCCCAGGTCGGCCCGGGGTCGATGACCTTCTGGGGAATCTGGGACCGCGAGAGGCGACGCCTCTGGGAGCGCACCCGGCGCGACCTGCCGGGCCGGCGCCGGGAGGTGGCGATGTCCGGCCGTTCAGTCCACGTCCGTGCGGGAAGCATCGAGTTCGATCTCGAATTGGATGAGGCCGTCCCTATCGAGTGCATGTGCCCGAATGGCGAGGGGGGTTACTCCTGGACCCGGAAGGCGGCGGGGATGCCGGTGCGGGGTGAGGTCCGGATCGGCAGGAGGACCAACACCCTCATTGGGCTCGGCGTTGAGGACGACTCCGCCGGATACCACAGCCGCTACACCTCCTGGAAGTGGTCGGCGGGCGTGGGCGCGGTTCGCGACGGACGGAAGATCGCTTGGAACCTCGTCACCGGGATCAACGACCCGCCCGTCGCGAGCGAGCGCGCGATCTGGGTCTCGGGCGAGCCGACCGAGCCCGGGCCGGTCGAGTTCCAGGGTCTCGAATCGATCCACTTCGAGGATGAATCCCGGCTCAACTTCAGCGCGGAGACGGAGCGCACCCATCACGAGGGCATTCCGCTGCTTGCGCGGTCCGACTATGAGGCGCCCTTCGGCAGCTTCAGTGGCTCGCTCAACGGACTGCCCGTCGATTCGGCCCTGGGCGTGATGGAGGCGCACGATGCCATCTGGTAGGGAGCAGTGGGTCGCGGTCGTCAAGGCGATCTACGGCCGACTCGGAGAGGTGCAGGTCACCGACCGGGCCGCCGCGCTGAGCTACTACTCCATCCTCTCGCTCTTCCCGGCGCTACTCGTAGTCGTCTCGCTGCTCGCGCTGCTCGGCAACTACCCCGACACCTACCAGAGCATCGTCAACACGCTTCGCGACGCGGCACCGGGCGCCGCCGTCGACGCGATCGACAGCGCTCTGCGCAATTCGCTGTCGAACCGGGCCAACGCCGGCGTCCTGCTCGTCGTCGGCGTCGCTCTCGCGCTGTACTCGGCCTCGGGGGCGATGGGGGCGGCGATACGCTCCCTCGAAGCGATCAACCGGGCGAAGCGCGGCCGCAGCCTCTTGTCCCACCTCGGCGTCCGGATCGGCTTGACGGTTGTGCTCGCGCTCCTGGTGCTGATCGCCTTCCTCGCGGTCGTGGTTGCCGGGCCGCTGTTCGGCGCGATTGCGAAGGCGGCCGGCTTTTCCGGAGTCGTAGCAGGCCTGGTCGGCTACCTGCGCTGGCCGATCGGTGCCATCGCGCTGCTCACGGCCTTCGCGGTCGTCTACGCGCTGGGCCCGCGGCGAACCCCGCGCGAGGGCGACCGCTCGCTCCGCTCTGTGCTTCCCGGCGCGGCGATCGGCACCGCCCTCTGGTTCGCGGTTTCGCTGCTCTTCACCGCCTATGTCTCCCATTTTGGTTCTTATGACAAGACGTACGGCACCCTCGGCACGTTGATCTCCCTGCTGATCTGGCTCTGGCTCGGCAACCTGGCGTTCTTGCTGGGTGCTCTGTTCAACGCCGAGACCGAGCGGATCAGGGGCGAGGGTTCATGAGGCTCCCGCTCGGTGTAGACCTCGGCAACAGCCTGGACAGCTTCCGGCACGGCGCCGAGGAGTTCTTCCACCGGCTGGCCGACATCGGGTGGCCGTCAATGGTGATCGCGCTCCTCTTCTACCTCGCGCACCTGCTCGCGCGCAGCCGCGCCTGGCAGAACACGCTCCGCGCGGCGTACCCCGATCGCTCCGTGCCTTATTGGCGGATAGCCGCCGCGTACCTGGTGGGGGCAGGGATGAACAGCATCGTCCCGGCCCGCGTCGGCGACGCGGTCAAGATCTTTCTCGCCAAGCGCTCGATCCGGCGCTCCACGTACACGGCAGTGGTCTCCTCCTTCTTCGTGGGGTCGGTCTTCGACACCTCCGCCGGAATCCTCGTCTTGCTTTACGCGCTCACCCAGGGGCTGCTGCCGAAGCCGCCCGAGCTGCCCGACCTGCCTGCTTTCGACATCGCCTTCTGGGCGCAGCACCCAAGCCTGCTGATGTTCACCCTGACCGCCCTCGGGATCGCGACCGTGGTCGCCTTCGCCCTGCTCGCCCGGCGGGTGGAGCAGTTCTGGGACCGCGTCAAGCAGGGCGCGATCGTGCTGGCGACCCCGCTGCTCTATCTGCGCAACGTGGCCTCATGGCAGGGGATGGGATGGGTGCTGCGCTTCTTTTCGTACTGGTTCTTTCTCGAGGCCTTCCACATCGGCGGCACCTTTCAGAATGTGCTCCTGGTGATGAGCGTCCAGACGATCTCGACGCTGTTGCCGCTGACGCCCGGCGGCGCGGGCGCCCAGCAGGCATTGCTGGTCGCGACACTGGTCGGGCCGGGCCCGATCGCGGTACTCACCTATTCGGTGGGCCAGCAGATCGCGATCGCCGCCTGGACGGTCGTTCTCGGAGCCCTCGCACTGATCTTCGTCTTCCGCACTACCGACTGGCGCCGGCTGATCCGCAGCGCCAGCCGCGAGGCCGAACAGCATGCCTAGGTCGCCGGCCGCGACGGAAGGAACCACCGCCAGGGTGGCTCCTCGGCCGGCGGGAACAGGTGGTCCCGACCGGGGAGCGTCTCTAGAGGAACCAGCGCCGGGATCGAAAAGCGCTCCTTTCATGCAAAGCGGATAGCCGCTTCTCGTCCAAAGCGGTAGTGGGCAAGTGGCTTGATCTTGGGCTTGCCGACAGCCGCTCCTCGATTAGTGGGGTTGACGCCGGTCTATGGGAGTGCGAGGATTCCGCGCGCGAATCCGCTGTGGATCTGGCGATTCGCTGTTAGACGGGGGTCGACACAGACTTTGGAGGAGCCATATGCCGCAGCGGCGCCGCCCGTTTGCAATTAAGGACGCTCACACTTGGAGCCGCCCCAGGATGAGAAGCGCTCGGATTGCAAAGCTGGCTGTACCGATTATCGCGACCGCGGCGATCGCCGGCTGCGGTGGCGGGAGCAGCAGCAACCCAACGACGCTCTCGCTGAAGATCGGCGAGACGGGCAAGACCGCGAGTTTCCAAGGGCCGAAGAGCGCCGAGGGTGGACTGGTCAAGGTCGAGCTGACCAATCAGGGCAAGGCGCCCCACGGCGTGCAATTCATTCAGTACACCGGCGGGCACACGATGGCCGACGTCCTGCAGCAGCTGCAGGCCCAGAGCAACGTAATCCCGCCTTGGGCAAAGCTCGAGGGCGGCATCGGCAGTGTCACTCCCGGCCAGACGGGGACGGCCACCGTCAACCTGCCGCAGGGCAACTACGTGCTCGTCGACGCTGCGGCGCTCGGCGGGCCCGGCCCAAGCAGCGGCCCGCCCGCGACGGCCGGCTTGACCCTGAGCGGCGGGTCGAGCGGAGACCTGCCGAGCACGAGCGCAGATGTCACGGCGGCGACGGCCGGCCACGACAAGTACAAGTGGGAGATCTCCGGGCTGAAGACGGGGACTAACCAGGTCACCTTCGACAGCAAGGGCGAGGACGCGGTGCACACCATCGTCGCGGTGCCGGTCAAGGGCCAGGCGCCGCCGCTGAGCCAGATCCAGCAGGACCTGGCGAAGAATGGCCCACCGCCGTCCTACATCGATCCGAGCGGGATCCAGAGCACGGCGATCCTCGATGGCGGGTTGTCACAGACGACGACCCTGGACCTGAAGAAGCCCGGGCAGTACGTCTTCTTCTGTCCGCTCACAGATCGTGACGGCAAGGGCAAGTCGCACGACCAGGAAGGCCTGCTGACGGTCCAGACGGTTAAGTAGAGGACCAGTTGGAGCACGTCAGAGGCTGGATCCCGCTTCAGCCGACATCGCCCAGGCAGTATCTCTCGACGGAGTACTGCTTTCCATGCAAAGCGCGCACCGGCACCGAACCTCGGTGCTGCTACCCACTTTTGCGGGGCGCGCCAATAACTGGTATGAATCAGGGTGAGTGGTCTGAGGAATGCCTGCCCAGGCAACGTCTTCGTTAAAGGCGGTTCGCAGGTTGTCTGCTCGGACACCCCCAGTGCCCCTCCTCCAAAAGGACAGTCGCAGCCTGACCGGTTGACGACTTGGACTTGGACCGCCAGCGGTCCGAGGAAGGAGGTTCAGATGGACGTCCTAGCCTGTCTCTCGTGTGGGCGGCGGTATGCAGTGGATGGTGAAGGAGCTCTGGCAGGAGCGCGCTGCACCAACTGCAGGCGTGAGCTGGAGGTCGTCTCTCGCGGTGTGTCCCAGATGAGGCTGCTGGGACACCGCCGACCGTCTCCTGGACGTAGCCATACCGCGAAGAACGAGATCCGCTCCGCAAGCGACGTGGACGCCGAGATTGCCACGCTGGCGAAGCTGGCCAGGCAAGCGGGACGAGCCTGACGCGCCCCTGCGCTTGTTGATCCGAATTGAGCCCGCGAATGCCCGCTGACGCGCGGATATCGGTTTTAGAAAAAAAGGGGGGCCGGCCGCCGGCCCCCCTTTCAATCTCGTTCTGATCTCCTAGCTGGGCGGGGTGCCGTCCTGCTTTCGCGACTTGACGCAGTTCGCGTACACCGCCAGCTGCTGGTTTGCACCGGTGGGCCCGGTCACCCGCAGCCGCACCGTGAATCCACCCCCGGTGGGATATGCGTCGACGAACTGGTAATCCGTCGGGCTAGGTGGCGTACCCAGCCACTTGAACCCGCCGGCGGTCGCCTTCTTCGCGGCCGCGCACTGGACCGAGAAGGTCTTCACCTGCAAAGACGCTGCGCCGGTGTCGTGGGTCTGTGACGCGAACTGGATCACCCCGGTGCCCGCGAGCCTGTCGCGGCTCGACGGCTCGAAGTCGGCCAGCCTCAGGTTCCCAGCCGCGATTGCGGTTCCCGCCAGCGCGAGGATTACCGCGATCACGCCCAAGATGATGCCTGGGCTTGGCATCCGAAATCGCTTCATAGTCCTGCCTTTCTGGATTGACTAAATATCCCTCGTCGCAGGTTGCCCCGAGAGGCGTCGTGCTAATCCTCGAAACGCTGCTGACGCCCACCTGCTGGCAGCAACGATTGAGGCCAGCCAGAACCGCTGCTTCCCAGGTAAAGCGGTTATCTCGCATCGCAGCTCTAACCGAAGGGGCGACCGCTCGGTCGTGAGGCGATCGACCACCGCCAGGGAGGTTCCTCGCCCGGCGGGAACAGGTAGTGGTCACGACCGGGGAGCGTCTCCAACGGAACCAGTGCAGGGTGGTCCTCGAGGTTCAGCCGGATGCTCGAGGCCGCGGCGATCTCAGCCGGCCCGGCGGTGCGCACGATCCGGTCCCAGCCAAGCCCGGGCCGGTAGAGCCAGTAGGTGACTCGCACCCGCCCGCCCGAGCGGCGCTCGTCGTCCACCGAGGTGAACTCGGTGACCCGGCGGCCCGACGAGGTGAGTCCCGCGTGCGTGCCCGGCGAGGCGCAGCTCTGCCGCCGGCAGTAACGGAAGTCCACCGGAAGCTCTGCGCCGGCGACGGTCGGCTGGGGCGCGAGGTACCGGACCAGCTTCCCGAGCGGAAAGCCGTAGGCCAGGGCAAGGGGGTTCCGCCGGCAGGGGATCGGATAGCGCGGAGCGCACGCGATCCGCCTGGCGAGCATCTCGCCGAGCTCGCGATCCGCCTGTCGCTGTGGGGATGCCACCAGCGCGGCAATCGCGACCACGATCAGCAACCCGATCATCCCGGCGAGCGCCAGGTACTCGACCGAGGCGGCGCCCCGGCGCCACGGTTGGCGAGCGTCAGGCACCACCGCACGTTCGCCCGGGGGGTGTGTCGTCCGGCGCGCCCTCCGTGCCGAATGCGCGGCGGATGAGTGCCGCGCTCTATGATCGACCCATGGAAGGCTTTGGTGGTCTATTTGGCGATCCGGAGGAGATGCGGCGCCGCATGGAGGAGCTCCAGGAGCAGATGCAGGGGGCTCAGAAGGTGGCCTGGGCCGACAACGCGATCAAGCTCGCGGTCGAGATGACGGTGGCGGCGATCAGCTCGCTCGAGCTGAGCGGCTCGACCGACGAGCAGGCGGTCCAGGTGCGCGACGCGATCAGGATCGTCTTCCCCGAGGCGGTGACCCTGGTGAGGGAGGCCCGGGAGGGCCTTCAGGACTAGTCCGGCCGTGGCATCAACCATCTAAGTGGGCCTGCCGGAACCCTCGGTCAGCAACTCCGCGCTCGTCACCGGTGCCTCGTCGGGAATCGGCGCGGCGATCGCGGCGGAGCTCGCCTCCCGCGGCTATTCGCTCGCCCTCGTGGCGCGGCGCGAGGAGCGGCTGCGAAGCCTCGCGACGGAGCTGGCCTCCGATCATGGCATCGACGCCGACTTCATCGCCTGCGACCTCGCCGACCCCGCCGAGCGAGATCGCCTGATGGACGAGCTCGGGGGCCGTGGCCGAGCGGTCGAGTTGCTGGTCAACAACGCCGGCTTCGGGCACCAGGCCGACTTTGCTCCCAGCCCGCGGGAGCGCATGGTCGAGATGGTCAGGCTGAACGTCGAGGCTGTCGTCGACCTGACCAGCCGGTTCCTCGGGCCGATGGTCGAGAAGGGGCGCGGCGGCGTGATCAACATCGCCTCCACCGCTGCCTTTCAGCCACTCCCGGGCTCGGCGGTCTACGCGGCCAGCAAGGCATTCGTCCTCTCCTTCAGCGAGGCGATCCGCACGGAGCTGCGCGGCTCCGGCGTCACGGTCACCGCCGTCTGCCCCGGGCCGGTCAAGACCGAGTTCACCGAGGTCGCCGGCGTCGGGGGGGTCGAAGAGCGGACGCCGGGCGCCGTTTGGATGACGGCCGAGGAGATCGCCCGCCACGCCGTGGACGGCGCGAAGCGCGACCGTCGCGTCGTCGTTCCAGGCACGCTGAACCGCGCCGCCGCCCTTGCTGGCCAGCACAGCCCCAGGGCCGTCGCTCTGCCGCTGATCAGCCGGATCTGGCGCAACATCTAGCTAGATGCCGACCCTCGAGGCTCGCGGCGTGGAGATCGCGTGGAGCGAGCGAGGTGATGGTGCTCCGGTCCTGTTGATCCATGAGACCGCGGCCACGGGGGCGATCTGGGGACCGGTCGCCGGCTCGGTGTCCGAGCGGTCCCGGGCGATCTTCTATGACCGGCGTGGGTGGGGCCGCTCGAGCGCCCCGGATGAGTACGGGCGGACCACGGTTGAGGAGCAGAGCGAGGACGCCGTCACCCTGATCGAGCGGGTCGCCGGTGAGCCCACGGTCGTCTGCGGGGCAAGCCTGGGAGCTGTGATCGGCCTCGACCTGCTGCTTCGGCGCGCCGATGCCGTCTCCGCTGCGGTGCTGATCGAACCGCCGCTGCTGCAGCTGCTCCCGGTTGCGACCGAGGCCCTCTCCGATGACCGTCGCCGCCTGGAGGGCGCGGCTGCCACCGGTGACGACGTGATCGAGCTCTACCTCTCTGGCGGCCTGCCCGCGCTGGGAGCGGGGGTCGGCCGGCTCCCGGAGTCCATGGCGACCGCCGCACGGGAGCGACCCGGGAGCGTGATGGCTGAGCTCGGCATCGCCTCCGAATGGCGGGCGCCGCTGTCGCGCCTGGCGGCCGTCGAGCGTCCGTCGGCGATCGTCACCGCGGCCTCGACGCCGCCGTTGCTCCGCGATGCATCTACCGCACTGGCGGGGCGGCTCGCCCGTAGCACCTCCCGCGAGGTCGATTCGGGTGCGCGGGCCCCGCACGTCGGAGCCGCTGGGCAGGTCGCGACACTGCTCCTGGAGCTCAGTCCGTAGGCGGAAGCGGCTCCGCCTGCACTTCGACCACGCCGCCCCGGCGGGCCAGCACCGCGCCGGACTCCAGGAAGACAGCGATGAACGCTGTTGGGATCGCCGCCAGGACGGTGATCACGGCGTCGATCGAGAACGCCGCGAGTCCGCGACCAGTGCCGGGGCGAAGCCGCCCAGAGGCTGCCTCGGAGGCGAAATCGCGATGGAAGGTGAGCAGGTTGAGGAGCGTCTGCCACATCGAGGCCATCCCCGGCCGGACCAAATGGCGGACACGCCGGACCTCGAGCCCCCGGCGGGCGAGAAGCAGGCGGAGCGCGCGAGGCGTCGGCTCGATCCCGTTATGCGAGGGCGCGCCGCCAGGCGCGACCCGTTTGGGGTTGGGCCTGAGTGCGGCCCAGTTCTCCGCTCCGAGCCAAGCCTGAAGGCTCGCCGCGTTGGCTGCGCGTACCACAACACGCTCGCCGCGCCGCTCCCGACCGGACATGAGCGCCTCGACCGCAGCCTCGGGCGAGGGGATCGCATTCCGCGCGGCGGCGAGCCCGCAGCTCTCGCAACGATCGATCACCTCGTCCTCTCGCCCGCCGTAGCCGGCGGCCTCGACCCAGGCGAAGAGCGGCTCGCCGCAGGCGGGGCAGCGCGGCGCATTCGGCGCGGCTCCCTGCTGGAGGCTGACGGCGCGCCCCCGCCGGGTGCTCAGTCCGATCGGCATTCGGCTCAGCCCTCTACGGGAATCAGCTGCTCGACCCCTTCCACCTGCCAGCGGACGTCGAACCGATCAAGGCCGCGGAGGAACTCCTTTGGATCGTAGGCCTGCGAAGGAGCCAGGCCTCCGCGCGCCTCGAAACCGCGGAGGGCGGCGAGGAGCGCTCCCCGGGCCACCGAAGCGGCTGTCAGGCCGTAGACGTCCCGTCCGCTGATCACGCCCTTGCGCTCGACCTCACCGAGCTTCGCTTCGCAGACGATCATCCACCGCATCCTCGCCCGCTGCTCCGGCGCGGGCCCCTCGGGGAGTCGGGAGATGACAGATTCGGCGAGGCGCTTCAGCGGCGTTCTCATCGCCAGCCCGGCGGGCCGCATCGTCGCGGCAAAGAGCGGCGCAAGCCGTTCGCTGGAGAAAGCCGACGCGTTCATGGTCGAGCGCACATTGCGGGTGGGAATGTGCCGCGGCACGGTGATCTGCTCACCCGAGGGATAGCGGATCATGCGCCGGCGGCCGACGGGAGCGGGAAACTCGTACGTGCCCCTCGAGGCGTTGCCGCCCGCCTCAACCCACTTCATGTTCCTCCACTCCAGGTCGTTGCCGCTGATGATCTCCAGGGTGCTGCGGGCGGTTCCCTGGCTCGGCGTGAAGTTCTGCCAGCAGTAGTGCACCGAGAGCTCGTCGAGCTCGCCCATGCCATCGGACGTGAGCGAGGCGATCATGTCGCCTGGGACGTAGTCGAAACCCATCGCGGGTATCACCGCGACCTCTGCTTCGGATGCTCCCGGCCCGTATCGCTCGAGGGCCAGCTTCATGTAGGGCTGCTCGCCCGTGGTGTCCAGGTAGTGCGTCGCGGTTTCCACCGCCGCGGCGAGCACCGGCTCGCCGAAGCGGACGAAGGGACCGGCGCAATCGACCACCACGGAGCAGTTGGCGAGCAACTGCCGCAGCGACGCGGGGTCGTCGAGGGTCGCCTGCCGCGCCGTGATGTCCCCCTCAAGCTCGGCGGCGAGAACGTCGAGCTTGCGGCGGTTGCGGCCAGAGACGATCAGCTCCGCCCCTGCGTCCGCGAGCTCGGCCGCGACCAGCCGGCCGGTGTATCCGGTGGCTCCGTAGACGGCGATTGGGCCCTGCTGCCGGGAGATAAGCGGCATCGCGGCCAAGATACAGTCCTCCCATGCAGCTCCGCGAGACCATGACCGGCGCTGATCGTGCTCTACAGGGTCCACAGGCTGCCGGGTGATGGAGGGAGGACGGCTCGCCGGGATCGTCAGCCTCGATGACATCGCCGTTCGCATGAGCAATCTCGAGGTCGCCCGGCAGATGAGCGCCGGCGTGAACGAGGGCGCGCTGCCCGAGTTCTATCTCCAAGAGCGCGGTTAGACAGACTCCCCGATCCGTGAACGCGCTCCCGAGCAAACAGGAGCTGCTCGCCTACCAGGCCAGGTGGATGCGGCGTGCGGGCGCAGCTGCCGTGGCCGGTGCATTCATCGTGACGGCGGCGACGGTGCTGCAGCGCGCCGGCCTGAACGTTCCTAGCGGCAACTCGGACGCCGATCAGTTGGCGTTCACGCATGCGCACAGCGCGCGTCTGAT
Source organism: uncultured Solirubrobacterales bacterium (assembly GCA_963695675.1). Taxonomy (GTDB): domain Bacteria; phylum Actinomycetota; class Thermoleophilia; order Solirubrobacterales; family 70-9; genus DASUPK01. The sequence goes on from CAVOGY010000002.1 coordinate 109,706, forward strand.
TCTCTCGTCGGTGATTCAGGGGGTCGGGTTCTCCCTTTTCCTGGCCCCGCTGCTCTTCCTTTTCCGGTCGGCGCAGGGCAGAGCCGAGCGAGTTCGCGGAGCGTTAGTCGGTCTGGTCGTGCTCGGACCGCTGGCCTTCGGCGCCGGATTGGCGATCTCCGCGGTCGGCACCTCGCATTCCGCGGACAAGTTCGCCCAACAGGCTCCTGCTGTCGAGCGCCAGGCGCGTGAGCGGGCACAGGCGGCCGCATCGGCGCCCACCCAGCGACCTGATCAGAAAGCAAAGCCCGGGAAATCCGGTGCGACCTCCACCCCGACCACCACGGCGACCTCCACCAGCGGAACGAACACCTCGACCGGCTCCGGTGCTACCACGACGGCGGCGAAGCCCAAGACTCCGGAGCAGGCAGCGAGCGAAGCACGGGAGGGTCTCGCCGACCACCTGAACAAGCACACCACGCTGCTGCTGGTCGGCAGCCTCGTCTCGACGATCGGGATACTCGCCCTGGTCTTCGGGTTGATCTACACGCCCCTCTGGGCTATGCGTGTAGGGCTGCTGACGCGCTTCTGGGGCGCGCTGGGCATGGCCACCGGCTTTGCCCTGCTCCTTCTCGGTCTCGTAGGAATCGCCTTGATCGTCCTCTGGTTTGCCGCACTTGGGCTGATGTTTCTCGGCAGGTGGCCCAGACCGCTGCCTCCGGCCTGGGCGGCAGGCGAGGCGGTCCCCTGGCCGCGGCCCGGAGAGGACATCGGGCCGCCGCTCGAGGAGCCGGGCCGCTCCGGCACCGTCGAGGGCAGTGGTAGGGAGATCTCCGAGCCAGGCCTGCCGGAGAACGGTGGACCGGCGCAGGCTCCCGAGCAGCCCGGCGACGAGACCCAGGGCCCGCGGCGCAAGAAGCGCAAGCGGCGTAAGTGAGGATCAGGCCTTGGGTGGCGGCGGCGCTGCCATCAGCTCCACCCGGTGCCCGCCCGGAGCGATCGCGAAGGCCCGATCGGCGCCCCAGAGCTGGCGCGTGTCCTCGACCTGGAAGCCCGCGTCCCGCAGGCGCCGCTTCGCCTCGGCGTGGTCGGAGGCGACCACGGCCGCATGACCGAGCGCGGGGGCGGTGTGGCCCTCGGTGAGGATCAGGTGGATCTGGGTGGCGTCCCGCTCCAGCCAGCGGACCGAGTCGCCGAGGACGTCGGCTGCCGGTACCTCCTCGAAGCCGAGCAGCCCCCAGAACTCGACCGAGCGGTCGGCCTCGTCGGGCGGGATCTCGAGCGAGACGTGATGAAGCACGCCGCCAGGATCTCAGACGGCTAGAAGATCGAGAACCAGCGCAGACCGGACCGCTGGCGGTCCGCCTGCCGGGCGATCAGGCCCAGGGCGAGCAACGCGAGGCCGACCACCGCCAGGCCACCGACGGCCATGCCGGTCATGGGCAGGGTGTTGGAGTCCCCGGCTGCGTTGGGCGATGCGACGGCTGAGGCCTCGGAGTTCGCTGAGCCGCTCGAGCTGGATCGGGCCGCCCCGCCGCCTCCGCCGCCGCCGTTTCCACCGGAGCTCAGCACCCGCACGGTCCCGTGCATGTTCGGATGGATCGTGCAGATGTAGCTGAAGGTCCCGGCCGAGGTGAAGCGGTGGGAGGCGCTCTGCCCGTTAGTCAGGTCCGGGGTCTTGAAGCTGCCGTCGTCGGCGGTGGCATTGTGCGGTGCCTGGCCCGTGTTGTGCCAGGTCACCGTGTCGCCGACCGCCACCGTGACCGAGGCTGGCGAGAAGAAGAAGTCAGCGATCGTGACGCTGGCCGAGGCGGCTTTGTGGGCGCCGCCCCCGGGGCCGGCCGCGGGCGGGCTGTCGGCGAGGGACGTGTCGGCCGTCCGACTTTGGTCAGGCGTCTCACCCGGAGTTCCCGCGGCCGGCCCCGTCGGCGACGCCTCAGGTGTTGACGACCCAACGTCCCCGCCAGGGTCGGCAGGCGGCGTCGTTGGCGCGGGAGCTGGCGTGGTCGTCGTGGCGTCCGTGGTCGTTCCGGCGTCCTGTGCGGCCGAGATGGCGGGTACGGCACAACTCGCCGCGAGGACGAGCATCCCGCCCGCCAGCGCTCTTGCTCCCTTCACCGATCGAATCCTAGGACCCGCCACCTATGTGGTGGGTACGGAATTCTCGGCGCTCCGGATTTACTCAGCCCAGGGCGCTGACCCCGGGAGGAGTGTCGGAGCGCTCGGGCTCGCGCTCGGCCGCGACCCGCTTCCGGTGGGTGCGGATCTCGCTCATGATCCGCTCCAGCCGCGGCTCGGTCGAGGCGTCGACGTGGGTCATCGCCGCCCCGATCGCCGGATGCACGGACGCGATCCGCTCGTGCATCGCCTGTGCGACCGCACGGTAGGTGGGATGACCCTCGCGCCCGGAGCGCAGCTCGATCAGGTGCATCGCCTCGCGCGCGTTCAGATCCAGCAGGTAGCGGATCCGGTAACCGAGGCAGAGCGCGTAGGGCGCCGCATCGCGCAGGCCGGCGGCGGCGAGCCGCTCGTACTCGGCGCGAGAGAGCTCCAGCGCGCGCTCGTATTCCGACCCGGCTCCGGCCTCCCTGACCTCGTCGGGGATACCGGCGCCCAGGTCCGGGCTGAGGCGCTGCCACTGGCAGGTCAGCATTCGGTGGCGCTGCAGGTCGCGGAAGCCTCCGTAGTCGGAGACGATCTCGAAGCGGTAGCGCACGGCCTCCCAGCCGCGACCGGGGCGGTGGCGGCGATTTGGCCGGTCCCCAGCGAGGCCGGCAATGATCTCGGCCTGCTCGTCCGGAGGCAGGGCGCGTACCCGGTCGAGGATCGTCCGCTCGGAGCTGCCCGCCGACTCGAACAGGGACGCGGCGATCAGCTCGTCCTCGGAGCCGTCTACGTCGATCAGCTCGACTGAGGGCGCGTCGGAGCCCTCGGCACGATCGAGGCCCAGGCGGGCGACCCAGCGTTCCGCAGCCTCCCGCCGTCGCTCGAGATATGAGATCCATTCCCCGCCGCGGTTCGGTCGCTCCACCCTGGCTACGAAGCTCGGCATCACCTTCTTGAGTTCCTCGAGGATCATCGTTGCGAAGTGGCGGGCCTCGGGCAGCGGCGAGGCCAGCATGCGCAGCAGGAGCTGCTCGTAGGCCTGGCCCGAGGCGAAGATGCCGACGTGGCTCAGGGTCGCTGCGGGCAGCAGCCCGCGCAGCAGGTCGAGCCCCTTGGCCTTGATCGAGCGCTGCCAGGCCGCCTCGGGCTCATCCCCCCGAGGCCAGTGCTCGGCGGCCCACTCGCGCACCTGGGCGAGCGAGCGGGAGTAGATCGCGAACAGCTCCTCCATCGCCTGCGCGTACTCGGGTCCGAGCTCGTCGCCGCGGTAGAAGCGGTGGCCCCCTCCGGCCGACTCGGGCAACGGCTGGTCGTAGGGGATGTAGCGGGTGGACTGCTCGAGGTAGGCGGCGAGCCTGCCGCGCTGAAGCACCTTCGTGAGGATGTTGGACACCCACTCGCAGGCGACGTGCGCGCCGCCCACCTGGGCGATCGAGTCGTCGCCGTAGCCCATGAAAACCCGCTCGTAGATCCCCGCGGCGCGCTCGCCCTCCTCGCCTTCGAAGGGCCGCCCGCCCTCAGGGACGTCGGCTGCGAACTCGTCCAGGTAGAGGCGGCGGAGCGTCCCGGCGTAGCGGGAGTAGCGGGCGAACAGCGCCCCCTTGATCGTCTCGGGCAGGTTGACCAGCGCGAAGACAGGGCGGTCGAGGTTGGTGAAGTGGGGGCGCAGCAGCCTCCGTTCCTCTTCTGTGAATTCCTCGACCGGATAGCGCACGGGCTGGCCATCGTAGATCTATCCCCAGATCGATTGAGCGACCAGGGCGGCCGCCACCGCGATCGCAGTGGTCCACGCCACGGCCTGTGCCGCCAGCTTGGCGTCGAGTCCGTAGACATGGGAGACGAGCAGCGTGTTTATTCCGCAGGGCATCGCCGCCAGCAGCAGATACGGCCCGGGGAGATCGATGAAGGGAAGCGAGAGAAGCAGCAGCAGCCCCGGAGCGATCGCGAGTCGCAGGACGGCGGCGGTGCCGACAGGGGGATCGAATGGAGAGCCGAGCGCGAATGAAACGGGTCGCTCCTCCCATGTCTCACGGGTCGCGCTGTCGCGCGCCCTCGCATCACCGGAGCGCCCTCGCATATCCTCCACTTCCTCGGCAAGCACGGCTCCCACGGCGAAGAAGCCAATGGGCAGTAGCGCGACGACCATGCCGCGCGAGATGTCGACCAATTCATCGGGGACGAGCGAGTCGGGAACCAGCAGGGCGGCGATCGCGGCGTAGAGCGGCGGGTTGCGGGTGAAGAAGGCGACGATGCGCTCGCGCGGGCCCTCGCCGGCGCGCGTCCCGAAGCTGGCGCCCGTGCCGAAGGCGAGCAGCAGCAGCGATGGCGTGACGACGACCACGTCGTAGACGACGGCCTCTCCGAGCGCGTGGAACCCCAGCAGCGAGGCGCAGAGCGGATAGCCCAGGTAGCCAGAGTTGGGAACGACGGTGCCGCAGATCAGCACCCCGGTGCTGGGCCGCTCGAGCCGCAGCAGCCGCTCGCCGGCCAGCCAGGCGAGCGCGGCCGCGGCGACTATCGCAACCCAGCCGACCACCAGGCCACCTCCCAGGTTCGCATTGAAGTCAACGCGCGCGAGGTTGAAGAAGACGACGAACGGGATCAGCGTGTAGAGCGAGATCACCAACGCCCGGCGCGCCCGGCCGACCGCCGTGCCGGGCCAGCGGCGCTCGGCGGCCACCCCGGCGCTGCCGGAGATGGCGATCGCGGCGATGGTGAGGAGGACGCCCAACGGGGCGCCATCCTCGCGGACGCGGAGCTAACCCACAGTGGTCGCCAGCGATCCCGCCGCGTGCGAGGCCCAGTCGATCAGCGGCGATGGCGCGACCCCGAACGCGATCGTGGCCGCGCCGCAGAGCACGGCCGAGCCGACGATGAGGGCGCACCGGCTCGCGCCCTTGACGTCGGTCTCCGGAGACGCACCGGCGATCGCGGGCATCGCTCCGGATTCTGCGGCGGGCGGCTCTGCGGTCGGCTCGGGTCGCATCCAGACAGCGCCGACCACCCGCAGGTAGTAGGCGAGCGACACCATCGTGCCGATCACGATCGCGACGCCGAGCCACGTGTAATCGCCGTCCACGGTCGCCTCGATCAGGAAGAGCTTGCCCATGAAACCCGAGGTCCCGGGCAGCCCGGCCAGGGCGAGCATCCCGATCGTGAGCGGCCAGGCGAGCAAGGGCCGGGAGCGGCCGATGCCGGCGATGGCGTCGATGCCGTCGCCGTGATCGGTTTCCCGCTCGCGGGCGACCACCACCGCGAAAACCGCGAGGTTCATCAAGGTGTAGGCGGCGAGGTAGAAGACGAGCGCCTCGAGCCCGGTCTCCGTGGCGACGACGACCCCGGCCAGCATGTATCCGGCCTGGGCGATCCCGGAGTAGCCCATCAGCCGCTTCAGCGAGTCCTGGCCGAGCGCGCCGATGTTGCCGATCGCGATCGAGGCGACCGCCAGCGCGGCGAGCGCGGGCTTCCAGTCGTGGGCGATCGGCCCGAGCGCCACCTCGAAGAGCCGTGCCAGCGCGATGAAGGCGGCGGCCTTGGTCGCCACCGCCATGAAGGCGGTGATCGGGGTCGGCGCGCCCTGATAGACGTCGGGCGTCCACTGATGGAAGGGCGCCAGTGAGGTCTTGAAGGCGAGCCCGGTGGCGACCATCGCCGTGCCGATCAGGACGATGGTGTCGTTGCCGTTGTCTCCAGCGAGCCCCTGGGCGATCCCGGCGAAGTCGGTCGACCCCGAGCCGCCGTAGAGCAGCGCGAAGCCGTAGAGCACGGTCGCCGACCCGATCGAGCCGATGACCAGGTACTTGAGGCCGGACTCGAGCGAGCGCTCCGTGCGCCGGGCCGAGGCGCAGAGGACGTAGAGCGGGATGGAGAGCAGCTCGAGCGCGACGAAGAAGGCGATCAGGTTCTGGGCCTGGGCGATCAGGGTCATGCCCAGCACCGAGCCGAGCAGCAGGCTGTAGAACGCGCCATGCCCGGCCTCCTCCGCCGCGGGCTCGCGGATCGAGAGCAGCACGGCGACCGCGGCGGCGAGGCAGGCGATCAGCGTCGCGGCGAGTCCGAAGGCGTCGAGCCTGAGCGCCCCCGCGACCAGGTCCTCGTTCGAGCCCCACTCCCAGATGCACCGAGCCGCCGTCACCGCCAGGACGGCGATTGTCAGATAGGCCATGCTGAAGCGGCCGCTGAAGCGCGGGATCAGCCCGACGAGCAGCACGACGCAGATCCCCGCTGTGAGCGCGATCACGGGCGAGAGCCCGGCGTAGTCGATGTGCGGGGCGTTGAAGCTCATCGCTGGGCCAGGTCCGTCGGCGCCTGCGCGGTCGGGGTGAGCTGGCCGCTGACCGAGTCATCGGCGCGCTGCAGGATCAGCCCCGGCCAGAGCGCGATCGCGACGATGCACGCGACCAGGCCGGCGATCACAGCGCCGTTGAGCAGGCCGAGATCACGGGACTCGATCGTGTCCGGCTTGCGGTTGTGCATCGCGCGCTGGTAGAGGCGCAGCGCGTAGTAGGCGGCCAGGGCGATGCCGATCGCGGCGACGAAGGCGTAGACGATCTTCGTCTGGAAGATGCCGTTGAGGATGTAGAACTCGCCGATGAAGTTGGCCGAGCCAGGCATGGCCAACAGGGCCAGCGTTGCGATCAGGAACAGAGTCGCCAGGACGGGCGCCCTCACCGCCAGGCCACCCATGCGGGTGATGTCGTCGCTGCCCGTGCGCGCCACCAGCACAACGGCGATCAACATCAGAGGCGCGACGACGAGCCCGTGGTTGACCATGTTGAGGACCGCCCCGTCGGCCCCGTCCGGGCGCAGGCTGAAGAGGCCCAGCGTGATGAAGCCGAGCTGCGCCATCGAGGAGTAGCCGAGGATCAGCCTCGCGCTCGTCTGCGTGAAGGCCATCACCGAGCCGTAGAGGATCGAGGCGACCGCGATCACCAGGATCACCTCCTGGAAGTGATTGGTCGCGGCCGGGAAGATCGGTAGCACCACGCGCAGGAAGCCGTAGGCACCGACCTTGGAGAGCACGCCCGAGAAGAGCGCCAGCGCGGGCAGCGGCGCGACGCGGTAGGCGTCGGGCATCCAGCCGTGGAGCGGGAAGGCCGGCATCTTGACGAGGAACGCGGCGGCGAAGAACCAGAAGATCCAGTATTGGCTGCCGCTTCCGAGCGGGTTCGCGGCCAGGTGCTGGATATTGAAGTCGACTGGGCCGCCGTCCGCCGCAAGGATGCCGGTGGCGATCGCGCCGGCCAGCATCAGCAACGAGCCGACCAGCGTGTAGATGAACATCTTGAGGGTGGCCGGCTGCGGCCGAATCGGTCCCTCGCCCTCCTCGGGCCGTCCCTCGTGCACCGTTCCCCAGCTGCCGAACAGGAAGTAGAACGGGATCAGCATCAGGTCGAAGAAGAGGACGAAGAGGATCAGGTCCTGGGCCAGGAAGGCGCCGAGCACCGCCGTCTCGGCGAGGCCGAACATCAGGAAGTAGAGCCGCTGCCGCTCGGGCGGGTTGAGCGCCGACCAGATCGTCGCCGCCAGCCAGAGGACCGTAGTGAGCAGGACCAGGAAGAGGCTGATCCCGTCGACCCCGAGCTGGTAGCGCACCCCGAGCGCGGGGATCCAGCTCGCGTCGACGGTGTGCTGGAGGCCGCCGGACGGGTCGAAGCCCGCGACGACGACGACGGCCAACACGACGGAGACGAGCGGCCCAACGGCCGCCACCCACCCCGTCACCCGGCCTGGAAGCAGCGCGGCGACCAGGCCGAAGGTGAGCGGCGCCCAGAGCAATGTCTCGATCACGCCATCCCCCTCATGAGCTCTGCAACAGGAAGTAGAGGCCGAGCCCCGCGAACCCGGTGACGAGCAGCAGAGCGTAGGAGCGCAGGTAGCCCGACTGGACGCCGCGGACGCCCGCGCTGGCGCCCCGGACCAGGTCGGTTGCTGCAACGACGAGCCCTTGGACGACGTAGCGCTCGAAGGTCGAGTTCGCCCAGCGGCCAACGGCAAGCGACGGGCGCACGACCAGGATGTCGATCGCCTCGTCGAAGTACCACTTGCGCTCGAGGAAGTGGTGCTCCCACGAGAAACGCTTCTGAAGGGCCGCCGTCCAGTCGCGGTTGCGCAGGTACGCGTAGTAGGCGATCGCGATGCCGAGCACCGAGATCAGGCCGCCGATCAGCAGGCCCCGATAGGCCGCGGTCGTGCTCGGACCCTGCTCATAGAGCTTCGAGTCGAGGAACGACCCGTGCAGGAACCGGTGGACGACGTCATCGACCCCGGGGATCTGCACGAAGCCGGCGAAGAGCGCCCCGAAGGCCAGGACGCTCATCGCGATCTTCATCGGCCACTCGCGCTCGGCGATCTGGTGGCTCGGGCCCGGGAAGCCGACGTTGGTGTCCTCCTTCTCCCCCGTCGCGGGGTTCTCGGGCTCAGCGTGGTGGATGTGGCCCTGCTCGAGCTCGCGGGCTTCCTCGACGGGTTCGCCGAAGACGACGCGGAAGCCGATCCGGAACGCGTAGAAGGCCGTCAGCAGCGCCCCGATGTAACCCCCGATCGTGAAGATCCAGTAGAAGCCGCCTCTGTAGGCGGCGAAGTCGAGGATCTCGTCCTTCGAGAACCAGCCCGAGGTGAGCGGGAACGCGGCGAGCGCCAGGGCGCCGATCAGCAGCATCGCGGAGGTGAACGGCATCGCCCTGCGGAAGCCGCCCATCAGGTCGATGTTCTGGCGGTTCGCCATCGCACCGATCACCGACCCGGCCGCCATGAACAGGAGTGCCTTGAAGAAGGCGTGCGTCATCAGGTGGAAGAGCCCCTCCGAGTAGGCTCCGATCCCGACTCCCACGAACATGTAGCCGATCTGACTCATGGTCGAGTAGGCGATGATCCGCTTCAGGTCCGTGACCACGAGCGCGATCGTCGCCGCGATCAGGAGGGTTGCCAGACCGATGAAGGCCGCGATGTCGGCGGCCGTCAGGCCGATCTCGAACAGCGGGTGGAAGCGTGCGATCAGGTAGACGCCGGCTGTGACCATCGTGGCCGCGTGGATCAGCGCGGAGACCGGCGTGGGCCCCTCCATCGCGTCGGGGAGCCAGGTGTGGAGCGGTACCTGCGCGGACTTGGCGATTGCGCCGACCAGCAGCAGCAGGCAGATCGCGACCACGACACCCTGGTTGGTGTGGAACGTCTCGGGCGCCTTGCTGAAGATCGAGAGCAGGTCGAAGGTGCCGAGCTCCCGGAAGATGAAGAACGCGGCGAGCACCATGCCGACGTCGCCGATCACGTTGATCACGAAGGCCTTCATTCCGGCCTCGGTCGCCGTGGTGCGCCGGTACCAGAAGCTGATCAGCGCGTAGGAGGCGAAGCCGACGAACGCCCAGCCGACGATCAGCAGCACCAGGTTGCCGGCCAGGACCAGCAGCAGCATCGAGAAGACGAAGAAGTTCAGGTACGCGAAGAAGCGGTTGAACCCCCGGTCCGAGGTCATGTAGCTGATCGCGTAGAGGTGGATCAGCGCGGAGACCCCGCTGACGATCAGGCACATGTAGACCGAAAGGGGGTCGACCAGGACGTTCATCTGGATGTTGAGGCCGGCCGCGCTCGCGTAGTCGTAGAGCGAGGAGGTGTGCTGGCGGGCGTCGACCGGGTCGCCCAGGATCTGGGCCAGCGCACCGATCGAGGCCAAGAACGAGAGGGTGATCATCGCCGTGCCGATCCATCCCGCGCTCCGGCTCGGGAGGAACCGCCAGCCGAGGCTGATGATCAGCGTCCCCGCGAGCGGGAAGGCGAGCACCAGCCAGCCGTACGCGGTTGCCGGCAAGCCCTCAGCCCCTGAGGCTGCGCAGGTCGTCCACGTTGAGCGGGATCCGGCGCCGGTAGGCCGCGACGATGATGCCCAGCCCGACCACCACCTCGCAGGCAGCGATCACCATCACGATCAGGGCGAAGACCTGTCCGTCCTGGTTACCGAGCGAGCGGGAGAAGGCGAGCAGCGCCAGGTTGCCGGCGTTCAGCATCAGCTCGAGGCAGAGCAGGATCACCAGGGGGCTGCGGCGGAGGAGCACGCCCGAGACGCCGATGGCGAAGAGGAGCGCGGAGAGGACGAGATACCAGGTGATGTCCATCAGGCCGTCTCGTGGGGGGCGTTGGCCTCACCGCTGCGGTGGCGGCCCGCCAGCACCACGGCGCCGACGGCGGCCACCAGCAGCAGAAGCGAGGCGGCCTCGAAGGCGATCAGGAAGCGCTCCAGCAGCAGCTTGCCGATCGCCGAGGGCGAGCCGAAGCCGAGCTCGACGGTCGGGCCGCGCGTGTCGATCGCCTGGAGGCCGGAGCCGGTGATCGCGATCGCCAGCTCGACGAAGAGCGCGACGCCGAGCAGCGGCGCGATGAAGCGCTGACCCGCGATCGGCTCCCAGAGGGGCTCGTCCACGTTGCCGACGTAGGCGGCGACGAAGACGTAGAGCACCATCACGGCGCCGGCGTAGACGACGATCTGCGCGGCCGCCAGGAACTCCCCCTGCAGCAGCAGGAAGAGTCCGGCCAGCGAGATCAGATGGACGATCAGGGCGAGGACGCTGTAGAACGGATTGCGGAGTGCGATCACCGCGATCGCGCCGCCGAGGCAGCCGATCGCCCCGAGGAAGAAGCAGACCTGCGTCACTCGCCCTCCCGGCGCAGCGGAGTGCGGTCGATCGGCTCCGCGAGCAGCATCTCCTTCGTGAAGATCAGGTCCGCGCGGTTGTAGTCGGACATCTCGTAGTCGTTACCCATCGTGATCGCGTCGAATGGGCAGGCGACCTCGCAGTAGCCGCAGAAGATGCAGCGGGAGAGGTTGATCTCGTAGACCTCCGCGTAGCGCTCACCGGCCGAGACGCGGTGGTCCGGATCGTTCTCGGCGGCGACCACCCTGATGCAGTCGGCCGGGCAGGCGGCGGCGCAGAGCGAGCAGCCGACGCACTTCTCGAGCCCGGTGTCCTCGAAGCGATGCAGCTTGTGACGTCCGCGGAAGCGCGGGTAGACCGGCGTCTTCTCCTCCGGGTACTGGATCGTGACCGGCCCCTCGAGCACCCGCCCGAAGGTGGTGCGCAGCCCACGGAGAGTCTCGCCGAAGGCCCGATAGGCGCCGCCGACGCCCCCCGGCTTCGGGCCGCGCTGCACGGAGATCACGTCCTCGTGGTTCTCCAGGTACGGGAAATCGGTCCAGTCGGTCTTCTCGGTGTTGAGCCTCGCCTGCATCAGGAGACCGTCACGATCACCGCGGTGGCCAGGATGTTGAGCGTCGCCAGCGGCAGCATCACCTTCCAGCCCAGCGACATCAGCTGGTCGTAGCGAAGGCGCGGCAGGGTCGCCCGGATCCAGATGAAGAAGCAGACCAGGGTCAGCGTCTTGACGACCATCCAGACCGGGTCGAGCCAACCCGGGCCCGGCCCCATCCAGCCGCCCAGGAAGAACGTGACCGCGATCCCCGAGACGACGAACATCTCCAGGTACTCGGCAAGCAGGTAGGAGCCGAAGCGCATGCCGCCGTACTCGGTCATGTAGCCCTGGACGAGCTCCGCATCGGCCTCGGGCAGATCGAACGGCGCGCGGTTGGTCTCGGCGAAGCCGGCGACCATGAAGATCAGGAAGCCGACGATCTGGGGGACGATGTTCCAGATCGAGCCCTGGCCGTCGACGATGCTGGTCAGGGAAAGAGAGCCGGTCATCATCACCACGCCGAGCAGCGCCAGGCCCATCGAGACCTCATAGGAGATCAACTGCGCGGCGGAGCGCATTGCGCCGAGGAAGCTGTACTTGGAGCCCGAGGACCAGCCCGCGAGGAGCAGGCCATAGAACGAGATCGAGCTGAAGGCGAAGAAGTAGAGGACGCCGATCGAGACGTCGATCCCATAGAGCCCGATCCCATCCTGGACGTTGCCGAAGGGCAGGATCGCCAGGGTGATGATCCCCGAGAAGATCACGATCGCGGGGGCGATCGCATAGAGGAACGGCACGGCCGCCTGCGGCCGGAACATCTCCTTGCCGGCGAGCTTGACGATGTCCGCCAGCGGCTGGACCAGGCCGACCGGGCCGACCCGGTTGGGGCCGTAGCGGTTCTGGAAGCGCCCGATCAGCTTGCGCTCGGCGACCGTCAGCACCGGCACGATCAGGAAGACGCCGAGGAAGATGACGATCGACTTGACGACCATCACCCAGGTCGCCTCGACGTAGTTGACGTCGGCGAGGGGGAGGCTCATCGCTTCTCCACCTCGATTCGCGGCGCGAGGCCGTTGGTCAGCAGGTTCGCGTTGGCCTCGTCCGTTCCCTCGATCAGGAAGGCCGCCCCCTCCCGCACCCGCTCGCGGACCGCGACCGTCGCGTCGACGCTGTGGCCGTTGACGGAGACCGTCACCTGGTCGCCGTTCGACAGGTCGAGCCCCTCAGCGTCTTTGCCGGCGATCTCCAACCTCTGCTTCGGCATCAGGAATCGCAGCGCTGGATTGCGCTTGGTGACCTCAGCCGCCCACAGGTCGCGGTAGGTGCCGAGCACCAGGCCCTCCCCGTCCGGCTCGGGGGCCGGCCGGGAGGCGCTCCGCCGCTCCGCCGCCGGGGGCGTCCAGGAGTGACCGGGTGGCCTGTCTCCCCAGCGCAGCCCCGTCCCGCCGATCTCCTCGTAGGTCAGCCCATCGTAGAACGGGACCTCGGCGGTGAGCGCGGCAAAGACCTCCGCAGGAGCCTCGGCGCCTACCCCGGCGCCGAGCTCGGCGGCGACCGCGTCGAGGAAGCGCCAGCCGGCGATCATGCCGTCGGGGAGCGGGACGTTGCGACGGAGGCGCTGGAGTCTCCCCTCGGGATGGGTGACCGTTCCCTCCTTCTCGGCATGGGTCTCGGCCGGGATGACGATGTCCGCGAGCCGGGTCGACTCGTCCTCGAAGGAGGCGATCGAGACCACGAAGCTGCCGGAGAGGGCCTTCCGCCAGCCGTCGGAGTCGGGGTAGGTACGAACCGGGTCGGCGTTGACGAGCAGGAAGGCGCCGAGGTCGTGAGAGGCCAGGCCGTCCTTGATCTGGGCGCTGCCACGGCCGCCGTCGATGCACACCAGGCTGGGCTTCGCGCCGGGCAGGCAGCCGGCCTCGCGCAGCCCGCGCGTGTTCGACTCCTCCGGGACCTCGAGCAGGCCCGGCCCGATCCGCTTCTGCATGTCGAGCGCGTGCGAGCAGGCGTGCAGCGCGTCGACTGCGTCGGGATCGCGCCAGAGCCGCTCGCCCCAGACGATCACCTGGTCTGGGGCGTCGCGCAGGGTCTTCGCGATCGCCGTGGCGTCCTCCTCGAACGGGCCACCGGCGTCGTAGCCCTCGGCCCCGAGGGCCCCGGCCAGGGCGCGTAGGAATGAGGCCGCCTCACCCGGCGCGTAGCGGATCGCCTCCTCGGCACCGCCATCGAGCGCCGTCGGCCGCTCCGAGGCGACCATCAGCTTCGCGCGGGCGCGCCGGACGGCCTTGCGGATCCGGAGGTCGAGGATCGGCATCTCCTGCAGCGGATCGACCCCGACCACCAGGATCGCATCGGCGTGATCGAGGTCCGCCATCCGGGCGCCGTGGTCGGGCCGGGAAAGCTCCCCGAGCAGCCCCGGATCCACCGGGTTGGGGGAGCAGTCGATGTTCGAGGATCCGCCGGCGCGGAGGATGCGCTGGAGCAGCCAGCCCTCCTCGTTGGAGGTGCCGCCGCCGGCGAGCGCCGCAGCGTTCTCTCCGGAGAGCCGCAGCGCCTCCGCGACGCGGGAGACTGCGTGGTCCCAGCTGATCGGGCTGAGGCTGCCGTCCCCAGCGCGGACCATCGGCCGGGTGATCCGCTCCGTGGAGTTGAACATCTGGAACGCGAAGCGCCCCTTGTCGCAGAGCCAGCCGTCATCCACTTCGACGTTGTCTCGTGCGTTCACCCTGAGGACGTGCTCGTCGCGCACGGTGAAGCCGACGTTGCACTGGCTCGGGCAGAGGGTGCAGATCGAGCCGGCCTGCTCGATGTCCCAGGGGCGCGCACGGAAGCGGTAGGTGTAGGAGGTGAGCGCCCCGACGGGGCAGAGCTCGATGATGTTGCCGTGGAACGGGGCGATGTAGGGCCGCTCGTCGAAGGTGCCCACGAAGGTCTTGTCCCCTCGCTCGAGCAGCTGTAGCTGCTCGTCCTCGGCGACCTCCTGGCTGAAGCGGACGCAGCGGTAGCAGAGGATGCAGCGCTCGCGATCGATCGCGATCAGGGGTGAGAGCTCGAGCGGCTTCTGGAAGTGCCGCTTCCGGTCGGTGAAGCGGCTCTTGCCCGGGCCCCAGCCCATCGCGATGTCCTGGAGCGGGCACTCGCCCCCCTTGTCGCAGACCGGACAGTCGAGCGGGTGGTTGACCAGAAGGAACTCGACGACGGCGTTCTGGGCCTCCTTGACGCGGTCGGTCTGCGAGTAGACGACCATCCCGTCTCGGACCGGCGTCGAGCACGCGGTCTGCAGCTTCGGCATGCCCTCGATCTCGACCAGGCACATCCGGCAGGCCCCCACCGGGTCCCCGAGCTTCGGGTCGTAGCAGAAGACCGGGATCTCGACGTCGCCCATCTTGGCCGCGTCGACGAGGATGGTCCCCTCGGGCGCGGTGACCTCGCGGCCGTCCACCACCAGGGTGACCGCGTTGCGGATCGGGCGGGTCATGCGGCCAGGGCCTCCCGGACGCCGTCCTGGATCGCCTCCATGAACTCGTCACGGAACTTCTGCACCATCGACCCCACCGGCATCGCCATCGAGTCGCCGAGCACGCAGAGGCAGTTGCCGATGATGTTCGTCTGCACCGAGGCGGTGGTCTCGAGGTCGATCGGCGTCGCTTCGCCGCGGATCATCCGCTCGAGCATCTTCACCGTCCAGTTGGTGCCCTCGCGGCAGGGCGTGCACTTGCCGCAGGACTCGTGGTGGTAGAAGCGCGCCGTCCGCAGCGCCAGCTCGACGATGCTGGTGGTGTCGTCGAAGACGATGATCGAGCCCGACCCGAGCATCGACCCCGCCTCGGCCATCGCCTCGAAGCTGTAGGGCAGGTCGAGCGCCTCGTCCGGGAGGAGCACGGGCGAGGAGGAACCGCCGGGGAAGAGGCCCTTGATCTCGCGGCCGTCGAGCGGGCCGCCGGCGAGGTCGTAGATCAGGCCCCTGGTCGGGACGCCGAGCTCGACCTCGTAGTTGCCGGGCCTCTTCACGTCGCCGGATACCGAGACGACCTTGGTCCCCGGCGACTGCTCGGTACCGAAGCTCCTGAACCAATCCGCGCCGTTGGCGACGATGTGCGGGGCGTACGAGAGCGTCTCGACGTTGTTGATCAGGGTCGGCCCGTCGTAGAGGCCCTGGACGGCCGGGAAGGGAGGCTTGAGGCGCGGGTTGCCGCGCTTGCCCTCGAGCGAGTCGAGCAGCGCCGTTTCCTCGCCGCAGATGTAGGCGCCGGCGCCGCGATGCACGGCCAGCTCGACCTGCTCCCCGGTGCCGATCACATCCTCTCCGAGGAAGCCCGCCTCGTACGCCTCCTCGACGGCCCGCTCGAGGATGTCGGCCTGCAGGTCGTACTCGCCGCGGACGAAGATGAAGCAGCGGTTCGCGCCGGCTGCGCGGGCGGCGATGACGATCCCTTCGATCAGCTGGTGCGGGTTCTTCTGCATCAGCTCGCGGTCCTTGAAGGCGCCGGGCTCCGACTCGTCGGCGTTGCAGCAGAGGTACTTGTCCATGTCCCCGCGTGGCAGGAACGAGGCCTTCTTTCCCATCGAGAAGCCGGCGCCCCCGCGTCCCCGCAACCCGGATTTCTCGAGCTCCTTGAGGACCTCCTCCGAGGTCATCTGCTTATACGCCTTCTCGATCGACCGGTAGCCGCCGAGCCGGCGGTAGGTCTCGATCGAGGTCAGCCCGGGCTCGTCGATGTTGCGGAAGAGCACGCGGGTCTCCCGGACCGCCATCAGGCCCCTTCCCTCGGGTCCGGGCCGCCCGCGGCGCCGCGGTTCTCCAGGCGCTTGTCGGGCAGCACGTCCCCGCCGGAGCTGAGCTGCTCGACGGCCGCCTCCGCGTCTTCCTCTGTGAGCGGCCCGTAGTAGCGCTCGTCGATCGAGGCCATCGGGGCGAGGTCGCATCCGCCGAGGCATTCGAAGCCCCGAACGAAGAGCTTGCCGTCCTCGGACGTCCCCTGGCCCTGCATGCCCGCCGCCTGGCAGAACGCCTCGAGCAGGCGGTCCCCGCCGCGCAGCCAGCAGCTGATGTTGGTGCAGACGAGCACCTGGTGCTCGCCCTGCGGCTCGAGCCGGAAGAGGTCGTAGAAGCTCGCCACCGACTGCAGGTAGCCGGGGGTGACGCCCATTACCGCAGCCGCCTGGTTGATTCCCTCGGGCGTGCACCAGCCGTAACGCCGCTGCACCGCCCAGAGTGCCGGCATCGCCGCCGAGCGCTCGCGCGGGTAGCGCTTCATCGCCCGACGGATCTCCTCCGCCAGCGCCTTCGGAACCTCCACCTCGGCGGGCTCGGGGACTGGGGCCGGCTCGCCGTGCGGCTCGCGGTGCTCGTGGGTCGCCTCGAGGACCTCGATCTCATCGGGCGGAATGTCGACCCCGACCAGCTCCTGTTCGTCGGGCATCGGCGGCGGCTCCGGCGCGTCCAGGATGTGCCCCGGATCGACGGTCCAGGGGCGCTTCCCCTTCGGGATCAGCGGGCTCACCGATCCACCCCCCCGATGATCGGGTCGAGCATCCCCAGGTTCTGGATCAGGTCGGCGATCAGCCCACCGACCGACATGTCACGGAGGGACTGCAGGTTGACGAAGGACGGGTCCCGGAAGTGGACGCGGGCGGGCTTCGATGAGCCGTCCGCCAGAACGAAGCAGCCGAGCTCGCCGCGAGGACTCTCGATCGAGTAGTAGAGCTCGCCGGGCGGCACCCGGAAGCCCTCCGTGACCAGCTTGAAGTGATGGATCAACGCCTCCATCGAGATGGGGAGCTCGTCCCGCGGCGGCAGCACGTACTTGCGGTCGTCGGAGACCCATGGCCCTTCCGGAAGGCCGTCGAGCGTCTGCTCGATGATCTTCACCGACTCCCGCATCTCCTGGAGGCGGACGCGGTATCGGTCGTAGCCGTCGCCGACCGTGCCGACCGGGACCTTGAACTCGAAGTCGCCGTAGCAGAGGTAGCCGGGGCTCTTCCGCAGGTCCCAGGGCTCGCCCGAGGCGCGCAGCAGCGGGCCGGTGACGCCCAGCTCGAGCAGCCGCTCGCGGGAGACGATGCCGATGTCCCTGGTGCGCTGCAGGAAGATCTCGTTGCGGTCGAGCAGGGCCTCGTACTGGTTTATGCGGCTCGGCATGATCGCGCAGAACTCCCGCACCTTCTGCTCGAAGCCGAGCGGGATGTCCTCGAAGACCCCACCGACCTGGAAGTAGCGGGTGTGCATCCTCTGTCCCGCCGACATCTCGAACAGGTCGAGGACCCTGTCTCGCTCGCGGAAGCAGTACCAGAGCATCGAGATCGCACCGAGGTCCAGCGCCGTCGTGCCCAACCAGACCAGGTGCGACATGATCCGGTTGAGCTCCATGTGGAGGACGCGCAGGTACTGCGCGCGAGGCGGGATCTCCAGGCCGACGAGGCGCTCGATGCAGCCGCAGAAGGCCTCCATCTGGAAGAAGTAGGAGAGGTAGTCCATCCGCTCGACGAACGGGATGACCTTCCAGTAGCTCTTGTCCTCGCAGGACTTCTCGATCCCGGTGTGCAGGTAGCCGATAACCGGCTTCAGCTCGATCACTCGCTCGCCCTGCAAGGTCACGATCAGTCGCAGCACCCCGTGAGTCGCAGGGTGGTGCGGCCCCATGTTGATCGTCAGGACCTCCTGCTCCGGCTCGAGGCCCGGCCCTTCGAGCTCCTGCTCGGCGAGCTCGGCGCTCTGCTCCAACAGCCGCGCCGAGGGGTCTTCGGTAAAAGGGTCAACGCCCCGCTCGGTGAGATCCGCTTCGTCTCTGAAGGTTTCGTCCCCCATCACTCGAACCACCAGGGGGCTTCGATCTCGTTGTATGTGTAGAGCACAGGCTCGCCCCCGATCGGGAAGTCGCGGCGCTGCGGCCAGCCCTCGTAGTCCTCGGGCATCGCGATGCGGCGTAGATCGGGGTGGCCGCGGAAGACAATTCCGAAGAAGTCGTAGGCCTCGCGCTCCTGGAACTCGGCGGTCGGGTAGAGGGCCACGCACGAGTCCAGCTCAGGGAGCTTCTCTACCGGGTCGGCGCCGTTCGAGCCCTCTCCCGCAGCGGGATCGTCCAAGCAGCGCCTTGACGTTGATGCGCTCCACCCGCTCCCGGCAGAGCAGCTCGTAGTGGACGGCGAAACGGGGGTGGCCGGCAGGTAGTCCGCTGCGTGCAGGCTGGAGAGGAAGCGGTAGCCCTGCTCCGGGGTGTCCCGCAGCCAGGAGAGGGCGTGCAGGACGCCGTCGGGTCGGACGATCAGTGTCGCCTTGCCGTACTCGACCGAGGTCTCGATCACGGTTCCCTCGCGTCCTTTCTCGATCCCCTGGGCGATCAGCTCGAGGCCGGGGGCGTCAGGCATCCGTGTGCTCCTTGACCGCCTGGGCCGCCCGCTCAATGGCCTCCTGTGTCGGCCCGCCCGGCTCGAACCGCGCCCACTCCTCGGTGCCGATCGCGTTGTAGCGCTGGCGCCAGCCGAGATCCGGCTCGCCGCGGATAAGCCGCTGCAGCTTGTTGAGGCCGTGCAGTACCGCCTCCGGCCGCGGCGGACAGCCCGGGACATGAATGTCGACCGGCATGAACTTGTCGGCGCCCTGGACGACGGCGTAGTTGGCGAACATGCCCCCGGACGATGAGCAGGCTCCCATCGCCATCACCCACTTCGGTTCGAGCATCTGGTCGTAGACACGGCGGACGACCGGCGCCATCTTGATCGAGACCCGGCCCGAGAGGATCAACAGATCCGCCTGCCGCGGGGTGGCCCGGAACGCCTCGGCCCCGAAGCGGGCGATGTCGTAGCGCGAGGTGACCAGCGAGATCTGCTCGATGGCGCAGCAAGCCAGCCCGAAGGTGAGAGGGAAAATGGCGTTTGCCCGTCCCCAGTTGAGCGCCTTCTCGAGCGTGGTGGTGAGCAGTCGCTCCTCGACGTACTGCTCGAGATCTTTTCCCTCGAGGTCTCCGCGAAGGAGTTCGCGGGCGCGCAACTGGCGGACTCGGAGGCTCTCCCTCTCTACTTCCAATCGAGCGCCCCTCGACGCCAGACGAAGACCAGGGCGACGAGCAACAGCACGACGAAGACGAGGATCTCCACCAGGACGAAGACGCTCTTGGTCGCATGGACAAGGACGCCGACCGGGTAGAGGAAGACGACCTCGATGTCGAACAGGATGAAGAGCATGGCGATCATGTAGAAGCTCACGCCGAAGCGAAACGTGCGGGTGATGTGGGAGGGAAGGCCGCACTCGTAGGGCTCCCGCTTGATCGGGTTCGGACGACGCGGACCAACGACGCCGTTCAGAACTGCGAAGGCGCCTCCTACCACGATCCCAAGGCCGGCGAAGACGAGGACGGGGAGATAGCTCTGAAGCACGGTCCGCTCGTTCTTATACCACCGCGCCCCAGACTTTGTAGCAAGGTGTTACATAGTGCTTTTCCGCATCATCATGCGGAATTCCGACCCTTTCGAGCGGCTTTGGGGAGGCCGGCTCTCTAAGCTCTCGCGGCCGTGCCGGAAGTCCACCTGGTCGTTGGAATCGCCCTGATCGCCGCCAACCTGGTGGCCGGCGTGTGGGGCGGCTACTCCTGGCTCGAGCGCCGGCCGACGGCCGGCTTCTGGTACGCGCTCCGCCTTGCCCAGGCCCTGGTGATCCTGCAGGCGCTGCTCGGGCTCGCCCTCGCCTTCAGCGGGCACCACGCGGACGAGTTGCACTACCTCTACGGCGCCCTACCGCTCGTCGTCTCCTTGCTCGCCGAGCTGATCCGGATCGGCTCCGCTTCGCAGGAGCTCGGCGACCTCGACATCCACTCGCTGCCGCCCGAGCGCCAGACCCAGATCGCGCTGGCGATCGTCCGGCGCGACACTGGCATCATGGCGACCGCATGTCTGGTGATCTTCCTGCTTGCCCTGCGAGCCGCGGGGACCAGTTCGGCGTTCTAGTCGTGACGCGACTCGTCTGCCTGCTCATCGCCGCCGCCGTGTTGATTGGCTATCCCGCGGACGCCGACGCGGTGCGGTCGGGAGGGCACAACACGCCGACGAGAAAGCTCGAGATCGCGTTCAAGGTCGCGGGAGGGGTGCGGGCGGGTAGGAAGGACGGTTGCTACGCCTCACCTCGTCGGATGGCTGAGCTGATTCGCTTCTGGGGTCCCCTCGACGCGGACGTCGCCCGAGGGTTCGGCGCGGTCAAGGTGCCCGACGTCGTCTATGTCGTCGCCTCGCGCAGCTCCTGCCAGCGCATGGTCTTCGGGTTGCGAGACCGAGGAAAGCTCTTCATCCTGGACACCGCAGCCGGCGACGTCTACCGGCGCGGGGTGGCGCCGGACAGTAGAGGCGCCGAGGCGCGCCGTTTCGGACGCGGACCGCTCAGGGGCCTGACCCTCACCTCCCGGAATTTTCGCCTGCGCGGGGCGGACAGGGCCAAGCGGCTGGTGATCAGCTGCCCGAGAGGCTCGTTCCCGCTCGGGGGCGGCATGACGAGCTACCCTCCGCTCGGCCCGGACGGGGAGGGGGTCTATCCGCACTCATACGAGCGGCTAGGAGTCCAGCGCGGCTTCCACGTGACCGCGCTGATCATCGATCCGCACCCCAAAAAAACCACCCGTCGTACGGCCACGCTGCAGGTGGTTTGCGGCATGGGGCTGGTGCCGATGTCATCGCCTCATCGGACCGTGTTCGTTCATCGGTACAGCACGAACACAGCGACCGCAACGTGCCCGCCCGGCCAGTATCTGTTCGGGGGCGGCTTCCAGCGAACCAATTTCACTACCCCCTACCGCACCTACGGCGGCAACTACATCACGCAGTCGGCGGCGATCTCGCCGACGGCCTGGCAGGTCACGGCGCACGCCGTCGGCAGGGATGGTGGCGAGCTGACCGCGATCGCGTATTGCGCGAGCGACCCCAGCCTGCCGCTCGTCGAGGTGCAGGCTTCCAGCCCGATCGATGCCTTCCGCTCGGCCACCGCGACGACGCCTCCCTGCCCGCCGGGTCTCGAGTTGACCTCCGGCGGCTTCAGCCTGAACGGCTCGCGGAACGCCTTCTTCGGCGGTGGATCCTTCAACGACGACGGGACCTGGTCCGCGACCGGGTTCGGCTACTTCGGCGAGGCGCCCTCGCTGACCGCGTTCGGATACTGCCTGCGGCCCGCCGACGCCGGGACGAGCTAGGCGCCGGCGGCTAGGCCCGGAGGCTGGGTGAGCGAGAAGGTCGCTCCCTGCGGGTCGGCCGCGTCCGCGCTCCTGATTCCCACTCCCGTGGGGACGCTCGCCCAGTCACAGACCGACGGTCCACTTCGTCTCCCTAGTGAGAACGACGAAAGGAGCCGTCATGAACAACAGCGAAGCCGCTCGCTCACGGGCCGAGGTCGCGGACGAGGTCTCGAAGTGGACCGTCGGAGGGGGAATCGTCCTCGTGGCGCTCTTTCCCTTGGCGCTGCCCATTCTCATCCTGACTGCCATCGCCGTTCTGCCGCTTCTGGTTCCACTCTTGGCGGCGGGCCTGGCGGTGGGTGTCATCGCGCTTCCGATCCTGCTCTTCCGGAAGCTCGGAAGGTCGCTGGGCCGGCTTCGACCCCGGGAGCGGACGCCGGGAGCGCCTGCGCCCAAGCCGGTAACGGGGACCTAGGACTCGGCGAGCAGGTCGCGATAGCCGCCGCGGTGAAAGAGGAGTGGGTGTCCCTCCCGGGAGTCGGCCTCGATCGCGTTGCCGGTGAGGATGAGGTGATCGCCGCCGTCGATCAGGTCGCGCAGCTCGCAGGCCACCCAGACGAGCGCGCCTTCCAACCGGGGCAGGTGCTCGCTCTCTGACCATTCGATGCCGCTCCATTTCTCCGGCGCGGGATCCTTGGCCGAGAAGCGCCGCGCGAGCTCGGCTTCGCCGGCGGCGAGCGCATTGATCCCGAAGCGCCCCTGGGCACGAACCGAGGTGAGTGTCCGCGAGCCCCGGTCGAGGCAGGCGAGCATCATCGGTGGGTCGAGGGATAGGGAGGTGACCGCGTTGGCGGTCGCACCCGAGGGCCCCTCCGGCCCGATCGAGGTGACCACCGCCACCCCCGTTGGGTACGCGCTGAGCGCTCGCCGAAACTCCTCCGGGGATACGCGGCCGGCCGCCATGGCAGAAAGCTAGTCCTGCCGAGCCTCGGGCGAGCTGGCCGCATATGATCCCGCCGCGTGCGAGGGGCACTCCTACTGATCTCCGTCGGCGCGCTCGCGGCGGCATCGGGTTGCGGGACCCAGGGCGTCCAGGTCCCCGACAACGATCCCACCCACGCAGGCGCACAGATCTTCGCCGAGCGCTGCTCCGGCTGCCACACGCTCACTCCCGCCGGGACCGAGGGAAGCGCCAACCGCAGCGAGCGGGTGCAGGGCCCCAACCTCGACCAGCGCACGGAGACGATGGCCGACGTGGTCTACGCGATCCGAAACGGCGGCTTCTCTGGGGCGATCATGCCGCAGAACATCGTGGTCGGGGACGACGCCCAGAAGGTCGCCGCCTTCGTCGCCAAGTATGCCGGGGAGGACGTCGTCCATCCGCCGGCTCCGGCTTCGACGACAACCACCGCTGCGCCCTAACGGGGGCCGAGACACGCTCGACCTGAAGCAGATCCGAAGCGATCCCGAGTCGGTCCGCTCGGCGCTTGCGAGGCGGGGTGCGGCCGAGCAGCTCGACGAGCTGATCGGCGTGGACGAGCGCCGCCGGGAGCTGAACACCCGCATCGACGCGGTCCGGGCGGAGCAGAACAAGCTCTCCGGCGAGATCGAGGAGGCGGCTCGCGCCGGCAGGGCCGACGACCCGGAGGTGAAGAAGGCCCGCGAGTCCTCGAGCGCGCTCAAGTCCGAGCTCAAGGAGCTCGAGCCGCAGCTCGCAGAGCTCGACGCCACGCGCGACGAGCTGCTCTCCTCCCTGCCCAACCTTCCGGACCCCGCGGCGCCCGACGGAATGACCGAGGAGGACAACGTCACGCTCCGGGAGGTCGGAGACCGGCCCGCATTCGGCTTCGAGCCGGTCGACCATCTCGAGCTGGGCCAGGCGCACGGCTGGATCGAGATGGAGGCGGCGGCGAACGCCTCGGGCTCGCGCTTCGCCTACCTGCTCGGCGACCTGGTGATGCTCGAGCTCGCGCTGGTGCGATTCGCGATGGAGCTCGTCCGCGGCGAGGGCTTCGAGCCGACGGTGCCCCCGGTTCTCGTCCGCGAGCGCCCCCTCTACGGCACCGGGTTCTTCCCCGGTGAGCGAGAGATGATCTATGAGATCCCCCGGGATGAGCTCTTTCTGGTGGGCACCTCGGAGGTCTCGCTCGCCGCGCTGCACGCCGACCAGATCATGGAGGCCTCGGAGCTGCCGAGGCGCTACGCGGGGTTCTCCACCTGCTTTCGGCGCGAGGCAGGCGCGGCCGGGCGCGACACGCGCGGCATCTTCCGCGTGCACCAGTTCGACAAGGTCGAGATGTTCAGCTTCGTCGAGCCGGCGTCATCGAGCGAGGAGCACGAGCGGATCCTGGCGATCCAGGAGCGCATCCTCACGACCCTCGAGATTCCCTATCGCGTGGTCGACGTCGCGATCGGCGAGCTCGGCGCCCCGGCCGCCCGCAAGTTCGACTGCGAGGCGTGGATTCCCAGCCAAGGGCGCTACCGAGAACTGACAAGCTGCTCGAACACCACCGACTATCAGGCAAGACGCCTGTCCAGCCGATACCGTGCCGCGCAAGGAGAAGCCCCGGAACCTGTGCACACGTTGAACGGAACTGCTGTGGCTGTGGGTCGCACGCTCATCGCTCTCCTGGAGAACGGGCAGAGGGAGGACCGAACGGTGGATCTTCCGGGTGCTTTGCGGAGTTTTGGGGCTCCGGGGCGGATTCCCGCATAGATGGCGTCCTCCACCCCAAAGCGAGTGGTCCTCTGCGACGACCACGAGATCGTGCGCGAGGCGATCAAAGCACGGATGGCCTCGGTCGAGGGAGTGGAGATCGTCGGCGAAGCTGAGACCGGCGAAGAGCTCGTCGAGAAGGTCAAGGAGCTCGAGCCCGACGTCTGCATCGTCGACGTCGAGCTGCCGGGCAAGGACGGGATCGACGCGACCAAGGACGTCCTCAAGGTCCGCCCGGAGTCGCGGGTGATCATCTTCACCGCCCACGCCCAGCCGGATCTGCTCACATTGGCGCTCCGCGCGGGCGCCTCCGGCTACGTGCTCAAGTCGGCACCCAGCGAGGACATCGCCCGCGCCATCGAGGTGGTGGCGGACGGAGGGACCTTCGTCGGCACCGAACTCGGCCAGGGCGCGGGAGATGTGGAGAAGCTGCTCGAGCTGACCCCCCGCGAGCGCGAGATTCTCGAACTGCTCGCGGAGGGTCTGCGCGTCAAGCAGATCGCCGACCGGCTCGCGCTCAGCCCCGCCACGGTTCACACCCACGTCCGGAACGCGATCGCCCGGATGGAGGTCGATACGCGGACCGAGGCGGTGGCCCTCGCCGTGCGCTTCAGCTACCTGGGCGCCGGCGGCAAGGTCTAGCGCCGGCCACGCCGCTCCACTTCACTTCGGGAGCGGAGGGGATGGCGAAGCCTACGACTCCGACTCGAACTTGAGCGCGCACCCGTTGATGCAGTAGCGCTGGCCGGTGGTCTCGGCCGGGCCGTCGTCGAAGACGTGGCCGAGGTGGGCGTCGCAGCGTGAGCAGAGCACCTCGGTCCGCCGCATCAGGAAGCTGTTGTCCGCCTCCGTCTCGACGGCCTCACCGCCCATCGGCCTGTCGAAGCTCGGCCAGCCCGTGCCGGAGTCGAACTTGTTCTCCGAGCTGAACAGCGGCTGTCCACAGGCCACGCACACGAATGTGCCCGGATCCTTGACGTCGTTGAGCTCGCTGGTGAATGGCGCCTCGGTGCCCTTGTTGCGGACCACGTCGTACTGCTCGGGAGTGAGCTCCTGGCGCCACTCCTGCTCGCTCTTCTTGACCTTCTCCAAGTCTTACCTCGCTTCCATGTGGATGGTGACCAGGGTAACCCGGTCCTTCACACAGTCCGCTGAGCCGGCCCCTCGTTACTGAACCCAGAAGCCCCGCCTGCCCGCGTCGGTTCCCCCTTGTCGCTCGGTGGGGACTTCGCTAGCTTCAACGGCCATCGGGGGCCCGGGGGGGCTCCAAATGAGACGGAACTGGAGGACCGAATGGGAGGCGTGCCTGGAGGAGGCCATCGGCGTAAGGGCGGTAGCGGTCAGGCACTGCTGATCTCTGGAGTCGCCGTTTTCTGCCTTGCGATCGCCGTCGCCGCGGGACCCGCCGTGGCGAAGAAGATCACCGGTACCAAGCGCAGCGAGCTGATCGTCGGCACCAAGGGCGCCGACAGGATCAAGGGCAAGGGCGGCAACGACCTGCTCAAGGGCAAGGGCGGCAACGACCTGCTCAACGGAGGCAGGGGGAGTGACAAGGTGGTCGGCGGCAAGGGCAATGACAAGGTGGTCGGCGGCCCGAAGGGCGACACCGTGATCGGCGGGCCGCGCATCGACAGAATCAAGGGCCAGGGCGGCAACGACCTGCTGAAGGCCGCCGACGGCCGCCGCGATAGCGTGATCGACGGCGGGGCTGGCACGAACAAGTGCATCGTCGACACCGTGGAACTCGACATCGTCCGGAACTGCGGGACGGTTCAGGCCAGCACGCCCGGGCAGGGTCCGGGTGGGGGGTGGTGGCGGTGGTGGTGGTGGGGGACCTGGTCCCGGCCAGGGACTACGGGTACTCACCGTCGACGTGATGTGCGGCCCCTCCAACCCGCTGACGGGGTGGGGTGCAACTTCCACATCACCGGTGATGGAGCCGACGAGGTGACGGTGGCGAGCCCCGTGGAGAGCGGGCGGTGGCGTCACCAACGTGCTGGGCGTTGCCAACTCGCTCAGCCCCCAACCTGGGACGCGCTCGGCGGCTATACCTGCACGGCCGCCGGCTCCCTGAAAGTGACCATCGGCTCGGAGAGCGTCGACGTTCCGGTCCCCTGCGCAGCCGTCTCCACCCCCAGGTCCCTGACCCGGGTCGCGCAGGCCGAGCGGCGCAACGGGCGCCGCTCGGCCCGCCGTAGGGTCCGAGGAAGGGACAGCGGTAGACCTCCGTCGGAGTACATTCGAACTCGGCGGGGTATGTCACGAAGCTGCTGCCGGAAGGGGCCTACGATTGGCTGTACGTCCTGCGACCAGACGGCGAGCAATTCCTCATTAAGGAGTGTCATGCTGGGCGACGCTCGGTGACTCCCCGCACCGAGCATCGACTCGGAGGGGTGGCAGAGTCTGGTTGATTGCGGCAGCCTTGAAAGCTGTTGACCGGGTCTCCCGGTCCGGGGGTTCGAATCCCTCCCCCTCCGCTGGTAGGAAGCGCCCGCCCGAATCGATCCGGATCAGTCCTCCGGCGTGCAGACGATCACCGGGATGCGGCGGTCGCCGGCGCGCTCCTCGTAGGAGGCGAAGCCGGGATAGAACCTCGTGGCGAGATTCCAGAGGCGCTTTCGGCGGTTCCCCTTCACCTCCTGCGCCCGGTAGCGGCCGCCGCCGCCCTTGGTCCAGAGCTCCACTTCGGGATTGGCGACCAGGTTGTAGTACCAGG
Source organism: uncultured Solirubrobacterales bacterium (assembly GCA_963695675.1). Lineage (GTDB taxonomy): Bacteria > Actinomycetota > Thermoleophilia > Solirubrobacterales > 70-9 > DASUPK01. Next base: position 136,557 of record CAVOGY010000002.1, read on the forward strand.
CGGGGTGATCGCGGTGGCCGCCACGCGAGGCGATAAGGACTACGTTGCCCCGGTCCGTGAAGTAGGTGAGCGGCGTGGTCCGCCTCTTGCCGCTCTTGGCGCCGGTGTGGGTGAGCAGCACCGTGGGGGCGTTGAGCGTGGTCTTCAGCCGCCCTCCGCTGAGCTTCATCAGGTAGGGGTCGACCTTGTTGCCGACGTTGACCAGGAACCAGGTGACCGGCGGCTGCCTAGCAATCCACGAGAGCGTGCTCAGCCAGAGACCTTTCGGTTGCTCCGGGTCGATTGCGGCGACCGTTCCCACCCGCGGAATCCTGCCACGTCCCGGTGTATCTAGGCTGCGTCCGTGACGGAGTGGCGCAACTGGACCGGCGATCAGCGCTGCATGCCCGCGCGGATCGAAAGGCCGAGCGACCGCGCCGACCTGATCGAGGCCGTTCGGCGCGCCACCGAGCAGGGGCTGACCGTACGTGCCGTCGGCTCCGGCCATTCCTTCACGGACGCCGCCTGCACCGGCGGCGTGCTGATCGAGATGGACGAGCTCAACCGGATCCTGGAGGTCGAGCGCGACGCCGGCCTGGTCAAGGTGGAGGGCGGCATCGGGCTGCGGGTGCTCAACGAGCTGATCTGGGGCCACGGCATGGCTATTGAGAACCTCGGTGACATCGACCGGCAGACGATCTCAGGCGCGGTCTCGACCGGTACGCACGGGACCGGCGCGCGCTTCCGGAATCTCTCCTCGGTGATCGAGGCAATGGAGCTGATCCTCCCGGACGGGACCCTGCTCGATATTTCGCCGGACTCCGAGCCGGAGCTCCTACCGTCTGTCCGGATCGGCCTGGGGGCGCTCGGCGTCATCGCGACCCTGACCCTGCGCACCGTCCCCGCCTTCTCCGTCCGGCGCACCGACTCGCCGCTGGCGCTCGCCGAGACGCTCGAGCGGCTGCAGGATCTGGCCGACGAATCGGACCACTTCGAGTTCTACGTCTTCCCGCACACCGAGGTCGCCCTGCTCCGCCAGAGCGAGAGGACGGACGAGCCGCCGCAGCCGCGGAACTCGGCTCTCGAGTTCGGTCAGGAGGTGATCCTCGAGAACTGGGTGATGGGCGCGATCGCTCGCGCGGGTCGCCGCCTGCCCTCCCGTATCCCGAGGCTGTCCCGGTTCGTCTCCTCGCAGCTCGCGAAGAGCACCAAGATGGACCGCAGCTATCGCGTCTTCGCGAGCAGACGCCTGATCCGTTTCACCGAGATGGAGTACGCGATCCCGCGCCGTCACGCGGCGGAGGCGATCCCGCGGGTGATCGAGGCGGCGGAGCGTGCGGACCCGCCGGTCGGGTTCCCGGTCGAGGTGCGATTCGTCGCTGCTGACGATTCGATCCTCAGTCCGGCCCACGATCGGGACACCTGCTACATCGCCGTCCACCAGTACCAGGGGATGGCCTGGGAGGGGTACTTCCGGTCCGTCGAAGCGATCATGGATGAGTACGGCGGCCGTCCGCACTGGGGCAAGCGGCACTTCCAAACGGCCGCCACCCTCGCCGAGCGCTATCCGCGCTGGGAGGACTTCCTCGCCGCCCGGGCCCGGCTCGACCCGGAGGGCACCTTCCGCAACCAGTACCTCGACCGGGTTCTGGGGCCGCCGACGAGATCGGCTCTGCAGGCCGCGCCGGCCTGAGCATGCCGCCCTCGGCTCGCGCTAGAGGAAGCTTTTGCCCTCGCCGCGGTAGGTGGGGACCTCGTCGCGGATGGTCGTCCCGGTGACCAGGTAGAGGCGGTTGAAGCGCTCGCAGAGCTCGCCGGCCTTGACGTGCCGGAAGTAGACGCGGTCGCCGATCCGCAGGCTCTCGGCCGCCGAGCCGCGCAGCGGAGTCTGGACCTCACCGGTGCCCTCGTAGGGGTCGAGTCGCAGCCCCGCCGGCAGGTGGGGAACCGGCATCCGGTCTCGGGCCCCTACCCCCGAGGCGAGGTAGCCGCCGCCCAGCGCGGTCGCGACGCCCGCGCCCGGGCGCCTGACGATCGGAAGGGCGAACATCGCCGCCGGCCGCAACCTGAATGCGCGGTAGTGATCGAAGAGGATCGGCGCGAAGAACCCCGAACCGGCGGCGACCTCCGTGACGGCCCACTCCGAGGCGGTCAGCTCGATCGAGCCGGTGCCGCCGCCGTTGACGAACTCGAGCCGGGCGACCTCCGAGAGCGCGGTGACGATCTCAGCGCGACGCTCGGCCACGTCCTTCGCGGAGGCCGACTGCATGGTCCTGATTGTCAGGTTGGTGATCGCCTTGCGCGGCACGTTGTCCCCGACGCCGGCGATTTGACCCTCGTAGGCCATCAGTCCGACCAGCGTGGTGCGCTCGCGGCGATCGATCTCGTGGGCGAGGGACACCGCCTGCTCGGCGGTCCTGATCGGCGAGCGCTTCGGGCCGATCTTGAGCAGGCCGCGCAGGGGCCACCAGGAGAGGTCGATGTCAATCGCGACCCGGACCGGCGCGACGAACGACCCCGCCGCCTCCTCGATCAGGTCGAGATGCTCGGTGCTGTCGACCATGACCACGGGGGCCTCGTCGGGGTCCTCGGCGGTGATCCGGGCCAGCCGCGTCAGGCAGGCCCGGTCTGTCGTCGGATAGGCCACCACGAGGTCGCGCAGGCCCTGCTCCCAGAGCCAGATGGTCTCGGGCAAGGTGAAGGTGAGCGCGCCCTGGAAGCCGGGATCGAGGTCGAGCAGGCGCTCGAGGACCGGCCGCGAGCGGATCGACTTGCTGGCGATCCGGATCGGCTTGCCGCGAGAGCGGCGGAGCATGTCCGCGGCGTTCGCCCACACCGCATCCAGATCGACGAAGGCGAAGGGGGCCTGCACGTCCGAGAACACGGTCTCGAACCGCTCATAGGCCTCCATCGGGGTCGGCAACGGAATCGGCGTCGGGGTGTCGATCGCCGACAGCGGCCTGTTCTCCTCGTCGATCGCCCCAGCGTCACCGTTCGCGTCCTGCTCGGCCGCGGGTGCCTCGGTCGTGGGGCCTTCGTCGGGTGCCGTCATCGGGATCCAGCCTACAATCGAGCCGCGTGGTCGCCGCGGCGACCGCCGCCCCCGGAGAGGTGGCCGAGCGGCTGAAGGCACTCGCCTGCTAAGCGAGTAGAGGGCTAATCGCTCTCTCGAGGGTTCGAATCCCTCCCTCTCCGCTACCCGGACATGATCTCCCTGTTCGCGCCTCGTCCCGCTCGGGACGCCGCTCTTCATCCGCGTCCGCGCGCAGGCACCGACCGTGTCGACTTTTGGTCGCATAGCGACCTTAACTCGACAAGATCGCCCGGAACTAGCGGCGGCGTTGAACGTGATCTTCTCTGAGAGCGGACGGATCAGGACAACCGAGCAGCGCGAGCGCGAGCCGGAGCTCCTCGGCGAGCATCTCCAGGGCGAGGCGGGCGCCCGCCTCCCCATCGAAGGCGAGCCCCCAGAGCGCTGGCCGGCCAACCAGTACCGCCTCCGCCCCGATCGCCAGCGCGATCGCCACGTCGGTGCCGCGCCGGATCCCGCCGTCGAGCAGGACGGGGATCCGCCCCGCCACCGCTTCCACGATCTCCGGCAGGGCGTCGATCGTCGCCCGGGCGTTGTCGAGCTGGCGGCCGCCGTGATTCGACACCACGACCCCCGCGGCGCCGTGCTCGACGGCGAGCGCCGCGTCCTCCCCGGTGATCAGCCCCTTGACCAGGATGGGCAGCGTGAAGTCGGCGCAGAGGCGCTCGAGGTCCGCCCAGGTGACGGAGGGGTCGACCAGCCCGAGGACCTCGGCCGTGGTCAGGCTGCGGTGCCCGACCGCCGCCTCGATCGCCGGCGCCCTGATCTCGGCTGGAACCTGAAACCCGCTGCGAAGGTCGCGCTCGCGGCGCCCGGCGTACGGCGCGTCGACCGTGAGCACCAGCGCCTCGTAGCCCGAATCGGCGGCCTCCTCGATCATCGCCCGGGTGACCTCGCGGTCGCGGAACAGATAGACCTGCATCCACCGCCTGACGTCGGGTGCCGCCGCGGCCACCTCCGCGGGCCGGGTGCTGGTCAGACTCGAGACGCAGATCGCCGTCCCTGCCGCCTTGGCCGCGCGCGCCATCCCCGCCTCTCCGTCCGGGTGCGCGAGCCGCTGGAAGGCGACCGGCGCCGCCAGGATCGGCATCTCGAGGTCGGCTCCGAACACGGTGGCACGGGTTGTGACCTCAGAGACATCGACCAGCACACGCGGTCGGAGCTCCCACCCCTCGAAGGCCTCGGCGTTGCGGCGCAGGGTACGTTCGTCGCCGGCGCCCCCGGCAAAGTAGCCGTGCGCACCCGGCTCGAGCTTCGCGAGCGCCAGCCGCTCGAGATCGGCGATGTTGACCGGCTCGTCGACCGGGCAACCCTAGTTGCCATGCTTTTGGGGTGCCGAAGCGACGGAGAGGACGTGAGGGCGAGGCTGTCGAGACGGTGGACTACACCGATCCCGAGGGCAACGTCCTGACTCTGAGGCGGTCCCTGAGTCCCAGGACGATCAGGAAGATCAACAAGCCCCACCGGAGGGACGCCGCATCCGCGGAGGACGTCTGGGCACGCCGCAACGAGATGCTTTTCGAGTATCTGACGGTGAGTTGGCAGATCTCCGGCCTCCCCCTCGACGACCAGAAGATGCTCCTCGGCCGCTACCGGATGGCGGATTCCGGCGAACAGCGCTGGGTCCGGGAGACGATCGACGCCCACGTCGAGCGCCATCTTCCCGAGGTCGATCTGAGCGGCTGAGGCCCGCCAGCCGTCGCTACGCTAGGGGCCGCACGCGCCCGTAGCTCAGTCGGATAGAGCGTCGGTCTACGAAACCGAAGGTCACAGGTTCGAATCCTGTCGGGCGCGCTTCACGTCTCCGCTGCAAACGGCTGGGATTGGATTGGCGGCACTGCGGCCCGGCTGGCACGACGTGGCCCGCTAGTGGCCCAAACGCCCCCCGGCGGCACCCCTTCTTCGCGAGCAGAGGCGCCAAGACGAGCGTTGACCTCGCTGGCGTCTATTCGGTGGAGGACGGCAGGATCCGTCGTGCGCATGTCTTCGCCGACCGCGAGGAAGCCCTAGAGGTGGCCAGCTTGACGGGTTCCGAGGAATAGACGCTTTGGAGGAGAAGCGGGCAAATATGTTCAAACCCGAGCTAGTGGCGCTTTCGCGCGCGGCGATGGTACGCCTAGCCGAGTAGCACCTCGACCCGGTAGGTCTTCACGCCTCCCGGCGTCTCGAACTTGACGTCTTCGCCGACCGGCGCATCCCGCAGCGCCCGCCCCGCTGGCGACTCCACCGAGAGCCTTCCCTGCTTGGGGTCGGCCTCCGTCGCGCCCACCAGCGTCCAGGTGTTCGTCCGGCCGCTCTCCACGTCCTTGATCTCAGCGGTCCGGCCGAATGCGAAGGCGCTCGCGCTCGTATCCGCCTCCACCACCACCGCCCTGCCGAGGCGCTCCCGGAGTCGCTTGATTCGTGTCTCGAGATGCGCCTGGTCGTCCTTGGCGATGTGGTACTCGGCGTTCTCCTTCAGGTCGCCGAGCTCACGCGCGGCCTTGATCCGCTTCGCCATCTCACGACGCCGCGGCCCCTCGAGCTCGTCCCGCTCGGCGCGTAGTGCCTCGATTCCCTCGGCAGTGATTGGCTCATTGCCTTCCCGTAGGTCGGGCGACGTTGTCTTCGACTCTTCGGTCACCTAGCGGAGGCTACGCGGTCGACCAACGCGTAATACCTTCGCCCCCAGCCCGAAGGTGCTGCTTGAAAACCGCCGCTTCTCGTCCAAAGCACTACTCCCGCAGCCCGGCGGCTTCGAGGGCCGACTTGTGATCGAGGAATGCCTCGGTTTTGACGCACAGGCCGTCGCGCATCTCAAACACCGCCCCCCACGGCGTATCCACGGGAACCCCGCTGTGCGCTCGGCCCTGAATCTGCGCAAGGACCAGCACAGACGTACCGACTTCGCGGGCGCTTTGGATCGTGATCCGAAACTCGTCAAACATGGCCCAGAATTCGCCCCAGAACTGTCGCGCTTCGTCAAGGCCGCGATTCACGCCCCCCGATCCTTCAACACCCGCGGCCAGGACCGGATGCCATTCCAAGTCGGGATGCGCTGCCGCCAAGAATCCGTCGAGGTCACCGCGATTCCAGGCATCGATGGCACGACTGATCACCTCGACGTTCTCCTCCGACATCGCCTACTCCCGCAACCCAGCCTCGGGACTATCCACATCGGCCCCTGGTGGTCGTTTTACGGGCACCGGGGCGGACACCGTCATCGAGCGCTTTCCGTAGAGCCTCTCGTAGACCGCCCTCTCGCTCCCTTCTGGGTAGAGGTCTTGCACCTTCCGCGCTTCGCCCGCCTGGCGTGGGCGCAGCACCACCACGGACGCCAGGGCGATGACGGCAACTGCGAGCAGAATGAGGGCGATCAGCACCAGCACAGCGCCGATCTTAGGCAGCGGGATCAGGGTCGGATAGGGGGAGGGTCGAGATGGCGATTCGCAAGGTCAGATGACCGCCGGGTGGTCACACTCGCACCAATCAAACGCGATCGGCGCAGCGCCTTTCCGTGTCTCAAGGCGAACGGCCCCCGGGGGAAGGGGACCGCTCGCTGGACAAGGCGCTAATCGATGGACAACGTGTTGCCTTGTCCTGCCGAAGTCTTCACTCTACCCAATTTTCTGTGTAGAACGCCTGATGCCCCTAAGCCGAGGAAGCGGCAGCGCCCCAAGATCGCCGGAGTGCCTCGCCTACTTCCGCAGCCCGGCGGCTTCGAGGGCCTCGACATGGCTTTGGTATGCGCGACCCCACACGGCGAGACCATCGCGGTAGCGGGTGAGCCAACCGATTTCCGTATCGAGGACGCCCCCACTGCTTGAGGCCCTCGCGACCGTGTAGGCATCGTCGCCTCATGCGCCGTGAAGGGGTTACCACTCAGCCTCGGGATGCCAGATTTCCAGCATCGCCAATCGATGTCGCGACCGGTGTAGCTGGACCCTGGACAAGCAGCGTCTCCGTGCGACATCGCCCACGTCGGGGCCGGGTCGGATGGCCGGGGGGAAGAGAACGTGCCAGGAATCTCCAGGATGTGCTCGACGCATCCGGCAACACGGTTGAGCTGCTGCGCAACTCCCAGATCGGCGCATACATCTATCCGGTCGTCCCGGCCGAGTTCACGAACTGGCGGCGCGAGCACAAGGCCTGGCGAGAGACCGTGGCGCTCTTCGACCAGACGCACATGTTGGTCCACCTATTCATCAAGGGCCCGGACGCCCTGAAGCTGATCTCCGACACCGCGATCAACAGCGTGGCCAAGTTTCCCATCAACATGGCCAAGCAGTACGTGCCGACGACCCCGGCCGGCAACGTGATCGGCGACGCCATCCTCTTCCACGAGGAGGAGGATGAGTACGTGGCCGTCGGCCGCGCCCCGGCGGCCAACTGGCTTCTCTATCACGCCGAGACGGGCGGCTACGACCTGGAGGTCGAGAAGGACGACCGCTCCCCGATGCACCCCTACGGCAAGGCCGTCACGCGCAAGTGTTGGCGCTTCCAGATCCAGGGTCCGAAGGCGTGGCAGGTGATCGAGAAGGTCAACGGCGGAGCCGTCGAGGAGCTCAAGTTCTTCCGCATGGGCCACATGAATGTGGCGGGCGAGCAGGTGCGCACGCTCCGCCACGGGATGGCCGGAGCGCCCGGTCTCGAGCTCTGGGGACCATACGAGACCTACGACAAGTCCCGCGAGGCCATTCTCGACGCGGGGCAGGAGTTCGAGATCGAGCCTGTCGGCGCTCGCGCCTACGCCTCGAACACGCTCGAGTCCGGGTGGATCCCCTCACCGCTGCCGGCGATCTACACAGGTGACGATCTGCGCGGCTACCGCGAGTGGCTCCCCGCCGCGGGCTACGAGGCGACCAACGCGCTGGCCGGCAGCTTCGTCTCCGACGACATCGAGGACTACTACCTCAACCCCTACGAGCTCGGCTACGGGCGGTTCATCAAGTTCGACCACGACTTCATTGGCCGCGAGGCGCTCGACCAGCTCGACCCCCACGCGCAGCGAAAGAAGGTGACCCTGGCGTGGAACGGCGAGGACCTCGGCAGGATCCTTGCCTCGGTGGCCGACGAGGACGGCCCCGACTACCAGTTCTTCGACCTCCCGGTCGCCAACTACGGCTCGTCCAACTTCGACTCTGTGGTCGGCGCCGACGGGACGGTGGTTGGGTACTCGATGTGGACGGGGTTCAGCACGAACGAGGGGAAGGGGCTGTCGCTGGCCACCGTGAGCCCCGAGATCGAGCTCGGGAGCGAGCTCAAGGTGATCTGGGGCGAGCCCGGCGGGGGCACGCGCAAGGCCACCGTCGAGCCGCATGAGCTTGGGGAGGTCCGGGTCGTGGTCAGCCCGGTGCCCTACTCCGAGGTCGCGCGCGTCGAGTACGCGTCTGGTTGGCGGGCCTCCGGCCGGGCCTGACTACTGCTTCCCATGCAAAGCGGGATAGCCGCTTTTCGTCCAAAGCGGCTATCTGACGACTACATCTCCAAGGCGACGGGTTAGCCGGACTGCGGCAGGCCGAGCGCCTCCAGGAAGGCGTCCGTCACCTTGTCGTAGCCCAAGTCGGTCGGGTGCAGGCAGTCGAACCACTCCCCTGGCTGCCTGAGATCGCCGAAGACCTCGGCGACCTGTATCCCGTACTCAGCGGCGACTGAGCGCATGATGTCGTGGAGGCCCTGGGGGACGCCTGGGCCGCCCTCAAGGACGAGATTGGCGAGGCCAATTGCAAGGGGATTTCCGGCCAGCGCGCAGGTGGTCGGCGATTGATCCCGGAACGGGTTGTCGTAGGTCCCGATCACAATCGCCTCGTCGCCAGCCGCTCCGCGCAAGGTCGAGAGCGCCGCGTTGAGATCATTTCGGTAGTCGCCGAGCTCCCGCTGGATGGTGGGCAGGCAGGTCTCGGGGAAGGGGCCGAGGCAAGCGGCGAGGATCGGGCCGTTGACGTCGTTGCCGCCGATGTGCACCGTGGTGACCTCGACGTCGTCACGTGGGTTCTTGTTGCCGTTGCGCGCCTCCAGCAGCGGGAGCGCCTGCGGATAGGTGGCGCCGCCGACCGCGACGTGCCCAAGCTGGGCGTCGCCTGCAGGTGCCTTTCGCAGTTGAGCTCCTGTAGTGCGTGCAGCTGCGGGCGCCCTGAGAGGAACAGAGTGCGCACGAGACTCTTCATGAAGCCCACCTTCCTGGCGTTGGCAGTCAATCCGAGCGAGCAGCACCTGCAGCGGCTCAACTTACCAGCCAGGCCTACCCACGGTCGGCCCGATAAGGGGACGAAGGCGACGCCGATTAACCGCCGCTTTCCATGCAAAGCGGTAGCCGTTTCGAAAGCATCAGTGCCTAGTACTCCCGCAGCCCGGCCGCTTCGAGGGATTCGTCGAAAGCGTTCTAGCAGCAGTCGTCGCAGGCGTTGCCCGCCCACGCCTCGCGCCCCTCGTTCAACGCGACGGCTGCGATCAGGAGCGCGGTGACCGGGTCGGCCCACCACCACCCGAAGATCGCATTCGCCCCGAGGCCCACGAGCAGCGCCACCGACAGGTACGCACAGAGGAGGTTCTGCCGACCCTCCGACTTCGTGGCCGAGGAGCCGAGCTGCTCGCCGACGCGAGCCTTCGCGGCGGCAAGCGGAGGCATCGTGATCAGGGTGACGGCGGCGAGACCGATCCCGACGTAACTCACGTCCGGATGGCTTCCGCCGAGAAGGGTGCGGATCGCCTCAACGCCGATGTAGGCGGCGATCACGAAGAAGCTCGCCCCGATGAGCCGCTGTGCCCGCCGCTCCGCCAGCTCCGACGACGCCCGGCTGGCCCCGAACCGCCAAAGGAGCGCAAACCCCGCGAACGACTCGACGAGCGAGTCCGCCCCGAATCCGACGAGAGCAATCGAGCCCGCGACGATCCCCGCGCCGAGAGCGACCGTCGCTTCAATCCCGTGCCACCCGACCCCGAGCCACGCCAGGAGCTTCGCTCGCCGGACGAGGGACTCGCGCTCACGCGGGTCGTGAACGTGGAGCGGGATTGACGTGGTTTCCATCGCAGATGGACGGTAGCGGGCAGGAACGGTTGCTTTGCTCGGCGCCTCGACGTTCTCCTGCGACATCGCCTACTCGCGCAGCCCGACGGCTTCGAGGGCCTGGTGAACGTGCCCGTGGCGCACCGTTTCCCACGACTCCCAGGTGATCCGCAGGATGACGAGGGTGATCGCGAGGCCGATCAGCGGGTCTGCGATTGGAGCGCCGAGCGCAACGACGGCGGCACTCGCGACGACCGCCAGCGAGACGAAGGCGTCAGCGCGAGCGTGGTTACCGTCGGCGATCAGCGCGGGGCTTCGAAGCGTTCGGCCCGCCCTGCGTCGGACGATGCTCGCAAGCCAGTTACCCGCGAAGCCGATCCCCCCGCGATCGCGAGCGCAACGAGGTGGTCGGGGGCCTCGGGATTGATGAGCCGCCGCACCGCCTCGACTCCGGCGACGCAGGCGCTCACGAAGATCGCGGCCACCACCGCGAGCCCCGCGTTCCTCTCCGCTCGGTCGCTCCGCATGGCGAAGGCGACGCCGACGGGGACGGCGGTCAGCGCATCGCCGCCGTTATGGATCAGGTCCGCGAGCAGGGCGATGCTGTTGGTGGCTACGAAGACGACGACCTGAGCGACGGCCGTCAATCCCAGGATCGCGAGCGCAAGCGATACCGCCCGGATGCCTCTCCGCGGAAGCTGGAGTCTGAGCACTGTGCGCGGGGAGCTGATTCACGAACCGGACCGTGTGATCAGTGGGCGGGTCTCGTCACTCAGCCCAGCGCCCGTAGCCGTACCGTCTCCGCTTGGAGTTCTTGCTCGGCCCTCCGGAGGCGCGCTTCAGACAAGACGCAATCCCGCTCCAACTCCTTCAGTTGGACAAGACTCGCCGGCCGCGGGCCGTACATCTCGGCCTGGTAGAGGTCACGGCAATCGCGGTGGTAGCGGGCATCCGCTCTCAGTTCGTCCAACCGACGCAGAGAGGTCATCGCCCTGACTGCTCCCCGTGGAAGCGGCGATCGCCGGCTTGCGTCCCTAGGGCGATGCGCCCCGGGGCTCCGATAGCGTGGCCAACCTGGCGATTGCCATCGGCGCGATGAAGCTCGCCGCGCCGTCGTGCTGCCGGTTGCGATCGCTTGCTGGTGCTCATCTCGTCCTCCTCGCGGGCGCGGTCGATCTGCCTCGGTCCCAGTGCTGGTCGACCCACTCAAGCCACCTCACGCGCGTCGCAACACGCTCGTTCGCCTCGGATAGCCGCGCGTAGGCGTTCGGTTCGTCCGACATTAACCCCGCCTCGTAGTGGCGGCGACGGCGGCCCTGCTCCGCAAGCGCCCCCTCCAACCGCCTCACCGCGTCGTCGTGTGGCGGAAGCGGTGATTCTCCAGGGATGGGCTGGAGATCCGAAGCGGCGAGCCATACCTCTTCCCGGTCTGACCGCTGAACTCGAGCCTGGGAGCGCTCGGTTGCGGTTGGCGTGGCGGTACCGGGGATGGCTGACCTCCTCCGGGGCCCCCCGGCCTTCACCGAAGGGCCCTCTTCGCTTTGCCTTCGTCGCTGCGGGACAAGGGACGGCCGCGTGCTCTAAAGGCGGTGTCAACACAATGTACCATCTATTCATGAAACAATCTTCCGGAATGTTGGAGCAGGGTTCTCAACCATCCGTCCCCCGCTGGGACTTTCTGACAAACCACGCCCACGTCCTTGTATGTGTGGCTCATGACTCGGGCATCCGCCTGCGTGACATTGCCGCTGCGGTAGGCATCACCGAGCGTGCTGCCCACCGGATTCTGTCCGAGCTGGTCGAGGAGGGCTACGTGCTGCGCGAGCGGCAGGGCCGGCGGAACCGCTACCAGGTCAAGCCTGAGCTTCCCCTGCGGCATCCCCTCGTGGAGGAGCGGGAGGTTGGCGAGTTGCTCAAAGTCCTGTCCGAGGGCTAGCAAGTCTCTAACAGCGGGAGGCTGCAGACATCCGGCGTCTCGGTAGGTGGTAGCCGGCCTGTCTTCACGGGTGGCTAGGCGTGAGCCGTCTCGAGCACCTCGGATTCGGCGCGGTTCACGCTGACAACTCCGGTGGCCGCTTCGAGACGCTCGACCTCGATGTCCCCGAGGTCGTTGCGCACGAACTCGGCCGCTATCTCGGCGGATCGGTCGGCCGCCTCTCGATCGCTGCAGATCGTAACCGCGAACACCGTACCCTCTCCGGCCCTGTCCACGCCCGCGTCGATCGCCTGGTAGGCGACGAAGCCGGGCATCTCTACCAACCGGGGTGCGAGTCTCTCGTCCACCCGGTGCATGAGCTCGTCGAGGCGCTCCGGGTCGACGCTGTACTTGCGCACGCTTGCGTACATCGCTCCTCGATTCCGTCGGAGTCCTAGGGCCCGCGGGCGTCAGGCGCCCCGCATCGACGCTACCTACTGCACGCCCGACAGGATTCGAACCTGCGACCTTACCTCCGACAGCTCCGCGCCCGGGGCAGCGGGCGCGATTTGTTTGAACCAATCGCGCCCATCCTGGAACGGCTCCCACTCGCCAGGCCGGAACTCGCGGCGAACGCTGGCTGCGCGAGCTAAAGGGCCGGCAACGCGGCGGAAACCCCGGCGCGGCGCGCGCGGACCTCGGACCAGGTAAGCAGGCGACCGGCCTGCGGGTCGATCAGCTTGAGCCGGACCGCGACGGCGCCGTCCCATGCGGTCAGCACGGGGACGTCCCGGAAGATTGGATTCTCGTCATGCGCGCGCTGCAGGTTGTAGTTCGGGACCTTGGCGCTCAAATGGTGGACGTGGTGGAGGCCGATGTTGCCGGTGAAGAACCGGAAGGGCTGCGGCAGCTTCAGGTACGAGCTCCCGCGCAGCGCCGCGTCCGCATACCCCCAGCTCTCGCCGCTCTCCCAGTAGACCTCCTCGAACTGGTGCTGGACGTAGAAGAGCCAGACGCCTGCCGTCCCGGCGAGGATCGCCGTCGGCATCTGGACGAGCAGCCACTCCTGCCAGCCGACCAGCCAGCAGATCGCGCCCACCAGCACCGCCAGGACGAGGTTGGTGATCACCACGCTCCGCCGCTGGCGCGGGCGCATCGAGCGGGACCACAGACGAGGCCCGAGCATCAGCGACCACAGCGGTCCGATCCCAAACATGACGAGCGGGTTGCGGAAGAGACGGTAGCCGAGCCGCTTCCTCCAGGGGCTGGCGATGTACTCATCGAGGGTCAGCGTCAGGAGGTCGCCGGTGCCGCGCCGGTCGAGATCGCCGGCCGTGCCGTGATGGACGGCGTGGGTGTGGCGCCAGTTCGCGAACGGCTGGAAGATGAGCAGCCCGCTCAGCCGGCCGACCCAGAGGTTGGCCCGGCGCGAGGGCAGAAACGAGCCGTGGGCGCAGTCGTGGAAGACGATGAAGGTTCGCATCAGGAACCCGGCGGTCGGGATCGCGAGGGCGAGGGTGGCCCAGTAGGTGAACTCGCCGAGGCTGACGTAGATGAGCACCGAAAGCGCTATGTAGGGCACGATCGAGGTCGCGACATCGAGGAGGCCCCGGCCCCAGGTGGGGCGCTCGTACGGGGCCATCGAGTCGCGCCAGACCGGCCGGGTCGAGGCGGAACCGGTTTTGGATAGGGGTGCGAGCTGTGGGGCGGCGTCGATCACTCGAACGGCATCCGCTTCCTGTCGGCCCATGGCGCCAGCGTACTCCTGCCCCGCTGGAGAGGGCTCTCGCTCGGGGCGACACTGAAGAGGGGTTCCACGGGGAGGCAGAGCGCCGCACGATTTCGCAAGGGGAGTACTGCTTTCCATGCAAAGCGGGCACTTTCGGGTCTACCTCGAGCAAGCGTTGTCGAGTGGCCCTGCCCTACCCAGACGAGTTGCGTGAGATGGGAGCGCTAGTGGGCAAGGGGGAGAGCATTTGGGCAACAAAAGGGCAACAGACGAGGACGGAGTCCAGACGAACCCAGACGAGCTCCAGTCCCGGTACAGAGTCGAATCCTGAGCCCAGACGAACTCCACCGAACTCACGCCGCGGTCTACGAAACCGAAGGTCACAGGTTCGAATCCTGTCGGGCGCGCTTCATTGCTTTGTGGAGCGCTACTCTCGGCGTTGTGAGCATGGTCGCATCCCTGTTGGCTGCAGTTTCAATCGAGGAAACGCTCCCGATCCTCCTCCTGTCAGTGGTTGGAAGCGCTGTGTTCACCGGCCTCCTCCTCTGCGTGCGGCGCTTCGATGCCGATCAGGGGACTGACGACAGCGAAGGGGGCGGTGGTGGAGGTGGCGGTGGGCCGGGCCCGGATCGCCCTGCGGGAAAGCTGGTCCTCGCCGACCCTCCCCTGGGAGAGATTCGTGCAAGCCGGCAGCGCTCCAAGAGGCCGCCGCCGAAGCGCCGCGAGCGCGCGACTGGGGTCGGGGGCGCCTCCCGCACTCGAGTCTGACGTCGCGACCGCGACCCGCTGCTTGACTCCGACCTTCGGCGGGAGTACTTTGCCAGTCGCGCTGCCTTTCTCGGCGCGGCCCGCGGCGAGAGGGCAACGGGGAAGAAGAGGGTTGATGCGGTGAACTCCCTGGTTGCGCGGTGGCTGGCGATCGTCGCCGGAGTCGTGATCGTCGCGGTTGCGATCGGGTTCTACGTCAACAAGCTCGTGCGCGCGCCGACTCCGATCTCGGCAGCACAGACCGGGCCGGCCCAGGCGGAACTGACGCTGGGCACGACCCCCGCCGTCGGGAAGCTCGGTCAAAACCCGACCTGGGTCTCCTATCTGGTGCGCGAGGGGAATCAGTGGAAGCACACCACCGTCTTCGACGTCCCCGCCCACTCCCTGGTCCGGATCACCGTCCTCAACTTCGACGGCGCCAGCGGCCTCCGGAACCCGTTCCTCTCCCAGGTCCAGGGCACGGTCGGCGGCGTGATGCAACTCGACGGCAAGACCGTGAAGAACATCGCCCCCGCCGACGCGTCGCACACCTTCACCGTGCCGCAGATGGGCATCAGCGTCCCGATCATGGGTGTGGCCGACGACGCCCCTAACCAGTGTCCGGAGATGCCGTGCTCTCTCGACCAGGCCCACGAGACCGTCACCTTCACGATCCGCACCGGCAACCCCGGGCGAATCCGCTGGCAGTGCTTCGTGCCGTGCGCGGCGGGCTTCTTCACTGGGTTCGGCGGGCCAATGCAGACGATCGGCTACATGGACGGCTCCCTGCACGTGGTGTGAGCGACGGCGATGCCGGGGCCCCCCCACTTCAGACGAATCCTGATCCTGTGGGCTGCGCTCAGCATCATCGCCACGCCGATCGTCGTCCTGGTGTGGGCGCCGGGGCTGCCGCCCGGCAAGGACGCCACCGCTGGCGCATCTCAGGTGGTCGACAACACGGTCCTGCTCGGGCTCGTGACCCCGATCGTGGCGTTGATCATCGTCTACTTCGCGTACACGCTGATCGTCTTCCGCCGGCGCGAGGGCGAGACCGACGAGGGCGTAGCGATCCGTGGCAACACGGCGATCCAGACGACCTGGCTGGCCGCGACCTCGGTGATCGTGCTGTTCCTGGCGAGCTATGGAACAGTCCGCCTGTTCGACGAAGGATCCGGCGGCGGACAGGGATCGGATCCAGTTGCCAAGCCGTCGGGTCCCCAGCTCCCGGTCCAGGTGATCGGCCAGCAGTGGGCGTTCACCTATCGCTACCCGTCCTTCGGTGGAGTAGAGACCCCTCACCTTGTTCTGCCGGTCGACCGTGACATCGAGCTCCATGTCACGTCCCTCGACGTGATCCATTCGTTCTGGGCGCACGACCTCGGCGTCAAGGCCGACGCCAACCCGGGAGTCGACAACATCGTCTATGTCAAGGCGAATGAGGTGCGGAGCTTCTCGATCCGCTGTGCCGAGCTCTGCGGGCTCTTCCACGGGCACATGTTCGACACGGGGCAGGTCGTGAGCGGGCCCGCCTTCCTCGCCTGGATCCACGCGCAGCAGGCCGCGTTCGGCCCAGCGACCGGCGCCCTTCCGCCGTACAGCACCCACTACAACCCCGCGCCGCATAGGAGGGCCGGATGAACACCGAACGGACTGCCGGCAGGATGACCACCGAACGGACTGCCCGCTCACCTCTTCGTGGTCTGATCGGCTTCAACCTGCTCACCGGCATCCTGCTGGGGATCGTCGGCTTCTACTTCGGCTGGTGGCTGGGCCACCGGATTCACTTCACCGCCTACGAGTTCATCGCCGACACCGGCCAGAACGACATCGCCCTGCTGCTCGGCTACCTGTTCTTCGTGGTCGGCTTCGTGGCCGGGCTCGGCTTCCTCAAGTACCCGCTGGCCAGGATGCTGGGGCGCGAGCCCTCCTTCCACGAGAAAGAGGGCGGCGGCATCCGCCGCTACTTCGGGCTTTGCACCGACCACAAGGTGATCGGCATGCAGTACCTGATCGGGATCGGGCTCTTCTTCTTCATCGGCGGGCTGAACGCGATGCTGATCCGGGCCGAGCTGCTGCGCCCCTCCCCGCAGCTCTTCGGCGCCGGCAACTACCTGACGATCGTCGGCCTGCACGGCGCGATGATGATGGGGATCATGAGCTCGGGCATCCTTGGCCCGTTCGCCAACTACTTCGTCCCGCTGATGATCGGCGCGAAACGGATGGCCTTCCCGCGGATCGAGGCGCTCACCTTCTGGCTGCTGATGGCGGCCGGAACGATCCTGGTCAGCGGCGTCTTCTTCGGCGGCTTCCCGACCGGCTGGACCGGCTACGGGCCGCTCAATGATCAGGCGAACCTGGGCTACGACTCGTACATCTTCTTCTTCATCCTGGTCGGGATCTCGATGACGCTCCTCGGGCTCAACCTGATCGCGACGATCGTAACCATGCGAGCACCAGGGCTGACGTGGGGACGGCTGCCGATCTTCTGCTGGGGCGTCCTGACGACCTGCGGCCTGATGGTCCTGGCGGCGCCGGTCCTGGCGGCAGTCCTGCTGATGGTCGGGCTGGATCGGACCGCGCAGACCTCGTTCTTCCTCACGAGCGCCGGCGGCAGCCCGTATCTGTTCGAGAACCTGTTCTGGTTCTTCGGGCACCCGGAGGTCTACGTCCTTGCCCTGCCCGGCTTCGGGATCCTCCTCGAGATCCTGCCGGTGTTCGCTCGCAAGCCGCTCTGGGGCTATCGCCTTGCGGTGGCGGGGATGCTCGGCGTGGCGCTGCTGAGCTTCTTCGTCTGGCAGCACCACCTCTTCGTCAGCGGCATCAACTCGGCGCTGCGGCCCTTCTACATGCTCTCCACGGAGGTGATCTCGATTCCCACCGGATTCATCTTCCTCTGCGGGATGGCCACCCTGTGGAGGGCGAGCATCCGCTACACGGTGCCGATGCTCTTCTGCCTCGCCTGGTTCTTCAACTTCTTCATCGGCGGCATCTCGGGCGTGTTCCTGTCGGACACCCCGAGCGACGTCAGCACGCACGGCAGCTTCTTCGTCATGGCCCACTTCCACTACACGATCATGGGCGGGCTGATCTTCACCTTCTTCGCCGCGATCTACTACTGGGTGCCGAAGATGACGGGCCTGCAGTTCAACGAGGCGCTCGCGAAGATCCACTTCTGGTCGATGTTCATCGCCTTCAACTCAACCTTCGGCCCGCTCTTCGCCGCCGGCCTGCTGGGGATGCCGCGGAGGGTGGCCTTCTACGCATCCGACCTGCAGCCGATCAACATCTGGGTGTCGGTGTCGGCGTTCGTGCTCGGCGCCTCGATGCTCGTCTTCATCGCCAATGTCCTCTACTCGATGGTCATCGTCCGCAAGCCGGCGGAGGAGAATCCGTGGCGCTCGAAGTCGCTGGAGTGGCAGCTGCCGACCCCGGTGCCGGTACACGACTTCGACACCATCCCCGTGATCGACTCTGATCCGTACGACTACGGGACCCCACCGCCACCACCTAAACCCGCGGAGGCGCCGGCCACCGCGCCCGGATAGCCATGGTCAGGCTTCCCGGGAGAGCAGCAAGCCAGCCCGACGCTGCGGGGCCGCTCGACGAGCCGCCGGAGGTCAACGAGCGGAACCTGTGGATCGGCGCTCGCGTGATAGCAGGCACCACGATCCTCTTCTTCGCTGCCTTCGTGTTCGCCTACTTCTACCTGCGCTCGCTCAACAACACCGGCCGGTGGCGCCCAGACGGCGTCGACGCTCCGGATCGCTATGGCGCGGCGATCGTCTTCCTGTTCGCGGTGAGCGCTGCCTCACTGGTTTACGCGGCTCAAGTAGCTCGCAGGAATCGCGTCTGGCTGGTGGCGGCCGGCGCCTCACTGGCGTTCGGGCTCGTCGGGTGCGTGGTGCAGGCATTCGAGTACGCACACCTCGGGTTTCGGCCCGTTGGACGGCGGCTACGCGAGCGTGTTCATCGGCTGGACCGTCTTCTTCGCCGTCTTCGTGCTCTTCACCATGGTCTGGGTGGAGATCCTGTTCGTCGAGGGGTTACGCAATCGCGGTGCAGCCAGCGTGTTTGTGCCGACAGGGGCTGGGAGACGCCGCCTTCTACTGGAGCCTGCTGGCGGGCATCGGAGTGCTCAGCTGGGCGATCCTCTATCTGCTCTGAGCCATGCCTACGGCGACGCTGTCCTTCAGCTGGACCGCCGACCCGGCCCTTCTCTGGGTGGTCTTCGCCGCCGCGCTCTTCTGGCTCGGCGGCCGCGGCCTTGGGCGACCGCGATCCCCCGTTCGCCGCTGGCGGACTGCGGCCTTCGTCGCCGGGCTCGCAACGATCGTCCTGGCCCTGGACTCACCGCTCGACGATTGGGCCGGCGAGCTTCAGTGGGCACATATGGCGCAGCACGTGCTCCTGCTCCTGGTCGCTCCCCCACTGCTGGCGCTGGCCCGGCCATGGAACCGGATGTGGCGCGGGCTACCCGTGGCCCTCCGCAGGCGGATCGCGGGCTACCTCGCGTATGGCCGGTGGTCGGGCGCACTCCGCCGCACGGCCCGGTTCCTGGGGGACCCGATCCCATCCTGGCTGCTGTTCACAACCATCCTGGTCGCCTGGCACGTGCCGGTCGCCTATGACGCAACCCTACGCTCGCCGGTTGTCCACGCCCTGGAGCACGCGATGTTCTTCGGGACGGGCCTGTTGTTCTGGACTCGCGTGATCGACTCGCCGCCGTGGCGATCGCCGCTCGCCGACACTGCGCGCGCGATCTACGTCGCCTCGGCTCTCGTGGTCAGCTGGATGCTCGCGGTCGTCCTGGCCCTGGCCACCTCTCCGCTCTACGCTCCCTACGCGGCGGAAGCGAGCCGGCCGGGCGGGATCACGGCGCTGGCGGACCAGCAGCTCGCCGCCGGGGTCATGTGGGTTCCCGGATCGATCCCGTTCGCGATCGCGATCCTGTTCGTTGCGTACCGGTGGCTGGAGCCAAAGCGGTCGCGGCGGGTCACCCCCGCCAGGCCTCCCCTCGCCGGAAACCCGTGACCCTAGGAGGAAGAGGATGCAGCCGCTCCCCCCAATGATCATCGCCGCCTCAGTCGTGGGAGAAGGGCATCCTCACCTGGGCCATTCCCCTGGGTCGTTTTCCTCGGCGGTCCTGGTCTGGTACCTGCTGCTTCTGCGCCGAGCGCCATCCCGAGTGACGGTCGAGCCATCGATCCCCCGGGATCGATGAACTGCGGCCGGGTCGGGTTCCGCGCCGGCGCCCGCACGCCAATCGTCATACTCAAGACGGGGCCAGAGTCAGTCCGACCGTCCCCGGGTGTGGAGGTCGCTGACCTGACGGAAAGGAACAAGGCGGATGACCTTTCGACTCAAGCCCGGTCGTGGCGAAGCTCGGGTCGAACCTCCGGCTCCGGGCACGGTCTTGATTGCGGCGATCGCGCTGCTGGCGCTGCCCTTCGCCGGTTGCGGCGGGAGCGAATCCGGGTCATCCTCGACCGGAGCATCCGCCAGCCAGTCGGCGAGCTCCACCGTCAAGTACGCCGGCACCGCCGCCGTTCCGTCAAAGGCCGCACCGCCCCTCGCCCTCCGGGACTCGCTCGGTCATCCCGTGAATCTGGACCAGTACCGAGGCAAGGCCGTGTTCGTCACCTTCATCTACGACCACTGCCCGGATATCTGCCCGCTGATCGTCGGCAACCTCCACACGGCTCAGGCCCAACTCGGGCCGGAGGCTCAGAAGCTCCAGATCATCGCCGTGTCCGTCGACCCGCGGGGCGACACCCCGAGCACCGTCAAAACCTTCCTGCGCGAGCACCGGATGACCGGGCGCATGGAGTACCTGATCGGGTCGCGCCCAGAGCTCGAGAAGGTCTGGCGCGACTGGTTCATCCTCTCCAAGGCCACGCCGACTTCGAAGGATCCCGATCTGGTCGAGCACTCCGCGCTGGTCTACGGGATCAGTGCCAGCGGCAGGATCACCACCCTCTATCCGCATGATTTCGTCCCCTCGCAGATCGTCCACGACGTCCCCATCCTCGCGTCCCAGTAGGAGGCCGCCATCCGTCGTCGACTTCGCGTCGGTTTGATCATCCTCGCCGCCGGCGCTGTCCTGATCGCGATCGTGCTGCTGAGCGGCACGTCGACCCGGTCCGGGACTGGGCGGCCCGCGCCCCAACTCCCGACCGGTGTTCTGGTTCCGCCACACGTGACCCTCGCCTCGCTGCGCGGCGAGCCCGCCGCGGTCAACTTCTGGGCAAGCTGGTGCGCCCCTTGCCAGAAGGAGGCCCTGGACCTGGAGCGCGTGGCGCGCCTGCTGCGCGGGCGGGCCCGGCTGGTCGGAGTCAATTGGGAGGACGGGACCAGCGCCGCTCGCTCGTACGTCGACCGGTACCACCTGACGTTCCCGAACCTGACCGACCCGGACGGAGTCGCCGGCAACGCCTACGGATTGCGTGGCCTGCCGACCACCTTCATCCTCGACTCCCAGGGGAAGATCACCGCTGTCCTGCAGGGGCCTCAGTCGACTGGGTCCCTGCTACAGGCGCTGCACCTGACCTCGGATCAGCCGGATTCTTAGAGAACAATCAGCAGGCGCTCAGGCGTCTCCCAGGTTCCGCCGGGAAGGTGTCAGGGACATGACACCGGGAAAGGTGTCAGGTGTGAGAACAACCCAACACCGAAAGGAGGCGAAGAAAGTGACGATGGCAACGGTCTTGATTCTCAACGGGGTGGCGGTCGTCTCCCTGCTGGCCCTCTTGGCCGCGACCATGCGGCTCCCGTACCACCTGCCCACCTCTCCTGGATCCGGCGCTGAGCGACGGCATAGGCACCGCCGTCGGCAGACGTCGACGGCAAGCGAGGGCTCACGCCGCGGGCGTGGCGCGCCCGAGCCGGCCTACTCCGAGTAGGCCCAGCTGCGAACAGGCGGCGGCACGGTCAAAGGACGACGACCGTGTCGACCGCCATCGCCGAGAAGAGAATCGCCAGATAGAGCAGCGAGAAGTGGAAGAGGCGTCCTGCGCGCGCGGGATTCGTCTCCCGCGCCAGGCTCAGCGCCAGCCCGATGAAGACGGCGTCGAGGGCGAGCGCGACGCCGAGATAGAGGCCGCCGACCGAGTGCCAGAGGAAAGGCAAGAGCGTCGTCGCGGCCAAGACCAGCGAATACGCGACTATCTGGCGCGAGGTCTCGCGATCCCCGCGCACGACGGGCAGCATCGGGATGCGCGCGGCGGCGTACTCGCGCTTGATCAGCAGGGCGAGGGACCAGAAGTGCGGCGGCGTCCAGAAGAAGATGATCAGGAAGAGGAAGATCGCCGGCAGGGTCAGGTTGTCGGTCGCGGCGGCCCAGCCGACCAGCGGCGGCACGGCGCCGGCGGCGCCTCCGATGACGATGTTCTGGACGGTCCAGCGCTTTAGCCAATGGGTGTAGACGAGCACATAGAACAGGCCCCCCACGAGGGCCAGGGTCGCCGTCAGGACATTCACCAGGCTGGCCAGCAGGACGAAGGAGAAGGCCGAGAGCACGAGCCCGAACTCGACCGCCCGCGGAGCGATCAGGCGACCCGCGACGATCGGCCTGTCCGACGTCCGATCCCCCATCAGGGCGTCGATGTCGCGGTCGAGGTAGTGATTCAGCGCGCTCGCCCCGCCACAGGCGAGCGCACCCCCAGCCAGGACGATCGCGAGCTCGGGCAGGTTCGGCAGACCGCCGGCACCCACGAACATTCCCGCGGCCGCCGTGATCAGCAGGAGCACCATGATCCGCGGCTTGGTCAGCGCCAGGTAGTCGCGCCAGGCGCCCGCGGGCACATGCTCCCCGCGGAACGACGCCGCGGCGCTGAGCAGTGCCGCCGCCAGGGCGAGGCCGGCGAACACCAGGTGAAAGGCTACGGCCCACTCGGGCCGACCTGCCAACGCGACCACAGCACCGAGAGCGCTTTCCCCCGCGAACAGGACCAGAGCCGCAATTGAGAAACCCAGCAATGGTCGATGCGCTGTCGCCGCGGCAACGACCACCGCAGTGAGCAGCGGGACAGCCAAAATCGCCAGCAGCCGGTGGGGGAGGCCGAGGTGCAGTGCACCGCTGGTGACGACCAGCGCCGTGACGGCGGCCGCCCCCAGGGCGGCCAATCGCAACCAAGCGCCGGGCGCAGCCTCAACTCCATCCGATCGCACGCCCCCGCGCTGGGGGCCGCGGATCGGCGTACGAGTATGAGCCATGCCAGTCTCCTTCACTGACGCTCGACGTTGCCGAGCTACGACTCTGCGCCAAGTCTGGTCTCTTGATCCGCGACTGTCAAATCCTCAGGCGACAAGCTTGGCGGCCCCGAATCGGCGAGCGGGTTGCTCAGGTCGGGTCCTTGACCTTCGATTTCAAGCCAGCGCCGGCCGAGAACTTCGGCACCCGTCTGGCTGGGATCGTGATCCGCTCGCGGGTGCGGGGGTTGACACCGTTTCGCGGGCCGCGCTCGGCAACCTGGAACTTTCCGAACCCCGGGAAGTTCACCTCCTCGCCCCGGCTCAGTGCGCCCCCGATCGCATTCAGCGTTACGTCGAGGGCCTCTCTCGTCTGCCTCTTGCTGAGCCCGGTCTTGGTGCTGACGCGGTCAACTAACTCGGCCTTGGTCATTCTCCGACCTCCTGTTGATCAGTCCGACTCGTCCTCGTCATCGCCATTCAACTCAGCGACGCGCTCCTCAAGGGAGGTCAGCGCGTCGTTGCGCGTGATGTAGAAGGAGATTCCGTCCCTGGTCACAGACGCGCCTGTCGGGCGGTGAGTCGCGGTCACCTGGTGCTTGCGTCGGACGCGCTCCTCGGTGATGTCGATGTCCTCCATGCGGATTCTGTCGATATCAGCCACGTTCTTCTTCACCTCCTTTCATGGCTCCGCCTCGTTTGCTCGGTGTTCGGGCCTGAAGACGCCGGGGCCATTCGTTCCCTGATGGCTTAATAACCCGTACTTCCCGAGTTCCCAATGTCTGTCCAGGGGCAAACAGGGCGAAGATCCCCAAAGCTCGCTACTAGCGAGTTTTCCCTGACGTGATATGCGCTCGCCCGCTTCCCCGCCCATGCGGGCCTGCTCAGGGTTTCGCTGCGACTTCGCCCACGCAGTATCTCGCGGCTACTCGCGAACCGCAGCTTTCCATCCAGACCGCCGCTTCTCGTCCAAAGCGGCTATCTGACGGCTAAGTCTCCGAGCGACTCAGTCTGCTGCATTCACGCGAAAGCGGAAGAGAGGTGGGACTGACTGACGGGACGTTGCTGATTCAGCTAGTCGTCGAGTCGCCCCGGGCGTCTGCGGCCGCCTGCTTCCGCGCAGCCCTCTTGGCCTGCTTCTCAAGCCGACGCTCGCGGAGCTTGCGTTCACGGTTGAGCTTCGCCATCGTGGTCTTCCGCTTGCTGCCTGAGGCCATGCCTCTTCTCCTTAAAGCGCCTGGACGTTCGCGGCCGCCGGACCCTTGTCGCCCTGCTCGACGTCGTAGCTCACCTTGGCGCCCTCGGCCAGCGACTTGAAGCCGTCGCCCTGGATCGCGCTGTGGTGCACGAACACGTCCTTGCCGGAGTCATCCGGCGTGATGAATCCGAAGCCCTTGTCATCGCTGAACCACTTCACTGTTCCTGTCGCCATCTCGGTCCCTCCGTGTGGGTGCACTGCGAACGCGGAGGGTGCCCGGAGGCAACGACTGCGAAAACGCGGGGCACTACTTTGATCGAACGGATGCTCGACCCGAGGAGCCAGTCTAGCCGCTGCTTCGCGCGAGAAGCGAGCGCCAGGGTCGAAGAGCAGCTCCTGTCCGTGCAAAGCGGATAGCCGCTTCTCGTCCAAAGCGGCTATTCGGGAGTGATTCCCTCCGAGCCCGGGCGTCTGCGAGCACCGATCCCTCTCGGGGGGTGAAGGGCCCAGCGGCGCCCGGTACGCCGCTGGGCCTACGCGCGGGTCAGGGACCTGGGGGTGGAGACGGCTCGCAGGGGACCGGAGCGTCGACGGTCTGCGAGCCGAGGGTGACCCGCAGGAAGCCGGCGGCGGTGCAGGAATAGATGCCAACCGCGTCCCAATTCGGAGGGCTGAGCGAGCCGGCGCCGCCCACCGCGTTGGTGACGCCGCCACCAGCTTCGACGCTTCCCGGGCCCGCCGCAGCAGCCCCGTCGCCGGTGATGTGGAAGCTGCATCCCACCTCTCCGGTCAGCGGGTTGGGTGGGCCGCACATCGCATCGACGGTGAGGACCCGCAGGCCCTGGTTGGAACCACCGCCGCCGCCACCGCCGCCGCCGCCACCGCCGCCGGGCCCCTGTCCCGGAGTGGTGGTGCCCTGAACCGAGCCGCAGTTCCTGACGATCGAGATCTCCATCAGGTCGACGATGCACCTGTTGGTGCCGGAACCGCCGTCGATGACGCTGTCAGTGCGGCCGTCGGCGGCCTTCAGGACATCGTTGCCCGGACCGCCGAGGTGACGGTCGACTCCCTTGCCGCCAACTACAAGATCGTCTCCCTTGCCGCCCCTGAGTGTGTCGTTGCCGCCCTTGCCTTTGATCAGGTCGTTGCCGCCCTTGCCGTTGATCCTGTCGGACTTTTTGGTGCCGACGATCTTCTCGCTGCGCTTGCCGCCGGTGATCTTCTTCGCCACGGCGGGTCCCGCGGCCACGGCGAGGGCAAGGCAGAGAACGGCGACTGCAGAGATCAGCGGTGCCTTACCGAAACTGCCCTTGCGCGGATGGCCTCCTCCGGGCACGCGTCCCATTCGGTCCTCCTGTTCAGTCTCATTTGGAGCCCCCCCGGGCCCCCGATGGCCGTTGAAGCTAGCGAAGTACCCGCCGAGCTACAACAGGGAACCGATGCGGGAACCCTTCGCCCAGGCAAGACCGCCGCAAGCTGGCTGTTACCCGGGGTGACTCGTTTCCAGAGGCTTGCGGCGGGTTATCGCCAGCGCTGCGATGGGTAGGAAGGTGCCGACTGATTACCCGACTCTCGGAGGTACACCTTGATCATCCTTGGCATTGTCTGTCTCATCCTCGGGGCGATATTCAACGCCGGCATCCTTTGGGTAATCGGCGTCATCTTGGTCGTGGTGGGTGTGATCTTCTGGATACTGGGCGCGCTGGGTCGCGCAGTAGGAGGGCGACGCCACTACTACTAGTTGGATCGGAAGGGAATTTCGTGTTAGGCCCGAGCGGCCAGGTCCGGATCGGGCAACGCGGTCCTGCAGGGTGCAAATCACCGCAAATGGGCCAAAGCCCGAGTCTCTGCTAGTGCTGACGTTGAATTGAGGGGGTTAGGGAGCCGTCCTCGCCTACGGTGCCGGAAGTGTCGGGTTCCCCCGGTTGGTTTGCTTCCTTCCCCAGCCCCCTCAACTGAGCCCGGACGAAAGGAGCTCATGTCAACTCGACTCACTCCGACTTGCGACCGGTGCGGAGGCCCACCAGGAACCGGCTTCATCATCGACCCGGAATCCCTAGGGGTGCTTTGTCTGGCTTGCGCGATCCCAACGAATCGGAGCGCGAGCGGATCACGACCGATGCGGTTCGGGAGCTGATGCTTCGGTTCGAGGGGGAGAAAGGGCGACGGCCCGAATCCATCGCTGAGTTCTCAGCGTGGGTTGAGGAGCAGGGAGACGCCTAAGCCGTAGCCCTTTCCTCGCTTATCAGTGCTTTTAGAAACCGCTGCTTTGCATGGAAAGCAGCACTTTTGCTCGGGAGCGAGATACTGCGTGGGCGATGTCGGAGGAGAGTCAATTGCCATGCCGACCGCATTCGGATGACAGCTCAACGAAGGAGGACCGAGTTGGTTTTGTCGACTGCGAAGATCGAGGATTTCGACCGCTGGTGGAACGCGTTCTCTACCAAGGGCGCTGAAAAGCGAAGGCAGCACGGCAGTAAGGGTTCGCAGGTTTTTCGCGATCCGGACGACGATCGCCGGGTGTTGGTGGTTTTCGACTGGGACGAGGAAGGCTTTCGGAACTTCGTGTCCGACCCCGATATGGCCGCGGTCTTTGAAGAAGGTGGGATTCAAGGGAAGCCCCAGGCGGCCGAGTTCGTCCGGGAGCACGACGCCTAGTCCAAGCGGAATCGACCGAAGGAGTCCGAGGACGGCCCTCGAAGCCGCCGGGCTGCGGGAGTAGGCGATGTCGCGGGAGAATGTCGAGATCGTCCGCCGCTCGTTCGACGCCTGGAACGAGTGGGACGTCGAGGCAATCCGAAGCCTCTACGCCAACGACGTCGTGGTCGAGACAGGGATCACGGAGTTCGGCAGGACCTTCGAGGGCGACGACCCAATCCGGCGCTGGGTTGTGGAGATACGGGAGACATGGGGCGA
This sequence comes from uncultured Solirubrobacterales bacterium, assembly GCA_963695675.1. Classification (GTDB taxonomy): domain Bacteria; phylum Actinomycetota; class Thermoleophilia; order Solirubrobacterales; family 70-9; genus DASUPK01. The sequence continues at coordinate 163,304 of CAVOGY010000002.1, forward strand.
GCTGCACTGGGATTACGAACGCATTTTCGAAGGCGAAGCCGATGACGTGGTGGTGAGCTTCTACCGAGCGATCGGCATTGGTCGCGAGAGCGGCGTCGAGGTCGTGCGTGACCTGACGGGCGTCTACCGTCTTCGCGACGGCCTGATCGTGAGCGAGCACGTCTACCTCGACCGCGAGGTGGCCCTCGAAGCCGCCGGGCTGTCGGAGTAGGCGATGTCGCAGGAGAACGTGGAGCTTGTTCTTACCTTCATCGACGCGTACCACCGTGGCGACCGCGAAGCCAGCCGATATTGCAGATCCGAACAACTCCGGCCTGGCGCCTACAGCCCGCGACGCGTGGGTTCGGATGAAGAACTTCAGCCATAAAGCTTTGGGATGTCGAAAGTGGCGACTCCTGCTCGCGGCAGGGGCGGCGCTCGCAGCGCCACTGCTGATCCCGCCGGGCGGCTTCGCTCTCGCGGCCGGGCAATACGAGCTTGGACCCAAGCTCGCACCAGGCGTCTTCCTGGCTGAGGCGCCGGGCCGGCAGTCAGCCGACCGCCAGGCACCTCGCTCAAACGATCTACAGCAGCGGATCGTCGGCGGCAATCCGACGACGATCGCGGAATGGCCGTGGCAGGCGGCGGTCACCCTCAATCCTGCCTCCTCCTCGGGAAATGGCCTTGACCGACAATTTTGCGGCGGAACGCTGGTGGCTCCGACAATCATCGTCACCGCGGCGCACTGCGTCTACAACAACATCTTCGGCACGTTCTATCCAGCCAGCCGTCAGGCGTCGATCACCGGGCGCACCACGCTCTCTAATTCGAGCCAAGGACAGGAAATCGCCTGGAGCCGACTCTTATTCTTCGCCGACAGCTCGGGCAAGCCGCTTTTCAACCCAAACACAATGGATTGGGACGTTGTCTTCGCCGAGCTCAGCTCACCGTCGCCCTCCTCGAACTCCACCCCGATCCAGATCGCCGGCGCCGACGAGGCCTCCTTCTGGGCGCCCGGCAACGAGAACGCCTGGGCCACCGGCTGGGGGGCGATCTCGTCCGGCGGCCCCAAAAGCGACAGCTTGCGCGAGGTGAACATCGACAGGATCGCCGATTCAAGCTGCGGCGCACAGACCTCCTACGGCAGCGATTTCCATCCCGAGACGATGGTCTGCGCCGGGGAGCTAGCGGGCGGCCAGGACACCTGCCAGGGCGACAGCGGCGGTCCCCTCGTGACCCCGATCGGCGGCGGGGCGTTCCGGCTGATCGGCGATACGAGCTTTGGCGTTGACTGTGCCACGCCGAACTTCCCCGGCGTCTACGGCCGGGTGGCGGAACACCCGATGTGCACCGCCCTTCAGGAAGGCATCCAGAATGTCGCCGGCGTGAACGTGGTGGGGGCCGGGGGTTGTCTGGGCGCACCTGCGCCGCCGCCGCCAGGTGCGGCGCCGCCGACCTGCAAGGGCGTCCCGGCGACCATCGTCGGCACGTCGGGCAACGACGTGCTCAGCGGCACGCCCGGTCGGGATGTGATCGTCGGCCTGACGGGCAATGACAAGCTGAGTGGCCTCGCCGGCAACGACCTGATCTGCGGCGGCAAGGGCAACGACACGCTCAAGGGCGGCAAGGGCAAGGACACGCTCAAGGGCGGCAAGGGCAAGGACAAGCTCGTCGGCGGCGCCGGCAAGGACAAGCTCATCGGTGGCGCCGGCAAAGACAAGCAGATCCAATAGGGAGGCTCACTACCCCGTCGTTCCCCCTGGGGGACATACGTAGTCCGCACTGAGGGCGGACCGTTGCAGACGGGACCGAGCCGGAACAGAATGGGGCGTCAACCCACATGGGGAGGATTCAATGAAGAAGCTAATCGTTCTCGCACTGTCAACGGGGTTGCTGGTATGGGTCCTCGGGGTTGGCGCGAATAGCGCTGACGCTGCCTGTTCGACCAAATGTCTCACCAAGAAGATCAACAAACTGCAGAGCCAGGTTGGGGCCCTCAATGCGCAGGTCCAGAGCCTCAACACGCAGGTCCAGACACTCAACACGGACAACGCCTGCATCCAAAGAGCGTCGGTGACTCAGTACTTCGGCTACAACTACACCACCCCGTCCAGCTCGTTCAATACGACTGCGCTGGACTTCACCGAGCCAGGAGACCCGATTGATGCTTGGCTGCTGGCAATACCGCCAGGAACCTGCGGGACGGCCACGTCTAGGACCGCTGGTGCCAGCCACGCGACGGGTGCTTTCCAGCCCTGGCAGCCAGCCGGCTCACCCCAAACGAAGCACTAGGTTGAAGACACATTAGGCCCGCATGCCTCGGGAGGCCCGCTTCGGCGGGCCTCCCCGACGCCCACGGCGATGGTTCGCGGCTGTGCGAAGCTCGGTCTCGGATCGCGCAGATCGAGCCGACGCTAGCGGGGGATACTGCCTGGCGATGTCGGAGGAGAACCTGGAGCTCGACCACGTACTGCTCGCGGTGGCCGACCTGGATGCGGCCGCGCGCGAGATAGAAGCGCGGTACGGCCTGACTTCGGTCGAGGGTGGCCGTCACCCCGGGTGGGGCACGGCCAACCGAATCGTGCCGCTCGGCGAGACCTATCTCGAGTTGATCACCGTCATCGACGAGGCCGAGGCGGCGCAGAGCCGGTTTGGGAGCTGGGTCGCCGCTGCGCAGCCCGCCCTCGCCCGACCGCTCGGCTGGGCTGTCCGCACCAATGCGCTCGACGATGTCGCCGGCCGACTCGGCCTTGCGGTGAGCGCCAACTCGAGGGCCACCCAAAGCGGCCAACTCCTACGCTGGCGGGTTGCCGGTATCGAGCAGGCCGTCGCCGAGCCGTTGGTCCCCATCATCATCGAGTGGGGGCCGGGGACGCCCCTACCAGGCCGCTCCCCGACCGCCCACCCGGCGGGCCGCGTGAAGATCGCAAAGCTGCAGCTGACCGGAGACGAGGATCGCGTCGCGGCCTGGCTCGGCACTCACCATCTGCCGATCGAGGTGCGACCGGGTACTCCCGGCCTCGTGAGCATCACCCTCACCGGACCGGCAGACGAGATCGTGATCGACGCCCGGCATCTGTAGCCGACGCGAGGGCCGCGTTAGCATCGCCGCGATGCACCACATGCGCGTGCTTCGTCCCGCCGCAGGCATTTTCGCCTTCTACGACGGGCGCGTCGATGGCTATCGCTTCGCGCAGGGCTCGAACTGGGTGGACGATGGAGCGCTCTCGCTCGGGATCGCGAACTACGCCGTGGTGGCTGATGGCGAGGCGCTCGTGTACGACACGCACGTCTCGGTCGAGCATGCGCGCTACGTCCGCGAGGTCCTCGAGGAGGAGGGCGTGAGTAAGTTCACCGTGGTTCTCAGCCACTGGCACCTCGATCACGTCGCCGGCACCGCGGCCTTCCGTGACTGCGAGGTCATCGCCTCCGAGCGCACCAACGAACTGCTGACGCGCTTTAAGCCCACGATCGAGGCGGGAGAACACGAGGGACCGCCCGGGATCGACCCGCTGGTCTTGCCCACCCGGGTCTTCCGCGACCGGCTGCAACTCACAGTCGGGCGGACTCGGGTCGAGCTGATCCACACCGACATCCACAGTGACGATGCGGCGGTTGCCTGGCTGCCAGAGCAGAGGCTGCTCCTCTGCGGGGACACGATGGAGGACACGATCACCTACGTGGATGAGCCGGAAAGCCTCGAGGTACACCTCGAGAATCTCGACCGGCTCCGGCAGCTCGGTCCGGATCGCATCCTGCCCAACCATGGTGATCCCTCGGTGATCGCGAGAGGTGGCTACTCACAGGACCTGATTGCCGCGACAGAGCACTACATCCGTGCCCTGCGGCGTTGCCGAAGGGACCCGGATCAGAGGAACATCGGCCTCAGGGATCTGATCGCAGATTCGCTCGAGGCCGGATCCGTCCACTACTTCGCCCCCTATGAGGCTGTCCATCAGGAGAACCTCGCAACCATGCTTCGGCTGCCCGTCCGGCATTCTCCAAGGTAGGAATGAAACGGCTCTATCTCCTGCGCCACGCTAAGTCGAGCTGGGACGATCCGACGCTTGCCGACCACGACCGGCCACTTGCGCCTCGCGGTCGCCGCGCCGCCAATGTCATGGCGGAGCACCTACGGCGGAAGGGGATCATGCCCGAGCTGGTGCTGTGCTCGCCATCCAGGCGCACCCGCCAGACGCTGAAACGGCTCGCGCCGGGGCTGGGGAAGGACGCCGATGTGCAGATCGAGCCCGAGCTCTACGCGGCCACGGCACGCGACCTCCTCGAGGTGCTGCAGGGGGTGCCGGACGAGGTCGAGTCCGTGATGCTGATCGGCCACAACCCCGGGATCCAGGATCTCGCCCTGAGCCTCGCCAGCGCCGGCTCTGAGATCCCGCGATTGAGGAGCAAGTTTCCGACCGCGGCGCTGGCAACGCTGGAGCTCAACGGAACCTGGCGCGAGCTGGCGCCCGGAAGCGCCGAGCTGGTGTCCTTCGTGAAGCCGAAGGAGCTCTCGCGCGGCGCGGCGGGATAGAAGTCAGCGGGTACGTCAAGGTGACCGGAGGTGCGGGGCGCGGTGTGCTGCTTTTACGCGAACGTAGTCGCGAGGCTTCTGCGGGAGAAAAGCCGCTTTGCATGGAAAGCGACACTTTCGCTCTGTCGCGAGATACTGCATAGGGCGGTGTCGAAGGAGAACGTCGAGGCGACTAAGCGCGCTGTTGCGGCTCTCAACCGGGGAGACGTTGAGGGCGTGGGGGAGCTCTACGCGCCAGATGCCGTGCTGCAAGACCTGCAGAACGCTCCTGATCAGCCGATGACGGTTGAGGGCGTTCAGGCGATTCGACAGAACCTCAACCTGTGGGCCGCCGCCTTCGACGAGCTGCGCGTTGACATCGAGGAATACATCGACGGCCCGAACGCCGTGATCTGCGCGGCGCATTGGCAGGGGCAAGGTAAGACGAGTGGCATCTCGATTGATGTCCACCAGTTCGACCTCTACGAGTTCCGCGAGGGAAGGGTCGTCCGAGCGGTCCTCGGCTTCAGATCCAAGAACGAGGCCCTCGAAGCCGCCGGGCTGCGGGAGTAGGCGGTAGAGCTACCAACTGGCCGCGAGCCATGCACCGCTCGGTGAGGCGGACTTAGCGGAGTAAGCTGCTTGTAGCTGGCCCTGCGGCCAACAGGTTCTAGCCCAAGAGCGGTACCGAGCCAACACGCGAACAACGCGGCGAGGTAACCCCCCTCTTTGGCGACAGGACCGACTGCGGGGCCAGTCGCTTTGGGGAGCCAACCAGAGGGGCGGTCAGGGGCGGCCTCGACCGTGGGCCAGGTTTAGCCGGACGCTTCCCTCCGCGAGATACTGCGTGGGCGATGTCGGAGGAGAACGTGGAGATCGTGCGGCGCGCCATCGAAGCGTGGAACCAGCGAGACCTGCCGACGATGAAGGCCTTGATTCGTTTCTCGCTATGACCCTCCCAGGATCCGCGAGATCAGTCCGGGGACCGTCGAAGGGGCGCGCCCTCAGCCCCCCAGCTCGAGCAGCTCGATCCTGTAGCCGTCGGGGTCCCTGACGAAGCAGAGCCGCGAGCCGCCCTCGCGGATTCGATAAGGGGGCTTCTCCGGCTCGATCCCCATCTCCTTGAGATGCTCGAGCGTTGCGTCCAGGTCGTCGACCGTGAGCGCTACGTGACCGTAGGCCGTGCCCAGCTCGTAGCCGTCGACGCCGTAGTTATGGGTCAGCTCGAGCTCGGGGAGATCCTCACCCGGCACGCCCATGAAGATGTTGGTCGCCTCGTCGCGGATCGGCACCTCGCGGCGTTTCTCGAGCCCCAGGGCCTCGTAGAAGGCGACCGAGCGCTTGGGATCGGTGATTCGGTAGCAGGTGTGGATCAGCCGCACGGCGCGAACTCTATTAGCGCGGGCGGGATTCGAACCCGCGACCTTCGGCTTATGCGGCAACTGGGGGTTTTTAGCGGGAGTCGCGGGCCGCGGCGGTGAAGATGGATTTCGCCATCAACGAGGACTCAGCGGCGGAGCGCGTCTCGTTCACCTCGGCTCGCACGGCGCGCACCTCGGCGTCGCCGGGAGCGGCGGCCGCGGCGAACTCGGCGAGATGTCCGGCGAGACGAAGCTCGCCTTTCGATGCCAGCTCCCTGGCCCGGCGGGCCAATTCGGATGCACCGCCCGCGAGCGCGGCGATCTCTTGGGCCAGCTCGCTCGTGCGCGCGGGCTTCAGGTCGGCGGGGTCAAGGTCATACCAGCCGCCGTAGGCGCGCCAGACGCTGCGTACGATGAACTCCGGATCGTCGTAGATCGGCCGCAGATAGGGCTTCTCGAGCAGTTCCGCAGGTGCCCGAACCTCATGCAGGATCTCGTTGAGAGGGGCGTCCTCGTTCATCAGCCGCACGGTCTCGTCGTGCAGATGCTCGAGCAGCGCGGCAGTGTCGTCAAGGATTGCTCGCACTCGATCGGCGCCTACCACCGGGAGGCCGTGCCCGGGCAGCAGGGCCTCGGCGCCGAGGGCGGACATCTCACGCAGCGCTGCCGCCCATTCCCGCGGATAACGTTGGACCTTCTGCGGGTTGCCCGCGTTGGGCACACACCAGATGATCAGATCGCCCGAGCAGAGTACCCGCCGGCCGGGGACCCACGTCCAGGTGTGGTCGTCCGTCTCGCCCTTCGCATGATGGAGCTCGAAGCGCTCGCCCCCCACCTCGAGTTCGACCTGGTCGCGGTAGGTCTCGTCCGGGTACCTGTACTCGGTCGGCCAGGGAACGGGGACGCCGAACTGGCGCGAGTTGATTGCGCTGTTGTATCCCGCGGTGAGCTTGTAGCGGTCGAAGCGAGCCGGGACGTTCTCATGAGCCACCACCCTCGGCGGCGTCCAGCCTTTGTCCCTCGCGTCCTGTTCGAACGGACCTACCCCGAGGACGTGGTCGATGTGGCCGTGGGAGAAGATCGTGGTGTCGAGCCGCGCCGGTGACCATGCCCGGATCATCCGGTGGATGTCTGCTGCCGAGTAGGACGCGCCGCTGTCGACGCAGACCAGTCCTTCGGTGGTTTCGAAGGCGCTGACGTTGGCGAACGAGTTGACGAACGCGGTGCCCGAGCCGATCTCGACCAGCTCGCCACGAGGGACAAACGGATTGACGGCCTTCTCATTGCCCGGATGCTCGGACGAGGGAGGCCCGGCGACGTCGAGGTCGCCGCTCCATAGCCTGTCAGCGAGTTCCAAGAGGTCCACGGAGGCAACCTACAGACGCTGCGTTCCCATTCCGACCGCGTCCGGGATACGGTTGCACGCAAGGGAGATCACTTGGGAAACACACAGGAGGTACTCGCATGAAATCCCAGCGCCTGGCGCCGCTCAGCGGAATCGCCTTCGTCGTACTGGTCGCCGTCGGCTTCATCGCCGTCGGCGGCAATACGCCGGACGTCAACGACACACCGACCAAGATCACCAGCTACTGGGCCGATCACCACGACAAGCAGGTCGTTGCCGCGATCCTGGTGGCCCTCGGCGCGGTCTTCCTGGCGATCTTTACCGCCTCCCTCCGCGATCGCATGCGAGGTGCCCGCGGCGAAGGAGGGCTATGGCAGAACCTCATCCTGATTGGCGGCGGTGCCAGCGTTGCGGGATTCCTGGTCGCCGTCGGGTTTCATGTCGCTCTCGCCGACGGTGGCGACCACCACTTCAGCGCCGACGCGATGGTGGCGCTGAACGCGCTGGACAACGACAGCTTCTTCGCCTTCGCCATACCGCTCGCCATCATGCTGCTCGGCGCCGCCGGGGCGACGCTCAAAGTAGGAGTGCTGCCCAGGTGGCTCGGGTGGACGGCGCTGGTGCTCGCGATTGCCGGCTTCACCCCCCTTGGCTTCATATCCTTCGGTTTGACCGGCATCTGGATCATCATCGCGGGGATCCTGCTCTCCCAGCGCGCCGCTCCGGCCAGCACCACAACAACCGCCTAGACGTCAACACATAGCGGCTGGAACTCCTGCGGTCGGGGGGCGGCGCGCCAAACCTGAGGAAGAATCTCAGGCTACGCGGCGGGACCCCGGCCCGTGCCCGGCGGTAAATCGCTGTAGGTCGCGGGGAAGTCCTGGTTCAATCTACGGGGGTGCTTGGCCACTTAGGGCGGGGACGGTTCAGGCTCTGGGGAAACGGGGCTCGGGCCGTCCAGCAGCCCCAGCCTCTCAGCAAGCCAACCGGCCGGGAGCGCCTGCAGGATCAGCGTCATGATGATCGCCAGCGCGACGACGCTCGCGTAGGTATCGATGTTCGGGACGCCAAGCCCCGCCAGGACTCCCACAAGAGCCGCCGGCACGACCCCGGTCTCGCGCGTCCAGCAAAGAAACGCGATCTCGCGCGATGTCCAGGCTCCGCGCCGGTCCGGTCTGGTACAGGCGAGCACCGCCAGTGGCCGAGCGACGAGGAGTAACGCCCCGATCACAGCAAGCGCCGGGAGCAGATTGTCCCCGAGCACTACCGAAGGGGATGTTCGCACCCAAGACCAAGAAGACGAAGAACGTGACCAGGTCGGCTGAATTGGCGGCAAAACGCCGCATCTCCCGCTCGTGCTCCTGTCGCATCCCCAGTCCCAAATGCTCCATGTTCGCCGCAATCAGCCCGGCGAGAAAGGCGCCCAGGTAACCGCTGCCTCCCGCCGAGTCGAGCGAGAAGTAGCTGATCGTGACGACCATCAGCGCCGCCGCCCCGGATGACTCGCGCCAGATCCCGGCGCGACGGCTCGAGACCGTGGCGGAGAGGAGCACACCGGCCACGACGCCGATGACGGTGCTGATCGCGAGGTTGCCCAGAAAGTCCAGGACGGGCGTCCCCACGGAGCTGTCGCCACTCAACAGAACGCCCGCGAGCGCCAGCGCGAGCACCGCCCCGGTGGGATCGTTGAAGGCGGACTCCGCCACCACCGTCTCGGCCACCTTCGGCCTGAGGCGGGAGCGGATGAACAGCGGTATCAGGATGGCGGGATCGGTGGGCGATAGCACTGCCCCCATCAGCAGCGCAGCGGTCCAGGACAGTCCGAAGGCGAGATGGGCAGCCGCGCCGGTGACGGCCGCCGTCAGGATCACTCCCGGGAGGATGAGCAGCCCGAGCCCGACCCATACCTGGCGGAGGACGCTGAACGACAGGTTGAGCCCTCCGTAGAAGAGGATCATCGAGACGCCGAGGGTGAAGATGAGCTGCGCGCCGAGCGAGTCGAGCGGCACCTCGATCACGTCGAGTATCGAGGGGCCGAGAAGGGCGCCGAAGAGGACGAGCAACAGGATCTCGGGAATCCGAGCCAGGCTGGCAAGGAAGCGCGCCGCCAGTGCCGCGCTCAGCATCAGGCTGAGCGTCAGAAGCACGTCGCGGGTCACAACTCCTCGCCGCCCTCCGGTTCGCGAGCCGTGGTTGGGCGCGTCCGGCGCTCCTCCTCGAGCGCCATACGTGCGACATCGTTCGCCGTGAACAGCAGCAGGACGATCACCAGTGCCGCACCCAGCGCCACCGCGATCATCCGGCGGCGGGCCGTGTCACGTGCGTCGTTGAACGCGCGGTTTGCGTCCTCAGCGAGCTGGGCCTCGTACGAGGCAAGGCGTTCGGCGGCGGCCGCCATCGCCTCGAAGCGCACCAGCTCGGGCCCGAGGAGGATTGCCTTCGTCCGCTGGACGTCGCCCGCCTGGAGAGCGCGCCAAGCCACCACATCGAGGGCCATGAAACGGTCGAACCCGGACTGAAGACTGCCGAGCAGCGAGCGTTCGCGCGGCTGCGTGAAGGTGTGTGCGGCCTGCTCGAGATTCCGCCGTAGCTCGGCCGCCGAGCGGACGAATCGCGGCCGCGAGCGCCCGTCGTCGTAACCGTAGGCCGTCTGCCAGCCGTTCATGTCGGTCACCCCGAACTTGAGCTCCCGCGCCAGCGCCTCGTCCTTGGCACGGGCATCGACGGCATCGAAGCTGTCGCCCATCTCACCCATGCCGTGAAGTGCAACCGCCGTGGTGGCGAGTGGGCCGAGGATCGTGAGCAGGATGGCCGTGTAGAGCTTTGCGCGGATCGTCATCGGGCTGGTCCGGTCATGTACGCCCCACCCGGTCTCCTAACGCGATCCATAGAATGCGCGCGCGAAAGTGATCCTGTTCCTGCTCACCGGGCACGCGCCCCCATTCCTCCTAGTCTGCCTCCTGATCATGTGCTACCTGACCGGGTACGAGCTGTGGAAGGAGCGGGACCTGCAGTTCCTCTGGAAAGCGTGGTGGGTGCTGTTGGTGTTCATCCTGAACGTGCTTGGCTTTGCGCTCTTCTGGATCTGGCTGCTGATCAGGCGAACTCGCGCACGCGCCGCTTAGAGCCACCGCCTAGTCCTGCTCCGCTCGCACCCGGTGCAATCGGACCAGCTTCAGGGCGAGCTCGAGCGACAGCAAGTCCTCACTCGATAGATCCAGATCGGCGACGCGCTCGATGCGATCGAGCCGCTGGCGCACGGTGTTTGGATGCACGAACAGGGCTCGGGCCGTGGAGGTGATTCGGCCGCGGTCGGCGAGGAACCGCTCGAGCGTGTCGACGAGACAGGCGTTGCCCCGGTGGTCGTACTCGAGCAGCTTCTCCACCGACTGGCGGTAGCGGTCGCGCGGCGCCTCGTCGAGCTCCAGGTGCACCAGGTAGCGGTAGGCGCCAAGCTGCTCATAGGAGACGGCGCCTCCCTCGGCTACGAGCGATCTGCCGATGCGAGCGGCGTCGGCGGCCTCGCGAATTCTCCTCCGGGCGCTCGATGCGCCTTGATCGACCTCGCTCAATCCCACTACCAGCCCCGCCTCCTGCCCCAGCGGCTCGCACGCCGCCCGGAGCTTCTCCACCGAATTGCCCCTTCCCGCGGGCAGCGGAGTCAGCGCGCGCACCCGGTCGGGGCGAGAGTCGAGGAACGCCCCAGTGCCGAGCCGCCGCAGCTGCTCCTGCAACCGGCCCGCCAGTTCCGACCAGATTCGGCCGCCCGCGGGCGCCTGTGCGGCGCGCTCCACGTGCACGAAGAGGTGCGGCTGGCTCAGGTCGCAGCCCGCCTCACCCGCCTTGGCCTCGGCCGCCTCCACCGAGCCGGCAGCGAGCGCGTCGAACATGTCCTTGACGAGATTCTCGGCCGTCAGGCGCTCGATCAGCTCGGTCTTCTTCAGGCCTACCGCAGTCTGGTTGGCGACGGCCCCGAGCAGCTCCGCGTCTTCCTCGGCGAACTGCCCGTCGTGCGCGAGGCAGCAGATGATCCCGAGCTGCTCGTCGCCCGCCACCAGGGGCGCCACCAGCAGCGCCTTATCGTCCACGTCCGGCCACAAGGTCCGAGCAGCGCGGCCACCCCCGCCACGGCCCCGGCCATTCGCCCGGCGCATCAGGTCGAGCACCAGGCTCGTCCCGCCGGGCCCTGGACTCGGCGCTGGCGCGTGCTCCGGATCGGTCCCTACGAGCACCAGCTGGTCAGCTTGCCGGTCGAGGCGGTAGATCTGGCAAGCGCCCGCGCCCAGCAGCTCCCTGGCGCCCCGCGTGACCGTCTCGACCAGGTCCTCCCTCAATGTGACCTCGGCGAGTCTCTGGCTCAGCTGATTGAGCGTGGTCAGCACCTGTACCCGCCTACGGGTCTCCTCATAGAGCTGCGCGTTCTCGATCGCGCCGGCGACCAGCGACGCCGTGTGGAGGAGGAAGTTGAGCACGTCGTCGTCGAATTCGCGAGGTGCTGCGGTGTGCAGAACGGCGACCCCGATAACGTCACCGGACTTCGCCAGGAGCGGCACTGCGACCATCGACTGGAAGCGCTCCTCCTCCAGCTCGGGCACGTACTTCATCCGGGGATCCGCCAATGCATTCTCTGGAATGAACTCGGGCGTCTTCGTGCGGGCGACCCAGCCGGCGAGGCCCTCGTTCACACCTAGGTCGAGCTTGCCGACGAACGGCGCGTAGCGCGGTGAGGCAGCCCGCAACACCAACCGCTCGCCCTCGAGAAAGTAGATGAAGCAGGCGTGGCAGCTGGTTGCGTCGGTTGCGATTTCCACGATCCCGCTCAGGACTCGGTCGAGATCGAGCGAGGACGAGACGGTCTGGATGACCGCGTAGAGCGTCTCGGTTTCGCGCTGGGCGCTCCCCAGGGAACTCTGCGGCTCAGGCCCCGGCACCGACTGCACGGTCAAGCAAGCCCTCCCTCCGTTCTCTCCTCCATCCGCGCCCATCCTAAACCCCGCGCGCATGGTCACCCTATGTGCGAACCCTACGCCCATGGCGCAGCAAATGTGTGGGGTTTGCCTATTGTGCGACAGCGGCCGGGGAGGATAGGTTGCCGCTGCTCGAAGCTTGTGACCTCGGTGGCGTGAGAATCAGCACGTCTACGAGGAGATAGAGATAGACCGCCAATGATGCACTTTCTCATCGCTCAGGCTTCACCTTTGCAAGGCCCGATAACGGACTTGCAGGACGCTCAGACGCTGGACAGCGCGATCCTGGGCGAGCAGTTCTACTTCTTCACGGTCGTGCTCATGTGGCTCATCCACGTGGGCTTCATGACGTACGAGACGGGCGTCGCGCGCCGCAAGAACGCGCTGGCCACCGCGATGAAGAACATCCTGACGATCGCGGTGGTCACCCCGACCATGTACTACATCGGCTGGTGGATCTACAGCTGCAACCAGCCCGGGATCCCGCCGATTGGACCGAACAGCTCAGACTTCACCAGCATCACCTGTCAGAGCGGGATCCCTTGGTCGGACACCTTCGGGCCCAACCTGACCAACAACATCAATCTGGTCTTCTTCCTGGCCTTCACCCTGTTCTCCTGGACGACCGCCTCGATCATGTCCGGGTCGCTGCTCGAGCGGGTTCGGCTCTCGGCCTATCTGGTCCTGGCCTGCCTGCTCGGCTCGGTCGTCTGGATGCTGGACGCCGCCTGGGGCTGGAGCGCGGGCGGCTGGATGACCCTGCGCTTCGGCTTCCACGACTCGATCGCCTCGGCCGTGGTGCACGGCGTTTCGGGAGCGTTCACGCTCGGCGTGTTATTCAATCTCGGGCCACGAATAGGCAAGTACACGAAGGACGGGCTCGCAAGGACCTTCAGACCCCACAACATCCACATGACCTTGATGGGGCTGATGCTGATCTTCACGGGCTTCTACGGCTTCTACGCCGCCTGCCTGGTGATCGCGTCGACCGCATTCCCAGGCTGGGCGAACATCTACCTCAGCCCGACGACGCTCGGCTCGATCGCGATGATCATCACCTTCGGCTTCGCCGGAGGCTTCACCGGCGCCTACTTCACCAGCCGCGGCGACCCGTTCTGGACCGTCTCCGGCGGGCTCGCCGGCGTGATCGGCGTCTCGGCCGGAGCCGATGTCTACGCCCCGACGCTCGGCTATCTGCTGGCGATGATCACTGGAGGCACGGTCGTCTACGTCGGAACCTGGATCGAGGAGAAGATGCGGGTCGACGACGTGGTCGGGGCGGTCGCCGTGCACGGCTACTCCGGCTTCATGGGCATCATCTGGGTCGGTGTGTTCGCCGCCGGCTATCCAACCGGGCTCAACAATGTGGACAGCTCATTCGCAGGCCAGATGCTGGGCGTGGCGACGTTCCTGCCTCTGGGCTTCCTCTCGGGCTGGGTGGCAGCCAAGATCCTGAAGATGCTCAACCTCCTGCGCGTGCCGCCCGAGGTGGAGCTCGACGGGCTCGACGCGGCCGAGTACCGCTATGACATCCACGTGCCCGAGTTCGCCATCGGCGAGGACCACATGATCGAGCCCGACGGAGTGACCCGAACCCCAGCCGAAGACGTCCAACGCGAGGCTGCCAAGGAGCTGGTGAGATGACTACGCGCGAAGCCGGAGGGAGTAGAGTCGATCCGTTTGGCGAGGAGGTTGCATGCCGGCGATAATCGACAGCTCACCTTCGTGCATCACGCACAACTCAGGCGCAATACCGGCCGATGACTCCGCGGACTTCATCCTTCAGGCGAATTACCAGAATTGCGCGGGGATCATGACCTTCGGTCCCGGCACGGTCTACGGGCCCGACGGCAGCTCGGCGGCCGGCGCGTACTACGCACTGACCTGGATCGGAATATTCGTCACGATCGCCGTGCTGGTCGGGTGGGTCGTCTACGAGAACAGGCGCCTGCTCAGATACGCCGCCGAGAGGGCCCGGGGTGAGATCCCCGGTCCGCCTCGCGAAAAAGCTGTAGTTGAGAGCTTCATACGGGGGAGGGAGCGCTGAGATGGCCGGAAAGCAAATCGAGTTCCCACCCAAGCAGACTCACGTCAAAGGGTTCGAGTACGGGATGCTGGCGCTCTGCATCCTCTGCGTGATCATCGTGCTGATCATCGTGCTCGCAACCAGCATCGGGATCGAAACTCGCCCGACCGTCTGACGAGTGGGCGAAAGCGGGGTCCGTCCCGGTGGGGGTAGTCTCGGCCGGGTGGCGGATCCCCCGAACGGAGCGAGCTGGTCGGACCCGAGCACATGGGTGCAGGGACGCCGCGCGCGGGTTCGCCCGACCCGGGGGCGCATCCTCGTCCTGATCGCCCTGGTCGCGCTGGCGGCAATCGTCGCCAGAAGCTGCCAGCAGGCCCAGATCCGTGTGAGCCAGGCAGAGGCGATCGCCATCGCCAAGCGACAGATCAACTTCGAGCCGAAGTCGACGCAGATTCGACTGCTCCGTCAGGGCCTCAATCGAAAGCCCTTCTGGTTCGTCTCCATGTCCGATCCAGTCGGGAGCGTCATACACCCCCAGGGCTACACGCGGATCGTCGTGGTCGAGGTAGACGCGAACACCGGCAAGGTCGAGGACGTGAACAACGAGAGCGTGGGCCCGCCAAGCGCGCCGAAGGGGAAGAAGAGCCGGGAGTCGGCCGCCGCCCGAAACGGCGGATAGGCTGAGCTCGTGCGGCTACTCGTCCTCCAGCACATCTCCTGCGAGCCTCCGGGCGTCTTCTCCGAGGTGATGCGCGAGCAGGGGGTGGAGCCGGTCGCGGTCGAGCTCGACGAGAACGAGCGGCTTCCCGATTGGCGCGAGTTCGACGGCGTGCTGGCGATGGGGGGGCCGATGGGCGCCGACGACGACGCCCAGCACCCCTGGTTGAGCGCCGAGAAGCAGCTCGTCCGCGAGGCCGTCGAAGCGGGCCGCCCGTTCCTCGGCGTCTGCCTCGGCGTGCAGCTGCTGGCCTCGGCGCTGGGCGCACCGGTCCGCAGCATGGACAGCCCGGAGCTCGGCCTGCTCCCCGTGGAGCTGACCGCGGAGGGGCGCGAGCATCCACTGTTCGAGGGTGTGGACGACCCCTTCCCCTCGCTGCAGTGGCACGGGGACACCTTCGACCTGCCGGCCGGCGCCGTCGCGCTGGCGAGCTCCCCCGTCGCCACGCAGGCCTTCCAGGCGGGCGAGCGCGCCTTCGGGATCCAGTTCCACCTCGAGGTGACGCCCGAGATGGCCCGCGAGTGGGCCGACGTTCCCGAATACCGGGCCTACCTCGCCGAGGCGCTCGACCCCGAGCGGGCCGACGCCTTCCTCGCCGAGCTCGAGCAACGCGCGGAGGAGCTTCACCCCACAGGGCGCCGGCTGTTCGGCAACTGGCTGAAGCTCGCCGGCGACGCGGCCTGAGCGTGGTGGCACCACCTGTGAAGGAGGTCTCCCGGATGCCCCGTCAATACAAGTGCCTGGACGCCGGCTGCGGGGCGACCATCGTCGCCCCCGACGAGCAGGCGCTGGTGGAGGCGGTGCAGCGGCACATGGCGGAGGAGCACGACAGCTTCGAGCTCGAGGACGTGATCATCGACATGTCCACCGAGCTCGAGGGGGACGGCGAGGAGGAGGGGTGATGGGCGAGGCGACCCGCGGCGAGCTCGACCCCGACGTCGTCCGGCGCTTCCACTTCACCCGGGCGATGGTCAAGGGGCCCGTGTACCGAAAGTACAAGTTCGCGATCCAGAGGATCTGGGAAGTCGACGACCTCGACTTCTCCCGGGATGGCGCCGACTGGGAGCGAATCTCAGAGGATCAGCGCGAGGGCCTTCTCGGTGTGACGATTCGCTTCCTCGCCGGCGAGCAGGCGGTCACTGACCAGTTGGTGCCGATGATCGCGGCGTCCCAGGCGCTGGGGCGCTTCGACTGGGTCACCTACCTCTCCACCTTCCTGATGGAGGAGGCCAAGCACGCGGAGTTCTTCATGCGCTGGCACGACGAGGTCGCCGGCATCCTCGAGCCCGAGGAGGTCGCCCGCCATTTCCTGGTCCGCGGCGTCACGGTGGATCCGAGCGGGCGCTTCGAGGTTCGCGACGTGCTTCATGAGGCGCTGCCCAGCTACGGCGGGGAGCTCCTACGAGCCTCCATGGAGGGTGACGAGGCGGAGATCGAGCGTGCCTTCGTGCGCTTCTCGGCCGCCTACAACGGCTTCGTCGAAGGCGTGCTGACGATGCCCTCGTACGAGATCGTCATCGACACAACCGATCTCTGGGCCGCCTTTCCCGGGCTCAAGCAGGGCTTCAGGCTGATCCTCCGGGACGAGGGCCGGCACATCACCTTCGGCACGCAGGCCTGCCGGACGCTGATCGAGAAGAACCCCGAATACGAGGCGCTGGTGCACGAGGTCTTCGACGCCTACCGGGGCAACCTGGTCGGCCTGGTCGAGTACCAGAAAGCCGTGCCCGGCCTCGATCTCGACAAGTACCAGCGCCAGAAGGTGAGGCACTACCGCAACCGCTGCCGGGAGATGGGAATCACGCCCGATGACGAGCTGATCGAGCAGATCCTCGATCCGGAGATCGACTTCGTGGTCGGCGTGCAGGCGGGATAGGCCGCCCGGGGCGACCGCGGCGAACGGCGACGCCTACTACTTCTGCGCGAAGTGCTGGGCGTTGATCTCGGTGAACTTCTCTTGCCCGTCCGGGACCTGGTCCTCCGGGAAGATTGCGTCCACGGGACAAACCTCGACGCAGGCGTCGCAGTCGATGCACTCGGCCGGGTCGATGTACAGCTGCCGGTGATCCTCGAAGTCCGGCTCCTCCTCAGTCGGGTGGATGCAATCCACCGGACAGACCTCGACGCAGGTGAGGTCCTTCAGGTCGATACAGGGCTCGGTGATGACGTATGTCACCTCGGCTACTCCTCTTCGCGAACTGAGCGCGCCAATCGGCGCGGGGGACTTGCGGGTGCCGCACGAATGATAGGTGCGGCGGGGGTTCGAGCGGGTCGCTATCCGGCGACTGCCACGGCCTGGCTCTCGACCGCGGCCGCGAGGGCGTCGAAGACCAGATCGGCGGTCTGGGTGCTGGCATTGGGCCCCATCAGGCCGACCCGCCAGATCGCCGGCGCGTCCGGGCCGAGGCCGCCGCCGACCTCGATGCCATTGGCGAGGAGCTGGCGTTGCACGGCCTTGCCGTCGATTCCGTCGGGGACGCGGACCGCCGTCAAGGGAGCGAGCTGGTGTGCGGGCTCCGCCAGGAGCTCGAACCCCGCGTGGCACGCCAGCTGCTGGAAGTAGGTTCCCGCCTCGGTGTGCCTGGCCCAGCGGCGCTCGAGACCCTCGTCGAGGGTCTGCCGGAGGACTTCGTGGAGCGCGTAGATGTGGAGGATCGGTGCGGTGTGATGGTAGGTCGCCGGGCGTTCCACCCAATAGGCATGCAGGAGCAGCAGGTCCATCGAGAACGGAACCGGCAGCCGCCTGGCGCGGATCCGCTCCAGCGCTCGATCCGAGACTGCTATCGGGGACATGCCGGGCGGAGCGGCCAGGCACTTCTGGGTGCACGAGTAGGCGTAGTCGAGCCCCCAGCCGTCGAAGTCCAGCTCGACCCCGCCCAGGGTGGTGACGCAGTCCGCCATCAGCAGAGTGTCGCGTCCGCGCATCGCGGCGCCGAGCCCCTCAAGCGGATGCTCGCAGCCGGTCGAGGTTTCCCCATGGATGACGGCGAGCAGGCGCGCCTCGGGGTGATCGTCCAGGGCGGCGAGCAGCCGCTCGTTGGGGACGTGCTCACCCCAGTCCGCAGTGACCTCGATCACCTCGGCGCCGGAGCGCCGGGCTATCTCCGCCATCCGCGCACCGAAGTAGCCGCTGGCGCCGACGATCACCGTCTCGCCCGGCTCGACCAGGTTGGCCAGGCCGGCCTCCATCCCCGACGTCCCGGTCGCCTGCAGGGGCAGGACCAACCCGCCCTCGGCGCGGAAGACCCTGCGAAGCCCCTCGACCACGTCGAGCAGGATCTCGTGCATCTCCGGATCGAGGTGCCCGAGCATCGGCTTGCCCATCGCTTCGAGCGCGGCGGGATCGACGTTGGTCGGCCCGGGACCGCACAACAGCCTCTCTGATGGGGAGATCGGGGGCAGCTCGTAGCTCACCCCGGCAACCTTCTCATGAGGCGTACACCAGTTCAAACTAAGAAAAAACTGGAATAGATAGGTAAATGCCTATAGGTTTCCGGACGTGGCCGTCACGGTGACCCAGCTCTCGGCCTTTCTCGCGGTCGTTCGCCACGGCTCGGTGACGGGGGCGGCGGAGGAGCTCGTGGTGACCCAGCCGTCGGTCTCGGCCGCCGTCGCGGCGCTCGAGCGCGAGCTGGGGGTGGATCTGACAGAGCGGGCCGGCCGCAGCATCAGGCCGACTCCCGCGGGCGAGGCTTACGCGCGGTACGCCGCCGACGTCCTCGCCCTGCTCAAGGAGGGCTCTGAGGTGGTGGGCGAGGTCGCCAAGGGCACTGGTGCCCCGCTGCGAGTCACCGCGGTGACCACCGCGGGCGAATACCTGCTACCGCCGCTCCTGCATGCATTCCGGGAGCGCGAGCCAGAGCTCGAGGTGAGCGTCCACGTCGGCAACCGCGAGGAGGTCTTCCGGCGTCTCGAGGCCCATGAAGCCGACGTGGCAATCTCCGGGCAGGCTCCCGGCGAGCGTGGCTTCGACGGGGCGGCTTTCCTCGACAACGAGTTCGTTCTGATCACCTCCCCCGACGACCCGCTGGCGAAGCGAGCCTGGGTCGCTGTGGACGAGCTGGCGGGCACTCCGTGGCTGATGCGCGAGCAGGGCTCAGGGACGCGCCGGTTGTGCGAGACCTACCTCAACTCCCACCAGCTCCAGCCGTCGATGCTGACGCTGGGGTCGAACGGCGCCATCAAGAACGCCGCCCGCATGGGGCTCGGCGTCGCCCTGCAGTCCCGCGAGGCCGTCGCGCTGGAGCTGGAGCTCGGCTTGCTGAAGACCATCCGCCCACGCGGTGGGCTGCCGAAGCGCTCCTGGTACGTGGTCCGCTCAACCATCGGCCCCGGCTCGGAGCTCGCCGCGGCCTTCATGGAGTTCGTTCGGTCACCCGCCGCCGGCCAGGCGCTCGCGCGCTCACACGGCGATGAGGTCAAGCGAACGCGCGGTCGCCTGGCGGGCAGGTGAGATCAGGCGTGGAGCGCGGAATCCGCGCCGGTCACGTTCGGCGGATGCCGGTCGTGCGGATCGATGCCGGCACCGATCTCGGCTCGAGTCGCGACCATGTGGTAGAGCAGCAGGGTCTGGGCGAGGGCGAGCGACTCCGAGCGGTGCAGGTCGGTCCCGATCGTGAACTCCCCGAGCCGGTGGGCGCGGAGGTGGCTCGCGTGCTGCATCCGCGTCCAGACGGCGTCCTCGAGCTCGGCGGCGAGCTTGGGGTCCGTGTCGCCCGGGATCCTGAGGAGCGACTCGTGTTCGCGGCGGACCAGGGTCGGGCCGTCCCCGTCGGGTAGGAGAAAGGGGGAGAGGTCGGGATGCCTGAGCGTGTCCCGCAGGATCAGGTCCGCATCGAGCTGCTCCGGGTCGCTGCTCCTGGTCGGGGCGAACGAGACGATGATGTCGGCGAGTCGCCGCTGGGGGCGGATGTACTGCTCGACATCCCCCTCCCGGCGATCGAGCTCGGCGATCACCTCGTGGGTGGTGTAGCCCCGACGCGTGCAGTCGCGGGTCAGCTTCCAGGTCCGGCGCAGCTCCTCGGGCGGGGCCAGGAAGACCCTGATGTCATGGTCGGCGCAGAGCTCCTCCGAGTGGAAGTTGAGCAGTCCCTCGACCACGACGAAGGGGTTGGGGCGGACGTACTCCGGTGGGCCGAGGGTCCCGCTGCGATGGTCGTAGGTGGGCTTCAGCACCGGCTCTCGGTTGCGGAGGTGCGCGAGGTGCTGACCGAGGATCTCGAGATGGTTTGCGGCCGGATTCAGAGGGGTGATGCCGAGCTCGGCTCGCTGCTGGCGCCCGTACCGGTGATAGTCGTCGCCGCTGATGTACGAAACGCGCTCACGCCCGCCGAGGACGCGGACCACGCCTCGGGTAAACGTCGTCTTCCCGGCGGCGGAATCTCCGACGACTCCGAGGACGACCGGACGAGTCATCCGGGGAAGGATGCCAGACCGGCGGCCACCCGCCGCCGGCGGGCTCTCAGGCGCTGGTTGCGCTCCGTGGCTCGACGACGGGCGCTCGTGAGCCGTTCTCACGCTCCTCGATCAGGTCGATCTTGGCCAACAGGTGCTCGGCCATTCGCAGCGACGCCTGGTCGATCAGGCGGCCATCGAGCGAGACTGCGCCACTACCCGCCCTGCCCGCCTCCTCCATCGCGGCCATGATCCGGCGGGTCCGCGAGACCAGGCGGTCTGACGGGGAGAAGACCTGGTTGGCGAGCTCAACCTGGCTTGGATGGATGCACCACTTGCCCTCGAAGCCGAGGATGGATGCTCGGCGCGCGGCGACCAGATAGCCCTCGGCATCCCCGAAGTCCCCGAACGGGCCGTCGATCGGCCTCAGTCCGTGTGCGCGGCAGGTGACCGCGATTCGAGCCAGCGGGTAATGCCATTGATCGCCCCAATGGAGCTCTCTGCTCACCTCCCCATCCTCGTTCGGATCGGTGAGCACGGCGTAGCCGGCGTCCGAGCCACCGATCGAGGCCGTGTGGCTCTCGATCGAGGCCGCGTAGTCCGCGACGCCGAAGATCAGCGCCTCTAGCCGCTCCGGGGAGCTGGCGGCGATCTCGTCGAGGTTGACCATTCCGGACGCGGTCTCGATCAGCGCCGAGATCCCGATTGGCTTCTCGATCCCGACGGCTTCCTCGATCTGGGTCAGGAGGGTCGCCACCAGATGGATGTCGCCCGCCGATCCGGCCTTCGGGATCAGGACCGTGTCGAGCCATTCTCCGCTCTGCTCGACGACGTCGACGATGTCGCGGTAGCAATAGTGGGTGTCGAGCCCGTTGATTCTCACCGTCACCGCGCAGCCGGTCCAGTCGAGTTCGTTGAGGGCCGCGATCACATTCCGCCTCGCCTCGGGCTTGTCGTCGGGGGCCACCGCGTCCTCGAGATCGAGCATGACCACGTCGGCGCCTAGTCCAGGCGCCTTCTCGAGCATTCGCATGTTGGTGCCGGGGACGCAGAGCTCGCTGCGATGCAACCGCACTGGAATCGTCATCTCTCCCTCACTCGGCCGACGGTGGTCACCGCAGTGAAGCGGCTCGGCGCTCGCCGATCAAGCAAAGTGACCAGGGGATATATAGAGAAAACCTTTTGAATGGTCCAAAGTCATTAGCCAAAGGGCTTCACTCCCTTGGCCTACCCAGCCGAATGTACCCTTTTGTTCAGTGGGGCGTTTATAGTAGGCGCGACAGACGTCCTCGCGCCCGCTGAGCGCTATCCGGAAGGAGCCATGATGGCCGCCAAGAACGAGCCCGAGGTGCCCAGCGAGGTCGAGGCCGCACTCTCCTCGCCGAAGATCGAGCCCGCTCCGCAGACCCTCGAGGAGGCGCGCGCGGCTCCTGGACGCGCGGAGAAGATCGCCGAGATCGAGAAGCGGATCGAAAGCGAGGGGATCGAGTACGTCTTCTTCCAGCAGATCTCGATCAGTGGCCACATCAACGGCAAGGGGGTGGTGGCGAGCTGGTTCCCGAAAGTGGCCGCGCGCGGCTACCAGCTTGTCTACGGGGCGACCGCCGACCTGTTCACTGACCGTGAGGGCAACTACATCGGCTTCGGGCCACAGGAGTCGGAACTCGCTGCGATGGCCGACCTCGACACCTTCGAGCGGCTGCCGTGGGACCCGCGTGTGGCGCGGGTCTACTGCGACTGCTACGACACCGAGACGGGCGAGTTGCTCGACGCGGACCCGCGCCAGAACCTGAAGCGGGTTGCCCACGACATCGAGGAGGAGCTCGGCTACGCCTTCCTCTGCGGGATCGAGCCGGAGATGATGTGGATGAAGATCCCGGAGCCGGGCGAAGAGCCCGAGGGCGTCACCAAGCCCTGGTGCTACCACATCAACCAGTTCGAGCAGCTGCAGCCCGTGATCCTCGACGTGATCGCCTACGGCAAGGCGATGGGCCTCGACATGAGCTACGGCGACCATGAGGACGCCCCCGGGCAGCTGGAGCTCAACTTCCGCTTCGACCGCGCCGTGCGGACCGCGGACAACATCAGCACCTACCGCCAGATCTGCAGCGCGGTGGGGCGCAAGCACGGCCTCCACGCTTCATTCATGCCGAAGCCGTTCACGGGTGTGTCCGCGAACGGACACCACCATCACTTCACGCTGCTCGATGAGAGTGGCAACAACGTCTTCCACGACCCGGACGGACCGGCGCAGCTGTCCGAGATCGGCCGGCGGTTCATGGGTGGGATCCTCGACCACTTCCGGGCCCTGGTCTGCATCGGCTCGCCTACCGTGAACTCCTACAAGCGGATGTGGGACTTCGGCTTCTGGGCGCCGGTCTACAAGAACTACGGCTGGCAGAACCGCACCTGCACGGTTCGTGTCGCCAGCGGAGGCCGCTTCGAATTCCGTGGGGTGGACTCCTCCTGCAACCCGTACCTGACCCAGGCCGCGCTGTTGAGCGCAGGACTGGACGGGGTGCGCCGCGAGCTCGACCCAGGTCCGCCCCAGCAGCGGAACACCTACGACCTGCTTGCCGAGGGCGCCGAGTTCGAGCGCGTGCCCGATCATCTCGGCGAGGCGCTGGGTGCCCTCGAGGCCGACGAGGTCGTGCGCGGGGCGATGCCGGGCCGACTCTACGATGTGTTCATGCACTACAAGCGCGACGAGTGGGAGCGCTACATGGCTGCGGTGACCGACTGGGAGCGCCAGCAGTACCTGGACGTCATGCCATGACCTCGGTGGGTGGTCGACCGTGTGCGGCATAGCGGGGATCATTTACCGGAACGGCAACGGGCAGGAGAAGGTGGGGCGCGACATGACCCGGATGCTCCAGGCGATGAAGCACCGGGGCCCCGACTCCACCGGCTTTGCGCTGTACCGCGGGGGCGGCGACACCTACGTGATGCACGTGAAGCTGAGCGAGCCGACCGAGCACGACCCCGAGCTCGAGCGGCGCATGCAGCGGCAGCGGGGCGAGGTCGAGACGCGCATGCGCGCGGCGGGCGCCCGGATCGAGGAGATCAAGGAGGCGCCTCGCACGATGACGATCATCTTCGGCTTCGAGGGCGATCTCAAGCTGATCGCCGACGCCACCGAGCGTGTCCGCCACACCGAGGTGCTGTCGCTGGGGCGCTCGCTGGAGATCGTCAAGGACCTCGGCGACGCCGAGACCGTATCCGGCGGATACCACCTCGGTGAGTACACGGGCACCCACGCGATCGGCCACGCGCGCATGGCGACCGAATCGGACGTCGACATCGCCAACGCACACCCGTACTGGGCCTACCCGTTCCCCGATGTCGCCGTGGTCCACAATGGCCAGCTGACCAACTTCCACGACTGGCGCCGGCGGTTGACGCGGGCCGGCCACCGCTTCCAGTCCGAGTGTGACTCGGAGATCATCGCCGTCTACCTCGCCGCGCAGATGAGCCAGGGCCGGACGCTCGAGGAGGCGATGCACCAGAGTCTCGAGGACCTCGACGGGGTCTTCACCTACATCTGCGTCACCGAGGACTCGCTCGGGGTGGCCAAGGACGAGCTCGGCGCCAAGCCGCTGGTGCTCTACGAGGACGACGACCTGGTGGCCCTCGCTTCCGAGGAGATCGCGATCCGCCAGGTGCTCGACCGCGAGATCGAGACCCACGACCCCTATGAGGGCGAGGTGCGCGTATGGACCAGGTGAGCGAGCAGCCTCGCATGGATGAACGCGGCCTCGTCGAGCTCGACGACTCGATTCCGAAGGCGGCGAAGATCGATGGACAAAGCGCGGTGATCGAGGCACGCGAGATGACCACGCGCAAGATCAACGCGGAGCTGCGCTGGCTGATCTATGAGCAGGGCGTCGCCGAGGTGACCGTGCGCGATCCGAGCGCAAGGCACTCGCTCGGCGTCGCGATACTGGCCCGCTGCAGGATCCGGTTCGAGGGCAGCCTCGGCTACTTCGGCTGCGGGCTGATCGACGGTCCGGAAGTCGAGATCACCGGGCGGGTGGGCTGGTCGGTCGCCGAGAACATGATGTCCGGCGTGGTGGTGGTCGAGGAGAACGCCGGATCTCTGGCAGGCGCCGCGATTCGGGGGGGCGACCTCGTCATCAAGGGCGACGTCGGAGCCCGCACGGGAATCGACCAGAAGGGCGGCACGATCATCGTGCTCGGAAACGCGGCCTCGATGACCGGCTTCATGATGCAGCGCGGACGCCAGATCATCCTCGGCGACGTCGGGCCCGGGCTCGGGGACTCCATGTACGACGGCACGATCTACGTCGGGGGCAAGATCGCCTCGCTCGGAATCGACTGCGTCGAGGGAGAGTGGACCGATGCCGACACCGAGCTGGTCGAGCGCAAGTTCTCGATCTACGGGCTCGGAGCCCCGCCGAAGCTGCGCAAGCTCGTCTCCGGAAAGAAGCTCTACAACTATGACAACCTCGAACCCAGCGAGCGAAAGCTCGTTCTCTAGGAGGACCGCGATGGCGGATCAGAAACAGCAGGCATCCGGGGAGGCTCCTGCCAGGCGCGAGGTGCTCGGCCGAAGTCAGATCTTCACGCCGGAGGTGATCAACGACATCCACATGAAGGCGGAGCTCGGGCGCTACCGGATGCGCGGCTTCTCGATGTTCAAGAAGCTTCCCAGCTGGGACGAGCTGATCTTTCTTCCCGGGACGCTGACGCGCTTCGTGATCGAGGGCTACCGCGAGAAGTGCGACACCAGGACGGTGCTGGGCAGCCGCTTCGCCAAGAATCCCCTCGAGCTCGACATCCCGGTCTACATCACCGGAATGAGCTTCGGCGCGCTGTCCATCGAGGCGAAGATGGCGCTCGCCAAGGGGGCCTCGATGGCCGGGTCGGCGACCTGCTCGGGAGAGGGGGGAATGATCCCTCCGGAGCGCGACCTCTCGACCAAGTGGTACTACCAGGTGATCCAGAGCCGCTACGGCTTCAATCCCCACCACCTGATGCTGGCCGACGGCGTCGAGTTCTTCATCGGGCAGGGCTGCAAGGTCGGCGTGGGCGGCCACCTGATGGGTCAGAAGGTGACGGAGCAGGTCGCCGAGATGCGCAGCCTGCCCGCCGGGATCGACCAGCGGTCGCCGGCGCGTCACCCGGACTGGCTCGGGCCCGATGACCTCTCGCTGAAGGTGCAGGAGACCCGGGAGGCGACCAACTACGAGGTCCCCATCCAGCTCAAGCTCGGCGCGGCACGCGTCTACGACGACGTTCGAATGGCCGCCAAGTGCGGCCCGGACATCATCTATCTGGACGGAGCCGAGGGCGGCACCGGCGCCGGTCCCCACATCGCGGCTGAGGAGACCGGAATCCCGTTGCTCGCCGCCATTCCCGAGGCGCGTCGGGCGCTCGAGGACGTCGGCCTCCCCGACGAGGTCGACCTCGTGGTCGCGGGCGGGATCCGCAACGGCGGCGATATCGCCAAGTGCCTTGCGCTCGGCGCGGACGCGGTCGCGATCGGCCACTCCGCCCTGATGGCGCTCAACTGCAACAAGGAGATCCCGGGCGTGACCGACTATGAGGGCACGGTCGGCGTGCCGGCGGGGCAGTGCTACCACTGCCACACGGGCCGGTGCCCGGTTGGGATCACTACCCAGGACCCCGAGCTCCGGAAGCGGCTCGACGTCGACGCGGCGGCCCAGCGGGTGTTCAACTTCCTGCACACCCTGACGCTCGAGGTGCAGATGCTCGCCCGGGCCTGTGGCAAGACCAACGTCCACAGCCTCGAGCCCGAGGACCTTGCGGCGCTCACGGTCGAGGCCTCGGCCATGGCGCGGGTGCCGCTGGCGGGCACGGACTACGTCCCCGGCGTCAGCGAGGAGCGCGCGCTGGACGAGATCCGCACCCTGCTCGACCAGTATCTGGAGAACCCGGTGGACTACATCCCGGATTCGGCCCCAACCGCTGCGGAGCGAGGCGAGTGACCCGCGGCGACCACGTGCGTGAGCCCGAGAAGGTCGTCTCGATCGACGCCGAGTACCTCTCGGGCAAGCGCTTCCCGTATCAGGAGGACATCTCGCTGGTCGAGGACATCGACCTCCAGGCGGCGACCCCCGGCAATGATCTGAACTGGCTCGAGGACGTCGAGCTGCTCGAGGAGGAGGGCACGCCGGCCGTCTTCGACCGCTACTCGAACTCGTTCCTGAGGATCTACTTCCCGATCCCGGAAGGTCGCGAGGACGAGATCGCCCGCAAGGTGCTGATCGCCCACCTGACCTCCGGCAACTCCTATGGCATCCGGCTCAAGCGACCGCACGCCAAGTTCCCCCAGCCCGAGCTGGGTCCCTGGGTCGACGGGTCCCAGACCGTCGGCGAGGACTGGAGGCCCCAGGTGCTCGAGGGCTGGGAGCCCCCGGAGCACTGACGCCGATGCCGGCCGTGCCCGAGTCGGCGCGCCACCTGGTGATTGGCGCGGGCGTTCACGGGCTGTCCACCGCCTGGCACCTTGCCGCGGCGGGGGAGGAGGCTCTGGTCGTCGACAAATCGATGGTCGCGGCCGGGGCGTCGGGAATCGCCTGCGGGGTGATCCGGAACAACTACTTCCAGCCCGCGATGTCGGATCTGATCGCCGCCTGCGTCGAGATCTGGGAATCCGACCCCGACGCGTTCCACTATCACGGGTCCGGCTACGTCGCCCTGGGCCCGCCGGCCCAGGAGGAGGAGCTGGCCCAGGTCGCCGATCGTCACCGTGGGATCGGCTATCCGTCGGAGCTCTACACCGGCGAGGACGAGGTCGCCGCCCACATGCGCGGCATGTTCGGCGACTGGCGTGCGGAGGGCCTGACGGTATGCCTCCATGAGCACGCCGGCGGTTTCGCCTTCAACCGCGAGTCCATGCTCGGGCTCGCCGACAAGGCCCGCGGCGCCGGCGCGACGATCCTGGAAGGAATCGAGGTCACCGGGTTCTCCTTCGACGGCTCTGGCGCCGTCAGCGGCGTGCAGACGGCCGCCGGGGAGGTGCAGGTCGATCAGGTCGTGGTCGCCGTCGGCCCGTGGATCGCGTCGCTCTGGGAGATGCTGGGTCAGCCCGGCCGCATCGACGTTCGCAGTCCGGACGGCTCGCTGGAGCGCGATCTACCGATGTGGACCTACTGGTACTTGCAGGAGGGAGAGGTGGCGCTGCCGCCCTCGACGCTGACGACGGACGACGGCCTCGAGTCGCCGGTGCTGCACGTCGACTCCCACCGTCCGCTGCTCGATGACGACGGCGGGCTGATCACCGATCAGCCCTGGGGCATCTACGTGAAGCCGGACCGCCGGACGATCCAGGGCGGCGCCCAGCCCCTGACCGTCGGCCAGAGCTTCGAAGTGGACCCCTATCCGACCGGCAGCGTGGAGCCGGGTTTCCCGGACCTCTGGTGCGCGGCGCTCTCTCACTGCCTGGAGCGCTTCCGAGGCTGCCGCGGCAGCTACGTGCAGGCGCGGTCCGGGGGAGTCGGGGCCTTCAGCCCCGACAATTTCCCGATCTTCGATCGGATGCTCCCCAACGTGTACGTCGCGGCCGACTCGAACCACGGCTACAAGATGATCGCGGTCGGGCGTGAGATCGCCCGGGAGCTTCGGGGCGAGCACTCCTCGCTCCTCCATCCGTTCCGCTTCGAGCGCTTCGAGACCGGCGAGCTGCACCCGGTTTCGAGCAGCCCCTACCCGTGGAGCTAGCCGTGAGCTCCGACCGGCTTCGCCATCAGACCGCGCCCGTAGCGGCCGCCATCATCAGTCGCGACCGCTTCGCGGTCGCTCGAAGGAGAGCGGCCTGACGGGCGCTAGCCATGTCGTCATCGGCGGCGGCGTCCACGGCCTCTCCGCCGCCTGGCGCCTGGCAGAGCGCGGCGCCGACGTGCTGGTGCTGGAGAAGGACCGGATCGGCGCCGGAGCCTCCGGCATCGCTGGAGGGATCGTGCGCAACTACTACCGCTCCCCCGCGGTCACCGACCTGATCCGGCAATCGGTTGAGATGTTCGAGGCGGACACGAGCGGATACGGCTTCCGGCAGGTCGGCTACCTCGCTGCCGTGCCCGAGGCACAGGTCGAGGACCTGGTCGCGATCCGCAAGCAACACGAGGACGCGGGGTATGAGTCTGAGCTGGTCGTCGGGGCGCAGGCCTGTCGCGAGTACCTGACCTGGACCTGGCCGGACTGGGAGGCACCCGTGGAGGCTGTGCTCTACGAGAGCAGGGGAGGCTGGGCGGACGCGATGCAGACGGTGCGCTACCTGGCCGAGCGGGCTCGAGCCTGCGGTGCGCGAATCGTGGAGGGCATCGAGGTGACGGGGTTCGAGCTTGGCCCCGGTGGCGTTGAGGCCGTGGTCACCTCCGGCGGAGGAATCGTCTGCGAAGCCGTGGTCGCGGCGCCCGGTCCATGGGCGGCCCGCGTCTGGGAGATGCTCGGCCAGCCCCCGGAGGTCGAGATCGGCGGAGGGAATGCGCGAGACCTGATCTCCTACTGGAAGGCGCAGGAGGGCCAGTTCGCGCTTCCGGGCACCGGGCTCGGGGGCCGCGCCGGCCGGGAGGCTCCCGTCGTTCACCTCGACCAGACGGGCGGGCTGCGCTCCGATCGCGACGGGCGAGATTTGCTGCCGGGCGCCTGGGGCATCTACTTCCACATGGGCCGGACCGGGACCGGTGTGACCGGCGGCGGGCTCCCCGTCCTGATCTCCGAGCCGGAGCTCGATCCGTACGGCCCCGCGAATCCGGCGCACGCGGCCGAGCCGGCGTTCGCCGAGTTCTTCGAGTCCGGGCTGGCGGTCGCCTTCGGGCGCTTCCGCGGACGCAGCGGCGAGTGGCAGGTCACGCCGGCGGGCGGGATCGTGGCCCACACCCCGGACAACTATCCGGTGTGCGACTGGGTGCTGCCGAACGCCTACGCGATCGTGGACTCGGGCCACGGCTTCAAGATGCTCGCGCTGGGGCGCCTGGCCGCGGACGACGTCCTCGACGGCGCACCGGCCCTCGACGCCTACAGGCTGTCCCGCTTCGCCCGGGGCGAGACCCACCTCGCCTCCTCGGGCCCATACCCATGGACCTGAGTTCCCGTCCGATCCCGGGCAACCGGGTCAGCCGCCGGCCCTGTCGTCCTCGTCCGGTGAGACCTGGAGGCTCCGCATCACGTGCAGATCGATGGAACCGGGCGCGAATACCTCGGTGGAGTACTGCACCGCCTGACCCTCGGCCAGGTGCATGACCTCGATCAGCTCCAGCGTGGCGGTGACCCGCGTCGCATCCAACGCCAGCCCCAGTCGGCTGTCGGGCTCCACCAGCCGCGGACGCACATGCGTTCTCGCGAACGCGATCGGGACCTCGTGGTCGACCAGGACGTCGAGCACCATCTTGCCCGACTCGAGCGCCGAGCGGAGCTCGTCGGGCGGAGGCAGGGCGATGTCTGGATGGACGGTGTCGCGCATGTGGGCGGCCACCGTGCCGTCGGCGACCAGGGCCCGCTGGATCAGCGGCGCCCGGACCCCCCTGCCGATTCCCAGCGCCTCGGCCACGTAGCCCGGTGTTCGCACCTGCTCGACGGACACGTTGCACGCGGTCAGCCGCTTGCCCTGGCGGCGTGCCAGCGAGGTGTACGACTCGAGTACCTCGAGGCCCTCGCTGAAGGCTGCGGGAAGCGCCACCCTGCCCACGAAGGTGCCGCTGCCCTGTCTGCGGTTCACCTCGCCATTGCTCTCCAGCCGCTCCAGGGCCAGGCGCAGGGTTCCCCTTGAGACGCCGAGAGCGTAGGCCAGCTCCTTCTCGGGTGGCAGACGATCCCCGGGGCGAGCGCGGCCAGGCGCCAGCCGCTGGCGCAGCGCGGTCTCGGTCACATCCACCATCGAGGGTCGAGACACAGGCGCGAGCGTAGCCATGTCCGCGGGCGCTCAGTCTTCCCTGGAATCCGCCGCGGTGTGGCTCGCGGGCGGGGTGCGATCAGCCGCCGTGCGGCTGGCCCGCGCTGCGAGATCCGCCGCCGCGCGCGCGCGTGCCGGGCGGGGATCCTCAGGGTCCCCGGCGAGGTTCGCCTCGACCAGCTGCGCGCAACCCAGTGCCGCCGCCGCGGCCAGCTCTCCGGCCACGACCGCGTCCGCCGTGAACGCCCAGTCTCCGGCGCCGGCGACCTCAGCGGCTCGCTCGGCGACCGCAGCGGCACCCTCGGCGATCGCCAGTGGCGGGTCGCTGGCTCGATCCAACGCCCTGGCATGTTCTCGCCCCTCGCTGGCCGTGGCCACCCGCGCATACGCCCGGGCATCCTCGTTGCCGGCCGCGAGCAGGCGCCCTCGCAGCTTGCCGGCTTGCTGGGCCAGCACGCGCATGCGGTCCGCGGCCTCGGCTCCGGTGCCACGGTTCTGCGCAGCAATCCGCTTTGCGGCCAGCGCGGCCGCGAGCTCGACGACGCCGGCGGCGGCCGCGGCGGTCAGCGCCGAGGCGACACCTGCAGCGGGGGGTTCCCCGGGCGAGGCCAGGTCTGCCAGGGCCTCCCCAACGCGTTGGCTGCCGAACTCGGCCATCGCTCAGGGCTAGAACAGCCCGACCGTCCGGCCCTCGGCGTCGACGTCCACGTTGTGGGCGGCGGGTGTCTTGCCCAAGCCCGGCATCTGCTGGATGGCGCCGCACAGGGGCACGAGCCAGCCGGCGCCGGTATAGGCGCGAACGTCCCGGACCGGGAGCTGGAAACCGGTGGGGGCACCGAGCAGCTCGGGGTCTGCCGAGAGGGAGAGCGGGGTCTTGGCCATGCAGATCGGCAGATGGGCAAGGCCCTGGTCCGTGAACTGCCGGATCTTGCGCTCTGCCTCGAGGTAGTAGACGATTTCCGCGGCGCCGTAGATGCGCTCGCCGATCGCCTCGATCTTCGACTTGACGTCGTCGTCATCGTCGTAGAGAAGGCGGAGATCGTTTGGCCCGTCGCAAGCGTCGGCGACGGCCTCGGCCAGCTCGGCGGTTCCCTTGCCGCCCTCAGCGAAGCCGGTGCTGATCGCGGCCCCCGCCGCGCCCCCCTCTTCGGCGAGATGCCTGACCAGCTCAACCTCCTCGTCCGTGTCCTCCGGCCTGCGGTTGACGGCCACTACGGCGGGCAATCCGAATTCCTCCACGATGCCCAGATGGCGATAGAGGTTGGCGATCCCGGCCTCGATCGCCTTCCGAGCCCGCGTCTTGCTCGCCCCTTCGGCCTCGTCGAGACCCCCATGGTGCTTCAGCGCCCGCACCGTCGCGACCAGGACCACTGCGCTGGGGCGGATCCCGCCCGCCCGGCAGACGATGTCGATGAACTTCTCCATCCCCATGTCCGAACCGAACCCGGATTCGGTGACGACGTAATCCCCGAGCTTCAGCCCAAGCAGGTCGGCGATCAGGGATGAGTTGCCGTGGGCGATGTTCGCGAACGGCCCGGCGTGCATCAGGCAGGGCTGCCCCTCGAGAGTCTGGATCAGGTTCGGCTTGATCGCATCCTTCAACAGGACGGTCATCGCTCCGGCTGCCCCCAGGTCGTCGGCGGTCACCGGCTCGCCCTCGTGGGAGTAGGCGGCGGTGACCTTTCCAAGCCGCTCGCGCAGGTCCTGGACGTCGCGGGCGACGGCGAGGATCGCCATCACCTCGGAGGCGGCCGTGATATCGAACCCGCTCTCGCGGGGGTAGCCGTTGGCGGGGCCGCCGAGGCCGAGTGCCACCGCGCGCAGGGCCCGGTCGTTCATGTCGACTGCTCGCTTCCAGGTCACCCGGAGAGCGTCGATCTTGTGAGGGTTGCCGTGAAGGATCGACGCGTCGAGCAGGGCCGCGAGCAGATTGTTGGCTGCGCCGATCGCGTGAATGTCGCCGGTGAAGTGGAGGTTGAGGTCCTCCATGGGCACCACCTGGGCGAGCCCGCCGCCGGCGGCGCCGCCCTTGATTCCGAACACGGGACCGAGGGAGGGCTCCCTCAGGCAGAGGACCGGACTCTTGCCTATGTGGCCCAAGCCCTCCGTCAGCGCCACCGAGGTGGTGGTCTTTCCCTCGCCGGCCCTCGTCGGCGTCATACCGGCGACGCAGACGAGCTTGGCGTCCGGCCTGCCGGCGAGCCGGTCGATCGCAGCGAGCGAGATCTTCGCCTTGTTTCGTCCGTAGGGCTCGATCTCGTCGGGCTCGAGTCCGACTCGCTCGCCGATCACGTCAATCGGTTCGAGCTGCGCTTCCTGGGCGATCTCGAGGCTGGTCTTCATCTCTTCCTTCTCTCCTTATCGATCAATGCGAGACTGCCGCCGCGCCCACCTCGGAGACCAGCCGGTCTTCATAGAAGCGCTCGAGCGCGAACGACTCGATCAGCTCGGGGACCTCGTCAGTGGCGATCAGCTCGGCCATCGTCTTGCCGACGATCGGCGCGGCCTTGAAGCCGTAGGTGCCCCAGCCGGCGCTGAGCAGGAAGCCGTCGACCTCCGTCCGGCCGAGGATCGGGCTGTAGTCGGGGGTGATGTCGCAGAGTCCCGCCCAGCTGCGGAGCATGCGGGCGCGCTCCAGTTGGGGGAAGAGCTCGAGGGTGTGGCGGGAGCACTCCTGCAGGAAGGTGAGTGTCCCCTGCTGGCGGTAGGTGGTCCAGGGCTCGATCTCGGCACCGATCAGGAACTCCCCGCGGTCGGTCTGAGAGATGTAGACGTGCATCTGCGAGGAGACGACGACGATGTCGAGCAGGGGCTTCAGCGCCTCGGTTACGAAGGCCTGCAGGATGTGAGTGGTGATCGGAAGCTGGATACCGGCCAGCGCGGCGACGGTCGAGCTCCAGCCGGCGGTGGCGCTGACGACCGTCCCGGCGTCGATCCTTCTGCCATCGGCGAGGGCGACTCCGGTGGCACGACCGTTGGAGCGCTCGATCCCGGTGACCTGCCGGTACGGGTGGACCTCAGCGCCCGCCGCGTCGGCGGCGCTCGCCAGTCCCCACACGACCGCGTCGTGACGGATGATGCCGCCGGGCGGGTGGTAGAGCGCGCCCATCACCGGATAGACGGCGTCTGGACTCAGCGCCATCGCCGGCGCCAGGCGTGCGATCTCCTTCGGGCCTATCACCCGGGAGTCGATCCCGGCCAGCCGGTTGACCTCGGCTCGCTCGTTCATCACGAACATCGCCCGATCGGTGTGCGCCAGGGTCAGATGGCCCTGCTGCGAGAAGAGAAGGTTGAAGTGCAGCTCTGACGAGAGCCCCTCGTAGAGCCGTACCGAGGCGTCGTAGAACCGCGCCCCCTCCGGCGTCTTGTAGTTGGCACGCAGGATGGTCGTGTTGCGCCCGGCGGCGCCGGAGCCGATGTAGCCCTGCTCGAGCACGCAGACGTCCGTGATCCCGTGGTCGCGGGCCAGGTAGTAGGCGATCGCCAGCCCGTGCGAGCCGCCGCCGACGATGACGACGTCGTAGCGGTCCTTGAGGTCCGGCGTCCGGCGCCACATGCGGCGCTTGCGGAAGAGGTCACGCATGAACGCCCTCCGCGGTCCGTGCCTGGGCCTCCAGGGCCTTGACCCCGATTGCCCTGCCGCCCAGATGTCGCGCCGCGTCGACGAAGACAGTCCAGACGTAGTGCGCAAACCCGGATCCGAAGAGATGCAGGTACAGGTCGGCTCCCTGTCGCAGCATCATCCCGGGCGTCCGGGCTACCGAGACGGGGGCGAACTCTCCCTCGCCGAACCGATCCGGCCTGAGGTCGAGCGCCATCGTCCTGGCGAAGGTCTCACGGGCGAGGGGCCCGGTCACCGCGTTGGACCCGTAGGCCGCCGTCAGCTCGACCACCGAGGCGAACGGGGCGTCAGCGGCGGCTGCCTCGAGCCGGTCGCGCATCTGCCCCGTTCTCTCCGGCGGGGTCAGGGCCAGCACGCGCCCCATCGTGATCGGGCACCACCAAACCCCTTCGTGCAGCGTCGCCCGCCCCGGCGCCAGTGCGCCCCCGCCGGTGAGCTCCGCCACGATCGACGAGGCGATCCCGGGCTCCGCCTGGAGCTCCAACTTGCCTAGGAATGAGAGATCGGCGACCCCGACCGAGTCCCGGCGGGCGACCAGCTCGGCGCCCGGGTTCCCATAGTCGGTCACCACCCGCCAGCCGGCGCGCTCGGTGAAGTTCGCCCCCTGACTGCGATGGGTCCACTCGATCGGGCTGCGAAGCTCGGGCCGGGTCCCGTCCAGGGACTGGGCGGCGTCGGGGGCGAGGAACTCGAAGCTCATCCCCGGAGCCGTTCCTGGTCGGGGTCATAGAAGGGCGCTGTCTGCACCTGTGCCCGCAGGCGCCGACCGTTGTCGGCCAGCGTGATCTCGGTGCCGTCCTCGGCCAGCGAGGCCGGGACCCAGGCCATTCCGATGGTCTTCTCGAGCTTGGGGGAGAAGCGGGAGGAGGTGACCCGGCCCACCGGCTGCTCACCATTGCCGACCACAGCTGCGCCCTCGGTGGGCACTGCCCCGTTGCTCATCGTGAAGCCGACCAGCTTGTTCTCGTCACCCCGCTCCTGAACGGACTCCAGCGCCCAGCGGCCGATGAAGTCCTCCTCCTTGTCGAGCTTGACGATCCACGGCATCGCCGCCTCCAGCGGGTTGGACTCCGCGTCGGTGTCCTGGCCGACGAGGATGTGCATCTTCTGCAGGCGCAGCACCCGCTGAGGCTCGAGGCCGAACGGCCTGATGCCGAATGGCTCGCCGGCCTCGATCAGGGCGTCCCAGAGATGCTCGGCCAGCGAGCCGGGACAGTGAAGCTCGTATCCGAGCTCGCCGACGAACCCGATCCGCAGCAGCAGGCAGGGGACTCCGGCCACGTGGGCACGCTTGCCGTCGAGGTAGCTGAACGAGTCGTTGGAGCAGTCGAGATCGGTGAGCCCGGAGAGGATCTCCCGCGAGTCTGGCCCGGCGAGGTTGAACGCCGCGAGGCCCTGGCTGACGTCCGTGAGGTGGACGTTCAGCTTCCACTCTGCGAGCCACCAGGCGAACCAGCCCTCGACCGCGTCGGCCCCGCTGGAGGTGGTGGTGACGTAGTAGGAAAGGTCATCCAGCCGGCAGATCGTGCCGTCGTCGGTGATCCGGCCCGCGTCGTCGCCGAGCACGCCGTAGCGGATCCGGCCCGGCTTCAGATTGTCGAACCGGTTGGGGTAGAGGAGGTTGAGGAACAGCGGCGCCTCCGGCCCACGCACCACGAGCTTTCCCAGGGTGGAGACGTCGATCAGACCGGCCCCGTCGTGCACGGCCATCGTCTCTTCCCTTGGATCGCCGTAGTCGTAAGGACGGCGCCAGTCACCCGCCCAGAGCACGTCGCCACCGAGCTCGCGATGGCGCCCGTGGACCGCGGAGCGCTTCGCCGGCTCGAAGGGCCGGCCCGCCAGCACTCCCATCGGCACGCTCGACCAGGGTGGCCTGGCGGTGGTCAGCCCAACCTCTTCGACGGGGACGCCGGTGTGCTCCGACATCTTGCGGATCGAGGCGAGCTGGCACATCCGCCCCTGGCAAGGGCCCATGGTCACCGTCGTGTAGCGCTTCAAGAGCTCCAGCGAGTCGAATCCCTCGTCGATCGAAAAGTCGATGTCATCCGTGGTGACGTCCTCACAGAGGCAGGCGAAGCACTTCCCGTGACCGCGGCTGGCGCCGGCGGCGGCCGGCGGCTCGGCCCGAATCCCGGCGTCGGCCTCGCCCTCCAGGGCCTCGCGGGCGGCGGCGAGCCCGTCGCGGTCGCGCTCGTTCCCGTAGCCAAGTGAGAGCGCCGCCTCGGTGCCGGCGATCGCGCCCGACGCCTCGGCTCGTGCTGCTGACTCGTGACCGGCGACCGCCCCCGCCGCGTAGATGCCCGGCGGGGTCTCCCCCGGGATGTACGCACCGCTCTCCTGATCCCACTTCGCCTTGGCGCCGGCCTGGAGGAGCAAGGAGCCCGATGGGACGCTGCCGCCGGAGACTGCGACGAGGTCGCAGTCGAGTCCGCGCTCAGTCTCGGGATCGGGGCGCCCATCATCGCCGAGCTGGGCGACCACCACGCCCTTGACCCGCTTGCGGCCGAAGGCCCTGACCAGGACGGTGCCTCGCAACAGCGGGATCCCCTCCCTTTCGATCTGCGCTGACAGCCCGTCAGCGGCCCCGCTGGGACGCGCGTCGGCGACCCCGGCAAGGGCCACGCCCGCCGCAGCCAGGGCGACGGCGGATTCGAGACCGCGATCGGTCGTGGTCGCGACCACCCCCCTCTTCCCGGGCCGCACCCCGTAGAGGGCGGCGAGGCGCTCCGCGCCGGAGCACAGCATCACCCCGGGCAGGTCGTTGCCCTCGAACATCAGCGGCTGCTCGATCGAGCCGGTGGCTGTGATGTGGGCCGCGGCCCGAACCTGATGCAGCGTGCTCCCACACCAGACCGGCACGAGCCCGTCGAAGTAGCCGATCGCCGCCGCCGGCGCCAGCACCTCGATTCCTGCGTCGCGCACCCTCCCGGCCAACTCGCTCGCCGCGCCGGCCGAATCGCCGGCGAGCAGCGACCCGCCGAGCTCCGGGCCATCGTCCACCAGCACGACGTCCGCACCGAGCTCTGCGGCCCGGAGCGCGGCCGACATGCCGGCGACGCCGCCGCCGATCACCAGGACGTCCGCATGGCGCCGTCGGTACTCGGTGCGCCACTCACGCTCGGCCTGCCGCCGTGGCAGCCGGCCGAGGCCGGCGGCATGGCGCAAGAGCTTCTCGTAGAGCGGCCACAGACGGCGGGGCCGGATGAATGTCTTGTAGTAGAAGCCGGGCGGTGTCAGCCGGCTGCCGACGAGATCGGTCCCCCTCATCAGGTCGAAGCGCAGCGAGGGCGTCGCGTTCATGTGCCTCACGTCCATGCCCTCGCGAACGGGCTCGGTGCAGGCGCGGACGCCCGGCCAGCCGTCGACCTCGACCAGGCAGTTCGGGCAGTGGCCCGCGCAGCAGAGCAGCCCCCGGGGCCGGTGGTACTTGAAGCTGCGGGAGATCACCCGTCGGCCGGACGCATGAAGCGCGGAGCCGATCGTGTCTCCCTCGTATGCGTCCACGCGCTTGCCGTCGAACTTGAAGCCGACCGGACGGCGGCGGTCGATTCGCTGGCTGGTTCCGGGCGGCAGGCGGTCGCTCATTCGGGCAACCCGACCCAGCTCACCTGGTTGGTGATGGTGTCCCGATCCGCCACGAACCAGGCACGGCAGCCCGACCGGTGGTACCACCACTCGCGCTGGACCCCTGCCAGGTTGCGGCGGAAATAGTTGTAGGCGTTGAGCTCCCGCTGGGAGGGCTTGCTGGACGGCCGCGGAACCACCTCGCCGCCGAAGACGAAGTCGGTGACCTCCCGCGGGCCACAGTTGGGACAGGTGAGTAGGAAAGACATGGCGCTACCGCTTGTTGGCCTGTCAACGGACCTCTCTTTGCGCCATACTAGACAAATTGGTCCAAACGTGCAAAAGCAATCGGAGCTTGGGTTGACTGGCCCCCAGGCCGCTGGCCCGTGGGCAGAGCGGATCAACCGAGACTATGTTGTCGGTCCACATAGGGTGGCGGGCAATCCTGGCGGGGGCGACCATTGCCGGGACGCCTCCTATGTGAGATACATCCAGCTATGAGTAAGAATGCTCGCCCGACAGCTGACGATGTCCGCAAGGCCGTCAAGGACGACGGCATCGAGTTCCTGTTCGCGAACTTCGTGGACATGCACGCGAGACCGAGCGCCAAGCTGGTCCCGGCCGAGGAGCTCGAGGCGCTGTTCACCGACGGCGCCGGCTTCGCGGGGTTCGCCGCCGGCGACATCGGCCAGGCGCCGAGCGACCCCGACATGATCGCGATGCCCGACGTCGGCTCCTTCACGAAGCTGCCCTGGAAGCCCAACGTCGGCTGGTTCGCCTCCGACGTGACCGTCGAGGGAGAGGAGTGGCCGTACGACCCGCGCACGATCCTGCGTCACCAGATGAAGCGCTGCGAGGACGCCGGCTACCAGTTCTTGATCGGCTACGAGCACGAGTACTTCCTGCTGCGCAGGACCGAGGACGGCGGCATCGAGATCGCGGACGACCTCGACACCCTCGAGCTCCCCTGCTACGACATTCGTGCCCTGACCCGGAGCTTCGACTTCGTCTCAGACGTGATCAAGAACGTCAACTCGCTGGGGTGGGAGCTGTACGCGACCGACCATGAGGACGCCAACGGGCAGTTCGAGCAGAACTTCGGCCCCGCCGACCCATTGACGAGCGGCGATCGCGCGATCTTCTACCGATACATGGTGGAGGCGATGGCACAGGAGCGCGGGCTGATCGCCACCTTCATGCCGAAGCCCTTCGGCAACCTGACCGGCAACGGCTGCCACATGCACATGAGCCTCTGGGACGGGGATACCAACGTGTTCCTAGAGGACC
Organism: uncultured Solirubrobacterales bacterium; assembly: GCA_963695675.1. Taxonomy (GTDB): domain Bacteria; phylum Actinomycetota; class Thermoleophilia; order Solirubrobacterales; family 70-9; genus DASUPK01. Next base: position 201,954 of record CAVOGY010000002.1, read on the forward strand.
GCGAGAAAGACGAGCGGGGGATGGGTTTGAGCGAGACGGGCTACCAGTTCCTCGCCGGGCTCAAGAAGCACGCCAAGGCCTACATCGCGTTGACCGCACCAATCGTCAGCTCGTACAAGCGGCTTGTGATCGGAGCACCCACCAGCGGCGCCACCTGGGCTCCCGCCTATGTCACCTATGGGTGGAACAACCGGACGATGATGCTTCGCATCCCCGCGGAGGGGCGGATCGAGGACAGGACGGTCGACGGCGCCTGCAACCCCTACCTGGCGGCCACCGCCGTGCTCGCCGCCGGCCTCGACGGGATCGAGAACGGCCTCGACCCGGGAGAGCCGACCAACATCAACATGTATGAGACCAGCGAGGAGGACCGCAAGAAGCTGGGCATCGAGACGCTCCCGGCCAATCTGCTCGACGCCACGCGCGAGCTGGAGGGCGACGAGGTGCTTCGCAAGGCCTTCGGCTCGGTCGGAGACGAGGACTACATCGACTACTTCATCCGCTGCAAGCGTCGCGAGTGGCAGCAGGCTCACGAGCAGATCACCAAATGGGAGATCGACCGTTACCTGCAGCTCGCCTGAGAACGAGGTTCACAGATGTGCGGCATCGCTGGGCTGTTCAGCAAGTCAAGCACCGTTGAGGAGACCCTCGGCACGCATTTGAGCGCGATGCTGGGCCAGCTCGCAGAGCGCGGGCCCGACAGCGCCGGGGTGGCGCTCTACCGTGATCCCGCCCCGGCCGGGTCGTGCAAGGTGTCGCTCTTCTCGCCCGAGGAGGACTATCCCTGGCATGAGCTCGGCAGGGAGCTGTCCGAGAGCTTCGGCGAAGTCGGCGACCCCGAGGTCCGCGCCACCCACGCACTGTTCGTGGTCGATGACGACGGCGAGCAGCTGCAGCGCTGGCTCGGCGCGCGCCACCCCGAGCTGCGGGTGATGAGCGTGGGCGAGCGCATCGAGATCTACAAGGAGGCCGGGGACCCGCGCGACTTCATCAAGCGCTTCGGTCTGGAGCAGGTCTCGGCCACCCACGCGCTCGGCCACACCCGGATGGCGACCGAGAGCCGCGTCACCACCGAGCACTCCCACCCGTTCTCGACGGGACTCGATCTCTGCCTGGTCCACAACGGCTCGCTCTCCAACCACAACCGGCTGCGCGTCTTCCTGCGCGGCCAGGGAATCGAATTCCAGACCGACAATGACTCCGAGGTCGCGGCCGGCTTCCTCACCTGGCGGCTCTCGGAGGGCGACGATCTGGAGACCGCGCTGGAGCGGTGCCTGACCGATCTCGACGGCTTCTACACCTTCGCGGTCGGCACCGCTGACGGCTTCGCGGTGCTCCGCGACCCGATTGCATGCAAGCCGGCGGTGATGGCCGAGACCGACGACTGGGTGGCGATGGCCTCGGAGTACCGGGCGATCGCCACGCTGCCCGGCGCCGAGGACGCGCGCCAGTGGGAGCCCGAGCCCGCGCGTGTCTATTCCTGGCAGCGGGCGAAGGTGGCGTGAGCACCGCACCCGCCGCACTCGAGTCCGTCGACCTCGCAAGCACCACGGTGAGGGAGCTGAACCAGCGGCTCCACGATGCGGGCGCCGCAGGCCGCAGCCACTGGCGGATCGAGAATCCCGAGGGCGCCCATGCGCTCGCCGCGGGGCTGGATGGCGAGCTCGAGGTCGAGATCGACGGGCACGTCGGCTACTACTGCGCCGGGATGAACAAGCTCGCGACGGTCAGGGTGGCGGGCAATTGCGGTGTTGGCGTGGCCGAGAACATGATGTCGGGACTGGTCGTCGTGGATGGCGACGCCAGTCAGTCCGCGGGGGCGACCGGGCGCGGCGGCTTGCTCGTGATCAAGGGGAGCGCCTCCGCCCGCTGCGGGATCTCGATGAAGGGGATCCAAATCGTCGTCCACGGCTCGATCGGGCACGTCGGCGCCTTCATGGCGCAGAAGGGCGCGCTCGTCGTCTGCGGTGACGCGGGCGAGGGCCTCGGCGACTCGATCTATGAGGCCCACCTCTACGTGCGCGGCGAGGTTGGAGCACTCGGCGCCGACTGCGTGGAGAAGGAGATGCGCGGCGAGCACCTCGCGGAGCTGACCCGCCTGCTCGAGCTGGGGGAGGCGGACGCGAAGCCCGCAGAGTTCCGGCGCTACGGCTCGGCGCGCCAGCTCTACAACTTTCAGGTCGACAGCGCGGGCGATTACTGATGGCCGAGTTCGATGCCCTGCGCAAGGAGGAGGAGTACGACCCGGAGCTGGTCGATCGCTGGCAGCCGGGCCTGCGCGAGTCGGCCCTGTTCGACCGCAACGCGATCCACGAGATCCACAGGATGGCGCGGGAGGGGATCTACGACATCCGCGGCTTCGGCGCCAAGCGCCGCGTGCCGCACTTCGACGACCTGCTCTTCCTCGGGGCCAGCGTCTCGCGCTACCCGCTGGAGGGCTACCGGGAGCGCTGCGCCACCGACGTCACGCTCGGGACCCGGTTCGCGAAGGAGCCCATTCACCTCGAGATCCCGATCACGATCGCAGGCATGAGCTTCGGCGCCCTCTCAGCGCCAGCCAAGGAGGCGCTCGGCCGCGGTGCCAGCGCGATGGGGACGAGCACGACCACCGGCGACGGCGGCATGCTCCCGGAGGAGCGCGAGCACTCGAGCCAGCTCGTCTACCAGATCCTCCCCTCGCGCTACGGGGTGAACCCGGACGACCTGCGCCGAGCCGACGCGGTCGAGGTCGTTGTCGGCCAGGGGGCGAAGCCGGGCGGCGGCGGCATCCTGATGGGTCAGAAGATCTCGGACCGGGTTGCCGAGATGCGCGACCTGCCGAAGGGGGTCGACCAGCGCAGCGCCTGCCGCCACCCGGATTGGACCGGTCCAGACGACCTCGAGATCAAGATCGGTGAGCTCCGTGAGATCACCGATTGGCGTAAGCCGATCTACGTCAAGATCGGCGCCACCCGCACCTACTTCGACGTCGCCCTCGCGGTCAAGGCCGGGGCCGACGTCATCGTGCTCGATGGCATGGAGGGCGGCACCGCTGCCAGCCAGGAGGTCTTCATCGAGCACGTCGGCATCCCGATCCTGGCAGCGATCCCGGAGGCGGTCCGCTCGCTGCAGGACCTCGGCATGCACCGGGAGGTGCAGCTGATCGTCTCGGGAGGAATTCGCTCGGGCGCGGACGTCGCCAAGGCATTGGCGCTGGGCGCGGACGCGGCCTCGATCGGGGTGGCGGCCGTGGTCGCGCTCGGCGACAACTCCCACCGCTTCGAGCGGGAGTACGAGAAGATCGGCACCGCGGCCGGCTTCTATGACGACTGGCACGAGGGCCGCGACCCCGTCGGGATCTCGACCCAGGACGACGAGCTCGCCAGCCGCTTCGACCCCGAGCTCGGCGGCCGCCGGATAGCGAACTATCTGCGCGCGATGGTGCTCGAAGCGCAGACGATCGCCCGCGCCTGCGGCAAGACCCACGTCCACAACCTCGAGCCCGAGGACATGGTCGCCCTGACCGTCGAGGCGGCGGCGATGGCCAAGATTCCCGTTGCCGGCACCGACTGGGTGCCCGGACAGTCAACTCAGGATGGAGGCTGATCAAGATGGCGAAGATCGTTTGTGTTCTCTACGACGACCCGGTGGACGGCTATCCGCCCGCCTATCCGCGCGACGACATCCCCAAGATCGAGCGCTACCCCGACGGGCAGACGACCCCCACCCCGAGCGCGATCGACTTCTCGCCCGGCGAGCTGCTCGGCTGCGTCTCGGGCGAGCTTGGCCTGCGCAAGTTCCTCGAGGACGCCGGCCATGAGCTGGTGGTCACCGCCCACAAGGACGGCGAGGACTCCGAGTTCGACCAGAATCTCCCCGACGCCGAGGTGGTGATCTCACAGCCCTTCTGGCCGGCCTATCTGACCGCGGAGCGGATCGCAGAAGGCGCCGAACCTGAAGATGTCGATCACCGCGGGGATCGGCTCGGACCACGTCGACCTGCAGGCGGCGATCGACCACGGGATCACGGTTGCCGAGGTCACGTATTGCAACTCGATCAGCGTCTCCGAGCACGTGGTGATGATGATCCTGGGGTTGGTCCGCAACTACATCCCCTCCTACAAGACGGTGGTGGACGGCGGCTGGAACATCGCGGACTGCGTCTCACGTGAGTACGACGTCGAGGGGATGCAGGTCGGCACCGTCGGGGCCGGCCGCATCGGTTCGGCGGTGCTCCGCCGGATGAAGCCGTTCGAGGTCGGGCTTCACTACACCGACCGCCACCGGCTGCCGGACGAGGTCGAGGAGGAGCTCGGCGTCACCTACCACGAGACCCCCGAGGAGATGGTGGGGGAGTGCGACGTGGTCACGATCAACGCCCCGCTCCACCCCGAGACCGAGAATCTCTTCGACGACCGGATGCTCGCCCGGATGAAGCGGGGCGCCTATATCGTCAATACCGCGCGCGGCAAGATCTGCGACCGCGACGCGATCGCCCGAGCGCTCGAGTCGGGACAGCTCGCCGGGTATGCGGGCGACGTCTGGTTCCCTCAGCCGGCGCCCAAGGACCACCCCTGGCGGACGATGCCCTGGCACGGCATGACCCCGCACACGTCGGGCTCCAGCCTCTCGGCCCAGGCTCGCTACGCCGCCGGCACGAGGGAGATCCTCGAGTGCCACTTCGAGGGCAAGCCGATTCGCGAGGAGTACCTGATCGTCGAGGGCGGCAAGCTCGCCGGAGCCGGCGCCCATGCCTACAGCGAGGGCTCCGCCACGGCCGGCCACGAGGAGGCGGCGCGGTTCAAGCGTTGAGTGGGTTCCATACGGCCCGGAGGCAGCATGAGTCAGGTCCCTGACGCCGGATTTCGGTAGTTGAATAGGCGACATGGATGCGGCGACGGTCAGGGCGATGCTCCAGCAGCAGTTCGAGCACGCCGGCAGCGATCCCGAGCTCTCCCACGCGATGTACCGCGAGGACGCGGTGCTCGAGTTCCCGCAGTCGGGAGAGCGCTTCGAGGGAGTGGAGAACTTCCGCGAGTGGAGGAGCAACTATCCCGCCGAGACGGCCTTCGAATTGCGGGAGGTCAGGGGGCGGGACGATTTTTGGGTGGCTGAGCTCCTGGTGAGCTACGACGGGGGTGACCCGCACTTCGGGGTCAGCATCCTCGAGCTACGCGACGACAAGATCGCCCGCGAGTCGATCTACGTCGCCGAGGGCTGGGAGCCGCCGGAGTGGAGGGCTAGGTGGAGGGCGGCGCCCTGAGCGCTGGCGGTTAGGCGCCGATGCCGCCGGCGACTGAAAGCCCGCTCGACCGCGACCGGCTCGCCGTCCTCCTCGAGGAGGAGAAGCGGCGCTTCGTCGAGGGGCACCCCGGCTCGCGAGAGCTCTTCGAGCGCGGCCGGAGAGCGCTGCTCGCGGGCGTGCCGATGCCGTGGATGACGGAGTGGGCGAGTCCCTTTCCCGTGTTCGCCGCAAGCGCTGCGGGGGCCCGCTTCACCGACGTGGACGGCAACGACTACGTCGACCTCTGCCTCGGCGACACCGGGGCGATGACGGGCCACTCACCGCCGGCCACCGCAGCCGTGGTGGCGGAACGGGCGGCTCGCGGGATCACGCTGATGCTTCCGACCGAGGACGCAAGCTGGGTGGGGGAGGAACTTGGGCGGCGCTTCGGCCTGCCGCGCTGGCAATTCGCCCTGACGGCGACCGACGCCAATCGCTTCGCTCTGCGCCTCGCGAGGGCAATCACCGACCGGCCGAGGGTCCTGGTCTATGCCCGGTGCTACCACGGCACCGTCGACGAGAGCTTCGCGATCGAGGTCGAGGGCGAGACTCGCTCACGGCCCGACAACATCGGTCCGCCCGTTGACCTGGCGTTGACGACGCGGGCAATCGAGTGGAACGACATTGCCGCCCTCGAGCGCGCCCTCGAGCCCGGCGACGTTGCCTGCGTGTTGGCGGAGCCCGCGATGACCAACGCCGGCATCGTGCTTCCCGATCCCGGTTACCACGAGGCGCTTCGCCAGCTCACGAGGGAGTACGGAACCCTGCTGGTGATCGACGAGACGCACACCTTCTGCGCCGGGCCTGGTGGCTACACGGCGGCCGCGGGGCTGGAACCCGACCTGCTCACGATCGGCAAGGCGATCGCCGCCGGCATTCCCGCCGCCGCCTATGGGATGACCGAGGAGGTGGCCGAGCGGGTCAGCGCCCACCACAGGATGCTGGAGACGTCCGATGTCGGCGGCATCGGCGGCACGCTGGCGGGTAACGCGCTGTCGCTGGCTGCAACGCGTGCGACCCTCCAGGAGGTGCTCACCGACGCGGCGTTCAGCCACATGATCGAGATGGCGAAGCGCTTCGAAGCCGGCGTGAACGACGTGATCGCCGCGCACGGCATGCCCTGGAATTCCGTCCGGCTTGGCTGCCGAGTCGAGTACCACTTCCAGCCGACGCCGCCGCGCAACGGATCCGAGGCGGTGGCGGCCGACGACGCGATGCTGGGGCGCTACATGCATCTGCATGCGCTCAACCGCGGCATCCTGCTGACTCCGTTCCACAACATGGCTCTGATGTGCCCGGCGACGAGCAGCGACGACGTCGACCGGCACACGGCGGCGTTCCACGAGGCGGTGGAAGCGCTGGCCGACTCGCGATCTAGCTGAACATCCTCCGCCGGGTGAAGGACAATTGGAGTTCGATATGGCACCGCAGGTGGGCCAGATACTGCGCGAGGCCCGCACCGAACGCGGGATCGAGCTGAGCGAGGTTGAGCGGGTCACCAAGATCCGCGTCAAGTTCCTCCAGGCAATGGAGGAGGATCGGTGGGAGGCGCTGCCGGCGCCTGCCTATGCCCGGGGTTTCCTCTCGATCTATGCCCGGTTCCTCGGTCTCGATGAGAAGGCCCTGCTGGATCAGTACGGGAAGACCGTCGAGGGGGCGGACCGCCACGAGCCGATCCCGCAAACCGTCATCCACCCAGGTGTCCTCCGGCAGAGTCGCCCGAGCAGGCCCTCGATCAACCTCAGGCACGCCGCGACGGTGCTGGCCGGAGTCGTCGTGGTGGGGGTCCTGGCGCTGGTGATCGTCGGATCCATTGGCGGATCGAGCAACGGCGGTGGCGGTGGCCACAAGGACCGTGGAGGAAAGTCGACCGGCGCCACGGCAGCGACCACCACGACTCAGCCGACGTCAGGCGAGGTCTCTCTCGAGCTTCGCTCGACCGCGGACGTCTGGGTCTGCCTCGTCGACGACAGGGGCCGGGCCTTGGTGAACGGCGAGACCCTGACCGCCGACCAGGGGCGCGGGCCTTTCAGTGGCTCAGCGTTCGAGGTGACGTTCGGAAACGGCTCCGTCGAGATGACAGTCGATGGCCAGCCGGCGCAGATCCCGCCAGTCGCACAGCCGCTTGGCTATCGGATCACCGCGGAGGGCGTGAGCAAGCTCAGCCCCTCCTCTCAGCCGACCTGCCTGTGAGCGAAGGGCGGCCTTTCCCATTCGGGCTGGTGGGGCTGAACACGGTGCGGCCGATAGCCCACAGAGGTAAGGGCGGAGGCGCGTCCTCGTGCCCCCTCCCCGAGTACCACTTGCCTCAGTACCACCTGCCGCGGGCGAATCCGCCGAACGCTATGAGCCCGATCAGCAGCACGATCAGACCGACCCAGAAGCTCCAGACGATCATCAGGACGATCCCGAGGATGACGAGGATCCCACCAAGGGAGATCCCGCCGAATCCACCGCGACGCTCTCGAGTGGCCATCACTCCTCCTTGCAGGTGGTACGAGACGACAGATGGCTACCCGGCGCCGGCCTCTTCCTAACGACTCGGGCCCTTGACGACGATACGCCACGATTATGGTGTGGCAACCGAGCGTGTAGGTCAGCCGAAACAGGCCAAACGAACGATTCGCGGTCCCGAGATCGCCGAACTGCGAGCCTTCTGCGCCGCGGTCGATCTGGGGACCCTGGGCCGCGCCGCGGTCTCCCTGAGGATCAGCCAGCCGGCGCTCTCGAAGCGATTGCGGTCGCTCGAGGCCGCGGCTGGCACGAAGCTGCTCGAGCGCTCGCGGCGGGGCGTGGTGCCGACGGCCGCGGGCCGCCGCCTCTACCCGGAGGCCCGCCGCCTGCTTCAGCAGGCGGACGTCGTGGAATCGCTGCTCGAATCGGCCCCGAGTGAGAAGGCGCCGATCGAGCTCGCCGTGAGCCACACAATCGCTGAGTTCTTCCTCCCGCCCGAGCTCGTCGCCTACCAGGCCGACGGCCGGCGCCCATCGGTCCAGCTCACGATCGCCAACTCCAATGCGGTGCGCCGGATGGTGGCGGAAGGCCGGGCATCGATCGGCATCGCCGCGGCCGGGCCGCACGGTCGACAGGACGGAGTCGATGAGTTGGAGGAGCTCGAGTTGCTCGAGGACGAGGTGGTGCTGGCGGTCCCGCAGGATCACGACTGGTACCGGCGTAGGCAGGTGCCCCAGGAGCGCTTTCTCGCCACCCCGATGGTCATGCGGGACCGCGATGCCCACGTCCGCCTCTGCGTCGAGGCTGAGCTGGCTGAGCGTGGCCTCTCACTCGCCGAGCCGCTGATCGAGGCCGCGAGCACGGCGGTGGCGAAGCGCGAGGCGCTCCAGCGCTCGGCCCCGGTCCTGCTCTCGGCGCTCTCACTGGACGAGGCTCGGGATCGCCTCTACCGCCGGCCCATTACGGGGTTGAGTTTTCCGCGGGGGTTCGTCGTCATCTGCCGCTCGCTCGCTTCGCTCGCACGCCAGGATCGCGACTTCGTGGACTTCATCCGGCGCCGCAGGTCCTGAGTCACTCATAACCAGCGGTTATGAGTGCCATAACCGAGTGCTGCCCACAAATCCCGGCGATTCCCTTGCCGTTTGCGGGCCGCGACCTACTCTCGAATCAGGTCGGCGCAGTATCGGCCGCGTTCTAGGTGATACCCAGCGGCCCCTCAGTCCGACCCAAACATATAAGTACCTCTCCTCCCTGCAGCACCTGTAGCGCCCCGCTCCGGCGGGGCGCTTCTCGTATCTAGGACCGCGCCTTATCCAGCAGCCGCTCGGCGAGCCGGTTCATGCCGCGCTCGCGAGCCGCTTTGGCAGCGCCTCGGTAATCGGTGCGCTTGTCCCGGGGGCGGCTGACCTTCGCGGTTCGCAGTGTGGCGACGTCCTTGAAGGCGCGCAGCTGGTCCCGGTCGCCGACAAGCGCCATGCGGAGCGCCGGCCGTGTCTCCCTGATGGCGGTGTCGAGAACCTTCTCGAGGGATCCGTGCTTGCGGAGCAGCTCCACGGCCGTCTTCTCGCCGACGCCCTTGGCTCCGGGAATGCCGTCCGAAGGATCGCCGCGGAGCGCGATCAGGTCGGGGACGAGCTTGGGTGGGATCCCGTAGCGCTCCTTCACCTCCGCCGGGCCCATCGGCTGCCCGCCCTGCGTGCCGGTGCTGACGTAGAGGACCTTGGTGGAGCCGCTCGCGCACTGGAACATGTCGCGATCGCCGGTCATCAGCAGGCTCCGGCCGCCTGCCTTCCGCTCCTTCTCGGCCAGGGAACCGAGCAGGTCGTCTGCCTCGAGGGTCTCGCTCGTCGCGATCTTCCAGCCGAAGGCCCCGAAGAAGTCGGCGGAGTCCTCCCACTGCGGGCGCAGCTCGTCCGGGAAGGCCGCCTCACGGTCGGCGTGGTAGGCCGGGAAGAGCTCCAGTCGGTACGCGGCGGCATCGGGGCCGAAGCAGAGCACCACGGCCCGCGGGTCGTGTGTCTCGACCTCGCGGAGGATCAGGTTGGCGGTGCCGAGCAGCGCGTTGACCGGATTGCCGGCCGGTCCCTTGATCGACTTTGGCAGGGCGTAGAACGCCCGAAAGAGCATCGAGGGGGCATCGACCGCGAGCAGGGGGCGTGGCACGCCGCGGACGCTAACGCGAGACGCGCATCGGAGGATGTCGGGCAGCGCGACCGCGCCGAGTCGTCCCTTGTCGCCGAGTCGTTAAGGTCGCCCGGCGATGAGCCCGGACCCGCGGATTCCGCCGCTACCTCCCTCGGAGTGGAAGGGCGACCTCGAGCGGATCCTGGAGGCGACCCCGCCAGGAACCGACCAGCGGCTGGGCGAGAACAACATCTTCCCGACCTTCGCGAAGCATCCCGACCTCTTCCGCGCCTGGCTGCCGTTCGGCGGCTTTCTGCTGACGGCGGGTAGGCTCCCCGGCCGCGACCGCGAGCTGCTCATCCTGCGCACGGCCGTCCTCTGCGACTCCTCGTACGAATGGGGCCAGCACGTGCGGATCTCGCTCGACGGCGGCATCGACCGCCAGACGATCGGTCGCGTCCTCGAGGGGCCGGACGCCGACGGCTGGAGCACGCACGACGCGGCTCTGGTGCGCGCCGCCGACGAGCTTCATCAGGATTCGCGAATCTCCGACCCCACATGGGGGGCGCTCGCCGAGGCCTATGACGCCGAGCAACTGATCGAGGCGACCATGGTCGTGGGCCATTACCACATGCTCGCGTTCGCGCTGAACAGCTTCGGGGTCGAGCTCGACGAGGGCCTCGAGCCGCTGCCCTAGCCGTGAAGCCGGTCACCGTTTCGGTCGAGGTGCCCAATCCGCCCCAGCATGTCTACGACTTCCTCGAGGTGCTCGGCAACCACGAGCGCTTCATGGACCATTTCATGGTCGACTGGGAACTCTCGGGGCCGAGACGGGGCGTGGGAGCGAAGGCCAACGTCCGGGTGAAGGCCACGGCTGAGAAGGACTGGACCGACGTCGAGATCGTCGAGGCCGACGCCGGCCGCAGGCTGGTTGAGGAGACCGTCGGCGGTCCGAGCGCCAAGCGCCGCACACGGGGGACCTACCACCTGGAGGGCCTGCAAGGCGGCGGAACCCGGATAACCTTCGAGCTCGAGTTCGTCGAGCTTCCGACCGGCGAGCGGCTGATGGGGCCCGTGCAGCGCGCCTATGTGCGCCGCGTGAATGGCAAGGGCATGAAGCGCCTTTCTGAGCAGCTGTCGGCGATCTAGCTACATTCCCGGGCCGATGGGGGTAGGGCGATCCCTTCTCTTGATGCTGGGCGCGGCGGCGCTGCTCGCCGTTCTCGGCGGTTGCGGTTCGGACTCGAGCGGGGAGAGCAGCGGCACTGCCGTCCAGAGCAGCACTGCCGCCCAGGCGTCGATCCCGCCGATCACCTCGCCGATCGCGACAACCACGACGAAGGCCACCACGACGACCAGCGGCAAGAAGAAAGCACCGCCGACGACGACCAGCACCGGCGGCTCGGCCCCGTGCACGATCCCGGACGCCTACCAGGACTTCAAGTTCACGGGGCTCGACTGTTCGGCGGCGGTCGCAGTGGCGACGGCCTGGGATCAGAACGGCAAGGACTGCAACACCGTCGACAACCCGAACGTCGACGCGGGGTACCACCGCACCTGCTCGGTCGAGGGCTTCAGCTGCACGGCGAAGCGCGACGTCCACTCCGACGCGCGCTTCGTCAGCTGCACCCAGGGCGGCCAGAGCATCCGCTTCACCTGGCTTCCTGCCTAGGTGTAGGTCCTCGGCCGACTCGACTGGGTGCGCCTTCCCTCCGCATCAGCGCGCCCCGGCTAGGCTCTTCCAGGAGGACGAGTGGACGAGGAACCCTCTCCGATAAGTAGCTCCGAGCCGGAGCGAGCGCAGCCAGAAGCCTCAGCCCGATCCAGCCGCAACGGCACCCTCGGCTCCCTGTTGGAATCGACCGGGCGCGCCTTCGCGCCGGTGGCGCGCGCCGGATGGCACGGCGCCCGAGGGGTCGCGAGGCGGCTTGGTTTCGATCGGGCGATCGAGCGGGGTGTCGACAGCGCCCTGGACAGCGAGACGGCCGCCCGGGCGACCGAGAGGCTGCTTGACAACGAGACCAGCAAGCGCGTCTGGGACACGGTTCTGGAGAGCGACGAGGCGCAGAAGCTCGTCGAGCGCGTCGCCGATGCGCCCGAGATCCGTGAGGCGATCGCCAAACAGGGGATTGGCGTGGTCGAAGATCTCCGGCGAGGGGTGAGGAGCGCGGCCAGACGAATCGACACCGTCCTCGAGCGGGTGGCCCGACGCGTGCTCCGCCGGCCGGTGCGGGAGCGCCGCCCGATCTACGCCGGCGCCTTCAGCAGGCTGCTCGCGCTCGGCATCGATGCCGGCGTCGTCTATGGCTCCCTCCTAGTGATCACGGCGGCGATCGCGTTCCTGATCTCGATCTTCCGGTCGGGGGATCAGCACGCCGGGACCTTCGTGCTCGCGCTCGGCTTCGTCGCCTGGTCGCTGATCGCCGTCACCTATCTCGTGATCTTCTGGTCCGGCGCCGGGCGGACGCCCGGGATGTCATTCGTCGCCATCCGGATGCTCTCCGAGGACGGGCAGCCCGTCAGGCCGGGCCAGGCATTGCGGCGCGTGATCTGGCTGCCGATCTCGGCTCTCCCCGTGCTGCTCGGCTTCTGGGGCATCCTCTTCGACCGCGAGCGCCGCGGCTGGCCCGACCGCCGGGCACACACGGTCGTCTGCTACGCCGACCCGGAGCTCGACAAGGACCTCGTTTAGCGGGCGAGCGCTACTTCCGGCGTTCCCCTAGACCGGCTCGTCGAGCAGCTCGTTCGCTTCGCTCCAGCGGCCCGGCGGTACGCGAAGGGCGATGTCGCCGCGGCCGAATTCGTCGACCGGATGATCCGAGGTGATCACCGCATCGAGGCCCGCGTCGGTGAGCTGCTGGCGCCAGGCGCGGGCCGTCTCCAGGTCCTCGAAATCTCGCACGACGTCCCAGTCGTCGTAGCTCGTGTCGCCGACGTGGAGCTCCGCCAGGCCGTCGGGATGGAGTGGGCCCGTGCCCATGCCGATCAGCCCGCGCAGCTTGTCGCCCAGACCCATGTAGCCCCTCTAGGCCGCGGCCTGGATCCCGGTGAGCTCGGCGGAGAGCTCGCGCAGCTGCCGCCTGGCGTCCGGGTCCTCGGCCTGGGGAAGCGGCGCCGACTCGCTCGTCCCGTCGAAGTAGTGACCGTTGACCCCCTCCACCTCGGGGGAGGAGATCAGCCGCATGGTCGCTGCAATGCCGTCCTCCAACGGGGTCACCGGCTCGATCCCGGCCCTTTGGACCATGTTGGTCGGCATGTACGTCCCAGGGTGCAGGCAGTTGGCCGTGACGCCGCTGCCCTCGAGCTCCTCGGCCAGGTCGAAGGTGAGCATCACCAGGGCGAGCTTGCTCTGGCCGTATGCCTGGACGCCGCTGTAGGTCTGCTCGAGCATCACGTCGTCGAAGTCGATCGGAGCCTGGCCGGCCGAGGTCACGTTGACGATCCGCGATGGGGCCGAGCGCTCGATCAACGGCAGCAGACGGCGGGCGAGCAGGAAGGGTGCGAGGTAGTTGACCGCGAAGGTCAGCTCGTAGCCGTCGGCGCTCTCCTCACGCCCGCCCGCGGTGCCGATCCCGGCATTGTTGACGAGCACGTCGATGCCGTCCTCCTCGAGCAGGGAGTCAGCGAGCTGTCGGACCTCGTCCAGCGAGGAGAGATCTGCCCCCCGCCACTCCAGCTCGCCGTTGATGCGAGGGCGCGCGCCAGCGCGACCCGTTTTATGCTGGCGCAGCTCCTCTATCAGCTCCCCTCCCTTCTCCTCATTTCGTCCGTGGAGGATCAGGCGCGCGCCGCTCGGTGCCAGCTCGCTTGCGAGTCCCTTGCCGAGACCGTCAGTCGCCCCGGTGATCACGATCGTCCGCTGGTCGCCCACTGTCAGCTGGCTCCCCCGGGTGCCCTCGCCTAATCGCCCAGCTCGACGCGCTCGATCACCTGTGGCTCGGTGGGGCGGTCGCCGGGACCGGTCTCGGTTCCCTCGATCGCGTCGACCAAATCCATTCCGTCCGTGACCTCACCGAAGACGGTGTGCTTGCCATCGAGCCAGGGCGCGGCGTCGGTGGTGACGATGAAGAACTGTGAGCCGTTTGTGTTGGGCCCGGCGTTCGCCATCGCGAGCGCGCCGCGGACGACCTTGTGGTCGTTGATCTCGTCGTCGAACGTGTAGCCAGGGCCGCCCGTTCCGGTCCCCTCGGGATCGCCGCCCTGGATCATGAAGTCCTTGATCACGCGGTGGAAGATCAGGCCGTCGTAGAAGCCGTCGCCCGCCAGCTTGCGGAAGTTCTCGACGGTCTTCGGTGCGTCCTCGTCGAAGAAGCTGACGGTGATTGGGCCGGCGCTGGTGTGGAGGGTGGCCTCTGACATGAACGGAATGGGTCGCTCCTCGGCTCCGCCGGCGGAGCGCCCTCGCATCACCCTAGCCGACGACCGCCGTCAACCCGCGCCGACCGCCCGACTATCAAGCGGGTTTCGCCTCGGCCTTGCCTCCTCGGCGCACCCTCGCATCATCCGGCAGCCAGGGCCTGCGCCAGCCCCCGTACCCATGCAGCAGGTTCGAGGCTCCCTCCGGGCCCCAGGTCCCTCGCCGGTAAAACTCGAGCTGGCAGGGGTTGTCGAGCAGTGGCTGCACAATCCTCCACGTCTGCAGCACCATGTCCTCGCGGGCGAAGCGCTGCTGGTTGCCGGCGAGCGCGTCGGCGAGAAGCCGCTCATAGGGCCCGGGCTGGTCGCCGAACTGCTCCTTGAAGAGCAGGTCGAGGTGCACCCTCCGCAGCGCGTCCTGCCCCGGCTGTTTGGCCTCGAGCAGAAAGAAGGCCCCGGGGTCGGGATCGATGCGGAGGACGATCTCGTCGGTCTTTGGGATCGGGCCCCCGCCGATCCCGATTTGCGGAGGGCTCTGGAGGACCACGCGCACCTCGGTGACCTTCTCCGCCAGCTGCTTGCCGGCGCGGATGAAGAATGGGACCCCGAACCAGCGCCAGTTCTGAATGTCCAGCCGGAGGGCCGCGAACGTCTCCGTGGTGGAGTTTGGATCCACCCCCTCGATCTCGCGGTAGCCCTCGTACTGGCCGCGCACGTAGCGACTCGGGTTCGCGTCGAGGATCGCCCTGAACAGGTCGAGCTTCGCGTCGCGGATCGCATCGGTGTTGGCGCCCCCCGAGGGAGGCTCCATGGCGACCAGCGCGAGCGTCTGCAGGATGTGGTTTTGGACGACGTCGCGCAGGGCGCCGACGGAGTCGTAGAAGCTGCCGCGGTCGTCGACTCCGAAGTCCTCCGCCATCGTGATCTGGACCGACTCGACGTAGCGGCGGTTCCAGATCGGCTCGAATACGGAGTTGGCGAAGCGCAGGTAGGTGATGTCCTGCACCGGCTCTTTGCCGAGGAAGTGGTCGATTCGGTAGATCTGATCCTCGTCAAGGACCTGGTGGATCTGGTCGTTGAGTTCGATCGCAGACTGGAGGTCGTGTCCGAACGGTTTCTCGATCACCACCCGGGCGCCCTTCGTCAGACCTGCGCTGCCGAGGCCCTGGATCACTCCGGCGAAGAGCGAGGGCGGGATCTCAAGGTAAAAGACCGGGTGCTTCGCCGGGGAGAGCGCCTTCTTCAGCCGCTCGTAGGTGGCCTTGTCCATGTAGTCCCCCTGCACGTAACTCAGACAGTCGGCGAACTTCTTGAATGCGTCCTCGTCGATCCCGCCCTGCTGTCTCGCCTCGATCCGCGCCTCGATGACCTCGCGCGCGTGCTGCCGCAGGTCGTCGTCGCTCCAATCGGTGCGCCCGACGCCGATCACGGGCACCTTGAGCGTGCCGTTCTCGCACAGGTCGTACAGGGCCTTCAACGTCATCTTCTTCGCCAGGTCGCCGGTGATCCCGAAAATCACCAGGGCATCGCCGTGTGTGCCGGCCGGCGGGCCTGAATTCGTCTGGGCCACGACCGCAACCTAGCGGACCGGCATAGGATGGCCACCATGGCGCAGCTGGGAATGGTCGGCCTCGGCAGGATGGGAGCGAACATCGTCCGGCGGCTGATGCGGGACGGCCACGACTGTGTCGTCTATAACCGCACCCCGGAGCCGACCAACCAGCTGGCCGGCGAGGGTGCGGTCCCGACCTTCTCGCTGCAGGAGCTGACGGAGAAGCTTGATGCTCCGCGGGCGGTTTGGGTGATGGTGCCGGCCGGCCAGGTCACCGAGCAGGTGGTCCACGACGTCGCCGACGTGCTCGAGTCGGGCGACGCGATCATCGACGGCGGCAACTCCTACTACCGCGACGACATCCGCCGCGCGGCCGAGCTTGCCGAGCGCGGCATCGACTACATCGACTGCGGCACCAGCGGCGGCGTCTTCGGGCTCAGGCGCGGCTACTGCCTGATGATCGGCGGGCCGGATGCCGCGGTCGAGCGCCTCGACCCGATCTTCGCCTCGGCCGCCCCGGGAGTCGACGCCGCGCAACGGACCCCGGGTCGCAGCGGCGAACTTAGCACCGCCGAGAACGGCTATTTGCACTGCGGCCCGAGCGGAGCGGGCCACTTCGTGAAGATGGTCCATAACGGGATCGAGTACGGCGTCATGGCCGCCTACGCCGAGGGGCTCAACATCCTCAAGAACGCCAACGCCGGCAAGGTGGACCGGGAAGCCGATGCGGAGACCGCCCCACTCGAGCATCCCGAGTACTACCAGTACGACCTCGACATCCCGGAGATCGCCGAGGTCTGGCGGCGCGGCAGCGTGATCGGCTCATGGCTACTCGACCTGACCGCCGCGTCGCTACAGAAGTCCGGCGACCTCTCCGATTTCGAGGGCCGGGTCTCCGACTCCGGCGAGGGACGCTGGACCTCGATCGCGGCGATCGAGGAGGGCGTACCGGCCGGAGTGCTCACCACCGCCCTTTACGAGCGCTTCGCCTCCCGCGACCTCGACGACTTCGCAAACCGCGTGCTCTCTGCGCTGCGTTTCCAGTTCGGCGGCCACGCGGAGAAAAAGGAGTGACCGAGCACAGGCTCGAGGTCCTCGACGATCCCGAGGCCGTCCACAAGCGCGGCGCCGAGGTGATCGTCGAGGGCGCCAGGGCGGCCGTCTCCGAGCGCGGCCGCTGCGCGCTCGGGGTGAGCGGTGGCCGCGATCCGTGGCCGATGTTCTCCCAGATCGAGGACCACCAGCTCGACTGGACCAAGACCGAGATTTTCCAGGTGGACGAGCGCGTGGCGCCGGCGGGCTCCGCCGAGCGCAACCTCACGCACCTGGTGCAGAGCCTCTCGATCGGCACCCAGGGAAGCATTCGCCCGATGCCGGTCACCGACGATGACCTTGACGCGGCCGCCGACCGCTATGCGGACTTGCTTCCCGACGCCCTCGACCTGGCGCACCTGGGGCTCGGCCCCGATGGCCACACGGCCTCCCTCGTCCCGGGGGATCCGGTGCTCGAGGTGACCGACCGGCGGGTCGCGGTGACCGCCGGGGAGTACGAGGGGTCGCGCCGGATGACGCTGACCTACCCGGAGCTGAACCGGGTCCGCCGGCTGCTCTGGGTGGTCACCGGCGAGGAGAAGCGGGACGCGCTCAGCAAGCTGCTGGCACGTGATCCCTCGATTCCGGCGGGCCGAGTGGAGCCCGGCGGGGACTCGCTGATCCTCGCCGACCGAGCCGCCGCGCCGGAGGCCTAGGCAGCCTCGTACTCGTCGTGCCGGCGAATCCAGATGGGCTCGTCGGCGCCCTCGTGGCGGCCTCTCGGGGTCCGGTCGAGAAGGGTGTAGTACGCCATCGCGGGCCCCTCGAGACCGCGCGCGGTCGTCACGTAGGTCCGGTAGACGGTCCCGTCGTCGAGCGCATACACGCTCATGCCGGGGCCCTCGGTGACGTATCCCTTCACATCGGTGCCGGAACGCTCTGCCATTGTCTCGACGGTCACTGGGATCTCGCCGCTTTCCAGGAACGGCTTCAGCTCCTCCTCCGTGTGAAGAAAGCCGAGCTCGCGGTTGAACTCATCACCGGTTGAGACCCAGTCCAGGTTGTCCCAGCCCATCCGCTCCTTGTAGGCCTGGAGCCGGTCGACCGGCGCGCGCGAGACGAGCAGCACGTTCACGTCGCCGGCCTTCAGGTGCGGGGCGTTTGCGTTGAAGTTGTCCGCGATCGACGAGCAGACGGTGCAGCCCGCCTCGTAGGGCGGGCCGAACATGAAGTGGTAGATCATCAGCTGCGAGCGCCCATCGAACAGCTCCGACAGTGACTTCGTTCCCTCGGTGGTCTCGAAGCTGTAGTCCTTCTCGACGGGCACCCAGGGGAGCTCCTGGCGCTTCTTGGTGAGCTCGTCGCCCTTGTGGGTGAGATCCTTCTCCTCCGCCAGCAGCTTCTCACGCTGCGCTTGCCATTCCTCCTGGGTTCCGACTGTGTGCTCGGGCATTGCGTCCCTCCTCTAGTTCAGGTCGACGTCATTGCAGAATATATAGTTAGCACAATGGCTAACGATGCTTTCAAGGCACTGGCGCATCCGCTCCGGCGGGAGATCGTCGAACGGCTCACGGGCGGGGCAACGACGGTCGGGGAGGCCGGGCGCGACCTGGGCGTCTCGAAGCCGACAATCTCACGGCACCTGAAGATGCTCGAGGAAGCCGGCGTGGTGACGCGGGTGATCGACGGGCGGACGCACCGGCTCGCCCTGCGACCCGAGACGCTTGCCGAGACCTCGGATTGGATAGAAAGTCAGCGCGAGCGCTGGGAGCGGCTCTTCGACGTCGTCGGCGAGTACCTCGATGAGCGAAAGGAGCGAGGGTGACGGAGGACTCGGCACAGGTGGTGCGGATCGAGAGGACCTTCGACGCTCCGGCCGATGACGTGTTCGACGCCTGGACGAGCGCAGAGGTCATCCGGCGCTGGTTCAAACCGGGCCGGGACTGGGGGGCGCCGAGCGCCGAGGTGGACCTCCGCGTTGGAGGGACGGTGAGCGTCGTGATGCGCGCTCCCGACGGCACCGAGGTCGGCGCGAGCGGCGAGTACACCTTGATCGAGCGGCCTCATCGCCTCGCCTTCACCTGGACCTTCGACGACGATCCTTCGAACCAGCAGATGATCGAGCTGGAGTTCACCGAGGAAGGCGGCGCCACCACCGTGCGGTTCGTGAACAGCAACATCTCCCACGAGGAGCGGCGCGACCAGCAGTACAGCGGCTGGCAAGCCTGTCTCGACAACATGGAGCGCGCACTGGCGGCATGAGGGCGCGTGGGCCGAGTCGATGAGCGCCAAGTTCCCGGGGGAGTCGGAGGAGTACCGGACTGCTCGCGACCGGCTGCTCGCCAGCGAGATCGAGCTCCGTCGCCAGATGGAGGCGGTCGCGGCGGAGCGGCGCGAGTTGCCGCCGGGCGGTGACGTCCCCGAGGACTACATCTTCCAGGGCGAGGGACCCGATGACGACCCGGTCGACGTCCGCCTCTCCGAGCTCTTCGCCCCGGGCAAGGACTCCCTCGCGATCTACAGCTTCATGTTTCCGCGAGACCCGGAGGACGACCGGCCCGGGCCCGTCAGGGAGACGGAGACCGCCAAGCTGCCTCTCGCCGAGGGGCCCTGCCCGTCCTGCGTCGGCCTCCTTGACCAGCTCGATGGGATGGTCGAGCACGCCAGCCAGCAGGTGAACTTCGCCGTCGTCGCCAAGGCCCCGCTGGACCGGATCCTCACCTGGGCGAGGGAGCGGGGCTGGCGACGGCTCCGGTTGCTCTCCTCGGCGGGCAATTCGTACAACCCGGACTACCGGGCCGAGACCCCCGAGGGCGCGCAGCGCCCGATGCTGAACGTCTTCCACCGCGACGGTGGGACCATCCGCCACTTCTGGGGCTCGGAGCTCTTCTACGCGCAGTGGGACCCGGGCCAGGATCCCCGCCACGTGGGGACCCTGGAGCCCCTCTGGAACCTGTTCGACCTCATACCGGAAGGACGCCCCGACTGGGACGAGCAGCTGAACTACTAGCTCGGCCCTTGACTTGGAGCGCGCTCTAAGTCGTACTCTGAGTTCGTGGGGATGGCACTAGCGGTCATCGAGGCGGTGGAGTCCTCTCGCCTCTACCGCGAACGGATCGGCAAGAAATGAAGCATCGAAACCTTGGATCTCTCGACGTCTCCGCGATCGGCCTCGGCTGCATGGGTATGTCCGCGTTCTACGGCACGACCGACGAACAGGAGTCGACCGCGACGATCCAGCGCGCCCTCGAGCTCGGTATCGACTTCATCGACACCGCGCAGCTCTACGGACCGCTGACCAACGAGGAGCTGGTAGGGCGTGCCATCAAGGGCAAGCGCGCCCAATACGTGATCGCGACGAAGTTCGCTCGCCGCATGGATGACGCCAAACCCGGCGACATGACCACCGTCGGCCCCCTCGATGGCTCGGCTGAGCATGTGAAGAGCTCGATCGATGGGTCACTCCAGCGGCTCGGCACCGACTACATCGACCTCTACTACCAGCATCGGGTCGATCCGAACGTGGAGATCGAGGAGACGGTCGGCGCGATGGCTGAGCTGGTCGAAGAGGGGAAGATCCTTCACCTCGGCCTCAGCGAGGCGGCCCCGGAGACCATCCGGCGCGCCCACGCCGTCCACCCGATCACGGCGGTGCAGACCGAGTATTCGGTGTTCGCGCGTCAGCCGGAGGCGGAGGTCATTCCCACCTGTCGGGAGCTCGGAATCGGCTTCGTCGCGTACTCGCCCCTCGGGCGTGGATTCCTCTCCGGCCGCTTCAGGTCCCCCGAGGAGCTCGCCGAGGACGACTTCCGTCGGAGGCAGCCCCGCTTCCAGGGCGACAACTTGGAGGCAAACATGCGGATCGTCGCCAAGGTCGAGGAGATCGCCAAGGAGAAGGAGATCACCCTCGCCCAGCTGGCGCTGGCCTGGGTGCTGGCTCAGGGTGAGGACATCGTCCCGATCCCGGGCACCAAGCGGCGCAAGTACCTGGAGGAGAACGCCAAGGCCGCCGAGGTTGAGCTCACCGAAGAGGACCTGGCCCGGATAGAGGCGGAGCTGCCCGAGGTCTCGGGTGACCGCTACGACGAGGCCGGGATGGCCTCGATCAACCTCTAGGCCGCCTCAAGAGTCGAGGAATTCAAGAACCGCGCGGCACCAGGCCGCGCGGTTTTCCTGCTCCAGAAAGGTGAAGTGGTCGGCTCCCGAGAGGACCACGAGCGTCGGTCTGGGTAGGCGATCCACCGTCTCGGGAGCCGCGGCGGCGAACGGGTCGAGCTCGGCCGCGAGCACGAGTGTCGGGGCGTCGATCCTCTCGAGCAGTGCCCGCTGGTCCATCGACCCAGCGACCCGCTCGTTGAAGTGGCGGAGGGCGTCGGCGTTGTTGCCGGCCCGCCGCAGCCCTTCGCCGATCGGCGTGTAGTCCACCTCCGGGGCGACCTGCAGCCGCCAGTCTCGGACGAACAGATCCGCCAGCTCTTCGTCGCTCGCGTAGTACCCCTGCTGATGAGCCTCCAGGGCCTCGAGGGCGTCCTCGAAATACGGCTTGCCGCGATGCGACTCGATGCGCAGGGCCCTCGCTTGCCGGATCTCATCGGTGAAGCGCGGCGTCGTGTTTGCGAGCACCAGGCGCCTCACACGGTCGGGGTTGTTGCCGGCCCAGGCGATCGCCACGAATCCGCCGTGCGAATGGCCGACGAGGTCGAGGCGATCGATGCCGAGGTGCGACCGGATGGCATCGATGTCGGCCGCGTAGTCCTCGAGGTCATATCCAGAAGGCTCGGCCGGCCGATCGGAGTGGCCGGTCCCCCGCGGGTCGAGCAGCAGCAGTGTCCGCTCGGCCGCCAGCTCCTCCAATTCCCCGAAGTAGGGCGACGCGCATCCGGGGCCACCGGGATGGAGCAGGAGCGGTGGCCCGGATCCCAGTTCGCGCCAGGCGAGGGCCCGGCCGTCGTCCGTCGTCAGACTGGGCACAGCGTCTCGAGCTTTTCGCGCGGCTCAGGCACGCTCGACGGTGTCACCGCGCCCGATCAGCACGGCGCTGACCATCCCGGCGGGGAAGAGCCCGTGATCGACCACGCCAGGCGTCACCGCGAGGCGGGCGGCGAGCTCACCTGGCTCGTGGACCGGTCCGCGGTAGTCCGCGATCACCCCGTCGTCGGGACTGGGCGGGCAGTCGGGGCGGACCGCGACCTCGCCCAGCTCCGAAGCGATGCGCGCGAGCGTGGAGGGAAGGCCGAAGCGATAGAGCTCGAGCGGGATCGGCGGCTTGATCCGCTCCACGGTCTTGGACGAGTCGGCGATCACGACGAAGTGCTCGGCGCTCGCCGCGACGATCTTCTCACGCGTGTGGGCGCCGCCGCCGCCCTTGACCAGCCAGTGATCCGGTGCGATCTGGTCTGCGCCGTCGATCGCTATGTCGAGGTGGTCGAGCCGATCGAAGTCCTCCACCGGGATTCCCAGCTCGCGCGCCTGCTCCTCCGTCGCGTCGGAGGTGGCTACGCATCGCAGGTCGCTCAGGCCTCGCTCGGCAATCGCCGGCAGCAGGTGGGCGACAGTCGAGCCGGTGCCGAGGCCGACTCGCATGCCGTCGGTGACCAGCTCCGCGGCGGCCTCGGCGGCGAGCTTCTTCTCGGAATCGAGGTTGACCTCGGTCACCCGAGGGCACACTAGTCGTAGGATCGTGGAGATGGCAGTCGCAGCTGAGCGCCGCACGGACATCGATGAGCTCTGCATCAACACGATCCGGACGCTGTCGATCGACGCGATCCAGAAGGCGAACTCCGGGCACCCGGGTACGCCGATGGCCCTGGCACCCGTCGCTTACGTGCTCTGGCAGCGCTTCCTGCGCTTCGACCCGCAGCAGCCGATCTGGCCCAACCGCGACCGCTTCGTCCTCTCCAACGGCCACGCGTCGATGCTGCTCTATTCGATGCTCCACCTGACCGGCGTGCGCGCCGTCGACCCCGACTACGAGGTCGTGGGGGAGCCCTCGGTGAGTCTCGAGGACATCAAGCGGTTCCGCCAGCTCGATTCCAAGTGTCCCGGTCACCCGGAGTACCGCTGGACCTCCGGCGTCGAGACCACCACCGGACCCCTCGGTCAGGGCATCGCGACCAGCGTCGGCATGGCGGTCGCCTCGAAGTGGCTGGCCGCCCGCTACAACGCTTCGGACTTCCAGCTCTTCGACTTCGACGTCTACACCTTCTGTGGCGACGGCGACCTGGAGGAGGGCGTCTCGAACGAGGCGGCCTCGCTGGCCGGCCACCAGCAACTGGACAACCTCTGCTGGGTCTACGACAACAACCACATCTCGATCGACGGGCCCACCGAGGTCACCTACACCGACGACGTCGCCGCCCGCTTCGCCGGGTACGGCTGGAACGTCACTCGGGTCGGTGATGCGAACGACCTCGATCTGCTCAGCCGCGCCTTCGAGGTCTTCCGCAGGGAGCAGGAGCGTCCCACCCTGATCATCGTCGACAGCCACATCGGCTGGGGTTCCCCTCACAAGGTCGACACGGCCGAGATCCACGGGGAGCCCCTGGGCGAGGACGAGGTCCGCGAGACCAAGCGGACGTATGGCTGGCCCGAGGACGCGCAGTTCCTGGTTCCGGATGGAGTCCGCGAGCACTTCGACGAGGGCATCGGCAGGCGCGGCGCGCAGCTCCACCAGGAATGGGAGGACCTGCTCCAGAGCTACACCCGCGAGCATGAGTCGCTGGCGCACGAGATCGGCGAAATGCAGCGGCGTGAGCTTCCCGACGGATGGGACGCCGACATCCCGACCTTCGAACCGGACGAGAAGGGGGTGGCGACTCGCAAGGCATCGAATCAGGTCGAGAACGCCGTCGCCGGCAGGATCCCGTGGCTGTTCGCCGGGTCGGCCGACCTCACGGACTCCACTTCCGTTCGGCTCAAGGACGTGGAAGGCGCCGCGGCCTTTGAGCCCGACAACCGCACTGGGCGGCAGCTGCACCTCGGCATCCGCGAGCACGGCTCCGCCACGCTCTCCAACGGGCTTTCCCTGAGCAAGCTGCGTCCGCTCTGGTCGACCTACCTGACCTTCTCCGATTACGCAAAGCCCGGGATCCGGCTCTCGGCGCTGATGGAGCTGCCGGTGATCCACCTCTTCACCCACGACTCGATCGGGCTCGGCGAGGACGGGCCGACGCACCAGCCGGTGGAGCACCTGGCCGGGCTGCGCGCGATCCCAGGGTTGGACGTGATCCGGCCGGCCGATGCCAATGAGGTGTCGGAGGCCTGGCGCGCCGCTCTCGACCGCCACCACCAGCCGGTTGCACTGGTGCTCAGCCGGCAGAACGTGCCGATCATCGACCGTTCGCGCTATGCCTCGGCGGAGGGCCTGCGCAGGGGCGGCTACGTGCTCGCCGACCCCGAGGGCGGCGACCCCGAGGTGATCCTGATCGCGACGGGCAGTGAGGTTCCCCTCACCGTGCTCGCGCACGAGAAGCTGATCTCCGAGGGAGTGCGCTCGCGGGTGGTCAGCCTGCCCTGCTGGGAGATTTTCGAGCGGCAGGAGCAGTCCTACCGCGACGAGGTCATGCCGCCCGAGATCACCGCACGCGTCTCGGTCGAAGAGGCATCCACGCTCGGCTGGGAGCGGTTCGTCGGCCCGGAAGGGGCGAAGATCGGGATGCACACCTTCGGTTCCTCCGCCCCGCTGAAGGACGTACAGACCAAGTTCGGCTTTACTCCGGACCGAGTGGCCGAGACAGCGAAGGAGGTCCTTGGACGATGAAGCCCACCCAACAACTGCACGATCTTGGCCAGAGCCTCTGGCTCGACAACATCACCCGGACGATGCTCGACGACGGGACGCTCAAGCGCTACATCGACGAGCTCTCGGTCACTGGGCTGACCTCGAATCCGACGATCTTCGACAAGGCGATCAGCAGCGGCGACGCCTACGACGAGCAGATCGCCGAGCTCCGCGAGAAGGGTCTCGACGGCGACGATCTCTTCTTCGAGCTGGCCCTGACCGACCTCCTCCGCGCGGCGAAGCTGTTCGAGCCGATCCACCGCGAGACCGACCGCATGGACGGCTACGTCAGCCTCGAGGTTTCCCCGCTGCTCGCCTATGACACAGAGACGACGATCCAGCAGGCCGCCGACCTGCATAGCCGCGCCGCCGACAACGTGTTCATCAAGATCCCGGGAACGCCCGAGGGGCTCCCGGCGATCGAGGAGTCGATCTTTGCGGGCGTGCCGATCAACGTCACCCTGCTCTTCTCTACCGACCAGACGATGGCGGCCGCCGATGCCTACATGAAGGGGATCGAGCGTCGAATTGAGGCGGGAATGGATCCGGACGTCCCCTCGGTTCTCTCGCTGTTCGTCAGCCGCTGGGACGTCGCGGTGCACGACCAGGTCCCGGACGAGCTGAAGAACACGTTGGGGATCGCAGTCGGCAAGCTGACCTATCGGGACTGGCGGGAGATGCTCGAGTCGGAGCGGTGGAAGGGACTGGAGGAGAAGGGGGCTCGGCTGCAGCGGCTGCTCTTCGCGAGCACCGGCACCAAGGATCCCGAGGCGTCGGACACGCTCTACATCGACGCCTTCGCCGCGCCGGACACGATCAACACGATGCCCGATAAGACGCTGCTTGCCTTCGCCGACCACGGCACGGTCGGGGAGCCCCTCCCGGCGGACGGCGGCGACGCCGAGGAGGTAATGCAGGCGCACCGCGACGTCGGCATCGACACCGACGAGCTCGCACTGCGGCTCCAGAAGGAGGGCGCCGAGGCCTTCGTCAAGTCCTGGACGGACCTCCTCGACACGATCAAGTCCGAGTCAGAGCGCCTGGCCGCCTAGACCGTCGGTCCCGCGGTTAGGCTGGCGCGAGTGAGCGCGGAACCGCAGCTCCGGAAACGCCCGGCGTGGCAGGCTCTCGAGAAGCACCACGGTGAGATCGGCCGGCGGCACCTGCGTGATCTGTTCGCCGAGGACCCAGGCCGGGGCGAGCGGCTGGTCGCCGAGGGCGCCGGCCTCTTCCTCGACTTCTCGAAGAACAGGGTCACCGACGAGACGGTGAAGCTGCTCACCCAGCTCGCGGAGGAGTGCGGCGTCGCCGAACGCCGCGACGCGATGTTTCGCGGCGAGCACATCAATGTCTCCGAGGACCGCCCCGTCCTGCACGTCGCGCTGCGGATGCCGAGGGATCGCTCGCTGATCGTCGACGGCGTGGACGTCGTCAAGGAGGTCCACGAGGTCCTCGACCGGATGTCGGCCTTCTCCGAGGAAGTTCGGTCCGGGGATTGGACCGGGCACACCGGCAAGCCGGTCCGCAACGTGATCAACATCGGCATCGGCGGCTCCGATCTCGGCCCGGTGATGGCCTATGAGGCGCTTCGCCACTACTCGCGCCGGGACATGACCTTCCGCTTCATCTCCAACGTCGACGGCACCGACTTCGTCGAGAAGACCCGGGACCTCGATCCCGAGGAGACGCTCTTCATCGTCTCCTCCAAGACCTTCACCACGCTGGAGACGATGACCAACGCACACACAGCGCGGGAATGGGTTGTCGCGAGCCTGGGCGCGCAGGACGCGATCGCAAAGCACTTCGTCGCCGTCTCGACCAACGCCGAGGGTGTCGCCGAGTTCGGCATCGACACCGACAACATGTTCGGCTTCTGGGACTGGGTCGGCGGCCGCTACTCGATGGATTCCGCGATCGGCCTCTCGACGATGGTGGCGATCGGACCCGACGCCTTCCGCGACATGCTTGCCGGGTTCCATGCCGTCGACGAGCACTTCAAGGAGACCCCGATCGGGCAGAGCTTGCCATCGCTGCTCGGGCTGCTCTGCGTCTGGTACGGCGACTTCTTCGGAGCCCAGACGGTGGCGGTGTTGCCGTACGACCAGTACCTCCACCGATTCCCCGCCTACCTCCAGCAGCTCACCATGGAGTCGAACGGCAAGCACGTCACCATCGACGGCGCACGTGTCGACTACGAGACCGGCGCGATCTTCTGGGGCGAGCCGGGGACCAACGGCCAGCATTCCTTCTACCAGCTGATCCACCAGGGGACGAAGTTGATCCCCTGCGACTTCATCGGCTTCATGAGGTCGCTCAATCCGCTCGGCGAACATCACGACATCCTGATGTCGAACGTCTTCGCCCAGCCCGAGGCGCTCGCCTTCGGCAGGACGGCAGACGAGGTTCGCGAGGAGGGCACGCCCGAGCCGATCGTCCCGCACCGGGTGATGGAGGGGAACCGGCCCTCGAACGTGATCCTGGCCGAGCGCCTCTCGCCGCGCACGCTCGGCTCGCTGGTCGCGCTGTATGAGCACAGCGTCTTCACCCAGGGCGCGATCTGGGAGATCGACTCCTTCGATCAGTGGGGGGTCGAGCTTGGCAAGGTGCTCGCCCAGAAGATCATCCCCCAGCTGCAGTCGCCGGCCGCTCCGGAGCTCGACCACGACAGCTCCACCAACAACCTGATCCGCCTCTACCGCGAGTTCCGGGCTGAATGAACACGCAGGCCGTCCTCTTCGACATCGACGGCACCCTGATCAGCACCGGAGGCGCCAGCGACCGGGCCTGGAAGCGCGCCTTCAAGGCGCTGCATGGCGTGGACGTCGACGTCCCGGCCGTCACCGGCAAGGGGGTCCCCGATCCCGAGGTGGGGCGCGTGGTCTTCAAGCAGGCGATCGGACGCGAGCCGACCCAGGAGGAGGCTGACGCACTGATGCGGCGCCGCCTCGACCACCTGCCCGAGGAGGTGCGCAAGTCGCCGGGCTACGTCGTCAAGGACGGGGTGGTGGAGCTGATCCAGGGGTTGATCGGCGACGGCCTGATGCTCGGGCTGACCACCGGCAACGTCGAGGAGGCAGCCCACATCAAGCTCGCCCGGGCCAACCTCAACCGGTTCTTCTGCTTCGGCGGCTTCGGTTCCGATTCGCCCGACCGCGTGGTGCTCACCAAGAAGGCGCTTCTGCGAGGCGACCTCGTCTCAGGCCACACGCTCGACCGGGACCGCTGCTTCTCCTGCGGCGATACTCCGCGCGACGTCGAGGCCGGTCACGGCGCCGGGATCAGGGTGGTGGGCGTGGCGACCGGCGAGTACACGGCCGAGGAGCTGATCGCGGCCGGCGCCGACGCGGCGATCAATTCGCTCGTAGAAGGCCTTCCGCTGCTCTAACCGGTCGGCGGCCCGCCGCGCGGTCAGATGGCTGACGAGGCACATGGCCGATCAGCCGCCGTTGGCCCGCGCGCCCTGGACCGTCTCGAGGTCGTACTCGATCGGCTGCACAAGCCGCCACTCGTTCCCCGACGGGTCGCGGAAGCCGGCATCGACGCCGTAGAACCGCTCGTCGGGCTCCTGGGTGAACTCGACGCCTCGCTCCTTGAGCTCCTTGGCCGTCTTGCGGCAGTCCGCCGTCCGGAAGATGCCCGGGCCCATCGCGCCGCTCGCGACCAGAGCCATGATCTGCTTGGCGCTCTCGGGATCGATCGCCGGCGGGACCGGCGCGCTGAGGATGATGTTGACGTCGGGCTGGTTGCGGGGTCCGACTGTGAGCCAGCGGTAGCCGCCGAACTCTTCGAGCGTGGCGTCCTCACGCACCTCGAAGCCGAGCTTCTCGGTGTAGAAGGCCTTGGCCTCGTCCTGGTCGTCTACCCAAACGCCGACGTGAGAGATCGCGTCGATCATCGTTTTCGTTCCTTTCCCTCGGATCTGACTTACGACGCCGACCCTAGCCAGCCGGTGACGAGCTGTCTTCTCGAAACGCGCCAACTCCCGCCCGCCGCGCCCAGGCCATCGCGAAGCAGAGCGGGATCCGGTCGGCGTCCGACGGACCGCCGTACGCCTTGCGAAAGGTGGTCGGCGAGACGCCGACGTGCCGCCTGAACGTCGTCGTGAACGAGCCGACGCTCGTGAATCCGACTTCCAGGCAGATCTCCGCGACGGGCATCTCGGTGGTGCGCAGCAGGTGTCGGGCGCGTTCGAGCCGGCGGGTGAGCAGGTACTGATAGGGCGTCTCGCCGAAGACCCGGCGGAAGCTGCGGCTGAAGTGGCGAGGCGAGACGTGCGCCTCGTCGGCCAACGCCTGCAGGTCGAGCGGCTCGCCGTAGCGGCTGTCGACGAGGTCGCGGGCGCGAAGCAGGTGGCGCTCGAGCAGCGCTTGGGCCATGGATGAATAATGCCTCAGGGGAGATGGAGCACCGCAACGACCTTCCTCAGCTGACCGGCGATCTCTTCCTCACCGATGGTGGGATCGAGACCACACTGATCTTCCATCGGGGGCTCGATCTGCCCGAGTTCGCCGCCTTCGACCTCCTCAAGGACGACAGGGGCGCCGAGGAGCTGCGGCGCTACTTCCTTCCCTACCTCGAGCTCGCCAAGGAGCACGGTGCCGGCTTCGTGCTGGAGAGCCCCACCTGGCGCGCCAGTCCGCGGTGGGGAGCGGAAATCGGCTACGACGAGGCGGAACTTGATGCCCTGAACCGGAAGGCGATCGCCCTGATGGCGGAGCTACGTGACCGCTATGAGCCCGACGTCTCGCCGATCGTGATCAGCGGCTGCATCGGACCCCAGGACGACGGTTACGACCCTAAGCAGATCCTCTCCGCCGACGAGGCGGCCGAGTACCACTCGACGCAGATCGGAACCTTCGCCGACACCGAGGCCGACATGGTGGCCGCGCTCACCGTGACCTACGTGGAGGAGGCGATTGGGATCACGCGCGCGGCCGAGGCGGTCGGCATCCCGGCCGCGATCTCGTTCACGCTCGAGACGGACGGCCGCCTACCGAGCGGGCAGTCCCTCGCAGAGGCGATCGGGCAGACCGATGCCGCGACCGGCGGCGGACCCGCCTACTACATGGTCAACTGCGCGCACCCGACGCACTTCGAGTCCGTGCTTGGCGGATCGTGGACCACTCGGATCCGGGGCCTCCGAGCGAATGCGTCCACCAAGAGCCACGCGGAGCTCGATGAGGCAACCGAGCTGGACGACGGCGACCCCGAGGACCTCGGCGGCCGCTACGCGCGGCTGCGGAACCAGCTCCCGGAGCTCAATGTGCTGGGCGGCTGCTGTGGCACCGACGATCGTCACGTCGCGCAGATCTGTCGCGCCTGGACGGCGTCGCCCTGACGGTTCGGCTCAGTCCACCAGGCGTCGGCTGACCGCCCAGCGGCTGAGCTCGTGGCGGTTGGAGAGCTGGAGCTTGCGGAGCACCGAGCTGACGTGGGCCTCGACCGTCTTCACGGAGATGTGGAGGCGCAGCCCGATCTCCTTGTAGAGGTAGCCGCGGGCGATGTAGCGCAGCACCTCGCGCTCGCGGGCCGTGAGCTGGTCGAGCTCCGGGTCGACCTCCTCGGCGGGGAGGTCGCCGGCGAAGGCGTCGAGGACGAAGCCGGCGAGGCGGGGTGAGAAGACGGCGTCGCCGTCGCGCACCCGGCGTACCGCATCGGCGAGCTCCTCGCCGGTGATCGTCTTGGTGACGTAGCCGCGAGCCCCGGCGCGGACGATCGCGATCACGTCTCGCGGGTCGTCGGAGACGGAGAGCGCCAGGAACCGCTGCTGGGGCCGCGCTTTGGAGACCTGCCCGATCACCTCGACTCCGCCACCGCCGGGCATGTGGACATCTAGCAGCACGACATCGGGCTCGAACCCCGTGATCGCGCGCACGGCCTCCTCGACGGACTCGGCCTCTCCGAGGACCTCGACGGCCTCACCGAGCTCGGCACGGACGCCGCTCCGGAAGATGCGGTGGTCGTCGACGATCACCACCGTCGGCGTATCGCTCATCGGTCCTCCCGGTCGAGCGTGAGCTCGACCTCGGTTCCCTGGTCGGAACCGGTGCGGATCTCGGCGCGTCCGCCGTGCCGCTCCATACGCCCGATTATCGACTCGCGGATGCCGCGCCGGTCCTCCGGGACCGCCTCGGCGTCGAAGCCGGGGCCGCGGTCGTCGACGAACACCTTGACCCGTTCCGGACCGATCTCGGCGTAGAGCCGGACGGGACCGCCGTCGGAGGCGAACTTGGCCGCATTGGTGAGTGCCTCGCGCGTGGAGGCGACCAGCGCCTCGAGCCGCTCGTCGAGGGGCGCGTCCCCGACCACCACCGCCTCCACCTGGGCGCCATGCTGCTCCTCCACCTCGACAGCGACGGTCTTCAATGCGTCGGCAAGTCGCTCCCCCGGGCGCGCGGGACCCTCACCGGCGAGCCAGGAGCGCAGCTCGCGCTCCTGCCTGCGGGCGAGCTTGGCGACCTCCTCGGGCTCGTCGGCGCGCTTCTGCACGAGCGCGAGCGTCTGGAGGACCGAGTCGTGTAGGTGAGCCGCCACCTCGGCTCGCTCCTGAGAGCGGGCACGTGCGACCCGTTCCGCGGCCAGCCGTCTCGCCATCGACCACCAGAGGGGTGCCGAGATCAGCACGAGCGCGATCGTCACGACGAAGGCCGCGAGAGCGGCGCTGCCCGCGGACTCGAGCACCCCGGTCGCCCAGAAGAAGAAGAGCGCG
The DNA here is from genome assembly GCA_963695675.1 of uncultured Solirubrobacterales bacterium. Taxonomy (GTDB): domain Bacteria; phylum Actinomycetota; class Thermoleophilia; order Solirubrobacterales; family 70-9; genus DASUPK01. The sequence goes on from CAVOGY010000002.1 coordinate 233,224, forward strand.
GCCCCGAGCACCACGGCGGCCGCGAAGCCCGCACGGGAGACCCTGAGGGCCTCGCGCTCTGGGGCAGTCGTCTCCTCCGCCGGCGCCGGCCCGGAGAGGCTCCTGGAGGCAACCGCGAGCACGACGGTCGCCGTCATGGCGGCGAGCAGCCAACCCGCCTGCAGGTCGATCACTCCCCGGTCCTGGAGCAGCAGAACGACGCCGAGGGCCAGGATCGAGATCCCGGCCCCCAGCGCGCTCGAATCGGGTCTCCTCACCGTCGGAGGATCACCTCCCGCAGACCTGCCTCTGGGTGTCCTCTTCCTGCTGGTGATGGTCGTAGTCGACGCCACGGGTATCGATCTGATCCGGCGCCTCGTCCGTGGCGAGCATCTGCCCGAACTGGATATCGGCATCCAGCTTCAGGATGGGCGCATCGCTGAGCGCTGAGCCCTGGTCGATGTCCGGGTCGACCCCGTGAGCGACCTGGCCGCCGGAGATCAGCTCGCCCGCCTTGCCGTGCAGATCGCCGACGATGCAGACGTTCGGCGGTACCGAGACGATCATCTGCCCGATCCCGAGGTGGGCCGAGACCGGAATGGTCTGGCCCTTCGCCCAGGGCAGGCTGCGGAGGTCGACGACCAGCTGCCCGGTACCGAGCCTGTAGCCGTCGGCCGGGATGTCGGCCTGCGTCGTCGGGGTGTACGTGCGCTGGCCGATGGACTCGTCGATGTGGATGTCGGCGGCGGCGACCGCTCCCGCCGGGATCCCCAGCACGAGGCCGGCGATCACGAGCAGCGGAACGATGCGCCGGCGGATGTCTCCGGCGAACGCCGCCGCCACCAGCCCGAGGCCGAACACGATCACCGCAATCGCGATGACGGTGCCGTGGCCCGTCGCCGTGACCCAGGCGCTGACGACCGCGAGGCCGGCGGCGAGGAACAGCCCCACCGCGACCAGGACGCAGACCAGCGACCACCTTGCCGAGTCGCGCCCAGATGCTCTCGGGCACGGGGTGGCCGGTTCCATCGTCCTCGGGGAGGGCAACGGCCAGCACCAGGTAGGCGAGCAGGCCGGCGCCTCCGAAGAAGCTGGTGACGACGAAGAAGACTCGCACCAGCGTCGGGTTGAAGCCGACGTGCTCGGCGAGACCGCCCGCGACGCCCCAGATCTTCCGATCGTCTCGCGACCGGAGCAGCGGACGCCGGGGGCCGACCTCTTTGTCTTTTCTCTCTTCTGTCTTGTCGTTTTCGTGTTGATCGTTCATGGCAGCGACCATGACGGCCCGGGGACCGATCGTCTATCGGGAATCACCCTTAGTCGGCCCCCATCTTCCCCTCGCAGGACGGCTCCGGGCAGCCTCTAGGCTCGGGTTATGACCGAGCGCAGGATCGTGGGCACCCACTTCAACAAGGACGGGAAGCCGAAGACCGGCTATGCGAGCGAGGCGGTTGCCCGCGCCGAGGCCGCCCGGCTGGACATGACCTACTACCGCTGCGACTTCTGCGACCGGTTCCACCTCGCCAGCAAGTCATAGAGTCCCCGCGATGTCGAATCCGCTGGTCGACCGGAGCTGGCCGGTCCTCCGCCACCTGGTGGGCGGGCACACCGCGGTCTACCGCGCGACGGGTGGCCTGATCGGGCACCACGTACCCGGGGCGCCTCCGATGCTCCTGCTCGACCACGTCGGTGCCAAGTCCGGAAAGGTGCGCACCACCCCTCTCGCGTACCTCCAGGACGGGGAGAACGTCGTGCTCGTCGCGTCAAAGGGCGGCCACCCGCGCAATCCAGCCTGGTTCCACAACCTGATGGCGAACCCGGACACGACGATCCAGGTCGGCTCGGAGCGCCGCGCCGTGCACGCCCGCCTCGCCGCGGGCAAGGAGCGGGATCGGCTCTGGGATGAGGTCGTCGATCTCTACGGCGGCTACCGGGACTACCAAGAGCGAACCGACCGCGTTATCCCACTGGTGGTGCTCGAGCCGCGGGGCGGAACCCACTGAGCAACAGGCACGCCGCCGCGGGCCATGCATATGCTGCGGAGCGCCGATGCTCAGCCTGACGCCTGTGCTCGCGGACACCTCCTCGAACCTGCTGGCGGCTCGCAGCCAGATGGGGTTCACCCTCGGCTTCCACATCGTGCTCGCCTGCTTGGGCGTCGCCTTCCCGGCCGCGATGCTGATCGCCGAGTGGCACGGCCATCGGAAGAAGGACCCGGAGGCGCTTCGCCTGGCGCGCAACTGGTCGAAGGCTGTCGCGGTCCTCTTCGCCGTCGGCGCGGTGACCGGCACCGTCCTCTCCTTCGAGTTCGGCCTGCTGTGGCCGCGGTTCACGGGCCGCTTCGGTGACGCCTTCGGAGTCGGCTTCGCGATCGAGGGGATCTTCTTCTTCCTCGAGGCGATCTTCATCGCCATCTACATCTACGGCTGGGATCGGCTCTCGCCCCGAGCGCACATGCTCGCCGCGGTGCCGATCGTGATCTCCGGGGCCGGTGGCGCCTTCTCCGTGATCGCCGTGAACGCCTGGATGAACCAGCCCCAGGGATTCGACCTCGACTCCGCCGGCAATGTCACCCACGTCAGGCCCCTCGAAGTGCTCTTCAACCCGGCGACCGGCTACGAGTTCTTCCACATGTTTCTGGCGGCCTACATCGTCACCGGCTTTCTGATCGCCTCCGTGTATGCGGTGGGGATGCTGCGTGGCCGCCGTGACCGCTACCACCGGCTCGGCTTCGTGATCCCGTTCACCTTGGCGGCGATCGCCACGCCGATCCAGCTCTTCGTCGGTGACACTGCCGCTCGCTCGGTCGCCGACGACCAGCCGGCCAAGTTCGCGGCGATGGAGTGCATCTACAAGGGAGGGCCGGACCAGACCGAATACCTGGGCGGCCGCTGCGTCGACGGCCAGGTCAAGGGTGGCGATCGGGATCCCGGGCCTCGACTCGTTCCTGGTCGGGTTCAGCAAGAACACCAACGTCACCGGTCTCAACCAGATCCCGAAGAACGACCAGCCGCCCGCCCTGACCATGCTGCACCTCTCCTTCGACCTGATGGTGGGAATCGCCACGGCACTCTTCCTGCTCGCGGTCTGGTTCGCGATCTCCTGGTGGCGGCGACGCGACCTGCCGGCCACGCGCTGGTTCCTGCGGATCAGCGCCATCGCCGGGGTGGCGGCGGTGGTCGCGCTCTGGTGCGGCTGGATCGTCACCGAGGTCGGCCGCCAGCCATGGATCGTGAACGGCTACATGCGCACGGCCGACGCGGTGACGCCGGCCCAGGGAATCTGGTGGGTGTTCGGCGTGACGCTGGCCCTCTACGTCGCGCTGGCGGTGATCGCGATCACCGTGCTGCGCGGACTCTCCCGCCGCTGGCGTGAGGGCCGGCCCGAGGAGCCGGGGCAGGTCCCGTACGGGCCCCCACCGGGCGAGCGGTCGGGGGCATCCGCATGAGCAGCGCAGACGTCTGCGCGGCGATCCTCTGGGTCGGGGTGACGCTCTACGCGATCTTCGGTGGAGCGGACTTACGGCGCGGGGGTGTGGGATCTGCTCGCCGGGTCGGGCGAGCGCGCGGAGCGGGTCCGGACCCAGATCGACCGTTCGATCGGCCCCGTCTGGGAGGCCAACCACGTCTGGCTGATCTTCGTGCTCGTGGTGCTCTGGACGGCGTTCTCCCAGGCCTTCTCGGCGATCTTTACCACGCTCTACATCCCGCTGGCCCTCGCCGCGCTCGGCATCGTCCTGCGCGGCTCCGGCTTCGCCTTTCGCCACGCTCTGCCGGGACCGGTGGAGAGGCCCGCCAGCCGCGTCTTCGGTTTCGCGTCGGTGCTGACACCATTCTTCATGGGCACGGTGGTCGGGGCGATCGCTTCCGGTGAGGTGCCCGCCGGCGGCGACGGCGATCCCACGAGCAGTTGGACGGGCTTCCTGCCCCTGGTCACCGGTGTCCTCTTCGTGCTGCTCACCGCGTACACCGCCGCAGTCTTCCTGGTGCGAGATTCGGGCAGCGGCGGGCGACAACGAGCTCCGCGCCTACTTCGAGCGGCGCGCCCTGGCCGCGGCGGTGATCGCCGGTGCCGCCGCGGTCGTGGGAGTGATCGCGCTCCACGCCGACGGCCGCTACGTCTACGACGGGCTCACCTCGTGGCCCGGTATCGCCCTGGTCATCCTCTCCGGGGTCTGTGGGCTGGTCGCCCTCGGCCTGCTGGTCAGCGGGCGGAACTATGGCCTGCGGGCGGCGGCGGTGGGGGCCGGAGCGGCCGTCATCTGGGGGTACTTCGCCGCCGCCTTCCCCTACATCCTGCCGACGTCCCTGAAGATCTCGGACGCAGCCGGGGCCTCCACGACGCTGACGTGGGTGATGGTCATTTTTGCGGTCGCCGCGGTCACCGTGATCCCGTCGCTGGCCCTGCTCTACACGCTCTCGCAGCGCCAGGCGCTCGAATAGACCCGCTGGCCTCTGCTGGTTTACTAGGTACGGCCATGAGGTGTCCGTCCTGTGGCAACGAGAATCGTGAGGGCGCGCGATTCTGCGACTCCTGCGGAACCGAGCTCGGTGTCGAGCAGGCCCCGGGAGAAGCGCGCCCGGCCGAGCCCCTCCTGGGCGACGTGCCGACCGAGATCGCCGGCCGCTACCGGGTGCGGCGCTTCCTCGGCCAGGGCGGGCGCAAGCGCGTCTACCTCACCGACGACACCGCTACTGGAGACGAGGTGGCTGTTGCGCTCTACGACACGGCCGGCGCGAGCGCCGCGATCCAGGCCCGGGCGCGTCGCGAGGCGGAGGCGATGCGCAAGCTCGGCGACCACCCGCACGTCGTCAACGTCCTCGACACCGGCGAGGACGACGACAACCCCTTCATCGTCAGCCGCTACATGCCCGGCGGCGACGTCGAGGGCCTGCTCGCCGCGGCGGGTGGCCACCTCGAGGTGCCCCGGGCGGTCGAGATCGCCGCGGACGTCACCCGCGCCCTCGAGCATGCCCACGCCCGCGGGATCGTCCATCGTGACCTGAAGCCGGCGAACGTCTGGATCGACGACAACGGGCACGCGAGGCTCGGCGACTTCGGCCTGGCGACGACGGAGGCCCGCTCCAGGGTGAGCGGCGGCACGCTGGTCGGCACGGTGGCGTACCTGCCTCCCGAGCAGGCGCTCGGAGAGGCCGCTGGTCCAACCAGCGACATCTATTCGCTCGGCGCGCTGCTCTACGAGATGCTCACCGGCCAGCCGCCCTTCCCGGGCGACGACGCCGTCTCGATCATCAGCCAGCACCTCCACGCCGACCCCGTGCCGCCCTCGCGGCACAGCCCCGAGGTGCCCAAGGCGCTCGACCGGGCGGTGCTCACGCTGCTGGCCAAGCGGCCGGAGGACCGGCCGGCCGGTGCCATGGAGGCGCGCGAGCAGATCCTCGCGGCCCTCGAGGCGAAGCCGGCCGAGGTCGCGGAGGAGCGGAAGAATCCGCTCGAGAGCTTGGCGGGTGGCGTCTTCGTCGGCCGGGAGCGCGAGCTCGAGCGGCTGCGCGAGGCTGTCGACGGGGCGCTCGCGGGCCGCGGCTCGCTCCAGCTTCTGGTGGGGGAGCCGGGAATCGGTAAGACGCGTGCCGCCGAGGAGCTCGCCACCTACGCGCGGGTGAGCGGCGCGCGGGTCTACTGGGGCCGCTGCCGAGAAGACGAGGGCGCGCCGGCTTACTGGCCGTGGGTCCAGGCGATCCGGTCGTACGCCCGCGACGCCGATCCCGTCGCCCTCGCCTGGCAGGTCGGCGGGGGCGCCGCCGAGGTCGCCCAGCTGATCCCGGAGGTGGCCGAGAAACTCGACGTCGAGCCGGCCACGGGATCCGACAGCGAGGAAGCCCGCTTCGGGCTGTTCGACTCGGTCACGAGCCTGCTGCTGGCCGCCGCCCGTGACCGGCCGATCGTGATCGTCCTCGACGACCTCCACTGGGCGGATGAGCCCTCCCTGCTGCTGCTCCGCTTCGCTACTCGGGAGCTCGCCTCGAGCGGCCTCCTGATCCTGGGCACCTATCGCGACGTCGAGCTCGGTCGGCACCATCCGCTCGCCCGGGTCCTCGGGGAGATCTCGGGAATCGAGGGGAGCTCCCGCATCCCGCTGCGTGGTCTCCCGGTCGGCGCGGTCGAGCGCTACATCGAGATGACCTCGGGAGCCGCCTCCCCGCCGGGCCTAGCCCAGACCGTTCAGGAGCAGACCGACGGGAACCCCTTCTTCGTGGGCGAGGTGGTGCGCCTGCTGGCCAGCGAGGGCAGGCTCACCGCCGGCGCGAGCTCCGCCGAGCTTCAGATCCCTCAGGGGGTGCGCGAGGTGGTCGGCCGTCGCCTCGACCGGCTCAGCGAGGAGACCAACGACGCGCTTCGGGTAGCCGCCGTGATCGGGCGGGACTTCGAGGACGAGCTGGTCTGGCGGGTCGCCCAGCAGTCCCCGGAGCAGCTGATGACGGCCGCCCAGGAGGCGATCGCCGAGCGGCTCGTCACAGATCTCGGCAACGGGCGCTACTCGTTCGCACACGCGCTGGTCAGGGACACGCTGTATGAGGAGCTCAGCCCACCCAAGCGCTCCGCGCTCCACGAGCGAACCGGGCTGGCGATCGAGGAGATCTGCGGCGGCGACGTCGACGACCGCCTCGGCGAGCTGGCTCACCACTTCCTCGAGGCCGCCCCCCGCGGCGATCTCGCGAAGGCGATCGACTACGCCCAGCGCGCCGGGGAGCAGGACATGGAGCAGCTCGCCTACGAGGACGCGGTCGACGTCTACGGGCGAGCGCTCGAGGTGCTCGAGCTGATGGACGAGCCCGACGAATCCTTGCGTTGCAGCCTGCTGCTCTCGCTGGGCGGGGCCGAGGCCAAGTCTGCCCGCGTGTCCGACGCCCGCGCGGCTTTCGAGCGGGCCGCCGATTCCGCCCGCCGGCTGGACGCCACCGACAGCCTGGTCGGAGCGGCGATCGGCATGGCGATGATGAGCGACGCGGGCAGGCTCGACGAGCACCTCCTCGCGCTACTCGACGAGGCCCTCGACAGGATCGGACCGGAGAGGAGTGCGCGGAGGGCGGCCCTGCTGAGCGCCAAGTCGGCGGAGATGTACTGGGTCGACAACGACCTCACAGAGTCGGAGCGGCTGGTCGACGAGGCGATCGAGATCGCCAGGGAGATCGATGCGCCCACCACGCTTGCAGCGGCCCTGCAACGCAAGATCTTCATTCCCGGCGGTCCCGGCGCGCCGCGTGAACGGCTGGCGATGGCCGACGAGACGGTCGAGCTCGGCGAACGTTGCGGGGACCGCGAGGCGGTGCTCCGAGGTCACGCCTACCGGCTCTGGGCATCCCTCGAGCTCGGCGACATGCCCGCGGTCGACCGCGAGCTGGCGCTCTACGCGCCGCTCGCCGACGAGCTCAGGATGCCGGAGCACATCTGGCACACCTACGCCCTGCGCGGCATGCGGGTGCTGCTGGCCGGCGACATGGACGAGGCGGAGCGCCTTGCCCAGGAGGCGAGGCGGGCGGGGGACCGCGCGGAGCAGTCGCTCGCGGAGCAGTACTACGGCATCCAGATGACCCAGATCCGCAGCATGCAGGGACGCGGCGGTGAGCTCCTGCCCGCCGTCCGCGATCTCGCCGAGCAGTTCCCTGGTATCCCCGCCTGGCGCACAGCGCAGATCACCCTCGCCGCGCGCTCGGGGGACCACGAGCTGGCGAAGCGAGAACTCGAGCGGTTTGCCGGTGACGATTTCGGTGCGCTGCCGAGGGACGTGAACTGGTTCGCGGCGATGAGCCTCGTGGGCGAGGCAATCGCCTTGATCGGCGATCAGAAGAGAGCCGGGCGCGCCTACGAGGAGCTCGTTCCCTACAAGGGCCTAGTGATCGTGGTGGCGAGGGCCGCGGCGTGCAACGGCCCGGTCGACCGCGTCCTCGGCCTCCTTGCTCAGACCCTTGGCCGCATGGATGACGCGGAACGCCACCTTGGCGATGCCGTCGAGATCGCCACCCGGATGGACGATCACCCGGGCATGGCGCTCTGCGGCCTGGCGCTGGCGGAGATGCTCCTTGCGCGCGACACCGATAACGACCGCGAGCTCGCCCTCGAGCTCCTCTCAACGGTGCTCGGCACGGCACGGCAGATGGGGGCGCGCTGGATCGTCGACCGGGCTATGCGCGATCGGTTGGAGGCGCAGGGCCTCACGGGTGTCGATGTGACGACCTCGATCGACGAGATGGTCTCGGAGCTGGAGCAGGAGCGCCCCGACATGCGGGCACACGCCGCGCCCGACGGAACGGTGGCGATCCTGTTCAGCGACATCGAGGACTCGACCGTGCTCACCGAGCGCCTCGGCGACGAGCGCTGGCTCCAGCTACTGCGCGAGCACAACGCGATCTTCCGCGAGCAGATCGCCCGTCACGATGGCTACGAGGTGAAAAGCCAGGGCGATGGCTTCATGCTCGCCTTCCCTGATCCCTGCGAGGCGCTCGAGTGCGGGATCGCCGTCCAGCGGGCCTTCGCCGAGCGGGAGCGCGACGGATCCGGAGAGCCGCTCCGCGTCCGCATGGGGCTCCACATAGGCGAGGTGATCTCCGAGGAGGGCGACTACTTCGGCAAGAACGTGGTCCTCGCCGCCCGGATCGCCGCGCAGGCGATCGGTGGCGAGATCCTGGTCTCCGAGGAGCTGCGCGAGGCCGCCTCGGGCGGGAACGGCGACGGGCTCCGGTTCGACGAGGGCCGGGAGCTCGAGCTCAAGGGCCTGGCCGGCAGCCATCGCGTCTACCGGGCCGAATGGGCGGAGTCCGACGCGGCCTCTTCAGCATCCGTTGCCTGAGCGCGGCTCCCTGAGGCGCTGGCGCCGATCCCACTAAGGAGTTCTATCTAGGCTTCCGCGATGCTTTCGGCTCTGCTGGCGGGCGCGCTGATCGTCGCCGCCTCACTGCTGCTGGGCGCGGCGATCATGGCGCTTGCCGGCCTGCCGCGCCATTCCGCTGCCGGCCCGGCCACCGGGATCTCTGCGCTCCTGGTGATCTGCGGCATCGCGATCAAGTTGCCCGGCCACGCCGTGACGGCCGCCATAGTCGTCGGGCTGGCGCTGATCGGCTGCTTCTTCGTCTTCGGCAGCACTCGGGTCCCCCCGGGGACGGTGCGGGCCGGGGCGATCGTCGCCCTGGTCGGGGCGGCACTGGTCGCGGCGATCCCCTTCGCGACCAGCGGCCGAGTCGGCATCCTCGGCCAGGGCCTCGTCAACGACGACATGGCCTCCCATCTGCTGTTCACCGAATGGATCACCTCCCACGCCGGGCCGACTCCCGACCTGATCAAGGACGGCTATCCACTCGGCCCGCACGCGATCGTCGCGGCGACGGCGAAGGTGAGCGGCGCCAGCCTGATCGAGGGCTTCGCCGGGCTCACCGGCGCGATCGCCGTCCTCTTGGCCCTGACCGCGTACGGCGCTATGCCCGGCGTCCGCGACTGGCTGCGAGCGCCGGCAGCGGTGCTCGCGGCCAGCCCCTATCTGGCGGCGGCTTACCTGGCGCAGGGCGCGTTCAAGGAGCCGCTGCTGGGCCTCGCGCTGCTCGGCTTCGCCCTCTCGCTGCCCCCGCTCAGATCGATCTGGTCAGGAGGCAGGGGGTCGGCCAGGGCGGCGATCCCGCCCGGCGTGATCGCCGCGGGCACGATCTACAACTACAGCTTCCCGGGACTCGCCTGGCTGCTCGCAGCCGCGGTGATCTGGATGCTCGTCATCGCTCTCCGGGAGCGAGACCGCGTCGCGTCGCCGATCGCGGGCCTCCGCCTGGGCGAGCGGATCCGCGGGGCCAGGTCGGCGCTGCTCCTGGGCATCGGCATCCCGGTGATCGCCGCGCTGCCGGAGGTCTTCCGGCTCGCGAGTTTCTCCAGCTTCAAGGCCTTCAACCCCTCGGGCACCGGTGCCACCGTCGGCTTCGGCAACCTGCGCCAGCCGCTCAACCCGCTGGAGGCCTTCGGGATCTGGCCCTCCGGCGAGTTCCGGATCACGCCCGCGAACTCGACCACGCCGGAGATCGCGTTCTACCTCGGCGGACTGCTCGCCCTGGCGGCGTTCGCCTGGGGATTCGGCCGGGCCCTGTCGCGACGCGAATCGACGCTGCCCTCCGCGCTGCTCGCGGCGACGCTGGTCTACCTCGGATCACTCGCGTTCGGCACTCCCTACACCCAGGCGAAGGCCCTCGCGATCGCGGCCCCGCTGGTGATGCTGATCGCCCTGCGCGGCCTGCTCTCGGCGGGAGCACTCTCAGGAGAGGAGAGCGATGTCCCGGAGAGAGGGGGCGCGGGCTGGTGGCCGCCCCGGCCGCTGCGCCCCCTCGTCGCCTTCGGGGTTCCACTGCTCACGCTCGCTTTCGCGGCGGCGGCTGCCTTTTCGAGCCTGCTGCCGCTGCGCCAGGCTGCGGTCGGGCCCGACTACCACCTCCAGGAGATGCTGCGCATGCGGCCGATCGTCGACGGCCAGGACGTGCTCTTCCTCGGCCGAGACAACTTCGTCTCCTGGGAGCTGATCGGCTCGGAGGTCTTCGCGCCGATCACCAATCACTACGACGTCGAGGAGGTGCCGGCGCTCTACCGCGCGACGACGCTGAACGCCAAGTTCGACTGGGACAACGTCCCCCCCGCCGTGATGAATCGGTTCAACTGGGTGGTCACCACCAGCGCCGCCGAACAGAGCCAGGCGCCGATCGGATTCATACCGCGGCTTCGCACCCAGGACTTCATCCTCTGGCACAGAGACCACCCGGTCGGCCGGCGCCGCACCCTCTTCGAGCCGCTGAACCCGGGCGCGCCGCTCGACTGCACGGACCCCGGTGAGGCGCGGCTGCGGAAGGTGGACGGCACGGCGACCGCATTCACGGTTCAGCCGGCGATCGGCAGAGTCTGGAACCCGAGCCCCGAGCTCACCCAGTCGAAGCCCGCACAGCAGCGGCTCTACCTGACGCCCGGGCGCTGGGACATCTCGATCCAGTACGCGAGCACGCAGGCGCTGCACGTCACCGCGAGCGGAGGCGCCCTTGCGGCGCCCTTCGACGCCACGTTGCGGACCAACCTGCTGTTCCGCGGGCCGTCGCCGTACTACCCGGTCGGCTCTCTCGAGGTGAGAAGGCCGGGGGAGGTCCTCTTCGACGTCAGCGTCGACGACCCGCCGTTGATCGGGAGGCTGCTCGGCACTGAGAGCAAGGCGTATCTCACGGGCCTGGCCGCGACCCGCTCCGATCCTCCCCGGCAGGCCGTTGCGCTCGGCGGCGCCTGCGGGCGATACGTCGACTGGTACGAGGTCGCGCCGGGCACGCCGGCGAGCGCGCTCCACGGAGTGCCGGCACCGCACCCGCAGCCGGTGGAGCCCGACTGACAGGGCCCCGGGAGCCGGGCCCGACTACGATCGCGGCATGCCCCGCCTCTGGATGGTCTCCCTCGTGATTCTGGTCGCCTGCCTGATCGCGTCGATGGTGATCGCGATCGTCAAGCTGAGCTGAGTTCACGGGCGCGCCGCTCGCGCCGCGCGGGATAGTATCCGCGCGCAAATCCGGCTCGGCGAGGAGGAGCAATGTTCGACCGCATAGTGGTAGGAACCGATGGCTCGGAGACCGCCACCGAGGCGGTGCGGACCGCCGTCGAGCTGGCGAAGCTCGCGAATGCTCAGCTCGAGATCGTCAGCGCCTACGAGCCGGTGCCGCAATCCCGCCTGCGTGAGGAGGGGGAGGGCATCAGCGGCGATCTCTCGCACGCGATCAACCCCCGCGAGGACGTGCAGTTCGTGCTCGACAAGGCCGCGGCCGAAGCGAAGAAGGCCAAGGTCGACGTGGTCACCCACCCCCGCGAGGGCGATCCGGCGGACGCGATCCTCGACGTCGCCGAGGAGAACGACGCCGACCTCGTCCTGGTCGGCAACAAGGGCATGACCGGGGCGCGGCGCTTCTTGCTCGGCAGCGTGCCGAACAAGATCTCGCACCACGCCCCCTGTGACGTCTGGATCGTCAAGACGACGTAGCTAGCAGCCTGGCGCTCTAGCCCGAACCGCCGCCGCGGCGTCGATCAGTCCGGCGCCGAAGAGCCGCTGGTCGTACGGCTGTCCGAGCTCCCCATCGCTGCGGCGGGCGGTGGCCTCGAGCTGGCACTCGACCGCGGTCGGCGAGCGGCCGACGACCCTGCTCGCGATCACCAGCGCGGCAACCCCCGAGGCGTGGGCGGCGGCCATCGAGGTCCCCTCGTATCCGCCCGGATAACCGAAGGTCTTGAATCCGCCACCCACGAATGTGAGCTGGAAGATCGGGACGCCGCGGCTGAACAGGGCATCGTCGGTCCCACAGCTCGCCAGCAGCGGAAAGCCACCGCCCGGCGCGACCACGTCGAGGCCGGCTCCGGTCCGGGACTCGCTCGCGAGGCACGCATCCTTGGTCGTCCGGCCCACACCCAGCGCATGGGGGGCGCCCGCCGGATAGGCGACCGGCTCGCCGTTCTCGTTGCCTGCGGCGGCGACCACCAGGGCGCCCTTCTTGAAGGCGTACTTGATCGCGGAGCAGATCCCCTTGATCTTGCCGCAGCTGTTGACCCCGAGCGAGAACTCGAAGCTCATGTTGATCACCTGGGCCTTGTGGGAGGCCGCAAAGCGAATCCCCTCCGCGATGTTGCGCGCGGTCCCGAAGCCCTCCGAGTCGAGCACGCGAACAGGCATGATTTTCGCTCGCGACGCGAGGCCGAGCAGGGCGACGCCGTTGCCGGCTCGCTCCCCGATCGTGCCGGCCACGTGCGTGCCGTGACCGTCCTCGTCGAGGGGCAGCTTGTCCTTGTCGACGAAGTCATAGCCGGGGAGGAACTGGCTGCGGGAGAAGTCCGGGCTGCGGCGGAACCGGGGCTTCTTGGTGATGTACGCGACCCCGGTGTCCAGAACCGCCACCCGCGCGCCCTTGCCCTCGGGAGCGCCGCGCTGCTTGAGGATGTCCCAGGCCTCCGGGGCGTTGAGGCCGCCTCGCTCCTGGAACTGAAGGGGGGTGGCGGACTGCCCGCACAGCGAGCCGCAGGGGAGGAAGTTCCACTGCGTCCTCTGCCAGCCCCCCGGAACGCCCACCGGTCCGGGGTCATTCGGGATGCCCGAGGCGTGTGCGACGTAGTTGGGCACGGCGTAGGCGACCGCCGGGTTGGCGTCGAGTGCCTGCTCGGCCGCGAAGACGTCCACGGCGCTGGGAAGCTTGATCAGGTGCTCAGCGCCCCCGTCGAAGCGGACCAGCAGCTCGCCGGGAACAAACGCTCCGTGGCTGCCCGTCTCGGCGGCCTCGGCCAGTCCGGCCAGTGGGATGGTCGCGGCAAGGACGAGGCTGGTTGTGGCGATCAGCTTTCGCAAGGTCCCCGGTGGAGCTGCCCCTGAGAGGTGCCGGCACTGTGTGCCAGCCTGCTTTCAAACACCGCCTGACGGGAAAAGTTCCTGGTGGCGCCGGACAGCCGCCGCCTGCATACTGGCGAAGCCATGGCCATGCCGGAGTTCAGCGAGGCCGATGAGCGGCACATGCGGATGGCACTGCGGCTGGCCGAGGACGCGGCCAGGAAGGGGGACGTGCCGATCGGAGCCGTGGTGGCGCGGGGTGGGGAGGTCCTGGGGTCCGCCGGCAACGAGCGCGAGCTTCGCGGGGACCCGACCGCCCACGCGGAGGTGCTCGCCCTGCGGCAGGCATCCGGGCGGCTGGGGGGCTGGCGGCTGCTGGAGACGACGATCTACGTCACGCTCGAGCCCTGCCCGATGTGCGCCGGGGCAATCACGCTGGCGCGGGTCCCGCGGCTGGTTTACGGCGCGGCGGACCCCAAGGGAGGCGCGGTCGGCAGCGTGATCGACCTCTTCGAGGCGCCGGTCGTCAACCACCGCCCCTCGGTCGAAAGCGGTCTCCTCGGCGAGGAGTCCGCCGACATGCTCGAGGACTTCTTCTCCTCGCGGCGCTAGCTAGCTCGACATGGACCGCGCCGCCTCGGTGAGCTCGGCCGAGTGACTCACGGGGTAGCGCGGTTTCTCCCCCCGGCTGCGCAGCGCGAGCGGCAGCGCGCGCATGCTCCGCTTGGTCCGATCACGCATGTCCTCGAGCGTCTCAGCGAGCACGATCTCACCCCGCCTCATCGCGGGGACCAGCAACGGCTCGCCGTCGAGCTGCTCGTCGGCGGTCCCGACCACATCCTCGATCATCGTCCCGTTCTCGAACATCCTGAACACCTGCTTGGCGCCCGGCAGTGTCTCCTTGGCCTCCGAGCGCTTCGCCACTCCGCGCCAGGCCTCGCCGCTCAGATCGGCGACGATCTTGTAGACGCCGTTCACCACGGGGGAGTCGCGGCTCGTCCCGAGCTCGGTGCCAACGCCCCAGAGGTCGATGGGCGCGCCTGCTCCGCACATCTCGGCGATCTTGTGCTCCTCGAGGTCGCCCGAGGCGACGATCCGCGCGTCGTGTAGCCCTGCCTCGTCGAGCAGGCGCCTGGCTTCGCGGGCGAGGGCGGCCAGGTCGCCTGAGTCGAGTCGGATCCCGGCGAGCGGTACCTCGGTGCGGCGCGAGGCCTCGATCGCCCGACGGACCCCCTCGATCGTGTCGTAGGTGTCGACGAGGAGGAGGGCGTTCTCGGGGTTGTCCCGCATGAACGCCTCGAATGCCTTCTCCTCGCTCTCGAAACTGAGGACGTAGGAATGCGCCATGGTCCCGACTGGGCGTAGCCCGTAGCGCATCGCCGCTGCCACGTTCGAAGTGCCGCCGAGCCCGGCGACCGCCGAAGCCCGCGCCGCCTTCATCGCGGCATCGACCCCGTGGTCGCGCCGCGGCGAGAAGTCGACCACGGAGTCCCCATTGCCATCCGCGGCGAGCACCACCCGCGCCGCCTTGGTGGCGATCATCGTCTGGAAGTTGATCTGGTTGAGGAGCAGCGTCTCGATCAGCTGGGCCTCGATCAGCGGCGCGGTCACGCGCACGAGTGGCTCGTTCGCGAAGGCGATCGTCCCCTCGGGCATCGCCTCGATGTCGCCGCTGAAGCGGTATCCCGCCAGGTAGGCGAGGAAGTCGTCGCCGAAGCCGAGCGTGCTGAGATACTCGAGCTGGGACGGACCGAAGCGCATCTCGGAGACCAGCCGCAGCGTTGGACCCAGGCCGCAAACCAGCATCCAATCCCGGTGCGGAGGGAGCTTGCGGATGAAGAGCTCGAAGACCGCGGGCTCGTTGCGGCCGAGCCGGTGATAGCTCGCCACCATCGTGATCTCGTACAGGTCGGTTAGGAGCGACGTCTCCGGCGGGGTGAGCAGGCCGGGGTCGTTGGGGTCCGCCACGCCGGCAAGCCTATGGGCGCGGGGCCCGAAACTCAGGTTGTGAGCCAGCGGACGGGGTTCTCGATCATCATCGTCCGCTCCTGCTCCTCGGTCATGCCCCACTCGCGCAGCTCGGGTAGCACCTTCTCGGGGACCAGACGGATCGTCCAGTCCTTGGCCGCGCCCGCCGCGAGCAGCTGCTCGATCACGTTGGGGGGGAACCAGTCGGTTGTCGCCACCGAGTCCGCCGAGAGGAAGATCCGATCGGCGTAGCCGCGCTCGAGCAGGGCCTTGGCCGTCTGCTGGCGCTTCTCGTAGGGAAGGAAGATCTCCAGGCCATAGCGGTCGAGGCCGATCCAGACGCCCTTCTCCAGCAGCCCCTCGATGTAGTCCAGGTCGTCGGTGTCGCCGGTGTGGGCGATCTGGACCTTCGACGGATCGACTCCCTCCTCGAGGAAGATCTCGATCTGCCGCGGCCCGGTGTTGCCGGCCGGCCGGGAGTGAGCCATGATCGGCGCCCCGGTGCGGAGGCTCGCACGCGCCGCGGCCCGGTGGACCTTCTCGATGTTCTCGTTCACCCCGGGTTCGTCCGCCGCGCACTTGATGAAGGCGGCCTTGATCTCGGTCCCCTGGATCCCCTCCTCTATGTCGGAGACGAACAGATCGGCGATCTGGTCCGGGTCGCGGTTGACGAAGAACTGCGGCAGGTAGTCGTAGGTGTAGATCCCGGTGCAGGGAATGACCTGCAGGCCGGTCTCCTCCGAGACGCGGCGCATGAACTCGACGTCGCGGCCCAGGAACATCGCGGTGGGCTCGCCGATCGTCTTGACGCCGAGATCGATCGCGGCCTTCGCCTCGCGCAATGCGATCTCGAAGACCTCTTCGGCGGAGACCTCATACGGCAGGTCCTCCTTGACGGCTCCGGCGCTCGGCCACTGGCTATGGACCGCCTCGTCGCTGTTCCGCAGGTGCTCGTGGATCAGCGTCGTCCCCAGCCGGTCGGCGTCGACCGCCCCGGTCACCGTCTGCACCTCCGCCATTGCGCGCGAACCCTATGGCTTGGGCGCCAAAGCTTGAAATCTCGCCGCGCCCGCACATAGGATCCCGCCGCCTCAACGATCTACCGCTCTGATCGATGCCAATCATCCGGAGAGGCAGAGGAGAGAGCACCGTCGGTATGCCGGCTGCTGAGCAGCCCTCCGGCAAACGGGAGCTGCTCGTCTCCCGGACCTGGATCCAGGTAGCCGGCCTGGTCGTTCTGGTCGGCTTCTTCGTCCTCGTCCTGCTCGCCTATCGGACCTACAAGTCGGATCCGCCGATCGCGGACCGCGTCGTCGATCCGAGCGGAAGAGTCGTATTCACCGGCGACGACATCCGCGCGGGACAGAAGGTCTTCCTCCATCACGGCCTCATGGAATACGGCTCGATCTTCGGGCACGGCGCCTACCTCGGTCCCGATTTCACGGACGATTACCTGCACCGCTCCTCGGAGATCGTCCGGGATGAGCTCGGCGGCGCCGGCTCCGACTCGGCCCGCCAGCAGACCATCGACCAGTTCCAGGCGAACCGTTACGACGCCGGTACGAAGACGCTCCCCTACTCAGCTCAGCAGGCGAGCGCCTTCGCCCAGCTCGAGCGCCACTACTCGGACTTCTTCAGCACCGACACGACTCGCTACGGGCTGCGCCCGAAGACGATCGACGACCCGGAGGAGATCCACCAGCTGACCTCGTTCTTCGCCTGGTCGGCGTGGGCCGCGTCGACGAGGCGGCCCGGGCACAACTACTCCTACACGAACAACTGGCCACCCGAAGAACAGGTGGGAAACACCCCCAGCGCCAACGTGATCGTCTGGTCGGTGATCTCGCTGATCGCCCTGCTGGGCGGGATCGGCGTCCTCTTCGCGGCCTTCGGGCGCTGGCGTATGGGCTGGCAGGGCCGCGACCAGGCGACCCTCAGCTTCCGCGCTCCGGGGGATGTCGCCCTGACGCCGGCCCAGCGGGCCTGCGCCTGGTTCTTCTTCGTGATGGCCGCGCTGTTCCTGCTGCAGACACTCGTCGGCGGGATGTCGCAGCACTACCGGGCCGACCTCGGGGGCTTCTTCGGCATCGACGTCGCCCAGGTCTTTCCGTACAACCTCGTCCGCACCTGGCACGTGCAGCTGGCGATCTTCTTCGTCGCCACCTCGTTCGTCGCCGCAGGGATCTTCCTGACCCCGATGATCGCCGGCCGCGAGCCCAAGGGGCAGAGCAAGCTGGCTTTCGCCCTGCTCGGAGCCCTAGCCGTGGTCGTGTTCGGCAGCCTGATCGGGGAGTTCGCGGACATCCACAACTGGTTCTCGGGCTCGATCTTCGGCGACCAGGGCTTCGAGTACCTCGACCTCGGCCGCTTCTGGCAGATCCTGCTGATCATCGGGTTGTGCGTGTGGGGCTTCATCCTCTACCGCGGGTTGAAGGGTCGGCTGAGCAGGGAGCGGGTGGGCAACATGCCGTGGCTCTTCTTCCTGGCGGCGCTCGCGATCCCGGCCTTCTACGCGGTCGGCCTGCTCGTCTACTCGGGCGAGAACTTCACGATCACCGACTACTGGCGCTTCTGGGTCGTGCACCTCTGGGTGGAGGACTTCCTCGAGCTCTTCACCACCACGATGGTGGCCTACATCTTCGTGCTGCTCGGCGTGGTGCGCGTGAGCGAGTCGCCCTGACGGTGGTCCTGCTCGACATCATCCTCTACTCGGTCGGCGGGGTGATCGGGACGATGCACCACCTCTACTTCTCGGGCGCCCCGGCGGAGAACATGGCGCTGGGCGCTTTCTTCTCGGCGCTCGAGGTGATGCCGCTCACCTTCCTCACGGTCGAGGCCTGGAGCTTCCTCCAGCTCGGGGCCCGCCAGGAGTCGAAGTCCCAGACGCCGTTCCCGCACCGCTGGGCGGTCATGTTCCTGGTCGCGGTCGGGTTCTGGAACTTCCTCGGCGCCGGCATCTTCGGCTTCCTGATCAACCTGCCGATCGTCTCCTACTACGAGATCGGCACCGCGCTCACGGCCAACCACGGCCACACGGCGATGATGGGCGTCTACGGGATGCTGGCCGTCGGGCTGGCCATGTTCTGCCTGCGCTACCTGATCCCGGCGGAGCGCTGGAAGGAGCGCGCCGCGAAGATGAGCTTCTGGGGACTCAACATCGGGCTCGCCTGGATGGCCTTCGCGACGCTCTTCCCGCTCGGCATCCGCCAGATCTACGAGTCGGTCAACAACAGCTACTTCGCGGCGCGCTCCCTCGACTACCTGAGCACGAACACCAACACCGTGATCGAGTGGCTGCGGCTTCCGGGCGACCTCTACTTCATCCTGGTCGGCGTCTGCCCGCTCCTCTACCTCACCTATCTCGGGGTCCGGTACACGGTCAAGCGCGAGGTGATCGAGGAGGACGAGGAGATCCTCTTCACCGAGGTGACCGAGCCCAAGCAGCCGGTGGGAGCGAGATGACCGGCGTTGCCACGGAGAGCCTGCTGGCGGCCGGATACGCCCTGTTCCTCGTGCTGGTCGCCATTGGGCTCGACCTGCTCGCTCGCCACTCGCATCGCCGCTCGGAGCTCTACCGGACAGCTGGCTTCACATACGACGAACACCTGGACGCCTGGGAGTGCCCGGAGGGGGAGCGCCTGCACCTGATCGAAGCCGACGTCCGACAGCGTCTCGCGCGGTATCGGGCCAGGGCGCAGGTCTGCAACGCCTGTCCGCGCAAGGGGGACTGCACCGACTCCGACACCGGCCGCGAGGTCACCCGGATGCTCGACCCCTGGCCGCATTCCGAGGCCGGCCGCTTCCACCGCGGCATCGCGATCGCGATCGTCTGCTTCGGGATCCTGGTGATCGGTGCGGGTGCAGCCCTCCACCACGGCGCCGCGGACCTTGCGGTGCTGGGCGCCGCGCTGCTTGTATCGACGGCCGTCGGGCTCTACCTGCTCGCCGACTTCCGCTCCGCCCCGAGTGGCTTTCCATGGGCCGAGGGCGAGCGAAGTGGCCCGTCCCCGGCGGGCACACATCCAGGTCACTCGGTCTGAGCGACCGGGCCGGCTGGGATACTCGCGCGCGCGTCACCTTGAGTGGCCAGAGAGTGCCCCTGAAAGCGCGCCGTGGGGCGGCGCCCGACCGAGGAGGAGACCGATGGAGAGAAGCAGCAGAGAGTGGCTCGTGCCGCTCACCGGAATTGCGTTCTTCGTGCTCTTGATCGTCAGCTTCATCGTCATCGGCGAGCCGAAGGACGCCGACCACCCGCCCCAGGAGATCGCCAACTGGTACATCGACAATAAGGACGCCATCGAAATCGGCGCCTTCATCAGCGTCATAGCCGCGGCATTCCTGATCTTCTTCGCGGCCTACCTGCGCAAGGTCCTGGTGGCGGCCGAGGGTCCAGGGTCGATGCTGCCGATCCTCGTCTTGATCGGTTTGTCGATCGTCGGGGTCGGGGCTGCGATCGACAACATGCTCCTGTTCGCTACCGCCGAGGCGGCCGACAACATCCCCGCACCAGAGGTCCAGACGATCCAGGCGATCTGGGACAACGATTTCCTGCCGCTCTTCCTCGGTGTGGTCGTGTTCCTCTGGTCCGCCGGGATCTCAGTGCTGCGGAGCGGGGCGCTGCCGAAGTGGGTCGGCTGGGCGGCGATCCTGTTCGGGGTCATCTCTCTGGCGGGGCCGATTGGGTTCTTCGGCGTTCTCGGCGCTGCCCTCTGGGTTCTGGTCGTCAGCGTGATGCTCTCGCTGCGGGCACGCTCCGCGCCTGCCGCGCCTGCCGCGCCTGCCGCGCCGCCGCCCCCCGCCGCGTAGGGCCCAATGGGGCCGCGCGCGTAGCGACCGCGCGCGGCCCCTTGCGTCTGACCGCCGCCGCGGTCTCCAGCGGAGAGGGTGGGATTCGAACCCACGAGGCGGTTAACCCGCCCACTCGCTTTCCAAGCGAGCTCCTTAAGCCACTCGGACACCTCTCCGGGCAATCACCAAACGGGTTGCTCCTGACGAGCACCCTCGCATCGTGAGTCTAGAAGCCAGGGCGGGGCCAATAAGATCGGCGCATGGCATGGAGTGTCTACCTGGCCGGCGAGATTCACTCCGAGTGGCGCGACCAAATCGCGGATGGCGCCGAGAAGGGCGGTCTGGACGTCACCTTCAGCTCGCCGGTAACCGATCACGGCGCCTCCGACGACGTCGGCGTGGCGATCCTGGGGCAGGAGTCGGAGGGCTTCTGGAGGGACCACAAGGGCGCCGGGGTTAACGCGATCCGCACCCAGACGCTGATTCGCCAGGCCGACGTGGTGGTCGTCCGCTTCGGCGACCGCTACAAGCAGTGGAACGCCGCCTTCGACGCCGGCTTCGCCGCGGCCCTGGGCAAGCCGATCATCACGCTCCACGACCCGGACACCACGCACGCGCTCAAGGAGATCGACCGCGCCGCGATGGCTACGGCCGAGACTCCGGAGCAGGTCGTGGACGTGCTTCGCTACGTGCTCGAGGGCAAGCTTCCCGCAGGCAGTTAGAAAGGGGAGACGAGATGGGAGTGAAGACGCCGGACGCGTCCTCACCTGTCATCCTCGCCTGTCATCAAGAGTGACCGTTTCCATTCGGCGCTCGCGAGCGCTTAGTCCCTAAAGGGCTGGAGGCCCGATCCCCCGCCCCGCCAGCCGACTGTCACCACAGCATGGAAGCCACGCACGCCGATGAATTCCGACTTGTGCTCTCGCCCAACCGTGGCGCGGGCTTCAGGGCGCGCGAGGCCGTCCGGCAGCGCTTCAGGTTTCTCGCGGAGGCGACCCGCCGGAACCTCATAGCCGTCGTCACCGAACTGGTGAACAACTCGGTCGAACACGGTCCGGGAAAGCCGATCACGCTGACACTCGTGCTGGGTCGCGAGTCGATCCGCGGAGAGGTCGCGGACCAGGGCAACCCGGCCGCCGCAATCCCTCAGATCAGGAAAGGGAACGAGAGCGTCAGGGGAGGCCTTGCGCTGGTGGACAAGCTCACCTCGAAATGGGCGGTCTACGAGGGGAGCACCCACGTCTGGTTCGAGATGCCCCTGGACCAGTAGAGAGGGGCGATCTCGCAGCACAGCCGCGCCGCGCCGCTAGCCTCTTTCCTGTCCCGGAGGGGTGCCGGAGTGGTTGAACGGGGCGGTCTCGAAAACCGTTAGGGGCCGTTAGGTCCCTCGTGGGTTCGAATCCCACCCCCTCCGCCTTCAGCACGGTAGTTACCGCGAAGCATCCAGCTCGAGGCCCGCCCCCCGGAGGTAGAGCGGGCCGACGTGCTCACACCACGCGATCATGCATGCTGCCCTCTTCCCCAACGGAAAGTGGGCAGCCAGGCGCTCGGTGGCGTCCTCGATCGCATCGGGGGGTACTTCCATTCCGTAATACCCACCATCGCTCGCGCTGAGCTCAACTTCGACGATGCCCGTGGAGGTCCCATCCGCGATCAGGAGCTCCCAGCAAGCCCCGTCGAAGTCATCGGGCCCACATTCGCCGCGAAACTCCGCGACGACGCCGTAGGGGGCATCACTTCGGAGAAGTCTGTCCAAGAGGCGCGGTATCGCCACGCGCGAGACGCTACGGCGAGCGGTGGTCGGAAACGCGCCGGCCTTAGCGGCAGGAATAGACGATCTCCACCGAGCCGCCCGGAAGGGCGTGCTCGCTCTCCAGCGTCAGCTCCGTGCCGGTGCTGACCGACGGGGTGAGCTGCATTCCCCCTCCGGTCAGGATCGGCAACACGATCAGCCCGAGCTTGTCGAGAGCACCGAGGGCGCGATAGGTCTCGATCGTGCGAGGGCCGCCGACGAGGTGGACGTCGCCACCCCGGTTGGCCTCGCTGACCTGCTCCAGCAGCCGCTTGGGGTCACTGTCGACGATCACGTCTTCCGGGGTCCCTTCCGGCCGGTGTGAGCCAAGCACGAACACGTCCAGGTTCGGCCACGGCCACCGGTCGGCCGCGAGGGCGGGCTCGAACGTCGTGCGGCCCATCAGCACGGCATCGCAGCTCTTCTGGAACTCAGGGAAGCCGTAGCTCTCCCCGGGAACGAAGGCCGGGTCGGCGAGCTGCGTCGGCCAACCGTCCGGTGTGGTCACGTAGCCGTCGGCGCTAATGCACATGCGGGTGCGGATCTGCATCTGCGGGTTCCTTTCCGAATGCGGTGGACCCGAGATACCGTAGGGTCGGCTGAGCATGGAGGCTCTGCGCCGGTCACTGCGAGCGATCACGGTCGTCTTCAGGAATCCGGAGATGCGGCTGCTGCAGCTCGCCTGGGCGGCGGAGTCACTGGCGATCTGGTCATTCGCGATCGCGCTGGGGGTGTACGCGTTCGATGCCGCCGGCACGACGGCGGTCGGCATTGCGGCCCTCGTTCGTCTCTTGCCCGGCGCCCTGGCCGCGCCGTTCGGCGGTCTGATCGGGGACCGGTCGTCGCGCCGGGCGGTTCTTGTCGTCAGCGCCCTCGGCAACGCCGCGCTGCTCGGCGCGGCCACGGCCGCCGCCGCCATCGATGCTCCCGTGGGCGTGGTATTCGCCCTCGCGGGATTGTCGACGGTCGCGATCAGCCCCTACATCCCGGCAGAGGGTGCGCTGATGCCGGTGGTGGCGCGAACGCCCCAGGAGCTGTCGGCCGCAAACGTCGCCCGCAGCGCCATGGACAACATCGGGTTCCTTGCCGCCGGAGTGACCAGCGGGGCTTTGCTCGCGGCGGCTACGCCGCAGGTGGTGTTCGGGATGGCGGCCGTCGTGGGGCTGATCTCCGGGCTCCTTCTCACCCGGCTGAGCCGTGACTCACGCCCCGCCTACGTCAGCGAGACATCCGGCAGGATCGTCGCGGAGCTGGCGAGCGGGACGAAGTCGCTGCTGGCCGACTCCCGGCTGCGGCTCGTCGGGATCGCGCTGACGCTGATGCTCTTCGTCGAGGGCGCCGTCGACGTGCTCGCCGTAATCGTCGCCCTCGACCTGCTCGGACTCGGTCAGGGAGCCGTCGGCTACCTGAATGCGGCCTGGGGAGTGGGTGCCCTGCTCGGAGGGGGCGCCATGGCTCTGCTCCTCCACCGGGGACAGATGGCCGCCGGCCTCTTGCTTGGCTGTCTGGTCGTCGGCGCCTCACTTGTGCTGCCCGGGCTCTGGGTGGTTGCCGTTGCCGGCTACATCGCCTGGCTCGGGATGGGCGCCGGGTACACGTTCGTGGAGTGCGCCGCACGGACCCTCCTCCAGCGGCTCGGTTCGGACGAGACCCTGGCGCGGGCTCTGGCATTCCTCGAGACATCCCGGTTCGGGGCCATGGCGCTTGGCTCCATCGCGGTCCCGGCGCTGATTGCGTTGCTCGGTGTGAGGGGAACGGTGATCGCCGTCGGACTGATCCTCCCGGCTTTTGCGCTGCTGCGCTGGTCCGCGCTGCGTGCGGTGGAGATCGGCGCGCCGGTCGAGGAAGGCCGCTTTCGGCTGCTTCGAGAGCACCCGATCTTCGCGCCCTTGCCGATCGACACGCTCGAACGGCTCAGTCATGACTTGGTCTCTGTCACCCCGCCTCCCGGGGAGGAGGTCGTCACCCAGGGGGAGCCGGGTAAGCGCTTCTACATGATCGCCGCGGGCGAGGTCGAGGTCCACATCGACGGCGCCTTTCGCCGCAACCAGGCCGAGGGGGAGTGCTTCGGGGAGATCGCCCTGCTCAACGACGTCCCGCGTACCGCGACGGTCACGGCGCTCGACGGTTGCCGATTGCTGGCGCTCGAGCGCCACCACTTCATCAGCGCGGTAACGGGCCACCAGCGCAGCGGCCAGGCTGCGGCCACGGTCGCGGAGGACAGGCTCGCCGTCGAGGTATGACTCCTCAGCCGGGGGCACTCGAATCGCTGCCGACGGCCTGAGGCTGCCGCCCAGCCGCGAGAATGCCTGCGGTGCGCGTAGCGGTCGTCGGACACGTCGAGTGGGTGGAGTTCGTGCGTGGGGATCACGTACCGGCCGCCGGTGAGATCGTGCACGCGACCGACAGCTTCGAGGAGCCGGCCGGCGGAGGCGCGGTTGCGGCGGTCCAGCTCGCGCGCCTGGCCGGAGGAGCCATCTTCCTCACGGCGCTCGGAGACGACGAGCTCGCGCGCCGTTCCCGGGCGCGACTCGCGGAGCTCGCGGTGACGGTGCACGACGCGACGCGCCATGGCCCCACCCGGCGGGCCCATACGTTCCTCGACGCCCAGGGTGAGCGGACCATCACCACGATCGGAGAGCGGCTCGAGCCGGGGGGGCGGGATGCGATCGGCTGGGAGGAGCTGGCCGGGGCCGACGGCGTCTACCTCACCGCTGCCGACGGCGACGCGCTCCGGGCCGCACGGGCGGCCCGTGTGCTGGTCGCCTCGCCGCGCGCCGGCCGAGTGCTGGCGCAGGAGGGCGTGAGGCTCGACGCTCTCGTCTACAGCGACCTGGACGGGGTCGAGACCAGCTTTGCAAGGTCCCTCGACCCGCGCCCCTCGCTCCTGGTGGCGACGCGGGGCGCCGAGGGCGGTCGCTACGAGATGGCCAACGGCGACTCCGCCA
This sequence comes from uncultured Solirubrobacterales bacterium, assembly GCA_963695675.1. Classification (GTDB taxonomy): domain Bacteria; phylum Actinomycetota; class Thermoleophilia; order Solirubrobacterales; family 70-9; genus DASUPK01. Next base: position 258,023 of record CAVOGY010000002.1, read on the forward strand.
CATGGAGGCCCGCTCCGCCACCGGGCCGGATCGCCGACGCCTACGGCTCCGGGGACTCGTTCGCCGCCGCCCTCACCTACGGCTTGGCCGAGGGTCGCGACCCCGTCTCCGCGCTCGATCTTGCCGCTCTCGCCGGCGCAGTCTGCCTCACAGGGCACGGCCCGTACGAGCGCCAGCTCGAGTCGGGCGCTCTCTGACCACCTCGCGCGGACGCTTGTCGTTGCGTAGCCCCAGGTAGCGCGGGTGCCGCAGGCGGCCGTCGCGAGTCCATTCGGTGAACGCGAACTGCCCGACCAGCCGCGGCTCGATCCAGTGCATCCCCTTCGGGACCGGATGCACGTCGACGAAGGGCGGATCCGGCCGCTCCAGCTTGCGCATCCGGGCGCCGAGGTCGGCCAGCGTCCGTTGGTCGAACCCGGTCCCGACCTTGCCCGCGTAGCGCAGCCCGCCGTCCTCGTAGTAGCCCACCAGCAGGGCGCCGAAGTGGGTGCGCTTGCCGTGCGGCGTGGTGAACCCACCGATGACCAGCTCCTGCTCGTGTGAGCACTTCAGCTTGAGCCACTCCGACGAGCGCTTCCTGACGTAGCGGCTGGCGGCCCGCTTGGCGATCAGGCCCTCGAGGCCACGCTGGCAGGCGTCCGCGAAGAGCGCCTCGCCGTCGCGGTTGCGGTGGGAGAGGAACCTGACCGGCCCGTGGAAGTCGAGCGCCGCTCTGAGGAGCCGCTTTCGCGCCCGCAGCGGCAGCCGGGTGGTGTCGTACCCGTTGAGGTGGAGGATGTCGAAGACGTAGTGGTAGATGGCTATCCCGGTGCGCCTTGCTCGCTCGGGATCGGAGATCTGCATGCGGCGCTGGAGGCGGGAGAAGCTGGTGACGTGCCCACTGAAGGCGACGATCTCGCCATCGATGACGAACTCCTGGCAGCCCTCGCCCCCGAGCGCCTCGACAAGCTCCGGATAGGAGCGATTGAGCAGCTTGTCCGTGCGGGAGAGCAGGCGCACTTCGCGGGGCTTGCGGAACGCGAGGCACCGGACCCCGTCGAGCTTTCGCTCGAAGATCCAATCCGGATCGGAGAACGGGCGGTCGTGGAGCACCGCCTTCATCGGCTCGATCCAGCGGGGTTGGCGGCTGCGCCGGAGCTTGCCTCGCTCCTCGGCGGTCAGCAGGTCCAGTGCCGAGCCGCCAGACTCCTTCATCAGGGCCAGACTACCGGCCGGGTCTCCCTGCGACCTCAGCTCTGCTTGACGACGGTGTAGAGGATCCGCTCGGCGACGTCGATCACCTCGTCCCCGATTCGCGCGCAGCGGCGATAGAGCTCGCGACTCGAGATGCGCGCGGCCCTGGTGTCGACCTGGAGGAGCTCGGCCATCCCCTGGTAGTAGGCGTGCTCCAGCCGGCGCTCCGCCCGTATTGCCTCGTCGGCCGCCGCGGAAGCCGCTTCTTCGTCCGAGCCAAGCAGGCCGATCGCGTCATTGATGTGAGCAACCGCCTCCCGCAGGAGCCCCGCCATCTCGGCGAGCCTGCCGTCAGGCGGGCTCGCCATCGCCCTGGACTCGCTGACCAGGTCGCGCGTGTAGTCGAGGATCCAGCCGATCCCACGCGAGAGCGCGAACAGGTCCTCGGGTGCCATGGGACAAATGAATGCCTCCCGGAGCCGCTCGAGAAGGTCCCGCTTCGCGGCCTCCCCTCGATGCTCGATGTCGGGAAGCGCCTCGCCCGCACTCGCATCCCCGGCGGCCCAGGCAGCGAAGGCGTCGAGACCCTCCAGGGTGATCTCGGCCTGAACGCGCAGCTGGCCGATCAGGTCGGGCGTGTCGGGCAGGAACCAGCGTCGCTTCTTCCTCATGTCACCCACCGCCAGACCTCGAGAGTGGCTCCTGCCAGCGCGGCTGTCACCGGGATCGTGATCAGCCAAGCGAGCGCGATCTGACGCATCACCGACCAGTTGACGTGGCGGAGCCTCCGACGGCCGCCGCCGATCCCGACCACCGACGAGGCGACCACCTGGGACGTCGAAGTGGGCGCTCCGATCAGCGAAGCGCCGAAGATCACTCCGGCCGAGGAGCTCTGGCTCGCCAGCCCCTCGATTGGCTGCAGACGGTAGATGCGACGGCCCACGGTACGAATGATCCTCCACCCGCCGAGGGCTGTGCCGGCTGTGAGCGCGACCGCGCAGGCGAGCGTCGCCCAGGTCGGGGCGCTCAGCGAGTCGATCTTGCCGGCGCCGAGCAGAAGCGCCGCGATAACCCCGATCGCCTTCTGGGCATCGTTGGCGCCGTGGCTGAAGGCCAGCGCCGAGGACATCGTCCACTGGCCGGCCGTGACATTGGGCTCCCAGGCGCGGGTCGCCCGGCGCGCCAGGCGGCGGAGGGCGCGGATCACCACCAAAGCCGCCAGGCCTCCCAGGACGGGGGCAACCGCCAGGGCGATCAGGACTCCGAAGACCCCGACGGGGCGCCCAGACTCGATGCCGCCCCAGTTCACGGCGTTGACGCCTCCCTCGACCAGGGCCGCTCCGACCAGCCCGCCGACCAGGGCATGGCCCGAGCTCGAGGGCAAGCCGAGCCAGTAGACGATCAGGTTCCAGGTGAGGGCCGCTGCCAGGCCGCATCCGATCACCTCGGTGGTGTCCGATGGCGAGACCTTGACGATCCCTCCGACCGTGTCGGCCACGGCTGCCCCGACGAGGAAGGGGCCGACCAGGTTGAAGACGGTCGCCAGGGCGATCGCCTGCCCCGGCCGCGCGGCGCGGGTGGCGACCAGCGTCGCGATCGAGTTGGAGGCGTCGAGCAGCCCGTTGGTTACCGCAAAGCCGATCGCGAGCGCTATTGCGACCGCCAGGCCGAGATCCATGACACGACTCTATGCGCGCGCGATCAGGCCTCGGGCTTGGGCGGCGGGTACTGCGAGCGCACGAAGCGATCCCACATCCGGTCGGTCATCAGCCGCCGCATTCCCATGATCGCCCTGGCGGACGGAGTCACCTTGTAGCGGGTGCTGGGACGGCCGGCCGTGAGCGCCTTGGAGATCTTCGCCGCCACCGTCTCCGGTCCGCCCCCGAACCTCGCCATCGGGCCCGTGTAGGCGTTGGCAGTCAGGCTGGCGACGTCCTGGTTGAACTTCGCATAGGGCCCGTCCTCGAGCTCGGCCATGCTACCGGCGGCGGTCTCCCCGAACTCGGTGATGATCAACCCGGGCTCGATCACCACCACGTCGATGCCGAAGTTCTTGACCTCGAAGCGGAGGGCATCGGAGAGGGCCTCGACCGCGTGCTTGGTCGCGTGGTAGACGCCGCCGCCCGGAAAGGTGAGCTTGCCGCCCATCGAGCTCAGGTTGACGATCCGGCCCGAGCCGGCGCCGCGCATCCCGGGAAGCACCAGCTGACACATCCTCATCGGGCCGAAGACGTTGGTCTCGAACTGACGGCGGACGCTCGACATCGGGATCGTCTCGATTGCGCCGCTCTGGCTGTAGCCCGCGTTGTTGACGAGGGCGCCGATCGGGCCGTCCCTCTCGACCTTCTCGACGGCCGACTCCATCGAGCCCTCGTCGGTGACGTCGAGGGCGTGGGTGCTGCAGCCTCGCTTTGCGAGATCCTCGATCGAGTCGAGGCGGCGGGCGGTTGCGTGAACGTTCCAGCCGTCGTCCGCGAGCCGCTCCGCGGTTGCCCGGCCGATCCCCGTCGAGCAGCCCGTGATCAGCACCGGCCGTGACTTCTCGATCCCCATGCCGCGATCTTATGCGGAACGCGTCTATACGCTCCTCTCATGCGTGCAGTGACCTTCCAGGCCCCGGGTGAGGTGCAGGTAGACGAGGTCCAGGAGCCCGAGCTTCTGGCGGCGGACGACGCGATCGTCCGCGTCCAGGCCAGCGGGATCTGCGGCTCGGACCTCCACATCTACCACGGGCGCGTCCAGATCGAGCCCGGCTTCGTCATCGGGCACGAGTACGTCGGCGAGGTGATTGCGGTCGGCGACGAGGTGACGCGCGTCGAGGTTGGCGACCGCGTGCTGGGCACCTATGGGACCGCCTGCGGCGAGTGCTTCTTCTGCCGGCGTGAGGAGTTCCACAAGTGCGATGAGGCGCGCGTCTTCGGACACGGCCAGACGCTCGGCTCCCTGCAGGGCGCGCAGGCCGAGCTGCTCCTGGTCCCGCACGCGAACATGACGCTTCGAAAGGTGCCGGAGGGCCTCTCCGACGAGGTGGCCCTGTTCGCCGGCGACGTGATGGGGACGGGCTTCCACGCGATCGACTCCCGGCCGCTGGCCGAGGGCGAGACTGCGGCGATCCTCGGCATGGGGCCAGTGGGCCTGTGTGCGGTGCAGGCAGCGATGGCGGCCGGCGGCTCCGAGGTCGTGGCGATCGACACCGTCGAGGATCGGCTGCGGATGGCGGAGTCGTTCGGCGCCACCCCGGTCCACCTCACGGAGCAGGACCCGCGCGCCGAGGTCAAGAAGCTGACCGAGGGGCGTGGGGTGGACCTCGCGGTGGAGGCGGTCGGCCATCCCGAAGCGCTCGATTTGGCGCTGCGGCTGGCCCGGAAAGCGGGGACCGTTTCGGTTACCGGCGTCCACGCGGAGCGCGCCGACGTCCACATGGGAGTGCTCTGGATCAAGGCGCTCACCCTGACCAGCGGGCACGCAAACGTGATCAAGCACCTCGATCCGGTGCTCGAGCTGCTCTCGGCGGGCAAGCTCGACCCGGCGCCGCTGGTCACCCACCATATGAAGCTGGACGAGGCCCCCGATGCCTACCGCGCCTACGACAACCGGGAGGCGCTCAAGATCGTGCTCAGTCCTTAGTGCCGCCCAAGATGTTCAGGCAACTACCCACGCCTCTGGGCATCGGTCTTATCGCGGCGGGTCTGAGCCTGATCACCAGCCCGCGAGTCGCGGTCCTGCTGTTCGCGGGGATGGGAGTCACTCTCGCCTTGGTCATCGCGGTCGCAGTGGCGCGAGGGAAGCGCGCTGGTCGCGCAACCGGCAGGACGGCGTCGGAGGAGCTCTCCGATTGGCGGGAGTTCGCGGCGAGGCGCCGGAGAACGGCACCGTTGGAGTCCGCCGTCTACGTCCTCAGCGCGGTGGGGTTGATCTGGCTCGAGGGGTTCACCCTGGGAACGATCCTGATCGCCGCCGGCTTCGGCTGCCTACTCATCTCCCGCTGGCTCGTCGAACCCCGGACATGGGCGGAGATCACGCGGAGGTTGGCCGCTCCGAGGACCTAGGCGGGCAGCATCAGTCGGGTCGGGCTGTCGCGCGCCCTCGCATCAACCCGGTGAGCCACTCCGCCGGCAGCATTCCAACCGGGAACTCGTTGCCGAACTCGGGAAGGAGTCGCATCGCGTGATCGGCCGCCGGACGGCCCTCGAGCGCCGGCTTCAGGTCCTGGACGGTGAGCAACGCCCGCACGGAGGTCCCGATCTGGAAGTCCGCGGCATTGGGCTCATCGCCCCCGATCACTCCCTCGGCGATCAGCGTGTCGACGTGGTCGAGGACCTCCGGGACCTGGGCGATCGCCCGCTGGATCTGCCCGTCTGAGTCCACCTTGCGCGCCAGATGACGCGCCGACGGCGTGTTGATCCAGGCCGCGAAACGCGGCAGGGGGATGCCGATCTCCGAGGCGATCATCACCCGCGACTCCGGCCGGTGTACCGAGATCCAGCGGACGATCCTGCGCGGCACGTCCTGGAGCACTTCGTCGCCCCAACGCTCAGCCTGCTCGACCGCGAGTCGCCGCTGCGGGTCCTCCGGGAAGAGCGGCGGATCCGGCTTCAGCTCTTCGAGGGCACGTGAGATCTCCCTGGACTGCTGCAGCTTTCGCCCGTTGATCTTGATCGCCGGAACCGTGCCACCACGGAAGCCGCGGCTTCGCAGCAGCGCCGGCCAGAGCCCGGGCAGCAGCCAGACCATCTTGAAGTCCAGCCCCTTGCGCTCGAGCATCAGGCGAGCCGCATGGGACGGCGGCGAGGGCGGCGAGCCGTACAGCTTGATCGGCATTTGCCGCAGCCTATTCTGCGAGGGCGTGAGCGAGAGCCTCAACGGCAGGTTGCTGATCGCCTCGCCCAGCATGCCGGACTACTTCCATAGGACGGTGATCATGCTGGTCGAGCATTCCGATCAGGGCGCCTTTGGGCTCGTCCTCAACAGGCCATCGGAGACAACCGTCGGCGAGGCATCCCCGGAGCTGGCGGAGCTGATCGGGGACGATCACCTCATCCACGTTGGAGGTCCCGTCCAGCCCAACGCTGTGACCGCCGTCGGAGAGCACTCCGATCCCGCCGATGCCACCAAGCTGATCGTCGGGGCCGTCGGAATGGTTGACCTCGACGACCCGCCTGAGCTCCACCGGCTGCGCGTGTTCGTCGGCTACGCCGGCTGGGGGGCGGGTCAGCTCGATGACGAGCTCGAGCAGGAGGCCTGGATCCTCGATGAGGCCCACCCCGACGATCCTTTCGGCGAGGGCGACCTCTGGGCGGAAGTGCTGCGACGCAAGGGCGGCGAGTTCGCGCTGCTCGCGCGGATGCCGCCCGATCCCTCGGTCAACTGACCAGCGCCCGCTACTCGGAGCCGCCGCGGATCTCCGTGATCGGCCTCGCCGGGGAGATTCGCAGGGCCCGGCGAAGGCGCTCCGGCAGGTACCAGTTCCAGTCGCCGAGGATCTTCATCAGCGCCGGCACCAGCATCGCGCGGACGATCGTCGCATCAAGCAGGATCGCGGCCGACAACCCGATCCCGAACTCCTGCAGGCCTACGAACGATCCGGCCGTGAACCCGGCGAATGCCGCGATCATGATGATCGCGGCCGCGGTGATGATCCGGCCTGTGTGCTCGAGGCCGCCGGAGACCGCGCGTTCGTTGTCGTGGTGCAGGTCCCACTCCTCGCGCATGCGGGAGAGGAGGAACACCTCGTAGTCCATCGAGAGTCCGAACAGCATCGCGAACAGGAAGATCGGGATCCATGCCTCGATCTGCGCTGAGCCCTGGAGGCCGAGCACCGAGTGGAAGCCGTGCTGGAAGGTGAGGACCAAGACGCCATAGGTGGCGCTCACCGAGAGCAGGTTGAGCAGCACGGCCTTCAGCGGCAGGAAGATCGACCGGAACGCCCGCAGCAGCAGGAGGTACGAGAGGACGAGGACGGCCAGCACCAGCCAGGGGAAGGCGCCGTAAGCGGTGTCGATGAAATCGACTCCGAAGGCCGGCGCGCCGGTGAGCAGCACCGTCGAGCTGGCGGGGAAGTTGGCCTGCGGGATGTAATCGTCGCGAATCCGGTCAACGAGGTCGACGGCGGCGTTGGTGCCGGAGTCGCTCTTTCCGGCAGCGCGGATCTGGATCAGCTGTTGATCAGCGTCGACCAGTCTCGCCTGCTTGGCCGCCGCGATCTCTGCGGGGTTGACGGATTCGCCTCCGGCGCACGAGGCCGGGGAGATCGGCGCCTGGATCGTGCTCGGCTGAATCTCGGGATCGGATCTGAGCGAAGCGACCAGCCTGCACTCCGCTGCCACTGTGTCCGGAGCGAAGGCCCCCCCAGGCGTGCCCGTGTCGACCACGATCTGGTTCGGCGCGAGCGCACCGGGTCCGAGCGAGTCCTCCAACAGCTTCAGGCCCTTGGTGGACTCGGTGGTCAGTGGGACACCCCGGTTGTCGCCACCGGTGAGGTGCAGCTGGAGAGCCGGCAGCGCCAGCGCGAGCATCGCAGCGGTGGCGCCGACGAGATAGAAGACCGGGTGGCGCATGATCGAGTTCGAGAGCCGTGTCCAGAAGCCCGTCTGGCCCTCGGCCCGCTTCTGCAGCAGGCTCTTGGGAATCACCCTGAACCGGTTCACCTTGCGGCCGAGCAGGCTGAGCATGGCGGGCAGGAAGGTGGCGGACGCGGCGATCGAGACGAGCGGGACGAGCAGCCCGCCTACGCCCATCGAGCGCATGAACGGCAGCGGCATCAGGACGAGCAGCGCCAGGCCGATCGCGACGGTGCCGCCCGAGAAGAGCGTGGCCCTGCCCGCCGTCCGCATGGTCATCACCAAGGCCTCCTGGGCCGAATCGTGCTTCTCGAGCTCCTCCCGGAAGCGGAAGACGACCAGCATCGAGTAGTCGATGGCGATCGCGAACCCGATCAGCGAGACGATGTTTGTCACGTAGACCGCCATGTCCATGTAGTGGGCGACGATCCAGACGATTCCGAGGGTGGTCGGGATGCTGACGGCGGCAAACGCGAGGGGGACACCGATCGCCACCAGGGTCCCGAACATGAAGGCAAGCACCAGCAGCGCTATCGGAATCGCGATCGTCTCGCCTTTGGCCAAATCCTCGTTGTAGATCTTTTGCGTGTCGTGGTTGATCGCCGGAAAACCCGACACGTAGGTGGTGGTCCCGGGGATGTCCGGGATCGCCGCCCGCACGGCGGGTGTCTTGTTCGAGGAGTCCGCGTTCTCGAGCGACGTGTTGATCTGGACGTAGGCGAGGTGCGGATCGGCCACCAGCGGGGTCGCGGCTTGGCCGTCCGGCAGGGCAGAGGCACCCTTCTGCGCAGCCGCCTCGAGCTGCGCCAGGAATTGCGGCGTGTTGGCGATCGGCCTCTCGGTCTGCCCGATCAGCGTGAAGGCTCCGTCACCGCGCTCGTGCAGCCGGTCCTTGACGAGGTTGAGCCCGTTCTCAGCGTCGGAGCCCGGCACGCTGAAGCGGTTACTGAGCAGATCGCCGATCTGGGAGACCCCATAGACCCCGAATGCGAAAAGCAGCAGCCACAGGACGATGATCTTCTTCCGGTGGCGGATCACCCGGCGCGTCCAGGCCTCCAACTTCGCCTCCTAGCTATCCGGTACCGAAGAGAACGCTAAACCAGCCGCGAGCCGATCATAGGAAACCGCCGACGGCGGCTCAGTCCAGCCGCAGGCAGCCTAGATGCCGTCCTACGCGCAACTCGCTACCACCCGCGGCCCTCCGGGGCTAGGGTCCATCCCGATGGATGCGCTGGAGGAGGTCCCCGTCCCCGCGATCTCGCCGGAGCGCTTCCGCGCGCTGGTCGCTGACCGGTACGAAGAGGTGGACGAGGCGATCGCCACCGCCCGTGAGCTGCTCAGCGGCAGGGTCGTCTGGCACGTGAATTCGACGGCCCGCGGAGGAGGGGTCGCAGAGCTTCTGCAATCGCTTCTGGCGTACGCGCGAGGCGCCGGCGTGGACGTGCGCTGGATGACGATCTCCGGGAATCCGGACTTCTTCCGGGTCACGAAGCGGATCCACAACCGCCTGCATGAATCCGAGGGCGATGGTGGGCCGCTTGGGCCGGCGGAGCGAGAGATCTACGACGCCGCGCTGCGCGAGGCCGCCGACGAGCTCGTCGAGCTCGTTCGGCCCGGGGACGTCGTCTACATCCACGACCCTCAGCCGGCCGGCCTCGTGCCGCACGTCGTCGCCGCCGACGTAAAGGTCATCTGGCGCTGCCACATCGGCGTGGACCGGCCGGGTGAGTTGGCCCGCTCGACCTGGGACTTTCTGCGGCCCTACGTCCGCGACGCGGACGCCTACGTCTTCTCACGCGAGAGGTTCGTCTGGGAAGGTCTCGACGAGAGCCGGATCTGGATCGTCCCGCCGTCCATCGACGCCTTCTCCCCCAAGAACCAGGACCTCGACCCCGAGGCGGTCAGGTCGATCCTGGGGGCAATCGGGGTGGGGAAGCCTGACCACCACAGCCGAGCGCTCTTTCACCGCTTCGACGGAAGCCAAGCGCGGGTAGGGCGCCGCGCCGAGCTCGTCCAGGATGGGCCGATCCCGGACGACGGCCCGCTGATCAGCCAGGTCTCGCGCTGGGATCGGCTCAAGGATCCGGTCGGGGTGCTGCGCTGCTTCGCGGAATACGCAAAGGCCGATGGCGCCCATCTGCTGCTCGCCGGGCCGTCGGTCGCCGGTGTCGCCGACGATCCGGAGGGTGCCGAAGTGCTCGCGGAGGTCAGCGGCCGCCGTGAGGCTCTGGCGCCCGAGAAGCGCGGCCGGGTCCATCTCGCCTCCCTGCCCATGGACGACATCGAGGAGAACGCCGCGATGGTGAACGCGATCCAGCGACGCTCCGACGTGATCCTCCAGAAGAGCCTGGCGGAGGGATTCGGGCTCACCGTCGCGGAGGCCATGTGGAAGGCGAAGCCCATGGTCGCGAGCAGGGTTGGCGGCATCCAGGATCAGATCGAGGACGGGGTCTCGGGTGTCCTGATCGACGACCCCAGCGATCTGGAGGCGTTTGCCAGTGCGGTCGATGCGTTAATCGGGAACCCGGTAAGGGCCGCGGAGATCGGAGGTGCCGCGCGCCAACGGGTCATCGAGCAGTTCCTCGGCACCCGCCATCTGACCCAGTACATGCATCTGCTCGAGGGGATGCTCGCCCCGGAGCCGGTCTAGCCCACGTCCCGCCCTTCGCTCCAACCCCGGAAGGCGGCCAGCAGCTCCTCGCGCCCCTCCGCGCCGATGTCCTGCTCGGTGAGGCGGCCGGTCGCCTGGATCACCAGGCGCATCTGCTCGATGTAGGTGGTGCAGTGATCGCAGCCGCTGATGTGGGCCCTGAAGCGTCGCCGGTCGCGGCGCGACAGACTGCCGTCGAAGTAGGCGGTGACGAGCTCGACGAGCTCCTGGCAGGCCATCTCCCTGGTGAGCAGGCTCATGCTCTCCCTCCCGCGATGTCCGGGTCCAGGTACTCCTCGAGCGCGGCTCGCACCTTCGACCGCGCCCTGTGCAGGAGGACGCGCTCGTTGCCGTCGGTGATCTCGAGGGCATCTGCCACTTCCATCGGCGTCCAACCCTCGACGTCCCGCAGCAGGATCACCTCGCGCTGCGCCTCTGGGAGCTTCCCGATCGCCATGTCGATCACGTTGAGCGTCTCCCGCTCGATGAGCTTGTCCTGAGGCCAGGCGCGCGGCGGAGCGGCCCAGGCTCCTGGATGCGGCGAGTCCGGGCCGAGAAAGCGGTCGGGGTCGACGGAGGGCTCGTCCTCAGCGCTCGCGCCCGCGAGCGCTGAGAACGGAAGCACGCGGCCGTCCCGCTCGCCCCGCGTCTTGGCGCGGTTGGTGAGTATCCGGAACAGCCAGGTCTTCAGGCTGGAGCGGCCCTCGAAGCGGTCGATTCCGTTGAGGACCGCGAGCCAGGTCTCCTGCACGACCTCCTCTGCGGTTGCCCTGTCGCGGACGTACATCTGCGCCACCCGCAGCATCGTCGCCCCGTAGCGGTCGATCAACTCGACGAAGGCGGACTCGTCACCTTCGCGCAGTCGCTGGACCAATTCATGGTCTTCAGTCATGCGGCGGCCCGCACGGTTACAGGTTTTGGCGGCTAGCGGAAGACGCCTGTGTGGCCGAGCGAATAGCGCCCGGGCTGGGGATAGACGCAGAGGCCGTGGGGGCCGCTCCCGACGGGGATCCGCGCGAGGAGGTGCCCGTCCGATGTGTCGAAGGCGTACACCTCGGCGTTGTATCGGCCCGCGAGCCAGAGGACCTTGCCGTCCGCCGAGACGCCGCCCATGTCCGGGCTGCCCCCGCCGGGAATCCGCCAGGTGTCGACGACCTTCCTGCTCGCGAAAGAGATCACCGACACGGAACCGCCCATGCGGTTGGAGACGTAGAGATCGCGCGAGTCCCGGCTCACGTAAAGCCCGTGCGCGCCGGCTCCGGTCGGGATGAAGTCGACCTTTCGCAGGCTCTTCGCGTCCACGACCCAGACGCCGTTGGACGCCAGGTCGGCGATGTAGAAGACCTTCCCGTCAGGAGAGAGCTTGACGTCCTGGGGCATCGCGCCCGATCGGAGCGGCAACCGGCCCACGACCTTCTGGCCCACCAGGTCCACCTTCACCAGGCTGCCGCCGAACTCGCAGCTCGCCACCAGGTACCGGCCGTTGGCGGTGAAGTCCATATGGTTGACCCCGTAGCAGGGCACCGACAGGATGTGCTCGCTCCGCATCGTGTGCGGGTCGCGGAAGTCGAGGGCCTGGTTCCGCTCCTCGACCACGATCGCGTAGTGGCCGTCGGGCGTGAAGTAGAGGTTGTACGGGTCGTCGACGGGAATGGTCTTTCCCGGCCTCCCGTTGGCAGGGTTGATCTGGGTCAGGCTGTTGCCCTGGTCGTTGTTCACCCAGAGCGTCTTCAGGTCGTAGGAGGGGACGACGTGCTGCGGGTTCACCCCGACCGGGAACTGGCGGATCACCTTGTAGGTCCGCGGATTGATCACGCTGACCGTGTCGCTCTCGCTGTTCGGCACGTAGATGAGCGATGGCATCTTGCGGACGACCGGCGACAGCATTCCGGGGCGATCCGCGGCGTAGACGTCGTGGGGGTCGACGGGCTTCGGGACCGCGAAGTGACGGGTGTCCAGGGGTCGGGTGGCCGTCGGGGGCAACGGGCGCGAGTCCTTGGTGCCCGAGCCGCCCAGGGCTCCGAGGAGCAGAGCGACGAGAGCCACGATCACCACGATCAGCGCGGCCAGGCGCATCAGGCCGAGCCGCCGCGCACGGCTCATGCGCCTAGGTCGCCGCGCACGGCCCATCGTTCTAGGCTCCCAGGGGGTTCATGAACGGAGCCTGAATCTTCCTCTGGCTCCTTAGCAAGGCTTCAATTGCTCGTTCATAGTCGAGGATCGTGTCGCCACCCCGCCGGCGTCAACACCGCCGCCGATCGCCACCCCGCGGGATGAGTCCCGAGCGCCGCCGGGGGCTGATTCGGCTGGGCATCCTGATCGGCTCGGGCATCTGCCTGGTCATCCTCGGGGTGAACGTGGTGGGCGGCTCGTCAGGCGGGTCCTCGGCGAGCACTGACGCGCGGTCGCGGTCGACGGCTCCCGCGCGGCTGGTTGCAACGGAGGCTCGGGCGCGCCTTCCCGAGCCACTGCACGGACTGACTGTCGCCCGTTCCCCTGAGGGGCTGCTGGCGATCGGCGGCGCCGATGCCGGCGACGTCTCCAAGGACACCGTCTACCGGCTCGATCGGTCGGCGAGTTCGATGACTCCGGCCGGCTCGCTGGTGCAACCACTGCATGACGCGGCCGCGGCCACGCTGAAGAGGGCGACCTTGGTCTTCGGAGGCGGCAACGCCTCGACCCTCAACCTCGTCCAGGCGCTCAGCCCGGGGGGAGCCGCCACGCCGGTCGGTGCCTTGCCCGAGGCCGTCTCGGATCTCTCGGCGGTGAACGTCGGCGGAGCCGCCTACGTCCTTGGCGGCTTCACCGGAAAGAGCCCCACGGCGGCGGTGCTCCAGACGACGGACGGGCGTGCCTTCACCCGAGTCGCGCGGCTTCCGACACCCGTCCGGTACGCGGCGGTCGCGGCGCTCCCGGACAAGATCTATGCCTTCGGCGGCGAGCTTGGCAGCGGCCGCGACACCAACGAGATTCAGGAATACGACATCGCCACCGAGCGCGCCGTGGTCGCCGGCCACCTGGCCGAACCGGTCTCGCACGCCTCGGCGGTGACGCTCGACGGAGCCATCTTCCTGCTCGGCGGCCGCGTCGGCGGGGCCGCGAGTGACCGGATCCTTCGGTTCAACCCGGATCGCAAGATCGCACTGCCGGCCGGGCGCCTGCCGCAGGCGATCTACGACGGTGCCGCCGGAACCTACAGAGGACGGGCGTATCTGATCGGGGGCCTGGGGAGCGGCGGCACGCCGCTCGATTCGGTGATCACGCTCCGCTAGCCGCGGGCGGAGTCGGGGCATGGGCGCGGCTGGGATCGAACCAGCGACCTCTCCCACGTTATGCGGAGCTGCTCGAGCTCTGACGCAGCTTCCCGAGCCGGGAGACGATCGGATAGGCGCGCTGCCCGATCCACTGGCGCGGCGTGCGCCTGGGTGGCAGCTTGGGCGCGCGGCGCCTCCACTCAGAGGCGCGTAGCTCCGACTTGATCAGGGCCACGTGGACGCTGGTCCAGCGATAGGGACTCTGATAGAGGACGATATGGGGGGACTGGCTCCAGCCACGCTTGCCGGCCTCGATGTCCGCAATCGCGTCGGGTAAGAAGACCGGGCTACTCAGGGTCTCCTGCGAGATCGAGGTATCGAGAGGCGTCGCGGGGTCCCACCACAGCCCATCCAAGAGCAATGACCGGAGCTCAGGCTCGTCGAAGCGCAGCAGCCCCGGAAGGCCGAGCCCCGGGCCCTCCAGCCGGAACTCGGTCGCGAGCGCAACGACTCCGCCCGGGCGCAGCACCCGGTACATCTCCTCCAAACTGCGCCTGACGTCCTTGAAGTCGCCGAAGTGCTCGATCGAGCTCGAGGAGAAGATCGCGTCGAAGGACTCGTCCTCGAACTTGAGGTCAGGCCCGCTCATGCTCCGGACCTCAAGTCGCTCGGGGTTCCAATCACCCTCCCAGTAGCGCCCCGGCCTAGTGAGCATGTCCGCAGCTGAATCGGTCCCCGACCAGACGTTCTCCTCCTCGTACAGATCGGTGGCGACGACCTTTCCGACATGCCGCGTGAGCCAGTAGATCGTCGACTCGTGCCCGGCTCCGACCCCGAGCACCTGGGCGTCCTGGCGGAGGCCGCCGAAGGCGCGAAAAGCACGCACGGTCATCGCCACCTCCCAGTACTTGCGGTACTCGCGGCCGGTCGGAAAGTCCGGCTCCCCGAAGTACTCCCGATCGGAGGCGTAGATGTCGCGGATCAGCTCGCGCAGCTCTGGATCGGCGAAGTCCTCGAGCTCGCAGAGCTTGCAATGACCCAATCCGCGCTCGGACACGGCCGCCTAGACTATTGCCCCCTCTGATGAGCCATTCACTGACGCTGGAGGTCTTCGGCCCCGACCTGCACGAGGCATACATCGACTTCAAGCGCTCGGCGAGTGGGAGGACTTCCGCAACACCGTCAGTCGTGGGAGTGGGAGCGCTACTTGACCTTCTATCAACTACTGATTCCCGGCGGTGCTCTACTCCGACACCCCCGCTACCGAGGCGCCCGCGCGGTAACCGCCCAGGTCGAGGCCGGGGCGACGACGGCGCCCCCGTCGACGACGAAGTCCGCGAGCGCGGCGCGCAGGTCGTCAGCGATCTTCGGCCTGACGTCGTCGACGCGATCGCCCCACATGCGCAACACCTCCGCCGCCGGGCCGAGCGCCATGTTGAAGGCGACGGCGTGCTCGAGGTCGTTGCCGATCTTGTATGGGAGGTCCTGGCGCGCCAGGCGGATGTCCTCGTAGCCCGCATGAACGAGCACATCGGTGACGGTGTCGGCGTTCGCCATCGAGAACGGGCCGGGGCCGCAGCGCGGCACGTCGTACTCCTCCGGCTCGTCGAGGTACTCGGCCACGACCTCTTCGGCCCTGTGCATGAACTCGTTATCGAGCTTCCGGCGCCAGACCACCATGTTCAAGAGCCCGCCCGGTACAAGCGCCTCGCGGACGTTGCGAAGCGCCGCGACGGGGCTCGCGAAAAACATCGTCCCCATCCGCGAGAACGCGTATTCGAAGGTCCGATCGAACTTCGTCACCTCGACGTCGGTAGTCGCGAAGCTGACGTTCTCGAGCCCGGCCTCGGCAGCCTCCGCGATCGCGGTCTCGATCATCCGCTCGGCAACGTCGACCCCGTGGGCGTGGCCGGAAGCGCCGACGAGTCCCGCGAGCCGCACGGTTGTGTCGCCGAGCCCGCAGCCGATGTCGAGCACCCGGTCGCCCTTCTTCGGCGGGTTCGCGGCGAGCGCGCTTTCCCCGTGGTCGCGCAGCCCCTCGGCGACGATGTCGCGGTACTCGATCCAGATGTCGAAGAGCGGGCCGTTCCAGGCCTCGGTCGCCTCGACGTTGTCCTCGACCACTCGGATCGCGTCGTCCACGACCGCCGAGTTTAGGGCCGCCACGTTCTCCTCCGACATCGCTTACTCCTCCCGCGGCCCGGCGGCTTCGAGGGGTCGCATAGGGTCGACCCGTGCGCAGAGGATTAATCGCCGCCGCCGCCGCCTTACCGCTCCTGCTAGCTGGCTGCGGGGGTTCCGACAAGCCCGGCGATGCTGAGGTGACCCCTCAGGTCGAGGCGGTCATCAAGGACAAGCTCAACGCTGAGCCGAACCTGCCCGGAGACGTGTTGAGCGTTGCCTGTGCGAAACGTAGCGAGGGAAGCAACAAGTACACGTGCCTGATCAAGGCCGGGAACATCCCGGGCCAATCCAGCGCTTGTACCGGAACGTTCGGGGCAACCGCCACCGTTGATCTGAGTTCGGGCAGCGTCCTTTACGAGGTCGATGACTTCGACCAGAACCCGCCGTCATATTCCGCAGCGTGCACCGGCGCGGGCACGTAAGCGGGCCCCTGGTAGAGAAGGCGACCCGGGGCGGCGGGCATCATGGGCGCGGCTGGGATCGAACCAGCGACCTCTCCCGTGTGAGGGGAGCGCTCTCCCGCTGAGCTACGCGCCCGGGAGCGGTCCGATCTTAGATCAGCTTCTCGAGTGGCTCAGGCGGTGGCCTGTGTGGAGGGCGTGCTGGTCTGCATCTCGGGATCGCCCTCGACCTTGAGGTCGGGCAGCGCCCGATCGAGCCAGCGCGGCATGAACCAGTTCCGCTCGCCGGTCAGCTCCAGGATGCCGGGCATGATCAGCAGCACGACCAGCGCGTCGATGGCGACCGAGACGGAGAGGCCGATGCCGAACTGCTTGACGACCGGATCTCCATTGATCACGAAGCTGAAGAAGACCGCGAACATGATCGTCGCGGCGGCGGCGATCACGCGGCCGGCGTTCACCAGCCCCGCCCTGACCGCCTCGCTGTTCTCGGCGCCACCCTGGTGCCGCTCGGTGATCCGAGAGACCAGGAACACCTGGTAGTCCATCGAGAGGCCGAAAAGGATCGCGAACATCATCAGCGGCACGTAGCTCACCACCGGCATCTCGCTGTCGACGCCGATCAGCGACAGCGCGAAACCCTTCTCGAAGACTGCGGTCAGGACCCCGTAGGCGGCGCCGACCGCGAGCAGGTTGACCAGCGCCGAGATCAGCGGCACCAGCACGGTCCGGAAGGCCAGCGTGAGGAGCATGAAGCTGAGCACCACGACGATCCCGATCACCAGGAAGAGCTTGTCGCTGATCTTGGTCGCCAGGTCGATGTAGCTCGCCGTCGTCCCGCCGACGTAGGCCGTCAGCCCGGTCCCCTTGGTCGCATCGGGAATCGTCTTGTCACGCAGGTGGTTGACCAGGTCCTGGGTCGCATAGGCGGAGGGAGATGTCTTGGGAGTGGCCGAGAAGACGGCCGCGTTCCCGCTCTTGTCCGTCGCGGCCGCCGAGACGGACTGGACGTTGTTGTCCTTGGAGATGTCCTGCTGCAGCGTGACCAGGCGGGGGTCACCCGCCGGGGTGGTGGCGATCTGTGGTGGTACGCCCTGCGCCTCCTCGCTCTGCGCCTCCTGGGGAGGGGGCGGCGCCAGGGGATTGCCGTCGACCTTGACCGCGATCAGGAGCGGGCCGTTGGTCCCGACGCCGAAGCCCTCGGTTAGCGCGTCGTAGGCCTGGCGCTCCGTGGTGTCCGTGGGCAATTGGCCGTAGTCCTCCGCGCCCAGGCGCATGTCGAGGGCGGGGATCGCGATCAGCCCCAGGACCACGATGCCCGCCACCGACGCGACCACGGGGTGGTTGCGGATCGCCCCGGCCCACCTTGCCCAACCACCGGGGTGATCCGCGCCGGGCTTGCGCTGGCCGAGGCGGAACGGCAGCTTCAGGATGCGCCGGCCGAGCAGGGCGAGGATCGCCGGCAGCCACGTGATCGCGGCGATCACGGCCACGGCGACGACGATCGCGGTCGTGTAGCCGAGCGAGCGGACCAGTGGGATGCCGCTGAAGTAGAGGCAGAGGAGGGCGATGACGACCGTGGACCCGGCGAAGACGACGGCCGATCCGGAGGTCCCCATGGAGCGGGCGATCGATTCGTTCGGCTCCACTCCTTCCTCGAGGAACCGTAAGTGCCGGCTGATGATGAACAGGGAGTAGTCCGTCCCCACCGCCAGCCCGAGCATGATCCCCAGCGTCGGCGCGATGGAGGGGACGTCGATCGCATGTCCCGCAAGGCCGAGTATCGCCAGGCTCGAGGCCAGGGCGACGACCGCGGTGGTGATCGGAAGCGGAGCGGCGACGAAGGTGCGGAGCGCGAACAGCAGGATGATCAGGGCGCCGAGCACCCCGATGACCTCGCTGGCCCCGGTGCTGGGGCTGGAGAGCTGCTGGCCGAGGTATCCGCCCGCCGAGACCTCGATCCCCGCCTTCCGGGCCGGCTCCGCCGCGTCTAGGACGCTGTTGGCCTCGTCGTCGTCGAGGTCCCCCGACGAGACGTTCAGCGCCAGGTTGATGTACGCGATCTTGCCGTCCTTGGTGATCTGGTCCGCGCCCTGCTGGGAGAACGGGCTCACCACGGACTGCACGTACTGGTTCTGCGACAGCGACTTGACCGTGTCGTTGACCGCCTGCGCGTTCTGCCCCTCCGCCAGGGAGCTGTCCGACTGCAGGACGATCGGGACGCTGCCGTTGGCCTGCTCCGGCAGGTACTTGTCGAGCAGGTCGGTGGCCGACTGCGAGCCGGTCCCCGGGAGCGTGACGTCGTCGTTCTCAGGGCGGCCGACGGAGTTGGCGAGCACGACGAGGCCGATGGCGATCACCACCCACGCCGCAACGACCCAGGGCGCGCGCCTGGCTGCGAAGCCCCCCACTCGCTGCAGCAGCGCGCTCACGGGCGGCATCCTCTCATGCCGAGAGGGCGGATCGATGCCCACTTCTGACGGGGAAGCCATTTGGAGCCGGGGACCGTGAGAACGGGGACCGTGAGAAGCTGGCCGGGCGATGAGCCCACGACGCCCTGAGAACCCGCCGCTCGATCGCGAGCATGCGGCGGGCGATCCGCTCGAGCAATTCGGCGCATGGTTCGCCGAGGCCGAGCAGGTGGTGCCCCTGCCGGAGGCGATGACCCTGGCGACGGTCGACGCCGACGGCGCGCCCAACGCCCGGATGGTCCTGCTGAAGGGCTTCGGGCCCGACGGGTTCCGCTTCTTCAGCAACTACGAGAGCGCCAAGGGGCGGGAGTTGGCGTTGGACCCGCGAGCCGCGCTGGTCGTCTACTGGCGCGAGCTGGACCGACAGGTCCGCGCCCGGGGCAAGGTCGAGCGACTGTCCGTGGCGGACTCCGACGCCTACTTTGCGAGCAGGCCTCGCGACAGCCGGATCGCCGCCGCGATCTCGCCACAGAGCCGGCCGATCGAGCGGGGGGAGCTAGAGCGCAGCTATCAAGAGCTGGTCTCCGAGCTGGGCGAAGCCGACCCGTCCCGACCGGAGTACTGGGGCGGCTATCTCGTCCGCCCCGAGGCGATCGAGTTCTGGCAGGGCCGCGACAGCCGCATGCATGACCGCTTCCTCTACGCGCGCGAGCCCGACGGCTCTTGGACGATCGAGCGCCTAGCGCCCTAGCCCGGCGAGCCGCCGCTCCAGGAAGCGGCGCTCGACAGGATTGGTGGTCAGCCCGAGCGCTCGTGAGTAGGCCTCGGCAGCCTCTTCGGGGCGCCCGGCTCGGCGGAGCAGGTCGGCGCGCGCGGACCAGAACGGCTGGTAGTCCGCGAGCGGGTCGGCGAGCGCGGGGTCGTCCATCAGCTCGAGACCTCGTTCCGGCCCCTCCGCCATCGCCACCGCAGCAGCGCGGTTGAGCTCGATCACCGGCGAGGGCTGAGCGCGGGCAAGCAGCCGGTAGAGCGACGCGATCCTCGGCCAGTCGGTCTCCGCCGGGCTGGACGCCTGCGCGTGCTCGCCGGCGATCGCCGCCTGCAGGACGTAGGGGCCGGGGGGTGCGAGCCGGGAGGCCCGCTCCAGCAGTCCAAGCCCGGTCTCGATCTCACGGCGGTCCCACAGCGATCGGTCCTGGTCCTCGAGCAGGACGAGATCTCCGACCGCATCGACCCGCGCCTCCCGGCGGGAGTCCTGCAGCAGCATCAGGGCGAGCAGCCCAAGGGTCTCCGCCTCGTCGGGCATCAGCCGGGCCAGCGTGCCCGCCAGCCGGATCGCCTCGCCGGAGAGCTCGCGGCGCACCAGCACCTCGTCCGAGGTGGCGAGATATCCCTCGTTGAAGATCAGATAGAGGGAGGCGAGAACCGACTGCAGCCGGTCGGGCAAATCGTGATCGGCCGGGACTTCGTACGGGATGTTGGCCGCCTTGATCTTGCGCTTTGCCCGGACCAGGCGCTGGGCCATTGTGGGCTCGGTGACGAGGAAGGCGCGCGCGATCTCCGGCGTGGCGAGGCCTCCAAGGGTGCGTAGCGTGAGCGCCACCCGCGCCTCCGGAGCGAGGGCCGGATGGCAGCAGGTGAAGATCAGCCGCAGGCGATCGTCCGGGATCACTGGTGCGTCCTCTGGCATGTCGTCCTCGGCGGCGGGCGGAGGCCCGAGCGCACGCAGCTCCTCCTGCTTCTCGTTGCCGCGGCGCTCGCGTCGTAGCCGGTCGATCGCCTTGTTCCGCGCGGTTGTGGTGATCCAGGCGCCCGGGTTGTCCGGGATGCCTCGCTCCGGCCACACCTGCATCGCGACCACGAACGCCTCCTGGACGGCATCCTCGGCTAGGTCGAAGTCGCCGAGTACCCGGATCAGGGAGGCGATCGCCCGTCCCGACTCGTGCCGGAACAGGCGATCGACCAGCTCTGGCGAGGTCTCCAGGTCTGCTAGGCGGTCGCTTCCTCGACGAGGTGCCCGGCCTCGTCGAAGACCATCACCGGCCGGATCTCGACCGAGCCGTGCTGCGCGCCCGGGATCTTCGCCGCCCACTCGATCGCCTCGTCGAGGTCCTTGCAGTCGAGCACGTAGAAGCCGCCGAGCTGCTCCTTCGTCTCGGCGAAGGGTCCGTCCGTCACGCTCTGCTCGCCGTCGCGGACGCGGACGGTCGTCGCTGTCTGGGTCGGATAGAGGCCCTCGCCGGCGAGCAGGATTCCTTTGTCTTGGACTTCCTGCGTGAAGGACATGTAGGCCCCGGTCGTGGCCTCCATGTCCTCGGGGGTTGCGCTCTCTCGGGCGCTCTCGTCCCCGTAGATCGTGAATGCGTACTTCATCTCAGCTCCTTCTGTCGGGCGGCGCGATATCGCCGCATTCACCCTAACGACGAACCACAGCGGGCCAAATCGACGGAGGCACGCTTCCCTTCCGCCGCTTTGTGACCTAGGAGTAGCGCGTAGGCTGCTCGGCGAGCATGGATGCGAAAACCGTCGTCTTCTTCCCGGAGGGGGCCTTCGGGCCGACCAACAACTGCGTCGGCATCGGCGAGGTCCTGCGTCGCCGGGGTCACCGTGTGGTCTTCGTGATCGAGGAGTCGTTCGCCGGGACGCTCGAGGAGAAGGGCTTCGAGGAGCGGCTGATGCGGCTGGCGCCGCCGCCGGAGGTCGAGGAGGAGCCGGGCCAGTTCTGGAAGGACTTCATCCGCGAGACCGCGCCCGTATTCAGGAAGCCGACCTTCGACCAACTCGGCGAGTTCATCGCCCCGACCTGGCAGGCGCTGCTCGACGGCGCGCGCTACGTCGACGAGCGGCTGGTCGAGATCTTCGAGGAGGTGCAGCCCGACGCGATCGTCGAGGACAACGTCTGCGCCTTCCCGGCGATCCCCGCGAGCGGCAGGCCGTGGGTGCGGATCCTTTCCTGCAATCCGCTCGAGCTCAAGGACCCGGAGCTGCCGCCTCCGTATTCCGGGCTGCCCATCGACAACCGGTCCCGCTGGGACGAGTATCGGGACGAGTACCGCCGCGTGACCGAGGAAATGCAGTCCGACTTCAGCGAGTTCTGCACCGAGCGCGGCGCCCCGCCCCTCCCCGACGGGGAGATGATCCACGAGTCCTCCTGGCTCAACCTCTACCTCTACCCGGACGAGGTCGACTATCCGCGCTCCCGGCCGCCCGGACCCAGGTGGCACAACCTCGAGTCGAGCGTCCGCACGACCGATGCCGAGTGGAACCTTCCACCAGAGCTGGCGGACGGAGACGGATCCCTGATCTACGTCAGCCTCGGCTCGCTCGGGTCGGGCGACGTGCCGCTGATGAAGAACCTGGTCGAGGCCCTGGCGAACACGCCGCATCGCTACGTCGTCTCGAAGGGCCCCCAGCACGCCGAGTACGAGCTCGCCGACAACATGGCGGGCGAGGAGTTCCTGCCCCAGGTCTCCGTGCTGCCCCAGGTCGACCTGGTGATCACCCACGGCGGCAACAACACGACGACCGAATGCCTGCACTTCGGCAAGCCGATGGTGATGCTGCCGATCTTCTGGGACCAGCACGACAACGCACAGCGGATCGACGAGAGCGGCTTCGGCGTTCGCCTGCCGACCTACTCGTTCGGCAAGGGCGACCTGCCCGGCGCGATCGACCGGCTGCTCTCCGATCGCCAGCTCAAGGGGCGTCTCGCGGCGGTATCGGAGCGGCTGCAGGCGAGTCCCGGAAACGAGTGGGCCGCCGAGCTGATCGAGCAGGTCGCCTCGACGGCCGAGCCCGCCGCCAGCCGCTAGCATCAGCCGCGGACCGTGCTAGGCGGGGAGGTAGCGGTGCCCTGTCACCCGCAATCCGCTCTAGCGGGGCTTAATCCCCGAACGAGGGGCCGGCCCTCGGGGCCGGGCCGCCGCAGGCGGCGTTGACGGCCAGGTCCTGCGCAATGTGGGCCCGCGAACCAGGTCAGGTCCGGAAGGAAGCAGCCTTAAGCGGTAGCCGGCATGTGATGCAGACCAGCCTGGCCCGAGCCAAAGGCGGCGGACACGCCCGGGAGCTTCGTCTCGAGGACGGGTGCACGGTCCACCTTCATTTCGGCGGGAGCGAGGCGGCGTAGTCGGCGCCGGCCTCGACCCATTCCGCGAGCCCTGCCTCTCCTGAGGTCCGATCGGCAGAGACCAGGATCCAGCCCTTCATCGGCCGGCCGGTCATGTCAAACATCCGGACTCCCTCCTCGGTGAGCGCCTTCTCGGAGTCTGCGGGATCGAGTCGCACCATCAGCTCATCGCCGGTCACGCCAACTGCCATGTTCCCGCCGACCATGAACGCGATGCCGCCGAACATCTTCCGCTCGCTGACGTCCGCGCGAGCCGAGACCAGCTCTCGGACCCGGCCGGCCAGTGCCTCGTCGTAGGCCACGGGGCCAGCCTAGTCCCTGGATAGACTCGATTCGTGCTCGAATCAGCCTCTCTCTATCGCCGCCACCGCCCGCAGAGCTTCGCGGAGGTGGTCGGCCAGGAGCACATCGTCCGGACTCTCTCCAACGCGGTCGAGAAGGACCGCGTCCACCACGCCTACCTGTTCGTGGGCTCGCGGGGCACGGGGAAGACGTCGATGGCGAAGATCCTCGCCCGCTCACTCAACTGCGTGCACGGGCCGACCCTGACGCCGTGCGGCGAGTGCGAGCCCTGCCGGACGATCGCCGCGGGCACTTCCCTCGACGTGATCGAGATGGACGCGGCCTCGAACCGATCGGTCGACGACATCCGCGAGCTCCGCGAGCGGGTCGGCTTCGCGCCGGCGGCCGGCCGCTGGAAGGTCTACATCCTGGACGAGGCCCACATGCTCACCAAGGAGGCCTGGAATGCCTTCCTCAAGACCCTCGAGGAGCCTCCGCCCAACACGGCCTTCGTCCTCGCGACTACCGAGCCGCAGAAGGTGATGCCGACGATCGTCGACCGCTGCCAGCGCTTCGACTTCCAGCGGCCCTCGCTGGAGCAGATCGCCGAGGTCGTTCGGCGGGTCTCGGCTGCGGAGAAGATCCGGATCGACGACGGGGCGGTCGCCCTGATCTCGCGCTCGGCCGCCGGTAGCTTCCGCGATGCGCTCGGGACCCTCGACCAGCTGGTCGCTTTCGGCGGCGACGCAGTCACGACCCGCGAGGTAATCGAGCTGCTGGGGGCGGCCGACGCGGAGCTGCTCTTCGACACCACCGATGCCCTCGCCGTCGGCGACGCGCGTGCCGCCCTCGAGGCGGTCGAGCGGCTCGCCCGCTCCGGACGCGACCCTGGCCAGTTCGCCCGTGATCTGATCGGCCACCTCCGTCAACTGCTCGTCGCCCGGGCCACCGGCGAGGTGCCGGAGTCCTTCACGGTCACCGTCGCCCAGCCCGAGCGGCTCGCCGAGCAGGCGAAGTCGATCGAGGACGCCAAGCTGATGGGAGCGATCGATGCGCTGAGCGGAGCCGTCGCCGGAATGCGCGAAGGTGATGATCCGCGGCTGACGCTCGAGGTGGCCCTGCTAAAGGTGGCGACGCCGAGCCTTGACTCCTCCCGCGAAGCTCTCTTGCGCCGTATCGAATCGTTGGAGTCTCGCCTCGCCGGCGGTGCGTCCGGGGAGGCGGCCTCAGCAGGCTCCAGCAGTTCGATGGCCGGCTCAGCCGAGGCTGAAGCCCAAGCATCGTCCCCAGCGCCGGCCCTGCCTGCTGAGGACGGGTCCCCGGACGCGCCGCCCGTGGAGGAACCTCCTGCCGACCCTGCGCCGGAAGCCGGCGTCGCCACTGCCACAGTCGAGATCGAGCAGGTCGTGGAGCTCTGGCCCGCGGTGGTCGATCACCTGCGGGACTCCGGCTCCGAGATGCTCTCCACGCTGTTCGACGACGCTCGGCCGCTCGCGATCGACGAAGAGCGGTCGATGCTCCGCATCGGTTTTCCTGCCTCGGCGAAGTTCAACAAGCGGAAGGCCGAGTCGCCGGCGAACATCGAGCGGATGACCGAGGCGATTGCCGCGATCACCGGGCACGGCCTGCGGCCGGCCTACGAGCTGATCGAGGAGGAGAATGAGGCCGCCCCTCCCGAGGGATCGGCCAAGATGACCGAGGAGGATCTGATC
Organism: uncultured Solirubrobacterales bacterium; assembly: GCA_963695675.1. GTDB lineage: Bacteria > Actinomycetota > Thermoleophilia > Solirubrobacterales > 70-9 > DASUPK01. The sequence goes on from CAVOGY010000002.1 coordinate 282,776, forward strand.
GACCTGATCAAGGACAACTTCGACGCGAGCGAGGTCGTTCGCGACGACGCTCGCGAGAGCGGTGGCGGCTGATGCCGCAGGGCCCCAACCTCAACCAGCTCCTCAAGCAGGCCCAGCAGATGCAGGCCGAGATGGCAAAGGCGCAGGAGCAGCTCAAGGAGGAGACCGTCGAGGCGAGCGCCGGCGGGGGCATGGTCAAGGTGACGATGACCGGCGACCTGCAGCTCCGCGAGATCAAGATCGCTCCCGAGGCGATCGACCCCGAGGACCCCGAGCTCCTCCAGGACATGGTCACCGCCGCGGTCAGTGAGGCGCTCCGCTCCGCCCAGGAGCTGGCGGCAAACCGGATGGGCGGTATCGCCGGGCTCGGCGGCGGCCTACCCGGCATGGGCGGTTTGCCGGGCGTCTAGCCCCCTACGCTGGTCATATGTACGCGGGACCGATCAGCCGCCTGATCGCCGAGCTCTCGAAGCTGCCCGGCATCGGTCAGCGCACCGCGCAGCGGCTCGCCTTCCACATCCTGCGGGCGGACGACGACGACGCGCTCGCCCTCGCCGACTCGATCCGCGAGGTGAAGGAGAAGGTCGGTCTCTGTGAGACTTGCTTCAACCTCGCCGAGGGGCCTCGCTGCCGGATCTGCGAAGACGCTCGGCGCGACCAATCGCTGATCTGCGTGGTGGAGGAGCCCGCGGACGTGATCCCTATCGAGCGGACCGGCGAGTACCGCGGCGTCTACCACGTGCTGGGCGGCGCGCTCTCGCCGATCGACGGGATCGACCCCGAGGACCTGCGGATCGCCGAGCTGCTCGACCGCGTGAACGGTGAGGTCAAGGAGGTCGTGCTCGCGACCAACCCCACCACCACGGGCGAGGCGACTGCGCTCCACATCGCGGACGCGTTACGCGAGCATCCCCGGACGCGAAGCGGAGGAGATGCGGAATCAGGGGAGGTGGCCGTCACCAGACTCGCGAGCGGGCTGCCGGTCGGCGCCGACCTCGAGCACGCGGACGAGGTCACGCTCGGCAAGGCCCTCGCCGGCCGCCAGAGCCTCGGCTGACTACTTACATACGGCGCGTCGGGTCGTCGTAGCCGCCGCGGCGCTGCGGGTGCTCGTCCGCGTCACGTGATCTGTCCCCCTGCCGGACCAACTCGTAGAGCAGGGAGAGCGCCAGGCCGGCCCCGCCGGCGATCATCAGGATCAGACCGACCGTCTGGATGTCGATCACGTCGCTGTTGACGTTGATCGCGTAACGGAGGATCGCTCCGACGGCGATCAAAAATATGGCCGTCGCGATGGTCACGGGCCGCCAGGATACCCGTGGACTGGGCGCTAACTGCCTGTTTTCACCCTGCGGCCGCCTCGGGCGTGCTATCGCTGAGCCCGATCCGGTAGTGCAGCCGGCGCAGCGGCTTCGGCGCCCACCAGTTCCACCGTCCGAGCAGCTCCATCAGGGAGGGAACCAGCAGAGCCCGGATCAGGCTAGCGTCGATCAGCACGGCCAGAGCGGTGCCGATGCCGTTCTCCTTGATGAAGATGATCTGCGAGGTCGCAAAGGCGCCGATCGCGATCGCGAACAGCAGGGCCGCCGCCGTCACGATTCGCCCGGTGCGCTCCAGCCCGATCGCCACGCACTCGCTGTCGCTCGCGCCCTGGTCCCTGGCCTCCTTGATCCGGGAGAGCAGGAAAACGCCGTAGTCCGTGGAGAGACCGAAGACGACCGCGAACAGCAGGATCGGCATGGTCTGCTCGAGCGCGCCCTGGCTCCGGTAGTCGAGCAGCCCCTCGAGCCGCCCGTCCTGGAAGACGAAGACCAGGATCCCGAAGACCGCGCTCAGGTTGAGAGCGTTCATCACCAGCTGCTTGACCGGCAGCACGACCGACCCCGTCATCAGGAAGAGGACGATCAGGGTGGCCACGATCACGATCGTCAGGGCGATCGGCGCATGCGTCTCGAGGCTGTGCTGCAGGTCGACGAAGTGCGCCGCGCTGCCTCCGACCAGTAGCTGCGAGCCGGCCGGAACCGGCAGGTCGCGGATCTCCTTGACCGCGTTGCGGCTGCTGTCCGAGATGTAGCTGTTGTCGGAATAGGCCAGGATCAAGGAGTCGCCGTTGGCAAGCTGCTGCGGCGGACGCACCTCTGCGATGCCATTTACCCGGGAGCCCTCGCGCTGGACCGCGCTCAGGGACGATGGCGTCGCGTTCTCCACCAACAACAGATTCGGCGTGTCGTGGAAAGGCGGGAACTGCGCCCGCATTACGTTGTCGACCTGCCTCGCGCTGGCGCTCTCGGGCAGCACCTGCGCATCCACCGAGGTGAACTTGAGCGAGTAGAACGGGATCCCGAGCACGATCAGGATCGCGGCGGTCGCGATCGCGATTCCCAGCGGCCGGCGCATCACGAAGCGCGAAAGCCGGTACCAGAAGCCTGACTCGGTGGACGTCGCGTCTCGCTCGGCCCGTCCGCTGGAGGAAGGCCGGGCGCTAGCGCGTTGACCCTGTTGCCGAGCAGAGCCAGCACCGCCGGCAACACCGTCAGCGCGATCGATGCGGCGAGCAGGGCGACCAACATTCCGCCGAGCCCCATCGAGTAGAGGAAGCGCTGCGGGAAGACCATCAGCGAGGCCAGCGCCACCGCGACGGTGATCGACGAGAAGAGCACCGTGCGGCCGGCGGTGTTCATCGTCCGCCTCATCGCCTGCGCCCCGGGACCGAACTTCGCGATCTCCTCGCGATAGCGGGAGACGACGAAGAGGCTGTAGTCGATCGCCAGTCCCAGCCCAAGCCCGGTGGTCAGGTTGAGGGCGAAGATCGACACCGACACGAACTCGTTCGCGATTCGGAGCAGCAGGAAGGTGCCAACGATCGCCAGGCCGCCGATCAGCAGCGGCAGCAGCGCGGCGACCCCGCTGCGGAAGAAGAGCAGCGAGAGCAGGAAGAGGATCGGGAAGGCGAGCAGCTCGGCCTTGCGCAGGTCCTTCTCGACCTGCTTGTTGACCTGCTCCTGAGCGAGCGCGATGCCGCCCACGGAGACGCCGGGCTGTCCCTCGAGGTCGTCGGCGATCTTCTTCGCGGCGTCCTGCTCGTCCTTGTCGCCGGTCGGCTTGAGGCTGACCGCGAGGTAGGTCGCGTTGCCGTCGTGGGAGATGAAGTCAGGGCTCTGCGTCTCCAGGTAGCCGGTCACCCGTGCGACGTCCGGAGTCGGCCCGCAGCTGCCTCTCGACCTGCTGGATCCTCTGCCGGCCGGCCGGCGAGGTGGGCGAGGTGTTCTGGAGCAGCACGATCACGCTCGGGTCGCGGTAGCCGTCCGCCTCCAGCCGGTCGCTCGCCTTGACGCTCTCCGTCGCCGGATCGTCGGCGCCGTAGGGCGCGAGCTTGCTGGCGACCCCGCCGCCGAGCGCGGCGGCGACGACGAAGAACACGGCGGCGAAGATCACCGTGCGCCTGCCGTGGCGCTGAGCGAGCGATGCGAGTGCGTTGAACATCTCTACCCCCTTGCGGCGCGCGACGGTGTGGCCGCGCTTGATTCATTTTCCAGATCCTCGGCGGCGCGCTCAAACCACTCCGCCGCCCATTCGTTCAGCTCGATCCCGTACCGCAACACGGTCAGGGATCCTGGGTCCGGTCTGTTGTCCGGCCCCTCGGTCTTTCCCTGCCGCTCGATCTCGTCCTCGAGCGATCGCAGCTCCGCTGCGGTCGCGGCCGCCCTCGCGGCCCGCTCGCGCGCGATCTCAGGGACCCGAGCCGGGTCTAGCGATCCGGCGAAGAAGAGCTCCAGCAGGCCCTCGTCGCGAAGCTCGAAGACCTGTGGCTCCCGTCCGATCCACTCCTCGGCGGCCCGTCTCCCCTTCGTGGTCAGCTTGAAGACGGTGCGCTGACGGGCGCCCTGTGAGGCATCGCTGCCCCTGATCAGGCCGGCGTCCTCGAGCCGCTTGAGCTCCGGATAAATCTGGCCGTAGCTCGCCGCCCAGAAGAAGCGGGCGGAGTTGTCGACGAGCTGCTTGATCTCGTAGCCGGAGCGCGGCCTCTCGGCGAGCATTCCCAAGATCACCTTTGCCGTCGCGCTCAGCTCCATGCCGCGACTAGATATATCAAAACGATATATCTCGGTGTGTGACCTGCGTCACAGCCGTATGGATGCGTCCTACGGGCCCGAACCCTGGGCCGGCGACGGGCTCGCCTATCCTCGGGCGTCCGGTGGGCAACGAGCGGACAGACGGCATCGTGGTGATGAAGTTCGGCGGCACCTCGGTGGCCGGCACCGAGGAGCTGAAGCGAGCCGCCAGGCGGATCGTCGCCGCGCGCGAGCAGGGACATCAGGTGGTTGCCGTCCTCTCGGCCCGCGGCAAGACCACGAACCGGCTGGTCGAGGCGGCGCGTGAGATCTCACCGCGCCCAGACCCGCGCGAGATGGACATGCTGCTCTCAATCGGGGAGCGGGAGTCGTGCGCGCTCTGCGCTATGGCGATCAACGACCTGGGCCATCGGGCGATCTCCCTGACCGGATCGCAGGCCGGGATCGTCACCGACTCCTCGCACACCAAGGCACGGATCATCGACGTGCGCGCCGACCGCATCCGCTCGGCCCTCGAGGAGGACTCGATTGTGCTGGTCGCCGGCTTCCAGGGCGTCTCCACCGACAGCCGCGACGTCACCACGCTCGGCCGCGGCGGCTCCGACACGACCGCGGTCGCACTGGCAGCCGCCCTGGACGGAGAGGTCTGCGAGATCTACACCGACGTCGCCGGCGTCTTCAGCGCCGACCCGAGGATCGTCCCCGAGGCGCGCAAGCTGCCGATCGTCTCCTACGAGGAGATGCTCGAGATGGCGGCCTCGGGCGCCAAGGTCCTGCAGCTCCGGTCGGTCGAGTACGCCCGGAACCACGGCGTGCGCATCCACTGCCGCAGCTCTGCCGATGAGGGCACCGGTACCCTCGTCGTCTCGGAGCAGGAGACCATGGAACGACCGCTCGTAACCGCCGTCACCCACTCGACCGACGAGGCCCGCGTCACGCTCACCGGCGTTCCGGACAAGCCGGGCGTCGCCGGGGGCATCTTCGGCGCGCTCGCCGACGCCAACATCAACGTCGACATGATCATCCAGAACGAGCCCGTCTCCCACGGCGGCGGCGCCGACCTCTCCTTCACGGTCGAGGCGGAGGACCTGACGGGCGCCGTCGAGGCGATCCGGGGTCAGGACTCGAGCATCGGGATCGAGACCGACGAGGCGATGGGCAAGGTCTCGATCGTCGGGGCTGGAATGCGAAGCCATCCGGGCGTTGCCGCGAAGGTCTTCCGCGTCCTCGGCGAGAACGGGATCAACATCGAGATGATCTCCACCTCCCCGATCAAGATCTCCTGCGTGATCCGCGCCGACCAGGTCCCCGAGGCGGTCAAGGCGCTGCACACCGCCTTCGAGCTCGGCGAGGACGCGATCCGCGAGGAAGATCCGACCGGCGAGGAGCACCACCCCAGGGTGAGCTCGTGAGCGGCGACGGCGGATACCGCGTTGGGGTGGTCGGCGCCACCGGCGCCGTCGGCTCGACGATCCTCGCGGTCCTCGCCCAGCGGCAGTTCCCGGTGTCGGAGGTCGTCCCCTTCGCCTCGGAGCGCTCGGCGGGCAAGAAAATCCCCTTCGCGGGATCCGAGATCGAGTGCCGTCCGCTCAGCCACGAGTCGATCCAGGGCCCCGACCTGGTGCTCAGCTCCGCGGGCGGCAAGGTGAGCGCCGAGTGGGCGCCGAAGCTGATCGAGGCCGGGGCTGTCGTCGTCGACAACACCAGCTACTGGCGGATGCACGATGACGTGCCCCTTGTGGTGGCCGGCGTCAACGACGATGCCGTCCAGGAACACAACGGCCTGGTCGCCAATCCCAACTGCACCACGATGCAGTTGATGGTCGCCCTGAAGCCGATCCTCGACGCCGCCGGCCTGGAGCGACTGATCGTCTCGACCTACCAGTCGGTCTCGGGGACCGGCAGAGCGGCGATCCGGGAGCTGCGCGAGCAGTCCGAGGCCGTCCTGAAGGGCAATCAGATCGAGGCGCACGTCTATCCGCACCAGGTGGCCTTCAACATCCTCCCCCAGGTGGAGACCTTCAAGGACGGCGACGACTACACGACGGAGGAACGCAAGGTGATGGCTGAGACTCGCAAGATCCTCGGCCTCTCCGAGGAGGTCGGGATCTCGGCCACCTGCGCCCGCGTCCCGGTCATCACCGGGCACTCGGAGTCGGTGAACGTGCAGACCAAACGGGACCTCTCGCCGGAGGAGTGCCGTGAGCTGCTCTCCGACGCCCCCGGCCTGGTCGTGCTGGACGATCCAGGCGACGGGATCTATCCGCTGCCCATCGCGGCCGCCGGCCGCGATGAGGTCCTGGTCGGCCGCATCCGGCGCGACCCCTCGCACGAGCGCTGCCTCAACCTCTGGGTCGTCGGCGACAACCTGCGGAAGGGCGCAGCCACCAACGCCGTGCAGGTCGCCGAGCTGCTCCACCAGCGGGACCTCGTGCGTGTGCCCGCGGGCGCAAGCCTGAGCTGAGTCGCCGCTGACGAGGGACTCTGTATAAGCCCGACATGGACGTCGGGTTCGGGGAGGCGCTTCTCTACAGCGGGGCATTGCTCGCGGTCGCGGCCGCGCTGTCTGGCCTGATGCATGGCACGGTGCTGTCGATCTCCGTGCTCTCGGTCGCGGCCGGGCTGATCCTGGCCGAGGCGGGTGCGATCCACGTCGACGGATCCGACACGGCAGTCGTCCACCTCTTCCTGCTGGCGCTGATCGTCACCCTGTTCTCGGACGGGCTCTTCGTCGAGCGGGAGCTGCTCGTCGTGCACTGGGGCCCGGTGGTCCGCGCGCTGCTGATTGCCCTGCCGCTCACACTGGTCCTGCTGGCGCTGGCGGCGAAGCTGCTCTTCTCCGAGTTCGGCTGGGCGGAGGCATTCCTGCTCGGGTCGGTTCTCTGCGCTACGGACCCTGTGGTGAGTGCGTCGGTCGTCAGTTCGCAGCGGGTGCCCGCCTCGGTGCGGCACGCGCTCAACCTGGAGTCGGGTCTCAACGACGGCCTTGCCCTCCCGTTCGTCCTCGTCTTCATCATCCTCGCCTCGCCCGGCGGCGATGCCGGTAACGAGGCCGCGAAGCTGGTCGGGGAAGCGGCCTTCGGCGTGGTGCTCGGGGTGCTCCTCGGGCTGGGTGCCGGACGGCTCACTCACCACCTCCCCGGCGGCGGCATCGTGCGGCGCTACGAGGGCATCTACGCGCTCGGCGTGGGCCTGCTGGCGTATGGAATCGCAGACGTCACCTTCGGGAACGGATTGATCGCCGCCTTCGTCTGCGGGATCGCGCTGGCGGCGGCGGATCACGACATCGCCGACGACTTCGTCGACTTCAGCGAGAACGTCAGCTCGATCCTCCAGGTGCTGACCTTCTTCGCCTTCGGCGGGCTGATCGTCTCCACGGGGTTCGAGAGCACCGTCCCCCTGCTGGTCGCCTTCATCGCCTTCGCGCTCGTGATCGCGCGCCCGGTGGCGATCGCCCTCTCATTCGTGCGGGTGTCACTCCCGGCTCCGCACAGGGCATTCATCGCCTGGTTCGGCCCGAAGGGCGTGTCGGGGATCCTCTTCGCCGAGCTGGTCCTCAACTCCGACGCGAGCGACGCCAAGCTGATCTTCGAGACGGCGGCCTTCGTCATCCTCGCCTCGATCCTCATCCACGGGCTAACGGACACTCTGGGCGCGCGCTGGATCGAGCGCCGGGCGGCGGCGGCCGCTACGCGCTGAGGATCTTCTTCTTCTCCTCGCGGAACTCCTTCGCCGTCAGCAAGCCCCTCTCCTTGAGCTCGCCGAGCCGCTCGATCCGGTTGAGCTTCTCATCATCCGGATGCTGTTCGTCAGCGGTGAGATCCCTCATCGCCGAGCTGATCCGTCGGCCGGTCTCTGCGCTCGCACGCCGGGCACGCTGGCGCATCGCGAGCATCCAGTCGCCCTTCTCGGCCCCGGGGAACTCGCGCTCGGTTTTCCTCTTCAGAGCCTCGAGACCGAAACCCGCCAGGGCGATCAGCAGCAAGCTGAGGACCAGCTGACGCGTTCCGGCGGGCGGCCAGACGATCAATGCGATCAGGGCCACCGCGGCGAAGACGCTCCAAACGAGGCCCGGTCGATCGCGCAGCGTCGGCGTCAACGCCCGGCGGATCCCGATCGCGGATCGCGCCGGCGAGGCAAGGAACGCCGCGATGACGAAGAGGACTCCATAGATCACCACGGTCGTCGCGATGCTCTGCAGCAGCGAGGTGCCGATGTTCCAGGCGTGCTGGGCGGGCACATTCGCGGCCTCGGTATTGGAGAGCGAGTCGACGAACAACCCCTTCAAGGCGCTGCGCACGACGATCGCCGCCAGTCCGGCGGCGATCAGGCCGAGGCCGTAGCCGAGCACCACCATCCACCGGCGCCCCTTCGCCAGGTACGCCGCCAGCCCGAACAGCGCCACGCTGCCGAAGGTGAAGAGCCAGGCGAGCCCGACGATGATCTTCACCACCGTCCGCGCGGTGTCGAGATCCTTCGAGTCGGCGACCTCCAGCTGCCCGACGTCTGGGGGCAGCCTTTGGTTGAGCTGCTTCTTCAACCCGATCCGATCCGCCAGCTGAAGGACCAGTGGCCGAAGGTTGAGCACCACCTTGCCGTTCTGGCTCGAGACGGTTTCGTTGTTGCCCTTCAGGATCGAGACCAGCTGGCGGTGGGCGATCCGGTTTGCGTCCCTCCAGGCCTGCTGTACCCGCGGCGAGTCGATCGCCTGCTGGGCCGCCTGCGTGGCGAACTGGCGGATTCCAGCGGACGCCGGAGCCGAGAACGGCTGGAGGTCGGGCGGCAGGCGCTGCTTGATCACCGCTGTGACGTCGACGTTCGCGTAGAGCTGGTCGACGGCGTACGTCGCCACCGCGTCCGAGATCGCCTTGTCCTCGAGCAGTTTGCCGCTTGTGCTCACCCACTCGTTCGTGTCAAGTGCCTGCCGGTCCACCCAGCTGGTGAAGATCGCCAGGAAGGCGAGGATCGAAGCGAGAACTAGGAGGATCCGTACCTTGATCCGGTGCTGGGTCTCAGGCCGATCGGTCGAGGCCATGGCCCGCTGAAGCTAGCGCCGGTGAGGCGCCCTCAGCGCAAGGACTCAGCCACCGGACTGGGCGTTGTCGATCGCGCGCTGCGCTTCGGCGATGCCGACGCCGGTGAGCTCCCGGTAGCGCTTCACCGCCTGGGCCTTGTTCCCCTTCACCAGCAGGTCCTGGATCTCGGGGTCCTCGTTGGGATCGAGCTCGCCGCTCTCCGCGGCGGCCCGCGGCGCAAGATCGAGGTGCTCGAAGAGCTGCTCCAGCCGCGCCTCGACCAGCACCAGGCGCTGCTCGAGCTCCTCTATGTCAGACGGCTTCGCCATCGTGCCGCGACCGCGCGCGGCCGCCCCGTCATCAGACGGGTCGCGCTGCCGCGCGCCCTCGCATACCGACTGCCACGCCGTCGCTCCGAGATTCGGCGGCCTGGCGGTCGCTTAGCCGCTGCTCGACCCACTCGGTCGAGGCGATGTGCTTGGTCATGCCGAGCTGCTTGGGCTCGAAGCCGAGCGCGAGGCCGACGAGCTGGGGGAGATGGAGCACCGCGAGGCCGAGGTCGCGGTTCACGACTTTGGCGGCCTCGGGCTGCTGCATGTCGAGGTTGAGATGGCAGAGCGGGCAGGGGGTGACGAGGCAGTCGGCATCGGCGTCGATGGCGTCGCCGATGTGAGTGCCGGCCTGCCGCAGTGACACGTCCCGAGCCATCGTGATGATCGGGAAGCCGCAGCACTTGCGTGCGCCGTCGTACTGGACCACCTCGCCGCCGAGCGCCTCGATCAGACGTCGAGATAGAGGTCGCGCTCGGGATGCTCCTCGTAGCCGAGCCGGTGCTTGGGGCGGAGGATGTAGCAGCCGTAGAAGGGGCCGACGCGCAGACCTCCGAGCGGCCGGGTCACCTGCTCGGAGAGCCGATCGAGCCCGTAATCCTCGACCAGCACCCAAAGGAAGTTCTTGTTGGAGAAGCCCTCGGGGTCGTAGGCCAGCCCCTCGTCGGCGAGCGTCTCGTTGATGTGCGAGCGGTACTCGGAGTCGCGAAGCCTCTGCTGGCACTCGGACTGGGCGCCCTGGCAGGTCGAGCAGATGTTCATCATCGGCAGCCCGGTCTTCTGGGCGAGCGCGAAGGTGCGGGCGTTGAGGGTGTCGGCGAGCTCCTGGTTGTGCTCGGCGATCACGCCGGCGCCGCAGCAGTTGGCGCGGTCGAGCTCGACCATCTCGATGCCGAGGCGGTCGGCCACCAGCGCCATCGAGCCGTGCAGCTCTGGCGTGAAGCCGCGGCTGACGCAGCCCGGCCAGTAGGCGATCTTCACTGCCCACGCCTCTCGTCGGGCTCGGGCTGGATCTCGGCCTCCGGCACCGCCTCCGCCTCGGGCACGGACTCGTCCGCCTCGGCCTCCTCGCCGCGGATGTAGAGGTTGAGCTCCACCGGGTGGTCCTCGGCGTGGGCGTAGATCCGCTGCACGTGGCTCTGCGCGTCTCCCGGGAGCTTGTGGTGAACGCCGGGGATCAGCTTCGGCAGCGAGCGCATCTTGCCCGTCTTGATGCCGCGGATCGCGGTGGGGAGCGACTCGACCAGGCCCTTGACCGCCCCGTGCTTCGGCATCAGCTTGCCCTTGATGCCCGGCGCGTAGGACTCCTGCAGGAGCTCCGCCTCGTCGAGCGTCCCCTTCTTCTCGATGATCTTGGTGAAGGCTTCCATGTGGTTGCGCCCGTGGTTCTGGTCATGGATACCGGCTTCGTCGGCCGCCCGGCGCAGGCGCATGATCTGGTCCATGGGCGCGACGCCCTTCGGGCAGGCGTCGATGCAGGAGAAGCAGTGCGTGCAGTCGTAGATCCCGTGTGGGTCCTGGGCCAGGTCGTAGAGCCGCTCCTTGGTCTCGGCGTCGCGCGGGTCGCCGACGAAGCGGTACGCCTTGGCCAGGGCGGCCGGGCCGATGAAGTCGGGATCGGCCTCCATCGAGAGGCAGGCGGAGACGCAGGCGCCGCACTGAATGCAGGCCACCGACTGGGTGACGTCGATCATCGACTCGGGCGGGACGATGTACTCGCGCTCCGGCGGATCCCCCTCCGGGAGCAGCCACGGAGTGACCCGGCGGATCTTGGTCCAGTGGGTCGACTCCATGTCGGTGACCAGGTCCTTGATCACCGGCATGTTCCCCATCGGCTCGACTACGATCGCCGGCTTGCCGTTGCTGCTCGTTTCGGTCCCCTCCCCGCCGGCCTGGGCGCCGACGGCGTGGCTCTCGGCGTACGACTGTGCCTCCTCGAGCATCGTCTTGCAGGCGAGCGTCGACTGGCCGTTGATCTTCACCCCGCACGAGCCGCAGATCGCCGCGCGGCACGAGCAGCGGACGGCGAGGGAGCCGTCGTCGCGGTCCTTGGCCTGGAGCAGCCCGTCGAGGACGGAGAGGGTTGGGTCAAGCTCGACATCGAAGGTCTCCCAGTAGGGGCCCTCGCGCTCCTCGGGCTTGAAGCGCCTCACCTTGAGCGTGAACTCAGCCATCCACTTTCACCCTAGTAGGTCCGCTCCTGCGGCTCCCACTGCGTGATCGTGACCTCCGAGTAGCTGACTTCGGGGCCGTCGTCCGTGCGGGTCAGGTCGATGTGCTTGAGCCACTCCTCATCGTTCCGCTCGGGGAAGTCGGTGCGGAACTGCGCGCCCCGGCTCTCGGTCCTGAGGATGGCGGCGACGCAGGTGCACTCCGCGCAGTCGAGCATGTAGCCGAGCTCGAGCGCGCCAAGCACGTCCTGGTTGAAGACGGAGCCCTTGTCGTCGATGTAGCAGCTCTCGTACTCGTCCTTCAGGCGCCTGACGGTCTCGAGCGCCTCGTTGAGGCCGTCCGCGTCCCGGAAGACGGCGACCTCCGAGTCCATCGCCTCCCCGAGCTCCTTGCGGATCTCGGACACGCGCCGCGATCCCCGCGGGCGACTGACGATCTCGGCGACCTGCGCCTCCTGATCGTGCACCAGGGCATGCGAGACGTGGGTCTGGTCGCGCCCCTTCGCGCGGTCGGCCGCGTCGACGCCGGAGCGGCGGCCGAAGATCAGCGTGTCGAGCAGAGAGTTGGCGCCGAGGCGGTTGCCGCCATGCACCGAGACGCAGGCGACCTCGCCGGCTGCGTAGAGGCCGGGGATGTTCGTGCGGCCCTCGTTGTCCGTCTTCACCCCACCCATCATGTAGTGGTTGCCCGGCTTGATGTGGATCGGCTCCTTGGTGATGTCGACGCCGGCGAAGTCGCGACCGACCAGGACGATCTCGCGGAGCGCCTCGTAGATCCTCCTGCGCGGCACGACCGTGATGTCGAGGGCGACCGTGCCGTCAGGGAAGCCGCGGCCCTCGTTGATCTCGGTCTGCTCGGCACGCGAGACGACGTCGCGCGAGGCCAGCTCCATCTTGTTGGGCGCGTAGCGCTCCATGAAGCGCTCGCCGTTGGCGTTCAGCAGGTGCGCGCCCTCGCCGCGCGCCCCTTCGGTGATCAGGAAGCCCTTTCCGGCCAGCGTTGTGGGGTGGTACTGGACCATCTCCATGTCCATCAGCTTCGCCCCGACCCGGTAGGCCTGGGCGATGCCGTCGCCGGTGCAGATCAGCGCATTGGTGGTCGGATGCCAGATCTGGCCGTTGCCGCCGGTCGCGAGGATCACGGCCTTGGCGCCGAAGTGCTCCATCGAGCCGTCCCTGACGTTGCGGCAGATCGCGCCGACACAGTTGCCGTCGTCGTCGAGCGCGAGACCGGTGGTGAACCACTCCTCGTAGCGCGCGACCTCCTCCGAATACTTCATGAGCTGCTCGTAGAGGGTGTGCATGATCGCCTGGCCGGTGATGTCGGCGACGTAGTAGGTCCGCGCCGCCGACGCCCCACCGAAGGCCCGGGTGCCGAGCTTGCCCTCCTCGTTGCGGTGGAAGGTGACGCCGAGATGCTCGAGGTGGAGCAGCTCCTCAGGGGCCGCCTTGCACATGATCTCGACCGCGTCCTGGTCGGCCAGGTAGTCCGAGCCCTTGACGGTGTCGAAGGCATGCGACTCCCAGCTGTCGTCCTCCTGCAGCGCCGCGTTGATCCCGCCCTGCGCGGCGTTCGAGTGCGAGCGGACTGGGTGGACCTTGCTGATGATGCCCACCGAGACGCCCTGCTCGGCAGCGGCAAGCGCGGCCCGCTGTCCCGCGAGGCCCGCCCCGATCACCAAGACGTCATAGTCCGGCACGGCACCGATCCTATAAAGCGCGCCCTAGCCGTTCCTAGGCGGCAGGCGTGCCGGGGTTCTGTGGTCGCAGGGCCTGTCCGATGGCGTCGATCGTGAGGACACCGCGAATGTGTCCGTCGGCATCGGTGGCGATCACGGCTCCGAGGCGGCGGAGTGCCTCATTGCCGAGCACCGACTCGAGTGGCTCGTCCTCGCGCACCGTGATGGTGCCGCTGTCGCGGGCGAGGACGTCGCGAACCATCGCGGAGGTCCGCTCGACCGCCGGCACGTTGTCGGCCGCTCCGCGATCCACCAGTCCGATGAACCGCTGCGCGGCGTCCACCACCGGAAACCACGGCGAGCGGTAGCGCAGGAAGTACTCGTCGAGGGCCTGCTCGATGGAGACGCCCTCCGGGATCGCGACCGGGTCCCGGTCCATCACGTCTGCGACGGAGATCCCCTCGATCCGGCTGGTGATCTTCGTCTGCGCGATCGCCGACTTGGCCGCGCCGCGCAGGATGAAGCCGACGAAGGCGAGCCAGATGCCGCTAAGGAAGTCCCCCAGATAGACCATGAAGAAGCCGAGGCCGGCGAGGATCAGGAAGAGGCCGAACCACTCGCCGAGCGTCGCCGCGAAGCGCGTTCCTGTAGTGCGGCTTCCGGTGCGCCACCAGGCGATCGCCCGCGCGATCCTGCCCCCGTCGAGCGGGAAAGCGGGGACCAGGTTGAAGAGCAGAACCAGAAGATTGATGCTGCCAAGCCAGACGACCATGGCCGCGACGCCGGACGTTTGCGTGTCTTGCTGGGTCAGGGCGGCGTGGCGGACCTCGTCGCCTCCGGCGAGCAGCAGCCCCAGCACGGCGCAGACGACGACGATCGCGGCGGTGACCAGGGGCCCCGCGATGCCGACCTTGAACTCGGTCCCCGGGGTATCGGAGTCCTTCTCCAGGCGGGCGACGCCGCCGAACATCCAGAGCGTGATCGCGGAGACGCCGATCCCATTGCGAATCGCCACGAACGCGTGGCCCAGCTCGTGCAAGAGGATCGAGGCGAAAAAGAGCGCGGCGCTGGCCACGGCAAGCAGGTAGGGGGTCGAGTCGCCGTCCGCCGCGTTGAGCACGTCGCGGTAGAAGCCCGAAAGCCAGAAGATGATCAGGAAGAGGACGACGAACCAGGAGAAGTCCACAGCGATCCTGATTCCGCGGACGCGAAACAGCGTGACGCCGCCACCGGCCATCCATTGAGCGTAGCTTTCCGGGATCGCCACGGAGGCCCTAGCAGGAATCTCGAGCCCACCCGATGCGGCCTGGATGCGGGAACGTCTCGACGAGCTCTGCTCGTTTGAACGTGGTTCTGCCTCGCCGGGGGAGCAGCGTGCTGCGGAGTGGCTGGCGGACGCCCTGCGCGAACAGGGCGTCCGTAACGTCCGTGTCGAGGAGGAGCCCGAGGCGAACGGAACGTTCTGGTGGCCAATCGGCCTGCTGGCCGGCGCCGGCGCGCTCGCGGGCCTCGCCGCCCGAACGGGAGGCCCACTGAAGAGGGCGATCGCCTCCGCCACGGGTGCGGCTGCGGCGGCGCTGATCGCCGATGAGCTGCCTCCGGGGCGCCGGCGGTTTCGCCGAATGCTCCCCGCGCGCAGCTGCCATCACGTGCTCGGCGAGCTCGGACAGTCTGACGCCGAGCGCACGATCGTCGTCATGGCCCATCACGACTCCGCCCATACGGCCTTCTTCTTCAACCCAGCGATTCCGCGGAAGGTCGGGGAGACCGCGCCCTGGGTGTTCGAGCAGAACGACACCAGCCCGCCGCTGATGTGGCCCACCGTGGCCGGCCCGGCATTGGTCGCCGCTGGAGCGGTCCTGGGGAGCCGTCGCCTGACGGGGCTTGGCACGGTGATCTCGGCGGGCACCGCGGCGTGCATGGCGCACATCGGATCCGGCGAGGTCGTGCCCGGCGCCAACGACAACGGCACCGGCTGCGTCGCCCAGCTCGCGATCGCACGCGCTCTCGCCGAGCGCCCGCCGAAGAGCACGCGCGTCCTCTTCCTGTCCACCTCCGAGGAGGCGCTCTGCGAGGGGATGGGGCTGTTCATGGAGCGCCACGGGGCGGAGCTCCCGATCGACAGCACCTTCTTCCTCTGTCTGGACACAATCGGCTCGCCGCACCTGCTGGTGCTGCGCGGCGAGGGGATGCTGAAGATGCGCGAGTACCCACGCGAGGCGCTCGCGCTACTCGACTCGACGGCCGAGGAACTGGGAATCGAGCTCTGGCCCAACCTGCGTCTCCGGAACGCGAGCGACGCGATCTTCCCGCTGGCCGCGGGCTATCAGTGTGCCGCCCTCTGCTCCTGCAACCAGTGGAAGAACCCCTCCAACTATCACTGGAAGACGGACACTCCGGACAACGTCGACTACGGGTCACTCACCGATGCGATTCGCCTCAGCGAAGCGGTGATCCGGCGTCTGGACGACGGCTGGCTGCTTGGTTAAACGGGTCGCGCCTCGGCTACGCCGCGGCGCGCCCTCGCGTAAAGCGCGCTTCGTACTTCGCCCGCCGCTTCGCCGCCTCTTCCTCACGGTTCTTGGGAGGCGCGTTGGTGACCAGCGCGTCGAGCAGCTTCCGCGTCGAGGCGGCGACCTCGGCCACGGCGCGATCGAAAGCCTCGGCGTTCGCCGCAGACGGCTTGTTCGAGCCGCTGATCTTGCGGACGAACTGGAGCGCCGCGTCCTCGATCTCCTCCTCGGTCGCCGGCGGATCGAAATTGTGGAGTTGCCTGATGTTTCTGCACATGCGCTCAGCCTAGAGCAGGGTGGCCGCGCGCCGAGCGACGATCAGAAGTACGCGTCGTTGCTGCCGCCATCTGACCTCCTCCGTGCCTAGACGACGGCTCGATGCCGGTCGATGATCCGCTGGAAGTCGGTGCCGGCGGGGAGCGTGCCGAAGGCCTGACCCCAATCTCCGGCCAGGCGCGACGCGCAGAACGCGTCCGCCACCGCTTCGTCGCCGAAGCGGAGGAGCAGCGAGCCCTGCAGGGCCAGCGCCATCCGCTCCACCAGGCGTCGGGCCCTCGACTCGATTCCCTCCATATCCCCAAGGTCCTTCCGCAGTTGGGCCACGTACCCATCGAGCCGCGGATCGCCCGCGCCCTCGGCCACCTCGGCGAAGAAGGCGTCCACCGAGTCGGGGCTCTTGATCATCGCGCGCAGGACGTCGAGGCACTGGACGTTGCCCGAGCCCTCCCAGATCGAGGCGAGCGGTGCCTCCCGGTAGAGACGTGGCATCCCCGACTCCTCGACGTAACCGTTGCCGCCGAGGCATTCGAGGCACTCGACCGCGTGGCTCGGCCCCCGCTTGCAGATCCAGTACTTGAGGACGGCGTTGGCGATCCGCTTGAAGGCCTGGGCCTCGTCGTCACCGGCGATCGCCTCGTCGTACGCCCGTGCCAGACGGAGAGACGAGATCGTTGCGGCCTCGGACTCGATGGCCAGATCGGCGAGCACGTTCCGCATCAGCGGGTGGTCCACCAGGAGCTTGCCGAAAGTCGAGCGATGCGAGGCATGGTTGATCGCCTGGGCGACGCCGGCGCGCATGCCCGTGGCGCTCCCGCTCGCGCAGTCGAGGCGGGTGTGATTGACCATCTCGATGATCGTTCGCACTCCGGCGCCTTCCTCGCCGACCAGGCGCGTCCAGGCGCCGTCTAACTCGATCTCCGAGGACGCGTTGGAGCGATTGCCGAGCTTGTCCTTGAGCCGCTGGAGCCGGAAGCGGTTGAGCTCTCCATCCGGGAGCCTGCGCGGCATCAGGAAGCAGGAGATGCCTCCCTCGGTCTGGCCGAGGATGAGGAACGCGTCGCACTGGGGGGCGGAAAAGAACCACTTGTGGCCGGTGATCTCGTACTCCGCCCCGGGGCCGCCGCCGTTGATCGGTCGGCCGACCGTGGCGTTGGCCCGCACGTCGGAGCCGCCCTGCTTCTCGGTCATCCCCATGCCGAAGAGCGAGCCCTCCTTCTCACCGGCCGCGATCTGGCGGGGGTCGTAGACGCTGGAGAGGATTCGCGGCTCCCATTCCTCGGCCAGCTCGGGCTGCTTGCGGAGCGCCGGCACCACCGAGTAGGTCATCGAGATCGGACAGCCGACGCCGGCCTCGGCCTGGGAGAAGCACATGAACGCGGCGGCGCGGGCGACGTGCGCGCCCGGCTGGGGCTCCACCCAAGGCAGCGAATGGAGCTGGTGCCCGATGCCGAGCCGCATCAGCTCGTGCCAGGCGGGGTGGAACTCCGGCTCGTCGATCCGGTTGCCGTAGCGGTCGTGGGTCCGGAGCCTCGGCGGGTTCTCGTTGGCGAGGCGGCCGAGCTCGAGCACGTCGGCGCGCCCGGCGATCTCGCCGACGGCGGAGATCCGGTCGACTGCCCACTCGGCCCCCTCCCGCCGGACGGCCTCGCCCATCACCCGGTCGGTCTCGAAGACGTTGTAGTCGAGGAGAGGCGGGGGCTGGTTGGTGACCTCATGGGTACGAACTCGGCTGGGCTGCTCAACCGTCGACATATGCGGGCTCCTCTCCGATCGCGCGCGTGCAGAAGTCGATCAGCGAGGCGATCAGTGCCTCGGGATCACCCCCATTGGTGGTCGGGGACAGGGGACCGAGCATCGTCTCTCCGATCGCCCCGATCAGGGCGGCAGCGGTCGCGTCCACGTCCTGCTTGGGTAGGTCGCCGGCTTCGATGCCCTGGGCGATCACCTCCGCCATCAGGTCACGGTAGCTGTGGCGGAAGTGGAGGCGCTCGGCCTCGACCGCCGGGTCTACGGGCTCGGCGAGCAGGGCCCAGGCCAGCCGTTTGCCCCGCAGGGCACGGCGGGCGAAGGTGTCGATCCCGGCGGCGATGCGGTCGGGGGCCGGCCCGTGGTTGGCCTCGACCGCGGCGCGCATCGCATCCACCTCGTGCTGCGAGGCTTCGCGGAAGACGCAGGCGAAGAGATCGGACTTCGAGGGGAAGTGGCGATAGACCGTGCCGACGGCGACCCCCGCCCTGTCCGCGACCGCTGCGACCTGGGCTGCGACGTATCCCCCCTCGGCGATCAGCTCCCGGGCCGCCGCCGTGATCCGCTCGCGGATCTCGGCGCGGCGAGTCTCGGTGCGCTCGGTGGACCGGTAGGCCATCCGTCAAGAAGTGAACTACGATTCACTTCTTGTGTCAAGCATCGGACGGCGAGTAGGATCGCCGCCCGATGGCCGAAACGGAAGAGACGCTCAGGCGCGTGCCGCTGTTCTCCGGCGTCAAGCCCAAGGAGCTGAAGAAGCTCGACAGGAGGATGACCGAGCGAACCTTCACCGAGGGCGACACCATCACCACCCAGGGCGAGAGCGGTATCGGCTTCTTCGTGATCGAGCACGGCAACGCCACGGTCAGCATAGGTGGGAAGATCATCCGCACGCTCGGCCCGGGCGAGCACTTCGGCGAGGTCGCCCTGATCGACAGCGGGCCCCGCTCGGCCACCATCGTTGCCACGACCGATCTGCGCTGCCGCGCGATGTCGGCGTGGGAATTCAAGCCCTTCGTCGAGGAGCACCCCGAGGTCGCCTGGGCCCTGCTCGAGACGCTGGTCGGGCGGCTCCGCGAGGCCCAGAGCTAGCGATTTGTCCCACGTCGGCTGTCAGGCGGGCTGGGTCGCCCCGAGCCCCAGAAACGTAAGCCTCGCCTCCTCGCGGTCCTTGCCCTCGAGGAGCCAGCCGCTGCGCGCCGCCTGATACGGGCAGTCGAGCTCCACAAACAGCGCCAGCGACTCGCGCAGCGCGGCGTCGTCGCCGGAACGGATGCCCTTCGCCCGCAGCAGGATCCCGCGCGCATAGCGGTGCTCGCCGATGGACGCCTCGGCCGTCGCGATCGCATCGTCGGAGTCTTTGCGGCCCAGACGGGCGTATGCCTCAGCCCTCGTCGCGAAGTACGGAGAGCGGAACCAGGCGGTCTCGACCGGTTGGTCGAAGCGGTCCGCGGCGCAGTCTGGCAGGCCCTGGTGCAGATCGACATCGGCCTGCATCACGGCTACCCCGGCCTTGTTTCCCTGACCGCCGGTCGACAGCTCTTTGGCGATTTCGAACCAATCGTCGGAGCTGCCATCGTCTCGGAAGCCGAGGATCGCGCCGGCGCAGGCGATCGAGGTCGCGAACGCCCCCAGCGGAGGCCGCTCGGCCGCCATCCACGCCTCCCGGACGCGCTCGGCCATGTGCACCGCCTCGTCCCAGCGCCCGAGGAAAAAGGCCGGCAGCAGGCCGCGCTGCCAGGCGGAGTAGATGATCCCGCGCGAGAGATCGAGTTCGCGAGCCTCCTGGCCATAGCGCTCGGCCTCGTGGAAGTCGCCGGTCTGGAGGAGGGACTCGATCATCATGTGGAGGGCGTCGCTCCGCTCGACGTCCAGCGTCGCCGTGCGCGGAGCATCCTGCAGGAGCTCGAGCCGCTCCTTGGTGTGCTCGACCGCCAATCGATGCCTGCCCTCCTCCCAGTTGCTCGCGGTGGTGGCGTCGAGCGCGCTCTGCAGCAGGGCGAGGTCGCCGGCCCTTCGCGCCATCTCGAGTCCGTCCCGCGCAGGCTCCTCCATCTCGCCCAGCTTGCCGTTCCGCCACGCCATCCAGGCCTCGTCGAGCCGGAGCCTTGCCTGCGTGACCGTGTCACCGTCGACGACCAGCTGCTGTCCGCGTCGGAGCAACGGAGCGAGCTCCTCCGCGGGCGGGTTGCCGCTGATGCCGCCCATCCGCGTGCCGACTTCCACGGCCCGCGCGTAGGCCGCGGCGGCTCGCCCCGGGTCTCCGTCGTCCTCGGCGGCCTTGCCCGCCTCGCGGAAGAGCCGCATGGCGTGGTCTCCGCGCCAGCGGCGCAGGGCGACTTCGGCGGCGGCGAGGAGCGAGTCGACCCGCTCCGGGTCGTCTGAGAGCTCGGCCGCCTGCTCGTAGAGCTCCTGGCCCCGCGCGGCGGCGCCGCGCCGCACGGCGCTGGCGGCCGCATCCACAACCGCCGTGCAGGCGGCGGTGCGGCGCTGGGCGCTCGGCTGTAGCTCGAAGGCATGAGTGAGGTGGTAGGCGACCAGCTCGGCTCGCTCGGCGAACGGGTCGCGCTCGAGGAGCGCGGCCGCGGCGCGTTCGTGGAGGTTCGCCCGGCCCGCCCGGGGCAGTGTGCCGTAGGCGACATCGCGGATCAGCTGATGGCGAAAGGCATAGTGGCCGACGTCCGAGGTGGTCCTCTCCTCGACCAGCGCCCGGCGCCGCAGAGCCCAGAGCAGATCTGCCGGCGGCTCGTCGAGCAGATCCCCGAGGGGTCCCTGCGCGAAGGTGTGGCCCAGCACCGACGCGTACTGGAGCGCCCGCTTCTCGCCCGCGGGAAGCTGGTCCATCCGCGCGGCGATCGCCGCCTGGACGGTGTCCGGGAGGCGCTCGGGAAGCCCGTCCCGCGGCTCCTCGCCGATCCCGCGCGAGACCTCCTCGGTGAAGAACGGATTGCCGCCCGCTGCGTCTGCGATGCGCGCGGCGGCCGTTCGCCTGTCCGAGGGGAGGAGCAGCTCGGCCAGGTGCGTCGCCGACGTCGCGTCGAGCGGCATCAGCTCGAGCTGGGTGTGGTTGCGCGCGGCGCGACCGAAGTCGGGGCGCCGCTCGGCGAGCTCGGGCCGGCTGGTGCAGAGGATGACCACCGGTGCCTGGGAGAGGCCGAAGGCCGCCTCCTCGAGCAGGTTCAGTGTTCCCTCGTCGGCCAGGTGAGTGTCGTCCACGCCGATCGCCAACGGGCGATCGGACGCCAGCAGGGCGACGAACCGGCGCCACGCGCGCTTCAACTCGTCCTCGGCGTCGGCGCCCTCCTCGGCCCCACGGATCGCCACCACCAGCGCGGCGGCGAGCTTCGCCGCGTCGTCAGCGCCGACCTCCTCGAGTACGGCGCGCAGCGCGGGCTCCACCTGCTCAGCCTTGGCGTCCGCGGGCGCCCCCGCGGCGTGGTGCAGGATCTCGCCGAGCGCCCAGAACGAGATCCCGTGTCCATAGGGCGGGCTGCGGCCGACCACCGTGCGCCAGCCCTCCGAGCGCAGCTCGTCGAAAAACTCCGCCGCGAGGCGGGTCTTGCCGATCCCGGCCTCCCCGATCACGGTGACCAGCTGCGGCACCTGATCGCGGGCGGCCCGCCGCGAGATCAGCCTGAGCATGTCGAGATCGTCTTCGCGGCCGATCAGGGGGATCTGGGAGAGCTCCTCCTCGTCGCAGATCGCCACCGCCCGGAAGGCCGGCAGGGGCTCATCCATTCCCTTGGCCTCGACCCTCCCGTTTCGCTCCAGTTGGGCGCGCCGGCACGCCCGCGCGGTGCGCTCGCCGACGAGCACCTCGCCAGGCGAGGCAGCCTGCTGAAGGCGGGCGGCGGCGTTCACCGCCTCCCCGGTGACGCGAAGGTCGCCGCTGTCGGCGATGGCGAGGACCTCGCCGGTCTCGATTCCGACCCGCACCGAGAGATCTCCGTCGAGCCGCGATACCCGTTCGACGACGGCGAGCGCGGCGGCGATCGCCCGGTCGGGGTCATCGCCGTGTGAGACGGGGGCCCCGAACACGGCCATCACCGCGTCGCCGATGTATTTCTCGACGGTCCCGCCGTGCTGCTCGAGGGCGCCGCGAGCAGCCTGGAAGAAGGGGTCCAGCCGGCCGCGCAGGTCCTCCGGATCGAGGCCGGCGGCTAGCTCGGTGGAGCCGACCAGATCGGCGAAAACCATCGTCGCGATCTTTCGCTCTCCTGCCAAGCTGGTCATCGTTTTGAAGATAACGGGGATGCGAGGGTGCGCCGCAGGCGAAGCCGAGGCGCAACCCGTTTTATGGCGAAGCGTCGGCCGCTAAGTCATCAGGCGGCGGGCTGAGGCTCCGGATCGGGCCGGACGATCACCGTGTCGACCACCTCGAGCACCTCGTCGGCGGGCATGTCCACTCGCTGGCGGCGACCTCCTTGGAGCGCTCGGCCGTCGCGCCCAGCTCGGCGGGCGACTGCCATGCCTTCTCCCGGCGGATTGCATAGGTGTTCATCTCCACTCCCTCCGGTCGTGATCTGAGCCTGCGGAGGTAGCATCGCCCGCCCGATGGCGAAGATCAAGGTTTCAAAGCCGGTGGTCGAGCTCGACGGCGACGAGATGACCCGGATCCTCTGGGCGTTCATCAAGGACAAGCTGATCCTGCCCTATGTGGACGTCGAACTGAAGTATTTCGACCTCTCGATCCAGATGCGGGACGAAACCGAGGACCAGATCACGATCGACGCGGCGAACGCGATCAAGAAGTACGGCGTCGGAGTCAAGTGCGCGACGATCACCCCGGACGAGGCGCGGGTCGAGGAGTTTGGTCTCAAGGAGATGTATCGCTCGCCCAACGGCACGATCCGGAACATCCTCGGCGGCGTCATCTTCCGGGAGCCGATCGTGATCTCGAACGTGCCGCGGCTCGTCCCCGGCTGGACGAAGCCGATCGTGATCGGCCGCCATGCCTTCGGCGACCAGTACCGGGCCACCGACCTCGTCGTCCCGGGGGAGGGCGACCTGACGCTGACCTTCACGCCCAAGAACGGGGGCGAGCCCGTCGAGCTCGACGTCTACGAATTCCCCGGCGGTGGGGTGGCGCTCGCGATGTACAACCTCGACGACTCGATCCGGGACTTTGCCAGGGCCTCCTTCCGCTACGGCCTCGATCGGGGCTACCCGGTCTACCTGTCGACCAAGAACACGATCCTGAAGCGCTACGACGGCCGCTTCAAGGACCTCTTCCAGGAGGTCTACGACTCCGAGTTCAAGGAGGAATTCGAGACCAACGGCCTCACCTACGAGCACCGCCTGATCGACGACATGGTGGCCGCGGCGCTCAAGTGGGAGGGCGGCTACGTCTGGGCCTGCAAGAACTACGACGGCGACGTCCAGTCCGACACGATCGCCCAGGGCTTCGGTTCGCTCGGGCTGATGACCAGCGTCCTGATGACCGCCGACGGCAAGACGGTCGAAGCCGAGGCCGCGCACGGCACGGTCACTCGGCACTACCGCCAGCACCAGGAGGGCAAGGCGACCTCGACCAACCCGATCGCCTCGATCTTCGCCTGGACGCGGAGCCTCGCGGCGCGCGGGCGAATGGACGATACGCCGGAGGTCACCGGCTTCGCGGAGACACTCGAACGCGTCTGCATCGAGACGGTCGAGAGCGGGAAGATGACCAAGGACCTCGCCCTCTTGATCGGCCCCGACCAGGACTTCCAGACGACCGAGGAGTTCCTCGCCTCGATCGACGAGAACCTGCAGTCCGCGATGGGCTGAATAGAGTTGCGCCCAAGCGTGAGTAGCCCCGTCACCGTCAGCGTCACCGGAGCCGCCGGCCAGATCGGCTACGCGATCCTCTTCCGTATCGCGGCCGGGGAGATGCTCGGCCGGGACACCGAGGTGAAGCTGCGCCTGCTGGAGATCCCGGACGCTCTCAAGGCCGCCGAGGGCACGGCGATGGAGCTCGAAGACTGCGCCTTTCCGCTGCTCCGCGGGATCGAGATCACCGACGACCCGAACGAGGCGTTCGATGGTGCCAACATCGCCCTGCTCGTCGGCGCGCGTCCCCGGTCCAAGGGGATGGAGCGCGCCGACCTGCTGGAGGCGAACGGCGGAATCTTCAAGCCCCAGGGCGAGGCGATCAACTCGCACGCGGCCGACGACGTCAAAGTGCTCGTCGTGGGCAACCCTGCGAACACCAACTGCCTGATCGCGATGTCACACGCGCCCGACGTCCCCCACGAGCGGTTCACCTCGATGATGCGCCTCGACCACAACCGGGCGATCGCCCAGGTGGCCAACAAGGTGGAGCGGCCGGTCAGCGACATCATGCGCATGACGGTGTGGGGAAATCACTCTCCGACCCAGTACCCGGACCTGGTCAATGCGCTGATCGACGGCAGCCCGGCCTGGCCGCAGGTTGACGACGAGGGGTGGATCGCCAACGAGTTCATCCCAACGGTCGGAAAGCGCGGGGCCGCGATCATCGAGGCCCGCGGTGCGTCCAGCGCCGCCTCGGCGGCGAATGCCGCGATCGATCACGTGCACGACTGGGTGCTCGGCACTCCGGGTGAGGACTGGGTCTCGATGGGCGTTCCCTCGGACGGCTCCTACGGCGTCGACGCGGGACTGATCTCGGGCTCGCCCTGCCAGTGCTCGGGTGGCGAGTGGAAGCTGGTCGAAGGCCTCGAGATCACCGATTTCTCGCGCGAGCGTATCGATGCCACCGTCGCCGAGCTCAAGGACGAACGCGACGCGGTGAAGAGCCTCGAGCTGATCTAGGACACGTAAAAGGCCAGGGCCGATCTAGGAGCCGGCTTGGTACCCCTTCCCCTTACGCCGAATACGGCCTTCCTTCTGAAGGTCCGGCAGCACCCGATACAGATAGTTCGGGGCATTGAGCTTCATCTTCTTGCCGAGCTCGGAGACTGTGATCCCGGGGTTCTGCTTGATGATCCTCACGGCCTGGTCCGCCCGGGTGCCGCCGCGGCGCCGGCGCGTGTCGGACGATCGCGGCCTTCGCGGCCCGCGCCTGGCACTCTTGCCGAGGCCCGCGAGTGCGGCCACGACCTGCTTTCGCTCGTTGTCGAGCTCACGCAGCCGGCGCTCGAGCAGCGCTCTGGCCTGGTCGACTGTGTTCGAAGCCCTTGGCATTCCTCAGATCCTCTCGACGGAGACAGTTACGTGACATTAACGGTTAGCTTGAACTGACATGAATGCGAACGCTCAGGTCGTCGTGATAGCCCGCGTGCTTCTGCCGGCCGGACTGGAGCCGCTCCGCCAGCGATTCGAGGTCAGGGTTGGGGGCATCGACGCGACGCGCGAGAAGATCCTGTCGATCGCCCCGCGAGCTACTGCGCTCGTCGCCGACCCGAGCGTCGCGATCGACTCGGAGCTGCTGGACGCGTGCGGCGACGGCCTCCGGGTGGTAGCCAACTTCGCCGTCGGCTATGACAACGTCGACCTCGACGCGTGCGGGCAGCGAGGGGTGGTCGTGACCAACACCCCTAACGTGCTCAACGAGGCGACCGCTGAGCTGGCTATGGCCCTCACTCTCGCCGCGGCTCGCCGGATGAGTGATGCCGAGCGCGACCTCCGCGCCGGGAAGTGGGGGGGCTGGGACCCCAGCGCGTACCGCGGTATCGAGATCTGGGGCTCAACCGTCGGGGTGATCGGCATGGGGAGGATCGGCTACTGCTACGCGAGGCTCGCCCGTGGTCTTGGCGCGCAGATCATCTACGCCGGCCCATCGGCAAAGCTGGAGGCTGAGAGCGAGCTCGGCGCCAGTCGGCTGGAGATGCCGGCGCTGCTCGAGGCGGCCGATGTGGTCAGCGTCCACGCGCCTTCCACCCCGGACACGCGCGGCATGATCGGGGCGCGAGAGCTGGAGCTGATCGGATCAGAGGGAGTGCTGGTCAACACCTCGCGAGGACCTCTGGTCGACTCCGAGGCAGTCGCCGCTGCGTTGGAGAGCGGCGCCCTGGGTGCCGCCGGGCTGGACGTCTACGAGAACGAGCCAGATGTCTCGCCGCGGCTGCTCGAGGCACCGCGCTGCGTGCTGCTGCCGCACATCGGCTCGGCGACCGTTCCGGCACGCGACGGCATGGCGCGCGCCGTCGCCGACAATGTGATCGCGGTGCTGGAGGGGCGGGATCCGCCCAGCCGGGTGGCCTAGCTGGTGGGCTGGGTCGGCTTTCTGCGGCGCGGCAGGGTCTGAAACACCACGTCCCACATCGGGGAGGACACCCCGAAGCCATAGCGGTGGTCCTGGAAATGGTGGCGCATGTGCTGCTCGCGGATCTGCTTGCCCAGGTTTGTCTTCGGCGTGTGGTGATGGACGTGGTAGTGGGTGTAGTCGTAGCCGAGGTAGCCGAAGATGAACCCGGCGAAGGCCGGGAAGGCATGCGGCGTCCCGAAGACGAGGACATAGAGCCCGAGGAAGAGGGCGGCGAGCGGAACGCTGACGGCGGGGGGCATGACCAGCCGCATCGCGTCGTTGGGATGGTCGTGGTGGACGCCGTGGATGATGAAGTGGAGGCGGTCGCCGCCCCGGAACTTGGGCTCCCAATGGAAGAGGAGCCGATGGAGCCAGTACTCGGTCAGGGTCCAGATGCCCATGCCGACGGCGAAGAGCAGGATGGTGGTGCCGGCAGCAAGACCCCGGTCGATGCCCAGCCAAACTCCGGCAACCATGACGGGAACGAAGACGATCGCCGGCACCGAGGGGTGGACGCGCGAGAAAAAGTCGAGGAAGCGGCTCTCGAACATCTGCGGAGAGGCCGAGAGCTCGGCTGTCCGTTCATGCGACATCGGCGCTGATCTTAGCGAGAGGCCTTGCAGCCCGGCTGTTTTTCTGGTGCTTGCGAAAGTCGTGACCAGACGGTGAAAGAAGAAGGACGCCATTTGCGGAAACGCGCCTGACGGGCGGTGTTGCAGGTGCGATGATGGCTGCGGGTCGCGGGGCGAAACCCCCCGGGGCCGAAATCGGATCGGGGTTTCGCACACCCCGGGGAGAAGCGAGACGAAGAGAGGGGTTGGGCGACTTGGCCGAGGGTCGAGCACGCAGTGCTGCCGTTACCTGCGAGGACTGCTTCTTCGGGCGCCGCGGTCTCTGCGCCCTCGGCCTCGATTCCCCTTGCCCCACCTTTCGGCCCGACACGCCCGACGGCCTGGTCCCACCCCGCCAGCCGGCGCTTCTGATGCGTGACCGCAGCAACCGTGACACCGCGCAGGCAGTCGTGCAGGCGGCGTAAACGACGATCAAAGCCGTTTAGAGTCCTCGCGGGGCTATGGGACCCTTGCCTTGAGAATCACGGTGCTCGGCAAGTCTCCCTCCTGGCAAGACGCCGGGGGAGCCTGCAGCGGCTACCTGATCGGGACCGACGACACCGATGCCCTGCTCGACTGCGGTAACGGGGTCTTCGGCAAGCTGCGGGAGAGAATCGACTACACCGAGGTGGACGGGGTGATCATCTCCCACCTCCACGCCGACCACTTCCTCGACCTCGTCCCGTACTCCTACGCGCTGACCTACGCGCCCAGGCAGCAGCCAGTACCGGTCCACACCTGGGAGGGGACCGACCACCCCGCCCGTCCCCGGCTGATCGCACCGCCTGGCGCCAGGGAGACATTCCGCCGGGTGGTCGGAGCTTGGGGCAACGACGACCTGATTGAGAGCGCCTTTCGGATCGAGGAGTACTCGCCGGGGGACCAGGTCGAAATCGGGGACATCCGAGCGAGCTTCCACCCGGTGCCGCACTTCGTCGAGACCTTCGCCGTCCGGATCAGCGCGGACGGAAGCGGCGAGGTGGTCTACGGCGCCGACACCCGTCCCGGAGACGAGATCGTCGACGCCGCCCGCGGCGCCGACCTGCTGATCATCGAAGGGACCCTTCCCCGCCCGGAGCGCACCGGGATCCGCGGTCACCTCACACCCGAGGAGGCCGGCGAGCATGCCCGCGAGGCGGGCGCCAAGCGAGTCGTGATCACCCACATCTCGGACGAGCTCGGCGACGAATGGGCCCGCAAGGAAGCCGAGCGCGGCTTCGGCGGACCTGTCGAGATCGCCCACGAGGGCGCCACCTACGAGGTCTAGCGGCAGCCAGGCCGCTTCACCGGTTATGTGGGGCGGCCGCTTGCTGCCGCGATCTGGGGGCGAAGCCGGCCCATTACTCTTTCTGACATGACCCGCCGGCGCGATCCATTCGCAGACTTTGGTCGGATGCAGCGGGAGATGGACGAGCTGCTCGGCGATTTCTGGGATCAGGCCGGGAACCGCCAGCGCCGCCAGGTGGCCGCGTTCGTCCCGCGCGTGGACCTGTACTACTGCGGCGAGAATGGCCCTGAGAAGGCGATCGTCAAGGTGGAGCTGCCCGGGATCGAGCTCGACGCGGTCCACCTCGAGGTACGCGGCCGGGCCCTGGTGATCAGCGGCGAGCGGCCCGTCCGCGAGACGGAGGGACGCACGTACCAGCAGGTCGAGCTTCCGTCCGGACCATTCCGGCGCATCGTGGAGCTCTCCGTGGACGTCAGCCCCGAGGAAGCGCAGGCCACCTACGAGGACGGGATCCTCAGGGTCGAGCTGCCGATCCGCGTGCCGGATGCCGCCCGCCAGGTCCCGATCGAGCGCGCCGAGTAGGGGACGGGGCGCACGAGGAAGGCGTACTGACAATGGCCGATGTCGAGACTCCGCAGCTCGAGGTGGTGGAGATCCCCGACGTCGAGGAGGCGGCTCGGAGCACGGAGCCACTACCCGATGCCCTCCCGATCCTCCCCCTGAGGGAGACCGTCACCTATCCGGACACGCTCACCCCGCTCGCGGTGGGGCAGGAGCGCTCCATCAAGCTGGTCAACGACGTCCTCTCCGACAACCGGCTGCTGGCGATGGTCGCATCCAGGGACCCGGAGAACGACACGCCCGGTCCGGATGACCTCTACGGCGTCGGCGTGGCCGGAACCGTCGCACGGATGATGAAGATCCCCGACGGCACCCTGCGGATCCTGGTCCAGGGCTCGGAGCGCATCCGCATCCTCGAGTACGTCACCGAGCAGCCGTACCTCGTCGCGCGGATCGAGCCGATGCCGGACGTGCTCGAAGAGTCCACCGAGCTCGAGGCCCTCACCCGCAACGTGCAGGGCACTTTCACCCAGATCATCGAGGCGATTCCCTACCTGCCCGAGGAGCTCCAGCTCGCCGTCGCCAACCTCGATGACCCCTCCGCCCTCTCCCATCTGATCGCCGGGGCGCTTCGCATCTCCACCGAGGAGAAGCAGGAGCTGCTCGAGACCGTGGACGTGACCAAGCGGCTGCGGCGCCTGTCCGAGATCCTCACCCGCGAGCTCGAGGTGGTCCAACTCGGCTCGAAGATCCAATCCCAGGTCGAGTCCGAGATCGACAAGGGCCAGCGCGAGTACTTCCTGCGCCAGCAACTCAAGGCGATCCAGGAGGAGCTCGGCGAGGCCGATGAGCAGCAGGCCGAGATCAACGAGCTCCACCAGCGGATCGAGGAGGCCGGCCTGCCGGAGGAGGCGCAGAAGGCCGCCGAACGGGAGCTTTCCCGGCTCGAGAAGCTGCCGCCGGTCGCCGCCGAGTACGGGGTGATCCGCACCTACCTCGAGTGGCTCGTCGATCTCCCCTGGTCGAAGGAAACCGAGGACGACCTCGACATCGGCCACGCTCGCAAAGTCCTCGACGAGGACCACTATGACCTCGAGGAGGTCAAGGACCGGATCCTCGAGTACCTGGCCGTCCGCAAGCTGAACCCGGAGTCGCCGGGACCGATCCTCTGCTTCGTCGGGCCGCCAGGTGTCGGGAAGACCAGCCTCGGTCGCTCGATCGCCCGTGCGCTGGGCCGGAAGTTCGAGCGGATCTCGGTCGGCGGCGTCCGCGACGAGGCGGAGATCCGCGGCCACCGCCGCACCTACATCGGCGCGCTGCCCGGCACGATCATCCGAGCGGTGCGGGACGCCGGCACCAAGAACCCCGTTTTCATGATCGACGAGATCGACAAGATGGGCGCGGACTTCCGCGGGGACCCGTCCAGCGCGATGCTCGAGGTGCTCGACCCGGCACAGAACTCCACCTTCCGGGACCACTACCTCGACCTCCCGTTCGATCTCTCCGAGGTCCTCTTCATCGCGACGGGGAACATCCTCGACGCGGTCCCGCCTCCACTGCAGGACCGGATGGAGGTCATCCAACTCGCCGGCTACACGGTCGAGGAGAAGCTTCACATCGCCAAGCGATATTTGGTCCCCCGCCAGCTCGAGGCGAACGGACTCAAGGCCTCGCAGATCGAGTTCTCCGATTCGGCCCTGCGGGCGATCATCGACGAGTACACGCGGGAGGCGGGGGTCCGCAATCTGGAGCGCCAGATCGGCACGATCTGCCGCAAGGTCGCCCGCCAGGTCGCTGAGGGGACCGTCGAGGGCAAGGTGCGCATCTCAGCCAAGCGCGCCCGGGAGCTGCTCGGCAAGCGACGCTTCTTCTCGGAGCAGCGCCGCCGGACGAAGGACGCTGGTGTCGCGACCGGGCTCGCCTGGACGCCGGTCGGCGGCGAGGTCCTCTTCGTCGAGGCGACCGCGGTCCCCGGCTCGGGAAACCTGACGATCACCGGCCAGCTCGGCGAGGTGATGAAGGAGTCAGCGCAGGCGGCACTCTCGTGGGTGCGGGCACACGCGAAGGAGCTGGCTCCGGATCTGCCGGACGACTGGTTCGCCAACCACGACATCCACGTCCACGTACCCGCCGGCGCGGTGCCGAAGGACGGTCCGTCGGCGGGAGTAGCGATGACCACCGCGCTCGCCTCTCTGATCAGCAATCGTCCGGTGCGCAACGACGTGGCGATGACCGGCGAGATCACGCTGACGGGCCAGGTCCTGCCGATCGGCGGCCTGAAGGAGAAGTCGCTCGCGGCCCAGCGAGCGGGCATCAAGCAGGTGATCGTCCCGGACCGCAACGAGGGCGACGTGGAGGAGATCTCCGAGCAGGAGCGCGAGGGTCTCGAGTTCGTCTACGCCGACGACATCGGCGATGTGCTCGGTGTTGCTCTGGAGAGGGATGGGGGGGCGTCCAGCCGTGCACGGGACGGAAAGCCTGCCAGCCGCGCGAGCGCGCGTCCATAAGAGATGCAGCCGCGAAGCGAGCGGGGCGACGCGAAGTCAGATCCAGGGTAATCTCTCCGTTGCACCCTGGAAAACGATCTGAGGAGACCCATGGGGGCACAAACCAGAAGCGCGAAAGCCGGAGATGCCGCCAGGTCGGTCGCGTCCAACCCGTACGTGCGGCGGCTCATCGAGGACGCGGAGCTTCGCGAGAACATCCGCGTTGCATTCGAAGCGGCAAAGGGCGCGTACGGGCGGGTGTCCAACGGCAAGGGCCCAGCGAAGGCCCTGATGGACGACAAGAAGGTTCATCGCGATCTCCGCGTGGCGGCCGAGTCGCTTCGGGACGCTTCACAGCAACTGCGCGGCCGCAGCACCCGCCGCCGGTTTGGGCTTGGAAAGGCCCTGCTCGTGGGCATCCTCGGTGCGGCCTTGGTGCTGATCCTGAGCGAGGATGCGCGCAACTTCGTGCTGGACAAGCTGTTCGGAGCCGAGGAAGAGTTCGAGTACACCTCGACCACCACCATGGCGGCGGACACCGAGAGCGTCCCCAGCGCCTGACCGAGAGCATCACCGGCTTTGATCGAGGGCGCTCCGGCGCCCTCTTTCATGAGGGCGCCCGGTTGGTGCTGAGGCGCCCTCACTTGTGAGGGCGCCAAAGATGCCCTGTGCGACCCTCTCAGTCAGCGCCTCGGCTGCAGCAGCCCGGAGACCGCGGCCGCGATGCGCTTGCCCTTCGTGGTCAGCCGATACTCCGCGTGCGGCGGACGGCCCGAGACGAGCTCCCGCTCGACGATCTCGGCGGCCTCGAGGCGCTCGAGCCGCTCCGAGAGCGTCGTGGGCGAGATCCCGGGGAGGGACTGGCGGAACTCGTTGAAACGGACAGCGCCGCTGGCGCAGGCATAGATCGTGCCCAGCGTCCAGCGGCGCTCCAATAGTTCGGCGACCGAGCGGAGCTCGGAGGGAACCGGCGCGCAGCTACGACACCGCGGCGACATCGGCTCCGTGTCCGGCCGGCTCGAGGGCCAGGTCCAGGACCTCGTCGATGCTCATCACCGGGTGGAAGGTCATCTGCTCGCGGACCTCCTCCGGGACGTCGTCGAGATCGCCCCGGTTGCGCTCCGGCAGGATCACCTCGGTGAGCCCGGCGGCGTGCGCGGCGAGGACCTTCTGCTTGAGGCCCCCGATCGGCAGCACCCGGCCCTGGAGGGTGACCTCGCCGGTCATCCCGACCGTGTGCTTCACCGGGCGCCCGGAGAGCAGCGACGCAAGCGCGGTCGTCATCGCGGTTCCGGCGCTCGGTCCGTCCTTCGGGATCGCTCCCGCCGGCACGTGCACGTGGAACTCGCGCTTGAACGCGTCGCCGTCGATGCCGAGCTCGTCCGCGTGGGCGCTGACGTAGGAGAGCGCGATCCGCGCGGACTCCTTCATGACGTCGCCCAGCTGGCCGGTCAGCACGAGGCCCTTGTCGCCCTCGGTGGCGGTCGCCTCGATGAAGAGGACGTCGCCGCCCGTCCCGGTGACCGCCAGTCCGGTGGAGACACCTGGGATTGCGGTCCGCTCGACGGACTCCTGGAAGAAGCGCTGGCGGCCGAGGGCGTCGGTCACCCCATCGGTGTCGATGACGACCGGCGCCTCCGCCTCACCCGACGCGATACGCGTCGCCGCGCGGCGGAGCAGCTTCCCGAGCTCGCGCTCGAGCTGCCGCACCCCCGCCTCGCGGGTGTACTCGGTGACCACCTTGCGCAGGATTGCGTCGGAGGCCTCGACCTCGTCCTCGCGGAGGCCGTTCCGGTTCACCTGGCGCGGCCAGAGGTAGCCGCGGGCGATCGCCAGCTTCTCCTCGGTCGTGTACCCGTCGAAGCTGATCACCTCCATGCGGTCCAGCAGGGGAGCGGGGATCGTGTCGAGGATGTTCGCCGTGGCCAGGAAGACGACCTCGGAGAGGTCCACCTCGACGTCCAGGTAGTGGTCGCGGAAAGAGTGATTCTGAGCCGGGTCGAGGACCTCGAGCAGCGCCGCCGAGGGGTCGCCTCGCCAGTCCGCTCCGACCTTGTCGACCTCGTCGAGCAGGATCACCGGATTCATCGTCTTCGCATCGCGCAGGGCGCGGACGATCCGGCCCGGCAGCGCGCCGATGTAGGTGCGGCGGTGGCCGCGGATCTCGGCCTCGTCGTGGATCCCGCCGAGAGAGAGGCGCACGAACTCGCGCCCGAGTGAGCGGGCAACGGACTCGCCGATCGAGGTCTTGCCGGTCCCTGGGGGACCGACCAGGGTCAGGATCGCGCCACTGGCGCGGCTGTCGTCCTCGATCTTGCGCTCCTTGCGCAGCTTCTGAACCGCGATGAACTCGGTGATCCGCCGCTTCACGTCCTCGAGGCCGGCGTGGTCCTCGTCGAGGACCTCGCGGGTGTGCTTCGGGTCGAGCCGCTCCTCGGAGCGCTTCGACCACGGCACCGCCAGCAGCCAGTCGAGGTAGCTGCGGATCATCGAGGACTCCGGCGACTGCTCGCCCTGGCGCTCGAGCCGCCGCAGCTCGCGCTCGGCCTGCTCGGCGACCGCCTCGGGCATCTCCGCCTCGGCGATCTTCCGCTCGTACTCGGCGATCAGGTCCTCATCGTCGTCGCCCAGCTCCTTGCGGATCGACTCCATCTGCTTGCGCAGGAAGTACTCACGCTGCTGCTTCTGCGCGCCAGACTCGACGTCATCGCGGATCCTGCGGCGAACCTGGAGCTCGGCGAGGCGCTCGCGCTGCATCTGGATGGCGAGCTCGAGGCGCGCCTTGACGTCGACGCTCTCGATCAGCTTGATCTTCTGCTCGCGCGAGAGGTCCGGGCTGTAGCCGGTGGTGTCGGCCAGCGCTCCCGGCTCCTCGATGGAGCGCAGGAACATGCCGACGCGCTCGTCGGCGCCGCGCAGCTCGAGGATCTCCTCGACCACGGCGCGGTACTCCTGCATCAGCTCGGTGGTCTGCTCGTCCTGGGGATGCCCGTCGTGGATCTCCTGGACGTCAACGCGCAGCTCATCGCCGTCCGGCTCAGCCGCCCCGGCCAGGCCTCGGTGGAGGCCGACAACCGTGGCGACGTGGGCGCCGCCCGGCAGCTGGCCGCGCTCGATCACCTCTGCCACCACGCCGATTCGGCCGAACTCGCCGTTCTGGCGAGGCAGGAGGAAGACGCGATCCTCATCCCCGGTGTCGATCGGCAAGGTCGCCGTGATCGACGGGAAGACGATCGCTTCGTCAAGTGGAATCAGAAGTAGGTTCATGGCAGGTCCAATTTCTGTAGTTACTACATCTATAGGATAGCCAAGTCATACGAGCGGCGAGGCCCGCGGTGGAGCCGTACTGCCCTTTCGTTAGGGTCAGCGGATGGCTAGCGTCCATCTGCTGTTGCCGGCCCAGCGCTACGTCTTCGCCGTTTCGGACGGCGAGGCCGAGGCGGTGACCGTCGACAGCTCGGCGGAGGGGTTCCAGCGCTACAAGTCTCTGCAGCAGGGCGGCCGCACGGCGGGGATGGTCGCGTTCCCGAACACGCTGCTGATCCGAGGGGAGAAGGACTACCTCGTCGATCCGGGGCTGATCATGCAGGGCGCGCCCGTGATCGGCGCGCTCGAGGAGCTCGGCGTCGACCCCGGCGACGTCAAGGACGTGATCCTCACCCACCTTCACTTCGACCACGCCGAGGGCCTCGCGGGCTGGCCGATGCGGCGCACCTACGTCCACCGGCTCGAGACAGAGGCGCCGTACGCCCAGCTGGTCTCGGGCGTACTCGAGATGGCGAACCTCGAGGTCCTGGAAGGGGAGGAGGGCGAGATCGAGCCCGGGCTGAGCTGGATCCGGACCCCGGGGCACAGCGACGGCCTGATCTCCCTGCTCGTCGATACGGACGACGGGCTCGTCGTGATCGCCTCGGACTGCGTCGGCCCGCTGCCCGAGTATTTCGATCGGATGGAGCTCCCGCAGGACTTCGGACCGGAGCGCGATGAGCTGCTGCGCCAGTGGAAGCGCATTCGAGACCTCGATCCCGCCGTCGTGATCCCCGGGCACAACCCGCCCGTGAGGCTGCGCTAGATGCATCGGATCGGTCAGCTGTCCAGCCAGCCAACGCCTTAGAGTTGTGCGAGGGTGCGGCGGAGGCGAAGCTGAGCAGCAACCCGATTAGTGATGGAGGCCACCAAGACACGCGAGCTGAGTGGGGAGAAGGCCCAGCGGATCGTCGAGGCCATGCGCTCCAGCGTCGCCCGCCGCGGCATCGCCGGCTCCACCTTCGAGCACGTCGCCCGCGAGGCGGGCGTCAGCCGGGGGTTGCTCCACTACTACTTCGGCACCAAAGAGGCCCTGCTGGTCGAGGTCGTCCGCCGCGACACCGAGCACCGCATCGCCCGGTTGGACGAGCCGCTGGGCACGGCTCAATCGGTCGACGAGCTGCTGGAGATCCTGGTCGCCGACCTCGAGGACTCGATTCAGAACGAACCCGGCTTCTGGGTTCTGCTCTTCGACCTGTTCACGGCGGGTCGGCGCAACCCGGAGATCCTGCGGGAGGTGGGGGAGCTCTTCAACCGGACGCGTGCCCACGTCGCGGACATCCTCCGAGCAAAGCAGGCCGAGGGCGTGATCTCGCCCCGGCTCGATCTGGACGCAGTGGTGGCACTCCTTTTCGCCATGGCAGACGGGATCGCGCTGCAGGTCCTCTCCGACCCGGACCGCGACCACACCGATGTGATCGACGCGGGAACGCAGGCAGCCCGGCACCTGTTGGCCGGCTAGCGGCCACCAGGCCGCTCCACTTTGAGCGAGGGCGAAGCCCGAGCGGTTGTGTGGGGGCGGCCGCTCGTGGTCGCGACTTGATGGCGAAGCCGTCAACCAGAATGCATCCAATGATCTGGCAGGAGTCCGCCAAGGGTGGATACCCGGACCCGGCGTTCCTCGGCCTGGCCGGGATCGAGCGTGTCAACGCCGGGCGCCGGGGCCTGATCCCAAGCTCGCCGATGGGCTACCTGACCGAGCTCAGGCTGACTGAGGCCTCGCGCGGCTATTCGACCTTCACGATGCCCGCCTCCCCCTGGTTCTCCAACTCCTCGGGCCTGATCTCAGGCGGCGTGCTGGCGCTGATCGGGGACGCAGCGCTTGGCTCGGTGGTGCACGCGGACGTCGGTCCCGGTCAGGCGATGACGACGGCGGAGCTGTCGCTGACCTTGATGCGGCCGGTCCTGCCCTCTGCGGGCGCCACGATCACCGGGTCGGGCCAGCTGATCCATCGAGGACGGTCGTTGGGTGTCTCGGAGGCCTTCCTCTACGACGACGAGGATGAGCTGATCGCCCACGGGACCACGCGCTGCACGATCTTTCCCCCGGTCGATCCGATCCCGGAGCCGCCGGCGGAGCCACCGGTCGTCATCGAAGAACCACCAGGCAGCCGGCCGGACGACCCGCTGCGCCGCCCGGTCGAGGGAGAGGCGCTCCCCCAAGGGGAATTCGCACGGCGCAGTGGCCTCGAGGTCCTTCATGCGCTGATCGCGGGCGAGCTGCCGCGCCCCCCGCTCCATCACCTCACTGGCCTCGCGCTGACTGACGCCACCGAGGGGAAGACCGTGGGCGTTCTGCCATGCAGCAAGTGGTTGTCCACCTCCGCGGGGACGGTGCAGGGCGGGTTCACGGCGATGCTCGCGGAGTTCGCGATGACCTCGGCGGCGTTCAGTACCGCGCCGGCCGACACCGCCGTGGCGACCCTCGACTTCAAGGTCAACTACCTGCGGCCGGTGTTCCCCGACGGGAGTGAGATGACCGCCCGCGCCCGCGTCCTGCACCGAGGCCGCACCCTGGTGATCGCCGCCGCGGAGCTCACGAACGCCGAGGGCAAGCAGGTTGCCCTCGCCACGGGCTCGTCGATGTACCTGCCCGGCAGGCCGGCGAACCTGGTCGGAGTCGAGCTCGGCTCGGGCTCCTCGGATCCGGAGGACGATCCGGGGTCCTGATCTGGATCGCCACCATCGCTCGCGCTACAGTCGCGCCGTGGGCTTCCTGAGGAGAAAGGACGAGCGGGCGATCCCGGAGCCCGGGACCCCCGAGTTCGAGGAGGCCGTGCAGGGGTCGGCGATCCACGACTCGCAGAGCGTCTCGATGGGTGAGCCTGGCTGGACCGAACCCTTCTCGTCCGAGACGATCGACCTTCGCGGCACCGACAAGCAGGATGAGGTCGAGGAAGTGCTGCGAGAGCACGGCATCGACCCTGACAAGAAGGGCCAGACGATCGACGCCTCGAAGTTTCCGGGGCTGCGGAAGGCGCTCCTCTCGGTTCTGGTGCGGCAGGTTCCGAACGCGGGCGGGATCGACGGCGGGATCTCAACCCGCAAGGAGCCCCCGCCGGAACCCTCAGACGAGTAGCGCTACTCGACCGGCGCGGGCCGCGGCGGGAAGATCTTCGCCATCCTGGCGAGCTGGCGGAGGGAACCGCGAGGCTTGAGCTTCCGGCGCAGCATCGCGCGGCGCGCGTCCTTGCCGCGGATCGAGATGTCGACCCAGGCGGCCCAAGTGGTTCGCAGGGTGACGTCCGGGTCGTCCGCCAGCCCCGGCCCCGAGCTGGTCGAGCCATTGTCGATTCGTACATGCCAGGGCTCAGCGTCCTCGAAGCGCCACTGGATCGTCACCGGGCGGTCGACCGCGTCGGTGCGAGCCGAGCGCGCGACGACGTCGAACAGGATGCTCTCGATCTCGCGATCCACCTGCGGCTTGCCGTTGGGCTCGCCCAGCACTCCCGCGCGCAGCAGCTTGATCTGGCGCTGGGCGCGCTGCTCGTGCGGCATCTCGGGGTCGAAGGGGTAGACCCCGGGCATCTCGGAGAGTGGGTAGCCCGTCGCCTTCCACTTCATCTCGACCGAGCGCATGCCGAACGCGTAGATCTCCTCCAGGGTGAAGCCGTACTCGGTTGTGTAGCGCTCGTCCCACCCGGGCGGCACGAAGACGCCGGTCACGTAGGGGAGGACCTCGCGGAGGAGCTCGGCGACGGCCTCCTTGCACTCCTCCGAGGCAACGAAGAGCTCGGAGAGCACCTTGACGCCGAAGCCGATGTGGCGCTGCTCGTCGCGCGAGACTCGCTCCATCCCCGCGCTGAAGCCCGGCATCGTCCCCGCCTTGGCGAAGAAGTCCTCGATGAAGTGCTGCCCGGGCTGCGCCATCGTCGCCTCGATGACCATGTGGTAGAGGGTGATCGCCTGAGCGAACTTGGGGAGGGAGCGATCGTGGTGGAGCTCATCGACCATCCGCTCGAGCCGGGCGAAGACGTTGCGGTATCCCCAGCCGAGCTGCGAGGTGGTGAACTCGAGGCCGTCGGCGATGCTCCCCTCCACGCCGATCACTTCCTTGAAGAAGCGGTGAAAGAAGACGGCGTGCCGGGCCTCGTCGACCTGCTGCGTCGCCAGGAAGTACTTCTGCTCCTCCTTGGGGGCGGCCTCGATGTAGGGGGAGAGGCCGTCCGCAACCGCGTCTTCGCCGTAGAAGAACATCGAGTAGATCCAGAGGGCGGAGCGGCGCTGGATCTCGTTGAGCAGGTCCCAGCCGTCGCGGTCCTGCGAGAAGTCGAGCTCGGTCGCCTTCCAGTTCCCCTCCTCCCAGCGGCGATAGAGGTCGTCGTAGGTGATCCGCTCGGCGATGCTCTGCTGCGCGACCGACATCGGTTCCTCCTGGTCTCTCGTTTCCGCGGGGCCTTCCCGTATAGTAACTGACTGACTAGTCAGTTAGTACGGTGACATCGGTCACAGAGACAAGCAAGCGAGCCCAACCGCCACCGCGGACGCGGATGAACGCCGCCGACCGCCGGGCGGCGATCCTCGACGCAGCCCGCTCGGCCTTCGCGGACCGCGGCTACCACGAGACCTCCCTCGATTCGGTCGCCGATCGGGCCGGCGTCTCGAAGGCCCTCCTCTACGAGCACTTTTCGTCCAAACGAGAGCTCTACGTGGCGATGCTCGAGATGCACATTCACGAGCTCGTCGAGCGGATCAGCGGGGCGGTGGCCGGCGCCGAGCCCGGGGAGGCGCGGATGCGGGCCGGCGTCGAGGCCTTCTTCGGCTTCGTCGAGGAGCGTCGCGGTGCCTGGCGGATCATGTTCCGGAACGCCGGCGATCCCGATGTCGCGGTCCGGCTCGATCGCCTGCGCGACGAGGTCGCTACCGCAATCGTCCAGCTGATGAGCGAGGAGGCGGCACGAAAGGGGCTCGACTTCCCGAAGCTCCCCCAGTTCGTCGAGATGATCGCCCAGCAGATGGTTGGCGCGATGCAGTCCCTTGCCGACTGGTGGGACCTCCACCGCAACGTGCCCAAGGAGGAGGTCGTGCAGGCGGCGATGGATTTCGCCTGGGTTGGGCAGGAGCGGATCAGCCAGGGGCAGCGCTGGTCGGGCTAGCCCCGCCGTCGGCCGGCTGCGCGGCTAAGCCGGCGAGTACGGACCGGCCTCGTCTCCCGAGTAGGCTGACCGCACACGAGGCAGATGGCGGTTGACCTCGCCATAGACATCGACAACACCCCTGGGGCGCTCGCGCGGGTGGCGGCCGCGATCAGCGATGCCGGCGTGAACATCGCAGCCGCCACGTGCGTCGGGCCAGGCGAGCGGGCCGAGCTTCACATCCTGGTCCCCCATGCCGAGGCCGCGAAGCACGCGCTGGCGATTTCCCATGTCGCGGTGACCCGGGAACGCGAGGTAGTCGTGGTCGATGTCGAGGACCGCCCCGGCGTGTTGGCCGACCTGACTCGCAGGATCGCCCGAGCCGGAGTCAACCTCGATCTCGTGTACATCGCCACGCAAAATCGAGTTGTTTTCGGGGCCCCCGACCTCCCTGGTCTGCGGGCGGCGCTCGACGCGCCGTTAGGCCGCGGCGCCGAGCTTGGGTGAGCTCCAGGGCTCGGCGAGGCGGCGGGTCAGCTCGTCGCCCAGCTCTGCGATCGGGAGGCGAATCTGCTCGAGCGAGTCGCGGTCGCGCAGCGTGACGGTGTCGTCGTCCATGGTCTGGTGGTCGACGGTCACCCCCCAGGGCGTTCCGATCTCGTCCTGGCGGCGGTAGCGCTTGCCGATCGAGCCGCCGGTGTCGTACTCGGCGGGCATCGGCTCGCGCAGCTGCTCGTAGATCTCGCGCGCCTTTTCGGGCTGGCCGTCCTTGTTGACCAACGGCAGGACCGCGACCTTGACCGGCGCCAGCCTGGGATGCAGGCGGAGCACGGTGCGCTGGCGGCCCTCGACCTCCTCGGTGTCGTAGGCGTCGACCATGAACGAGAGCATCGCCCGGTCGACTCCCGCCGCCGGCTCGACCACGTACGGGACGTAGCGGTCGCCCGTGGCCGAGTCGACGTACTCGAGCCTCTCGCCGGAGAACTTGGCGTGCTGGGTGAGGTCGAAATCGCCGCGGTTTGCGATCCCCTCGAGCTCCGACCACCCCATCGGGAAGAGGTATTCGACGTCGGAGGTCGCGGTCGAGTAGTGGGAGAGCTCGTCGGGGCCGTGGGCACGGAGGCGAAGCTTCTCCGGTCGGATGCCGAGATCGGTGTACCAGTGCATCCGCTCCTCCATCCAGTACTCGTGCCACTCGCCGACGTCCGGCGGCGGGACGAAGAACTCCATCTCCATCTGCTCGAACTCGCGGGTGCGAAAGATGAAGTTGCCGGGGGTGATCTCGTTGCGGAACGACTTGCCGATCTGGGCGATCCCAAAGGGCGGTTTCTTCCGCGAGAACTGCAGGACGTTCTTGAAGTTGATGAAGATCCCCTGCGCGGTCTCGGGCCGCAGGTAGACCTTGTGAGCCTCGTCCTGGACCGGGCCGGCGTACGTCTCGAACATCAGGTTGAACTGCCGCGGCTCCGAGAGCTCGCCGCCGCACACCGGGCAGCGGATCTCGCCCTCGGCGTTCTCATCGCCGAGCTGCTCTGAGCGCAGGTCGTCTTCGCGCCAGCGCCGCTTGCACTCCCCGAGGCACTGGACGAGCGGGTCGGCAAAGCCGGCCAGGTGGCCCGACGCCTCCCAGACCTTGGGGTGCTGAATGATCGCCGAGTCGAGAGCGACGATGTCGTCGCGTTCCTGCAGCATTGCCCGCCACCACTCGTTCTTGACGTTGTTCTTGAGCAGGACTCCGTAGTGCCCGTAGTCGTAGGTGTTGGCAAATCCGCCGTAGATCTCAGACGCCGGGAAGATGAATCCGCGCCGCTTGCAGAGCGCGACGATCTCTTCGAGGGTGACCTCAGCCATCAGGGGGAGCCTAGAGGCTGCCAGGCCGCCCTATTTCGGGAGCGAAGGGCGAAGCCCGGTCGATGCGAGGGCGCGCGACAGCGCGACCCGTTTAATGGAGGGGCGGCCGCTGCGGCCACGATCTGATGACGGCGGCTCGCATGCGAGGCCCGCAAGCGCCGCGCACTACCCTCTCGTCTCCCGATGCCGATCTACGAGTACCGCTGCCTGAACGGACACACCTTCGAGGTGATCCAGAGCATGTCCGACGATCCGGTCGAGACCTGCGAGGTATGCGGCGCCCCGGTCGAGCGGGTCTTCCATCCGGTCGCCGTGCACTTCAAGGGTTCTGGCTTCTACTCCACCGATTACGCAGACAAGGCGAAGGCGGGGGCGGGCAAGGACTCCGACTCGAGCTCGAGTGACTCCGGCGGCTCCGGCTCGGAGTCGTCCGGCTCGGAATCGAAGAAGTCGAGCTCCAATGGCGGCGAGGCCGCGAAGACGAGCAAGAGCTCCGACTAGCCGGCATCAAACGGGTTTGCTCCTCGCTCAAGCACCTAACGGGTCGCGAGCTGCGGCGCGCCCTCGCATCAACCCTCGCATCACGGCGAGCACTCAGCGCGGTGCGGCGGGTCGTCGCCAGTCAGCTTCTTGACCGCGTCCACGCACTCGCTCTCCGGAATCTGCAGACTCCCGCCAGGGCCGGAGGAGATGGCGGCCGTGTTGCCGCCGAGGACGTTGGTCTCGCCGCTGCCGCCCACGATCGCCGCGATCGCGACCTGGGGGAGGGTGAAGCCGCCCATGTCGCTGATGAAGGCCTTCGGCGCATCCCAGCCGATGAAGGGGCCCTTGATGAAGTTGTACGGGAAGCGTGTGATGCTGGTCAGGCGTCCCTTGATCCCGTCCAGTACCTGCTGCTGACGGGCGGCCCGGTCGCGATCGTCCTCGGACGGGTCGCAGTTGTTGTGGCGCAGCCGGGCGTAGGCGAGCGCCTTGTCGCCCTGCAGCGTGGCCTCTCCCGGGGGCAGCTTGAGGGAGACGCCGCCCTGACTCTTGCCGCCGTCGACGTCGCCGCAGACGACGGCCCCATTCTTGTCCGGGTTCCCCGGCACGTCGATGGTCACCCCGCCGAGCGTGTTGATGAAGTCGGCGAAGCCGTCGAAGTTGACGATCACGATGTGGTTGATGTCGATGCCGAGGAAATTCTCGACCGTCTTGATCGTGGAGGCGGGATTGCCGATAGTGCTGTTCGTGTTGCAGGCCAGCGAGGCGTTGATCTTCTGCTCGCCGCAGTCGGGAATCGCGGCGTAGCTGTCGCGCGGGATCGAGAGCTTGTGGAACGAGGTGAGGGACGCGTGCAGGACCATGATCGTGTCCGCCCGCGGCGGGCCCTGACCCTCGCTCCCGCTGGCGTTGTGCTGGGTCTTGCCCCGTCGATCGCCGCCCAGGATGAGGATGTTCTGTCCGGCCAGCACGGCCGGTCCGCCCTCGAGCGCGTCCTTGGCCGACTGCGGCAGCTTGCCCTTCTGGATCTGCGCCGAGATCGCGAAGGTGACGAAGCTGAGCAGCAGCCAGCCCACCACGACGATCAGGACCCAGCGGAGCCAGGGCCGCTTGCCGCCCACCAGGCGGGACAGCCTGCCTCGCCAGCCGCCCTCCGGGGGCGCGGTCCGCAGGCTCGCGAGGCTCGGCTTGCGGATCCGATCGCGCAGGCTGGGCCGCGAGCGGTAGACCCGGTATGGCGGCTTCTCCCGACGGTCGGCGGGCTTCTTGCCCTGGGGAGCGGCCCGTTTCTGGCCCGACCGGCCGCCCCGGCCGTAGACCTTGTACTCGGGCTTCTCGCCGCCTCCGGGCTTGCCTGAGCCCCCGGGGTCGCCGGGCTGATTGGGTTTTTCCGGCTTCCCGCGACCCCCGGAGCCCCCGGACCGCCTCGGCGGCCGATCATCTCCCTGCGGAGACATGGGATATCAATACTTACGCATGCCGCCGCCGGACCCTTCCCGCCGTTGAGCACTCGCGAAGCGATCGGCGTCGACCTGGGCGGCACGAAGATGCTCGTCGGGGTCGTCGATTCCGAGCAGCAGATCCACTACGAGGGCACGGAGTCCTCGATTGGGCTGAGCGGGGACAGGCTCGTCGAGGACCTCGCCGCCGAGCTGCAGGAGGCCAAGGCGGCGCGGCCCAACGTGCGCGCCGCCGGGCTCGGCATCCCGGCGACGATCGACCGGCAGCGCGGTGTGGCCATCCATGCCGTCAACCTCGACATCACCGACGTTCCGGTACGCGACGAGATGCGGAAGCGGCTCGGCCTACCGGTGTTCATCGACAACGACGCGAACGTCGCAGCCCTGGCCGAGTTCCTCTACGGCGCGGGCCGAGGCGCTCGGAACGTGGTGTTGCTCACGGTCGGCACCGGCATCGGCGGGGGGCTGATCCTCAACGGCGAGGTGTTCCGCGGGTCGACCGGGGCGGCGGCGGAGCTCGGACACATCGTGATCGAGGAGGATGGCCCGCGCTGCCAGGGCAACTGCCCCAACCGTGGCTGTGTGGAGTCGCTTGCGTCCGGCACCGCGATCGCCAAGGCCGGAAAGGCGGCCGCCGAGCGCGACCCCGACTCGGCGCTGGGCAAGGCGCTCGCCGATGGCCCGATCGTAGGGCGCACGGTGACGGAGCTCGCGCTCGCCGGGGATGGTCCCGCCCGCGAGGTGGTGGCGGAGGCCGGCAGACACCTGGGCGTCGCCCTCTCCAGCCTGGCCAACATCTTCGACCCGGACGTGTTCGTGATCGGCGGCGGGGTCTTGGCGGTCGGCGATTTTCTTCTCGATCCGGCCCGGGAGGAGCTTCGCGCCCGGGCGCTGCCACCGCAGAACCAGACGCCCGTCAGGATGGCCGAGCTCGGACCGGAGGCGGGCATGATCGGAGCTGCGGCCATGGCCCTGACCGAGCTCGACAAGGAGAGCTGAGTTAGATGGGCACCACCGCGACCGTGCACGCCTGGATGACGGCCATCTGATGCCCGGCAAGCTCGTGGTCTGCCCGACCCCGATCGGGAATCTCGAGGACATCACATTGCGCACCCGCCGCGCTCTGTACGAGGCCGACGTGATCGCCTGCGAGGACACCCGGCGCACGGGGTTGTTGCTGGAGCGGCTCGAGATCCAGGCTCTGCGGCTCCTCTCCTACCACGAGGGCAACGAGGCCGAGCGCGCGCGGGAGCTGGCTCAGCGGATCGAGCGCGGGGACAACGTTGCGCTCGTCTCCGACTCGGGCATGCCGGCCATCTCGGACCCCGGCTACCGGCTGATCCGGGCCTGCATAGACCGCGACCTCGATCTCGAGGTCCTGCCAGGCCCCTCCTCGATTCTCACCGCCCTGGTCGCATCCGGTCTCCCGACTCACCGCTTTCGCTTCCAGGGCTTTCTGCCGCGGCGGACCGGCGAGCTCGAGCGGGTCCTGCAGTCGACCGAGACACTGATCGCCTTCGAGTCGCCGCGTCGCCTCCCCGAGTCGTTGCGGGCACTCGCACAGCTGGCGCCCGACCGCCCGGCGGCGGTTTGCCGAGAGCTCACCAAGCTGCACGAGGAGATCGCGCGCGGCACCCTGGGCGAGCTCTCCCGGCGCTTCCGCGACGAGGCCCGCGGCGAGATCGTCGTCGTGATCGGCCCCGCGGCGGAGCGCGGCACGGCGGACATCGGCTTTGCCACGGACGCGCTACGAGGCCTGATCCGCGCCGGGGCCCGGCCCCGTGCCGCTGCCAGCGTCGTCTCCGCCCTCACCGGGGTGCCGGCCAACGA
This sequence comes from uncultured Solirubrobacterales bacterium, assembly GCA_963695675.1. Classification (GTDB taxonomy): domain Bacteria; phylum Actinomycetota; class Thermoleophilia; order Solirubrobacterales; family 70-9; genus DASUPK01. The sequence continues at coordinate 327,681 of CAVOGY010000002.1, forward strand.
CCTCTATCGCGGGATCACCGGGCGGGATCCGCGCAGGTAATCCGCGCAGGTAAACGGCTTCGCCATCAGGTCGCGGCCACAAGCGGCCGCCCCATATAACCGCTCGGGGCTCCGCCCCTCGCTCATAGTGGAGCGGCCTGGTGGCCGCTACGCGGCAACCCGTGCTTTTTTCTTGCCGCGCACCACGAAGCCGTTCTCCGAGCGGCCCTTCGCCGGCTTGAGGGCGTAGATCACCCGGTAGCCGGTCATGTAGAGCTTCTGGCCGTCGGCGATCACCGGGTTGTAGGCGCCATCGCGGGAGGCGAAGACCACCTTGCCGTCTGATGCCCGGAAGCCGAAGGTCTGCGTCGTCTTCAGATCGCCGACGTAGAAGATGTCCCCCACGACGCTGCCCGCTCCCGAGACCGGGCCGTTCGCGGACTCGGACCAGCGCTGGCTGCCGGTGCGGGCGTTGAGCGCGTAGACGGTTCCGTCGTAGGAGCCGAAGTAGACGGTGGGTGGCGTGTCGTGAGTCTTTGCGGCCGCCGCGGCGCTGTAGACGTAGCCACCGGTGGAGGTCGACCAGGAGAGGCTGCCCGTGTCCTCGTCGAAGGCGTGGAAACCGCCCCCGAGATCGCCGGCGTAGACGTGGCCAAAGGCCGCCGTCGCGGTCCCGTAGATGCTGTTGCCGACGCTCGTCTGCCACTTCACCTGACCGTTCGAGGCTCTGATCGCCGTCATCTCGCCGCCGTAGTCGCCGACGTAGAGGACCCCGTTGCTGAACGCGGGCGACGCCTTGACTGCGCCGCCGACGGGGGTGCTCCAGAGCTGCTTGCCGCTGCGCTTGTCGAAGGCGTAGACGGAACCGCACTCGCACCCCGCGATCACCTCGTCTCCGACGACGAGCGGGGAGGACTCCGTCCGTCCCGGAAGGGAGTTGTGCCAGGCGACCTTTCCGTTCCTCGCCTTGAGTGCCTGGACCTGCCCGGGCTCCAGGTTCGAGACGTAGAGCCGGCCGTCGCTGTAGGTCGGCGCCGAGGCGTTCAGGGTGGCGACGTCGCGGCGCCAGCGCTGCTTGCCGTTGCGCGTATTGAGCGCGAAGGCCTCGCCGTTGTTGTCGATCCCATAGAGGGTGTCGCCGACGACGATCGGCGAGTACTCCATCAGGTGCCGGGCGTCATAGGTCCAGGCCACCTTGTAGGGCGGCCTGACCCTGTGTGTCGGCATGTACCGGGTTCGGGCCGCATCCAGCCCGTAGGTGGGCCAGTTGGTCGTCTGCGGCGCGGGCGGGGCCGGTGCTGGAACCGGGGCCGAGGTGGTCGTCTCCTCAGAGCCGCCGGGATTCCGCAGCAGCAGCCAGCCGCCGACGCCGATTGCCGCGACCAGGCCGACTGTCACGGCGATCGTCGCGGCACGATGCGTGGTCCAGAGAGTCGTGAAGAGCTTTGCCATTCCCCACAGGTTCGAGGCGCAGATCAAACGGGAAACCCCTAATTCCCGTATCAAGAGCGCGCTAACCGGACAGCCCGCCGATCGACCGGTTGCGGCGCTAACTTGGGCGCAGCAGATGGCCAAGCGCGAGCCACGCATGATTTCGCTCGGCTACGGGAAATTCGCCCGGGCGGATCGCATCTATGCCCTCGTCCCACTCGATCCGAAGGAGCGGGGCGAGGGGCGGCGCACCTACGTGCACGTCGACGACATGGCGGAGCCGATCGTCGCCTCGCGCTCGGAGCGAGCGATCCTCGCCGACGTCGAGGCGGCCCTCACCGAGGCCGCGGGCATCCCACGGCGCCGTCGCGGCGCGAAGGGGCAGGAGAAGCTGCTGTAAGTAGGCTCACTCCTCGTGAGCTTCTACGTCACCACCCCGATCTACTACGTCAACGGCGAGCCCCATCTGGGCCACGCCTACTCGACGATCGCCGCGGACATCCTCGCCCGGCACCATCGGCAGCGGGGCGAGGATGTCTTCTTCCTCACGGGAACGGATGAGCACGGCGAACCGGTCGCGCAGCAGGCCGAGGCGGAGGGCGTTACGCCGCGCGAGCTGGGCGACCGGCTCGCGCCCCGGTTCAAGGAGATGGCGGCCAAGATCAACGCCTCCAACGACTTCTTCATCCGCACCACCGACGAGGGCCACATGAAGCGGGTCCAGGAGATCGTCCAGCGCGTCTACGACAACGGCCACGTCTACGAGGGGATCTATGAGGGCTGGTACTGCCCGCGCTGCGCGGACTTCAAGACGGAATCGGAGCTGGGGCCGGATAACACCTGCCCGATCCACAAGATCCCGCTCACCCGTGAGAGTCAGAAGAACTGGTTCTTCAGGCTCTCGGCCTTCCAGGACGACCTGGAGAAGCTCTATGAGGAGCGGCCCGACTTCGTCATCCCGGAGTTCCGCAAGAACGAGGCGCTCGCCTTCATCAAGCAGGGCCTGCAGGACGTCTCCCTCTCGCGCCCGACGCTGAAGTGGGGTGTGCCGGTGCCCTGGGACCCCGACCAGGTGATCTACGTCTGGTTCGACGCGTTGCTCAACTACTACACGGCGCTCGGCTACGGGGTCGAGGGGAAGGACGTGACCGAGCAGTTCTGGCCACCGTTCCACATCCTCGCCAAGGACATCCTCAAGTTTCACGCCGTCTACTGGCCGGCGTTCCTGATGGCGGCCGACATCGAGGTACCGCGGCGCATGTTCATCCATGGCTACCTGCTGATGGAGGGACACAAGATGTCCAAGTCGCTCGGCAACGTCCTCGATCCCGATGAGGTGATCGACAAGTTCGGCGCCGACGCGCTGCGCTTCTACTGTTTCCGCGAGGTCTCATTCGGCCAGGACGGCTCGATCTCACCCGCCGGGTTCGAGGCGAGGTACGAGAAGGAGCTGGCGGACCAGTACGGCAACCTCGCCAACCGGGTGCTCTCGATGATCGGCCGCTACCGAGAGGGGGCGATTCCCGAAGCCGAGGCAGAGGACATGCTCGCCGGCGAATTCGAGGGCGCACCGGACCGCATCAGAGGGCTGCTCGACGACGCGGAGCTGAGCCAGGCCCTGGAGGAGATCTGGAGCCTCGTCCGCCGGCTCAACCAGTACGTCGAGGAGACGAAGCCGTGGGAGCTCGCCAAGGATGACTCGGTTGCTACGAGACTCGATTCGGTCCTCTATGGCCTGGCGGAGGGGCTGAGAGTGACGACGCTCCTGCTCCATTCCTACATGCCGGAGACGACCGCGCGGCTGCTCGAGGCGCTCGGCGAGTCCGGTCGCGAGCTGGCCGAGTTCGGCTCCCGGGGCGGCGGTCAAACACTGGGCGAGCTCGCCCCGCTCTTCCCCAAGCTCGAACTCGCGTAGCGCCAATCGACGGAGGTCTATCGATCCGTTAACGGAGGTCCATCGATCTGTTATGCCCGTTACGCTGCGTCGCGGTGGCCAGGAGGAACCAGATAGGGAGGAGGGTGGCCTTGCTCGCCCTCACCGGCGCACTCGCGCTGCCCCCGTCCATCGCCGCTGCGGGTGACGGCCCGATGGCGACCAAGTCGGGAGCGATCGTCAACTTCGTGACGACGGGGAAACTCAGGGTCGCCAAGCGGATCCAGCCGCTTGCGGTCTGCAACGTGAACTGTGACGTGTCCGGCACCGGGCTCCTCAAGGGCATGGGGGGCAGGGCAGCCTTTTCCGATAGCAACTCCTTCGCGGCGGGCCAACAGTTCGGTCTCTTCGTGATCGTCAAGGGGCAGCTCCTCAAGCTGATGAAGGCCAACCCCGGCAAGTTCAGGCTCAAAGAGACGCTCACCGCAATCGATCCGACGACCGGCGCGACAGACACGGTCTCGCGGACCTTCAAGTTCAAGCGCTAGAGCCGCGCTGCCGTTTATTTCCGTGATGCTGTCGCGTACCGCCAGGGTGGGATTGGCGCTGATCTGCGTCACGGGACTGGTTGCGTCCGCTGCCGCCGGGACGGCGGCGGCCAAGGGGACGCGGGCGAGGGCGAGCATCGTCGGCGGGACACCGGCCTCCATTCAGGATTGGGGATTCACCGTGGCGGTGCTCACCCCGCACACGCTGTGCACCGGGTCGGTGATCTCGCCGACCAGGGTGCTGACGGCGGCGCACTGCGTCGGAAATCCGGGATCGATGGCCGTGCGGGCGAAGTCGACCAGCGCATTCGGCGGCGGCGAGACGCTGGGAGTGAGTGCGATCGCGATCAACCCCGCCTGGGCGCACGGCTTCGCGGGCGACCTCGCCGTCCTCACACTCGGGACGCCGACGACGGCGCCCTCGATCCAGCTGGCGGATGCGACCGAGGATTCGACCTACACCCGTCCGGGCTCGGTCGTGTCCGTCGCGGGGTTTGGCACGAGGAAACCCGCCGTCCTCCCCAAGGCCAAGGTCGGCCTGCTGACCGCGACTCAGGTGTTCGTGCAGGGCTTCTGCCCCCTGCCGCCATGGGCGATCTGCAACTCGGGCGGGCGCTCCGGGCTGATCGCGATACGAAAGATCGGGCGAAAGGTCCGGCGACGGCCGGTCCAGCGGACCATCTGCGCCGGCGACAGCGGCGGCCCGATGGTCGCCACCACCCCGGCGGGCCTGAGGCTGGTCGGCGTGGCGGAGGCGACTGCGTCTCCCTCGAAGCGGTCCCCGTTCGGTTTCGTGCACTGTGGTCTCAAGGGCTACCCAGCGATCCACACGCGGGTCGCCTTGTGGTCGAGCTTCATCCAGGGCAATCTGTAGCGGCCACCAGGCCGCACCACTTTGAGCGAGGGGCGAAGCCCCGAGCGGTTGTGTGGGGCGGCCGCTTGTGGCCGCGATCTGATGGCGAAGCCGTCGCACCTAGACTCGGCCCGTGGTCGACACGCACGCGCACCTCGGCCTCTGCGAGCAGGATGAGGAGGAGCTGCTGGCGGCCGCCCGCGAGGCGGCCGTTCGGCGCATCCTCGACGTCGGCCTGGGCGAGGACTCGAACCCCGATGTGGTGCGCGCGGCTGGGATTCACGATGAGGTCTTTGCAGCCGTCGGGCGCCATCCGAATGGCGCAAGCGGGTTCGACGGAGAGGCGGCGGAGCGGATCGAGGAGCTCTGCTCGCGTCCGGGTGTCGTCGCCGTCGGGGAGACCGGGCTCGATTTCTACCGGGACCGTGCCGATCCGGAGGACCAGCGGCGGGCCTTTTCGGCTCAGATCTCGATCGCGCGGCGCGCAGGCAAGCCGCTCGTCATCCACCTCCGCGACCAGGATGGATCCGAGGACGCCGTCTCGGAGGCGTTCGCCACCCTCGCCAACGAGGGCGACGGGGTGGCGGTGATCCTCCACTGCTTCTCGGCCGGCCAGGGCTGGGCGGAGCGGGCGGCCGAGCGGGGCTGGTACTGCTCCTTCGCGGGCAACCTCACCTATCCGAAGGCGGATGCGATCCGCGAGGCGGCCGCGCTCGTGCCCGAGGGCCGCCTGCTGGTCGAGACCGACTCGCCGTTCCTGGCCCCACAGCCCGTGCGCGGCAAGCGGAACCAGCCCGCGAACGTCGTCGCCACGGCTGAGCGGCTCGCCGAGATCCGCGGCGTTCCGTACGGTGATCTCGAGCGAACCGTGGAGGCGAACGCCGCGACAGTCTTCGGGTGGTGACCGGCTCGCGTCCGCCGGAGCGCTCGTCGCGCCGGCTCGGCCAGAACTTCCTCGCGGACCCCAACCTGCTCGACGCGATCGTGCGCGAGGCCGAGCTCGATCCGGCCGACGTCGTCCTCGAGGTGGGGGGAGGCGGCGGCGCGCTCACGGAGCGAATGGCGCCCGCCGTCGCCTGCCTGCACGTCATCGAGGTGGACGAGCGGCTGCGGGATGAGCTCGAGCCCCTCGCGCAAGCCGCCGGCAACGTGAACGTCGTCTGGGGGGATGCGATGCGGGTCGAGATGGAGGATCTGGCCCCTGCTCCCACCAAGATGGTGGCCAACCTGCCGTACTCGATCGCCACCCCGCTGCTGATCCGGACGATCCTTGAGCTCCCCTCGGTCGGGAGCTGGGTGGTGATGGTCCAGCGCGAGATCGCGGACCGACTTCGGGCCGAGCCCGGGAGCCGCGAGTACGGGTCGCCCAGTGTGCTGGTGCAGTTCGCCTGCGAGCTGACCATGCTTCGTTCCGTTGACCCCGCGGTTTTCGTGCCGCGGCCTCGGGTCGGGTCGGCGCTGCTCCGGCTGCGCCGGAGCGGGCCGGGGGCGCCGGAGTCGGTCGCCAGCCTCGTCCGGCAATCCTTCGCCCACCGTCGCAAGTCGCTGGCCCGATCTTTGGAGCTCGCCAGTCCAGGGACCCTCCGGCTGGCCCAGCGAGCCCTCGAGGAGATCGGCCGGCCGGCGGACGCTCGGGCCGAGGCCCTCTCGCCCGGCGAGTTCGAGCGCCTCGCCGAGGCGCTCGCGAGGCAGGGAGCGGAGCTGTGAGCAGAGACGCGTTGCCCGGGAGGATCCTCGCTCCGGCCAAGCTCAACCTCTGCCTCTACGTGGGGCCGCGCAGGGAGGACGGGCTGCACGAGGTTCGCTCGCTCTTCGAGCCCCTCGAGCTCGCCGATGAGCTGCGCATCAGCGAGTCGGAGGAGGATGAGGTGATCTGCGAGGGCATCGGGGCGCCCGATCTGGCCGCCACGGCCCTCGCCGCCCTACGCGAGCACGGCTGGGATGGGCCCCCGCTGCGGATCCAGGTCACCAAGCGCGTGCCGGTTGCGGCGGGGCTCGGAGGAGGCAGCGCCGACGCCGCGGCGGTGTTACGTCTCGCCCGCGGCGAGGTCGAGGGACTCCGATCGATCGCGGCTCAGATCGGCGCCGACGTCCCCTCGCAGCTTCAGCCCCGGCCCTGCCTGGTGGCCGGCGCCGGAGAGGTGATCGAGCCTGTGGCGACCCCGGCCGAGCACGGCGTGGTCCTGATCCCGCAGCCCGAGGGCCTCGCAACCGCTGCGGTCTACGCCGAGGCCGATCGCCTCGGCTCGCCGAGAGGGGAAGCCGAGCTCGAGGCGATTCGCCGTCAGCTGCGCGATGCCGTGGACGAGGGTGGCTCGCCGCTCAGCTACCGGGAACATCTGGTCAACGACCTGCAGCCGGGGGCGATCTCCCTGAAGCCCGAGATCGAGAAGGCGCTGCATGCGCTCGAGGAGGCCGGCGCGGCACATGCAATGGTCACCGGTTCGGGCCCGACGGCGTTCGGCATCTATCCGACGTCGGAGGAAGCGGCCGCCGGGGCGGATGAGCTGCGTGCCCGATTCCCCGATGTGCTGGCGACCAGACCCATGTCGCCGTGAGCGCGCGGATCAACCGGAAGTGGGTCGTTCGGGGATTGGTCGTGGCGGCAATCGTCGCGTACTTCGTCTTCAGGGACCAGCTGCCCAGCATCAACCTCGACAAGCTGGTCGAGGACCTGTCCAGAAGCCTCGGGTCCTGGACCTATCTGCTGGTCGGCGGCCTCGCGTTCCTGGAGACGGGCGCGTTCGTCGGGCTGGTCGCACCTGGCGAGTTCACGGTGTTGCTGGGCGGCGCGGTCGCTTTCCAGGGAGAGATCTCGCTGCCCCTGATCATCGCGGTCACCTGGGTCTCGGCCTTCGCCGGGGATTCGGCGAGCTTCCTGCTCGGGGCGCATCTCGGGCGGGAATTCCTGGTCCGGCACGGGGAGCGCTTCAGGATCACGCCCGAACGTCTCCAGACGGTCGAGAGGTATTTCGCTCGCTACGGCGGCAGGACGATCCTGGTCGGTCGTTTCATCGGCCTGGTCCGGGCGCTGGCACCGTTCATCGCGGGCAGCAGCCGGCTGCCCTACCGGAACTTCGCTCCGTACAGCATCCTCGGCACGGGGCTGTGGTCGATCGCGCTGATCCTGATCGGCTACTTCTTCGCGCGGAGCCTCAACAGGGTCACGGACATCGTCGGGAAGGGCCTGCTCGTGTTCGGGATCGTCGTCGGGGTGGTCGTGGCGCTGGTGGTGGCCTACCGGTTCCTGCGCGAGCCGGGGAACCGGCGCCGGCTGGCCGCCGAGATGGAGAGGCGGCGTGCGCTTCGCCCGTTGCTCCATCTGGCTCGTCGGCTGCGTCCCCAGTTCGCCTTCATCTGGAGAAGGCTGACGCCCGGCGGCCTCGGCCTGGAGTTCACCACGCTGCTGGCGGCGCTCTCGGTCGGCCTCTTCGTGCTGATCGCCTACTGGTCGGTCGTCGTCGGTGATCCGGGGCCGACGCCAGGCGACCAGACGGCGTACAACGTCGCCCAAGACGTGCAGGCAGCCTGGCTCACGGATGTCGCGAAGGTGGTCACCCGGCTGGGCTCCGGGTGGGTCACCATCCCGCTCACCGCGCTCGCGGCGATCGTCCTGGCGGTCCGCCGGCACTGGATGGAGTTCTGGGCCCTCGTCATCGGGATGACGTTGACCGTCGCGCTCGTGCCCGAGATCAAGGGGTTGACAGATCGACCGCGCCCGCCGGACCCGCTCATCTCTGTCGGCGGCTCGGCCTTTCCCAGCGGGCACGCCGCCCACGCGACCGTCTATACCTGGCTCGCGGTCACCCTCGCCTTGAGGGTGGTCCCGGGGATCACGCGCCGGAGCCTGGTGATCGCGTCCGGCATCGTGCTCACCGTCCTGATCGGCCTGACGCGCGTCTACCTCCGGGTCCACTGGCTGAGCGACGTGTCGAGTGGGTGGGCGCTCGGGCTCTCCTGCTTCTCGGCGGTCGCCACCGTGGTGCTTGTGGTCACCCACATTCGCGACAATCCGCGGCGTCATGGGCGCGCCCCTGAGCTCGATCCCGACGCCGGTGCTGGCGCTGGGGACTGAGTACTACCTCTTCGGCATCGCCGGGTTGCTCTCGGTGTGCGCGTTCGTCGGCCTGATCCTGGTTCCCGCCCTCGGCTCCTACGGGCGCGCCTGGGAGAAGCTCGTCGCCGGGATGCTCTCGCTGTTCGTGCTCGCCGCGCTGGTACTGATCGGGCTCGTGATCGGGATCGTGATCTTCCTGAATTGGGATGAGATCTCCACGTGGGTTTAAGGGTCTCCAGCCCGTTCCGGGCAAAATGTCGGAATGAACGCAAAGGAGACCAGCTCGAAACGGGTTGCGCCGACATCAAAACGGGTCGCTCCTGGCGGAGCGCCCTCGCATCAACCCTCGCATAAGGAGCGCCACGCTGACCCGGGCAGCCTCGAGGAGCTCTCCGGGGCGATCGAGTCGGGCGCAGGCATGCCCGCCGTGGCCCGCGCCGCCGGACGTGCGCTGGACGCGAGCGTCGCCCTGATCGACCGGGCGAGCAACGTGCTCGCGGTCGCCGCCGCCTCCCCCGACGAGGAGAAGAAGCTGCTCGCGGGGGGCGGCGGCGTGGAGACCGTCGAGCTCCGGGTGGCGGACGCCTCCGTCGGAGAGCTCCGCTGGCGGCCGCGCGGCGAGAACGAGCCGGATGCCGCTCTGCTGCGCATGGTCGGCACGCTGGTCGGGCTCGAGTTGGAGCGCTCCCGCTCGCCCGAGTGGGCGACCGAGGAGGCTGCCGGCGACTTCGTCCGGGCGCTGCTCGACCGAGAGATCACCGACCGGGGCGACATCGAGGCGCGCGCCGCGGAGCTGGGCAGTGATCTGACCAGCGGGACAGGTGTGGTCATCGCACGCGCCGTGCCGCATGTGGCGCAGACCGGCGAGTGGCGGTCCCGAGTGCTGGCGATCGCATTGCGCGCGGTGAGGGCGGTGAGCGCCGGTGCCCTTGCGGCCGAGGGGAATCCGGAAGGCGAGGGGGCCGAGGTGGTGGCGGTGGTGCCGGCCGATGGCGATGAGCGCCTCGCCCGCGCGTCGGATGCGCTCGCCCGGGAGCTGGAGGAGGGGTTGAGCGGGTTCTCGATCAGCGTCGCCAGGAGCCGGCTCGCGGTGGACCCCGCGGACGTCTACCGGGCCGGGCAGGAGGCGCTGCTCGCCGCGAACGTCGGCGAGGGGGAGGGGGCGCGGGTGCTCGCCTTCGAGGACACCGGCGCCTACCGGCTGCTGCTGCCCGCGATGAGCGAGGACCCGGCGGAGCTCGAGCGCTTCTACTCGGAGACAGCGGAGCCGCTGGTCGCATACGACGAGCAGTACGAGACCGAGTTGGTGGCCACAGTCGAGACGTATCTGGAGAACGACGGGAACGTGGCCGCGACCGCGCAGCAGCTGTTCACCCACCGCCACACGATCCGCTACCGGCTCGAACGAGCCCGTGAGCTCTGCGGCCACGACGTGACCTCCACCGAGGGGCGGGAGAAGCTCGGTCTGGGGTTGAAGGCGATGCGGGTTCTCGGAATCGCCGCACCGATTGGTCCCGCCGGGGAGCCGGGGACGGAGGGCGGCCGAGTACCTCACCCCGAGACCGAATAGAGCCTGGGGCTAGCCCGCGCGACGCTGGGCCGCGCGCGAGCGCGCGTAGGGCTCGAGGCCCTCCTTGGCCCGTGCGGCGGACCAGTTGTGGTTCCAGCGGAAGATCGGCCGCAGGATCGGGGTCAGGTAGCGGAGGAGGGGACGGTCCGCGTGGACGATCCAGTCGAAGCGGACGTGGACCTTGCCGTCGCCGTCCGGCGCCAGGGTCCACTTTCCCGTCCCGGTGAGGTCGCCGACGACCTCGACCTGGAAGTGGATGGGCGGATCGAAGACGGTGATCTTCGATCTGGTCTTGAGCGTGTAGGGGAGCTTGCCCTTGAAGTGCTGCCTGGTCTCCACGCCCGGACCGGGCCCCTCGTCGCCGTCGACCTCGATGTAGACGGGCTTCCACCAGTCGGGGTAGGTGCGGGCGTCGGCGAGGGCTTCGAAGATCGCCTCCTGCGGCGCGTCGACCTCCCACTCGTCCAGGAACACGTACTCCTTGGCCATCTCCCCTCCTCAGTCGAGCTCGGGCGCTTGGAGAATATTCGCGCTTCGGCCCGGGCCGGATCACCCGTTCCGGCTTCCATCCAGCCCCAGGCCGAGCGAATGGCGGCGCTCAGGACCTCGGCCGCAACCTAGTTCCGGGGGGAGGAGTCGAACCCCCTCTTCCTGGACCAAAACCAGGCGTGCTAGCCGCGTACACCACCCCGGATCGGAGCCAGTCTAGGCCCGCGCACCGTGGGCGCCCGCACGGTTCCCGGCTCGGGCCGCACAGATCGTGTCGATATCCCGAACCGTGGTCGATTTGGTCGCAGCGATGACCCTCTATGTCCGCGACGGATTGGGTCAGCAACCCTCCCCCTACCAGGCCAGACCGCGAGGCGGTTCGGAAGCACGCGCATCGCGTCGGGATGCCGGCCGACGAGATCCTCGACGTCGCGGACACGGTCATCATCCGGCCCGATCCGGTGACGGAGACCAGCAGTACGTAGGCGCGCGGGTGCGGCGGGCGGCCAGCGCGCGGCCCGCCGCCTTCGCGTCGCTCGGGCCCTGCCGTGGCGCCGCGCACTGGGGCGCCCGCCCCCGCAATCCGCACCGGATTACGATTTCGGGGTGAACGCCGCCCCGACGGCCCTGATCATGGCCGCAGGCCAGGGCACGCGCATGCGCTCGGCCGTGCCGAAGGTCATGCACGAGATCTGCGGGCGCCCGATGGTCGCCTGGCCGATCCTCGCCGCCCGCGAGGCCGGCGCCGGCCGGATCTGCGCGATCGTCTCACCGGATCGGGACCTCTCGGCCGCCCTGCCCGAGGGCACCGAGACGATCGTCCAGCCCGAGCCCGACGGCACCGGCGGCGCCATGCGCGCCGCGGCCGACCTGATCCGCTCCTCTGAGACCGTGCTCATCCTCTCCGGCGACCATCCGCTCGTCTCGGCGGAGATCATCGGCGAGCTGATCGCGACCCACCGCGACACCGACGCCGCCGCCACGGTGATGACGACGGAGATGGACGATCCCGGCTCCTACGGGCGGATCGTGCGCGGCGCGGAGGGGGAGATCGAGCGCATCGCCGAGGCCAAGACGGCGGGTGACGCAACACCGGAGGAGCTCGCGATCAACGAGGTGAACGCCGGGACCTACGCCTTCGCCGGCGCCAGCCTGGCCGAGGCGCTCGAGCGCCTCACCAACGACAACGCGCAGGGCGAGTATTACCTCGGGGATGTCCTGCCGGTGCTCCGCGAATCGGGACTCCGCGTCTCCGCCTACCGCGCCCCCGATCTGGGAGTGAACCTCGGGATCAACGACCGCGCCGACCTCGCCCGAGTCGCCCAGGAGGCGCGCAGGCGGATCATGGTCGGCCATATGCGCGCCGGGGTCACGATCGAGGACCCGGGCGCCACCTGGATCGATGCCGACGTCGAGATCGCCGGAGACACGACGATCCTCCCCGGGACGACGCTGCGCGGCCAGTCCAGCGTCGGCGCGGGCAGCACGATCGGCCCGATGACGACGCTGATCGACTCCAGGGTCGGCGAGCGCGCCACGGTGATCCACTCCTACCTGAGCGGATGCGAGGTGTCGAACGAGGCGACGGTCGGCCCCTTCACCTACCTGCGCCCGGACGCCCGCATCGGCGAGGGCGCCAAGGCGGGGACCTTCGTCGAGATCAAGAACTCCGAGATCGGCCGCGGGGCCAAGGTCCCCCATCTCTCCTACATCGGCGACGCCGAGGTCGGGGAGGGATCCAACCTCGGAGCGACCACGGTGACCGCCAACTACGACGGCCGGAGGAAAAATCGCACCAAGATCGGCAAGAACGTCCACACCGGTGTTGACACCACCTTCGTCGCTCCCGTAGAAGTCGGCGACGAGGCATACACTGGGGCCGGTTCGGTGGTCACAGAGGATGTTCCGCCCGGTGCTCTCGGCATCTCGAGGGCGGAGCAGAAGAACGTCGAGGGCTACGCGGAGAAGAAGGCGAAGGAATCGAGCGAGGGCGAGGACTCTTGAGCACGATCGAGCAGACCCAGCCGATGACCGAGATCGTCCAGGACTACCGCAAGCGCCTGATGGTCTTCGGCGGGCGCGCCTCGGGTGAACTCGCCTCGCACATCGCCCGCAACCTCCAGGTCGATCTGGGCGACGTCACGCTGAAGACCTTCTCCAACGGCGAGGTCTACTGCCGCTACGAGGAGTCGATCCGCGGCGCCGACGCCTTCATCGTCCAGTCGACCGCGGCCAACGTGACCGAGGGGATGACCCCCAACGACGCGCTGATGGAGTTGCTGGCGATGATCGACGCAGCCCAGGGCGCCTCCGCCCACCGGATCATCGCCGTGATGCCCTGGTACGGCTACGCGCGCCAGGACAAGAAGTCGGCCCCCCGCGAGCCGATCTCCGCGCGGATCGTCGCCAAGTGCCTGGAGGGCGTGGGCGTCGACCGGGTCCTCACCATGGACCTCCACGCCGGTCAGGTCCAGGGCTTCTTCCACGTCCCGCTCGACCACATGACCGCGATGCCGATGCTCACCCAGTGGATCGCCGACCAAGGCTTCGAGGAGCAGCCGGTGATCGTCTCGCCCGACGCCGGTCGCGTGAAGACGGCCCGCAACTTCGCTCGCAAGGTGGGAACCACCTGGGCGGTGATGGAGAAGGAGCGCCCCGCCCAGCAGGTCGCCGAGATCGGCTACGTCGTCGGCGAGGTGAAGGGCAAGACGGCCGTCCTGGTCGACGACATGATCGACACCGCCGGGACCCTCACCGCAGCCGCCCGGACGGTGCTGGAGGAGGGCGCCGCGCGGGTGATCGCGGTCGCCACCCATGGAGTCTTTTCCGGCTCCGCCTACGAGCGGCTCGCCGCGGAGAACTCCGGCATCGAGCGGATCGTCGTCACCGACACCGTCCCGCAGCGACCCGGCGCGCCGGGCAACATCATCGTGCTCTCCGCCGCGCAGACCCTCGCCGACTCGATCCGGCGGATCTTCACCGACGACTCGGTCTCCGAGATCTTCGCCGGCGAGAACCAGCTCTTCTAGGTTTACCCCCAAAAAACGGAAGCGGCCCGCGCGGGCGGGCCACTTCCTGGCGGGCGGGCCGAGGGGTGATCTCGACCAGTTGCCACCCTCCCCGTCCTGTGCGGGAAGTACTTAAAAGTGCGGATTGGCTACGTCATACCCAAAAGTGTGGATAAATCAAACACAAACGTCATATCTCCGAGCGCCCCGCGGCTTCGAGGGCTTTGCGCCGGTTGGACTTGGCGCAATTCCGGGGCGGGGAGTAGGGTCGGGCATACCCATAGGGGGCAATCAAAGGAGTGACCAATGGCTGATGCCGCACTGTTCATCGGGTGGGGTCAGGTGGTACGCGGACGCGAGAAGCGCGCTGTCCAGGTATTCAACGAGAGCGTCGAGTACTGGGGAGGGCTCCAGGGCGACGGCAAGATCGAGGACTTCGAGGTCGTCCTGCTGACGCCCCACGGCGGCGACCTCCAAGGGTTCGCCCTGCTGCGGGGCAGCGAGGAGCAGATCAGCGCGCTCCAGACCGACGAGGAGTTCCAGCGCCGCGTCGTGCGGGCCGACCAGATCATCGAATCCCAGGGTGTCGTCGACGCCGTAGTCGGCGAGGGCATCGCCCGTGCCATGGCGCAGTACCAGGGCGAGATCGACGACCTGGACTAGCCCCGTCGTTCGAGGCAAATCGCCTCGGGGAGCCGCCCAGACTCAGACCACGCGACGCCTCGTCTCAGCCGCCGGCTGCGCCGACGCTCGTGATCCGCCAGTCGTCGTCTTGTCGGGCCAGCGAAATCATCAGGCTCACCGAAGCACCCGATTCACCTGCGGTCTCGAGGCGCGCGGTGGCCCGATCCCCGGTCTCGCTCACCGAGACGACCTTGATCTGTCGCCTCGCGATCCCGGAGCTCTGCTCGTCGAGGAATCCCGGGCACTTGTCGCCCCCCAGCTGCTGTCGGAGCTGGTCGGAGAAGAGCGCGCAGACCTGCTCGAAGTTGCGCTGATTCTGCGCTTCGACGTAGCTCTGGGCGACGTCGCTGGCCCCCTGCTGGTCGCCCCCACCACAGCCGGCCAGCACCGGCGCGCAGGCCACCGCGATCACCGCCAACCGAATCCCTGCGGATCTCATCGGCGCAGAGTCAATCATCTAGGGTGGTCCGCCAATGTCCGCCGAGCCGGCAGAGGGCAAGCAGGAGGCGCGGGAGGGCGTCCCGGCGTACCGGCGCATCGGCCACAAGGGCGCCGATGCGATCGCGACCGGGAACACCCCTGAGAGCTTCGACGCCGCAGTCGATCACGGCGTCGACATGATCGAGCTCGACGTCCTGCGCGCCAAGGAAGGGAAGCTGGTCGTCGCCCACGACTACCACGACGCGCTCGTGCGCCGCCCCATGGACCTGACGGAGGCCCTTGACCTCTTCCTCGAGCCACCCCTCGACCAGGTCGAGATCGACTGCGACCTGAAGCTCGCCGGCAGGGAGGCCGAGCTCGCCGGCGCCCTTGCTGGCCGCGGACTGCTGGAGCGGGCGATGGTCTCGACGATGGAGGTCGAGAGCCTCCTCAAGCTCAGGCAGCTCGAGCCTGACCTGCGACTCGGCTGGACCTACCCGAAGACCCGGCGAGACTGGACCCGGTACGGCTGGGCCGCGCCCGCCGTCGCAGCTGCGCTCTCGGCCATCCGCCGGCGCTTCCCCCGCATCCTCGAGAAGCGCGGCCCCAAGCTCGGAATCGACGCGGTCTGGGCATACCACCAGATCATCACGCCCAGGCTCGTCTCGGCGGCCGAGAAGGTCGGCGTCGAGTTGATCGCCTGGACGGTGGACGACGCCGAGCGGATCAGAGAGCTGCTCGCGGTGGGGGTGAACGGGATCTGCTCGAACGATCCGCGCCTCTTCGAGGTCGCCGAACGGCAGTTGGCCCCGGCGGCTGCGGGCGGCTAGATAGACGGCTTCGCCGTCAGATCGCCGCCACAAGCGGCCGCCCCGCATAACCGCTCGGGGGCTTCGCCCCTCGCTCATCGGGGAGCGGCCTGGTGGCGGCTAGACGCGGGTCGGCAGGCCTGGCGTCTGGGGTGTGCCGCGGCGCGAGAAGAAGCGCCACTCGACCTCGCCGAGCACCGTCGAGGGCGGGTCCGCGTAGACCCACTCGCGCATGATCCGGTGCCAGTTCGCCGTCGCGCGCAGCTGCGCCAGAACCGCGAGCAGGCCCGTCTCCATCCTCCGCCCCATGAGCTCGTCGGCCGGCAGGTTCTCCTTGCGCACCAGGTCGTAGAAGTCCGAGCGTGGATCGGAGGTCACCTCGATCATCTTCATCACCCGCTTCGGGGTGATCCGGACCTCACCGTCCTCGAGGTACCAGCCGCCCACCATCTTTACGTGCTCCATCAGCCGCTCGGCGTCGACCCTGCTCGTGTCGGCGACGAAGCCGAGGTCGTGCAGCGCCTCTCGCAGGCCCTCGGGATCGTCGCGGCCCGCCGCGTCGACCGCCCGCTGCTCGAGCTGGATCTGCTGCGGCGTGAGTCGCTTGGTCATGCCGAAGTCGAGAAACGCGACCCGTCCGTCCTCCATGAGGATGTAGTTGCCCGGGTGGGTGTCGGCGTTGAAGTGCTGCAGGTGGTAGATCGAGCCGAAGCAGAAGCGGAAGACAATCTCGCCGAAGATGTCACGCTCGTCCTGCTCTAGCTGCTTGACCTCGTCGAAGCGTCTGCCCTCGACGTAGTCCGAGACCAGGACCCGGCGGCGCGAGTGCCGTGAGTGGACCTTGGGGACGAAGATGAACGGATGCCCGTCGTAGGCGCGGGCGAAGGCGCGCTGGTTCTGCGCCTCGAACTCGTAGTCGAGCTCCTCGAGCACACGTTCCCGCAGCTCGGAGGCGACCGCCTTGGCGTCGAGCCCAGGTGCCAGCACCTTGGCCAGCCGGACCAGGATGCCCGCGTTGGCGAGGTCCGACTCGAGCGCATCCGCGACACCCGGGTACTGGATCTTGACGGCGACCTTCGTGCCGTCCTGCAGGGTCGCGCGATGGACCTGGCCGATCGAGGCGGCCGCGAACGCCTCCTCCTCGATCGACGCGAAGACCCGCTCGGGCCGGTCGTCGTACTCCTCGGCGAGCACCGTCTGCACCTTCTCCCAGGGCATCGCGGGCGCGTGGGTGCGCAGCGCAGAAAGCTGGTCCTGATAGATCTCGCGGTATTCGGGGGGCAGGAAGTCGACGTCGATGAAGGACGCCATCTGGCCGATCTTCATCGCGGCGCCCTTCATCTCGCCCAGGACGGAGGCCATCCTCAGGGCCGTCTCGAGGTGCCTGGTCTCCAGGCGCTCCTGTGCCTTCTCGTCCGAGCGCGCGACGTTGGCTGCCACCGTTCCGGCGTAGCGGGTGGCCTGGGTGCCGATCGCAGTGCCGAGCTTCGCCGAGCGCCCGATCCGCGTCTGCGGGATGCTGCCGCGCTGCTCCTCGGGCTCCTGCGGCTCGGGACGGCTTGCCCGGCTCTCCGGGTCGGCCCGGAGCTTGTCGACGCCCTTCCGCCCCGTGGGCTCGTCCTGCCGCTCCCTGGGATCTCTATCTCCGTCGCTGCCCATTGCCCTCACACATTTTCTATCCTGGCGCCCGAGCGTAGCCTGCCGGCCCCCTTCCGGGCGGGTGCGCACTGTACCCAGCGATGGCACAGGACCGAGCCACACTCAAGGTCGCGCAGCGCGACACCTTCGGATCGCGGGCCACTCGCCGCCTGCGCCGCGAGGGCCTGGTGCCGGGCATCGTCTACGGGCAGGGTGGCGAGGCGCGGCCCTTCCAGGTCCCCGCCCGGCAGCTGCGGGTGCTGCTCTCGCAGGGCCACACGCTGCTCGACCTCGAGCTGGACGGCTCGAAGGCGGTGCCTGTCGTGATCAAGGAGCAGCAGCATCACCCTGTTCGCGGTGACGTCCTCCACCTCGATTGCCTCGAGGTCCGCCTCGACGAGGAGATCCAGGCGGAGGTGGCGATCGAGCTCGATGGGGGGGATCAGGCTCCGGGCGTCCGCGAGGGCGGCGTACTCGAGCACGTCACCCGCGAGGTCACCGTCGAGGCCCTGCCCACCGAGATCCCGGAGAACATCACCGTCGACGTCTCCGCCATGGAGATCAACGACACGATCAACCTCGCCTCGGTCTCGGTCCCGAGCGGCGTCAAGCTGATGGCAGACGACCCCGAGGAGATCACGATCGCCACCCTCAGCCCGCCGCGGGTCGAGGAGGAGCCGGAGCCCGAGGTCGAGGAGGAGGCCGAGCTCGTCGGCGAGGGCGAGGAGGTCCCGGAGGGCGAGGAGGCCCCCGAGGGCGAGGGCGAAGGCGAGGCCGCTCCCGAGGGCGACGGCGAGTCCGGCGGCGACGGCGAGTCCGGCGGGGAGTAGTCCCTGGCTCTCTTCCGCCGCCGGTTGCGGCGCTCTCGCGACGGCGTCGATGAGAGGGCGCGCGACAGCGCGACCCGTAAGACGGAGCCGCGCGTCGACGCCCTGATTGTCGGACTCGGGAACCCGGGGAGCGAATACGCGGGCACCCGGCACAACCTCGGCTTCGAGGTCGCCGCGGAACTCTCCCGTCGCTGGGAGCTGCCCAAGGCCCGCAAGCGCTACGGCGGACTGATCACTGACGGCCGCACAGGCCCGGGTGGCCCCCGCGTCGCGATCCTCCTGCCGCAAACTTTCATGAACGAGTCGGGTTCCGCCGCGGGTCCCGCGCGCGGCGAGCTCGGTGTGTCGCTCGACCGTGTGATCGCCCTGCACGACGAGATCGACCTGCCTTTCGGCGAGGTGCGCAGCAAGCTCGGCGGCGGCGTCGCCGGTCACAACGGGCTGCGGAGCCTCAGCGAGGGGCTGGGGGGCAAGGACTTCTGGCGCGTGCGAGGGGGAGTGGGGCGCCCGGACAGCACCGACCCCGAGATCGTCTCGGGCTACGTGCTCTCCGATTTCCGCGAACCCGGCGACGAGGTGAGGCAGCTGATCCACGCCGCCGCCGACGAGACGGAGCGGTTGCTGGAGGAAATGACCGGACAGGACACGAAGGCCCGAGAGCAGGCCGACTGATGGCACTGACCAGTTATTCGGCCGACGAGAAGCGGGTCGCCCTGGTTCGCCTGGAGAGGGAGCAGGCCCGCAACGCGATCAACACCGAGATGCTGGTGGAGCTGCTCGCCCATCTCTCGCGCGCCAGGTCGGACCCGCAGGCGCGCGTGGTGGTGATCTCATCCAACGACCACCTTGGACTCTCGGCCGGCGCGGACGTCCGCGAGGAGCTCGACGAGAAGGGACGCCTCCACCGCATGGAGCTCTTCGCGCAGCTCTACGACGAGCTGACCGCCTTCCCGAAGCCGACCGTGGCCGCCTGTCACGGCTCGGTGGTCGGCGGCGGCGCCGAGATCGCGGTTGCCTGCGACCTGCGAGTCGGGGGCTCGAACCTGCGGATGCGCTTTCCCGGCGCCGAGCTTGGCGTGCCGGTCGGGCCGGCTCGCCTGGTGACGCTCTGCGGGCTCGCCACCGCGAAGTACCTCCTGTTCACCGCGCGCAACGTCAGCGCTGACGAAGCGCTCCGTATGGGGCTCGTCCACCGCATCGCGCCGGCGGCCGCCACCGAGGAGGCCGCGCTCGAGCTCGCCGCCGAGGTTGCCGCCCACCCGCCCGACGCCGTTGCCCGCCTCAAGCAGATGCTTCACCGCTGGGATGGCGTGGTCGAGCGCTCCGCCGATGAGGGTCGCGGCCAGGTCGAGTGGCAGCGCGACGGCCCGGGCTTGCCCTATCGGAACGGCTAGCGAGCCCTTGCCTCGCGCCGACTGACCTCGGCGGAGGAGCAGGCAGAGATAGGCTGCTCGACATACGGTTGGACTGGCGAGGGGTTCGAAGAGAAACCAGCGGAGGAGGATGAAATGGCAGTGGCGATCAGAAGCACCGACTTTCCCGAGGAGGTCGGTCCCGATACTTACGATGCCATCAACGCCGAGATGGGCGTCGAAGACGACGTGCCGGCGGGCTTGATCTTCCACTGGGCCGGTGAGGTGGACGGCAAATGGACGATCACCGACGTCTGGGAGTCGACGGACGCGTATGAGCGCTTTCGAGACGAGCGGCTGATGCCGGCGGTTGAGAAGGTGACCGGGATGGATCCGGCCGCCGGACCGCAGCCCACCCGAACCGACCTCCCGGTCCACAACTACATCAAGCCATAGTCCGTACTTCGTTGGCGAACAGCCGCGATCGGGCACCCCGCTAGCATCGTCTGAGGCCGGGCCCGTGCCCGGACGGACGACCCGGATCGCCGATTCGGGCGTTCGTCGTGCCCGTAGCGCGAGGGTGCGCCATGCGGGCGCAACCCGTTCAACGATGTCACTCAGACCCCTACTCGAGATCGCCGACCAGAACGAGCGCTTGCGCGCACTCCGCGCCGCCCTGGGCGGGTCAGACAGCACGGTCGACGCGTATGTCTCGGCCTCCCTGCGGCCATACCTGCTCGCCGCCCTGATCGGGGCCGACGAAGGCGCCGCGCCCGGGCCGGTGCTGATCGTCGCGGCGGACGATCGCTCCGCCCGCGATCTGGCCGGCGACCTGAAGGCGTTCCTGGCGCCCCGGCCGGTCCACATCTACCCCTCGCGGGGGACGACGTTCGAGTCCCACCTGGATCCGCCCCCGCACCTCGCGGGGCTTCGGATCGCCGCGATGAACGCGCTCGCGGATCCCTCGGCGGTCGTCGTCGCGAGCGCCATCGCCTTGGCGGAGAAGGTCCCTGACCCATCGCTGAGACCCGAGACGCTGGCGCTTCACCGCGGCGAGAGCGTCGACCTCGACGACGTCACGATGCTGCTCGCCGACGCCGGCTACGAGCGCATCGACCAGGTCGAGGAGCGCGGCCAGTTCGCGGTGCGCGGCGGCATCCTCGACGTCTATCCCGCCACCGAGGAGCAGGCGATCCGGGTCGAGCTGTTCGGCGACGAGATCGAGTCGATGCGCCGCTTCTCGGTCTTCACGCAGCGCTCGCTCGGGGACGCCGCGCGCGTCGAGCTCGCTCCGGCCGCAGAGATCTCGGCGGATCACAGGGATCAGGTGGGTCCGGACGGCTTCCGCGCCGCTCTCGATCTCGTCTCCGCCGAGGCGCTGGTCGTGATCGCCGCCGCCGAGGAGATCCCGGGAGCGCTGCACGACTTCTGGGAGGACGTCACGGCCGCCGTTCACGAGGCTGACGTCCGCCCCTTCTATGTCGACGTCGGAGAGCCGCTGCAGGTTCGGGCCGGCCTCTCGATCGGCGCGGACGCCGGCCAGGAGCACTCGTTCAGGGCCCAGCGGGCTGAGTTCCCGTCGCGAACCCTGGCCGAGGCGGAGGGCGAGCTGGAGAAGCTGATTCGGTCGGGATATCGGAGCGTTGTCGCCTTCGAGGGACGAGGGGAGGCCGAGCGCGCGCGTTTCAACCTCAGCCGCCTCGACGTGCCATTCCTCGCGGACCGCGTGCCGGAGGAACCGGCGGTCAGGTTCGCGGAGGCACGCCTGCGGGAGGGCTTCGTCTCGCCGGAGCTGCGGCTGGCCGTGATCCCCCAGCGCCGCCTCATCCACCGCCCCCGCGCCGCCGCGCCGGTCTCGCCCCGGGCACGGCTGGCGGCCGCGATCGAGCTGCGCGTGGGCGACTACGTGGTCCACGAGGACCACGGGGTGGCCCGTTTCTCCGGCTTCGACACCAAGACGCTGGCCGGCGTCACGCGGGATTACCTGGAGCTCGAGTACCGAGGCGGTGACCGGGTCTTCGCCCCGACGGACCAGCTCGCCCGGATCAGCCGCTACGTCGGCGCCGACGGGGACGAGCCACAGCTCAGCCCGCTGGGGGGAAAGCGCTGGCAGAACATGAAGTCACGGGCGAGGCGGGCGGCCAGCGCGATGGCGGGCGACCTGATCAACCTCTACGCCGAGCGCCAGGTTCGCAAGGGTCACGCTTTCTCCCCGGACGGCGAGATGCAGCTCGGCTTCGAGGCCGCGTTCCCCTATCGCGAGACCGCCGACCAGATGGACGCGATCGACGCCGTCAAGGCCGACATGGAGTCGGAGCGCCCCATGGACCGGCTGATCTGCGGCGACGTCGGCTACGGCAAGACGGAGATCGCTCTCCGTGCGGCCCACAAGGCCGCGGCGGACGGCAAGCAGGTGATGATGCTGGTGCCGACCACGATCCTCGCCCAGCAGCATTTCGGCACGTTCCGCGAGCGCTTCGTGGAGACGCCGTTCAACATCGAGATGGTCTCCCGGCTGCGCAGGCCGGCCGATGTGCGCGACGTCCTCGGTCGCTTCCGGGACGGCAGGGTGGATGTCCTGATCGGCACCCACCGGCTGCTCTCCCGCGACGTGCGCGGCAAGGACCTCGGCCTGCTGATCGTCGACGAGGAGCAGCGTTTCGGCGTCCGCCAGAAGGAGTTGCTCCGGCAGCTGAAGCTGAAGGTGGACGTGCTCTCGCTCTCGGCCACCCCGATCCCCCGCACCCTGCAGATGTCCCTGGCCGGCCTACGCGATATCTCCGTGATCGAGACGCCTCCGGAGGGCCGCCGTCCTGTTCGGACCCACGTCGGGCCCTACGACCAGGACCTGGTCCGCCGGGCGATCATGCGCGAGAAGGAGCGCGGCGGCCAGGTCTTCTTCCTGCACAACCGGATCGACACGCTGCACGAGACGACCGAGCTGCTCCGCGCTCTCTGCCCCGGCGTCCGCTTCGCCGAGGCGCACGGGCAGATGAACGAGCTGGAGCTCGAGGCGACGATGCTCGCCTTCGTCGGGGGGGAGCACGACTGCCTGGTCGCGACGACGATCATCGAGTCCGGCCTCGACATCCCTACCGCGAACACCCTCCTGGTCGAGCGAGCCGATCAGCTCGGGCTCGCGCAGGCGTACCAGATCCGCGGCCGCGTCGGCCGAAGCCGCGAGCGCGCCTTCGCCTACCTGCTCTATCCCTCGGCGGAATCGCTCACTCCCGAGGCGGCGGCTCGCCTGGCGACGCTCTCCGACAATACCGAGCTCGGCTCGGGCTTCCGCGTGGCGATGCGCGACCTCGAGATCCGGGGCGCGGGCAACCTGCTGGGCGACGAGCAGTCCGGGCACGTGGCGGCGGTCGGCTTCGAGCTCTACTGCCAGATGCTCGAGGACGCGGCCGAGGAGCTCCGGGCCAGGGTGGAGGAGGAAATGCGAGGGCGCGCCGCAGATGCGAGGGCGCTCCCGCAGGGAGCGACCCGTGATCTGCCGGAGGCGCGACCCGTTGATGAGTGGCCAAGGGAGCCTGTCCGCATAGACGTCGACGTCGACGCCTACATCCCGGCCGACTACGTCCCCTTCGAGGCCGCCAAGATCGACGTCCACCGGCGGGTGGCCGCGGCCAGGGAGCCGGGCGAGCTGCGCGCCCTACGGGAGGAGCTCGAGGACCGCTTCGGCCCGCTGCCGGACTCGGTCGCCAACCTGCTCGACCTGCAGCGGGCGAGGATCGCCCTGGGCGAGGCAGGCGCCCGCAGCGTCGAGTTCCGAGCGGGGCGCCTGCGCGTCTCCCCGATCGAGCTCGACTCCGAGCGCGTCAGCGAGCTCAACGAGCGCCTGCCGGAGGCCATCTATCAGTGGCGTGAGCGCACCATCGCGGTGCCCGTGCCCGAGGATCCGGGCGCGCGCCTCGGTGCCCTCCTCGCATTGGCGGACGGCCTGGGCGCCGCCCGCGCCACCCTGGGGCCCTTAGCACCGACTTAGACGTATGGCTATGCTGCCGCCCCGGTGAGCCAGGGACTCCTGTCAAAGCGGAACCTCGCGATCTTCTTCGGCGTTGCGCTTGTGGCAATGGTCGTCATCGTCGGCGTCGCCGTCGGGGTCGGCCACCCGAACGTGCCGTCCGACGAAGTCGCCGTCATCGACGACAACAGCATCAACGTTCCGGGCCTGATCGACTCCGGAAAGGTCAGCAAGGCGAACTTCGACCGCTTCCTGCTGCAGACGGCGAAGCAGAACGGCCTCCAGGCGGTCCCCCAGGCGAGCGATCCGCAGTACAAGCAACTCAAGGATCAGTCGATGCAGGCGGTCCTCCAGATCGGCTGGATCGTGGGCGAGGCGAACAAGCGGGACCTGACCTTCACCGACACCCAGGTCAACCAGTCGCTCCAGCAGATCAAGTCGCAGTTCAAGACCGAGGCTGAGTACGTGAAGGCGCGGGACCAGGCGGGCCTGACCGAGGCGGACGTCCTCGCGCGGGCCAAGCTTCAGCTGATCCAGAACAAGATCCAGGACGACATCAACAACAGCGTCGGCACACCCTCCACGAGCGACGCGAAGGACTACTACGACGCGAACAAACAGCAGTTCACCCAGCCCGCGAAGCGCACGATCCGGATCATCCAGAACAAGGATCCGCACCAGATCGACCTCGCCTACCAGGCCCTGCGCACCGACCAGTCCCCCGCCAACTGGAAGAAGGTGGCGGCCCAGTACTCGACGGATCCGACCTCGAAGGCGAAGGGCGGGCTGCGCACCGATGTCGTGCCCGGCTCCTTCCAGCAGCCCGTCGACGGCGAAATCTTCAGGGCGCAGCCGGGTCAGCTCGAGGGCCCGGTGCCGACCTCCACCGGCAACTTCGTCTTCCAGGTCATCTCGGCGACCCCCGAGAAGGTGACGGGCTTCGACGAGACGACCACCCCGCAAACCGGGGGGGCGCCCGGCACGGTCGGCGACCAGATCAAGCAGCAGCTCCGCTCGCAGCAGCAGCAGCAGGCCCTGCAGGCATTCAGCGCCGACTTCCGCGACTACTGGTCCAACCTGACCCAGTGCGCGAGCGACTACGTGGTCCAGGGATGCGACAACTTCAGCGGTGCGAGACCGACCTGTGACCCCGACAAGCTCGCGTCCCAGACCGGCGGGGGGAACCAGGGGTGCCCCGCGCCCGTCTTCGCCAGCTGCCAGGAGAGCACGGCTGCCCAGGGCGGCCAGGCGGGCCAGCTCCAGTGCACCGGTTCCGGCCCGGGAGGCCCGCCTTCGACGGTGGGTTCCTACAAGCCGCTCGTCCCCTGGACTCCTGGGCCACCGCAGGGACCGCATCCGCCCGGTGAGGGAACAGCCGGCGGGCCTTCGATCCCGTTCCCCGGGCTCACCCCGGGATAGTCCGAATCGCGACGCCGCCCTACCTCGAAGCGCTCCGGCACCTCGATGAGGTGACCCGCCGGCTGCGCCGGGACTGCCCCTGGGACCGCGAGCAGGACGCACGCTCGATCGTGCCGCACACGGTCGAGGAAGCCTACGAGCTCGCCGATGCCGCCACCCGGGATGACACCGAGGCGATGGTGGACGAGCTCGGTGACGTCCTCTTCCAGGTCTACTTCCTCTCACTGCTACTCGAGGAGCGCGGCGAGGGCGACCTCGCGGCCGTCGCCGAGTCGTGCGCGGCGAAGCTGATCCGCCGCCACCCGCATGTCTACGGGGACCGCGAGCTGGAGACGGCCGGCCAGGTCCTGGCCCAGTGGGAGGAGATCAAGCGCGAGGTGGAGGGCGCAGGGGAGCCGGAGCCGCTCGAAGGGCTGCCCGAGAACCTGCCGGCGCTGCTCTACGCGCGCAAGGTGCTCCGCCGGCTCGATCCGGGTGAGTCATCCGGGGAGGGGAAGCCCGGCGGCCCGTCGGCCGATCCCGAGACACGCGCGGAGGCGGAGCGCATGGTCGGCGAGCTCCTGCTCGAGTCTGTCGCCGTCTCCCGGCGCCTCGGCGTCGATCCAGAGCTTGCCCTGCGCCACGCGACGCGTCGCCTGGTCGAATAGCTTCCTGGCCCGATGGCGACGATCGAGAGCGTCCACGGGCGGCAGGTGCTCGACTCGCGGGGAAACCCGACGGTCGAGGTGGAGGTCGTGCTCGACTCGGGCGCGCGCGGCCTCGCGGCCGTGCCCTCGGGCGCCTCGACCGGGAAGTACGAGGCTGTCGAGCTGCGCGACGGCGGGGACGAGTGGGGCGGAAAGGGAGTCGGCAAGGCCGTCTCGCATGTGAACGGCGAGATCGCCGCCGCGATCGAGGGCGCCCGGGCCGCCGAGCAGTCGGCGCTCGATCGGACGATGATCGAGCTCGACGGGACCCCGAACAAGGGCCGGCTCGGCGCGAACGCGATCCTCGGCGTGTCGCTGGCCATCGCCAAGGCCGCCGCCGCGGATCAGGACCAGCCCCTCTACGACTACTTCGCAGAGCTCTACGCCGCCACCGGCGCGAAGGACGCGGGTCCGGCTGAGCTCTTGCCGGTGCCGATGATGAACGTGCTGAACGGCGGCGCGCACGCCGACAACGCGGTCGACTTCCAGGAGTTCATGGTGGTTCCGGCCGGCGCGGAGACCTTCGCCGGCTGCCTGCGGGTCGGCGCCGAGGTGTACCACTCGCTCAAGGGAATCTTGAGCAGGAAGGGACTCTCGACCGGCGGGGGAGACGAGGGCGGCTTCGCACCGGATCTGGAGTCCAACGGGGCCGCGCTCGACTTCCTGATCGACGCGATCGAGGAGTCCGGCTACGCGCCGGGCGTTGACGTGATGATCGCGCTCGATCCGGCGACCAGCGAGCTCTACGAGGACGGCAGGTACGTGCTCGAGCACGAGGGCCGCTCGCTGACCGCTGAGGAGATGGCCGAGTACTGGCACGACGTCCGCCAGCGCTTCCCGGTCGTCTCGATCGAGGACGGCATGGACGAGGAGGACTGGGATGGCTGGAGGGCTCTGACGGAGAAGATCGGCGACCTCTGCCAGCTGGTGGGCGACGATCTCTTCGTCACCAACCCGGAGAGGCTGCGGCGCGGGATCGATCAGGGGGTCGCGAACTCGATCCTGGTCAAGGTCAATCAGATCGGGACGCTCACCGAGACGCTCGAGGCGATCCAGATCGCCCGGGACGCCGGCTACACGACAGTGATCTCACACCGCTCCGGCGAGACCGAGGACACGACGATCGCGGACCTGGCGGTCGGCACCGGGGCGGGGCAGATCAAGACGGGCGCGCCATCGCGCTCGGACAGGGTCGCCAAGTACAACCGGCTGCTGCGGATCGAGGAGGAGCTCGGCGACCGCGCCAGATTCCCCGGGGCGTCTGCGTTTCAGCGTTAGGCGGCCGGCGGCAACCGCCTGCTGCTCACTCAGAGAGCTTCGCTCGGCGGTTGCCGCCGTCCGCCAAGGAATGATCGACGCAGCGGCGAAGCGGTACGCATGTCAGCCAGGTCAAATGCGGCACGGGGCGCGCGCAGGCGGGTGCGTCGCCGAGTCGGGCCGAGCAGGGTCCGCTGGGATCGCATCGGCCGGATCGCCCTGGTTTTGGTGCTCTTCGCCGTGATGGTCTCCTACCTCAATCCCCTGGTGAACCTGCTGGAGGCGTGGCAGGGGTCCAAGTCGAGCGACGCGCAGCTCGCCCA
Source organism: uncultured Solirubrobacterales bacterium (assembly GCA_963695675.1). Taxonomy (GTDB): domain Bacteria; phylum Actinomycetota; class Thermoleophilia; order Solirubrobacterales; family 70-9; genus DASUPK01. Next base: position 354,874 of record CAVOGY010000002.1, read on the forward strand.
GCTCAAGCGCGAGAAGGTCGAGCTCGCGCAGCGGCTCCGCGAGGACTCCAGCCCGGCCACGCTCGAGCGCGAGGCGCGCAGGCTCGGCATGGTGCAGCCCGGCGAGCACGCCTACGTCGTGCACGGCCTCGGAGACTGAGCGAGCAAGCCAGCTGAGCCGTCGTTTAGCGCCGCGGATATGATTCCGCCCTCCGCGCGCGCGGCAATGGGCTGTGCGCGCTTTGTCTGAGATGAGTACTGGTCGGTACCTGCTCGGCGCGGCGGAGCTGGCGGTAATCGCAACCGCCCTCGGTCTAGGCGCCTACCACCTGCGAGCCCTGCTCGCACCCGCCTGGACGGGCGCGCTGGCGCGACTGGCCGAGGTGGTGATCGGGATCTCGATGCTGATTCTGGTCTCGGAGCTGCTCGGCCCACTCGGCCTGTTCAAAGAGGTCCCGCTGCTGATCGGATATGTCGCCGCCGGGCTTGGCACGACGTTCCTGGTCCGTCGCCGCGGGTTGCCGGAGCCGCCCCGGGCCCCGGAGGCCCAGGCCAGCCCCCTGATGGTCGCGATCGGGATCGTGGCCGCCGCGCTGGTCGTCGTCCACTGGGCCCATCCCACCGGACAGGCGGTCGATCAGGGGATGTACTACCAGGACACCACCTGGTACCACATGTCGTTCTCGGCCCGGTACGCCCAGACCGGGCACATCGGCCCGCTCCACTTCACCGATCCGCTCAAGCTCGCGGTCTGGTTCTATCCCCAGAACTCCGAGCTGCTCCACGGCGTCGGGATCGTCTTCCTGAAGACAGACTTCCTCTCGCCGCTGATCAACCTCATGTGGGTCTCGCTCTGCCTGCTCGCCGCCTGGTGCGTCGGGCGGCCGTACGGAATCGGCGGCGTCACCGTGCTGGGAGCGGCGGTGGTCCTGGACTCGAACATGCTGGTCGGCTCCCAGGCCGGCCAGGGCCCGAACGACGTCGCCGGCCTTTTCTTCCTGATGGCGGCAATCGCTTTCCTCATCGACGGGGCGGCTACAGCTCACGCGTTACGCGAGGGGGCCACTGCTCGCGCGGTGCGGGGTGGCCCGACGCCGCCGGTCAGCGGGCAGCGCGCCGACGGCGGTGAGGGGTGGTGCGCCGGGCAAGGCACCGCCGACCGGAGAGGTCAGCGGGGAGCAGTTCGAGACCGGCGTCGTCGAGGACGTTCCGGTGGAGGGCGACCCTCGCACGCTCGCGACGGTGGGCGCCGGGCCGCTCTTCATGGCGGGGCTGGCGGCCGGTCTCGGGGTCGGCACCAAGATCACGTTGCTGGCGACGATCGCCGCGTTCACCATCGGCGTCGCGATCCTGGGCGGACGGCAGCACTGGCTCCGCGCCCTGGGCGTTTGGCTCGGAGGGGTGGTGATCACGGCCGGCTTCTGGTACGGGCGCAACTTCGTCTACGCGCTCAACCCCTTCCCGCAAATTCGCAATATCGGCCCGATCCACCTGCCGGGACCCGATCAGCTGCCCCTCTACCCGCGCCCGCCCCACAAGCTGAGCGAGTACTACAACGACCCGACCGTCTGGGAGCACAAGTTGTTCCCGGTGCTGCACGACCGGCTCGGGCCGCTCTGGCCGGTGATCCTCGCCGTCGTCGTCGTTGCCCTGGTGTGGGCCTTCTTCAAGGGCGGCAGCGCCCTGATGCGGATCTTGGCGGTGACCGGGATGGTCGCCGGAATCGCCTACGTCTTCACCCCGCTGACCGCCTCGGGCAGTCTCGGTGATCCGAGCGGCTTCGACGCCAACCTCCGCTACGTCGCCCCGGTCCTCATCATCGCCTTCCTGCTGCTGCCCCTGATCCCGTGGTTCCGGCATGGGGCGCGGCCGTGGATCCTGATCGCGCTCTTCACGATCCTCCTGATCCAGGGCACGGTCACGCAGGCCAACTGGGAGTTCGAGCATCACCTGGCCTCCATCGCGCTGGCGTTCCTGATCGTCGGCGTCCCGGCCCTGCTGGTGGCCGGGTTCCGGCGCGGTCTCAACCCGGTTGCACTGGTTGCCTTCGGGTTGGCGATGGCGATCGTCGCGGTGGCCCTCGGGCGCGTGCGCGAGGAGTACTACCTCGATCACCGCTACGTCACCGCCGCGCGGCCGCCGCTGGGGGGCGGCTTCCGGGCGACCCCGCAGTGGCAGCCGCTCCAGGACTGGGGACGGAAGGCGAGCCACGACCGGATCGGGGTCGTCGGTCGCGCTTCGGCCTTCGGCCAGTACTTCTTCTACGGGACCGACCTGACCAATCATGTCCAGTACCTGGGCCGGGAGCTGAACCACGGCACCTTCCGGCCGATCGACAACTGCGCGCGCTGGCGCCGGACGATCAACCAGGGTCGCTACGACTACATCGTCACCACGCCGAGGCTCGGCCAGATCGAGACCACGGCCCCCCCGGAGAACCTCTGGACGAGTAGGGACAAGAACGTCAGAACCGTGATTCTGTCCGGCCCGGCGGCGGTCTATCGGATCACCGGGCGACTCGATCCGTCGACCTGCGCGCAGCTCGGCGACGCGGCGCACGCGTGAGCTTCGGCGACTACCTGCAGGGCTCGATCGAGCTGATCCTCGTTGCCGCGGCCCTGGGCTTCGCCGCCGTCGGCCTTCGCGGCCGGCTCCTGCCCGGCTGGTCCGGCGCGTCGGCTCGGCTGGCGGAGGTGGTGCTGGGCCTTTCCCTGCTCGTGGTGACCCTCGAGCTGGTCGGGGTGGTGGGCCTCTACCGACCCGGCTGGGTGCTGCTGGCATCCCTGCTCGTCGGGGTCGGGATCGGGGCAGCCCTGAGGCAGCCGGCGACCGGACCGCCGCTCTGGGCGCCCCAGGTCTCCCCGGTTGCGATGGCCATCGCGGTCGCCGCGGCCGTGCTCGTCGCCGCGCACTGGGCGATGCCCACGCAGACCGGGCTCGACATCGGCATGTACCTGCCGAACACGACCTGGCACAACGCCCCCTTCGCGGCCCGCTTCGTACAGGACCACCAGGTGGGAGCCCTGCACTTCACCGAGGTCCTCAGCCTGACCGTCTGGTTCTACCCGCAGAACTCCGAGCTGCTCCACTCGGCCGGCGTCCTTTTCCTCGGCAACGACTTCCTCTCGCCACTGATCAACATCGGCTGGATGTCGCTCTGCCTGCTGACGGCCTGGGTGTTCGCCCGGCCGTACGGCGGCGGTCCGATCGCCGTCCTCGCCATCGCCCTCGTCCTCGACGCGAACATGCTGCTGCTCTACCAGCCGGGCGATGCGAAGAACGACACGGCCGGGCTCTTCTTCCTGCTCGCTTCGGCCGCTGTGCTGGTGAACGCCGAGGTGCAGAGGCGAACGGAGGACAGCGAGCGCGGCTCGCGGCCGCCGGCGCATGCGCCGGTTGCGACCGGGGCGCTGATCGTCGCGGGCCTGGCCGCCGGGCTCGCCCTGGGCACGAAGCTCAACCTGCTCGCCCCCTTCGGGTTGCTGACGCTTGGGGTGATCGCCGTGGCCGGCAGGGGATTCCGGCTCAGGACGACCGGCATCTGGGTCGTGAGCTCGTTGATCACCGGCGGCTTCTGGTTTGCGAGAAACCTCGTCAATGCAGGGAATCCCTTGCCCTGGGTCAACGCCGGGCCGCTGCCGGGGCCCGATCAGGCGGACATCAACATCCGCCAGCCGCACAACGTCGCGCACTACCTGCTGCCGCCCGACGGCGGGGTGATCCGTCACCACCTCGTCCCCGGGCTGCATTCCAGCTTCGGGGATCTCTGGCCGCTCGTCCTTGCGGTCGTCATCGGCGGGTTCCTGCTCGCGATCATCAATGGGCGCACTCCGGTGATCCGGATGCTGGGAGTGGTGGCGCTGCTCAGCGGCATCGCGTACCTCTTCACCCCGCTGACCGCCGCCGGCCCGGAGGGCGACCCGACGGCGTTCACCACCAACCTCCGCTACGCCTCCCCCGCGATCGGCCTCGGGGCGATGTTGCTCGCCGTCGATCCGGGCCTCAACGACCGCCGGCGCGACCAGGGCTGGCTGCTCGGCATCCTCGCCGTCCTGCTGCTGGTTCAGGCGGTGCCGATCTGGGATCTGTCCGGGCATCTGTGGATCCGCCATTTCCTGCTCGGGGCGATCGGCCTGGCGGTCTTCCTGATCCTTGTCCCCGTCGGAATCGTGCTCGCCGGACAGCGCGGCGTCTCACGCGCAGCCCTGGCCGGAGCGGCGGCGCTCGCCCTGGTCCTGGTCGTCGCGATCGGCTGGCCGAAGTCGGACGACTACGTCAAGGATCGCTACCAGGCATCCACCGCGCCGAGCAACTTCCCGGACGGGATGAAGAATGCGCTTGAGTGGTTCAACCGGGCGAATCCGCACGACGCCCGGATCGGGGTGGTCGGCGGACGGCCGGGTTTCAAGCAGTACATCTTCTACGGCGACGATCTGTCCAACTACGTCCAATACATCGCCCGCCACGGGCCGCATGGGGCCTACCTACCGATCGCCAGCGAGGCCGCGCAGAACGACCGCGAGCCGCACTTCGTCCAGGAGTGTGAGGAGTGGCGCCGGGCGGTCAACGACGGCCGGTATCGCTACCTGGTGATCGGACCGGATCAGCGAACCCAGTCACGGTTGCCGATCGAAGCCGTCTGGACCGCTACCGATCCGGCGGCTACCAAGATCGACTCCGAGCAGGACGTCTTCATCTTCCGTCTCGATGGGAATCTCGACCCGGTCGGGTGCGCGCAGCTGAACGGGGCCGGCAGCGGCGGTGGCAGCCTCGGCAACGCCGCGGCACCCCAGCGTCAGTGAGCTTCGGCGAATACCTCGGCGCCGTCGTCGGCCTCGCCGCCGTCGCGATCCCGATGGGGATGGGCGGGGTCCGGCTGCGCCGGCGCCTTCTCCCCGGCTGGATCGGCGCCCCGGCGCGGCTGGCCGAGGCGGTCCTCGGCGTCGCCCTGCTGACGGTCCTGCTCCAGCTGCTCGGTGCCTTCGGGATTCTGGTCCCGGGGGTGCTGATCCCCGCCGCCCTTCTGGTGGGTCTCGGCCTCTACTACGGCTTCTGGGTCGACTACGACGCCGGCGCAACCCCTGCGCCGCCGTCACCGGCCATCCCGCCGCCGCAGACGCTGCTCGCCCTCGCGGCCGCGGCCTTCGTCGCCGCGCACTGGGCGACCGGGCTCCAGGATGTCTGGGCGCGGGGGATGCTCACCTTCGACACGCTCTGGTACCACGGCCCCTTCGCCGCCCGGATCGCGGACACGGGCTCGGTCTGGGGGATGCACTTCACCGACCCGCTTTATCTGAACTGGTTCTACCCGGAGAACTCCGAGCTGCTGCACGGGGCCGGCATCGTCCTCAGCGGGCGCGACATCTTCTCGCCGCTGGTCAACTTCGGCTGGCTCGGAGTCGCCTTCCTCGCCGCCTGGTGCATCGGCCGTCCCTACGGCGTCGCACCGCTCTCGCTGACGGCGGTCGCGATCGCCATGGACACCGGCCCGATGGTCCCGCGCGAGGCGGGCACGCCGGCGACGGACACCGTGCCGGTCGCCATGCTGCTGGCCGCGGCAGCAATCCTGATCAACGCCTGGGCAAGCGGAACGAGTCGGGCGCCGATGGGGGCGCGGCGGGACTCGGGCTAGTCGGCGAGGAGCGGACCAGCTGATTCGGTCTTTCGACGGCGCCTCACCCGCGACGTTCCCGCGGCGGACGCCCCTGCTCGGCGCCCTCCTGGTTGCTGGTCTTGCAATCGGGATAGCGCTCGGATCGAAGCTGACGATCTCCGGGGCCGCCGCGGCGATGGCGGTCGGCGTCGTCTTCATCGTGCCCCGCGAGGTCAGGTGGAAGGCGTTCTGGGTCTTCGTCGCGGGCGTCGCGGCCGTCGCCGGCTTCTGGTTTCTCCGCAACCTCATCCACGCCGGCAATCCGCTGCCCTGGATCAGGCATATCGGGCCGATCGACCTCCCCGGCCCGAACCGCGGCCTGCAAGGCCGCCACGACTTCACCGTCGCCCACTACATCTTCTCCAACCCCAGCACCGGCCTCTGGCGCACCTACTTCCTCAACCCGATCGAGAACCTGCTCGGTCCGCTCTGGTTCCTCATCCTGGGCGGCGCGGCCGCCGGCGCGATCCTCGCCGTCTGGCGGCCTCGCTCTCCAGCGGTCCGGCTGGCGGGCGTGATCACGGTTGTCGCTGCGATCGCCTATCTGTTCACGCCGCTGACGGCGGCCGGGCCGGAGGGTCATCCCCTGGCCTTCGGCATCAACCTGCGCTACCTGATCCCAGGGCTCGCTTTGGGTCTCGCCCTGCTGCCCCTCGAGCCCCGCCTCACGCCGGAGCGCTTCCGCGTGCCCCTGATCGTCGGCGGGCTGATCGCGCTCTACTTCACATCACGCAACTCGGACGCCAACGTCGCCTGGGAGGGAGCCTTCGCCTCGGTCCCCTGGGCGGCGCTGATCGGCATCGTGCTGATCGGCGCGCCCGTCGGCCTCGCCCTCGTGGCGCGCCGGAGCGCCCTGGCCGCCGGGGTGGCGGGGGCGTTGCTCGCCCTCGCCGTGGCGGCGGTGGGGTGGGAGCGCCAGGATGACTACTTCGACCACCGCTACGACCGACCGGAGGACTTCCGCTTCCAGCTCGACGACGCGGTTCGCTGGGCCAAGCCGACCTCGGGCCTGCGCATCGGGGTGGCGGGCACGAGTGGCGCCTACAACCAGTACGGCTTCTACGGCGATCAGCTCGACAACTACGTCCAGTACGTCGGCCGGCATCTGCCCGAGGCCGATTTCCGGGCGATCGAGACCTGCCCGGTGTTCCGTGAGGCGGTCAACGACGGCCACTACGACTACCTGGTGACGACACCCACCCTCGACCTCAACAACCCGGCCACCGCCAGCCCCTCCCCCGAGGGCGGCTGGGTGAAGAACGATCCGGCCGCCGCCCAGATCCTGCACTCCGGCCGCGTCTCCGTGTGGCGGATCACCGGCGAGCTCTCGCCTGACGGCTGCGACCTGGGCGGGAACCGGCGCAACCCGCCGGGCCAACCGGGAGCATCAGCCCCGGTCAAGTAGTGAGCAGCACGGGCGACTACATCCTCGGAGCCATCGGACTGCTCGCGATCGCCATCTCGATGGCGATCGCCGGGCGGACGACCCGGCGCGCGGCACTTCCGCGGTGGACCGGGACGCCGGCGCTGCTGGCGGACGCCGTGCTCGCGATCGGCATTCTGATCGTGATCTCCGAGCTGCTCGGGCTGGTGGGGATCCTGGATGGGGTGCTGCTGGTCGCCGCCTGCCTGATCGTGGGGGGTGGGGCCGTGCGGCTGGAGCCGATGCTGATCAGTGCCGGCGCGCGGGTCACCGACTCGGGCCAGGGGAGGGGCGGCGAGGAGCGCGATGCGCCGCCGGCCAGCGGCCTCGAGCTCGCCGTGGCCATCCTGATCGCCCTGATCGTCGCGGCGCAGTGGGCGGGTCCGACCCTGCTCGCCCTCGACCGCGGGATCTACGGCGGGGACTCGCTCTGGTACCACATGCCGCTCGCGGCGCACATTGCGCAGACCGGCTCGGTCACCTCGCTGCTCTACACCGATCCGCTCTATCTGAACTGGTTCTACCCCCAGGTCTCGGAGCTGCTTCACGCCGGGGGGCTGCTGCTCTTCGGGAACGACTTTCTCTCTCCGCTGATCAACATGGCCTGGCTCGGCCTCGCCCTGTTCGCCGGCTGGTGCATCGGCCGGCCCTACGGCTCGGGCGCGACCTCCCTGGCCGCCGTGGCCGCGGTGATGGCGGCGAACCTCCTCGTCTCCCGCCAGCCCGGCAACGCCAACAACGACGTCGTCGGAATCGCGCTCTTCCTCTCCGCGGTGGCCCTGTTGGTCAACGCCAGATGGGAGCGTGCCGGACTCCCCATGGGCGTCCTCATGGTCGGTGGGTTAGCCGCAGGGCTCGCGCTCGGCACGAAGCTCACGGTCGTTCCCCCGGTCCTCGCCCTTACCGTCGGCGTGATCGTCATCTCGGGCAAGGGGTCTCGATTGCGCGCGTCAGCCGCCTGGATCGGTGGACTGCTTGTCGGTGGTGGCTATTGGTACGCCCGGAACCTGGTCGTCTCCGGCAACCCGTTCCCCTGGCAGGACATCGGGCCGATCCACCACGCCGAGGCGCTCCAGGGGCGCCATCCCTACGCGATCGTCCACTACGCCACCGACACGGACGTCTGGGGCCGCTACTTCACCCCGGCTCTCCACGAGCGCCTCGGCGACCTCTGGCCCGCCTACCTGGCCCTCGCCGTGATCGCCGTCCTGCTCGTGCTCTGGCGCGGCGGGCGCATGGAGCGGATGCTCGGCGCCGTCGCTCTACTCTCGGCGATCGCCTACCTGCTCACGCCGCTCGGCGCCTCGGGCCCGGAGGGGATGCCGGTCGGCTTCCGGCTCAACATCCGCTACCTGGCCCCCGGCCTCGTGCTCGCGCTCACCCTGCTCGCTGTCCCCCCGTTCAGCGGCGAGAGAAATGTTCGGCGGCTCGGCAGCCTCCAGCGGATCTGGCGGCTCGTCACCCTGGTGATTTTCGCGGTGCTCGTGATCGTCAGTGCCGGGGCGATCGGGGCGATCGACACCGGCCGCCTACCGGGCACGGCCGCCCTCGCGCTCGCGGTGATCGCGCTCCCGCTGCTGGTCGTCTTCCTCTCCCGCCGGGGGCTGGCGCCCGTGGCCCTCGCCGGCATCGGCGTGGCCGCCGTGATCGCGCTGGCGGTCGTCGGCCGCTTCGCTCAGGACCACTACCTGGACGAGCGCTACTCGTCGACCGCCCCCGACTACCCGAAGACCGAGCAGCCCGCGATCGAGCTCGGTCAGGGCCTGGGCGCCGCCTACGACTGGGCGAGGGGCACGCACGACCTGCAAGATCGGCCTCTCCGGCACGATGGGTGCGCTCTTCCAGTACGGGCTCTGGGGGCCGGACTCGAGCAACGACGTTCGCTACATCGGCGAGAAGGGTCCGCGGGGCTCGTTCAACGAGATTCGACAGTGCCCCGAGTGGATCGCCGCGCTCAACGACAGCGACTACGACTACGTCATCACGACGCCGACCTACCACCAGGACGATCCCGCGGCCGACACCGCGCCGATCCAGCGCGGGTGGATCTCGCGCGCCGGCAACGTCCGCCGGGTGGCCGGGGCGAACCTGGTCGACGTCTGGCAGGTGACCGGCCCGCTCGATCCGCTGGCCTGCGCGGCGCCACCCCGCGGCGCCATTCCCAGCGCAACCGGGAGCTGAGCGTCGGCGAGATTCCGCCCGCCCGTGCTACCCATAGGGAGTGGCCTACCCGCTCGACAACGCCCTCTTCCAGTGGGAGGAGGGTGCGCGAAGGCTCGGCGAGCTCTCCCGTGACCCGCGAGCCGCGCGGACCGCGACCCGCGCCGTGGACTCGATCCGCGACGAGCTCCGTCGCCGCATTGGGCCGACCTTCACCGCCCAGGAGCTCGCTGACCTCTACGGCCGCGGCACCGACTGGTGCCTGGAGGCGGCCCGCCGCGCCGCTCCCATGGCCGCCGTCGACCTCGATACGCAGGCGATCGTGGACGGCGCGTTCTACCTCTACCTGCGCGGCGCGTCCAACTACTCGGGCGGCCGGGTGACCGCCGAATAGAAAGGCGCTTCTGCGGCGGGTGGCACCGGGGCCCCATCCGAGGACAGCGCCGGTGCCCGCAGGATGGGGGGCCCGCGGTGCCAGGACCCGCCGCCCTGAATCGTCAGTCTTCTATCCGCTCGAGGACGATCCGCTCTGGCTCGATCGTCACGCGCAGGGCCCGATGGCCCTCCCAGTTCTCGACGTAGGTGGGGTCGTCCTTGATCGCCGGGTCGAGCCAGATCCCGTAGCCCTCCTCTTCGCCCTGGTCGAAGGTGGCCTCGAGGGGCTTGCGGCGCCCTCGCCCGCGGCGACCGCGCCGGCGGCGCCGCCGGCGCCGCCCGGAGCGCTCCTCTTCATCTTCATCCCCCTCTCCTTCGTCGGTCGCGCCGTCCTCCTCCGCGGGCTCGGCCTCGCCCAGCTCGGCCTCGATCTCGGCCTCGATCTCGTCCCGAAGATCGACGTCGCTCGCCGGCTCCTCGCCCTCTGTGGTGAGCCCGTGCTGGTGCCTGAAGTCGCGGAGCTGGGAGGCCGGAACGCCGAGCTGGTGCGCGATCCAGGCGTCCGTGCGCCCCTGGCGTACCCAGGCGCGGATCTGGTTGAGCTGCGGTCGCAGCGACTGGCGAGCCATCGGCGGCGGACTCTAAATCATTCGCCTGTTCCGCCTTTTGTGCCTTGGCAGACGGGGTAGAACCAGGTACGCTACTTATTTGTGGGTAGCCGAGAGTCCGCCTTGGGGGGTGGGCAACGACTATTAGGAGGCAACGATGCTGGTGCTATCACGGAAGCCGAGCCAGAGCATCATGATCGGCGACGGAGTTGAGGTTCAGGTGCTCTCGGTGGCGGGCGAGAAGGTGCGGCTCGGCATCACGGCTCCTCGCGAGGTCTCGATCTTCAGGAACGAGGTCTACGAGCGGATCGAGAGCGAAGGCGACGTGGAGGACGAGGGGACAGACGCGGCCGTCGAGAGCGCGCTCGAGCACCTCTCGTCGAAGCGGTAGGCCGCTCCCTAGCCCATCAGCCAGGCGAGCGTCTCGAACATCGAGACGACCACGGTGACGACCGTGATCGTCAGGCAGACGAGCAGAACGCTGAACCTGACCTTGCCCCGTGACTCGCTGCGCGAGATGCGCCGGGCCCGCGATCGGTTGACCGCGCGCTTTCGCAGTTGATCTCGCCGGCGGCGCTCGAGCGCCATCTCCTGCTCGAACGCCAGCTCGATCTGAGACATGCTCTGTCGCATCCGCATCTGAGCCATCGGAAAGAGCCCCCCGGGGCGGCCGTGCAGGCTAGCAAGGGATCTTGCAAATTGACTATAGAGAGCAGTGCCCCCATAGCCCGCGGCCAGAGGCGCCCGCCAGCGCCGCGAGTCGTGCAAAGAGCGGGGCGAACGAGTCGTTGGGCGGGATGGTCAAGGTGCGGGCGAGGCCGCGCCGGACGAGCTCGGCGTTGACGAACAACGGGCGCCGGCCAGACTCGGGACGGGGCAGGTAGACATAGGCGAGCAGGCGCCCGTAGACGTCCCGCCGCTCGGCGTCGAAACGGAGGGTGACCGTCCTCCCCTCGACCAAACGATCGTTCACTGCGTGCGCCCTCGGGCCGCCGCACTGCACCGGCGTATCCGGCTTGACGGTCTCCGGCGTATCGATCCCGATGTAGCGGACGGTCTCCTCGCTCCCATCGGGCAGGGCGACGTCGATTGTGTCGCCGTCGACGACGTGGGTGACGCGGACGGTAACCCGCCCGGTGGGCTCTGACGAATCGTTGCCTCCGCAGCCGCGTGACACCGCCAGGACGACGAGAACAGCGGCAATGAGGAGAGGCGCTCGAAGAGCACCGTGGCGCAGCGGTCGGGTCACCCCTCGATGATGCTCAGCCGCACGGAACTACTCGCAGTTGGCGCCTTACTCACCGTATGGGTGACAAAGGCGCCAATTGGCGGGTTGGTCCCGGTATGCAGGACTAACCCGCCACAAATCCACCCTTCATTGCCGGTGTTCGTCGTTCGGCCGGCGCGCTACGGAATGCGCCGCACGTGGTTGAGCAGCGTCTCCTTGATCTGGCCGATGATCTCGAGCGCCTCGCTCTTCTCCCGCTGCCAGACGTTGCGGCCGAAGATCACGCCGGATCCGCCCGCCTCCATGATCGTCCGGGTGTGCGCGAGCACCGTCTCGTCGTCGGTCTTCGACCCGCCGGAGAGGACCACCAGGGCACGCCCCGCCGACTCGACGATCTGGCGCACCGCCTCCTCCGGGGAGGCGTCCATCTCGTTGTAGGGAGCGGGCTGGTCCTTGTCCTTCTCGGAGTCGATCTTCGGGAAGTTGAGCTTGACGACGTCGGCGCCCATCTCCATGGCGAGCCGGGCGCCGTAGTCGATCGCGTAGAAGGAATCGCGACCGCCCTTCTTCTCGATCGCGGAGCCCCGCGGGTACGCCCAGATCACCAGCGGCATGCCGTAGCGCTCGCAGGCCTCGCGGACGCCCTTGAGCTGGTGCAGGTCGACGTCCTGACGGGGGGAGCCGACGTAGAGCGTGTAGCCCACCGCGTCCGCCCCGAGCCGGACCGCGTCCTCGACGGAGGCGTTGGTCGAGGAGAAGGCGTCGTCCGAGGGCGCGATGTCGGTCTTGCCGTTGACCTTCAGGATCAGCGGCACCTGGCCGGCGTAGTCGGGGTAGTAGCGGGTCGCCAGGCCGATCTGGCAGGCGATCGCCGAGTAGCCCGCCTCGGCCGCCAGGCTGAACTGGTACTCGGGGTCCTTGGAGGCGGGGTTGGGGAAGAAGTCGCGGGGGCCGTGCTCGATCCCCTGGTCGATCGGGAGCAGCATCAGGGTCCCGTTGCCGGGGCCGTAGTCGAAGAGCAGACGGCGCAGCCGCGCGCGCTTGCCTGGGGAGAGCGTTGCCAGCAGCGACTTCTGCTCGGTGATCGACTTGACTTCCATCTTCTCGACTACCTCCTGATTTGTGCCTTGGGGCCAGTATGCCCGATCTGACTGTCATGGTCCCACCGTGCTCGAACACAGTTTCGGCGGCACCCCGTTCACCCTCGGCATCGAGGAGGAGCTGATGATCTGCGATGCCGACAGCCTCGAGCTGGCGCAGGCGATCGACGTCATCCTCGGCGACCTGCCCGAGGACATCCCCGGCGAGGTGAAGCCCGAGCTGATGCAGTCGGTCCTCGAGGTCGCGACCCGGCCCTGCGGGGACATCGCCGAGGCGGCGGACCAGCTTCGCCAGCTCCGTCGCACGGTTCGCGAGGTGGCCGCCCGTAACGGGCTCGCGATCGGAGCCGCCGGCACCCATCCCTCCGCCCTCTACGCGGACCAGCTGATCGTCGACCACCCCCGCTACAAGGAGCTCGCCGCGGAGCTTCGCTGGATCGCCGAGCAGGAGCTGATCTTCGGCACCCACGTCCACGTCGGCATCGACGACCCGGAGAAGGCGATCTACGTGGCCGACGGGATGCGTGGGTTCCTCCCCCTGCTGCTCGGCATGTCCACGAACTCGCCCCTCTGGCAGGGCAGGAAGACGGGGATGATGTCCTCGCGCACGCCCGTGTTCAGGGCCTTTCCCAGGGTGGGGATCCCGCCGTACTACGGGAGCTGGGACATCTACTCCCACCGTGTCGAGCAGATGATGCGCGGCGGCGCGATCCCCGACTACACCTATCTCTGGTGGGACGTGCGCCCGCATCCCAACTTCGGCACCGTCGAGCTCCGCGTCTTCGACCAACAGACCAGGATCGATCACACGATCGGCTTCGCCGCCCTGGGCCAGGCCCTCGCCCACCGGCTCGCGGACGAGTACGACGACGGGGTGCCGAGCATCGAGCACCCGCACGAGCTGATCGACGACAACAAGGTGCGAGCCTCGCTGGTCGGGATCGAGGGGAAGCTGATCGACTTCGATCACGGCCACGAGGTCGACGCGGCGGAGATGGCGCTCGGGGTGATCGAGGACCTGAGGGAGCACGCCCGGGAGCTCGGCTGCGAGGCCGAGCTGGCGAGCCTCGCCGACCTGGTCGAGCACGGCACCGGGGCGCGCCGCCAGCTCAACTGGCTGGCGGACCACGGCGAGATCGGCGGGCTGATGAGGGAGATCGTTGCCGCCACCGATCCGGACCAGCACTGACCGGCCGGCGTCCTCGATAAAGGCCGAGGCCGAACCGCTTTCCGCGAATCCGATACGATTTCCGAAGTGAATTACCGGGTTTTTGCGGCGTGAACTACGGAATCCGTACCAATGGCTACGAGCAGACCGGTTGAGGACACCCTCGATCTGCTCGGACGCCGCTGGGCGCTTCGCCTGATCTGGGAGCTGCGGCGCAGCACCCTCTCCTTTTCGGAGCTCCGTGAGAGCACCGGCATCAGCCCATCCGTTCTCTCCGCCCGTCTCGGCGAGCTCGTCGAGTCCGGCGTCGTCGAGCGGGACGGCGGCGGGCGCTACCGGCTGAGCGGCCCGGGCCGCGATCTCGCCCGGATTCTCTACGAGCTCAATAGATGGGCCGAGCGGGCAGGGGTATCCTCGCTGGATGAGCTCGCCTGAGCTGAGCGTCGTTTGCCGGTCCTGCGGTGAGGAGGTCAGCCCCTATGTGACCGAGTGCCCGTACTGCGGCACTCGCCTCCGGAAGCGCGCGCCCAAGCTCGAGCTCCGAGGCGACGAGCTCACGCCCCGGGAGTCGCGTCGCGTCCGGCGCCGCCTGGCGCGCGCCCGGCGGACCGAGGCGCTCGCCGAGCGCCCCTACGCCGTGATCGCGGCGATCCTCATCCCCGCCGTGCTGGTGCTCGTGCGCGTGGCGAGCTCGGCGCTCGACGCCCACGACCTGGGCGCAATCGTCGGTCCGGTCGGCGGGGACTGGTGGCGATACTTCGCCGCCCCCTTCGTCTATCCGGACGTCGGCTACCTCTTCATCGCCTCGGCGGGGATCGCGATCTTCGGCGTGGCGGTCGAGCAACGGCTCGGGACGATCCCGACCGTCGTCCTCATCGTCGCCTCGGGCGCGCTCGGGATGCTCGCGGCCGATGGCATCGAGACCGCCTTCGCCAGCAATAACGACATCCTGCTCGCCGCGGGCGGCAACGGCATCGCCCTCGGGCTGCTCGGCGCCTGGGCGGTGATGCGCACGGCGGAGGTCCGCGCCGACCCGAGCGAGGACGTGGAGGTGATCGGCGCCGCAGTCTGCGCGGCCGTTCTCATCCTGCTGCCGCTGGTCGACGATTACGCGAGCGTGTTCGCCGGTCTGGCCGGGGGCCTGGTCGGCGCCGGCTGCGGGCTGGCCGCCGTCCTGGCTCGGCGGGAGCGCCAACCCCGCTGACGTTGCCCACGGACAAGTTCATCTCGATCACGCCCGAGCTCCACCGCTATTCGGTGGGCCACAGCTCATTCAGGGACGGCGTGGTCCCCGAGGTCGAGCAGGCGGGCGAGGACATGGGAGACCTCGCCCTCATGCAGATCGCCGGCGACCAGGCGGCGTTCATGACCATCGTCGTGCGGGCGATCGGCGCGCGGCGGGCCCTCGAGGTCGGGACTTTCCTCGGCTACGGGGCGATCGCGATCGCCCGAGGGCTTCCGGACGACGGCGAGCTGATCTGCCTCGAGCTCGATGAGGAGTACGCCGAACGGGCCCGCGAGCACCTGCGCAGGGCGGGCCTCGACGGGAAGGTCGAGATCCGGGTCGGACCCGCTCTGGAGAGCCTGCGGGCGATGGACCGCACCGAGCAGTTCGACTTCGCCTTCATCGACGCGGACAAGACCGAGTACATCGACGACTTCGAGGAGGGTCTGGCGCGGCTTCGCCCGAACGGCGTGATCATGATCGACAACACCCTCCGCGAGGGAACGGTGCTGGATCCCGGGGACTCGGAGTCCGCCCGCGTGACCGCCGAGCTCAATGACCGGCTGGCGAAGGACGAGCGGGTGGACGTTGCGCTGCTCGGCCTGGCGGACGGGATCACGATGGCGCGCAAGCGGTGAGCGCCCTCCCGACGGACGACCGCGGCTGGTTCCAGCTGGTGCTCGGCAACCAACCGCCGCTCTGGCGGCTCTACACCGAGGCATGCGGCGGCGAGGTGTTCACCGACGGGGACGTCCAGGCGGCGATCCTCCCGGCGTCGCCCAATCGCTCGTTCTTCAACTCCGTCTTCTACGAGGACTCCGAGCATCTGGTCGACGCCCTACCGCGCCTCGCGGATGCCTACGACGACGCCGGAGTCAACGCCTGGACGGTCTGGATCCCTGCGGACGACGAGCGCGCGAGGAGCGGGCTGGCCGACGCCGGCCACGTCCTCGACGCGACGCCGCGAGCGATGGCCTTCGAGCTCTCGAATCTCCGCGTCCCCGAGCCCGACCCCGAGCTCAAGATCCGCAGCGAGATGGACATGGAGCTGATCCGGGTGATCAACGAGACCGCATACGGCTTTCCGGCCGGGGACTTCCCGCCGATGAATCCGTTGCCAGACACGGAGGCCTATCTCGCGAGTCTCGACGGCGAGACCGTGGGGACGACCCTGGTCTGGGACCGCGGCGACGATGCCGAGGTCACCTTCGTCGCCACCCTGCCGGAGGCCCGCGGCCGGGGCATCGCCGGTCGGCTCCTCGGCCATGCGCTCGAGAGGGAGCGCGAACGCGGCAAGTCGGCCTCGACGCTGATCGCCACGAAGCTCGGCTACCCCGTCTACGAGAAGCTCGGCTACCGGGACGTCGGGGGGCTTGAGATGTGGGAACGGCGGAAGCCACGATGAGCCCGGGGCGCTACAGCGACGAGCAGATCGACGCCGCGATCGAGGCGATCTCCGACCCCGAGGTCTTCCGCGAGACCGAGCGGCAGGTGGCGCGTGCGGCGCCGCGCCTGCAGCGGATCCTCGCCGAGGCACTGGGGGAGGGCGGCTGGTTCGGCGAGTCGCACGACGCGGAGGTCCTGAAGGCCGCGACGACGCCTGACGAGGAGGCGCGGCTGATTGCCGTCCGCACGCTGCTCGCCGAGGAGGCGCGCATGGGAATGATGGTCGGCGTCGCTGTAGGGTGGGCGCTCGCCGAGAGGCTCGAGCAGCAGGGACCGGAGCAGACGAAGGAGGACTGACGCAGATGGAGATCAACTACCTCGGCCATTCGACCGTCGAGCTGGTGGACGGCGACACGCGCGTCCTCATCGATCCGTTCCTGAAGCCGAACAACCCGGCGGCCAAGCTCACCGCCGAGGAGGTCAACCCAACTCACGTGCTGATGACCCACGCGCACCTGGACCATTACGCCGACGCGATCGCTGTGGGCAAGCGCACCGGCGCCAGCTTCGTGGCCATTACGGAGTTGGCCAACGTGCTCGGACGAGCAGGGGATCGAGGACGCAGTCGACGCCAACCTCGGTGGAATCGTCACCTACGACTGGGGCTGGGTGAAGCTGGTGCAGGCCCACCACACGAGCACCGTCCCCGGCTCCACCGACCGTCCGTATAGCCCCACATCGGGCACGGTGATCGGTGCGGCATGCGGCGTGGTGGTCAACATCGGCGGCAAGACCCTGTACCACCTCGGCGACACGGCGTTGTTCAGCGACCTGAAGCTGATCGTCGAGCGGACCCCCGCCGAGATCGCCTTCATCCCGATCGGCGGCCACTACACGATGCATCGCGAGGACGCCGTGGTCGCCGCCGACTTCGTAGGCGCCGAGATCGTCATCCCGGTCCACTACAACACCTGGCCGCCGATCGAGACAGACGCCGAGGCGTTCAAGTCCGACGTCGAGTCGAAGACGAAGTCGAAGGTCGCTGTGCTGGCGCCGGGCGAGTCGCTCAGCGTCTAGTCAGCCTGGGAGCCGCGCCGGAACCAGACCGACCGGTCCTGCCAGTCGTGCGCCATCAGGACGCAGCCGGCGAGGGCCCAGGCGATCGCCCGGTTGGACTCCGAGCGGCGGGCCGCGAGCTGTGCCAGTCCGGCCGTCGCGACCGCGATGCCCGTCAGCCCGTGATGAAGGCGCTGGCCCCCGATCCAGACCCGCCGACGCTCCGGATCAACTCCGAAGATGCGGTTTCCGACCTTCCATGGATTCATCTCGAGGGCCATATCGGCTCACCGTCCGTGGTGGTTGAGTGACCTCTGCATACCCTACACAAAAATTGGTAATCGTGTGCCACAAAAGTTGGTAGGCATAAGGCGGGACTGGCCAGCCAGCCAGTTTGTGCGGTAGGCTGCGACCGAGCAGCCGTCAGCGACCCAGGAGGAGAGCGAATGGAGCCGGTCGAGGCAAAGGACGCCACGCAGTCGGGACCGTCGAGGGCACAGCGCGAGGACTTCCGCGCGACCTCGGACCCGGCCCTCCAGCGGGGGGACCGCAGCGACGTCAAGCTCCTCGACTACACCCAGCTCTACAACCTCTGGGAGCGCCAGCAGTGGGCGACTCAGGACCTCGACTTCTCCCAGGACCGGATCCACTGGCACGAGCGCATCCCCCCGGAGGAGCGCTTCCAGCGCATGTACGGGCTCTCGAGCTTCTTCATCGGCGAGCAGAAGGTCGCCGACGAGCTCGGGCCGATCATGCGCGCCGCCCCCACCGAGGCGCAGCGAATCTTCCTCTCCACGCAGATCGCCGACGAGGCTCGCCACGTCCGCTTCTTCGACCGGTTCTTCAGCGAGGTGGGCGTGCTCGAAAACGCGACCGAGCTCAAGCAGCGCCTCGACGCGCTGGACCAGCATCTCAACCCGGCATTCCACGAGCTCTTCGACGGGCTGCTCAAGGAGCGGGTGGACCGCCTGGGCGCGGAGCCTGGCGACCACGATGCGCTGGTCGAGGCGATCACCCTCTACCACATGGTGATCGAGGGGATGCTGGCCCTCACCGGGCAGCATTTCATCATCGACTACAACGAGCGGATGGGGACCCTGCCCGCGTTCGTCGAGGGCTTCTCCAACGTCGCCCGCGACGAGCACCGGCACATCGCCTTCGGCGTCCGCTTCCTCACCGAGTGCGTGAACGCGGACCAGCGCTACCGCGAGGTGATCCAGAACATGCTGATGAAGTCACTGCCCATCGCCGACAAGGTGATCGATCCGCCCTGGGACGAGGAGGACGATCTCGAGCTCTTCGGCGTCAGCCGGGAGGAGACTCACGCCTTCGCGGCGCAGTGCCTCACCCGGCGGCTCAAGGTCATCGGGCTCGCGCCCGCCGCTGCCTGACCTTCTTCGGCGTCGACTTCTGGTAGCTGACGCCGACTTCTACTGCGTCGGGGGCGTGGAGGTGGCCGGCTGGGAGTCGGTGGCCGCCGGCTCAACTGCGGTCGTCGAGGTGGTGCCGCCGGAGGAGCAGGTGCTCGGCGCACCCGGATCCGTCACTCCGTCGCCGTCCGCGTCGCACGAGGTCGTCGACGGTTCGACGCCGGTGGTGACCGGGCCTGACTGCTCGATGCCGCTGGCGCCCCTGGAGTCGGTGTTGGCCAAGGTGCTGGCCTTGTGTCGCTTGTGCTTGCCCTTGGTCGCTGTCGTGGACCCGGTTCCGCCGGTCGAGGCCTGATCGGCCGGCTGCGGCGGGACCGTCACCGTGTCCGCGGGCTGGGCGGGGGCGGTCGCCGCGGGTGTCGCCGCAGGGGCGTCCGCCGGAGCGGGCTCGGCGGTCGCCGGAGTGGCGGTGGGTGCGACGCGCTTATCCGGGACGTTGGCGGTCCGGACCTTGGGCTGAGGCTTCGCGGCCGGGTGATGGGCGGTGACGTTCTGGATCTCGGCGGCGCCGCCCGCGATGATCGCGGCGGTCGCAATTCCAGCGGCGGCCTTGGTACCGATCGCCGCGGCTGCGCCTGTCGCCGCGGCTGCGCCTGCGCTGCCCGCGGCGGCTCCGCCTGCCGCGGCCGCGCCGCCTACGGCAGCGCCGGTGACGGCTGTGCCGCCCGTGGCGGCCGCGCCTGCGCCCGCGGCACCCGCGCCCGCGGCACCCGCGCCCGCGACCCCTGCCCCGGCGCCCGCAGCGCCGCCGCCACCCGCGCCGGCAGCGGCACCGCCTCCGCCGCCGCCGAACATGCCGCTGAGTTTTGCGAGCACGGCGCCCTTCAGGACGAGCAGCGGGCCCACCGGGAAGATCGCGGCGAGCACCTTGCTGTCGGAGCGAAGCTGGGTGCGGAACGCGCGACACGGGTCGCAGCCCTTGATGTGGCGGCGGACCGGACCGGAGACCTTGGCGAGCCCCTCGGCGGCCTCCGCGAGCTCGAGCCGGGCGTCGTCGCAGGTCAGCTGCCGGGCCTGGCTCGACTCGGCCAGCGCGATCCGCGCGCGGACGAGGAGCGACTTGACGCCGGGGACGGTGGTGTCCATCGCCCGGGCGATCTCCTCGTAGCTCATCGCGTCGATCTCGCGCAGGAGAAGTGCGGAGCGCTGCGTCTCCGGCAGCTTGCCGACGTCCGTCAGCAGGCTGCGGAACTCCTCGCGGCTCTGGACCCGCTCATGGGTGGTCACCCCGTTCATATGGGGGTGCGTGTCCATCGTGTCCTGCCCGTCCGCGGTCGGCTTCCGAAGATGGTTGAGGCAGCGGTTCCGGGCGATCCGGTAGAGCCAGGGCCGGACCGCGATCGGCCGCTCGTCGGCGACCATCGCGTTGTAGGCGGCGACGAAGACCTCCTGGAGCACGTCCTCGGCGTCCTCGGTGCAGCCCAGCATCTGGCGGCAGAAGCCCAGCAGCCGCGACTGGTAGCGCTCGACGAGGGTGTCGAAGGCGTGCTGATGACCCCGTCGGGTGAGGGCGACGAGCTTGTCGTCGTCTTGGAAGCGGAGGAGGGGCGAGCGCCGGGCGAAGAGCCCGCGTCGCTGTGCGTGTGTGAGGGTTGAGGCTTCCAAGGCGGGGACGGCAGAGAAAGCGGCGGACCTCCCTGCCGAAGAAAACACGGTAGCAGTGGTCCGGTTGCGCTCGCGGGACCCTTAATGCCCTCGAAATGCGGGCCCTAAGCGGGCTTTTCCACCGCTATTTGCGGGGATCTCTCCGGTGGACGGTGCCATTGTCGCCGACGCGACTAAGGCCGGCCTAAGCGGCCTGCGCCTCGGCGGCCTCGGCCTCGACTCCGACCGGAGCTCCCTCCTCCATCTCGGCCTCGAGCTCCTGTGCAGTCGGCGAGCGCAGAACTAGGAGCGCAATCAGGATCCCGACGGCCGCGGCGCCTGCCGCGATCAGGAAGGCGAGGTGGTAGCCGCCGCTGAGCGCCGAGGTGGCCGATTCGCCCGCGGCCTCCAAGGCATTGGTCCGGTCTGTCGCGATCGTCCCGAGCGCCGCCAGTCCGACCGCGGCTGAGAGCTGGATGGAGACCTGGATCGTCCCCGATGCCAGGCCGGCGTCGGCAGCTGGGACATCTTCCAACGCGGTCATCATCAACGGCGGGTTGGCCGCGCCGAAGCCGATTCCGAGTAGCGCCAGACCGGTGAACATCAGCGGGAAGTAGGCACTGTGCTCGCCGGCCTGCGAGAAGAGCAGCAGCCCGGCGACTCCGCTGGCTATGCCCCCGATGAGGGTGCGCTTGGGACCGAAGCGCGAGACCAGCCGGGCAGAGATCCCGGCAGACATGATTCCGAGAAAGACGCTCATCGCCAGGAAGGCGAGCCCGATCTGAATCGGGTCGAAGCCGCGCACGTGCTCGAGGTAGAGCGAACCGAGGAAGAAGGTCGAGAAGGCACCGGTCACGAGGAACCCTCGAACCAGGTTCGAGGCGACCAGGCTGCGATCGCCGAGGATGCGCAGCGGCATGATCGGATGCGAGATGCGGGACTCGAAGGCGACGAAGGCGGCCAGGAGGGCAAGCGAGATTCCCGCCAGGGCGAGCGTCTTGCCGCCGGTCCAGCCCCACTCAGGGATCTTGATGAGTGCGTAGATGCCGACGATCGAGGCGCCGGTGATCAGAATCGAGCCCAGCCAGTCGACCCCGTGGGCGACGCCGAGCCCCTCGTTCTCGACGATCAGCCTGCGTCCGAAGAAGAACGCCGCGGCGCCGATCGGCAGGTTGACGAAGAAGATCCAGTGCCAGTTGATCGCCTGGGTGAGGACCCCGCCGAGCAGCAGCCCCAGCGAGGCGCCACCAGCGACCACGAAGGTGTAGGCGCTCATCGCCTTGGCGCGCTCGTGCGCCTCCGGGAACTCGACCGCGATGATCGCGACGACCACCGCCGAGGTGAGCGCGGCCGCAGCTCCCTGGGCGAAGCGCGCGCCGATCAGCATCGCTTCGCTCTCGGCGAGCCCGCAGATCATCGACACGACGACGAAGGACGCAAGCCCGGTGAGGAAGATGCGCTTGCGGCCGAACAGGTCGCCCAGGCGCCCGGCGAGCAACAGCAGGCTGCCGAAGGTGATCAGGTAGCCGTCGATCACCCAGGTGAGGCTCGACTGGCTGAAATGGAGGTCCGCCTGAATCGAGGGGAGGGCGACGTTGACGATCGTCGTGTCGAGGACGATCATCAGCTGACCCAGGCAGACCACGAAGAGAGCGATCCACCTGCGCCGGTCGCTCGGCGGCGCTATTGTGTGGTTCGTAGCCTCCACGATGATCATCACTATACAAAGGATTATCCTTGTCAGCTTGATGATGTCGGAGGCGGGGCTACGATGGGAGAGATGAAGATGGAGACCGCATCCCTCGCGGGCACGATGAATCTGCTGACGCGCCTCTCGCGCGTCGTCTACCGGCGTGCAACCCCGGACCTGATCGGCGTCCGCCTGAAGGAGTTCGTCGCGCTCGTCTACCTGCGCGAGTCCGGTAAGGCGACCCAACAGCGCCTCGCCGAGACGATGATGATGGACGCCAACAACTGCGTGATTCTGCTCAACGGGCTCGAGGACGCCGACCTGATCGAGCGGACCCGGGATCCAGAGGACCGGCGCCGGCACATCGTCGCGATCACTACCAAGGGACAGAGGGCGCTCGAGAAGGCCGAGCGCCAGCTCGAGACGCTCGAGGACGACGTGCTCGGCAACCTCGACGCCGCCGAGCGGGACCAGCTCCGCGACCTCTTAGCCAGGGCGCTCGAGGACCACTCGCTGGCGATCTAGCCGATCGCGGGTAGCGGGGCCTCGGCGCAAATCCTGCCTCGCCGGGGTGGCCCAATTGGTCGAGGCAGCGCCCTTAAAAGGCGCGGTCCCTTCGGGGACGTGTGGGTTCGAATCCCACCCCCGGCACTACTTCTCCTCTAAAGGCCGATCACGGTGAGGTCAGCGGTGGCCATCGCTCAAGTATGGTCGCGGCCGTGAACGTCGTCATCGTCGGTGGCCACGGCAAGATCGCCATGCGCCTCGAGAAGATCCTCGCCGAGCGCGGCGACAGCCCGCGGGGGATCATCCGCAAGACCGAGCAGGCCGCGGACCTCGAGGAGATCGGCGCCGAGCCGATCGTGCTCGACATCGAGAACGTCGAGATCGACGACGCCGTCGCGGGGGCGGACGCGGTCGTCTTCGCCGCCGGCGCGGGCCCGGGCAGCGGACCGGCGCGGAAGAGGACGGTCGACTACGGCGGCGCGGTCGAGCTCATGGAGGCGGCGCTCTCCCACGACATCCGCCGCTACGTGATCGTCAGCGCGATCGGCGCCAACCACCCCGAGCGCTGGACCGACGAGATGCGCCCGTACTACGAGGCGAAGGCGGAGGCCGACAAGGTCGTCTCCGAGAGCGGGCTCGACTACACGATCGTGCGGCCCGGCGGGCTCACCGACGAGCCCGGGACGGGCAGGGTCCAGATCGCCGAGCAGCTCGAGACCGGCGGCTCGGTGAGCCGCGACGACGTCGCCGCGGTGATCGCCGAGGTCCTGGTCGCCGACAACACGATCGGCAAGGCGTTCGATCTGCTCGGCGGCGAGACGCCGATCCCAGAGGCGGTCCGCTCGCTCTAGGCGTCATTTGTGCCCGCCGGGTTTCCCGTTTGCCCGGTTCGGGACAATGGCGGCCGACCCGTGTCGCACCCGCATCCCCTCACCTGGCTCTACCGCAAGCTCGGCCCCCGCTACCCGTCCGTGTTCATCACGGCGGAGCTCCAGACCGCCTTCCTGGTCGCGACGGGCGCGGTCGCCCTGTTCAGCTTCTACTACTCGGTCTCCAGCGACGACTTCCTCACGGTCCTCCTGATCACACTCGGGCTGACGGCGATCGGGGTCGGCGTCGTCCTGACCCGGGTACTGAGGCGGCTGCGACCCCTGGTGGCCTGGGTCGGCGGGGCGCGTTCGTCGGAGGAGACGGCGGAGGCCTGGCGGCTGGCGGTGGACCTGCCGATCGAGCTGATCCGGCGGGACTTCTTCGTCCCGATCCTGATCACTCTGGTCGCGGTGGGCGCCGCGGTCGCCGTGCTTCAGCTGAGCTGGCTCGCCTTCTTCCCGATCGCGATCGCGGCCCTGCTCACCACCTCGTACGCCGGGACCCTTCACTACCTGGCGCTCGAGATGGGGATGCGGCCGATCCTCTTCGACATCAACTCGGCCCTCGACACGCCGGTCCGGATCACCCGGCCGGCGGTGCCGCTGCGGGTGAAGCTGCTCGGCTCGCTGCCGCTGATCAACGTGATCACCGGCATCGTGGTGGCGGCGCTCACCTCGAACGGCGGCGGCACCGACGCGCTCGGCGTCGCCGTGCTGATCGCATTGTTCGTCTCCTTCACGGTCAGCTTCGAGCTCACCGTGCTGCTCTCGCGCTCGATCCTCCGCCCGGTCGAGGACCTCGAGGCGGCCACCGAGCGGATCCGCCAGGGGCGCTTCGACGAGCACGTGCCGGTCACCACCTCGGATGAGTTCGGGGAGCTCTCCTCGGCCTTCAACCAGATGGTCGACGGGCTGGCCGAGCGGGAGCGGCTGCGGGAGGCGTTCGGCACCTACCTCGACGAGCAGGTCGCCCAGCACCTGATCTCGGAGGACTTCGAGCCGGGCGGCGAGGAGGTCGAGGTCTCGCTGGTCTTCGTCGACGTGCGCGACTTCACCACCGCGGCGGCGGAGGCCTCGGCGCCCGAGATCGTCGGCGCGCCTCAACGAGCTCTTCGAGTGCATCGTCCCGATCGTCGCCCGCCACCGGGGCCACATCGACCAGTTCATCGGCGACGCGGTGCTCGCCGTCTTCGGCGCGCCCGAGCGGATCCCCCAGCACGCCGACCGCGCGGTGCAGTGCGCGGTCGAGCTGGCGCGGACGATCAACAGCCGCCGGCCGGGCGGCTTCGAGGTCGGCATCGGGGTGAACACGGGCAGGGTGGTCGCGGGGTCGATCGGCGGCGCCGGGCGGCTCTCGTTCAGCGTGATCGGCGACGCGGTCAATCTCGCCTCCCGGGTGGAGTCGGCGACTCGCGAAACCGGCGACCCGGTGCTGATCACCGCCGAGACCCGCGCGCTGCTCTCCGAGACCGTCGAGGTCGAGTCGCGCGGCGTGCGGGAGATCCGCGGCTACGACCGCCGCGTCGAGCTCTTCGCGCCGCTCATCCCGGTCGCGCTCGCCACCGGCCCGGGCAGCGAAGTCAACGACCCGCTCGGCGACCCGACCGCGGGCGGCCTCGGCCGCGCGCCGCTCCGCGGCGGGGGCCTCGGCCGCCGGCCTCGCCCCGGCCCGGGGGTGGGCCGGGCCGGCAGCAGCCAGGACCGCGGCCTCGGCAAGACCCACACGCTCCCCGGCTCCTAGCGAAGTGTGCCGCGACCTCGGAATTCGGTGAATCCCTGGGTGAGGTAAGTGGAAGCTGCGGCCATCAGCCCACCGAAGGCGGTGCCGGAGAAGGAGCTGGACGAGCTCTTTCACGGACCGCTCGAGGAGTTCACCCCGGCCCGGAACGAGCTGGCGAAGTCGCTGCGCGCCGACGGCGAGACCGAGGCGGCCGACTGGGTCAAGGGACTGCGGAAGCCGACCCGCACGGCGTGGCTCGTCAACCAGCTCGCGGTGCGCAAGTCGAAGGAGGTGTCCCAGCTGCTCGGACTGGGACAGCAGCTCCGGGCCGCCCAGGAGGAGATGCTCGCCGGCTCAACCGATCGCGGCAAGCTGCGGGAGACGGCGAGCCGCGAGCGGCAGGCGATCGACTCGCTGGTCCGGACCGCCGAGACGATCGGTCGCGAGCACGGGGTCGGGACGCAGATCCTCGACAGGGTCGGCGAGACGCTGCAGGCCGCGTCGAGCGATCCGCAGGTCGCCGAGGCGATCGAGAAGGGGCGGCTGACCCGCGAGCAGCGCGCCGCGGGAATCGGCCTGGTCGGGCCGGCGACGCCGAAGGCGCCGGCGCGCGAGCGTGAGGAAGGGCGAGCGCGAGGCGGCCGAGCGCGCCGCCCGCCAGCAGCAGGCAAAGCGCCGCAAGGAGGCCGAGCGCAAGCTCGCCGCGGCCGAGAAGCGGCTGGAGCGCGAGCGCGCCAAGCTCGAGCGCGCCCGCGAGGCGGTCGAGGAGGCCGAGGAGGCGGTCCACGACGCCGAGCTCGACGCCCACGCGGCCCGGCGCGCCCTCGACGAGCTCTAGGGACTGAAACGGCGCCGGCCGGGAATCACCCGTCCATATGGAGGGCGGGACAAAGGCACGGACGCCTTACATCCCCGAGCACTTCGACGAGGCGCTCGAACCGGACGGCACGCCGCGGGGCGCCTACGCCGATCTCTTGCCCGCGCTCGAAGAGCTCGATCTCGAGAAGGCTGCCGACCAGATGCGGGATCACCTTCGCGAGCGGGGCGTCGACTTCAAGGGCGATCAAGGACCTGAGGACTTCCTGCTCGACATCGTTCCCCGGGTGCTGAGCGCTCGGGAGTGGGAGGAGCTCGAGGCGGGACTTCGGCAGCGGGCGCGGGCCCTCAATGCGTTCGTCCGCGACGCCTACAGCGAGCAGCGGATCGTCCGCGACGGCGTGGTGCCCGCGCGGCTGATCGAGACCTCGGAGAACCTCGAGCCGGAGATGGTCGGCGTCGAGGTGCAGGGGCCGCCCGCCCCGGTGATCGGCTTCGACGTCGTTCGCGGCGAGGACGGTCGCTTCCGGATCCTCGAGGACAACTGCCTGAATCCCTCCGGGATCGCCTACGCGCTCGCGGCCCGCACAGCGATCGACACCTTCGTGCCGCTGCAGCCTCCCGCCGAGCGGCGCGACATCGCCTACGCGGTCGAGCTGCTGCGTCAGGTTCTCGCGGCCGCCTCGCCCGACGGCGACCCGGAGGCGCCCACCGCCCTGATCTCCGAAGGGGAGGAGAACGGCGCCTGGTACGAGCACGTCGCGCTCGCCGAACGGCTCGGCATCCCGATCGTCGATCCCGACGATCTGGAGGTCCGGGCGGGACGGCTCTACGGGGCCCCCACGGGTGAGCGCCCGAGGGAGCTGCGCGTGATCTATCTGCGCGACAACGTCGCGCAGCTCCGCGACCAGAACGGCGACCCGACCTGGCAGCACGCGCTGCTCGAGCCGGTCCGCCGCGGGAACCTGAGCACCGTGAGCGCCTTCGGCTCGGGAGTCGGGGACGACAAGCTCACCCACGCCTACTCCGAGGAGCTGATCCGCTTCTACCTCGGCGAGGAGCCGATCATCCCGACCGTCCCCACCTATGACATGGTGATCGAGGAGGCGCGGCAGGAGGTCTTCGAGCGGATCGACGAGATGGTCGTGAAGCCGCGGGCGGAGCTGGGAGGAAGGGGAGTGGTGATCGGCGAGGAGGCGAGCGCGAAGGAGCGCGACGAGGTGATCGCCCTGGCCCGCGAGACCCCGGAGGACTACGTCGCGCAGGAGACGGTCCGGCTCTCGACCCACCCCACCTTCTGTAACGGCTCACTCGAGCCGCGCCACGTCGACCTGCGCGCCTACGCCTACGGTGACGAGATCGCTCCTGGCGGCCTCACCCGGGTGGCGCTCGAGCCCGGCTCCCTGGTCGTCAACAGCACCCAGGGCGGCGGCGCCAAGGACACCTGGGTCCTCTCCTGAGGTCTCCCGAGGGGTAGTCTCGCCTCGATGGCGACGCCCGACCAGGTCGAGGAGAAGGCCGAGGGCGCCGGCGCCGAGACGGGCGCGGTCCACGGCGGCCGGCTGGTCGCCAGGGCGATGAAGAGCCGCGGCGCCTCCAAGCTCTTCACGCTCTCAGGCGGCCACCTCTTCTCGATCTACGACGGCTGCAAGGCGGAGGGGATCGAGGTCGTCGACTTCCGCCACGAGCAGTCGGCCGCCTTCGCGGCGATCGGCTGGGCCAAGGCGACCCGCGAGCCGGGGATCTGCGCGCTCACCGCCGGCTGCGGCGTCACCAACGGGATGAGCGCGATCGCCTCCGCGCAGGCCGACGGCGTGCCGCTGGTGACGCTCGGCGGCCGCGCGCCCGAGATGAGGTGGGGGATGGGATCGCTCCAGGAGATCGACCACATCCCCTTCGTCAAGCCGCTCGTCAAGTCGGCGCTGACCGTCAAGGACCCCGCGAAGATCGCCCGCACCACGGCGGAGGCGATCGACACCGCGGCCGAACCGCCGCTCGGCCCGACCTTCGTCGACTACCCGCTCGACGTCGTCTTCTCGGAGGCCGAGGCCGACGTCCCCGACCCGCTGGCGGTGCGAGAGCAGATCCCCGACGGCGTGGAGGAGGCGGCGAGGCTGCTCGCCGAGGCGGGACGGCCGGCGATCATGGCCGGCAGCAACCTCTACTGGGCCCAGGCCGAGTCCGAGCTCCGCGAGCTGGCCGAGGCGCTCGGCATCCCGGTCTTCCTCAACGGACTCGGGCGCGGTTGCTTCCCGCCCGACCACGAGCTCTACTTCTCCCGCGCCCGCGGCTCCGCCCTCCAGGGCTGCGACGTCGCCCTGGTGATCGGGGTGCCGCTCGACTTCCGGCTCGGCTTCGGCGGCTCGTTCGGCGAGGAGTCGAAGCTGATCCAGCTCGACTTCGCCCCGTCGCGGCTCGAGCGGACCCGCCAGCCCGACCTCGCCCTCTCCGGCGACATCGGCGCCGCGCTGACCGCGATCCGCGAGTCGGTCCCCGCCGATCCCGAACGCACCTCGACCTGGGTCAACCGGCTGCGGAAGATCGAGGCCGAGAAGCGCTCCGAGGAGCAGGAGATGCTCGAGGACGATCGCTCCCCGCTCCACCCGATGCGCGTCTACAAGGAGCTCGGCGACTTCCTCGACCGCGACGCGATCGTGATCGGCGACGGCGGCGACTTCGTCAGCTTCGCGGGGCGGGTCTGGGAGACCTGGGAGCCCGGCACCTGGATGGACCCGGGG
Organism: uncultured Solirubrobacterales bacterium; assembly: GCA_963695675.1. Lineage (GTDB taxonomy): Bacteria > Actinomycetota > Thermoleophilia > Solirubrobacterales > 70-9 > DASUPK01. The sequence continues at coordinate 383,589 of CAVOGY010000002.1, forward strand.
CCCTACGGCTGCCTCGGCGCCGGCCCCGGCCAGGCGATCGGCGCCAAGCTCGCCCACCCCGAGCGCCAGGTCTGCCTGCTGCTCGGCGACGGCGCCTTCGGCTTCTCCGGGATGGAGTTCGACACGATGGCCCGCCACAACCTGCCGATCGTCGCGGTGATGGGCAACAACGGGATCTGGGCGCTCGAGCACCACCCGATGAAGTTCCTCTACGGCTACTCGCTGGCCGCCGAGCTCCGCCCCGAGACCCGCTACGACGAGGTCGTCTCCGCCCTCGGCTGCCACGGCGAGCTGGTCCGCTCCCCCGACGAGCTCCGCCCTGCGCTCGACCGCGCCTTCGCCTCCGGCAAGCCGGCGCTCATCAACGTGCTCACAGACCCCGAGGTCGTCTACCCGCGCCGGGTGAACCTGGCCTGATGGAGATGACGGAATGAGCGCGGAGAGAAAGGTCAGCGCCGACGAGGCCCGCGGCGTCGGGGAGCAGATCGGGATCGACTGGGAGAGCGCCCCGTTCGACGTCGAGCAGCTCCGGATCGGCATGGAGGTCGAGTTCGAGCACGGCAGCCACGATCCGCAGACCAACGTCACCGACGACGACCCCGTCCTCACCGGCAAGATCGCTTGGGCCCACCTGAAGGAGTTCCCCGACTACTACGTCCGCCTCCGGCAGATGGAAGCCGAGGCCGAGGCGGAAGAGGGCGAGGGCGGGCTCTGAGGGCTAGCCGGGGGCCGGCACCGGCGCGGGCATGCGCCGCAGCCAGAACCGGTCGACCAAAGCCCAGCTCGCGAAGCAGAGGGCGCCCGCAGCGGCGGTTGCCGTCAGCAGTGCGCCGGCGGCGGCCGAGGCGGCAACGCCGTTGGCCCCGAGAATGAGCACGGCCGTGGCCGCTCCCAGGCTGGGGCCGACCGGGAGGAGGCCGACCACGGCCAGCCCGATCAAGAGCGCCGTCGAGTCGAACACCGAGGCGTCGACGCCGCTCCAGTTCAGAAGCAACCAGTTGCGGGCGATCTGGATCACCACGGCGAGGCAGACCAGGGCCACGATCCGTCCGCTTCCCTTGGTCTCGCGCAGCACAGCGATGCCCCTCCAGATTCCCGTGCGCCGGTTTCGCGCCACCCGCTGCATGACGGCGAACACACCGGCCACGGCGGCGAAGGCGACGAGCGGCGCCCACCACGGGACCCCGAGCGGCGCAACCAAGGTGAACGAGAAGATCGCTGCCAGCGCAATCTCAACGACCACGATCGGGAGTTCGGCGGTGAGCAGCACCGAGGCCCGCGGGCACTCGTCCGGCGCCGAACGGCGCAGCGCGGCGATCCGGACCCCGAGGCCGAATTGGCCGTTGAAGATGTTCCCCAGGTAGCCGAGGCTCGAGGCGCGAAACGTTCGGCGCCGGCTGACGCTGCCGCCTGCCGCGTCGATGCAGACGTTCCACGCCTCGGTGCGGGCGAGTAGCCACAGGACGTGGAGCGCGACGGCGATGCCGAGCACCCAGAACGGCGCGGAGCGGAGCGCGACCACGAACTCGTGCCCGTGACCGGCAAGCCCGATCGCCAGAGCCACCGCGACCACGACTCCCCCTACCAGGCTGACCACGGTCGGGTGCCGGCGAAGCATCGAGCGGAAGGCCGCCACCCGCGCGCGGATCACGAGGATCGTTTCATTCCCAGACAGCCTATCCCTGACTGCCGATCGGTACCCGCCTTGTGGGTCCCTACACTGGGTTGGACGCATTCGCCCGGCGGCTCTCCTCCCTCGTCCCTCGAGCGAACTCACGCCAGAGGGTCAGGAAGGTGGCCTTGATGAGAAGCCCGAGCTCGCGCAGGACCGGAGCGAACGCGCATCGGACGCCTGGACCTGCGCCCGCTGCCAGGTGACGGTGACCTTCTCCCCGGAGGTCGAAACGCCCGCGCGTGCCGGCGACCTGGGTGAACGAGGATGGCGAGCTCTACTGCCTCGCCTGCCGCCGCGAGATGGCGGGCGAGGCGGGCCTCGAGGGCGTCGAAGAGGACATCCCCTCCCAGAAGCGGCAGCAGATCCGCTCCCAGGCGCGGATCGACTTCGAGGTCAAGCGCGATCCGGATCGCGCGGACAATCTGATCGCCAAGGCCTGCGGCACCTCGACCGTCTCGGTGCGCAAGGCGCGGGCCCGGCTCGGGATCGTGCCGGGGGGCGAGGTGTAGGTAGGGACCGCCCGGTCCGCAATCGGGCGCGCGGCTGGGCGCGGATACGATTCGGCTCAGGATCGCGACGCTGAGCTCTCCACCTCAGACCCGGTACGCCAAGTCCGGCGACGCCTCGATCGCCTACCAGGTCGTCGGCGACGGGCCGATCGACCTGGTCCTCGTCCTCGGCTTCACCACCCACCTCGAGCTCCAGTGGGAGTCGCCCCCGCAGGCTCGCTTCTTCGAGCGGCTCGCCTCGTTCTCGCGCCTGATCATCTTCGACAAGCGCGGCAACGGGCTGTCCGACCCCGTCGCCGAGGTGCCGACCCTCGAGCTCCGGATCGACGACGTCCGGGCGGTGATGGACGCCGCCGGATCCGAGCGGGCGGCCCTCTTCGGGATCTCCGAGGGCGGCCCGATGAGCGTGCTGTTCGCGGCCACCCACCCCGAGCGCGTGACGGCCCTGGTGCTGCACGGCGCGATGGGTCGCACCACGGAGGCCCCCGACTACCCCTGGGCCGCGCCCGCGGAGGCGCTTCGCGAGTCGGCCGCCGAGTTCATCGCCCCCTACTGGGGACAGCACGCGGAGGGGATGGTCGAGCTCTTCTCGCCGAGCTTCGCCGGCGATCCCGGGGCGGCGGAGTTCACGGCCCGCATGGAGCGCTCCTCCGCCAGCCCCGCGATGGTCCAGCAGATCTTCGAGATGTTCCTCGACATCGACGTGCGGGACATCCTGCCCACGATCCACGTGCCGACGCTCGTCACCCACCGGCGCGGCGACCGGGTCGTCAATCGACGCGCCGGCGAGGAGCTCGCCGCGCAGATCCCGGGCGCCCGCTACGTGGAGCTGCCCGGCATCGACCACGTCCCCTGGGCGGGCGACTCCGACGCCGTGCTCGGGGAGGTCGAGGAGTTCCTGACCGGCGCCCGCTCGGTGGCCGAGCCCGACCGCGTGCTCGCCACGGTGATGTTCACGGACATCGTCGGCTCGACCGAGCGAGCGGCGGAGCTCGGCGACGCGCGCTGGCGCGAGCTGCTCGCGGCGCATCATGCCGCGGTGCGGCGAGAGCTCGAGCGGTTCAGGGGGCACGAGGTGAAGACGCTCGGCGATGGCCTCCTCGCCACCTTCGACGGCCCGGCGCGGGCGATCCGCTGCGGGCGGGCGATCGCGGAGAGCGCCCGCTCGATCGGCCTCGAGGTCCGCATCGGGCTCCATTCGGGTGAGGTCGAGGTGATGGAGGACGACGTCGGCGGGATCGCGGTCCACATCGCCGACCGCGTCGCCGCTCTGGCCGACCCGGGCGAGGTGTTGGTCACCAGCACGGTCAAGGACCTGGTCGCCGGATCGGGGATCCCGTTCGCCGAGCGCGGCGAGCAGCAGCTCAAGGGAATCCCGGACGAGTGGCGGCTCTTCGCGGCTCCGGGCAGCGACTCCTAGCAAGGGACCACCCGGACCGGACCAGGGCCCCTGCTACCGTGGTCCGCGTCGGGTCGACCAACCGGGTCCCCGAGAGGTTCCGTTTCCTCCCTCATTGCGCTCCGAATGCGCCGTTGGTTGGGGTCACTGGATCTCCAACGCAACACGCATAAGGAGTTAGCAACACATGTCTTCAGAGTCATTCGCCGATCTCGGCGTGTCTCGCCCAGTCCTGGGCGCACTCGCCGAGCGCGGCATCACAGAACCATTTGCGGTGCAGAGACTTTGCATCGCGGACGTCCTCGCAGGTGAGGACGTCCTCGTCCAGTCGCCGACCGGGTCGGGCAAGACGTTCGCCTTCGGCATCCCGATGGTCGAGCGCATCCAGGCCGAGGCGCGCCGCCCCGCGGCCCTCGTCCTCGCGCCCACCCGCGAGCTCGCCGAGCAGATCGTCGACGAGCTCCGCTCGATCGCGCACTCGCGCGCGCTCAAGATCGCGGCCGTCTACGGCGGCGTCGGCCTCCACGGGCAGGCCAAGCAGGCCGCCAACGCCCACATCGTGGTCGCGACACCGGGCCGCCTCGAGGACCAGCTGGAGCGGGGCGCCTTCGACCTGAAGCGGATCTCGATCCTCGTCCTCGACGAGGCCGACCGCATGCTCGACATCGGCTTCAAGCCCGCGATCGACCGGATCGTGGCGAAGATGCCGCGCGATCGCCAGACCCTCTTCTTCTCGGCGACGCTCGAGGGCGCGTCGGGCAAGCTCGCCGCCGCCTACACCCGCAACCCGCGACGCCACGTCCACAAGCCGGAGGGGGAGCAGGGCATCGACGTCGAGCACCGCTTCGTCCATCTGTCCCACGAGGCCAAGGTGGACGCGCTCGTCAAGGAGCTCCGCGACTCAGAGCGAGGCCGCACCCTGGTCTTCGTCCGCACCAAGCGCGGCGCCGACCGCCTCGTCAAGAAGCTCGGTAACCAGAAGGTCAGGGCGGTGGCCATGCACGGCAACAAGTCCCAGAGCCAGCGCCGGCGCGCGCTCGCCGACTTCGAGCGCGGCAAGACCGACACGCTGGTCGCGACCGACGTCGCCTCCCGCGGGATCGACGTCGAGGACATCACCCACGTGATCAACTTCGACGCCCCCGAGGACCGCGACACCTACGTGCACCGCACCGGGCGCACCGCCCGAGCGGGCGCCTCGGGGGTCGCGGCGAGCTTCGTCCTCCCCGACCAGCACGGCGACATGCGCAGGATCGCCACGGACCTCGGCCTGCACCACGAATTTGACTCGGGCCCAGGCTTCGAGCACGCCGCTCGCCAGCACTCCGGCAACGGAGGGGCGAGCGGCAAGAGCTTCAATCGCAACGGCCGCGGCAACCGCAAGGGCCACAAGTCCGGCAACGGAGGCCCGCGGACCTACAGCGCGCGCCCGCCGCGCAACCGCCGCAGGCGCCGCCGCGCCAAGGTCGTCTAGCGGTTCAGCCCACCCGGCGGTCGTCCCCGCGCCTCTGGGCGCGAACCCAGGCGGCGGGATCGGAATCCCACTCGTGACCCTCGTCGGGGATCGTCCCGATCGAGGCGAGAATGTCGTCCCAGCGCCTCCTGTCCTCCAGAGCGCGCAGAACTCGCGTGAGCCATGCCCACCTCATATGCCCCAGCTTGACATACCAACGTCACGGAATTGCGAACGGCCCGCGTGACGCGGGCCGTTCGGGGTTGAAACCGGGGCGTGCGGCCCCGGCGCGTGAATCAGTACCGACATGGTAAGCGCGGAGGGCGCCGGACTCGAACCGGATCCGGCCTTGCGGCCGGACGCAGTGATCCTGATTCACGCGTCTCGCCTTGAGACTTCAACCCTCCGCGCACGAACCAACTGATCAGCTCAGCCGTGACGAGCGACGCGCGGATTGCGTCAACTCCGGAACGGGCTCAGCCCGAGCCGTTGGTGGCCGCCGCCACGGCCCGCGCCCTGGTGCGGGCGGCCTTCACCCGCGTGACCTGATCGAGGTCGTTCTTGCGCGGCCTGATCGACTCGGGCGTGATCTCGACGCTCTCGTCCGCGCGGATGAACTCGATCGCCTCCTCGAGCGAGAGGCGCTTGGCCGGCACCAGCCGGATCAGCTGGTCGGCCGCCGCCGCCCGGACGTTGGTCTGCTGCTTCTCCTTGATCGCGTTGACGTCGATGTCCTCGGCGCGCGAGTTCTCGCCGACGATCATTCCCTCGTAGACGTCCTCGCCCGGGCCGACGAAGAGCATGCCGCGCTCCTGCAGGCCGAAGAGCGCGAAGGCGGCGGTCTTCCCCTGGCGGTCGGCGACCAGCGAGCCGGTCGGCCGCATCCGCAGGTCGCCGGCCCAGGGCTCCCAGCGGTCGAAGACGTGGTGCATCAGGCCGGTGCCGCGGGTCTCGGTCAGGAACTCGGTCCGGAAGCCGATCAGCCCGCGCGCCGGCACCAGGAACTCGAGGCGAACCCAGCCGGTCGAGTGGTTGACCATCTGCTCCATCCGCCCCTTGCGCACCGCGAGCGCCTGGGTGACGACGCCGACGAAGTCCTCGGGCACGTCGATCGAGAGGAGCTCGACCGGCTCGCAGAGCTTGCCGTCGACCTCGCGGGTCAGCACCTGCGGCTGGCCGGCGGTGAGCTCGAACCCCTCGCGCCGCATCAGCTCCAGCAGCACGACCAGCTGCAGCTCGCCGCGCCCCTCGACCTCCCAGACGTCGGGCCGCTCGGTGTCGCGGACCCGGATCGAGACGTTCCCGACCAGCTCCTGGTCGAGGCGGTCGCGGATCTGCCGCGCCGTCAGGCGCGATCCCTCCCTGCCCGCCAGCGGCGAGGTGTTGATCCCGACCGTGATCGAGAGCGAGGGCTCGTCCACCGTGATCACCGGCAGCGGCCGCGGGTCCTCGGGATCGGCGAGCGTCTCCCCGATCGTCACGTCGGGCAGGCCGGCGACGGCGATGATCTCGCCGGGCCCGGCCTCGGCGGCCTCGACCCGGTCGAGCGCCTCGGTCACGTAGAGGTTGCTGACCGTCGCGGGCTCGATCTCGCCGTTCGCGCGGCACCAGGCGATCCGCTGCCCGGCGCGAATCGTCCCGTTCCGCACCCGGCAGAGCGCGAGCCTCCCTACATAAGGGGACGCGTCCAGGTTGGTGACGTGCGCCTGCAGCGGCGCGCCCTCCTCGTACTCGGGCGCCGGGATCCGCTCCAGCACCAGGTCGAGGAGGGGGGAGAGGTCGGTGCCCTCGACGCCCTCCTCCAGCGAGGCCCAGCCGGCCCGGGCGTTCGTGTAGACGATCGGAAAGTCGATCTGCGACTCGTCGGCATCGAGGTCGAGGAAGAGCTCATAGACCTCATCGACCACCTCGCCGATCCGGGCATCGGGCCGATCGACCTTGTTCACCACCAGGATCACCGGCAGCTTCGCCTCGAGCGCCTTGCGGAGCACGAAGCGCGTCTGGGGGAGGGGCCCCTCGGAGGCGTCGACGAGGAGCAGCACCCCGTCGACCATCGTCAGCCCGCGCTCGACCTCCCCGCCGAAGTCCGCATGCCCGGGCGTGTCGATGATGTTGAGCTTGGTCTCCCCGTACCGAACGGCCGTGTTCTTGGCGAGGATCGTGATCCCCTTCTCCCGCTCGAGATCCATGGAGTCCATGACCCGCTCGGCGACGTCCTGCCCGGACCGAAACGCCCCGGACTGCCAGAGCATGGCGTCGACGAGCGTCGTCTTGCCGTGGTCGACGTGGGCGATGATCGCGACGTTGCGGAGGTCGGAGCGGCGGGGCATG
>CAVOGY010000003.1:0-208566 GCA_963695675.1 uncultured Solirubrobacterales bacterium
AGCCACCTTCGTCTCCCAGGTCGCGGGCAAGGGTCAGTAGCGGGTATCGCCCGCAACTTCGCATCGAATAGCGTGCTTAACCCTGGGTGAAGAGATTCGAGGGGACGCACGCACGGACGCGTGGCGACAGAGCCCCTCAGAGAAAGGAGTTCTGTTGAGTCACGCACATCTGTCCCCGAGGACGAGGGGACGTATCGGAATTGCGGTGGTTTGCGCGCTTGTTGCAGCTCTTTGCCTCGCGCTCGTCCCAGGCGCCGCCGATGCCAAGGGGAAGGGCAAGAAGGTCGGGCACACGCTGAACGCGATGAGCCGCAACCTCTATCTGGGCGCGGACCTGAGCCGTCGCAATGCGGCCGACCAACCAGGCGGATCGATCCGCCGGCGGCCAGATGCGCAACCAGGTGCACGCGACGAGGTTTCCGTCGGTGCGCGCAGCCTAGTGGCGAAGGAGATCCGTAAGGTGCTGCCCGATGTGGTCGGCCTGCAGGAAGTTGCCTGGTGGCGGTTCGGGCCGCTCGACCTGATCGCCGTCACGTCACCGAAGGCGACGCCACGGATCCTGAGGGCGGCGACTTCCTGGGCGACCTGCTGAGCAGGTCAGCAAAGCAAGGGCAAGAAGGGCAAGAATCGGCGCGCGCCCCGCCGAAGAAGAGCACCGCGGTCCGCTACCGCCTGGCGGCCAGCAAGGCCGAGTTCGACGCGGAGCTTCCCGGTCAACGACGGTGTCGGGGGCCCGCTCGGACCGCAACGAGCGGCTGACGATTCCGACGCGATCTTCGTCCAAAAGGGCGTTAAGGTCAGCAACCCGACCAGCGGCACCTTCAACGTGTTGCTGCGCGTGAAGGTCGCGGGCGCCTGCTCCAGATCAACGTGACTCGCGGCTGGGTCGGCGGCCGACGTCAAGCTGCGCGGTCGCAAGGTCCACGTGGTGACCACGCACCTAGAGGCATTCGACGATCAGGCCAGCAACAACGGCAGCGACGGGCAGACATATCCGAAGGGTGCGATCCGCGAGGACCAGGCCAGGCAGCTGGTCGCCCCGGGCGGTCCGGCGACTCGAAGTCCCCACGGTGGTGGTCGGCGACCTGAACTCGAATTTCCCGGTCACCGGCGATCCGGTTACCCGGATGAAGCGCTCGCGTACCAGGGTTGTGGCAGCCGGGTTTACGGAGAGGTCGGACGGCGCCTCCATTATCGTGGTCATCGCGGAGATCCTGAAGAACCCCAACACCGCGGACGTCTCACCAAGGTCGACTGCATCCTGTCGAACAGCAACAGGGTGAAGATCGGTCGGGCGGAATAACATCGACATACGCGAACGGGCTCTGGTGCTCCGACCACGGCGGGGTCTTCAGCCAGCTGCGAATCAAGTAGCGCTCGCAGGCAATCGAATCCGAGAGGCCGGGCCCCGTCCCCGGCCTCTCTTTTGCTTGACGGCCCGCATAGATCTGCCACAATCTCACTTAGATTTCTTAGGCGTGGGACTAGGAGGCAGCTACGCTGTACGAGCAAGCAAAAACGAAAGCTTTGGAGGATTGACAGTGGCAAAGACGATAGGCATCGACCTGGGCACGACGAATTCGGCCATGGCGGTGATGGAGGGCGACGAGCCGACAGTGCTCGAAAACGCCGAGGGTGGCCGCACCACCCCCTCCGTCGTCGCCTTCACCGATTCTGGCGAGCGCCTGGTCGGCACGGTCGCCAAGCGGCAGGCCGTGATGAATCCCGAGAAGACGATCTTCTCGATCAAGCGCTTCATGGGACGCAAGGAGTCCGAGGTCAAGGAGGAGGAGACGATCGTCCCCTACAAGGTCGTCGCCGGCCCGAACGGCGACGTCCGCATCGACGTAGGCGGCAAGCAGTACTCCCCGCCGGAGATCTCGGCGATGATCCTGCAGAAGCTCAAGGCCGACGCCGAGGCGAAGCTCGGCGAGCCGGTCGACGCGGCCGTGATCACCGTCCCGGCCTACTTCAACGACGACCAGCGCCAGGCCACAAAGGACGCCGGCAAGATCGCCGGCCTCGACGTCAAGCGGATCATCAACGAGCCGACCGCAGCGTCGCTCGCTTACGGGCTCGACAAGGAGTCCGACCAGACCATCCTGGTCTTCGACCTCGGTGGCGGCACCTTCGACGTCTCCGTCCTGGAGATCGGCGACGGCGTCTTCGAGGTGAAGTCGACGGCGGGTGACAACCACCTGGGCGGCGACAACTGGGACAAGGCAATCGTCGAGTGGCTGGTCGCCGAGTTCAAGCGCGACCAGGGCGTCGACCTCTCGCAGGACAAGAACTCGCTGCAGCGCCTCTATGAGGCTGCCGAGAAGGCGAAGATCGAGCTCTCCACCACCCAGGAGACACAGATCAACCTGCCCTTCATCACGGCGACCGACGCCGGCCCGAAGCACCTCGACATCAAGCTGACCCGCGCGAAGCTCTCCGAGCTCACCTCCGACCTGCTCGAGCGAGTGGTCGGTCCGGTGAAGCAGGCGCTGGCCGATGCCGACACCGAAATCGACCATGTCGTTCTCGTCGGCGGCATGACCCGAATGCCCGCGGTGCAGGACAAGGTCAAGGAGCTGACCGGCAAGGACCCGCACAAGGGCGTCAACCCCGACGAGGTCGTCGCGATCGGCGCTGCGATTCAGGCGGGCGTGCTGGCGGGCGACGTCAAGGACGTGCTCCTGCTCGACGTCACCCCACTGACCTTCGGCATCGAGACCAAGGGCGGCGTGATGACGAAGCTGATCGAGCGCAACACGACGATCCCGACGAAGAAGTCGGAGATCTTCTCGACCGCCGAGGACAACCAGCCCTCGGTCGAGGTCCACGTGCTCCAGGGCGAGCGCGAGATGGCCTCCGGCAACAAGAGCCTGGGCAAGTTCCAGCTCACCGGCATCCCGCCGGCGCCGCGAGGCATGCCGCAGATCGAGGTCACGTTCGACATCGACGCGAACGGCATCCTCAACGTCTCGGCGAAGGATCTCGGCACCGGCAAGGAGCAGAAGATCGAGATCAAGGGCGGCTCCGGCCTCGACGAGGCCGAGGTCGAGCAGATGATCAAGGACGCCGAGACCCACGCGGACGAAGACCGTCGCCAGCGCGAGCTGGCGGAGGCCCGCAACGTCGCCGAGAACGCCGCCTACCAGGCGGAGAAGCAGCTCGGTGAGCTGGGCGACAAGGTCGATCAGGGCGCCAAGGAGGAGATCGAGGCGGCTATCAAGGACGTCCGTGACTCACTCGGCTCCGAGGACGCTGCTGAGATCCGCTCCAAGTCGGACGCCCTGCAGACGGCCTTCCAGAAGGTCTCTGAGCAGATCTACGCCCAGACTGCAGAGCAGCAGGCGGCGGCTTCCACGGACGGCGGCGCGCAGAACGGCGCCGGCGAGGAGGAGGTCGTGGACGCCGAGGTCGTCGACGACGAGAAGACCTCGTAAGGAGGCCGTATGACGGACGAACAGCGTCGCACGGCTGACGAGGAGGTCGTGGAGGCTGAGCTGGTCGAGGACGAGGAGTCCTCGGCCGGCCCGGACTCGGGCGAGAACGGCGCCGCGGACCAGGTGGCGCGTGATCTCGACGAGCTGTCTGAGGCCAAGCGCGAGCGCGACGAGTACCTCGAGCTCGCGAGGCGGACCAAGGCGGATTTCGAGAACTACCGCAAGCGGGTCGCGCGCGAGACCTCTGAGGCTCTCGCGCGCGGCAAGGCCGACCTTGCTCGGCAGCTGCTGCCCGCGCTCGACAACCTCGAGCGAGCGCTCGAGGTTGATGCGAGGGCGCGCGACAGCGCGCTCTCGTTAAGGGAGTCCCACGAAGGCCTCGTCAAGGGCGTCGCGATGGTTCGAGACGAGCTGCACAGCCGCCTCGAGGGCGCCGGCGTCGAGTCCTTCGACCCGACCGGCGAGAAGTTCGACCCCCAACTGCACGAGGCGCTCTCGACGATGCCCGCTGAGGGCACGGAGTCGGGCGTAGTGCTGGAGACGGTCGAGAAGGGCTACCGGCTGAACGGGCAGGTGTTGCGCGCGGCCAAGGTGGTGGTGAGCCGGTAATGGCGCAGCCGCGCGACTTCTACGAGGTCCTGGGGGTCTCCAAGTCGGCCGACCAGGACGAGATCAAGAAGGCCTACCGCGAGCTTGCCCGCAAGTGGCATCCGGACCGCAACCCGGATGACACCGACGCGGAGGAGCGCTTCAAGGAGATCCAGCAGGCCTACGACACGCTCTCGGACGAAGAGAAGCGCAAGCAGTACGACGCCGGTGGCCGGTTCGCCGGCTTCGGCGCCGGCGGCTTCCCGGGCGGCGGTGGGGCAGGTGGCTTCCCCGGCGGCGGCTTCGCCTCGGACGTCGGCGACATCTTCTCCACGTTCTTCCGGGGACGCGGTCAGCAGGGACCGCGCGAGCAGCGCGGCCGCGACCTCGAGAGCGAGGTGCGCCTCTCTTTCGACCAGGCGATGCACGGCACCCAGATCGCGGTCTCGGTGCCGACCACCGGCGAGTGCCCGACCTGCCACGGCAGCGGCGCCAGGCCCGGCACCTCGCCGCGCACCTGCCCGCGCTGCGAGGGCACGGGCATCGACGCCCAGAGCCAGGGTCTCTTCTCGATCTCACAGCCCTGCCCCGAGTGCGGCGGCCAGGGAGAGATCATCGACGACCCCTGCCCGACCTGCCACGGCAGCGGCGTCACCGAGGAGACCAAGCGCTATCGCGTCAACATCCCGGCCGGCGTCCACGACGGCAGCCGGATCCGGCTCTCCGGAAAGGGCGAAGCCGGTTACCGAGGCGGTCCGAGTGGCGACCTCTACGTGACCACCCGGGTCGCGCCCTCCCCCGTCTTCACGCAGCGCGCCGACGGCAACCTCGAGGTGGACCTTCCGGTTTCCGTCACAGAGGCAATTCAGGGCGGCGACATCGAGGTTCCGACGCTGAACGGCACCAAGACAATTCGGATTCCGCCCGCTACCCAGCAGGGGGCCGTCCAGCGCCTCCGCGGCGAAGGGCCGCCGCGCACCAAGGGCGCGGGCCGCGGCGACATCCATTACCGGATTCGAATCGACGTTCCCGAGGAGCTCACCGACGAGCAGCGCGAGGCTGTCGAGAAGCTCGCCGAGTCCTTCAACGGCCGCGATCCGCGCGCCTCGCTGCTCCGGCACACGGCTTGATCCGGCGCGCGAGGGAGAGTTGACGACTGATGGCGGAGAGAGGGACACGCAGGACCGAGCGGGTCGCGAGGGCGGAGCGCGTGCAGCGGATCGACCAGGAGCGCGGCGTCTTCATGATCTCGGTCGCGGCCGAGCTCGCCGAGATGCACCCGCAGACCCTGCGGATGTACGAGGCACGAGGGCTGATCACACCGAAGCGCTCGCCCAAGAACACAAGGCTCTACTCGCAGGCGGACGTCGAGCTGCTGCGACGGATCCAGCGCATGACCAGCAAGGAAGGGCTGAACCTGGCGGGCGTCGAGACCGTATTGGACCTCGAGCAGCGCCTCGAGCGGATGCGGCTGGAGATGGCGAGGATGCGCAAGCGCGCCGCGGAGATGGAGACGAAGATGACCGAGGAGCTCGATCGGCTCCGCAAGTCGATCGGCGGCGAGCTCGTCCCCTACGGCGCGTACGAGCCCGGAGAAGATGGGCGGCGCTCCGGGCTCCACCAGGATCCCGATCAAGCGGGCACCAGGCCGCACCACTTGAAGCGGCGGCGGAGCCCTCGCGCCTGAGCCTGATCTGGGGCGGCCGCTCGTGGCCGCGACCCTCTGGCGAAGCCGGGCCGAAACTACGGCGCGACCCAGCCGCCCCGATAGGGCGGCGGCGAGGCGAGCAGGCGCTCGGCGACGCCCTCGATCGCCGCGAAGCCGCTCCCGTCGCCGGGTGGCTCCTCCGTGAGAACCGCGAGGGCCAGGCGCTCGCCGCGGCGGTGCTCGAGCAGCGCCGCCTGGTGGGTGACGGTCCCGGTGTTGTGCCTGTGTCCTGGCGGCCGCCAGCCGCCCTTGAACCAGATCGACCACCCGGCTCCCACCACCCGTGGAATCCCCCATCTCTCCACCGGGGTGATCCTGGAGAGGAGCCGCATCGCATACGCGCGGTGGGGGCCGGGCAGGTTGGCCTCGAGCCGGTAGAAGAATCTGGCCGTGTCGGCGGCGGTGATCCGATCGCCTCCCCAGAAGCCGGGCGTCGGCTCGAAGTCCCGCATACCGGCCCGGCGGGCGACCTCCTCGAGGCCGTCATCGCCCACCTGGGCATAGACCGCATCGGCGGCCCGATTGTCGGAGTAGGTGATCATCGGCTCCAGCAGGGCTTTGGTCCCGCTGTCGAGGGGCAGGCCCTCTCGATCGAGGCGGCGAAGCGCCGCCGCTAGCAGCAGGGCCTTGCTGACACTCGCCGAGCTGAACTGCCGCACGTAGTCGTATCCGCGCAGCCCGAGCGACCGGTCGATGACCGCAAAGGAGACGTCTCCCCGTGCGGCCGCGAAGTGCCGCGCCCCACGGATGGCACGGGGCGAGGGATAGACGGAGCGCGGCCACACCTTGCGGGGACTCCGGTCGCCGCCCGACGCGCCTCGGTCGGCGATCGTCCGGGCCCCCGGAACGATCAGCGAGAGGCCGAGAATGACTATCAGGGCACTGCGTGCGGCCTTGATCCCTCTGGGGCTTCCCACGAGCGAAGCGTAGGCCGCGCGAGTAGGCCTAGCGGCTGGCGAGGCGAGCGAGGTCCGGATCGAGGCCCGCGTCACTGAGGGCCTCCGCCTGGTCCAGGTAGAGCCGCCAGTAGACGATCTTGCCGTCGCGAAAGGTCATCGCGTGCGCGTCCCGGACCTCGACCTCGGGGTTCCCGCCTTCTCCTCTCGAGTAGGTCCGGGTAAGCGCTACGACGCGGTCGCCGGCGGGCAGCAGCTCATAGTCGCGAACCAGAGTCTGCTCGGCTCCGCTCAGCATCTGGTTGAGCAACAGGAGCACCGCCTCCCGTCCGCGATAAGTGCCCTCAGGGAGGTCAGGGTCGTAGACCTCGATGTCGTCGGCGAAGTACGGGAGCACCCCCTCGATCCCATCGCGATTGAAGGCCTCCAAAAGATGCTCGAAGATCTTGACGTTGGTGAGCGTCATCATCATCCTTGACCGAGCCGAGCGGTTCCATCCTATGCCGGTCCGCGGCTCGGCGTCCACCCCACAATTGACGTATCCCACACGGCCAGATCTAAGTGCTATCCACATAGATTTCTTTACTTCTATGACTAAAGCGACTACCATGGGTGCGGATGCAGCCTGACCGATTCACAATCAAGTCGCAGGAGGCGGTGGCGGCAGCGCAGCGGCTCGCTGCCGAGGGGGGCAACCCGGAGGTTGCGCCTCCCCACCTGCTGCTCGCCCTGCTGGACCAGGACGATGGGGTCGTCGTGCCTGTGCTTCAGCGCCTCGGTGTGGACGCCCAGGATGTCCGCAGCCGGACGCGAGAGGCGATCGACAAGCTCCCGAAGCTGAGCGGCAACACGGCGCCGGACGTCCGTCCCTCGAGCGAGTTCGTCTGGGTCCTGCAGCAGGCCGAGAAGGAATCGACCGGCCTCGGCGACGAGTACATCTCCACGGAGCACATCCTGCTCGCCCTGGCCGAGCCGAAGTCCGGGGTCTCGGACCTGCTTCCCGACCGGAAGGAGCTGATGCAGGCAATCTCGGAGGTGCGCGGACCGCACCGGGTCACATCGCCCAATCCCGAGGACAGCTTCGGGGCCCTCGAGAAGTACGGGCGCGACCTGACCGCGGAGGCCGAGAGCGGCAAGCTCGATCCGGTGATCGGGCGCGACGAGGAGATCCGCCGCGTGATCCAGGTGCTCTCCCGCCGCACCAAGAACAACCCGGTGCTGATCGGCGACCCCGGCGTTGGCAAGACCGCGATCGTCGAGGGGCTCGCCCAGCGGATCGTCTCGGGCGACATTCCCGAGTCGCTTCGCGACCGGCGCGTGATCGCCCTCGACATCGGCGCGCTGCTCGCCGGATCGAAGTACCGGGGCGAGTTCGAGGAGCGGCTCAAGGCCGTTCTCAAGGAGATCCAGGCTGCCGAGGGACAGATCGTCCTCTTCATGGACGAGCTCCACACGATCGTCGGCGCGGGCGCCGCAGAGGGCGCCGTCGACGCATCAAACCTCCTGAAGCCGATGCTCGCCCGCGGCGAGCTCCGTGCGGTCGGCGCGACGACCCTCGACGAGTACCGCAAGCACATCGAGAAGGATGCCGCCCTCGAGCGCCGCTTCCAGCCGATCTTCGTCGGCGAGCCGAGCGTTGAGGACACGATCGCGATCCTCCGTGGCCTCAAGGAGCGCTACGAGGTCCACCACGGAGTCCGGATCACCGACTCCGCGATCCTGGCCGCCGCCACCCTCTCTGCTCGCTACATCGCCGATCGCTTCCTGCCCGACAAGGCGATCGACCTGATCGACGAGGCGGCCTCGCGGCTGAAGATCGAGATCGACTCGATGCCCACCGAGATCGACGAGATCGAGCGGCGGATCCAGCAGCTCGAGATCGAGCGCGAGGCCCTGAAGAAGGAGAAGGACGAAGCGTCCAAGGACCGCCTCGCCGCGATCGAGTCCGAGCTCGCCGATCTGCGGGAGCGCTCCTCGGAGATGAAGGCGCGATGGCAGAACGAGAAGGGCGCGATCGATCAGATCAAGGCGGCGAAGGCGGAGCTCGACGAGGTTCAGCGCGAGGCCGAGCGCGCCGAGCGCGACGCAGATCTCGAGCGCGCCGCGGAGCTGCGCTACGGCCGCATCCCGGAGCTCGAGCGGACAGTTCAGGAGCAGGAGGCCAAGCTGGCCGAGCTCCATCGCGACGGCGGCTCGATGCTGACCGAGGAGGTCACCGACGAGGACGTCGCCGAGGTCGTCTCCAAGTGGACCGGGATCCCGGTCTCCCGGCTGATGGAGGGAGAGGTGGAGAAGCTGATCCACATGGAGGAGCGCCTGCACGAGCGGGTGATCGGCCAGGACGAGGCGGTCGAGGCCGTGTCGGGAGCGTTGCGCCGCTCGCGCGCCGGTCTCTCGGACCCGGATCGGCCGATCGGCAGCTTCCTCTTCCTCGGCCCCACCGGTGTCGGCAAGACGGAGCTGGCACGAGCCCTCGCCGAGTTCATGTTCGACTCCGAGCAGGCGATGGTCCGGATCGACATGTCGGAGTACATGGAGAAGCACACCGTCGCCCGGCTGATCGGGGCGCCCCCGGGATACGTCGGCTACGAGGAGGGCGGCCAGCTCACCGAGGCGGTGCGCCGCCGGCCCTACTCGGTGATCCTGCTCGACGAGATCGAGAAGGCGAATCCGGACGTCTTCAACGTCCTGCTTCAGATCATGGATGACGGTCGCCTCACCGACGGCCAGGGCCGGACCGTCGACTTCAAGAACACCGTGCTGATCATGACCTCGAACGTCGGCTCCCAGTTCATCGCCGCCGAGGCCGTGGAGGAGAAGGCACGACAGCAGGTGGAGGAGGCGCTCACCCAGACCTTCCCGCCCGAGTTCCTCAACCGGATCGACGACGTCGTGATCTTCCACCGCCTCACCAAGGAGGACCTGGGCAAGATCGTGGACATTCAGGCCGCGCAGCTCTCCGCGCGTGTCCGCGAGCGGGGCATCGAGATCGAGCTCACGCAGGGGGCCCGCGAGCTGCTCGGCAACCTCGGCTTCGACCCGACCTACGGCGCGCGGCCGCTGAAGCGCGTGATCCAGAAGCAGCTCGTCGACAAGCTGGCGCTGAGGCTGCTGGAGGGCGACTTCGCGGAGGGCGACACAGTCAAGGTCGACGCGCAGGACGGTGAGCTCGTCTTCGAGAAGGCGAAGCCGGGGAAGCGTGCCGCCGAGCGCGCGACGGCCGCCGCCTAGGCACGAATCTCATGCTCTGTCCGCGGCGGGCGCGAGCGAACTGACCTAACCGCGCCCGACGCCGGTCGGCCTGATCGCGGTTCCTCGGATCATCGGCCGGACGACCCGCGGAGCCTTCGGCAGGTTTCCTCTCTCGAGGCTGTCGATCCAGAAACCGGCTCCCGCGAGTAGCTGATCGGTGGCCCGATTCGGATGGCAGCCACCGGCGATGAATCCCCACGGCCGCTCCAGCAGATCCTGCCAGCGAGCCAGCCCGGGCCTCGCGCTCCGCACGTGCTCGAGGAAGAGAAGCCTGCCGCCCTCGACCAGCACGCGCCTGGCCTCGGCCACGGCGCGGGTCGGGTCCTCGATGGTGCAGAGCACGAGCGTCGCGACTACGGCGTCGAAGCTCTCGTCGTCGAAGGGCAGCTCCTCCGCCCGCGCCTCGATCACGGACGGCTGTCCCGCCGCGGTCCCCTCCTTCGCGAGTCGCTCCCGCAGGCGCCGCGCCATGTGGGGATCCGGCTCGGCCATGACGAGCTCCGTGACCGCGTCCGTGTAGTGCTCGAGGTTGTGGCCGGTGCCCGCGCCCAACTCCAGGACGCGACCGGAGGCTGAGGCGAGCAGTTCGTGGCGCATCTCTCCGAGCCCGCCGCGCTCCGATCGGGCGGTCATCCGGTCGTAGAGAAGGGCGACAACGGGGTGCTCCGGCACGCCGGGATCATCCCTTGTTACGCGGACGCGCGCCCTTCGGCCACCTGCGAGATTGCACGTCGCGCCGGAACGTGAAAGAAAGTGCCCTACTGGGACAAGCCACCAGGAGAGGAGACAAGATGCCGACATTCGTGATGCTCACGAACCTGACCTCAGAGGGAATTCAGACCCTGAAGAACAACCCGAAGCGGGTCCAGGAGGTCAACAAGGAGGTGGAGCAGCTCGGGGTCCAGGTCAAGGAGCAGTGGGCCACTCTGGGCCAGTACGACTTCATAACCATCGTCGAGGCTCCCGACGAGAAGACGATGGCGAAGGTCTCGGTCGAGCTCGGCTCGCGCGGGACGATGAGCAGCCAGACGCTGGCCGCGATTCCCGCCGAGGAGTTCGCGAGCTCGCTTTGAGCGCCGGGGAGCTCTCGGCATGAGGGTGCTCGTCGTCGGCGGCGGGGGGCGCGAACACGCGATCATCCGCGCACTCGCCCGCTCTCCCAGCGAGCCCGACCTGTTCTGCGCTCCCGGCAACGCGGGCATCGCCGAGGAGGCTCGGATCGTCAGCATCGGAGCGGAGGACGTCGATGGGCTGGTGGCCGCGGCCAGCGACGACGGGATCGATCTCGTGGTCGTCGGCCCGGAGGCACCGCTGGTCGCCGGGCTGGTGGACGCGCTCGAGGACGCCGGCATCGCCGCCTTCGGCCCGCACGGAGCGGCTGCGCAGATCGAGGGATCGAAGCTCTACGCAAAGCAGCTGATGGCCGAGGTGGGCGTGCCGACCGCGGCGCACACTGTCCTTCGCTCCAGGGAGGAGGCCCTCGAGCAGATCTCCTGCGCCTCCTACCCCGCGGTGCTCAAGGCGGACGGGTTGGCAGCCGGCAAGGGGGTGATCATCTCGGCATCCGAGGCCGAGGCGCGCGAGGCAGTCGAGGTCTTCTTCACCGAGCGACGCTTCGGCGACACCGAGGTGGTGATCGAGGAGTTCCTGGAGGGTGAGGAGCTCTCGGTGCTCGCGCTCTGCGACGGCGAGACCGTGCTCCCGCTTGCCCCCGCCCAGGACTACAAGCGGATCTACGACGGCGACAAGGGGCCCAACACGGGAGGCATGGGGAGCTATTCGCCTGTTCCGGGGTTCGATCCGGCCGAAATCGATCGCATCGCCGACCAGGTCCATCGTCCGATCGTGGACATGATGCGGCGGCGCGGGATCCCGTACCACGGGGTCCTCTACGCCGGCCTGATGCTGACCGAGTCCGGGCCAAAGGTGCTCGAGTTCAACTGCCGCTTCGGCGACCCGGAGACGCAGGCCGTACTGCCGCGGCTGCGCTCGGATCTTCTGGCGCTCTGCCTGGCCTCCCGCACGGCGGGAGGGCTCTCTGGCCTGGAGGCAAACTTCGGGGATGACTGGGCGGTGACGGTGGTGCTCGCATCCGCGGGCTATCCCGCCTCCTCGTCCAAGGGCGACGTGATCACCGGGCTCGATGAAGCCGCGGCGATCGAGGGAGTCGAAGTGACCCACGCCGGGACCGCACGTCGAGATGGCGAGGTCGTGACGGCCGGAGGGCGCGTCCTCAACGTGACCGGGCTCGGCGCAACGCCTGCAGACGCCCGGCGGCGTGCCTACGATGCGGCTGAGCTGATCAGCTTCGAGGGAAAGCAGCAGCGAACGGACATCGCCGCTCGCGCAGTGGATGGTGAAGCGGCGGCGGCGTAGGGAGCAACCGACAGTCGGACACGAGCGAACGGAGGAGCTGATGCCCCAGGGCGATGTTGCCGAGCCGATGCCCGAGGTCGAGAAGGCATTCGAGGAGATCGAGGTCGACGCCCCCCTCGTCGGGATCATCATGGGCTCAAAGAACGACAAGCCCAAGCTGCAGCCCGCCGGGGAGGCCCTTCAGGACCATGGCATCGCCTACGAGGTCCGCGTGCTGAGCGCCCATCGCGACCCGGATGCGACCAGCGAGTACTGCACCAACGCCCGGATGCGGGGCCTCAAGGTGATCATCGCGGCGGCCGGTATGTCGGCCGCGCTCCCCGGGTTTGCGGCGGCCCACACCGATCTTCCGGTTGTCGGCGTGCCGATCTCCGGCAAGAACCTCGGCGGACTGGACGCGCTGCTCTCCGCCGTGCAGATGCCACCGGGCGTCCCGGTCGGCTGCGTGGCGATCGATGGCGCGAAAAACGCGGGCCTGCTGGCGGTCAGGATCATCAACGCCTAGGGCTGTCGTCAGAATCAGTACGTGATACCCCGCTACACACGCGAGGAGATCGGCGCCGTCTGGACCCAGCAGCGCCGCATGGAGACCTGGCTGGCGGTCGAGCTGGCGGCCACCGACGCCTGGGCGGCGGAGGGCGTCCTTCCCGAGGAGGCCGCTAGAGCCTGCCGGGAGCGGGCGACCTTCACCGTGGAGGCCGTCGAGGAGCGCGAGCGCACCACGGGCCACGACGTGGCCGCCTTCGTCGACGTCGTCTCCGATTCGATCGGCGAGGAGGGGCGATGGCTGCACTACGGCCTCACCTCGTCGGACGTCCTCGACACCGCCCTCGCCCTCCAGCTCAGGGAGGCGGGGGAGATCATCCTGCGGGGAGCCAGGGCGTACCGCGACGCACTGGTGGCGAGGGCCCGAGAGTTCGCCGAGACGCTCTGCGTCGGGCGGACCCACGGTGTCCATGCCGAGCCGACCACCTTCGGGCTGAGGCTCGCGAGCTTCGCCTTCGAGGCCGACCGCAATCTCGAGCGCCTCGCCGGCGCCTTCGAGCAGGTGGCCGTCGGCAAGCTCTCGGGGGCCGTCGGGACGTACGCATCCGTCCCGCCGGCTGTCGAGGCGAGGGTGATGGACGCGCTCGGCCTGGCGCGTGAGGACGTCTCCACGCAGGTCGTCCCCCGCGACCGCCACTCGGTGGTCCTGGCACGGATCGCGATCGCCGGAGGTGGCCTCGAGCGCTTCGCCACCGAGATCCGCAACCTGCAGAGGACCGAGGTGCGCGAGGTGGAGGAGCCGTTCGGGACGGGCCAGAAGGGATCCTCGGCGATGCCCCACAAGCGCAACCCGATCCTCGCCGAGCGGCTCTGCGGGCTGGCGCGGGTGCTGCGCGGGTACTCCCAGGTTGGGCTGGAGAACATCGCCCTCTGGCACGAGAGGGACATCTCCCACTCCGGGGCGGAGCGCGTGGTCCTGCCGGACGCGACGATCGCCCTCGACTACATGCATCACGTCGCCACCCGGATCGTCGAGGGCATGACGGTGCACACCGACCGAATGCGCCAGAACATCGAGCTCACCCATGGCGCCCTGTTCAGCCAGCGTGCCCTGACCGCGCTGGTCGAGTCCGGGATGACCCGCGACGACGCCTACCGGCTGGTCCAGGAGGCGGCGCAACGGGCCTGGGACGAGGGAACGAGCTTCCGCGAGCTGATCGGGGCGGCCGCGCCGCAGCTCGACCTCGACGCGGTGTTCGATTACGACGCCTATCTCGAGCACGTGCCCGGGGTGATCGCCCGCCTGGATAGGCTTGCGCCGTGATCCTCTACACCTGCGCCCAGAAGAAGGCGCTTAGCTCCCTGGGGCACCCATGCGGCCGGGCCGCCAAGGCGCTCGACCAGGCCGGCTATGAGTACGAGATCCGCGACCTCCCCGGCTATCGACTCGCACCCTGGACCTGGGGTCAGAGGCAGAAGGGCCGCGAGGAGGTCCGGCGGTTGACCGGGCAGATCAACCTGCCGGTCCTGGTGCTGGATGAGGGGAAGACCGTCGTCGGATCGGGCAGGATCGTCGACTGGGCGAAGGCCCATCCCGCATATCAGCCGGAGGCCGGCGGAGGTTGACGACCTCGCTCGCCGACCTGAAGCTCCACGGCTCGGGCAAGGTCCGCGAGATCTACGAGGACGGCGACGAGCTGATCATGGTCGCCTCGGACCGGATCTCGGTCTACGACGTGATCCTGCCGACGGAGATCCCCGACAAGGGCAAGGTGCTCACCCAGATGTCGCTCTTCTGGTTCGAGCTCACCGGCGACATCGTGCCCAACCACTTCATCTCGGAGGAGGTACCGGCAGAGGCCGCCGGGCGTGGCATGCGCGTCCGCAAGCTCGACATGTACCCGATCGAGTGCGTCGTCCGGGGGTATCTGTCGGGCTCCGGCTGGCGGGAGTACCGGGACACGGGAGCGATCTGCGGAATCCAGCTGCCGGGCGGCTTGAGCGAGTCCGAGAAGCTGCCCGAACCGATCTTCACCCCTGCCACCAAGGCCGAGCTGGGAGAGCACGACGAGAA
Organism: uncultured Solirubrobacterales bacterium; assembly: GCA_963695675.1. GTDB lineage: Bacteria > Actinomycetota > Thermoleophilia > Solirubrobacterales > 70-9 > DASUPK01. The sequence goes on from CAVOGY010000003.1 coordinate 14,815, forward strand.
CATCGACTTCGATCGCGCAGCCGAGATCATCGGCGACCGGCCACTGATGGAGGAGCTCCGCCGGGTCTCGGTCGAGATCTACCGGAGAGCGGCCGAGCACGCGGCCGAGCGCGGGATCATCGTCGCGGACACCAAGTTCGAGTTCGGCAGGACGCCCGGCGCCGAGGTCGTCCTGGGCGACGAGATCCTGACGCCCGACTCATCGCGGTTCTGGCCGTCAGACGACTATGAGCCCGGCCGTCCGCAGGCCTCGTTCGACAAGCAGTACGTCCGCGACTATGCGGACTCGATCGGCTGGGATCACACCCCGCCTGGGCCCGAGCTGCCGGACGAGGTGGTCGAGAACACCCGGGCCAAGTACGTCGAGGCTTACGAGAGGCTGACGGGAGGGCGCGCGTAAGCGCGACCCGTTTTCTGGCGGAAGCCGTCTGGCGCGCCGTTACGCTGAGTGAGTGAAGGCCAAGGTCCTGATCAGGCCGAAGGAAGGCATCCTCGATCCCCAGGGGAAGGCCGTGGAACGGGCACTGCCCGCGCTCGGTTTCGAGGGCGTGCACGAGGTGAGGGTCGGCCGTCTGGTCGAGCTCGAGACGGACGATCCGGAGAAGCTCGATGCGCTCTGCGAGAAGCTGCTGGCAAACCCTCTCATCGAGGACTACGAGGTGGAGATCGATCGATGATCGGCGTGATCCAGTTCCCAGGCTCGTGCGACGAGCGCGACGCGCTGGGCGCCGTCCAGCGGGTCGGTGAGGGCAGGCTGGTCTGGCACGAGGAGACCGACCTGATCGGAGTCGAAGGAGTGATCGTGCCGGGCGGCTTCTCCTACGGCGATTACCTGCGCGCCGGGGCGATCGCGCGGTTCTCCCCGGCGATGGAGGCGGTGGCGCGCTTCGCGAGCGAGGGCGGCCCCGTGCTGGGGATCTGCAACGGCTTCCAGGTGCTCTGCGAGGCGGGTCTGCTCCCCGGCGCGCTGCTGCCCAACGAGGGGCTGCGCTTCATCTGCCGCCAGGTCGGGCTGATCGCCGAGGATTTCAGGGGCCCGTTCGGTGCGGAGTTCAGTTCGGGCGACCCGCTCTCGATCCCGATCAAGCACATGAGCGGCCGTTACTTTGCGCCGGATGAGCAGCTCGATCGAATGAAGAGCAACGGACAGATCGCCTTTCGCTATGCCCCGGGCGAGAATCCGAACGGCAGCGCTCGTGACATCGCGGGTGTCGTCAACGAGGCCGGCAACGTTCTCGGCCTGATGCCTCACCCAGAGCACGCGGTCGATCCCCTCACCGGCTCCGACGATGGCCTCGCCCTGTTCGGCGCTCTCGTTGCGGCCCCGCAGGCCGCCGCGGCGTGAGCGCCGAGGTCTCCGAGAGCCGACACCGCGAGCTCGGGCTCACCGACTTCGAGTACGAGCGGATCACGGAGCTGCTCGGCCGGGATCCGAACGACGTCGAGCTGGCGATGTTCTCGCTGCTCTGGTCGGAGCACTGCGCCTACAAGCACTCGCGCAAGCTGCTCAGTCGGCTGCCCACCGAGGGCGAGCGGGTGGTGATGGGACCGGGCGAGAACGCGGGGGCGGTGGACGTCGGCGGCGGACACGCCATTGCCTTCAAGGTCGAGTCCCATAACCACCCGAGCGCGGTCGAACCGTTCCAGGGGGCGGCCACCGGCGTCGGCGGCATCCTCCGGGACGTATTCGCGATCGGCGCGCGGCCGATCGCCGTGCTCGACTCGCTGCGCTTCGGCGAGCTCTCGTCCGAGCGCTCCCGCTACCTGTTCGAGGGCGCGGTCGCGGGCATCGGCCACTACGGCAACTCGATCGGGGTGCCCACGGTCGGCGGCGAGGTCTACTTCGAGCCGCCGTACGAACACAACTGCCTCGTCAACGCGATGTGCGTCGGCCTTGCGCGGACCGACGAGATGATCCGCTCGGCCGCCGCCGGCCCCGGCAACCTGGTCGTGATCATCGGCGCCTCCACGGGGCGCGACGGAATCGGCGGCGCCTCCGTCCTGGCCTCCGCGGAGCTCGAGGCCGGCGATGACAGCAAGCGACCCAGCGTCCAGATCGGCGACCCGTTCGAGGAGTCGAAGCTGCTCGAGTGCTGCCTCGAGCTGCTCGGGCGGGGCCTGCTCCTCTCCCTCCAGGACCTCGGCGCCGCCGGCCTGACCTCCTCGGCGGGCGAGATGGCGTCGAAAGGCGGGGTCGGCATCGACATCGACGTTGCGCGGGTGCCGTTGCGCGAGCCGGACCTGGAGCCCTTCGAGGTGATGATCTCGGAGTCGCAGGAGCGGATGCTGGCCGTGGTGCAGCCCAGGCGGCTGGAAGAAGTGGTCGCGACCTGCGAGCGCTGGCAGACGGGAGTCGCGGCCATCGGCGAGATCACCGACACCGGGCACCTGCGTGTCCTCGACGACGGGATCGAGGTCGGCGACGTCCCGGTCGCCGCGCTGGTCGACGAGTGCCCGCTCTATGACCTCGAGCCGGAGGAGCCCGGGGGCTGGATGTATGGCAACGCGGCGACGCTCGAGGAGCAGGTGGCCCTGAGCGCCGGGCGCTCGGCTGATCCCAGCGACCCCTCGGCGGTGCTCTGCGCCCTGCTCTCCTCCCCGAACGTCGCCTCGAAGCGCTGGGCGTTCGAGCAGTACGACTCCGTCGTCGGCTCGCGGACGGTGCGGCGGCCGGAGGCGGCCGACGCCGCGGTCTTGGCGCTGCCCGAGTCCGGCCGGGCGATCGCCGTGGCGATCGACGGCAACGGACGACGGGTCGCCTGCGACCCCTACGCCGGGACGGTCGAGGCGGTGCTCGAGTGCGCCCAGAACCTCGCCTGTGTCGGGGCCGAGCCGCTCGGGCTGACGAACTGCCTCAACTTCGGCAACCCGGAGAGAGCGGCCGTCGCCTGGCAGCTCGACCGGGCGGTGCTCGGGCTGGCGGATGCCTGCCTGGGCCTGCGGGTGCCGGTCGTCGGCGGAAACGTCTCGCTCTACAACGAGACCGAGCACGGTCCGATCTATCCAACCCCGGTGGTCGGCATGGTCGGCGAGCTGCCCGATCCGGCGCACGCGCCCGGAATCGCACCGCTGGAGGGGGACCGGCTGATCCTGATCGGGCCCTTCGCCCCATCGCTGGCGGGCTCGGAGCTCGCCAAGCAGCGCGGCGAGCTCGACGCGGGGCTGCCGCAGCCTGAGGTTGGGGCGGTCGCCGAGGCGCTGTCCTTCGTGCGGCAGCTCGTCCGCGACGGCCTGGTGTCCGCCGCACACGACGTCAGCGACGGCGGGCTCGCCTGCGCGCTTGCCGAGATGGCGATCGCCGGCGGAGTCGGAGTCGATGCCGACCTAGATCCGCTCGTCGAGCTGCGTGGGGGCTCCGGGGAGACGTGCCTGTTCGGCGAGGGCCCGGGCGGCGTGATCCTCGCTGTGGCGGAAGCGCCAGCCGCCGAGGTTCTCCGGGCCGCCGAGCACGCCGGCGTCGACGCGATCGACCTCGGCGTCGCCGCTGGGGATCGCCTCTCGATCTCCGCCGCGGAGCAGGACCTCTCCGTTGCGCTCGCCGACGCCAAGCGGGCTTGGGGCTTGCTCGCGGAGACGCTCTGAGACAGACCCAGCAAGGTGAAGGTGACGGTCTTCGTCGACTTCGTGCCGGCCGGGGTAGCCGGGGTGCCGAACTCCGAGCCGGTGACGATCACCCTGGTCAAGCAGCGCAAGAAGAAGTAGGGCCGGGCGGGGTCGCCATCTCCGGCCCTGCAAATCACCGCATTTTGGGTGGCCGAGGCTTCCGGGCCACGCCGTGCTCGCTGCTACCCTCCCTGTGCGGGGCTGAAGTCCTGCCCCGGCTCTTCGATCTCCAAGAGGTTGAGATACCTCCCACAGACTTGACCGACGTGCGTTTCGACGTTCCCGATCGCGATGGCCCGCGCGATGAGTGCGGGGTGTTCGGCGTATACGCTCCCGGCCGCGACGTCGCACGCTTCGCCTACTTCGGTCTCTATGCGCTCCAGCACCGCGGACAGGAGTCGGCCGGCATCGCCAGCTGTGAGGGGGGCCACATCACCACGCTGCGCGAGCTCGGGCTCGTCTCCCAGGTCTTCGACGAGGAGAAGCTGCGAGCGCTGTCCGGGGACATGGCGATCGGGCATGTTCGCTACTCGACCACCGGCGGCGGTGCGTGGGAGAACGCGCAGCCGGTCTGGCGAGACGACGGCCGCGAGCTGGCCCTGGCGCACAACGGCAACCTGACCAACGCGGTCGAGCTCTACAACGAGCTGACCGAGGCCGGTCTGCATCTGCGCGGCACCTCGGACTCGGAGATCATGGCCGCGCTGCTCTCCCGCACGGCCGGGGAGGGGGACGAGTGGATCGAAGACGCGGTCGCCAAGGTGATGCCGCGGCTCGAGGGGGCCTACTCGACGGTGGTGATGACGAAGCACGCCGTGGTCGCCTTCCGCGACCCGCATGGGGTGCGGCCCCTGGCCCTGGGGAAGATCAAGGCCGGCGACGGCTTCCCCGAGTGCTTCGTGGTCGCCTCCGAGAGCTGCGCCTTCGACATCATCGGCGCGCAGATGATCCGCGAGGTGCAGCCGGGCGAGATGGTCTCGCTGACCGCGGGCGGCCTCGAGATGAAGCCGGTGATCCAGGGGGAGCGCCCGGCGCACTGCGTCTTCGAGCACATCTACTTCTCACGGCCAGACTCCCGGCTCGAGAACCGCGTGCTGCAGGAGGTCCGCGGCAGGATGGGCGAGCTGCTCGCCGCGGAGGCGCCGGTGGACGCCGACCTGGTGATCTCGGTTCCGGACTCGGGTAATCCGATGGCGAATGGGTTCGCGCGCGCCGCCGGGCTGGCCAAGGACGACGGGCTGATCAAGAACCGCTATGTGGCGCGGACCTTCATCCAGCCGGGGCAGGAGCTGCGCAAGCACGGCCTGCGGATGAAGTTCAACCCGCTGCCCGAGATCGTGGCGGGCAAGCGGGTGGTCGTCGTCGACGACTCGATCGTGCGCGGCAATACCACCCGGCAGATCGTCGCGATGCTCAAGGACGCCGGGGCGAGGGAGGTGCACCTGCGAATCTCCGCGCCGCCGATCCGCCATCCCTGCCACTACGGGATCGACATGTCGACCCGCGAGGAGATGATCGCTCACGATCGAACGGTCGAGGAGGTCGCCGCCGAGCTCGGCGCGGATTCGCTCGCGTATCTCTCAATGGACGCCGTTTATGAGGCGGTCGGCACGCCCAGGGAGAAGCACTGCGATGCGTGCTTCACGGGCGAGTATCCGCTCGGCGATCCCGAGACGGCCAACGGCAAGTTCGCCCTCGAGGACATCGCTGCCGTCCCCGCCAGCCGCTGAGTCGCCGGTTCGGGGATGCGGCAGGATCCGCGCGTGAGCGCCTTCCGCATCGTGGTTCTCGCCTCCGGGAGCGGCACGAATCTCCAGGCGATCCTCGATCAGCTGCACCGCGGGGACGAGGGGATCGAGGTGGTCGGGGTTGCCTCCGACAAGCCGGACGCGATGGCGCTCGAGCGAGCCCGGAAGGCGGCGGTGGAGACCGCGGTCTTCCCGTCGGCCGAGTATGAGGATCGCGGCGCGCGCGATGCCGCTTTGGGCGACTGGGTCGAGGAGCGGGCAGCCGACCTGGTCGTGCTCGCCGGCTATATGCAACTGCTCTCGCCCGAGTTCGTCGGCCGTTTCCGAAACCGGATGATCAACGTCCATCCCGCTCTGCTCCCCGCCTTCCCCGGCATCGACGCGGTGCAGCAGGCGATCGACCATGGCTCCAAGATCACCGGCGTGACGGTCCACTTCGTCGACGAGGGGGTGGATTCGGGGCCGATCATCCTGCAGCGGCCCGTGCCGATCGCGCCCGGTCGCGATTGGGACGAGACCGAGAAGGTGATCCACGCGACCGAGCACGCGCTGCTGCCGGAGACGATCCGGCTGATCGCGGCGGGCCGCGTCAGGATCGACGAGGAGAATCCGCGGCTCGTCCACATCGACCCGGCGGAGGACGGCTGAGGACCGCGGCGGGCCGCCGCCGACCCCCCTTAGACTCGCGATCCGTGTCGACTCCATCTCCCGAGACCACCCCGGAGCCGATCGGCGAGTCGCTGCCCGTTCGCAGGGCGCTGATCTCGGTCGCCGACAAGACCGGTGTGGCGGAGTTCGCTGCTGGGCTGGCGAAGCTCGGGGTCGAGGTGATCTCGACCGGGGGGACTCTGTCGGTGCTCCGGGAGGCGGGGCTAGACGCGCGCCCTGTGGAGGACCTGACGGGGTTCCCGGAGATCCTGGACGGGCGGGTGAAGACGCTCCATCCGCATCTGCACGCGGCGCTGCTCGCGGTGCGCGACAACGCGGAGCACTCCGAGACGCTGCGGGAACACGAGATCGAGCCGATCGATCTGGTCTGCGTCAACCTCTATCCGTTCGAGCAAACCGTCGCCCGACGCGACGTGCCGGAGGAGGAGGCGATCGAGAACATCGACGTCGGGGGGCCGACGATGATCAGGGCCGCGGCGAAGAATCACCGCTTCGTGGCCGTGGTCGTTCGCCCGGAGAGCTACGACGCTGTACTCGACGAGCTGGAGGAGACCGGTGAGCTGTCCGCGGCGACCAGGCACTGGCTGGCCAATGAGGCGTTCGCGTACACGGCACGCTACGACGCGGCGATCAGCCGCTGGTTTGCTCGGCGCTACGAGCAGCTGCCGACCTACTGGGTGACCGCCTGGGAGAAGGAGCTCGATCTCTCGTATGGGGAGAACCCGCACCAGCGCGCGGCGCTCTACGTCGAGCCGAGGGTGCGATCGCACGTGCTCTCGCGGGTGGCCAAGCTGCATGGCAAGCCGCTCTCCTTCAACAACGTGCTCGACCTCAATTCGGCGCGTACCCTGCTCGCGGACCTGGAGGAGCCGGGCTGCGTGATCGTCAAGCACAACAACCCGTGTGGGGTGGCCGAAGCGGAGGAGATCGGCCCGGCGTATGAGGCGGCCTTTGCGTGCGATCCGATCTCCGCCTTCGGGGGGGTGATCGCGCTCAACCGGCCGGTCGAGAAAGCGCTCGCCGAGCGGCTGCACGAGCAGTTCATAGAGGTGCTGATCGCCCCGGGGTACGCGGATGACGCGCTCGAGGTGCTGCAGCAGAAGGAGGGAATTCGGATCTTCGAGGACAGCGAGCGGCGCGCGCACCAGATCGAGCCCGACATCAAGCGGGTGCGCGGAGGGATCCTCGTGCAGGACCCGGATGGGACGCCGGAGCCGCGCGAACTGATGGAGGTGGTGACGAAGGCGGAGCCGACCGAGGAGCAGTGGGAGGACCTGCTCTTCGCCTGGAAGGTGGCGCGGCACGTGCGCTCGAACGCGATCGTGCTGGCTCGTGACCGGGCGACGCTGGGGATCGGTGCCGGGCAGATGAGCCGGGTCGACTCGGTGCGGTTGGCGATCGAGAAGGCGAGGGAGGCGCGCGGTCCGGACGCCGAGCCACTGCTGGCCGGCTCGGTGATCGCATCGGATGCCTTCTTCCCGTTCGCCGATGGTCCGCAGGCGGCGATCGACATCGGTGCGACCGCGGTGATCCAGCCGGGTGGCTCGAAGCGCGACGCCGAGGTGATCGAGGCGTGCGACGCGGCAGGCGTCGCCATGGTGTTCACCAAGCGGCGCCACTTCCGGCACTAGGTGCATCCATCCGGCGGCTGAGAAAGGCCGTCTTTGTGACACCGCTCACCCCCGTGATCAGTGGCACACAACTGGGGGCCCCCGGGTGATCTGATCGGCCCGTGAAGGCAAGGCACCATCAGAACGGGGAGCCGGGCCCGAACGGGGAGATAGGGAGGACACCGGGGAGATAGGGAGGAGAGCCGGAAGACGTGCGCCGTTAGGGGACGGCGCCTAGGGTGGGTCTTCCGGCGGCAGGGGCCTTGGGCTGATGCGCGTCAGGCGGCGCCCGCCGCCTTGCGGGCGTCCTCGCGGTCGCGGTGTGCCTCGACCCGCGCCGCCAGGCCGTCGCGGACGGTCCAGATGTGACCGAATTCGCCGGATAGCGGCATTCCGGTAGCCCGCGCCTTGGCGAAGATCCTGCCCAGGACCAGCACGCCGTCATCGCCGACCTCGACGAACTGGTCGGCGTCGTAGTGGAACGCCGAGAAGTCCTGCTGGAGGGCCTCGACAAACATCTCGAGGCCCTCCACTCCCGAGAGAACCCGGTCGCCGAGCTCGCGGGAGAGGCGTGACTCGAAGTCCGGGGCGACCACCTCCCTGAGCTCCGTGAAGCCCTTTCGGCGGCTGCCGACCGTCGCCCAGTCGAAGCCGTAGATGCGGCGGATCAGATCGCTGCGCGAGGCCACCCCGGGAGTATCTCGCCTGACGCCAAGCCGCACCACAGCGTGTAGGGGTCGATAGGCGGCTCTCAGGCCGCGCCCCTGAACTTGCGGCTCTCAGGCCACGCCCCTGAAACTTGCGCCTGCAGGTGGGCTCTTGAGCAGGCCGGCTTCGATTTCCCCGTGGCAGTTGGCGCAGACGAGTACGCACTTTTTGGCCTCGTCGCGGAAGGTCGCGATCGACCTGCCGATTGCCATGGTCATTGGGAATCGCTTCTCCTTTGGATCAACGTGATGGAACGTCAGGTTGATAATGCACCTGCTGTATCCGCAAACGGCACAGCAACCTCCGGCCTCTTCGACAAGTATTCGCTTGAGTTTCTGCTTGCGTCGTGTGACCGCCTCACCGACGCATCGCTTACAGCGCCATTGAAAACCGCGCTTCCGCCCGGAGCCGTACTGGGCGAACTCGGTCAAGCCATGGCGCTCGCACCGCCGTTGCTGGACCGGCCGTTTTCGTCTGGGATCGGGCGGACGACCTCGCTTCCCGACCAACGGGACTGGCGCCGCGAGATTCTTGTCGATTCTCCTGTCCCTTGGCACAGTAAAACCCAAGCAGGAGAGGCGAACAAAAAGGCCTGCAAATCGTAAAGGAAGTGCCCCCTCCGGGACTCGAACCCGGACTACGAGATTAAAAGTCTCGCCGTCTTGCCGGTTGACTTAAGGGGGCGGGGTAAGTCTAGGCGCCCCTTCCGTGAGCACTAGAGTCCCGAAGTGGCATGAGGATCTCGGCGAAGGTCGATTACGCGGTGCGGGCCGCGTTGGAGCTGGCGGCGGTAGGGGGCGAGCCGATCAAGGGCGAGGCGATCGCCGAGGCCCAGGACATCCCCCTCAAGTTCCTCGAGAACATCCTGGGCGAGCTCAAGCACACCGGCATCGTCGCCAGCCGCCGCGGCGCTCAGGGCGGCTACTGGCTGGCCAAAGCCCGCCGAGGAGGTCAGCATCGCCGACATCGTGCGGGCGGTCGAGGGCCCGCTCGCGAGCGTCCGCGGGCCAGGGGCCCGAGACACTCGAGTACAAGGGCGAGGCGGTCCCCCTGCAGAAGGTCTGGATCGCCGTCCGCGCCAACCTGCGCGCGGTGATGGAGGACACCTCCCTCGCCGACGTCGTCGGCGGGGAGCTGCCGGAGGCGGTCCGTGAGCTGAGCGAGCCGGCGGAAGCCTGGAGTGCGCGCTAGCCGTCGTCCTCGGCGACGCGACCCGGTGGAGGCTCGCCGACTCGCTCAACTCATCGCAACCGCCCTCTAGAGCACCTCCGGCTCGCTGGTCACCTTCGGCGGCCCGCCGTCGGGCCTGAACACCCGCGTCGAGCGCGGCCGCACGAAGACGATCTGCCCCTCGGCAAGCTCGAGTTGGTCGACCTCGTCGCGCGTCAGCTGCACCGAGAAGTTCTCCCCCTCGGGCAGCGTCAGTTCGACCCTCACCTCGAAGCCGAGGTGGACGATCCGATCCACCATCGCCTCGATGGTCCTGCCGTTCGGCTCGTGACGGATCTCGATGTCGTGGGGGCGCACCCAGGCTTCTCCGAGCCTGTGCGCCGGCCCGACGAAGCTCATCACGAACTCCGAGGCGGGGTTCTCGTAGAGATCGCGCGGGCCGCCTGACTGCTCGACCCTGCCGTCGTTCATGACGATGATCTGCTCGGCCACGTCCATCGCCTCCTCCTGGTCGTGGGTGACGAAGATCGTCGTCACGTGCACGTCGTCGTGGAGGCGGCGCAGCCAGGTTCGCAGCTCCTGCCGCACCTTGGCATCGAGCGCGCCGAAGGGCTCATCGAGCAGTAGCACGCGGGGCTCGACGGCCAGCGCCCTGGCCAGCGCCATGCGCTGCCGCTGTCCGCCCGAGAGCTGGTTCGGGAAGCGCCGCTCGAACCCGCGCAGGTGGACAAGGTCGATCAGCTTGCCGACCCGCTCACGGATCGTCCCGGTTCCCTCGCCCCGGATCCGCAGGCCGAACGCGATGTTGTCGAACACGGTCATGTGCTTGAAGGCGGCGTAGTGCTGGAAGACGAAGCCGACGTTCCGGTCCTGCACCCGGGTCTCGGTGTTGTCCTCCCCCGAGATCATCACCTGACCGGTATCGGGCTGTTCCAGCCCAGCAATGACCCGGAGCAGGGTGGACTTGCCGCTGCCGCTTGGGCCCAGGAGGGCCGTGAGGCCGCCGTCCGGCACGTTGATCGAGACGTCATCGAGGGCGACGAAGTCGCCGAACCGCTTGGTCACGTTCTTGACAGAGATGGCCATCTCAGGCCTCCTTTTGGATGGGCTGTGGGACGAACACGCCCGGGCCGGGCAGATCGTGGTCCTCCTCGTCGGCGTCGACGCTCCGCGCCGACCGCTTCTGGAGGAAGCTCATGCTGAAAAGGACGGCAATCGCGATGAGCGCCAAAACGAGGGCCGCCGCGTAGGCGCCGGCGAGGCTGAAGCTGTCGAATTGGTCCTTGACGAAGAGCGGCAGGGTCTGTGTCCCGCCGCTTCCCGAGACGTTCCCCGCCACCACGCTGACCGCGCCGAACTCCCCCAGTGCTCGGGCCGTGGCCAGAACGACTCCGTAGGTGACGCCCCACCTGATTGCGGGCAGGGTCACGCGCCAGAATGTCTGCCACGGCGTGGCTCCCAGGGTTTCCGCCGCCTCCTCCTGGTCGGTGCCGATCTCCTGGAGCACCGGCATCACCTCGCGTACCACGAAGGGCAGCGAGACGAAGATCGTCGCCAGGATCATGCCTGGGAGGGAGAAGATGATCTGGATCCCGTTCTGGGCGAGCGACTCCCCGAACCAGCTGTTGCGCGGGGCATAGACCAGGAAGAGCGCCAGTCCGATCACCACAGGAGAGATCGCGAATGGCAGGTCGATCGCCGCGTTCAGGAGTGCCCTGCCGCGGAAGTTCTGGCGCACCAGCACCAGGGCGGTGATCACGCCGAAGATGGTGTTGAGCGGGACCGCGATCCCAACACAGACGATGGTCAGCCAGAAGGCGTGGAGGCCGTCCGCACTGGTGACGGCGTCGATCGGCTGGCTCAGCCCGTGCTCGAAGGTCCGGTAGAAGATCATTCCCACGGGCACGATCAGCAGCGCTGCGAGGTAGAACAGCGCGATCGAGCGCAGCCCGAGCCGGGATCGCAAGCTAAGCGCGCTCATGCCTCGACCTCCAGCTGGCGAACAGGTTCAGCGCGAAAAGCAGCGCCACCGAGATGCCGAGCAGCAGCACCGACACGGCAGCGGCCCCCGACAGGTCGTTGGTCTGCACCCGGCCGAAGATGTAGACCGAAGCGGCCTGGGTCTTGAAGGGGATGTTCCCCGTCAGCAGGACGAGGGAGCCGAACTCGCCGATCGCGCGGGCGAAGGCCAGCGCGACCCCGGCGATGATCGCCGGCCCCAGGTTGGGCAGGATGATGCTGCGGAAGATGCGGTGGTTGGGGGCACCGAGCGACGCGGCGGCCTCCTCCATCTCCCGATCGACCTCGAGCAGCACCGGCTGCACCGAGCGCACCACGAACGGCAGCGTCACGAACAGCAGGGCCATCACGACCGCCACCCTCGTGTAGGCGGCGTGAACGCCGATCGGTGAGTTCGGGCCGTAGAGGGCGAGCAGCGTGAGGCTGGCGACGATCGTGGGTAGCGCGAAGGGCAGGTCGATGATCGAGTTGAGGAGCCTCTTGCCGCGGAATTCGTCGCGGACCAGCACCCAGGCGATCAGCGTGCCCATCACCGCATTGATCACCACGACGATCAGCGAGGAGATCAACGTCAGCTTGATCGCCGCGACGGCCTCCTTGTCGGTGATCGCATCCCAGAAGTGACCGAGGCCGTCGTCGAACGCACGCGTGAACACCGCCGCCAGAGGCAGCAGCACGATGAGGCTGATCCATAGCGTCGCGGTTCCGCGAGCGAGAACCGCACCGCCGAGGGGGACCCGAAGGCCCGCCCTCGGCGGCCTGGCTACAGCGGTGTCGGCTGATGCCATGTCGGCGGCTCGCTCCTGACGGCTAGCTGGTCGGGTTGCCGAGGTCCTTCTCGGCCTGGATCACCCAGCCGTTGTCCCCGAAGAACGGATCGGAAACCTTGCTCCACCCACCGAACTCGGCAATGGTGAACAGGCCCGACGGCGTCGGGAACTTGCTGGCGTTCTTGTCGGCCACGGACTTCACGACCGGGCGATAGCCCGCGTCGGCGAAGTCCTGCTGGCCCTGGTCCGTGTACAGGAAGTCCAGGAACTTCTGGGCTTCCGACGGCGCATCCTTGGTGACCGCGATCGGGTTCTCGATCAGGATCGTGCTGTCGGGCGTGACGTACTCGAGGTCGATGCCCTCCGCCTTCGCCTGGATCGCCTCGTTCTCGTAGCCGACCAGGACGTCGCCCTTGCCGCTGGAGAACGTCTGCAGCGAGTCACGCGCGCTGGAGTCCTGGACGGAGGTGTTGGCGAGGACCTGCTTGACGAAGTCCTGGGCCTGGGCCGGGGACTTGCCCTCCGCGATCTGAGACCCGTAGATGGCCATGATGTTCCAGCGGGCTCCGCCGGAGGTGGCCGGGTTCGGGTCGATCACGTCGACGTCGCTGTTGGCGAGGTCGTCGAAGCTGGTGATGTGCTTCGGGTTGCCCGGCCGGACCATCAGGGTCACGACCGAGTTGGTGACGATGCCCTTGTACTGGTTCTGGTTCCAGTCGGAGGCGACGATGCCCGCATCGACGAGCCGTGTCATGTCGGGCTCGAGTGAGAACTCGACCACGTCGGCGGGCTGGCCCGCCTCGACCGCGCGGCTCTGATCGCCCGAGGAGCCAAACGAGTTCGAGAAATCGACGTCCTTGCCGTCGGACGTGTCCTTGAAGGCAGGCTCGAGCTTGTCCTCGTAGACCTGCTGCGGAGTCGAGTACGCAACCAGGTTCAAGGTGCTCCCACTGCCCCCACCGCATGCGGCGATCCCAAGCGTCGCTCCGAGAGCGACCACGGCGATTCCCACGCGGATGGCGAGGCGCCCCGGCTGGCGCTTCTTTCCCTTGCTCATAGAGGTTCCTTGTGGCCTTTCTTTATTGATTTCGTTGACAAGCGGCGCGGACCGTAGCAGATTCTTGATTTTTTAGATCAAAAACCTCCTAATTCCCTACCCGATTGGGGGAAATGCCAGGAACCGCGTGGAAAAGGCGGTCCCGAGCGGATTAGGGACGCGACGGGCGGGAAGGACTCCCTCGTAGCGAGGAAGGACTTCCCGGCATGAGAGTCATGTTCTGGACTTGGATCGGCCTGATCGCGACGGGCCTCGTCTTCTACACCGTCATCGGGCTGACACACAACTGAGCTGGACGATGCGCCGCTTCATCCGCGACCACTCGCTCTCCCTCTTCTTCCTGGCGATCTTCCTAGCTTCGCTCGTCGGCCTGGCGATCGCTGGGCACACCCTTCACAACGAGGACGCGGTGGCCCATCACGGAACGCCGATGACGTTCTGGCGGTACATCGTCTCGTCGGACTTCGGTAACGCCGTGATGGAGAACTGGCAGTCGGAGTACCTCCAGTTCATGCTGTTCATGCTCGCCACGGTCTGGCTCGTGGAGCGCGGCTCGCCTGAATCAAAGCCGCCCGGCGAAGGGGGGCTCGAGTCCGATCAGAAGCAGCGGATCGGCGGCCACGCGGACCCGGAATCGCCCGACTGGGCGAAGCCCCGGGGCATCAAGACCTTCGTCTACTCCAACTCGCTGCTGATCGTGATGTCGATCATCTTCTTCGGAGCCTGGTTCGCGCAGTCGGTGACCGGCTGGACCACGTACAACGCGCAGCAGGTCGACCACCACCAGGCGACTGTCACCTGGCTCGGCTACGTCGGGTCTGCGGACTTCTGGGAGGCGACGCTCGAGAACTGGCAGTCCGAGTTCCTGGCGGTGGGATCGTTCGTCGCGCTGACCGTCTTCCTGCGCCAGCGCGGCTCGACCCAATCGAAGCCGGTGGGCACTCCCCACCACTCCACCGGCATCGAGGGATAGGGATAAGGGCTAGTCGGCTTTGCCGCCGCGCCGCTTGATCGCGGCCCGGAGCTGGTCCTTGCCCATCTTCGAGCGGCCGCGGATGTCGAGCCGGGCCGCCTCCCGATTGAGCTGATCACGGGTCTTGGCCTGGCCCTTGCGAACCTTGTTGGCCTCCTTGCCGAGGGCGGTCTTCGTCCCGCTCGGCAGGTTCTTCAGGGTCTGCTTCTTCCGGGCGCCTGCCTGCGCCTTCTTGACGTTGCGCCTGGCGGCGCTTCTCTGTTTCTGAGTGGCCATCAGCGCCTCCTCCTCTTCTTGCCCTCGACAGCGCCGACGAGCTGGCGCTTGTTCATCTTCGAGCGGCCCTCGATTCCGAGGTTCTTCGCCTCCTCGTAGAGCTGCTCGTAGGTCCGGCCGCCGGGCCCGTGGCCCGAGCGCAGACCTCCGCGCCGATGCGAGGAGATGTCCCTGCGCGAGGTCCTCGAGGCCTCACGCGTCTCGCCGGCTCGGGCGCGTTGCTTGTTGACGGTCCGAGCCGCGATCTCCTCGGCGCGCTCCTCCGAGCGCCCCTCGCCACGCTCGCTCTGCTTCACGTGCTCGTACATCCGTTCCCATTTGCTGCCCTTAGGTACGCCTCTCGGTGGCATGGCTGCCTCCTTCCCAAGTCTCTCTCGGGCGTCGGTTACCCGGCGATCACCGAGCGAACCCTCCGCCCGGGGGCGCGCGCGACTAGAAGAGCTTCGTCTGGGCGGGCTCGGGCTGCTCCGCCTCGCGGGCCCGCCTTGCGCGCCGCGCGGCGAGCTCGTCCCGGCGGCGGTAGCGCGGGTCACGCGAGCGGTTGGGCGCCCGAACCAGGGCGCCGATCCGCTTGCGCTCGGCGTTGGGCGCATAGGCCCGCCCCTCGTAGAGCTTCTCGTAGCGGGGCACCAGATCCGGGCGCGCCGCGGAGAGCCAGGACATGAAGACTTCCTTCACCCCCGGGCGCAGATGAAGCGCGATGCCGTTGACGAAGGTCGCTCCCGCCTCCCCGGCGAGCGAGACGATCTCGTCGACCAGCTCGGGCGAGTCGTTGATGCCAGGCATCAGCGGCGCGACCAGCACGCCGGATGGGATCCCCGCCTCGTTGAACTTCGCCACGGCCTCCAGCCTCTTGCGGGGGTGCGGCGTATGCGGCTCGGTCTCGCGCCAGATCTTCTCGTCGAGAGTTGGCACCGAGAAGTTGACGCTCGCGTCGGCGACTTCGGCCAGTTCGAGATAGAGATCGAGATCGCGCTCGGCGAGCGACGATTTCGTCAGCACTGAGGTCGGCGTCTCAGCGTCACGGAGCGCCTCGAGCATCGGTGGCATCAGCTTGTACTTCCCCTCCGCCCACTGGTACGGATCCGTGTTCGTCCCGAAAGCCACCAGCTCCCGCTTCCAGCTCGGCCGGCTCAACTCCGACCGCAACAGCTCGGGCACGTTCACCTTGACCACGATCTCGCGCTCGAAGTCGCGGCCCGCGTTCATGTCGAGGTAGGTGTGCGTGTTGCGAGCGAAGCAGTTGTGGCTGACGACGCCATTGGCGATGAAGTCTCCGGTGCCCGTCGTGATGTCGAAGAGCTGGCGCTTCCCGAGCGGCTCGATCGAGGCAACGCCGAGCTTTGCGTCGCTCTTTAGCGCCACTCCCTCGATCGAGCGCTTCCGAGTGATAGCCGGATCGCATATGTGGAAGAACCTGATCGCTTCGCGGAGGCCACCGCGGAGCCGGACATTCGCAAGACCGTTCGGCCTTCCGCTCGGCTCGATCGCGAAGTCGAAACCCAGCTTCCGTAGCGACCAGGCGGTCCAGTCGATGATCACCGGGTCGCAGTTCGCGATCCGCAGAATGCCGCGGCTGTAGCACCCCTCCGCGTCAAAGATTCCTGCGAGGAATCCCCTACACCAGAGCTCCGGGACTCCACGCGGCCAGCTGATCGCCTCACTGATCCGCTCGAACCCCCCGCGGGTCTGGTCGCGAATTGCACGGATCTCCCGCGTTGACCCGGATGCGGCCGCGAACAGGAACTCCTCCCGATCTATGTCCAGATCGGCTAGGTATTCCCCAGCCCGCCTGAGCGCCTCGAAGTCCGCAAGCGCCAGCCTGAACCGGTGCACCCTTTGCGTCCGCCGACCAGGGGGGGTGTAGTCGTACGACGCAAGGTTTCCATCCCCGCGGATGAGCCCGCATAGGTAGCCGCGGCGGTAGATCGGTGCGTCCGTGTCCGGACCCTGCGCGAACTGCCCGATTCCCGCCAGCTGATCGTTCAGCGTCAGGTGGGAACGCTGGAGCGGACCCTGCTGAGACCCGGTTACGCACTTCCACTTGCCGCGCCGGGTCCAGAAGCGGTGGTCGCCACTCGCAACGAGCTCGGTCCCGTCCTCGAGCGTGATCCGGTAGGCGTTCTTGAAGGTCTCCCAATGAGCCAGGACCTCCGTGCTGGCGTAGCGGCGGTACCTCTTGTCCCGAGCAGTGCCATAGATCCGATCCCCCACCTTCAGCTCGGCGATCGGCTTCACCCGGCCATCCGCCATCAGGATCGGCGTGTCGCCCGAGCTGCAGTAATTACAGGCATGGGCGCAACCTCTGAAAGCGTTGACCGTGTAGTTGAACGGCAGGAAGTCGCCGGGCACCTTGTTGAGCGCCGACTTGGCCCGGACCTCGTGGAAGTTGATGCCGAGGGCCTCCGGAGCGTCGAAGGTCCTGACCCGCTCGACATCCAGGCCGGGCAGGCTCCGCCCCCTCTCCCGATCGACCCTCTGTGAATCCCAGCGCATCCTCTCTCCAGTCTTGCAACTCCCGGCAGGCTGATCGAACGTATGTTCGCATACCTGGCGGCCGACTGCCCCGATTGAACGCCGGGTAGGACCGTCTTGTGAGCCAGCTCCCCCTTTCGGGCGAGGAGACCAGTGGCGCGGCGGCGCTGATTCCCGACCACGCGACGCTGAAGTCGCTGCGGGAGGCGGCCGCGCACTGCAAAGCCTGTCCCCTTCATGAGACCGGCACCCAGACGGTCTTCGGCGAGGGGCTGAAGCGAGCGCGCCTGATGCTGATCGGCGAGCAGCCGGGGGACCGCGAGGACATCGAGGGCCACCCCTTCGTGGGCCCCGCCGGCCGGGTCCTGGACCAGGCGCTGGAGCAGGCGAAGATCGAGCGAGGCGACGCCTACGTCACCAACGTCGTCAAGCACTTCAAGTGGAAGCCGCAGGGCAAGCGGCGGATCCATCAGACGCCGAAGGCGGAGGAGATCAAGGCTTGCGCGCCGTGGCTCGAGGCCGAGCTCGAGGTCGTCGACCCGGAGGTGCTGGTCTGTCTCGGCGCGACGGCGGTGAAGGCCGTGATCGGCTCCAAGGCGCGGGTGATGAAGGACCACGGCGAGTTCCTCGAGTCGAGGCTCGGGCGGACCGCGGTGCCCACACTCCATCCATCCGCCATCCTCAGGGCCGATCCGGAGGACCGGGACGACGCGATGGCGCTGCTGGTCGGCGACCTGAGCCGGGTACGCGAGCGCCTCGACTCCTGAATCGCCGCCCACGGTCAGAATGCGACTGCCGTGGCGACCGAGCGAACGAAACTTCACCCTGCCGAGCACCGCGCCTACAGGGAGTTGTATGCCGCCTGCCGCCAGCTGATCGGAAGGTGGCGAAGGCTGGCGCTGGCGCTGGAGGGGACACCTGTCGGTGCCGGTCTCGAAAAGGGCGCGGACGAGACCGAGCGCCTGCTCGAGGAGCTCGCACCCCGAACGGCGGCCCATGGGCTCTATGGAGGGCCCATGGCGCAAGGACTGGGGGCTTGGGCCGCCGACCTGCGGACGGCGACCATCGATCGCGGTGCTGATACGGGGTTCGTCGTGCGTTCTGCCGTCCTGGACCTCGAACACGTGACAACGCTCCTGCGGCAACTCGCAGAACTGGCGCGCGCCCGAGGCGACCAGGACATGACGGGCTTCTGTGAGGAATGGGCCGAGCGGCTCGAGTGGGAGCTGGACGCCGTCCGTGAGGCGGCGGTCGAGCTTGGAACGGACCCGAATCGGACGTCCGCACCACTCGACGACTCGATCGTCAACCGCCTGACGCACGGCGTCGGCTGGGTCTTCGGGTCGATCGGCGAGGCGATCGACGGGCTGGTGGGCAGGCGGCGCAGCTAAAACTAAGACCGGCGGGATCGGCCTTAGGAGAGCTCGGGCCGCCCCTCGATCGGGGTCGACGCCTCGGCGTGCAGCCGCCGTGGGATGCGCCCGGCCTTGCGGGCGGCCCAGCCGGCCTCGACCGCGGCGCGCATCGCGGTCGCCATCCCGGCGGGGTCTTCCGCACGCGAGACGGAGCTCGCCAGCAGGACGGCGTCGCAACCGAGCTCCATCGCCAAGGCTGCATCCGAGGCGGTGCCGATCCCGGCATCGAGGACGACCGGAACCCCGGAGCGCTCGGCGATGATCTGGATGTTGTACGGGTTGCGGATCCCCATTCCCGACCCGATCGGCGAGCCGAGCGGCATAACCGCAACGCAGCCGGCCTCCTCCAGCCGGCGGGCGAGGATCGGATCGTCGTTGGTGTAGGGGAGCACCGTGAAGCCGTCGTCGACCAGGGTCTCGGCCGCCTCGACCAGCTGCACGGCATCGGGGAAAAGGGTGCGGTCGTCGCCGATCACCTCGAGCTTCACCCAGTCGGTCTCGAATGCCTCCCTGGCGAGCCTCGCCGTGCGAACCGCGTCCCGGCCGTGTAGCAGCCGGCGGTGTTCGGGAGGGCGAACAGGCCGAGTCGCCGGATCACGTCCAGCACCGACCCCTCCGCCTCCGGGTCCACCCGCCTGAGCGCGACCGTGACGATCTCGGTGCCGGAGGCGATCAGGGCCTGCTCCATCTGATCGAGCGAGCGAAACCCGCCGGTCCCGACGATCAATCGCGACCCCCAGCTGCGGCCCCCGAGCTCAAAGCCGTCCTCGGCGCCGCCCTGGATGGCGGCGAGGACCTCCACCTTCTGCCCCTCGCGCAGCCGGGTTCGGTCCCACTCGCTGCGCGGCACGACCTCTCCGTCCACGGCCACCGCAACGCCGCGCTGCTCCGGGCGGCTCCGGAAGCCTCGATCGCCTCGCCGACCGAGGCGCCGTCGGGCAGCGTGACCGGGTCGCCGTTCAGCTCGACGTTCATGCGACCTCCACCGTCGAGGTGGTGCTCCTACCCGCGAATCGCTGCGGGGAGAACCTCTGCAGGTCGATCGGAGGCGCCTCACCAGCGAGCAGTGCCGCAACGCAGTCCGCGGTCGCCGGCGCCTGCAGCACGCCGTTGCGGAAATGGCCCGTGGCGATCAGCAGCCCCTCCTCCGCGCCGGGACCGATCAACGGCGCGTTGTCCGGGGTGCCCGGACGCAGCCCCGCAGTGGCCTCCACCAGCTCGAGCTCGGCGATTTCCGGGATCAGCCGGTAGGCCTCGCGAAGGAGCTCGTGGATCCCGCCGGCGGTGACGGCAGTGTCGAAGCCGCGCTCCTCGACCGTCGCGCCGACGATCAGCCGCCCGTCCGCCCTCGGCACCATGTAGACGCGCTCGCCCGCGACGATTCGCTCGCAGACCGGCTCTCCAGCCGAGCCGCGCAGGGTCAGGATCTCCCCCTTCACCGGGCGCACCGGAGGCGTGCCCGCAGGCATCCACTGCGCCTGCCCAGACCAGCAGCCGGCCGCCAGCACCACCGATTCACCACCGAAGCTCCTGCGATCAGCCGTGTCCAGGCGCCAGCTGCCTGACGCGTGCGCGGCCCGCACGACATCGGCTCCGGAGTGAACGTCGACGCCGCGCGCCTCCAGTGCCGCGAGCAGTGCCGCCACCACTCTCGTCGGATCCACGCTGGCCTCGCTGGGCACGTGCGCGCCGGCGCGCACCGCAGTGGCGAGTCCCGGCTCCAGGTCGCGACACTCGCGTCCGCGCAGCCACTCGGACTCGAGTCCGAGGTCCCGGTGGAACTCGTGTTTGCGGCGCAGCTCCTCCGCCTCGTCGCGATCCAGCGTGACGTGCAGTGCGCCGAGCGGCGCAAAGCCGATCTCGACCTCCGCTTCCGCTTCGAGCTCTCGCGCGAAGGCGGGCCAGCGTCGCAGCGAGTCGAGGTTGAGGGCGAGGAGCTCCTCCTCGCCCCACAGCGCCTCCCCGACCGGCGCGAGCATCCCGGCGGCGACACCGGTCGCGCCGGCCGCGGGCCGGTCGCGTTCGAGCACGCAGACCCGCGCGCCGCGCCCAGCCGCGCGCCACGCCGAGGCGAGGCCGATCACGCCGCCACCGACGAAGATTGCGTCGTATCCGGTGTTCTGGTCGCTCATCATTTCCCGGCGACCGATGCGCTCCAACCTCCCTGCGCCGGCATTACCCGGATCAGGTTCAGACGGTCGGCGGCGCTTCAGCCGCCCTCTCAGCCCGTGGTGGGCTCCCGTTGCATGTCCATCGTAGATGCGAGGGGGCTCCGAGGCAAAGCCGAGGAGCCACCCGTTTGATTCTGGTCGTGATTTACGCTGCCTGTGGAGTGACCGACGCCGCACACGGCCCGCCTCGCCTCGCGCCGCCCGAGTCCATCGGCGATCTGCGCCGCCAGAAACTGCTCTGGGCGAGGCTCTACTTCGTCTGCGAGGCGCGTCCGCATGGGGACCACCCGGAGGCCATCCTGAACGCTGCGATGGCGTCCGGCGCGTGGATCGTCGAGCTCCGCGACCGCGAGCAGCCGAAGAACGTGATCGAGCGCTCCGGCTGGACCTTTCGGCGCCTCGCGAACACCTACGGCGCTCTTTTCATCGTCAACGACGACCCCTACCTCGCCAGGGAGCTGAGCGCCGACGGAGTCCACCTCGGCCAGGACGACATGGATCCGGTCGAGGCCCGCCGGATCATGGGCGCCGACGCGATCATCGGGCTCTCGTCCCACTCGCGCGAGCAGATCGAGGCCGCCTCGAGCGCTCCCGTCGACTACATCAGCGTCGGCCCGATCTGGGAGACGCCCACCAAGGAGGGTCGGCCCGCGACTGGACTCGAGCTGATCAGAACGGCCGCCGAGATCGCGTCAAAGCCCTGGTTCGCCATCGGCGGCATCGATCCTGACAACGTCGGGCAGGTGGTCGAGGCGGGCGCGAAACGCATCTGCGTGGTGCGCGCGATCCGCGACGCAAGCGATCCCCGCGCCGCGGCGACCGCGCTCTTCGACGCCGTCGATCCGGCCGCTCGGGAGGAGTCGGCAGAGTGACGGGCGCGCGCGAGCGCAAGCGGGCCGAGCGGCAGAAGCGCAAGCGTCGCTCCGGTGCGAGCGTGGCCGCGCCGGTCGAGCCGCAGCCGGCGCCCGCCACCGAGGCGCAGGAAAACGGGGGCGGCGGCCGCTCGGAGACCTTCGAGGAGAGGATGGCGCGCCGCTACGAGGAGCGAAACGCCGAGGCGCGGGCCAAGCTCGAGCCGCTGGAAGAGGGGGAGCGACCCGGCGCGGTCACCGTCGCCGCCGTCACCTCGACCCTGCTGGCCGTCGCGATCAGCGTCCAGGCCGTACTCTCGATCGCCGGCGTGGACGCCGGGGACGCCACCACACGACCGGTGCCCCTCCTGCTGTTCGCGGTCGTCCTCTGGGCGATGGCGGTAGGCCTGTGGCGGGCGCGCTACTGGGCGGTGCTCGGCTTCCAGACCGTGCTCGTGCTGATGATGCTCGCCAGCGCCTTCGGCCTGGTCCTGGTCTCCTCGGTGCTCCAGGCGGTTGGGACGACCCTGCTCCTACTCGGATCCGCGGCGCTGTTCTACTTCATGATCCGCGCGATGGCGCGGATCCAGATGCCCTCCCCTCCCGGCGCCGACTAGAGGGCTCGGGGGAAGCCGACGAATCCCCTCCTATAGAGTCGTTTCCCGATGGCCGAGTACGACGTGATCGTGATCGGAGGGGGTCCGGGGGGCTACGTCGCCGCGATTCGCGCCGGCCAGCTCGGGCAGAAGACCGCCGTGGTGGAGCGGGACAAGGCCGGCGGGCGCTGTCTCAACTACGCCTGCATCCCGGCCAAGACCGTGCTGCACACCGCCGGGATCTTCTCCGCCGTCACCGAGGAGGGCGCCGACCTGGGCATAAAGTCGAACGGTGCCTCGATCGACTGGCCGGCGCTTCAGGCTCGTCGCGCCAGGGTGTCTGCGACCCTCGAGGACGGCGTCCAGTTCCTCTGGAACAAGAACAAGGTCGAGTTCCTCCACGGGGAGGCATCCCTCGCCGGCGGAGGCAAGGTGAAGGTCGGCGACGACGAGCACCAGGCGAAGGCGATCATCCTCGCGACCGGCTCGGTCGCCTTGCCGATTCCGGGGATCGACTTCTCGGACCGCGTGATCGACACCTGGGGCGCCTATTCGCTCGAGTCGATGCCGAAGGCGCTGGTGGTCGCCGGCGCCGGCGCGTCCGGCTCGGAGATCGCCTCGGCGTACGCCCGCATGGGGGTCGAGGTGACCTTGATCGAGATGCTCGACCAGCTGCTGCCGCTCGAGGACAAGGACATGGCGCGGGTTGTCGAGCGCCAGTTCAAGAAGGACGGCATCGAGGTGATGCTCGGCACCAAGGTCGAGGGGGTGGAGGAGCAGAAGACTGGCGTCAAGGTCAAGGCGGGCGATCAGGAGGTGAAAGCGGACTACCTGGTGATCGCCGGCGGCCGGCGGCCCGACACGGACCCGCTCAACCTCGATGCGGCCGGCGTCAAGACCAACGACCGCGGCCAGATCGAGATCGACGAGTACCAGCGCACCTCGGCCGACGGGATCTTTGCGATCGGCGATCTCGTGCGGGGCCCCGCCCTCGCCCACAAGGCCGAGGAGGAGGGCATCGTCGCCGCCGAGGTCGCCGCCGGCGCGCCGACCGAGGCGGTCAACGTCGACCTGGTCCCCGGCGCGACCTTCTGCCACCCGCAGGTGGCGAGCGTCGGGATGACCGAGGAGCAGGCGAAGGAGACCGGGCGCCAGATCAAGGTCGGCAAGTTCAAGCTGGGCGGCGCCGGGGCCTCGGTGGTCTACGACGACCGGGCGGGCCTGGTCAAGATCGTCGGCGACCCGGAGTACGGCGAGATCCTGGGCGCCCACATCGTCGGCAACATCGCCTGCGACATGATCAGCGAGATCGTCAACGTGATGGCGCTCGAAGGCGGCTATCCGGAGCTCCAGAGGATCATCCATCCGCATCCGACCATGTCGGAGGCGGTGCTCGACGGAGCCCGGGCCGTCGACGGCTGGGCGATCCACGCCTAAGGAATGTCCAAGAACCGACTGGAGGCCTTCAGCGACGGGGTCTTCGCAGTGGCGATCACCTTGCTGGTGATCGAGATCGCCGTGCCGACCGGGGAGGACCTCTGGCATCAGCTCAAGGACGAGTGGCCTTCCTTCGCCGCCTTCTTCGTCAGCTTCTGGGTGATCGGGATCATCTGGGTGAATCACCACGGCGTGCTCGATCACCTGAAGCGCGCCGATCGCGGGGTCCTCTACCTGAACCTGCTGCTGCTGATGACGGTGGTCTTCATCCCGTTTTCCACCGCGCTGCTCGCCGAACACCTGAAGTCAGGCGCGGATGAAGAGGTTGCGGCCGTGGTCTACAGCGCGGCGTTCACGGCGATGGGTCTCGCGTTCGGCTTCCTCTGGACCTACATCACCCGACACCGCGCAGGCGCTCGGCGTGGAGTTGAGCGACGACGACGTCCGCCGGAGAACCGTGGTCTTCCTGATCGGGAACCCCTTCTACGCGATCGCGCTCGTCGTCGCCTTCATCAGCCCGGCCGCCGTACTTGTGATCAATGGCGCGGTCGCCATCTACTACATGGTCGTCGGCATGAGGAGCCCGGACCTGGAATGACGGACGCCAAGGCGGTCTTCTACTACGACTTCAACTCCCCCTACTCGTACCTGGCGGCCGAGCGGATCAGCGGCGTCTTCGCCGAGGCCGGGCTCGAGCAGCCCGAGTGGCAGCCGATCTCCTTCGGCCATTTGCTGCAGGCGACCGGCCGGACTCCCTGGTCGATGGGGCCCGACGGGCCGGACCCCGAGCGGCTCGCGGAGATCCAGCGGCGGGCGGTCGAGCGCGGTCTGCCGGAGGTCCGCTATCCGGATGGCTGGCCGGTGGACAACTACAGTCTCAATCCGCTCCACGGGCCGCGATCTACGCCAAGGAGTCCGGCCGGGTCGTCTCCTTCTCACTCGCCTGCTTCCGCCAGGTGTTCGCCGCCGGCAAGGACATGAGCGACGTCGACAACGTGCTGATCGCAGCCGCCGCCTGCGAGCTCCATCCGAACGCCGTTCTCAAGGGGATCGAAACGCGATCGGTCAAGGACAAGCTCCGCGTGGCCACCGAGGAGGCCCTCGCGCTGGGAGTGGAGGGCATTCCCACGGTTGCGGTCGGGAACGAGCTCTTCTGGGGCGACGACCGCCTCGAGGAGGCGGCTGAGGCCGCCTCCGTAGCCTGAAAGGGCCCGTGGCGGCTTTACGGCGGGAGTAGGCTGGGCCTCGTGGCCCAGAGCAAGACCACGACCGCACGCGAGACGTCCCAGTCGACCGACGGCAAGGGCGCTGCCGCCGAATTGAAGCTGCCGGACGAGGCCACCTGCCGCGAGCTGCTCAGCACGATGGTGCTGATTCGCCGCTTCGAGGAGGAGGCCGGGCGCCAGTACCAGCGGGCCAAGGCCGGCGGCTTCCTCCACCTCGGCATCGGCGAGGAGGCGACGATCGTCGGCACCACCTCGGTGATGCGCGAAGACGACTACCTGATCGGCACCTACCGGACGCACGGACACGCGATCGCCCGCGGCACCGATCCGAAAAAGGTCATGGCGGAGCTCTTCGGCCGCGTCGACGGCACCTCGGGCGGGCGCGGCGGCTCGATGCACATCTTCGATCTCGAGCACCGCTTCATGGGCGGCTACGGGATCGTCGGCGGCAATCTGCCGCTCGCCGCCGGCCTCGCGCTCGCCTCCGACTACAAGGGGACCGACGAGGTCACCGTCTGCATGTTCGGCGACGGCGCCTCCAACACCGGCAATTTCGGCGAGACCATGAACCTGGCGGCCCTCTGGAGCCTGCCGGTCGTCTTCCTGGTGGAGAACAACCTCTACGGGATGGGGACGGCGCTCGAGCGGCACTCGGCGGTGCCCGACCTCTCCCACAAGGCCGAGGGGATGGGCATACCCGGGGTGCGGGTCGACGGCATGGATGTGCTCGCCGTCCGGGAGGTGGTCTCCGAGCACATCCGCCTGGCCCGGGAGGACCACAAGCCGACCCTGATCGAGGCCTTCACCTACCGCTATCGCGGCCACTCCGCGGCGGACCCCGAGGTCTACCGCGAGAAGGAGGAGGTCGAGGAGTGGCAGCGCAAGGACCCGATCGAGAGCTTCGCCCGGCGCCTGATCGAGGAGAAGGTCCTCTCCGAGGACGAGATCCAGGAAATCCGCGATGAGGCGGACAGGACGGTCACGGAAGCCGTCGAGTTCGCCGACAACTCACCCGAGCCGCCCCTCGACTCGCTCTACGACGACCTCTACGTGCTCGGCGACCAGGTGCCGGGCTGGTACGGCGTCGACGAGCGCTCGCCGGACTCGCACGCGGCGGAGGAGGAGCGGGGCGCGACCGAGCGTGCCCGGCTGCTCGCCGAGCGAGGCGCGGAGTACGCCGAGGACGAGGAGCTGCGGGAGGCCGAGGGCGACCAGCCGGACACGCCAGGCCGGAGGACGTGCACTGATGGCGACGATGCGAATGCGGGAGGCGCTCCGCGACGCGATGGCGGAGGAGATGCGCCGCGACGAGGACGTCTTCGTGATGGGCGAGGACGTCGCGGTGTTCCAGGGCTCCTTCAAGGTCACCGAGGGACTGCTCGACGAGTTCGGCGAGAAGCGGGTCCGTGACACTCCGATCTCGGAGAATTCAATCGTCGGGATGGGAGTGGGCTCCGCGATGGGAGGCCTCCGTCCGATCGTCGAGATCATGACCGTCAACTTCGCGCTGCTGGCGATGGACCAGATCGTCAACCACGCCGCCGCGATCCCGTACATGTTCGGCGGGCAGGTCAGGGTGCCGCTGGTGATCCGGATGCCCGGCGGCGGCGGCCACCAGCTCGGTCCCACCCACTCGCACAGCTTCGAGTCCCTGTTTCTCCAGATCCCGGGCCTGCTGGTCGCCTGCCCCTCCACTCCGGCTGACGGGAAGGGGCTGCTCAAGGCCGCGATCCGCGACGACAACCCCGTGATCTTCATCGAGCACGAGACGCTCTACGGCATCCGCGGCGAGGTCCCCGACAACGGGGACGGCGTCGTCAACTTCGGCGAGGCGGCGGTCCGCCGCGAGGGCTCCGACGTGACGATCGTCGGCATCCTGCGGATGGTCGAGGTGGCACAGCAGGCGGCGCGCACGCTCTCCGAAGAGCATGGCGTGGAGGCCGAGGTGATCGACCCGAGGACCCTGCGCCCGCTCGACCTCGACACGATCGTGAAGTCCGTGCAGAAGACGAACCGCGCCGTGATCGTCGAGGAGGGCTGGCCGCACGGCGGTGTCGGCGCTAACCTCGCCGCGCTGATCCAGGGCCAGGCGTTCGACTACTTGGACGCGCCGGTCGAGCGCGTCACCGGCGCGGATGTCCACATGCCCTACTCGAAGCGGATGGAGCAGGCGGCGATCCCGCACGCCGAGCACGTGGTCAGCGCCGCGCTCCAGACGCTGGAGGGGAGCCGCTGATGGCGGAGATCGTCATGCCGCGGCTCTCGGACTCCATGGAGGAGGGGACCGTCCTGCGCTGGCTCAAGTCGGTCGGTGACGAGGTCGCGGTCGGCGACGAGCTGGTCGAGATCGAGACCGACAAGGCGAACATGGTCTACGAGTCGGATCTCGCCGGGACCATCGTCGAGGTCCTGGCGCAGGAGGGCGACACGCTGCCGGTCGGGGACCCCATCGCGCGGGTCGGGGATGCCGAGGAGGTCAGGAGTAACGGGGGCGGCGCGACCGGGGCCGCGTCGCAGACAGGCAGGGCCGGCGACGAATCCGCATCTCAGAGCTCGAGACCGCAGATAAGCCGGCCATCGAACAGCAGGAGCCTGTTTCAGCGTCCGCCCCCGGCCACGCCGCCCGGTGCACCGCTGCCCCCGCTGAGCCTCCTTCCCCAGCCGGTGTTGGGGGCGACGGACGCGTGAAGGCCTCACCGATCGCCAGGCGCATCGCCCGGGATCGCGGGTTCGATCTCTCAGGCCTGAGCGGATCAGGGCCAGGCGGGCGGATCGTCAAGGCCGACGTCGAGCGGGCTCTCGCCGCGGGTGTGGCCGCACCCGCGGAACCTGCAGCGCCGGCCCCGGCGGCAGCTTCCGCGCCACCGGCGCCCCCAGCAGGGCCGACGCCGGGTGTGTCCGAGAAGCCCGAGACCGCCAAGGGCCAGGTCGAGGTGGTGGAGCTCACCAGGCTCCAGCAGACCGTCGCCCGCCGGATGGCCGAGTCGAAGGCCACGGCGCCGCACTTCTACCTGCAGGCCGAGTTCGACATGACCGCGGCGGTCGAGGGCCGCGCGAAGCTCAAGGCGATGGCGAAGGAGGGTGAAGCCGTCCCGACCTTCAACGACATGGTGGTCAAGGCCTGCGCCCTCGCGCTGCGGGAGCACCCGCGCGCCAACGGGGCCTACCGCGACGGGCGGATCGAGCTCTACTCGCGCATCAACGTCGGCGTCGCGGTGGCAGCCCAGGACGCCCTGGTCGTCCCGACGGTGTTCGACGCCGACCAGAAGGGGCTGCGGCGGATCGCCCAGGAGACCAGGGCTCTGGCGGCGCGGGTGAGGGACGGCTCGATCACGCCACCCGAGCTCTCGGGCGGCACCTTCACGGTCTCCAACCTCGGCATGTACGGGATCTCGAACTTCAGCGCCGTGATCAACACCCCGCAGGCAGGGATCCTGGCCGTTGGGGAGGTCAAAGCCAAACCGGTCGTCACCGACTCGGGTGCGATCGAGCCCCGCCGGCTGATGGGCGTCACCCTGGCCTGCGACCACCGCATCCTCTACGGAGCCGACGGCGCGATCTTCTTGGCGCGCGTCAGGGAGCTGCTCGAGGAGCCCCTGGGGCTCGCCCTATAGAACCCGTCTAGAACACGGCCCCAGCGGAAGCAACTCTTGTCGAGGCCCTGTTTTCTGCCTCAGGCCGGGGGTATGATCGGTTCACCACATAGGGAGGAGAGGTAGATCCCTCTCCCCCGTTGTCCGTGAAAGCGGCCACCCGGTTGATCCCGGAACCGCGCAGACAGCTCGCCGGAGGCGATCCCGATGGCGGGCAAGAGGAAAGGCGGACCGATATGAAGCTCGAAGCCGCGAGCCCGAGTCGCTCGCCTGGACGCGAGGGTACGGATCCCCTGACGCGCGACGACCGGGCGCTGCTCCTCCGCTACATGCTGCTCATGCGGCTCTCCGAGGAGCGAGGGCTGACCCTCTACAAGCAGGGCAAGGTGCCCGGAACGTTCTACGACGGACGCGGGCAGGAGGCGATCTGCGTCGGCGCCGCCTTCACCCTCGGGCCCCGAGACCGCGCGTGCATCCTGCACCGCGATCTCGGGGCTCATTTCGTTCGGGGAGTGACACCTGACCGATATCTCGCCAACTACATGGGCAGGACCGGCGGGGTGACCGGCGGCCGGGACGGGAACATGCACTTCGGCGACCGCGCCCTTGGGTGCGTCGGCATGGTCAGCATGCTGCCCGACATGGCCCAGGTAGCCACCGGCATGGCCCTGGCCTTCAAGATGCGCGGCGAGCCCCGCGTCGCGATGACCTTCTTCGGGGAGGGCTCGACCGCGAACGGGCAGTGGCACGAGGCGATGAACTTCGCCGGGATCCACCGCCTGCCGGTGGTCTTCGTTCTCGAGAACAACCAGTTCGCCTACTCGACCCCGACCCAGCTCGAGTTCGCGGTCGACCCTGTGCGTCGCACGAAGGGCTACGGCTTTCCGGGGATGAGCGTCGACGGCAACGACGTCGAGGCGGTCTTCGAAGTCGCCCGGGTCGCCGCCGACCGCGCCCGGACCGGCGAGGGCCCAACGCTGATCGAGTGTCACACCATGCGCATGCACGGCCACGGCGCCCACGACGACATGCGCTACGTGCCGAACGAGCTGCTCGAGCAGTGGTCGCGCCGTGATCCAATCAACCTCTACGCGCAGCGGTTGGCTGACGAGCACGGCTTCGAGCAGCACGAGATCGACGAGATCCGGGCGTCGGTGAAGACCCATGTGGACGAATGCGCCGAGCGGGCGCTGGCCTCGCCGATGCCCGACCCGGCGATGGCGTCGGAGGGGGTTTTCGCGGAGAGCTGGGAGCCGCTCGGCGACGGCGAGGCGCCCTGGTCCCGCTGGAGTGCCGCCGAGGGCGACTACGAGCCCGGCGGCAATGGCCGCGCGATTTCGAACGGCCATCGCGGTGCGCCGGCCGAGCACGGGAGGGCAGCCTGATGGCAGAGATGACCTATCTGCAGGCGATCAGCGACGGCCTGCGCCAGGAGATGCGGCGCGACGAGACCGTCTTCTGCCTCGGCGAGGACATCGGCGCGTTCGGCGGCGCCTTCAAGGTCACGGACGGCTTCATCGAGGAGTTCGGCGCCGACCGCCTCCTCGACACGCCGCTGGCCGAGAACATGATCGTCGGCGCCTCGATCGGCGCCGCGATCGAGGGCATGAAGCCGGTGGCCGAGATGCAGTTCGCCGACTTCATCTCGTGCGGCTTCGACCAGCTGGTGAACGTCGCCGGCAAGCTGCACTACCGCCAGGGCGTCTCGGTCCCGATGGTGGTGCGCCTGCCATCCGGCGGCGGCTTCTCGGGAGGGCCTTTCCACTCCCAGAACCCGGAGGCCTGGTTCCTGCAGGCGCCCGGCCTGAAGGTCGTCGCACCCGCGACGGCTGACGACGCGAAGGGACTGCTGATCAGCGCGATCCGGGACCCCAACCCGGTCTGCTATCTCGAGCACAAGGGGCTCTACCGACATGTCAAGGGTGAGGTCCCGGAAGGCGACCACACAGTCTCGCTCGGCGAGGCCCGGATTGCGCGAGAGGGCGGTGAGCTGAGCGTGATCGCCTACGGCTCGTCTGTGCCATTGGCGCTGCAGGCGGCCGTAGAGCTCGATGAGGACATCGAGGTGATCGACCTGCGAACCCTGAATCCGCTCGACTCGGACGCGATCCTGGCCAGCGTCGAGAAGACCGGCAAGGTGCTGATCGCGCACGAGGCGACCCGCTCGTGCGGCGTCGGAGCCGAGGTGGCGAGCCTGGTCTCGGAGCGCGCCTTCGAGTGGCTCGACGCCCCGGTGCGCCGGCTGACCGCGCCCGACGTGCCGATCCCGTTCAGCCCGCCGCTCGAGCAGGCGGTGCTCCCGCAGCTCGACGACATGAAGGAGGCGTGCCGTGAGCTCCTCGCCTACTGAAACCCAGATCACCGAGATCGTCATGCCCCAGATGGGCGTCTCGGTCGCCGAGGGCACGATCGTCGAGTGGTCGAAGCGGCCCGGCGACTGGGTGGAGCGCGACGAGACCGTCTGCCTGGTCACCACCGATAAGGTCGATGTCGAGATCCCGTCGCCGGCGGCCGGCCGGCTCGCGAAGATCCTGGTCGAGCCCGGCGACACGGTGGACGTGGGAACTCCGCTCGCCGAGCTGGACGCCAGCGCCCGTCCGGGGGAGGCCCATCCCGAGGAGCACCACGACGAGCCCGAAACCGGCCGGCCGGCCAATCCTCAGCCGACCGAGACCACGCGGGATGGCGAGACGGACCGCTCCGGCTTCCACTCGCCGGTCGTCCGGCGGATGGCCGATGACCATGGCATCGACCTCTCGCAGGTACAGGGCACGGGGATCGGCGGGCGGATCCGGAAGCGGGACCTCGTCGCACTGATCGAATCCCGTCCCGAGGCGGAGCCGCCCGAGCGGGCCGCAGAGAAGGCACCCGAGCCGGCCGAAGCCGAACGGCCGCTGCACATCGAGTCCCCTTACCGGCCTGACGCGCCCCCGACCGCCCCCGCCGGGAACGGGGAAGCCCCCGTTGGGAACATCCTGCCGGGCGGGCGCCGCGAGCCGATGACGCCGATGCGCCGGCGCATCGCCGAGCACATGCTCGAGAGCCGCCGCACCTCGGCCCACTGCACGACGATCGTCGAGGTGGACCTGCATCGCGTCGTGGCGGCGCGCCACGAGCTCAAGGAAGGCATGGCCCGCCGCGGGGCGCCACTCACCTACCTCGCCTTCGTAGCGAGCGCAGCGGTGGCCGAGCTCGACCGGCACCCGATCCTGAACGCGTCAATCGAGGACGACGAGCTCGTCTACCACGACGACGTCAACCTCGGGATCGCTGTGGCGCTCGACTCGGGCCTGATCGTGCCGGTGATCCGGCATGCCCAGAGGCTCAGCCTCGAGGGCCTGGCCGGCGAGATCGCCCGGCTCGCCCAGCGCGCCCGAACCGGTGGGCTCGACCCCGACGACGTCGCCGGAGGCACGTTCACCATCACCAACCCGGGCCAGTTCGGGGCGGTCCTGGCGACGCCGATCATCAACCAGCCGCAGGTGGCAATCCTGGACCTGGAGGCTGTGGTCAAGCGACCGGTGGTGATCGATGACGAATCCGAGGCGATCGCGGTACGACCGATGACCAACCTCTGCATGTCGTGGGACCACCGGGCGCTGGACGGGGCCGAAGCGGCGCGCTTCCTCGCCGACGTCAAGGCCCGCCTCGAGGGGTGGGAGCGATGAGCCTGCTCGCACACGAGGAGGTGGTGGTCCGGCGGGGCCGGCGCAGCGGCATCTATGTCGTGATCGCGATCCACTCGACCATGCTCGGTCCGGCTCTCGGCGGCCTGCGCCTGTGGCGCTATGGAGCGCTGGGCGACGCGATTGCCGACGCGCTCCGCCTCTCCGAGGCGATGACCTACAAGGCGGCCGCCGCCGGGCTCCACCTCGGCGGCGGCAAGGCGGTGCTGTGTGTGCCTCCCCGGCGGGAGCTACGGGCCGGGGAGCGGCGGGATCTGATGCTCGACATCGGCGACATCGTCGACTCACTCGAGGGCCGCTACGTGACGGCCGAGGACGTCGGCACCGGCACGGACGACATGTCGATCATCCGCGAGCGCACGGAGCACGTCGTCGGTCTTCCAGTCGACTCCGGCGGGTCCGGGGACCCAAGTCCGATCACGGCACGCGGCGTCGAGTCCGCGATCCGTGCGAGCTGTGAGCACCGCTACGGAAGCGGCGACCTGGCGGGTCGCCGCGTGTCGGTGATCGGTCTGGGCCACGTCGGGTCCCGCCTGGCGGAGCGCCTCGCCGCCGATGGAGCCGAGCTCGGCGTCTCCGACATCGACCCGGGCAAGCGCGGACTGGCGGAGCCGCTCGGGGCCCACTGGCTCGACCCGGCCGACGTGGCGACCGCCGAATGCGACGTGCTAGCCCCCTGCGCACTCGGCGGCGCGATCGACGGCGACAACGTCGAGCGACTGCGCTGCGAGATCGTCTGCGGCGCGGCCAACAACGTGCTCGCAGATCGCGCGCTCGCCGATCGTCTAGCCGAGCGCGGGATCATCTATGCCCCCGACTTCGTCGCCAACGCCGGCGGGCTGATCAGCGTCTATGGCGAGCTCCACTCGCTCGGCGGAGATCGCCTGGATTCGCTGGTTGATGGGATAGGGGAGGCGTTGCGCCGAGTGTTCGGCACCGCGGAGCGGCGCGGGGTCACGCCCCTTGAGGCGGCGCGAGCCCTGGCCGAGGAACGGCTCAACGCCGCTCGCTTCAGTCAGACCAGCAGCCCCTCCGGCACGTCCTTGAGCGCCTTCCGGGCCGCGGCCCGTCCCGCCTCACGCGCCTGATCGAGCTGATGGAACGCGGGGAGCATGACTGGAATCAGGCCACCGCGAGGAGCGCAGTCGCCCACAGGCAGATCAGATGCAGGCTTTGGTCGACGATCGCCGTCAGTCCCACCGCCGGCGGATCCGGGCAGCGCTTCACGCGGAGCATGTAGGCCCTGACGGCCCGGCCGTCGTCGATGACGAGATGCGGCACGAAGATCACCGCCGCCAAGCCCAGCGCGGCGAGGAACCCGATCTCGTCCCCGACCCAGATCAGCGCGGGTACGAAGCAGAGCGTGTAGATCGCGACGTGCGAGAAGAGAGCTGCCCGGGCTCGCGGGTCGCGACCGAGCCCGCCGTACTTGTTCGCAGCCTGCCAGTCGGTCTGCAACATGAAATCGCCCACCAGGTGCGCGATGAAGAAGACAATGGTGATCTCCGCCCAGTTGGGGTGGTCCCCCACAGCGCCCCTCGCTCAGTCGCCCCCTCAGATCGGGTGATAGTAGCGGCGCGGCGTTAGGCTCGGGCGGTGACCCGCGAGCAGCTGATCGCATGGCTCAGGCGCTACGAGGGCGCCTGGCGCATGCCCGGCACCGAGGCGCTGGCCGAGCTGTTCACCAAGGACGCGACCTATTCGACGGCTCCGTACGAGAACCCGCATCGTGGCCTCGAGGCGATCGGCGAGATGTGGGAGGCGGATCGCCTCGGTCCCGACGAGGAGTTCGAGATGAGCAGCGAGGTGGTTGCCGTGGAGGGGGACACCGGCGTCGCCAGGGTCGAGGTCCAATATCGGGCGCCGAAGAGCAAGGAGTACCGCGACCTGTGGATCGTCCGCCTGGACGACGCGGGGCTTTGCTTCCACTTCGAGGAGTGGCCGTTCTGGCCCCCGGGCCAGAACGGCGCCGCCGCGACCGGGGCCGTGTGACACTTGTGTCCATGGACGCGGTCCTGGTCAAGCGTTGCGGGCTGGTCCCCTACGAAGAGGCCAGGCGGGCGCAGAAGCGGATCGAAGCGGCACGGCTGGCGGGCGGGATTCCCGATGTCCTGCTCCTTCTCGAGCACCCGCCCGTCTACACGAAGGGTCGGCGCGCGGAGCCGGGAGAGCTCGGGATGGGCGAGGACTGGTACCGGATGCAGGGGATCGAGGTGTGCGAAACGGATCGAGGGGGTCGGGTCACCTACCACGGGCCTGGCCAGCTCGTCGGCTACCCGATCGTCTCCCTGAAGCCCTATGGCGACAACGTCCACGAGTACGTCCGGGGACTCGAGCGGCTGATGATCGACTCCCTCGCCGGATCGGGTGTCAAGGCCGGCGTGGTCGAGGGACTGACCGGGGTCTGGGCCGGCGAGCCGGCCCCGCCGGTGGGGGCAACCGCCGCCGATGTCGCAGAGGAGGTCACCGAGGGCAGGCTGCGGAAGATCGGCTCGATCGGCGTCCACGTCAATCGCGGCGTGACCACGCACGGCTTCGCGATCAACGTCAACAACGACCTGCAGCCCTTCGGGTGGATCGTTCCCTGCGGGATCGACGGAGTCCGGATGACCTCGCTCAGCCGGGAGCTCGGGGCCGAGCAGGACATGGACGTGTTCATGGACCTGGTCGCCGAGCTCTTCGGCCGCATCTTCGAGCGCGAGCCGGTCGAGACGGACCGCACCCTGACCGAGCTGGCCGGCCGGGCCGCCCCGGTACGGTAGGGGCGATGGAAAGCGAGCAGACGCTCACGCCCCGGCTGCACGTCACCCGCTCTCGCGCCAACCCGGGCGGGCGGCCGCCGAATGACGAGGGCAAGGTTGCGTTCCGCTCGCGCAAGCCGCCCTGGCTCAAGGTGCCGGCCCCTGGAGGCCCGACCTACCGGCGGCTGAAGAAGGCGATCGAGCAGGACAACCTGCACACCGTCTGCCAGGAGGCAAACTGCCCGAACGTCGGCGAGTGCTGGGAGCGCGGCACCGCCACCTTCATGATCCTCGGTGACGTATGCACGAGGCGGTGCGGCTTCTGCAACGTGCAGACGGGCAAGCCGACCTGGAACGACCCGCTCGAGCCGCTGCGGGTCGCGAATCAGGTGAAGCGGATGGGACTGCGCCATGCCGTGATCACCTCGGTCGACCGCGATGACCTGCCCGATTACGGCGCGGGCGCCTTCGTCGGCGTGATCCGCTCGATTCGCCGGATGGCGCCAGGGTGCAAGGTGGAGGTGCTGACCCCGGACTTCCGCGGCCAGGAGATGCCACTCGCCAAGGTGATCGCCGAGCGTCCCGACGTCTTCAACCACAACGTCGAGACGGTTCCGCGGCTCTATCCGATCGCCAGGCGCGGCTCGGACTTCATGCGCTCGGCCCGAGTCCTGCGAATGGCGAAGGAGATGGCCGGCGACGAGGTCGTCACCAAGTCCGGTTTGATGGTCGGCCTCGGCGAGGAGTTCGACGAGATGGTGGAGGCGTTCGGGATCCTGCTGGACCACGGGGTCCAGGTGCTCACCGTCGGCCAGTACCTGCGCCCGACCGAGAAGCACCTGCCGGTGGACCGCTACTGGCATCCGGACGAGTTCGCCGCGCTCGAGAAGGCAGCCTACGAGCTCGGCTTCGAGTCGGTCGCCTCGGGCCCGCTGGTGCGGAGCTCGTACCACGCCGACGAGCAGCTCCCGGCCGCGTCCACGGCGTAAACGCGACGCACCTTTCCTTGCGGGGGTGTGTTCATGCCTTCGTAGCCTCGATCCATGCGTTCCCGCCGACGCAGAAACCTGATTGCGCTGCTTTCGTCCGCTTTCGCGGTGGTCTTAGCCGCCGGACCGCTAACCGGAGGAGCAAGCTCCCAAACGAGCGACACCTCGAACCCGAAGAATCCGCTGGCCGGCGACGGCATGTGGATCTGGTACCTGAGCCGCTCCTCGCACGGCAACCTGAACACCATCGCCGCCAGGGCGCACGCACGCGGGATCGATACGGTGTTGATCAAGTCCGGCGACGGCACGCGGTACTGGGGCCAGTTCTCCTCGTCCGTGGTCACCGGCCTCCGGTCGCGCGGGCTCAACGTCTGCGCCTGGCAGTTCATCTACGGGCGAAAGCCGGGCAAGGAGGCGCGCATCGGGGCGGCAGCGGTCGCCCGGGGCGCTGACTGCCTGGTGCTCGATGTCGAGGGGCAGTACGAGGGGCGCTATCCGCAGGCCTCGACCTACATGAGCATGGTCAGGTCGATGGTCGGCCCGAACTACCCGATCGGACTCGCGAGCTTCCCCTACGTCGACTACCACCCCGCCCTTCCCTACTCGGTGTTCCTCGGTCCCGGTGGCGCTCAATACAACGTCCCGCAGCTCTACTGGAAGGACATCGGCACCACCGTCGACACCGGGTACATCCACACCTGGGTCTGGAACCGCATCTACAAGCGCCAGATCGACCCGCTCGGTCAGGTCTACAACAACCCGAAGCCGGGGCAGATCCGCCGCTTCAGGGCCTTGGCGATGTCGCATGGATTCGACGGGGTCAGCTGGTGGTCGTGGCAGTCGGCCGGCAAGCGCCAGTGGAAGGCCGTGAGCGCCCCGGTCTCCCCGGCCACCGTGACCCCGTATCCGAGCTATCCGTTTCTGCGCCTCGGCTCCAAGGGCGACTTCGTGGCCTGGGCGCAGCAGCTGCTCGCGGGCGGGGGCTACACGGTGCCGATCAACGGCTACTACCAGGCGCCGACGCAGGCCGCGGTCTTCTCCTTCCAGGCCAACCACGGCCTCCCGCAGACGGGCAACCTCGACGTGCCGACCTGGGACCTGCTCCTCCAGAACGATCCGCTCCCGGTCCGCTGGACCAAGGGTGGCGCGGCGGCAGCCGGCTCCTCGGGCCCGGTGGCGCTCCCGCCGCCCAGATCGGCGAAGCTTCCGGCCGTCCGCGACGAGATCCCGCCGCCGGGGGAGCGGCGGCCGCGTTAAGCGGCTTCGCCATCAGATCGCGGCCACAAGCGGCCGCCCCCTGGATTAAACGGGTCGCGCTGACGCGCGCCCTCGCATAATCCGCGCTTTCGCCCTTCGCTCCCAAGGACAGCGGCCTGGTCGCCGCTATGGCGCGAGCCGCGCCAGCACGGAGCCGTCCGCGGCGACCCTGAGCACGGTTGGCACGATCGCGACGCCATACTTGCGGGCCAGATCGGGGCGATCGCTGACGTCGAGCTTGAGCAGCGGCTCGGACTCGGAGCTGAGGCGGCGTTCCCACTCGTGGCATTCGGAGCAGAGCGGGTGCGTGAACTCGACGTAGGCGGATGTGCCGCCCAAGCCATCAAGGTCGCCGACGTCGATCTGCTTGTGATGGCGAGGCGAGATGCCGCGCAGCCGGGCCGTCAGCCGGTAGATCTCGCAGCCCAGACAGAACCCGGTGCTGGCTGCGAGCCAGGCGAGCGCCGCGACTAGAAGACCGAGGGCGGTCCCCACTGCGGGCGCGCCAAGCCACCAGGCGAGGGCGGCGGAGCCGAGGATGAAGCTACCCATCACGTTCGCCAGGCGGGGCGGGCGGGAGTCCTCGAGGCGGCCTTCGCCGAAGCGGGGTTGCACGATCAGGAAGTACGCCGCGCAGGGAAGGCAGAAGCGCCGCCCGAGCGTGAGCCCGAGCAGGAGCTGCGCCGCCATCAGTGCCCAGGCGAGGGGCCAGCCGAACAGCGCACCGAGGAGTGCGACCAGCCCGGTAATCGCCTGATTGAAGCGGGGCGCCCGCTCGTCGATCACGTCTGTGTCACGCCAGGGGTCGGCCGTCCGCCTCGTCCTCGTGGGTGTGGCCGCCATGTCGGTCATGTACCCCATGATCGCAATCGTTCCGTTGCCGGCGGGGCGCGCGGGTCACGCGGCTAGTGTTCCGCGCGGCCGGTGATCCCGCTGAAGGACAACAACCCGACCTCGCGGTTCCCGGTCGTCACGGTTGCGATCATCGTCATCAATGTCCTGGTCTTCATCTGGCAGCTCAACTTCCCGACCGATCAGCGGCTGGACCAGGCGGGATTCGGAGCGATCGACCAGAGCTCCCTCGAGTATGGGGCGATCCCGTACCGGATCACGCACCCAGACACGGGGGACTGCGCAGTCGGCGCGGTCGCCGAGGCGGGAGGGCAGTTCGCGGCCGGGGTGGTCTGCCCGGGGACGAGGAAGTACGACCGGGCCGTGGCGATAGGTAGGCAAGACCCGAGCGCTCAGCCGATACCCATCAACGAAGCGCCCTGGTGGGAGACCCTCTTCACCTCGATGTTCATGCACGGGGGCTTCCTCCACATCGCCGGCAACATGCTGTTCCTCTGGGTCTTCGGCAACAACATCGAGGAGTCCCTGGGCCGTCCGAGTTTCGTCCTCTTCTACGTGCTGGCCGGTCTGATCGCGGTGTACACCCAGGCCTTGATCGATCCCAGCTCGACCGCCCCCACCATCGGCGCGAGCGGCGCAATCGCCGGGGTTCTCGGCGCATACGCGCTCCTCTTCCCGCAGGCGAGGGTGCTCACCCTGATCTTCATCATCTTCTTCGTCACGCTGGTGGAGATACCGGCGTTGATCCTGCTCGCGATCTGGTTCATCCTTCAATTCCTCCCGGCCCTCGGACAGGTCGCAGTCGAGAGCGGGGGTGGCCAGGGGGTTGCCTACTTTGCACACGTCGGCGGGTTTCTCTTTGGTCTGGCCGTCGCCGGAGCCATGCTCCTCGCACGGGGACGCAGCGAGCCACCGTCGCGATTACCTGTCTATTGAGTTTGAGTCGAATTGGATCCGGATCTCAGGAACGCGCTGCTGATCGTCGGCCTGATCTTCTGCGGGTTCTTTGCCGCCGTGACGCTCTATGTGATCGTCGACAGCGGGCTGCGACTGCGGACCTACGGCGACATCGGAGCGATCGCCCTCTATGGCGTCTCGCTGCTGATCGTCGTCATGATCGCGGCGGGGTTGATCGGCGCACTCCGCAACCCGCCCGATGATTAAGCGTGTCGCCGGCATCGTGGGGCTGCTGCTCGTATTAGGCGCCGCGGCCGTGGTCGCGATCGCCGTTTGGCCTGAGCACACCGGCGAGTCGCGGACGACGCCCACGAGCGAGAACCAAGATGCCTCGCACGCCGGAAAGGATGCCCGTCCGAGCGAACTGAGGACGAAGGTGAGGGGTCCGACGGACATCGGGACGGCACCGCTTCCGCCCTATGCCCGCTTCGCGCTGCAGCGGGTGACCGGGCCGCTCCCGGTGCGGTATCGGTTCAAGCATCCCCCGCTCGCCGGGATCCTCTTCGACGTGAAGACCGGTCAGGTCCTGTGGCAGCGAAATCCGGGTCTCGAGCATCAGATCGCGAGCCTGACGAAGATGATGACCGCGCTGATGGTCGCCCGAAGCGATCCGCCGACCGCGCGTGTGAGGATCAGTCACAACGCGGCGAATACGCAGGGTTCCGCCACCGGGCTGCTGCCGCGCGGCCGCAAGGTCCCGCTCGAGGCGCTGCTCCAGGCGCTGATCATGATCTCGGCCAACGACGCGGCCGTCGCGCTGGCCGAGCACGACGGCGGGACGGTCCCGCGCTTCGTCAGGCAGATGAACCGCCAGGCCCGCGCGATGGGACTCTCCTGCACGCACTTCTCCACGCCCAATGGGCTGCGCGACCGCCGGAACTACTCCTGCCCGCGCGATCTGGCGACGCTCGCCCGAGCCGATCTGGCGAATCCGCGGATCGCCCGGATCGCCCAGACGCGCTACGCGAAGCCGCGCTTTCCGATCAGGGGCAAGCACCTCTACCTGAGCAACAACCACTACTTTCTGCAACACGGCCTGGCCGGGCTTCCCGGAGCGCAGGTGACGGGACTGAAGACTGGGTTCACCGACGCCGCGGGGAGCTGCTATGTGACCACCGCGCAAATCGGCAGGCACCACCTCGGAGTGGTCCTGATGCATTCGCCGAACCCGACGACGCAGGTCCCGGCGCTGTTCCGGGCCGGATTCGAGGAGATGGGGGCCGTCAAGCCGACGCCCCCTGCCCCCGCGCCGAGTCCGCCACCGACCGGTTGAGTCGAGGTGGTGCGGGAGCTCGTGCCAGCATCCCAGGGGTCGCGCATTCGCGCGCCCTCGTGTCACACGCGTTGCTGTTCGTGCTCGCGAGCACGTGCGCGTTCTACTTACGGAGGGGGTGGCCTTTGCGCTGCGGCTTCACGGGTGTATGAATAGGCGCACGCAACGACATTTGTGAGGATTTAGCGGGCGAATCAGGATGATGTTCGCGGCACGGCGATGATCCCAGCACTTCACATCGTGGCTCTGCAGAACACGCCGCAGCAGTCAGGGGGCGGGCTGGGAGTCTCGATCGAGATCGTCGGCGCCACTGTCCTCGCCTGCACGCTGCTGACAGCGACGGTGCTGCTGCTCAGCAAGTACCGGCGCCGGAAGGACGCGATGATCCTGCGTGAGCGGCAGGCCCGGCATGAGATGCAGGAGCTCTGCCCGGACGGGTGGGCGGCGCGGATCATCCTCTACGGCGACGGGGCCCCTCTGCCGGACGACGCGCCCGGCGGCCGCAACGTCTGCGTGGAGTGGACCGAGTACGAATCGGATTCGGCGGGGCACACCGAGGTGGCCGTAGCGCGACGAATGTGGGCGCGGACGATCAGCGGCGCGCTGCGGGGGATGCTGGCCGACCGCCAGCTCGACGTTGAGCTGGAGAAGATCGAGAAGCGCGTCCTGGGGGACACCGCGGGTGGCGGCGGAGAGACCGGCCCGCCGGCAACCGGTCCGCCTGCCGGCCCGAGCCGTTAGCTGCGGGCGAGGGATGGAGCCAGCGGGATTCGAACCCGCGACCTCCTGCTTGCAGGGCAGGCGCTCTCCCAACTGAGCTATGGCCCCGTGGGAGCGCCGATTGTAGGCCGGGTAGGCGCATCCTCGCGAATGCCCCGTGTGAGAGACTGGCTCCGCTGGCCTGAACAAAACGGGTCGCGCCTGGCGGCGCGCCCTCGCATCACAGGAGCGGTAATGGCCACCAGGGCCAAGCAACGCGAATCGGTGGGGAACGGGGAGGCGAGCGACAAGTCCCCCACGACCGTCGACGAGGCCAAGGAGCGCGCCGCGGCACAGGGAGAGCCCAAGCCCGGCCAGCGCGCCGCGATCTCCGACCTCGACATCGTCCGCTTCTACTTCGACCAGGCCGTCGAGCGCCTCGAGCTCCCCGACGACATCCGGACCGTCTTCT
Organism: uncultured Solirubrobacterales bacterium; assembly: GCA_963695675.1. Classification (GTDB taxonomy): domain Bacteria; phylum Actinomycetota; class Thermoleophilia; order Solirubrobacterales; family 70-9; genus DASUPK01. The sequence goes on from CAVOGY010000003.1 coordinate 56,108, forward strand.
GGACCCCGTACCGCGAAGTCACCGTCCAGATCCCCGTCAAGCTCTCCGACGGGCGGATTCACACCTTCTCCGGCTACCGGATCCAGCACAACGGCGCCCGCGGCCCCTACAAGGGCGGGATCCGGTTTCACCCCGACGTGGACATCGACGAGGTCCGCGCCCTCGCCTCCCTGATGACCTGGAAGACGGCCGTCGCGAACGTGCCGTTCGGCGGCGCCAAGGGCGGCGTCAACTGCGCCGCCGACCAGCTCGAACGCTCCGAGGTGCAGAAGATAACCCGTTCCTTCATGGACAAGATCGAGAAGGTCCTCGGTCCGACACGCGACATCCCGGCCCCGGACGTCAACACCAACGCCCAGGTGATGGCCTGGTTGATGGATGAGTACGGCAAGCTCCACGGCTACACCCCGGCGATCTGCACGGGCAAGCCGATCGCCCTCGAGGGCTCATACGGCCGCGAGCAGGCGACCGGACGCGGTTGCGTCTACATGTTCCGCGAGGCCGCGCCTCAGATCGGGCTGACCCCGGCCGAGAGCACCTTCGTGGTCCAGGGATACGGCAACGTCGGCTCCTGGGCGGCGCGAATCCTCCAGCAGCTGGGCGCCAAGATGGTCGGAGCCTCCGACGCCACCGGCGCGATCCGTGGCGACGCCGGTATCGACGCCGACGAACTTGCAGCGCACCTGCGCGAGGGAGGCAAGCTCACCGACTTGCCCGGCACCGAGGTGATCAGCCCGGACGACCTGCTCGCGATCGAATGCGACGTCCTGATCCCGGCGGCGCTCGGCGGCATGATCAACGAGAGCAACGCCGACCGGATCAAAACCAAGATGATCATCGAGGGCGCCAACAGCCCCACCACCCCGGCGGCGGACGAGATCCTCGAGTCGAATGGAATTCACGTGATCCCGGACGTGATGGCGAACGCCGGCGGAGTCGTGTGCTCCTACTTCGAGTGGGTCCAGAACCTCCAGCACTTCCGCTGGTCGGAGCGCGAAGTGAACGACAAACTCGGCGGGATCATGCGGCGCGCCTATCGTGACGTCTCGGCGCGCGCCAAGGAGGAGCGGATCTCACTCCGCCAGGCGGCCTACCTGGTCGGGATCGAGCGGGTGGTCGAGGCGAGCCGGACCCGCGGCTACGTCTAGTCGTCGAAGTCGAAGTCCTTCGGAGGGCCCTTCTCGAACCAGAGGCCTTCCTCCCCTTCTTCTTCCTCGTAGCGCTCCTCGGGATCGGGGGACGCCCCCTCGTACGCCTCCTCGTCCTCGACCGCGGGGCGCACTGCCGTTCCGGGCTCCTCATCCGGCGGCTCGGCCGCCGGCTCGGTGCCCGAGGCGGGCTCCTCCGCGTATGGCTCTTCCTCGTCGAGGTAAGGGGCCTCCTCCTCGACCGGCCCGAGCGCCTCGAAATCGTCGTCCGTGGCGGCGCGGTCTTCTGGCCGTGAGAGTGGGTCCTCGTCGGTCTCGAAGTCGTAGAGCTGCGGGCCGCCGGAGTCGGAGGGCGGCTCCTCGTCCGGGAGCGGCTCGTCTGTCGAGGGCGGCTCCTCCATCGGCGGCGGCTCGTAGGAGGTGTCCGGGCGCCCCAGCTCGGGCTCGGAGCCCGGCAGCGGTGATATGTCCCCGGTATCGCCGGGAGCCGGATGCTCCTCGGTGGGGACGTCCATCCGGCCGCGCGCCCTGCCGGGGGGCTCGGAGCCAGGCGGGGGCGGAGGTGGCTCCGGGACGGCGCTCTCCGGCATTGGAGTGGCGTCCGCAACCGGCTCGGAGGGCTCAGGAGACTCAGGGCTCGGCGGGCGGCTCCGGCTCGGGCGGCCTCGGCGGAGCGGGCGGGGCGGCCGTGTCCTCCGGGAACGGCTCCTCCTCCTCGATCAAATCCTCGACGGACTCCGAGCTCGCCGCGGCCGTGTCCTCGGGGAACGGCTCCTCCTCCGCGATCAAATCCTCGAGCGACTCCGAGCTCTCCGGGGAGTCGGGATCCGGCTCAGTGGGCTCGGTAGGTCTCCTCGGTCGACGGCCGGTAGCTCTCCTCGGTCGACGGCCGGTAGCTCTCGGGCTCCTCGCCAAGGCGCTCCTGACCGGGAATCTCGTCGCTGCCCCGGCAGCTCGGCCTGGCCGGGGAGCTGCTGGAGACCCTCGGGCGGGCTGATCGGCTCATCCAGGATCTCTGGCTCCGGTGGCGAGGATGGCTCTTGCGGACGAAGGGCCTCGGGCGCAACCACCATGGTCGGCTCTTCGCCGCCGTTCTCCGTCGTGCTGCCGGCTACCTCGCCGTAGAGCTCGCCGGCTGCGAACGGATCCGGTCGATCGGTCGATCCGAACGCCTCGTCCTCGATCTCCCGCAACTCGGCGTCGCGGGCGCCGTGCTTGCGCTTCAGGTCGAGGTGTTCGCGAATCGCGTCGTCGAGTATGCCCATGATGCGCGGGTTTGCCCCCTCTCGAACCGTCAAAGCTTATGCCCTGCGGCGCACATGTGATAGCTGGCTCGCCGCCTGCACCCTGCACCCGACCGACCAATTTCCGGCGGTTCGGCTAAGCGGTCGGCGGGCAACCAATCGTTCCGTCGCCGACGGATTTCCCGAAAAGACCGCGAGGCGCCGTCCGAAGCTCAACCTCGGGACGGCGTATCCTTGCCCCTCGACCCGCTCGGCAGGTCAGCTGCGGGGCAGGTCAAACAAATGTCCCATTCGCACGGGGCTATAGCTCAGTTGGGAGAGCGCCTGGATCGCACCCAGGAGGTCGCCGGTTCGAGTCCGGCTAGCTCCATTGTCACGCGCGCAAATCGATACGCCGTCGGGGCCCGCCCGAGTGCATCTGCACAGGGTCGATCGGCCCAGCGGTGCGCTTGTCCTCATGCATGGGGCGGGGGGCGGGGTCGAGGCGCCGGATCTCCTCGCCGCCACCGATGCTGCGGTCTCCGAAGGCTTCAACGTCGCGCTCGTCGAGCAGCCCTATCGCGTCGCGGGTCGGCGCTCCCCGGCTTCCGCGAAGCTGCTGGACGCTGCCTGGATCGCTGTCGTCGAGCAGCTGCGGGAGGGCGCGTTGCAGGACCTGCCGCTCGTGGTCGGTGGCCGCTCACTCGGCGCGCGCGTCGCCTGCCGGACCGTCGAGGCGACCGGAGCCGGGGCCGTCCTCTGCCTCGCTTTTCCGCTCGAGCCGCCGCGCCGGGCGGGCAAGCCGCCCCAGAGCCGCCTGGAGGAGCTCGAGGCGGTCGAGGTTCCCGTTCTCGTCGTCCAGGGCGAGAGCGACCGGTTCGGTATGCCACCCCCGGGGCCCTCCCGCGAGGTCGTCGCCGTCCGTGGAGATCACGGGCTGAAGGCGGATGCCGAGGCCGTCGGAGCGGCTGTGCGAGCCTGGTTGCCCGGCGTCCTCAGCGGTGAAGCTCGGCGAGCCGCTCTGCCTCGTCCCGCAGCTCCCGCCGGGCGGCGGCGTCGAGCCGCCCGAACGGCTGCATCCTGACCTTCCCCTGCTCGAAGCGCCAGGTCCCGGCGACCTGGCCGTCCACGAGGAAGGTGGAAACCGATTGTGGCGTCCGCGCGTTGAACACCTTCGGCCTGTGCTCCTCCGGCAGGATCCCGGTGCGACGCGCGTGCGCCAGCAGGGTCGCATCCCACGTCGGCAGGAACCGCGGCGGCGCCGGCGTCTCCGGGTCGGGCAGCTGCGCCCGGGGGAGGTCCAGCAGCTCCGTGCCGTCCTCGGCGGCGAACCTGCGCAACTTGAGCCGGTCGAGCGCCCGGGCAAGCCGCGTTGGATGGAGACCCGCCCAGTTTGCGATCTCCGCGACGGCGCCCGGGCCGAACGCTCCGAGATAGCGCCGCACCAGCAACTCGACGCCGTCGACCTCGTCGATCTCCGGGGGAGGCCCGAGCCACTGATCGGAGGCCGCGTAGAGGTCGGCCCGGCGGCGCTCCCACGTGCCCGAAGGCGGCACCCGGACGAGGTCCAGCCACTGGTTGACCCCGTTGGTGACAACGCTGTCCGAGCCGAGCAGCTCGTGGATCTCGTTGCGGCTCATCGTCCCGTCCCCCAGACGCGCCCGGAGGCGACGCGCGTGAGCCGCCATCTGCGAGGCGCTGTAGCCGCGGCGTGGGCCGGCCTTGAGCCAGGCCTCGCGGCGGCCCCGGCGGATGCCGATCGCGGCAGGCCAGTAATCGCGCTTCGAGACGAGGTGGATGGTGGCCCGCATCAAGGTCCCCTGGGCGACCGATCGCCGCTCGAGCGCCTCGTCCAGCTGGCCGCGCTCAAAGGCCTCGATCCGGGCCCAAAGGCCGATGTACATGGATGGCGCGTACTGCGCCTGGAGCATGCCCATGCGCTCGAGCACCTTGGGAAGCGGGCTCTTCACCCGCTCGAGGAGCAGCTGGCGGGCGAGCAGGGCCCGATTCAGTTCGGCTTCGCTCAGGATGCGCGCATCGGCGGCCACTCGCTGAGGCTATTGCGCGCTCACTCGTAGCCGGCGTCGCGGCACTTGGGAAGCGCCGTCACGTTGAGCGGCGGCTTGTGCGCGGCAGGACCCTTGCAGAAGGCCTCCGCCTTGGGTCCACAGAGATCGGTAGAGCTTCCCCCCATCGTGCTCGGCAGCTCCACCCTGATGCAGCCGGCCCCAGGGCCGGAGGAGCTCGTAGCGATCGCCACTACCACGGTCGCGGCAACCGCAACCGCCAACAGGGCGACCACGAATTTGACCAGCCGCCGTTCGCGGCGCGTGGTCTGCCGCAAGGGAGTGTTGACGCGCTGCCAGTGTCCTTGGAGCGGCACGCTTCCAGTCTAAGAGCGGAATTCCGAGGCTGGTTCGACCAAGTGTCGAGATTGCGAGGGGGGATTTCCACCGTATGGAGGTAGGAGCCGGACCGCCGGTCAGGCACTCTCCGGCGCGTCTTTACCGGTCCGGACGTCGTGGTGACGGTCGGCAGGGATCGCCACTGCTCGATATCGAAAGAAAGGAGAAGGCCAACCTATGCCCACGTGGGTGCCTTATCCCGATTTTGTGAACCCTGGCGACAATGCCTGGCAGCTCACCGCGGCGACCCTGGTCGGCCTGATGAGTGTGCCCGGCCTCGTCGTGCTCTACGGCGGCGTGATGCAGAAGCGCTGGTCGGTGAACTCGATGATGATGTCCTTCGTCGCGTTCGCCCTGGTGCTGATCGTCTGGGTTCTCTACGGGTTCAAGTTCGCCTTTGGCAGCCCGCTCCACATCTTCGGGGCCTCGGATTCGTCGTTCTTCGGGAACATGTGGGGAACGCCGGCCTCGGTCCTGGGGACGGGCGCGGAACAGTCTCAGGCGGCGATCCCGTTGGTGACCCTGGGGCCGGCGTTCAACTTCAGCCAACCGACGCTGGTCTATTTCCAGTTCGTGTTCGCCGCGATCACGCCGATCCTGATGCTCGGGTCGGTACTCGGCCGGATCAACTTCCGGGCCTGGATCCCGTTCGTGATCCTGTGGTCAAGCATCATCTACACCGTCAACGCCTTCCTGATCTGGGGCGGCGGCTATTGGTCGGCGCACGGGGCGCTCGACTTCTCCGGCGGTTACGTGATCCACTTGGCCGCGGGCGTCTCGGGCTTCGTGGCGGCCGCCGTGATCGGGCCTCGTCTCCAGCGTGACCGCGAGATCGACGCACCGAACAACCTGTTGATGGTCGCCACCGGGGCGGGCCTGCTGTGGCTGGGCTGGAACGGCTTCAACGGCGGCGATCCGTACTTCGCGGGCAGCGATGCGTCGCTCGCGGTGCTCAATACGAACCTGGCATGTGCCGTGGCCTTCCTGTCGTGGATCGGGCTCGACTACGCGACGGGCCACAAGCCGAGCCTGATCTCGAGCGTCAACGGCATGATCACGGGGCTGGTTGTGATCACGCCGGCAGCGGGTTTCGTCAACGGCTGGGGCGCCCTCTGCATCGGGCTGATCGGCGGAACGATCTGCTACTTCGCGCTCAACTACCTGAGCCGGGTGCGGCCGTTCCGCAACGTCGACGACACCCTCGGCGTGATCTACACGCACGGGTTCGCCGGTCTTGGCGGCGGACTGTTGCTCGGGTTCTTCTGCGACCCGAACATCATCGTGTACGCGGCGACCGGTGGCGGGGCCACGGATCTGCCCGGGATCGCGGGCATATTCAACGGCGGCAATGCCGAACTGCTCAAGGACGAGCTGGTCACCGGCCTATGGGTGATCGGCTTCTCTGCGGCGGGCACGTTCATCCTGCTGAAGCTGGTGGGACTGTTCGTACCGCTCCGGATGGAGGAGGCCGACCTGGAGGAAGGGGACATCGCCGTGCACGGACACGAGGTCTACCCCTCGGACGTCCCGTCGCTGGCGTATCCGTCTGGCGCACAGGCCGGATAGCGCCTGGTCCTCCCGACGCTGCACCCGCCGCCCCCGCCGCAAGGTGGGGGCGGCGGTCGTATGGGTTATGGCTGGTAGCGGCGCGCGGTGTCGCGCAGGATGTCGAGCATCGCCGCGGCAGCGGGCAGGGAGACGCCGCTTCCGCGCGTCGCCGCGACCACGTGCCTGACCGGGCCCTCGGGGTGGAGCTCGCGGACGCCGATGTCGTAGCTGACGGTCTGCGAGAGCGCGAGCTCAGGGATCAATGCCACCCCCACACCCGCCGCGACCAGCCCCTGCACGGTCAAATAGTCGTCGCTCTCGAAGGACACTCGGGGCTCGAAGCCCGCGGCCCGGCAGATGCGGACGACGTGCCGCGCGCAGGCGCTCGCCTCGGAGGTCTGCACCCATGCCTCATCGGCGAGGTCCTCCAGCGTTACTTGCTCCGTGCGCGCGAGGCGATGCCCCTTCGGCAGCGCGAGCCTCATCGGGTCCTCGAACAGCGGCGCACCGCGAAGACCCGGCCCGAGCTCACCGGTTCCCTCGAACTCGAAGATCAGCCCGAGATCGAACTCGCCGTCGCGCAGACGCGGCGCGAGCTCCTCCGGCTCGCCCTCGACCAGGCTCAGGGTGACGTCCGGATAGGCGGCGCGGAAGGCGGCAATCGCGAGCGGCATCAGCGTCGCGCCGGCGGTCGGGAACGAGGCCATCCGCAGCTCCCCGCCCTTGATGCCGGCGATCGCCCCGAGCTCGGCCTCGGCGGCGTCGAGCTGGGTCAGGATCCGCCCCGCGTGGGCGTTGAGACGCTCTCCGGCCGTCGTCGGCCGGACCCCGCGACGGTCCCTCTCGAGCAGGGGGACGCCCGCCTCAGACTCGAGCGTGGCGATCGCCTGCGAGATCGCGGACTGCGTGTAGTTGAGAGCGCTGGCCGCTTCGGAGAAGGAGCCCCGAGCGACGACCTCCCGCAAAACCTTGAGTCGCTGTACGTTCAGCATTAGCAGAGCTAATTCTAGAGATCACAAGAAGTGCTTGTGCTTATGTACAGGTCAGGCAACCATTGCGGCGAACTTCGAATCGAAGCCGAGACGCGAACAGGAGATCCTCAAAATGGCCAAGATCATCGTCTCGTACGACGACACCGACAACGACAGAGACGCGCTCGCCCTGGGTCGTGTGCTGGGCGAGCTGGGCGGGGAGATCTCGCTCGCCTACGTGCGTCATACGCAGCAGCCCGACAGCGCCCGCGAGGCGCTCGAGGAGAAGGAGGCCGAGGAGCTGCTCGAGCACGGCGCCAAGGCTCTGGGCGATGAGAAGGTCGAGCGGCATGTCGTGGTCCACGCCTCGACCGGGGCCGGCCTCTGGGAGCTCGCCGAGAGCGAGAAGGCCGACGTGATCGTCTTCGGCTCCGACTACCGGACCGCCGAGGGCGCGGTGATGCCCGGCACCTCAGCGCAGAAGATGCTCACCGGCGGCCCCGTCGCCGTCGCCGTCGCACCGGCCGGCTTCCGGAACCACGAGCACCAGATCAAGAGCATCGGCGTCCTGCCCGAGGACGACGGCGACGTTGCCGCCCTCCAGACTGCAAAGAGCCTCGCCGACGCGCTCGGCTCGACGGTCGCCGATCGGCCTGAGGGCACGGATCTACTGGTCGTCGGCTCGTCACCGGCGTCGCCGAAGGGCCACGTCAACCTGAGCGCCAGGGCCGGCTACGCGATCGAGACCGCCAATACGCCGGTCCTCGCGGTCCCCCGAAGCACCGAGGTCAAGCTCTCCAAGCCCGGCATCGTGCAGCGGGTCGCGGCGAAGGTCTAGCGGCAGCCAGGCCGTAATGCGGGGGCGCGCGAAAGCGCGACCCGTTTAGCGGAGGGTGGGGCGGCCGCTTGCTGCCGCGATCTGATGGCGAAGCCGTCAGCCTGTCAATCGATCTCTCAGCGCACGAAGCGAGACCTGGGAATCCGGGTCGAGCCGAATCACGTCCACGCCGGTGAGCTCCACCGGGATCCCGCTGTCGCCAAGCTGCGCGACCACCGCCCTCGTTCCGAGGGCGCCGCGCGCCAGGCCCGCGTCGAAGAGCCATGACCCCGGGGGCGTAGGGCTCTCGAACGCCACGACCGCCGCGTAGCCGGTGCCTCCCCTCTCCGCCGGAACCCCCAAGATCCGGCCTCGGAGCTCACTCCACGGTGCCGCCTCGAGCTCGAGGCGGCCGATCATCCGGTTGACATCCGCCTCGCCCGAGGCGGTCTCGGCGACGACCGCGACCACCGGGCCCACGGACGGCGCGACGGCCTCGTCGATCAGTCGCCGGGTCACGTTCTCGGCGGTCCGCTCGGCGTTCGACCAGCCCCTGCCCATGGACAGGTCGGTCTCCGCGAGCTCGGGGCCCTCCAGGATCCGGAGCCTGGAGTCCTTCGGCACCCAGTCCCTGTCGCCGAGCATGATCACCCGCCCGCGCACCCACGGGTCGAGGATCGTGCTGCGCAGGGCCTCGCGCGTCGAGATTGAACGCCCGCGCATGCCGGAAGCCGCGGCTGATCTCGACGTGAAAGGCCACTGGCCCGATGCTATGGGCCGCCGAATACCCTTGCTGGGATGAGAATCGACGAAATGCTCGCATCGACGCGGCCCTGCTTCTCGGTCGAGTTCTTCCCTCCCAGGACCGAGGAGGGCCGCGAGACCCTGTTCGAGACGGTGGAGGTCCTGAGCCGGCTCGGGCCGAGCTTCTTCTCGGTCACCTACGGAGCGGGCGGGGCGACTCGCGAGGGGACAGTGGAGATCACCCGCGCCATCCGGGACGAATACGGAGTCGAGGCGATGGCCCACCTGAGCTGCGTGGGCGAGACGACGGACACCCTGCGCGAGATGGTCGACCGGATCGCAGACGCTGGAATCGAGAACATCCTGGCCCTGAGGGGGGATCCGCCCCGCGGGCAGACCGACTTCGTTCAGCCGGAAGGCGGCCTGGGGAGCGCGGCCGAGCTCGCCGGGCTGATCAGCGAAGCGCATCCGGAACTCGCGATCGGCGGTGCCTGCTTCCCCGAGATCCATCCGGAGGCGCCCAGCCTGGAGGCCGACATCGCCTACCTGAAGACCAAGGTCGAGGGCGGCGCGAGCTTCCTGATCACCCAGGTCTTCTATGACAACCGCTCCTACTTCGACTTCCTTCCTGCGGCGCGGGCCGCCGGGATCGACGTGCCGATCATCCCGGGCGTGATGCCGATGACCGGCTACAAGCAGATCGCGCGGATCGCCGAGCTCTGCGAAGCGAAGATCCCGGAGCGCCTCTCCGACGCCATGGAGGCGGCCGACGGCGACCAGCGGGCCGAGTTCGGCCTTGGAGTGGCGTACGCGGCGCAGCAGTGTGCGGAGCTGCTCCGCGAGGGCGCGCCGGGGATCCACCTCTACGCCCTCAACCGCTGGCCCGCCGCACGCGCGATCCTGGGCGCCTTGCAGGTCTCCCGGCCCTGGGAAGCCCGGGGCGCGACCGAGCCCGCGACGGCCCGGGCCAGCTGAGGCCTAGACTCGTCCGCTCGATGCCCGAGTTCGACTACAACGGTTTCCGGATCTCCTATGACGAGCACGGCGCGGGAGAGCGGCCACTCGTGCTGATCCACGGCCTGCTGATGAACCGGCGCATGTTCGATCGGCTCGCCCCCGAGATGGCCTCCCGGGGCAACCGCGTGATCACCGTCGACCTGCTCGGACACGGGCGATCGGATCGGCCGGCGGACATGTCCCAGTACTCGATGACCTTTTTCGCCCGCCAGGTCGAGGCCCTGCTCGATCACCTCGAGATCGACAGCGCCGTGATCGGCGGCACGTCGCTGGGAGCCAACGTGACGCTCGAGATGGCCTATCTCTCCCCGAAGCGGGTCCGCGGGATGATGGTCGAGATGCCGGTCCTCGACAACGCCCTGCTCGCGGCGGCGGTGATCTTCACGCCGATCATGGTCGGGCTCCGCTTCGGCGAGCCGATCCTCAAGGTCATCGCCTCGCTGGCAAGGCGAATCCCACGGTCGAATCAGCTGTTGGACATCGGACTCGACTGGATCCGACAGGACCCGGCCCCCTCAGAGGCCATCCTCGAGGGACTCTTCCTGGGCTCGTCGGCCCCGCATCACCAGTTCCGCGTTCAGATGACCCAGCCCACGCTGGTAATCGGGCACCACGCCGATCCGCTCCACCCATTCTCGGATTCGGGCATGCTGGTCGAGGAGCTGCCCAATGCCCGCCTGATCGAGGCGAGCTCGATCCTCGAGTGGCGGGTCTCCCCCGACCGCCTCGATGACGAGCTCGCCCGCTTCCTCGATCAGGTCTGGGAGGGCAAGCCGGTGGCCGAGGTTGTGCTAAGCGAGGCTTGAACCCCCTTCGCTAGCCTCTCCGCCCTCCCATGGCCAGTCGCAAAGAGGAAAAGGAGCGCCTGCGCGCGCAGCGGCTCGCCGCTGAGCGGGCGGCGGCATCTTCCGGACAGCGCCGGGTGATTGCCGGATACGTCGTCGCCGGCCTCCTGGCCCTGGCCGTGGTGGCGGGCCTGGTGGTGGTGATCGCGGGCGTCGGCGGGGCCGGCGGGGTGAACGCCTGCGAGAACGCGCACATCAAGAACTCCTTTGGGACCTTCCGGGGCCTCGAGCCGGACTGCCGTCAGGGAACGGCTCCGCCGCCCATTCAGTTCGCGGATCTCGCGATCTCCGCGCAGAGGGCCGGCTGTGAGCTCCGGCTCAGGCTTCCCGACGAGGGCAACACCCACGTGCCCAACTCGACTCCGGTCCAGTACAAGACGGTGCCGCCCACCTCCGGCAACCACAACCCCGTCCCGATCGACGACGGCGCTTACAAGACGCCGATCACCAGCGACACCAGCCAGCCGACCAACATCCGCAACGAGGTGCACGCGATGGAGCACGGGCGTATCGAGATCCACTACAGGCCCTCCCTGCCCGAGAACCAGCAGCTGGCGCTGAAGGGCGTCTTCGACGGGGATCCCGACGGGATGATCCTCTATCCCGACCCCGACATGCCCTACGACGTCGCGGTGACCGCCTGGACCAACATGGCCGTCTGCCCGCATTACAACGAGACGGTCCTCGACGTGATCCGCAACTTCCGCGACACGTACCGGGGCAACGGTCCCGAGCAGCAGATCCCCATCCATCTGGGCTAGCGGCCACCAGGCCGCCGTATTTGGCAGCGACGGGCCAAAGCCCGGAGCGGTTGTGATGGGCGGCCGCTTGCAGCCGCGGACTGATGGCGAAGCCGTCGACCGTCAGAGAATCAAACGGGGTACGCATGTGTTCCCGAAGCACCATGGGCAAGCGGGTCGTGATCGGGGCGTGCCTGGCGCTGCTGCCGGCCTTCGCCTGGGTGGCGGCGCCCGCGCTGTCCGTGCGTCCCTACATGCCGGGCGGAGTCGACTTCGAGAAGGGGATACCGACCCCGAAACGGATCTCCGCGGCCGCCGTGGCCTCAGCCCGCTCCGCACATCCGCGCGAGGCGCCGCCGCGCTGGATCTCGCCGCCAATACACGCTCCGCACCGCTTCGATCTGGTCGGGGTCGCGCGTGAGGCCAGGACGGTCCAGATCCGGGTGCGCGACGATGGTGGGCGCTGGAGCAACTGGGTCGAGCAGGATGACGGCACACCGATCTACGTCGGCGGTGCGGATCAGGCCCAGGTGCGTGCCCCGTTCGGGCCGCGCGGGCGGCTTCACTTCGTCAACGTCTCGGGGACCGCCGGCGGTTTCGCGGACCGGCTGCTCAATTCCGCACGGCGAGCCATCAACACGGCCTTCATCTCGGTGGCCTCTACCCCGGTCGCGCAGGCGATCGCCCCGAAGCCGGCGATCGTCAGCCGGGCCGGGTGGGGTGCCGACCTCCCGAGTGGAGGCTGCCGGCCCCGGGGTGCGCCCCAGTACGGGACGGTCCAGGCGGCGGTCATCCACCACACCGTGAACGCCAACGACTACACGCCCGATCAGGCCCCCTCGATCGTCCTCGGCATCTGCCGCTTCCACGTCTACGCGAACGGCTGGAATGACATCGGCTACAACGCGCTGGTCGACCGCTACGGAACCCTCTATGAGGGTCGGGCCGGCGGCCTGAAGAGACCCGTCGTCGGGGCCCAGGCGCAGGGCTTCAACTCGCAGACAACCTCGATCGCCTCGATCGGCGACCACAGGAGCGAGGCTCCAACGCCTGAGGCGCAGCGCTCGATCATCCAATTCCTCGCCTGGAAGATGGCTGTGAACCGCGCCTACCCGGTCACCGCCAGCGTCCAGCTGACCTCCGGGGGCGGGCGGGAGAACCGCTACCGGGCGGGGACCGTGGTCACGGTGCCGCGAATCGTCGGCCACACCACCCTCGGTCTGACGGTGTGCCCGGGCGGGGCGATGATCCCCCTGATCCCGCAGATCCAGGCGGGGGTCCAGAAGCGCATCAAGCAGTTCGCGAAGAAGCGGCGCAAGAAGCACAGGAGGCACCACTCCGGCGGCGTCGGCCGCTGAGCCCGGCCTCGGGCTGACGGGCTCCACCTGCCAAGGTGGAGCCATGCCCCTCGACCTCGATGCATGGCTGCCGGACCCTCAGGTGCGCACCCTCCATCGCTGCTCCGCTGAGACCGACGCCGATCGACTGTGGGATGCGGCAGAGAGCGTCCGGCTCCGTGACGCACCCATTCTCGGGCGGGTGGTTCGCTGGCGAATCCCCGGGACCTCGTTGGACCTCTCCTTTTGGGATCTGTTCCGGCAATACCCGTTCTCGGTGATCGCCGAGGGAGCTCGCTGGTCGGTCTCCGGCATGTGCGGGCGAATCTGGACGCTTCGGCGCGACTATCCCCGGATCGACGGAGCGAAGGACTTCCTCGCCTGGGAGGAACCGGCCACGGCCCGCGTGCTCCTCGCCCATTGGATCGAGGGGAACGGCCGGGGGCAGAGCGCACTGGTGAGCGAAACGCGAATCAAGCCCGTCGACGGGCGGGCGCGTCTTCGCATCCGGGCGCTCTGGGCGCTGGTCGGGCACTTCGAGGCGCTGATCGGGCGTGAGGCACTGCGCAGCGCCGCCCAGCGCGCCGAGCAAGATCAGGCCCGATAGGCCGGAAAGAACCCCTCTGGCGCCGGCGCCGACGCAGCGGCCAGCTGCTCATAGGCGGCCTGGTCGCAGATCACCTCGTGTGTTCTGAACGGAGCATCGCCGCTGGCAAAGCCCCGCTTGAACTCGTCGAGCGAGTCCCCGGGGGTGATCCCGCCGCCGAGGTTGACCGGATTGCCGAGCTCGCCCCCGAGCGAGATCATCGCTGCGAACAGGTTCTTCATCGGCGAGTCGGCAAGCGCCTCGTCGGCGGTGCCGCCCAGGTAGTAGTGCAGGTAGCCGTCGCTCGCCACAGCGATAGCGCCCGCGAGCGGCGTTCCCTGGCGGGCCGCGACCAACAGCCAGCTCCTCTCGCTCCGCAGGAGGGTCTCGAAATATGCGCTCGGGTAGAGGTAGCGCTGAGCCGCCTGTGCGCGCGCCATCGTCTGCGCGTAGGCACGCTCGAAGGCGGTGCGTGCCGGCTCGGATGCCTGCCCCGGCGGAGAGAGCTCAACGCTCCAGCCGTTGCGCTCGTTGCGCCGGATCTGCTCGCGCAGTCGCTTGCGGATCCCTCCGTCGCCGTCGGCGACGTGGACGTGGCTGCGCACGGTCCCGCCGGCAAAGCAGGCGTCGTCGCCGATCCGGTCCCGCACGAAGGCGCTGACCAGTCCGGTCTCCGACCAGTCGATCCCGGTCGGATCCGGTGGCTCCGTGGACGCGTCCGCGGCGCCCGGGTAGCCGTAGGGGGAGATTGCGTCCCGTCGCTCGCTGGACTCGATCGGGCGAACGATCACGGCCAGCCGCAACTCCCGATCCCCCTCGACCGCAACCGTGTGGGTAACCCCCTCCGCCGCGAGAAATGGCGGCGAGCGGAAGAAGTGCTCTGGGTCCGACGCGGCGGCGCCGCCGTCCTCGATCAGGCGAGCCTTCACCCGATCACTCGTCGGGCGGCTCGGGCAGGTCCTCCCGAAAGCCGCCCCAGAGCTCGACGTCGATCAGCTCATCGCCGTGGCGCACGTGCCTCCGCAGCACCCCCTCCTGCTTCCAGCCGTTGTAGATGACGGCCTTCCTCGCCGCCTCGTTGGTCGACGGAATTCGGCCGTAGACCTTGTGGGCACCGAACTCCTCGAAGGCCTTCAGGTTGGTGAGCCGCTCGGCCTCGCGGCCCACGCCCCTGCCCCGGGCGCGCTCGTCCCCGATGATCGCGCCGAGCTCAGGTGCCGTCTGGCGATGGAGGCCGTAGAGGGCCGTGTAGCCGACGGGCTCGTCGATGCGCTCGACTTCCACCGCCCACTTACGGTCCTCGGAGTTCGGTTCGCGCGCCTGCTCGATCGCCCGCTCGACCCAGCGGCGTGCGTCCTCCTCGGTGAACTCGTCGCGGTGCTCGAGCAGATTGGCGGTCGCGGCAGGCGAGTTGAACCAGCGGTGGACCGCGGAGGCGTCCTCCGGGCGGAAGTCCCTGAGCGAGATGCCGCGAGCCACTAGCGGTCGCCCGCCTGCTCGCGCTCCGCCGCCTGCCTCAGGGGCGAATCGGGCGACGATCCGGCGTAGGGGTCCGCGGCCACGCTGCCGGCCCCCCCGAGTAGCGCTCGCGGCGTGCGGGCGAGGATCTCGAGGTCGAGCCGTAGCGAGCGATGCTCGACGTACCAGACGTCGAGTTCGATCCGCTCCTCCCACGGGATCCCCGCGCGCCCATGGATCTGGGCCCAGCCCGTGACCCCCGGCCGGAGATCCAGTCGCCGGAGCTGACGAGAGGTGTAGAGCTCGACCTGGGCCGGGAGCGTCGCGCGCGGACCGACGATACGCATCTCGCCGCGCAGCACGTTGATCAGGTTCGGCAGCTCGTCGAGCGAATAGCGGCGCAGGAAGCTGCCGACCCGCGTCACCCGCGGGTCCTCCGCCGTGACGGCGGTGCCGACGCCGACCGGGTCGGCCCCCTGGCGCATAGTTCGGAGCTTGAACAGGTCGAAGATGACGCCGTCCTTGCCGACGCGCCGCTGCCGGTAGAGGACCGGTCCCGGAGACTCGAGCCGGATCGCGATCGCCGCGACCAGCAGCAGCGGCGAGACCGC
This sequence comes from uncultured Solirubrobacterales bacterium, assembly GCA_963695675.1. Taxonomy (GTDB): domain Bacteria; phylum Actinomycetota; class Thermoleophilia; order Solirubrobacterales; family 70-9; genus DASUPK01. The sequence goes on from CAVOGY010000003.1 coordinate 71,558, forward strand.
GACGAGGCCCACGACGGCGATCGCCAGGTCGGCCGCCCGGGGCAGCCCCTTCCGCGGTCCCACCGGCGTCTCCGGGACGTCGAGTCGCTGCTGGGCGGTGTCCGGACGACTCCCGTCCGCCTCGCTCACCGGGTTCCCTCCACCTTCTCCCAGCCGATCGGCACGGCTCCGGCGCGGAGTCGGTCCCAGAGCCCAACTGCGATCGAGGCGGTCATGGTTACGTAGTAGTAGGCGATCCGGAACGGCAGGGCGGGGACGAATCGCCCGATCAGCGCCCCCGCCAGCAGGGCGAGCTGGAGCGCCATCGTGACGACGTAGACCCAACCGTGCGAAAGGAGCGGGATGTTGACGGCGAGCGCGATCAGGTGCAGCCAGGGAGTCAGGTAGCGGAGCAGCCGGTGTGAGTAGATCTCGAACGCGTAGAGGGGGCCATAGCCACGCGGGTCGAGCATCCCCCAGCGCAGCATCACGTCCCAGAGCCCCCACATCATCCGGCGCTTGCGGCGGAACTCGCCCTCGACCGTCGGCGCCATCTTCTCCTCGGCGACCGCTTCCTGCTCGTAGACGGCGCGCCAGCCCCGCTTGGTGAGCTCGAAGGGAAGGCCGATGTCCTGTCCGCGGCTCGGGTCGAGCTCGATGTAGGACTCGCGCCGGACCGCGTAGATCCCACCGTTCCCGGCGGTGATCCCGGCGAGCCGAGTCTCCATGGAGCGAATCGCCATCTCGTAGCGCCAGTAGAGGCCCTCCTGGTTGCCCCCCTCGCCCCCCTCGAAGCGGACCTGCCCACACGCGTAGCCAACCCGTGGATCGCCGAAGCGGTGGATCAGCCGGCGGAGGGCGTCCGGGCGCCAGTAGCTGTTCGCGTCGGAGAAGGCGAGGATCGAGCCGCTCGCCCGGCCGACCGCCGAGTTGAGGGCGGCGACCTTGCCGCTCCGGGGAAGCTCCAGGACCTGATCGGCGCCCGCCGAGCGCGCCAGCTCTGCGGTGCGATCGGAGGAGCCGTCCGAGGCGACGATCACCTCGAGCTCGCCGGGGTAGTCGAGTGCGCGCGCGTTTGCCACCTTCCGCTCGATCACGAGCTCCTCGTCGTGAGCCGGGATGATCAGGCTGACCCCGGGAAACTCTCCGTCGGGCTCCCGGCGCGCACCCCGCTCGCCGAAGGCGCCCACCAGGGCGCGCAGCAGCAGCGGGTAGCCCAGATGCGCATAGACGATCAGCCCCACGGAGACCCAGAAGAGGATTTCGAGCGCCATGGCGGGGGATTATCGGCCGACGGCGCTCATCGCGGCCCGGCGAGCAGCCCCCGGTAGAGGTCCATGGTCGCCTGGCCGATGCGGTCCCACGCATAGGTCGTCGCGGCCGCTTCGGTGGCGGCGTCGGCGAGGGCGTCCCGCGAGGAGCGGTCAGCGAGCAGCTCGCGCAGGGTCTCGGCCAGAGCGCCCGGGTCTTCGGGCGGGACGAGCCGCGCCGCCCCCTGCTCGGCGATCTCCGGGAAGCCGCCGACCGCGCTCAGCACGAGCGGCCGACCGAAGGCGAGTGCCGTGTAGAGCACGCCGGACTGCTCGATGTTCCTGTAGGGCAGGGCGACCAGGTCCGCTCGACGCATGAAAGCCGGAATCTCGGGGTCGGTGACGAAGCGGTCGACGAAGCGCACCGTGCCGGGCGCCCGCCGGCCCAGCTCGCGCAGTCCCTCCATCGGCATCCGCGGCATCCCAACCACCCAGAGCTCGGCGCCCTCCACCTGCCGGAAGGCCTCGAGCAGCACGTCGGTCCCCTTGTAGGGGCGGACGAGGCCGAACTGGAGGATCACCGGCCCCTTGACCTCCCGGAGCTCGCTGGGCAGCGGCATCTCGTCCCCCTGGCGGGTCAGATAGTCGAAGGCGCCGTGTGGGATCACCCGCAGCCGCTCGCGCGGCACGCCGAAGTCCGATTCGAGACGCCGCGCCCCGTGCTCGCTGTGCACGACCACGGCGTCCATCTCAGCCAGCAGGCGGGTGAGCGTGCGGGCGACCCGCGTACCGGCCTCCGGCAGGCGCCAGTGCATCGTGTAGACCCGCGGACGCTTCGGCGGGAGCAGCCGGCGGTCGAGAGCCGGGATCGGAAGCCACATGTAGTGGACGAGGTCGGCGGCCTCGGCGACGCGCCGGTAGCGCAGCATGTCCGGCAGGTGCTCCGCTGCGCGCAGCAGGCGCCTGCGGCGCGGGCCGATGCCGGGACGGGAGGCGCGGCGGTAGAAGAGCTCACGCACGTCGTAGCCGTCCTCGCGCGGCACCGGGCCATACGGGAAATGGGACGTGATCAGCTCGACCTCGGCGCCGGCGCGAGCGAGCGCCCCGGCTAGGGCGTGGTCATACGGTGGCGTGTAGGCCGCCGGATCGACGAGTTGGACGCGCATGGGCGAGCATTCTCGCCGTGCTGCTCTCCTACTGCGTGGTCAACACCAACGGCCGGGAGTTTCTGCTCGCCTGCCTCGAGGCGATCGAGCGAACCGCGCCGCCGGACCTCGAGCGCGAGGTGTTGGTGCTCGACAACGCCTCGGACGACGGTTCAGCGGAGGCGGTGAAGGCGCTGAATCGCGAGATCACACTGATCGCACTCGATCGACGCACCGGCAAGGCGGCGAATGACAGCCGCCTGCTCGAGGAGGCGCGCGGCGAGTACTGCCTGCTGCTCAACGAGGACTCTGAGCTGCAGCCCGGGGCGGTGCCGGCGCTGCTCGGGGCACTCCAGTCGGATCAGAGAGCTGCAGTGGCCGGCGCGCAGCTCCTGGCGCCCGACGGTCGCGAAGTCCCGTGCGCCTGGCGGCTGCCCAGCGTCGAGACCGCGCTGGCGGGCGCCCTCTTCCTCCATCGGCACCTCACGGTGGAGAGCGGCGGCACTGGGACCCGGCCCGTGGGCTGGGTGCAGTCGAGCGCCATGCTTGTCCGCCGCGAGGCCGCGCTCGCCGTCGGCGGGTTCGACCCCGACTTCTACGTCTACTCCGACGAAACCGACTTCTGCAAGCGGCTCGAGGCCGCAGGGTGGCGGATCCTGTTCGTCCCGTCGGCGAGGGCCATCCACCACGACCAGATGGCGCAGGATGCCGCCGGCGCCGAGCGGCGAATCGTCGAGTACCACCGTGGCCGCGATCGCTATCTGCGAAAGCACCTCGGCGACGCCCAGGCGGTCTTGCTGCGGCCACTCCTCGCCTGGCCGTACCTGCTGCGGGCGGTCGCCGCCGTCGTCCTCCCCGGTCACTCGGCCCGGCGCTACTGGATGCACGCCCGCCAGGCGCTGCTGCCGGGCCGTGGCGAGGGGATCCGTGAGGCCGCGGAGACCTACAACCGGCAGTTAGGGTCGCGCGAGTGAGCGAGGGGAGCGTGTGCGGATCCTCCTGGTGACCCAGATGTGGCCCAGTCCGGAGAACCCGGACCTGGGCAGCTTCCTGGTCCCGCTGACGCGGGAGATCGAGGCGCTTGGCCACGACGTGGAGGTCGCGTCCATCAGCCGGCGCGGGGGGGCCCCGACGAAGTATGCGACCCTGGTCCGTGAGGCCCGAGCGGCGGCCCACCGCTTCGAGCCCGACGTCGTCTTCGCCCACTTCCTCTTCCCGGCCGGGGCCGCCGGCGCCCTCGCCGCCCGCTCCGCCGCAGCCCCGCTCGTCGTCATGGCACACGGGCAGGACGTCGCCAACCTCAGCCGGATCCCCGGAGTCACCGCCGTCACCCGCTGGGTGATCCGCCGCTCCTCACGAGTGATCGCCAACTCACAGTGGCTCGCTGGCCGCCTGACCGACCGGATCCCGGCGGCCGAGTCAAAGATCGAGGTCGCCGACTGCGGGGTCGACCTCGAGGCGTTCTCGCCGCGCCCAGCGGCAGAGGCCCGCCGCGAGCTGGAATGGGACGGCGAAGGCCCGGCCTTCCTCTGCGTCGGCTCGCTGATCGAGCGCAAGAACGTCGTGCGGCTCGCGGAAGCCTTCGAGTCGCTCGACCGTGGCCGCCTCGCTTACGTCGGTGACGGACCCCTGCGCGGTGCGCTCGAGGGCCGTCGAGGCGTCCGTCTTGTCGGCCGGATCCCGCAGGCGGAAGTCCCGCGGTGGGTCGCCGCCTGCGACGTCCTCTGCCAGCCCTCGCTGACCGAACCCTTCGGCCAGGCGACGCTCGAGGCGATGGCGATGGAGCGCAGCGTGCTCGCCACGAGCGCGGGCGGACCGCCCGAATTCGTCACTCCCGAGGCAGGCGTCCTGGTGGACCCGAAGGATCCAGACGCCCTCCGCCCCGCCATGGAGCTGGCACTGACGATGCCCACACCCAACCCGGCCGCTCGCGAGGCCGCCGCGCAGCACGACGTCAAGCGCCAGGCGGCGATCATGGCCGCCATCCTGGAGCAGGCTGTGGCTTCGCCATAAGGTCGCGGCCACAAGCGGCCGCCCCCCACAACCGCTCGGGGCTTCGCCCCTCGCTCCTGATGGGGCGGCCTGGTGGCCGCTTAGCGGATCGCGTCCTCGTCGCGCTGCTCCGCCTCGAGCGCCTCGCGCGTCAGGCGAGGACCCGGAAGGGTGCGGAGCTGCGCGGGCTCCGGTTCGGGCCCGTCGGCGCGGGCGGTCCGCAGACCGGCGAGCGCGGTCCTGACGGTCGAGGGGCTGAGCAGTCGGCCCGCCGCCTCTCGCTCCTCCTCGTTGAGGAACCCGGTCACGTAGAGGAGGAGGGGATATGCGAGCCACAACACGGTCCTCCCCGCCAGGCCGCCGATCCCGGACGTCGGCATGAAGACCTCGCCGGCGGCGACCAGGAGCGCCGCGAGGCCGACCGCCTGCGCAAGCCGAACCCACTCGTAGGGGACCGGGAACAGCCGCTGGGTGAAGACGTACATCAAGACCAACACGACGGCGTAAGCAGCGACCAGTGAGACGCCGGCGCCGACGATTCCCATCGAGGGCAGCAGCGCGAGGTTCAGGCCGATATTGACCAGCATCCCGGCCCCGGTCGCGGGAAAGTTGAACTCGGTACGCCCGGTGCGGCCGAGCACGATCACCAGCACGAGGTAAAGGGCGTAGAGCATCACCCCGGTCGAGACGAGCCCGATCGTCTTGTAGGAGTCGAAGAACTCGGGCGCCGCCAAAGCGCGCACGATCCAGCGAGACAGCAGCCACATGCCCGCGACAACGAAGGTGGTCAGCGAGACGAACCAGGTGACGATCACCGCGTAGGCGCGGCGGGCCTCGTCGTCGTCCTGGATCGAGTAGGCGAGCGGTGGCCAGGCGAGCTGAAATCCCTTGACCAGAACGTTGACGGCCTGGGCGAACTTGACCGAGAGGCTGTAGAGGCCCGCGTCTCCGAGCCCGACGAGCCGCACGATCAGGACGCGGTCGATGAAGTTGAGCGAGTAGAGGGAGAGCTCGGCGGGCATCGTCGGCAGACCCCAGCGCAGCATCCGCCGCAAGAGCGCGAAGTCCGGGATCACGGCCAGGCGGCCTCTCTGGGCGATCAGCAGTCCGGCGAGGAAGACGGCGCCCGTGCCGTACTGGCCCCAGAGCAGGCCGCTGGCGCCCTTGCCCTCCCCGACCACCAGCCAAACCGTCACCGGGATCGTCACCAGGACGTTCGAGACCGTGAAGGCGAAGTACGCCTTCGCGCGCTCGTCGATCCGGAAGAGCGCGGTCAGAAACTCGAACATCGTGAACACCCAGAGCCCGAAGACCGCGATCCGCATCAGACCGGCGTCGGAGTGCCCGAGCAAGAGTCTCGAGAGGGGCTCGGCGAGGGGAAGGGCGAGTGCGAGGCCGATCGTCGTCGTCCAGAGAAGCGAAGCGAACGCGGTCTTCACCACCTGGCCCGGCTCCTCCCCGGCCTGGTAGTAGAAGCGCAGCAGCGCCTCGATGATGCCCAGCCGAATCACGATGCTGGCGGCGATCACGCCGGTGATCAGAACCTCGGCCGCGCCGTAGTCAGCGGGCGTCAGGTAGCGCGTGTAGAGCGGGAGCAGCGCGACCGCGATCAGCTTCGAGATCACGCTCGAGGCCGTGTACGCGGCGCCGGTCGTCGCCAGGCGGCGGAGATATCCGGTCATCGGATTAGGACGCGACTGTAGGAGCAGCGGCGGATTCAGCCTGCGCGGTGGCCCTCCGCGGCCACCCTCCCGCCCCTACCTCGGCCGCGAGCACGCCCCCGACCGCGAGCAGCGCCCAGGTGAGCGGGTCAGTCAAGTAGGCGGCGTAGCCGATCGTGTGAACCAGAAGCGCGATGTAGGCTGCCGCGATCCCGATCCGGGCCGGTGTCAGCTCCACCCGGTCCCCCTCCGCGAGGGAATGGAATGGAGCCCCCATCCCGGGGGCGATCGAACGCATGCCGGAGAACACCGTCCAAAGCGCGGCCGCCAGGAGCGTCAGGTAGGCCCCGATTCCGATCACCCCCTGCTCGGCCGCGACGGTGACCGGCTCCGTGTGGGAGATCGTCGTATCGCCAGGCCTGACATCCTCGGCGCGCGCGAACTCCTTCGAGAACGAGGCGGATCCGTACCCGTAGACCGGCCGGTGCCAGGCCAGCTTGGCACCCCCGCTGATCAGGCTGCTGTGGCCCTCACTGATGTCGCGCGCGTTCTCGTTCGAGCCCCCCGCAACGAAGAGCACGCCGATCGCGATCGCGCCGACCGCAACCGGAGTCGCGATTGCGGCCCAGCGCACGCTCCAGCGCAGGGCGGCGAGCGCGGCCAGCCCCACGAACAGGGCGATGAAGGTGGTCTGGGAGAAGGCGAAGACGAGACCGGCGAAGGTGATGGCCAGCGCGCCGACCAGGGCGAACGCGACGCGCCTCTCGGCCGTCCAGAGAAGAGCCGCAGCCCCGAGCAGGATGCCCACCATCAGGTAGCGCCCGTAGATGTTGGGATCCCAGAAGAGCGAGTTGACGCGGAAGTAGAAGTGGAAGTCATTGGACGCCTCCAGCTTGCCGTTCCAGAAGATGTGCTCGGTGGCGAACTGCCCGATCCCGATCCCCGCCAGGATCACTCCCTCGACGAGCAGGACACCGAACGCGAGCCGGAGGAGGCGGCGGTCCCAGGGCGCCATTGCGAGCAGGCAGAAGAGCACCGCGAATGGGGTCAGGAAGAAGCCGATGTTCCGCGCCGCGAAGGCAACATCGGCCGAGTAGATCGACTGGATGGCGTAGAGGCAGATCACCAGCACGAGGGCGAGGACGAGCGGTCTCGGCAGCGGGCGGAGCCGGTCTCTGCCTCGCACGGCGTCCACGACCGCCGCGAGAACGCCCGCTCCGATCGTCGCGTAGAGCGGGACGAGCAGGTTGACCGCCTGCCCGCCCGAGACGTGCAGCCTGAGCCGGAACGGCAGGGTTGCGACCGCCAGCAGGGGCAGCAGGATCGGCCAGCGCACCATCGCCGCCGCGCCCACGGCGAGGACCACTGCGGCAGCGACGATCGCTCCCGCAAACTCCGGCGGATGCTCGCGCAGACCCTGGATCTCGTCCCAGCCCTGACCCGCAACCAGCGCCGTCGCGATCGCCATCGCGAGCAGCAGCCCGGCCGCTCGGATCCGAGCTTCCGAAACCAGCAGGGCCGTGGAGACCGCGCCGGCCGCCGCCAAGCAGCCGGCGACCTCGAGGGCCTCGCTCACGGGGGCGCTCCCGCGGCGTGGACGGTCAATCGCTCGCCGGAGACGGCGACACGATCGGCGTCCCGAAGGTCGAGCCGGAGGTGATAGGGGCCGGGCGGCAGGGGCTGACCCGCGGAGTCCAGGCCGTCCCAGTCGAAGCAGTGCGGGGTGTCTCCGCCCTTCAGCGGCCTCGCGCTGGCGAGCACGCGAACCACGTGGTCCGACGGATCCACCACCGAGACCTGCACCGTGTCGTCACGAGTGAGCCGGAAGCAGGCCCTGTACCGCGGGCCGGGACGGGTCTTCCAGTGAATCGAGCTCGCCACCGGCCCGTCGTGGCGCAGGTGCTGGGTCAGGACCATCCCGCCTGCCGTGCCCGCGAGCAGGAGAGCCACCGTCAGAGCGGAGATCAGGGTGGCCGGTCGACTTCGCTTGCTCAGATTCCCGAGCCGGTCGTGTCGCTGGCCCCACCCGCGCCGGATCCCACGGCCTTGTCGTCTCCCAGGACCACGGCGACGGGATCCCCCTCCGAGGCGATGCGTACCTCGTTGTCCATCGGCTGCTGCTTGCGGATGTCGACGATGTCGGAGATCACCCCGGCGCAGTCCCGCCCAGTGCTCGGGTCGAACATGACCACGCTGGTCGTGAACGGCGAGTCGGTGTTGCCAACCGGCGTCGTTTTGTAGCCGCTCTGCTTCAGGGGAGCGGCGAAGGTGGCGGCCAGCCCCGGCGTCGGGGTGCCGTTCAGCACCGCAACCCTCGTCTGCCCCGGGGGGCACGGGCCCTTGTTGTTCTGACCCGTGGATGTCGCCGATTCCGAGCCACCACCGACTATGCGGGTCACACCGAAGGCGGCGCCAGCGAGCAGCACGATCGCGCCGACGATGATGGCCGTGAGTGACCTCCAATCCGAGAGCCAGGCGGGGCGCTCCCGGCCGCCATTCTCTGGGCCTCGGCGCCGCTGCTCGAAGCGCCGCCGGCGCTCGGCGGCCTGCCGGGCGAGCTCGGCCCGCCGAAATGCCTCCGCTTCGTTGGGCGCGGTGGCCGCGGCGGCCGCAGCGGCCTTCTCGGGCTCCTTGGCGGCCACCGCCGTGGCGGTTCTCTCGGCGGGAGTGACCGACTCACCGTCCTCGTTACCGCCCTCGACGAGGAAGCTGGCGCTCTCGCGCAGGCGGCGAATGTCGCGCGCCTGGGCGAAGTAGAGCAGCGCGAGCAGGGCCAGCCCCAGGAACGAGGCGAGGCCGGCGACGGCGCCAACATCCTTGAGAAGACTGCTCATGGCCGGGGCGCGGGATGTTACGGGCCAAGCGGCCACCAGGCCGCTCACTTCGCTAAACGGGTTGCTCCTCGGCTTCGCCTGCGGAGCACCCTCGCATCAGGGGCGAAGCCCCGAGCGGTTATGTGGGGCGGCCGCTTGTGGCCGCGACCTGATGGCGAAGCCGGGCGCGTGCTAAGGAGTGATGTCGTCGAGCGGCAGCGCTGCGGCCCGCCGCTGCGTGACCAGCTCGACGGTCTGCTCGGCGAGATCCGCCTCGTCGCCGGAGCTGACCAGCGACTCGAGACGGACGAGCGTCGCGTTCACCCACTCGGGGTCGCGCGGCGCGTCCCTGACAGCGCGCACGATCCGATCGGAGGCAGTGGGCTGCGGGCGCTCGTCGGAGTTGAAGAGCTCCTCGTGGAGCTTCTCACCCGGCCGCGCGCCGACGTACTCGATCGCGATGTCCACCTCGGGCTCGTAGCCCGCGAGCCTGATCATGTTGTGGGCGAGATCGACGATCTTCACCGGCTCACCCATCTCGAGCACGAAGACCTCGCCGCTGGCGCCGCCCAGGTCGCCGGAGCGGATCACCAGCTGGACCGCCTCCGGGATCGTCATGAAGTAGCGCGTCATCTCCGGATCGGTGACGGTGACAGGGCCGCCGCGCTCGATCTGGCTGCGGAAGATCGGCACCACGCTCCCCGACGAAGCGAGGACGTTGCCGAAGCGAACGGTGACGAAGCGAATCTGCGGATGCTTGCGCCCGGATGCCTCGGCGATCCACTCGGCCACCGCCTTGGAGGCGCCCATCACGGTGCGTGGATTGACGGCCTTGTCGGTCGAGACGAGGACAAAGCGCTCGCATCCCGACGCCACGGCCGTCTCCGCGGTCACCCGGGTTGCGATCGCGTTGTTGCGAATCGCCTCGAGCGGGTTCGCCTCCATCAGCGGCACGTGCTTGTACGCCGCCGCGTGGAAGACGACATCGGGCTTGAAGCGCTGCATCACCTCGAGCATCCGCTCGCCCTCCTTGCAGTCGGCCAGAACGGATTCGATCCGGGCGAAGTGGCGCTCCTCGATCATCTCCCGGTCGATGCGGAAGAGGTTGTCCTCGGCGTGGTCGAGGATCACGAGCAATTTGGGCCGGACCCTCGCGATCTGGCGGACGAGCTCCGAGCCGATCGAGCCGCCGGCGCCGGTCACCATCACGACCTTGTCCTGCATGTAGGCGCCGACTCGATCGAGCTCCATGCGCACGGGATCGCGACCGAGAACGTCCTCGACCTGGACCTCGCGCAGCTGCCTGGTGAGCTGCACGCCTCCGCGGAGCAGCTCGAAGACGGTTGGCAGCGTCCGCACGGGAACGCCGCGTTCGCGGCAGGCGGTGACCACTCGGCCGCGGAGCACGCCCGGCGCGGACGGGATCGCGATGATCACCTCGTCGGGATGGAACTCGTCGAGGACGTCGCCGACCTCGTCAGTCGTGCCCAGAACGTTGATGCTGTGGAGGCGCATGCCTCGCTTGCGCGGGTCGTCATCCAGGAAGCCGATCGCCCGAGCGCCGAGGTTGGGGTTGAGCTGCAGCTCGCGCGCCACCATCTGACCGCCGGACCCGGCGCCGACGACCAGCACGCGCCGAGCTCCTCGTACGTCCCGCCGGGCGAGCCGCTCCACCAGAACCATGCGGACGAAGAGCCGGGCGCCGCCGATCAGGAAGACGGTGAGCAGGAAGTCGCTGACGACCACCGAGCGTGGGATCTGGTCGTTGAAGGGCTTCAGCAGCAGGAAGGTGATCGCCAGGATCGCCGTCGAGACCGCGCAGGCGCGAAGCACCGAGATCATGTCCGGCAGGCGGAAGTAGCGCCACCACTTCTCGTATAGGCCGAAAACGTAGAAGATGATCAGCTGCCCGACGACCACGAAGCCGATCGAGTTCGCCAGCATGTGGTCGTAGCGCTCCGGGATGCCGCCCGGGGCATCGAGGAACCGCAACCTGAAGGCCAGGTAGTAGGCCGCGGCGACGAGGACTGCGTCGGCGGCGATCTGGATGAGGCGATGCCGGTAGACGGGGTGCTTGAACCGCTCCACGCGGCAGCGAGTCTAGTGGCCCTTCGGGGGACATTTGGGTGCGAGGTCCCGTAAGCAGGCACCAGCCCCTACCATGCCGCCCCTGTGACCGGCCTCGTTCTGCTGACCGGCGCGGTGACCGACAAGCTGGTCGACTTCGCCACCAATCTGATCGGCGATGCCGGATACGCCGGCGTCTTCGTCCTGATGACCTTGGAGAGCGCCCTGATCCCGATCCCGAGCGAGGCGACCATGCTGTTCGCGGGTTTCAAGGTCGACGACGGCACGCTGACCCTGTTCGGGATCGTCGCCGCCGGAGTTCTCGGCAACCTGGTGGGCTCGTGGATCGCCTACGGGATCGGCTACTACGGTCGCCTGGAGCTGGTCGAGCGTCATCGGATCTTCCACACGAACCGCCGCTACCTGGACTGGGCCGACAGCTGGTTCAACCGGCACGGGGACGCGACCGTCTTCTTCTCGCGGATGCTGCCGATCATCCGGACCTTCATCTCGCTCCCGGCGGGAGCCGCGAGGATGCCGTTCTGGCGGTTCACCTTGCTGACGCTGGCCGGCTGCATCCCCTGGGTGTTGGGCCTGGGATTCCTCGGCAAGGAGGTTGGGAGCAAGTGGGATGACTGGAAGGACCGCCTGCACTACCTCGACTATGCGGTGCTCGCGGCGATCCTGGTGCTGATCGGATACGCGCTCTGGCGGCGCCGGCGCGGCCGGGAGCCCGAGATCGATATGCGAGGAGGCTCCGATGACGCAAGGGGACGCGGCAGCGCGACCCGTGAGGCGTCAGAGGAGCAACCCGTTTCATGATTAGGCCGTCGAGGGCGATTGTCCTCGGCGCGGTCCAGGGACCGACCGAGCTGCTACCGGTCTCGAGCTCGGGGCACCTCACTCTCATCCCCTGGCTCCTCGGCTGGGACGCGGAGGACGGGGACCCCGAGCTGCAGAACAGCTTCGGTGTCTTCCTGCACGCCGGCGCAGCAGCGGCTCTCCTGATCGGCCAGCGACGGGTGATCGCCGAGGAGCTCCGCACGTTCGACACCCGCAAGGCTGCAGTACTCGCCCTCTCCTTTCTACCCCCGGCCCTCTGCGGCCTCGTCTTCGAGCGCCGCATCGAGCGTGACCTCGGCAGCCCCCTGCCGACGGCCGCCGGGCTGCTGGCCGGGGCGGCGGCAATGGTCGCCGCGGATCGCCGCCCGCAGCGCCGCGACCGCGGCGAGGCAACCGCGCTCGACGGGCTGGCCCTGGGTTGCGCGCAGGCGGCGGCACTCGCCCCGGGCGTCTCGCGGAACGGCGCCACCCTGACGGTCGCCCGCTGGCGCGGGTTCACCCGCCAGCACGCCAACATGCTCTCCCGCACGGTCGCCCTGCCGGTGATCGTGGGCGCCGCGGGGCTGAAGGGAGCGCGGCTGCGGCGCCGACGGCTTCCGCCTGGCCAGGGGGCTGCGTTCGGCGCGGGCACCGCGACCTCGTTCGCCTCCACGCTCGCCTCGCAGGCCCTGATCAGGCTGGTCGAGCGAGACCGCGCGCTCTGGCCCTATGCCGCGTACCGAGCAGGCCTGGCTGCGGTGGTGCTGGCGCGGCACTGGCACCGCTGGCGCGGGCGCAGGGCGACCTCGAGCGGACACCCGGAGCCGGCGACATTCGCCGCCGGCGACGGCAAGCCTTCGATGGCCGGGAATGGGATGCCGACCTGGGCCCCCGCCACCGGCCGACTGGCGCGGGAGTCCCGCCCGCCCGGAGGAGCCGCTTGAGCGAGGACGCCTACGCGAAGGCGGGCGTTAACCAGGGGGACGCCGACGCCGCTGTCGCGTCATTGGTGTCCGCCCTGGCCGCCTCACGTCCGGCGGCTACCCGCCAGGTGCTGCCGAGCGGTCACTACGCCAACGTCGTGCGCCTGGACGACCGGACCGGGATAGCACTGAGCACGGACGGGGTCGGAACCAAGCTGGTGGTGGCCGAGCGCGTCGGCCGTTGGGACACCGTCGGCATCGACTGCGTGGCCATGAACGTGAACGACGTGATCTGCGTCGGCGCCCTGCCGCTCGCGATGGTGGACTACCTCGCGATCGATCGGGCGGACGCGGAGGTGGCAGGAGCAATCGGAGCGGGCCTGGCGCGTGGCGCCGAGCTGGCGGGCATCGAGATCGTCGGGGGCGAGCTGGCCCAGCTCGGAGAGATCGTCACCGGCCTGGACCTGGCGGGCGCCTGCTTCGGCGTGGTCGCGCTGGACGCCCTGATCACGGGGGCCGCGATCGAGCCCGGTGACGCCGTCATCGGCTTACCCTCATCCGGGCTGCATTCCAACGGCTTCACGCTCGCGCGCTCGGCGCTCGCCGACATCGCCCTGGACGACGATCGGCTCGGTCGGCCGCTCGGCGAGGTCCTGCTCGAGCCGACCGAGATCTACGTCAAGCCGATCGTCGAGCTGTTGAGGTCCGACATGGATGTTCGTGGCCTCGCCCACATCACCTCGGGCGGGCTCGGCAACCTGCTCCGCCTCGAAGCCGATGTCGGCTACGAGATCGACAACCCGCTTCCCGTCCCAGCGATCTTCACTTTGATCAAGGAGCTCGGGGACGTCCGCGATGAGGAGATGCACGAGGTCTTCAACATGGGCTGCGGCTTCTGCCTGATCGTCGCCGCCGGTGATGAGGACGCTGCCCTGGGGCACATCCGGGCCCATTACCCGGAGGCCAAACGCATCGGGAAAGCCACCGGCGATGCCGGGGAGGTCATCAGGAAGTAACGCCTCTTGGGCGGGTGGCGCCGTAGGTGGGGCCCACGGACGCGATTACTGAGCGTCCGTGGGATGGTCCCTGCGGCGACAGGACCCGCGCACCGAGGCGTTGGGCATCTAGGCGAGCTCCCAGATCGTGCCGGTGAGCGCCGAGACCGGCTTGAGCTTCCAGTCCCGAGCCAGCGCCCAGAGCTCCGCCTGGACGACCGGGCCCGGCCGATCGGCGAGCACCTCCAGCTCCCGGGTGGCGCAGCGGCCGAAGTGACGGATCGCGCCGATCGGCTCGAGCGGCCCCTCATTCACCTGCGTCGCTCCGGCGGCAAGGGCCGCCTCGCGGAGGGCCGGATAAGAGCCGCCCATTCCCCATACCCCATGGCGCTCGCCATTCTCGGCGATGAAGAGGGCGGAGGGGAAGCTGATGCGCTCATGGCCCTCGGTGCGGTGCACGGCGCCGGCCTCGCGCGCCTCCTCGGGAGGGTTTCGGACTTCGTCCAGGTCGGCGCCGAACGCCTCGGTGATCGCGTGCGAGCGGAGATCGACCTCGAAGCGAGCGCGGTCGACGCGCGCCCGGCCCGCTGCTGCGATCAGCGAATCCGCGTGATCGAGCTTGCGGCGCTCGAACATGATTCCCTCGCGGAGGCGCCGCAGGTAGCGATAGCCGGCCTCCCAGCCCTGCTCAGAGGCCGCCTTGACGGCCTGGCAGGCGGGATAGGACGATGCCAGCGGGCTCTCGGTCCAGATGCGCGGGTCGGTCGGCATCAGCCCCTCGGCCGCCACGTCCAGCCAGTGGGAGATCAGATCGGCGAAACAGTCCGGACCGCTGCCGACCCCGGACTGCCCGTCGCGGTAGCCGCTGCCGTAACGGCGGGCCAGACCACCCATCACCCAGACAAACTCGAGCTCGCCATCGAACTCCCACATCACCCGCCTCAGCGCGGGCTCGGCCGTCCATGACCAGGAACAGACCGGATCGGTGTAGAAGCGAACCTGGACAGTCATCATTCTGGCTGGGCCCTGACGGCGCCGCGGCGACCCGCGGGCGAAAATACACGCGATGGACGGACGAAGCCTTTGGAACGCTTGAGCTCGACAGTGCTCTCGGGCCGCTACCGGCTCGAGTCGAAACTGGGCTCAGGCGGGATGTCCACCGTCTATCTCGCCCTCGACGAAGTCCTCGACCGCCCGGTCGCGATCAAGCTGCTCCACCGCGAGATCTCCGAGGAGGCGGACCAGCTCGAGCGCTTTCGCCGCGAGGCTCGGGCCGCGGCGCGCCTCTCGCATCCCAACCTGGTCGGAGTGATCGACGCGGGCGAGGATGACGGCCGTCCCTACATCGTCTTCGAGTACATCGAGGGCCGCACGCTCAAGCGCCGCCTCCAGGAGGAGGGCCGGCTGCCCATCGACGAGGCCGTCGCCTACGCCATCGAGATCGGCCGCGGCCTGACCGCCGCTCACGCCCGCAAGCTGGTCCACCGCGACGTCAAGCCCCAGAACGTGCTGATCGACCCGGATGGTCGCGCCAAGGTGACCGACTTCGGGATCGCACGCTCCCTCGAGTCCAAGGGCCTGACCGCAACCGGCCGGGTGCTCGGCACCACCGACTACGTCTCCCCGGAGCAGGCCATGGGCGAGGAAGTGGACGAGCGCTCCGACGTCTACTCGCTCGGGGTAGTCCTCTACGAGATGCTCACCGGGGACGTGCCCTTTCGCGCCGAGACGCAGGTCGGCGTGGCGATGAAGCACGTCAACAAGCCGATGCCCGACGTGCAGACCAAGCGACCGGAGGTCTCCGCGGCGGTCGCCTCCGTCGTGGACCGGGCGACCACCAAAGATCCGCGCGACCGCTACGGGACCGTCGCCGAGATGGTGCGCGACCTCGAGCAGACGCTCGAGGTCGAGGTCGCCCGCCGCGGGGGGACGAGCGGCCAGGCCACCAGCGTCCTTGACTCCGTCCCATCCTCGCGGCGCCGTCTAGGCCGGCCCCGCCGGATCTCAGGGGTCGGGATCGCGATGGCGATCGTCGTGATCGCGCTGATCGCGGCCGCGCTGATCTTCGGGGACAGGATCGACGTCGGGGACAACGGGGGGTCGAAGGCGAGCACCACCACCGAGGTCCGGCTTCCGGGCGACGCCGCGAGTGAATTCGACCCGCCCCCCGGCGATGAGAGCGAGACCGGCACGGAGCAGCTCGCAATCGACTCCAACCCGACCGGCACTGCGTGGTCGACCGAGCACTACGACTCGCCGGACTTCGGGGGCCTCAAGGACGGAGTCGGCCTCGCGATCGACGCCGGCGACGCCGTCGCGGCGAAGTCGATGGTGATCAGGTCTCTGACCTCCGGATACGACGCGCAGATCTACGAGGCGACCGGCTCACCGCCGAGCGCGCTCTCCGACTGGGGACAGCCGGTCGCGACGATCAGCGACGGCGGGGGCAGCAAGACCGTGACGCTGCCCGGGAAGCCGGCCGAGTCGTTCCTGGTCTGGATCACGAAGGCGCCTCCGGCCAAGGATGATCCCGGCCGCTACCAGATGGAGATCTCGGACGTTCGGATCCTGAAGTAGACGAGACGAGGCGTCCCGCCCTAGAGCTCATACGAGCGGGCCCTCTCGTAGCGCTCGATCGCGAGCCGGATCAGCCGGTCGCAGAGCTCCGGATAGGAGATGCCGTCCGCCTCGAAGAGCCTGCCGTAGACGCTGGTCTCGGTGAAGCCGGGGATCGTGTTGAGCTCGTTGACGAGGACCTGCTCGCCGTCCACGAAGAAGTCGCAGCGGGCGAGCCCGCTGCAGGCACAGAGCGTGAAGACCCGGCGCGCCAGCTCCCGTACGCGCTCCGTCGCGGCCTCGGAGATCTCCGCGGGGACGACCAGCTCCATGCCACCCTCCGCGTACTTGGCCTCGTAGTCGTACCAATCGGAGCTCTTCGTGACGATTTCGCCGGGCGGCGAGGCCGCCGGATCCTCGTTGCCGAGCAGCGAGCACTCGACCTCTTTGCCCGGCGCGGGCGCCTCCACGATCACGCGCGGGTCGTGCCGGCGCGCTTCCTCGACCGCGCGTTCGAGCTCCTGCTCCCCGGAAGCGGGGGTGATCCCAACGCTCGATCCGAGCCGCGCGGGCTTCACCCACACCGGCCGGCCGAAGCCGGCGGCGATCTCCCGCCAGCCTTCCTCGCCGGCGCGGCAGAAGTCGACCTGCGGCACGCCATGACGCGCGAGCAGATTCTTGAAGACGAGCTTGTCCATGCAGATCGCGGAGGACTCCACGTCAGAGCCCGCGTAGGGGATGGCGAGCACCTCGAGAAGCCCCTGAACGCTGCCGTCCTCTCCGCCCGGGCCGTGTAGGACCGGGAACGCTGCTTCGCAGCCGAGCAAGCCATCTCCGGGGGTGAAGCTGACGGCCTCTCCCGCCGCCGACCAGCGCCCGTCGCGGCCGATGGTCACCTCGACCGTCTCGTGTCCCGCCTCGCGGAGCCCGGCCGCCACCGACGCGGCCGAGCGCAGCGACACATCGTGCTCGCTCGAGATCCCACCCCCGATCACCGCGACCCTCATGGCGGGGGCGGGTGGTGGTGGTGGTGGTGGTCGAGGCGACGCCGACCGAGATCGTCACCGTGTCACCGCGACGGCCGCGGGAGCCGCCGGGCGGGAACTCGGAGATCACCCGCCCGACCTGGGCGGGAGCGACGGTGCTCTGCTCCGCGACGGCAACGGTGAAGCCGGCCTTCTTCAGGGCCGTCACCGCCGGCCTGCGGTTCTGACCGACGACGTCGGGCACCGTGATCGCGCCGGTCGAGGCGAAGATCGTGACCTGCGAACTCCGGGCGACGAGCTTGCCTGGGCCCGGGCTCTGGCTCAGCACCTTGCCCTCCGGCTCGGTCGAGTCGCGCTGCACCTCGATGCCGGAGAGACCGGCGTTCTGGAGGGCCACCAATGCAGCCTGCTCGTTGAGTCCCACCACGTTGGGGACCGCAACCGTGTTGGCACCCCGCGAGACCAGGATCGTCACCCCCTGACCGGTCGAGAGCTGCGTCCCCGCCGCCGGCTCTGTGCCGGTCACCAACCCTCGCTTCACCGTGTTGGAGAACTGTTGCCTGGTGGTCACGTTGAAACCGGCTTTTTGCAGGCGTTTTGTCGCATCCGGCGCGGTCAACCCGGCGACGGCCGGGACGGCCACGATCGCCGGGCCCGAGCTCACGCTGAGGGTCACGGTCGAGCCCTCCTCCGCCTTGCCGCCCCCGCGGTCGGTTGGAATCGGGTCCTGCTCGACCACCTGGTTCCTCGGCGCTCCGGTGGGAACGGCCTTGATCGCCACGTCGAACCCCTTGCTGTCGAGAAGCCGGGTTGCCGCATCGACGTCCTGTCCGATCACATCCGGGATCGCCACGTGCGAGGGACGGGTGAGCGCGAAGGCCACCAGGGCGGCCACGCCGGCGGCGAGCAGTGCGACGACGAACCAGCGCCACCTCCGGCGCCGCTCCGGCTCCCACTCCTCGTAGGGCGGCTCCCGATCGGCGAGGCGCGTCTCGCCCTCCGGAGACACGGCGGCAAACGCGGCCGTGTCCTCGGGGCGCGGCTTATCCGGCGCACGCTCCGCCGCGTCGAGGGCGCGCAGGAACGCGTCGGCATCCTTGAAGCGGGCGTCGGGGTCCTTGGCAAGCGCCCTCATCACCACCGCATCGAGGGCGGGCGGGATGTTCGGGTTGATCGCGCTGGGCCGCCGTGGAGCCTCGGAGACCTGCTTGAGCGCGACAGCGACGGCGCTATCCGCCTCGAATGGCACGCGTCCGGTGAGCGCCTCGTAGAGGATCACGCCGATCGAGTAGATGTCCGAACGCGGCGTGGTTGGCTTGCCCTGGGCCTGCTCTGGTGAGATGTACTGCGCCGTGCCCATCACCGAGCCCGTCGCAGTGATGTCCGAGTTCTCGCCGGCGCGGGCGATCCCGAAGTCCGCAACGCGCACGCGCCCCTCGGCGTCGATCAAGACGTTCTGGGGCTTCAGGTCGCGATGGACGATTCCCTTCCGATGGGCGAAGCGGGCGGCGGCCAGGATCTGACGCGTGAAGTCGATCGCGTCCTTGACACCCATGCCTCCCTTGACCAGGTCCTTGAGAGACGGCCCGTCCACGTACTCCATAGCGATGAAGTAGGTGTCGCCAAAGACGCCGCGGTCGAAGATCCCGACCACGTTCGGATGCTGGAGGCCGGCGGCCGACTGGGCCTCGCGCTGGAAGCGCTGCACGAACTCCTTGTCCTGGGCGAAGCGGTCATGCAGGATCTTGATCGCGACGCTGCGGTCGAGCTCGGTGTCCTCGGCGAGCCAGACGTCGGCCATTCCGCCGGAGCCGATCTTGTGGTCGAGCCGGTAGCGCTCGTCGACAACCGTGCCCATGCGCGGATTAGCCACCACTCGCATCCCCTTGGAGGATCGTCTCGGCGACGCTCTTGAAGATCGGCCCCGCCGTCGGTCCACCGAAGCCGGTGGTGCGCTCGACGGTGACGGCGATCGCGATCTTGGGGTCGTTGGCCGGCGCGAAGCCGATGAACCACGCCTGATTCACGCCGCCCGTGACCTCCGCCGTACCGGTCTTTCCCGCGATGTCGATGCCGGACACAGCCGCCGCGGTCCCGGTTCCCTCCTGGACCACGCTCTGCATCATGTCGTTGAGCTCCGACGCGGTCTCCTCGCTCATCACGCGGCTCTGGCGGGCGGGGTCGAGCTTGGTCTCCCGCCCGTCGGGATCGATCACCTTCGACCACAGCCGAGGCTCCATCAGCTCGCCCTTGTTGGCGACGGTGGCTGCGACCTCGGCCATCTGCAGGGGCGTCACGCGTAGCCGCTCCTGGCCGATAGCCACCCGCCCGATGTCGATCGGGTCGCCGGCGTCGAGCAGCTTGTTCCCGTCGAAGATGCCGCTGGTGGCGAGCTGGAAGCCGGGGTAGTCGAGACGAGGCTTGGCGTCGAACCCGTAACGGTCCATGTACTTGAACATCTCGTCCTTGCCGAGCTGTTCGCCGACCTGGGCCCACCACGTGTTGACCGAGTTGGTGAGAGCGGTCGTCATGTCGATGTCGCCGAACTGCTCGCCTCCGGAGTTCGAGAGGGACACCCCGCCGATCACCTTCGGGGAGCTTCCGTTCAGAACCGAGTTGGGGGTGAACTCGCCGCTGTCAAGTGCAGCGGTCGCGGTAACCACCTTCATCGTCGATCCCGGCGGATAGCCCGCCTGGGTAGCACGATTGAACAGCGGGGCGCTGGAATCGCGGTTGAGCTGCGCGAGGTGCTTCGGGATCTGATTCGGGTCGTACTCCGGGATGCTCACCATCGCCTTGATCTCGCCCGTCGACGGAACGATCGCGACGACCGCTCCGCGACGACCGGCGAGCCCGTCCACCGCCGCCCGCTGCGCCGCGGGGTCGAGCGAGGACTGCACGTTGTCCCCCTCCTGGGCATGGCCCTGGAGCTCGTCGAGCAGGGAGAGGAACTCGGTCTTGTTGCCGACCAGCTCGTCGTTGTGGGACAGCTCGAAGCCCACCCGTCCCTGCGTCACGAAGCTGTAGCCGATCGGATTGCCGAACAGGGCACCCTGGGGGTAGTGCCGCACGAAGATCTTGTTGTTGCCGTTCCCGACGCCGCGTGAGCGCGCGATCACGGTGCCGTCGTCGGCGAGGATGCTCCCGCGGTGGATCTTCTGCTCCTCGAGCAGGGGCCTGCGGTTGGCCTGATTCGCCTTCAGCGAGTTCGCGTCGAAGATCGACCAGTACGAGGTGAACCCGAAGAGCAGGGCGTAGAGGACGAGGACGAAGCCGAAGAGCTTGACGATCTGGTGGTTCACTGCTCGATCGCCGCCTCGTTCTGGACCCGCACCCGTCGTCGCGCCTTGTCAGAGATCATCAGGAGGAGGGCGAGCAGGATGAAGTTCGCGACGATCGAGCTCCCGCCGTAGCTGATGAAGGGCAGCGTGACCCCCGTCAGCGGAATCACCCTGGTGACGCCGCCGATGATCACGAAGGCCTGCAGGGCGAAGATCGCCGTGAGGCCGGTCGCGAGCAGTTTCGAAAACCCGTCCTCGGCGAGGACCGCGGTCTTGAAGCCGCGCTCGGCGATCAGCGCGTAGATCAGGACCACCGCGGCGCCGCCAAACAGGCCGAGCTCGTCGACAATCACCGCGTAGATGAAGTCGGTGTGGGGCGCGGGCAGGATCGCTCCGCAGGACGGGAAGTCGTGGCAGTTGGTCGCGCCCGGCAGCTGCACCAGCGACTCCCCCAGCCCCCTGCCGAACAACCCGCCATCGGCCTGGGCGAAGAGGGACTGAGAGAGCTGGTAGCCGCTGCCCCCGGCGTCGTGGAAGGGATCGAGCCAGATGTCGAAGCGCTGCTGGATATGCGCCGCCGTGTGGGCGAAGAACCAGGCGCCGATCACGAACATGGCGAGGCCGATCACGACGAACGAAAGCCGGCCGGTGGCGACGTAGATCAGGGCCAGGAAGGCGCCAAAGAACATCACCGAGCTGCCCAGATCGCGGATGAAGACCAACAGCACCATCGCGGCTCCCCAGACGACGAGCAGCGGGCCGAGATGCTTGATCGGCGGCAGTACCACCCCAGCGACGTTGCGAGCACCTACGACGAGCACCTCCCGGTGCTCGTTCAGGTAGCTCGCCAGGAAGACGACGATGCAGATCTTGGCGAGCTCGGTCGGCTGGAAGGTGATCGGACCGAGATTGACGGCCAGGAACGCGTCGTTCGTGGCGTGTCCGGCGAAGCGGGGCAGGATCAGCAGCACGATGCCGACGAGCGCAATCAGGTAGCGGTAGCGCTCGAGCGCCTCGTAGTCCCTGAGGAAGATGATCGTCGCCGAGAAGAGGACGAGCCCGAGGACGAACCAGTTGGCCTGGTCCCGGGCGAGCCCCTCATCCAGACGGAAGAGCATCACCATCCCGAACGCCGCGAGCAGGGCGACGAGCGGGAAGAGGAAGGGATCGGCGTCTGGCAGCCTGATCCGGATGACCACGTGGGTGGCGAGGCAGAGGGCCAGGAAATAGCCGCCGTAGAGGACGCTCAGGTTGCCGAACTGGTCGGAGTTGGTGATCAGAACGGCGGTGAACCCGGCCGTGACCAGGAGGGCGACCGGGATCAGGGCGAACAGCTCGCGGGTGCGCGCGCTCAACGCTTCTGCGCCTGCTTGCCCTTCGAGGCGGCCCCAGACTTCTTCTTGGGCTGCGTGGGCGGTGGGGGCGGCGGCAGCCCCTCAGTCGGCTGCTGCTGGATGTCATTGACCAGGCTGGTGGCGTCGTCCTTGCCGCGCAGGGTGTGTCCGGTGACCGCCCGCTGGCGATCCTCCGAGAGCGTTCCCTCCTGCACCGGGATCGAGTGCTGCTTCGAGTACAGGCTGATCCCGAAGGGCAGCTGGTAGGGCAGTCCTCTGTAGAGCGCGACGTTGCCCGCGTCGCCGGTGCCCAGGAAGTAGATCGAGCGGGCGAAGAGGACGGCACCGCCCACCACCAGGACGATCACCCCCAGGAGAGCCGCCCACCGCAGAGCACGGCGGCGGCGGGATCGAGCGGGCATCGGCCCCTGGCCCCGGAGCCGGTCGGTTGCCGCACGGACCCGCTCGCCGGTCAGACCGGCCTGC
Source organism: uncultured Solirubrobacterales bacterium (assembly GCA_963695675.1). GTDB lineage: Bacteria > Actinomycetota > Thermoleophilia > Solirubrobacterales > 70-9 > DASUPK01. The sequence goes on from CAVOGY010000003.1 coordinate 93,848, forward strand.
TCGGCGGTGCGGGCGATCAACGTCGCTCCCTCCTCCCCTTCCTTCGCGTCGGCACCGGCGACGCGGAAGGCGACGGCCGTGATGTTGTCGCGCCCCCCGCCGCGGTTGGCGGCGTCGACCAGCCGGTTGACGGCGCTCCTCAGGGTCTTCGAACGCACCAGGATCTCCCGGATCTCCTCGTCGGAGACCATCGTCGTGAGGCCGTCGCTGCAGAGCAGGAAGACGTCCCCGTCGCGGGCCGGGAAAGTCATCGTGTCCACATTCACGCTCGGCTCCGGGCCCAGAGCCCTCGTGATGATCGACCGCTGCGGGTGCTCCTCCGCCTGCTCTTCGGTGAGCCGCCCCTGGCGGCGCAGCTCCTCGACCAGCGAATGGTCCTTGGTCAGGCGCTTCAGCTTGCCGTTACGAAGCACGTACGCGCGGCTGTCACCGACGTGGCCGAGGGCAACCTCGTCGTCGCGCAACAACGCCGCCGTCAGGGTGGTGCCCATGCCGGCCCGGGAGGAGTCCTTTTGGGCGAGCTTGTGGATCTCACGGTTCGCCTTTTGAGCGATCTCCTCCAGCTGCCCCTCCGCTGAGGGGTCGTCTGAGACCTGGCCGCGCTCGAAGGCGCCGGCCGCGATCCGCGATGCCACCTCTCCCGCCTGCGCGCCGCCCATCCCGTCGGCGACGGCGAACATCGGCGCCCTCGCGTAGTAGGAGTCCTCGTTGGCGTGCCGCTGGCGCCCCGTATCGGTCTTGTGAGCCTCTTCGGCGATCTTCAGCATCAGGAGACCTCGAAGCGGAACTCAGTGTCCCCGATTCGGATCAGGTCGCCGGGCGTCAGCTGGGCCTCGCCGTGCAGCTCGCGGGAGTTGAGCAGCGTGCCGTTGGTCGAGTTCATGTCCTCGACGAAATAGGCCCCCGACCGGTTGAAGACCCGCGCGTGGATCCCGGACGCATAGCGGTCGTCGAGCCGGACGTCGGCGTCGGCCGAGCGCCCGAGTGAGACCCCGCCGAAGAGGTCGAAGTGCTCGCCGCGCGGCAGGCCGCCACCCTCCTGGACCACGAGGAAGGCGTCGGTCGCTCCCTGGTCGCCGTCGTGAACCTCGTGGTAGCCGGTCTCGTAGCCGGGGGTGGCGGTCCCTCGCAGGTCGCGGAGCGCCATGCGGGTCACCCAGAGCAGAAAGAGGTAGAGCACGGCGAGAAAGCCGAACTTGAGCGCGACCGCTAGCGGCTCGAGGTCATTCACTGCTCGATGTCGAAGGCGAAGACCTTGGTTCCGAGTGTGATCTCATCCCCCGGTGAGAGGCGAGCGTTTGCGACGCGGCGACCGTTCACCTTCACTCCGTTGGTCGAGTTCAGATCGACGATCTGCCAGTCCCCCACGTCCGAGCGGCGCAGCTCTGCGTGCCGCCGCGAGATGTTGGGGTCGTCGATGACGCAGTCATTGTCCTTGGAGCGCCCGAGCGTCGCGGCTGGCCCGTCGAGGACGTAGCGACGGTCGTCGACAGAGACGATCGCCCTGGTCTCCGAGAACGCAGCGTCGGGGCGACGCTTGGAGCGCGCCTTCTGGGCCTGCGTTGCGGAGTAGACCATCGTGTGGCCGTGCTCTCCCTGCTCCGGCTCGGCGCCCTGCCGCTGCGGTGGTCTCACCAGACGGGTCTGGATCCCGAACTCGCCCAGCCGCAGGCGCTCGTCCTGGTCCAGGTGGACCACCGGACGCGTCAGCAGGTCGTAGTCATGGTGTCGGGCATGCTCGAGCAGATGCCCGCTGAGCTCCTGTGCGAGAGACGACTCGTAGTCCTTGAAGCGCTCGTAGTCCTCGGGGCAGAGCCAGACGGCGTACTCGTTGGGAACGTAGACCCGCTGGACGGACGCCGTCTTGTGGGCGTCCATCTCCTTGGCGAGCTTCCGTGCGATCTCCACGGGCTGCACACCGGAGCTGAAGGCGCGGCTGAAGACACCTTCGACGAGACCCTCAATGCGGGCTTCGAGGTTGCGCAGAACGCTGATCGGATACTCCTAATCGATGGGTTGGGCGGCGGTTCGGGCAGAGCCGCTGCGAAATGCTAGTGGGCGCTTCTGGTTACCGTCTGACCCCTTCGGCATCAGGCGCGACCGAAGCGGCCGCCCATGTAAGTGGCGCCGGGCTGCGCCCTTCGCTCCCATCACTGAACTGGTCGCGCCTGTCGGCGCGCCCTCGCATTGCGGCCTGGCGGTCGCTGGGCGCGCCCAGCCTGCGCGTCAGCAGAGCGGCGAGCACGGCTGCCAGGAGCGCCCCGAAGAGCAGCCCCGGTGGGCCGGAGCCGCCCGCGACCAGGCGTAGCGCGGAGATCAGGCCCGCGGCCCAGATCAGCGCGCCGAGGGCGTCGAGCACCGGGGCGCGGCCGCGGACCAGGAGGGGAAGCACCCAGGCCGCGAAAGCGAAGATGGCGGCACCTGCCAGCACCGAGCCGTCGAAAAGGGGAGCTACCACGTCGCCGAGTGCGGCGCTCGTCGACCCGGTCCAATGGGCCGGCGGATCGACGACCGGGCCGAGCAGCAGGTCGCGGTGGGCGAGCTCCTCCCACGCCGCGAGCCAGACATACCCGATCCCGCCGAGCAGCGCGCGCCCCGCCGCGCCGCGAGTGAGGCCCGCGAGCGCCGGGTACACCGGCCCGAGGCCAATCAGGCCGAGGATCGGAGCGAGGCCGGGTAGGGCGATCGCCACCGGTTCGATGGCGGGCGCCAGCAGCGGAAGTCCGAGCGCCGCGACCAGCGCGGCGGCGCCCGGCTCGCCGGCGCCGATCATGAGCCAGAGCACGACCAGGGCCAGCTCGAGCGCGAAAGCCGGGCGGGGACGGCCGAGGGCGAGTGCGCCGGGGAGGAGAGCGGCGAGCACAACGGGCGCGGGCGCCCCGGTCGCTATCAGCGTCGCGACTCCGAGCGCGGCGACGCCGAGCCCGGGCCCGAAGCGGGCCAGGTTGGGTCGGCGACGCAGCTGGAGCGCCGGCTCGCCATCCAGGCCCTCGATCGCCGGCAGCGGCTCGCCGTCGAGCTCGCCAACGTGTGCAGCCAGCGCAGCGTCGAGCTCGGATGCAAGGGGCCGAAGCTCTGGGTCTGGGTCGAGCGAGGCGTCGATCGCCTCGGTCATCGGCGACGGCAGCTCGGGCCGCACCTCGGAGAGCGGGGCGATGGGCTCTCCGATGGCCCGAGCGGTCGCTGCGGGCCCATCGCGGAGGAGGGGGTGCTCACCGCAGAGGCACTCGTAGAGGGTCAGGGACAGCGAGTAGACGTCGGCCCCGGGTCCTGGGCGCAGACCGTCGGCTTGCTCCGGCGCCATGTAGGCGAGCGTTCCGACCACGGCTCCGGTCGCGGTCAGGGACCGCTCGCCGGTGATCCGCGCGATCCCGAAGTCGACGAGCTTCGCCCCCCCACCCGGCGCGACCATGATGTTCTCGGGCTTCACGTCTCGGTGGACGACGCCTGCGCGGTGGGCGTGCGCCAGCGCGGCAGCCGCGTCCGCCCCGACTCGCGCCACCAGCCGATCGGTGAGCTCGCCGCGGTGGCCCAGCGAGCGCAGGGTCTCGCCCTCGATCAGCTCGGAGACCAGGAAGGCGCGCCCGCCGTCGGTGGCGAGCTCGTAGAGCGTCGCGATGTTGCGGTGCGCTAGCCGCGCGACCGCCTGCGCCTCGCGGGTGACCCGGGGAGCGCCGTGATCGCGATCGATCACCTTGACCGCGACCGGCCGCTGCAGGCGCTCGTCCCAGGCGCGATAGACCGTGCCGAAGCCGCCTGTTCCGATCCGGGCCTCGATCCGGAACCTGCCCAGGACTCGCTCACCGACCATCGCCACTACAAGTTCGCTTCCGGACGACCTTTTCCTGTGGGACGGCTTCGCCATTAGATCGCCGCCACAAGCGGCCGCGCCGCACAACCGCTCGGGGCTGCGCCCTGGATGCGAGGGTGCTCCGCAGGCGAAGCCGAGGAGCAACCCGTTTAGTGGAGGCGGGCGGCCTGGTGGCGGCTACATGCGTCGCCCCCCGTGTTCATACTCTGGCCCGGTTTGGCATTCCTCGATTCCGAACAAGACGATCTGGTCGTCGCGGATGAGCCGGAACGTCCAAGGCGCAGGGTCGGGGGCCCACAGCGCCGACGACAGCAGTTTCTGGTCCGGCGCCTGATCGGCGTCGGAGTCGGCCTCGCCTTCCTGATCCTGATCGTAATCGGGATCAGGGGCTGCCTCGAGGCGCGCTCCGACCGGGCCCTGCGGAACTACACCTCGGACGTCGCGACGATCATGCAGCAGTCCGAGCAGAGCGGGAAGGACTTCTTCGACGTGCTCAACAGCTCCGGTGGCTCGAGCTCCCTCGACGCCAAGAACCAGGTCCTGGCCCAGCGCGACAACTCCGAGACGCTGCTCGATCGGGCGCACAAGATCGGCGTCCCGGGTCAGATGCACGATGCCCAGAGCGCCGTCATCCTCACCCTGACGCTGCGTCGTGATGCCCTCAGCTCGATAGCGGAGAACGTCCAGCAGGCGACGGCGCGCGCGCAGACCAGCAATGCGATCTCGGCGATCAGCAACGCGATGGGGTCCCTCTATGCGAGCGACGTCATCTGGACCCAGATCGGCTCGCCCGAGATCAAGAAGGTGCTGCAGGACGAGAACGTCGACGCTACGCCGCTTCCCTCCGGCAAGGTCATGCCCGCGAACGCCACGGACTACCTGAACCAGACGACCCTGGTCACCAAGCTCAACGCACTCACCGGTCAAACGGCGACGACCGGGGGTACCCATGGCCTGCAGCTGGACTCGACGACGATCGGAGGCGCCCAGCTGAGTCCCGACTCGACTACGACCGTGCCCAGCGACTCCCAGGAGATCGACATCGGGGTCACCAATTCCGGCGACAGCGATGAGACCGGGATCAGCGTGAACGTCACGATTGGCGGCAGCACCCTCACCGGCCAACTCCAGTCGCTCAGTGCGGGCCAGGCCGGCACGGTGAAGATTCCGCTGACGAGCAAGCCGACTCCCGGTACGGATACCACCGTGCAGGTCGTCGTCAACCCCGTCCCGGGCGAGCAGCTGACGGACAACAACCAGTCCACGTACACCGTCATCTTCGGCTCCTGATGGGCGGCCAGAGGCCCTTCATCAAACGGGTTGCGCCTGGCGGCGCACCCTCGCATTAGCGGTGCGGGTCGTCTACCTGGGCCCAAGGGGGACCTTCAGCGAGGACGCCCTGCGGGCCGCGGTCGGGGATCAGGAGGTTGAGGCGATCCCGGCCGCCACTGTCTATGACGCGATCGTCGCGGTGAGGGAGGGGGCGGCGGACCGGGCCTTCGTCCCCTTCGAGAACTCGATCGAGGGCGCCGTCACCGCCACCCTCGACACGCTCGCGTTCGACGCCGACGCCCTCACGCTGATCGGGGAGTACGACCTCCCGATCCGGCACTGCCTGATCGCCCGTGAGGAGATCCCCCTCGAGCGCATCGAGGTGGTTCTCTCACATCCGCAGGCCAACGCCCAGTGCGCGCGCTTCATTCGCGAGGACCTGCCGCAGGCGGAGGTGCGCGGCGCGGCGAGCACCGCCGAGGCGGTGCGAACCGTCGTCGAGCAGGAGCGGCCGTGGGCCGCGCTCGGTGCCGAGTCGGCCGCTCGCCTCTATGGCGCCGCCGTGCTTCGCCATGGGGTCGAGGACGAGGCCGAAAACATCACCCGCTTCGTCTGGGTAGCCCGGCGGGGGACCAACGCGTCCGGATCCGGACCGTGGCGCACCTCCCTCGTCTTCTCGGAGCTCGGCGAGGACCATCCCGGCGCCCTCGTCGAGGCGCTCCAGGTGTTCTCCGACCGCGACGTCAACCTGACTCGCATCGAGTCACGGCCGCTGCGGCGCGGCCTCGGGCGCTACCAGTTCTTCCTCGACATCGAGGGCGGATCCGCCGACGAGCCGCTCCTCTCGGCGGTCGAGGCCTTGCGTTCGAAGGCCGAGACCGTGCGGGTGCTGGGCAGCTGGCCCATCGCCGCCCCGCCTGGAGTGCCGGGAACCGAGTAATTGCTCCTCTATTATCGCCCGGGACATGGGCAACGGGGCCACCGTGCACGACGCATCTGTGCCGGCGACCGGCCGGGCATCGACGAACGGCCACGCGCCGGCCGCAACCAACGGACATGATCCTGCCCATTTCAACGGCAACGGGGCCGCGCCCGATGGGGAGGCCGACGGCGAGGTAGCGGTAGCCGCCATCCGCCGCCTGACCAGGGGGCGGGTGCTGGTGCTCAACGCAAGCTACGAGCCTCTCAACGTCTGCACCGTCCGCCGGGCGCTGGTCCTGATCCTGAAGGAGAAGGCCGAGGTCCTCGAGCGCGGCGACGACGTGCTCCGCTCCGAGACCATGAGGATCGACCGGCCCGAGGTGATCCGGCTGATCAGCTTCGTCCGCGTTCCGCGCGACATCCATCGGCGCCGCATCACACGGAAGGCCGTGCTGGCGCGCGACGGCTGGACCTGCCAGTACTGCGGCTCGAGCAGGCACAGCCTCACCGTCGACCACGTCATCCCGCGCAGCCGCGGTGGAGAGTCGGTCTGGGAGAACATCGTCGCCTCCTGCGCTCCCTGCAACCGCAGGAAGGGCAACCGGCTCCCGCAGGAGATCCGAATGCACCCGCGCCGCCGGCCCCGCCCGCCGGGACCAACCGTCTTCATCCGGATCGCCTCGCCGCGCACCCCCGCGGCGTGGGAGCCGTACCTCCTAGCGGCCTAGCGGCGACCAGGCCGCTCCCAGCCTTAAACGGGTCGCTCCTCGGCTTCGCCTGCGGAGCGCCCTCGCATCAGGGGCGAAGCCCGGAGCGGTTATGTGGGCGGCCGCTTGTCGCCGCGATCTGGTGGCGAAGCCGTCTAGCGCTTAGGCCGCTTGCGTTCCGATTCGGCGCGCTGCTTCGCCGTCGCCGTGCGCTTCGGCTTCACCTTCGGCTTGGCTGCGCTCGCACCCCCCTGCTTCCGGGCCGGCTTGGCCTTTGGCTTCACCGCCGGCTTGCTCTTCGGCTTAGCGCCGGCGTTTGGCGCCGAGGCCCTCGACACCCCCTTGGCGGGCGCCTTCGAGCCCGAGGAGCGGCGCCGTGGCGCTCTGGTGACCCTCGCCTCGCCGTTGCCGGCCGCCTCGGCGGCAGCTGCCTCCTCGGCGACGCTGGTGGCCGCCGGGGCCTCGTCCTCGATGGAGCCGGCCGGCGCGGAGGCACCGTTCCCGTTTCCGTTCTCGGACTCGACCACCAGCGCGACTGCGCTCACGCGGTCGCCCTTCTTCAGGTTCATCACTCTCACGCCCTGGGTCGGGCGGCCCATTCGTGAGATCCCCGAGACGGCGGTGCGCTGCACCATCCCGTTCTGGGAGATGAAGAGCAGCTCCTGGCCCTCGCGAACGATGCGAGCGCCGGCGAGCCCTCCCTTCTTGGCGGTCAGCTTCGCCGTCAGGACACCCTTCGCCCCGCGGCCCTTGACCGGGTACTCCGAGATCAGGGTGCGCTTGCCGTAGCCATTCTCGGTGACTACCAGGAGCTCGCCCTTCGAGTCCTTGCCATCGACGACGTCGAGTGAGAGGACCTGGTTGCCCTTGTCGGAGACGTTCATCCCCTTTACGCCCGCTGTGGCGCGACCCATCGGCCGCGCCTGCTTCTCGCTGAAGCGGGCCGCGTGGCCGGACTTGGAGACCATGATGATGTCGTCGGTACCCGAGGTCATCCGGACGCGGACGAGCTCGTCGCCCTTGCGGATGTTGATCGCGATGATGCCGTCGGCACGGATCGGGGTGTCGTAGTCCTTGAACGGGGTCTTCTTGACCATTCCCTGGGCCGTCCCGAAGACGAGGTACTTGCCCTCCGAGAAGTCGCGCGTCGGGATCACGGCCATCACCCGCTCCTTGTCCTTGAGCGGCAGGACGTTGACCAGGGCGCGGCCGCGTGAAGCGCGTGAGCCCTCGGGCAGCTCGTAGACCTTGAGCCGGTAGACCTTTCCCTGGTTGGTGAAGAAGAGCAGGTAGTCGTGCGTCGAGCAGACGTGCAGGTGCTCGATGTAGTCGCCCTCCTTCATGTTCATCCCCTGGACACCGCGGCCGCCGCGCCGCTGCTGCCGGTAGGTGTTGAGCGGGGTCCGCTTTGCATAGCCGGACGCCGTGATCGAGACGACCATCTGCTCGTCGGCGATCACGTCCTCGATGTCGAGATCGCCCTCCGCGGCCGTGATCTCGGTGCGCCGCTCGTCGCCGTAGCGATCAGCGACCCCCGAGAGCTCGGCCTTGACCAGGTTCAGGACCTTCTTCTCGTCGGCCAGGATCGCGCGGAGCTCCTTGATCAGCTTGGTGAGCTCCTTGTGCTCCTGCTTGATCTTGTCGGCCTCGAGTGCGGTGAGGCGCTGCAGGCGCATGTCGAGGATCGCCTGGGCCTGGGCGCGGGTGAGGCTGAACTTGTCGATCAGGCCCTCGCGCGCGGTGTCGGGATCCTTCGAGCGCCTGATCAGCCTGATCACGGCGTCGAGGTTGTCGAGCGCGATCAGGAGGCCCTCGAGGATGTGGGCGCGCGCCTCGGCGCGAGCGAGCTGGTGCTGCGTCCGCCTGGTGATGACCTCCTTCTGGTGGCCGACGTACTGCTCGACCAGCTCGCGGAGGCTGAGGGTCTTCGGCACTCCGTCGACCAGCGCGACCATGTTGATGCCGAAGGACTGCTGCATCGCGGTGCGCTTGTAGAGCTGGTTGAGCACCACCTGCGCCGGATCGCCGCCGCGCTTCAGCTCGATCACCAGGCGCATGCCGTTGCGATCGGACTCATCGCGAAGATCGGAGATGCCGGTGATCTTCTTGTCGCGGACGAGGTCGGCGATCTTGGTGATCAGGCCGCCCTCGCCGCCCTTCTTGACCATGAAGGGGAGCTCGGTGACGATGATCGCCTCACGGCCGCCCTTGAGCGGCTCGACGTGTGCCTTGGCCCGGATCCGGATCGAGCCGCGACCGGAGCTGTAGGCGTCGCGGATCCCCTGCGTCCCCATGATCGTGCCGCCGCCCGGGAAGTCGGGGCCCTTGACGTGCTTCATCAGGCCCTTGAGGTCGATCTGCGGGTCATCGATGTAGGCGTTGACGGCGCCGATCACCTCGCGCAGGTTGTGCGGCGGGATGTTCGTCGCCATCCCCACGGCGATCCCCGTCGCGCCGTTGACGAGCAGGTTCGGGAAGCGGGCCGGGAGCAGCACCGGCTCGCGCGTCGACTCGTCGTAGTTGGGACCGAAGTCGACGGTGTCGGCGTCGATGTCACGCAGGAGCTCGGTGGCGAGGGGACCGAGCCGCGCCTCCGTGTACCGCATTGCCGCCGGCGGGTCGTCATCGATCGAGCCGAAGTTGCCCTGGCCGTCGACCAGCGGGTAGCGCAGGGCGAAGTCCTGCGCCATGCGGACGAGGGTCTCGTAGATCGCGGAGTCGCCGTGAGGGTGGTACTTGCCCATCACCTCGCCGACGATGAAGGCGCACTTCCGGTACGGCCGGTTGGGCTGCAGCCCGAGGTCGTGCATCGCGTAGAGCACGCGCCGGTGCACCGGCTTGAGGCCGTCGCGGACGTCGGGCAGCGCCCGTCCGACGATCACGCTCATCGCGTAGTCGAGGTAGGACGAGCGCATCTCCTTCTCGAGCTCGCGCTCCTCGATGTTCCCGTGCAGCGCCTGGTCCAGGGTCCGCTCTCCGTCAGCCATCGGTCACCTCCCCGCTACACATCCAGGAAGCGGACGTCGCGGGCATGTCGCTCGATGAACTCCTTGCGCGGCTCGACCTTGTCGCCCATCAGATCGGAGAAGGTCTGCTCGAGCCCACTGGCCGCGGCCTCGTCGATCGAGACCTGCTGCAGCGTCCGCGTCTCCGGGTCCATGGTCGTCTCGCGGAGCTGTTCGGCGTTCATCTCGCCGAGGCCCTTGAAACGGGACAGGGTCACGCCATGCCTGGCCAGCTCGAGGATCTCGCGGCGCAGCTCCGAGAAGTTCTCGGCCTCGGCCTCCCGCTCGCCCAGGCTGACCACGAAGGGCGGCTTGCCCATCACCGCCCACCACCTTGGCGTAGGCGTCGACGAGCTCCTTGTAGGCCTGCGACTCGAACAGCTCCTTGGGCAGCTTGTGGTCGCGTGCGAGGCCGCTGCGGCGGTGGGTCCCGTTGACGGTCAGGCCGCTCGGCTTCTGGTCCAGCAGCTTCGTCTCGTAGGGCAGCTCCTTCGCGTCCTTGGCCTTGAACAGCTTCGCCGCCGCCGCCATCGTCTTGGCTCCCGACTGGAGGAGCTGGGCGTCGGAGATGAAGTCGATCGTCTCGTGCCCGAACTCGGCTCGGAGAGTCGAGGACCAGCCCTCCACCGCCTTGAAGTGGCGCTTGAAGTCCTGCCAGGCCCGCGTCGTCAGCTTCCTCTCCTTGCCCGACGAGTCCATCACCCTGAACTCCTCGAGCTTGTCGGCGAGCAGCAGCTCCTCGAGCTCGGACTCCCGCTCGACGTAGATCTCCTTGCTGCCGTTCTTGACCTTGTAGAGGGGCGGCTTGGCGATGTAGACGAACCCCTGGTCGATCAGCTCCTTCATCTGCCGGTAGAGGAAGGTGAGGACGAGCGTCCGGATGTGGGCACCGTCGACGTCGGCGTCGGTCATCAGGACGACCTTGTGGTAGCGGAGGTCCTCGACCTTGAACTCGTCCTGGACCCCGGTGCCGATCGCGGTGATCAGCGCCTGGATCTCGTTGTTGGAGAGGACCTTGTCGATCCGGCTCTTCTCTACGTTGATGATCTTGCCGCGCAGCGGCAGCACCGCCTGGGTGTTCCTGTCGCGCCCCTGCTTCGCCGAGCCGCCGGCGGAGTCGCCCTCGACGATGAACAGCTCCGCCAGGGCGGGATCCTTCACCGAGCAGTCGGCGAGCTTGCCGGGCAGCGTGGAGTTCTCGAGCGCGGACTTGCGCCGCGTCAGGTCCCGCGCCTTGCGCGCGGCGTCACGGGCACGGGCCGCGTCGACGGCCTTGACCAGGATTCGGCGGGCGTCGGCCGGATGCTCCTCGAGGAACTCGCCCAGGCGTCGGTTGACGACCTCCTTGACGAGGCCCTCGATCGGCGGGTTGCCGAGCTTGCCCTTGGTCTGTCCCTCGAACTGCGGGTCGGAGAGCTTCACCGAGACGACTGCCGTCAGGCCCTCACGCACGTCCTCCCCGGAGAGGTTCTCGTCCTTGTCCTTGAGCAGGTTGCGGTTGCGGGCGATCGCGTTCAGCGTCCTGGTCAGCGCCGACCGGAAACCAGAGAGATGGGTGCCGCCCTCGTGGGTGTTGATGTTGTTGGCGAAGCTGAAGATCGACTCCTGGTAGGAGGAGTTCCACTGCATCGCCACCTCGACCTGGCCGTCGTCGGTCTCACCCTCGAAGTAGATGATCTTGCGGTGGAGCGGGTCCTTCGACTCGTTGAGATGCTTGACGAAGTCCGCGATGCCGCCCTTGTAGAGGAACTCGACCTTGCGGCCGGCACCGCGCTCGTCGATGAGCTCGACCTTGAATCCCCGCGTCAGGAAGGCGGTCTCTCGCAGCCGCTCGGCAAGGGTGTCGAAGTCGAACTCGACGTCCTCGAAGACCTCCGTGTCGGGGACGAAGGTGATGGTCGTCCCCGTGCTCTTCACGGGCCGGCCCTTCTTGAACTTGGTGACCGGCTTGCCGCGCTCGTAGGTCTGCTCCCAGACGTGCCCCTCGCGCCAGACCGCGAGGTCGAGCTTCTCTGAGAGCGCGTTGACCACGGAAACCCCGACGCCGTGCAGGCCGCCGGAGACCTTGTAGCCCCCGCCGTCGCCGAACTTGCCGCCGGCGTGCAGGGTGGTGAGCACGACCTCGGCGGCGGGCTTGCGGAGCTTGGGGTGGCGCTCGACCGGGATGCCACGGCCGTCATCGACGACCGTGCAGCTGTTGTCCGGGTGGAGGGTCACGGTGACCCGCTTCGCGTGGCCGGCGATCGCCTCGTCGACAGAGTTGTCCACGACCTCGTAGACGAGGTGGTGCAGCCCGCGGGGGCCGGTCGAGCCGATGTACATGCCGGGCCGTTTGCGAACTGCCTCGAGGCCCTCGAGGACGGTGATGTCCTTGGCGCCGTAGGACGATCCCTTCGCCCCGCTTCTCGTCTTCGTCTTTGCTGTCTTCGTCGCGGTGCGCTTGGCAGCACCGTTCGTGCGGGAGGCGCTCTTTCTGCTGGCTCCTCCGCGCTGGGAGGTCTTCGCCACTCAGCTTCCTTTCCGTCCAATCAGGGGACACCTCGACCTTCGTGACCCGGCTCGGAAAGTCCTTGCGGACAAGAGGGTCGAGGCCTCACTCAAGTACACATAAGTCTACCAGTCGAGAGACCCGGAAAATGCACCAAAGGAGCACAAATTCCCTGCAAACGGCGAATTAAGTGAAAAATCAATCGGTCTCGCCCGAGGCGGTGAACCGGAGCCCCTCCAGAGTGCTCCCGTGGAGCAGATTCCGCCTGATTTTCGCCAGGATCTCCTCCCCGAGGAGGTCCAGCTCGTGGGCCCAGGTCGACGATCTGCAGGCGACGGTGACCACGCCGGAGCGCTCGGCGACGGGGGTTGCCTCGCGCGCGACCGCCCCGCCCACTGCGCCGGGCCAGGCGCTCTGCACCGCCGCGAGCAGCGTCGTCGGCTCGGCCCGCCCGCGGGCCTCGCTCACTGCTTCCGCCAGCGGCCGAGGGGCTCGTCTGCGCCTCACGCCGCCCTCAGCGCGGGGGCCGCCGCGGCCGCTCCGTCGCTGACCTCGATCCGCAGAGCGCCGGCCGAGGGCACATGGGTGGCCTCGGTGGCGGTGATCACGGCCTGTCCCCCCCGTTCGAGGAGCAAGATGAGCAGCTCCCGGTGCCCCGGATCGAGCTCGCTCATCACGTCATCGAGCAACATCAGAGGCGGGGCCCGCCCTGCCTCGAGCAGGGCGGCGCGCTCTGCGAACAGGAGGGCGAGCAGGGCCAGGCGTTGCTGGCCCTGGGACCCGAAGCGGCGTAGCGGCTTCGCCGCGATCCGGAGCTCCACCTCATCCAGCTGGGGGCCGTACGAGGTGTAGGCCCGGCCGAGTTCATCCGCTCGCCGGCGCCCCAGCTCGACGACCAGCTGCTCGCGATCCCCGGCTGCGCGCGGCCGATAGGAGATCTCGGCCTCCGGAAGCCCGAGGCCCTCCCCGAGTTCCGTGAAGGTCGCGGCGAGCGCATCCACGGCCTCCGCCCGGGCCGCGACGAGGGGCTCCGCCTCGGCCGCCAGGCGCTCATCCCACGCCCGCAGGGACTCCGGACCTCCCAATCCTGACCGGATTCGCGCAACCAGCGCGTTGCGCTGGGCGAGGGTTCGGCCGAATCGGCGGCGGAGGTCGGCCCTGGCGGGCCAGAGGGCGGCGCAGAACCGGTCCAGATGGGCTCGCCGGCGGGCAGGGGAGCCCTTGACGAGCTGTAGCCGATCGGGGTGAAAGACGCTCGCCAGGGGCCGCTGGTGGGGGTCTCCACCAAGCGGCCTACCGGCCATCAGGTGCCGTCGCTCCCCGGAGCGGTCGAGCGCCGCGAGCAAGCGCGCGTCGCTCGCCACCAGGTCCAGCTCGACGCGCGCGCCCTGCTCTCCGAAGCGAATCATGTCCCGGTCGTTGCCGGCCCTGAAGGACCGACCGGTGAGGCCGAAGTAGATCGCCTCGAGCAGGTTCGTCTTGCCGGCGCCGTTCGCGCCGTGAACGACCACGATCGGGGCGGCGAGCGCGGTACGCGCGTCGGCGAGGTTGCGAAACCCGCGGCACTCGACTGCGCCGAGGACCGACATTAATCGGGTGGCTCCTCCAGCACCAAACGGGTCGCGCTGTCGCGCGCCCTCGCCTGAACGGCGCCCCCTCTCATGATCTACACGTTGAGGCGAATCGGCATCACCAGGTAGCTGAAGTCGTCGGCACCGGCGGGCTCCAGCAGGCCCGGGCGGAGGGGGGAGATCAGCTTGAGGACGACTTCATCGGAGTCGATGCTCTCCAGCCCATCCCTGATGAACTCGGGATTGAAGCCGATCTCGAGCAGCTCACCAGAGTAGGGGGCCGGCAGGGCCTCACGCGCGTCGCCGAGGTCGGGGGTCTCCGCCGAGACCACGAGCTCGCCGTCCGAGAACGAGAGTCGCAGCGCCGCGTTTCGCTGGGCGAGCTGCGACACCCGTCTGGTCACCTCGAGCAGTTCCGCCCTGGGCAGCTTCACCTCGTGCTCGTAGGACTCCGGCAGAAGCTGTGAATGGTTCGGGAACTGGCCATCGATCAACCGCGAGCTGAGGGAGGTCGGGCCCACCCGGAAAATCGCCTGGTTGCGGGTCAGCCAGACACTCAGCGATTCCTCACCACCGGCTTCGATCAGGCGCGCCAGCTCGCGCAGCGCCCGGGCCGGGACATTGGCCTCGAGGCGCTCCGACACGGACGTCTCCAGCTTCGTCATTTTCACCGCGAGGCGGTAGGAATCGGTGGCGACCATCGTCATCTCGTTCCCCTCGACCGTGACCAGGACCCCGGTCAGAACCGGCCGCGCCTCGTCACGCGAGGCAGCCCGGGCCACCCGAGTGATCGTGTCGCGCAGCGGCGGCGCGGGCAGCTCGATCGGCTCACCCTCAGTCTCGGGAAAACGTGGGAAGTCACCCGCCGGAAGGGTGCGCAGGTGAAAGCGGGAAGAGCCGGCACTGAGCTCGATGTCGCGCTCGGCTTCGCGGAAAGCCATGCTGACCGGCCCGTCCGGCAGAGAACGCGCGACCTCGACGAGTAGGCGGCCCGGCAGCACTACCGAGCCCTCGCCCTCCACCTTGCCGTCGAGGCCGACCTCGAGGCCGACCTCCATATCCGTTGCGCGCAGGCGTACCTCACCGTTCGCGGTGATCAGAATTCCCGAGAGCGCCTGCAGCGCGGCGCGAGCGGACACCGCTCTAGAGACGACGAGGAGTGCATCGAGAAGCGCTTGGCGTGTGGTGTTGATCTTCATTGCCGGTTGTTGACCGTTCCTAGGAGTAGTAAGGGCTGTGGATGGCGTGGATATGTGGACGGCCTCCGGTTCGATTCTTTCAATCCGTTCGGTCACGATTCGTCCGGGTCCGTACTGGTCGATCTCGAACGGAGCTCTGAGGTGAGATCCTCGAGCGTTCTCGAGAAGGCGGCATTCTGCAGGGCACTCCGTTCGACCTTGCGGATTGCGTGCAGGACGGTGGTGTGATCACGGCGGTTGAAGGCCTGCGCGATCGCCGGAAGGGAGAGGTCGGTGAGCTGGCGCGTCAAGTACATGCCGAGCTGACGGGCCCTGGCGACGGGAGCAGTGCGGCTGGGGGAGAGGATGTCGTCAAGGCTGAGACCGAGCTTGGTGGCTACGGCCTCCTGGATTTGACGAGCATCCGGGCGCTCGGGCGGATGCGGAGCGATTGTGTCGGCGGGGAGAGCACGGTCAACTGACGCCGGGGTGACGGTGGAGGCGGTCAGCGAGGAGAGGGCGACGACGCGGGTCAGCGCTCCCTTCAGCACGCGGAGGTTCGACGAGGCCTTGGAGGCGAGCGCCCGCAGCGCGTCGGGCGGAAGGGACTCGCTCTGCTCGCGTGCGAGGTTGCCGAGAAAGACGAGGCGGGTGGTGAGGTCGGGTGGCTCGAGCGGGACGGTGAGCCCCCACTCGAAGCGATCGCGCAGGCGCTCCGCGAGCGCGGAGAGCTCGGCCGGCACGCGATCGGCGGTCAGGACGAGTTGAGCGCCACCCTCGTACAAGGCGTTGAAGGTGTGGAAGAACTCGTCGGCGGTGCGGGCCTTGCCTTGGAGGAACTGGACGTCGTCGATCAGCAGGAGGTCAGCGCGGCGGTAGCGGTCCTTGAAGCCGTCGATGGCGGCGCTGTGCAGAGAGGAGACGAACTCGTTGGTGAAGGACTCTGCCGTGGTGTAGTGGACGGCCAGCTGCGGGCTGTGGCGACGGAGGTAGTTGGCGATCGAGCCGAGGAGATGGGTCTTGCCGAGCCCTGGGGGCCCGTGGAGGAAGAGCGGGTTGTAGGCCTCGCCGGGGGCCTCGGCGACTGCCAGGGCTGCGGCGTGGGCGAGCTGGTTGCCGGGGCCGATGACGAAGCGCTCGAAGGTGTAGTCGGGATTGAGTGTGACGTGGCACGCCGCCTCGTCGTGAACCGCGCCGCCCGGTGGGGCGACGTCCGGGGTGACCAGCTCGACCTCGCGGACGCCGTCGATCGCCCTGGCGGTGGCGGCACGGAGCAACTCCATGTAGCGACGGCGGACCCAGCGCAGGACGCGCTGCGGGCCGGTCAGATACAGGGTCGCTCCACGCCGGGAGAGAGGGGAGAGCGGAGAGAACCAGAGGCGGTAGGTGTCCTCGGGGACGGAGGCGGCCAGTTCTCGCTGGATCTCGCGCCAGGGACCGCTCAGGTCCCCGCGAGCGTCACGAACCTGCCCCTGAACCTGGTCCTCCTTCGTCGTCGTGGGTGCGAGGGCGCTCCGCAGGCGAAGCCGAGGAGCGACCCGTCTCGTGCTCGGCCGAGCGGCCGATCATAGGCTCGGCCCCAGCGGCTCGGAAGGGGAGCCGCGGCGCTCTCCGTGCAAAACGCGGCGAAAACCGGGAGCGGCTCTGCGGGGCTGGCGGATGCGGGAAGCTATGGGGGCCACGCCCTATACTGCCCTGCCCTTCGCCCTCTCGATTTGGGCCCTCCTGATGAAGCGGACCTATCAGCCGAAGAAGCGCAAGCGGGCCCGGACCCACGGATTTCGAGCCCGGAGCCGGACCCGTTCCGGCCGCGCGATCCTGAGGCGCCGGCGTCAAAAGGGCCGCAAGCGCCTCACCCCGTAGCGTTGTCTTCCGAGGGCCGCCCGGATGCCCGTCGGCGTCGTCTCTCCCGGAGCGGCGATTTCGATCGCGTCTACCGCGAGGGCAAATCGCGCGCGAACCGCTTTCTGGTCGTCCATTCCTTCGCTCGGCGCGACGACGAGTCGCCAGATGGCGCTCGCCTCGGACTCTCGGTGGGCCGCAAGATCGGCAAGGCGGTGACGCGGAACAAGGTGAAGCGGGCCGTCCGGGAGGCGTTCTGGCAGCTCTCCGATCGGATCGAGCCGGGGATGGACTATGTGATCGTCGCTCGGCCCGGATCTGAAGGTCTACTCGAGCGTGAGGGTCAGGAAGGGATTCAGGGGTCGCTCGCAGAGCTCATGGATGACCCCCGGGATTCCGGCGAGGGGCGTTTGTCGTGAAACGGATCCTGATCGCGATCCTGCTCGCTCCGATCCGCCTCTATCAGCGCTGGATCTCGCCCGCGATGGCGCCACGTTGCCGCTACTACCCGACCTGTTCCGCCTATGCGGTGGAGGCGATTCGCGAGCTCGGTCCGATCCGCGGGACGGTCCTGGCCGGCTGGCGTGTGCTGCGCTGCAACCCGTTCAGTCACGGTGGCGTCGACGAGCTCTGTGATCGACGGCTCTTCCGGAATACGCCCACGCGGTCGGAGCCCGACCATCTCGCACCCGGAGCTGCCCGCGGATCCAGTGGCACCGATCTGACGTAGAACTCCACCGTGCTCCTCGACGCCAACATCCTGCAGCCGCTGATCAATGTCTTCAACGACGTCATCAAGTGGCTGCACAACGACGTCGGGGTGTCCTGGGGGCTCGGCATCGTCCTGATCACTTGGATGTCGCGGCTGGTCGTGCTGCCGTTCACACTGCGGTCGATGCACGGCATGCGCGAGATGCAGGCGCTGCAACCGTACATAAAGGAGATCCAGGAGAGGTACAAGGACGACCGTCAGCGCATGCAGCGCGAGCAGATGGCGCTCTTCCAGGAGCACGGCGTCAACCCGCTCTCCGCTTGCCTACCGCTGGCTTTCCAGTTCCCGGTCTTCATCGCCCTCTACGCGTTGCTGCGCAGCAGCACGTTCAAGGAGGAGGTGGTTTCCTCGGGCGATCCCGGCTGGCTCTTCATTCCCCACCTGGCCGAGCATCCGACCGGGGGCGTCGCGGTGGCCCTGGTGATTCTCGCGGTGGCCGGGACGTTCGCTCTCATCCTCTTCACCCCCTCCCCTCAGACGGCGGGTGGCAATACCCAGCGCTACCTGTTCGCGGGGGTGTTCTCCCTCGTCACCGTCTTCCTGATTCCCAATGCTCCTGCCGGGATCGCCGTTTACTTCATCGCGAGCGGCCTCTGGCAGATCGGGCAGCAGACGGTGATCCACTTCGTCTGGCCATTACCATCGGTGCCGACGCCGGAGGAGGTCAAGGCGGCAAAACCCCCGCCGCCTCCGCCGCGGAAGCGGAAGCGACGTCGGTAGGTACGCCGGCGGCCGCGCGCACCTAGACTCCGCGCGTGGCTGAAGGAGGAGTGGAATCTCAGCCCTCGGTATTGCCCGAGGAGCCAGCCGAGCGAGTTCGGATGCTGCTCGAGCGCATCGTCGAGGAGCTCGGGCTGGACGCGTCCGTCGCTATTGAGGAGGACGAGGACGAGATCCACGCCGACATCGAGGGCGAGGACGTCGGCCTCCTGATTGGCCGCCACGGCCAGACGATCGACGCGGTCCAGTTGCTCTGCTACCAGGCCGCCTTTCGCGGCCGCCAGGACCGCAAGCGCGTCACGGTCGACGCCGCCGGCTATCGCCGCCGCCAGGGTGAGTCGCTCCGCCGCCGTGCCGACCTGGCCGCCGAGGATGCGGTCCGCCACGGCCAGGCCGTGGAGATGGATCCGATGGGCTCGAACGAGCGCCGCGTGGTGCACGAGCACCTGCGCGAACGCCCCGAGATCGAGACCTACAGCGAGGGCGACGAGCCCAGCCGCTACGTGGTGGTCGCCCCCCTCCTTTCGGATTGAGCGCCATCTCGCCGGAGGCGGAGCCAGCCATCGAGATGCTGCTCGAGATGCTGGCGGAGCCGCGCGCCCCCATCTCGGCCTCGACCGTCCCCCGCGCTCGGGACGTCCACATCGCCGACTCGCTCACCGGCCTCCGGCTGGAGCCCCTGCGCTCGGCCCAGCGGATTGCCGACCTGGGCAGCGGGGCGGGGCTGCCGGGATTGGTGCTTGCCGCCGAGCTCCCGCGCGCACGCGTCGACCTGATCGAGTCCGTCGCCCGCAAGTGCGAGTTCATGGGCGCTGCGATCGAGCGCATGGGGCTGCGCAATGCCGCGGTGGTCTGCGAGCGCTCCGAGGACTGGGCCTCTGTAGAAGGACGCGAGGCCTACGACGCAGTCACCGCTCGGGCAGTGGGGAGGCTCGCCACGCTGGCCGAGCTCGCCTCGCCGTTGCTCCGAGACGGTGGCGTCCTCGTTGCCTGGAAGGGGGCTCGTTCCGAGATCGAGGAGGCGGAGCTCGCCCGCGCGGTGGAGCGGCTCGCCTTGGAGCTCCTCGAGATCCGCTCGGTGCAGCCTTATCGCGGCAGCCGCGACAGACACATCCACCTGCTCCGCAAGAATGGACCTACTCCGAAGGAGCTGCCGCGGCGCCCCGGCATGGCGGCGAAGCGGCCGTTCGGATCCGAACCGAACTGACCGAACCAAGTCGATGGGAACCGTCTACGCGATCGCGAACCAGAAGGGGGGCGTCGGCAAGACGACCACCGCCGTCAACATGGGCGCCTGCGTCGCCGCCGATGGGCAGCAGACGCTGATCGTCGACCTCGACGCGCAATGCAACGCCACGGTTGCGCTTGGCCTGCCGAAGGACTCCAACCCTTCGTCGTATGACTGCCTCGCCGGCGAGGTATCCGTCGCGGAGGCTGCGCGCCCGGCAGGCCCGGACAACCTGTGGATAGTCCCGGCGCATGTGGATCTGGCCGGGGCTGCAGTCGAGCTGCCGCGCGCAGGTGGTTACGAGACCCGGCTGCGTGATGGTCTCGGCCCGGTCAGGGAGCGATTCGCCTCAACGTTGCTCGACTGCCCACCGTCGCTCGGACCGGTCGCGGTCAACGCACTCGTCGCCGCCGACGAGGTGATCGTTCCGGTCCAGGCCGAGTACCTCGCGTTGGAGGGACTGGTGCAGTTCCTGGACACGCTGAAGCTGGTCCGTCAGGAGCTCAACCCATCGCTCGAGATGGCGGGGGTGCTGATCACGATGCACGACGACCGGACCCGGCTGGCCCGCGACGTCGAACGCGAGCTCCGCGAGCACCTGCCGGCGCGGGTGTTCAAGACCGTCGTCCCGCGCAGCGTGCGGATCGCGGAGGCCCCGAGTTATGGGATCCCGGTCTCCGAGCACGACCCCAAATCCAGCGGCTCGCGCGCGTATCGCGCCCTCGCCGACGAGGTCCTCGCTCTCGGAGTGGCGAATGGCTGAGCGTCGACGCGGGATGGGGCGGGGTCTGGCGGCGATCCTGCCGGAGAGCTCCGCGGGCGGGCCCGAGCTGCGCGAGCTCGACGTCACCCAGATCGAGCCGAACCCCGAGCAGCCGCGCGCCAAGTTCGACGCCGCCTCATTGGACGCCCTGGCCGGCTCGATCGGGTCGGTCGGGCTGCTCCAGCCGCTGATCGTCCGCCCGCTCGACGATGGGCGCTATGAGCTGGTCGCGGGCGAGCGTCGCTGGCGTGCCGCCCAGAAGGCCGGCATCGGCCGGGTTCCGGCCGTGGTACGGAGCTCGCCGGAGGACGAGCGCCTGCAGGCGGCGTTGATCGAGAACATGGTGCGGGAGGACCTCAATCCGGTGGAGGAGGCCCGAGCTTGCGCGTCGCTGGTCGATGATCTCGGCATCTCCAAGGAGGAGCTCGCCCGCCGGGTGGGCCGAAGCCGCGCCGCGATCTCCAACCTGATCCGCCTCCTCGATCTGCCCGACTCGGCGCTCACCCTGCTCGAGCGAGGCGACCTCACCGAGGGCCACGGGCGGGCCATTCTCCAAGTCCCCGATCAGGGTCGCCGCGCCCTGCTCGCCAAGCAGGCTGCGGCCCAGGGCTGGTCGGTGCGGGACACCGAGCGGCGCGCCGGGGAGAGCCCCCGGCGGAGAAAGGCGGCGAGCGGCGGCCGGGTCCCCGCCGAGGAGCGCGCGGCGATGGCGGACGCGGAGGACCTGTTGGGCTCGGCCATCGGCCGGGACGTCCGGGTGCGGCGCGACGGCAACGGCGTCAGGGCCGAGCTCCACTTCGACGATCTCGCCGAGCTGGAGTCGCTCGCCCGGCGGCTTCGGAAGCGGTCCTGATCCGCGAGCTAGAATCGCCAACCCGCGGGCGATTAGCTCAGTCGGTTAGAGCGCTTCTCTGATAAGGAAGAGGTCCCTGGTTCGAGTCCAGGATCGCCCACCTCCAGCCTCCCAGTGCCTCGAGGGGCGTGTCTCGAGATCGACCATCGGCCAAGGGCGCTCCTGACGTTCCGCAGGTGGCACCCTGTGTGCCGCCGGCAGCTGATCGCTACGCCCCCGATTGCCCCAGGCCATCTAGGGCGCTTTGGGCCGCTCCTATAATCCGTGCGGACCTGACGAGGAGACCTTCGTGCAGCGAATGACCATCTACGGAGTCAGTTTCGACATGGTCGGCAAGCAGCCGATCGTCTTGCTGAAGACCGTGGACGGCAACAAGTTCCTGCCGATCTGGATCGGCCACCCCGAGGCCGCGGCGATCCTGATGAAGCTCCAGGGGGCCTCGACCCCGCGGCCGATGACCCACGACCTGCTCTCCGACGTGCTCGACCAGATGGAGGCCAAGTGCGAGAAGGTCTCGGTCACCGAGCTGCGCGACAACACCTTCTTCGCCTCGATCACGATCTCGATGAACGGCTCCGAGGTCGAGATCGACTCCCGGCCCTCGGACGCTCTGGCCTTGGCGGTGCGGACCTCGGCGCCGATCTTCGCCGCCGACGATGTGATCGAGGAGTCGGCGATCGAGTTCGAGGGCGAGGAGGTCGAGGACACCGAGCAGGTCGTCGACAAGTTCAAGGAGTTCCTCGACAACGTCACCCCGGAGGACTTCGCCCAGGGGGAAGATCTCTAGCGGCCACCAGGCCGCGATCTGGTGGCGAAGCCGCGCCCTAAGCTGGCAGCGTCGCCTCGCTAGCTGGTCGCGACTGCGCGAGCGCCAGGATCCGCTCGACCAGCTGGATGAAGTCGATCCCCGCGGCCTCGGCGGCCATCGGGAAGAGGCTGGTGTCGGTGAGGCCGGGGATCGCGTTCACCTCCAGGACCTCCGGGCCGTCGTCCCCGAGCATCAGGTCGACCCGCGCGAAGCCGCTGCAGCCGAGCGTCTCGTAGGTTCGGGTGGCGAGCCCCTGCACCCGGCGGGTCACCTCGTCACCGAGTTCGGCCGGGCAGACGTAGTCGGTGCGGCCGATCTCGTAGCGGGCCTCGAAATTGAAGAAGTCCTCCTCGCGGGGAATGGCCTCGACCACCGGAAGGGCCTCGCTACCGAGCACGCTCACGGCCAGCTCGCGTCCCCTCACGTAGCGCTCCAGGAGCACCCGGTCGTCGTAGCTGAAGGCGGCGACCAGCGCCTGTGGGACCTCCTCGCGCGAGGAGGCGAACTCGACGCCGAGTGAGGAGCCCTGGCTCGCCGGCTTCACCACCAGCGGAAAGCCGAGCCGCTCCTCGATCTCCTCCAGGGTGTCGGCGGCGCCCAGCTCGCGGAAGGCCGTCGCGTTGAAGGCGGCCCAGTCGGGGGTCGGGAGGTCCGCGGCCCGCATCTCGTGCTTGGCGGCGACCTTGTCCATGCAGAGGGCGGAGGCGGCGACGCCGGGTCCGGTGTAGGGCAGGGCGAGGATCTCGAGCAGCTCCTGCACAGTGCCGTCCTCGCCGCCAGGGCCGTGCAGGGCGATGAAGACGACGTCCGGGCGCTCAGCGCGGAGCCGGCTCACCAGATCCGCGCCGACATCGATGCCCAGGGCCTCATGACCGAGCGCGACAACCGCGTCCTCGACGCGGGCTGCGGAGCGCAACGAGACGCCGCGCTCCAGGGAGCTGCCGCCCTTCAGCACGGCGACCCTCATCGCGGCTTTCGCATCGGGACCACGTCCCCGCTGGGCTCGTCGAGATCTTCCGGCGCCGGCGCGGCGTGCTCGCCCGTGATCGTTTCGTAGAGGCCGACCTGCTCGGAGACGACCCGTCCGATGCGGCGGATCCCTTCGCGGAGCTCGTCCTCGCCGGAGGCGGAGAAGTTGAGTCGCATGGAGGAGGCCCCGCGGCCGTCCACGTACGCGGCTCGACCCGGGACGAAGGCGACCTCCTCGCGCAAGGCTTTCGCAAGCAGGTCCGTGGTGTCGATGTAGTCCGGCAGGGTGGCCCAGACGAACAGGCCGCCCTCGGGATGTGTCCACTCCGCCTGCTCCGGGAAGTGGCGCTCGAGAGCGTCGAGCATGACTTCGCGCCGCGACCGGTAGATCTCGATCAGATCGTCGATGTACTCGCGCCAGTGCCCCTCGGCGAAGTACTCGCGGACGAAGTACTGGGTCAGGGTCGAGGTGCAGAGGTCGGCCGCCTGCTTGCCGAGCCCGATCTTCTCCAGCACCGGGGGTGGCGCCGCCACCCAGCCGATCCGGATGCCCGGCGAGAGGATCTTCGAAAGTGTGCCTACGTAGAGGACATAGTCACCGCCATCGAGGCTGTAGAGCGTCGGTTGAGGATCACCGTCGTAGCGCAGCAGCCCGTACGGGTTGTCCTCGACGATCAGCACCTCGTGCTCCCGCGCCAGCTCGACCAGGCGCCGCCGTCGCACTTCCGAGAGCGTGACGCCTGCCGGGTTCTGGAAGTTCGGCACGGAATAGATGAACTTGGGACGGCGGCCGTCGCGGGCGAGGGCGGAGAGCAGGCCTCGGAGCTCGTCGATCCGCATCCCGTCATCGTCGGTCCGCACCTGGTGGACGTCCGCCTCGTAGCTGCAGAAGGTCGGCACCGCCCCCGGGTAGGTGGGTGCCTCGCAGACCACAGGGTCGCCCGGGTCGACGAGCGTCTTCGTGATCAGGTCGATGGCCTGCTGGCCTCCGGTCGTCACGATCAGATCGTCGGGATCGGGCGCCATTCCCTCGGCGGCCATCACCTCGGCGATGCAGGCCTTGGTCTCCTCGAAGCCCTCAGTCGGCCCGTACTGGAGGGCCTCGGCCGAGGACTCGTGTGCAATGCGGGTCATCTGTGCCGCGAAGCTCTCAGCCGGGAAGGTCGAGGTGTCCGGCAGGCCGCCGGCAAGCGAGATGACCTCGGGCCGCGCCGTGATCGCCATCAGGTCGCGCATCGCCGAGGACCGCATCACCTGGGTGCGTCTCGCGAACAGTCCCGCGTAGCGCTCGAGGTCTCGCGAGGTTGTGTGCGCTCGACGGCGGCGCGGGCTCTCCGCCGAGCGCGGAGCCGGCTTGTCCGTTTCCTGCGGATCGGTCACGCGGACATCTTGGCGGACCGAGAACGAGCTGGCCGCAAGGCCGCGGGGGCGCTCTGGCGAGTGGCGCGATGGCGGTAGCCTCCCGCCCGGATGTTCCTCGCGATCTGCCAGGGACTGGGTCTGGCCATCGCGGCCGGGCTCATCCTCGGAGTTGTCTTTCCCCCGATCATGCCCACCTGGGGCGCAGTCGTCGGCGCCGCGCCAATTGGGGTGCTGGCCGCCGGGGCGGCTCTCAACGGAGCGGACGAGGCGATCTGGCCCGCGCTTCCGGTCGGGGTGATCGGTGCCGGCCTCGCGGCGGTGGTCAGCCGCGACGTCGCATCGGGGGCGATTCGCAGGCAGCGGGATCGGATGACCGGCGCGGACGTGCAGTCACCGTTCGGGGTGACGGTGATCGTGGTGGTCGGCGCGGTGGTCGTCGCCGGGATCAGTCTCGTGTTCGAGCCGTTCTCGCTCGTCGTCCTGGTGGCCCTGAGCTGGGTCTGGGTTTCGCGCCGACGGCGAGCCGAGCGCAAACATGAGGGCCTGCGGGTCCTCCGATAGTGCGCCGTCCAGAAACATCTCGCCGGACGGGGCACCGATGACCGCGGCACCGAAACGGAGCGCCTAGGCGTGCAGCGGAAGCTGGTCCTCGTCGTAGTCGACGCCATGCATCCCGAGATGCTGATGCGCGCGATCGACGAGGACCTCGCGCCGACTTTCGCGGCGCTGCTCGAGCGCGGCCAGATGATCCCCGACTGCGTCTCGAGCTTCCCCTCGGTGACCCCGGTCGCCAGCTCGGAGATGATGACCGGCACCGGTCCGGCGGGCCACTGGGTGATGGGCATGAACTGGTACCACCGGGTCGAGCGCCGCTACATCGAGTACGGATCCTCGTTCGAGGCGACACGCACGTTCGGGCTCTTCCGGGCGATGTACGACCTCGTCTACAACATGAACCTCGACCACCTGAGCTGGCAGGCCGAGACGGTGTTCGAGCGCCTGGGCGATGCCGGGATACGCACCGCGGCAACCCCCTTCTTGATCTACCGGGGGCGCCAGCGCCACGAGCTCGGTCTCGAGGGACTGGCCCGCCGGGCGGCGGCCGTTGCCAACTTCCGCCACGCGGTCTGGGGGCCCGACGAATTCTTCTATGGCGACCTCTACGCCAGCCGTCCCACCGGATGTGGGCCGACGTTCACCCGGCCAGGGACCCGCGACGAGTACTCGGCGTGCGTGGCCGAGGAGTTGGTGCGGGAGGGGGCGTACGAGTTCCTCCTCTTCAGCCTGCCCGACAACGACTTCCACTCCCACCGGCACGGCCCCGAGGCCACCCTCGAATCGATCGGCAAGGCAGATTCGATGTTCGCCCGCATCATCGAGGCCGGCGGAGGCCTGGACGCCTTCCTCTCCGATCACGCCGTGCTGCTGACGGCCGACCATGCCCAGACCGACGTCGAGCATGCGCTGCCGCTCGCGGACGAGCTGGCCGAGGACTGGGCGGTGCTCCAGCCCAACACGGATCGGCCCGAAGAGGCGGAGATCGCGGTCAGCCCGACCTCGCGCGCGGGCGCCGTCTACATCCTGGACAGCGGACGCCGGCATCCCGTAACCCACGAGCGCGCTCGCCTCCGCCTCCGGGAGCTCGCCGGAGTCGAGCTGGTCACCTGGCTGGCGGCGGGCGACGGCGTCCCGATCGTGCGCACTGGGGTCGGTCTGCCCGACCCCGCTGCCGTCGAGGCGGTGGTGGAGCGCAATGGTTACGAGTTCCGCTTCCGCCCCGGCGGGCAGCTCCGCGACCGGCGCGGCAACAATTGGGCCGTGAGCGGCGAGCCCGAGGCGATGGCAGGCGACGTCACGCGGGGCCGCTTCGAGTCACACGAATACCCCGACGGCCTGGCTCGGCTCTGGTCGGCGCTCACCTCCCCGCATGCGGGCGACATCATGATCTCCGCGGAGGAGGGCTACGAGTGCGTGGACTGGGGCGGGATCAGCCACGTCGGCGGGGGCAGCCACGGATCGCTCGGCCGCGGCGACTCGCTCGCCCCGGTGATGTTCGTGGGTTGCGGTCCCGAGGGTCCGGGTGAGCGACCGCAATGGGCGTTGCGGGACCTCGCACCGGTGATCCTGGATCACTTCGGCATCGCTACTGGGAGGCCTCAGGGGTGACCCCGGTTCAGACCGCCAAACGGATCGGCCGAGGCACCCTGAAGCCACAGAACTGGGTGCAGCTCTTCCAATTCGGGCTGGTCGGAGCGTCTGGCTACATCGTCAACCTCGCGGTGTTCGCGGTCATGGTCGGGCCGCTGAACATCCACCACATCCCAGCCGCGATCATCGCCTTCTGCGTTGCGGTGTCGAACAACTTCTGGTGGAACCGCCACTGGACCTTCGACGCGAAGCATGGACACGCCGGGTTCCAGGCCGCGCGATTCTTCACGGTGAGCGTGCTTGCGCTGATCGTCAACCTGATCGCCCTCGAGTTGCTGGTGCGCAGCGGGATGGGCGATCTTCCCGCCCAGGCGATCGCCGTGGCGATCGCTATGCCCTTCAATTTCATCGGCAACAAGCTGTGGACGTTCGTCTAGTCCGAGCGCTCTCCCTCGCTGCCTCCCTAGCGCTCGTCTTGATCATGCTGTTGCCGGGCTCCGCCGGCGCCCAGCAGCCGAGGATCTCTCAGACGAAGGCGATCGAAATCGCCAAGCTCGACCCCAAGGCTGTGGCGGCGTCCGAGCAGCACCCCGACCTGAGTCCGTCCGCCAGCCGCAACCCGGGGACGGGTCTGTGGGAGGTCGGCTTCTTCACCGGCGGCAAGGAGGTCGTCCAGGTCGTCGTCGACCCGAACAACGGCAACGTCGTCGAGTCCTGGACCGGCTACCAGGTCGCCTGGCGAATGGCCCGCGGCTATCCGGGTGCCTTCGGCCGAATGATCAACGCGCCCTACATCTGGCTCCCCCTCTGCGCGATCTTCGTACTCGGCCTGCTCGACTGGCGCCGGCCCTTCCGGCTCGCCCACCTCGACCTGCTGGTGATCGTCGCCGGGTTTGGCCTCTCGCAGTACTTCTTCAACAAGGGCAACATCGGGGTTTCGGTTCCGCTCGCCTACCCACCGCTTCTCTATCTGCTCGCGCGAGCGCTGTGGCTCGGCTTCCGGCGCGGCAGGGGCTCGGGGCTCAGACCATCGGCCCCGATCGCCATCCTGGCGGTCGTCACCCTCGCCCTGATCGGTGGCCGCGTCGCCCTCAACGTCTTCGACTCGAACGTGATCGACGTGGGCTACTCGGGGGTGATCGGCGCCGACCGGATCGCGGACCGCAAGCCGATCTACGACAACTTCCCTTCGGACGACCAATCGGGCGACACCTACGGGCCCGTCGCCTACTACGCCTACGTCCCGTTCGAGCAGGCATTCCCCTGGAGCGGCACCTGGGACGATCTGCCCGCGGCCCACGCTGCGGCGATCTTCTTCGACCTGGCGACGTTGGCGGTGCTCTTCCTGCTTGGCCGCCGGATCCGGCGCGGCCGCTCAGGGACGGAGCTCGGGGTGCTCCTCTGCTTCGGCTGGGCCGCGTGCCCCTACACCGCGTATGCGCTCGAGTCGAACACGAACGACGCGCTGGTTGCGCTCACCCTGGCGGCGGCTCTCCTCTGTCTGACCTCGGCGGGCGCGCGCGGAATCACGCTGGCGCTCTCGGCGATGACGAAGTTCGCCCCACTCGCCCTCGGGCCACTCTTCGCCACCTATGGCGCGACGGATGGCGGGCGCGAGGGAGCCGCGCGCCGCTACGCCAAAGTCGTCATCCCATTCACGATCGCCTTCGGACTCACCATCCTGGTGGTCTCGTTCCAGGCGCTGCAGGATCCGGGACTGTCGACCTTCTGGCACCGCACGATCGGCGAGCAGGGCGGGCGAGATTCGCCGTTCAGCATCTGGGGCCAGGCCCATTCGCTGGGTTGGCTTCAGGCGGTGGTCAAGGCGGCGGTGGTTGGCCTCGCCGTGCTGGTCGCGTTCCGGCCGCGGCGCCGCGACCACGTCACGGTTGCCGCCCTGGGTGCGGCGGTGCTGCTCGGCATGGAGCTCACCGTCGACCACTGGTTCTACCTCTACATCCCCTGGTTCCTGCCCTTCCTGCTGATTGCCCTGCTGGCGGCGGGGACGTTGCCGGACCCCAGACCGCGGCCGCAGGCGCCGCAAGAACTGGTCGCGGCGGTCGAGCCGCCGCTCCCAAGTGGAGCGGCTGGCGCCCGCTAGGAGACCGGAATGAGGATCTGGTCGATCCGGCGCGCGAGCCCGTCGTCTCCGATCTCGACCGCGACGCCCATCAGCCAGACGTCCTCGTCCGCGGTGTCGAAGCGCACCGGCATCTGGGTCCTGAACGCCTCTAGCGCCTGCTCGCGCTTGACGCCGATCACTCCGGCGCGAGAGCCGGTCATGCCGACGTCCGCGATGTGAGCGGTGCCGCCCGGCAGGACCCGGGAGTCGGCAGTGGGAACATGGGTATGCGTCCCGAGCACCGCCGCGACACGGCCGTCGAGGTGCCAGCCCATCGCCACCTTCTCGCTGGTGAGCTCGGCGTGGAAGTCGACGACGAAGGCGTCCGCCGCGCCGGCGAGCGATTCGAGCAGCTCGTCGATCGCGGTGAAGGGATTGCGCTCGACCTGGAGGTGCATCTGCCCGCTCAGGTTGATCACCGCAACCCGCATCCCCGCGGCCTCCGTGATCGTGTGGCCACGTCCCGGGTTGGACGCTGGGAAATTGGAGGGGCGGATTATTCGCGGCTCGGCGTCCAGGTACGGGTAGACGTCGCGGTGGCGGTAGGTGTGGTTGCCGAGCGTGATCACGTCGGCGCCAGCCTCGAAGATCTGCTCGGCTGTCTCCTTGGTGACGCCGACGCCGCCGGCCGAGTTCTCCCCGTTGACCACGACGAGATCGGGCATCCGCTCGGTGCGGAGCTCGGGCATCGCCGTCACCAGAGCCTGCCGGCCGGGCCTGCCGACGACGTCCCCTATGAACAGGAGCCGCATCAGCGCGCCAGCGTAGACGACCGCCGTCGCGGCCGAGTTCACTTGTCACTAGCTTTCGCCCGATGAGTGAGGAGCCTCCGCGGGCGCGAGCGCCACGAGCCGCCCCCGTTCTCGAGGTGGATGGCCTCTCCAAGTCGTTCGGTGAGCGTGTCGCCCTGCGGGACGTGAGCCTCGATGTTCGCCGTGGAGAGCTGCTGGCCGTGCTCGGGCCGAACGGCGCCGGGAAGACGACGCTGCTCTCGATCCTTGCCGGGATCACCAGCCCGGACTCCGGCCGGATCACCAGCTCGAACGGGGAGGTCGGCTGGGTACCGCAGCAGGCCGGGCTCTACCGCCGCCTCACGGTCGAGGAGAACCTGAGGCTATTCGCCCACATGGAGCGGGTGACAGACGTCGAGGGGACCCTCGAGCGGATGCTCGAGCAGACGGGTCTCGAGGAGAGGCGAGGGGACCCGGTGTCGTCGCTGTCCGGCGGAAACCAGCAGCGGATCAACATCGCGATCGGGCTGCTCGGCGATCCAGCGGTGCTTCTGCTCGACGAGCCGAGCGCAGGACTCGACCCGAGCCAGCGCGTCCGGCTCTGGGAGTTCGTGGCCCGCCTGGCCGAGGGTGGCACGACCGTCATCTATTCGACACACCAGATCGAGGAGGTCAGCCACTACGGCGACCGTCTGGTTGTTCTGGCGGACGGCGAGGCGATCTTCGACGGCAGCTTCGCGCAGCTTCGCCGCGCCGCCGAGCCCCGTCCGGAGGGAACGGATCCCGATCCCGAGAACGACTTCGTCCGCTTTCTGCGGCAGCGGGGCCACTGATGCGCTGGCTGCTCGTCAAGGACCTGCAGATCCTGCGACGCTCGCCGCTGGTCACCGGGCTACTGATCGTCTACCCGATCGTGCTCGCCGTCCTGATTGGGCTCGCGATCTCCCGCAGCCCCGAGAAGCCGCGGGTCGCCTTCCTCAACCAGATCCCGCCGAGCGCCGGCCTCAACTTGGGCAGCACGGGTGGCTTCAGCCAGGAGGCGGCCCACCGCCAGCTCTGCGCCAAGATCGAGTGCGTGCCGGCGTCGAGCCGGGCGGAGGTCGAGCAGAAGGTGAAGGACGGTGAGGTGCTGGGCGGTCTCATCCTGCCCCCAGACTTCCTCAGCAAGCTGCAGGCGGAGCTGACCACCACCGGCTCCGAGCCCGCGACGGTCGAGGTGCTCGTCAACCAGGACGACCCCCTCAAGGCCCAGATCGTCGACGATCGGATCAGCTCGCTGCTCACCCAGGCGAACCTGCTGCTCTCGGGGAAGATCAGCGACGTCGCCGCCAACTACGAGAGGATCCTCGCGAACGGCGGCGACTTTGAGATCCCGTTCCTGGGACAGACCGTCCGCGTCCTCGGCCTGCAGAGGGCCGCCACGATCCTCAACTCGATCCAGGCCGGCCTGCCGCCGGATCAGCGCCGCAAGGTCGCCCGGATCAGCGCCTTCGCCCGGCTCGCCCGCCAGAACCTGGCGCTCGCGGACAGCCTGCTCTCCTCGATCCGCCAGCCGATCTCCGTCGACAAGCGCGTGGTCGCGGGGAGCATCCCACCGCTCGACACCTTCGCCGTCGCGGTGGCCGCCGCCGTCACGCTGCTGTTCGTCACCGTGCTGCTCACCTCGGGATCGCTGGCGCTCGAGCGCGAAGAGAACACCTTCACCCGGCTCACGCGCGGACTGGTCAGCCGCGAGGGCCTGCTCATGGAGAAGGCCGCGCTCGGGACCGGAGCTGCGCTCGTGGTCACCCTGCTGCTGCTCGCCGCGATCACGCCCTTCGAGTCGATCGGGTGGAGCCGGATCTACCTGATCGTCCCGGCGATCCTGCTCGCGGGCGCCGCCTCCTCGGCGCTTGGGCTTGCGATCGGCGCCGCGGCCCGCGAGGTGCGGGCGAGCGCGCTGCTTGCCTTCGCCCTTGCCCTTCCGGTCGCCTTCATCTCCCTGGTTCCGTCGGGCACGGTGAGCAAGGGCCTGCTCGATGTGATCCACGTGATCGCCGGCGCCTTCCCGTTCCGGCCGGCCCTGGACGCGCTTTCCGGGGCGCTGTCCGCCTCGGGCCCGGACCTGGGCCTCCCCTTCCTTCACCTGGCGCTGTTGGCAGTCGGGTACCTGGCAATCGCGCGGATTGCGCTACGCCGATTTGCGTGAGCAGCCGAGCAGCGACGTGGACCAGCCTAGAATCAGGCGCATGAGCTTCCCGGCCATCCGACTGCGGCGCCTGCGCCGGACCGAGCCCCTCCGCGACCTGGTCCGCGAAACCGACCTGACCGCGGATCACCTCGTGCAGCCGCTGTTCGTCACGGCGGGCGAGGGCGTGCGGGAGCCGATCTCCTCGATGCCCGGCATGGAGCGTCTCTCGATCTCGGAGGCCGTCGCCGAGGTGACGGAGATCGGCGCGGCCGGCGTACGCGCCGTGCTCCTCTTCGGGATCCCGGCGAGCAAGGACGAGGTCGGCAGCGAGGCCTACGACGACGAGGGCGTCGTCCAGATGGCCGTCCGTGCGCTCAAGGAGGCACACCCCGAGATCGTCGTGATCACCGACGTCTGCCTCTGCGAGTACACGTCCCACGGGCACTGCGGGATCGTTCGTGAGGGAGAGGTCGACAACGACCTGACGCTCGAGCTGCTCGCCAAGACCGCGATCTCCCACGCGGCGGCGGGGGCGGACGCCGTGGCGCCGAGCGACATGATGGACGGCCGGGTGGGTGCTATCCGGAGCCAGCTGGACGAGGAGGGGCACTCCTCAGTGCCGATCGTCGCCTACAGCGCCAAGTACGCGTCCGCCTTCTACGGCCCCTTCCGTGAGGCCGCTGGCTCCACCCCCGAGTTCGGCGATCGGCGCGGCTACCAGATGGATCCGGCCAATGCCGACGAGGCCATTCGCGAGGCCAAGCTCGATCTCGAGGAAGGCGCCGACGTCGTGATGGTCAAGCCTGCCCTTCCCTACCTCGACGTGATTCGCCGCGTCAAGGATGCGACCGGGGCGCCTCTCGCCGCGTACCACGTCGGCGGGGAGTATTCGATGCTGAAGGCCGCGGCGGCGAATGGCTGGATCGACGAGCGGGCCGCGGCGATGGAGTCGCTGACCGCAATCCGCCGGGCGGGCGCCGACATGATCATCACCTACTTCGCGAAGGACGCCGCCGCCTGGCTGATGCGAGGGCGCGCGTGAGCGCGACCCGTTTGATGGAGGCCGCCCGCCGGTGAACAAACCCAACGACGGGATCACCACGGCGACGGTGAAGCCGAAGCTCCGCTCGCGGACGGGTGGCGCGGCGGTCCCCCTGGACGAGGCCGACAAGCGGCTGATGAACCTGCTCCAGTCGAGCTTTCCACTCCAGCCCGAGCCATTCGAGCTGATCGCCGCGGAGGCCGAGCTTGGGCCCGGTGAGGTCAAGGCCCGCACCCAGCGCCTCTTGGACGAGCGGATCATTCGCGAGATCACGCCGATATTCGACACACGCGCGCTCGGCTATAGCTCGATGCTGGTTGCGGCCAAGGTCGATTCGGAGAGCCCCCACCGGGCCGCGCGGGTCATCAACTCCCATCCAGGCGTCTCCCATAACTACCTGCGAACGCACGAGTTCAACCTCTGGTTCACGATCGCGACGCCTCCGGACTCCGAGCTCGGACTCGGTCGGACGCTCGAGGTGCTCCAGCGCCTCACCGCTGCGGAGTCGATCCGCCAGCTGCCCACCCTGACGCTCTTCAAGATCAACATGAACCTCGAGATGGAGGGCGGCACCGAGGACCTCGCCGCCGCCGTCGAGGCCGCGCCGCCCCGCGAGCTCGAGCGCCAGCCCTACGACGACCGCGACGTGGCCGTGATCCGCGCCCTCCAGGGCCCGATGGAGGTCACGGACCGGCCCTACGACGCGGCAGCCGGCGAGGTCGGGATGCGCACCGATGCCTTTCTCACCCACCTCGCCGGGATGGTCGACCGCAAGCTGCTCAGGCGAGTCGCGGCGATCCTCTACCACCGGCGCGCCGGCTTCTCGGCCAACGGGATGGGCGTCTGGCGCGTCCCCGAGGATCAGATCCTCGAGGTGGGAGGGCGGATGGCGGCGGTGCGAGGCATATCCCACTGCTACCAGCGACCGACATACGCAGACTGGCCCTACAGCGTCTTCACCATGGCCCACGGTCGCTCGAAGGAGGAGTGCGACGCGATCCTCGACGGGATCGCCGATCAGCACGATCTCCACGGCGACGATCGCGCGGTGCTCTACTCATCGACCGAGTTCAAGAAGATCCGCCTCCACTACTTCACAGAGGACTACGCGCGCTGGGAGGCTGAGAACTCATAAGCCGGTCAGAGGAGCTGTACCGGCGAGCACAGGAGGTCCTGCCCGGAGGGGTCAACTCGCCGGTGCGGGCGATGAAGCAGATCGGGCGCAGCCCGATCTTCATCGAGCGCGGAGAGGGCCCCTACATCTGGGACATCGAAGGTAACCGCTACGTCGACTGGGTCTCGTCATGGGGGCCGCTGATCCTGGGCCACGCCGAACCGCTGGTGGTCGAGGCCATTGTGGCGGCCGCGGGCCGCGGCACGAGCTACGGGGCGCCGACCGCGGACGAGGTGGAGCTCGCCGAGGAGGTCGCAAATCGCTTCGCGAGCGTCGAGATGGTCCGCATGACGAGCTCGGGCACCGAGGCGACCATGTCGGCTCTCCGTCTCGCTCGGGCGGTCACCGGCCGCAGCAAGATCGTCAAGTTCGCGGGTGCCTATCACGGCCACGTCGACGGCCTGCTCGCGGAGGCAGGCTCCGGTCTCGCCACCGCCGGGGTCCCGGCGAGCCCCGGCGTCACCGAGGCGCAGGCCTCGGACACGGTGATCGTCCCCTGGAACGATGAGGAGGCCGTGGCGGATGCGGTCGCGACGACCCAGCCGGCGGCGGTGATCGCCGAGCCGGTGCCCGCCAACATGGGAGTGGTCCCACCGGATCCGGGATTCCTCCAGCATCTCCGGGAGGCGACCGCCGAGGCAGGCGCTCTGCTCATCCTCGACGAGGTGATCAGTGGCTTCCGGGTTGCACGCGGCGGGGCGCAGGAGCTGCTCGGCATCGACGCCGACCTCACCGTGATGGGCAAGGTGCTCGGCGGAGGGCTGCCGGCCGCGGCCTATGGCGGTAGCCGCGAGCTGATGGAGCGGGTCGCCCCGGCCGGCGACGTCTACCAGGCCGGGACTCTCTCGGGCAATCCGCTCGCGGTCGCCGCTGGGCTCGCCACCCTACGCAAGCTCGACGGAGCCGCCTACATCGGTCTCGCCTCGATCACGGAGCGGCTGGCGGCCGGGCTACGTGAGGCGGCCGGGGATCGGCCAGTCCAGGTAAGCAGCGTGCCGGGGCTCCTCACCATCTTCTTCAGGTCGGAGCCTGTGCGCGACTTCGCTGGGGCGAGCGCGAGCGACACCGCCGCCTACGGCCGCTTCTGCCGGGCCCTGCTCGAACGGGGGATCTATCCACCCGCCTCGCAGTTCGAAGCCTGGTTCCCATCGCTCGTCCACGACGACGAGACGATCGACAGGACGATCGAGGCGGCGGCCGAGGCGTTCCGCGAGCCATCTGAGCGCGACCGCGTCTAATCTCGCTGTCCCGCATGCCCTCGACCGGAACCTCCCTCGCCGCCCTGGCGGCGATCCTCCGAGACGGCCAGAACGTGATCTCGCCGTACGTCCGGGACTCCGACGAGGAGCCCGTGCTGGGGTCGCTGGCGGCCGCCGGACCCCGGGCGGCCGGGGCCCCGGACGAGTACCTGCTGCTGGTCGAGGCGATCAGGGAGGGGTACCTGCTGCACTACGAGACGCCCCGGCTGATCGAGGGCGCGGATTCCGACCTGCGCCTGCTCGCCGGCGACTATCTCTATGCGCTCGGCCTTGAGCGCCTCGCGGCGCGGGGGGACATGGAGGCGGTCGTCGAGCTCGCCGACCTGATCAGCCTGGCCGCCCAGATGCACGCCGAGGACGCCCTTGGATCGGACGAGGACAGGGTCCATGCGCTCTGGCTTGCCGCGACGGTCGCGGTGGCCGCCGGGGCGACGCCGGAGCACGCCAAGGCAAAGGAGGCGCTGCGGCGGGGCGACCCCGAGGCGACCGAAATGCTGTTCCGAAACGCGCGCGAAACCGCTCGCCGGGCCGGGCTCGGCGACGCTCTGGCGCTCGCATCCGAGTCGATAGGCTTCGCCGGCGAGGACGTCCCGGAACGTGGCTGACGAGGGAAACGACAAGCAGGGGGCACCGCAGAGGCTGCCGACCACGGACCCTGCCGGCTACTTTCAGGGCGAGTCGATGACCCGCCGGACCGCCTTCACGATCGGCGTCCAGGCGGTCGGCGGATTGGCTGTCGCTGCGGTCGCCCTCCCGGCGGTCGGCTTCGCGGTCGCGCCCCTCTTCGAGCAGGAGGACGAGCCGTGGCAAGCCGTCGGCCCGACCTCGGACTTCACACCGGATACCTACAGGCCGGTCGTGATCACAGCGGTGGAGAGCATTGGCGAGACCGGCAAGACCACCGTCTTCGTTCGCCAGGGCAATCCCAGCCTCACCGGTTTGCCGTCGGGATACGAGCCTGAGACTTCGAGCGAGTACATCGCGATCACCACCCGGTGCGCGCACCTCGGCTGTCCGGTCAATTTCGTCCAGGCCGCGCGTAACTTCATCTGCCCGTGTCACGGCGGCGTCTACGGGTTCCTCGGGGAGCGCATCGGCGGGCCGCCCGTGCGCCCGCTGGATCGCTTCCAGACCCGCGTTACAAACGGGCAGGTCGAGGTGGGCCCTCGCTACAGCGTCACGAATCACTTTGATCCGGTGCGCGCCCGGGATCCCGGCGAGTTCACCGGAGGCGTCTGGAACTACCTCTACCCGCCGCGGCCCTCGGTGCCGCCGCCACCGTAGGAGCCGGCCGTGCCGAAGATTCCGAGACCAGGACCGCCCAGCCGCCCGGCCCCGCCGGGGGAGCGAACCAACGACAGGGACAGCTCCAACGGGGCGGGCGCCGTCGCCAAGGATGCGGGCACCGACGTCGTCGGCTGGGTGGACGAGCGGACCGGCGCCACCGGCTTCCTCACCGGCATGCTCTACCGCAAGGTGCCGAAGGGCACCAATTGGTTCTACACGCTGGGGTCCGCCACCCTGTTTGCGTTCACGTTCCAGGCCCTCACCGGGGTCTTCCTGGCGTTGTACTACACGCCCTCACCGACGGAGGCCTACGGGTCGATCACCCATCTCACCAACGACGTCTGGATGGGTGAGTTCGTCCGCGGGATGCACAAGTGGGGCGCCTCGGTGATGATCATCGTGATCTTCCTGCACATGGGCCGGGTCTTCTTCTTCGGCGCCTACAAGTACCCGCGGGAGCTCAACTGGGTGATCGGGGTCGTGCTCCTGATCCTCACCCTGGTGATGGGTCTGACCGGCTACCTGCTCCCATTCGACCAGCGCTCCTACTGGGCGACGATCGTCGCCAACAACATCACCGGCACCGGGCCGATCGTCGGGCCCTACCTGGCGGACTTCCTGCGCGCCGGCCCCGAGATCGGGGCGACCACACTGTCCCGGTTCTACGCCATCCACATGCTCCTCGTGCCGGGGTTGATCATCGCCCTGATCGGCGCGCACCTCTATCTCGTCGTCAAGCTCGGGACCACGGCGCCGCCCTGGCTCCGCGCCGAGCGGCCCAAGTCGCTGCGCAGGGAGGAAGTGGGATGAACAGGGCCGAGAAGGAGAGCTACCTCCGCGACTACGAGGTCCTGAAGAAGAAGGGCAAGCCGTTCTTCCCGTACGCCGTGCTCAAGGACTCGACGATGGCGCTGGTTGTAGCGCTCGTCATCGTGGCGATGTCCATCCTCCTCGGTGCGGAGCAGGGCCCCAAGGCCGATCCGACCACCACGACCTACACGCCGCGGCCCGACTGGTACTTCTACTTCCTCTTCGAGCTGCTTCGGGTGATCAAGCCCCCCTGGGCCACCCCGATCGCGACGATCGGCATCCCGACCGTTGCCATGGTCCTGCTGCTGATGCTGCCGTTCTATGACCGCAACGCGGAGCGACGACCGGAGCGCAGGCCGATCGCCGTTACGGCCGGGATCCTGACGATCATCGCGATGGCCTATCTGACCTACCTTGGCGCCACCGCCGGTCCGCCGAGTGAGGTCGATCTGAAGACTTCGGCCGCACTCGAACCCGGCAAGGAGGTGGTCGCTCAGTCCGGCTGCCTTGCCTGCCACAAGCTGGGCGACAACGGGAACAGCGGGCCGGGCCCCCAGCTCACCCACATCGGCGCCCGCCTGCCCAGGAACGCGATCGCGCGCTCACTGGTGGTGGGCCCAAGCATCATGCCCTCGTACTCGGGCCTGCCGCCACAGAAGTTCCAGGCGCTCACCGCCTACCTCGCCTCGCTCAACTGACCCGGCCCTCTGCCCAGGCCTGGCAAAGTAACCTCGAATCGATGAGTGTCTCGTCCGACACCGAGGCCCAGAGCAGCATTCCAGATCGGGACTCCGAGGAGTTCGCCAGTCAGGTCCGGGGCATGTTCGACCGGATCGCGGGCGTCTACGACCTGATGAACTCGGCGATGACCGCCGGGCTTCACCATCAGTGGCGCGAGCGGGCGGTAGAGCGGGCCGAGGTGGGCCCGGGCTCAGACGCCCTCGACGTCTGCTGCGGCACGGGGGACCTGGCGCTCGCGCTCCGGCGCCGGATCGGCCCGGACGGGCGGGTGGTCGGCTGTGACTTCTCTGAGCCGATGCTCGAGCTCGCCCGCCGGAAGAGCGGGGAGGAGGGCCTGCCAGTGGAGTTCGGCTGGGCTGACGCGCTCGAACTCCCCTACGGCGACCGGAGCTTCGACGCCGTCACGATCGGATTCGGCGCGCGCAACCTCGCCGACCTCGAGCGGGGGATCTCCGGGATGGCGCGCGTGCTTCGTCCCGGCGGCCACCTGGTCATCCTGGAGATCACCCGCCCCAACCGCGAGCCGCTGGCGACCTTCTACTCGCTCTGGTTCGACCGGCTGGTCCCGGTGATCGGCACGCTCGCGGGCGATCCGGACGCGTACAGCTACCTGCCCACCTCCGTGCGCACCTTTCCCGAGCCGGAGCAACTCGCCGGGATGCTCGACGCCGCGGGTTTCGAGGGGATCCGTTGGCTCCTGCTCGCCGGCGGGATTATCGCCATCCACAGCGCCACGAGAGCCGCATGACCCGCTCCTCGGTGCCACCTCCGGTGACCGCGGTGATGGATGCTGCCAGCGCCTGGCTTCCCGCGAAGATGGCGCAGGTCGAGGACAGACTCGCCGAGCTCTCCGGTCGCCACGGCCCGGCGCTGGGAAAGGAGGCCGAGGCGACGCTCACCGCTGGAGGCAAGAGGTTGCGCCCCATCCTGGTCCTGATGGCGGCCGGCGATGGCGCGGGCGAGCGCGCGATCCGCGCGGCCACCGCCGTCGAGCTCGTCCACATGGCGACGCTCGTTCACGACGACGTCCTCGACGGCGCGCCGGTCCGACGCGGGCGCCCCACCGTCGTCGCCCGCTCCGGCAGGGACCGCGCCGTCGGGGTGGGGGACCTGCTCTTCTCGCGCGCCTTCGCGGAGATCGCTGTCGACGGCGGCGAGCCCGAGGTCACCGAGCTGAGCTCGGCGTCCGTCGCGCTCGCGCTCGGGGAACTCTCCCAGCGCCGCGATGCCTACGACACCTCGATCACCGAGGAGCGCTATCTGGAGCGCTGCTCGCTGAAGACCGCCCGGCTGTTCGAGTCGGCCTGCCGGGTCGGTCGCCTCGCCTCTGGAGCCCCTGGGACCGAGGCGCTCGCCTCTTTTGGTCGCGAGATCGGGCTCGCCTTCCAGCTCCTCGACGACGTGCTCGACGTCACCGGGCCGCCCGAGAGGACTGGGAAGGCCCGCGGCACGGATCTACTCGACGGCACCGTGACACTGCCTCTGATCCTGGCTCGCCGCCGCGACCCCGTGCTCGAGGCCGCCGAGCTGCGAGGACTCGACCAGCCCGCGGCGGAGGAGCTCTGCGACCGGATCGCCGACACCGACGCCCTCGATCAAGTGCGCGGCCGGGCCGAGCAGGGGATCAAGCACGCCAAGGGGCTCCTGGGGTCGACCGGCTTCTCCAACGAGGAGCGGCAGCTGCTTGGGATGATCGCGGACGGGGTCATCGAGCGGTACTCATAGTCTTGGGGAACGTGGGGCTGTTTGCGGATCCCGGGAGTCCGCATGGGGAAGCCGAGAAGTGCTGGGAATAGACTGGCTTGATGGTTCTCAGCGACCGCACGATCAAGGAGGAGGTCGCCGCCGGCCGGTTGGTCTTCGACCCCTACGACGAGGCGCTCGTGCAGCCCTCGAGCGTCGACATGCGGGTCGATCGGGCGTTCCGGGTCTTCAACAACTCGCGCTACCCATATATCGACGTGCGCGAGCCGATGGAGAACCTGACCGAGCTGGTGACCGTCGAGGACGAGGAGCCCTTCGTCCTGCACCCCGGCGAGTTCGTGCTCGGCCAGACCCTCGAGCGAGTCCGGCTGCCCGACGACCTTGTCGCCCGGCTGGAGGGCAAGTCCTCGCTCGGCAGGCTCGGCCTGGTGATCCACAGCACCGCCGGCTTCGTCGATCCGGGATTCGAGGGGAATCTGACCCTGGAGCTCTCGAACCTCGCGACCCTGCCGATCACGATCTACCACGGCATGCCGATTGGCCAGATCTCATTCATGCGGATGGATGGCCCCGTCGAGCACGCCTACGGCGCGCGAGAGGCTGGTAGCAAGTACCAGGGTCAGGCGGAGCCCACCGCGAGCCGCTTCTACCTCAACTTCCCGCGGCGCGACCCCAACGGTGGTCGCGCGCGCAGCAGGCGATAGTTCGCAGC
This sequence comes from uncultured Solirubrobacterales bacterium, assembly GCA_963695675.1. Taxonomy (GTDB): domain Bacteria; phylum Actinomycetota; class Thermoleophilia; order Solirubrobacterales; family 70-9; genus DASUPK01. The sequence goes on from CAVOGY010000003.1 coordinate 134,018, forward strand.
GTTCCGGTCGGCTGCCGCTAACATCCCCGCATGCCCAACATAGGACCGCTGGAGATAGCCGTAGTTCTCATCATCGTCCTGATCATCTTCGGTCCGAAGCGCCTGCCGGAGCTCGGCCGGTCGATGGGGCGGGGTATCCGCGAGTTCAAGGGCTCGCTCTCCGGGGACAATGACAAATCCCCAGAGGAGGAGCGGCGAGAGCTGCAGGCGAGCGAGGCGGAGCCGGCTCAGCCCGCGGCCGGTGCCGCGACCGAGAAGCCCGCGGAGCCGGTCGAGGGCGAGATCGTCACCGAGAAAAAGGCGTAGTCAATGGCCCGGCTCAGGCCGGTCGACTTCGAGGATCGGCTGACGCTCGTCGAGCACCTCGACGAGCTCCGTACGCGCATCATCATCTCGATCGTCTCGTTCGCGGTCGCCTTCGGGCTTTGCTTCTGGCAGAACGACAGGCTGCTCGACATCGCGAACGCGCCTTTGCCCGCCGACCGCATCCCCATCACCTTCGGCGTCACCGAGCCCTTCACCACCACCGTGACGATCACCGCCTACGCGGCCCTGATCATCTCCATGCCGGTGATCCTCTACCAGGCGTATGCCTACCTGCTCCCGGCGCTGAGCAGCCGCGAGCGGCGGTACCTGGTGCCGTTCCTGATCCTGGCGCCCGGACTGTTCATCGCCGGCGTCGTCTTCGGCTATTTCGTGGTCCTGCCGGCCGCGACCAAGTTCCTCCTGAACTTCAACGACGCCCAGTTCAACATCCAGGTTCGCGCGCGGGACTACTACAGCTTCTTCACGCTGACCCTCGGCGCCATGGGCCTGATCTTCGAGCTTCCGATTGCGATCCTGGCGGTCACCAGGCTTGGGATCATCACCCCCGAGCAGCTCTCGAAGAATCGCCGCTATGCGTACGTGATCCTCGCCGTCGTCGCGATGCTCCTTCCCGGGACGGATCCCATGAGCATGCTGCTCGAGCTGGTCCCGCTGATTGTGCTGTACGAGGGGAGCGTCCTCCTGGCGAGGGCCTTCGGCAGGCCGCCCGACGAGGCGGCCGATCGGGAGATCGCCGTTTCCGAGCCGCCGCCGAGCGGCGCCGCCTAGGCGCCGATCCCGTTCATCTACCCTTCCGCCGTGCTTTTCGACCTGCAGACTCCCCGTCGTCGTCGCGTGGTCCGGGTGGTCTTCGGTGGCCTGGCGTTGATCTTCGCGATCAGCTTCGTCTTCCTCGGCGTCGGAACCGGCGGTGGCGGCTTCAGCTTCAGTGATCTCTTCGGGGGTGGTGGTGGCGGCAGCAGCGCGAGCGCCTTCGATGATCAGATCAACGCGGCACAACAGCGGCTGCAGGCGAGCCCGAACGACACGGTCGCCCTCGCCCAGCTCGTGCAGCTCCACTACTCGGCCGGCAGCCAGGACGTGGACAGTAACGGCCAGCTGACGAGCGACGGCGAGCAGCAGCTCAGGGAGAGCGCGGACGCCTGGAACAAGTACGTCAAGCTGACCAAGGGGAACGTCGAGCAGACTCCGGCGCTCTTCGCCCTCAACACCTTCGACCAGCTCGGCAGCATCGACTTTCAGAAGGCGCGCACCGACACGAGCGCCAGCGAGGCCGTGACGGACGTGAACGCCGCCGTCGGCGACTGGAAGGCCGCCGCGCAGGCGCAGCAGGTCCTGATCGCGAAGCAGCCGAACAAGAACGCTGCCAACTCCTATGCGCGGCTGGCGTCCTACCTCTATCTGGCGGGGGATACCCAGGGCGGCGATCAGGCACTCGCGAAGGCGAAGGAGAACGCGAAGGGAAGCGACGCCTCCACCATCGAAACTCAACTGAAGCCGCTCCAGCAGCTCGGTCAGCAGCTCCAGACGGCGATCACACAGCTCACCAAGCAGCAGCAGCAGACGCAGGGCGGCGGCGCCACGGCCGGCGGGGCCACGGCCGGTGGCGGCAATCCCCTCGGGGGCCTTGGCGGCGGCCTTGGCGGGGTCGGCACCGGCGGGCCCTAGACGGCCCTTCCTATAATTTCGCCCTCCCGGGCCGTTAGCTCAGCTGGTAGAGCAGGAGACTCTTAATCTCAAGGTCACAGGTTCGATCCCTGTACGGCCCACTTCAAGCGACTCTCTGTTCCGCGTTCCGATCAGCGTGCGATCGCCCGGATGATCAGCAGCAGGAGGACCGAGCCGCCGATCGCGATCAGCCAGGTGCCGAGGTCGAAGAAGTCATCGATTTCGCCGATGTCGAGCGCGCTCGCTAGGAAGCCGCCGAGCAGCGCGCCCAGGATGCCGACCGCCGTGGTGCCGATGCAGCCGCCAGGCTCGGTCCGGCCCGGGATCAGGGCGCGGGCGATCGCGCCGGCGAAGAGTCCCAGAAGGATCCAGGCGATTACTCCCATCGACCCGGGACGCTATCGACCCGGCCAGCGACGACCGATCGCTAGCGCTGACGGGGCGCCGCGTGATGCCTCAGATACCAGAGCACGTGACGGGCGGCGCTGACGCTTGCATTGACCGGTGAGAGCAACCTGCGCATCTGGCGAAACCCTATTGAGCGGCTCGGACCTTCGCTTCGGTAGTAGTCACTGTTTTGGCTGCAGAGCGCCAAATTCCTGCCCAGTTTGCGGGGTCGATAAACGTGCCCCGGATAGCATGCTCAGCCCATGAGGTTGCTCGGCAGGAGGCACAGGAAGCGTGGACTGGCGGCTCTGGCCAGCGAGGCCAGCGCCGAGCGGGCCACCGTCGGCCTGGCCGTGCTCGCGCTCGGAGCATCCGGGACACTGTTCACCGGGGAGCTCCTGCATCTGGCCCGACGGCGCCGGGAGAGTGAGGAGACCGGTACCCCCGCGAACCTGGTCGACGCCGCGGGCCATGCAACCCGGGACACGATCGCTGTTGCCCGCCGGGGCATCCGTGCCACGCCCCACCACGAGGCGGTGCTCTTCAACATCCTGCAGGGCTTCCTGGGGGGCTTCGCGATCGCCCGGCTCTCGACCTGGGGGATTCGGCACGGCTGGTGGCCGGCGGGAAACGTCCGGGTCAGCGGCCGTCACATCCACCACTTCATTCCCGGCATCGTGCTCGCCTTCGTCTCGGGAATCGCGGCGATCACGACCCGGAACGACAGGGCGGAGTCGACGCTCGCGATCCCGTTTGGGGTCGGGATGGGGCTGACGATGGACGAGGCGGCGCTTCTACTCGACCTGCGCGACGTCTACTGGACTCGCCAGGGCCTGCTCAGCGTTCAGGTCAGCCTTGGGGTGACCGCGACCCTGGCGGCTACGATCCTCGGCCTTCGCGTGCTCCGTCGCGGCGAGGAGAAGGGCATCGAGGAGGGGTGGATCCCCGCGGTCGCAGAGCATGGGCTCCGGGCAACTGGCGCGCTTGCCTAGGCCGCTGCGCGCAGCCGCGGCTCGGCCTCGTGGCCCATCCAGATCACCTGGTCGCGCCCGGGGCCGACACCCACAAGCCGCACCGGGATTCCGAGGTGGTCGCTGATCGCCGCCAGGTAGCTCCGCGCCTCCGCGGGTAGGTCCTGCTCGCGGCGGCAGCCGCCGATCTCGCCCTCGAAGCCGGGCAGCTCCTCGTACTCCGGCTCGGCGGTGTGGATGATCGACTGGTGGTAGGGGAACTCGTCGAAGACCGCACCCTCCGGGTGGCGGTAGCGGACGCAGACGCGCAGGGGGTCGATCCCCGCCAGGACGTCGAGCTTGGTGACGGCGAGGGCGGTCATGCTGTTGAGCCGTACCGCGTAGCGCAGCGCGACCAGGTCGAGCCAGCCGGTGCGGCGCGGGCGCCCGGTGGTGGTCCCGAGCTCGCCGCCGCGCTCGCGCAGCCGCTCGCCGAGGTCGTCCCCGAGCTCGGTGGGGAAGGGCCCCGCGCCGACGCGCGTCGCGTAGGCCTTGGCGATTCCCCAGACCTCGTCGATGTCGCCCGGGCCGACGCCGGCGCCGATGCAGGCCGCCCCGGCCACGGGATTGGATGAGGTGACGAAGGGATAGGTGCCGTGGTCGAGATCGAGCATCGTTCCCTGGGCGCCCTCGAAGAGCACGGTGCGGTCGGCGTCGAGCGCGTCCCAGCAGAGTCGTGCTGTGTCGGCGATGTGCGGCTCGAGTCGGTGGCCGTAGGTGAGGTAGGTCTCGACCATCGTGTGCAGGTCGAGCTCTGGGTCCTTGGCGTAGGGCCGGAGCATCTGCTGCTTCGGCTCCATCGCGGCCATGATCTTCTTGCGAAGGATCTTGGGGTCGAGCAGGTCCTGGACCCGGATCCCGAGGCGTGAGGCCTTGTCCGAATAGCAGGGGCCGATTCCGCGCCGAGTAGTGCCGATCTCGAGCTTGCCGAGCTTGAGCTCCCCGGCCGTGTCGAGCTTCACGTGATAGGGCATGATCAGGTGCGCATTGGCCGAGACGCGCAGGCCGCTCACGTCGATGCCGCGGTGGCGCAGCTCCTCGATCTCGCCGGTGAGCACGGCCGGGTCGATGACGACGCCGTTGCCGATCGCGCAGGTCTTGCCGGGATACAGAATCCCCGATGGGATCAGGTGGAACTTGAAGGTCTCGCCGTCGCGGATGATCGTGTGACCGGCGTTGTTGCCGCCCTGAAACCGGATCACGACAGCGGCCTGCTCAGCGAGCAGGTCCGTGACCTTGCCTTTTCCTTCGTCGCCCCACTGGGCGCCGACTATGACTATTCCCGGCATGACCAGGGGATTATGAGGCGTCGCCGGACACGGCTGAGCCGCTCCACGTTCGGCCCGGGGGACGGGCCGCGCTCGTTCACCTAGCCGTCGCGCGCCAGCCCGAACATCGTTCCGACCTGACCGCGCCGACTCATCCGGTCGCGAGCATAGCCCGCTCCCGTGAGCGCTCGACTAATGGTCGAGCGGACCGAGAGCGGCGCCGCCCTGGCCGAGTGAGCTGGCGGGGTCGGCTGAGACACGCATGCGGCGGTCCTCATCGAAGAGCAGGACCGGATCGCCGCAGATCTCGACCAGGCGGGAAACGACTCGGCTGCCGAGCTGCCTCTCGAGCTCGTCGTCCTCGAGGTTGCTGGTCACGATCAGAGAGCGCTGACGCTCATAGCGCTCGTTGATCAGGGCGTAGAGCTGCTCGAGCACCCACTCGGTCTGCTTCTCCACGCCGAGGTCGTCGAGATGGAAAAGGTCGACACTGGCGAGGCGCTCGAAGAATTGCGAGTAGGACTGCTCGCCGACCTCGGCGTCATAGGTCTGGCGGATTCGGCTGAGCAGCTTCGGAAGGGAGTAGATCGCCACCGAGCGCCCGGACTCCAGTGCCGTCCGCGAGATCAGCATGGCCAGGGTCGTCTTGCCGGTTCCCGAGCCGCCGAAGAACCACATGCCGCGGCCGCTTTCGAGGTTGTCCTCGAGGCGTTCGCAGAAGTCGCGAACCCGTTTGACGACGAAGGCGTCGATCTGCGTCACGGGCGGTCGGTCGAAGGAGACGCCGCGGTACTTCGCCGGAATCACCGAATCGATCCCGCGCAGCCGCGCCTGCGCCACCATGCGCGACCGGCAGTCGCACGGCCGGGCGACGTCCTCCGGGCCGAGGATCCAGCCGGAGCCATCGCAGATGCCGAACCTGCACGGCTGGCGCTCGCCAGATCGCGGGGAGCCGGCCAATTCAGAGCTCCTCGGCGTCCGCCAGGTCCTCGATCGGGGGGCCTTCACCCGCCGGCTGCTCGACCGGCTTCTCCTCGCGGGCCCGGTCGGCGAACTTGGGGTAGTGCTCGAGGAAGACGAGGCGGACCGTGCCTACCGGGCCGTTCCGGTGCTTGGCGAGGATCAGCTCGGCGCCGCCGGGATCCTCGGACTCGGCGTTGTAGTAGTCGTCGCGATAGAGGAAGCCGACGACGTCGGCGTCCTGCTCGATCGCCCCGGATTCGCGTAGGTCGGAGAGGATCGGCCGCTTGTCGGGGCGCTGCTCGGGAGCGCGGGAGAGCTGCGAGATGCCGATCACCGGCACATTGAGCTCCCTGGCGAGGATCTTGAGACCGCGGCTGAACTGGGCGACCTGCTCGACGCGGTTGGCGCGAGCGTCGTCACTCCGCATCAGCTGCAGGTAGTCGACGATCACCATCCCGAGTCCCTCGTGGCCCCGGCTCCTCTCCTGCGCGTGCAACCTCCGAGCCTTGGCTCGCAGCTCGAGCAGGCCCAGGTCGGAGGAGTCGTCGATCCAGAGCGGCGCCGACTCGAGCTGATTGCACGCCTTCACGACCTTGGGCCAGTCCTTGGTGGAGACCTTGCCCTTGCGGAGCCGGTCGCTGGAGATCCGCGACTGCGAGCCGATGAAGCGATGGGCGAGCTCCATCTCCGACATCTCCAAGGAGAAGAGGGCGACCGGCTTCTGGTGCTTGAGCGTGACGTTCTGGGCGAAGTCGCAGACGAGAGTGCTGTTGTGGACGATGATGTCGTCGGCGACGAAGTTGTGGTGATCCGGCACGGTCAGGTCGTACGTCTGCTCCTCGCCGACCTCCTCAATCGAGGCGACCTCGTCCCACCAGATATCTGAGTCGGCCAGCTCCTCGAGTTCCGGCGCCTCGAGGACGTCGGCCATCTGGAGCGAGGCGAAGGCGCGAGAGACCGCGCTTGCCGACGTGCCAATTGTGGTTGCGCGGATAGCCGGCTGCCTCGCTCACGTCTGCCCAGCTGCGCTCGGCCTTCGCGGCGAGCACCTTGCTCCCAAACGTCGACCGGAGCGCTGTCGACATTGGTCTCCGAGCGCGCGGTGATCAGCCGATTGAGGACCTCGCCGAGCTTGTCTTCCTTGCCGACGACCTTGAATGGTCATGGCGAACCGGGCGAGCGAGCGTTGATCGGTGATCCGAACCTCGCGAGCGACCTTCTCGGTGCCTTCGTAGACCTCTGCGCTTCAGCGTGCGGATGCAGGAGCTGATCCCGAAGCGCAAGAGGAGGTGCTGAACGTCTCGCGCGAGGCGCTCGCTGATCGTGGTGTAGCCGATCTGGGCCAGTCTCTCACTGCAGTAGACGTGGCCATCGCAGCCGAAGAGCACCGACAAGAACCTCGCGATCTGATGGTCCGGCAGCTCGAAGATCGCGTCAGGAATGAACTTGTCCTCGGAGCGCTTGCCATAGACGCCATGACGCCCGCAAAGCTCGGTGACAGGGTTCGTCTCGCCAGGGCAAGCGCGAGCTCAGATACGCGTACCGGCCCTCAGGTCCCACGTTGAACGACGCTCCAGCCTCGATGGTCGCCGCCCGCACCTTCTCAACGAGGGGTGTGCCGTCGCCCCCGAAGCAGTACATCGGTGTGCCGCGAATGATCGATCCATCAGCGATCAATGCCGCGAGTAGGACGAGCTCGTGGTCTTCCATCTCACTTAATGGCGCAATCCTCGGCAGCCACCTTGGGACTCCGATGCGAGACCCAACTGCCAAGTCCTCGAGGGCCTTCCAGCCTTTGAGAGTCAGAAGGGGGTGGTTGGCCGTCGCCTCGATGGATCGACCGAGGCGAGTAGTCAGACGAAAGAGGACCTGGTTTCCGCTGCGGATCGCATGTGAGATCCGCGCAGGCCTGATTTTGAGATCGGAGCCCAAGGCGGCGATCCAGATCTCCTCGCCGCTCTCATGAGAGGCGACGACCTCATCGAGACGGCGGCGTGCACCCGTGCTGGCGTCATAGACAAGTGTCCCTCCTCCCTGGCACTTTCCCATGGCTGGCCTCGCTGCGATCACGATGAGATTGCCGCGCTGGAAGCCGCCGGTCCGCTCGTCGAGGTCGCGGAAGCCGGACGGGGTGCCGGTGATCTCGGATGTCCCGCTGGCGAGCGCCTCGAGCTTGTCGATTTCGTCGTGGAGGATCTCGCCGATCTCGCGGAAGTCGACGGCGCGCTCCTCGTGGGCGACCTGGAAGAGGAGGCGCTCCGCGTGCTCGACGAGCTCGGATGGCTCGCCGTCGCGCTCCGCGACCGACTGCTGGATCCGCTTGGCGGCCGCGTCGAGGCGGCGCATCAGCGAGTTCTGCTTGACGATCTGCGCGTAGTACCTTGCGCTTCCCGGTGCGGGGACCTTGGCGGCCAGGCTTGCGACAACGTCGCGGCCGCCCACCTCGTCCAGCTGGCCGCGCTGGGCCAGGGCCTCCGAGACGGTCAAGACGTCGACCGGATCGGCGTTCTCGTTGAGGCGGATGATCGCCTCGTAGATCGTGCGGTGGCGGTCCCGGTAGAAGTCCTCGGCATGGAGGCGGACGTCGAGCAGCACGGGCTCGATCGTCGACTCCGAGACCATCATCGCCCCGAGCACCGACTCCTCCGCTTCCAGATTCTGGGGCGGGACGATCGCCGTCTTTCCGTTGGTGGCCAACTGCTCCTCTCACGCGCAGGGGCTTGCCCGACCTACCGGCCGAGTCTCCACTCAAGTCTGGATACGGGCCCGGCGGATTCCCATTCGCCCCGATGTGGAACTAAGCCCGCGCGAGCCTGTCTAGAAAATCAAAGGCCGCGAGTCCCCGCAGCCGAGTTCAGGCTATTTGCGGCAGGCATGTTTCAGGCACGCCTCCCGGACGCTCGGGAAGCGCGCTGTTTGCGCACGGCGACGATTAACGAGTGACCCTCTGACATCCAACGGGTCGCGCTGTCGCGCGCCCTCGCCTAATCGGGGCCCTTTCGCATCTCGGCGACGATCGTCTTGACCGAGGCGGTGACGCCACCGCCGACCTCGACCTCGACCATGAAGGTGCCGGTCTCCCGGATCGGCTCCTCGAGACGGATTTTCTTCCGGTCGACCTTGATGCCGCGGGCAGCCTGGATCGCGTCCGCGATCTCCGCCGACGTGACCGAGCCGAAGAGCTTTCCGTCCTCGCCGGCCCTGTGATTGATCGTCAGCACCGTCTTGGAGAGCAGCGCCGAGGTCTCTCCGGCCCGCTCCGCCGCATGTCGCTCGGCCTCCGCCTCCCGCTCGCGCCTGCGCTGGGCGTCCTCGAGAGCGCCCTTGGTGGCCGGCTGCGCCAGCTTGCGCGGCACGAGGTAGTTGCGCAGGTAGCCGGACGAGACATCGACTGCGGTGCCGGCCTCGCCGAGCCCTTCCACGTCCTTGAGCAGAACCGCCTGGGCCATCGGCCTACCGTTCGCCGACGTAGGGCAGCAGGGCAAGCTCGCGGGCCCGCTTCACGGCCAGCGCGAGCTGCTGCTGATGCTTCCTGGAGAGTCCGGTGACGCGACGGGACCGGGTCTTGCCCCGATCGGAGATGAAGCGCCGCAGCAGGTTGAGGTCCTTGTAGTCGATCGCCTCGGCGTTGATCCGGGTGTACTTGCGCGGCCGTCCGCGATCGGAGAGCCCGCGGCGCCTGCGGCCGCCACCGGTCTGGGTCTGTCGCTGTTGTCGAGCCATGAGGGGCGCGAATGGTAGCGACGACCGGCTTCGCCCTCCGCTCCCGGAGGAACGGCCTAGTGTCCGCTTTCGTTAGAAGGGGATGTCGTCGTCCGAGCCGCCGCCCGAGCTCGCCCCGGCGCCCTCGAAGTCCGAAGTATCGGCGGGTACGTCCGAGGTCGGCTGGAAGCCGTTGCCCCCTCCGCCACCGCCGCCCGGGTTGTCCGAGCGCGAGCCGAGGAACTGGACGCTGTCGGCAATTATTTCGACGGCTTGGCGCTTTGATCCATCTTGCGCCTCCCATTCGCGCCAGTCGAGACGTCCCTGCACCGCCACCGGCCGTCCCTTCGAGAGGTAGTTGGCGCAGTTCTCACCCTGCGCACCCCAGACGGTGACGTCGAAGTAGTTGGGCTTGTCGACCCACTCGCCGGTGGAGCCGTCCTTTCGGCGGCTGTTGACGGCCACTCGGAGCTTGCAGACGGAGGTCCCGCCGGGAGTCGAGCGCAGCTCGGGGTCCTTCGTCAAATTGCCTGTGACTACGACCGAATTGATGTTCGAGCTGGCCAACTGAGGCTCCCTTCTTCCTTTCGATTCCGAACGTCGATACTAAGCAGCGGCGCGGCGGGTTCTCTCCCCCGTTGTGGAGAAAGGCCGGAAACTGCGTTACGCGAGCGTGCTCCGAAACGAGCAACCCGTTCATGCGGCCGAGCTACTCGTCGCGGTCGTCTCGCCGCGGGCGGCGCTCGCGGTCGCCGCGGTCCGATCCGACGGAGGCCGGGCGCTCGGTGGCGGGCGGAGCGTTGGTCGGTGCCTCGGGGTCGACCTTGAAGATCCGGAAGCGGAGAACGCCGTCGGTGATCTTCAGGCTGTGGTCGAGGCGCTCGAGCAGGTCCGGCTCGCCTTGGAAGCGGTAGTAGCGGTAGTCCGCCTCGTTCCTCTGCCGGATCTCGTAGGCGAGCTTGCGCATCCCCCAGACATCCGCACGGTCCAACGTGCCGCTGCCCTCGATCTGCTGGCGCACGTCGCCCGCGACCTTCTCGCGCGCCTCGTCGGCGGATTCGGGGTCGAGCATCAGTACGAGTTCGTAATGCCGGTTCACAGCGACGCGCGACTATAGCGGCCGGCTGCGGCCGCGGCCGGCCGCGGGGGAGAGGAGGAGACAGCCGCCGCTCACCCCTGAGTGGCGGGAAGGCAGATCAGATGGGCAAGCGTCGGGCGCGCCGCGGCGATCGCAGCCGCCTTGGTCGCCGGAATCGCATCGCTTCCCGCCCTGCTGGGTAGCGGCCGGCCACCGCCCGTGCCGGCCGACGTCGGCCTTCCTCCCGCGCCGGCGCCCGCCGGCGCTCCCCCCGCGGCGTCCCCGCCCAACGCGCCCACCATGTCGCACCCACCGGCGAAAAGGCCACCCCCGAAGCCGCACGGCGGCAAAGATCGCCTTGCCCACCACCAACCCCCGAGGATCAATCGCCACCGCCACCACCGCCTTTCGCACCACCAACCCCGGAGGATCGATCGCCACCGCCACCACCGCGATCCGCAGCCGGATGCGGACTCGGCGAGCACGCCACAGCCGCCCCCACCGATCTATGTCCCCGCGCCGATTCACACGCCCCCGCCGTCGCCGGGCGAGTTCCGTATCGAGGGCTAGCGAACCTGGGCCGGCGAGCGCTTCGCGCGGATGTCGGCGAGCTGTTCGTCGACCCAATCGCCGGGGTCGCGCTCCATGATGATCTCCTTGAGGCGCTTCGCCCGCAGCGCCCGCTCCTCCGGCTCCATGGTCAGGGCGCGGTAGATCCCGTCGGCCTGCTCCTGGATGTCGAATGGGTTCACTGAGAGGGTGCAGTCGCCGAGCTCCTCGTGGGCGCCGGTGTTCTCCGAGAGCATCACCACCCCGTCGCGGGTGTTGACGGCCGGCGCCTCCTTGGCGACCAGGTTCATCCCATCGAACAGCGAGTTGACCATCAGCAGGTCGAACTGCTTGTAGCGCGCGACGGCCTCGTGGAAGTTCTCATAGATGCGCAGATCGATCGGCATCCAGTCGGTCGTCCCGTGCCGGTGGTTGATGACCGCGACCAGGGCCTCGATCCGCTCCAGGTACTCGGCGTACTCCGGCACGTCCTGCCGGGAGGGCTGCAGGTGCGCTATGAACGTGACCTTCTCCCGGAACTCGGGATGCTGCTCCAAGAAGACGTCGAAGGCGGTGAACCCGCGCAGTACGTTCTTCGAGAGGTCAGCGCGGTCGACCCGGATGATCAGGTTGTCGCGCCGGCGGCGCAGCAGCTCCGACTCGTAGAAGGCGACGTCGGGTGACTCCGCGACCCGGTAGAGCCGCTGGGTATCGATCGAGAGGGGATAGGCCCGAACCCAGACCTCGCGGCCCTCGTGGATCACCGACATCCGCTCGTAGTCGACCTCGAGCTCCATCAGGTCTCGGCAGCACTGCAGGAAATTGCGGCAGTAGGCGGTGGTGTGGAAGCCGATGATGTCGTTGGAGAGCATGCTCAGGTAGATCTCCTCGCGCCAGCGGTTGGGGAGGATCCGCCATGAGTCCGGCTGCGACCAGGGAATGTGCACGAAGTAATGGAGGAAGGCGTCCGGCCGCGCCCGCCGGATCAGCCCGGGGCAGGTGTAGAGGTGGTAGTCGTGGAGCATCACGACCGGGTCCTCCTGCCCCTCGATCGCTCGGACCACGCAGTCGGCGATGTCGTCGTTGACGACCTTGTAGCCCTCCTCCCAGGCATCGACCTCGGCCTGACGGATGTCTGGGGCGTTCGAGAGGTCCCAGAGATAGTGCTGGATGAACCACAGGATCGGGTTGGCGATCACGTTGTAGAAGCGGTCATACGCCGATGGGTCGGAGGCGACCATCTGGACGTCGTAGGAGATCCCGTCGACCTCGATCGTCACCGGCCCATCGTTCTCGTCGGCGACCAGCACGTCCTCCTCCGTCATCGCCGAGGCGATCCAGAGCGCCCTGCGGTGCGAGACCAGCCCTGAGAGCGCGGTGACCAGGCCGCCGCCTCCTCGATGCACGGTGCGCTGATCCGCCTCGTCGCGGCCGAACTCGGCGGGGCCGCGGTTGGAGACGATCGTCAGGGGGTAATCGCCCACTCCCCGTTTGTATCAGGCAGACCTCAAAAGGCCGAAACCCGTACCGGGCTCACTTGTCGAGCGAGGTGAAGATCCTCATCCAGTCGAGCAGCAGGCGCGGCGAGAGAAAGCGCTCGCGCGTCCGTTCCTTGCCGGCGCGCCCCAGGCGGCGGCCGAGCTCCGGGTCGCGCAGGATCGCGACGCAGCGCTCGGCGGCCTGCTCCGGTGACGAGACCAGGTAACCGTCCTCGCCGTCCACGATCTGCAGCGGGATGCCGCCCACGTTCCCGCCGATGGTCGGCCGACCCTTCCAGAGGGACTCGGCGACCGTGAGCCCGAAGCCTTCGCGGATCGACTTCTGCAGCACGATGTCGGACTGCGACTGGAAGGCGTTCACCTCGATCGCGCCGACGTTGTTCAGGTTGTTGAGGATCTTGATGTCGGGATCCGAGCCCGCGTACTCGAAGGTGCGGTGGAAGAACTCCCAGCCCTCGGGGTCATCCGTCGCCATCGACCCGACGAGCGCGAGCTGGACCTCCGGGATCTCCTTGGTCACCTGGCGGTAGGCGTCGATCACCCCGATCGGGTCCTTCCACGGATCGAACCGGGAAACCTGGCAGATCATCGGCCGGTCGACGTCGATGCCGAACTGGTTGCAGACGAAGGCCGCGTCGTCGGGAGAGAGGGCCATGTTCTTCGGCGAGAGCGGGTCGATGGCCGGCGGCACGATGCGAACCCCGCCGTGTCCGTCGAGGCCCTGCGGCACGTACTGCTCCAGGTGCCAGACCGTGATGTCGTACTCCGCGATCAGCGGCAGGAGGCGCTCGATCGGCTCCGGATTCGGCTCGGAGAGGTCGATGTGGCAGCGCCAGATCCAGTTCTTGGCGTGGTCGGCCGCGTTGCGGCGCATGCCGAGCGGCTGCGGGTCATGCACGATGATCACGTCCCATTCGCCGTCCAGGCTTTCGGCGTTCATCTTGTTGTAGTGGTCGAACAGCTCCCACTGGCTCGGTGTGAGCGTGTTCGGGTCCCCCTGCAGAGAGTTGTGGAGGAGCTTGGTGGCGTTGAAGAACTCCTCCCGGCCCATGATCACCTGCCAGGTTGCGTCGAGCCCCACGTCGCGCATCAGCGGCACCAGCGTGTAGAGGATCTCGGAGACGCCGCCGCCGAAGGCCGTTGCGCTGACGTGGAGGACCCGCTTCCCCTGCAGGTTCTCGGCCAGCTCACGGACCTCGTCGACCAGGCCGCGTCCCGCCAGGTGCGTGTAATCGGACAGCGACTTGCTGCCGAGCGCTACCTCCTGGAGCACGGCGTCCCCATCACGACTTTGTCGTGCACAGGCAAGTTCGGAAAAGTACTCGTTTGATGCGAGGGTGCGCCGCCGAGGCGCAACCCGTTAGACGATGGCGCGCAGCCGCTCGATCCCCGCGTCGATCTCGGCGCAGATCGCGGCATGGAGCTCGGGGTTGGCCGCCGCCACGCAGGACATCTGGAACTCGTGGTCGGAGCCGAGCAGCGGGCGAGCGGCCAGAGGCTGGCCATACGCGTCGGTGACAACCGCGCCGCACTCCTCCAGGCAGATGGCCGCCGCGGCCAGGTCGTAGGGGGAGTTGTTGAGCACCGCGCCGCCCCCGACGCGCTCGAATTCCGCCCGCATCGCCGGGATGTCGTCGATGATCCGCGACCCGGGCTCGACGTACGCGTCGAGCTGCCCGGTTGCGATCCGGGTCATGTCGAACGTGGCCGAGCCTAGGTCGAAGGTGCCGCCGCCGACCGACGAGGCGTCGATCAGCTCCGCCAGCACCTCGACCAGCGCGCGCGCCGGGCGGCCCCGGAAGCCGTAGGTCCAGAACATCCGCTCGACCGCCCGGTTGGCTGACAGGTTCCCGGCCGGCTCCAGCCCCGCTCCGCGCTCGGCGACGAAGCTCTGGCCGGTCTTCAGCTCCATCACGCAGCCCGCCTGCACGTCGCCCATCGTCGGCTCCCCATCGAGGCGCGCCGCGGCGACCGAAATGCAGCACGACTCGAGACCGGCCAGCGCCGGCCGAGTGCCGTCGATCGGGTCGACGACCAGCACCCACTCGGCGCGATCGCCTTCGGGCGAAACGAGGCCTCGGTCCTCCGAGTAGAAGGAGACCTCGGGCGCTCGCTCTGCGAGGTAGGCCTCCATGCGCCTCTCGGCGTGCTCGTCGATCTGGAAGGTGACGTCGCCGCCCTCGGCCTCGCCGGAGTGAGCGCGACCGGCGTGCCCGCCCAGATGCGGCAGTACCTCCTCGCGCAGGGTCGCGGCGAGGTCGGTTACGAGGTTTCGGATTGACGGCTTCGCCATTGGATCGGCGCTCTACCCGCAGGGTCCAGCACGATATGGCGCTGCCGACGCCGAGCGCCTATTGACCTACGTCAGCCGGTCGCGAGCCGAGCGTGACATCGACCGTCATGTGCTGCCCATCCCGGAGGATGTCGAGTGTGACCGTGTCGCCGGGCTTGTGCTGCGCGATCAGCTCGGAGAGGTCGTTGTTCTGCAGGACCGGCTTGCCGCCCACCGAGGTCACTACATCGCCCCCGGTCTTCACGTGCTGCAGCTGGAAGGTCGTCTCGTCGGTGGATCCCTTCAGCCCGGCGTCGTCGGCCGGGCTGCCGTTGACGACGTCCGTGATCAGCGCCCCGCTCTTGGTATCCAGTCCGAGATGCTCGGCGAGCTGCGGGTAGAGGGACTCGCTGGTCACGCCCAGGAACGCGTAGTCCACCTTGCCGTCGTCGCGAAGCTGATCCAGCGAGTAGCGGACCGAGGTCACCGGGATGGCGAACCCGACGCCGGAGTTGCTGCCGGAGCTCGATGCGATCTGCTCGTTGATGCCGATCACCTGGCCCTTGGAGTCGAGCAGCGGGCCACCCGAGTTGCCCGGGTTGATCGAGGCGTCGGTCTGAATCGCGTTGTCGATCCCGAAGTTGGTGAGCCCCTCGACGGTTCGGTCGGTGGCGGAGATCACGCCGATCGAGAGGGACTGGTCCTCGCCGAAGGGGCTGCCGATCGCGGCTACCGGCTCACCGACGACGAAGCTCGAGCGCTCGGCGAGCGTCAGCGGGTCGAGGTTGAGGCCGTCTGGGTCGACCTTGATCAGGGCCACGTCCGCGTCGGCGTCGAAGCCGACGATGTCGGCCGAGACCCGGTTGAGGTCGCCGAATTGGACGAACACCTGCTTGGCCTCCTGCGGAGTGCCCCCGCCGTTGAGGTGACCGCCGCTGGTGACGACGTGAGCGTTGGTGACGATGTCGCCCTCCTTGTCGACCACGAAGCCGGATCCTTGCCCAGCGGATGAGCCGCCGCCGAGCAGCGAGTTGCCGCCCCCCTCGAAGACCGAGGTGATCGTCACGACTCCTGGGGAGACGTCCCTGAAGATCCCGGCTGGGTTGAAGTCACCGGACCCGCTCTGGATCACGACCTGCTGTGTGGTCGTGGGCAGATCGGACGACGCGACGCTGCTCGAGTTGTCGTTCCCTCCGCCACCGCAGCCGGCGATTAGCGCCGCCGTCAGCGCCGTAGCCAGGATCGATCGCAGCTTCACGCCGCTGCCCCGGCGGGCTGCCGCTGGTCCCGGCGAGCGCGGGCGAGCGGGAGGCTGAGCGTGAAGGCGGTGTGTCCCCGGCGGGATACGACCTCGATCCGTCCGGACATGCGCAGGGCGAGCTCCTCGGCGATCGCGAGCCCAAGCCCAGAGCCCGTCGCCGTGTCTCCGGTGTAGAAGCGATCGAAGACCTTGTCGATCGCGCGGGGGTCGATGCCCTTCTTTGCGTCGTCGCCGACGATCAGCTCCGCGGCATGCGTCCCGCGCACGGCCGTGACCGTCACGTTCGTCCGCTGCGGGGTGTGGGTGAGGGCATTGTCGATCAGAATACGGATGATTTGTGAGACCCGGTTTAGGTCGGCGAGGGCGACCACCTGCCCCCGCCCCCTGACCTGCAGGGACGACTCGTGGAGCTTGGCGGCGGGCCCGAACTCGTCCGCCACCTGTCTGGCGACGTCCTTCAGGTCGACCGGCTCCCGCTTGATCTCCATGACGTCGGCGTCCAGCCGCGAGAGGTCGAGCAGGTCGATGGTCAGCTTCTGCAGCCGCTCGACCTGGGCCCGCATCTCGGCGACGAAGTTCCGGCGCTCAGCCGCGCTCAGCCGCTCGGTCTCGAGCAGCTCGACGAAACCTCCGAGGGAGAAGATCGGCGTGCGAAGCTCGTGCGAGGCGTTGGCGATGAACTCCTTCCGCGAGCTGTCGAGCCGGGCGAGGCGCCGCTGCATGTCGTTGAAGCTGCGCGCGAGCTGCCCGAGCTCGTCGGAGGAGTCGATCGGGATCGGCTGGTCGAAGTGGCCCTCGGCCACCGCCTCGGCGGCAAGCCGCAGCCGCCGCAGCCGCCGCGAGACCGCGCCCGAGGCCCAGAAGCCGATCAGCGAGGCGGCGAACAGGGCGATCAGCCCGGCGATCAGGATCTGGCGCCGCACGAGCGCGACGTCGTCGTTCACCTCGGCGAGCTGCGACGAGAGCACCTCCACCCAGCGCGTCTGTTCACCGGAGTCGATCGGGACCGCGGACGTGCCGACACGGGTCCCGGCGACGTGCTCAACGCCGGAGGCGACGTGGTCGTCGGCGATCGCGGCGTCGGCGGTCAGGTAACGGCCCTGGATCGCCGTCGCCTCCGCCTGCGAGTCGGCGACGACGAAGGCCGGCACCGGTCCTCCCGACTCGTCCCTGACCGCGAGCAGCGTCACCCGGCTCTCGGTGGACTGCGCGGTGGTGCGGACGATCTCTTCGATCTGCGCCTGGGAGGCACCGGACTTGAGTGCCCGGGCCACGCGCGGTGCCTGCTCAGTCCCGAGCCTCTCGAGCCGGCGGAGCTTCTCTGCCGTCAGGCTCGATTCGAGCTGCGGTACGACGTAGAGGTAGACGAACGCGATCGCCGCCGCCGTGATCAGCGTGATCAGGGCTACCAGCCGGTTGCGGAGGGTGTTGAGCCGGAGCGCCGGTTTCACGATGACGGTGCGCGCGGGGCGCGGCGGTCAGCTCTCAATCGCGGTCTGCGTCACGGAAGCGGTAGCCGACGCCTCGAACCGTGAACAGGTATTCGGGCTGCTTCGCGTCGGCCTCCAGCTTCTCGCGGAGGTGCCTGATGTGTACGTCGACGGTGCGGGGATCGCGGAACGTCGAGTCGCCCCAGATGTGCTCGAGGAGCATCTCGCGGGTGAATACCTTGCCCGGGGCCGCCGCCAGTGCGGCCAGGATCTCGAACTCGACGTAGGTGAGCTGCACCTGCTTGGAGTCGAGCTCCACCGAGCGGCGCTCGAAGTCGATCTCCAGGTCGCCTGCCCGGATCGGCTCGTTCGCCGCCAGCGCCTGACCTGCCATATTGCCGCGCCGGAGCGCGGCCTTGACGCGGCTGCGGAACTCGCGAACTGAGAAGGGCTTGGTGATGTAGTCGTCGGCGCCCATCTCGAGCCCCGCGACCTTGTCGATCTCGTCCCCCTTTGCCGTCAGCATGATGATCGGCACCTGACTTCGGGTGCGAAGGCGCCTGCACACCTCAATCCCATCGAGCTTCGGGAGCATGATGTCGAGGACCACGAGATCGAATCGCTCCTCGGTGAAGCGATCGAGGGCTTGCTGCCCATCCATGGCCCCCACAACCTCATAACCTTCCTTGCGGAGCGGGTAGGTGAGAAGCGTCTGCACGGCCTGTTCATCGTCCACGAGCAGGATCCGCGCCTGTCCTCGCGCCATGCCTGAAGGTTAGGGAGCATGACACGCTGCCAGTGATCGATTTCCGTCTCTACAGATTCGCCCTGCTCGCGGTTCCGGTCGCCGCCGTGGTGGCGATGTTCTCACTGAAGGACGTCCCCTCGACTCTCCGGCCGGGAATCCCGCCGGACGCCTTCGACCCGACCAGCGCCACGCCGCTGGCTCGGGAGCTCGCCTCCGCCGCGCCGTATCCGACCCCCGGATCGCCGTCCGACAACCACCTGGCCGATCAGGTGAAGAGCCACTTCGCGGAGATCGAGGGGGCGACCGTGTCGGAGCAGCGCTTCGACGGCTCCTTCAGGGGTCACCAGGTCGACATGCGCAACCTGATCGCCACGTTGCCGGGAGAGTCCAGCCGCGAGATCGCGCTGATCGCGCCGCGGGATGTAGCCCGAGGCAGCGGGGCCACGACCAGTGCGGCAGCGACCGCCGCCCTGCTCGAAATCGCGAACAGCTTCTCCGGCTCCTCCCACCACAAGACCCTCGTCTTCGTCTCCACCGACGGCTCGAGCATCGGCGCGCTCGGAGTGAAGCGCTTCATCGGCGATTACAGCGACGCGGACCTCCTCGATGCGGCGATCGTCCTCAGCCAACCGGCCCTGGCGCCTCCCACTCAACCGCTCGTCATCCCGTGGTCCACCGGACCGCAGAGCACGGCCAGCCAACTCGTCGAGACGGCGAACTCGACCGTTTCGAACGAGCTGCTGACGCCCGCCGGCAACGAAGGACCCCTGGATGATCTCTTCCGGCTTGCCATTCCCGCCGGCCTCGGGGAGCAGGGCCCACTGATCGAGGCCGGCCTGCCCGCCGTCCGGCTCTCCGCTGACGGCGAGCTCCCGGTAGATCCCTCTCGGGACGCCCGCGAGTCGTTTGACCCGGACACCTTCGACCGCTTCGGCCGCTCCGCCCTCTCGCTGATCCTCGCGCTCGATGGGTCCCCTGGCGCGGTCCGGCATGGGCCCGGCACCTACATCCGGGTGGCCGGGAATCTGCTGCCCGGCTGGACGATCGCCATGCTCGCGCTGGCACTGCTGCTCCCGGTCGGCCTGGCCGCCGGCTCGGGACTCACGTCGGCGGCGCGCAGCCCGATCGACGCAGTTCGCAGCTTCGTCTGGTCCCTGCTGCGGACGCTGCCGTTCATCGGCGCCCTGATCGTCATCCTCATCTCGTCGCTGGTGGGCCTGATGCCAAGCCCGGAGTTCCCGTTCGACCCGCAGATCGAGGCCCTTGGTGCCGGCGGCACGATCACCGTGATCCTCGCGGTCCTCTTCTACTGCGTGATCGCGTTCTTCCTGCGCCCGCTGCGCCCGCCACCGGCGCGGGCGGTGGTCACGGCCGCACCTGCGGCCCTGCTGGTTGCCTGCGTCGCGGCCCTCGGCACGTGGCTGGTCAACCCGTATCTGGGACTGCTGGTGTCGCTGGGGCTCCAGGTGTGGCTGCTGGCGGCCGCCCGGCTTGCCGGCGGCCGGCTCGCCGCCGCGGGTCTCGTCCTGGTCGGGCTGCTGCCGCTGGTGGTGCTGGTCGGCGATCTCGCCGGGCGCTTCGACGCCGGACTCGGGGTCTGGCACGACCTGGTCCTGATGCTCGCCGACGGGCAGATTGGCTGGGGCCTGGCGCTGCTCGGCTGTCTACTGGCCGGGTCGGGCGTGGCCATCGTCGCGGTCTCGGGCCACGCGCCTGCGCCGCAGGCTCCCACGATGAAGCTCGAGCAGGCCGGCGTGATCTCGGTGCGCCGCCGGGCGCCCGGGCCTCAACCGGAGCTGGAGCCGGAGCCGGACGGAGGGGAGCCCGAGCCGGACGGAGGCGAGCCCGAGCCGGAGCCCGATCTGGCTCCCGACCCCGGTCAGCCGGAGCCGGAGAGGGACCCGCGCCTCTGGTCGAAGCCGCGGGGCGCGATCTCGCCGCCGCCGGGCAGCTTCAAAGACACGCCACTCCCCTCGGTGACGTAGCCGATCTCGGTCAGCTTCGAGCCGGCGTCTCCGACGGCCTCGATCGCCGCCTTCATCCGATCGCCGGGCAGCGTGACGAGCAGCTCGAAGTCCTCGCCTCCAGCGATCGCTAGCTCGAGCGCGGCGCTGTCGTTCCCGGCAACCTCCGCGACCCCGTGGGCCACGGGCACCCGATCGAGGTCGATCTCGAGCCGGCAATCGCTGGCACTGGCGAGGTGTCCCGCATCGGCACCGAGGCCATCGCTGATGTCGATCATCGCGCTCGCCCCGGCGGCCGCGAGGCCCCTCCCCTCGCGCAGCCGTGGAACCGGATTGAGCTGTCGCTCGAGCAGCCCCGCTCCACGATCCGGCGGGTCGCCGCGCCTCTCACCGGCGTCGATCAGCTCCACGGCGGCGGCAGCGCCGCCGAGCTCGCCCGTGACCGCGACCAGGTCACGGGGCCTGGCGCCCGCCCTGGTGACGAAGCGGCTGCCGCCGGGCTCATAGCCGACCGCGGTCACCGAGACGACCAGTACCGGACAGCTGACCAGGTCGCCGCCGACGATCGACACCCCCTCCCGTGTGGCCATCTCGACCAGTCCGTCGGCGATCCCGAGCAGGTCCTGATCGGGCAGCTCATCCGGGGCCGCGACGACGACGCACGCCTCGCCCTGGGACGCACCCATCGCGGCCAGATCGGAGAGCGCGGCGGCCATCGCCTTCCGCCCAACGGCGAGGGGGCCGAAGGCATCCAGCTGAAAATGCACGCCGTCGACGATTGCGTCGACGGTGATCGCGCTCGCCGCCCGGGGCTCGACCACAGCGGCGTCGTCGCCGCTCGGCACTCGCACCCTGGGACCGGGTGCAGGCAGTCGCTCATTGATGGCGGCGATCAGGTCGAACTCGCTCGCGGGCATGGACCTAGGCTAGGGCGCGCGCGTCAGCGCCACCCGGTCAGTTCTCAGGGCTCAGGGTTGAGCCCGCCGCTCGAGGGAGGCGCCGCGGGCGGCGCGACCGGCGCGGGCGTCGGTTCGGGCGTTGGCGCTGGAGCCGGTTTCTGTCCCACCCCGGGCGCGTAGGCCCCCTGGTTCTGGTCGCTGCCACCTCCCCCGTAGGAGCCGCCGTAGCTGTAGCTCGGGGAGTACGAAGACGAGGAGCCGCAGGAATAGGAGCTGCTGCAGGAACTCGAGCTGGAGGCCGTGTAGTTCCCGTGGAACGCCGACAGGCTCGGCAGGCTCGTCGGCACCTCGAAGTCAGGGCAGTCGCCCCCCTGGGCGGCCTCCATGTAGGAGCGCCAGATCGGGCCGGAGGTGGGTCCGCCGAAGCCGGTGGAGTCGCGTGAGAGCGGGTGCCCGGTCCAGACGGCGGTCGAATACAGCGGCGTGTAGCCGACGAACCAGGCGTCGGAGAGGTCCTCGCTGGTGCCGGTCTTGCCGGCTTCCGATTGGCAACCTATGGACGTGTAGCCCGCGCCGGTGCCGCTGGTGATCACGCCTTCGAGCACCTTCGTCACCTCGTAGGCCTCGCCGGGGGTGAGCACGCGCTTGCCCTCGTCTGCGCTCGGCTCGTCGACCTTGCCGCTGGGGAAGACCACCCTGTCGATCGCGGTGGCGCGGTGGTGGACGCCGCCGTTGGCGAGGGTGGCGTAGGCGTTGGCCTGCTCGAGCGGGGTGACGCCGACGCTGAGCCCGCCGATCGCGTCGGCCGGGGGGATGAAGCAGTGCCGGCCGAGCTTGCAGGGGGTGTCGTTCGGACCCTTGATTCCGAGCGGCGAGGTGATCCCCATCTGGTAGGCGGTCTTGGCGATGTTCTCGGGGCCGACGTCGAGGCCGAGCTGCGCGAAGACCACGTTGACCGACTCCCAGGTCGCCTCGGTCAGAGGCAACACCCCGCCGCCCTCCTCGGCGTTGTTGACCGTCCAGCTCGAGCCGCCCGGGGTCTCCAGCGTCTTCGGCGAGGTGCCGTCGTAGTAGGTCGTGTCGGGGTCGATGCCCTGCTTGATCGCTGCGGTCAGGTCGTAGACCTTGAACGAGGACCCGGGCTGGCGCTGGGCGTGGGCGGCGAAGTTGAACTGGCTGCTCAGTGAGTAGCGCTGGGTCGAGGCCAGCGCGACGATCTCGCCGTTCGAGGGGTCGACCGAGGCAAGCGCCGACGCCGGTCCCCCGCCCGAGTAGCAGACCGAGCAGGAGTCGACGGCGTTCTGCGCCGCCTTCTGCAGGCGTGGCTGGATCGTCGTATAGACCTTGAGGCCGCCGTTCTGGACGGTGTTCACCCCGTAGCGGTCCTGGAGCTCCTGCTTGACCAGGTCGAAGATGTAGGGCTTGCGGATCCGGCTGTACTTGCTGTCCCGGGTCGAGGCCCAGACCCTGGCCGACGGCCGTCGCGTACTCGGTCGCGGTGATGTCGCCCTGCTGCTCCATCGCGTGCAGCACCTCGTTGCGCCGGCCGAGCGCCGCACGCGGGTTGAGCAGCGGGTTGTACTGGGAGGGCGCCTGCGGCAGGCCGGCGATCATCGCCGCCTCTGGCAGGGTCAGATCCTCGGCGTGCTTGGAGTAGTAGGTCTCGGCCGCCGCCTCGACCCCGATCGCGGTGGCGCCCTCGTTGGTCCCGTATGAGGCGGTGTTCAGGTACTCGGTCAGGATCCAGTCCTTGGAGTGCTGGTCCTCCTCGTCGTTGGCCAGGCGCGCCTCGATGATCTTGCGCTTTAAGGTGTCCTCCGGGTCTTGGATGTAGAGGTTGCGGACCAGCTGCTGGGTGATCGTCGAGCCGCCCTCCACCGGCTTGCCCCCGGCGGTCAGGTCCTCCCAGCCGGCCCGGACGATCGCCGAGGGGTCGATGCCGCCGTGACTGTAGAAGCGCCTGTCCTCGATCGCGACCGTCGCGTTCTTGAGGTCCTCCGGGATCCTCGCGCTGGCGATCGGCTGCCGGATCTTGTCGGAGTGGATCACCCCGAGCAGGGAGCCGTCGGCGGCGTACACCTTCGAGACTGTGCCCTCCTTGATCGGCGTCAGGCTCGCGAGCGAGGGCGCCGAGTTGTAGACGCTCAGCAGCCAGAGACCGGATCCGAGCACGCCGACGGCGAGCATCGACCCCAGGACCAGAAGGACCGCGAGGAACGGATTTCTCTTACGGCTCGTGCGCTGATGTCGCCGGCGGGAGCGGGCGCTCATGGTCCGAAGAGGGTACTCAGCGCTATCTCAAGCGGAGCTCAGTAGCCCCTTTGCACGCAGGGCTGCTTGCGCGTGCTCGCGCAGCTCCGCCTCGTGCGCCTCGCGATCGACGCCCGCGTCGATCGCGGCCTTCACCTGGAGCCTCGAGCCCTCGGGCGTCACCTCGACCAGGCGCGCCGAGGTGACCTCACCCTTCTCGAGCTGCTCCCGGGCGGCCTCGACGTCGGCGTCCGGGGGTAACCAGACGTCCACCGTGACCGGCGCCGCGGCGTTGCCCGCGGAGTGGTTGACGACCACGTCGGTCGCGACCTTCTCGTTGGGGACGACGATCAGGCTGCCGTCGCCCGCGTCGACCTTCGTGTAGGTGAGGGCGATGTCGGTGACCCTGCCGTGGACATCGTCCCCGATCGAGACCAGGTCGCCGATCCGGATCGGCTGGGTGATCGCGAGCACCACGCCCGAGACCAGGTTGGCGATCACCTGGCGGCCGGCGAAGCCGATGATGATCCCCAGTATCGCCGTCGAGGCGAGGACGCCGGTCGCGAAGCGCTTGATCGAGGTGAACTGGCTGAGCGCCAGCGCGACCCCGATCAGGATGATCACCAGGAAGAGGAGGCGGCGGATCAGCCGCAGCCGGGTGCGCGCCTCGCGGGAGAGCTCTGCGGTGTCGAGCCGGGTCGTCGCCCTGACCGCGCGCCCGATCAGCACGCGGTCGACGATGATCGCGACCAGGATCGCGACGGCCAGCGTGATCGCCGCCGAGATCTCGTCGCCGTGTCGTTGCCAGAAGCTCTGGTTCGCGGCTGCCAGGATCATGGGGTCGGGCAGTATTAGCGGGATGGTCCGCGCCGTGTTTCTCGACGCGCTCGGCACCCTGGTCGAGCTCGAGCCGCCGTGGCTCTCCCTGCGCGACCGCGTTCCGAACGAGGTGAGCGACGAGCGGCTCGCGGCGGCGCTCCGTGCCGAGATGTCCTACTACCGCGACCACGCGCACGAGGGGCGGGACGAGGCCTCGCTGGCGGACCTGCGCGAGCGCTGCGCCGCCCTCGTCTCGGAGCGGCTCGGTACCGAGGTCACCGTCGACGAGCTGGTCCAGGCGATCCGGTTCCACGCCTATCCGGACGCCATTCCAGCCCTGCGCAGTCTCCGGGACCGAGGCCAGCGGTTGGTCGCCGTCTCCAACTGGGACTTTTCGCTTCCCAGGGTGCTGGAGCGCTGCGGGCTCGGCGGGCTGCTCGACGGGGCGGTGAGCTCGGCCGTGGCCGGCGCCCGCAAGCCCGATCCGGCGATCTTCGCCCCTGCGCTCGAGCTCGCCGGATGCGGTCCAGAGGAGGCGCTGCACGTCGGCGACACGCTCGAGGAGGACACCGCCGGCGCCCGCGCGGCCGGGATTCGCTCCCTGCTGATCGACCGCACGGGAGTTGGAGGCGACATCTCCTCCCTGACTGAGATCGATCAGCATCTCTGAGATGGAGGAGCCCCCTCGCACGACGTCCAGGCACCAACCCGCGCCGATCCGGGGCGGCGCTGAGCCGACCGCTCCGCCTGCGCAGTCTCCACCCGAGGCCAAGGAGGAGGAACGGCCTCGCCTGCCCAAGGTCCCCTGGGGTGTAGGCGACTCGGTCTGGGGCCTGATCGGCGGCCTGCTGCTGGTGGTGATCGTCCCGCCGCTCCTGGTCCTGCCCTTCGATCCGAACATCGGCGACCCCGACAAGGCGAGCGACGCCGGGATCCTGGCGACGCAGGCGCTCTTCGACGGCTTCCTGATCGTGATCGCGATCGGCATGGCCTCCAAGTGGCGGTTCAAGGTCCGGGATTCGCTGCGCCTGCTCGGCCTGCGGAGATTCCAGCCCTCCGCGATCGGCTGGATGTTCGCGGTCCTGGGCGCCTACTACGCGGGAGCGATCCTCTTCTCGGCGATCGTCCTGCAGCCCAAGCAGGAGGACATCGGCAAGGAGCTGGGGATCTGCAATCCGGGCATTGGGATCGCCGTCGCGGCGGTGCTGGCGGTAGTCGTGCTCGCCCCCTTTGCGGAGGAGCTCTTCTTCCGCGGGTTCTTCTTCGCCGGGCTGCGAAGCCGCTGGTCGCTGTGGCCCTCCGCGCTCCTCTCGGGAGCGATCTTCGGTCTGGTGCACGCTCCCACCGGACCCACCGCGGCCATTCCGCTTGCCGGCCTGGGCGTCGGGCTCGCCTGGCTATACAACAGAACCGGGTCCCTCTGGCCCTGCGTGCTCGCCCACCTTTTCAACAATGGACTGGCGATAAGCGTGGTGATCACGCAGTGTTAGGCGGTCAGCCACCGGCGGCCGTTCACGCGCGTGACCTAACCAAGCGCTACGGCGATCGAATCGCGGTAGCCGGCATCGACTTCGAGGTCGAGCCCGGGATCTGCTTCGGCTTCCTCGGGCCCAACGGGGCGGGCAAGACGACGACGATGAAGATGATCTACGGGCTGGCGACCGTGGACGGCGGCGAGCTCAAGGTCCTGGGGATGGACGCCAATCGCGAGCGCCGCGAGATCAAGAGCCGGATCGGCGTCGTCCCCCAGGAGACCAACCTCGACGGAGACCTGACGGTGAGGGAGAACCTGCTGCAGCAGGCGCGCTACTTCGGGATCGATGAGCAGAAGGCGGCCCGGCGGGCAACCGAGCTGCTCGAGTTCTCCCTGCTCTCAGACCGCGCGGACGACCGCATTCATGCGCTCTCGGGCGGGATGAAGCGGCGGCTGCTGATCGCCCGCGCGCTCATGGGAGACCCCGAGCTTGTCGTCCTCGACGAGCCGACAACGGGACTCGACCCGCAGGCCCGGCTCGCGGTCTGGGGTGCCCTGGATCGGTTGCGACGACGAGGTGTCACTCTGCTCCTCACCACCCACTACATGGAGGAGGCCGAGCGGCTCTGCGACCGTCTGGTGATCATGGACGAGGGCAGGATCGTCACCAACGGCAAGCCCTCGGACCTGGTCAGGAATCACGTCGGGCGCGAGGTGCTCGAGCTGCGGCTCGACGAGGGCTGCGACGCGGACAGGCTGGTCGGATCGCTCAACGGGCGGATCCAGGGCCACGACCTCTCCGAGCGCACGCTGATGCTGTACGCCGAAAACGCCGAGGCGGTGCTCGAGCAGCTCGACCACGACGCGTATCCCACCGAGTCCGCGTTGGTCCGGCGGGCGACCCTCGAGGACGTGTTCCTCCGGCTGACGGGAAGGAGCCTGCGGGAGTAATGGCGATGCTCGAGGAACCCGGCTACGCGGGCCTCGGCCCGCGCCTGCCCGCTACGCGACTTGGTTCCCGTCCCCCGGCTCGCCGGCGCGGTCTGGCTGCGCAACGCCCGCGTCTTCTCGAAGCTCTGGCGCGGCGCGCTGCTACCCACGTTCCTAGACCCATTCCTCTACCTCCTCGCGCTCGGCTTCGGGCTCGGCACCTACGTCGCCCACATCAACGGCATTCCCTACAAGGACTTCATTGCGCCGGGCCTGATCGCCTCGGCGGCGATGTGGTCCTCCGCCTTCGAGACGACCTACAACGTTTACTTCCGGATGAACGAGCTGAAGCTCTACGACAACGTGCTCTCGACGCCGGTCGAGGTGCAGGATCTGGTGGCCGGGGACCTGGCCTGGAGCGCGAGCCGAGCGACCGTGTACGGGATCGTCGTCCTCGCGGTCGTCGCCATCTTCGGCCTGATCTCCTCGTGGTGGGCGCTGCTGATCCCGCCCTTCGTCCTCCTCGGCGGGCTCTGCTTCTCGGTGATCGGCTACACGTTCACGGCGCTGATCCCGAAGATCGACTTCTACTCGTACTTCTTCACCCTCGGGATCACCCCGATGTTCCTGTTCTCGGGGATCTTCTTCCCGTTCAACCAGCTGCCCGACTGGGTCAGCGTGGTCGCCTGGTTCCTGCCGCTCTACCACCTGGTCGAGATCACCCGGGGGCTCGCGACCGGCCCCGAGTTCTGGTCGATCGTCGGCAACGCCGCGTGGCTTGCGGTGGTGAGCGCGGCGCTTTTCACGATTCCGGTGCGCGCGCTCCGGAAGAAGCTCGTCGCCTAGGCGGCTCGACGCCCGTGAACCGTGCGCGCACTGCGCGGCAGGTAGAGGCGCCGCCTGAGGACGTCATGACGCCGATGGATCGGGCACAATGCCGCGACGTGAATCGGCGGGGAGGACTCTTCATCGCGCTCATTGGCGTCGCCGCCGCGCTGGCAATTCCTGTCGCCTCGGCGAGCGCGGCCACGGGGCCGCCGACCCTCAACCTGAACGGGCCCAAGAGCCCGGGGCTGCTCGACAAGGTGTCGGCGGTCGGCCAGCTGCCGGGGGCGGTGCCGAGCGACCAGGTGACGGTCACCGTCCAGGCCAGCGGCCGTACCGTGGAGAAGAAGCAGATCGGTGTCGGTGCCGACGGGAAGTTCTCCTTCCCGTTCGTGATCGACTCGTGCTGCAACTACGAGGTGACCGCCACCAGCGGCGGGAAGAACTCATCGGCAGAGCGCTTCTCGGTGAGCGTGCCGAAGCACCTCGGCAAGGGGCCGGTGACGCGCCTCTACAACCAGTCCCTGGTCGACGCGGGCTACTACCTCGGCCCACACGTAAGCGGCCACCTCACGCTCGGATCGCGGCTTGCCACCCTCGCCTTCCGCAAGGTCAACAAGATGGCGAGGAACTACAGCTACAAGCCGGTGATCTTCCGCAAGCTGCTGATGGGCCGCGGCGACTTCCGGCCGCGCTACCACGCGGGCCATCACGTCGAGGTCGACATCTCGCGGCAGGTGATGGCGCTGGTCGACGGCGACAACGTCGTCGCGACCTTCCACGTCTCGACCGGGAAGCCGTCGACCCCGACCGTTCGCGGGACCTACCACTTCTACTCGAAGACCCCCGGGTACAACTCCCACGGGATGTACTACTCCGTCTACTTCATCCGGGGATACGCCACGCACGGCTACAACCCCGTGCCCACGCACGAGGCCGCCAGCCACGGCTGCGTCAGGAACCCGATCCCGTTCTCGGTCTACATCTACAACTGGATCCATCTCGGCGATGCGATCCACGTCTACAACTAGCGCCGGACCCAGCACGTAAATCTCGCCGCGATGAGGCTGGGGAGCGGCCTGGTGGCCGCTTAGGATGCGCCGGATGCCGGCTGACGCCGAAGGCGCCCGCGACACGCTGCTCGCCGAGTTGCGGGAGCACGCCCTGGTGATCGGCGAGGTGACGCTCTCGAGCGGTCGGACGGCGCAGTACTACGTCGACGCCAAACGGGCGCTTCTGCGCCCGCGCGCGTTCCGGGCGGCGGGCGAGCTGATCGCCGCCGAGGCCGGCGAGCGCGGCGCTACCGCCGTCGGGGGCATGACGATGGGGGCCGACCCGCTCGCCTGCGCCGCGATCGGCTCGGATGGCGGCGACGGGCTGGTGGCCTTCTTCGTTCGCAAGGAGCGAAAGCCGCACGGCCTGCAGCGCTGGATCGAGGGACCGGAGCTCTCCGCCGGCACCCGTTGCCTGGTGGTCGAAGACGTCGTCACCACCGGGGGATCAACCGTGGGCGCGATCGAGCGGATCAAGGAGGAGGGACTCGAGGTCGCGGGGGTGACCGCGGTGGTGGATCGGCTCGCGGGCGGAGCGGAGGCGATCGAGAAGGCGGCCGGCGCGCCCTACCGCCCGCTGCTCACGATCGACGACCTCTACCCGAACAGGCCGGACAAATGAGAGGGTGCGCGACCGCGCAATCCGGCTAGTGGTTATTCACCGATCAGGATCTGCGGCTCGACCCCACCCTCGATCGCCGGCCCGGCTGTGATCGTGTAGGTGCCCGGCTCGGTGATCTGCACCGTGCCGACCAAGGCGCGGCTCCAGCCACTGCCTGTGTCGACCGAGGAGCCCATTCCCCGGAATCCGGGGCCCTTGATCTCGAGCCGCTCGCCCGATGCCCCCTTGACCTCGACCTGGAGGGCGGCCGGGACGTAGAAGTCGATCGGGCCATCGCCGCCGCCTGCGGCTTTGTAGGCCTCCTGGTACGAGATCTTCACCCTGCCTGCGGGCACGGTGATCTCGGTCTCGCCGGGGATCGGGAAGGAGCCGTAGTCGTCGGCCGTGGCACGTCCCTTGAAGACCCGGTAGAGGACATAGGCGTCGAACGCCAGGAACGCGATCACGCCGATCACGATCAGGGCAGCGACCACTCGCACGAGCATATGCCCGGCCGCCCCGCGAGACAACGCGAATTGCGAGGATGCCCCGCTCATGCTCGATGTCAGGGTGCGTGACAGCGCCGATCAAAGAGCGCACGCAAGCGCGACCCCCGTGAGACCCGTTGGGGTCGATCGCCGCGAGGTGGTGCTCGCGGCGCTGGGCTCCTGCCTGCTCGCGGTCGTGATGACCTGGCCGCTGCTGATCCACCTCGGGAGCGTGGTGCCGCGCGACATCGGTGATCCGCTCGCCGAGGCCTGGCAGCCGGCGTGGGGCGGGCACGCCCTGCTCCACCAGCCGCTTCACTTCTTCGACGCCAACCGCTTCTGGCCGCTCAAGGACTCCCTCGCCTTCGGCGACGCCCTGATCGGCTACGCGCCGACGGGCATCATCGGCAGCGGGCCGCACGCTGCGATGGTCCGCTACGACCTGCTCTTCATCTTCGCCTACGCGCTGGCGTTCTTCGGCGCCTATCTGCTCGCGCGCGAGATCGGCCTGAGCCCTGCCGGAGCCGCGATCGCGGGTGCGGCATTCGCCTTCGCGCCCTACAGGCTCGAACAGGACGGCCATCTGCAGGTGATCTCGAGCGGCGGGATCCCGCTGGCGATCGCGTTCGCGGTGCGCGGGATCCGGCTGAAGCGGCCGTGGTGGCTGTTCTGGGCCTGGGTGGTGGCGGCCTGGCAGGTCTCGATCGGCTGGGTGCTCGGCCTGCCGTTCGCCTACGGGCTCGCCGGTGCTGTTGCGATCGGGGTGGTGGCCTGGCTGGTCCAGGGCAGGCCACCACTCCCGCGGCGGGTGATCGTCGCCGGGGCGGCGGGCGCCGTTGTCTTCATCGCAATCTGCCTACTGGATTGCGCACCCATATCTCTACATCGCGGACAACTTCCCGGCCGCGAAGCGGAGCCCCCACGAGGTCGCCGCCTTCTCCGGGCCGCTCAAGGTCCTTCTCACCGCACCAGAGGAGAACTTCGTCTGGGGCGCGGCTACGGCCGGCATTCGCGACCACCTCACCACCTGGCAGGAGAAGACGCTCTTCCCGGGCGCGGTGATCCTGATCCTGGCGCTCATCGGCCTGTGGTCGAGCAGCCTCAGCCGGCGCTGGCGGATCGGGCTGGGGATCGCGGCTGTGGCGCTCATCGTGCTCGAGCTCGGCTTCCGCGAGGAGGGTGGGCTGCTCTGGCCCTACCGGATCCTCTACGACGCGCTGCCCGGCTGGGACGCGATCCGCACTCCGGGGCGCCTGGCGACCTTCTCGTCGCTGCCGCTCGCCCTCCTGGCCGCCGCCGGCGGTGAGGCCTTGCTGCGCTGGGCCCGCCGCAGCCGGCTTCCCGCCTGGTCTCCCGCAGCCGTGGCGGGCCTGCTGGTCTTGGCGATCGTCACCGAGGGCCGCAGCCTGCCGTTCGATCCATTCGACAACCAGGCGATGCCAGAGGTTCCGCCGGCCCAGGCCTCCCCAACGGCGATTCCGACACCCCAGCTGCACCTGCCGGCGCTCACGGCGAAGCAGAACCGCGCCTACCAGCTGGCGTCCAGCGACGGGTTCCCCGACATCGTCAACGGCCGCGCCAGCACCAATCCCACCGTGGTGCTGAATCTGGTCCGCGACATGGCGAACTTCCCCGACGCTGCGACCGTCCGCGAGCTGCAGGAGTACGGCGTGCGGACGGTGGTCCTCCACCTCGGCCTCACCCTGGGCACGCCGCAGGCGGGCGTGGCCCGCAAGTCGATCAAGGGGCTGCCGCTGACCGCCTGCCGGCTGCCCGGCCTGGTGGTCTACGAGGTCGGCTCGTCGAACGCGAGCCCGGGGCCGAGCGCCGGCTCGCGCGCCGGCGCCTGCGACTTCGGCTGAGTGCGGCCCTCGCGCACCCGGAGGGCGGTCAGAGTCAGCAGCGAGAGCAGGACGCCCGCCGCGATCAGCCAAAGGGCGGACGAGTTCCCGCGGTTGAGGAAGCTGATCTCGGACTTGGCCAGCGAGGGGGCGATCGCCGCGACGCAGGCCCAGCCGATCACCGCGGGCACGGCCAGGCGGTAGTCGGCAAAGAGAGTGGCCGGTGTCGCTCGGACGGCGAGGACGATGGCGATCGCCACAGCGGCGAGGAAGGGCGCGAGCGCAAGCCAGGCGTTGGTTACGCCGAGGGCGGTGAGGACGGTGTGCTCGAGCCTGCCCTGGACGAGCCAGTCGGCCCAGGTGCCGACACCCTGCTTGCCGAGCAGCGGATAGGTGAGGGTGCCGGCCAGCATGAAGACCGCCGAGGGGATAGCGAGGCCCAGGGTGAGCGCGGGCAGGCGCCGGTAGGCGAAGGCCAGCCCGATCGCGAGGAAGGGCAGCGCCGGGATCAGGAAGCGCGGGCCCGGCGTGCCGCCGCCGAATGGCAGCCAGTAGCCGGAGTTGTAGATGAAGTAGACGGCGACGATCGCGAGGATGGTGTTGGCCTCGGCGCGGTGGCGGCGACGCATCAGAAAGACCCCGACCACCGCCATGACCATGATCGGTGTGAGCACCAGCAGCCCGCGACCCGCGAAGAGCAGGTCGGTGGCGCTGTCGAAGCGGGGGGCGGTGATGCCGAAGAAGCCGTGGCTGTTGAGGCCGAGCGTGTCGTGCCCGCTGGCGCCGGGGAAGGCGACGGCGTCGCCATAGGCCAGCTTGAGCGGGTTGCCGAAGGCCCACAGATTGAAGGCGAGCATCGGGGCGGCTCCGAGGACGGCGCCGCCGGCGTAGGCCGCGGCGCGGCGGAGCATGATGCGAGGACGCGCCCCAGCGCGACCCGTTTTATGCGGGCGGGCGAGGGCATAGGCGATCAGCACGACGCCGACCAGCCCGGTCTGGAACTCGAAGGTGACCGCGAGGCCGGCCAGCAGCCCGGCGCCGAACACCATCGACCGGCGCATGGGGCCGTCCCGCTCCTTCATCAGGACGCAGAACGCGGCGAAGGCGAGGGCGGCGGAGATCACGTGCGAGAAGAACTCCGCGGCGAAGGTCATCACGACCGTCGCCAGGCCGAGGGTGATCGCGGCGGCGGTCCCGTAGCCGGGCACGAACCTGTCCCCGGCCCAGCGCACGCCCAGCAGGAGCAGCACTCCCGGTATCACCGCCGCGATCAGCGTGAGCGCCCAGACGATCGGCGTTTCGCCCTCGACTCTGGCCTGGACGCGCATGCCGCGCTCGACGTCGTAGCCGTAGTTCTCGAGCGGCACGACGCTGTCGGGATGCCATTTCGGATGTGCGGTTCGCCGCTCGTTCTCGACGGCGGCGCGGGCGAGCTTCTGCCCGCCGACGGCGTCGATCGCCAGGTAGAAGGGGGTCGTGAGCGCGGCCACGCCCGGGCTCTTCACCGAGTAGAAGTGCCCATCCACCCAGGCCTTGTCGTTGGTCTCCCAGTGCCACGGGTCGATCTGCGCCTGGCCGTCGGCGAAGGCGCGAACCTGGCCGAAGTGGGCGACCTGCGCCCAGCCGATCTGGTGCATGACCATGCCCCAGGCGAAGCCGAGCGTGACCACGGCGGCGACGCCGGGGCGCGAGCGGATTGATGCGAGGGTGCTCCGCAAGGAGCAACCCGTTTTGTGAAGTGTCTGTCGCAGGCGCCTCATGAGGGCGGCGATTGTACGCGGCAGAGCGCCATCGTCCACGGGATCGGGCTGCGCACATCGACTACCTCGAAACGACTCTCGAGAAACCGCAAGAAGCCTCGCTTCGACCAGTGATTGAGGTGCCCGGGAGTGTTGCCGAGCGCGCCGACGTACGTGAGCCGGGCCAGGTTGAGCGCGCGCCAGAGCGGCTCACGGGGGACGCTCGCGATCAGCCACGGCCGGGCGAGCCGAGCGAGCACTTCGAGGGCGCGGTCCGGGTCTGAGAGATGCTCGAGGACCTCGCAGCAGACCACGAGCTCGGCGGCATGGCGGGCGGGGTCGAGCTCCTCGACCGCGCTCACCTCGAACTCGATCTCGACGCCGGCGGCCCGGGCCCGCTGCCGTGCCTCCTCGAGCACCGCCGGAAACGCGTCACTGCCGCGTACGCGGAGCCCGTTGCGGGCCAGCCTGATCGCGAGCTCGCCCTCGCCGCAACCCACCTCATGAGCCTCGTTGACGCCGGAGCGCTCGACCAGCTCGTCGAGGTTCGACATGAACCCGGCGACCAGGCGACGGGCGACCGGGTTGGACGTCCCGTACTTGTCGTAGACGTTCCCGCCCGCCTCGGCGG
Organism: uncultured Solirubrobacterales bacterium; assembly: GCA_963695675.1. Taxonomy (GTDB): domain Bacteria; phylum Actinomycetota; class Thermoleophilia; order Solirubrobacterales; family 70-9; genus DASUPK01. The sequence continues at coordinate 167,693 of CAVOGY010000003.1, forward strand.
TGGCGACGCTCACCGGGCGATCGACGTCTCGATCGTCTCGACGGTGATCTCGCGCGCGGGACCGAGCCGCTCGTAGTTGGTGGGCTCGACCCCGGCCTCGAGCTCCAGCCGCCTGACCCGCTCGTAGACGCGCTGGGCGATCGCCCGCTGGCCGGCGAGGGCGTCGCCGATGATGCCGAGGGCGAACATCTGGACCGCCGCCAGCATCAGGACCGCGCCGAGGATCAGCGACTGGATGTGACCGCTGCGATCGCCGTTCAGGATCCAGTCGAGCAGGAAGGGCGACCACGCCGCCAGCGCGAGCGCGCCGAACAGCAGGGCGAGAATCATGAACACGCGCAGCGGCTCATACAGCGTGTACGCGCGGAAGACCGCGAAGGCGTTGCGCCGGACGTAGGACGAGGTCGAGCCCACCAGGCGCGACTCGCGGTCGGTCGGGTTGGTGGAGACCGCGACGTCCTCGAGCGCGACCGACATCTTGCCCGCCTGGATCAGGCTCTCGAGCGTGTACGTGTAGCGGGAGACCACGATCAGCTGGAGGGCGGCCTCGCGGTTGTAGGCGCGGAACCCGGATGTCGTGTCGAGCACGTCGGTGCCGGACGCGCGGCGGACGACCCAGCTGCCGAGGCGCTGGAGCAGCTTCTTGGTCGGCGAGAAGTGCTCGACGGTCTGGACCTGGCGATCCCCGACCACCATGTCGGCCCGGCCGGCCAGGATCGGCTCGACCAGCCGGGGGATGTCCTCGGAGCGGTACTGGTTGTCGGCGTCGGTGTTGACGATCACGTCGGCGCCGAGCTTGAGCGCCGCGTCGAGCCCGGCCTGGAACGCGATCGCGAGTCCCTTGTTGGTGGTCAGGCGGACCAGGTGGTCGACGCCGTGCCGACGGGCGGTCTCGACGGTTGCGTCGGTCGAGCCGTCGTCGACCACCAGCCACTCCACCTCGTCGAATCCGGCGACCTCGCGCGGCAGCTCGGAGAGCAGACGCGGAAGCGACTCCTCCTCGTTCAGGCAGGGAACCTGGATGATCAGCTTCATCCAGGTGATCGTAAGGTCTTGCGCCGGATCGGAGGCAACCCCGCTCATAGACTCGCCATCATGGAGCGGCGAATGCGCGCCACGACCATGCGGGGCGCAGACCTCGATGTCGAGAGGATCGGCGAGGGGCCGCCGATCCTCTTCGTCCACGGCGACGTCGTCGGAGCCGCCGTCACCTGGCGAAAACAGCGCCCGCTCGCCGAGCGCTGGCGCCTGATCCTGCCGAACCGGCCCGGGTTCGGAGGTAGCCCACCCCTGGAGCGAGGTGACTTCGAGGTCGAGGCGCCCATGTTCGCGGAGCTGCTCGGCGAGGGGGCACATCTGGTCGGCCATTCCTATGGCGCGGTGATCGCGCTGCTCGCCGCCGCGGCCCGGCCCGAGGCGGTCCGCTCGCTGACCGTGTCGGAGCCCGGGGCGCTCCGCCTCGCCGAAGGAACGCCGGTCGTCGACACCATGATCGCCAACGGGAAACGCCTCTACGCCGACCCGGGCGCGATTCCGACCGAGACCTTCCTGCGCCTCTTCCGCGTCGGCGCCGGCTCCTCGCACGCCACGCCCAGCCAGCTCCCGGAGGAGCTGGTGCGGGGGGTCGAGCTGCTGAAGAGAGAGCGACCGTCCTGGGAGGCGGAGATCCCGCTCGACCGGCTGGCGTCCGCGGGCTTCCCGGTGCTGGTCGATCTCCGGCGGTCACTCGCCCGCCTTCGACGCGGTGTGCGACGCGCTCGCCGCCGCCCTCTCCGCCGAGCGGGCCGTGATCCCGGGCGCGGGCACACGGTCCCCTCAACGGGCGCGCCCTACAACAAGCGGCTCGAGGCCTTCCTCGCGCGGCGGAAGCTCCTTGAAGCCGCGTCATTCCGACTGCTGGCGCCGCAACAGGCGATATGTGATCACCGCGGTCATGGTGCCTGCGATCAGCGCCGCCCCGATGGCGCGAGGCGCGCCGGGCCGGTCGCCGCTGACACGGTCCGCAGTGACGCGGGTGAGGAACTCACGCATAAGTCCACCTGAGCTTCCAGCCGTAATCGCGATCGCTTATCCGTCCTCCTTGACCACTGTTGTCTGGGTACCCGGGTACTCGACCCAGAAACGGGCTTTCGCTCATGCGGCTATTAGCCATGACGGAAGACGGGTATGGCACACCCTGCCCGTCTTTGCGGGCCTACGCTACGAAGGGAGTAGACGATGCGGAGCAAGGGACGCGACAAGGCCGGCGGCACGCTCGACAAGGTGCGCGGCCGGATCAGGGAGGCCGGCGGTGCGCTGACCGGCAGCGACCGCAGCAGGGCCAAGGGACAAGCCCGCCAGGGCAAGGGCGAGGCGCGCAAGAGGCGCGGCCACCTGCGGGACCTGTTCAAGAGGTGACTGCCACGTCCCGTTTCGCCGCGGCCTTGCCTCGGCAACGCGATCGAGCGCCGGTGCAATCCCGATTGCGCGTGACGCGCGCCGGGACGCTCCAGTTTGGCAATCTCGGCGCCGGGTAACCCCCGACAGACCTCAAGGAAGCAAGGAAGGACAGATGCTTATGGCAGATCTTGCCGGGATAACGCGGAGCACGCTGGACGCGGCTTCTGATCTATTGGACAACGCCACCGACGCGAACCCCGCGAAGGCGGCGAAGGACGCTGACCCGAAGAAACTCGCGCTGGCCGGCATCGCGGCCGCGGCACTGCCGGTCGCGGTAGAGCAGATCGCCAAGCGGGTCGCACCGAAGGTCTCTGAGCTCGGTGAGCAGGCGAAGGACAAGGCCTCCGACGCGACCTCGGACGTGGCCAAGGACGCTGCACTGTCAAAGCTGAAGCAGCAGGGTCCCGTCGGTCGCATGGTGTCCAACGCGGCGAGTGGCGGCGTCCTCTCCAAGCTGGTCCCGGGTGGATCGGAAGACGATGGCGGCGGAGATGGCGGCGGGCTGCTCTCGAAGCTCACGCCGGGCTCGTCGGAGGATGACGAGAAGGGCAAAGGCGGAGATGGCGGCGGGCTGCTCTCGAAGCTGAAGCCGGGCTCCTCCGACAAGAAGGACAAGGAAGGGGGCAAGGGTCAAGCGGCTCCAGGCTACGGCGGCGGCGGCCGGCGAATGCCCATCCAGCAGGCGGCTGACGTCGGCGCCCCACTTACGGTCGTCTACGACCGTTGGACCGGATTCGAGGACTGGCCGGACTTCATGCACCGCCTCGAGAGCGCGGAGCAGGTCGACGACACGACCGTCGCCTTCTCGACCAAGATCTGGGGAATCCACAGGCGCTTCGAGGCCGAGATCGTCGAACAACGGCCGAACGAGCGCATCAAGTGGAACGTCACCGAGGGCGTGGCTCACACCGGCGTCGTCACCTTCCACGAGCTCGCCGACCGTCTCACCAGGGTCCAGGTCGACGTCGACATCGAGCCCCACGGCATGCTGGAGAAGATGGCCCGCGGCATGCGGTTTGCGAAGCGTGCCGTCCGAGCGGACCTCAATCGCTTCAAGGCTGTTGTCGAGCTCGAAGAGGATGCCGAGGACGGCTGGCGCGGGACGGTCGAGGACGGGAAGGTGAAGCAGCGGACCGAGCGTCGCTCGGGTGGGTCGCGTAGCCGACGCCGCTCGCAGAGCTCCAACGGCTCGGATCCCGCGTCGAGCAGCAAGGGCAGCTCGCGCAGCTCGGGCAGCTCCGGCGGCTCGCGCAGCTCCGGCAGCTCGCGCAGGTCGAGCACCTCCGGCAGATCGCGCAGCTCGACTCCGGCAGCTCGCGCAGGTCGAGCACCTCCGGCAGATCGCGCAGCTCGAGCTCCGGCAGCTCGCGAAGTTCCCGCAGCTCCCGCAGTTCGGGCGGGTCCCGCAGCTCGAGCAGCAGTGGTCGCTCGCGCAGTAATTCGGGCGGGTCCCGCAGCTCGAGCAGCAGTGGTCGCTCGCGCAGTAAGAGTCGGTCCCGCGCCAGCTCCTGAGCTTCGAGTTGACCTGGGCGGAACCACCCAGTTCGAGGATTGCAAACGCAGGGCAGGGGTAAAGCAATAGAAAGAGGAACAGCCGCAAAGCGCGAACGCGGCTCGCAAGGAAGCGAAAGAGAAAGGCTGGAAAATGGCTCAAGCAACGAAGTCGACGAGCAAGCGCTCGAGCAGTGGTAGCTCGAAGCGCAACGGCTCGTCTACGAGAAGGGCTTCCTCGAGCTCGCGTCGAGGAAGAAGCTCGAATGGAAGTCAGACGCAGCGAAGGCGCTCGAGCACCACGAGCGCGAAGTCTCGCGCGAAGTCGACTGGCCGCGGCGCGACGAGCACCGGCCGCAGCGCGGTGAGCAACGCCGGCGGCACGGTCGCACAGATCGCCTCGAAGGCGAAGACGCCTCTGGTGGCGGCGGGCGCGGTCCTGGCCGGCGTCGCCGGTGGTCTGGCGATGCGCAGCCAAAACCACAAGTCACGCAATCCGCTGAAGAAGATGAGCGCTCCATCGATTCCCGATTCGATCAGCAAGATCGATGTCGATTCGCTCACGTCCGCGGCGCAGCGCGTCGGGAAGATCGGCCAGCAGATCGGCGACGTTGCCGAGGCGGCCGAGAAGGCCCGGAAGAAGCACAAGTAAGAAGCGTCACCCGGTACACAGTTCGACACGGAAGGCACGGAATGCCCCAGCGAAGCTCTCGGTCAAGCAGCAAGAGTCGCTCCAGCAGCTCTAAGTCAAGCGGCAAGAGTCGCTCCAGCAACTCTGGCGGTTCATCGAAGTCCAAGAGCGGTTCGTCGGGATCCCGCTCTCGTTCGCCGCGGCAGCTCCTCCTCCGGCCGCAAGGTTCCCGAGTCGAGGCGAGTGGAGCGGGACTCCTCGACATCCGCGCCGAGGGATCCGACCAAGCACGGGTCCAATGGGCGGGGCAACTCGCGGGGACGCAAGCGCAAGCGGGAGGAGTTCCCCGACTACTCCGTGTTCGATCCGAGCGAGGTGCCGGAGGGCCCGGATGTGCTGGTCGACGTGCCGGTCGTCAAGGTCGACAAGATCGACATCGAGGTCGACGACCTGCAGGCCAGAGTGGCGGTGCTCGCAAAGGTGCGCAAGATGGTCAACCTCAGCATCGGAGCGCAGGTTGGCCTCGGTCAGGTCCAGCTCAAGATCGAGGGCGTCGAGGCCCAGGCCCTTCTCAAGGCGCGGCTCGACAACGTCGCCAAGATCCTCGAGCGCGTGCTGCTCTCCCTTGACCGAAATCCTGAGCTGCTCGAGGGCGTCGGGCACGCCGTCGAGGAGGTCGGGGGCGGCGCCGGGCATCTGCTCGATGAGTCCGGCGACGCCGTCGAAGACGTCGGCGAAGGTGCCGGGAAGGCCCTTCCGGAGGTGGGCAAGGGCGCCAGCAGTGCGCTCGGAAATGTCGGCGAGGGCGCCAACCGGGCCCTGGGCGGAGTGGGCGAGGGCGCCAAGCAGGCCCTTCCCGAGATCGGCCAGGGCGCCAGTCAGGCACTCGGAGAGGTCGGCCAGGGAGCCAGCCGCGGCGTTGCGGGCCTCGGCGCAGGGCGCCGGCCAGGGTGTGCAGGGGCTCGGTGAGGGCGCCAGCCAAGGAGTCCAGGGGCTCGGACAGGGCGCCGCACAAGGGGTCCAGGGCGTGGGACAGGGCGTCCAGCAGGGAGTCGGCCAGCTCGCGGGTCAGCAGCAGCAGCCACAACAACAGCAGCAGCCACAACAACAGCAGCAGCAACAGCAGCAGCAACAGCAACAGCAGCAACAGCAACAACAGCAGCCACAGCACACAACAACAGCAGCAGCAGCAGCAGAAGGGAGGAGGCGGATAGTGGCCACGAAATCCAAGAAATCGAGCTCTTCCAATCGCGGCGGCTCAAAGCGCTCGAGCTCGAGCGGCAGCAGCTCGCGGCGGAGCCGGTCGAGCTCGAACGGCCGCTCGACGTCCCCGCGGGCCGATGCACGGTCGGCGTCGCAGAAGACGGAGAAGTACCGCTTCGCACAAGAACGTGGAAGGTGAGGCGACGGTCGCCGAGCGCGAGTACCGTGACTATGCAACCTCCCCGCTGGCCGAGACCGGCCAGGACCCTGACGTGCTGCTCGACGTCCCGGTGGTCAAGGTCGACAAGATCTACCTCAAGGTTGCCGACCTCGAGGCGCATGTGGCCCTCAAGGCCCAGGTGCTCGACCTCGTCACCCTTGACGTCGGAGTCGACGTCCATCTCGGCAAGCTCGAGATCGACATCGAGGGCGTCGAGGCTCAGGCGCTGCTCAAGGTCCGGCTCGACCAGGTGGGCGCGATCGTCGACCGCGTGTTGACGACGATCGACCGCAATCCGGAGCTCGTCAAGAGCCTCGGGGAGGCAATCGAGGACATCGGCGCCGGTGCCGGTGACATGGTCGGCGAGGCCGGCGAGGCCGTCGAGGAGGTCGGCGAGGGCGCCGGCGAGACGCTTCCGGAGATCGGCGAGGGCGCCGGGAAGGCGGTCGACCAGGTCGGCCAGGGTGCGGGCCAGGCCGTCGGAGATGTCGGCGAGGGAGCCGGCGAGGCGGTCGGAGAGGTCGGCGCAGGGCGCCGGCCAGGCGGTCGGGGAGCTCGGCCAGGGCGCCGGCCAGGCGGTTGGAGACGTGGGCGAAGGCGCCGGCCAGGCGGTCGGCGACGTCGGCCAGGGCGCAGGTCAAGCGGTCGGCGACGTCGGCCAGGGCGCCGGCCAGGCCGTCGGAGACGTCGGAGAGGGCGCGGGCCAGGCCGTCGGCAACGTCGACCAGCTCGTTGGCGGTCTCGGTCAGACGGTGGGCCAGCTGGGCGAAGGCGCGGGCCAGGCGGTCGGCGGCCTCGGACAGGGTGTGGGTCAGGCCGCCGGCGGAGTCGGCGAGGCCGCGGGGCAGCTCGGAGGAGCGGCGGGCCAGCTCGGCCAAGGCGCTGGTGAGGCGGTCGGCGGCCTCGGACAGGGCGTGGGCCAGGCCGCCGGAGGCCTCGGCGAGACTGCGGGGCAGCTCGGTGGCGCGGTCGGCCAGGTTGGCGGCGCTGCGGGTCAGCTCCTCCCAGGCCAAGGCCAGGCGCAGGGCCAGGACGGTGAAGGCGGTGCGCCCGAAGGCCAGGACGGCCAGGGGGCCGGGCCCCAGGGCCAGAACGGCCAGGGCGAGGCTGCCGGCGGAGCTGGAGGGCTACCAAGCCCCGACGCCGTCACGGGCCCGAAGCTCGCAAAGGAGGCCGCGAAGGCCGTCGCCAAGGAGATCGGCTCGGCGGCGAGCGACGAGGCCAAGGACCTCGGCCTGGCGGCGACGCGCAAGCTGATCGAGATGGGCGAGCGTCGTCGGCAGCGCAAGGCCGAGAAGAACAACGCGACCGAGGCGGACAACGCGACCGAGGCGGCGATGCGGCTCGCTGACGAGCTCGGCCTGGACCTCGAGGAGATCGAGGGCAGCGGCGCCGACGATCGGATCACGGTTCGCGACGTAAAAGCGGCGGCGGAGTGAGTCGGCGGAAGCCGCGCTCCGAGGAGCCGCCCGCCGACGTCGAGATAGGCGCCACGGCGCGGGCCCGCCGGCTGCGCTTCCGCAGCAAGCCCGAGACCGAGGTCCGTACCTACGGGCGGACTCGGATCCGCTCCGAGGCAGGACTGGATGAGATCGAGGGAGACGCGGATTCCGAGAGCGAGCGCCGGAATCTTCCCGAGGAGGTCGAGCCGGGAGTTACCTATCGCGACGTCGAGGTTGGATGGGCGGCGCACGCCCGGGTAGAGATGCCCGAGCGGCTAGAGGACGAGGACGACGAGGAAGAGCGCGAGCGGTAGCCACGACGCCTGACCAGGAGGCCGGGACCGAGGCAGGGTAGGGCTAGGTCGTCTTCACCACGAAGACGGAGCAGCCCGCGTTGTGGGCGACGGACTTCGGGACGCTGCCGAGCACCCTTCGCTGCATCCCCTTGTTCCCGATCACCAGGACGTCGGCACCGCAGTCGTCTGCAAGGCGCACGAGCACGTCGGCGGGGTCGCCCTCGTCGACCAGCGTCGTGCACTGGATCCCCTTGCCATTCATCTCGGTCTCGGTCCGGGAGAGGATCTCTCTCAATTGCGCGGATGGGCTGTAGGCCCACTGCGCCTCGCCCCCGCCACTCGGCGGCGGCTCGTGCTTGAACGCGCTGAGCAGCACGAGCTTCGCGTCGAAGCGGCGTGCGAACTCCGCAGCCTGATCGACCGCCTCACTGGCGGTTTCGGACCCGTCGGTCCCCACTGCGACGGTGGAAATCATGGGGTAGTCCTATCACTCCCCGCGTTTAGGTGTCCAGGCCTCCCGGCCGGCGACGAAGGCGGCGCCGACCAGCGGCACCCCGGGCCGGTAGACGAGGTCGATGTAGGACGCTGCGTCGAGCACGATCGCGTCGGCGCGCGCGCCGGGGGCCAGGCGGCCGAGGTCGTCGCGGTGCAGCGCCTTGGCTCCCCCCAGGGTCGCCGCCAGCAGCGCCTCCTCGATGGTCATCCCCATCTCGCGGACCGCGAGCGCGATGCAGAAGCTCATCGAGGTGGTGTTGCTCGAGCCCGGGTTCGTGTTGGTTGCGATCGCGAATCTGACGCCCGCGTCGATCATCCTGCGCGCGTCGGGATAGGGCTGACGGGTCGAGAAGTCCGTGGCGGGGAGGAAGGTCGCGACCGTGTCGCTGGCGGCCGAGCGCCTCGATGTCGCCGTCGTCGAAGTAGGTGCAGTGGTCGACCGAGGCGGCGCCCATCTCCACCGCCAGCCGAATGCCGGGCCCGGGGCCGAGCTGGTTGCCGTGCACCCGCAGGCCGAGCCCGGCGGACTGGCCGGCCTCGAGCACCGCTCGTGACTGCTCGGCGTCGAAGGCGCCCTGCTCACAGAAGACGTCGATCCAGCGCGACAGGGGCGCGCAGGCCGCCAGCATCTCGCCGCAGACGAGCTCGACGTAGTCGTCGGCGCGGCCCTCGTATTCCGGCGGGACCGCGTGGGCGCCGAGGAAGGTGACGTCGTCGGTCAGCCCGCCGGCGATCTCGCAGAGCCTCCGCTCGCTGGCGACGTCGAGCCCGTAGCCGGACTTGATCTCTACGTGAGTGGTCCCTCCCCGTAGCCCCTCCGCCCGCCGCCGCGCGGCCAGCGCGCGCAGCTGCTCATCGCCGGCGGCCCGCGTCGCCTCGGTGGTGACCCTGATGCCGCTCGCCTCGTACGGCTTCCCCGCCATCCGCGCCGCGAACTCCTCGGCCCGGTCGCCCGCGAAGACGAGGTGCGTATGGCTGTCGACGAATCCGGGGATCACGCAGCGGCCGGCGGCGTCGAAACTGCGGTCCGCGGCGGCACCCGCCGCCTGCACGGCGGCCACCCGGTCTCCCTCGAAGACGAGCGCCGCATCGCGGAAGATGCCCAGCGGACCCTCGCCCAGGGCAGGATCGTTGGTGACCAGCAGGCCGATGTTGTCGATCGCCAGCGAGCTCACGCGGGCAGCCTGGCGATCGCCTCGTCGAGCTCGGCGGCCACGTCGAGATCGAGATGGACCCCGTCGCGGACGACGAACTCGCCTCCGACGATCACGTGGCGCACGTCGGCGGCGGCTCCGGCGAAGACCAGGGACTCGAGGGCGTGATCCGGCGAGCTCCCCGCGAGGCGTACCCCGTCGAGGCCGACGGTCACGAGGTCGGCGAGGCACTCCGGCGCGATCCTGCCGGCCTCCGGCCAACCGATGCTGTCGCAGCCGGCCGCGGTCGCGGCGCGCAGCAGCTCGGCGGCCGAGTGGCCTCCCCGCAGCCCGGTCTCGAGCCGCTCGTCGAGCTCAACCGCCCGCGCTTCCTCGAGCATGTCGATCGACGCGTGGGAGTCGGTGCCGAGGGAGAGCGCCACGTTGGACTTCGCCAGACGGCGCGCCGGCGCGACGCCGTCGGCGAGGTCGCGCTCCGTCGTCGGGCAGAGGCACGCACCGCATTCCTCGCCGCCAAGCAGCGTGAAGTCGCCATTCGACAGGTGAGTGGCGTGGACCGCGGTGAAGCGCTCCGACAGGGCCCCGGCGTTCGCGAGGAGCTCGGTCGGGGTCGTGCCGTAGGCCGAGGCGCAGTCCTCGTTCTCGGCCGGCTGCTCGGAGACGTGGGCGTGGAGTGGCCAGCGGCGCTCGGCGGCGAACGCCGCGACCGCAGCCGCGGACTCCGGGTCGACGGCGCGGACGCTGTGGATCGCCGCGCCGATCCGGGCGCGCGCGTCCTCCTCGAGCCCCTCGACGCGCTCCGCCCAGGCCTCGGCGCTGCCGTCGGAGAAGCGGAGCTGGACGCCCTCGGGCTCCCTGCCGATCCCGCCGTTCAGGTAGCAGGTGTCGAGCAGGGTGATCCGGATCCCGGCCTCGCGGGCGGCCTCGATCACGGCCCTCCCCATCTCGTTCGGGTCCTCGTAGCGGACACCGCCCGGGCCGTGGTGGAGGTAGTGGAACTCGCCGACCGCCGTGATCCCGGCCAGCGCCATCTCCCCGAAGGTGGCGCGGGCGAGGGCGAGATAGAGGTCGGGCTCGATCGCCTCGGCGAGCTCGTACATCCGCCGCCGCCAGGTCCAGAAGTCCCCCGGTCCCGCCTGGGTGCGTCCGCGCAGCGCCCGCTGGAAGGCGTGCGAGTGTGCATTCGCCAGTCCCGGGATGGTCAATCCGGGCAGCGAGATCGCCTGCGGCGGCGGGTCGCCCACCCCCGTTGCGACCGAGCCGATGCGCTCGCCGTCCAGCTCGATCAGGACCCCCGCCTCGGCCTGCTCGCCGCCGAGCCAGGCGAGCTCGCACCAGAGGGTGCTCGCGCCTTCCGCGCTCACGATCCGACCTCCTCGGTGAGCCGGGTGACCCGCCGTACGAACTCGTCGCGCTGATGGCGGTCGAACTGCTCCCAGGTCGCGAACGTGCGCGGATCGGCGCGGTCCACGAAGAGGACGCCGTCGAGGTGATCGACCTCATGCTGGAAGGTGCCGGCCGTCAGCCCGCGCTTGACCTCATCCTGCTCCCCGCCGAGGCGATCGAGGTAGCGGACCCGGACGGCGAGATGGCGCTCGAGGCTGCCGCGCAGGTCGGGCACCGAGAGGCAGCCCTCGTTGATCTCGAGCATCTCGCCGCCGAGCGGCTCGATCACCGGGTTGACCATCACCGTGAGCGGAACCGGCGGCTTGTAGGGGTAGCGGGGATTTCCCTCCTCCACCTCGACGACCGCCACCCGCACCGCCTCGCCGACCTGGTTCGCCGCGATCCCGGCCCCATGCGCGGCGCGCTTCGTCTCGATCAGGTCGTCGATCAGCCCCTGGATCTCGGGCGAGGAGATCTCCTCGGGACTCAGCTCCCTGGCGCGCTCGCGCAGCACCGGATCGCCGATCGCGACGATCTCGCGAACGCTCACTCGGAGTCCCGCATCGGAAGCCGCACGCCGCGCTCCGCGGCGACGGCGAGCGCCCGCTCGTAGCCCGCATCGGCGTGTCTCATCACTCCGGTCCCGGGGTCGCTGGTCAGGACTCGCTCCAGCTTCTGCGCCGCGAGATCGGTGCCGTCCGCGACGCAGACCATCCCCGCGTGGAGCGAGCGCCCGATGCCGACCCCGCCGCCGTCGTGGATGCTCACCCAGGAGGCGCCGGCGGCGGTGTTGACGAGCGCGTTGAGAAGCGGCCAGTCGGCGATCGGATCCGAGCCGTCGGCCATCGACTCGGTCTCGCGGTAGGGGGAGGCGACCGAGCCGGAGTCGAGGTGGTCGCGCCCGATCACGATCGGCGCCGATACCGCGCCGGAGCGCACCAGCTCGTTGAAGCGCAGACCGAGCCGCGCCCTCTCGCCGTACCCGGCCCAGCAGATCCGCGCCGGCAGGCCCTGGTAGGTGATCTTCTCCTCGGCCAGGCTGATCCAGCGCCGCAGGGGCTCGTCGTCCGGGATCTCCTCGAGCACCGCCCGGTCGGTCGCCGCGATGTCCGCCGGATCGCCGGAGAGGGCGACCCAGCGGAACGGCCCCTTCCCGTCGCAGAACAGCGGACGGATGTAGGCGGGGACGAAGCCGGGGTAGGCGAAGGCCCGCTCGAACCCGCCGAGCTCCGCCTCGGCGCGGAGGCTGTTGCCGTAGTCGAAGACCTCGGCCCCGGCGTCGAGGAAGCCGACCATCGCGGCGCAGTGGGCCGCGATCGCGGCGCGGGAACGGCGTACGTACTCGTCGGGGTCTTCCTCGCGGAGCCGCAACGCCTCCTCCAGCGACATCAGGTTGGGGACGTAGCCGTTCAGCGGATCGTGGGCGCTGGTCTGGTCGGTGACGATGTCCGCCTCGAAGCCCATCCGCTGGAGCGCCGGAAGGGCGTCGGCCGCGTTGGCGACGAGTCCAACGCTGAGCGGGCGCCGCTCCCTCTTCGCCGCCCGGCAGCGCGCGACGGCATCCTCGAGATCGTTCGCCTCCTCGTCCAGGTAGCCGGTCTCGATTCGCCGCCGCAGGTGACCGGCGTCGACCTCGATGCAGAGCGCGACGCCGCCGTTCATCGTGATCGCCAGCGGCTGCGCGCCGCCCATGCCGCCGAGGCCTGCGGTCAGCGAGATCGTGCCCGCCAGCGACCCGTCGAAGCGGCGTCGGGCGATCTCCGCGAAGCACTCGTAGGTGCCCTGGACGATTCCCTGACTCCCGATGTAGATCCAGGACCCGGCGGTCATCTGGCCGTACATCGTCAGCCCCTCCGCCTCGAGGCGGCGAAACTCGTCCCAGTTGTCCCAGTCGCCGACCAGGTTCGAGTTGGCGATCAGGACGCGCGGCGACCACTCGTGGGTGCGGAACACCCCGACCGGCTTGCCCGACTGAACCAGCAGGGTCTCGTCGTCGCCCAGCTCGCGCAGCGATCGCACGATCGCGTCGAAGGCATCCCAGGAGCGCGCGGCGCGCCCGGTGCCCCCATAGACGACCAGCTCGTCGGGGTTCTCGGCGACCTCTGGGTCGAGGTTGTTCATCAGCATTCGCAGGGCTGCCTCCTGCTGCCAGCCCCTGCAGGAGATCTCGGCGCCGCGTGGCGCACGGACCTCACGCGGGCCGCTCACCGCAGCTCCCCGATCGCGCCCTCGGTCGCCCGCAGGAGCTCGCCGCTGGCGATCAGCCGCTCCGCCGCATCGAGCTCCGGGGCGAGCTGGCGGTCCGGTCCCGGCCCGGCGATGCCCGCCGCCCTGATCGCCGCGATCGCGGCGTTCGTGCCCGTCGCCGGCGCCAGCGGGGCGCGCAGCTCCAGCCCGCGGGCGGCGCAGACGGCCTCGACCGCGAGAATGCGTCGCAGGTTCTCGATCGCCGCTCGCAGCTTGCGGGCGGCCCCCCAGCCCATCGAGACGTGGTCCTCCTGCATCGCGCTGGTCGGCAGCGAGTCCACGCCCGCCGGGACGGCAAGCAGGCGATTCTCGGCGACCATCGCCGCCTGCGTGTACTGGGCGATCATCAGCCCCGAATCGACGCCCGGGTCCTCGGCGAGGAAGGGCGGCAGACCCTCCGACCGGCTTGCGTCGAGCAGCCGGTCCGTCCGCCGCTCGGCGATCGCGCCGGTGTCGGCGACCGCCATCGCGAGCAGGTCGCAGGCCAGCGCGAGGGGTGCCCCATGGAAGTTGCCGCATGACTCGACCCGTCCGTCGGGCAGGACCATCGGGTTGTCGATCGCCGAGCGCAGCTCCTGCGCTGCGACGCGGTCGGCGTGAGCGAGCGCGTCACGGGCGGCGCCGTTGACCTGCGGAGCGCAGCGGAGCGAGTAGGCGTCCTGCACGCGTGGGTCGTCCTCGCGATGGCTGGCGACGATCGGCGACCCGTCGAGCAGACGGCGCAGGTTGGCCGCGCTGTCGGCCTGCCCGGGCTGCGGGCGCAACGCGATCAGGTCCTCGGCGAAGGCTCGATCCGTGCCGAGCAGGGCCTCCACCGACATCGCCGCCGTCAGATCGGCGACCCGCAGGAGCGAGCGCAGGTCCTCGATGGCGAGCACCAGCATGCCGAGGATGCCGTCGGTGCCGTTGATCAGCGCCAGTCCCTCCTTCGCGCGCAGCGTCAGCGGCTCGACCCCGGCCTCGGCGAGCGCCTCGGGCGCGGGGCGCCGGCGCCCGTTGGCGTCCATGACCTCCCCCTCGCCGATCAGCGCCAGGCCGCAGTGCGCCAGCGGCGCGAGGTCGCCGCTCGCTCCCAGGGAGCCGTGCTCCGGGACGATCGGCGTGATCCCGGCATTGAGGAGCTCCAGGATCGTCTCGGCGACCTCCGGCCTCGCCCCGGAGTACCCCATGGCCAGCGACCGTGCGCGCAGCAGCATCATCGCCCGGACCACCTCGCGCTCGATCGGCTCGCCCATGCCCGCGGCGTGCGAGCGGATCAGGGCCCGCTGCAGCTCCTCGCGGCGCTCCGCGGGGATCGGGGTGGTCGCGAGCGAGCCGAACCCGGTCGAGACGCCATAGACGGGCTCCGGCGAGGCTGCCAGCCGCTCCACGATCGCGGCGCTCTCGGCCATCGCCTCGCGAGCTTCGGCCGCCAGCTCCACCTCCTCGTCGCCTCGAGCGACGGCGACGACCTCCTCGGGCGTGAGCCGCTTGCCGGTCAGCCCGATCACTCGGCGCCGCCCCCGCGCGGCTCGATCATCAGCGCGCGCGCCGCTGCCAGCACCTCGCCGTCGGCGGAGAGGACCGCCGCCCCGGCCTGGTGCTTGCGGCCGTCTGCCGAGATCGGCCAGGCGATCACTACGTGCTCCGCCCCGACGGCGACGGGGGCATCGATCCGCGCGATCATCCGGCCGAGGAAGCTCAGTGGACGCGTCTCTCGGTAGATGGCGAAGTAGGTGGGGCAATCCATGACCGCCCAGATGAACTCGGGAAGCACCTGACCCGAATCGTCGGCCGTCCAGTCGGCGCGGCGTCCACGGCGAGGCGACGAGCTCGCGGCCCGTCGACGCTCCCGCGAACACGCCGAGGGCGTCCTCGCGACCTCGCCCGCAGACGAAGCAGCGGCCGAAGAGGCCGTCGGGTCTGCCCCTGTAGCGCGTCGACGCCTGGCGTGCCGCCTCGACGCTCGACCGGAGAGGGCACCTCGAGCTCGAGTTCGGGCGCCGAGTGCGCCTCGGCGACGAGCGTCTCGCCGTCGAGTACTCGGACGGACCCGTCGTCCTCGGCGGGCGACGTCGAGGCGAGTGTCGAGGGGGACGGGACTCCTCAGCGTGACCTCTGCCGGCCCCTCGACGAAGCCCGCGATGACTCCGGAGCAGTACCCGCCGTGCCCGCTGGTCAGGGGCCCGTTGAAGCGGCCGGGCACGGAAAGGGTCTGGGACACGCGCTGACTATTCCACGCGAGGCCGCTCCGTTGCCTGTGCCCTGGTGTTAGAGCCGTGCACGCGGAAGACGATCCTGATGAGACGCGCACTGATCACGAGCCTTGCCTCAATGGTGGCCGTGGTGGTGATTGCGCCGGCCGCTCATGCGGCAACCCAGATCCGGCACTTCCAGGGCAACCTCTCGCAGGTCGGGGCTCCACCGAGGAGTGGTGGACAGATCGGCCTCGACGTCGTCTTCAAGAACAAGCGGGACAGTCCGAGGAAGTTCACGCCCCGGCAGCTGATCGCGATCGAGTTCATGCAGCTGCCTCTCACCTGCACCAATGCTCCGGGCCAATACGCGACCGCAGAGTTCCTCACCTCGACCGTCCAGACGCAAGCCAAGTTCAAGACGTCGCCGCCGCCATCGGGCAGGCCGAAGCCCAACCGCTACAGCTTCCACTTCGCGACCGTGTTCACCGGGTTCAGCGGGACGATCGCCGGCAAGCTCTTCAAGAGAAACGGCGTCGGCGAGGTGCTCGCCAACGGGGTGCTGACCATCGAGCAGATCGACTTCCCGGACTCCGGCCCCACCGACTGCTCGACCATGGGACAGCGGGGTTGGTCGGCCTTACCAGAGACTCGGCCGCCGGCAATTCCCTAACTCGCCGGTGGACGATCTCAAGACACCCGAAAATCGGGGTCATGCGGGACGCCCACATCTGCTTCAATCACAAGACGAAAGGGGGGAATGAAGCACACCTGGCCTCGTAGAGGCTCCGAAGACTTATCTAGGGAGAAGGCAGATGTTTCCGAAGCGCAGTGGCAAGGCCCTGGCCGTCGCGGCCGGCTTGCCGATGTTCATCGCGCTGACGGCATGGTGTTTGCTGGCCATCGTTAGCCCCTCCTCTGCGCAGCAAACGGACGGGGCAGGCGGTTTTTCGCTGGGCGGGGACGCGACGCTAGTTCATCCGGGCAACGGCTCGCCGACGGGAGCTGAGGCGACGACGACTGGTCCAGATACCTTCGGCAGCGTTGACTTCGCCATCCCGGCGGGATTGAAGGTTTCCCAGCTGACCAACCTGTCTACCGATTACAAGTTCGTCGTCGGAAGCTGCCGGGCTGGCTCTCCCCGGTTTACGGCCAACGTTACGAACGGGACGAGCAGTAGCAGCATCTTCTTCTACATCGGTCCCCCTCCCAACTACACCGGATGCGCCTCGGGTGCCTACACGAACTCGGGCAACTTGGCTACTCCGACCAGCCTCGTCGATGTCGTGCCCCCGTCGGTGGATCGTTGAACGAACCCTTCTCGAATGTCCAAGCTCGACTTCGGCGACTACACCGTTACGGGCCGTGCACCTCGACGTGGACGGCAGCTTGCCGGACGAGCGGGAACCAGACTGTCGATTTCGATAACACACAGGTCAACGAGAACTCGTGACCTACGAGCCGCCGCCGCCGCCACCTGTGGGGCTCGTCCCGCTGCACGGAGACCAGCTGCTGGCCGAACCGGTTGGAGGCACCACCGTCAAGGTGAAGGAGCCCGGTCAGACGGCCTTCAACGTGCTCACCGAGCTGAGCCTGATTCCCGTCGGGTCGACGATCGATACGCGAGGCAGCCGGGTGCAGCTGACTGCCGCCACAGGCGGATTCCTAAACGACGACCCCAGACCACCCCGTTGACTTCTATGAGCGGACTGTTCAAGATCACCCAGAAGCCCGGCCTCAACGCCCGGGCCACGGCGAAGCTGACTCAGAAGCTTGCCTGCGGAAAGAAGAAGAAGGGCGGCAAGAAAGCGGAGGCGAGCGCCGGCGGCCCGACGGCCGTCGTCTCCAGAAAGCGCCGGCGCCGCCACGTGTGGGGAAGCGGCAGCGGCAACTACTCGACCTCTGGCGGCGGCGGCACCGGAAGCGTCCGCGGCACCACCTGGCTGACGAAGGACACCTGCAAGGGGACCAAGTTCAAGGTCACCGAGGGGCTCGGCATCACGGTCTTCGACTTCAAGAAGAAGAAGAACATCAAGCTCGGTCCCGGCGACAAGTACTTCGCCGCGAAGTGAGCCAGCGAGGGGCGGAGTCGTTCCCCTCCCTCAGCCCTGTTTCCAGACCAGGCTTTGGTTGCCGGCGACCCTCGCACGCAGCCGTTGCTTCCCGCGCAGCGGGAGCTTTGCGACGAAGACCGCGCCCTGGCTCACCTTGATCTTCTTCACCGCCAGCCAGCGTCCGCGGCGCTCTCGCTGGATCACCAGCTTGCCGCCGTCCGGAGCCTTGCCCCAGGCGCGCAGCCTCCGCTTGTCGATCCGCTCGGTGACGAAGGGGAAGCGGAAGGCCGTGTATGCGGGCTTGGGCTGACCGTTCGCGAAGAAGAGGCCCGAGTCGACCGCGCCGTGGGATCGTGTGGGCCCAGTGCCAAGGTCGCGAATCAACAGGTTGATGAAGACACTGGCGCCGTCCTGCCACGCCAGGTACATCGCCTGCTCGGTCCAGCGCGCCTGGAGCCCCAGCGGGGCGCCCGCGGAGTTCGGCGGGTTGCTGTCCCAGTAGCTCTCCGTCGCCCAGAGCGGATGCCGACCCGGCAGACACCGTCCCGGCGGCCTCGGCGCCGCGCAGCACGCGCATGATCCGATCCAGGTCTGGGCTGGAGGCGTCGTCGGGATTGATGGCCGAGCGCGTCGCCCCCCCGCTGGTGTTGATCGGGTTGTGGGCGAGAACGTCGAACCTCACCGGGGCGGGGCAATTTTGCGCTCTCACGAATACTGGCTTCGAGGCGCCCTTCTTCTTCTTCTTCTTCTTCACCTGCTGCACGCAGAGCAAGCTCTCGGTAGAACTGGACGGGCCGGACGCGATCGCCGCCGGGGGGATCACCATACGGCGAGGGTCCGCCGGTGACCACGAGCATCGCCGGGTCAACGGCCTTCACCGCCGAGTAGGTAGCGTTGAGCATCTCCCGGTAGTGGGTGGGGCTGACGGCTGTGGTGCCCTTCGTATTGCGGCGTGAGGTGGTAGTAGAGGTTGGGCTCAGCCCAGATCGACAGCGCCTGCACGGCAGGGAGCCGCGGTGCCGGGCCGGCGCCATCCGGGTCGAATCCACCCGAATAGCGTGAGGCGACCGCCCGCATGAAGTCGGCAAGGTCGGACGGGTTCGGCTTCCAAGTTCCGAGGGGGGACGAGTCCGGTGGGTTCGGCCCCTCAGCCCAGGCGGGGGCACTGCTGACGAGGAGGAGCACGATGAGACCACGGGCTTCGGCATCGCGCACGGCCGCGTCGATCGCGCGAGAAGTCGTAGGAGGCGCTGCCGGGGTTGGTGGGATCGGTGGGCCGCTGAGCTGCCGCGACGCCCCGCCAAGAGAGATCGAGGCGCACGATCCCGGCCCTCGCCTCGAGGGTCCGGTCCAGCCAGGTGGCACGTTCGGTCGGGTTCCCGGACTCGTACCTGGCACCATCCGCGAAGCCGGTCACCAGGCCGCGCTTCGCGGGGGCCACCGCCGGGTGCGCGAGCACGGCGAGCAGGGCGCAGGCCATGAGAGCGACGAGCCGCCCAACCCCGCCGCCTGCCATTAACCGAAGGGGCAGCGCTACGCCGCGCATCTCGTGATCTTATGGCTCTCGGGAATTGGCCTCACGGGGTGAGAACACCGGAGCGCGGGTTGAGTTGCCGTGCCATGCGATAGGCAGCGAGCGAGGCCCTCGCCCGGTTCCGCTCCGCCTCGATCCGCGAGAGGATCAGCCAGGTGCGCCAGTTGGTGCTCTCCTTCTAGCGTCGCCTGCCGCGCCGCGGCGGCGGCCTGATTGAGCTTCCCTTGGCGCTCGAGGACGAGGGCCTCCTGGAGGCGTGGGGTGGCGGCGTAGGGCTGCGCGTCGGCTGCCGAGCGAGCCTCCGAGAGGGCAGCGTCGAGCCGGCCCTGGTTCACATCGCGCTCGCTGGCGCGAACGTCCGAGGCGCCCCTGTAAGGCAGCCAGATCACAATCAGGGCGGCGACCGAAGCCACGACGGTGCCCGCCCACCAGCCGATCTCGCGGCGTCTTTGCTCGCGCCTGGTCCTCGGCTCGGGAACCGGACCCCGCGCCCCGTCCACCGCCACGGCGGCGAGCAGGAAGAAGGCGATCGGCATCACGCCGATCTCCCAGATGTAGTCGAGGCCGGCCGCCACCGCGAAGGCGGCGCAGCCGGCGGTCGCCGCCGCCAAGCCAAGCCGCAGGTCCGGAGGAGCCCGCACGGCGCGGACCGTCCCGATCCCGAGGATCGCCAGCACCAGACCCGTGACCAGGACGAAGCCAACGATCCCCAGCTCGGCGAGGGTCTCCAGATATAGGGAGTGCGCGTCGCGGACGAAGGCGGCGTAGCGGCCGTGCTGCGCCCACCAGAACTCCCAGGTGCCCGGGCCGATGCCGTGGAAGGACTCGGTCTTATAGGCGTCGACGGCGGACTGCCAGAACTGGTAGCGGCCGCTCCCGCTCGTGTTGAGGACCTGGCTCGTCCGGCTGGCGGTGCGCGCTGCCCCCTGACCGGCTCTTGAAGTTGTCCCAGCGGTCCTTGGCCTCCCCCGGAGCCCCGGCTGCGACGGCGATCGGCAGGGCGATCACGATCGCGACCGCCGTCGCCACGGCGGCGGTGCGCGGCGAGAGCAGCAGCCAGCGAGGACGGCGGCCGTGGCGCACCGCGAGCGAGACGCCGTACTGGCAGAGCGCCACCGCCACGCAGACGACGATCAGGATGAGCAGCACCTCGCTCGCCCTGCGACTTCGCCTCAGGCGTCGGCAGCCCACGGTCGAGAGCAGCTCGCTGGTTCACCGCGTAGCCGAGGATCGCTGTGCCGGCCGCTCCGATCGCGAGCGTCACCAGCTTCGGCAGCCGGTCGGGCGCGAGCAGGAAGAAGACGACCAGACCGGCGACCACCACGACGGTCGCGGTGCCCGAAGAGGAGAGGTAGAAGGCGAGCCCGGCGACCGGGAAGGCGGCCGCCGCGAGCATCTGGCCGGCGAGCGTCCGCGCCGAGGAGCTCGCGGCGAGCAGCAGCGGCAGCGCCATGGCGGCGAAGGCGCCGAGGGCGCTGGAGTAGTTGAGCGGGTAGGCGAGCCGGCGCTCGATCTGGATCCCGACGATGACCCTGCCGACCTCATTGGGCGGAAACCACTGCGGATGCAGTCGCGAGAGCACCGCGAGCCCGGCGACAACGGCGATCCCCGTGGTGACGCCATAGAGGAGCGCGCGCCAGCGCCGCCCCCGCTGGACGGCGAGGGCGAGGGCGAAGACGCCCAGGTAGGTCACCGCCCGCGCCAGCTCGGTCAGCGGTGCGCTCGGCGCTTTGCGTCCAGCCGAGCGCCAGCGCGGTCCAGGCGACCAGGCCGAGGAAGATCGCCAGGACCACCCGCGTCTGGATCCCGATGCGTTCGATCGACAGCGCCCCGACCGCAACCCCGACCAGCAGCCCCCACCAGACGAGAATGCCGACCTCGTCGCGGGGAATCGGATCGTATCCGCCCGCCCTGAGCGACAGGTAGACGATCAGGACAGCCGATACCGAGCCAGATCCCCAGGTTGGCCGGGTTTTCCCTCAGCGCGGCGAGCCCCGCCTCGATCCTGTTCCTCAATGAAGCCCCAATTCCGCGGTAAGCTAACGAGGTGCAGGCGGGGAGCTCCTTGCAGAGGCTGAAGGCGAGTCGCGATCTTCGGCGTGGTGGCGGCCTTGCGTCTTGCCGGCGTCGGCTGCGAGCGCGCGCGACCACCGTTCCCCCCGGTTCGACGGAGGGCGACCAGTACACCGAGGAGGTGCCGAACGGCGGCGGCAGCAGCTCGCTGGACAGGGCAGGCAGGCTGGCGGGTCCTGGCGGAAGCCAGGAGCGGTGCCCGCCACCCAGGCCCTGAACGCACTCGGGCCGGAGGGCCAGGCGGCCGCCGATCTCGCCAACTCCAACCGGCCCCCGGAACAGGGAAGGCCGGCAAGCAGGGAAAGCCGGGAAAGCCGGACCAGACAGCCCAACGCGCCAGCCCTCGTCGTCCACCGAGGGTGAGGGTGGGATGGGCTTCCTCTTCCCACTGCTTCTCGTCGTCACCGCGCTCGCCGCCATCGCGCTATGGGGTGCGGCGCCGTCTAACCCCGGCGTAGGGGATGTCCCCGGCGGGTCAGGCAGGGGGGCTCTCCGACGAGCTCGAGCCCTACGTCGACCGCGCCGAGGTCGAGCGCTTCGACCGCATGGGCGAGCTGCTGCGGGCGCAGCATCCCGTCCCCGGCGCCCGTCTCCCCGAACGTCTCGCCGCGGGACCCGAGGCCGACGTGCCCCCCGATGCTCCCCCTGCAGGTCGTGCTCGCCGTGCTCTTCGGCCTACTTCTGCTCGGTGTTGCCGCGCTTGGAGCCTCCGGCTCCGGGCCGCTTGGCGGTTGAGTTACGCGAGCCAGCGGGTCTGGGTCGCCTTACGGCTGGCTTCGACGCTCGGCTCTGATTCGGCAGGACGCCGAGCTCGATCAGGCCGCGCACCCCTCGCGCCAGCCGTTGCTTGATCTCGGCCGGCGTCTGATCGAGCAGCTCGGCGATCTCGCCGATCGTCAGCTCGCCGCCGAAGCGCAGCGCGAGCGCGTCACGTTCGCGGCGGTGAAGCCGGCCGATCGCCATCGCTAGGTCGTTGCTCAAGCCGGTGGGATCGCCCTCCGCGCCCTCATCCGCAGGTCTAGACGCACCAATCTTCGACACTCCGCGGCCGAGGGGGTTGTCGGTGATCACGGCGCGGGCCGCGGCGAACAGTCGGCAGGTCGGGCTCCTGCTCGACCTCGCGACTCAGCTTGGCCTCCTCCCAGACGCGCTCGAAGCTGAGTCGCGTCAGCCGCTCCGCCTCATCCGGCTGCCGCAGGCGGAAGATGAAGTAGGCGTAGACGCGTCTCGCCAGGTCCTCGTCTTGCGCGGTCAAGCCAGCGAGACAGTACATCGCGCCCTCGCTTTGTCCTAAGGTCGAAGCGTGTGCGGCATCGCCGGAAAGGTGTCGCTGCGGGGCGATGTCCCGGCGGGGCTGGTCGAGGCGATGTGCGAGCGGCAGGCGCACCGCGGGCCCGATTCCCGCGGGATCCACCGATCCAACGGGGTCGCCCTCGGCATCCAGCGGCTGCGGATCATCGACCTCGAGACGGGCGACCAGCCGATCTACAACGAGGACCGCTCGGTCGCCGTCGTCCTCAACGGCGAGATCTACAACTTCCGGGAGCTGCGGGCCGAGCTCGAGCGGCGCGGGCACTCCTTCTACACCGCGCACGGACACCGAGGTGATCGCCCACCTCTACGAGGAGCGCGGGCCCGACCTCGTCGAGGAGCTGAACGGCATGTTCGCCTTCGCGGTCTGGGACGAGCGCCGGCGGCGGCTGCTGCTCGCCCGCGACCGGGTCGGAAAGAAGCCGCTCTTCTACGCCGAGGGCGACGGCTGGCTCAGCTTCGCCTCCGAGCTGCCGCGCGCTGATGGCCGACCCGGACGATCCCGGCGGAGATCGACCCGTCGTCGATCGACTGCTACCTCGCCTACGGCTACATCCCCGCGCCCTGGTCGATCTGGCGCGACGTCCGCAAGCTGCGGCCCGCCCACACGCTCGTCTGGGAGGACGGCCAGATCGACGACCGAGCGCTACTGGCGAGCTCGACTACTCGCAGAAGCGCACGCGAGGACCGCGCGCGAGCTCGAGGAGGAGCTTCGCGAGCGTCTCGGCGCCGCCGTCCGGCGCCGGATGATCTCCGACGTGCCGCTCGGCGCCTTCCTCTCCGGCGGCGTCGACTCCTCGATCGTCGTCAGCGAGATGGCCGCGGCCTCGACGCAGCCGGTGAAGACCTACTCGATCGGCTTCGAGGAGGAGGAGTACAACGAGCTGCCGCGCGCCCGGGTGATCGCCGAGCGCTTCGCGACCGACCACCACGAGTTCGTCGTCAAGCCCGACGCGATCGAGCTGGTCCCGAAGCTCGTCCGCCACTACGGCGAGCCCTACGCGGACTCCTCGGCGATCCCGACCTTCTACCTCGCCGAGCTGACCCGCCGCCACGTCACCGTCGCGCTCAACGGCGACGGCGGCGACGAGAGCTTCGCCGGCTACCTGCGCCACGTCGCCAACAGCCTCACCGGCCACCTCGACAGCGTGCCGCGCCCGCTGCGGCGAGGCGTCGCGGCGCTCGGGCGCGCGCTTCCCGAAGCGGCCCGGGTCGAAGAGCCTGCCTCAGCCGCGCCCAGCGGCTGCTGGTCTCCGTCGACGCCGACTCGATCGAGCGCTACCGCCGCCACGTCTCGGTCTTCAACGACGCCGAGCGCGCCGAGCTGCTCGATCCCGGACTTCCGCGCCTCGCTCGACCCGTCACGCGCCCCCGCGGTGATCGCCGACGCCCTGGCAGGCGGCGTCGGGCTCGAGCATGCTCGACCGGCTGCTCGAGGTGGACGTCAACACCTACCTGCCCGAGGACCTGCTGGTGAAGGTGGACATCGCCACCATGGCCTACTCGCTCGAGGCGCGCTCGCCGTTCCTCGACCCGGAGGTGATGGAGTTCGCCGCCTCGCTCCCGCCGCGCGAGAAGGCGAGCCTCGGGCGCAAGAAGCTGCTCCTGCGCCGCGCCTACCGCGGACGGGTTCCCGACTCGATCCTCGACGGCGCCAAGCGGGGCTTCGGCGGTCCCGCTCGGCGCCTGGTTCCGCGGCGACCTCCAGGGCTACGCGCGCGAGCTGCTCCTCGACCGCACCACCCTCGACCGCGGCTACCTCAACGAGTCAGCCGTGCGCGTCGATCCTCGACGCTCACGCCGCCGGCCAGGGTGACCGCTCGCTCCAGCTCTGGACGCTGGTGATGCTCGAGTCCTGGCATCGGGAGCGTAGGGCGGCAAGCTTGAGCACGGCGCTTCTATCAGACGGCCCGGGTGGTAGGTGAGGTGCCCCTTCTTGTTCGATGTGGTAGCAGCGCCTGAAGCGGGCCAACAGAGGACGAACCTACGCCACGTCGTCTCGCCGCGACGCCCCTGCGGCGTTCTGGCGGCCCTACCCGCCGAGGAGCTCGTCGTACAGCGCGAAGTATCGGTCCGCCATCGCGTCCATGGTGCGTGAAGCAACGGCTTCTCTACCGGCGGCGCCCATCCTCGCCCGGAGAGGTGCATCCGTGAGGAGGCGCACGAGTTGAGCGGCCATGGCGGCGTCGTCACCGGGCGCGACGAGCGCGCCGGTGACGCCGGGTATCACAAGTTCGGGAACGCCGCCGACTGCGGTGGCCACCACCGGCAACCCAGCTGCCATCGCCTCCATCACCGCGATGCCCAGCGCCTCGTGGCGGCTCGGCAGCGCGAAGACATGGGCACGGGCGAGATGCGGCCACACGCTCGACGCTGAGCCAA
The DNA here is from genome assembly GCA_963695675.1 of uncultured Solirubrobacterales bacterium. Taxonomy (GTDB): domain Bacteria; phylum Actinomycetota; class Thermoleophilia; order Solirubrobacterales; family 70-9; genus DASUPK01. The sequence continues at coordinate 192,225 of CAVOGY010000003.1, forward strand.
CGAAGTCTACGTTGCCGGATAGACCCGCCAGCTCGACCGCCGTTGCAGAGTCGTGTTGGAGGCTTCCACCTCCCACCAGGACGAGTCGCGCGTCGGGGAGTTCCCGGACCACGCGCGCGAACGCAGCGATCAGGGTCTCGTGCGACTTCTCACGCCGGAAGTTCGCGACGCAGACGACCGTCGGCTCACGGGCGGTCGGCGTGAGAGTGTCTGGCTCCCCTTCCCACCCGTTCGGGATGCTCGCGATCTTCGAGTCTGGGTACCGAAATCGCTCGCGCAGAAAGCGACGTGCCCACTCGGAGATTGCGACGATGCGGTCGAACCGTCGGACCGCGAGGAAGTCCAATGCTTCGTCGCGATGCCGTCCGAGCGCGCGGAGGTTGCCGGCGTGATGGTGGGTCAGCACGAACTGCGCTCCAGGCGGCCTTTGGATACTGGCGGCCAGCACCTCGGCGTGGAAGAGATGCACGTGCACGATCGCCGGCTCGCGCGTCTCGAGCTCCGAACGCAGCCACCGGCGAGCTGGCAACAGTTCCCGCCCTCCGGCGCACCGAAAGCCGGAGTACACCGCAGGCCTGCAGACCTGCGCGATCGCGGCGTGCTCGGGATCGATCGCGAACGGGTTGAGCAGGTCCTGCTGCCAACCGAGCTCAGCCCCGCGGGCCACGAGTGCCGCCACGATCCGTTCGGCTCCTCCGATGCCCGCCGGCGTGCTAATTACGTGCGCGATCCGCGGCATTTATGAGTTCTTCGAGGCGAGCAACGACGTTCTCGACAGTGAAGACAGACAATCGCGGGACGAGCCGGGAGAGCGCCTCCCGGCGGACATCCTCGTCGTCGAACGCGCGACGTAGTGCCGCCGCGAGCTGGTCGGCGTCCCGGCCCGGAACAGAAGCGGATGGTTTGCGAAACTCATACAGTCAGGGCATCGTGTCGCGGTGGCGGAAGGGATACTTGCGCAATACCGCCAACACCAGACGCAGAGCGGTGCCAGCCCGTCGCAGAGGGTTCGATCGATGTGGGCTGCAGCGCAGTGGCTCGATGCCCAGGGGCTGCTCGATGCGCGGCAGCGCCAGCAGATGTTCGCCCGAACGGCCGGCGTGATCGCTCCGGGATACGCCGACGCCCGGACGTTGGGCTGATGCTCGCAGCTGGCTCAGGACTTCCGTAGGGCAAGGCGATATGTTCGAGGCGGGACGGACCCTAGCATTCTCCGGCGCGTCCGGATTCAAGTATGTGGTCAAGGGGCTACGCAGTTGATGCAGGCGCTTCTATTGACGCCGGGGGTGACGGAGGCGGGAGGTGCGGCGGTCCGATCGAGGCTGATCGCAGAAACACTGCACGAGCGCGGGTGGCGCGTCGTGATCCTCGCCCGGAGCAGCACACTCAAGCGGTTTCGCCTCGAGCGGCGCGAGCGATGGCTTGTCATCGAGGTGCCAAATCCCGGCGTACGGTGGCGCGGCGCTGTTCTCTACGCGGCGTTGTGCGCGATCGCCGGCCCGTACTTCGCCTTGCGGTCAAACGCTCTCCTTGCCGTGCAACTCTCTGCGCCGGCCGTCGTGGCCGCGATTCTTGGGCGTATCACCGGCCGACCGTTCGTCGTGATGAGCACTAATTCCGGAACGCTGAGTGACGTGCGTGAGCTGGTGAATGCGGCGCCTGTCGGCTTACGAACGGTGCTGGTGCGACGAGCTGCATGCTTCGTGTCGCAGACGCCTGAGGGAGCCGCCGAATTCCAAGCGCTCGCTCCTCCGGAGCGGATCAGAGTGATCCCCAACCCTGTACTCGAGGTCACGCCGCCACCGTTGCCTCGACGGCCGACGGCCCTCTTTAGTGGGCGCTTTGCCCGGGAGAAGGACTTGCCGACGCTCCTCGCCGCGTGGAGGACGGTGAGTTCGGAGCTGGGAGAAGCGCGCCTGATCTTGGTCGGGTCGGGGGGTGACTTCCGGTCGGTTGAAGACGAACTGCGGCAGCTGGTTGATAAGGATCCGGTCCTGGACCGGTCCGTGGAATTCACCGGCTGGGTTGAGGATGTCGGCGCGTACCTCGCCATGGCCGATGTCTATGTCACTCCGACGACAGCAGAGGGCATGTCGAATTCTCTCCTGGAGGCATGCGCGTGGCGCCGCGTCGTGATCGCTACCAACATTCCCGCGAACATCGCGGTTCTTGGACCCGGGCTATCCGGGCCTTTTCGTCCCAGGCGACGAGGCTGCCCTAACGGAACTACTTAGGCTGGCATTCGAGGACGAGGGGTTCCGAGCGGCAGCTCTCAGAGCCATCGACGAGCGGCTGCCGCTCTTCTCGCGTTTCGAGGTTGTTCGACAGATCGAGGAGGTGCTGCTGTCGTCCGACGAGCAGCATGCGCCTAAGCTGCGTTCATGAGAGCGCTGGTGACCGGTTGCGCGGGCTTCATAGGCTCGCACCTGACCGAATCGCTGCTTGCAGACGGGCACGGCGTGATCGGTGTCGACTGCTTCAACGAGAACTACGGGCGGCCTGAGAAGCTCAGGAACCTGCGCCGCGCTCGCTCCTGGGATGACTTCGACTTCGTGCCTGTCGATCTTTCTCGTGGGCAGCTGGAGGATCTGGTCGCGGAGAGCGATTGTGTGTTCCACCTCGCGGCCGAACCTGGAGTCAGATCGAGCTTCGGGCGACGGTTTAACGACTACGTGCGCAACAACCTCGTAGCCACGAGGCAGCTTTTGTCAGCGCTTCAGTCGACGCCCCAGAAACGCGTCGTATATGCCTCCTCGTCCTCGGTCTACGGCGATGCCGAGGCGCTGCCAACGCCAGAGGACGCGACTCCGGCCCCGTACTCCCCCTATGGCGTCACCAAGCTCGCGGCGGAGCACCTGGTGACGCTGTACCACCGTAACTTTCGGCCTTGACGCCGTGAGCTTGCGGCTCTTCTCCGTCTATGGACCCCGGCAGCGTCCCGACATGGCCTTTAGTCGGTTCTGCAGGGCGCTGCTCAGTAACGGCGATATCGAGATCTACGGAAGCGGTGAACAGTCGCGAGACTTCACGTTCGTCGCCGACGTCGTGGAGGCTCTCTGCGCTGCTGCGACCGCTCCCGTTGAGCACCACCGAGTCTTAAACGTTGGCGGGGGATCGTCGACTACGCTGATCGACGCGCTACGGACGCTCGAAGACGTCGCTGGGATAAGGGCGAAGGCACGCCTTCTTGCCGCTGAGCACGGCGACGTGTCTGACACCGGCTCGGACAACGGACGCATCAGCGCGGTGCTCGGCTGGCGGCCCGTCGTGAAGCTTCCCGATGGATTGCAGGCCCAGTGGGAGTGGACCGCTCGCGAGATGGATTCAAGCGCGCGCGCAGCGCTCTAGCCCGGTTCCCCAACAACTCACACGGATACCGAGCTTGACCACTGACATTGCTCCCGCCACCGTAGCCGTCGTCTCATGGAACACGAGAGACCTGCTCGCCAGATGCCTACGATCCCTTCTTCCGGAAAGCGAGGCCGGGCGCGCGGCCGTATGGGTTGTGGACAACGCATCGACCGACGGCTCCGCAGATTTGGTGCGCGGACAGTTTCCTTGGGTCTCGCTGATTGCGCCGAACCGCAACGTTGGCTTCGGGCGCGCAGTTAACCTCGTAGCCGAGCGTACCTCAAGTCCGTGGCTTATCCCCGCCAATGCGGATGTTGAGCTTCCGCCCGGCTCGCTCGAGGCGCTGCTCAAGGTGGGAAACGCACATCCAGAAGCTGGGATCATCGCCCCGCCGTCTGCTCCTTCCCGACGGGTCGACACAGCACTCAACTTGGCGGTTTCCGAGCTTGGGTGGTACCGCGCTCGTCAACGCCGGCGCTCACCGCCTAAGTTCAACCATAGGCCGGCGACTCTGCCTCGAGGGCTGGCAACCAGATACTGAGTGTGACGTGGACTGGGCAATGGGGGCCTTCCTACTGGTCCGGCGATCTGCATTCAACGCGGTGGGTGGGTTCGACGCCGATCAGTGGATGTACCAGGAAGACCTCGATCTCGGCTGGAGGCTACACCGAGTCGGATGGCGAACACGATACGTTCCGGCAGCTGAGGTTCGACACTGGGGCGGCGCATCAGCAGTCCAGGCTTTTGGAAACTCAGGAGCGACCGTTGAAAAGGTAGCGACGGGCTACAGGTGGCTGGCAAAGCGCCGGGGCCGAGCCGTGATGTGGGCAACCGTTGCCCTGAATTTTGCCGGTGTAGTGATCCGGCTTACGGTGCTCATCCCGCTTGCGGCGCTTTTCCCCCGCTGGCGAGCGGCGAGAAATCGAGTTAGCGCCTGGGGTTCGGTCAACCTCCGGGCGCTTCGCTCACGACAGCCTGGTAGGAGACCGTGACGTCCGGCAGCCGAGACCTCATCTCAGTTGTGATCCCGACACACAACCGCGCCGGCTGGTTCAGGTGGCGATCGGGTCGGCGTTCCAGCAAGCCGGCTGCCGTATAGAGGTGATCGTTATTGACGACTGCTCCACGGATGAGACGGCTGCTGTCTTGCGCGACCTGAGCGCCCCGGTCACGCCTAGTGAGAACGGAATCGAACATAGAGCGAGGGGCGGCGCGCAATCTTGGCGCCCGACTCGCGCATGGGGCGATGCTTGCGTTCCTTGACTCAGACGACGAATGGCGGCCAGGCAAGCTTCTCGCCCAGCTTCCGCACGCCTGCCGCAGGTAAAGCCTCTCTCACCGGGATTCAGCCAATCGACGCCAGTGGGCGCGAGGTTGGTCCGGCTTATCTTCCTGCGCCTGACGCGCATCGGCGAATTCTCCTCGAGAATCCGTACATCGCCGCGCCATCATCGCTGGTGCTTCCGGCGGACATGTTCAATCGGGTCGGTGGTTTCCCGGAGGCCCGTGAGCTACAGGGATCAGAGGACTGGCTACTCCTGGCGAAGCTGATCAGCGCGACCGGGCCCCCCGGCCGTGGTGCCCAAACCGCTCGTCGGCTACCGCGTACACGGCCTGAACGCGACGGCTGATCCGCGGGCCGTCGCCCGTTCGATGTGGTCCGCCGTCGCCTGGCTCGAGAACAATGGTTACGCAGATGCCGCGATGGCGAAGCGCAGCCGCGCCCGCACCGCTGGGGTAGTCGGTCGGGTCTACGCCGCTAATCGGGAGTGGCGGCAAGCGGCAAGCTGGGCGCGCAGAGCTGCCGGTCAAGGCAGCTGGGTTGAGAGCACGCGAGCTGTGGCTGGGGTTGCCGTCTCGGCTGCTTGGGCGCTCCGGCGATCCCGCCGATCGGCGTAGAGGCCGTCATTATGGTCTCGGCCTCTCGACGCTCGATCAGATCCAAAGGCCACCATCGCCCCGCTGGGGAGGTTGTCCCGTCGCCCGTGGAACTTGAGACGGCGTTCCTCCAGCCGCGCCGAAGGCACCGCCCCGGGCAACGGCCGGGGAAACGACGCTTTCGAGGTGCAGGAAAACCCAGCAGCGAGCGCATCGCGGTCACCGTCAGCTTCGCCGAGCCGCGCGCCTGGCCGAGGACAGCGGGCGACCACGAACGCGCAGACTTCCGCCGCCGTCAGGCGCTCGAGCCGAAGCTCACCGGCCGCTTCACGGCCGTCAAGCAACGGCCGCACCCCCCACGTAGTCACGGGCCGTCCCCCCCGCCAAGCCCCGCTCGACCAGCAGGTAGCGGCGGTGGCGCTCCAGCAGCACCTCCGCACGGCGTGCCCGCCACAGGCGCCACCGCCGCCGGCGCCGCCGACCGCGCGCACAAATCCCAGCAACGGCGCGATCGCCCTGCCCGTAACGAAGTTCGTGTACCCGGCCGCGCGCCGCACGGCCACGAAGGCCTCAACCACGTCGCTGCCCAACCCGCCGCATCACGCCCCTACGCGGCAAGCCAGCGGCTCATATGCGCCATCAACGCCAGCTGCAAGGCGGCCGAGTTCGGCGTGTAGTCCCTGCCGCGCAACTCGGCCGCGAACCCCTCCACGAACACCGCCAGCCGCCCGGTCACCCGACCCGCGACGGATCTCTCATCGCTCGCTCTCCTCTCGATCCTGGAGAGCCGAGCGTTGATCAACCCGGCCGGATTATGCCGACCCCAACACGACTGAGCTCCGGCTATCTGCGGCGACTCCCGGCTCTCACCTTCGGCGCTCAACGCCAACGAAGTATTGTCCGACGAGTGCCTTCTTCAACGACCCGGCCGCAAGCTTCTGCATGAACGCCCTCATGGTGGGAGGGATGACGCAATTGCGCGGCGATGGCTGATCTTTCCATCGTGATTCCCGCGTTCAATGCGGAGGAGACCCTTCCGGAGGTCTTGGCGCACTGAGTAACAACGCCGGTATCGAACGCTGTGAGGTGATAGTCGTCGATGACGGATCGACTGACGGGACTGCCTCATGCGCCAAGCAGCTCGTGGGTCGCCCGAGCCTGCCGGGAGAGTGATCTCGCAGCCCAACGGGGGCCGGCCGAGGCACGCAATCGGGGCGTCGCGTCTGAGCGGCCGCGGTCATTCTCTTCCTCGGCGCCGATGTGGTGCCGGGGCCCTGCGGGTCCGTGAGCATTTCTCGTTCCATGATGGACATCCCGCCGCAGGCGTGCTCCGCCTTGGTCGGACTGTATGGGTACGAGGAGATCGGGCACCACAAGGGGGCTTATCCGCTGGCTCAACGGGGGGCACTGCGCGCTCGTCCTCGCCGCCCGTGGGCGCGCCTGGCTCGACGGTATGAGGTCGACGCGGGCAATGCGTTCCTGACTGGCAACGCGTCGCTGAAGCGCGCGTTCTTTGAGCGTGCTGGCGGATTTGACGAGAGCTTTCCCTTCGCGGCCTTTGAAGACATTGAAGACATTGAGATAGGGACGCGCCTGAAGCTCCGAAGGGATGCGGCTCTTCTACTCCGCGCAGGCTTCAGCCGTCCATCGGCACGAGGTGACGCCCGCGGAGCCTCTGGGCCGCATGGAGGACATCGGGTACTCCGCTCATCTGTTCCAGGAGAGACAAAGACTCCACACGGAGTGGCCACCGACACCGGTATCCCGGTGGCGTCGGGCAGTCGCGCGTGCGCTTGCACCGGTGGGTCGGGCGATCGGCAACGAGAAACTGGCATTCGCCAACCTAGCCCAGCGGCTGCACAGGGAGTTCGTTCGCGGATTCGCACTTACGGCGGCGGAAGTCCGCTCTCATGGCGGAGCGAATGATGGTCGGCCCTCAGGCGATCGACCCTAGGTACGACCGAATGGTCAAGCACCTATCGGTTGCCGGCTACGAGTTCAACCTCGCAGAGGGTGAGTTCGCGTGGTTGAGGGACGAGGTAGGCCGCGGCCAGTGGGAGCCGGAGACCGTCCGGGCGCTCACACTCCTGCTAGGAGTGGGACCACCTTCATTGATGTGGGAGCCTTCATCGGCCCGACGACCTGCTGGCGGCAGCGACCGTGAGCAGCCGACTTGTGGACAACGTCGAACTCATTCCAGATCTCGCTCAGCGAACCACCGTAGGGGACGTGGCCCTCGCCCCGCGTACCGGACGCGCCGCGCTATTCGGCGACAGATCTGGTCGAATGAGTTGGGGCACGTCGAGCCTAGTAAGCGGAGGGCTGACCGGCGACAAGTCCGTGAGCATCAGTCGCCGGACGTCGAGGCGGTGTTGGCCGCGTTCGATCTCTACGTCCACCCGTCTATCGGCCGAGTCCTTTGGAATGGTGATCATCGAAGCGATGGCTGCTGCACGCCCGGTGGTCGTTACGCCGGTGGGCATCGCCCCCGAGGTCATTCGCGATGGGGTGAATGGCTGGCTGTCACCGGGAGTAGCAGTCGCCGATCTGCGGGAGGGGATCAGCCGAGCGCTCGACTCACGCGGCGCTGGGGAGGTCGGGGAGGCCGCCCGTGGGGCGGCCGCCGCCTTCCCGGTCGAGAGCATGGTCCGCGCCCACGAGCGTCTCTACAGCGGCGCTAACCTGCTGCAACTCGGGAGACCAAGTCGCCCCCACACATGGGGTCCTCGGAATGAAACCCACCTCCGTTGAAACGGCCGTCGATCTTCGTCCGCCTGCAGGGGACGACGCGCTCGCGTCGCCCGTCGAACGTCGCATCGAGCCGGTCAAGAGCCGGCTCAAGCTGGTCGACCTGGTTCGCGACATGCCGGTCGTGCGCGTGCTCGCCGCCCGCGACTTCAAGGTCAAGTACAAGCAGTCGTTCCTCGGCCCGCTCTGGCTGATCTTCCAGCCGATCGCCCTGCTCGCCGCGTTCCTGGTCGCCTTCGTGGGCTCGCGGACGTCGAGACGTCGGGTGTCCCCTATGTCGTCTTCGCCCTCGTCGGGCTCACCGTCTGGTCGTTCGTCCAGGCGTCGCTGACGATCGGAACGGCGTCGCTCGTCTCCAGCATCCCCCTGGTCAAGCTGACGCCATGCCCCCGGCTCGCCTTCCCGGTCGCGTCGCTCGTCGCCTCGCTGCCTGCGATGGGAGTCACGACGGTCGCCGCGCTGGCGACCGCCGCGGTGAACGGGGTGCTCTCTCCCAGGATCGTCCTGCTCCCGCTCGGCATCTCTGGGCATTCCTTTTCTGCATCGCGGTGGTCGCGATCTCGTCGGCCATCACGGTCCGGGCTCGAGACATCCTGAGCGCCCTGCCGTTCCTGCTCCAGGTCGGCGTGTTCGTTACCCCCGTCGGCTATCCACCGCAGGAGCTCTCATCCAAGGTGCGCTTCCTCGTCGATCTCAACCCACTCACGGGGATCATCGACTTCTGGCGCTGGATCTTCCTCGCGGGCCAGGGCCTCGACGCATTTCCGGTGCTCTGCGGCCTTGGGCAGCACCGCGCTGCTGCTTCTGCTCGGCTGGCGGGTGTTCTCGAGGCTCGAGGTGACGATGGCGGACGACATCTGATCATGGCCGAACAGCTCTCAAGCGACGCTTGACTCGTCCTGCCATCGAGGCCGTCGGTCTGAGAAAGGGGTACCGGCTCGGTGAGCATCGAAGCCTGCAGCAGACCGTACGACACCTGACCCGGAGATCCGATGACACTGACCGCGCGCCGCTTGAGGCGCTCTCCGGCGTCGATCTCGACCGTCGGACCGGGGTGAGAGCCTCGGAATCGTCGGCGGCAACGGTTCCGGGAAGTCCACGCTCCTGCAGCTGATCTCCGGGATCACCATCCCCACCGAGGGCTGGCTCGTCGTCCGGGGCCGGGTGCTTCCGCTGCTCGCCGTTGGCACAGGGTTTCACGCGGAACTCACAGGCTGGGAGAACGTCACCCTGTTCGGCGCCAGCATCGGTATACCCAGGAAGCAGATCCATGAGAGCCTGGAGCGAATCGCGGCCTTCGCCGAGCTCGAGCTCCACATGGACACGCCGGTCAAGCGCTACTCCTCTGGGATGCTCTCGCGCCTCTACGTTCGCAACCGCGGTCCTGTTTCCCGCCGACATCTACCTCTTCGACGAGGTGCTCGCGGTCGTCGACGCGGAGTTCCAGCGCCGTTGCCTCGACGAGATCCGCAAGCTCTCGGAGGCCGGCCGCACCGTGATCTTCGTCAGCCATGACCTCGACCAGATCGCCGGTACCTGTGACCGGGTCATGTGGCTCCAGTCCGGGCAGCTTCGGGAAGTCGGCCCAACCCGTACGGTTCTCGACTCATACCTTCGCGCGAACACGTTCGAGAATTAGCTCCAGATCGATTACATCGCGCCCCGCGGGGTCATGAGTCACAGTGTCGCCTCCTTGATGCTCTGCCGCTCTACTCGCCCGGAGCAAGGGGCTGAGTCCACTTGGAAACCGCGGCGGCGCGGGCGCGGGCGGACCATTCCCACCCGCGGCAGATCCCTAAGTCTCAATCCAGCGGATCTGCGGCTCCGGTCATGACTCCGGTCATGATATGGGGGCCTTCAGCGCCTCAGAGCTTCTTCTTCAGCTTCACCGTGGTCCCGAAACCATGATCGCGGCGCATAGTGAGACAGCGGCAGACGGGGAGTTGCGGGTCCTGATCCTGACGGAGCGTCCCCAGGCGGATCACCTGCCGCAACGCTTCGAAGCGGACACGGATTCTTCCTCTCGCGCCAGTGCTTACCGGATCTTCTTGAGAGAGCGGTGCATCGAGGTTGAAACAGGACTTGAATCTGGAGGGAAACTCTAAGGAAGTGGCGTCCGGCGTAGTTGAGGTGCCTCCCTCCGCGGAGCTGCCCGAGGGAGATCGTCCGAGAAGCCGTCCAGCTCGTCTGGTCGCGAGCTCGACTCAGGGTTGAGATCTGCCAGGAGATCGGCGCCGAGTGAGAGGCCTCACGCAGCGTCAACCCCCCAAAGCGGCAGACCTGCTTGCTCAAGGGAGCTCGCGGAACAGCAGCGGGCGATCGCATCCGCCTCGTCCCGGTCGCTCGATCACCGTCGCCTCTTTGGCGGGCTACTCTGCGGGTCCATCCGTGCGCACCAGGCGATTCATCGGCTCCGCGAGGCACCGACGGCAATCAGGAGGCGAACGCCGGAAGGTCGGCACGCCTCGAAGCGGCCGCCCGCCGGCTCCGAATCGACGCCGCGACGGCGAAGGTGCTCGAGGCCTTCCGGGCCGCCGGCGTCGAGGCGCTGGTGCTCAAGGGACCGTCGCTTGACGGGATGGCTGTACACGACCGACGACGCGGTCGCGTACCTCGACTCGGACCTGCTGCTGCGGCCCGGTGACGAGGGCGCCGCCGACGAGGTCCTGAGCGAGCTCGGCTTTCAAGCGCGTCCAGGATGAGAGCCGGCAGCTTCCGGAGTGGTGGCTCGAGCACGGGGTCCATGGTTCCGGCGCGGCGGATGGAGTCACCTCGATCTCCACCGGTGCCTGATCGGCATCGAGGTCGACGCCGAGACGGCCTGGCCGATCCTCGCCGGATCCGCCGAGACGATTCCACGGCGGCGGCGAAGCCTGCCGAGGCGCTCGCGCCGCCGGCCCGTCTGCTCCACGTCGTGCTGCACGCCGCGCAGCACGGGCCGAGGTCGGGAAGGCCGACTCGTTCACGTCGAGCGGGCGCTGAGCCCGGTTCGACGAGCCGCTGTGGCGAGAGGCGGCGGGACTGGCGACGCAGCTGGGCGCCGCGGAAGATGCGTTCGCGCGCCGGTCTTCGCCTCCTGCCGGAGGGTGCCGCCCTCGCGGACCGTCTCGGCCTTCCCGCCGTCGGCTCGGTCGAGGTCGCGCTCCGCGCGACGACGCCGCCGCCGGTCGCGCTCGGGTTCGAGCAGCTCGCTCGCGCCGATCGATGCGGCACGCGCGCCGCGATCGTCTGGCGCAAGCTCTTCCGCCACGCGAGTTCATCGTTCACTGGCGCCCGCCCGCCGCAGAGAGCCGGCGGCAAGCTCGCACTCGCCTACGTGCGCCGGCCATTCTGGCTGCTGCGGCGCGCGCCGCGTGGGTTCCGGGCCTGGCGACGAGCTCGGCGGCAGGTTCGGAAGAGCTAGGCGGAGGAAGCGCTGATCTCGCTGCAGGCGTGGCGAGTAAATCTGGCGCGACCGCGGCCGCCTCGCCCCGCTCCCCCTGCAGCACGAGCGCGCCGTTCACCGCCATCGTGATCGCCGACATCGCCTGCTCCGGTCGCTCCTGAGCGGAATCGTGTTCTCGAGTACCGCGAGGACGGCCTCCCCGGATGAAAGGCGCCGGGGTTCCCACCGCGCTTCGGGCGAGTAGGGAGTCAGGACCACCGAGCCCGATCGGGAGCGGCTAACGCCCGCTGTGCCCCCGATCGCCTCGACTGCGTGATCGACCTGCGGCCGCCATCCGTTCGAGCGGATCGAGAGCGGCTTCGTGTACGGATGAACCAGTCCGGCCGTCGTCGAGCACCGCATACTCGTCCGAGTAGTACGTCGCTCCGGCGCGAACGAGCTCCGCGACGAGCGTGGTCTTGCCGCTGAAGCTAGCGCCGGGAATCACGATCGCCCGGCCGCGCGTACCCGACGACGCCGGCGTGAACGAAGATGTGATCAGGGGCCTGTCGAGCGCGATGTGCTGCCCGCAGTCGGGAGTCGAGGACCTCGAGCGCGATCTGGAGGTCGGCGCTGCCGGAGACGGAGTGCTCCGCCCTGCACCACGCGATACGACCCCGTTCTCCTGTCCTGCATGAGGAAGAGCTGGTCGTCGTCGGCCGGCTCTTTCTCCTGCGAGCCGGGCGGCAGGATCGTGCGGACGCGAGCCAGGACTTCTGCCGGAGCGACGATCACCATCCCGACGCCGAACGCCTCGAATGCCGAGCTCCATGTCCGACCATCGGCGCGTCACGGAGTGCGGTACTCATGACCGTGGGTGGTCGTGCGTACGAGCGCATCCGCGTGATCGTGCGCGTTGCGTCGGTCCCGTCAGGCATCGCGCCATGATAGGCGCAGCGCGGCCCGGCTCGCCACGAGGCGGGATTGGCCACCCGCTAATCTTGACCGGGAATGGATACGGTCGTCCTCGCAGCTGCGAGTAGTGCTGGCCGGCGGTCTTCGCGACGGCCGCGGTGGGCAAGCTTCTCGATCTGCCTGGCTCGCGTGCGTCGCTGGTCGGCTTCGGCGTGCCGGAGCGCGCCGCGGCTGTCCTCGGCACCGCGCTGCCCGTTCGCCGAGCTCGCCGTCGCGATCGCGCTCGTCTTCCGCCCGACTGCCCAGTGGGGCGCCGTCGGGGCGCTCGCGCTCCTCCTGGCCTTCATCGCCGGCATCGCCAACGCGCTGCGCAAGGGCGAGGCGCCGGACTGCAACTGCTTCGGCGCGATCCATTCGGCCCCGGCGGGCACGACGACGCTCGCGCGGAACATCGCGCTGGCGGCCGTGGCGGGCATCGTCGGTCGGATGGGGCCCGGGTCCGGCGATCGATTCCTGGATCACGCGATCGCGGCGCCGCCGAGCTCGTCGCGATCGGCGGCCGAGCATCGCCGCCTCGCGCTTCTCGCGGCCGCGGTCCCGATATGGCTCGAGAACCGGCGCTTGCGGACGCGAGCTCTCGAGACGCCCAGGCGCGGCTGGGCCGAATCCCGACCGGTCTGCGCGTCGGAACGCTGGCCCCGGAGTTCTCCGTGCCGGACGGCGAAGGCGGAACGATGACGCTCTCCGTCGCTCCTGTCGCGCGGGCGACCGGTCGCCTTGGTCTTCACAGTGGCCGGCTGCGGCCCGTGCGAGCGTGATGCTGCCGGACCTTCGCCGTCTGCAGGCGATCGCGGCCGACCGGCTCACGCGTGGCCCTCGTCGGGATCAGCACGGTCGAGCGCTACGACCGCGCGCGCGAGGCGCACGGCGGCGATCTCCCCCTGGTGGATGCGATCGAGGAGGACCCGGGCTCAGGCCGAGATCGACCAGGCGACCGAGGTCCTCCACGCCTACGACGTCCACGATTCGCCCGCGGCGGTGATCGTGAGCCCGGAGGGCACGATCGCGAGCACCACCGTCTGCGGCCGCCTGGCGATCGAGGCGCTCATCCGGACGACGATCGCGAGCGGGGCCACGAGGGCATCAGCCACGCGCCGACGCACCCATCGCCTAGGAAGCGGTTCGGGCAGGGCCGCGTAGTCGCCTAGGGCAGGCGGTCGCGTACGGCGAGCAGCAGGTGCCCAGTGGGCAAGTGTCGGTCCGGGCAGCCGCCGACTCGAGGTCGCACTGCACCGTGCAGACCGTCAGCCGTTGAGCACGCAGGCGTGGCAGGAGTTGTCGTCGACCACGCAACAGCAGCCGTTGCATTGCAGTGTTGTCCGCTCGTCTGGCAGCAGTGGCCGGATCCCCGGTGGTCGGCGCCGTGGCGCAGTCGGGGTTCCCCCTGCATCCCGCGCAGCCGGGAGGGATGCCGGAGTCGACCCTGCGGCCGTGTGCGAGGATGCTGGTGATCAGCGAGGCGCCCGCCAAGCGCGCCTGCCGCGGCGGCGCTCTTGCCGATCATCTGGCGCCGGGAGAGCCCGTTCGTGGGACCGACCAGCGGGCGTGTCGAGCAGCGCGGACGCTCGAGCTGGGCGATCGCTTCCTGAACCTGAGCCTCCGTGACCGGCTCACGCGAGGCGTCCCTCGGCGAGGGTGGCGATCTCCTCCACCGATGTCCTGCCGTCTGCGTGAGTAAAGACCGACCGACGCGAGCGGCTTCAGGCAGTGAGCCTCCTTGCTCTCGCTGTCGTAGACGACCGTCTCGTCGTCCGACGGTCTCGACGAGCAGGCCCTCACTACGAGCAGCCGGAAAGGAGATACTGTACGTCTTGCACGAGCGAACGGTCCTTCTCCAGTTGCTCGACACGCTATGCCTCCTCCGCCCCTAAGGTCAAGGTCAGTCCCTTGACTGCCGCGGCGAGTCTAACCCATGTCCCGCGGCCTGTCTAGGGCAATACTGGCGCATCAAGGCAGGAAGTTGAGCCCGAGCGGCGAAATTCAACGGATGTTCGAGGGCCCCCGTGCCGAGCGCTGCGCGCGGCGCAGGTAGACGCGGCCTCGCCAGATGGATCGCGACGAGCTGGAGGGCGGCGATCGCCGGCAGCAGGGCGCGCGCCCAGCCGGGCACCGCGGGGTCGAGTCGCATCCGCTCGCGGACGCAGTCGCGCGTTTGCGCGAAGCTCCGCCGGGTCCACGGCCGGCCCGCGATCGACCCCTCGGTGGAGCGGTAGTAGCGGCCGAGCCGATCTGAGACCTCGACCCGGCCGCGCCAGGCGAGCGAGACGGCCAGGACCCAGTCATCGCCGCAGATCGCGCGTCGGCATACCCGCCGGCCTCCCGCACCTGCTCGGTGCGCATGATCGCGCACCCCTGGATCGGCAGCAGCGACCAGACGGAGTCGGCGAGGGCGAAGGCCCGGGGCCACCGCGCCAGCCTTGCGAGCGAAGCGCCGCGGGGCGCGGTGTCGCTCGCCGGTCGCCCCGTCGAGGATCGAGCGTCGCGCAGATCGACAGGCCGGCGTCGGCGGCGATCCGCCCGTGCAGGAAGTCCAGGGTCCCCTCGAGCAGCATGTCGTCGGCGTCGAGGAAGAGCGACGTATTCGGTGGCGACTCGCTCGAGGCCCAGGTTTCGCGCCGCGCCCGGCGCTGAGCCGCCGCGGGCGAGCGGACGATCTCGCAGCCCTCGAGCTCCGGAACCGCCGTCGAGGAGGCGTTGTCCACCACCACGATCGGCGCCTCCGGCGCGTTCCGCCTGACGCTCTCGACCGCGTCGGCGAGGAACTCGACGTAGTCGTCCCAGACCGGGATGACGACGGTCACCGACGCGCCGGGACCGCTCATGGCAGCTCACCGTACAGCGAGAGCTGATCCGTCTAGGCGCCGGCGAGGCTCGGCGTCGGGCGCGGCTCCCTGCCTGGGGCACGGGCCGGCGCCGGCGCGGCGGCCGGGTGCAGACGCAGCTCCCTGAGCACGACGAGCAGGCAGATCGCCAGGGCCACGATGTGCATCCGATACCGGAACGCCGTCCCGGCGTTGCCGGCGGAAAGCGAGTACGCGATCAGCGTGAAGAAGCCGACGTAGACCAGCGGTCCCGCCCGATCCATGACGTGGCCGCGGGCACGCCAGAGCTCGAGGGCGAGCAGCCAGAAGCAGGTGAAGGCGAAGATGGTGCCGAGCAGGCCGAGCTGCTGGCTGGTATTGCCGAGCTGCCACGGGTAGGGGCGGGTCGTCACGTCGACGATGCGCTTCGGCAGGTTGACGATGATCGCCCCCCGGGTGGAGAAGTCCACCCTCTCGAGGCTGAGGTTGGAGTTGTCGGATGCGTTCGCGTTCTGGGATGACTGGAGGTTCTGTCTGCAGGCTCTCGTGGGTCGAGGCCTCCCAGACGGTCGGCGCGGAGATCGCGCCGAGCAGAACGACCAGCGCCACCAGGGTGAGCGATCTCGCGCCCTCCGTCCGCGCCCGGATGCCGACGTGCAGGGTGATCGCCGCGCCGGCGGCGATCAGGAACCAGCCCGCGTACGGCCTGGTGGCGACGGCGACCAGACAGCCGAGCGTGATCGGCCACAGGTACTGAAGCCTGGCGCTCTTCCACATGCTCGCGCCGCCGAAGGCGACCAGGCCGCCCGCGAGCAGCAGGTTCGGCTCCTTGTGCAGCAGCGTCGAGAAGAAGACGTTGCTCGGCTCGAACGCGAGCACCCAGGCGGCGATCACCGCGGCCCGCGGCCCGGCCAACTCGTAGACGGCGGTCGCGAGCAAGACGAGCCCGGCGACCGCGATCCCTGCCTGGGTGATCCGCAGCACCAGATCCGGGGAGTCGAGCACCCCCATCTGGCCGGCGAAGGCGAACTTGTACAGCGCGCCGGTGAGCGCGTCGGTCCACTGAGTGCCCAAGGAAGGGGGTGTGGCTGATCTGGTGGGCGTCGACGAGGAAGCCGAGCTCGTCTCCGCCCCGCAGTGTGGACGCTATGCCCGTCGAGCTCACCCCGACCGCGGCCAGCACCCGCACGCCGACCGCCACCGAGGCGATCGAGCCGATCAACGA
>CAVOGY010000004.1:0-5051 GCA_963695675.1 uncultured Solirubrobacterales bacterium
GTGGGATTGTGGCAGATCCGTGGGTGATTGTACAGCCCTGGGCGGCCAAACCAGCCTAGCGTCCCGGCGAGAACGGGCCGAGAACGAGAGAGGCCGGGGCGCTCGGCCCCGGCCTCTCGGAACTTCGGATGCTCTCCGGGCTACTTCTTCTTGCCGCCCGGGACCTTCAGGACGCTGAGGACTCCACCGTGGTCGGAGCCCCACAGCCCGTTCGCGAACTTATTCAGCACGAACGATTTCTTCATCCTGATGCTCGGATTGTTCGTGAGGATCCAGTCGATCCTCTTGGTGAACGTGTTGTCGTTCGGGTTGTTGAGGATCTCGGCGTGACCATCGGTATTGGCTGGCCCCGTGAGCCCCGTAAACCCGGCTGCCGCAATCCTGTTGAACGCGATGTTCGAGACTTCGTCCGCGTTCGGATCGCTGCCCGGCTGGACCGACGGATCTGAGTTCAGGTCGCCGACCACCACCGTGTTGGGCTGACCCGCCGGACCGCCCGGGGCAACCAGCTCAGAGGCCTGGTCCTCGCGGAAGGTGCCGGTCGATACCGACTCCAGATGCGTGTCAACGAAATGGAACTTCTTGCCACGCACGTTTGCATCCACGGCAGCCCAGCCCCGCGTGAATTCGACCGCTGCCGCCCCGCCGAACACCGGAATCTTCAGCGTGCTCGCATCGCTGTAGTGCCCGAGGGTCGGGTTCGACGTCTTCACGCCGGCGCCCTTCCGGGCGATGATCGCGTCGCGCATGGTCAAGCGCGCGTCGCCGTCGATTCCATGGAAAATACAGCTGCTCGTCGTGTCGCTCTTGTCGTCCGCCCCTGTCGACTCTCCGTTGATCGGGTTGTTGTCCGGGCAATCGGACGCGTACTGGAACCCACCGGACGGCGGCGGGGGGGTGTCGAAGTTGCCCGAGAGCGTGTCCGGACCACAGTTACGCGTCCCACCTTGTGCGGTGTTCGAGCTGCTGTCTCCGTTCCAGTCCCACGGAGTGGGTTGGCCGGTGACGGGATCCCTCTCGAGATTGAACGGATTCGGAGGCCCAGGATCGCCGAGCTCGACTCCGGTGTCGTCGCCGCCCGGATTGGTCTCCGTGGGCCCCTTGTTATCGCAGGGCGGGAACCCGGTCGTGGCATTGAACGCCGGGCCCTCACCCCCGATGCCGTTGGGCCCCGGATTGTTGTCGAAATCGCCGGGAAACTCGATGTCCGCCTCCACCGGGGCTGGCGCCAGGTAATAGCCCCGGTAGCACTTATCGCCCTTCAGGCCCTTGCTCTTGCATTGTTTCTTGGTCAGCGCTTTCTTGTTGAGCGCGTTGAGCAGCACGTCGATGTAGTCGATGAACGGCACGGTCGCGAACGAGGCGGTCGGATTCAGCCCGCCAGGCGCCCCGCCGTCGGTCGGGATCTCGAGCCGGAATAGGGCGGCCTCCTGCAGGCCGACGAGGTCGGCCTTGTTCTTCTTGATCTGCTTCGCGATCGTCTGTGCGCGGATGTTGAAGTCGTTCGCCTCGACGTTCTTCAAAATGAAGCCGACCTGGTTTGCGAAGTCATCGAACGCCCTCAGCCGCTCGGCCTGACCTTCCGGGCCGGGGACGCCCTCACCCTCAGCCGCGGCGGCGACGGCCCTGGTGAGATCAGAGCCCAAGTACAGATTTTGGGTCATGACCTTGACGGTGTCCTTCTTCTTCTTCGCGGCGGCGACGCCGGGCATCAGGCAGAGGCCGAGGGCGGCAACCAGCGCCGCGAGCCCCACCCAACGCAGGCGTCCCCATGTCCCAAGGGCACGATCTCCACTACTCACAAGAATCTCCTTCCTTGAGAGCGCGGTCGCATGGCGCCGGGCCCTCGGGTTTCCACTCTGCTAGCTAATTAATAACGCCATCCTGCTTTAAGTTGCGAAGAAGTCGGGAGAAGCCGCAGTAGTAGGTAGGGGATAAGTACTGGCACCCTTCGTGATCATCTCCGCGCTTGCGCCACCCGTGAGAGCAACAGCCGCGATCGCGATCGCGGTCATGCTCGCCGCCCTCGAAGGATGCGGGGGGAGCAGCGGACCACCCGCGGGAGCGCTCCAGCGGCTCGGCGCACCCGAGGGCCGGCTGAACCTGGTCGCCCTGCCGGGCTATGCCGCGGACGGCTCGAAGAAAGCCGAGCCCGATTTGGTCGCCCCGTTCGAGCGGCGGACCGGCTGCGACGTCACCACTACCGTCGCCTCCTCTCCCGGCCGGGTCGGCCGCCTGATGCGCAGCGGCAGATATGACGGCGTCTCGGCCCGCGGCGACGCCGGCGGTGCCTTGATCGCCGACGGCCTCGTCGACCCGCTCAACACCGACCTGCTACCGAACTACGCCGACGTCTTCCCGGCCCTCCAGGACCTGCCGGCAAACACGGTGGATGGCGTCACCTATGGCGTCCCGATCGGCCGCACCGCCAACCTGCTGATCTGGAAGCCCCGGGAGGTGAAGAGGGAACCCGACATCGCCGTGTCCTCGGACCTGATCTTCGATCCGGAGCTCGCCTCCAGATACCCCGGAGGGGTCACTGCCCCGGACGATCCGATGTACATCGCCGACGCCGCCCTCTATCTGCGCAAGCATGAGCCGGACCTCGGAATCGATGACGTCTACGAGCTCGACCAGGAGCAGTTCGACGCGGCGATCGAGTTGCTGCGAGAGCAGAGGCCTTTCATCGGTCGCTACTGGCACGGCCCCCTTGATGACGCGAACGCCTTCGCCAGGGGCGCGATCGTCGCCGGCACCGGGTCGCTCGCGACAGCCAACCTGCTGCGCAGCGAGCGAGTCAAGGCGGACGCGGTGGTGCCGAAGGAGGGCGCGACGGGACTCTCGGACACCTGGATGGTGAGCTCGCAGGCCCGCCATCCGAACTGCATGTATCTGTGGATGAACCACGTTCTCGGGCCCGAGGCGAACGCCGCCATCGCCGTACACACGGGGCAGGCGCCGGCCAACGAGCGCGCCTGCAATCTGATCGGAGCCCACTGCGACAACTACCGGGCGGCCGACGAGGACCTGTTCGAGGACGTCGAGTACTGGACGACCCCGCTCAGAGACTGCGGCGACGACCGCGGCGAGGCCTGCAAGACCTACGGCGAGTGGACGCGGGCGTTCGAGGAGGTGATGGGAGCGCCTACAGTTGGGCCAGCTCACCCACGCAAGCCATGATCGCCTTCGGCTGTTCCATCACAGACGCGCATACCTACGAGCGCTGCGCGGAGCCCGGGATCCGGCTCGCCGCCGAGGATGACTCCGAGGTCCTCGTCTTTCGCGATGCCGGGTCGATCTTCCGCGCCTACAACCTCCTCCGCGAGCAGGCGAGCCGGCTCGATGGCCTCGAGGCCCTGATCCTCGTCCATCAGGACGCCGAGCTGGTCGACCCGGATCTCTGCGAGAAGGTGCGCCAGGCCTTCCGCGATCCGGAGGTCGCGCTCGCGGGCTGCGGCGGCGCGGTCGGGGTCCGGAGCATCGCCTGGTGGGAGGGCTCGATCGACCTGGGCCAGCTACACCCACCGCTTCGAGGAGATGGGGGGCGGTGAGATCCCAGGCCTCTCCTGGCACGAGAAGCATCCCGACTACGCGCGCACCGGCGAGGTGGACTCGCTCGACGGCGTGCTGATCGCGATGTCCCCCTGGGCGGTCCGCGAGCTTCGCTTCGACGAGTCGATCGGGCGGCTCCACGGGTACGACCTCGACATCTGCCTTCAGGCCCGCGCGGCCGGCAAGAAGGTGGTCACGATCGACACCCGCCTGATCCACCACCACTCCCTCGGCCTGATCGGCGACCCCGAGGGATGGATCGCCGCCCACATGAAGGTCGCGGAGAAGTGGAGCGACGTCCTCGAGGACGGGCGCTCCCAGGACTGGCGCCAGCGAGCCCGGCGCGCAGAGGCCGAGGCCGACGCGACCCGTCTTCAGCTTCGAGCCGCGCAGCACCACATCACCCGCCTGGCGGAGGACTTCGACGCCATGCGGCAGAGCCGAAGCTGGCGCCTGACCGCGCCCGTCCGTGCGCTCGGCCGGCTCTTCCGCAGGATCCGCCACCCCCGCAAGCCGGCCGGCCGCCAGCTCGGTGAGGGCGTGGTCAGGCCCGGTGCCGAGCTTCCAGCCGGCTGCCTCGGAGCGCCCTGAGGCCGAGAGCGCGTCCGGGGCCTAGAGCGGAGCTACTCGCCGAGCACGCGCCTCACCCAGGCGCGCGAGACGACCGGCGCCCCGCGGTGGCGCAGCCGCGAGAGGCGCTCGGCGACCCCGAACGCTCGCGAGCGCAGCAGGGCCCGCAGCAGCTCCTGCTGGCGTTCGAGGCGGACCCGATCGACGATGCCGCGGACGCGATCCGCCTCCAGCCGCTCGAGCACCGGGTGGCGATCCCAGGGCGCGACGATCTCAGCCACCGCGGCGGCCCAGGGAGCTTCCTCGGCCCAGAGCAGGCCAAGGCCGAAGTAGGCGGGCACCAGGGCGAGCCGCAGCCCCTCCCGCTCCTCCATGAAGTCCTCGATCGCGGTCAGCACCCCGTTGCGCGGCCCGCCCTCCCGCTCGGCGGCCCAGGCGTAGCGCAGGCCGCTCGAGGCGACGCCCGGCTCCCCCGGCGCGACCATCGCGTCGCGCGCGAGCGGCTGGCGGTGCTCGGGTGGGATCCGCTCCGGCGCGTAATAGGTGTCCCTGCGGGCATGCGGCCAGCCGACGTCGTGGAGGGCGAGCAGCGGCAGGGTCGCCTCCCCCGCGCTCTCCTCGATCAGGCGCAGCTCCTCGCTGACCGTGTAGTAGTTGTGATCGCCGTCGATGATCACCGCGTCGGCCACGGGCAACCGGCTCAGCGCCTCGAGGCTCGGCTCTCGAACCAGCTCAAGCTCGGGATGGGCCTCGCTCAGCGCCAGCAGCTCCGGCGCGCGGCTCGGGCTCGATCGCCGTGATCCTCGCCCCGGAGCCGGCGCCCCAGTCGAGCAGCTCGCGGGTGAACTCCCCCCGACCGGCGCCGATCTCGACGACCGACCGAGGAGCCACGGCATCGAGGCAGGGGAGGAGGATCTCCGCGAGGCTGG
>CAVOGY010000005.1:0-923906 GCA_963695675.1 uncultured Solirubrobacterales bacterium
CAGGCGGAACCCAGCAGCTTCGCCTTCTCGCGCTCGAACTCCTCGTCTGAGAGCACGCCCTGCTCGTGAAGCTCGCCGAGCTGCTTGAGCTGCTCCATCGCCTCGGGGGTCAGGCCGCCGGCTGCAGCGGGCTCGGCTGCCTGGCCGGGGTCGCCCGGCGAAGCCTGCTGTGATGCTGCCGCCTCCTCTTCCTGCTCGGCTTGCTTGGCGTCATGGTGCTTTTTGGCGGCTATGGCGGCCCCGCCGATCGCGGCGGCGCGTCGTCTGCGCTGACGTCTGTCTCGTCCTGGTGGCATTTCAAGTCCTCCTTGACTCGATTGCTTCGTGGGTTCCGTTCGCCCCAGTGTTGCGTGTGCGCGGCACTCGCCGCATCACCCGGTTGAGGTGAGAGTGATTCCGTTCGCCCGGACCCTTCGGCCGAAGCGCATCAGTCGGCCGTCTGCGATTTCACCCGATCGGGATGACGATAAGGTTCGCCCGCGTCAGGTTCGCTCTTGGCCGAGTCGAGCCGCAATTGCCGACCGCAACCGCTAACCCGAACAATTTCGAGTACGTCGCTCGTGCGCGGCTCCCCGTCGTCGGCGAGGCCCTCATTGCGAGCGGCTGGCTGCTCACCATCGGCCTGCTCAACCTGTTCTACGCGATCTCGGTGCTCGCCGACTCGCACATCTTCATCACCACCGCCTCCTGGCTGGTCGGCGACACGAGACCTGAGGGTTGGCTGATGCTAGTCGTCGCGTTGATCCAGCTGGCCGCGGCACCGGGCGTGTTGATGGGCAGGCTGTGGGCGCTGTGGATCGGGCTGATCTCGGTGGCCGGCCACGTCGTGGCCGCGATCATGTTCTTCTCGGACGAGCCCTGGATCGCGCTCGTCCTGCTTCTCATCGACGCAACCGTCCTCCTCTGTCTGCTGATCCTGGCGAGACCGGCTCGCGCGGCAACCGCCTGATGGCAACCGAGACGAACAAGTTCACGGATCAACTCGACGAGGCGCCGGCCGGGTTCCTGGCTGACGGTGGACGCGCCCCAGGACGCGATCCCGGAGACCGCGATGAGCCCCATAGCCGCGATGCGGCTGGTCACCAACGAGCTCGCGGTCGAGGGAATCCCCGAGCGCAACCTGGCGACCTTCGTCACCACCTGGATGGAGCCGGAGGCCCGCGTGGTGATCGACGAGAACCTGGACCGGAACTTCATCGATCACGCCGAATACCCGATGACCGCGGAGATCGAGCAGCGCTGCATCAGGATGCTCGCGGAGCTCTTCAATGCGCCCGGGGAAACGACCGGCGCCCGCACGCAGGGCTCGTCGGAGGCGATCCTGCTCGGCGCGCTGTCGCTGAAGTGGAAGTGGCGCGAGCGCCGGGAGGCGGCCGGCGAGCCCACGGACAAGCCGAACCTCGTCTTCGGCGGGGACGTGCACGTGGTCTGGGAGAAGTTCTGCCGCTACTTCGACGTCGAGCCGCGGATCGTCCCGCTGCAACCCGGCAAGTACACGGTCGGACCCGAGGACGTCGAGCCCCACCTCGATGAGAACACGATCGGCGTCGCGGCCGTGGTCGGAACGACCTTCACCGGTCACGCCGACGACGTCGTCGGGATCAACGAGCTGCTGGTCGGCATTCGCGACGAGAAGGGGCTGGACATCCCGATGCACATCGACGGCGCGAGCGGCGGGTTCGTCTGGCCGTTTCTCTACCCCGACTCGAAGTGGGACTTCCGGCTCGAGCAGGTTCGCTCGATCAACGCCTCCGGGCACAAGTTCGGCCTGGTGTATCCGGGAATCGGCTGGCTGATCTTCCGCGAGAAGTCCGATCTCGCCGAGGACCTGGTCTTCAACGAGAACTACCTCGGGAAGACCGACGCTACCTTCACCCTCAACTTCTCTACAGGCTCCGCGATGGTGCTCGCCCAGTACTACAACTTCGTCCGCTTCGGCAAGGCGGGCTACCGGGTGATCATGGAGATCATGCAGCAGAACGCGGAGGAGCTCGCCGCCGACATCGCCGAGATCGGCCCATTTCAGATCATCGGCGAGGGCGACGAGACGCTTCCGCTCGTGGCCTTCAACCTCGCGGACGAGCAGCCGTACGACGAGTTCGACATCGCCTTTCAGCTATCTGCCGAGCGGGGCTGGATGGTGCCCGCGTACACCATGCCCCCGGATGCCCAGGACGTGAAGATGATGCGCGCGCTCGTCAAGGTGAATCTGAGCCGCTCACTGGTCGACCGGTTGGTGGAGGACATCGCGGATGCGGTCAAGACCCTGGAGGTAAAGGGCCCGGTCAGCCCCACTGAGCGAAAGCGCGTCCAGACCAACGTCAGCCACTGAAGGCGACCACCCTGTCCGCGGGAAGAGGGGGCTGATGCAGGTGTCGCAGGGCATCCGACGCGCTGCCGGGATTGCCGTGCGCGGTCTCGTCCTCTGGGTTCTTGTGGGTCTCGTCTTCTGGGTGACGGTAGGACTTCTTCCCGGGATCGACCTACCCAGCTTCGGCGCCGCCTTCCTGGCAACCGCCCTGGTGGCGCTGCTCAACGCCTTTCTCTGGCCGGTGCTGATCCGGCTGACACTGCCTCTCACCGTCCTCACCTTCGGCCTCGGCTCGCTGCTGTTGAACGGGGTGATCGTCTCGATCGCCATCGACCTGGTCGACGGGACCGCGCCCCCCTTTGCGGGCGCGGTTGCGGTCGCCTTCGTCCTGTCGGTGGCGCTCATGGTCCTTACGCCTGCCCTCAGCTTCGATGACGACGCGCGCCAGCTGCGGATCATTCGCCGCCGCGCGCGCAGGGTGCGGGAGGCGAATCGCACCGAGGTCCCTGGCGTGATCCTGTTCGAGATCGACGGCCTCGCCGAGCCGGTGCTGCGGCGAGCGCTGCGCGACGGATACGCGCCGACCATGGCTCGCTGGCTGGAGCGGGGCAGCCATCGGATCATCCACTGGGAGTGCGACCTCTCCTCTCAAACGGGTGCCAGCCAGGCCGGGCTGCTGTTGGGCAGCAACGACGATATGCCGGCCTTTCGCTGGTACGAGAAGGAGAGCGGGCGAACGATGGTCTCGAACCACCGCAAGGACGCCTCCGAGCTCGAACGGCGCCGCTCCGACGGCGGCGGTCTGCTGGCGGTGGATGGCGCCAGTCGCGGGAACATGTTCTCCGGCGATGCGCAACGCTGCTCGGCGACGATGAGTGCGATCAGCGACCGGAAGCGCTCCGGGTCGGGTGAGTACTTCGCCTATTTCGCCGACCCCTACGGCTTCATGCGCACGATCGCCCTCTACCTCTGGGACGTCGTTCTGGAACTGCGCGCCGCCCGGCGGCAGCGGAAGCGCGGCGAGGAGCACGTCAACCGCGGTGGCCCCTACCCCCTGATGCGGGGGGCGATCACCGTGGTGATGCGGGACCTGAACGTCGCGACGCTGATGGGGGACATCGTGGAGGGGGTGCCGGTCGTGTACTCGACCTTCGTCGGCTACGACGAGGTCGCTCACCACTCCGGGGTGGAGCAGCCCGATGCCTTCGCAGTGCTCAAGCAGCACGACGCCCAACTCGCCCGGCTCGAGCGCGCCGTCGAGCAGGCGCCTCGCCCCTATCACCTGGTGGTCCTCTCGGACCACGGACAGAGCCAGGGACGACCCTTTCGGCAGCGCTACGGCGTCGAGCTCAAGGAGACTGGTCCAGTCCGCACTGGCCGACGGCGAGGTTTTCGCCCCCGCGCCGTCGGATGAGGGACTGAGCATGGTCGGCGGCGCCCTCACCGACGCTCGCGACGAAGACAATGCGGGCGGCAGGATCCTGGCCCGAGCGACCCGCGATCGAATGGTCGACGGCCAGGTGGTCCTCGGCTCGAACAGGGAGGCCACCGAGCAGGAGCGCGGAGAGGCCGCGGACCGGGGCGCCGTGGTGCTGGCCTCCGGAGGACTCGGGCTGATCTCGCTGCCGGAGCGCGAGCATCGGATGACGTTGGAGGAGATCGAGGCGATGCATCCCCGGCTGATCGGCGCGCTGGTCGAGCACCCCGGTATCGGCTTCATCATGGTCCGAAGCGAGGGCGACGGACCCGTGGTCCTGGGCGCGCGGGGAACCCGACGGCTTCGCGACGATTCGGTGAAGGGCGAGGACCCACTCCACCACTTCGGATCGACCTCAGCCGATCATCTGCGGCGGACGGACGGCTTTCCGCATTGCCCCGACATCCTGGTCAACTGCATGTTCGATCCCGAGCGGAATGAGGTCGCCCCGTTCGAGGAGTTCATGGGCTCTCACGGCGGGCTCGGCGGCTGGCAGAGCCACCCCTTCGCGCTCGTGCCGAGCAGCTGGAGCGAGCCCTCCGCGCCGATCGTGGGGGTCCGAGCGATGCACGAGACGATTCGCGGGTGGCTCGCCGAGACCGGGCTCGAGCTCAGCCCTCACCGGAGCTGAGAGGAAAGGGCGGAGGAGGCGATGGGCCGGACAGCGACGCAGGTGCAGGAGAGGGTGGATAGCGCGAGGAAGTCCGGCCCGGTCGGCGTGGCGGACGCGGGATACCGGCGCCGGCTCGAGCGGCTGCACGAGCAGTACCTGGCGATTCCCCCGGGAGCTCCCGTGAGGCTCGCGAAGAACACCTCGAACCTCTTCCGCCCCCGCTCGGCAGCGCCTCCGCGGAGCCTCGACGTCAGCGGCTTCGACGGTGTGCTCTCGATCGATCCGGAAGCCGGCACGGCGGACGTGCAGGGAATGACCACCTACGAGCACCTGGTCGACGCGACGCTCTCGCACTCGATGATGCCGCTGGTCGTGCCACAGCTCCGCACGATCACGCTCGGCGGCGCGGTCACCGGCCTGGGGATCGAGTCATCCTCGTTCCGCGACGGCCTTCCCGCATGAGTCGGTGCTCGAACTGGAGGTGATGACCGGCGACGGGCGGATCCTCGTCGCCCGGCCCGACGGCGAGCACAGCGACCTCTTCCGCGGCTTCCCGAACTCCTACGGCACACTGGGCTACGCCTTGCGTCTGAGGATCGAGCTCGAGCCGGTGCGGCCATACGTGCGGCTCCGGCACCTACCCTTCCGGGAATCCACTGCCTACTTCGCGGCCGTGGCCGAGGTAGCCGCGACCGGCGCATGGAAGGGAGAGCCGGTGGACTTCATGGACGGCACCGTGTTCGCGCCCGGGGCCCACTACCTCTCCCTCGGGACGATGGTCGACGAGGCGCCCTGCTGCTCCGACTACACGGGCCAGCAGATCTACTACCGCTCGATCCCGCGCAAGCGCGAGGACTCTCTGACGATCCGTGACTATCTGTGGCGCTGGGACACCGACTGGTTCTGGTGCTCGCGCTCGTTCGGGGTGCAAAGGCCCCGCCTGCGGCGTCTCTGGCCGCGGCGCTGGCTGCGCAGCGACGTCTACTGGAAGATCGTCGCCTTCGAGCGTCGCCACCGGATCACCGCCAGGATCGACGAGCTCAGGGGCCGGCCGGGCCGTGAGCCGGTGATCCAGGACGTCGAGGTGCCGGTCGAGCGAGCCGCCGAGTTCCTGGAGGCCTTCCATCGTGAGATCGGAATGGCGCCCGTCTGGGTCTGCCCGCATGCGCCTGCGAGAGCGCCGGGTGCCGTGGACGCTCTACGCGCTCGACCCGGAGACGACTTACGTCAACTTCGGCTTCTGGGGAGCGGTCGAGCGCCGGCCGGGCGCCGGCGAGAACGATCGCAACCTGTTGATCGAGCGGCTGGTCGCCGACCTCGGTGGGCGCAAGTCGCTCTACTCGAACTCGTTCTACGAGGAGGACGAGTTCCACCGGCTCTACGGCGGCGACGCCTATGACGATTTGAAGGGGAAGTACGACCCGGATGGTCGCTTGCTCGGCCTGTACGAGAAATGCGTGAAGGGAGAGTGACGTGTTGCGTCTAGCGGATGTCTTCGAGAAAGTGATCGACGAGCGCGCCCCGGTCGGCTTCAGGGCCTATGACGGCAGCAGCGCCGGGCCCGCCGACGCCGAGGCCGTGCTGGAGATTCGGCGGCCCGAGGCGATCGCTTACATCGTCACCGCGCCCGGTGAGCTGGGCTTGGCTCGCGCATACGTGACCGGGGCGCCTGGAGCTGCACGGCGACGTCCACGCCGCCCTCCACGCGCTGCTCGCCCACGCTCGCTCCGTGCCCTGGAGCGAGCGGCTTCGGATCCTGCGCGGCATCGGCCCGGGTGCCCTACGGCGGCCGCCGGTGCCTCCCGAGGAGTCGCCGCCGCGCCGGCGACGTGGAGTCCGCCACTCGAAGGGTCGCGACGCCGCCGTCATCTCCCACCACTACGACGTCTCGAACCGCTTCTACGAGATCGTTCTCGGGCCCTCGATGGCGTACACCTGTGCCTGCTTCCCCTCCCGGGAGGCCTCCCTCGAGGAGGCCCAGGCCGAGAAGTTCGACCTCGTCTGCCGCAAGCTCGCCCTGGCTCCCGGCCAGCGGCTGCTCGACGTTGGCGCCGGCTGGGGCGGCATGGTCATGCACGCCGCCGAGCACTACGGCGTCGAGGCCCTCGGCGTGACGCTCTCAGAGCCCCAGGCCTCCTGGGCGCAGCGGGCGATCGCCGAGCGCGGGCTTCAGGAGCGCGCCGAGGTTCGCTTCCTCGACTACCGCGACGTCGCCGAATCCGGTTTCGACGCCGTCTCCTCGATCGGCCTGACCGAGCACATCGGCGCTCGCAACCTGGGCTCCTACTTCCGCTTCCTGGCGGGGAAGCTGCGGCCGGAGGGCCGGATGCTCAACCACACGATCACGCGGCCCTCGAACCTCGATCGCCGGCGAGCCGGGAAGTTCATCGACCGCTACGTCTTCCCAGACGGCGAACTGGAGGGCCCCGGCACGATCATCTCGGCGATGCACGACCACGGCTTCGAGGTGCGTCACGAGGAGAACCTCCGAGAGCACTATGCGATGACCCTGCGCGAGTGGGGGGAGAACCTGGAGCGCGGCTGGGAGGAGGCAGTCCGCGAGGCTGGTGAGCGGAGGGCCCGCGTCTGGCGGCTCTACATGGCGGCGTCCCGGGTCGGGTTCGACCTGAACCGCATCGAGCTTCACCAGGTGCTTGGAGCCCGCACCACTTCCGAGGGACGCTCCGGGCTGCCCTTGCGACCGGACTGGGAGCGGACCGGTCCGCCGGTCGAGGCCGCAGAGCGCGATCGGAGCCCGGCGGCGGTCTGACCGCCCGGATCACTCGCGGTAGCGCGCGTCACCGCGGCTGCCTCTCTCTCGGTCGGCCGACTCCCCGCTACGGTCGCGGCGTTCGGTCAGGAGCCGTTGAGGCGTCCGGAAACTCCCGTGCCGTCTGCCGGCGAAGGATCTCGACGCCCACCACGGCCAAGCCGGCGAGAACCAGGACTATGAGGACCTGACCGATGTTGTTGATCGTGGGAAGGAACGCCAGCCAGATCAGGAAGACGAAGGCGAGAACGCATAGACGACAACCGGGCGGTCGCGCAGGTACGGCGCCAGGAAGCGCCGCACGGCGACCTCGTGATAGCCGGGCCCTGCGAGCAGCCCCCCACCGATGAAGCGCCAGCCCGATCACCAGTACGAACAGCGCCCGCTCGCGCAGCCCGGCGGAAATGATGTTCCAGACCGAGGTGATGGCGGGTTTGACCGCGTCGGAGCTCGCCACCGAATCGATGACCCCGTTGCCGATCACGCGCCTCACCAGCAGGGTGAGCAGCGTGGCAGCCAGGATCCCGCCGCCGGCCGCGATCAGTGCCTCCCGCCGCCAGTTCTTCGCCAGGTAGATGGCCGCCAGGTAGAGCACGAGCGCCAGCACCGGCAGCACGAAGCCGAGGTTGCGCAGCGCCTTCACGAGGTCCTGGAGACCGCTCAGTCCGTCGGACTTCATCACGACGACCTCGCCGGGGTGCTGAACCGCCTGACGGTTGAGCAGGTTGGTGACGCGCGTCTGAAGCGAGGCGAGCGTCGGGTCGAGCTTGATGATGTTCGCCTGGCTCGGATCCTTGAGCACCGCGGCGGCCTGTCCCTGCACGGTCGCCAGTCGTTTGTCGAGCTGGGTCAGGCGGCCCTGGAGGTCGGACAACTTGCTCTGTAGCTGGGCGGGGGCCTTCGGCTGGATGCCCGCGATCTTCTGCCCGAGGCTCGCGATGGTCGTGTGGAGCTGCGGCGGCATCCGTTTCGAGAGTCGTGAGGTTCTGTTGCGCCTGCGGGGTGAGCGTGCCCGCCTGCGCCTGGGAGAGCGTTGCTCGCGTGGACTCGATCTTGCTCTGCATCGTCGTCAGGCGCTGCTTGAGCTCCGTCGAGGACTGCTGGATGAAGGCCTGGATCTGGGAGATCGTCGAAGGGTCAACGCCCAGGCGAGTGGCAACGTCGGCGACGAAGCTCCCGTATTCGAGGGTGACGTCGCCGCCCTGCGTCGAGACGAACTGGCCCTTGTTCTCGATCAGGCTGACGAACCGCTGCTGCGCCCCATTGATCGCGGTGGCGATAAGTTGCTGAACTCGAGGCGAGGCGAGCGCCGTCTCCGCCACGTTAGTGGCGAGCTGTCTGGTCGCCGCCGTGACCGGAGCGGCGAGCGGCTGAGCGGGGGGCGGCAGCTTCTGCTCGATCTGGGCCTGGACGTCGACGTTGGCGTAGAGCTGATCGACGGCGAAGATGCTGAGCTGCTCCTGGACGTCCTTGTTCTGGAGGATCTCATCGGTGCTGTTGGAGAACTGGCCGGAGTCGAGGAGCTCGGTCTGAACCCAGTTCGCAACCATCGAGACGACCAGCACAATCGACGCGAGCACGACGAGAGCCCACACGAGCGCGCGGTGACGATGCTTCGGCTCTGGCGCCGCGCGATCCTCCGAGCGCTGGCTCCCGGCCTCTGTTTCTGCGGTCATCTGCTCCCGCGCTCGGTCAGGCTCTTGGGGGCGTCTCGTAGTCCGACGGCTCCTCTGAGCCGTAGACGATGATGCCCGTAGACGATCCAGACGCAGAGGACGAAGATCGCCAGCGACCAGAATGGGTGGCTGTCGCCCATCGAGAACAGCGCCGCGATCGCGCCGAGGCTGCCGGCGATGATCCCGATCACCCGCCCGTAGACGTTGCCCGCCATCAGCGAGAAGCCTCCGGTCAGCTGGATGATTCCGACGATGATCAGAACCCAGCCAAGCGCGTTGAGGTTGGTGAGTATGTACCTCGTGTCGTTGGCGTAGAAATTCGCATCATCGAGGGCGCCGATCCCGTAGATGATGTTCAGTGTCCCCACTATCAGCAGCAAGATGGCGGCGAAAACAACGCGGCCTGCACCTCTCATTTGGGGATTTCCTCCTTTTCGCCGGCCACCGCGATCGGCGGCCGTATCCGAGGCGAAGCGCATGCGAGACTACGCACCTCGGCGGACAAGGTCTCAGCGAAACCTCGCCCGCGCATCCCCCGATCCGGGTGATATTCCGTCCAGGCGGGGAAGTCACGGCTGAGCACGCCCAGGATTCAGAGGATCGCGATCGGGTTGAGCGGGGATCCGGTTCCTCCCGCGATGCGGAGCGGAGCACCGACGAACAGGAACTCCCAGCGGCCCGCCTCCTCGCAGGCACTGCCCAACTCGTCGAGTTGCAGGTAGTCGAGCAGGTGGACACCCATCGCCGTCAGCGCGAGCACGTGGATCGGAAAGCCGACGCCCTCGGTGAAGCTCGGGGCCGTGTCGCTGTTCCCGTCACAGCCAAGAGCGGCGATCCTCCGCTCGGACAG
The DNA here is from genome assembly GCA_963695675.1 of uncultured Solirubrobacterales bacterium. Classification (GTDB taxonomy): domain Bacteria; phylum Actinomycetota; class Thermoleophilia; order Solirubrobacterales; family 70-9; genus DASUPK01. The sequence continues at coordinate 9,698 of CAVOGY010000005.1, forward strand.
GAACTCCGCGCAGGCCGGGTGCAGGCCCGCCTTCGAGCTGGCGGTGTCCCAGGGCCCCAGCTCGTCGAGGCGGGTCGCGTGCCCTGTCCGGACCAGCAGGATGTCGCCCTCCTCCACCCTCACCCCCTGGCGGTCCTCCGATTCGGAGAGGTCACCGGGTAGCACGCTGTCGCCCGGCTCCAGCCAGCTGACCCCGCGAGTGCGGGGGACGTCGAGCAGGACACCGCGGCCGACCAACCCGTCCTTCAACGACCTCGACCGTTTCGACCGTGGCACCGGTGGCCGAGACGGAGTCCGCCGGCAGCCCGTTGTAGAGCGAGTCGTCGTAGGAGACGTGGCAGAGGGCATCGAGGTGGCTGTGCGAGTCGTTGTGGTAGTCGACGCCGATGTAGTCCTTGGCGAAGGCAAGGCCTTCCGGGTGCTCCCGGCCGCCGAGCATGGTCATGCGGTGATCCGCCGGCTCTGGGTTGTCGGGCTCGCGCTCGGTGTTGAGGGAGCGACTGAGGCTGACCGTCCGCCCGGTACGCGCAAGGCCGGCGGCGGCGGCGACCAGCGCCGGCGTCAGGTAGTTGAGCGCGCCCCGCTCGTCGTCCGCGCCCCAGCGGCCCCAGTTCGAGACTCGATCGAAGAGCTGACGGAACTCGTCCGCCGAGACCTGCATTTCGGTCGGCTCCGTCACGCGTCCGTCACCTTGATCGAAAACGAGGCCTCGTAGCTGTCACCGGGCTGCAGCAGCTTCAGGTCCTGTCCGCTCACCAGCGTGTTGGTTGGTGCGGTCATCGGCTCGAAGGCGATCACGTCATCGTCGTCCGGCGCGTAGACCTGCGCATAGGGGTAGCCCCGATCAAATGACACCTCGATTCGCCGCCCTCCTCCCGCGAGGGCGAAGGGTTGGACCGAGGCCGCGAACTCGTCGTCGAAGGTCCTCGACCCGAGCGGACCGGCAGCCACGTCCGCCGGCTCCAACTCGCCGGTGGGGAGCTCCTCGGAGTCGAGCACGACCCGCTCGCTCACCGGTATCTCGACCAGCCAGGCACTTCGCTCGACGCCGGGCAGGCGGAGATAGGGGTGGTACCCGAAGGCGATCGGCACCGGTATCTCGCCCGACGCGCGTACCGTCGTCGCGATGGTCAGCGTCTCATCCGAGATCCCGGCCTCGACCTGGAGCTGGTGGGGAAAAGGGAACACGGTCATCAGGTCCTCCCGGGCCGCGAAGTCGAAGGTGCTCACGAGACGCGGGCCCTCCGCGGCGTCCTCAAGCAGGTCGACACTCCAGCCCGCAGCGGCCGCGAGGAGGCCGTGGATCGGCAGGCCCTTGGGACCCAGGGTGTACAGCTCGGGGTGTGTCCAAAGGTCGACCTCCTGTCCGGCCACCCAGAAATGCCTTCTCCCGACCCTGTTGGCCCAGGGGTGGAGCAGCGGTATCCCCATCGTCGAGCGATCCGCGATGTACGTCGCCAGACCGCCGCGCTGACCGAGCAGCTCCTCGCCGCGGTGCCGGAGCGAGCAGCCGACCATCCCGGCAGCGGGGACGAAGGCCGCCTCGATTCCGTCGGCGCCATCGCTCGCAAGAGTCAGCGCCGCGTACCCATCGACCTCGCGCTCACCGATCATCCAGGCGTTTCGCCCTTGGTCGCGCTTCGGCGCTGGCTGCTCCGTCGTCGGAGGCCAGCGAGAGCAAGAAGGGCCGTCCGCCCGCCTTCTCGATCGCGACGCGCGCGACGATCTGCTGCGCGGTGATCGTGCGCTCCGGCCGGCTGTTGCCGATGAAGGTGAACGCCCAGCGCGGGATGGTGGCCAGGCGGTTCCTGAAGCCGGTCAGGAACGCCAGGTGGATGAACAGCCACGCCATCCAGCCGAGGAAGCCGGACAGGCGGATGCCCTTGAAGCTGACCACGCCGCGAAAGCGGGAGATGGTCGCCGCGCTGCCGAGGTCCCGGTAGCGGAACGGCTTCGACTCCTCCCCGCGCAGACGGCGCTCGATCGTGTTCGAGGCGTGGAGTCCCTGCTGCATCGCTACCTCGGCCACGCCGGGGAGCTTGTCCAGGGACATCATGTCGCCGATCGCGAACACCTCGGGGTGCCCGGGCAGCGTGCAATCGGGGAGCACGCTGACGCGCCCGGCGCGGTCCACCTCGGCGCCGGTCGCCTCACCCAGCATCCGGGCGAGCGGGGAGGCCTGGACGCCGGCCGCCCAGATCTTGGTGCGCGCGGCGATCCGGCGCTCGTCGTCCCCCTGCTTGACGACCACGCCGGTTCGATCGACGTCGGTGACGATGCTCGACATGTGCAGCTCGATTCCGAGGCTCTCGAGCCCCTTCGCCGCCTTCGCCTGAGAGACGGTCGCCGAAGCGTCGCGAGCACCTCCTTGCCGCCGTCGAAGAGCAGGATTCGGGCGCTGCGCGGAGTCGATCCCCGCGAAGTCGTTCTTGAGGACGCGCCGCGAGAGCTCGGCGATCTGCCCCGCGATCTCCACGCCGGTCGGGCCGCCGCCGACCACCACGAAGGTGAGCCACTCCCTCTGCTTCTCCGGGTCGTGTCTCGAGCTCGGCCATCTCGAAGGCGCCGAGGATCCGGCCGCGCAGCTCGAGAGCGTCGTTGATCGTCTTCATGCCCGGCGCCCAGCGCGAGAACTCGTCGTGGCCGAAGTAGGACTGGCCGGAGCCGGCGGCCACGATCAGGCTGTCGTACGGGATCTCGATGGGGCTTCCGTCGGGGCGCGTCGCCGTCACCGTGCGAGCCTCAAGGTCGAAGCCAGACGACCTCGGCCAGCTCGACCTCGACATTCCGCTGGCGGCGCAGCACGCTTCGGATCGGCGGGGCGATCTCGCCCTCCGAGAGGATCCCGGTGGCGAGCTGATAGAGCATCGGCTGGAAGAGGTGGTGGTTGTGGCGGTCCACCAGCGTCACCCGGACCGGGCCGCGACGCAGCCTGCGCGCGGCGAACAACCCTCCGAAACCTCCGCCCACGATCACGACTCGATGGGACTCGGAGGCCATCGTCAGTCCGTGCAGCCCCCTAGGCGCCCAGACGCTCGAGCAGGTGATCCCCCACCCGCAGACCGTTGGCCATCGCCGTGAGCGCCGGGTTGACGGCGCCGATGCTCGGGAAGAAGCTGGTGTCCACGACGTAGAGGTTGTCGAGCTCGTGGGCCTTGCAGTTCGTGTCGAGCACCGAGTCGGCGGGATCGGTGCCGAAGCGGCAGGTCCCGGTCTGATGCGCGACCCCCGCCACCGGGATCTCGTTCTTCAGGTAGGCGTGATGTGGGAGAAGGTGGCCCTTGTGCATGCCGATGTCGCCGAGGATGGACTTGAGCTTGTCGTAGAGCTCCTTCTTCGGCTTCTCGTTGGAGTGGGAGTAGCTCAGCCTGATTGCCCCGTCGTCCGTGAGCGTCACCCGGTTGTCCGGCTTCGGCAGGTCCTCGGTCGAGAGCCAGAAGTCGACGGCGTGGTCGGCGATCTCCTCGAGGCTAAAGCCGGGGGCCAGCTTCGCGATCGATTTCTCGCCCCGGTACATCGGCAGCCTGGGACTTGCCGACCATCTGGATGTTGCCGAGCGGGTGATCGAACTCCTTCGAGGCGAAGTAGAAGTCATTGAGCCCGAGCGTCTTCTGGAAGACGGTCGGGTTTGGCTCCTTCGACAGGGCCAGGACGGCCTGGCTGTTGTGGAACATGTAGTTGCGGCCCACCTGGTCGGAGCCGTTCGCCAGGCCATTCGGATGCTTGTCGGTGGCGGAGGCGAGCAGCAGCTTGGCGGAGTTGGCCGCACCGCAGGAGACCGCGACGATGTCGGCTGAGTAGGTCTCCCGCTCGCCGTCGCGCTCGACCACGACCTCCGTCACCGCCTCACCACCGGCGTCGGTGTTGAGGGCGACCGCCTCTGAGTTGGTCAGCAGCGTGACGTTCGCGTGCTCGAGCGCCGGCCGCACCGCGATCACCTCGGCGTCGGACTTCCCGTGCACGAGGCAGGGCCAGCCATCCATCGCGTCGCAGCGGACGCAGGCGCTGTAGGGCATGTTCGCCTCGTCCAACATCACCCCGCAGGGAGCGTGGAAGGGCCGGTAGCCGGCGGCGGCGAGATCGTCCGAGAGCTGCTGGATGCGCGGCTCGTGGGAGACGGCCGGGAAGGGATAGGGAGCGCTTGCCGGGGGCTCCGTGGGGTCCTCGCCTCGAGCACCGTGCACCTGGTAGAGCTCCTCCGCCTGCGTGTAGTAGGGCTCCATCTCGTCGTAGGAGATGGGCCAGGCCGGCGAGACGCCATCCTCGTACTGGACCTCGCCGAAGTCCTCGGCGCGCAGGCGGTAGAGCGCCGCGCCGAACATCTTGGTCGCGCCGCCGACGAAGTAGTGCACCTGCGGGGCGAACTCCTTGTCCTTCTTGTCGTACCAGGTGTCCTCCGACTGGTAGCGGCCGTCGACGAAGACGTCCTCGGCCCGCCAGTTCTGCGGCTCGCGAGTCAGGAAGTCCCCTCGCTCCAGCAGAAGGATCTTCTTGCCGGAGCCGGCGAGCCTGTGGACGAGCGTCCCTCCCCCAGCCCCGCTGCCGATCACGATCACGTCGTAATCGCTCATACGTTGACTCCGAACTCCTTGAGACGCTCGCTCATGATGATTCGTCCCGCGGCCTCGATGAGGGCGAGGTGCGAGAAGGCCTGGGGGAAATTCCCCAGGAACCGGCCGGTGCTCGGGTCGAACTCCTCGGCGTAGAGGCCGAGCGGCGAGGCGATACGGAGCAGCCGGTCCATCAGGTCGCGGGCGCGCTGGTGCTCGTGGATGATCGCCAGACCCGAGACGAGCCAGAAGGAGCAGATCAGGAAGCTCCCCTCCTTGCCCGAGAGCCCGTCGTCGGTCTGGCCGGTGACGTACCGGAGCACGAAGCCGTCCTCGGTGAGGTCGTCCGCGATCGCCAGCACGCTCTTGCGCATCACCTCGTCGTCGCCCGGCAGGAAGCCGAAGATTGCCGCCAGCAGGGTCGAGGCGTCGAGCGCGTCGGTGTCGTAGTGCTGGCGGAGGACGCCATCGCGGACGCCGTTTTCGAGGATGTCCTTGCGGATCTCCTCCGCGGTGGCGCTCCACTCGGCCTGCAGATCGGAGTCGCCGCGGATGTGCGCGAGCTGCGAGGCCCGGTCCATGGCGACCCAGCACATCAGCTTGGATGAGACGTAGTGCTGCGGCTTGCCGCGCGCCTCCCAGATCCCCTGGTCCGGCTTCTTCCAGACCTTCGTCGCGCAGTCGGCCTGCGCCTGGACGACGGGCCACAGTCTTCGCGGCAGGCGCTGGCTGCGGTTGGTGTGGAGCAGGATCGAGTCGAGAGCGGCACCGAAGACGTCGTTCTGTCGCTGGTCGAAGGCCCCGTTGCCCACCCGCACGGGAGACGCCCCCGCGTAACCGGAGAGGTCGTCCCTGGTCGACTCGGTCAGATCCCGACGGCCGTCGATCCCGTACATGATCTGCAGCCCCCCATCCTCGTTCGGCTCGAGGTCGCCGATGAACTGCATGAACTCGTTGGCCTCCCAGTCCAGGTCCAGGTAGTGCAGCGCCTGGAGCGTGAAGGTCGAGTCCCTGATCCAGGTGAACCGGTAGTCCCAGTTGCGCTCCCCACCCGGCGTCTCCGGCAGCGAGGTCGTCAGGGCGGCGACGGTGGCGCCCGTCGGCATGTAGGTGAGCCCCTTGATGGCGAGGGCGGAGCGCTGGATCGCCCCCCTGAAGCGGTGATCCGGCATGCGGGCCTTGGAGATCCAGGTGCGCCAGTAGTTGGCGGTCTCGCTCATGCGTGCGTTGGCCTCGTCGATGTCCTCAGGCGAGGCGAGCTCCTCTGCCCAGGAGAGCGAGCAGAACGCCTGCTCTCCCTTCTGGAGCGTGTGCCGCGCCCGCGCCGCTTCGGCTTCCGCCCCCAGCGGGATGCTGCTGCGCAGCCTGACCGTCAGTCCCGCTCCGCTCGCGTCGGCGGTGTGTGGTCCCTGCAGCGACCAGTCGGCCGGTACCCGTCCGTAATCGAAGTCCGGCTCGCAGTGCAGTTCCATGTCGACCGAGCCCTCCATGCAGAGCACGGTTCGCACGAGCATGTGATGGGCGTCCTCGTCGGCGGGCGCGCGCGTGTGTGGGGTGATCTCGTCCTGATGTTGGGTCGGGCCGATCGTCAGCGCGTCTCGCACCATCGCCCAGCCGGTCGGCGTGTGCCAGGTGGTGTTGAGGATGTTGGTGCCGGGCTCGTAGATCCGGCTGCTCGGCACGTTGATCCCGAAGGGGCCGAAGCGGAACGAGCCGGCCTCCCGGTCGAGCAGCGTGCCGAAGATGCTGGGCGAGTCGAATCGCGGAACGCAGAGCCAGCCGATCCCACCGTCCGGGGCCACCAGGGCGCCGGTGTGGCAGTTGGAGATGAAGGCGTAGTCCGCAATCGGCGGGAACGGCGACGGCATCGCGGCGCTCTGGGGCATTCGTCTTCTCCTTGGCGGCCGCGGGCGCCTTGCCGTCTCCGCTCGCCGCCGCCTTGCCGCTGGAGCGGGTCTTTCCGGCGCTCTTCTGCTTCGCGGGACTCATGACCCGGTCCACGGCTCGTGCCAGCCGCCGTAGTCCTTCGACCAGCCTGTCGGCGGCCTTGGGTCCCCAGGTACCCGGTTTGTACGGGAGGACCCTCGGGGGCTTCTCGAGCAGCGGGTCGCAGACCCGCCAGGTCTCCTCGATGCTGTCCTGCCGTTTGAAGCGCGTGCTGTCGCCGACCATCGCGGCGTGCAGGAGGACCTCGTATGGGGTCGGGCCCTCGCCGCCCTCCTGGGCGAACTCCATGTCGAGGTTGATCTGCTCGGGTCTGGTTTCGTCACTGCGCTGTGCGTCGACCAGCAGACGAATCCCGGTGGTCGGGTGGAGCCTGACGACGAGCTGGTCGGGCTCGGGCCGCCGCCGGCTGTTCGCGCTGTAGCCGAGGCGCGGCGGCTCCTTGAAGATCAGCCTGAGCTCCCACTGCTCCACCGGGAGTTCCTTCCCCGTCCGGATGAAGAACGGGACTCCGGTCCAGCGCCAGTTGTCGATCTCGAAGCGCATCGCCGCAAAGGTCTCCGTCTTCGAGTCCTTCGCGACCCCCTTGATCTTCCGGTAGCCCTCGTACTGCCCTCGCACGTACTGCTTCGGGTCGGCCTTCGGCATCGCCGAGAAGACGCCGAACATCGCGTCCTTCAACGCCCGGGCGTCGCGGCTGGCGGGCGGCTCCATCGCGGCCACCGCAACCACCTGCATCAGGTGGTTGACCACCACGTCCCGGAGGGCGCCAACGGGGTCGTAGAAGCTGCCACGGTCGGAGACTCCGAAGTCCTCCGCCATCGTGATCTGGACGCAGTCGATGCTGTTGCGGTCCCAGACGGGCTCGAACATCGCGTTCGCGAATCGCAGATAGAGAATCTCGGCCAGGCCCATCACGCCGAGGAAGTGGTCGATCCGGTAGAGCTGGTCCTCACGGATGTACTGATGGATCTCCGCGGCAAGCTCGCGGGCGGAGGCGAGGTCGTGGCCGAAGGGCTTCTCGACCACCACCCTCGCGTTCTCGGTCAGACCGGCCTCGGAGAGCCCCTTGATCGTCATCCCGAAGAGGGAGGGCGGGATCTCCAGATAGAAGACCGGGGTCCTCGCTCCCTTGATGTGGGCGGCGAGGCGCTCGTAGGTGTCGGCCTCGGAGAAGTCGCCCTGGACGTAGGAGAGGCGTTTCGCCAGGCGGTTGAAGATCTTCGGGTCGGGCTTCTTCCCGGACGAGGTCTCGATCGCCTTGCGGGCGTGCTCACGAAGGTCCTTCTCCGACCAGTCGTCGAAGGCGACGCCGACGATCGGGCAGTTGAGCAGGCCCCGGGCCTCGAGCCGGTAGAGCGAGTTGAAGGTCATCACCTTGGCCAGATCGCCGGTGATGCCGAAGCTGACGAAGACGTCGGCGGGGCGCTGCCCGTCGGCGGTCTTCCTGCTCGCCGCCTTCCTCCGTTGTCTGGTTGCTGTCGCCAATGTGGATACCGGTGCTCGGCCGAGGCTCGATCCTGCTCCGACCCCCATCATGCAGCATCACCCGCTTTGGGTGAAATTGAGTTGTGAACAGAGCTTTCACGATTTCACCCTGTTTGAGTGATGCGGGCGAGGCGGCTCTGCGGTTGGATCGGAAGCCCAGAAGGATTCGGAATGAAAGGAAGATCATGCCCTTGGTGAGGAGAAGGCCGCTGGTGCGGGCCGCGATGGTCGGGGGCGCCGGCTACGCCGCGGGAAAACGCCGAGCTCGGACGCAGGAGCAGGAGGGCCAGCAAGCCGCCCCGCCCCCGCCGCAACAAGCCCAGGAGTCCGCTCAGGGCGGAGGCGGAGGCATGTCGGAGATGGATCGAATCGACGCGCTCAAGAAGCTCGGCGAGCTGCACGACTCGGGAGTCCTGACCGACGAGCAATTCGAGGCCGAGAAGGAGAAGCTGATCTAAATGGAATTCGGACCTGTTCAGATGCTGGTGGTGGGCTTCGAGAACGGCAAGTTCTCGGGCGAGATACTCGCCGAGTTGCGGCGCCTTCGGGAGCACGACATCGTCCGTCTGATCGATCTGCTTTTCGTCGCCAAGGACGAGAGCGGGGAGATCGAGGCGATCGAGCACAGCGACCTTGCAGATGACGAGGCCGAGGCGTTCGGGGCCCTTGCGGGCGCCCTGGTTGGCATGGGAGCCGCCGGAGTGGAGGGAGCCGAAGCCGGTGCCGCGCGGGGCGCGGCCGCCGTGGATGAGAGGGGTTCGGTCATGGATCCGGACGACGTCTGGTACGTGGCCGATGCCATCCCGCCCGGAACCTCAGCCGGCATCGCCCTGCTCGAGCATCGCTGGGCGATCCCGCTGAGGGACGCGATCGAGCGTGCCGGCGGCAATGCCCTGGTGGACACCTGGATCCACCCCCAGGATCTCGTCGCAGCAGGCGCCGAAGCCGCTCGTAAGGGCTGAGCTTCCCCGGAGCTGACCCGGGACACGATGTCCCCCACGACCGGCCAGCGCGCGTCCGCGATCGCAGCCCTGGTGCTGCTGCTCGCCGTTGTGACCTTGGCCCTCTTGATCGTCGTGGAGGACTTCCCGAGCAACCTGGTTGTGCTCGGATGCATTGCCGTCGCACTCGCGGCGGCCTGGTACGGGCTGTTGCGCCGCGGTGCTGCCCGCCTGCTCGGGCTCATCCTCGCGCTCGTCGCCCTGGCGGCGGCGGTCGTGATTCTGATCGTCAACGGCGATCACATCGCCGAGGGGGTTCTGATCGTCGCCGGCGTAGCCGCCGCCATCGCCGCGGCAAAGGCAGCATTCCTGCAGCGGGTGGCTCTGCCCTCGGCGCCGGCGCCCGCTCATCCGGTGCTGCTCTACAACCCGAAGTCGGGAGGGGGCAAGGCGGAGCGCTTCTCCCTGGCGGAGGAGGCGCGCAGCCGGGGGATCACCCCGGTGGAGCTGACACCCGGAGCCGACCTCGCGCAGCTGGTGCGGGACGCCGTCGCGAACGGCGCCGACGCCCTGGCGATGGCCGGTGGCGACGGGTCTCAGGCTGTCGTCGCCGCGATCGCCTCGGAGTTGGACCTGCCGTACGCATGTATCCCCGCCGGGACAAGGAACCACTTCGCACTCGATCTGGGTGTGGACCGCGACGACGTCGTCGGCGCCCTCGACGCGTTCGTTGACGGCGGTGAGCGGCGGGTGGACCTGGCCGAGGTCAATGGCCGCGTCTTCGTCAACAACGTCTCGCTGGGCCTCTACGCCGAGGCCGTCCAGCGTCCCGGCTACCGCGAGGCGAAGCTGCGCACCCTGCTCGACACGGTCCCGGACGTGATGGGCCCGAATAGCGCCGGACTCGACCTTGCCTGGACGGGGCCCGGAGGTCACGAGCACCAATCCGGGGCGGCCGTGCTCGTCTCGAACAACCGGTACCGACTCGGCAGGGCCGTGGGTTCCGGCACCCGCCCACGGATCGATGACGGGCTCCTGGGGGTTACGGTTGCGTCCGCTCCGACCGGCCGCGGATCGCAGGCGCTTGCGCAACGGCCGTGGCGCGAGTGGTCGGCGCCGGAGTTCGAGGTCGACTCGGGCCGTCCCGTGCCCGCCGGCGTGGACGGCGAGGCGATGACGCTCCAGCCGCCGCTCCGCTTCAGGATCCGACCCGGGGCGCTCACGGTGCGGATCGCCCGTGCCCATCCGGGGGCCTCGCCCTCGGCTGCGATTCCGGAGCGCCTCTGGGACGGCGTCCGCGCCCTTGTTGGCGTGGCAGCGGGCCGATCGCCCGTGGCCACAGAGGGCCCGGCCACCGTACCCGCTTGAGTTGCGCATAGACCAACGCACGGAACCCAAGACGAGAAGGAGGAACGATGGACATCCTGGAGATCGAGCAGAAGGAGACTGTGTCGCGAGAGGAGGCCGCAGCCCGGCTCAAGGTCGAGCTCGAGCTGGAGACCGACGAGCGGGAGCTCGAGATAGAGCTGACCTGGTGAACGTGGCCCCTGCGCGTTCCCTCGAGGAGGCGAGCCGCGTCGACTCCGCCGTCTACGCGGCGATCGCCCAGACGCCTACACCGGAACTCGATAGCGCGCTCAGCCGGCTGTCGCGGGCGGCCGACTACTCCCGCCTCTCGATTGCGAGTGCGGCCGCGCTCGCCCTCGCCGGAGGGCCGCGGGGCCGCCGAGCGGCCATGAGCGGGCTCGCGGCTGTGGCCCTTACGGCGACGATCGTGAACGCCCTGATCAAGCCCATCCTGCGACGGCGCCGGCCTGATCGGGCGGCCGCTTCGGTTCCCATCGGCCGTCAGGTCGAGATGCCCGCGTCGCGGTCCTTTCCCTCGGGCCACTCCGCGGCCGCGTTCGCCTTCGCGACCGGCACGGGGCGAGAGCTTCCCTGGACGACGCCGCCGCTGAGCGCCCTGGCGGCGCTGGTCGCGTACTCGCGGGTCCACACGGGAGTGCACTACCCAATAGACGTGATCGCGGGCTCGCTCTGCGGCATCACGCTGGCCACGGCCAGTAACCAAGCCTTGGATTTCATCTCAATCGGGTGAGGATGCCGGCGCCCGCTCAAGAGAGGATGGGCGTGAATCGAGATGCGTGATTCTGCCGCACGGAAACGGATAATCGGGTCGCGCACCAACGAAAGGAGTCTCAGATGCTGTGGGTGGGGCTTGGAATTCTTTACTTCCTGCTGCTCGTCACGCTCGGGATCATGTCGATCAGGAAGGGACACTGGGTCATGTTCATCATCGGAATCTTCTTCCCGCTGTTCTGGTTGATCGGCGCCCTGATGCCACCGAGGGGAGGCCGAGGCGGGTCGCGGCGCCTACTGAGGCGATCAGAAGTAGATGTCACCCACGACTATCCGCGGCCCTGGTCGAGACGGCTGAGGTCCGCGCGAATCGCCTCGAGCTGGTCACTCAGCTCATTGAGTCGGTTCACGACGGGGTCTTCGCCAGTTTCCTGGCTTTCGGCCTCGGCTCGGGTGACGAATGCGCTGGTGATCGCGCCGGTGAGCACCGCGAGGAAGGAGAGCCCACCGAGCATCAGGAAGACCGCGATTGCCTTGCCCGCCGTCTGCTGGGGGACGACATCGCCGTAGCCCACCGTGGTGACGGTCTGGGTCGCCCACCAGATGCCTAGCCAGATCGAGCCGAATGTATCCGGGTCGATGAGCCGCTCGACCACGCCGAAGACGATGATCGCGAGCGTCCAGAAGGCGATCACTATGTATGCCGCGTAGCGGGGCTTCAATCCCTTCTTCGAGATGCGCCGCAGAAGCCAACGCGAACCCCGGTGTCTCTCCCCGGGGAGCTGTGTCTCGGGGGGCACGGCGTCGATCCAATCAGGCGGGCAGGACGACAGCATCACCCGAAGGTGATGACGCGACGCGGTCGCCCCTCCATGTCCCGGGAGGAGCGGCCAAGGGTCAGCCGCTCGCCGCTGCCACCGGCTCGGGCCTCCCGGCGTCATCGGTCCCACGCGGCTCCCGATTGCCCGGAGCTCGCGCGCCCATCGAGAGCCTGAACGGTCAGATAGGCGACAACAACCCCCAAGATGATCAGGGGTCCCGAGCCCAACCCCGTATGCGGCGTGAAGAGCGTGGCGAGCACGACCGCGGACAGGGGCAATCTCAGCACGGCGACGACCGCGGCACCCAGCCCGACCGCGACCGCGGGCGTCAGCTCGAATCCGGGGAGCTGGGCTGCCATCAGGCCACCGGCCGCGCCGAGCAACGCCGCCGGGAAGGTCGGGCCGCCGCGGAAGGTGCCGAGGGAGACGCCGTAGGCGATGCCCTTGAAGGCGATTAGCAGCGCAAGCGCCGACAGCGACCAGGCGCCGGGGTCCGCGACCAATGGGCCGATCGCGCTCTGGCCGGAGAAGAGCACCTGGTTTGCGCCGTGGTCGGTCGACTTGGTAAACGCGATCGCGAGCCCGGCGACGAGCAATCCGGCAGCCGGGAGGAAGACGAACGGTCGCGGCGTCGCGATTCGCTGGGCCTCCCGGGCGAGGCGAAAGATCAGGAAGGTGACCACCGCGATCACGGCCGCGAACGGGATCGTCCAGAGGAAGTCGACGAGATCAGGTCGCGCAAAGGCCGGCAGGTTCAGCGGGCTGATCGAGATGTCACTCGTGCTGAGCCCCGTCAACGACCCCATCCCGATCGAGACCAGCGACCCGATCCCGGCGGCGAGGAGGCCCGGAATCAGGACCAGCGGCATGCGCGACCCTCCCAGCCCCGCCGCCTCGATCAGGATCACCGCCGCGATGATCGGAGAGCCGAACAGGAATGACACCGCCGCGAAGGTGCCCGAGCTGGCGAGCAGCATGCCCAGCTGCGGTGGCGCGTCTCGGCGGATCGACCTGACGGTGAGAAAGCCGAGGCCGCCGCCCAGGGCGATCAGGGGTGCCTCCGGCCCGACCACGAGGCCGAGGCCGATCGAGGCGACGGCCGCGAGCAGCACGCCGGGAAGGTCGACCGGCTGGGTGGGCGAGGCCTTCAGGCCCTCGGCGGGAATGTGCCCGCCGTTGCCCGGCAGGCGAGCGATGGCGAACGCAGCGACCACGCCGGCGAACGCGAGCACCGGGAGGTACCACCACAAGGGGGGGCCCTGGTCGAAGCCGAGATCCTTGCGGGATGTCGGTGAACACCCACCCGCTGCATGTAGAAGATGAGCTCCAGGAAGCACCACGCCGCCACCGACGCGATCACCCCCACAACGGCCGCGAGCACGAGCACGGCCACGAACGCCCTGCTGCGCAGGGTGGACTCAGGATCCGGGGGAAGCTGGCGCCTCAGCCACGCCCGGCTTAGCTCAGTTCGTTCGCCCTGATCACCCGAACCACCAGGACGATCGCCAGGATCACCAGCACGATCAACAGGACGACTCCGAGGATCGGGCCGACGAAAAAGAACGCGGCCAGGACGCCGAGAAACGCCAAGATCGCGCCGAGCGCCACGGGAATTCCGATCAGATCCGAGTCTCCGCCCACGGTGGAAAGCTAGTCCGATGCCCGCGACCCGCGCATCGCCCGAACCGGGTGATATCCGGATCTAGGTAGTCACTACTGAGGAGTCTTGAGTAGCTGCCACTGTTGCCGAACCCCCTCGCGGCGATACAGTGGCCACCGCGACGCCACGATCGGGACCGCGCGCAGGAACGCGAGCGGTGACTGACGCGGATTCGCTAGGGGAATGACTCCGGCTAAGCGAAAGCCCATCCTCGGGCGGGTGCATCCGGCACATGATCCGCTCGGCTTCGGTACCCCTCTGGCGGTCCCAGCCCTCTACGACGGGTATGTGCGCCGCCCTGATCTCGTCAAGCGGCTTCGCGAGGCCAAGGATTACCCGCTTGTGCTGCTCACAGCACCCGCCGGCTATGCGAAGACCAGCATGCTCGCCGAGTGGGCCGACCAGGACGATCGACCCTTCGCCTGGGTGAACCTCGATTCGAGAGATGACGACGCGACGCGATTGCTGAATCGCCTGGTCGAGGCGGTCGATGGCGTAAGTCTCAAGGGACGACCGTTCGTCCTCGTCGTGGACAACGCACACGTGCTCAGGACCACGGGCGCGTTGGATGCACTGGCCAACACGATCGCAAGCCTTCGCCCCGACGGTCAGGTCGCGATGGCTTCGCGTAGGGAGCTGCGTCTGCCGCTCGGTCGGATGCGCGCCGGTCGCGAGGTATTCGAGCTGACGCGCCGCGATCTCGCGATGAGCCGGTCGGACAGCGCTGCCCTTCTGCGATGCGATCGGCCTCGATCTCCGCCCGGAGGAGGTCGAAACGCTCTTCGCCCAGACGGAGGGCTGGCCCGCGGCGCTCTATCTCGCTGGACTATTCCTGGGCCAGGAGCCGGACGTGGACGTCGATGTCGACGTTGCACGCTTCGGCGGCGACGACCGATTCGTGTCCGACTATTTCAAGGACGAGTTCCTGGCCGGGATGTCTGTCGCGCGGATCAGGTTCCTGATTCGCTCGTCCGTCCTCGAGACCCTCACCGGACAGAATTGCGACGAGGTGCTCGAGCGGTCCGGATCAGCCCGGGTGCTGCGGGAGCTGGCCCGCGCGAACCTGCCGCTGGAGCCGCTCGATCACAGCGACGGTTCCTACCGCTACCAGCCGCTCTTCAGGCAGATGCTGCGCTCCGAGCTGCACCGTCGCGAGCCCGACGTCGAAGGCGCGGCTCAACCGCCGAGCCAGCACCTGGTACGCGGACCGCGAGCAGTTCCAGGAAGCCATCGATCACGCGATCGCGGCGGGCGATCAGACGCGGGCAGCAGAACTGATCTGGGCCCGCGCCGGGCACTCCGTCGCCATGGGCGATCGAGAAGCGGTGCGGGCTTGGTTGGATCGCTTCGGCGACCGGAAGATCGCGCGGCTCCCCCCAGCTCGCGCTGTGCGCGGCGCATCTCTACTTGGCGCTGGGCGAGGGCGAGCTCGGCCTGCACTGGGCCTCCGTCGCCCACGAGGGCTTCGACGAGGCGGCCTTGGACGACCCCGATCTGCGGGCCGACCTGCTGATGCTCAGAGCGACGCTGCCGCAGGACGGCATCGCCCAGATGGGCAGGGATGCGACCAGCGCGGCCGAGCTCCATCCCCCTGACAGTCCGTGGCGCGGCATCTCATGCTTCTACTCCGGGGCCGCCTGCCAGCTCAGCGGCGATTCGCTCAAGGCACGCGAGTTGCTCGAGGAAGGAGCGCGCAGGGGGGCGGCCAACGCCCCACTGGTCCAGGTCTTCTGCCTCACCCAGCTCACCATGTTGCACCTGGATCGCGACGACCTGGAGAGCGCACTGCGCGTCGTTGCGCAGGCGCGCGAGCAGCTCAACCGGTTCCACCTTGACGTCTACCCCGTGATGGCGTTCGCCTTCGCCGCGTCATCGCTGACCCGCTCGCGAGAGGGCCGGATCGAGGAGGCGGTGGCCGATCGCAAACGAGCGATGGAGCTGCTCGAGCACCTCGCCGGCTTCCCGGACTGGTATTTGGCCGAGACTTGCATCATGCTGGCGAGGGCATCCATGAATCTCGACGACGCAGCGAGGACGAGGTCCCTGCTCGACGAGGCGGCGATGTTCGCCGCTCGGGTCCACGACGGCCCTACGCTCGGCCGCTGGATCTCCGAGTCCTTGGCTTCGGCGTCCAGCATCTCGAGCGCTGACGATCGGGCCGAGCTGACCCCCGCCGAGCTCAGGACCCTTCAATTCCTCCCCACCCATCTCTCGTTCCGCGAGATCGCCGAGCGGAGCTTCGTGTCCCCGAACACGGTGAAGACTCAGGCGCAGGCGATCTACAGGAAGCTCGACGCCTCCTCCCGCGCCGAGGCCGTCGATCAGGCCCGTGAAGCCGGACTGCTGCCGGACGAACCGAGTACCCACATGGGACAGTGGCCGCAGCCCTGACACCCACCGAGCGCGAGGCGGTCGGCAAGGCCGCAAGGGCGAAAACGCCCCGGTCTCGCCACGCGTTCTGGGAGGCCGGGACAGACCGGCCGGATCCGGTCGAGACCCTCGAGCGCCAGGACGCGACCCGAGTTCCCGAGCTCGTGCCGATCCGCCACGGGCGCATGCTCGCCTCGGCGTTCTCGTTCTATCGGGGGGGAGCCGCGATCATGGCGGCGGACCTCGCGGCGACCCCGAGCTCCGGGCTCAAGGTCCAGCTCTGCGGCGATGCGCACCTGTCCAACTTCGGTGGCTTTGCTGCCCCCGACGGCAGCTGATCTTCGACATCAACGACTTCGATGAGACGCACCCGGGCCCGTTCGAATGGGATCTAAAGCGACTGGTCGCGAGCTTCTCGATCGGCGCGCGTGAGCTCGGGTTCAAGGCGAGCGAGGGGCGCTCCGCCGTTGCCGCCGCGGCCGGACAGTACCGGGAGGAGATGCGCAGGCTCGCGTCGATGCGGACGATCGACGTCTGGTACGAGCGCCTCAACGTGCAGGCCCTGGAGCAGTACCGCTCGCAGGTGAGCCACAGCCAGGCAAAGAACTTCGACAAGAACGTGGCAAAGGCCGAGCGCAAGAACAGCCTGCGGGCGTTCGACAGGCTCACCAAGAGCGAGAACGGCGAGATCCGGATCGTCAGCGATCCGCCGCTGATCGTCCCGATCGAGGAGTTCCTCGGGGTGGACCCGGCGGTCATCGAGCAGCTCCTCATGCAGGTGTTCGCCGCCTACGCGCGCACCCTCGACCGAAATGTTCGCCATCTGGTCGACGGCTATCGATACGTGCACGCCGCTCACAAGGTGGTCGGGGTTGGAAGCGTGGGGACCCGGGCGTGGATCCTTCTGCTGCTCGGGCGCGACTCGCAGGACCCGCTCTTTCTCCAGGCAAAGGAGGCACAGAGCTCCGTGCTCGAGCCGTACACCGGGGGAAGCCAGTTCAAGCAACAGGGCAGGCGCGTTGTCGAGGGGCAGCGCCTGATGCAGGCCGCCAGCGACATCTTCCTCGGCTGGGTTACTGCGGAAGGGCCAGACGGGAAAGATCGCGACTTCTACGTCCGCCAGCTCTGGGACGGCAAGGGCTCGGCGCAGGTCGAGACGATGACCCCGAAGACGATGGTGCTCTACGCGAGGCTCTGCGGCTGGACGCTCGCCCGCGCCCACGCGCGGTCCGGAGACCGCATCGCGATCGCCGCTTATCTCGGCAAGGGCGACGTCTTCGACCGGGCGATCGGCGATTTCGCCGAGGCGTATGCGGACCAGAACGAGCGGGACTACAAGGAGTTTGCGAGCGCCGTCAAGGAAGGCCGCCTGCAGGCAGAGGCGGACATCTGAGCAGGGTAGTCAGCTGGCGGGCGGCGCCGGCGTCATGACGCCGGGGCTGGCTATCGCGAGGAACTTGGCGTCTTCGGCGCCGTGGTTGTCGAATCCATGAACCGCTCCGCGAGGTACACAGAAGGCTTCGCCAGGGCGGATGTCGAGCGTCCGACCGTCAACCGTCCAGGTCGTGATGCCTTCGAGCCCGTAGATCGTCTCCTCGAAGGCGTCGTGACTGCGCGGCGTTGAAGGCTCACTCGATGGTCTCCTTGCCCACCTCCCCATTCCCCGGCTAGGCTGGGCTTTGTGGCCGCTGCGCAGAGGCCGATCGAGCTGATCCAGGCACGGAGCTTGATGGCGGGCCTGTCGACGGCGGCGTTCCTGGTCGACGCAGCCGGCACGCTGCTCTTCTACAACGAGGCCGCCGGGGAGCTCCTCGGGCTGCCCTTCGAGCGGGCCGGGGAGATGGGGGAGCAGGAATGGGGCACACGCTTTCGCCCGCGCGAGCCCGGTGGCGGCGAGCTCGCTGTCGAGGACCTGCCGCTGACCATCGCGCTTCGTGACGGCGAGCCCGGGCACGCCCAGATGGAGATCACGGCGGCGGATGGCGAAGATCACCTCATTGCGGTCAGCGCGATCCCGATCAAGGGCAGGGCCGGCCAGCTTGGGGCCTTCGCGATCTTCTGGCCTGCGTCCACCGATTGATCACACGGCCACGGCGATCCGGGGTAGGGTCCGTGGCTACATTGCTTCGACTCTGGAGGTACAGATATGGCCGATTACAAGGCGATGGCCCAGCGCTGGTTCTCCGAGGTGATAAACGAGGGGAACGAGGAAGTCATCGATGAGATCTGCTCGGCGGACTTCGTCGATCATGACCCGCTTCCCGGCACCGGCGCCGATCTCGCGGGCCTACACGACTTCGTGAGGCAGATCCGCGCAGCGTTCCCCGATCTCGAGGCGACGGCCGAGGACATCCTCGTCGACGGTGATCGGCTTGCCGTCCGCTCGACGTTTCGGGGCACCCATCAGGGTGACTTCATGGGAATGCCCGCCAGCGGCAAGAAGGTCGAGGTCTCGAACTACGACTTCGTCCGGTTCGAGAACGACATGGCAGCCGAGCACTGGGGCACGATCGACTCGGCGGCGCTGATGGAGCAGATCGGCGCGGTTTCGGCCGGCGCCTAGTACGAGCGAGGGGCCGCCGGAATGGCGGCCCCTCCCCCACCGCTAGCTGTCGGCAAGCCGGATCCGCGGCCGCGCCTCCCTGTGCGGGCGGCTCAGCGGCCGTTCTTGGGCTGCCAGAAGGCGACCTCGCCGCCATCAGGCGTCGAGACGACGCTGCGCCAGCCCTCCGGCCCCTCCCGCGGGCTGAGCAGGACGTGGCCGCCAAGGCCGCGCGCGCGGTCGGTCGTCGTCGATACGTCGCGCACCTCGACGTAGGGAAGCCAGAGGGGCCGCGCCGCGGCACACTCGACCACGCCGCCGCCGACCCGGTCGCCCATCCCCATCGCCAAGTACGAGCCGGCCCCCGCCTGGATCCGCTCGGGCGCCCAGCCGAAGAGCCTCGCGTAGAAGTCCACCGCCCCCCGGAGATCGCCCGTGTGCAGCTCCAGGTGGACGACGGAATTGGAGTTGACCTGGCTCATGGCCTGCCAGTAAGACCGGGGCAGGTCGCGAAACTCATCGCTCGGGCGATGAGTCCTCCGGATCCTGTCGGTCTAGTCTGCAAGCACCGATGAGTCCCGGTCCGACAGAGTCGACGGCTCGGGAGCGAGAGCTGCTCGAGACTGCCCGCGACGGCAACGAGGACGCCTACCGCCGGCTGGTCGAGCCGCACCGCTCCGAGCTCCACGCGCACTGCTACCGCATGCTCGGCTCCGTCCAGGATGCCGAGGACGCGCTCCAGGAGGCGCTGGTGCGCGCCTGGCGCGGCCTGCCGAAGTTCGAGGGCCGCAGCTCGTTGCGCTCCTGGCTCTACCGGATCGCGACCAACACCTCGCTGGACGCAATCGAGCGCCGGCCCAAGCGGGTCCTCCCGATCGACTACGGGCCGCCCGCCGATCCGCACGGCGGCGTCGGCGAACCGGTGGTCGAGTCGGTCTGGATCGAGCCCTACCCCGACGAGACCCTGGGTCTCGAGGACGGCTACGCCTCGCCCGACGCCCGCTACGAGCAGCGCGAGTCCGTCGAGCTCGCCTTCATCGCCGCGCTTCAGCTGCTGCCGGCCAACCAGCGCGCCGTGCTGATCCTCCGCGAGGTGCTCGGCTTCTCCGCACAGGAGACCGCCGACGCGCTCGACACCAGCGTCGCGTCGGTGAACAGCGCCCTGCAGCGCGCCCGCGCCACGATCGAGAAGAAGCTGCCAGAGCAGAGCCAGCAGGAGACGCTCGGCTCACTCGGGGACGAGCGGCTGCGGGAGATCGTCGAGCGATACGCCGACGCGTGGGAGCGAAACGACGTCGACACCGTCATCTCGCTCCTCGCCGAGGACGCGGCGTTCACGATGCCCCCGATGGCCCGCTGGTTCCAGGGCCACGACGGTATCCGCGGCTTCCTCGCTGACTACTCGATGCTCCCGGACTGGGGCTGGCGGTCGATCCGAACGACGGCCAACGGCCAGCCGGCGCTCGCCTTCTACAGCTGGGACAAGGAGCAGGGCGCGCACGTCCCCTTCGCGGTCAACGTGCTCACTTTCGAGGGCGAGAAGATCAAGGAGGTCGATGCGTTCATCCTGCGCGCCTCGATGGATCCGGACCCCGACGTCCAGGCCCGTACTCCGGAGCAGCCGGCGGACTACGAGAAGCTCGCGGCCGCGTACGGGCGGTTCGGGCTGCCCGCCCGGCTCGGCTGATCGGCACTTCCTACCTGGCAGGTAACTGAGCTCGGCCTTCACGAACGCTTGACCTCGACCGCGGTCGAAGCCCTACAAGGGGCGATGAGTTTGCCGGGCGAGGCCGGTCTGTAATTTGAAAAAGAGGGCCAAGGAGACCAATTTGATGACGGACGTGCAGGCGACAGCCACCGAACAGCAGCCGATCAGCGACCGCGACCGCTGGATCGCCCTCTACGTGCTCTGCATCGGCATGCTGATGATCGTCCTCGACATCACCGTCGTGAACGTCGCGCTGCCCTCGATCAAGGACGACCTCGGCTTCTCGCAGTCGAGCCTCGCCTGGGTGGTGAACGCATACCTGATCACCTTCGGAGGACTGCTGCTGCTCGCCGGCCGGCTCGGAGACCTGCTCGGTCGCCGGACGATCTTCCTGTGGGGGCTCGCGGTCTTCGTCGTGGCTTCATTGCTCTGCGGTGCCTCGCAGAGCGAGGGGATGTTGATCGGAGCTCGCCTGCTTCAGGGAATCGGCGGCGCCATGACCTCCGCCGTGATCCTCGGCATGATCGTGACGATGTTCCCCCAGCCGCGGGAGCAGGCGAAGGCGGTCGGCGTCTACGCGTTCGTCGCCTCGGCGGGCGGCGCCGTTGGGCTGCTGATCGGCGGCATCCTCACCCAGACGATCAGCTGGCATTGGATCTTCTTCGTCAACGCCCCGATCGGCCTGGTCACCGCCCTGCTCGCCCGTCGCCTGCTCGAGAAGGACGAGGGCATCGGCTTCGGCGAGGGCGCCGACTCGCTCGGGGCCGTTCTGATCACCGCATCGCTGATGCTGGGCGTCTACACGATCGTGGAACCCGCCGCCAAGGACGGCTGGGGCGCCCCGCTGACGCTCGGCCTGGGCGCGGCCTCCCTGGCGCTGCTGGGAGCCTTCATCGCCCGGGAGGCGACAACGAGCAATCCGCTGATCCCGCTGCGGATCTTCCGCTCGCGCAACGTGAGCGGCGCAAACGTGGTGCAGGCGCTGACGGTGGCCGGGATGTTCGGGATGTTCTTCATGGGCTCGCTCTACCTGCAGCTGGTCCAGGGATACGACGCCCTCCAGATCGGCCTCGCCTTCCTGCCGGTGACGATCATCATGGGAACGCTGACCGCTCGCTACTCCGAGCCGCTGATCATGCGCTTCGGCGCCCGGAGGCTGCTGTTCCCGGGTCTCGGGCTGGTGACCGCCGGCTTGGTGCTGTTCACGCGGGCTCCGGTCGACGCCAACTACTTCGTCGACGTCCTGCCGGTCCTGGTCCTGCTGGGCACCGGGATCGGAATCTGCTTCCCGGCGCTGATGACGATCGCGATGTCGGGTGCCACCAGGGCCGACGCCGGGCTTGCGTCTGGCCTGGTCAACACCTCCGCCCAGGTCGGCGGCGCGCTCGGCCTTGCCGTCCTGGCGACCCTTTCCACCTCGCGCAGCGACAGCCTCGAGGCTGCCGGGCAATCGACCGCCTCGGCACTGACCAGCGGCTATCACCTGGCCTTCTGGGTAGCTGCGGGACTGGTCGTGGCCGCGATCGGTGTCGCCGCGGTCGTGATCCAGCCCGAGCAGAAGGCGGCCGAGCAGTTCGCCGCGGAGGAGGGCGAGGAGACGCCCGCGGGGGAGCCCGCCTACTCGGAGGCGGCCTAGGCCTAGTCTTGTCCGGGTGGACGAGCGGATCCAGCGTGCGCTCGAGAACGACCGCACGATCGACATCACCACGACCGGCCGCAACAGCGGCCAGCCGCGGCGGATCGAGATCTGGCGCTACCGCTACGACGGCCGGACCTTCCTGAGCGGTTCGCCGGGCACCCGTGACTGGTACGCGAATCTGCTGGCGAACCCCGAGTTCACCTTTCACCTGAAGGGCAGCGCCCAAGCGGACCTGCCGGCGATCGCCCACCCGATCACGGACGGGGCCGAGCGCCGCGAGGTGATCGCTGGGATCCTCGACGACCTTGGGCGCGGCTCCAGGAACCTCGAGGACTGGGTGGCCCGAAGTCCCCTGGTCGAGGTCGAATTCCGCTGATCCGGCCTGGTTGGTTACCGTCCCGGCGGTGAGCTCCGAGGCTGAGGCGGGAAGACGGCGGCTGCGGCCGCTGGTGGTCGGGACGGCGGCCCTGGCGGCGCTGGCCGCGGCGGGCTGCGGCGAGAAGCCCGAGCCCTCCATTCACCCGCCCACCACCGCGGCGGCCACGACGACCGCACCGGCCACGCCCGCACCGGCGCCGACGGCAACCAAGCCGACCCGGACGACAACCGCGCCCGTTCCGAAGACGACTCCCTAGGGCTGGGCGGTCGCCTGTCCCGGACGGGACTGCGCCCGCAGGAAGTCCGCGAGATCCCTCGCCTGCTGCGCCGGATCGCCCGATCGCGGAACGGAGGCGGCCGGAGCAGGTGTCGGCCGCGCCTGCTTCGGCTTCGACGGGGAGTCGGAACCTCCGGAGTCGAGCGCGATCACTGCCCCGGCGGCGAGGGCCGCGATCAGAGCCAGGCCCGCGGCCAGGCGCGTCCAGCGCCGTCGGTCGCGCGGCAGGACGTCCGTCGGCGCCGGCCAGCGGGCCGTGGCCCCGCCCGTTTTCGGGAGACGCTTCGTCGGGCCGGTGGGGCCCGATTGCGACTTGATTCGCCGGACCACGCCGACCGCACCGTTGCCGTCGACGATGGCGAGCGCTTCACCCAGTTCGCCGGCGTCCGCGAAGCGTTGGTCGGGATCCTCCCGCAGGCAGCGCTCGATGATCTCGCTGAGCTCGGGCGAGCGGGCGTCCGGCAGGAGTTCGTCGGCCACCACCCCGCACGCGTAGACGTCGGTGGCGGGAGTGATCTTCCCGTCGGCCAGCTGCTCGGGAGCCATGTAGCGGTCGGTGCCGATCACCTTGCCCGGCCTCGTCAGGCGAGTCGTCTCCTCGGCGGCGCGGGCGATCCCGAAGTCCGTGATCTTGAGGCAGTCGTCGGAGGCGCGCAAGAGCAGGTTCTGGGGCTTGATGTCGCGGTGGACCAGCTTCTTCGAATGCGCATGGCCGAGGCCCTCGCAGAGCTGTCCGAGAAGGCGAAGCGCCTCGGATCGGTCCACCGATCGGCGTCTGCGGCTCAGCCGGTCAGCGAGGGTCCCACCCTCGACGTGCTCCATGACGATGTAGGGGCGGTCGTCGTCCTCCCCCACGTCGAAGACCTGCACGACGTTCGGGTGGTCGAGTCGGGCGGCGAGGCGCGCCTCGCGCGAGAATCGCTTTCGCACCTCCTGATCGCCGGCGAAGTTGTCCGCCAGCAGCTTGATGGCGACCCGGCGTTCGAGCTTCAGGTCGTGGGCGCGATAGACCGTGGCCATGCCCCCGTGACCGAGGCGATGCTCGAGCTCGTAGCGCTCGTCTCCGATCCGCCGCTTCATCCCTGCTCTCCCTTGAGCTTCGCCTGGCCGGGAGGCGCCAATCCGCCGTGAACAGAATGGCCGGGCTTGGACTTCTCGTCGCCGCCGTGTCCCTGTTTGTCCTGATTGCCGTGCTCGTCCTTCTTGGGCTTCTTCTCCTGCTTCTTGGGCTTCTTCTCCTGGGGAGGCGCCGGCGCCGGCGGGGGCGGCGGGCAGTTGACCTGGTCGACCAGCCGCCCCACGGCGGCATCGACTCCGGGGCGCAGGGTGGCGGGGAGATCCGATTCCTCGACCGCAGAGCGCAGGTCGTCGGCTGCATGCGCCGCGTGACAGATGTCTCCCCCATCCAGATCGGAGGCGATCCGGTCGCTGAGCTTCGCGAGCCGGTCGGCGGTCGCCGCTGAGACGGCCGGCCGGTCACGGGTCGTGGTCGTGTCGGATCCGGAGCCACAGGCGCCCAGACCGACGGCCGCCAAGACGAGCAGGATCGTCAGCCCAGCGGCCTTCCAATTCCCCGTCCACATCTCTCGAAAGCCTCCTGGTCGCTCAGCCATTACCCAAGGCTCGCTCCTGGAAACCGCGGCAGCTTTGCACGGGCAGCCGCGGATAGCGGGGGAAGTCCGGATCGGTCTTCGACCGCTCACAGAGCGAGAAGACTGAGCCGCGCCTATTGGGGATCAGGCGCTGGTGGCGGCAGCGGTCGCAGAGGCCGGCGTCGGGACGGCTCACCGCTCGGCTTCGGTCTCGTCGCGCCCCTCCGGAGCATCGACGGCCTCTGCGGACTCTTCGACGACGATCTCCGCGTCGATCGCGACACGCTCCCCTTCCCCCTCGGGCCCGAAGAGCGCGCGCTTGAGGCGCTCGCCGACGTACTCGCCGCTGCGCTGGGCGCGCTCGAGTGGCTCGGTGAGACGGACTACGCGGGCCAGCAGCTCGTTCATGCGCTCCGCCTGCTCGAGCGCCTGATCCGCCTGCCGGCGCATCACCTCGAGCTGCTCGCGCGAGACGTCCATCAGGTCGTTCGCCTCGCGGATGCTCCGCTCCATCGCGCGGGGCAGCTCGATCGCCGCGCGCGCCATCGATATCGGCCAGGTGACCAGCTCTCGGACCACTGGCCTCAGAGTAGCGAGCCTCCGGCGAACGGCTGACGGAAGCCGATCGGAGGTTTGTACTTCACTTTGTATAGTCGATGTATGCGCACATTCCGGCGTCTACTTGGCTTCCTGCGCCCATATCGCCGCCCCCTGACCGTCTCGCTGCTCCTCGCCTGGCTGGCGATGGGGATGACCGTGCTGATCCCGCTGCTGATCGGCGGCGCGGTGAACGCGATCGAGTCGGAGCACCGCGATGACCTCCTGCCACTGGTGCTGGCGCTGCTCGGGGCCGGCCTGCTGCGGCTGCTGCTCACGGTCGGCCGGCGGCTGATCGCGGGCCAGGTATCGCTCGCCGTCGAGTTCGACCTCCGCCAGGTCTTCTACGAGCACCTCCAGAAGCTCGAGCTGGCGTTCTTCGACAGCCAGCAGACCGGACAGCTGATGTCGCGGGCGACCATTGATCTGCAGTCGATCCGGTTCTTCCTCGGCTACGGGCTGATCTGGGTCAGCCAGAGCGCGCTCACCATCTTCTTCGCCGCGGTTGCGATGTTCCTACTCGACCCGCTGCTGGCGGTTCTGGCGCTCGCCCCGGTGCCGTTCCTGGTCGCGACCGCCACGAGGTACAGCCGCCGGAACCGCCCGGCCGAGCAGGAGGTGCAGCAGCGAATCGGCGAGGTGACTGCGAGCGCGGAGGAGAGTGTCTCCGGGATCCGGATCGTGAAGGCGTTCGCGCGTGAGCGCCACATGCTCGATCGGTTCCGGCACTCGGTGAACCGGGTGTTCGAGCAGAGCATGGTCTCCGCGCGCCTCCAGTCCTTCTACACGCCGCTGATGGGATTCCTGCCGAACCTTGGCCTGGCGGCGGTGCTCCTCGTGGGCGGAAACCAGGTGATCAGCGGGAGCATCCGGGCCGGCGAGCTGGCCGCCTTCGTGAGCTACATCGCGATGCTCTCCGGGCCGGTGCGCTGGCTGGGGATGTCGTTGAGCATGGCTCAGCGCGCGACCGCCTCGGGGAACCGGATGTTCGAGATCCTCGATCGCGAGCCGACGATGCAGAGCCCTCCTGGCGCACCGCCCTTGCCCCGGGGCAGGGGCCGGGTCTCTCTGCAGCGGGTGACACTTCGCTACGACGGGTCGGAGCCGGCCCTGACCGGGATCGACCTCGAGGTCGCGCCGGGGCGCACGATTGCCCTGGTCGGGCCCACCGCCGCCGGCAAGACCAGCCTGGTGGGGCTGCTCGCCCGCCTCTACGACCCCACCGAGGGACGCGTGGTGATCGACGACGCCGACATCAAGGAGGTCGATTTGGCGTCGTTGCGATCGGAGATCGCGTTCGTCGCCGACGACAGCTTCCTGTTCTCCGACACCGTGGCCGCCAATATCGCCTACGCGAGGCCCGACGCCACGCAAGAGCAGGTCGAGTCGGCGGCCCGCCGCGCGCAGGCCCATGAGTTCATCTCGCAGCTTCCCGACGGCTACGAGACCGTGATCGGCGAGCGCGGCCTGACCCTGTCGGGTGGGCAGCGTCAGCGGGTGGCGATCGCTCGGGCCCTGCTCGCCGAGCCGCGCATCTTGATCCTGGACGACGCGACCTCGTCGGTGGACGCGCGCACGGAGGCCCAGATCAAGGCCGGGCTGCGCGAGGCGATGGAGGGCCGGACGACCTTCATCGTTGCCCACCGCCTGTCCACCATCTCGCTGGCGGACGAGATCGTCGTGCTGGACCGAGGGCGGATCGTGGATCGCGGGACGCACGAAGAGCTGCTCGAGCGATGCCCGCTCTACGAGGAGATCGCGGAGAAGGGGCTCGAGGACTCGGTCTTCCTGCAGCGCGACATCGAGGAGCGGGAGGAGCTGGCGAAGCTGTGAACGAGACGAATGGGGCAGAGAACTTCTTCGCGCTCTTCCGCTCCCTCTGGCGGCTGATCAGGGGCGAGGACAACCGCTGGCGCAAGGTCCGCTGGCTCTTCTCCCTGCTCAGGCCGTATCGCCGCCAGATGTGGTTGATGCTCGCGGCGCTGGTCCTCGCCACCGGCGCAACCCTGGCGCCGCCATATCTGGTCGGTAAGGCGGTGTCGGCCGCGCTGGGCGGGCACTCCACCACTGTGGCCCTGCTCGTCGCGGCCCTGCTGGGGGCGGCGCTGATCGCCTGGGCAACGAGCTCCGTGCAGACCTACCTCGTCTCTTGGGTGGGCGAGCGGGCCCTCCAGGACCTGCGCATCCGGATCTTCACCCACCTGCAGGGGATGTCGATCGGGTTCTTCACGCGCAACCGGCCGGGGGTTCTGATCTCGCGCATCACCAACGACGTCGACGCGCTGGACCAGTTGATCAGCACGGGAGTGGTGACGCTCTTCTCCAGCACGCTGACGCTGGTCGGGGTGGTGGTGATCATGTTGGCTCTCGACGTCAAGCTGGCGCTGCTGGTTTTCCTCACCTTCCCCCTGCTGGCGATCGCCAGCCTCGTCTTCCGGATCGTGGCGGCCAGCGCGTACCGGATCACTCGGGAGCGGATCGCCGAGGTGACCGCCTACCTGCAGGAGAGCCTCACCGGCGTTCGGGTGGTGCGGAGCTTCGCCCAGGAGGAGCGACACGTCGCGCGGATGGGCGAGCTGAACGAGCTCAACCGGCAGGCCAACCTGAAGACCGTCTATCTGAACGCGTCCTACTTCCCCGCGGTCGAGCTGCTCTCGGCCCTCGGGACGGCGGTGATCCTCCTGTATGGCGGTTACCAGGCGCTCGACCTGAGCACCGAGGCGGCCCGCCAGGCCCAGATCGGCATCCTGGTCGCCTTCGTCGGGTACCTGACGACCTTCTTCGACCCGATCCAGCAGCTCTCCAACCTCTACACGACCTACCAGCAGGGGATGGCGGCGCTGGACAAGATCTTCGATCTGCTCGACACGGCGCCGGACATGGTGGACAAGCCGGACGCGGCCGACCCGGGGACGCTGCGCGGCGAGATCGAGATGGATCACGTCTGGTTCTCGTACGGCCTCGATCAAGCTGCCGGGCTGAAGCGGTCCAGCGGGAAGATCGAAGATGCGAGGGCGCGCGACAGCGCGACCCGTGATGTTCAGGGGGAGCCGGAGTCGGATGACTGGGCGCTCGAGGACGTGTCGATCCATGTTGCGCCCGGGGAGACGCTGGCGCTGGTCGGGGAGACGGGCGCCGGGAAGTCGACGTTCGCCAAGCTGGTCTCGCGGTTCTATGACCCGCAGCGGGGGCGGGTGCTGGTGGATGGAACCGACCTGCGGGATCTGCGGTCGAGCTGCCTACGGAGCCAGCTGGGGATCGTGCCGCAGGAGGGGTTCCTGTTCTCGGGGTCGGTGCGGGAGAACATCGCCTTCGGGCGACCCGACGCGAGCGAGGCGGAGGTCGAGGCGGCCGCGGATGTGATCGGGGCCGGCGATTTCATCCGGCGCCTGCCGGGCGGGTTCGACGCGGAGGTGGGTGAGCGGGGGGTGGCGCTGTCCGCGGGTCAGAGACAGCTGATCGCTTTTGCCCGGGCACTGCTGGCCGAGCCGCGAATCCTGATCCTCGACGAGGCCACCTCGAACGTGGACGTGCGGACCGAGCGGGCGATCGAGGCCGGGCTGGAGAGGCTGCTTCGTGGCCGGACCGCGATCGTGATCGCGCACCGGCTCTCGACCATCCGGGGTGCCGATCGGATCGCCGTGCTGGAGCACGGGCGGATCGTGGAGAGTGGCACGCACGATCAGTTGATCGAGGCCGGGGGCCGCTACGCCGAGCTGTACGGAACCTGGGCGGACCTGGCCGCCGCGTAACTAGCCGGGGCCGATGCCGCCGGAGTTGCTGCCGCCGGTACCGCCCCCTGTGGTGCCACCACCGCCGCCGGTGGTACCTCCACCACCGGTGCTGCCGCCCGAGGTCCCGCCCGCGGTCCCACCGCTCGATGGGGGTGTCGCGGAACTGCTGGGGGCGCTCGGCGCGACGGTGCCCCCTGAGCTCGAGCTGGAGCTCGAGCTGCTGCTCGGGGTGCTGGTGCCGGATGAGCTGATCGGCTGGCCGCATTCCTTGAATCCGTAGGAGGAGGCGGCGGTCTCGGCCTGCGACTTGGCGTTGTCGAGGTCGGTCTCGAATTGGGTCGGGTCCTCGCCACGCTGCACGGCGAGGCCGATCTTCTGGCCCGCGGCGACCTGGTCGGCCATGGCGCTGAGGAACTGGTTGAGGGTGGCGCTGTCCTCGGCTGGTGGATCGAGCTGCTTGATCTGGTCGACCACGCCCTGGCGGAGCTGGGAGATCTGATCCGCCTCGGTCTCCCCCTGACCGGCGGCGGCGAATTGCTCGATCGAGCTGTTCGCGTCCGCGCAGACGGAATCGGCCTGGGCGATGAACTGGGCCTTGCCCTGGGCCGGCTGGGTCTCCGTCGGGACCACGATGGGGGTCTCGGGGGAGCTGTCACCGCCACATGCCGAGAGCGCGATTCCCGCGCCAACGACTGCGGCGGGGACGAGAAGGTGCCGCACGCGCCACATTGGCCGGCCAAGGTAGCAAGGATCTCGGAGGCGTCGGGGCCGCTGGATGCCCCCTCAGGCGACGTCCTCCTGATCCTCGGGCGGCTCAACCAGCTTCAGGTGCCGATCCGACTTTCGGTGCCCATTGCGCCCGCCGTATGTGTCGGTCTGGGAGTGGCAGTTTCCACAGAGAAATTGGATGTTCTCGAGCCGATTGTCGGACCCATCGCCGTTCTTGTGGTGAAGCTGCATGCTGACGGGCTTGCCCATCCACCGAGTGATCCCGCAGATCTCGCACTTGTTTTCCTTCAGACCTGCATCGATCAGGCGTGCCTTCAGATGCCCTCGGCCTGTGCGGCGCCCAACGACCAGCAGTTCGCTCAGTGGGATTCGCCGATCCCGCGGAACGATGTCCCCGCGCTTGACCGCGTCCCGCCAAGCCTCCGAGGAGAATCCAAAGCGCACCTTGCACTGGCGCATCGACAGGCCGGCTTCGTAGGCCTGCGCGATTGCCTCCCAATCGTGCCGACGAGCGAATTTCCTTTGCGGCGCAATTCCGAGCTTCCTGGCGTGGTAGCAGACAGTCGGCTTTGAAACCCCTAGGCGCTCGGCGATCTCGGCTCCGCCGCGTCCCTCGTTCAGAAGTCGTTCGACAGCTGCCCGAGTCTCGCCTTTCGGCTTCTCGGCGTAATTACGTGGGCGCGGGTCGATCTCACCGCGCGCAATCGCCGCGGTCCAGGTAGCGGCGCCGAAACCGAAACGCCGCATCGTCTCGGCCGCGCTGTTGCCTGCTTCATAGAAGGATCGGATCTTGGCCCAATCACGCATGTCCTGGCCCCGCCTCCGCGAGGGATAGCCGAGCCTCGCTGCGACGCGGCTCACTGTCTCCCGGGCGATGCCAAGCTCCGCAGCAATCCGCAACTTGGGGATACCCCGGCTGAGAAGACCCTCAATCCGCCTATCGCGCTCCTCATCCATCGAACGCATGTTCGCATTCGCGGCGGACGGAAAACCCTGGAAATAAGCGAGGAAGCCGGCCATTGCCCACTCCTCTAACTCCGGGGCTAGGACTCGAACCTAGGTCTCCGGCTCCAGAGGCCGGCGTCTTCCCAAACTAGACGACCCCGGAAGACGGCGAAAACGATAGCGGCTGGCCTCGGACCCAGACTAAGCCTGGGTGAGCGCAGCCAGGTCGCTCTCCGGGTCCCCGAGCAGCGCCTTCGCCTCTTCCCCGCCGACGTCAACGCCCTCCGCGAGCAGCGTCCTCGCGTGGCCCAGGTCCTCCGAGCGCTCCACGCTCAGTGCACCTGCCACCTTGCCGTCCTTGAGATAGAAGACGAGAAACTCGCCCGCATCCCGGTCGCCGCGCCAGATCTCCTCGTCCCAGTCGGTGGCGGGCCCCACGTACTCGAGACTCGCCCAGTCGGCCAGGTCGCTGAAGAAGTACGGCACCACCTCGTACGGCTGCGCATCACCCATCATCGCCTGCGCCGCATGCTGTCCCTGCTGCATCGCCACGTCCCAGTGCTCCACCCGCAGCCGCCGGCCGTGCACCCGGCTCTCGTACGAGCAGGCGTCGCCCGCCGCATAGATCCCGTCCACCGAGCTCTGCAGCGTCTCGTCGCAGCGAATTCCGCCGTCCCCGTCGATCTCCAAGCCGGCCCGCTGGGCCATCATCACGTCCGGCCTCACCCCCGCCCCGACCACGACCATGTCGCCCTCGATCGTCTCGCCGCTCTCCGTGACGACCGCGCTCGCGTGGTCATCCCCCTCGAACGCCGCGAGCGTCTGGCCGCCGTGGAACTCGATCCCCTTCGACTCCAGCAGCTCCTGGAACCACCGCCCCGCCTGATCGCCGAAGGTCCGCGAGAGCGCAACGTCCTCCATCATCACCAGCGCGCAGTCAGTTCCCTTCGACTTGAGCGAAGCCGCCACCTCGCAGGCGATGTAGCTGCCGCCCACCAGCACGACCCGGTCCGCCTTCTCGGCATCGGCCCGGATGTTGTCCGAGTTCCCGAACGTCCGCAGGTAGTGGATGCGATCCAGGTTCGCCCCATCCACCCGCAGGATGTTCACGTTCGCTCCGGTGGCAATCAGCGCCTTCTCGAACTCCACCTCGTCCCCGCCCTGCAGCTTCACCGTCCGCGCCTCCGGATCGAGCGACATCACATTCGTCCCCGTCCGCAGCTCGACCCCGTTCTCCTCGTACCACGAGACCGGATTCACGTACGCGTCCTCCCTGCTCGCCTCGCCGCGCAAATACTCCTTGGACAGCGGCGGCCGCTCGTACGGCGGATCGGGCTCGCGCCCGACCAGCACGATCGAACCGTCCGCACCTCTCTTGCGCAGCTCGGCGGCGCAGTAGCCGGAGGCGAAGCCTCCGATCAGCAGATACTCAACCCGGTTCTGTGCCATCCGACCCGAAGAAGACCTTCAACTCCTCCTCCAGCCCCGGATCCAGCACCGCGAGCACCTCGTCCCCCACCTCGAGCACGGTGTCGGGGGTTGGCACGAACCCACCCTGACCCTCACGCAGGATCGAGATCAGCAGGCTTCCCTCCGGCATGTCCAGATCGCCCACCCTCTGACCGGCGACCCGGCTGTCGTCGGAGAGCATCATCTCGATGATCTCGAGCCGCTCCTCCGGCAGATCGAGCAGGTGCACGAGCCCGTACTCAGGCACCTCGTGCTCCAGCAACCTCAGAATCAGATCCGTAGCCGATACGTACGGCTTTATCCCCAGCAGCTCGAAGTGCGGCCTGTTCCGCGGGTTGTTCACCCGAGCGATGATCCGGTCGACCAGATACTTCTCCTTTGCGACCTGGCAGATCAGCATGTTGTCCTCGTCGTCGCCGGTGACCGCGATCACCATGTCGGCGCGGGAGATCCCGGCCCGCTCCAGAACCCAGAGCTCCGAGGCGTCCCCGTACTGGATGTTGTGCTCCAGCTCCTGCTCGACGGTCAGATACCGGTTCCGGTTGTCCTCGATCACCGTCACCTCGTTGCCCTTGTCGAGCAGCTCCCGGGCCAGGTTCCATCCCACCTTGCCGGCCCCGGCGATGATGATGTACTTCCCCTCTCCCATCGGTCAGCTCTACTTCCCCTCTCCCATCGATTAGCTGGTTGACCCGGCGCCGGCGGCCTCCAGGACCTCCTTCTCGAGCATCTCGATCGCGATCCGGGTCGGGCAGACCGTGTTGACCCCCTGTTTCGCATACCACTCGGCCCGTAGCGGATCGAGGATGCGCGCGACCACAGTCGGCACGTTGAACTTCCGCTTGGCGATCTGCGAGATCACGATGTTCGTGTTGTCGCCATCTGTGGAGGCGATGAACGCGTCCGCCCGCTCGATCCCGGCGGCGGTCAGCGCCTCCTCCTCCAAGCCCGTTCCGACAGTGAACTGACCGCCCGAGTCCTCCCAGGACTTGTCCAGGTTGACCTCCAGGCGAGCATGCGCCTCCGGATCCTCGTCGAGGCACGAGACCTCGTGCCCCTCGCGCAACATAGTGCGCGCGACCGATGACCCAACTCGCCCGCAACCGACGATCAAAACGAACACGGCTCGGATCTTAGACACGCGATACGCCGAGCCGCCGCCGATCCGCCCCCGCGCCATCCGGGGCAACTACTGACCACCGCTGCGTAGTTCGACCTCTTGTGGCGGCGCCGAGCCCGCCACAGACTTCGGAGCGGGTCCGACCGCGCGTTCTGGGCGCGATGGGATAGGGGGAATGACTTCCATCATGGACTGGCCCCAACCTCATATCGGCAGGAACCCCGGCGCTTCACTGGGCACCGAGAGGGATCAGACGGCTGAGCTCCTGAGCGAGCTGGCAGGCTGCGAAACCGACAAGGCGGCGGTGCAGCTGGCCCTCGGGCGCGCATCCGACGCGGTCGACGCGGAGCTCTGCATCTACGCGGATGGGAACCTGACAGAGAGCGCCACCTCCGATCCCGCCCTGGTCGTGCCGGTGTTCGGCAGGCTCCGCGGCCATCTCGTCCTCACCCGCGCCGGGCGGGCTTTCGAGGACGGGGAGCGAGACAGGATCCAGACGATCGCCAGGGCCCTCAGCCTGTTCAAACCCGGCGCCGGCCCAGAGGCCCTCATCGGCCGACTCGCCCTTCAGGAGGAGCTGGCCCAGGCCGTCGAAGAGGGACAGATCCAGGCCCATTACCTTCCCAAGGTCGACCTCCGCAGTGCGCGGGTCACCGGGGTGGAGGCTTTGGCCCGCTGGCTCCATCCCGACCGCGGCGAACTGGCCGCCGGCGAATTCGTGGACCTGGCGGAGGCGGGTGGGCTGATGCCCGCGCTCACCGAGCGCATCGTCCAGCTGTCGACTCTGGCAACGGGCGACTGGTGGCGCTCTGGCCTGCGACTCCAGCTTTCGGTGAACCTGCCCGCCAGCGCTCTCACCGAACCCGAGCCGGCGCTCCACGAGCTCGTCTCCGCGGCACTGGTCAGCAGGGGACTTCCCTTCGACGCACTCCGCCTCGAGATCACCGAGGACGCGATCATGGCCGCACCGGACGCGGCTCAGACGCTCGAGCGGCTCAAGAGCCTCGGCGTCACGATCTCGATCGACGACTTCGGCACTGGCCGCACCTCGCTGGGCCAGTTGAATGACCTCCCCGTCGACGAGCTCAAGATCGACCGCTCCTTCACCCGGACTCTCACCCGCGGCGAGGGGAAGGGAATCGTCCGCTCCACCATCCAGCTGGCCCGGCAGATGGACCTCCAGGTCGTGGCGGAAGGGGTCGAGACGGAGGAGACCTGGCGTCAGCTCCGCGGCATGGGATGCGACGGCGCGCAGGGCTTCCTGATCGGCAAGCCGATGGCGGCGCGCGAGGTTCCCGCCTGGCTCGCATCGTGGGACGCGCGCGGACGCCAGCTCAACAGGATCCGCCGAGACCAGCTCGAGGTGTCCGGGCCGCGGGGGCGGAAGCGCTCCCACGCCCGGGACGAGGCCCCGGCCTAGCCCTCCTCGGGCGGAGCAGTCAGCAACACCCTGGAGGGCGCCTTCTTCAGCACGTACTCGGTCACCTCGCCGATCTCATCGGGCCGAGCGCCGCCGATGCCACCGAGGATCGCCCCACCCCGGACCCGGGTCGGCGGCTCTCCTCCCATCACGATCACCTCGGCCCCCTTATCGCGGGCCTCCTGGATGATCCCCGACCCCATCGAGCGCGCACGGACCAAGCTGGTGGTCACCTCGACGTTCTCGTACTCGTCCCCGATCTCACGGGCGCGCTCGAGCGCCCGGTCCGCGCGCTCCCGCACCGCCTTCGGCAGCGGCGAGTCGAGCGGCACCGTGAGCGGCAGCTCGGCGACGTAGACGACGTCCAGCCTCGGCGGCCGCTCGCCCTTCTCCACCTCGGCGTCGGCGAGCCGACCCGCCGTGCTGACGATGTCGTCGTCGAGCTTGGTGCCGAAGATGGGCACCAGGATGGTCGAGTACTCGACCTCCGCCGGCTGCTTCTTCAGCGACGTCTCCGGAACCTGAACGCGCCTGGTCAGTGGCGTGCCCTCGACGTAGCGCCGGTAGATCACGTAGAAGACGAGCCCGAACAGCATCCAGCCCCCGCCGACGTAGACGGCGTTGTGATGCAGGGCGAAGACGCTGATCCAGGCGAGGCCGCTGATCGCCGCCCCCACGATCGCCGGCAACGGCAAATCGGCCGAGCCGATCCTCACGTTCAGAGGCACCCGGTAGGGGCGCTCCAGGTCCGGCTCCATCATCCGTAATCGCACGATCGAGAGCTGCGCAATGGTCACGGCGAGAAGTGCCCCGAACGCGTAGACCCGGGCCAGGAAGCGGATATCGCCCGGGATCGCGAGGGCGAGGGCCAGGACCGCCGCGATCCCAATCGCGATGTAGGGCGTCGAATAGGTGCGCTCCAGCCTCCCGGCCCAGCTCGGGATCTGCCGGTTGGTCGCCAGCACGTAGACGTGCCGCGAGAGACCGAGCATCGCCGTGTTCGCCGCCCAGAAGAGGACGGGCACGGCAATCAGCATCACAGCCCACTTCATGAAGTCGGTGAGCCAGCCGTGGTCGTAGTTGGCGACCACCCCGAGTATCGGCTCCTCGATGTACCGGCCAGCCAGGGCCGTCTCGGGCCCGTGTGGACCGGGCACCACCGGGACCGCCATCAGGGCCACCGCCGCGATGCCCGCGTAGAGCAGTGGGATCGCGATGGCGCCGACGCCAAGCACCCTCTTCAGGTCCCTCGGCTCGAACTCGAGATCGGGGGCCAGGTCGCTCGCCGCCTCGATCCCCGCGTACGCGAACGTCGCGATCACCAGCGAGTAGACGATGTCCTTGATGCTCGGCGAGCTGAACAGGTCGAGCTGGTCGGTGAGCCGGTCGGGATGCAGGACCACGATCAGGCCGACGACGATCACCAACAGCTGCAGACCCAGCTCCGCCAAAGCCAGCACGACCAGCCGGCGCTGCCGGTTTCGGCCGGTGACGTCGGCGATGTTGAGGATCGCGGCCAGCCCGATCACCAGCACGGCGACGGCGAGCTCCGCGTCGCCGCCACCGAAATCGCTCGAGATCGGCGTCAGGTAGTGGGAGACCGTGATCGCCGCCGCCGCGATCACGATCAGGTAGTCGATCAGGATCGCCCAGCCGGCGATGAAGCTCACCAGCTCATTGAACGCGTGCCGCGCGAAGGTCGCCGAGCCACCGCGCTCCCTGAGCATCGCGCCGCCCTCGACGTAGGAGAGCGAGGTGAGCGCGAACATCAGACCAGCGGCGAGGAAGATCAGCGGCGTCAGCCCGAGCCCCCGGTCCGCGACCACGCCGATCGAGAAGTAGATCGAGAAACCCACCGCGGCCGACGCCGCCGCATACAGGAACGGCACACCAGGGAAGCGCCTCACCATCGCTCCGGCCTCCTCATCCGCGCATCGACAGATACAGCCTGCCCGACCCGAGGGCGATGAAAAGCAGCCCGAACAGGAAGCCGACTGCCAGCGGACCGCCGCCTCTCGCCAGGGTGACGACCAGCATCGCCAGGCCGAAGCCGATGATCGTCACCGAAAAGATGCGGACCGCAAGCTGATACCCCTCGTCGGCCGACGGACGCTTGTTCATGGGCCTGAGCTTAGGTGGCGGGACGGCTGCGCCCTCAGACGCGGCCATAGATGGCCGCTACAGCGCGATGATCGGGATGATCAGGATCGCGACGATGTTTGCCACCTTGATCATCGGGTTGATCGCCGGCCCGGCGGTGTCCTTGTAGGGATCGCCGACGGTGTCGCCGGTGACCGCGGCGGCGTGGGCCTCGGAGCCCTTGCCGCCGAACGCGCCGTCCTCTATCAGCTTCTTCGCGTTGTCCCAGGCGCCGCCTCCCGCGGTCATCGAGATCGCCATGAAGACCCCGACGACGATCACGCCGATCAACAGGCCGCCCAGTGCCTGATAGGAGATCACCCCGACGATCAGCGGGATCACGATCGGGATCAGCGATGGCAGGATCATCTCCCTCTGGGCGGCGGCGGTGACGATGCTCACCGCGTGCCCGTACTCGGGCTTCTCGGTGCCCTTCATGATCCCGGGGTGCTCGCGGAACTGGCGCCGCACCTCCTCGACGACGCCGGCTCCCGCGCGGCCCACCGCCTCGATCGCGAGCGACGAGAACAGGTAGACCATCATGCCGCCGATCAGCAGGCCAATCAGCACCGGCGGCTCGAAGATCTGGAATGAGAGCACCTTGTCGCCGGCCTCGGCCTGAAGCTCGCTGGTGAAGGCGTTGAACAGCACCAGGGCCGCGAGCGCAGCAGAGCCGATCGCGTATCCCTTGGTCACCGCCTTGGTCGTGTTGCCGACCGCGTCGAGCGGGTCGGTGATGTCACGCACGTCCTGCGGCAGGTCCGCCATCTCGGCGATCCCGCCGGCGTTGTCAGTGATCGGGCCGAAGGCGTCGAGCGCGACGATCAGCCCGGTGAGCGAGAGCTGCGCCATCACCGCGACGCCGATGCCGTAAATGCCGTCCGTCCCACCGCCGGCCAGCTTCCAGGCGCCGAGGATCGCGACGGCGAGCACTAGGACGGGCAGCGAGGTGGACTGGAGACCCTGGGCGAGGCCCTGGATGATGTTGGTCGCGTGGCCGGTCTCCGAGGCGCGCGCGATCGTCCGCACCGGCCGGAACCGGGTGGAGGTGTAGAAGTCGGTAAGCACGAAGAGAGCAGCCGTAACCCCGACCCCGATCAGCCCGCAGAGCCAGAGGTCGGTCACGGTGGTGTTGCCGATCGCACCGCTGCCGAGCGGATCGTCCATCAGCCACTTGGTGATCGGATAGAAGGCAGCGGCCGAGAGCACAGCCGAGACGATCAGGCCTCGGTACAGCGCCGCTTCGACGTTCCCCGTGCGGGTGCGGACCGACAGCGCCCCGATGATCGACGCGATGATCGCGACGGCGCCGATCGCGAGCGGATAGATCGCCACCTCGCGGGTGAAGTCGGTGAAGGTGATCACGCCCAGCAGCATCACCGCAACGGCGGTGACCGCGTAGGTCTCGAATAGGTCCGCGGCCATCCCCGCGCAGTCGCCGACGTTGTCGCCGACGTTATCCGCGATCACCGCCGGGTTCCGCGGATCGTCTTCGGGGATCCCGGCCTCGATCTTCCCGACGAGGTCGGCACCGACGTCGGCGGCCTTGGTGAAGATGCCGCCGCCGAGTCGCGCGAAGACCGAGATCAGAGAGCCGCCGAAGCCCAGCCCGACAAGCGCGTCGACGCACTCCTTGTCTGAGAGGTCGGTGAAGATCAGCAGCGCGCCGAAGTAGCCGGCGACCCCGAGCAGGGCGAGGCCGACCACCAGCAGCCCGGTGACCGAACCCCCCTTGAAGGCGATGTCGAGCGCGGGCGGAATGCCGCCGCGGGCCGCCTCGGCCACCCGGGCGTTGGCCCTGACCGAGAGGTTCATGCCGATGAACCCGGCGGAGCCCGAGAGCGCACCCCCGATCGCGAAGCCGATCGCGGTCTCCACGTTCTGCAGCGGGATCAGGAGGATCGCGACGACCACGCCGACGCCGGCGATGATCATGTACTGGCGCGTCAGGTAAGCGCTGGCGCCCTCTTGGACCGCGCCCGAGATCTCCTGCATCAGCTCGTTACCGGGCGACTTCGCGAGAAGTCGCTGGGTGACGAGCAAGCCGTACACCACCGCCGCGGCCGCGCAGCCGAGCGCGATAAGGATGCCGTAATCGGTCCAAAAGTCAGTCAAGTGGGGTTCCCGTCAGGTTCGGTGGAAAGCGGCGCGGCAGTCTATCCGTCACTGCTTCCCGGGGGCGTCCACAGCCCCGAATCACCCTTCGGCCGCTCCGAAGTCCCCTGCTCAGGAGCACTTTCACCGCCCGCCTCCTCCGCTGGACCCTCGCCGGCATGCGTGGCGTAGAGCACCTGCAGCTCCGAGATCGCCTGGCGCAGCTGCGGCTGAGCCTCCGGCTGCACCAGGTCCACCAGCGCACGGGCGGCATCGATCCCGACCTTGGCCTGGTCGAGATCGCGTTCGTCGTCCTTCGCGATCCGCCTCGCCGAGAGGTTGAGGATGCTGACCGTGCTCTGCAGGACGACGTCCTCGACGCGGACATTGCGGATCTCCTCCTCGAGCTGCGCCCGAAGCTCTTCCTCGCTCGGCTGCTCTCCGGTCG
Organism: uncultured Solirubrobacterales bacterium; assembly: GCA_963695675.1. Classification (GTDB taxonomy): domain Bacteria; phylum Actinomycetota; class Thermoleophilia; order Solirubrobacterales; family 70-9; genus DASUPK01. The sequence goes on from CAVOGY010000005.1 coordinate 48,383, forward strand.
ACTGCTCGCCAGCGCCCGCGCCTGGCGCCTGCCCCTGCTGCTCCTCATCTGCCACTGACCGCTCCTTCCGGTGCGTAGGTTCTGCGAGTCTCCTCGACCGACCGGCGGTAGATCTCCTCGATCGGCGCGCCCTCCGCGAGGCGTGCGTAGGCGCGCTGGGCTCCGTTGCGCTCCGGCAGCTCCACGTCCACGCCCAGCGTCTGTCGCGCGGGCTCGGTCCATTCCACCAGTTCCTCCAGCACGTCCCTGGTGGGAATGACCCGTCGATCGCGGAAGTCGATCATCTCGCCGTCCATCCCGTAGCGGATCGCGCGCCACAGGTTCTCCTCGATCTCACGCTGGCGCAACGGGTCCGGAGAGGTGCCCTCATCGAGGTCGATCGCCACCTGTGCGACGCAGGCCGAGATCAGGGCCGCCAGGTTAAGCGACTCATCGCCGCGGGTCTGGGCGTCGCAGATCCGCACTTCTACGGTGCCGAAGTGGTGGTGCGGGCGGACGCTCCACCAGAGCTGCGTCGCCTCGACGATCGAGTCGGTATCGCGCAGCAGGCGGACGAAGTCCGCATACGTGCGCCAGTCGCCGAAGGGCTCGTGAACGCCGCAGCGCGGGAAGGTGCGAGTGAAGATCTCGGTCCGCACGGAGTGCAGGCCCGTGTCGCGGTGGTCAAGGAACGGAGAGTTCGCCGAGAGTGCGAGCAGCGGCGGCAGCAGTTCGCGCATCCGGTCCGAGACCGCGACGGCGCGATCGGGGCCCCGGACCCCGACGTGGACGTGGAGGCTCCAGGTGTTGTTGCGCTGCGCCACCCAGCGCAGATCCGCCTCGAGCCGGCGGTAGTGCTTTGTGTCGATGATGTGTTGGTCGAGGTAATTGGCCCAGGGGTGGGTTCCCATCGCCGCCAGGGCGAGGCCCATCTCCTCGGCAATGCCAAACAGCCTCGCCCGCCTCGCCCGCTGCTGGTCGGCCGCCTCGGCGAAGGTCTCACCGCGGCCCGAACGAATCTCGATCTCGGTGTCGATCAGCTCGCCCTTGACCGCCGGCGCGAGCAGCCCGTCGCGCAGGCAGGCCGCCTGCAACTCCTCGAAGCGGTGCTCGAGGTCGAGGATCGCCGGGTCGAGGATTGCGAACTCCTCCTCGATCCCGATGGTGAAGTCGGTCGAGGACTCGAAGGCCTCGCGAACGGCGTCGAGGTCCAGCGCGTCGTGCTGTGGCTCCGGATCGGTTGGCACCGGCTGGGGTCGTCCTAGGTCAGATAGAAGTAGAGCGCGTAGAGCAGGTCCACCGCCGGACTGGAGGTGTGAACGGTCACGTCCGGTGGCACCTGCAGCAGACGCTCCGAGTAGTTGAAGATGATCTTGACCCCAGACTTGACGAGACGATCGGCGACCTCCTGAGCGGCGTCCGCAGGCACGGCGAGCACCCCGACCACCACCTGCTCGCCCTCGACCGCGGAGTCGATCTCGTCGAAGGAGCGGACCTCGAGTCCGCCCACCCGCCGGCCGATGACCGCCGGATCCACGTCGAACATCGCGACGATCCGGAAGCCGTGGTCGGCGAAGATGTCGGAGCTCGCGATCGCCTGACCGAGGTGGCCGGCGCCGAAGAGGGCGATGTTGTGCTGGCCCGCGGTACGGAGGATCTTCCTGATCTCGCTGACCAGCGACTCGATGTTGTAGCCGACCCCGCGCTTCCCGAACTTGCCGAAGCCGGAGAGGTCGCGGCGGATCTGGGTGGAGTTGATGTGGGTGTAGTCGGAGAGCTCCTGCGAGGAGATCGTGGCCTTGCCCATCTTCCGGGCCTGGGTCAGCACCTGGAGATAGCGGGAGAGCCGCGCCGCGACCCCCAGCGAGAGGCGGTCGCCGTCGGTGAGCTCCGAGGCCTGCTGCTCAGCGGTCCCGGCCGCCCCATCGTCGATCATGCGGACAAGGTATCGAGCCTCGCGCGCAGCCCGTCGGCGTCGAGCCCGAGCTCGGACACCACCTCGCCGTCGAGCTCGATCACGGGGATCCGCTCGAGGAAGCGTTCGAGCAGCGCCTCGTCCGATTCGATGTCGACCTCCTCGAGCTCGAAGTCGAGGCCGTCAGAGCGAAGCCGCTCCAGCCCGGCTCGCGCCTCGTCGCAGAGATGGCAGTCACGCCGCGCGTAGAGAACCAGTCGCGAAGGCATCGAAGTCCAGGTAGTCGGGATACGGGATCGGCTCCGTGAAGCGGGCCGCCGAGGCGATCATCGCCGCGTTGTCGGTGCAGAGGGAGAGCGGCACGAGCTTCAGCCGCAGGCTGAGCTCGCTGCAGAGTGCCTCGGTGCGGTCTCGGAGCTCGGCGTTCGCCGCGACGCCGCCGCCGAGCGCGATCGCGGGCCACTCGCCCGAGCCGGCTGCACGTTCGAGCTTCGCCACGAGCTGGTCGGTGATCGCTCGCTGGTAGGAGGCGGCGAGATCCGCGCGCCGGCGCTCGGTCTCCTCGGGCCCGAGCTCGCGGACCCGGTAGACGAGCGCTGTCTTCAGGCCGCTGAAGCTGAAGTCGAGCCCGCGGCCGCTCATCGCCACCGGGAACTCGAACGACCCCGGGTCACCGCCCTCGGCGGCGTTTTGGATCGCTGGGCCGCCGGGATAGCCGAGCCCGAGCAGCCTGGCCCCCTTGTCGAAGGCCTCGCCGGCCGCGTCGTCCACCGTCTGGCCGATGACCTCAAAGCCGGACGGCTCGCGAACACCGGCGAGCAGCGTGTGTCCGCCGCTCGCGATCAGGCAGAGGAACGGCGGCTGGAGTGGATCGGGCTCCAGGAGATTGGCCGCGACGTGCCCGTGAAGGTGGTCGACCGGCACGAGCGGCTTGCGATGCGCGGCGGCGAGCGCCTTGGCCGTGCTCAGGCCAACCAGCAGCGCCCCGATCAGGCCGGGGCCCTGGGTGACCGCGATCGCGTCCGTGTCGGCCAGGCCGGCGCCGGCCTCCTCGAGGGCGGCGGCCACCACGGCGTTGACGAGCTCGAGGTGATGGCGCGATGCGACCTCGGGCACGACGCCGCCGTAGCGCTCGTGGAAAGCGGCCTGCGAGGAGACGACGTTCGAGCGGATCCGCGCCCCGTCGATGACGGCAGCGCAGGTGTCGTCGCAGGAGGTCTCGAGGGCGAGAATCAAGCGACCGAGGCGCCCTCGGCCGCCTCGAGCCACATGATCAGGGCGTCCTCGCCGTTGTCGTGGTAGTAGCGGCGGCGGCGCCCGGCCGAGCGGAACCCGAAGCGGCGATACATCTCGATCGCCGGAGAGTTCGAGACCCGGACCTCGAGGGTGAAGCGTGCGCCCACTTCCGCCTCATCGAAGAGCCGCTCGATCAACTCGGTTGCGACACCGCGGCGGCGGCGCTCAGGGTGGACCGCCACGTTCATCAGGTGCCAGACGTCGTCGTAGCGGGCGCAGACCAGGTAGCCGACCAGCCCCTCGGAGTCCTCGGCAGCAAGGCAGATTCCCGAGGGCTTCGAGAGCTCCAGGACGAACATCGCCAGCGACCAAGGGGTCGGGAAGGAACGCCGCTCGATCGATATCACCGAGGGCAGATCGCCGTAGCCGAGCCGGCGCAGGATCAGCTCGCCAGGATCATCCCCGGGCCGTTCCGCGATCTCTGTCAAGCCATCTCTTCGCATCGGGCGGTCTGAGATATAGGGGTTGGATCCGGTCCGGCGGCGCCTCGACTGCCGTCTCCCCCACCGCGCACACGTGCCGTGCGGCCACTCTGTGCATCGGGTCCTCGGGCGAGGCTACCGTGGCGCCGGCGGCCTCCAGCTCTGCGGCGAATCGTAGCGCCCCGTCCCCGGCCGCCAGAGGGCTCCGATCGAGCTCCTGCACCCTTTCCGCCAGCTCGTCGGGCCGAGCGACGAACGGCGGCCAGAGTTCCGCCCCGCTGTTGTCGAACAGCGCCGCGAACACCTCTCCCCGCCGGGCATCGAGCACCGGCAGCGCAAGCTTTCCCGTGCCGTCGGCGTCGACCGAGATGCCGCGCGCCAGGGCAGTCAGCGATCCGACCGGGGCGAGTCCGAGACCGCGAGCCTGCGCCAGCGCCCGCACCGTCGCGATCCCGATCCGAAGTCCGGTGAACGAGCCTGGCCCGATGCCGACCGCGATTCGCTCGATCCGTCCCCAGCCGCCGGCGGCCTCGACGCTGCGCTCGATCTCGGGGAGGAGCACCTGGGAGTGGCGCGGGCGCCCGTCCGGGCCCGGACCGACCGATGCCTCGCGCACGACCTCGCCGTCATCGGTCACGCCCACCACGGCGTCGGCGGTTGCGGTGTCGACACCGAGGACGAAGCATCAATAGAGTCCAGGCAGGCGCACGGCGCCCAACGATCCCGGGAGAAGGAGAGCCTCCATGGAAGAGAAGTCCAGCAGGTCCAATCCGGGCGCACGGCGAACGTGGAGCATCGCCGCGGTGCTCGTCGTAGCGACCTTCGGCGCGGGCGCCGGCGTGGCGGTGGCCGGCTGCGGCGGCGATAACAACAACAACGTCAGCGGGGCGATCAGCACCGTGCAGGGTGGCCTCTCGACCGCACAGGGAGCACTCTCGACAGCGCAGCAAAAGGTGGGGAGCGTCGGGACACAGGCGCAGAGCGTCCAGTCGCAGATCACGAGCGTGCAGAGCCAGATCTCGACCGCGACCAACAACAGCGGCGGTGGCGGTGGCGGCTACGGGTACTAGACCGGACCCCGACTACACCGGATGAAGTACGTCCTCCTCTACGAGGCGGCCGAGGAGTTCGCCCGGAACGACCCGTTCGTGGTCAACGGCGTCGTCCGCTCGTGGGAGGTGCGCGAGTGGCACGAGGCCGTTGACCCCTAAGGACGTCGCGAGCTAGCCGGCCTGGAAGGAAATGAGCTGCGTCTCCTCGGCCTGGCCGGGCGGCGCTCCGGCGACCTGCTGCTCCTTGACCGTGCCGATGCCCTGGACGTAGTACTTGTGGTCCACGGTCCCGGGCTCGAGCGGTGTTTTCTCCTGGGTCAGCATCGCATTCTGGGATGAGACCGCCGGGGTGCTGATGCTCGTCGCCATGCTCAGGATCCGGAACCGGTCCTCGGCCTGGCCCTTGAACGACTCCTGCTGGAACGATTGACCGACGGCGGGATGCGCGGGCATGAAGATGCCGCCCTTCGCTCCGTCACGTCCGTTCAGGAAGGAGCCCTCGGTGCTGGTCACCTTGCCCTGTGCATTCAACTCGGCGGTCTTCTCGCCCAGGTACCACACGGTGCCCTTCTTGTCTTGGGCGTACCAATCGGTCGTCCGCTCGGCAAGGACGCCGTTCAGGAAGAGGCGGTCGGCCACCGGAAGCGCCCGAATCCCGGTGATCATCTTCGTCTTCTGGGTCACGGTCATCACGTCGCGGGCCTGCTTGCCGTCCTTCTGCCCCTCGTAGACGTAGACCGAGCCGCGAGCCAGCGGGAACCAGGGGTTGGTGATGCGAGTCGAGTTGTGGCCGAAGTGGGACGCCTTCGGGGTGGGTAGCCCCTTGGCGGCGCTCGCCGCGGGCGCCGAAACGCTTGCGGCCACCACGGCAACCGCCGCCAGCGTCGCAGCCATCGTTCTCGTTCTAGTCGAAGTCATCGTTGCCTCCTTCGGGATTGGCCGACGACGGTAGGCGGACGAGATGAAGGCGAGATGACGGGAGGATGAGCCGCCGATGACTGCCATCGGGCGCCTCAGAGGTCGATCTCGCGTTCGTCACCTCCGGCGTGCCGGATCTCCACCCGCCGAGTGACTCGCTCCAGCCAGGGTTCGGCGGCGTCCGGCCATTCGATGAAAGACACCGAGTCCGGAGTGAGGTAGTCCTCGAGCAACGCCGGATCCTCCTGGTCGAGCTCGGCGAGCCGGTAGAGGTCCAGGTGCGAGACCGGCAGCCTGCCGTGGTAGGTGTGTCCGATCGTGAACGTCGGGGAGGTCACCGGCTCCCTCACCCCGAGGGCGCGGGCGGCACCGCGGATGAGAGTGGTCTTCCCGGCTCCCAGCTCCCCGCTGACCAGCACTACGTCACCGGGGCCGAGCTCGGCCGCGAGCCTCTCCCCCAGCGCCTCGGTCTCGGCGGCGCTGCGTGTCCGCTCCGTCACGCGGGCGGAAGCCCCGCGGCCTCCAGGTCGCCACGCTCCCGGCGCTGGTACATCGCGCACACGGTCTCGAGGTCCTCTTCCGACATGCGGCTCGCGGGACGGTCAGCCGCCGAACAGGCCCATCTGGTCCGGCTCCGGCTCCCGCGAAACCAGCGGCTCCGGCTCCGGAATCGGCTGGGCCAGTAGGTCCGGAATCTGCCGGAAGTCCTCCTGCAGCTGCTCCGCCACGCGAGGCGTGCGGAGCCCGGCGGCCGGATGGAAGAGCGGGAGCAGGTGGACGAAGCGCCCGCCGATCAGGTGCCGCTGCGGCGTGCCGCGGACCTTGGTGATGCCTCTGGGGTTGGCCGTCAACAGCTTCGTCGAGAAGTTGCCGAGCGTGCCGATCACCCGAGGCTGAATCAGCTCGACCTGCTTCTCGAGATAGGGCCGGCACGAGTCGATCTCGTCGGGCTGCGGATCGCGATTCCCCGGGGGCCTGCACTTCAGGCACGTTCGCTATGAAGACGTCCTCACGCTGTCAGCCCGATCCCCTCGAGCAGCTCCGTCAGGAAGGCGCCTGCTCGGCCGACGAAGGGCAGGCCCTGACGGTCCTCCTCCGCCCCGGGAGCCTCGCCGACGAACATCAGGTCCGAGTCGGCGTTGCCGGCGCCGAAGACGACCCGGTTGCGGGTCTCGGAGAGCCGGCAGCGCTCGCAGACCGACGCCTGGTTGTAGACCTCGACCAGCGCCTCGCGGCGGGAATCGGCGTCGCTCATGAGCTGCCCCGGCGCCTGGCGGCCGACCGCTCCGCGGCCCGCTGACGCGCAAAGCGCTCCTTGGCGCCGTCGCGATCGATGCCGCGCTTGTCCTCCAGCCGACGGCGCTGGTTCGGCGTCAGCTGGCGATGGAGCGGCGCGTACGAACTCGAGAGCAACCGCTCGACCTCCGCGGATCCGCACTCGGGGCAGACGACGTCGGAGGCATCGAGCCCCACGTGCGACCCGACCAGCTCGTCGAAGCGGCAGCTGCACGACTGACAGGCGAACTCATAGAGAGGCACCACGTCTGATGGTAGTTCGGTCCGATGACCACACGGGCCACGTTTCCAGCCGCAAATTGGACCGATTCCGCCGGCTCGAAGGCCGGGATTGGACTGGCTGGGCGGCCAGGGGCCGTCTCTATACTTCGCCGCGGGCCGCGACCCCATCGCAAAGGCGTGGACCCAGGAAATTTCGGGCATCACACTCAAAACCTCGTCCCTCCCAAACACGAACCGTCTGGTATCTCCGATGCGGGAACTGGAACGGGATTCCCTCCCCTCCCCCCCGAGCGCCAATCATGTGGTGCTCGTTTCGGCATGAGGATCGTCCGCTCCAGGGCCGAGCTGCGAGAGGCGCTCGCCGGGCCGCGCCGCGAGGGCAAGCGGATCGGGCTCGTCCCGACCATGGGCTACTTCCATGACGGCCACCTCTCCCTGATGCGCCAGGCGCGCCGTGACTGCGACGTCGTCGTCGTCAGCGTGTTCGTCAACCCCGCCCAGTTCGGCCCCGGCGAGGATCTCGGCTCCTACCCGCATGACGAGGACCGGGACGCCGAGCTCGCCGGACTCGAGGGCGTCGACCTCCTCTGGACCCCCGATGCCGAGCAGATGTACTCGGAGGGCTTCGCGACGGCCGTCGAGGTCGCCAACGACCTCACCGGCGTGCTCGAAGGTGACTCGGAACAGCGCGGGTCCTCGCATTTCCGCGGCGTCACCACGGTGGTGGCCAAGCTCTTCAACTCGGTCCAGCCCGACGTCGCCTACTTCGGCCGCAAGGACGCCCAGCAGGCGGTGGTGATCGAGCGAATGACCCGCGACCTCGACTTCCCGGTCCAGATCGAGGTGCTGCCGACGGTGCGAGACGACGATGGCCTCGCGCTCAGCTCCCGCAACGCCTATCTGGACCCCGAGCAGCGGGAGCGGGCCACCGCCATCTCCCGGGCACTGCGCGCGGCCGAGCGAGCGGCTCGCGACGGTGAGACCTCGACCGGCGCCCTCGTCCAGGCCGCGAGGGACGAGCTTCGTGACGCCGGCATCGAGCCCGAGTACGTTGAGGCACGCTCGGCGGAGGACCTCTCCCCGATCGCCGAGCTCAACGGGCGGCCGGTGCTGCTCGCGGTCGCCGCGCGGGTCGGCAGGGCCCGCCTGATCGACAACGTCGTGATCCCTCCCCCAAGGACCGAGACAACGGAGGCCTGATGCAGCGTCAGATGCTCAGCCAGGACCAGGAGGCGCTTCTTTGAGCCACGACAAGATGACTCTGCCGCGGATCGCGGAGATGAAGAGCGCCGGCGAGCGGATCGTGATGGTCACCGCCTATGACTACCCCTCGGCGCAGATCGTCGACGAGGCGGGCGTCGACATCGTCCTGGTCGGAGACACCGCCGCGATGGTCGTCCTCGGCTACGACGCCACCACGCCGGTCGGCATGGAGGAGATGCTGATGATGGCGAGCGCCGTTCGCCGCGGCCTCGAGCACCCGCTGCTGATCGGCGACATGCCCTTCGGCTCGTATGAGGGCTCGAACGAGCAGGCGATCGAGAACGCCCAGCGCTTCGTGAAGGAGGCCGGCTGCGAGGCCGTCAAGCTCGAGCGCGGCGGACCCTCCGTCGACCGAACCCGCGCGATCGTGCGCTCGGGGATCCCGGTTATGGGTCACGTCGGCCTGACCCCGCAGACCGCGACGGCGCTCGGGGGATTCAAGGCACAGGGTCGCACCGCAGAGAGCGCGGCGAAGCTCACCGAGGAAGCCCTGGCCCTTCAGGCCGTCGGGTGTTTCGCAATCGTCTTCGAGGCGATCCCCTCCGCCGTGACCGAAGCGCTGGTGCCGAAGCTCGATGTCCCGGTAATCGGGATCGGCGCCGGGCCGGCGACCGATGGACAGGTCCTCGTCCTCCACGACCTGCTCGGCGTGTACGCCGGACACGAGCCGAAGTTCGTGAAGCGATTCGCGGACGTTCGCGGCGAGGCGCTGAAGGGAGTGCGGGCCTACACGGAGGAGGTCCGCGCCGGCCGCTTCCCCAGCGAGGAGGAGCACACCTACTCGATCCCCCAGGAAGAGCTCGAGGAATTCGCCCGCTACCTCGAGGAGGAGGCACTGGTCGGCACCGATACCCCCTGGGATTGGTAGAGACCAACCACCGTCGCTACATCCCGTCCAACCTCCGGTAGCGTGGCGCCGTGGTCGTTCACAGCGGGGAACTCCGGCTCTCGACACGCGGTGATGCCGACATCGTCGACATCACCGCCGAGGTCCAGGATGTGATCGCCGGCGGGCCCATCGACGACGGCCTCGTAACCGCTTTCGTCCGCGGATCGACCGCAGCGATCACCACGATGGAGTTCGAGCCGGGTGGCGTCGCTGATCTTCGCGCCCTCCTCGACCGGCTCGTCCCGGTCGATGGAGACTACGAGCACAATCGCCTCAACCACGACACCAACTCGCACGCCCACCAGCGCGCCTCGCTCATCGGCGCATCGGAGCAGGTCCCGGTCGCGGGAGGCCGCCTCGCGCTCGGAACCTGGCAACAGCTCGTGCTGATCGACTTCGACGACCGACCGCGCGATCGCACGGTGATCGTGCAGGTCGTCAGCTGATCGGCTAGCCGCTCACACCTGGCGCCGGCCGGCCCCGCGAGGCGAGCCAGCGTTGCAGGGCCAGGGTGGCTGTCCCGGAGAGCAGCAGCAGGGCGACGTTGACCCCGAGCACACCGGCGGCGCCCCACGAGACACTCACCTCGCCCAGTCCCAGCGAAACGCCGAACAGCGCCGAGGCGGGGATGGTGGTCACCGAGATGGCGACCCCGACGGCCGACGCCGCCCGGGTCTCGAAGGAGAGCATCGCCGCCACCCCGGCGGCGAGCGCGACCAGGACGGTCGAGTAGTTGATGTGATTGAGGCCTTGGAGCGCGGTGTCGTGGACCTCGAAGCTCGAGCTCAGGATGCCGACGGCCTGCAGGCTCCAGGCGAGCCCGGCGGAGACCGCCCAGGTGAGCAGGATGCCGAGCAGCAGAGTGACGATCGCGCGACGAGCCAATCGGGCCCGGCGCGCGATGAAGCCGACGCAGGCGGCGCAGACGGGGAGAAGGTCCGGGCTGACAGCCATCGCACCGACGATCAGAATCGGGTTGTTGGTGATCACGCCGATCGCGGCGAGCACGCCGGCGACGGCCATCAGCGCCAGATAGCGGCCCAGCAGCCGCGAGTGCGTTCTGGCCTCACCAATCACCTCAATCCAGGCGAACTCGTTTCCGCTGGCGGGCCCCCCATGCGGTGGGCTCGGTGCGACCACCTCCTGCCTGGTGAGCAGGTAGTCCGCCTCCCCGATCTCCCAGTCCCGGATCAGCTTCATCACCCGATCCGCGACCGAGGGCATGACGTCGGCCGCGAGTATCACGCCGGTCCCGGTGCGCTCCGGGGTCAGCGCGACGATCCGATGAACTCCCCCGGTGCCCTCAAGGGCCTCGGTGACGGCGTCGGCTCGGTGCTCCTCGACGGCGAGGCGGAGTCTCAGCACGCGCCGAGTCTAGGAAGCGTCCGGGACGCTTCTGAACTCGATCTCCCGGATCACCTTCGCGGGGGCGCCCGCGGCGATCACCCCCGCCGGCAGGTCCTGGGTGATCACCGAGTTGGCGCCGATCACGCAGCGCTCGCCGATCTCCACCCCGCCGGTGACGACGCAGTTGACACCGAACCAGCAGTTCGAGCCGATTCGCACCGGGCCCTGCGGCTCGAAGCCCTGCCAGGTGATCGGCTTGCTCGGGTCGTCGTAGCGGTGCTCGGAGTCGCCGACGAAGCAGTTGTTGGCGAACATCACGTGGTCGCCGATCTCGATCAGCTCGAGGGCGGCGAGCATCGAGTTGCGGTTGAGGAAGCACCCCTCGCCGATCCGGATCCGCGCCTCGCCGGAGAGAGTGAGCCAGCAGCCGGGCTCGAGCAGCGTCCCCTCCCCGATCTCGAGCCTCCCGGCGTCCAGCGCCTCGAGCGCCTCCCCCTCGATCGGATGGCGGATGAAGAAGCCGCCCTCGGCCGCGTGCCGGTTGATCCTGAACCGCCGGCGCCAGCGCCGGTTGCGCTCGTACCAGCGCCGCTTCACCCACCAGGTGCGCCATTGGCCCAGCGACGCCACCGCAAAAGCTTGTCAAAGCAGGGGGTTATGGTCTGCGTAGTGAGCCCCGACCCCGATCAGGCACCGCGCGGAGGCATCGACCTAGGCGGGACCAAGATCCAGACCGTCGTAGTGGACGCCGATAACAAGGTCCTCGGCGAGTCGCGACGCCCGACCCCGACCACCGGCGGGCCGGAGGACGTCGCGCGGGAGGTAGCCGCGGCGATGCGTGAGGCGGCCGCCCAGGCCGACCTCGGCACCCGCGACCTCGCCGGAGTGGGCATCGGCTCACCGGGGGACGCAGACGAGAAGACCGGGGTCGTCTCCGACGCCCGCAATCTGCCTGGCTGGACCGGCTCCTTTCCGCTGGGCGAGTACCTCTCCGGGCAGCTCGGGGTTCCCGTCCAGGTCGGCAACGACGTTCAGGTGGCGGTCCAGGCCGAGTTCGAGCTTGGGGCGGGCAAGCGGTTCGACACGATCCTGGGCGTCTGGTGGGGGACCGGCGTCGGGGGCGGGCTGATCCTCGACCGCAAGCCCTGGATCGGCCGCGGCGCGGCCGGGGAGATCGGCCACGTGGTGGTGAAACGCGGTGGGGCCCGCTGCACCTGCGGGCGGCGGGGCTGCATGGAGGCCTACGCCGGCCGGCTCGCCATGGAGATCAAGGCGCGCAAAGAGGTCAAGAAGGGCGCCAAGACCGACCTCTTCAAGATCATGGAGGAGCACGGTCGGGACCGGCTGACCAGTGGCGTCTGGGAGCGGGCATTGAACCACGGTGATGATCTGGCCACGAGGCTGATCGACAGGGCCGTGAAGATGCTCGGCGTGGGGATCGCCTCCTCCGTCAATCTGATCGATCCGGAGGCCGTGATCATCGGAGGCGGGCTCGGGGGGCGCCTCGGCGAGAAGTACGTCCACCGGATCGCCACCCGGATGCACCCCCACCTCTTCATCGCGGATCGGCCGCCGGAGATTCACCTGGCCGCCCTGGGCGACCCCGGCGGCGCGATCGGCGCGGCACTCCTGGTCGAGGCCAGGGTTCCCACGCCTACGACCTGAGTTTGGGAAGCCTGGTCCACCCGCTCGGCCGAGTTGGATGTATAGATTCGCTGCGAAACCCGGCTACCCCGAGGCCGGGACCAAGGAGGAGGAAGAATGGCCAAGGTCGACAGAACCGGGACCATCAGCACGGACCTGGGGAAATGGTGGCTCGTAGGTCTTCTCGGACTGCTCTCGATTGCGGTGGGCGTGCTCGCGATCGTCTATCCGGACATCACACTGCTCGTCCTCGGCTTGATCGTCGGGGTCTATCTGGTGATTGCCGGCGCCTCCTACGTGGCTCTGGCAACCCTCGAGAACCAAACGGCCGGCGGTCGGGTGCTGCGCCTCCTGGTCGGCTTCCTGTCCCTCCTGGCGGGATTGATCTGCCTGGTCCGGCCGGGCGCCGGCGTGCTCGCGCTGCTGATCGCGCTCTCCTTCTGGTTCATTCTGATCGGAGTGGCCGACCTGGCGCGGGCCCTCGATGTGCGTGAGCACCGGGTGATCTCGGCCGTGCTCGGCGTGGTCTCGATCGCGGCCGGCGTGATCATCGTCGCCAATCCCGACATCGGGCTCGCCACGCTGGCGCTGCTCGCCGGGATCGGCTTCATCGTCCGCGGCACCGTGGAGGTGATGGCGGCGGGCTGGATGTATCGGCTCGGGCACCAGTAGGGGCGCTCCGAGCAGGGGAACCGCCGCTCGCGGTCCGGCGTGAACAGGTGAACCAGCGCGGGGGCCCGGCCTGCGGCCGGGCCCCCGCGCGAAGTCAGCGAGTTTCGACCCGCTCGTCCTCGCCGTAGACGACGATCCCGTAGACCACCCAGACGCAGAGGGCGAAGACCGCCAGGGACCAGAACGGATGGGTTCCACCCATCGACAGGAGCGCATGGATAGCGCCGATGCTGCCGGCGACGATGCCGATCAGCCGCCCGTACGGGTTCCCCGATATCAACGAGAAGCCGCCGGTCAGCTCAATGAGGCCGACAATGATCAGGAACCACCCCAACGCGTGCAGATTCGTAAAGATGTACCTCGTGTCGTTTACGTAGAAATTCGCGTCAGCAATCGCGCCGATTCCGTAGATGATGTTGAGCGTGCCCACCAACAGCAGCAGGATCGCCGCAAAGACGACTCGACCCGCACCTCTCACCTGGGTCTCCTCTCTGTTACCGGCCACCCCCTAGGCGGCCGTGTGCGCCGGTTCATCCAATTGACCGGTCAAGCGGATCCTAATCAGCGACTCAGGCGGAACGGCAAAGATTGGTTCGCCCATTGACCTAAGTCGTGCCATCCGCCCGGGCCCGGGAGAGGTCCGCGGAGATCCTGAACGATCGCGGAGGCGATCGGCGCGGCGAGGATCAGGCCCACCGTGCCGAACAGGGCACCTTCCGCGATCGTCAGCACCGCCCGGTCCCCTTCATGATGCCCACCTAATCAAACGCCATGGACAGCCTTGGATACATCGGCCACGCGACGACGCTGATTCGACTCGACGGGACCACGGTGCTCACCGACCCCGTGCTGCGCGGCTGGCTGGGCCCGCTGCGTCGGCAGGCAGCAGCACCGTCGCCCGAGGTGGCGAAGATTCCCAACGCAGTGCTGATCTCGCACGTGCACCGCGACCATCTCGACGTCCGCTCCCTGCGGCGGCTTCGGCCGAGCACGCCTCTGATCGTTCCGCGGGGCGCGAGAAAGTGGGCGCTGCGGGGTGGCGCCGAAGATGTCCGCGAGATCGGTATCGGCGAGACGATCCCCGTCGGGGCGGTCGAGGTCACTGCTGTGCGGGCCGTGCACAACGCTCACCGCGACCGGACCTGGGGCGAGCCGATCCAGCCGCTCGGTTACCTGCTCAAGGCGCGCGTCAGGACGGTCTACTTCGCCGGCGATACGGACCTTTTCCCTGAGATGTCCGAGTTCGGCCCCGTCGACCTCGCCGTGCTGCCCGTGTGGGGCTGGGGCTCCTCAGTCGGCGCAGGGCACCTCGATCCCGAGCGGGCCGCGAGGGCGGTGGAGATGCTTCGACCCCGCATCGCCGTGCCGATTCACTGGGGGACCTTCTATCCGATCGGAATGCGGCGACTGCAGCCGGAGCCGCTCACCGAGCCGCCGCTCGAGTTCGCACGACTGGCGCGCCGGCTGGTGCCCGAGGTCGAGGTCCGGGTGCTCGAACCCGGCTCCGAGACGGAGCTGGAGGGTTGATCGGTAGCACGGTGGCATTCGCAGGAGCGCCGGGGCCGCCGCGGACGACCTCGCTCAGCTGTCCGGCGGCTTCGAGCCGCCGCCCGCGCCGGTGCTCGGCACCGACGGCGCACCACCGATCAGGTCCTGGAAGCGGCGGACGCGGCGATCGTGGCGCTCCTTCCGCATCGTCGCCTCTGCGAGCTTTTCGCTGCCCTCCTGATAGCGGCGCTGGGCCCACCATGAGCCCGGCCGAGCAAGCCGGATCGCCGCGACCCAGGCGACGGGCGGGATGAACATGCCGATCACCGCGGCGCTGATCTTGCCCTTGACGGCCACGAAGATGCAGATGGCAAGCCCGATCAAGACCGATAAAACGATCGCGACGATCGAGCCCCCGCTCGCATTGAGCGGGACGAATCCGAGGATCAACCCTCCCCCGATGATCGCGGCGAAGATCACTGCATCGACCGAGCTGCGCCCCTTCTCCGACCAGTAGACGTCGTCCAGATAGAGCCAGAGCGCGAACTCGTCGAGGGTCAGGCCCATCCCTACTCCGAACACCCCCGCGGCGATCTCGAACCAGGGGCTGAACGGCTGAACCGCGAAGGAGATGAAGCCGGACAGCATCATCAGCACGATCCCGAAGACCAGGTGGTGGATGTGCAGCCCACCCGGGGTGACGTTCCCTGGCCACCAGGAGACCTCGGCGCGGATCATCCGGGTGCTGAACCTGATGAACCCGAACGAGAGCAGCATGCAGAACAGCAGGATCAGCCCGGCCCGCTGGTCGGCGGAGTCGAGCGCCGCGCTGCTCTGGATCTGGAACTCCAGCGCCCCTAGCAAGACCTCTCCCTCACACCGGCCAGTATGGACCTACGAACTAACGGGTTGCGCTGTCGGCACCCTCGCATCTAGGCGGCAACCGGCGCTTTGCGCCTGCCCGTGCGGCGAACTCTCATCTCCGGATCGACCAGGTCGGCGAGGAACTCGCCGGTGTACGAGCCCGGAGTCGCGGCGACCTGCTCGGGCGTCCCGGTTGCGAGCAGCCTGCCGCCCTCCTCCCCGCCCTCGGGCCCGAGGTCGATGATCCGGTCGGCGGTCTTGATCACGTCGAGGTTGTGCTCGATCACGATCACCGTGTTCCCGGTCGCCACCAGCCGGCCGAGCACGTCGAGCAGCCGCTGAACGTCGGCGAAGTGAAGGCCCGGTGGTCGGCTCGTCGAGGATGTAGAGCGTGTCGCCCGTGGCCACCTTGGAGAGCTCGGTCGCGAGCTTCACCCGCTGCGCCTCGCCGCCGGAGAGCTGAGTGGCGGGCTGGCCGAGCCGGATGTAGTCGAGCCCGACGTCGTGGAGCGTGTCGAGGCGCCGTGCGATCTTCGGGATGTCCTTGAAGAAGTCGCAGGCCTCCGCCACCGACATCTCGAGGACGTCGGCGATCGACTTGCCCTTGAACCGCACCTCGAGGGTCTCGCGGTTGTAGCGCTTGCCGTGGCATTGCTCACAGGGCACGTAGACGTCCGGGAGGAAGTGCATCTCGATCTTGATCTGGCCGTCGCCGCGGCAGACCTCGCAGCGGCCGCCCTTGACGTTGAAGCTGAAGCGGCCGGGCTTGTAGCCTCGGGCCCGCGCCTCGCGCGTCTGCGAGTAGAGCTGACGGATGTGGTCGAAGACGTTCGTATAGGTCGCCGGGTTCGATCGCGGCGTTCGCCCGATCGGCGACTGGTCGATGTTGATGATCTTGTCGACCTGCTCGATGCCCTCGATGCGGTCGTGCGAGCCCGGCCTGAGCTTTGCCTGATGGAGCCGATTGGCGACCGCCGGGTAGAGCGTCTCGTTGATCAGAGTGGACTTCCCCGACCCCGACACGCCGGTGACGCAGCAGAAGACGCCGAGCGGGATCGGCACGTCGATCCGCTTCAGGTTGTGCTGCCGCGCGCCCTTGATGACGAGCTCCCCGCGCGGCTCGCGCCGCTTCTCGGGGATCGCGATCAGGCGCTGGCCTGCCAGGTACTGGCCGGTTAGAGAGGCGGGGTCGCCCTCGACCTCCTTGGGCGTGCCCTCGGTGATCACGTGCCCGCCGTGCTCCCCCGCCCCCGGACCAAGGTCGACGATGTGGTCGGCCGAGCGCATCGTGCCCTCGTCGTGCTCGACGACGATCACGGTGTTGCCGAGGTCGCGCAGCCGGTCGAGCGTCTGGATCAGCTTGGCGTTGTCGCGCTGGTGGAGTCCGATCGAGGGCTCGTCGAGGATGTAGAGGACGCCGACCAGGCTCGATCCGATCTGCGTCGCCAGCCTGATCCGTTGCGCCTCGCCGCCCGACAGGGTCCTTGCCGATCGCGCCAGACTGAGGTAGCCGACGCCGACGTTGTCGAGGAATGCCAGCCGCTCGGTGATCTCGCGGACGAGGAGCCGCGCGATTGCCCGTTCCGTGTCCGTCATCTCGAGGTCCTGGATCCAGCGCAGCGCTGCCCGCGCGGACATCTCGGTGTACTCGTGGATGGAGATCCCCCCGACCTTCACCGCGAGGCTCTCCGGGCGCAGCCTCGCCCCCTTGCAGACCGGGCAGGGCTGCTCTGCCATGTAGCCCTCAACCCGCTCCCGTACGGCGTCCGAATCGGTCTCCTCGTAGCGTCGCTCGAGGTTGTTGACGATCCCCTCGAAGCGGACGCTGTAGGAGCGCCGCCGGCCGAAGCGGTTCGTGTAAGAGACCTTGTGACGCTCGCCCCCGGTGCCGTAGAGGAAGATCCCCTTGTCTTCGTCGGAAAGCTCCTGCCAGGGCGTGTCCGGATCGATCCCGTAGTCCTCGGCCACGGCCTCGACCAGGCGCTTCCAGTACCGCGAGTGCCCGAGCCGCCAGGGCTGCAGCGCGCCCTCGGAAAGCGACAGCGTCGGATCGGGCACGACCAGCTCCGGGTCGACCACGCGCTGGAAGCCGAGCCCGTGGCAGCGCTCGCAGGCGCCGTGCGGCGAGTTGAAGGAGAAGATCCGCGGCTCGAGCTCCGGGATCGAGGTACCGCAGTTGAGGCAGGCGAAGCGCTCGCTGAAGGTGAGGCGGTCGGCGACCCCCTCGGGCAGTTCCCCCGCGCCCTTCGCCCCCTTGACGCCGCCCACGTTCTCGGACGAAGACCGCTCCTTGGCCTCGCCGGCACTGCCCTTCTCGAGCACGTCGACCTCGACGACTCCTCCGGCGAGTCCCGCCGCAGCCTCGATCGACTCCGAGAGACGGCGGCGCAGGTCTCCCTTCATCACCAGCCGATCCACCACGACCGAGATGTCGTGGTTGTACTTCTTGTCGAGCTTGATCTCTTCGTCCACTCGACGCAGCGCGCCATCCACCCGAACCCGGCTGTAGCCCTCGAGGCGGAACTGCTCGAAGAGCTTCTCGAACTCTCCCTTCCGGCCGCGGACCACGGGCGCCATCACCATGAAGCGCGTGCCCTCGTCCAGGGTCATCACGCGATCGGTGATCTGCTCGACGGACTGCCCCTCGATCGGCTCACCGCACTCGGGACAGTGCGGGTGCCCGATCCTGGCCCAGAGCAGACGCAGGTAGTCGTAGATCTCGGTGACCGTCCCGACCGTCGATCGCGGGTTGCGAGAGGTGGTCTTCTGGTCGATCGAGATCGCCGGCGAGAGCCCATCGATCGAGTCGACGTCGGGCTTCTCCATCAAGCCGAGGAACTGGCGCGCGTATGCCGACAGCGACTCGACGTAGCGCCGCTGCCCCTCGGCGTAGATCGTGTCGAAGGCAAGGCTCGACTTACCGGACCCGGAGAGTCCGGTGATCACGATCAGCGAGTTGCGAGGCAGCTCGAGGTCGATGTCCTTGAGGTTGTGCTCCCTCGCCCCACGTATGACTATGCGCTCGGAAGGCGCCATCACATCGAGTGTACGCGGGCGAACGGTTGTTCCCGCAGGGCCGGGAGGTGCAGGCTGCGACGGCCGATCGCCGCCGCCAGCAGGGTCAGCCCTCCTCCGGCGGCCGCCACAGCGAGGCCCGCGTGCGGGCTCGCCTCGGTCACGGCGACGCCCGCCGCGGCGTTCCCGAGCGCGGCGCCGCCCACGATCGCGGTCAGGATCCAGCCCGTCGCCTCCGCCGCGGTGCCAGTGGGGGCGAGCGAATCCAGGAGCAGGTAGATCACCGAGATGGTCGGCGCCAGCGCCACTCCGCTGAGGGCCATAAGAGGGAAAGCTGCGGCTAGGGACGGGACGGCGATCAGGGGAAGCATCGTGATGGCGAAGACCAGGGAGACCGACCACAGCCTCTGACCCGGCCCACTCTGCCAGGCACGGGTGCCGAACCAGAGTCCTCCAACGGTGCTCGCGAGAGCCTGGACCGCGATCAGCGCGCCGCCCAGCTCGGCGACTCCATGATGCGATGCAAAGGCCGTGATCGCAAGCTCGGCGGCGCCCACCGCGACCCCGACGCCGAAGGCGGCGCCCATCAGCACCAGCACGCTGGCGGATCGAAGGGGCCCGATCTGTCTTTCATGCGCAGGTGCCCCTCGCCAGCGGCGCGAAGCCGCGGAGCTGGCGAAGACCACGGAGCCGATCAGTGTGAGAAGCATGCAGATCGACAGCGACGCCGTGGGCGAGGCAATGGCGATCGCGGCCGCCGCGATCAGCGGGCCGACGATGAACGCGACGTCGATGGCGACGGCGTCGATCGCGAACGCGGCCTGCCTCAGCCCCGGGTCGGGGACCAGCTCCGACCAGAGCGTCCGCATCGTGCTGCCCGTCGGCAGCGTGCCCAGGCCGGCGATCGTGGCCACGACCGCCATCTCTCCGGCGGAGCCTCCGGAGTGCGCCAGCGCGATCAGGCCGCCGAACCCGGCGATGTTGATCGCGGTCGCCGGCACGATCACAGGGGTCTGGCCGATCCGGTCGATCACCCGGCCCTGGATCGGCAGCGAGATCGCGGCCGCAATCGAGTAGCACGCCATCACCAGGCCAGCGACCGCGAAGGAGCCGGTCGAGCCGCGGACCAGCAGCACCGTGGAGAGCGGCTCAGCCGCGATCGACAGGCGGCCGATGATCACTCCGGCGAGCGGCTGGCGCACGCCCTCGGCACCGAGCACGCGCTTGTAGGCCTCCGGAAACATCCCGGCCCAGGTTAAGCTCGCCCCCGATGAGCGGCCCGCCCCCCGTCACCGGGATCTCGGAGCTCGTCCTCGAGGTCTCAGACCTCGACGCGGCGCGGCGCTTCTACCGCGACGTGCTCGGGTTCGAGGAGACGCTCTACGGCGAGGGAGCCGAGGGGCGGTACTGGTACCTGGTCGGCGAGACCGCCCGGCTTGGGCTCTGGACCGAGCAGGTCGGGTTGGCCGGCGGCCGCGGTGGTGCACACGTCCACTACGCGTTCAACGTCGCTGACGGTGAGATCGACCGCCTCAAGGAGCGGATCGAGGAGGCGGGAGCCGCGGTCGAAGGCCCCATCCAGCTCGGGCCGGGCCGCGCCATCTACGTCACCGACCCCGACGGCAACGTCGTCGAGTTCTGGAGCCAGGACATGACGGCGTACACCGCGGGCGCCCGCGAGGGCGGCGGGCCCGGGACCTTCCGCTCGGGCGAATGACGCCCTAGCGCGGCAGCCTCGACAGAACCTCTTTGAGGAGCTCGGTCCGGTCGCCCGGACCGAACTTCTCGATCAGCTCCGCCTCGATCGCGGCCGGGTCCTTGCCGTCGACCGCCAGCTTCATCGCCACCAGCCGCTCCGCCGCGTCGTCACCGTTCTCCGCGGCCTGCTCGGGCTCGGGCGACTGCGGCTCCGGTGCGGGCGGTGAGACGGGGGTCTCGGGAGCGCCGGGCGTCTCCTCCGGCTCGAGCTCGGGTTCTGGCTCCGGCTCGGGCTCGCTCGGCGGCGCCTCGGATCTTGGGACCGCCGCGGAGGCGGCCGCCGCCAGGGTGCCGCCGAGCTCGTCTAGCGCCCGCTTCGCCGCCTCGATCTGGGCGCGGGCGTCAGCCTCGGCGCGCTCGCGAACGCGCCCAGCCTCCGCCTCGGCTTGCTCGCGAATCGTCGCCGCCTCGCTCTCCGCATCCCGAACGATCGCGGCCGCGCGTTCCTCGGCCTCGGTCAGTACACGCCGGATGGCCTCGGCCGCCTGCGCAGCCAGTTCCTCGGCCTGCTGTCCCGTGCTCATGCGAAACAGCGTAATACGGCACGACGCACCGGGGTGCAAGGATGGCGACCGCTTCAGCTCGTATGCGCAAGTGGCTCCCCCTGATACTGCTGGCATCGGCCCAGTTCGTCATGACGTTGGACTCGAGCGTCATGAACGTCTCGATCTCCCAGATCGTCGCCGACCTCAACACCTCGATCCAGGGCGTTCAGTCAGCGATCACCTTCTACACGCTCGTGATGGCCTCCTTCATGCTCGCCGGCGCGAAGCTGGGCGACATCCTGGGTCGCAACCGGGTCTTTGCGCTGGGGCTGGCCGTCTACGGCGTCGGCTCGCTGACGACCGCGCTGAGTCCCAGCCTCCCCGTCCTCCTGGTCGGCTGGTCGGGCGTCGAGGGGCTCGGCGCCGTCATGGTGATCCCCGCCATCTTTGCGCTCACCGCCGCCAACTATGAGGGCAAGGATCGGGCGCTCGCCTACGCGCTGATCGGGGCGACGGTCGCGATCGCGGTCGCGGCCGGGCCGCTGATCGGCGGGTGGGTGACGACCAATTACAGCTGGCGCTGGGTGTTCGCGGGCGAAACGGTCGCCGTGATCATCCTGTTGCTCTTCAGGAGCAACCTCGCGAAGGTCCCGAGGGCCGAGCACCCTCCGAAGATGGACTACGGCGGCGCGGCGCTCTCGGCGGCCGGCCTGGGTCTGATCGTCTTCGGAATCCTGATGAGCAGCACCTGGGGGCTGATCACCCCGCGATCTGCACCCACGATCGGCGGCACCGAGATCACGCCTCTGGGTTTCTCGGTCGTGCCGTTCCTGATTCTGGCCGGCCTCGGATTTCTCGCCGGCCTGGTCCTCTGGGAGGATCGGCGGGAGCGACTCGGGCTCGACCGGCTGGTGGACACGACGCTGCTCCGGATCCCGCGGCTTCGCGCCGGGCTGCTCACGCTCTTGGGACAACAGCTGGTCCTGATGGGGACCTTCTTCGTCCTCCCGGTCTATTTGCAGGTCGTGCTCGGCCTCGACGCATTCGAGACGGGCAAGCGGCTCCTGCCGCTGTCGGCGGCGATGCTGGTCGCCGCCCTTTTGGGTCCCAAGATCGCCGGTCGTCGTTCACCGAGGACGGTCGCGCAGTTCGGCTTGGTGGCGATCAGCATCGGGGCGGTGGTGATGATGGCGACGCTCGACGTGAACCTGAACGAGACAGGATTCAAGATCTCGCTGGTCCTGTTCGGGATCGGTGCCGGTCTGCTGGCCTCCCAGCTCGGCAACGTGATCATGTCGTCAGTCGATCCGTCGAAGACGAGCGAGGCGGGTGGGCTCCAGGGGACAGCGCAGAACCTCGGGGCATCGATCGGGACTGCGTTCATCGGAGCCGTTCTGATCGTCGGGTTGATCAACGGGTTCAACAATCGGATTGAGGACAACCAGCAGCTGCCTCAGGACGTTCGCCAGACGATTGAGGCCAACACCGAAGAGGGGATCGACATCGTGCCCGTCTCCGAAGCGAAGCAGCGGGCACTCTCCAAGGGCGTGCCCGAGGATCAGGCGGACCAGATCGCCTCCGCCTACGGAGACGCTGAGCTCGTGGCGCTGAAGGAGTCGCTCGGGGCGGTGGCGGTGGTTGCCCTGCTGGCGCTCTGGTTCACCCGCAGGCTCCCCACCTCGGCGGATGAGCCCGCGCCGGCAAAGGAACCCGAAGCGGTCCCCGCCTCGGCCTGAGGGTCTGCGGCGGGCCCGCGCAGGAAAAGCCGGCCGCAGCCCGAACGGACGGAAGTGGCCCGAGAAGGCAACGGCAAGGCCTCCCGCAAAGGAGCCCTGGGGATGTCGCGCCAGCCCGGGGAGCGATGGTCACAGTTCGCCGAGAGGATCGCGAACGCGTTCGGCCTCGTCCTGCTTCTGGTGCTCGCCACCTACGTCCTCGGCTCTCTGACGGCGTTCCACGGGTTCACCGGGGCGCTGACGACGACCGTCGCCTGTCTCGCCGCGGTGGTCGGCCTGGCCGGCGCCGTCGTGCGACCTCCAGTCTTCCGGTCGGCCCTGGCGCTCGCCCTCGTCGCGGTGGTCCTCGCGCTGCTGTCGTGGATCGTCGACGACCTGCACCTGCTCGGCGCCAGCTCCTTCATCGTCATGTTGCTCCTGCTTCTCGCCGTCGCCGCGATCCTGAGAGCGGTGCTCGCCGAGACCAAGGTCGGATTCCGCACGATCCTCGGCGCGATCAGCGTCTACATGATCCTGGGGCTGCTCTTCACCTTCCTGTATGCGGGGATCGATCGGATACAGGGAAGCCCCTTCTTCGGCACCGGGGTCTCCGTCAAGGGAGCCGACTTCCTCTTCTTCAGCTTCACCACGCTGACCACCACCGGGTACGGGGATCTCGTGCCCGCCGGGCAGCCCGGCCGGATGTTCGCCGGGCTCGAGATGCTCACCGGCCAGATCTTCCTGGTCACGCTGGTCGCCGGGCTGGTGAGCCTGTGGCGTCCGCGGGACGCTGGCGGGGCGACGCGGGCGATCCGGCTAGCGCCCCTCGCACTGAAGCCCGCGGCGCGTAGCCCATAGGATCAGGCCGCCTCATCCAAGGACTCGACATGTCGTCCACCACAACCCAGCTCCAGATCGTCCCGCTGGCCCTGATCATGGTGATGGGGCCGCAGATCCTGACGGCCATCTTCCTGGTGACGAGCAAGGAGCCGGTCAAGAACTCGGTCGCGATGCTGCTCGGAGTGCTGGTCGCGGCGTTGCTCAGCATCCTGATCTGGTTCGGGCTCTACGAGCTCCTCAACATCAAGCCCCGGTCGGGGTCCGGGCCGAGCACCGCGGACTACGTCGTCGCCGGCCTGCTGGCGCTCGCTCGGCATTCACGTCGTTCCTGGGCCGACACACGGCCAAGGTCCCGAAGTGGATGACCGCCCTTCAGACGGCCGAGCCGAAGCGCGCCTTCACGCTCGCGTTCCTGCTCATCCTGCTGATGCCAACGGACATCGTCGCCGTGATCTCGACCGTCCACTGGCTCCACGACGGCCACCTGAACGTCCTGCACGCCTGGCCGCTCGTGGCCGCGGTGCTGGTTCTGATGGCGCTGCCGATCCTCGCCTACCTGCTGCTGGGGCACCGGGCCCGGGACGCGATGCCGGGCATCCGCGACTGGCTGACCACCAACGGCTGGCTGGTCAACCTCATCGTGATCGTCTACTTCATCTACGAGCTGCTCAAGTAGCCGGCTACTCCGCCGGAACGAGCAGGTCCGCGATTCCGAAGATGCCCGCCTCGTGGGAGGGCAGGGTCGGCCGCCAGGATGTCGCCGGCGGTCCGTCGAACAGCTTGCCGTAGCGCCCCCCGTAGACCGAGCCGCCGACCCGCGCCCGGGGCCAGGCACTGGTCGCGGGCGATGAGCTTGGTGCTCACGAGTAGCTCGGGGTCGGCGGGATCTGATCGCCGGCCTGAACGGCCTGGACCACCTTCTCGGCGTCGGGAAGCCGGTACTCCTCGCCGTAGACGGCCCCCGGCCGGCGTGGCATCTCCATCACGGCGGCGTCCTCGTTCCTTCCCAGGTCGATCGGGGCATAGCCGGCATCGGCGATCAGTCCCATCACCACCTGCTTGGCGGCGACGTCGTCGCCGCAGACCCACTGGACGATCCGATCCGCCTCCGGCCGAAAGGCCGCCTCCGCCTGGAAGGCCGAGGTGAGCGTGTTGAAGCTCTTCGTGTAGCGGGCTCCGTCGACGCGCGCGGCGTGGAAGCTGGCGGCCGTCTGACCGTCCGCCGGCATCTCGGAGCTGCCGTACTGGTTGGTCGTGTCGATCACGATCTTGCCGTCCAGCGATCCGGCCGACGACACAGCGTCGTCGAAGCCGTCCCAGGGGACCGCGAAGACGACCACTTCGCCGAACTCCGCGGCCTCCGCCGGAGTGCCGACGCTCGCCGACTCTCCGATCTCTGCCGCAAGCGGCTCAAGCTTGGCCGGATCACGCCCGCTCAGCTTCACCTCGTGTCCGCCCTTGGCGAACTGAACTGCACAGTTGCCGCCGATCCGGCCGGCTCCAACGATTCCGATCCTCATCCCTGAGCCCCCTTCGCTCGAATTGGATACCTCGTTTGATCGTAGAGAGTGACCATCGCTAGCTTCCACCGAGATCCACCGAGACGCCGCGAGCCCGGATCGCGCCGGGCCCGCGACGACTCGGTTCGGTGCCACGCTCTCGCCGGCTCCGGCGCGGCCTGCGGGGTCCCGCGCCGGGACTGGTCGGCGCCCCGCCGCCTAGGCAGCCACTCGAGCCAGCTCGGCAGGTACCAGTTGCGCTCTCCCAGCAGTTTCATCGTTGCCGGGAGCAGGACGCCCCTGATCAGGGTGGCGTCAATCAGGATCGCCGCCGCCAGCCCGACTCCCATCTGCTTGAAGTCGATGAAGCTGAGCGTGGCGAAGATCGAGAACACCGCAAAGCGGCGGTTTTGGCGGGTAATTCCCCATATGGGGGCATAACCCGCCAATCCACGGAAACGCGGCGCTCAGGCGCGGATCGCGTCGAGATCCGCTCGGAGCTCCTTGAGCTCGTCGCGGATCCTGGCGGCCTCCTCGAAGCGGAGGTCGTCGGCCGCCGCGAGCATCTCCTCCTCGAGCTCGATGACGAGCTTCTCGAGCTCCTCCGGCGATTTGGCGGCCGTCTCCTCACGGCGGCGGCGCCGGCGGCGCGGGGCCTGGGACTCCATCGCCAGGAACTCGGCCATGTCGGAGATGCCCTTCTTCACGGTCGCGGCGGTGATGCCGTGCTCCTCGTTGTAGGCGAGCTGGATGGCGCGGCGGCGGTCGGTCTCCGAGATCGCCTTGCGCATCGCCTCGGTCTCCTTGTCGGCGTACATCAGCACCTTGCCCTCGACGTTCCGCGCCGCACGCCCGATGGTCTGGATGAGGCTGGTCTCGCCGCGGAGGAAGCCCTCCTTGTCCGCATCGAGGATCGCGACCAGGGAGACCTCGGGGAGGTCGAGACCCTCCCGCAACAGGTTGACCCCGACGAGGACGTCGTACTCGCCGAGCCGAAGCTCGCGGATGATCTGGATCCGTTCGAGCGTGTCGATCTCCGAGTGCAGGTAGCGCACCCGGAAGCCGTGCTCGAGCAGGTACTCGGTCAGGTCCTCGGCCATCTTCTTCGTCAATGTCGTCACCAGGACCCGCTCGTCCCTCTCGGCGCGAGCCCGGACCTCGTTCATCAGGTCGTCGATCTGGTTCTTGGTTTCGCGCACCTCGACCTCCGGGTCGACGATCCCGGTCGGGCGGACGATCTGCTCGACGACCCGCGATGACTCGGCCCGCTCCCACGGTCCCGGCGTCGCCGAGACCAGCACCATCTGGCCGACCCGGTCGAGGAACTCGTCGAACTTGAGCGGACGGTTGTCGATCGCACTCGGCAGGCGAAATCCGAAGTCGACCAGTGTCGACTTCCTCGAGAAGTCTCCCTCGTACATCCCGCCGAGCTGGGGGATCGTCTGGTGGGACTCGTCGACGAAGACGACGAACTCATCGGGGAAATAGTCGATCAGCGTGTAGGGCGGGCTGCCAGCCGGGCGCCCGTCGAGGATCCGCGAGTAGTTCTCGATCCCCGGGCAGAAGCCGAGCTCGCGGAGCATCTCCATGTCGTAACGGGTGCGCTGCTGGAGGCGATGCGCCTCCAGCTGCTTGCCGTGCTCCTCGAAGTAGGCGACCCGATTGCGGAGCTCGCGCTCGATCTCGTCGACTGCTCTCTCCATGGTCTCCTCCTTGACCACGTAGTGGGTCGCGGGCCAGACCGAGACGTGGTCGATCACGTCGAGGATCTCGCCGGTGAGGGGGTCGAAGTGCTGGATCGCCTCGATCTCGTCGCCGAAGAGCTGGATCCGGTAGGCGGATTCGGCGTAGGCGGGATAAATTTCGAGGACCTCCCCTCTCGCGCGGAAGGTGCCGCGGCCGAGCGTGGAGTCGTTGCGCCGGTACTGCATGCCGACCAGCTTGCGGAAGACGTCGGTGCGGTCGATCCAGTCGCCTACCTTGAAGAGCTGCATCTGCTCGCGGTAGAGCTGCGGCGAGCCGATCCCGTAGATGCAGGAGACCGAGGCGACGATGATCACGTCCCGCCGTGCGAACAGGGACGCCGTGGCGGCGTGGCGGAGCCGGTCGATCTCGTCATTGATCGAGGAGTCCTTCTCGATGTAGAGGTCCTGAGCCGGGACGTAGGCCTCGGGCTGGTAGTAGTCGTAGTAGCTGACGAAGTACTCGACGGCGTTCTCGGGGAAG
Source organism: uncultured Solirubrobacterales bacterium (assembly GCA_963695675.1). Taxonomy (GTDB): domain Bacteria; phylum Actinomycetota; class Thermoleophilia; order Solirubrobacterales; family 70-9; genus DASUPK01. The sequence continues at coordinate 75,188 of CAVOGY010000005.1, forward strand.
AACTCCCGAAACTCGTTGCAGAGCTGCGCCGCCAGCGTCTTGTTGTGGGCGATCACCAGCGTCGGGCGCTGGAGGCGCTCGATCACCCCCGCCATCGTGAAGGTCTTACCCGTGCCCGTCGCGCCGAGGAGCGTCTGGAAGCGCTCGCGCGAGTCGAGACCATCGGCGAGGGCATCGATCGCCTTCGGCTGGTCGGCCGTCGGCGTGTACGCCGGGTTCAGCTTGAACTCAGTCGCCATCGCTTCCAGCGTACTGAGGGCGCTATCCGACGATCTTCGCCTTGGCCCGCTCGAACTCCTCGTCGGAGATCTTTCTTTCGTCGTGGAGCCTCGCGAGCGTGGCGAGCTCGTCGGCGGGGGAGCCTGCGCCCGCCGTCTGGCGCACGTAGGTGTCGAACTGCTTCTGCGCCTCCTGCTGCTGCGCCATCGCGCGCTCCCGCATGCCCTCGCCGCGGGCTATCAGATAGATGAGTGCCCCCAGGAACGGGACGACGATCAGGAAGAGGACCCATGCCGCCTTCGCCCAACCCGAGAGAGAGTGGTCACGAAACAGGTCTCCGATGATCGTGAACAGGACCATCAGGTAGGCGGCGAACAGGAAGACCTCCAGCACGACGAGTAGCGCTTGGCCGAAGGTGAAGTCAGCGAGAACCATTCAAGTGCCTCCTGGAGCCGAGAAATGGACGGATTGGCGCGGACGAGTATGGCACCGTGCCCCAATCCGACGGGGGCCCGATACCAAAATCAGGAAAAAGTTGAGATCGGCGGCGTTCGAGAGGCGCCCCGCCGGGTAGTGGTCGGTAATGACGACGATCGTCCTGGGGCCGCTACTTCGCTACGTCAGCCAGACCGAAGCCACCGTCTGGGTTGAAACCGATGGATCGTGCGAGGTGGAAGTGCTCGGGCGGCGGGATCGGACCTTTCGCGTCGAGGGTCATCACTATGCGCTCGTCTGCCTGCGGGACCTCGAGCCGGGCTCCTCGCAGGAGTACGAGGTGAAGCTGGACGGCGAACGGGCCTGGCCCCCGCCCGAGAGCGGCTTCCCGCCGAGCCTGCTGCGGACGCTCGGCCGGGACGGGCGGCTTCGCGTCGTCTTCGGTTCCTGCCGGGTAGCGGTGCCGCACCGGCCCCCCTACACCCTGACGAAGGACGAAGACCCTGAGCACGGGCGCGAGATCGACGCGCTCTACGCGCTTGCCGTGCGGATGAAGGAGCTGCCGCCCGCCGAGTGGCCGCACCTCCTGCTGATGATCGGCGACCAGGTATATGCCGACGAGGACGCCCCACAGACCCGGGAATTCATCCGTCAGCGCCGCGGAACGGGAAGCGAGCCCGGCGAGGACGTCGCCGACTTCGAGGAGTACACGCACCTCTATCGCGAGTCCTGGGGGGAGGAGGCAATTCGCTGGCTTCTCTCCACGGTGCCCTCGGCGATGATCTTCGACGACCACGACATCCATGACGATTGGAACACGTCGATCTCGTGGCTGGAGGAGATGCGGAACAAGCCTTGGTGGAATCGGCGGATCACAGGCGGTCTCGCCAGCTACTGGGTGTATCAACACCTCGGCAATCTTTCGCCTGACGAGATCGACAAGCGGGGTGTGCTGGCCAACGTCAAAGCGGAACCGGATGCCGGCCCGGCGCTTCATGAGTGGGCCAGCGAGGTCGACTGGGGCAGCGAGGGCCGGCGCTGGAGCTTCACGCGTGACCTCGGTGGAATCAGGTTGGTGATGCTCGACTCGCGCGAGGGACGGGTCCTCGGCGAGCGCCCGCGGCGCATGTTCGACGACAAAGAATGGGAGTGGCTGCAAAGTGGGATCACCGGAGGAGTGCGGCACCTGCTCGTGGCAGACACCCTCCCGATCTTCCTGCCCCAGGCGATCCACAACCTGGAGTCCTGGAACGACGCGGTCGCCGCGGGCGCGTGGACGCCGCTCATGAAGGGATTCGGTGAGCGGGTGCGGCGGGGGCTCGATCTCGAGCACTGGGGAGCGTTTCCCCACTCCTTCGACCAGATCGTCGAGCTGTTCCGCGCCGCCGGGTCGGGCGAGCGGGGGGCTCCGCCCGCCTCGATTGTCACGCTCGGCGGCGACATCCACCACGCCTACCTCGCGAGGGTCGAGTTCCCGCCGGAGGACGGCGTGGTGAGCCCGGTCTGGCAGGCGGTGTGCTCGCCGTTTCGGAACGCGCTCAACAAGCGAGAGCGCCGGATCGCTCTGGCCGGCGACTCCCGCGTCGCCCGCAGACTCACCCAGGGCCTCGCTCGCTCGGCCGGGGTCAAGCTGCCGGACGTGGAATGGAGACTCGAGCAGGAACCGACGTTCGACAACCAGTTCGCCACCCTTGACATCGACGGCGACCGAATCGACCTCCGAATCGAGAAGACCGTGCCCGGAGACTGGAGGCGCCCCCGTATCGAGACCTCCCTCGAGCGGCGACTGGCGCCATCGACCGACTGACCGACGCAGCCTGCTTGGGAAACCGAAGAGCGGCGGTGCGCCGTACTAGCCGGCGTTGATGAAGTCGAGGCTCGACGAGATCCTCGAGTAGACCGTCGGCGCTGCCGGAAGCCCGCAGAGCGCGCCGCCGAAGGAGACGGTGCCGACCTCGACCGGGCCCGTTGGGGTGTCGGCGACCAGCGGCCCGCCGCTGTCGCCCAAGCAGGCGGAGGTGTGGATCTTGAACCGGCCGCCGTGCTTGCGGCGCGCACCGAGCGCGCAGATCATGGTCTCAGGCGCGTACAGGTCCCGCGTGTACGCCTTCAGGCAGCGGCGGTCGGTCCGCACCAGCTCGATCGTGGACCTGAGGAAGGGTGAGAGGTGCACACCGAACGGGCTGATCGCCCCGTAGCCGGCCACCCGCAGCGGGGTGCCGGGGGCCGTGGTCGCGGCGCTCTGCCCGGGCGTGGCCAGCGCGATCGGCGGCGCGCCCGTCGGCTGCGCCAGGTTGAGCACCGCCACGTCGTGCAGGCCGGTCTGCTCGAAATCCGGATGCACCCTGCCCGAGGTCACTCCGATGATCTGCCCGGCGGCCCGATCGTGCAGGTTGGGACGGCCGATGATCACCTGGAAGTTGGCGAGGTCGAAGCCGTCGACGCAGTGCCCGGCCGTCAGGACCTTCGTCGGGCCGATCACCGAGCCCCCGCAGTGCAGGTGGCCCTTCCGATAGATCGCGACCGCGTAGGGCCACTGAGCCGGATTGGCGGGCCCCCCACCGACGATCGAGGAGTGGGCGCGCGCCGTGCCCGCGGCCGCGGGCGGCGCCGTGCACGCAGCCAGCGCCGACACGCAGGCGAGGGCTGCGAGCAGGCTGCGGCTTCGACGACTCAGCTCCAACTGTTCTCCGACCGGATCGTCCTCAGTCAAGTCCGAGCTCGTGACGGTAGTGCCGCGCGTACTCCTCGCGCTTGTCGAGCACACTCTCCACGTACCCCCGCGTCTCGGGAAACGGGATGTCATCGAGGCGCAGGTTGGAGCCGCCCCAGGCCACCACGTTGTTCTCCCCGGCGTTGTATGCCGCCAGCGCGGCGACGTCGTTGTTCCCGAACTTCTCGATCAGATAGCGGAGATAGAAGGTGCCATAGCGGATGTTGATGTCGGGATCGGAGAGGTCCTCGAACTTGAACGTCTGACCTCCGCTCAGCTTCTCGATCAGCTTCGCCGTAGCCGGCGTGATCTGCATGAGACCGCGCGCGCCCGCTTTCGAGGTCTGGTCGTCGCGGAAACGGGACTCGGAGTAGATCACGGCCGCGATCAGGTCCGGGGGCACGCCCTTGGCGGCCGCCTGCTGGCGGATGATGTCCTCGTGACGGAGGGGAAGCGTGAACTCCTCCAGCGTGCGCTGGAAGAAGTCGCTGTTAACCAGCAAGTAGCCCCCGAGCGCGCCAACGAGCAGCGTGCAGCCGATGACGAAAGCCCGGCGGCTGCGCCGAGAACGCCCGCGCGTTCGGGAGCGCGACGTGGTTCGGCTCGCCCGACTGCCGTCGCGCGGCGCACTCTTGCGCCGGGTGCGCACCGAGGTGCTCATCCGGGGTCGTTGGATGTCAACTTTTCGATCGCCTTTCGCACCTCTGACTCCAACTCCTCGAGCGAAGCATCGTTGCGGATCACACGGTCGGCACGGCGCTCCTTCTCCGCCTGGTCGAGCTGCCGGTCCTCCCGCCCGGCGAGGCCCTGCTGCCCCCGCTGCCGTAGCCGGGCGTCGCGGAGCTCGTCCTCGGCCACCACGGCCACTGTCGCATCGAAGGCATCCTCCATGGCGGCCTCGAACAGCAGCGGCACCTCAACAACTGCGAGCTCGACGTCCGGGCCCAGGCCCTGGCGCCACTCGAGGACATGGGCGCCCACCCGCGGATGCGTGACGCTCTCCAGCCAGGCGAGCTCGCTGCGGTCGTTGAAGACGATCTCACTCACCTTGTCGCGGTCAACGCTACCGCCGGGGGCGACCTCTTCTCCCCACCGGTCCACGAGCGCAGCCCTGACCTCGTCGTCATCGAGAAGATCATGGGCGACCCGGTCGGTCGACAGCGTGGCCGCACCGAGGCGCTCGAACGCTGCGAGAGCCTCCGACTTGCCCGACCCGATGCCTCCCGTGAGACCTACGAAACGGGTCAATCCTGGCTGGGAGGTGGCTCCTCGGCCGGCGGCTCCTCGGTGGGACCCTCGGACGGCTCATCGTCCGGAACGATCTCCTCCGGGGGCGCCTGGGGGGCGACCTCGGCCGTCGGCGGAGCGGCCTCCGCTTCCGCCGCTTCCACTGCCGGCGCAGCCTCCTCTGCCGACACAGCCTCGTCCTCCGGGGCATCCTCGGCAGGCGGCGGCTCTATGCCCTCGGGCGGCTCGGCGTCCTCGATGACGACGTCGTCGCTCGGCTCGCGGGTCGGCAGCTCCTGACCCTCGACCCGCTTCACGCTCAGCGAGAGGCGGCGGCGCGCATCCTCGACCTCGAGGATCTTCACCTTGAGCTCGTCGCCGGGCCGGACGACCTCGGCTGGGCTCTCCACGTGGTGCTGGGCCAGCTCCGAGATGTGGACCAGGCCCTCGACCCCCGGCAGAATCTGGACGAAGGCGCCGAACGCGACGATCTTGGTCACCTTGCCCTCGACGACGTCGCCCTCCTTGTACTCGTTGACGACGCGCTGCCACGGGTCCTCCTGGGTCTGCTTGAGGCCGAGTGAGATCCGCTGGCGATCGCGGTCGATGTCGAGCACCTTGACGCGCACTGTGTCGCCGATCGAGACGACCTCCGAGGGGTGGTTGACGTGACTCCAGGAGAGTTCGGAGATGTGGATCAGGCCGTCGATGCCCTCCAGGTCGACGAAGGCGCCGAAGTCGACGATGTTCGAGATCTTGCCCTCGACGACCTGGCCGGGCTGTAGCCGGCCGAGGATCTGCTCGCGTACCTCCTTGCGCTCCTCCTCGAGCACGGCGCGGCGGGAGAGCACCACGTTGTTGCGGGAGCGGTTGAGCTCGATCACCTTGCACTCGAGCTTCTCGCCCATGAACTCCTCGAGGTTCTGGACGCGGCGGATGTCGACGAGCGAGGCGGGCAGGAAGCCGCGCACGCCGAGGTCGAGGATGAGGCCGCCCTTGACCACCTCAATCACCGTTCCCTCGACCGGTTCGCCTGAGTCCGCCGCCCTCTCGATCCGGCGCCACGCCTTCTCGAAGCGGGCGCGCTTCTTGGAGAGGATCAGACGACCCTCCTGATCCTCCTTGGTGAGGACCAGCGCGTCGACCTCCTCGCCGAGCTCGACCTCCTCGGACGGCTTCACCGTCTTGCGAATCGAGAGCTCATTGGAGGGAATGACCCCCTCCGACTTGTAGCCGATGTCGACCAGGACCTCGTCTTGATCGATCCGGACGACCTTGCCGCTCACCACGTCCCCCTCGCTGAAGGGGTGGATCGTGGCGTCGTAATTGGGGACGAGCTTGCCGTCGACCTCAATCAGCACATTGTCCGAGCTCGGGGCGCCGTTGCCTGCGGTCTGCGGTTCCGCGCCCTCGCTCTGGCCGGTCTGCTGCTCAGATTCGGTGGTTGTGTCCGTCTCGGGCACGGCCGCACAGTGTGGCAGACGCATGACCGACGTATGGGCTGGCGGATCCGGTCTCGGCCTGACTTGCACTACCTTTGCCACCGATGCCGAGGCGCCTGACCAAGCGCGGCGATCAGCGCACGCCGCTGAGCGGAAGCTACGACGTGATCGTCTGCGGGGCAAGCTTCGCGGGCCTCACGGTCACCAGGCAGCTGGCTGGGTCGGGGGCCCGCGTCCTGGTGCTCGACCGCTATGAGATCGGCGAGCGCCCCACCTCGGCGTGCGGCATCCCCACCGAGTGGCTGCGCGTAATGGGACTCGAGGCCTCGGCGCGCCAGGAGTTCGGAGAGCTGGTGGTTCACACTCCGCACGGCACCTCGCGCTACGACCTGCCGTGGACCTTCTCCACGTTCGACTACCGGCAGCTCTGCGAGCTGCTCTGGGCGCAGTCCGACGCCGAGTTCGAGACGGCCAAAGTCAACGGGCGGAGCGGCGAGACCGTCCACACCGACCGCGGCGACGTCTCCGCCGCTTTGATCGTCGACGCTCTCGGCTGGCGCCGGATCCTGGCCTCGGACGGCGGCTACCAGCCGCCCAACGCGCCGCTCTCGCGCGGGCTCGAGGTCCATCCCGAGGGCGGCGCGGACGATCTCGAGATCTGGATCGACCGCCGCTACGTCCCGGCCGGCTACGGCTGGCGCTTCCCCGCACGCGATGAGCAGCGGATCGGCGTCGGCTCGTTCGATCCCCGCTTCCACGTCAAGGACACCACCGTCCTGCTCGCCGACGATCTCGAGCGACCGCCGGTGCGCTACCAGGGCAACTGGATCCCGCACAAGCTCCGGCCGGGGACCGAGGACGGGATCTTCTTCGTCGGCGACTCGGCCGGCCACTGCATTCCTCTGACGGCGGAAGGGATCAGGACGGCCTTCTACTTCGGCATCAAGCTCGGGGACGAGCTGCGCGCGGTCGTCGAGGGGCGCCGGGACCGCGGGGGCGCCCTGCGGAATTACGCTGAGTTCGTCGACGCCCACGAGTGGAAGTTCCGCTGGATGCTGCGCGCCCAGCGGCTCCTCCCGCGCCTCCCCGCGCGGCTGCAGCAGGCTGTGATCCGCGCCGCCGGTCGCAAGCGCATCGTCGACTGGGCGTTCGGGCACTACCTGCGCATCGCCCCGCCGGAGTTCGTCGAGCAATCGGGCTCACGGCTTCGCCATCAAGTCGCGGCCACACGCGGCCGCCCCCAGAGAAAAAAACGGGTCGCGCTGACGCGCGCCTAGCGCCGCGACCGGCGGCCGCTCAACGCGAAAGACGCGTATCCGCGGACCCGCTCAACGGACGACCAGATAGGTGCCGGCCAGCAGCAGCGCGACCCCCAGCCCCCGGCCGAGCGTGAGCGGCGTCTGCTCGAGACCGAGGAAGCCGATCTGGTCGAGGACGACCGAGGTCGTCAGTTGTCCAGTGACGGTGGCCGCGGCCACCCCGCCGGCACCGATTTGGCTGACCAGGACGAGCGCCGAGAAGACGTAGGCAGCCCCAAGCGCTCCGCCGAGCAAGTAGTACCACTCGACGTGCGTTACGTTCGACAGGCCCGCCGTCTTGCCGCTGATGGCGACGATCGCCGCCAGCAGCACGGTTCCCACTGCGAATGAGATAGTGGCCGCGGCGAAGTTCCCGGTCGACTTGCCAAGCCCGGCGTTGATCGGCGCCTGCAGGGCGATGCAGCCGCCGACGATGGCCATGATCAGGACGGCGAAGCCGCGATCCATCGCGTGATCTTCGCCGATCCGGCGTGTCAGGAGGTCGAGGGTGTGATCTTCGGGCCGAATTCGCGTTCAAGAACGGAATCTCCCGACGCCGTCGGGCCCGTAGTACGGGTGAACGGATGACCCCTCCAGCGAAAAATGCGCGCTTGGCCACACGATTACTGGCGGGCCCCGCACTGCGCTTTCAGCCCGACGGCCGGCTGGTCTCCCTCGTCCGAGACGGCTACGAATCGGCCTTCGAGGAGATCTTCCGCCGCTACGGCGCCGCGCTTCGAAACTATGCCGCATCGATAGTCACCGCCCAGCGGGCGGACGACGTCACGCAGGATGCATTCACCAAGGCATATCTGGCGTTACGTGGCACCGACAAGGAGATCCAGCTCCGTCCCTGGCTCTACCGGATCGTCCGCAACACGGCGCTGACCAGCATCCGGGATGAGCCCAAGGGGCAGCTCGAGCTCGATGGCGCCTACTCCGCGGGCGTCGGCCCGGCAGAGCTGGCCGAGCAGCGCGAGGAGATCAAGCGACTGATGGCCGGCCTTCGGGAGCTTCCGGAGTCGCAGCGCGCGGCGATCGTGATGAGAGAGCTCGAGGGTCTCAGTCACGAGCAGATCGCAGCATCGCTCGGGCTCAGCGGCGGCGCCGTCAGGCAGTCGATCTACCGGGCTCGCCGCGCGCTCCGGGAGGGAGTCGGCCTCATCCTTCCAATGCCCGTTCTGCGAATACTGCTCGACGAGGGATTCGCGCAAGGGGCCTCAGCATCGGCGGCCGGAGGTGGGGCGGGAATCGCGATCAAGACAGGGGTCGCCGCGCTGCTCGCCGCAGGAACGGTGACCACCGGAGCCGTCATCAAGAACGACTTGAAGGCGCCCGCCAACGCGGACGCGACCCCGGCGAAGACGAAGGCCGACGCAGGAAGTAGTCGAGAGCTCGCGGACGCCTCGTCAGATGCCGGGCCGGGACGCGTCGGCGACGATCGCGTTGACGACAGCGGACCGGGTGGCGGCGGGCACGATGGATCGAATGACGGAACGTCGGGCCGCAGCCAGAACAGCGGACCCGGAAGCGAGCATTCAGGCAGCGGATCGAGCGGCGGCTCCGGGTCCGATGACTCCCACTCCGGCTCGAGTGGATCGGGATTGAGCGGCTCGGCGTCGAGCGGCTCCTCCGGGTCGAGCGGCTCGGGCCAGCGGCTCGGGCACCAGCGGCTCGGGGACCAGCGGCTCGGGGTCGAGCGGCTCTGGGTCTGACGACTTGACTTCCGGCACGAGCGGCTCGGGCTCGAGCGGTCCGGGACCCGGATCCGACGACGGGTCGAGCAGCTCCGGCGACCCCCTGCCCTAGAACAGCCGGTCACGCCCGGGTGATCTTTCCGGTCCGTTCGAGTTAAGGGACTCGAACGAATCGTTCGAGTAAGGACTCGAACGCCCAAGATGACCAAGGAGGTTTCGTCAGATGGCACACCGCAGACGACGTCGCCGGCGTCGCGGCAAGATCTCGGACGCGACTCCGGCACAGCCGGGGACCAGCAGCACCAACAGCAACAGCGTCTCGGAGCCCAGCGTCAGCAACACGGGCGCCGGTGAGAGCAACGAGGGCGAAGACTGATCGCCCGCATTCGCTCGCTGTTCTCGACGCCGGCGGAGGGCGAGGCGCTGGTCAGCGCCTCGCCCTCGGTTCCGGTACGGGAGATCTTCCGGCGGTTCTGGCCGTACGCCCGCCGGTACCGACGCTGGCTGGCGCTCAGCCTGGTGCTGATCGCGCTGGTCCCCCTGGTCGATACCGCGATGATCTGGATGTTCAAGGTGGTCGTCGACCAGGTCTTGGTCCCGCAGGACTTCGGGCCCTTCGTCTGGATCGCTGCGGCCTATATCGGCCTGACGCTGCTCGCCGGGGCACTCGGCTTCGCCGACGACTACCTGGCGAACTGGATCGGAGAGCGCTTCCTGCTCGACCTGAGAACCAGGTTCTTCGCGCACCTGCAGGGGCTGTCCCTCGACTTCTTCGATCGCCGGAGACTCGGAGATCTGATCTCGCGGCTCACCGGCGACATCGCCTCGATCGAGGCCTTCGTGCTCTCGGGCGTGACCGACGCCCTCTCCTATCTGCTGCGCATCCTCCTCTTCAGTGCCGCCCTCTTCTATCTGCAGTGGGACCTCGCCCTGGTCTCTTTGCTTGTCGCGCCGCTCTTCTGGTTCGCCGCGAAGCGCTTCTCCCGCGCGATCAAGGTCGCCTCCCGTGAAAAGCGCCGACGCAGCGGCTCGATCAGCGCCGTGGCGGAGGAGAGCCTCTCCAACGCCGCACTGGTCCAGGCCTACGGCCAGGAGGAGACCGAGGTGCAGCGCTTCCACCGGGAGAACCTGGGGAGCTACAAGGCCGAGATGGCGTCGACCCGGCTCAAGGCCCTCTACACACCCCTGATCGACCTGATCGAGCTGAGCGGCGCGCTCCTCGTGATCGGGCTCGGCACCTGGGAGCTCTCCCAGGGACATCTGACACTCGGCGGCCTGCTCGTCTTCATGACGTTCCTCACCCAGCTCTACAGCCCGGTCCGCGGACTGAGCCGGCTGGTGAACCGGATCCACGCGGCCTCGGCCGCGGCTGAGCGGATCATCGAGATGCTCGACCAGCAGCCGTCGGTGGTGGAGTCGTCGGGCGCCGTTGACCTCGGCCGGGCGCAGGGCAGGCTGGAGCTCGATCACGTCACCTTCCGGTACCCCGACACCGAGCGGAATGCGGTCTCGGCCGTCTCGCTCGCGGTCGAGCCAGGCGAGGTGCTCGCGCTGGTCGGCCCGAGCGGGGCCGGCAAGTCGACGCTGACGAAGCTGCTGCTGCGCTTCTACGACCCGCATTTCGGCCGGATCGCGCTGGACGGCAGGGACCTGCGGGAGCTGACTCTGGGCTCGGTGCGCGACAACGTCGCGCTGCTCCTGCAGGAGACCCTGGTCTTCGACGGCACGATCTACGAGAACATCGCCTACGGCCGCTGGCACGCAACCCGCGAGCAGGTGGAGGCGGCGGCGATCGCCGCCGACGCGCACCAGTTCATCTCCGAGCTTCCCGACGGCTACGAGACGGAAATCGGCCAGAAGGGCAGGCGGCTGTCCGGTGGGCAGCGCCAGCGAATCGCGATTGCCAGGGCGATGATCCGGGACGCTCCGGTGCTCATCCTCGACGAGCCGACGACGGGTGTCGACGCCGAGTCGGGCAGCCGGATCATGGGCCCGCTGCGCCGGCTGATCGGCGGTCGCACCACGATCGTGATTTCGCACAACCTGGTCACGGTGCGCGACGCCGATCGGATCGCCGTGCTCGAATCGGGTCGGGTCGTCGAGCTCGGCAGCCACGATGAGCTGATCAGCCGCGAGGGGACCTACGCGCGGCTCTACCGGTTGCATCACCGGGGGGCCGACGAGGAGTCGTCCCCGGCCGTGGTCGAGGTCGCGGTCGCGCCATGAGCTCTTCAAACGGCTCGGTCAACGGTCTGCTCGCGGAGGGGGCCGCCCTCGCCGCGGGGTACGAGGTCCTCTCCCACCTGAGCCGAGGCCGCTCCCTTGATGTCTACGACGCCTGGAGCATCGAGCGCGATTGCCGCTGCATCGCCAAGCTGGTCCGGCCCGATCGACAGGCCGCCCGGGTGCGGAGACGGCTCGCCCGGGAGGGCGAGTTGCTGCTCGGGCTGATCCACCCGCACATCGTGCGGGCCTATGAGCTGAGGCGCCGGCCGAGAACGGTGCTGATCCTCGAGACCCTCGATGGCGAGACTGCCGAGCACATGATCGAGACGGCGCCGCAGCGACTGGCGATCGCCGACGTCGCTCATCTCGGCGTCCAGCTGTGCTCGGCGATCGGATACCTGCACAGCCGCGGCTTTCTGCACCTGGACCTGAAGCCTTCGAACGTGATCGTCGAGAACGGGCAGGCGCGGGTGATCGACCTCAGCCTCTCGCGTCGGCCGGGGCCGGTGCCGCGCGGTGCTGGGACTCCTCCCTATCTCTCACCCGAGCAGGCCCGTGGCGGCCGGGGCGACTTCGCAACCGACGTCTGGGGGATCGGGGCCACGCTGTACGAGGCGGCGACGGGAGCGCGGCCGTTTCCGGACGCGAGGCCCGGGAGCTACCCGCAGCTCGAGCGGCGGGTGCCCTCGGTGGCCGAGAGCAGGCGGGCGCCTGCGGCGTTCGTCGGGCTGATCGGCGCCTGCCTTTCCCCTGAGCCGTCGGATCGGCCATCGGTGGCCGAGCTCGCCGACGAGCTGGACGGGGTTATCGGCGGCTGACCGCGGCTACTTCGCGGCGAGCCAGTCCTTGCCGACGCCGACGTCGACCGCCAGCGGCGGATCGAGGTCGAAGGCCCGGCACATCTCGCGCTCGACCAGCTCCGAGGCGGCATCCATCTCCTCCGCGGGGCCCTCGAAGAGGAGCTCGTCGTGGATCTGCAGGACGAGGCGCGTCTCGAGGTCCGAATCCGCGAGTGCCTTCTGGCAGCGGACCATCGCGATCTTGATGATGTCCGCAGAGGTTCCCTGGATCGGCATGTTGACCGCGAGGCGCTCGCCCTGGCTGCGGACCTGGGGGCGGCCGGAGCGGAGCTCGGGTATTGGGCGGCGCCGGCCGAGCAGGGTGCTGACGTAGCCGTTCTCCCTGGCGAACTCGATCGTCTCCTCGATGTAGCGCTTGACGGCCGGGAAGCGCTCGAAGTAGCGCTCGATGTAGGAGGCGGCCTCGTCCTGCTCGATGTTGAGGCGGTCGGCGAGGCCGTAGGCCGAGAGCCCGTAGGCGATGCCGTAGTTGACCATCTTCGCCTTGGAGCGCTCGCCGGGACTCACCTGCTTCGGGTCCGAACCGAGCACCTCGGCGGCCGTTGCCGCGTGAATGTCTTCGCCGCGGGCGAAGATCTCGCGCAGCGCATCCTCGCCGGCGATCTGGGCGAGGATCCGGAGCTCGATCTGGTTGTAGTCGGCCGAGAGCAGGCGGTGGCCGCGGGGCGCCACGAAGCAGGAGCGGATGGGGCGCCCCTCCTCGGTGCGGATCGGGATGTTCTGGAGGTTGGGGTTGGTGCTCGAGAGCCGGCCGGTGGCGGTCGCGGTCTGGTTGAAGGTGGTGTGCAGGCGGCCGGTGTCCGGGTCGATCAGCTCGGGGAGCGCGTCGAGGTAGGTGCTCTTCAGCTTGGTGAGCTCGCGCCACTGCTCGACCTTGGCGATGATCGGGTGTTCCTCGCGGATCTGGGAGAGCACTCGGGCGTCGGTCGAGAAGCCGGTCTTGCCGCGCCGCTTCTTGGTGAGGCCGAGCTCGTCGAAGAGGACCTCGGAGAGCTGCTGGGGGGAGCCGATGGTGAACTCGTGGCCGGCCAGCTCGAAGATGTCGGCCTGGAGCGTTTCGATCCGCAGTTCGAAGCCCTCGCCGATGTCGGCCAGGCGCTTCTTGTCGAGGAGCACACCCGTCTGCTCCATCGCGGCCAGGACCTCGATCAGGGGCATCTCGACCTCGTCCATGAGGCGCTCGATGCCGGCGTCCTTCATCGAGTCGCGCTGGCGCTGAGCGATCTCCCAGACCAGGCGGGCCTCGGCGGCCGGGTCGGGCGGGGGCTCCTCCCCCAGCTCGAGCTGGTCGCCGTCGGCTCCCTCGGGCTCCTTGGGCGCGGCCGCGAGGCCCCGCTGGGCGGCGATGTCGATCAGGTCGTAGGTCCGGCGGGCGGGGTCGAGCAGGTAGGCGCCGACCATCGTGTCGTGGCGGAGGTCGAGGGTCCCGACCCCGGCCGCGGCGAGCAGACCGTGCTGAGCGCCGCCGCCGAGGCTCTTCAAGTCGTGTCCGATCAGGCGGCGGTTGCCGAGGGCCTCGGCGAGATCGCCGAGATCCGGGCACTTCCCCTCGACCAGGCGCTTGCCGTCGTAGCCGGCCCAGGTCGTGTCGAAGATCGCCAGGGACACCTCTCCCTCGGCGAGGTCCTCGACGCCGCCCGCCTCGGCGATGACATCGAGCTCCTCCTCGACCTTCGCGTCGGGGACGAAGTCCGCGCCGAGCTCCTCCTCGAGGCGCTGGAGGATCACCCGCAGTTCGAACTCGCGCGCGACCTCGCGGAGGCGGCTGCGGTCCATCTGCTTCGACAGCAGCTCGTCGAGGTCGAGCTCGACGTCGATGTCGGTGATCGCGGTGGCGAGCTTCTTCGAGATGCGCGCGTCGTCGGCGTGGTTGGTGAGATTCTCCTTGCGCTTGGCGCCGGAGATCTTGTCGATGCTGGCGAGCACCCCCTCGAGGTCCCCGTACTCGTTGAGCAGCTGGGCCGCGGTTTTGTCGCCGATGCCAGGAACGCCGGGGATGTTGTCCGAGGTGTCGCCCTTCAGCCCGATCAGGTCGGTGACGAGCTCGGGCGGGACGCCGTAGCGCTCGATCACTCCCTCGCGGTCGTAGATCTTGGTGTCGGTGACACCGCGGGAGGTGGTCATCACGCGAACGCCATCCTCGACCAGCTGGTAGACGTCGCGGTCGCCGGAGACGACCATCACCGGGATGTCCTGCTCGCGGGCGCGCTTCGTGAGCGAGGCGATCACGTCGTCGGCCTCCCAGCCGTCCACCTTGATGTTCGTGAAGCCGAAGGCCTCCGCGAGGGGCATCAGGTGGGGCCACTGGTCGCGGAGAAGGTCCGGGCGGGGCTTGCGCTCGGACTTGTAGGGCTCGTAGGTGAGCTCGCGGCCCGACCACCCGGCGTCCCAGCAGACCACCACGGCCGCGGGGTCGCTGTCGATCAGCATCTTGGCGAACATCGAGGCGAGCCCGTAGATCGCATTGGTCGGCCGCCCGTCGTGCGTGGCGATCGACTCGGGCAACGCGAAGAACGCCCGGTAGGCGAGCGAGTTGCCGTCGATCAGGAAGAGCTCGGCGGGCTTTTGCTTGGCCTTGGAGCCCTTGGCGGGGGCCTTTTTCTGGGTCGTTGCGGGCACGTATCCATCATAGGTTGGGTGCCAGCGGGCTCTGGCCGAGGAGGGCGCATAGAGAGGCCACCACCTCGCCCGGGCTGTCCCGCACCTGCCGGTACGTGAATCGGAGGACGCGATAGCCGAGGCGCTGAAGCTCGGCATCGCGTGCTCGGTCGGATTCGAAGGCGGCTCGGCTGCCGTGGTGCCTGAAACCGTCGGTCTCGGCGATCACGGCCCGATCGCGCCAGAGGAAGTCGACCTCGTAGGGGCCGAGTCGAGCGTTCACCTCTGGCTCGGGAAGGCGGTGGCGGCGACAGAGGCGTAGGAAGAGACGTTCCAGCTCGCTGCGGGTGAGGTCCGGTTCGTTGTCGAGGTCCGGTGGCGAAATCAGTCGTAGGTCCAGCGCCCGGCGGACCGCCCGCTGAAACACCTGCTGGGGAAGGGTGCGGTGAAGGTCCTGAAGCGTGCGGGCGGGCTTGGTCAGCGCGATGCCGTGGCGGCGGGTCGCAAAACCGGCAATTAGGGTGGCGGAGCGGTGGACTCTGATGGCGCTGCGCTTCTCACGGCCGCCCCGACCCGGAACCGTCACGTCGATCGGGCCTTGATGAGCCGGCAGCATCCCCCACACCGCCGCCGCGCTGCGGTGACTGACCACTGCCCTTTCACCGAGAGCCAGCGCAGCCGCCACACATCGCGCCTCGAAGGTGAGCCGGGTGTGGCCGACGGCATAAACACCGCGATGAAGGCGGTGGAGACGGCCAGCCCGGACGCGGAGTGATGTCGCGTTTCGGCCGATCCCGGCTGCCCGAAGCTGAGCCGTACTCACGACGCCGTGTTGACGGGCGGCGATGTTCGCGATCACCCGATCGCTATTGGCGGGTTCCTCCCTCATATGGGGAATAAGCCGCCAACTGCCGGCCCTCTCCGCTTCATTGCCGGTGTTCGGGTCCCTCTCCCTTCATCGCCGGTTTTCGGCCCTCGCCCCTTCATTGCCGGTCCTCGGCGCCGCCGCCAGCCCGCCGTTTGAGGGCCGGTGGCTGCGGCTGGCGCCCCCCTATGATCAGCCCGCGATGGCTGCCTCCGCCCAGTACAGCGTCACCGTCCGCGTCGAGCTCGACGCGCGTCAGGAGCCGCTCGGCAAGCTCACCGCGCAGATCGCCGAGGCCGGCGGGGCGCTTCAGTCGGTCGACCTGGTCCCCGGCGCGGGACCCGAGGGCAAGCGCGTGCGCGAGTTCACGATCGACGCCAACAGCCCCGAGCACTGGGAGCAGATCCTGCGCTCGATCGGCTCCACCCGAGGTGCTCGCGTTCTCGGTTTCACCGACCGGACCTTCGAGATGCACAAGAAGGGCAAGATCGAGCAGCACAACAAGTACCCGCTGAAGACCCGCGACGACCTCTCGATGGCCTACACGCCCGGCGTCGCGCGCGTCTGCGAGTACATCGCCGAGGACAAGACCAAGGCCTTCGACTTCACCATCAAGGCAAACACCGTCGCCGTGGTTTCCGACGGCTCCGCGGTCCTCGGCCTCGGTGACATCGGGCCGGAGGCCGCGATGCCGGTGATGGAGGGCAAGGCGATGCTCTTCAAGGAGTTCGCCGAGGTCGACGCCTTCCCGATCTGCCTCGCCACCAACGACCCCGAGGAGATCATCCAGACGGTCAAGCTCCTCGCCCCCACCTTCGGTGGGATCAACCTCGAGGACATCTCCGCCCCGCGCTGCTTCGTGATCGAGGAGCGGCTCAAGGAGGAGCTCGACATCCCGGTCTTCCACGACGACCAGCACGGCACCGCAGTCGTCGTGATGGCGGCCCTCTTCAACGCGCTGAAGATCGTCGGCAAGCCGATCGAGAGCCTGCGGGTCCTCGTGCTCGGGACGGGCGCGGCGGGCGTCGCCTGCACGAAGATGATGCAGGAGTCGGGTATCAGCCAGATCATCGGCTGCGACCGCCAGGGAGCGATCTCCACCGAGAGGGCCGACTACGCCGACGGCTCGATGTCCGCCGTCAAGCGCTGGTTCGCGGAAAACACCAACGACGAGAAGCTCTCCGGAGGTCCCAGCGAGGTGATCGAGGGCTGTGACCTCTTCATCGGGGTCTCCGGCCCCGGACTGATCAAGCCGGAATCCCTGGCGAAGATGAACGACGACGCGATCGTCTTCGCGATGGCCAACCCCACCCCCGAGGTGATGCCAGAGGAGGCCGAGGAGCACGTGCGGATCATGGCCACCGGCCGCTCCGACTTCCCGAACCAGATCAACAACGTTCTCTGCTTCCCCGGGATCTTCCGCGGCGCGCTCGACGCCGGAGCCCCCCGGATCACCGAGGAGATGAAGCTCGCCGCCGCCCGCGGGATCGCGGAGGTGGTCACGGAGGACGACCTGGCCGAGGACTACATCATCCCCTCGGTCTTCAATCGCGACGTCGCCACCAGCGTTGCCCGCGCGGTCGTCGAGGAAGCGAAGGAGGCGGGCCTGGCCCGATTCTCCGAGGAGACCGGCACCTTTGAGGTCGTCGACGGCGATGGCGCAGGTCCAGGCACTCCCAGCGGTTGACCCCAGTGTCGGGCGAGGGTCACGACCTCAACCTAGCTGGCTAGCATCCCGCGCCGATGCGCGTTCTCGTCACGGGAGCATCCGGCCTGATCGGCTCGGCCCTCTGCGACGCCCTGCTGGCGCGGGGTGACGAGGTCGTGGGGCTAACCCGTGATCCGGAACAAGCCCGCCACAAGAACCAGACCGTCCGCTGGCACGCCTGGAGGGCGACGACCGAGCGTCCGCCGCCGGAGGCGCTCGAGGGGGTCGATGGCGTCGTCAACCTGGTCGGCGAGGAGATCAACCAGCGCCTCACCGATGAGGCGAAGGTCCGAATCCGGGAGAGCCGGCTGTTAGGCACCCGTAACTTGCTCCAAGGCATCGAGGCGTCGCCGACCGAGCCGAGCGTCTTCGTCGGACAATCCGCGATCGGCTACTACGGTGACCGCGGGGCGCAGATCCTCGACGAGGAATCCCAGCCGGGTGAGGGCTTCACGGCCGAGGTTCCGATCGACTGGGAGGCCGCGGAGCGGAAGGCCGAGGGGATCTTCGACCGGGTGGTGATCTTCCGCACCGGTCTGGTGCTGAGCAAGCATGGCGGCCTGCTGGCTCAGCTTCTCCTGCCGTTCAAGCTCGGGGTCGGCGGACCGATCGCGGGCGGCGAGCAGTACATGTCGTGGATTCACCTCGAGGACGTGGTGGGCCTCTTCCTCTGGGCCCTCGACGACCACAGGGTCTGGGGAACGATCAATGCAACTGCCCCGAACCCGGTGACGAACCGCGAATTTTCCAAGGCACTCGGCCGTGCTCTGCACCGCCCCGCGGTGGTGCCCGTCCCCAAGCTCGCGGTGGTGGCGCTGCGCGGCGGCGAGCTGGCCGACGCCGTGGCCGGTGGGGCCCGGGTACTGCCCCGCCGCGCCCTGGACATGGGCTACGACTTTCGGCATCCCGACCTCGACGAGGCCCTGCGCTCGGCGCTGCGCTGATCCGGCTCAGACGGTTCGACGGCGATCCGGCTCGTCGCGCGGTTCCAGCTGGATCTCGCGCTCCGCGTCCGGAACACCCTCCTCCAGCTGGACGTCCCGCTCGCGCTCGGCGTTCAGCTCGTGCCCGAAGAGGATCGCCAGGTTGGTGAGCCACATCCAGATCAGGATGATCACCACTCCCGCCAGCGAGCCGTAGACCTTGTTGTACGAGCCGAACTGGGAGACGTAGATCCCGAATCCGGCAGACGCGAGCAGCCAGACCACCAGCGCGACCACCGCACCGGGACTGATCCATTTGAAGCCACGTTGCCGGACGTTCGGCGAGGCGTAGTAAATGAGCCCGATCATCAGCACGAACAGCACCGCGATCAGCAACCACTTGGCGTAGTTCCAGATCGAGACCGCGGTGTCGGATACGCCGATCGGCTCCGCCACGTCCGAGACGATCGGGCCGGTGAGCACTACGCCCAGCGCCATCACAACTAGCAGGAGCACGACCACCAGCGTCAACAGGAGTTGCAAGGGACGCAGCTTCCAGAACGGCCGGCCCTCGCGCGTCTCATAGATCACGTTCGACGCCCGAATGAAGGCGCCCAAATAGCCAGACGCAGACCAGAGGGCGACAAGGGTGCTCACGATCAGGGCGAAACCGGCGGTGCTGCGGCTCTCCGTCACCTGTTTGATCGGTCCCTCGAACGTCGTTGCGGCCGAGTTCGGACCGAGTTTGGTGACGATGTCCGTGAGCGTGTTGGTGGTGGATTCCGGGTTGCCGACCAGCCCGACGATCGAGACGAGCACGATCAGGGCGGGGAAAAGAGCGAGCAGGCCGTAGTAGGTGAGGGTCGCGGCCCAGTCGGTCAGGTTGTCCTCCTGGAACTCCAGCGCCGTCCGCTTCAGCGTCGGCCAGAGCCCGGTCTTGCGCTCGACCCCCTTGGGGACATAGTCCTGTCCCCGGTGCTCGACGGGGTCGTCTCCACCGTTGCCAGAGCGCTCCCGCTCCGCGCGTCCCGCTTCCGTGCCTGCCTCCGCCATGGACCGCTACGCCCGCTCGGGGTGCTCCTCCCCAGGCCAGGTTCCGGTCAACCGCGCAAAGCCGCGCCGCGAGGCGTGGTCGAAGAGCCCCTTGACGAGTCGGAAGATGGCGCCCTCGATGAGGAGCGCGATCGCGAGCTTCGCCAAGCTGATCTCGCGGTACTCCGGCTGGGGCGGCTCCTGCTCGTCGACCTTGCCCCAGATCGCGTCGAACGCCTTCTGACCGATGAATCCGGCCAGGAGACCCCCAAGGACGCTGATCGGGATGAAGGCGATCTTCATATGAGAGGTTTGCCCGGGTCGGAGGCGGTGAAAACCCCGCGAATACGGCAAGATGGACGTGATGAAGCTCGAGGGCGTTCACCACATCACCGCAATCACGGGTGACGCCCAGAAGAACGTCGACTTCTACGTCGGGGTGCTGGGTCTCCGCCTGGTGAAGAAGACGGTGAACCAGGACGACCCGACCGTCTACCACCTCTTCTTCGCCGACGAGAAGGGCGACGCCGGCTCGGACCTGACCTTCTTCGAGTACCCGGGAGCTCCCCAGGGGCGCGCCGGCGCGGGGATGATCCATACCATCGCCTGGCGCGTCGGCTCCGCCGAGGCGCTCGACTTCTGGGCGGAACGCCTCGAGGCGAACGATGTGGAGGTGCGGCGCAACGGGGACACGCTGGGATTCTCCGACCCCGAGGGACTCGCGCACGAGCTTCGCGTGAGCAAGGTCGACGACGAGCCGCTGATGGCCGAGCACCCGGGTATTCCCTCGGACATGGCCTTGCAGGGCTTCGACGGCGCGCGGGCGTATTCGGACAATCCCGAGGCGAGCAGGGAGCTCTTCGAGGAGGCGCTCGGCTTTTCACCGCGCGACGACGGCTGGGAGATCCGCGGGGAGGAGCGAGGTGGGGTGTACGGGTTCGACCCGGCCCCGCCCGAACGCGGCCTGCAGGGCGCGGGCAGCGTCCACCACATCGCCTGGGCCTCGCAGATGGACGACCACGAGGCGTGGCGCGAGCGGGTGATCGCCGCTGGGGCGCGGCCGACCCCGGTGATCGACCGCTTCTACTTCCGCTCGATCTATTTCCGCGAGCCGAGCGGGGTCCTCTTCGAGATCGCGACCCTCGGGCCGGGCTTCACGGTCGACGAGCCGCTCGAGTCCCTGGGCGAGAAACTCTCGCTTCCGCCGGACTACGAGCACCTCAGGGAGCAGGTCGAGCCGGTCCTGCGGCCGATAACCAATCCGCGTGTCCCCGCCTGAGCAGCCGGACGACCGCCCCGGCCGGGTCGTCGAGATGGTTCACCTCGACCGCGAGCCGACGGGCGAGCCCGAGGGCGCGCTGATCCTTCTCCACGGCCGCGCGGTCGACGTGCGCGACCTCTATCCGTTGCTCGAGGAGCTCGACCCGGAGCGCAAGCTCTTCGGCCTGACCCCCGGCGCGCCGCTCACCAACGTGCCGCCCGGCGGGCGCCACTGGTACGTGATCGAGCGAATCGGTTATCCCGACGAGGACACATTCGTGAACACGTTGGCGATGCTCTGCCGGTTCCTGGACGACGAGCTCCGCCATCGCGGCATCGCCTGGGAGAAGACGGTGATCGGCGGATTCAGCCAGGGCGCCGCCGTCGCCTGCGCGGTGGCCCTTGGGATGGGTCGGCCGCGAGCGGCGGGACTGCTGATGATGAGCGGCTTCTATCCGATGGTCCGTGGCTGGAAGATGGATCCGAGCGCGAAGCGCGGCATGCCCGCCTACGTCACACACGGCGCATACGACCCTGTGATCCCGGTCGGCTTCGGCCGGAAGGCCCGCGATCTGCTCGAAGAAGGCGGGCTCCAGGTCATCTACCGGGAGGCCCGGGTCCAGCACTCGATCGACTTCGCCCTCATCCCGGAGATCCGCGACTGGGTCGCCTCCGTGATCACCGGGCAACCGGTGATCGAGGGACCTCCCACGGCCCGCTAGGCGGGGCCCGCTACTGCGGCGGGCACGGGGCGTCGAGCGCCTCGCGGGCCGTGCCGTTGATCCTGTAGCGCTGGATCATGCACTCGGTGGTGTCCCCGTCCGAGGTGATCGAGTAGCTGCCCAGGACCGAGCCATCGCGTTGGGCGCCGATCACGGCACCTCGAACGTCGTCGCGGAAGGAGGACGCATCGGTCCCGGCGTCTCGGATTCCCTGCAGTACGAGTGCCATGGCCTCATAGCCGTAGGCGGCGTAGGGCCCCGGCGGCCGGTGAAACCGCCGCTGGAACTGGTCGGAGAACTGCCGCCCGGGGAGACGGGCCGGATCGAGTTCCGCGCTCAGTTGCAGGGTCTGGGGCGCGGTTCCGTACACGGCCAGCCGGGCGGTCCCGGGCTCATAGACGACGCGCGTGTCGCCGTTCGACGCGACTGCGACCTGACGCGGCGGCTTGCCGGGGCTCACCTGGATTCCGTGTTGCGTCGCGGCCGACTTGAACTCGGACGCGGCCAGGTTCTGGTAGGGAGAGCCGTCCGAGGTAACGGCGGCGGCGGTCGCGCCCAGTTCCGACGCCCAGGCGGCGGCGGCATCGTCCACGATGTCGTCACCAGGGACTGTCCGGGCGAAGTTGACGGAGCCCGAGGGCCGGTAACGGTCGGGCGAGTCCGGGTAGCCGGCCGCAGGAGCGGTCAAGTCGACCCCGCCAGCACCCGGGGAGACCTGAACCATCCCCGCCTGGTTTGTGATCGGTGCCGAGGCGCGAGTCGGCTCGGAGTCCAGCTCGCCGATGTAGCCGGCCGCGGAGGAATCCTGAATGGCCGTGCGGGCGTTGGCTCCGACCGCAACGGGGTCCCAGAGCTTGCCCTTGGCGTCGTCGAGAAACTGGGCACGGACCAGGAGCGAGCCCGCCTTCTGTTGGGCCTGCTCGAGCGCGAGGCGGGCTCCGTCCGCTGCGTCGCGTCCGTCGGCTCCGCGCGGGCCGGTCAGGGGTAGGCTGACGTAGACCGCGACGGGGGCCTCGATCTTGGCGCTCCCATTAAACCCGCACCCCGCGGCCGCAATCACGATCAGCAGCGCCGAAAGCGCGACCCGACGCACTAGCCGAAGAAGACCTCGGCCTCCCGATAGAGCGACTCGGGGACGGTCTTGAGCTCGGCGGTCGCCTCCGAGAGGTCGACGAGCTCGATGTCGGTGCTGCGCAGGGCGGTCATCTTGCCCCACTGCCCCTCGTGCGCCGCGTCGATTGCGTGCAGGCCGAAGCGTGTGGCGAGCACGCGATCGAAGGCGGTCGGGGTGCCACCGCGCTGTAGGTGCCCGAGGACCGTGGCCCGAGCCTCATGACCCGTCCTCTGCTCGATCTCGCCCTCGAGCCAGTTGGCGATCCCGCCGAGACGTACGTGGCCGAAGGAGTCGGTCGGCGCCCCCTCGGGAACCGGCATGCCCCCCTTCGGCTGCGCGCCCTCGGCGACCACGACGATCGGGGAGTACTGGCTTTCGAAGCGGCGGACGATGTAGTCGCAGACGCGGTCGAGGTCGAACGCGATCTCGGGAATCAGGATCACGTTGGCTCCGCCCGACAGCCCCGCGTGAAAGGCGATCCAGCCGGCGTGGCGGCCCATCACCTCGCAGATCAGCGTCCGCCTGTGGCTCTCGGCCGTCGTGTGGAGCCGGTCGATCGCCGACATCGCGATGTTGACGGCCGTGTCGAAGCCGAAGGTGTAATCGGTCGCGCTCAGGTCGTTGTCGATCGTCTTCGGGACGCCGACGACGTTCACCCCGCGCTCGTGCAGCTGCGACGCGGCCCCGAGAGTGTCCTCCCCGCCGATCGCGATCAGTCCGTCGACGCCGTCGGCTTTGAGATTGCCCGCGATCGTCTCCGCACCGCCGTCCTCCTTGAACGGATTGGTCCGCGAGGAACCGAGGATTGTGCCGCCCCGAGGCAGGATGCCTCGCACCTCGGGAACCCCGAGCGGACGGCTGTCGCGCTCGAGCGGCCCCCGCCAGCCGTCGCGGTAGCCCAGGAACTCGTGTCCGTACTCCCCCACCCCCTTGCGGACGATCGCCCGGATCACGGCGTTCAGCCCCGGACAGTCTCCGCCTCCGGTGAGAACGCCGATCCGCATCGGCGATCAATCTACTCCGCCGCCGTCCCAGGCGACCCCTCTCAGCGCTCGGAGATCTCCGCGCTGAGGACCGGTTTGACATCGACGATCGGGGTGCCGTCGAGCGCCTCGAGGTTGCTCACCTTCATCCTCGGGCCGTCGAACGAGAGGACCTCGACCCGGTGGAGCCCGATCGGATTCGGCCGATGGTGCGACCGCGTCGTGAAGACCCCTGCCGGCGGCCGGGAGGTGTCGCCTCGCGGATGGACGACCAGCACGTCCCGATCGGCACGATCGAGCCAGCTGAGCAGGACGAGCTCGTCGCCCGGCTCGATGCCCTGCAGGCCGTCGAGCACGTCGGGTTCGAACTCGATCCAGGCGTCGGGCGCGCCCTCGTCCCCCTGCCTGGGCGCCGATTCCATGTCGGTCAGCGGCGACTCGACTCGGCCGATGACGGTGAGCTCGTACGTGGCTACGGCCGAGTGATCCAGTCGATGAGCGGACGGGCGACGCGCAGCAGGGCGCCCGTGAAGACGCCGCCCAGGAAGAGCAGGGCGTCGACGGGCCCCGGCACCCCGAGGCCGTAGGCGATCACCATCACGCAGCCGCCGAGGACCGTAAAGAGGATCACCTGCACGGGTCGGAAGCCTATCCGGCGAGGGCCGCGCGGGTGGCGCGCAGGAAGTCGGTGACCCCCCGGACGGCCGAGTCAGAGTCCGAGGCATCAGCCACCTCACGAACGAGCCTGGTCCCGATGATGACCCCGTCGGCGTGCTTGCCGACGGTGGCCGCCTGCTCGGGCGTCGAGATCCCGAAGCCGACCGCAACGGGAACGCTCGACTCCTCCTTCGCGGCGGCGATCAGCACGGTGAGCTCGGCGGGGAGCTGCTCGCGCTCGCCGGTCACCCCGACGGTCGAGACGAGATAGACGAACCCGTGCGCCGAGGCGCAGATCTGGGCGCGCCGTCCCGGGGGGGTCGTCGGCGCGACCAGCGGGACCAGGGCCAGGCCGCGCCCCTCGAGCGTCTCTGCGATCGGGCCCTGCTCCTCCAGAGGGAGGTCCGGGACGATCACGCCCGAGGCGCGAGCCGCCGAGGCGAGCGCGACGAACTCCTCGACTCCCTTCGCCAGGACCATGTTGGAGTAGACCATCAGGGCGACGGGAATACGCTCGCCGACCGCGGCGCAGGTCTCGAGCACGGATTCGAGCGTCGCCCCGACGGCCAGCGCCGCGGTGTCGGCGGCATGGATCGTCGGGCCGTCGGCGAGCGGGTCCGAGAAGGGCACCCCGAGCTCGATCAGATCAGCGCCGGCCTCGGCGTAGGCGCCGGCGACGGCGGTGGCGGTCTCCTGGTCGGGAAAGCCGCCCATCAGGTACGGCATCAGCGCGGCGCGGCCCTCCTCCCCCGCCGCTTCGAAGGCCGCGGCGATTCGGGCAGCACCTGTCTCGGTTGTGGTCCCGTCAGGCATCGAGCGCTGAGAGCTTTGCGGCGACCTCGTCCATGTCCTTGTCGCCACGGCCGGACAGCGTCAGGACGTCGAAGCCCTCGCCGCCGCCGTTCTCGAGAAGCCAGGCGATCGCGTGGGCGGGCTCGAGCGCCGGGATGATGCCCTCGAGACGAGCGAGCTCCCGGAAGGCGCGCAGGGCCTCCACGTCGGTGGCCGTGTCGTACGTCGCTCGGCCGGAGTCGCGCAGATAGGCGTGCTCGGGGCCGACCCCCGGATAGTCGAGGCCGGCCGAGACCGAATGCGCGTCCAGGATCTGGCCGTCGGTGTCCTCGAGGACGGCCGAGAAGGCGCCGTGCAGGACGCCCTTGCCGCCGGCCACCAATGAGGCACCGTGGTGGCCCGTCTCGAGTCCCTCTCCGCCGGCCTCGACGCCGATCAGCTCGACCGGGTCGTCGAGGAAGGCGTGGAAGCTCCCGATCGCGTTGGAGCCGCCGCCGACGCAGGCGATTACGCGCTGCGGCAGGGATCCCTCCGCCTCGAGCGCCTGCGAGCGGGCCTCGTCCCCGATCACTCGCTGCAGGTCCCGGACCAGCGCGGGGTACGGGGCTGGGCCGACCACGGAGCCGATCACGTAGTGCGTGCTCTCGACCGAGGCCACCCAGTCGCGGATCGCGGCGCTGACCGCCTCCTTCAGCGTCTGGGCCCCCACCTGGACCGGGATCACCTCGGCGCCGAGCAGGCGCATCCGGTCGACGTTGGGGGCCTGCCGCCTGATGTCCTCGGCGCCCATGTACACCGCGCACTCGAGCCCGAAGAGCGCGCACGCGGTCGCCGCGGCGACGCCGTGCTGACCCGCGCCAGTCTCCGCGATCACCCGGGTCTTCCCCATCCGCCGCGCCAGGAGCGCCTGACCGACGGCGTTGTTGATCTTGTGCGCCCCGGTGTGGGCGAGGTCCTCGCGCTTCAGGTAGACGCGACCGCCCACTCGCTCCGAGAGGCGCTCGGCGAGGTAGAGCGGCGTTGGCCGGCCGACGAACTGGCGCAGCAACGTGGCGAGCTCGGACTGAAAGCGCTCGTCCTCGCGCGCCTCCGCCCAGGCCGCGCTGAGCTCGTCCAAGGCCGCGATCAGCGTCTCGGGGACGAACCGCCCCCCGTAGGGGCCGAAGCGCTCCTCGACCGCGGTATTCATCGCGATGCCGCTCTCGAGGGCACCTGCACGCCCGCCGCCTCCAGGAACGCCTCGACCTTCGCCTGGTCCTTGCGTCCTGGTTCCGCCTCGACACCGCTGACGACGTCGACCGCGAATGGCCTCACCAGCTCGATCGCGTCGGCCACGTTGTCGGCGGTAAGCCCTCCAGCGAGGATCATCGGGACCTTCGAGCGGCGCTTTGCAACCAGGTCCCAGTCGAAGCTCTGGCCCGTCCCGCCATGGAGGCCGTGCCAGTAGGCGTCGAAGAGGTGGAAGTCGGTCCGGAACGCCTCGGCGGCCCTGACGTCGGCGGCGCTCTTGATCCTCATCGCCTTGATCACCTTGGCGCCGGTGCGGCGGGCGGCCTCGACGCAGAACGACGGGCCCTCCTCGCCGTGGAACTGGAGCAGGGTGAGGTTCTCGCGATCTGCCGCGTCGATCACCTCGTCCAGCGAAGAGTTGACGAACACCCCGGCGAGCTCGCAGCGGCGTTTCAGCGCCGCTCCGATCTCCTCGGCGACGTCAGGGCTGACGTAGCGCGGGCTCTCGCGATGGTGGATCAGCCCGATCGCCCAGGCCCCGTGGCTCGCCGCATGCTCGGCGTCGGCGAGATTGGTGATGCCGCAGACCTTGACCTTGGTCATGCGCGAAGGGTAGGCGGATTCACCGGTCCTCCATGCGAGCCTGCCTTCTCGGGCGTAGGCTGAGGGCGATGACCGCGACCGAGGGAGCCTCCAGACGATTGGCTCTCGGGGCGCTTTCCAGCCTGCGTCACGGCCGGCTGGACCTGGTCGAGCCCGGCGGCCGCCGCCTGCACTTTGGAGATCCCGACGCGGATATCGCCGCGACCGTCGAAGTCCACTCGCTGGGCTTCTATCGCGCCATGCTTGGGGGTAGCATCGGACTCGGCGAGGCCTACCGGGACGGCGTCTGGGACTGCGACGACCTCGTCCGATTGGTGCGGATCGCGGCCCGCAACATGGCGCCCCTCGACCGCTGGCGACGCCGCCTCCACCCCCTGCTCGCGCCACTCCAGCGAACGCTCTGGCGTCTGCCGCGGAATAGCCGCCGCGCCGCCCGGCGCCACATCTCCGCCCACTACGACCTCGGCAACGATCTCTTCGCGCTCTACCTCGACGAGTCGATGATGTACTCGTCGGCCGTCTTCCCCCATCCGGAGGCGACGCTCGCCGAGGCACAGGCGCACCGCCTCGAGCGGATCTGCCGGGCGCTGGAGCTCGGCCCCGACGACCACCTGCTCGAGATCGGAGCCGGCTGGGGTGCGATGGCCGCACACGCCGCCAGCCATTACGGCTGCAGGGTGACCACGACGACGATTTCGCGCGAGCAGCGCGACGGCGCGCTGCTTCGGATCCGTGAGGCTGGTGTCGAGGACCGGGTTACGGTGCTGTTGGACGACTATCGGAAGCTGCGCGGCCGCTACTCGAAGCTCGTCTCCCTGGAGATGCTCGAGGCGGTCGGCTGGCAGTACTTCGACGTATTCTTCCGCCGCTGTTCGGAGCTGCTCGAGCCAGACGGGCTCTTCTTCCTGCAGGCGATCGTGATCGACGACCGCCTCTACGAGGTGGAGAAGGCGGCGCGGAGCTTCTCCAACACTCTGATCTTCCCGGGCGGCTGCCTACCGTCGATCGAGCTGATCCAGCGCTGCGTCGCCCGCCAGACGAACATGAGCACGATCTGGCTGGAGGAAATCGGCGCCCACTACGCCCGTACCCTCGAGCTCTGGCGGGAACGCTTCACCGCCAACGCCGACCTCGCCGCCGAGCTCGGCTACGACGAGCCCTTCCGGCGCCTGTGGACGCTGTGGATGGCGATGAGTGAGGCCGGGTTCCGGGAGCGGCGGTTGCGCGACGTGCAGATGCTATTTGCGAAGCCGCAGCGCTCGACTAGGGTCTCGGAGGAGAGATGGCCGAGGGCGACGGCAAGACCGTTCTAGTCACGGGTGGCTCCGGCTACCTCGGCGGCTGGTGCATCGTCGAGTTGCTTCGGCGCGGCTACCGGGTGAGGACGACGGTCCGCAATCCGGCGCGCGAGCGGGAGGTGCACGCCAGCGTCGCCTCGCAGGTCGACCCGGCTCACCATCTCACCGTTCACGCGGCCGACCTGATGAGCGAGGAGCACTGGGCCCACGCGATCGAGGGCTGCGACTACGTGCTTCACGTCGCCTCACCGTTCCCACCGAAGCAGCCCAAGGACCCTGACGAGCTGATCGCCCCGGCGCGAGAGGGGACGCTGCGCGTCCTGCGGATCGCGCTCGACGCGGGCGTCAAGCGCGTCGTCGTCACATCCTCGATCGCGGCGGTGAGGCTTGCCAAGGGCGCCGATGCGAAAACGCTCAACGAAGAGGACTGGACCGACCCCGACGAGAGCGGTCTGACTCCTTACGTTCGCTCGAAGACGATCGCCGAGCGGGCAGCCTGGGATCTCGTCCGTGAGCGCGGCGATGAGGATCGGCTCGCCGTCGTCAACCCCGGCGCCATCATCGGCCCGGTGCTGAACGACGACCTCTCCTATTCGCTGCAGTCAATCGAGCGGTTGCTCAAAGGAATGCCGGGCGTGCCGAGGCTGGGGTTCAGCTTCGTTGACGTCCGCGACGTCGCCGACCTCGAGATCAGGGCGATGACTGCGCCCGAGGCGGGCGGCCAGCGATTCATCGCCGTGACCAAGTTCCTCTGGTTCGAGGAGACCGCCCGGATACTTCGGGACCGTTTGGGTGACGGAGCCTCGAAGGTGCCCACCCGGACCATCCCGGACTTCGTCGTCAGGGGCATGGCCCTGTTCGATGGCGGCATTCGCTCCGTGGTCGGTGGCCTCGGCAAGAGAACCGAGCTCTCCTCGGAGAAGGCCAGGACCACGCTGGGTTGGTCGCCGCGCCCGATCGAGGACACGATCGCCGAGACCGGCGAGAGCCTGATCGACCATGGAGTGGTGGCCGCGCCGGCGGCCGCCTAGGCGAGACCGCTACGGCTGCGAACTCGAGCTCGAGTCCTGCACATGCGCGGGGCGGTCGCCCAGCTTGACCGTGACGTCCTTCTGCTGGCCGTCGCTCCACACGGTCAAGGTGAGGTCATCTCCGGGCTTGCGGTCGTTGACCGCCGAGATCACGTCGTTCATGCCGGAGATCTGCTTCCCGTCGACCTTGGTGATGATGTCGCCGCCGATTGGGACGGTCTGGCCCGCGATCGTCGCCTGGCCGGTGGCACCCTTGATGCCCGCGTCGTCCGCGGGCCCGCCGCCCAGCACCTGCTCGACCAACACACCCTGGTCGACCGGGAGGTTGAGGGCCTGAGCGATGTCCGGCGTGATGTCGCTGCCGCTGATGCCCAGATACGCGCGGTGGACCTCGCCGCCGGACTCGAGCTGGGAGACCACGTCGGCCGCGGTCTTGATCGGGACGGCGAATCCGACGCCCTCGTTGCCTCCGCTCTGACTCTCGATCTGGGAGTTGATACCGATCACCTGGCCGGCGCCGTCGATCAGGGGGCCACCCGAGTTGCCGGGATTGATCGCGGCGTCGGTCTGGATGACGTTGCTGATCGAGAAGCCGTTGGGTGCCTGGATCTGGCGCTGGAGCGCCGAGACGATCCCGCTCGTCACCGTCCGGTCGAGTGCGAACGGGTTACCGATCGCGACGACCGGGTCGCCCACCTGCACCTTCGTGGAGTCGCCCAGCGGCAGCGGGTTCACTCCCTCGGTGTTGTCGACCTTGAGCACGGCGATGTCACTGGATGGGTCGATCCCGACGACCTGGGCCTGCTGGCTGTCGCCGTCTCCGAGCTGGACGTCCACACTCTTCGCGCCCTGGACGACGTGGGCGTTGGTGAGGATGTGGCCGTCGTTGTCGATCAGGAAGCCCGAACCGGTGGCGGTGCTCTGCTGCTGCTGGGGGAATCCGAAGACGGACTGGGTTTGCTGCACGATCTGCGACCGGATGAAGGCGACGCCCTCGGCGTCGCGCTGGTAGATCTCATGGACCGTCAGGCCCTTGTCTGACGAGCTGCTTGCCGGGCGAGCGAGAGCAGAGGGCGCGACCACTGCGGACGAGGAGGAGCCGTCGCTCGTGTCGACAACCCCCGACTTGATCAGGATCAGGCCGGCGATCAGGACGACGAGGCCGCCCCCTACGGCGGACCCGAAGCTGGTCGAGAGAAATCTCCTGACGCTCTGCACGCAGGTCAGTGTCGGCGCAGGCGATTAATCGTCTCTAAGCCGCTGCTACGGGTTCTCTAATAAGTTCCCGGCGTCTAGAGGAAGTGCTCGCGAGTGGACTCCTCGTCCGCCGTCAGCTCCCTGACTTTGGCCGCCGGGTCGTCCGCCCGCATCAGCGCCTCGCCGATCAGCACCGCGTCGACTCCCACCCGCTCCAGCTCCTCGAGCGTCGAGCGCTTTGCTATCCCGCTTTCGGATACGACCGTCTTGCCGGCCGGGACGTCGGTGATCAGCTCGAACGTCGTCTGCACGTCCACGCTGAAGTCGTCGAGGTCGCGGTTGTTGATCCCGATCACCTCGGCGTCGACCGTGAGAGCGGTCTCCAGCTCACGCTCCTTGTGCACCTCGACCACGGAGTCCAGGTCCAGCCCGATGGCCTCGGTGTGCAGAATGGCCAGGTCCGCCTGGTTGAGAGCCCTGACGATCAGCAGCACGGCGTCGGCCCCGGCGATCGCAGCCTCGTAGAGCTGATACGGGTCCACGATGAAGTCCTTTTGCAGCACGGGAAGCTCGCAGGCCTCGCGCGCCTCCCTGAGGTCGGAGAGTGAGCCGCCGAAATGCGGCCCGTCGGTCAGGATCGAGAGCGCTGCCGCGCCCCCCTCCTCAAACGCCCACGCGATCTCCGCCGGGGCAGCTCCATCGCGGATCTCTCCCGCGCTCGGCGAACGCCGCTTGAACTCCGCGATCAGCGAAAGGCCCGGCCTGGTCAGGGCCTCGCCGAACGGGCGCTGCTCAGGCCGCTCGCCAAGGCGGCGCTCCAGGTCCGACAGCGGGACCTCGGCCCGCCGACGCTCCACGCCTGCCCGCGCTGCTCGGACCAGCTCTTCGATCATCCCCATCTCCATGCTGGGACCTTAGCTCGCGCCGGAGAGCTCGCGGGAGCGGGCGACCAGCCGCCCCAGCACGCCTCGCGCAGCACCGGAGTCGATCGCCTCTGTCGCCTTCGCGAGACCCTCCGGAAGGTCGGCGGCTCCGCCGGCGACGTAGATCGCGGCGCCGGCGTTGAGGGCCGCGACGTCGCGCGCCGGGCCCGGCTCCGCCTCCAGGATGGATCTGATCACCGCAGCGTTCTCGGCGGGCTCGCCGCCCGGAATCGCGTCGAGCGGTGCAGGCTCCAGGCCTAGCTCGGGAGCCTCCACGAACCACTCCTCCGTCCCTCCATCGGCAACCTCGATCACCCGGGTAGGCGAGGCCAAGCTGAGTTCGTCGATGCCGTCGTCGGCGGAAACCACCAGTGCCCGCGCACAGCCCAGCTGGAGCAGGGCGTCGGCGATGATCTCCTGGTAGCTGCGATCCGAGACCCCGAGCAGGTGGGCGCTCGCGCCCGCCGGATTGGTGAGCGGTCCCAGGAAGTTGAAGACCGTGCGGACCGCGAGCTCTTTGCGGACCGGGACGACATGCGCCATCGCCTTGTGGTGCATCGGGGCGAACATGAAGCCGAAGCCGATCTCCTCTATGCAGGTGGCCACCTCGGCCGGCGAGAGCTCTATGTCGACGCCGAGCGCCTCGAGCACGTCCGCCGAGCCCGAGCGGCTGGTGGCGGAGCGGTTGCCGTGCTTGGCGACCGGGCAGCCGGCGCCGGCGGCGATCAGGGCCGCCGTGGTCGAGATGTTGAAGGTCGTAGGGCCGCCGCCCGTGCCGGCGGTGTCGACCAGGCCGGGTTTGTCGATCTCCACGTGCGCAGCGAGCGATCGCATCGTGCGAGCGAGTCCCACGAGCTCGGAGACCGTCTCTCCCTTGGCGCGCAGCGACACGAGGAACGCCGCGGTCTGCACCTCGTTCGCTCGACCCTCCATGATCTCGGCGAGAGCCGCGGAGGTGTGGTCGGCGGTCAGGTGGGTGCCGGCGCAGATCTCGTCGATCGCTCGGGTGAGGATGTCGTTGGGCATGATCGAGGCTTCTCGGCTAGGAGCCGAGGAAGTTAGCCAGCAGCTTCTTTCCCTGCGGGGTGAGGACCGACTCCGGGTGGAACTGAACTCCCTCCGCGGGCAGATCGCGATGACGAACACCCATCACGACGTCGTCGTAGCTCGAGGTGAGCTCGAGCTCCTCCGGCAGGTCGGGGTCAGCGATCAGGGAGTGGTAGCGGCCGGCGACCAGCGGGTTCGAGAGCCTTGCGTAGATCGTCTTGCCGTCGTGCTTCACCTCCGCGTCCTTGCCGTGGATCGGATCACCGCGAACGATCTGGCCGCCGAACGCCTCGACCAGCGACTGGTGACCCAGGCAGACGCCGAGAACGGGCGTGCCGCCCTCGGCGAAGGCGCGGATCGCCTCGACCGAGATGCCCGCCTCCTTCGGCGTGCACGGCCCCGGGGAGACGACCAGGCGGTCGGGTCGGAGGCTACGCAGGTCCTCGACAGTCGCCTTGTCGTTCCGCACCACCCCGACCTCCGCCCCAAGCTCGCCCAGGTACTGGACGAGGTTGTAGGTGAAGGAGTCGTAGTTGTCGATCACGAGCACGGACGTAGCACCACGATGTTCGCGCTGCGCGCTCACGGCCACTCCGGCTGTTCGGCCGCCAGCTCGACGGCACGGAAGACGGCCTTCGCCTTGTTGACGGACTCGTTGTACTCGTACGCCGGCTGCGCATCCGCGACCGTGCCGCCGCCCGCCTGCACGTGGACGAGCCCGTCCTTCACCACCACGGTGCGGATGTGGATCGCCGTGTCGAGGTCGCCGGTGTAGGAGAGGTAGCCGATCGCGCCGCCGTAGGAGCCACGCTTGTGCGGCTCGAGCTCGTCGATGATCTGCATCGCGCGCACCTTCGGCGCGCCGGACAGCGTCCCGGCGGGGAGCACAGAGCGCAGCACGTCCATCGCGCTGACTTCGTCGCGCAGCATCCCCGAGACCTGGCTGACGATGTGGAGGACGTGCGAGTAGGTCTCGACGACCATCAGCTCGTCGACGTTCACCGAGCCGTACTCGCAGACCCGGCCGAGGTCGTTGCGGCCCAGGTCGACGAGCATCACGTGCTCGGCGCGCTCTTTCGGGTCCTGGAGCAGGCGCTCGGCCTGGCGGCGGTCCTCCTCCTCGCTCGCCCCCCGCGGGTAGGTGCCCGCAATCGGCCTCGTCTCGACCCGGCGACCGGTGACCTTGACCAGTGGCTCGGGCGAAGCCCCCGCGATCTCGAAGTCCCCGAAGTCGAGGAAGTACATGTAGGGCGAGGGATTGACCGTGCGCAGGCCGCGGTAGATGGAGAAGGCCTCGACCGGAGTGGGAGCGCTGAAGCGCTGTGAGGGGACCACCTGGAAGGCGTCCCCGGCGTGGATGTACTCGATGATCCGCGAGACGGTGGACTCGAACTGCTGCCTGCTCATGTTCGACTCGAAGGTCACCTCGGTCGATTGGGCCGACGGCTCAACCGCCGGGACCGGCTCCCGGAGCCGCTCCCGCACCTCGCCGATCGCCTCCACGGCGCGCTCGTAGGCCTCCCCGATCCCGCCGTCCTCGACGAAGGCGTTCGCGATCAGCGTCACCTCGTGCCGCTGGTGATCGAAGGCCACCAGCACGTCGGTGATCATCAGCGCCATGTCGGGGAGGCCGACCGGGTCGGGGTTGGCCTTGCCGAGCGGCTCGACCGTGCGGACCAGGTCGTACCCGAAGAACCCGACGGCGCCGCCGGCGAACGGCGGCAGCTCCTCCGGCTCCGCGATCTCGAAACGGGCGAGGTAGTCCGCCACCGCCGCGTAGGGGTCGGGGGCCTCGGTAACCCGGTCCGGCGTCGCTCCCGAGCCCGATTCCGGCGCCGACTCGCCCCCCCACTCCGAGAGCTTGCCCTCGCTCCAGCGCAGGATCGATCGCGGGCGGAAGCCGAGAAAGGACCAGCGGCCGAGCCGGCCCTGCTCCGCGGATTCGAGCAGGAAGGCGGGGCCGTCGCCGCGCAGCTTGAGGAAGGCGCTGACCGGCGTCTCGCAGTCGTCGATGAAGCGGTAGCGGACCGGTACCAGGTTGGCCGTCCGCGCCAAATCGCGGGCCCGATCCAGGTCCGGCTCGAGACCCGGCAGACTGGTCGTCGCCCCGATCGCGTTCATCTCGAGCGCCGACGGCCGTTCAGGATCTGCAGCACCTCAGCCATCGAGACGCCCCGCGAGAGCAGTAGCACCGCCAGGTGATAGACGAGGTCGGCGCTCTCCTCGCCCACCCGCTCCTCGGACTCGGACGCTGCGGCCTTGACGACCTCGCTCGCCTCCTCTCGTACCTTGTCGCCGGCGAGCCTCGGGTCCTCCAGCAGCTCGACGGTGTAGCTGCCCGCCGGGCGGTATCGCTGGCGGGCCACCAGGGTGCGCTCGAGCGCGGCAAGCGCCTCGTAGGGGAGCGGCGTGGGCTCACCGGGGGCCGGGGGTGCATCGACGCCGGAGTCGGCGGTCCCCTCCAGATCGCGGTAGAAGCAAGAGCGCTCGCCGGTGTGACAGGCAGGTCCGACAGGCTCGACGAGTGCGACAAGGGCGTCGCCATCGCAGTCGTAGCGGATCTGGCGGACGCGCTGGATGTTGCCCGAGGTTGCCCCCTTGCGCCAGATTTCGTGCCGGCTGCGGCTGTAGAGGTGGATCTCGCGGGTTTCCAGCGTGAGCAGTAACGACTCTTCGTTCATGTAGGCGAGGGTGAGGACCTCGCCCGAGCGGGCATCCTGCATCACGCATGGGACGAGCCCCCGCTCGTCGAAGCGGACCTTCGCCGCGTCTCTCGCGGTCTGCACGACCATCGCGCGATTGTACGAAGCCCCTGCTCGCGCACCCGAAAGCGCGAGTTCAGCTATTCGATCCCGAGCCGGTCGAGGAGTCCCTCGTCCCGGCGCCAGCGCTTGCGGACTCTGACCTGGAGGTCGAGGAAGACACGGCCACCGAGCTCCTGCTCCAGTTCGGCTCGAGCCGCCGTGCCGATCTCCTTGATCTTGCTGCCCCCGGCACCGATCAGGATTCCCTTCTGGGACTCGGTCTCAGCCCAGATGTGGGCGTGGACCTCCACCACACCATCCTCGCGGTGGGCAACCTCGGAGACCTGCACCTCGACGGCGTGAGGCAGCTCGTCGCGGGTGCGACGCAGGACCTGCTCGCGGATCAGCTCCGCCAGCAGCACCTCGCTGGGTAGGTCCGAGCGCTGCTCCGGCGGGAACATGAAAGGCCCCTCGGGAAGGATCTCCACCAGGTTGGAGATCAGCGGCTCCACCCCGGTCCCCCGGCGGGCGCTGACCGGGAAGATCTCGTCGACGCCCTCGAGCTCGGCGACCTCCGCGAGGACGGCCGCAGTCTCGGCGTTGTTGAGCCGATCGACCTTGTTGACAGCGCAGACCACCGGGGTATCCGCATTCCCGCGCAGCAGTGCCTTGGAGATGAACCGGTCGCCCGGACCGATCCCCTGCTCGGCGTTGACCACGAAGAGGACCGCATCGGAGTCGGCGATCTCACGCTCGACCCGGCGCTGCATGCGCTCGGTGAGGGCGTCGCGAGGACGCTGCACGCCGGGCAGATCGGTGAGGATCAGCTGCCAGCCCGCTTGGACGTCCGTGGCCACCCCCCGGATCGCGCGGTGGGTGGTCTGCGGCCGCTCGGAGACGATCGCGACGCGCGCGCCTACGATGGCGTTGACGAGCGTCGACTTGCCGACGTTTGGCCGCCCCGCCACCCCGACGAATCCCGACCTCATCGCCTTCGGCTCCTCCGCTTCGCGTCCGGTGCCGGGCGCATCTACCGTAGAGAGGCCATCACCTTGGCCTGCAGCTCGAGCATCTCCCCGTCGTCGGTCTCGTGGTCGAAGCCGCAGAGATGGAGCGTGCCATGGACCGCGGCCTCGGTCACGTCGGTTGCCTTATCCGGGCAGATGAAGACGTCGCCGAGCTCTCGCGGCACGGAATCCTCCTGCTGCTCGTCGATCGGAAAGGCGAGCACGTCCGTCGCCTCGTCGACGCCGCGGGCCGCGTAGTTGAGGGTCCGCATCCGTCCCACTCCGACGATCTCGACGCCGAGGTGGCCATTGCTCACCCCGGCCGCGTGCAGAGTCGCGCCGACCGCTCGCCTCAGATCGCCCGGGACGTCCGAGAGGTCGATGTCAATCGCCCCTGGACTCGTCTGGCGGGGTGCGGCTCCGGCTCTCGGCCTCACCGTACGCGGCGACGATCCGCTGCACCAGCTTGTGTCGCACCACGTCCTCGCCTCCGAAGCGGATGAAGTTGATGTCCTCGACCCCCGTGAGGATGTCGCCCACCTGGACCAGGCCGGAGGTCGAGCCGCGCTCCAGGTCGATCTGCGTGATGTCGCCGGTGACCACCATCTTCGAACCGAAGCCAAGGCGGGTGAGGAACATTTTCATCTGCTCCGGGCTGGTGTTCTGGGCCTCGTCAAGGATGATGAAACTGTCGTTGAGGCTGCGACCGCGCATGAAGGCCAGCGGGGCAACCTCGATCGTGCCGCGGTCGAAGTAGGAGTTGACCTTCTCCGGATCGAGCATGTCATAGAGGGCGTCGAAGAGCGGGCGCAGATAGGGGTCGACCTTCGCCTGCATGTCTCCCGGAAGGAAGCCGAGTCGCTCGCCTGCCTCCACCGCCGGCCGGGTCAGGATCACCCGGCTGACGTCCCCGCGCGAGAGGGCCGCGGCGGCCATCGCCACCGCCAGGAAGGTCTTACCGGTCCCCGCGGGTCCGATCCCGAAGGTGATCGTGTGCCTGCGCATCGAGTCGACGTACTGCTTCTGGTTGACCGTCTTCGGAGCCACCCGCGTGTTGCGGTGCTGCCAGACGATGTCCTCCAGGATCTCCGCCGGGCTTTCGTGCTTGTCAAGTGCGCCGGTGACGGCCTCGATCGTGCCGGGAGCGATCTCGTGGCCCTGCTCAATCAGGTCGACCAGCTCGCCCACGACCGTCTCGGCGGTGCGGACGTCCCCGGCGTCGCCGTCGAGCGTGAGGACGTTGCCGCGCAGGAAGAGGTCGACGTCGAGGTGCCCTTCCAGCGTCCGGAGGACGGCGTCCTCGGATCCGGCCAGCTCGGCGGCGACCGTGTTGTCGATCGTGAGCTGCCTACGCGCCAAGCTTCTCGCGCACCGCCTGGCTGACGCGCTTGCCGTCGGCTCGGCCGCCGACCTTCGGCATCAGGACCTTCATCACGCCGCCCATGTCCTTCGGCTCGCTCGCGCCCGTCTCGTCGACTGCGCTCGCCACCAACCCCGAGAGCTCCTCGTCGGAAAGCTGCTGCGGTAGGTATCCCTCGATCAGCTTCGCCTCTGCCTCCTCTGTGTCCGCCTGGTCCGTGCGGCCGCCTTCGCGCAGGGCCTCGGCCGCGTCGAGCCGCCGCTTGCGCTCCCGCTGCAGAGCCGCGATCTCGTCTCCCTTCCCCTCCTTCTCCTCCGCCTGGAGGGCGTAGACGATCATGCGCAGCTGACCGACGCGCTGGCGCTCGCCGGCCTTCATAGCGGTCTTCACGTCGTCCTGCACCTGCTCGAGAATGCTCACCGGTTAAAGCGTAGTGCTCGACGCGGTTGTTCCATTCGTCTGCAGACCCGCCGCCCGCAAGACCATGTCCAGCGAAGCCGGAGGGCCGGGCCACGCATCGCGCACGAGCTCGCCGCCACCACCGCGCACCAGCACTCTCAGCGCCAAAGCCCAGCAGGACCGCGTCATCCAGCTGGCCGATGCCAGGCAGGAAGTCCGGGACGAGGTCGATCGGCAGGGCGAGATAAGCGAGGACAAGGAAGAGAATCGCCCTCCTCGCCCGCGAGATTCGCCTGTCTCGCGCCAGCCGCGAGACCAGTACGACGCAGTCGGGAATGAAGCCCGCCAGCGCGCGGGCGTCCTCGCGCCGGCCGGCGGCGATCAGGGCGGCGACGGCGACTGCATACAGACCCAGCGCAATGAGGACTAGACCCCAGGGGAAGAAAGGGACTTTCTCAGGCGTAATGGCCGCCATCACCCAGCTTGTGGACGGTTGTGGTGTCTATAGACCCCCAAACCGTCCATTAGGGCAGCTCCACGCGCTCGATCTCACCCAGCGGCATCTGCAGGAAGCGCGTCCCCAGCTCCCGGAAGGACGCGGGGTCCCCGGTGCAGATGAACCGGTAGGTCCCCTCTTCGTTGCCGGTTTTCGTGAGTCCCGACTCCTCGAGGACCCGTTGCGCGGTCGCCGCGATCGCGTGGCCGGCGGTGACCAGGCTGACGTTGCGGCCCAGCATTCGCTGGAGCATCGGCGCCACCAGCGGGTAGTGCGTGCAGCCGAGGATCACCGTGTCGACCTCCGCCCTCTTCAGCGGCTCGCAGTAGGAGCGCACCATCTCGACGACGCCCTCGTCGAAAGGGAAGCCGCGCTGGATCACGGCGGCCAGGTCCGGCGCCTCGACCTCGGTCACGGTCAGCGAGCGCTGCTGGCGCGCGAGAGCGCGCACATAAGAGCGGCTGCGCACGGTCGCCGGGGTGGCGAGCACGCCGACCTTGCCCGTCTGGCTGAGGGCGCCAGCGACCTCGGCCTCGGGCTGGATCACCGCAACCACCTCGATGCCGGCCTCGGCCGCGATCTCCCGGGCCGCCTCCTGGCCCGCCGAG
Source organism: uncultured Solirubrobacterales bacterium (assembly GCA_963695675.1). Lineage (GTDB taxonomy): Bacteria > Actinomycetota > Thermoleophilia > Solirubrobacterales > 70-9 > DASUPK01. Next base: position 113,902 of record CAVOGY010000005.1, read on the forward strand.
GCGGCCGAGTTACACGCGATCACCAGGAGCTTCGCGCCCCGGGCGAGCAGGAACCGGCTGACCTGCTCGACGTGACCACGGAGCTCATCGGCCGACCGCGCGCCGTAGGGGAAGCGGGCGTCGTCGCCGAGGTAGACGTAGTCCTCCTCGGGCAGTGAGACAAGGCACTCGTGGAGAACAGTGAGTCCGCCGACGCCCGAGTCGAAGACCGCGATCGGGAGCTCGGGGCTGAGCTCGACCGCCATCAGCCCACGGGTTCGCGGCGCAGGAGCAGCGCCCCCCATTCGTGCTCGCTGAGCCGCCGAGCCTCGCTGAGCCCGACAGCCGCAAACGCCGTCGAGACCTCATCGGTCTCGCTCTCCAGCATCCCCGAGCAGATCAGCGCCTTCGGGCGCTCCCGGGCGTCGCCCAGATGCCGCGCGCAGTCGCCGAGCAGGTTGCCGGTCAGATTTGCCACCACGGTCCGCGCTACCGGAGGCGGGCTCTCTCGTACGTCGATTCGCTCCAGGGGAAGGTCCACGTCGTTCGCCTCGGCGTTGGCCGCCGCGGCCTCGAGAGAAGCGTCCTCGCGGTCACAGCCGGTGACCGGCGACCAGCCCAGCTTGGCCGCCGCGATCGCCAAAACGCCCGAGCCGGTGCCCCAGTCGGCAATCGGGCCGGAGGCCTCACCGGCCTGCTCGAGCTCGACCAGCAGGGCGAGGCTGAGTCGCGTGGTGGGATGGCCACCGGTGCCAAAGGCGCGGCCCGGGTCGACGACGACGTCGATCAGCCCATCCTGCGGATCCCACCACGAGGGTCTAACGCCGATCCGGCCGGCGACCTCGATCGGCCGGTGAAAATCGGCCCAGCGATCAGCCCAGTCATCCGGCACAGCGGTGGTGGTGACGTCGACGAGGCTGCCGCCCGCCGCCGCCTCGAGCTCGCCGAGCTCCGGCACCTCGCCCGGCGGCCCGTAAATCGCAAACTCGACCCAGCCGGGGCCGCGCTCCTCCTCGAGCCCGTTCGGGGCGAGCTCGAGCAGGTTTGCCATCACGGGCTCGGCGTACTCCGGCGAGCAGCGAACCGCGAGGCGGATCATCTACGCCGGGACGGCTGCCGTTGGCCGAGCGCCTCGGCCAGTTGCTCTGCGGCCTCCCGCTGTTCCTCATCCAGGTCGGTGGGAACCACAAGTTCGAAGACCACGTGCTGATCGCCGCGGCGTCCGCCGCGGAGCGGCGGCAGCCCTCGTCCACTCAGCACCCCCATATCGCCGTGCTGTGTCCCCGCCGGCACCTCGATGGCGACCTCGCCCTCCAGCGTGGGGACGAACACCTCGCCCCCGACGATGGCTGTCGTCACGGGGACCTCGGCTCGCGTGATCAGCTCCGTGCCCTGCCGACCGAACCGATCGTCCGGCTCGATCCTCAGCTCGACATACAGGTCGCCCTGTCGCGCTCCGCCGGCGCCCGCGTGGCCGGCGCCGGCGATCCGCACCCGCTGGCCGTCCTCGATCCCGGCGGGGATGTCCACTTCCCAGGCGCGCAACTCGGTCACGCGCCCTGCCCCCCCGCAGCGCTCGCAGGGGGTCTGTGGGACGCGGCCGTCGCCGCCGCAGCGATCGCACGACATGGCGCGGACGACCTGGCCGAAGATGCTGCGGCTCACCTCACGGATCTGACCGGTGCCTTCGCACCGAGGGCACGTCTCGATGGGAGTGCCGGGCTCCGCGCCATTCCCGCGGCAGCGATCGCAGACGCTCACCGCCTCGAAGGAGACCTCGCGTATCTGGTCCTCGAGTACGTCCTCTAGTCCGACCTCCACCACAGCCGCTACGTCTGCGCCCGCGGCAGACGCGCGGCCGAAGCCGCCGAAGAGATCGCCCCCTCCGAAGATGGCGTCGAAGATGTCCTGGAAGCTGCCGAAGCCCGCACCGGGCGTGAAGCCGCCTGACCGGAGCCCCTCATGACCGAACCGGTCGTACGTCTGGCGGCGCGCGGAATCCGAGAGGACCTCATAGGCCTCGGCGGCCTCCTTGAACTTCCCCTCGGCCTCGGGGTCGTGAGCGTTGACGTCGGGATGGAGCTCCCGCGCGAGCCGGCGGAATGCCTTCTTGATCTCGCCATCGGAGGCGTTCCTCTCGACGCCCAGCACCTGGTAGTAGTCGCGCTTGGCCATCTCGCCGATCCCAGCTGGCGCTACTCGTCGTAGACCGTCTCGAAGAAGCGTGAGAGCTCGCCGGCGGCCCCCCGCACGCTGGCGATCGCGGTCGCGTAGTCCATCCGCAGCGGACCGATGATCCCGACCGCCCCGAGGTTGCGGTAGCCGAGGCCATAGTTGGCGCCGACCACGCTCACGGACCGCAGCTCCGGCGCCGGGTTCTCGCCGCCGATCCAGACGAAGACCGAGCGGCGGTCCAGGGCCGTGCGCAGGGCGCGCAGGACGTTCACCCGGCGCTCGAGCGCCCGCATCAAGTCGTCGGCGTGCGGCAGGTCGGCGAAGTGCTCGCCGGAGAGCAGCCGTGCGGCACCGTCCACGTAGAGGGTTGCCTCGGCCGACTCCTCGAGGTCGGTGAAGGCGCTCGAGATCTCTGCGATGAAGCCGATCTCCTGCGGACCCAGCCCCTCGTCGCGGAGACGGTTCGCCGCCATCCGCGCGCCGAGACCAAGGCCGGCCAGCCTCTCGTTCAGGTAGCTGGCCGCCCACTCGACGAGACCGGGATCGACCTCCTCCTCGAAGGTGAAGGCGCGTTTCGTGACACCACCGTTGGATGCGATCACCACGACCATCACCACCCGCGGCTGCAGTCGAAGCACCTCGATCCGGTGGATCGTGGCCGTATGCAGCGGCGGGGCCGTAACCAGCGCAACGAGGTCGGTGATCTGGGAGAGCGTAGTGGTCGTCTCCCGGATCGCGACGTCGACCTCGCGGCGCATGCGGGAGAGGCCGAGCTCGTCCGAGGGCTGCAGCGGCAGACGGTCCTGCCGGGCGAGCAGCTGCTCCACGTAGAAGCGATAGCCGGCGTCGGTGGGAACGCGGCCGGCGGAGGTGTGGGGGTGCGTGAGGAGGCCCTCCTCCTCGAGGCCGGCGAGCTCCGCGCGCACGGTGGAGGCGCTCCAGTCGATGTCGGGGCGATTGGCGAGCGCGCGCGAGCCGACTGGGCGCCCGTCATCGACGTAGCGCTCGACAACCCGTCTCAGGATCTGGCCTTGGCGTTTGCTCAGCACAGAGCTGATGATAGGAACGTCAGGGGCTGGCCAGCTCGGCCTCGGCGTTCCTGATCACCTGGTTGTCGCCCTGCCGGGCCGTCGTGTCGATCACGACGCGGTCCCCGTCGGCCTCCTTCACCGTCCCGCTTACCACGAGCTCCTGCTCGGGGAAGCCCATCCCCCTGAACTGGACCGAGAGGCGCTTCAGCGCTCGCGGGTCGCCCTCAGCGAGCTGGGCGTTGCCGCGCGCGACCTGGGCCATCATCCAGAGCCCGTGCAGGATGTTCCCCGGCAGGCCCACCTGCATGGCGAACTCGGGGTCGATGTGGATCGGGTTGAAATCGCCCGACGCCCCCGCATAGCGGTGGGGCAGGTACTTGTCAGGGGTGACCTTCAGCTCGGGAATGACGTCGCCTGGCTTGATAGTGCGAAGGGGCTCCGCAGGCGAAGCCGAGGAGCCACCTGTCTCATGAGGGGACATCAGACGCCCGTCACGATGTTGGTCCAGGTCCCCTTCACGGTCCGCTCGCCCTCCTGGTTGGTCGAGATCGTCTCGAAGACATAGAAGCCCTTGGCGTCCTTCTCGTAGATCTCCCTGCAGGTGGCCACGGTCTCGATCACATCACCGTCGCAGACGGGCTCGTCCCACTCGAACTCCTGGGAGCCGTGCAGCATTGCGGCCAGGTTGATGCCGATCTCGGGATCCAGAATCGCCGGCCCCATTGCCCGCGCGCTGTAGACCACGCAGAACATGGGAGGAGCGACCAGGTCGCGGAACCCCGCGGTCTTGGCGGCCTGATGGTCGTGGTGCACGGGGTTGGCGACCCCGATCGCGTCTGCGAACTCGCGGACCTTTTCCGCCCCAACCTCGTAGGTCACCGGGTCCCACTGCTTCCCTATCCCGTTGGTCTTCACCGGCATCGGCGGCGGGATTCTAGGAGCCGGGCGGATCCGGCGGGCCTTGCCAGGTCGCGGCTAGGGTAGGTATCGAGGGTGTCTCCGTTCCTCACCACCAGGGATCAAGAAGGCGGAATGCGATTCCGTCCGTTCGCGATCCCGCTGATCATCGCCGCGATCTGCGTCGCCGTGGCGGCCGCGATGTCGCTCTCCGGGACGGAGCTCGGTGCGGGCCTCGGGATGGCCGTCGGGGCGCTCGCCGCAACCTCGCTGATCGTCTTTGCTGCCAGGGCGAAGCCCGAGCACCGCCTCGAGGTCGCCAAAAGCGGTGACACCGGCCACCGGGTTCTGGTCGTCGCCGTCGCCGAGGCGACCCCGGAGTCGGCACAGCGGATTGCCGACATCACGGGGTCGCCGTCGGACGTGCGCCTGGTCGTCCCGGTTCCGAGCCACCGCCTGGATCGCTGGCTATCGGCCGAGGATGATGCGCGGCACGAGGCCGAGGCACTCCTTGCCCGGTCGGCGGGCACGTTGGTCGCGGCCGGGCTGCCGGTGAGCGGCTCGATCGGCGACCCAGACCCCGCTCAGGCGCTGGAAGACGAGCTGCGGGGCTACGCGGCCGACGAGGTGGTGCTGCTGACCGCGGGCGACAAGGACCCGCTCGGCAAGGTGGAGGCGCGCATCGGCCTGCCGCTCAGGCGCGTGAGCGTCTAGGCCCGCTCCTCTGTGGTCCGTGCTCTGCCCCCTGCGCGAGCGCCTTTCGCTCCTCGCTACTTGCCACCGCCGTCCATTTCCAATACGGCGAGGAACGCCTCCTGCGGAACCTCGACCGCGCCGACCTGCTTCATCCGCTTCTTGCCCTTCTTCTGCTTCTCCAGCAGCTTGCGCTTGCGGGTGACGTCGCCCCCGTAGAGCTTCGCCGTCACGTCCTTGCGGAGCGCCTTGACGGTTTCGCGGGCGATCACGTTCGAACCGATGGCCGCCTGCACGGGGACGTCGAAGAGCTGGCGGGGGATCGTGTCCTGGAGTCGCTCGACCAGCGCCCTGCCGCGATCCTCGGCCGAGTCGCGGTGAACGATCAGGGAGAGCGCATCCACCCGGTCGCCGGCCAGCAGGACGTCCAGCTTGACCAGGTCCGAGGGCCGATTGCCGATCGGCTCGTAGTCGAGTGACGCGTAGCCGCGGCTGCGTGACTTGAGCTGATCGAAGAAGTCGAGGACGATCTCGGCGAGGGGCAGGTCGTAGCGGATCTGCACGCGCTCGGGCGAGAGGTAATGCAAATCGACATGGGTGCCGCGCCGCTTCTGGCAGAGCTCCATCACGGCGCCGACGTACTCATTCGGCGTGATGATCGTCGCCCGAATGTACGGCTCGAGAATCTCCTCGATCGCTGCCGGATCGGGCATCTCGGTCGGGGAGTGGACCTCGACGATCTCGCCGCCCCTGACCCGGACCTCGTAGCGGACGTTGGGTGTCGTGGCGAGGAGCTCGAGGTCGTACTCCCGCTCGAGGCGCTCTCGGACGATGTCCATGTGGAGCAGTCCGAGGAACCCACAGCGGAAGCCGAAGCCCAGGGCCTCGGATGTCTCGGGCTCGTATGAGAGGGCGGCGTCGTTGAGGGCGAGGCGGTCGAGGGCGTCACGGAGGTCCTCGTAGCGGTCGGTGTCGATCGGGAAGAGCCCACAGAAGACCATCGGCCTGACCTCGCGATAGCCCGGCAGAGCCTCGCCCGCCGTCCGCTCGCGGCTCGACAGGGTGTCGCCGACCCGGAGCTTGGTGACGTCCTTGATCCCCGTGATCACGTAGCCGACTTCGCCGGCCGACATTCCCTGCGCCGGGGTCATCTTCGGCGTGAAGAAACCGATGTCGTCGATGTCTGCCTGCGTCCCCGCCTGCATCGCCACGATCGGCTCGCCCTTCGAGAAACGGCCGTCGACCATCCGCACGTATGCGACGACGCCGCGGTACTGATCGAACTCGGAGTCGAAGATCAGCGCGCGGGGTGGCGAATCGGGCTCGCCGTCCGGCGGCGGGACACGCTGCACGATCGCCTCGAGTACGTCCGTGACCCCCTCCCCGGTCTTCGCTGAGATCGGCAGCGCCTCAGCGGGATCGCCCCCGAGCAGATCGGCGACCTGGGCGGCCACGCCATCCGGGTCCGCGCCCGGGAGATCAACCTTGTTGAGGACGGGAATCAACTCCAGTCCCGCGTCGATCGCCGCATAGGCGTTGGCGACCGTCTGGGCCTCCACGCCCTGCGCCGCATCGACCACCAGCAGCGCACCCTCGCAGGCTGCCAGGCTGCGCGAGACCTCATAGGAGAAGTCGACGTGGCCTGGAGTGTCGATCAGATGCAGGTGGTAGGTCTCGCCGTCCGCCGAGCTGTAGGCGACGCGCACGGCCTGCGCCTTGATCGTGATGCCCCGCTCGCGCTCGAGCTCCATCGAGTCGAGCATCTGCGGCAGGTGCGTGCGCGGATCCACGGCGCCGGTCAGCTCGAGGATGCGGTCGGCGAGCGTCGACTTGCCGTGGTCGATGTGGGCGATGATCGAGAAGTTGCGGATCCTGTCCATCTGAGGAAGAAGGGTAGGCGGCGGCGCCTGGCCCGCTATCGGCGTGACTAGAGTCCTCGGGCGATGGAGTGGGGCCAGGGACGCTACGAGCGGGTCGCGGCGCAGCTGCTGCCGGCCGCCGAGGTGGTCGTGAAGCGCGCCGCGATCGATCCGGCCGAGCGGGTCGTGGACGTCGGCTGCGGAACCGGGAACGCTGCGCTGCTCGCAGCCGAGCGCGGCGCGCCGGTCACCGGCGTCGATCCCGCTCAACGGCTGCTCGACGTGGCCGCAGCGGAGGCGTCCGAGCGCGGGCTTGATGCCACCTTCGTGGTGGGCGAGGCGGCCTCGATTCCACTGCCGGACGCCAGTGCCGACGTCGTCCTCTCGGTGTTCGGGGCGATCTTCGCGCCCGACCCGAGGGCGGCAGCCGACGAGATGGTCCGTGTCCTCGCACCGGAGGGACGCCTGCTGCTCGCCGCCTGGATCCCGGAGGGGGCGATCTCCCGGGCTGTGCGCCTGAACCGCCAGACAGTCTCGGAGATCCTCGAGCAGCCACCCGCCGCGCCGTTTCCGTGGCACGAGCGCGACGCCCTGAGCGAGCTGTTCGAGCCGCACGGTCTCGAAGTCGCAATCGACGAGCACGAGATCTCCTTTACGGCCTCGTCCGCGCAGGAGTTCGTCGACAACGAGTCCGAGAACCATCCGCTCGCCGTCGCCGCGCGACCGGTCATCGAGAAGGCCGGCCGAGCCGACGAGCTACGTCAACGGCTCCTGGGTATCTACGAGGAGGCCAACGAGGACCCGTCGGCCTTCCGGGTGACCAGCCGCTACGTCGTCGCGGTGATGGAGCGTGGCAAGCCGTAGCGGGCCACGATGCGGTTGCATCGCGGGCTCAGATCCGGCGCAGCAGACGCACGATCTGATTCGCCTCCGGTACCCGGAGCGCCAGGACGGCCGCGAAGTAGGTGGCGAACCCCGCGAGCAGGGCGACACCGAGCGAGACGATCTGGGCGATCAGATCGCGGCCCAGCGCCTGGTCCAGCCCGTACCAGACCAGGTAACTCACCCCGGCCAGCAGCGCGGAGGCAGCGATGACCCGCGTAGCTGTGTCGAAGAGGCGCTTCAGCTCGAGACCGCCGAGCTGGTCGCGCAGGATCACCGACTCGGCGACCACGCTCGAGATGGTCGCGATCACGGTCGCAGCCACGACCCCGCCGACACCAAAGGGCGAGTAGAACGCGAACGAGAAGATGATGTCCACGATGAGGTTCGAGCCCGCCACTGCGGTCGGGACCCAGGGACGCTGCAGGCTGAAGAAGGTCCGGGTCAGCATCAGATAGAGGCCGTTGAACGGCAGCGAGAACGCGAACCAGAAGAGTGCCTGGGCGACGAGCTGGGTCTGGTCGGCGTCGAACTCGCCCCGCTGGTAGATGAGCCGGGTGATCGGCACCGAGAGAACCAGCACAACGGCGGCGGCCGGAATCAGCAGCAGGAGGATCTGCCGCATGCCATTCGACATCGTCGCGCGCAGGTTGTCCCACTCCTGGCGGGCGGCGAAGCGGGCGAGGGTCGGAAAGACCACCGTCGCGACCGCCACCGAGAAGATGCCCTGGGGCAGCATGTAGATGCGGAACGCCTTGTCGATCGCCGCGGGCGCCCGATCGGAGATCAGGGTGCCGACGATGCTGTTGAGAAGCAGATCGAAGTTGATCAGGCCCAGGCTGAGCGTCACCGGCAGCATCAGGAGCAGGACGCGGCGCACGTCCGGCAGGCGCCAGTCGATGTCCCGCGTGAACCTGAACGGGGTGTTGCGCAGGTCGAACGCCGGGATCGCGAGCTGGACGACCGTTCCCACCAGGACGCCGATCGCGTACGCGTAGATGCGGTCATTGCCGTGGAACGCCGGCTCGAGCAGGACGAGCACGAGGATGATCACCACGTTCCAGAAGAAGGGCGAGATCGCGAAAGCGGCGAACCGGTCGTAGCTGTTCAGGACCCCAACCGCCATCCCCGTCGCCCCGAGCAGGATCAGGATCGGGAAGAGGATCTGGGAGAGCGTGACGGTGAGATCGAGGATCTCGCCGCTGAAGCCGGGCGCGAAGACCGGAACGATGAGGGGCGCGGCGAGGACGAACACGGCGGTCACTGCGCCGAGCACCAGGGTGACGAGGTAGATCAGGGTGGAAGCGAGCCGGAAGGCCTCACGCTTATTCCCCTTCTCGAGCTCCTCGGTGAAGACCGGGACGAACGCGGCCTGGATCGCAGCGTCCGCGAACAGGGACCGGACCAGGTTGGGGACCTGGAAGGCGATCGTGAACGCGGACATCGGTCCCTTGATCCCGAAGTAGCTCGCCGCGACGATCTCGCGGACCAGGCCGGCCACCCGCGAGAAAGCAGTGGCAATCGAGAAGAAGGCGGTCGAGCGCCCGAGCCTGCCCTGCCGCTCGTCGAACTCCGGCGGCACGAACGGCGTCGTCGGAGTCGGCGCCGGGATCGCCATGAACGTCGAGGTGTCCATCGTGACCGCCTCGTGGCGCTGCTCGATGTGCTCAGCCTCAACAGCCTCGTCACGGTCGATCGCTGGGATTTCGGGGGTCGAGGGATCGAACGGCTCGGGGGGAGCCGGTGGCTCCTCGCCAACATCAAGACGGGTGGCGCTTCGGCTTCGCCTGCGGCGCCCCCTCGCATCATCTCGATCGCCCCTCTCCGTCATTGCTCTATTCTCTTCGCCGCCCGCCTCGCGGGTCTTTTCATGGCCAACATCGCGTCACAGAAGAAGCGAATCGCCCGCTCAGAGCGTGAGCGTCTCGAGAACTTGCGCTTCCGGAGCTCGGTGAAGACTTATTTCAAGCGGCTCGAGGGGGCGATCCAGTCCGGCGACGCCAATACTGTCTCGGCGGAGCACAGGGCGCTCGTATCCCGAATCGACAAGGCCGTCCAGCGGGGCGCCCTTCATCGGAACACCGGCGCCCGCAAGAAGGCGCGAGCCGCGGGCCTGGTTGGCGGCGCCTCGCAGAGCCAGGGCTAGCGGAGCGCCCAAGCGAGGGCCTCGGTGTCGTCGCGCACCAGGCCGATCGCCCTGCGCAGGCTGAGCGTGAACGCAACGCGCTCGGGATAGTCGGATCCGCCTCGGGACCAGAGCTCGAGGTCCGCGAGGGCGCGAATAGACGCATCGAAGTCCTCAGGCGAGCGTCCCCTGACCTTCGAGACGAGCATCTTGGCGGCGTACGGGTGCATGGAGAGACCCTTGGCCACCTCCCCCGCCGGCTTGCCCGCCTCCAGCTCGCTGGCCGCCCGCAGCGCCTGACGGAGACGGGGCGCCAGGGAGTAGACGATTCGAGGGAGCGCCACGCCCTGCGCGACCAGCCGCTCGGCGAGCCTCATCGTCTCGGCCTCGTCGCCCGCGACCACGGCATCCGCCAGGCTCCAGATCGCCTCCTCGGAGGTGTCGGAGATCATCGAATCGAGGTCGGCGGCCCCGACGCTGCCCGACTCCCCGGCCCAGAGCGCTAGGCGCTCGAGTTCCGTGCGGAGCCGCATCGGCCTGGGCCCCAGGCGCTCGACGAGCAGGCGGGCGGCGCCGGGCTCGAGCTCGAAGCCGAGCTCGCGCGCCTCGGCGACCAGTTGCTTCGGCAGATCCCGCTCCCGGGGCACGTCGAAGGTGAGCACCTCGCCTCCCGCCCTCTCGACGGCCTTCGCCAGCCCGGCGGGCGCCTTGCCGTGGGCGACCAGGGCGACGGTGGTCTCGGGCGGGATCTGGTCGAGCGCTTCGACTGCGCCCTCGACGTCGGCCTTGCCCCAGCCCTCGACTCCATCGACGAGCAGATAGCGGCGCGAGGCAATCAGGGAAATCGCGGCGAGCGAGGCCACCAGCCTCTCGACGTCGGGCGAGCGCTGCCCGTCCCCGGCCTCGAAGAGCTCGAGCGCCCCGGCTCCGCCCTCCCGCTCGGCGCGTTCTCGCAGCCGGCCGCGAGCCCTGGCGATCTTCGCCTCGTCCGCACCGGCGATCAGGTAGGCCGGCTTCATCTCCGCCATCCGTTCGAGTCTAGGGAGCAGGCGGGACGCCGGCCCCGGCCGTCCCACCAAGCCCAAGCGCGAGAACGAATACGACAAGCACAACTCCTGCTCGCCTCGAACCCACCAAACGACCGCAACGCTACCCGCCGTTCGGGGCGACCAACCACCCAGATCCGTTGGCCGAGATGTCGATCTCGCCGTCCTCGTCCGTGCGCATGGTGGGCACGCCGTGTGAGCGAAGCTCGGCGAGTGTTCGCTCGGTGGGGTGGCCGTAGGAGTTGCCGGCACCGACCGAGATCACCGCCAGCTTCGGGAACGACCGTTCGAGCAGCTCATCCAGGCCGGCGTCCTCGGACCCATGGTGAGCCACCTTGAGCACGTCGACCGGACCCGGGTCGATCGGGACAGCCTCGGCCTCGGCATCGCCGGTGAGCAGCATCGAGAAGTGATGCCAACGGGCGACGAGCACGACACAAAGTAGGTTTGGGTCCTCACCGGTCTCTCCGAGCAGCTCGCGGGGCGGCCAGACGGCGCTCAGGTGCAGTTCGCCCGAATCCAGTTCGCCGCCCTCCGCGAGCCGGTAGGGCTCGACGCCTGCCGCGAGCGCGGCTCTGCGCAGCCTGGAGTCGGCGCGCCCGTAAACCAGACGGTCGACGTGGACCGAGCTGAGCAGCTCGCCAAGGTCCCCGGCGTGGTCTGATTGGTCGTGCGAGATGACGATCGCCGCGAGTCGGTCGATGCCAAGCTCGCGCAGGCGGTTCTCCACCCCATCCGCCGGCGGGCCGGTGTCGACGAGGAGCGGGGTGCCGTTGGGTGGATCGAGCAGGATCGAGTCCCCCTGGCCAACATCGAGCACGCGCACGACCAGGTCGGTCCGCGGGGGAGCCGATGCGCGGGGTCCGAACGGCGACCAGAGCAGAAACGCGACCGCGAGCAACAGCAAGCCGGGACCAGCGACCGCGGCGCGCGGCATGGTCAGTCGCCATCCGCGCCGGAGCCAGCGCAGCAGCAACTCCATTGCGGCCAGCAGCGCCACGGAAGCCGCGGCCACGGACCAGAGCGAGCCGAGGTGAACGGTGAGCAACGCCCAATCCGGCGACCCGAGCCAGTGCGCGATCTGCGCGATGTAGGCGAGGCACAGCGAGTCGAGCCAGTTGATTGGCTCGACCGGTATCACCGGAAACTGGCCGGCGATCCCGGTGAGCATGCCCAGCCACATCGCCGGTGCGACCGCCGGCAGAGCCAGGACATTCGCCGGCAGGGCGGCCGGCGAGAATTGGTCGAATGCCTCGGCCATCAGTGGGGCCGTTGCGACGGTCGCCGAGACGGTGACGGCCACCCCCTCCACGAGCGCCCGGCGCACGGAGCCGCGGCTCGCATCCCCGGCGAGCGTTTCGGCCAGGCGCTTGGCCCAGAGCAGGATCCCGATTACCGCCGCGAAGCTCAGCTGCCAGCCGACATCCCCGTCGGCACGCGGGTTCACGGCAAGCGTGACGGCCGCCGCGAGCAGCACTGCATACCAGCGCGAGCGCGGCCGATCGGCAAGCGCGGCGATCAGGCCCGCGGCGCCCATCACTCCCGCGCGCTGGATCGACGGTCCCGCCCCGGTGACCGGCACGTAGACCGCGATCAGGCAGAGCGCGCCGACCAGCCTCGCCCGCAGTGTCAGTCCGAGCAACGCCAGCAGCGGCCAGGCGAGGACGCAGAGCAGGATCACGTTCTCGCCTGAGACCGCGAGGAGGTGCGTCAGGTTGGATCTCTGGAAGTCGTCGCGCGTCTGTGGGTCGATCCGGTCGTCCTCCCCGAGCACGAATCCGCGCGCCAGCGCGGCCTCACGGTCCGGCATTCCTCGCCCAAGGGCCTCCTCAGCCCGGCTGCGCACGTCATCGATCCAGCCGGTCAGCCCGCCGCGGCGCCCCTGTTCGTGGTCGATCCGCTCGACCCTCAGCGTCATTGCGATCCCCTGGCGGCGCAGGTACCCGGCGCGCCACGGCTCGGGCGTCTGCAGGACGCCCTGGGTGCTCACCTCCGAGCCGACCCGCAGGTAGCCGACCGGCTCAGGGGCCACCAACAGGACGCGGCCCGCGGGCGAATCCACCCGCACATCGACCTCCCCATGGTTGCGGCGGGGTACGGCGGAGACGAACCCCTCAACCGAAGCATGGATGCCGGGGCGGGCACGGAGAGCACCTGCGTCGATCGCGTGCACCCGGGCCCCGCCGACGAGCAAGCCCGCGAGAGCGGAGACGAGTGCGATCACGGCCAGCCAGGCGAGGGCGGCGAAGCGACGCGCTTCGTCCGGCGGCCGCAGTGCGGCGATCCCGATCATCGCGATGGGCGCGACGCCAAGGACCCGCATCGAGGGATCCGCGGCGGCCAGCGGCGCTACGGCCAGCCCGGCCGTCGCTCCGCCCAGGGCGGCGAAACGCCATTCGCGGAGCCACCGATTCACGGGTTGCCCCCGTGTTTCACCCAGTGGTCACGTGGTACGCGGCACTGAAGGCCAGCTTCGACCGACTGGAGGAACGATGACTTCGTACCGCGAAAAAACCGCGCGCGCGACAGCTCACCACGCCCGAACCCAGCCCGACCAGGAGACGCAGCTCGAGCGCCGGCGTGCCGAGATGCACGCCGCCGAGGGTCACGCGGGCAGCATTCCGCGGGGAAACCAAGAGCCGCAGCGGGACGACCTCGGCCGGCGCCGCCACGAGTGGGATCGCGTTCTCGGCCACTGATCCTCAGGGCTGCAGGGCGGCCCTGAGACTCGCCATCGTGGACGGCCCGATGCCGTTCACCTCGTCCAGCTGGTTGATCGAGGAGAGGCCACCATGTTGGTCGCGGAACTCGATGATCTTTTGCGCGGTGACCGGCCCGATTCCATCGATCTGGTCCAGCTGCTCGACCGTGGCGCTGCCCAGACTGATCGGCCCCGTCTGCCCGCCGCTCGTCGACGAAGGGGCGGCCGTGCCCGGTCCTGGGACGACCACCTGCTGACCGTCGCTGAGCCGGGCGGCGAGGTTGATCTCGTCCTGGTTTGCCCGGTGGGCAAAGCCGCCCGCCCGCCGGACCGCGTCGGTGACCCGCGAGCCGGCGGGAAGCCGGTACACGCCTGGGCGCTCGACCGAACCGGCGACGTGCACGATCACGTCCCGGGTCCCCTCCGCCTCGTTGGCGGAGTCGGCTGCGAAGCTGAGCTCAGCGCCGCCCGCCGACCCGCCTCCGCTGGAGCGGATCCAGCGGGCACCGATGACGAGAACGGCCACCGCGATCGCCACGTAGACGAGCAGCTGGGGACGACCCAGGTCCGACACGCGAGGAACTTCGCCGCGCAGTGCTCGCGAGGGCCGCTCGCTTCGCGCCGGATCAGTGACCGATCAGGGTCGGATCAGCCCAACTCGAAGCCGGAGAGCCCCTCCGGTTCCTCCTCCACCACCTCGACGGAGGTGACCTCCGCGCGGCTCGGGCCACGGCGGCAGAACTCCACCAGCTGATCGACAGCCTCCGGGTCGCCCTCGAAGACGGCTTCGACAGCTCCGTCGGGCCGATTCCGAACCCAACCGGCAACGCCCCCCGACTCGGCCCTACGCCGCGTGGTGTCCCGGAAGAAGACCCCCTGGACGCGACCGCTGACGACGACCCGCCTGCGGGTCAGCCGACTTTCACTCCTCGTCGTCGTACTCGGAGGCGACGCCGACGCCGGAGCGCCCGAACACCTCGGAGGCGGTCACGGGCGGCGACTGCACGGAAACGCAGCAGAGGTCGGCCGCATTCGAATTGGCGATCGAGTGGTCCGTGGCCGGCGGGACCAGGACCAGGTCGCCCTCGGCGACCTCCTGGGTGTCGCCGGCCACGGTCATGGTGCCGCGACCGGAAACGACGATGTAGACCTGCTCGGCCTCCTCGTGCGAGTGGAGCCCCTGGTCGATTCCCGCGGGCACCTCGAGCCAGGTCACGGACATGTTCCGCGAGCCGAGCTCTCCCGCATCCATGAGGATGTGGTTGCGAAGCCTGTGCCACTCCTCGGTGGGAGCCTCCGCGAGCCGCCTGACCAGCACGGGCCTTTTTCTAGCAGACCTAGCGAACGACGAGGTTGACGAGTCGTCCCGGAACGATGATCTCCTTGACGATCGCTTTGCCGTCGAGATGCCGCTGGACGTTCTCGCTGGCCCGGGCCAGCTCCAGGAGCCGCTCTTCCGTCGCGTCGCTGTCCACCTCGATCCGATCGCGGAGCTTGCCGTTCACCTGGACGACCAGCATGTAGGTCTCCCGCTCCAGCAGATCCGGATCCGCCTCGGGCCATGGCTGCTCCCAGACCAGCTCGCCGGTCAGCCACTGGTAGACCTCGGAGCCGAGGTGCGGGGCGAACGGGAAGAGCAGAGAGGCGGCCGTCGCCGTGGCGAAGCGAACCGCGGCGGCCCCCGTCGCATTGCGGTAGAGCGTGTCCTTGAGGCGGTAGATCTCGTTGACCAGCTCCATCACCGCGGAGATCGCGGTGTTGAACTGAAAGCGGGGCTCGATGTCCCGGGTGGCCTTGTCGATCGCCCAGTGAGCCTTGGCGAGCAGCTCGCGGGCCGGGCCATCGGCACCGTCGATTGATCCGCCTGCGTCGGTCCGCTCCGCAACCTCGCGCGCGAGACGCCAGAGCCGGGCGAGGAACCGGAAGATCCCCTCCACGCCCTCGTCCGACCAGTCGCCGCCCTTGATCGGGGGGCCCATGAAGCAGATGTACGTGCGCAGCGCGTCCGCGCCGAAGCGCTCCACGTACTCTGCCGGGCTGACCGTGTTGCCGCGCGACTTGGACATCTTCGCCCCATCGCGGGTGATCATCCCCTGGGTGAAGAGGTTCGCGAAAGGCTCGCGTGCCTCCAGCAGCCCCATGTCGTGCAGCGCCTTCACGAAGAACCGCGCGTACATCAGGTGGAGAATCGCGTGCTCCACCCCGCCGATGTACTGGTCCACAGGCATCCAGTAATCGGCGACCTCCCTGGCCCAGCACTCCTCGTCGTTGCGGGGGTCGAGGTAGCGGAGGAAGTACCAGGACGAGTCGACGAAGGTGTCCATGGTGTCGGTCTCGCGATGGGCCTCTCCCCCGCACGACGGACACTCGGTCTTGACCCAGTCCTCGGCTGCCGCCAGCGGGCTCTTGCCCTTCGGCGCGTACTCCTCGATGTCCGGGAGCAGGACGGGCAGCTGGTCCTCGGGGACCGGGACCATGCCGCACTCGTCGCAGTAGATGATCGGGATCGGGGCGCCCCAGTAGCGCTGCCGAGAGACCAGCCAGTCCCGCAGTCGATAGTTGACTGCGGCCTTGCCCCGACCCTCCGATGCGAGCCAGGCGACGATCTCGTCATAGGCCTCGCGGTTGTGCTTGCCGTCGAAGCGGCCCGAGTTGACCATCTTGCCGTCGCCCGTGTAGGGCAGACCCTCGTCGTCGATGGTGCGAGGGGGCTCCGCAGATGCGAGGGTGCTCCCTTCGGGAGCAACCCGTTTTGTGTCGGAGGAGCCACCCGTTTCACTGGGGGGATCCGTCCCCTCGATCACCCGCCGGATCGACAGGTCAAAGGCCCTGGCGAACTCGTAGTCGCGCTCGTCGTGGGCCGGGACGGCCATGATCGCTCCCGTGCCGTACTCCATCAGGACGTAGTCGGCTACGAACATCGGGATGCGCTCGCCGTTCACGGGGTTGACGACCTCGCGCCCCAGCGACACCCCCGTCTTCTGGTGCTGCACGTCCGCGCGCTCTTCGGCCGTGGCCCGGGCCGACTCGTTGACGTACTCGCGGACGGCCCGCTCGTGCTCGGTGCCGGCCGCCAGCCGCTCTACCTCCGGATGCTCTGGCGCGAGCACGAAGAAGGTCGCCCCGAAGAGCGTGTCCGGCCGGGTGGTGAAGACCGGGAAGTCGAGGTCGAGCTCTTCGCAGCGGAAGATGACCTCCGCCCCCTCCGAGCGGCCGATCCAGTTGCGCTGCATGGTGATCACGTTCTCCGGCCAGGACTCGAGCAGCTCGAAGTCGTCGAGCAGCCGCTGCGCGTACTCGGTGATCCGGAAGAACCACTGCTCGAGCTGACGCAGCTCGACCAGCGTCCCGCAACGCTCGCAGTGCCCATCGATCACCTGCTCGTTGGCGAGCACGGTCTGATCCTTCGGGCACCAGTGGACGGGCGCCTCCTGACGGCGCGCCAGCCCGCGCTCATACAGCTTCAGGAAGATCCACTGGGTCCAGCGGTAGTAGCTGGGCTCTTGGGTGCCGAGCTCGCGGGTCCAGTCGATCGAGATGCCCCAGCGCATGAACTGCTCGCGGAAGGCGGCGATCGACTTCTCGGTCGCCTCGCGCGGATGCTCGCCGGTCTCGATCGCGTTGTTCTCGGCGGGCAGCCCGAAAGCGTCGTAGCCCATCGGATGCACGACCTGGTAGCCGCGGCGGCGCCGAAAGTGTGCGATCGCGTCGCCGACCGAGTAGGTCTTCAGGTGACCGACGTGCGGCTCGCCCGAGGGGTAGGGCAGCATCTCGAGCACGTAGCTCTTCGGCTTCGATGCGTCGAACTCCGGGGATCCCGGGTTCGCCACCACCCAGGTGTTCTCCGCCTGCCAGATGCGCTGCCACTTGCGCTCGATCGCCTCAGGGTCGTAGCGATCGGTTGGCGCGGGTGTCTGCGGCTCTGGGGCCTCCATGACGAGCCAGTGTACGAAGCGGGTGTGGGTCGGTATTAGCCCCCGGGTCATCGGCAAGCACGCGGTCGCGGCGTATATTCAGCGGACGCGGAGAGGAAAGGAGTGATCGGGCATGTCGAGGTTGATCAGGCTGGATCGGACGGGTCACACGGAGCTTGCCACCTGGATCGCGGGGGACAGGTCCTCCGAGGAGACGGCGATCGAGGCTTTCCGCCGCGAGCTCGACGAGGGCATGCTGGCTAGCGCCACGCGGCCGGATGGATCGGCCGAGGTCGTACGCGAGCTGCCTCTCGATGCCGACCTGGTTGTGCTGCGGCGCCCGATCGCAGGCGGGTGAATGGAGGCGATCCTCGCTGAGGCCGCGGCGATGCCGTGGCGGCGGCGTGCCACAGACCGTAGCCTTGCCCGAGAGGGCCGGATCTGGACGGTGTGGAGCGTCGGGATCGTCGTCACGTTCAGCCTGCCCGCTGCGCTTCTTGTCTGGGTCGAGCCGCTGGCCTGGCCGGTCTCGGCGATCTTTCTCGGCCATGGAATCGCCGTCCTCCACCTGCAGGCGCGCCGCGGGGCTCGGGGCGTAAAGGCGATCGGCGAGGCCAGTGCTCAGGCCGAGCGAATCGCGCTGGGGCTGCTTGGCGATCTGGTGGGTAACGACTCCCGCGAGCTGCTCACGCAGACGGGTCTGGCCCTGCAGCGCGGCCGGCTCGGCGCGTGGCTGGTCGGGCAGGAGGGCGCGATCCTGGTTCGCTCCGGCGGTCACCGCGTCCACTGCTTCTGCGTCCGCGTTGGTGAGGCGGACGATCTGCCTCCGGGCGATCGGGTGGCCCACCTGCTGCTGGCGCTGCGCGAGGACGAGGAGGGTTTCGCAACCGTCGCCAACCGGAACTTCTCGGGCGCGAGCTGGCGGCTGCACCGGCAGCTGCCGGTGCCGTCCCGGCCTGCGCTTCGCGAGGCGCGGCGACTCGCTAGTCCCGTGTAAGGCTAGGGCCGGGGGCTAGCTGTCTGAAGGAGCGGCCCGGGACCGAAACCCGCCGCCTCCTCCTTGAGGATCCGGATGCCGGTGATGAGATGAGCGCGGGCCACGGCGTTGCGGCCGCGGCCCGCGTTCGATCAGGTGGGTCAGTCCTCCTGGGCGCGGACCTCGTCCACCTTCTTCTCGAGCTGGTCCATCACCGCCGGGTCGCGGAGGGTGGTGACGTCGCCGAGCTCGCGGCCCTCACCGATATCTCGCAGCAGCCGGCGCATGATCTTGCCGGAGCGCGTCTTGGGCAGGTCGCCGGCCCAGATGATCCGTTTCGGCCGGGCGATCTTCGAGATCCGAATTGCGACGTGGTCGCGGATCTCCTGGGCGACCTCGTCTGTGCCCTCGAGGTCGCCCTCGAGCGTGACGAAGGCGACGATCGCCTGGCCGGTGTCCTCGTCGTGGATGCCGATCACGGCGCACTCGGCGACCTTGGGGTATGAGACCACGGCGGATTCCACCTCTGCGGTCGAGAGGAGGTGTCCCGCGACGTTGACCGCATCGTCGGCGCGACCGAGGATCCAGAAGTAGCCGTCCTCGTCCTTGCGCGCCGCGTCACCCACGTAGTAGTGGCCGCCGAACCTTGAGTAGTAGGTCTCCTTGAACCGGTCCGGCTCCTTGTAGAGGGTGCGGAGCATTCCCGGCCACGGCCGGCGGAAGACCAGGTAGCCCTGGTCGCCCTCGATCTCGTTGCCCTCCTCGTCCAACACCGCGGCTTCGATCCCTGGCAGCGGCTTGGTGGCCGATCCCGGCTTCGTCTCCGTCACGCCCGGGAGCGGGCTGATCAGGATGTGGCCGGTCTCGGTCTGCCACCAGGTGTCGACGATCGGACAGCGCTCGCCGCCGATCACCTCGTAGTACCAGAGCCAGGCCTTCGGGTTGATCGGCTCACCGACGCTCCCCAGCAGGCGGAGCGATGAGAGGTCGTGCTTGTTCGGGTACTCGACGCCCCACTTGATGCAGGCCCGGATCGCGGTCGGAGCCGTGTAGAGAATGGTCACGCCGTGCTTCTCGACGATCTCCCACCAGATGTCCTTGTCGGGATAGTCCGGGGCGCCCTCGTACATCACGCTGGTGACCCCGTTGGAGAGCGGGCCGTAGACGATGTATGAGTGACCGGTGACCCAGCCGACGTCCGCCGCACACCAGTAGACATCGGACTCCGGCTTGATGTCGAAGATGTAGCGGTGTGTCCAGGTGACGCCGACGAGGTAGCCCGCGGTGGTGTGCAGCACTCCCTTCGGCTTCGCCGTGGAGCCGGAGGTGTAGAGCACGTACAGGGGGTGCTCGGCGTCCAGGGGCTCCGGCGGGCACTCGGCGTCGGCCTTCTCCATGGCCTCGTGGAACCAGACGTCGCGCCCCTCCTTCATCTCGCAGTCGGTGCCGGTAGCGCGGACGACGAAGATCGTCTCGATTGACGGCACGTCGGAGATCTCCTCGTCCACAGCACTCTTCATCGGCGCGGTCTTGCCCTTGCGCCGGGCACCGTCGACGGTGATCAGCGCCTTCGCCTCCGAGAACTCCATGCGCTCGCGCACCGCCTCGGGCGAGAACCCGCCGAAGACGACGTTGTGGGGCGCGCCGATGCGCGCGCAGGCGAGCATCGCGATCACGACCTCGGGAATCATCGGCAGGTAGATCCCTACGACGTCGCCCTTGCCGATGCCGTGGTCCTTGAGCGCGTTGGCGAAGCGCTGCACCTCGCGGTGCAGCTCGGCGTAGGTGACGTCGCGGTCCTCCCCCTCCTCTCCCCGCCAATGGAAGGCGACGCGCTCGCCGTTGCCCGCCTCGACGTGGCGGTCCAGGCAGTTGTACGAGATGTTCAGCTTGCCGTCCGCGAACCACTTGAAGAAGGGTTCCTCAGAGTCGTCGAGGGCCTGGGTCGGCTTCTCGGCCCAGTCGACCAGCTCCTGCGCCTGCCTCATCCAGAATCCCTCCGGATCCTTCGCGGCCTCCTCGTAGATGGATTCGTCCTGGATCAGGGCGTGCTTCCGGAACTCCTCCGGCGGGGGGAACTTCTCGATCTCGAGCAGGGCCTCGAGTCGCTTCTGGAGGTCCTCGCTCCTCAGCTCAGTTGCCATCTCTCCTCCTAAAGTCCTGTCTGTTCCTCTCGGCTGTATCTGTAATTCAGTGTTTCGAAGCCTTGCGGAGGGGCGGCGCCGGTTCGGCCCCGCCCCTCCCTCTGCTCAGCGAAGCGGGCCCATGGTCAATAGTTGGGGGCCGTCGTACGGTCGCCCGATGCCGTCTTGAGCGGCCACACCGGTGCAACGGTTCGACCAAAGGTCGAATTGAGCACGGCCGCGAACGACGCGTACCAGGCAGCGGCCGCGGTCGCCAGGCCGAGGTAGCCACCCCACTTGATCACGTTCGTGTGGTCGCCGGAGTTGCCGACACCCAGCAGGATGAAAGTGATCGTCAGCAGGAAGAACACCAGCGCAACCGCGCCCGTGGTCCTCAGCGAAGCAACGAGCATGTAGGCAGTGAAGATCGCCCAGGCCCATAGGTAGAGCCCGATTGCGTGACCGGCCGCGTCGGCGGGGATTGAGTCCACAAAAAACACGTTCAGCGCCCAGAACGAGAGCCAGAAGGCCCCGAACGAGGTGAACGCGACCGCACCGAAGGTGTTGCCGGTGCGGAACTCCCACATTCCTGCCAACACCTGAGCGATGCCCCCGTAGGCGAGGGCAAGCGGGAGAACCACGGGCTCACCGCCCTTGTTGACGAGATCCGCGTTGAACATGCTGAGCACAAACGTAGTCATGGCGAATGCGGCGAGCCCAAGGGGCCCAGGATCGGCAGGGAGCCACGCTCCGACGGGTCTTGACGATTCCATGTGCTCTCCTCTCTGAAGCCGGCCGAGACCAGCTGCGCTCCACTCTGGGGCGCCGCGGCTCGGCGGCTACCTAGTGAGCTGCTGTGTTTCCCATACCCTCATATATGCATTTGCTAACGAAACAAACTCGGGGATCCGGACTGCTGCCGCCTAAAGACGAGCGGCTTCGGCAAGCAGTCCGACCTGGTCGGGGTCGCGCGATGAGGGGAAGAGGATGAGCTCGTCACAGCCGTTCCCCTCGAACGAGGAGATGAGCTGCTTGACGCTGTCCGCGTCCTTGGGGGCGCTCTGCGCGATCATCTTGGCTTGCTCCTCGCCGAGCCACTCGTAGTAGTGCGGCAGGTACTCGTGAGCATTCTTCTCGGCGTCGGGGCCAAGTGAGAAGTAGGCAAGGGCCATCTTGTGCGGCGCGTCGTCCCGGCCGGCGCCCTTCCAGGCCTCATCGACGCTGTTCGCGTCCTTCGCGAACTGGTCCGGGCCGGAGCCGCCCTGAATCCAGCCGGACGCGTACTTTGCGGCCCGCTCGAACGATGCCTGGACGTAGCCGCCCACGATCAGGGTCGGGCCATCGCCACTCGGCCGCGGACCGACCTTCGCCTCGAGCTCGCCCTCGCCCCGCCAGATCCGGTTGATCTCCTCGCACGCCGAATCGAGCCATTGCCCTCGGTTTTTCATGTGAAGGTTGCTGATCTTGTAGTCGTCGTCGCGGGCGCCGGCGCCGACCCCGAGAACGGCACGGCCGCCTCCGGCCAACGCGTCGAGGGTGAGGAACTGCTTGGCCAGGAGGGCGGCGTTTGCGCGGAGCGGGCCGAGGATGACGCTGGTCGCGAGACGGATCCGGTCTGTCACCGCAGCCGCCGCCGCGAGGGTGGCGAGAGGATCGAAGTTCGGATAGACGATGCGATCGATCGTCCCGAGGACGGAAAAGCCCGCCTCGTCGGCGGCGCGGGCGAAGTCGGTGAGCTGTTTGCCGGTGGTTCCCGGCACGGCGTTGGGTAGTCCGATTCCAACCTGCATTGCGTTCCCTTTCGTCTGCCTACAGTGGGTTCGTGCCTCACGGGGAACCTACCGAGGTGGTTGACTGGGCAAACGAATTGCTCCAAACGGCGAGGGTGGCGCGGCTAGGGTTGCTCGACGAGGAGGGCGGGCCGCGGGTGCTGCCGGTCACGTTCGCGGTCGCGGAGGGACGGATCTGGAGCGCGATCGATCAGAAGCCGAAGCAGGCTCGGGAGCCGGCGCGGCTGCGTTTTCTGCGGCGGGACCCGCGTGCGGCGCTCACGATCGATCGCTACTCGGACGATTGGGAGGAGCTGGCCTGGGTGCAGGTGCTGGGGCGGGTCTCGATCATCGGGGTCGGAGATGGGACGGTCGGCCTCGAAGCGCTCAGGGCGAAGTACGAGCAGTATCGCGAAGTGGTTCCTCCAGGTCCTCTGCTTGCTCTGGATCCGCAGCGATATCTGTGGTGGCGAGCTGTGGATCGGCAGGACCGAGGCGGGCGTAGCGACGTCCACGGCGAGTGATCAGGATCTCGTCGCCCGCGGCAACCCGCTGCATCCAGTAGCCGAGCTGATTACGAAACTCGTGGGCCCCGACGGTGATCTCTGCGCCCTCGGAATCGGATGAAGAAGTGGAGCTGACGGGACTCGAACCCGTGACCTTCGGCGTGCCACGCCGACGCTCTCCCAGCTGAGCTACAGCCCCAGAGAGTTCGTATTCAGCTGCCCAGTGTATCGACGCCCTTTGCCCATTCCTGGGAGCGGTCAAACGAAGGTGGATGCCGCTTCTTCCCTCTTCCACGCGGTCGAAGGGGATCAGGAAAGTTGCGATCCAGCTCATGGCAATGCGCTGCGACAGGTCGACCTCGCCGGGTGAGTACTTATTTCGCACATATCCCCTCGGTGTATGCCAGCTGCTTACGAGATTGACCTGGAGTACTTCGCCGTTTAGGCGGGCTGACTTGCATTGGACACGGTAAAGCCGGTCTGCCCAAATCAAAGATCAGGTCACATCGCGAGTGCTCGGAAAGCGGCTTGAACACGTCGATACCGAGTTGCACCGCTTCCAGGGCGATCGCGGCATCTCGCTGATCGTGCCGCGGAGATTGGGATTCATCACGACGATACGTCGCGCGGAGATCCACGCAGCGACGCGCAAGACGTCACGAGTTCGCGACGACATGCAGGCCGAATTGAGATCCGGAGCTACGCCGCGCGGTCCTGCTCGCGCCCGTCCTCGTCGACGTCGAGGATCAGGCCGTCGCGGCGCTTGTCGCGCACGACGAAGTCGAAGGGAGCTCGCTCCTCGAGCTCCCTCAGCAGCTCGACCGGGTCGCTCAGGTTCATCGAGACCGTGGCCCTTCCCCGTGAGACCCGCCGGACGCGGATGTCCGATGCGCCGTTGATGCCCGCGGCCGCGTCCTCAAAGCCGGTCAACTGCGCGAAGTCGTTGAGGGGCCCCACCTCCACCTCGATCGGCCCGGAGTACATCCCGTCGGCGACGGACCCGCTGGCCGGCTTCCCGCCGAGCGCCGGCCCCTCCTTCTCCATCCCGAGGCGCGCCCGCGCCACCTCGGCCAGCTCCGCGATCCGCGCCCCCAGCTCGTCGCGCAGATTGGTCAACTCCACGACCCGCTCGGCCATCTGGACCGCGTCATCGAGCGCCTTCATCCGGATCCTGGTCGCCTGCCGCCGTGCCTGCCCATAGATCTCATCGATCCCCCTGCTGACTGCCGCGGCAACCGGCCGCTTCAGCGCGTCCTGCAGCTTTCTCTCCCGCTCGACCACCCGCTCTGCGAGCCGCTGCGCCTCCCGCTCGAGCCGAGCCAGTCGCGCATCGCGGGCGTCGATCGCCGCGTCGACCTCCTCCGGGTCGTAGCCGCGCAAGGCGCGCCGGAAACGCTCCCTCGACACGAGCGGCAGACTACGGCCGCGCTCGGACAGCTTTCGGCGGCGCGCCTAAGCGGCGCCGCGCGCCCCGGCCAGGTTCAGGTCGAGCCGGTCCGCCTCGCCCCAGAGCACCTCGAGCCGGTACCGCTCGCGCAGCTCCGGCGTGAAGATGTGCAGCACGGAGTCCAGATAGTCCATCAGCACCCACTCCGCTTCCCGCTCCCCCTCGACGCGCGCCGGCAACCATCCGTCCCTCTTCAGCTGGTGGTAGATCTCGTCGTGGATCGCCTTCGCCTGCCGCTCGTTGCGGGCCGTGCAGATCACCAGGTAGTCCGTGTAGCCGACCAGCGGCCGCACATTGAGCGCGACCAGGTCGGTCGCCTGCTTGTCGTCGGCGATCGCGGCCAGCCGCCGCGCCAGCTGCTCGGGGCCCATCTCCTTTCCCCGGCTCATCGGTAGAGCCCCCTCTCCCCGATCAACTCGATTACCCGGTCCGGAACCAGATATCGCAGCGGCTTTCCCTCCCGAGCCCGCTGCCTGACTGTGGTCGAGGACGCTCCGCAAAGTGGCATCTCGATTATCTCCGCTCGATCGGCGGCACCGAGCCGCTCGAGCGCCGAGCGCACCGCTTCGAGCCCCACCCCGGGCCGCGGCACCACCCCCAGCCGTGCCAGCTCGACCACACGAGCCGGCTCCTTCCAGCTCGCCAGCCCCGCCGCCATATCCGCGCCCAACAGCAAGAACATCTCCCTACCTGGGTCCCGCTCGGCCAGCAGCTCGAGCGTCCGGTAGCTGTACGACACCTCGTCCCGGCTGACCTCGAGATCCGAGGCCTCCACCCCCTCCTCGCCCTCCGCCGCCAACCGCGCCATCTCGAGCCGGACTTCCGCGCCCGGATCGTCCTCGATCTCCTTGTGCGGCGCCCGGTTGGTCACCATCAGCAGCACCTCGTCCAGACCGAGCTGCCAGCGTGCCTCCTGGGCGAGGAGCAGATGACCGACGTGGGGCGGGTTGAAGGCCCCGCCCAGGACCCCGATCGGAGCGACCGCACTACTCCCTGATCTGCCCGCTGCCGTGCACCACGTACTTGGTCGTGGTCAGCTCGCGCAGCCCGATCGGTCCGCGGGCGTGCAGCTTCTGGGTCGAGTTGCCGATCTCTGCGCCCATCCCGAACTCGTAGCCGTCGGTGAACCGCGTTGACGCGTTGACGTAGACCGCGGCCGAATCGACCGCATCCGTGAACTCGTCCCCGACCTCCTCCGAGCGCGTCACGATCGCATCGGAATGACCGGTGCCGTGCCGGTTGATGTGCTCGATCGCCTCGCCGAGCGAATCCACCACCCCCACCGCCATCTTCAGCCCGTGATACTCGGTGTCCCAGTCCGCACCGGTCGCCTCGCCCACCGCCACCGATCCGGCTGAGTCCCGAGTGGGCGCATCGCCGACCAGTTCCACCCCGGCATCGCTCAGCTTGGCGAGCAGGCCCGGCAGGAGATCGGCGGCGACTTCCCGATGGACCAGCAGCGTCTCCGCCGCATTGCAGACCCCCGGCCGTTGGACCTTCGCGTTGTAGGCGACCCTCTCCGCCATCTCGAGATCCGCATCCTGGTGGACGTAGACGTGGCAATTCCCCGCCGCCGCGTACATCACAGGAACCTTGGCGACCCGCTTCAGCGCCTCCTTCAGCCCCTCGCCACCTCGCGGGATGATCAGATCGACCAGGCCCTCCTGCGTCGCCAGCTCCTGCAGCTGCTCGTGGCCACCACCGGAGAGAAGCGAGACGGACGCCGCCGGCAGCTCGGCTGCGGCCAGGGCCTCGGCGATCAGACCCGCCAGGAACACATTGGAGCTCTCGGCGCTGCTCGAACCGCGCAGGACCGCCGCGTTCCCACTCTTCAGACAGAGCGCCGCGGCGTCGATGGTCACGTTCGGTCGCGCCTCGTAGACGACGGCCACCACGCCGATCGGGACCCGCTTCTTAGCGACCTCGAGCCCGTTTTCCAGCGTCCAGCCCTCGATCACCTCCCCGACCGGGTCGGCGAGGTCCGCGATCTCGCGGACGCCCTTGGCCATCTCGGCGATACGCGCCTCCGTCAGGGTCAGCCGGTCGATCAGGGCCTCGTTCAGGCCCTCCTCTCGCCCCGCCTCCAGATCCGCGCGATTCGCCTCCAGGAGCGCCTCGACGCTGCCATCGATCCGATCTGCCAGGTCTCTCAGGCAGGCGTCCTTGGCCTCGCGGCCGCTGCGCGCGAGCAGGTGCGACGCCGACTTCGCGTCCCCGCACACCCCGGCGACGGATCGAGTGGCAGTGGCCATGCCCAAAAGGGTAAAGCGCCCCGTCCCCCGTCGGCCGGAGGACCCGGCGGCGGGTCAGCCCGTGCCGGCCTCAGCGCGGGCCCGCGCAAGCTCCGTTGCCACCGTGGAGCGCTGGTTGGGAATGCGCAAGCGACGCTCGAGCACCGGGATCGCCTCCTCGGGATGACCCGAGAGCCGCAGCGCGTTCCCGAGGTTGTAGAGAGCGTACGCGTAGTTGAGGTCCGTCGATCCCTCGGGATAGGAGTCGACCGCCTGGCGCAGGATCGGCACCGCCTCCGCCGCCCTCCCCTGGTTGATCAAGGAGAACCCCTCGGCGTTCAGACTCGCCCCGTCTGCCGACGAGGAGGGCGGGCTCGCCTGATCTTCTCCGACGGCGGGCTCCGAGGCGGCGGCGGAAGCCCCGTCCGAGACCACAGCCGAGCCACGCGCCGGCAGCCGAGCCGCGCGCATCCCGTCCGGCTTTCGCTTCCTTCTTGTGGCTCGCGCCGCCGCCGGAGTCGCCCCCGACCAGCGCGATCCCCGCTGCCGTCAGGCCGGCCAGCGCGACCAGCGTCAGCGCCAGCACGGCTCCGACGCGCGAACGGGGCGACCGAGAGGCGCCGGACGCCCGCGGCGCGAGCGGTCGGGTCGAGCGGTCCGCGGGCTCGCGGTCAAACGGACGGGTGTCCTGCTCGCCTCTCCGAACCGCGTCCTCGAGCTCGGCCACGAGCTGCCCCGCGGAGCTCTGCCTGCGCGCCGGATCCGCGAGAGCCCTCGCATGACCACGGCGAAGACCGACGCCGGCGCATCCGGCCAGCGAGCCGCGAGCTCTCGGCGATCGGGCGATTGCCCCCGACTAGGTGCCCCTCCATCCAGGGACGTCCCTGAAAGCAGCTCGTAGGCGACTGCGGCGAGCGCATAGACGTCGCTCGCCGGCCCGCCGGCGCCGGCGGCCTCGAAGCGCTCGGGGGCCATGTAGGAACGGTGCCGATTACCTTGCCCTCGGCGGTGATCTGAGTCGCGTCGATAGCCCGCGCGATCCCGAGGTCCGCCAGCTTCACGGCACCGTCCTCGCGAACCAAGATGTTCGCCGGCTTGATGTCCCGGTGGACAACCCCCGCCTTATGCGCGTGGTCGAGGGCGTCCGCGGCTCCTCGTCAGGATCAACACCGCCTCGCCGGGATCCATCGGCCCGCCCTTCGCCAGCTCCTCGAGCGACCGGCCGGGCACGTACTCCATCACGATCAGCGCGCCCTCGTCGGTCGCGATGGTGTCGAACACCGACACGAAATTCGGATGGTTCAGGGTTGCGCCCAAGCGCGCCTCCCGCCGGAAGCGCGTCGAGGCTCTCCTCGGGAGCGTCCGTGTTCAGTCGCTTGATCGCGACATCCCGACCCAACCGCTCGTCCTCGGCGAGCCAGACCGTGGCCATCCCGCCCGTGCCGAGCCGCCGGATGACGCGATAGCGATCCGCGAACAGGTCGCCCCTCCGAATCTCCCTGGTGATCATTGGACCGCTTGCGGGGCGACCGGCTACGAGACCGCCTTCTCGCGCTGCTCCTCGTGGATGCCCTCTGCGAACTCCTCGACGATCTTCGCGTTGAACGCCGGGATGTCGTCCGGCTTCCGGGAGGTCACCAGGCCGGAATCGACGACGACTTCCTCGTCGACCCAGTTGCCTCCCGCGTTGCGGACGTCCGTCTGCAGGCTCGGAAACGACGTCACCTTCCGGCCGTCGACCACGTCCGCCTCGACGAGCATCCACGGCGCATGGCAGATCGCGCCCACCGGCTTGCCCGCCGCGAAGAACTCCCGCAGGAAGCGCACCGCGTCCTCGTCCATGCGCAGGACGTCCGGGTTGGCGACGCCGCCTGGCAGCACGACCGCGTCGTAGTCGTCGGCCTTCGCGTCCGAGACCGTCTTGTCCACGTCGAATCTGTCGGCCTTGTCGAGGTGGTTGAAGGCCTGGATCTGCTCGGCCTCCGGCGCGATCACGTCGACATGAGCGCCGGCCTCCTCGATCGCCTTGCGCGGCTCGGTGAGTTCGACCTGCTCAACGCCCTCGTTGGCCATCAGGAATGCGACGCGCTTGCCCTTCAGTTCGCCCGCCATACGAATCGACTCCTTTCGCCTCGGGGTTTCTCAGACGTGGGTACCCGTCGATTCGGGCCCGGCAAACCAGGGGCGGCCGGCGGGCAGTGCTAAATCCAACCGACGAAACCGCAACTCGCGCGGGTGGCGCCGTAGAAGGGGCCCTTGGACGCGATCACTGAGCGTCCACTACGTCAGAACGAAGTAGTCGCGGTGCACCGCCTCCTCGGAGGCGTGCGGCAGAAGCTCCCGGACCTTCTCGGTCCGCAGCCCCTTGATGCGGCGCAGCTCGCCTGCCGAGTAGTTGACGATCCCCTTGCCGATCGACCTGCCGTCCGAGGTCACCTCGACCGCATCGCCGGCCTCGAACTCGCCCTCGACCTCGGTGATCCCGACCGGCAGCAGGCTGCTGCCCCTCTCGCGAAGGACACGGGCGGCCCCGTCGTCGACCCGCAGCGTGCCGTGGCTCGGCTTGGCGTAGCGGAGCCAGAGCTTGAAGCTCGAGGTCCGCTCCCGATGCGGCCGGAAGCGCGTGCCGGTCGCATCCCCGGCGGCGGCCGCGAGCAGGGTCCCCTCCGCGGTCCCGTCGCAGATCACGGCGGCGATCCCGGAGGCTCCCGCCATCCCGGCGGCCGCGACCTTGCTCCGCATCCCGCCGAGCCCGAAGGGCCCGGTGTGCTCCCCGATCTCGTAGGCCGCCAGCTCCGACTCGTCGGTCACCTCGCCGACCAGCTCCGCGCCGGGATGCTGCCGCGGATCCTTCGTGTAGAGCCCCGCCTGGTCGGTGAGCAGGACGAGCAGCCTCGCCTCCAGCATGATCGCCACCTGTGCGGCGAGGAAGTCGTTGTCGCCGAAAGTGATCTCGTCGGTCGCCGTGGTGTCGTTCTCGTTGACGACGGGGACCACACGCCAGGCGAGCAGCCTGCTGAGCGTCTGCCGTGCGTTCAGGTAGTGCGTGCGCAGCTGCAGGTCGGAGGCCGTCAGCAGGACCTGCGCGGCCCGGACCTCGCCCTTGGCGAGGCGCTCCTCGTAGGCGCGGAACAGGCTCCCTTGGCCCACGGCGGACGCGGCCTGAAGCTCGTCGATCGCGGATGGACGGCGAGGGAGTTCGAGGACCCTCATTCCCGTGGCGATCGCACCGGAAGTGACCATGACGACGTTCTCCCCCCCGGAATGGAGCTCGGCGACCTGCGCGCAAACGCGATCGAGGACATCGGTCCTCAGCGCTCCCTCCTCCCCGGCGACTATGGAGGAGCCCAGTTTGGCCACCACGGTCATGGCGCGGCAAGTGTAGGTACGCACATCCGCGCTACGCGGGCGTATTCTCGCCATGTGACCGAGCTCAGGACCGTCCGGGTCGCGGCCGTTCAGGCGACGCCGGTGATCCTCGACGCCCCGGCATCCGTGAGGAAAGCAGTGGACCTGATCGGTGAAGCCGCCGCCGACGGAGCCGAGTTGATCGTCCTCCCGGAGACCTTCGTGCCGCTGTACCCCTCGGGCGACTGGGCCAAAGCGGCCGCTTCGTTCGAGGGATTCGATGAATTCTGGGAGCGTCTCTGGTCCAACTCAGTCGAGGTCCCTGGGCCGCTGACGGACGAGCTCGCCGCGGCCTGCGCCGAGCACGGCGTCCACTGCGCGATCGGTGTCAACGAGCGAGAGCTGGAGCGCCCCGGGACGATCTACAACGCCCTCCTTCTGTTCGGCCCCACTGGCCTCCGTGCCAAGCACAGGAAGCTGATGCCGACCCACCACGAACGGCTGTTCCACGGGGTCGGGGGCGGCGGAGACCTCGGTGCCATCGAGACACCGCTCGGACGGATCGGGGGCCTGATCTGCTGGGAGAACCTGATGCCCCTTGCCCGCTACGCCGTTTATCGCAGCGGCCCCCAGATCTGGGTCGCGCCGACGGCGGATGACACAGACGTCTGGCTGGCGAGCATGCGGCACGTCGCAATCGAGTCAGGAGCCTTCGTCGTCTCGGTCCCGCAGTACATCCCACGTTCGGCCTTCCCGGAGGACTTTCCGGTGGAGCTTCCCGATACCGAGGTGTTCGGCCGTGGCGGGGCGGCAATCGTCGAGCCGGCCGAGGGAGAGGTGATCGCCGGGCCGCTCTATGACCAGGAGGGAATCGTCGCCGCCGACTGCGACCTCCGCATAGGCCTGCACGCGAAGCGCTGGTTCGACTCGGTCGGGCACTACAGCCGCGAGGACGTCCTGCTCCGCGAGGTCGGGCTTTCCCCGGGCCGCGAGGAACCGGCCGGCGCCCCCGCTCAGGACGGATCGAGCTCGAACTCGAGCTCCCCCACCACCACCTCGTCGCCGGGCTCGAAGCCGGCCCGCTCGAGCTCCGCGATCACGCCGATCTCCCGCAGCCTTCCCTCGAGGTAATCCAGAGCCTCAGGGTTCTCGAGGTCGTGCCGCGCGATCAGCAGCTCGATGCCGCGGCCGGATACCCGGAACCTGCCGTCGCCCTCCTGGGCGACTTCGAAGCCCTCGTCCTCACCGGGGCGGTAGACGCGGTGCTCGGCCTTGAATTCCTCCCGCGGCGCAGGGGCGGCCTCGGCGGGCAGGGCGGCGAAGATCGTCCGGGCCAGTTCGTCCAGCCCGGCGCCCGTCGCCGTGGAGACCCCCAGGACCTGCAAGGCACTGGAGCCATGGGTTTCGCGCCACTCGGAGACCAGCCGTTTGGCGTCCTCCTGCGGGAGCAGGTCGATCTTGGAGAGCACGATGATCTCCGGCAGCTCGTCCAGGCCGGCGCCGTAGCTCGCGAGCTCGTCCCGAATCGTTCGGTAGTTCGACTCGGGATCCCCCTCTGCCGGCGCCACCTCAACGAGGTGAATGAGCAGCCGGCAGCGCTCCAGATGGGCGAGGAACTCGTGGCCGAGGCCGGCCCCCTCAGCGGCACCCTCGATCAGCCCGGGAATGTCGGCAAGCACCAGCTGCCGATCATCAAGCTCGATCGTCCCTAGGTTGGGCTCCACCGTAGTGAACGGGTAGTCGGCCACCTTGGGATCGGCTCGCGTCAGCCGCGCGAGCAACGAGGACTTCCCCGCGTTCGGCAGCCCCACCAGACCGACGTCGGCGAGCAGCTTGAGCCTCAGCTCGATCTCTCCCGACTCGCCCTCGAGGCCGCGCTCGGCGAAGCGCGGGGCCTGGCGAGTCGAGGTCGCGAAGCGCTTGTTCCCGTGGCCCCCAGAGCCGCCACGGGCGACCACCACGCTCTGGCCGTGCTCGAGCAGTTCCGTCTCGGAGCCGTCGATCGCCCGCACCACGGTCCCGGGTGGCACCGCGATCACCCGGTGCTCCCCCCTCTCGCCGTGCTGTCGCTTTCCCTTGCCGTGCTGCCCGCGGCCTGCGCGGAAGTGCCTGCTGCGGCCGAGCGAGGCTAGGTCGCGTCGCTGTGCGTCGCAGACCAGCACGACGTCGCCGCCGCGCCCGCCGTCGCCGCCGTCCGGCCCTCCCCGCGGCACGTGCGCCTCGCGACGGAAGCTGACCACGCCGTTGCCGCCGCGGCCACCCTCGACGTAGATCTTTGCTCGGTCGAACAGCATGCCGCGAAGTTAGGGCCTAATGCTTCGGGACAAGCGGTCCACTACGGCCGGCCGGGCGGTACCCGCCGCGAGCAGCCAAGCCACGCCATGCCCTACTCGCGTCGGGCACCGCCCGTCCGACCGCGCGCTCAGTAGTCAGTCAGTCGCCGTCGATGACGGAGATCGTGCGGCCGCGACGTCCGGTCGAGAACTGGACGACACCCGGGCGCGTGGCGAAGATCGTGTGATCGCGGCCGATCCCGACGCCGTCGCCGGGACGGAACCGCGTCCCGCGCTGGCGCACGATGATCTCACCGCCGTTCACCAACTGCCCGGCGAAGATCTTGACGCCGAGCATCTTCGGGTTCGAATCGCGCCCGTTCCGGCTGGAGCCGAGCCCCTTCTTATGAGCCATCGCCTGTCTCCTTCTTCTGGCCGGCCGGCTTCCTCGTGCCGGATGAGGACGCGGGCCGCCGCGAGAGCATCTTCACGTCCGTGATCTCGAGCCGGGTGAGCTCGGAGCGGTGCCCGGCGCGGCGCCGGTAGCCCTTCTTCGGGCGGTACTTGAAGATCCGGACCTTGGGCCCGCGCTCGTGTCCCGCGACCTTGGCCTCGACCTTGACCTTCTCGAGGTCCTTGCCGAGCACCATCTCCTTGTCCCGGTAGGCGACGGCACGGAGGTCGACCTTGTCCCCCTCCTTGACGGAGAGGCGATCGACGAGCAGGGTCGAGCCCTTCTCGACGCGGTACTGCTTGCCGCCTGTCTCGATCACCGCATAGCTGGCCATGGGAATTTGTCTCAGTTCTTGCTGCTACCGCCGGCGCGTGAGCGTCGCCTTCCGCCCCTGCTTCCGCGACGCCGGCGCCCGGCGGAGGCCGAGGATTCTACCTTCTCGCCGCTGTCTCCATTGGAGGCCGAAACCACGTTCCCCTCGCTGTCGAGCAGGGACGCCGTCGCGGAGGAGCGCCCGACGCTCTCGATACGCACCATCCGCTGCTCGCCGACATGGGGACCGCCACCCGTGACGCTGACGATGTAGGAATCGACCCGCGCCACGGCATCGTCCACGTTGTACATGTGGGGCTCCTCGATGGTGACGAGGACCTCGTTGCCGACGCGGAAGGGCAGCGCGCGCTCCTCGATCTCCTCCCGTGTGCCGGTCTCGACGACGTGGAAGGTGTCGAGCGGCAGCGCCTCGCCACCCTCGAAGTGGAAGCGCTTCCCGGTCTCCTCCTCGAGATCCGTGAGCCCCGAGTCAGCTCGCAAGAGCTCGGCCGCCACCCGGGGGTTGACCCGGATGAGGTAGGCATCGGGCTTCGGATCCTGCTCGACCACCTCCTGGAGCTTGCGGACGATCGAGATCGCCATCGTCTCCTCCGAGGCCACTACGCCCTCGCCGCCGCAGGTCGGACAGGTCTTGGTGAGGATCTCGCGGACGCCATCGGTGACGTTCTGGCGGGTCATCTCGACCAGGCCGAGCGGCGAGACCTCGACCACGTAGGTCTTGGTCCGGTCTTCGTCGAGCGCCGAGCGCAGCGTCTTCAGGACCATGTCGCGGTTTCGAGACCGCGCCATGTCGATGAAGTCGATGACGATGATCCCGCCGATGTCGCGCATGCGGAGCTGCCGGACGACCTCCTCGGCGGCTTCGACGTTCACCTTGGTGATCGTGTCTTCGAGGCGGCCCCTGCCCTTGCCGGTGAAGCTGCCCGTGTTGATGTCGATCACGGTCAGCGCTTCCGCATAGTCGATCATCAGGTATCCGCCCGAGGGCAGGTCGACCCGGCGCGAGAGCACCGAGGCGAACGCCTCCTCGACGCCCCACTTCTCGAGCAGCGGCTCCTTGCCCTTGTAGAGCTCGACGCGCTCCGCGAGCTCTGGCGCAGTGCGCTGCAGGAACTTGGTGACCCGGTCGTACTGCTTCTCGTCGTCGATGATCGCGCCCTCGAACTCCTCGACCAGCACATCGCGAACGACGCGGATCGAGAGGTCCGCCTCCTGGAAGACCATCTCGCCCGCCCCGGACTTCTCGGCGCGCTCGGTGACCACCTCGTTGAGGCGGTGCAGGTAAGCGATCTCACGGACGAAGTCCTCCTGCTTCGCTCCCTGCGCGGCGGTGCGGACGATCACTCCGCCCTCGCCGATGTCCACCTTCTCGATCAGCTTGCGAAGGCGCTGCCGCTCGTTGTCGGGCAGCCGCTTCGACACCCCGATCCCGCCGCCCTGCGGCATGTAGACCAGGTAGCGGCCCGCGATCGAGAGCTGCATGGAGAGCCTGGCTCCCTTGGTCTTCAGGGGGTCCTTGACGACCTGGACGATGATCTCCTGGCCCGGCTTGATCAGCTCGTCGATGCGCCGGCCGCGGCCGCGGCCTCGCTTGGGTACAGCCTGGCCGCCTGGGAGCACGATCTCGTCGACGTGCAGGAAGCCGTTTCGCTCGAGGCCGATGTCGATGAATGCGGCCTCCATACCGGGCAGGACGTTGTCGACCTTGCCCTTGTAGATGTTGGCGACGATCGAGCGGCGGCCACGCCGCTCGACGTAGAGCTCGGCGACCTTCCACTCGTCGCTCGGGGATGCCTTCTTGTGCTTCTTGGCCGGCGTCCCCTTCGCCTCGAGAGTCGCCACCCGGGTCTCACCCGGGTCCACGCTGACGAGGATGTTCTTCTTCATGACTTTCCTTTCCAGCCACCAGCACCAATCGGGTTGCTCCTTGCGGAGCACCCTCGCGCGACGCTCCTGGCGGAGCCCCGTCCCGCGACAGCACGAACGTCCAGCCCTCCGCCGTGGGCGGGGCCGGACAGGTTGGTTGTGAGTTGGGTGTGCTCTTGGTGGCTCAGTGCAACAGTGGTGTTGGCGCCCTGCTGCTTGTGGAGTTGAGCCGCGCCTGTGAGTGGATGCTCTGCAGGAGCCCGATGGCCAGGAAGGTGGCGATCACCGACGAGCCCCCGTATGACATCAGGGGCAGGGTGACGCCGGTCACCGGCATGATGCCGAGGGTCATGCCCACGTTGACCAGGATCTGGAACGTGAGCATCGCGGCGATGCCGCCGGCGATCAGGGTCCCGTAGAAGTTCTTGGAGAGCGTCAGGATGCGCAGAATTCTCCAGATAAGCAGGGCGTAGAGGGACAGTACGAATGCTGCTCCCGCAAAGCCGAAGCGCTCCCCGATCACGGCGAAGACGAAGTCGGTGTGCCGCTCCGGGAGGAACAGGAGCTCGGTCTGGGTCGAGTTGTCGCCGCGTCCGGTCTTCTCACCGGAGCCGATCGCGGTGACGCTCTGGTTGACCTGATAGCTCGCATCGCTCGGGTCATTGCTGGGATGCAGGAATGCAGTCAGCCGGTCCTGCTGATAGCCGTGCAACGGGCTCGGCAGGCCGGTGGCCGGGGCGATGACCAGGACGAAGCTGACGGCAATCGCCGCCAGACCTCCGATCGCCGCGAAGTGCGACCAGGGCACCCCGGCGAGGAAAAGAATGGTGAGGGTGATGACCACCAGCACAATGCCCGTGCCGAGGTCGGGTTGGAGGAAGACTAGTGCCGCCGGGGCGAGGCCCAGCGCCAGGATGCGCAGAGTCTGGCTGATGGGCGTGCCGCGGCGGGTGCGCTCGATCACGAACGCTGCGAGGGCGACGATGAGCAGGAGCTTGGCGAGCTCCGAGGGCTGGAAGCGGAAGTAGGGGAGCTCGATCCAACGGCGCGAGCCGCGCGCGGCCGCGCCGAACATCAGGACGAGGACGATCGTCCCGATCATCAGCGAGTAGATCCCCACGCGGATCTCGCGGAAGCGCGAGTAGTCGACCCTGGCCACTGCCAGCATCAGGGCGATCCCGACGACCGCGTAGACGGACTGCCTGATGCCGAAGTAGAGGGGCTGTCCCTGGACCGCGTCGGGCGTCGCCACGGCCAGAGTGAAGATGCTGAACACGATCAGTCCGCCTGCGGCCGCAAGCATCCAGCCGTCGAAGTAGGCCAGGCCGAGGCGCTCCCCGATCCGGGCCCGCCTGGGAGTGAGGGTTAGAGGTGCTGCTTCCATCGTCAGTTCCCGCCCCGAACGGGGGCGAGATTGCCAAAGAGGGTAACCATCCGCCGGGATATGGCCGCCATCACTCCTGCGTGTTCGCGGTGCCCGACGCGGAGGTGATCGGTTTGTTGAAGTAGTGCTCCAGGATGCGGGCCGCCACCGGCGCCGCCGAATTGACGCCGAAGCCACCCCGTTCGATGGTCACCGCGACCACGATCTGGGGGTTCTTGGCCGGGGCGAGCACGATGTACCAGGACTGGTCCGGCTGGTTGGGGCGCTGTGCCGTGCCCGTCTTGCCGGCGACCGCGAACGGGAAGTTCCCGAAGACCGGATAGGAGGTGCCGCCCGGCTCCATTGCGGCGCGAGTGAGGCCGGTCATGATGGTGTTTCGCGTCATCGGGGAGATGTGAATCTGGCGCCGCGGCCCGGGGCGGACCTCCTCCAGGACCTTCCCCGTGACGCTCTCGACGTCGTCGCCCAGATGCGGGCGCAGGACCGTGCCTCCGTTGCCGAGCGCCGCATACGCGACCGCCATCTGCAGCGGGTCGGTCTCCAGGTCCCCCTGCCCGACCGCGAGGTTGACGTTGTCGCCGGCGCTCCACGGCCGGTCCGTGAGCTTCTCGGCATAGAGCCGGTTGCGCCACGCCGGCGTCGGGATCAGCCCGTCGACCTCGGCCGGGAGGTCGATGCCCGTCTTCTCCCCCAAGCCGTACTTCCGCGCCCAGTCCTGGATCATCCCGTGACCCTTCGAGGCCTTCGCCCGCAGCCCGAGGTTGTAGAAGTAGATGTCGGAGGAGACCTTGAGCGCGTCGCTCATGTTGATCGGGCCGTTGATCGCGTCGCCGGCGTTGTGCAGGGTTAGGTTGGCGTCGATCTTCAGCGACCCGGTGTCGTTGAAAATCGTGTTCGGCGAGATCAGGTGGTTCTCGAGCGCCGCCGTGGCTGTGATCGGCTTGAAGGTCGATCCCGTGGGGTAGAGGCCCTGGATCGCGCGGTCGGCGAGCGGCGCGTCGGTCTGCCTCGAGGTGAGCGCGTGGTACTCGCGCTGGCTGATGGCATGGCTGAATATCGAGGGGTCGAAGCTGGGCGCCGATCCCATCGCGAGGATCTCGCCGGTCTGAGCGTTCATCGCAACGAAGGCGCCGGGCAGGCCGAAGGAGTCCAGGGCCCCCTCCGCGTAGCTCTGCAGGCCGGAGTCGATCGTCAGCCGCACGTCGTCGCCGGGCTGGGCAGGCTTGCTTCTGAGCTGCTGGGTGGGTCTGCCGAGCGCGTCCACCTGCACGCGGTCGGTCCCGGGCTTGCCCCGTAGGTAGCGGTCGTACTCGTACTCGATTCCCGACTGGCCCACCTGGTCGCCCGGGTGGAGCCCCGCGTAACGCGGCTGCTTGAGCTGCTCGGCCGTAACCTCGCCGACGTTCCCGAAGAGGTGAGCCGCGATCGTCCCCTGCCTGTACTCCCGGCTGAACACGCGCTCCACGGTCACTCCCGGGAAGCTCGACTGGTTCTCGCGCAGGTAATAGACCTTGTCGACGCCGAGGCCCCTCTTCAGGATCACCGGGCCGCCGGGGGCAGCGCGGCTTCCGCTCTGCAGCGCCTTGCGGATCTCCTCCATCGACATCTCGGTGATGGCCGAGAGCTGGTGCAGCTCCCGGGAGCGCTCCGGTCCCGGGGACGGCAGGTCCTGGGGGCTCACCTGAACCGCGAGCTCGGTCCGGCTCGCCACCAGGACCTTGCCGTTGCGGTCGAGGATGTCTCCCCGTGGCGCCTGCACCCGGATCTCGCGGATCCGGTTGTCGTTGGCCTGGTTTCGGTACTTGTCGCCGGAGAGAACCTGGACGTACCAGAGGCGCAGGAAGAGCACGGAGAAGATCGCGATCGCGAGGCCGGAGAGGATCGAGATCCGGAGCGCCAGCGGCGAGGTCCGCTTCTCAGGCTCGGCTTCTTCTCGACGCAGGTACATCTGGGCTCACCCACTCTCCACGGCTCGCGGTGCGGCGGTGCGCCGCGCCGCTCTGCGCTCGTCCACCAGCGACGAGCGCACCACCAGTCTGACGAGCAGGAGGACGGGAATGGCGAGGACCATCCCGATCAGGCTCTTGACGAGAGCGTCGCGCACGACCAGGAAGCTCACGGTCGCGTCGATTCCGGTGCCGATCTGGATGGCCGCGATCACCACCGCCCCGAGCAGCGTGAGCGCGCCGCCCAGCAGCGCGACCGCCGCGCGTGTTGGGCGGCCTACCGCCTCTCGATAGCGACCCGCGACGTAGCCCACGGCGAGCATGGTGAGCGCGAAGGCGCCCAGGGTCTCGAGGAGCAGGCAGTCGATCAGGAGGCCGATCGAAAAGCCGATAACCGCACCGCTCAGGCTCCCCCCCAGCAGTCCCACCGAGATCACGACCAACAACGCGACGTCCGGGCTGGCGCCGAAGACGTCCATCTTCGAGAAGCAGACCACCTGCGCGACCGCGACCAGTATCCCGAGGACGGCGAGCCGCGCGATGATCCCCCGCGTCAGGATCATCCGTTGCCCTTCCCGGAGTGTGTCGTCAGGACCTTGACGAAGTCCATGTCGCGCAGGTCGGCAAACGGCTCGAGGTGGACCCGCTGGTACGCCTGCTGCTCCTCCACGGTCGCCCTGGTGATTTTCCCGATCGGGATGCCCGGCGGAAAGATCGATCCGAGGTCGCCTGTCGAGAAGCCCGCGGTGACGACCATCTGACCCTCGGCGATATGGGTGCCGCGCTCGAGGTAGTCGAGCTGGAGGTCGTTCGGATTGCCGACGTCCGGCTCCACGACGCCGGTGGCCCCACTCGGGGTCACCCGGGCGGTCACCGCACTGTCCGCGTCCGTGATCAGGGTGATCTGGGCTGTGTTGGGCGTAGTCTGCGTGACCTTGCCCGCGAGTCCCTGCGGCGCGACCACCGGGTCGTCGACTCGGACTCCATCCCCCGACCCCTGGTCGATCGTCACCGTCGAGTACCAGACCGTCGGGGAACGGCCGACGACCCGCGCGGTCACTGGCTTGGTCCCGTCCGGGACGATCCCGCCGCTGGCCAGCTCGTTCAGCCGGGAGAGCTCCCGCGCCTCGCGCCGGGTGGTCTGCGCTCTGGCGAGCTGGTCGCGCAGGCTGTCGACCTCGTCCTGAAGCCGGGCCTTGTCGCCCCGGGCGTCGAACGTCTCACCGAACCAGTTGACCGTGTCTCGCACCGGCTTCAGGGCGCGGTCCGCACCAGTCTGCAGGGGTCCGAAGATCGTGGAGACCACCTGTTCCGTGCCGTGCAGCGGGCCCCCGTTGCCCTCTCGGTAATAGAGGCTGAGCAGCGTCAGCGAGGCGGCGACGAGCAGCAATAGCACCGCTCGTCGACGGCGCACCTGCTTGCGGTACATGTGCTCTTCTTCCTTGCTGTCAAGGTAGGTCGCATTACCCCCCGCCCGCGCGGTGCCCGAGAGTAGCGCCTAGCTTCAACGAGACTTGAAAGAGTTCGAGCGTGCTTGGGCATGGATGCTCTGCAGCAGCCCGAGCGCCAGGAACGTCCCGAGCACCGAGGAACCCCCGTAGCTGATCAGGGGCAGCGTGATTCCGGTGACCGGCATCAGCCCGAGATTCATGCCCACGTTGACGATCACCTGGAAAGCAAGCATTGCCACGATCCCGCCGGCGATCATGACCCCGTAGTAGCTCGTCGAGATCCGCATCACCCGCAAGGCCCGCCAGAAGAGCAGCCCGTAGAGGAAGATGACGAAGGCCGCGCCGAGGAAACCGAAGCGCTCACCGATGACCGCGAAGATGAAGTCGGTGTGCCGCTCGGGCAGGAAGAGGAGCTCGGTCTGGGTGGCGTCGTCTCCTCGGCCTGACCTCTCGCCCGAGCCGACCGCGATCACCGCCTGGTTCACCTGATAGCTGGCGTCGCTCGGGTCATCGCTCGGGTGCAGGAAAGCCGTGAGCCTGTCCTGCTGGTATCCGTGGAGGAACTGGACGCCCGCAGCCGAGCCCGTCAGGTAGGCGCCGCCGGCGATCAGGGCGACGGCGGCGCCGATCGCGGCGAAGTGCTGCCACGGTATGCCGGAGACGAAGAGGATCGTCACGGCGATGGCCACCAGGACGATCCCTGTGCCGAGGTCCGGCTGCAGGAAGACGAGTGCCGCGGGCGCCAGGCCGAGGCCCAGCAACCCGACTGTCTGGCGCAAGCCGAAGGGACGCCTGACCCGCTCGTAGACCAGCGCCGCGAGCGAGACGCAGAGCAGCACCTTGGCGAGCTCGGATGGCTCGAACTGGAAGAGCGGTAACTCGATCCAGCGATTGGAGCCCCGCACCGCCGTCCCAACCAGCAGCACGAAGGCGATCGAGCCCACCATGACCGCGTAGATGCTCACCCGCAGTTCGCGCAGCCGCGTATAGTCGATGTGGCTGAGCGCGATCATCAGCACGATCCCGATCACCCCGTAGAGCGACTGACGTTCGACGAAGTAGAGGGGATCTGCCGCCACCTCGTGCCGGCTGGCTGATTCCAGGGTGAAGATGCTGAAGGCGATCAGCCCGATCGAGGCGCCGAGCATGACGGGGTCCAGGTATCGGACGTTGAGCAGCTCGGCCAGCCTCGAGCGGCGCGGCGCGATCGTGAGCGATGGCTTGGCGGCTTCCATCACTCGACCCCCCCGGCCGATGCCGCCGCGGCGCCGCTGGCGCCGCCGGCGTTCAGATGGAAGTAGTCCTCGAGGATCGAGCGGGCGATCGGTGCCGCGGACTCGACGCCGAAGCCGCCATGCTCGACCGTCACGGTCACCACGACCTGTGGGTCGCGGTAGGGCGCGACCACGCTGTACCACGACTGGTCCTCGGTGCCCAGCCCGCGCTCGGCAGTCCCGGTCTTGCCCGCGACCGCGAACGGGAAACCGCCCATAACCGGGTAGGAGGTGCCGCCCGGCTCCATCGCCGCTCGCTCCAGGCCGCCAAGGATCACGTTACGCGTCTCCTCCGAGATGTGCAGATGGCTCTTCGGCGGCGGCTTGATCCGCTCGACGGTCTTGCCGCGCACGTTGACGATCCTGCCTCCGACGTGGGGCCTGACGAGCGTGCCACCGTTGGCGAGCGCCGCGTAGGCCCGGGCGAGCTGGAGCGGCGTCACCATCACGTCGCCCTGCCCGACGGCGAGGTTGACGTTGTCGCCCTGGTTCCAGGGGCGGTCGATGTAGGGGTTCTTGTGGCTCTTGTAGACGCGGTTGCGCCACGCGGGTGTCGGGATCAGGCCCGCGCTCGCATTGGCGATGTCGACGTCGGGGTTGCGGCCCAGGCCGTACTTGAAGGCCCAGTCCTGGATCTGCCCGCCCTTGCCGCTCGCGCTGGCGTGGAGGCCAAGGCTGAAGAAGTAGACGTCCGAGGAGACCTTGAGGGCCGTGCTCATGTCGACCGGACCGTTGGCCGCGCCGCCCGCGTTGTGGACCACGAGACCACCGATGTCCAGCGACCCTGTGTCGTTGAAGATCGTGCCGGGGGAGATCAGGCCGTCCTCGAGCGCCGCGGTGGCGGTGATCGGCTTGAATGCGGATCCGGTCGGATAGCCGCCCTGGTCGGCGCGATCAACCAGGGGATCCCCCGAGCGGTTGCCGAAGGCCTCGTATTGCGCCTTCGTGTGCGGCTGCGTGTAGAAGGACGGGTCATAGGTCGGGTAGGAGCCCATCGCCAGGATGGCGCCGGAGTGGACGTTCATCGCCACGAAGGCACTGGGCAGGCCCTTCGCCCGTAGAGCCGCCTCGCCGGTCTCCTGCAAACCTGAGTCAAGCGTCAGGCGCAGGTTGTCCCCGGCCTCTGCAGGTCTGCTGCCGAGCTGGCCGCGCGGGCGTCCCAGCGCATCGACCTGGATCCGCTGGCTGCCGGCGGTGCCGCGGAGGAACTTGTCGTATGAGTACTCGACACCGGCTTGGCCGATGATGTCGCCGGGCTGCAAGCCCCGGTACTTCGGCTGCTTCAGCTGGCGGGGGCTGATCTGGCCGACCAGCCCGAGTATGTGGGCGGCGAGCGTGCCGTCCGGATACTTGCGGACGTAGGTCCGCTCGACGCTGACCCCGGGGAAGCTCTCCCTGTTCTCGAGCAGGTAGAAGAGCAGCCGTCGGTCGAGGCCCTGCTTGAGGACGACCGGGTAGCCGGCGTACTGCGGCGTTGAGCGCACCTTCTGCCTGATCTCGCGCTGAGAGAGGCCCAGCAGATCTCCAAGCTTGGCGAGCTCCCGCCTGCGCTCCCTCCGATCGCTCGGTAGATCCGACGGCCGCAGCTCGAGGCTCATCACGGTGCGATTGTCGACCAGGACGTTGCCGTTCCGGTCGAGGATCTCTCCTCGCGGCGGATGGACGCGGACGTCGAGGATGCCGTGGTCCTTGGCGAGGGCGCGGTAATGCTCGCCCGAGAGGACCTGAAGCGACCAGAGCCGCAGCACGACCATCGCCACGGCCGCGACCACGACGGCCCCCAGGATCGCGATGCGCAGGTTGAGGCGGTTGGTCAGCCGCGGCGGGATGTCCTCGGGACGGTCTAGGAGGTACAAGGCCGCGTCTCCCCTTCAGCCGGCGCTCAGTAGCGTCTCCGCACGCGGGAGTTCTTCAGCGCGCGCTTGATCGCCTCGAACTCCTCGAGGGCCTGCCCGGATCCGGTCGCCACACAGGTGAGCGGCGACTCGGCGAGCCTCGCCGGCATCTGACACTCCTCGCTCATCCGGTCGGCGAAGCCCTGCAGGAGCGCCCCACCTCCGGCCAGTGTCATGCCCCGCTCCATCAGGTCGCCGGCAAGCTCGGGCGGGGTGCGGTCGAGCGTGTCCCTGACCGCGGCGATGATCTGCTGGATCGGGTCGTCGAGCGCCTTGCGGATGTCCGCCGAGTTGAGCTTCACGGCGCGCGGCAGGCCCGAGCCGAGATCGCGGCCGCGGATCTCGATCTCGATCTCGTTTTCGAGCGGCGCCGCGGAGCCCGCCTCCTGCTTGATGTCCTCCGCCGTCTGGTGGCCGATCAGGAGCTGATGGTCCCGCTTGCAGAAGTTCATGATGCCCTCGTCCATCTCGTCCCCGCCCACTCGCACGGACTGGGAGACGACGATGTCGCCCAGTGAGATCACCGCCACCTCGGTCGTGCCGCCGCCGATGTCGACCACGAGGCTGCCGGTCGGCTCACTGACCGGGAGCCCGGAGCCGATTGCGGCAGCCATCGGCTCCTCGATCAGGTAGGCCTCGCGCGCGCCTGCCCCGAGGCAGGCCTCCTCCACCGCCCTCTTCTCGACGCCGGTCACCCCGGAAGGAACGCACACCACCACCCGCGGATGGGTGAAGCGGCTGTGATTGGCGCGCTTGATGAAGTAGCGGAGCATCGACTCGGTGACCTCGAAGTCCGCGATCACGCCGTCCTTCAGCGGCCGCATCGCGTTGATCGTCGACGGCGTGCGCCCGAGCATCTGTTTCGCCTCGGCGCCGACCGCGTGCACCTCGCCGGTCGCGGTGTCAACCGCGACGACGGACGGCTCAGAGAGCACGATCCCGCGGCCGCGGACGTACACGAGCGTGTTGGCCGTGCCGAGATCGACGGCCATGTCACGCGCAGGGCTAATGGTGCTGAGGAGGCTCATCGGGGGGGTCGACTACCTGATTTCGTCCCAGCCTAGCGGCTCGCCATAAACTGCCCAAAGTCCGCAAGTTTGCGCGGTGGAAGCGTTGCGTCATCGGCTACGGAGGTGCGACCAGCTCGGGGGCGATGCGAAGCAGAAGCCCAACCGGCAGGCCGATCACGTTGGAGACGTCGCCGCGGACGATCTCGACCAGCGCCGAGCCCAAGCCCTGGATCGCATATGAGCCGGCCCGCCCGCGCCACTCACCCGAGGCGAGGTACGCGTCCAGCAGGGCCCGATCGAGCTCCCTGAACGCGACCGTCGCCACGTCGACCCCGGTCCGGGCTTCCGTGTGACCGTCCTCGGCCGGCCCAAGTAGCGCCAAGCCGCCGATCACAAGGTGCTCTCGCCCCGACAGCCGCTCCAGGTGAGCGCGAGCATCCGCCTCGCTCCGCGGTTGTCCCAGCACCTCACCGTCGATGACCACCTCTGTGTCTCCGGCGATCACCAGAGCGTCGCCGCCCTGTGGCGCAACCGCCTCAGCTTTGCGTCGCGCGTTGCGCACCACGAGCTCGCGGGGCTCGCCCCTGGTCTCTTCCTGTACCTCCGGGACGCGCACCTCGAATTCCAGCCCGAGGGCCGAGAGCAGGGCGCGCCGCTGGGGCGACCCCGAGGCGAGAATCAGAGTTCGGGGAACCAGATGCCGATCTCGCGCTCGGCCGACTCAGTGGAGTCCGAGCCGTGGACGAGGTTGAAGGTGACCTCGGTGGCGAACTCGCCCCGGATGGACCCGGCGTCCGCCTCGAGCGGGTCGGTAGCGCCGATCACCTGACGGGCGGCGTTGATGGCGTTCGCACCCTCCAGGATCATCGCCACCAGCGGTCCCCTCGTGATGAAATCGACGAGCTCGCCGAAGAAGGGCTTGTCGGTGTGCTCTTCGTAGTGGACTTGGGCGAGAGGCTCGTCGGCCTGCATCAGAGTGAGGGCAACTATCTCGAGTCCCTTGCGCTCGAGGCGGGCGATCACCTCGCCGGTCAGGCCGCGCTCGAAGGCGTCCGGCTTGACAAGGATCAGTGTCCGTTCCGTGGCCACGGGGCGGAGAACCTACAGATCTGCAGCCGCGGGAGCCGCGCCGATCAGCGGCTGGAGCGGCTTGAGCGGCTCGGCCGCTGCTCCTCCCGAGCCGCGACCGGGGCTCGCTGCG
This sequence comes from uncultured Solirubrobacterales bacterium, assembly GCA_963695675.1. Lineage (GTDB taxonomy): Bacteria > Actinomycetota > Thermoleophilia > Solirubrobacterales > 70-9 > DASUPK01. Next base: position 158,691 of record CAVOGY010000005.1, read on the forward strand.
AGCGCCTGGTGGGCCCGTCATTTCGGGCAGACGCCTGACGCTGCGCGGCCGCGCGCGCGGTGCGCTGGCGATCGGTGCGGCGGGTCTCCCGCTCCGGTCGCTCCTTTCGGACCTCGGTCTCGCAGTAGGGACAGATTCCCCAGCGCGGATCGAGCGGCTTGTGGCACTTGCGGCAGGGGTTCCGCAACCGCCGCTCGCAGTTGGGGCAGCGGAGGTAGCTCCGCTCGATTGGGTACTCACAGTGCGGGCAGGACTGCTCGATCCGCTGGCGCAGCTCGAGCTCTGCAGCACGGAGCTCCAGCTCCCGCTCCTCGCGGTCCTCCAGGTACTCGGGTGGGCGGAGGATCGTGTAGACGATCGTGCCGAGGTAAGGGAAGACCGACGCGGCAGTCGCGCAGGCGATCAGCACCGGATCCTCGATCCGCCGGCGGGCGTCGAGGTAGGTCCAGTAGATCAGCGCCAGATAGACGACGATCAGGAAGAGGATCAGCAGGTTGACGATGAGGCCGAGCGCCCCGCCGTCTATTCCGAAGAGTGCGAGAGGCATGGGGAAGGGAGCCGCGAGTGTACGTACTTCCTTATGGGGGCGTGTAACCCTGCCTGGGTATGGAGATTTGGGCGCTTTCGCAGCGTCAGAGGAAGAGCAGGCCGAATGCGTAGCCGAGGGCGAAGAAGATCAGGATGACGACCGCGACGACGATGGCCACCAACCCCATCATCGTCAGGAGCTCTGAGCGGGCCTCTCTGTCCATATCGACGACAGAAGGTAGTGGCTGCCGGCCGCGAGCGCGACTCCGTCGCGCTCCCTGGCAAGGTCGCGTGCCCGGTCCCAGGCCTCGAGCGGGTTGCTGATCGCCTCCGCCTCTCGGCCGGCCTTCTGGCAGAGCGCTGCGATCTCGAGCGCGGGGCGGGCTCGGCCACCGGGACGGCCCGATCCCTCGATCTGCTCGGGTGGAATCTCGGTGCAGACGAACTGCGCACACACCGGCGCGAGGCCGTTGACGATTCCGACGGCGTCCTTGCCCTCGAGGATGGCGACACAGCAGACCACCTCGCGGCCGCCTGCGAGTTCCGGGAGCGCATCCGCAAGCGCCTTCGCTCCGTCGGAGTTGTGGGCGGCGTCGAAGATGGCGGGCGGATCTCCCACGACCAGCTCGGCCCGTCCGCGAATCGAGAAGTCGCGGCTGGCGAGCCTCTTGACGAAGGTGACCAACACATCCGGACGCACGTCGCCGAGCACCACGCGCGCGGCTGCCTCGGCGAGGGCGAGATTCTTGCCCTGGTAGCCGGGAACCATGTGGTTGGCTACCGACGTCGTCCGGACCTTATTCGCGTGCTTCTCAGTCACCTGCCGGTCGATCACCCCGTTGACTTCCTCTGGGAGCTCGCCCACCACCAGCGTCGTGTGGTCGCGGAGCACTGCCACCTTCTCCGCAGCGATCTCCTCCAGGGTCTCCCCCAGCCACTCGGTGTGGTCGTAGCCGACCGAGGTGAGCACGGTGAGCTTCGAGGGGATCACGTTGGTTGCGTCGAGGCGGCCGCCGAGCCCGGCCTCGATCACGGCGTATTGGACGCGGGCCGCGGCGAAGGCCACGAACGCCAGCCGCCGTGAGCAGCTCGAACTGGGTAACGGGACCCTCGTCGCCGGCGGAGCGGTCGGCGACTTCGGCCGCCTGCTCGGCGCGCTCGAGCGCCTCGTTGAACGCCTCCGCCGAGATCGGCTCGCCGCGGATCAAAACACGCTCTCGCCAGGACGCGATGTGGGGGGACACGTAGGCGCCGGTCGAGACTCCGTGCCCCTCGAGCAGCGCCGCGGTCATCCGCGTGACCGAGGTCTTGCCGTTGGTGCCGACGACGTGGATCGAGGCGAAGCGGTTCTGAGGCATCCCGAGCAGCAGGCAGAGCCGCCGCATCCGCTCCAGGCCGAGCTTCCAGCCGAGGACCTCCCGCCGGTGGAGGATCTCTTCGGAGGGCGCGGTCAGCCGCCCAGTTCCTCGAGCTCCGACCGGTAGGCGTCGAGCTTCTCCCGCTCGGCGTCGACGACGTCGGCGGGCGCCTTGGCGACGAACCCCTCGTTGGAGAGCTTGCCCTCGCCTCTCCTCACCTCGGCGCGGAGCTTCTCGCGGCGCTCCTCGATGCGGACCGCCACTGCCGCTGGATCGACCCCCTCCGTCTCGAGCAGCTCGACGCCGCCGACGCTCGCGATCGGCTCCCCCCCGTCATCCGAGAACTCGATCCGGGCGAGCCTCGAGACCAGCTCGTGCGGCCGGGTGTCATCCGCTCGCGCCGTCAGGACCTGCTTGACCGGCACCCCCGCCAGGTCCCGCCAGCGCCGCAGCGCCCGAGTCAGCGTGATCGCCCGGCCGATCTCCGCCTCCGCCGTCTCGTCGATGAGCGACTCGTCGACCTGTGGGAACGGATGGATGACGAGCGCCTCTGCGGGCTTCTTGGGTAGGTAGGAGTAGATCTCCTCGCTGACGAAAGGCATCAGTGGGTGAGCGAGGGCGAGCACCTGCTCGAGGGCCCAGAGCAGGGTGGCCGAGGCGTCCTCGTCGCCGTCGTAGAGCCGGGGCTTGACGATTTCCAGGTACCAGTCGCAGAGCTCAGACCAGAAGAAGTCGTAGAGATCGAGGGCGGCGTGCGCGAAGTCGTAGGCCTCGATTGACTCGGTCACGGAGCGCACAGCGCGCTGCAGCCGGGAGGCAATCCAGCGGTCCTCGACCCGGCTCGTGCGTGGCCCGGGCTCGACGTCGTCGCGGGCCTCCATCAGCACCAGGCGCGAGGCGTTCCACATCTTGTTCGCGAGGTCGCGACCCTGGCGGACGCGCGCCTCCGAGAAACGAACGTCCTGGGTCGAAGACATCGCGAGCAGGCCGAAGCGCAGGGCGTCTGCGCCATGCTCGGAGATCTCGTCGAGCGGGTCGATCCCGGTGCCGAGGCTCTTCGACATCCGCCGGCCGTCCGGCGCCTGGATCACCGAGTGCACGTAGACGTCGGAGAACGGGATCTGCTCGGTGAACTCGAGCGACATCATGATCATCCTCGCCACCCAGAGGAAGATGATGTCCCGGGCGGTGATCATCACGTCGGTGGGGAAGAAGGCTTTGAACTCGGGGGCGTCGGTGTCTGGCCAGCCGAGCGTCGCCAACGGCCAGAGCGCCGAGCTGAACCAGGTGTCGAGCACGTCCTCCTCCTGCTCCCAGCCCTCGCCGCCCGGCGGGTCCTCCCCGACATAAGTCTCGTCGCCGCGGTACCAGACGGGCAGCCGGTGTCCCCACCAGAGCTGGCGGGAGATGCACCAGGGACGGATCCGCTCCATCCAGTCGAGATAGACCCTGGTGTGAGGCTCGGCGGGGATGAACCGCACCCGTCCCTCGTTCACGGCCGTGATCGCCGGCACCGCCATCTCGTCCATCCGGCAGAACCACTGCAGCGAGATCAGCGGCTCGATCCGCTCGCCTGAGCGGTGCGAGAAGGGCACCGAATGCGTGTACGGCTGCTCGCCCCGGATCAGGCCCTGGTCGCGGAGCTCCGCCACCACGGCCTCCTGCGCCTCCTGTGTGGTCATGCCGCGAAATCGTTCGGGCGCCTCGTCCGTGATCCGGCCGTCCTCGCCGATCACGCTGATCTCGGGAAGATTGTGGATGCGGCCGATCTCGAAGTCGTTGGGATCGTGGCCCGGGGTGATCTTGAGAGCCCCCGTGCCGAACTCCGGGTCGACGTGCTCATCCGCGATCACCGGCAGTCGCCTGCCGACCAGCGGCAGGATCGCGTGCTTGCCGACCACGTCGCGGTAGCGATCGTCGGCGGGATTCACCGCGACGGCGGTGTCGGCGAGCATCGTCTCCGGGCGCACCGTGGCAACGATCAGGTCGCCGCCGTCCTCCAGCGGATAGGCGATCTCGTAGAGCGTGTCGGTCACCTCGCGGTTCTCGACCTCTAGATCGGAGATCGCCGACTGGGTCCCCGGGTCCCAGTTGACCATGTAGTTGTCGCGGTAGATCCAGCCCTTGCGGTAGAGCTCCGCGAAGACCCGGTAGACCGCGGTCACATACCCGTCGTCGAGCGTGAAGCGCTCGCGCAGGTAGTCGCAGGACGCGCCCAGTCGCTTGTACTGCTCGATGATCGTGTTGCCGTACTGGTGGCGCCACCCCCAGACCCGCTCGATGAACTTCTCCCGACCGAGCTCCTCGCGCGAGCTGCCCTGCGAGGCAAGCTCCTTCTCGACCACCGCCTGGGTAGCGATTCCGGCATGATCGGTGCCGAGGATCCAGATCGTGTTCCGCCCGCGCATCCGGGCGAGCCGGATCAGGACGTCCTGGACCGTGCCGTTGAGCGCATGGCCCATGTGGAGGGCCCCGGTGACGTTCGGCGGGGGAATGGCGATCGAGTAGTTCTCGGCGGGCGAGCCCTCGGCGGGCGGATGAAACCAGCCCCCCTCCATCCAGTATTCGAAGACACGCTGCTCGACGGCACCGGGCTCCCAGCGGGTGGTCTCCTCGAGGGTCTTGCGGCGCTCCGCGTCCACGCGGCCGATTATTCACACTCACGGCCGCAAACCGGCCGACACTCCTGGATGGCTGTTGCGGGCAACAGCTAGGCAGGACGGTCCTCCTCTTCAGGACGCGTCGGGCTGGGACTCGAGCGACTCGAGTACGCCGAGGATCTCGCCGACCCGGCAGACGAGCAGGCGCTCCTCGTCTATCTCCACCCAGACACCTGCCGATGACGGGAAGACGACGTGGTCGCCGGGCTGCACGGGCATGTCGACGCCTGCGTTCTCCCACCAGTCGAGCCCGGGCCCTACCGCGAGCACGATCCCCTGCTGGGGTGGCGGCTCATCGGTCCCAGACGGGACCACTAGCCCCGACCGGCGCATCCGGTCCTGATCCAGCTCTTTGAGAACCACCTGGTCGAACAGGGGACGCAGCTGATGCCGAACGGTCTCCACGGGCCCACGGGACGATCGGGTGCTCATGGCCTCAGGATATCCGGCTCTGTTGGGCGATCTAGTCGGAGAGTCCGGCGGCCTCGAGCCCTTCCGACCTGCCGGAGTACTCGACCAGGCGAATTGCCCGGCCGTCCCGCATCGTGATCACGTGGGCGAGCTCCATCTCCATCGGGACCCCGCTCTCGCTCCCGTGGCCGCTGAACCGGACCCAGAGGAAGACGGTATCCCCGTTCTCTCCGGAATCAAGCGGCTCCACCTTGAGGTCGGGGTAGGCGTCGAGCCAGCTGCCGACCTGCAGTCTGATCGCGTCGATGCCCCGGTGAACGGCTGAATCGGGGTCTTCCCGGGAGGCGTGATACTCGGCGTCCTCGTGCCAGAACCAGAGCTCCGGCCTCTTCTCGCCGGCATTGAACCTGGCGTACCCGTCGAGCACGAACTCGAGGTCCTGCTGCGACATCGCCAGGAAGTATCGGCGGTTCCTACGCCGTCTGCTCGCCGAGCGCTGGGTCCTCGAGCACGATCTCGTGCTCGCCGGTGGCGTCGGTGACCAGCATCGGGCGCTGGCCCTTGTCGATCGTCTCGCGGGTGACGACGCACTTCTGCACGTCGCCGCGCGAGGGCAGTTCGAACTGCACGTCGAGCAGGGTCTCCTCGAGGATCGAGCGAAGCCCGCGGGCGCCGGTCTCGCGCTCGAGCGCCCTGTCGGCGATCGCACCGAGCGAGTCGGGGGCGAAGATCAGCTCGATGTCGTCGAACTGGAAGAAGCGTCGGAACTGGCGCGTGAGGGCGTTGCGCGGCTCGGTCAAGATCGTGATCAGGTCGTCGCGGGTGAGCTGGTGGATCGCGGCAACGACCGGCAGTCGGCCGATGAACTCGGGTATGAGCCCGTACTCCATCAGGTCCTCGGGCAGCACCTGTTCGAAGTACTCCCCAGTGTCCTTGTCGGCGGCGGAGGTCACCTCGGCGCCGAAGCCGACGCCATGGTTGCCGATGCGCTTCTCGATCACCTGATCGAGCTGGCCGAATGAGCCGCCGCAGACGAAGAGCACGTTCGAGGTGTCGATCGTGAGGAACTCCTGATGCGGGTGCTTGCGGCCGCCCTGCGGGGGGACCGAGGCGGTGGTGCCTTCGAGGATCTTGAGGAGGGCCTGCTGGACTCCCTCGCCCGAGACGTCGCGCGTGATCGACGGGTTGTCCGCCTTGCGGGCGATCTTGTCGATCTCGTCGATGTAGATGATGCCGGTCTCGGCCTTCTTCACGTCGAAGTCGGCGGCCTGAATCAGCTTGAGGAGGATGTTCTCGACGTCCTCGCCGACGTAGCCGGCCTCGGTGAGGGCGGTGGCATCGGCGATCGCGAAGGGGACGTTGAGGATCTTGGCGAGGGTCTGGGCAAGGAGGGTCTTACCGCAGCCGGTCGGGCCGAGCAGCAGGATGTTCGACTTCTGCAGCTCGATCTCCGCCTCCTCGCCGGCAGACGACATCTGGACACGCTTGTAGTGGTTGTAGACGGCAACCGAGAGGGCCCGCTTGGCGCCCTCCTGGCCGACCACGTACTCGTTGAGGACGTCGTAGATCTCCCGGGGCTTCGGGAGGTTCTCGAGCTCGAACGTCGGTGGGGCGGTGAGCTCCTCATCGATGATCTCGTTGCAGAGGTCGATGCACTCGTCACAGATGTAGACGCCCGGCCCGGCGATCAGCTTCTTGACCTGGCGCTGCGATTTGCCGCAGAAGCTGCAGAGGAGCTGCTCGTTGGATTCGGTGGGACGTGCCAGCGGAATTACTCCCTCGGTCTCGCTTCGCCCGGCCGGCGGCTTCCTCGCTTCGAAGCTTAGACGCCCACCGACCTCGGCCTGACGGAGACGACTACGCCGCGCACGGGCTGTTTCCTTCCGCCGTTACATCGGCCCCAGGCCCATCGACCGCAAGAACGAGGCCTCGAGGCCGTCCGCGCTCAAGTGCCGCGGCGACTAGCTGTAGCGGTCCCAGGCGCGCAGGTAGGGCTCGGGATCGGCCGGCCGGCCGCCGACGTGGATCTCGAAGTGCAGGTGGCACGGCGCGCTGCCCGCGTTCCCGGTCCGACCGATGTGGCCGACGATCTGACCGACGTGGACCTCATCGCCGCGCTCAAAGGGAGACGGGTGGACCATGTGGGCGTACCAGTACTTCCGCCTCTCCCCCAGTCCCCTGATCACGACGAAGTTGCCATCGAGCCGCGGGTCGTACGCGCGCTTGACGACGGTCCCGGTCACCGCGGCGGCGAGCGGGGTGCCGCAGCGGCCGGTGACGTCGAAGCCCTTGTGCCGGCGCCCGCCGTTGCGCGGAGCCCCGAAGTTCCCGACCGGCCCGCGGGTCCCGTGTGGTCCGCGCACCGGGAAAAAGTGTTTGTGCAGCTCGACGCTCCCCGCCTCCCTATCGCTCCCACCGGCAACGGCGACGATGACTCGGTAGGTCCCGTCGGCGACCGGCCTGCCGCCGTTGGACAGCCCGTCCCACTTCTCAACCCGGTCGATTCCGGGCTGCACGTCCGAGAGCTCGATCCGGCGCACCTCCTGGCCCGAACCGGCGATCTTGATCGTCACATCGGCCGGCGCCGGGCCGGCGATCCGGAACGCGACCCGCACGCCGTCGGCCGAGTCCGTGAAGCCTTTCTGCGGGGAGACCGAGGCGCTCCGCACCACCGTGTCGCCGGCCACGCTCAATGGCACTGCCGCAAGGAGGGCGGCGAGAACCGCGAGAACTGGAAGGAGGCGCCTCAACCGGCGCGCGAGTCTAACCGCGGCTACCGATGCTCGATGACGCGGTCGACCAGGTGGTACTCCTTGGCCTCCTCCGCGCTCATGAAGTAGTCGCGCTCTGTGTCCTTCGCGACCTTCTCCAGCGCCTGTCCGGTGTGCTTGGCGATGATCTCGTCGAGCCGCTGGCGTACGTCGATGATCTCCTTGGCGTGGATCTCGATGTCGGTGGCCTGGCCGGAGAATCCGCCCGAGACCTGGTGGATCAGGATCTTCGAGTTCGGCAGCGCCATCCGCTTCTCCTCGGAGCCGCCGGCGAGCAGCAGCGCGCCCATGCTCATCGCCACGCCCACACAGATCGTTTGGATATCCGGCTTGATGAACTGCATCGCGTCGTAGATCGCCAGCCCGGCGTAGACGGACCCACCCGGCGAGTTGATGTAGATGCTGATGTCCTTGTCCGGGTCCTCGGACTCGAGGTGGATCAGCTGCGCGACGATCAGGTTCGCGATGTCCTCGGTTATCGGCGTGCCGAGGAAGACGATCCGCTCGTTGAGCAGGCGGGAGTAGATGTCGAACGCCCGCTCGCCGCGGGAGGTCTGCTCCACCACCATTGGGACCAGGGGACTCATGGGGGCGTGAGTCTAGCGACCACCAGGCACGGGCCTGACCGGGGACAATCGCGGAATGAGCTCAGCTGGGGAGATCCTGACCGTCGGTCACTCGAACCACGAAGAGGGGGAGTTCCTCGAGCTCGTCGGCGGTGCAGGCGTTGCGTTGATTGCGGACGTGCGCGCCAATCCCCGGTCCCGCTATCCGCAGTTCAACCGCTCGGCGCTCGCCGGAACGATGAAGGCGGCCGGGATGGGCTACGCGCCGCTGGGAGCCGAGCTCGGCGGCCGCCGCGAACCGCAACCCGACTCGATCAACACGGCCCTCGAGGACGGACCCTTCCGCGGCTACGCCGACCACATGCGAAGCCCGCAGTTCGAGGCCGGAATCGACCTCCTCGAGGAGCTGGCCCGGGAGCGTCGCACCGCGGTCATGTGCGCCGAGGCGGACTGGACCCGCTGCCACCGCCGCCTGCTGGCCGACGCGCTCACCGTGCGCGGCTGGTGGGTCCTGCACCTCGAGCCGACCGGCGCGCTCACCCAGCATGAGCTGACGGACTTCGCCGTGGTCGAACGAGGAGTGATCACCTATCCCGAGCCGCAGACGAGTCTCGGGCTCTAGCGCGTCGCAGCGTGCCTGCGGCTGGCCCGCGCAGCCGCCCGGCGGGAGCGCACCGTCCCTCGCTGCCCGTTCCCGACCTGAACCAGGAAGGGCGCTGCGCGCCGGAGCTTCCGAAGCTCACGCGCCCTGATCAGGTAGAGCACGAGAAGTCCCGACAGCGCCAGGAAGGAGGCGATGCCTGCCACTGCGCCGACGTCTTCAATCGTGCCGAACAAGGCGCCGGATCGTAGTGATCTCGGAAGCGCCTAGTCGGAGCCCGGCGTCCAGAGGGCGCCCTTCTCCTCGGGCTCCTTCTCCGGGGTCCAGATCTCCTCGCGGGCCTGCGCCTGCTCCATCGGGATCGGCTTGGCCTGCTCGGCGATCAGCTCGAGTGCGCGGCGCATCCGCAGGTCCTGCTTGAGCAGCTCTTCCCGGCCGCTCCCGCGGATCTCCTTGAGGGCATCCTCGGGCTCAGGATGCCCGTGGTCCTCGTGGCCCGGCGGGACCTGAAGCGCCTCGAGCTCGTCCTCTTCGCTGATCTCGATCCCCTCCGCCCGCGCTACCGCCTCGAGCACGGCCTCGCGCTTCAGTGCCTGGTCGGCCTCGGGGCGCGCCTGGGTGATCATCTCCTCACGGGTCTTTCCCTGAAGCTGCAGGTAGTTGTCGGGTTCCATCCCCTGCCGCCGAAGCGAGCGCTCTACCCGCCGCCACATCTCCTCCGCCCTGGCGTCGATGACCGAGGCGGGCAGATCCACTTTCGCCTGGGCCACCGCCGCGTCGAGGGCGTTCTCGCGGAAGCGCTCGGCGATCTGGCGGTCTAGAACCTGACGGATCTGCTCGGAGATGTGGTCGCGAAGCTCGGCCAGGGTGTCGAACTCGGAAGCCTCCGCAGCGAAATCGTCGTCGAGGTCGGGAAGCTCCTTCTCACGGACCTCCTTGACCTTGATCTCGAACTCAGCGGTCTTCCCGGCGACCTCCTCGGCGGGGTAGTCGTCCGGGAAATGAACGGTCGCCTGCCGCTCCTCTCCTGGCGCGGCGCCCTCCACCGCCTTCTCAAGCTCCGGCAGCACCCTACCCTCGCCGAGCTCGAGCAGGTAGTCGCGCGCGGTGCCGCCCTCGAACGGCTCGCCGTCGATCCTGCCCTCGTAGTCGATCAGCAGCACGTCCCCTTCGTTGGCGGCGCGCTCGACGGGGTTGAGCTTGGCGAAACCCTCCTGCAGCCGGCGCAGCTCCGTCTCGACGGCCTCCTCGGGGACCTCCGGCTCCTCGCGACCGACCTCGAGGCCCTTGTATTCGCCGAGCTCTGCGCTCGGCCGCACGGCGACTTCGATCGAGAAGCGCAGCGGGTTTCCCTCCTCGGGCAGGTCGGAGAGGTCGAGCTTCGGGTCGCCTACCGGGTTCACACCGGACTCGACCATGGCGCGCTCGTACCAGTCGCCGAGCGATGACTCGAGCGCCTGGGTGAGGACGGTCTGGCGACCGAGTCGCTGCACCACCATCTCGGGCGGCACCTTGCCCTTGCGGAACCCGGGCAGCTTCATGTCCTGCCCGAGCTGGCGGGCAGTGCGGGCGATGCTGCCCTCCACGTCCTTCGGGTCGACGTCGACGTCGACGCGGACCCGCGAGTCGGGAAGCTCCTTTACCGTCGTCTCCATGGAGGAGACCACCTTAGACGCCGACCGACCCAAGCGGCTCGGTGTCAGCGGCGGAGAGAGGCTCGGCACCTGGCTATACACCGGCGCACCCGGTCGACTGGTCTCCTTCTCGATCGACCTCGGGCTCTCGCTCGCCGCCCTTGGGATCTACGGAGCTCGGCAGGCCTGGCGCCGGATCAGCTCGATCCCTCGGTCTTGATCCGCTCCTCCAGGCGCGCACCCTGGCCGGCGGCGGCCGCGCGCGCGGCCCGGGCCTCGCTGAGGGGTACGCCACGCGACTCGGCGAGATCGAGGAGGCGCTGGCGCTCGGTGTCCTGCTGCGCCCACACGAGGAAGAGCCAGGCGAGCACCCCGAACGTGACGAACCCTCCCTCGACCATCATGATCACGCCGGCGATGCTCTGGTCGGTCACCGCCGAGATGTGCCACTTCGCCTCTCCGGCGGCGTAGTCCGGATAGAAGACCGTGTTCGACCACATCAGGACGTTCCCGAGGACGATGCCGGTGAAGCGCACGCCGATCAGGTAGCCGATCTTGGCCGGGATTCCGAACCACCTCGGCTGTGGCAGCGGCCCGACCAGCGGCATCCACATCAACACCCCGAAGCCGATGAAGCACGCGTGTTGGAGGGCGTGCACCGAGCTGTGCGCGACGGCCCCCTGATAGAGCGCGGGGATGTGCCAGACGTAGAGGTCGACGGCCCAGAGCGGCAGCGCCACCAGCGGATGCGCCAGATGCCGCATCCAGCCAAGCCAGGGGTTGGCCAGCAGCGGCTGGAGGAGCGGGCCGGTCAGGCCGAGCACGATCAGGAGGGCTCCCAGGTCGCCCATCAGCAGGTGCTGGGACATGTGCGCGAGCACGAGCTCGGTGTCGAGGTGGCCGAGCGGCGAGAGGAAGGCGATCGCGATCAGCAGGAGGCCCGAGGCGAAACAGGCGATTCGCCACGGGGATACGGGCCGGCCCTCCCGCGCCAGGGTCAGCGTGCGGAACGCATAGGCGGTCCCGACCAGCGTCAGCGCGGCAACCTGGAGGGGCTCGAAGACCGGGCCACCCACATGCGCAATGGGGAACACGCCCCCATCGTAGGCGTGCGCCTACAACCAGTCGATCCGCCTGAAGAAGGCGACCAGCGCCACCACGCAGATCGCCATCAGCCCCAGCGCCAGTGCGTATCCGAGGTGCCAGTGCAGCTCCGGCATGTTGTCGAAGTTCATCCCGTAGACCGAGGCGATGAAGGTGGGGACGGCGATGATTCCTGCGACCGCCGAAATCTTCTTTACGACGAGGTTCTGATTGACGCTGACCAAGGACAGGTTGGCCTGCAGCACGCTGGTCAGCAGCTCGCGCTGCGAGCTGACCTGCTCGTCGACCCGGCGGGCGTGGTCGGCGACGTCGCGGAAGTAGCGGACCAGCTCGTCGGGGATGCGCTCGTATCCGCCCTGCTCCAGGGTTGCGAGCGGGCTGAGCAGCGGCCACACGGCACGATGGAACTCGATCACCTCGCGCTTCAGGTTGTAGATGCGGGCGGTCGGCGCCGGGATGTCGTCGTCGAAGACGTCCTTCTCGACCTCCTCGATGTCGTCCTCGATCGCGTCGACCACCGGGATGTAGTCGTCCACCACCTTGTCGAGCACCGCCCAGACCGCCGACGAGGCGCCCAGCTTGAGCAGGTCGGGCCGCGCCTCCAGGCTGTGCCGGGCCGAGGCGAGCTCGCTGCCTGGTCCGTGCCGCACGGTGATCACATAGCCGGGGCCGGCGAAGAGGTGGATCTCGCCGAAATGAACCTCTTCGCGATCTTCGTGGTAGTGGGCCGTCTTCAGGACGATGAAGACGTCCTGGTCATAGTCCTCGATCTTTGGCCGCTGGTGTGGATTCTGGGCGTCCTCCACGGCGAGCTCGTGCAACCCGAACAGGGCCTGGAGCCGCTCGAGGTCGCCCGAGCCGGGCTCGTGGATCCCGATCCAGACGAACTCGCCGGGGCCGGCGGCGTTCCTGATCTCCGCGGCCTGCTCGGGCGTGAGCGCCTCCTCATGCTGGCGCGCGCCGTCCTTGTAGTGGGCGCTGTCGACGATCATCGTGCGGCTCCGGCTCCCTCTTCCGGCTCCGATCACCGCTTCCTGCCGCTGGGCGCAGACGGCCGACCCACCGGCCGACCGTCAGACGTTCTTCTCGGCCTCCAGGAATCCCGCGTCTACCGCAGCCCCGAAGGCTTCGTCGTCGCGCTCGTTAGATCCGCGTACGCCTCAGCGGACTGCTCATCCGGAGCCGACGGCCTTGTCTCAGGCGAGGGCGGCTTCGATCTCGCCGATCGCGGCCCGCTCGGCATCGCTGACACGCTCACCGCTGAGCCCGAGGAATCCCTCCTTGCGGGCCTCCGCGACCCGCTCGGCGAGACCGAGGATGAACTTCCTGTACTCCTCGACCTCCTCGTCGCTGGCCTTGGCCTTGAGCAGTGCGATCGCCTGCCTGCCGTTGTCGAGGGAGTGCTGCTTGAGCTCCTCGGGCGAGCCGGCGCGGGTGCGGTCCATCTCGGGCTTCGCTGCGACGATCTCGTCGAGAAGCTGGCTCTCGCCGTGCTGCTGGCGGGCCTCGGTGTAGGCCTTCGTCATCGAGAAGGTCTCGCGGATGGAGCCGCCGCGGTCGGACAGGATCACGACCAGTCCCGCGCTCGGCGGGCCCTCCAGGATCGTCTTCCACTCCTCCTCTGTGAAGTCGGCCTTGCCGGTCACGGTCCTGGAGTCTCCCGCAACTCAGTCAAGATCGTCGGCCGGCACCCAGGCGACGTCCATGTCGACCCGCGCGCCTTTGAACTGGACGCCCTCGGCCTCGAGCAGCCGGCGTTGCCTATCGCCCTGGGTCAGTGAGCCGTCGGCACGGACGACGCGCTGCCAGGGCACGCTCGGGTCGTGGCAGCGGGAGAGCACCTGGCCGGCGAAGCGCGGCGCCCCCGGGGAAAGGTCGCCGTAGGTTGTGACGTGCCCGGATGGCACACGCCGGATGCGTTCGAGAATTTCCCGCTCCCGGGCCGATCTCAGCTCAGACGCCATGCCGTCCACAGCCCGGCAACCGCAGCGGGCAGAGCGGCCGCCACCCCGCGTGATCCAGCGGTGCGCTCCGGAGTGCCCAGCGCCAGGCCGAACGCCAGCGTGTCCCCCGCGTCGGCGGCGGCGTTCGCCAGCGTCGCTGCGCGCAGGTCGCCGTGGTCCCGTAGCCGGGCCAGCGTGGCGACTCCGAGGACGAGGTCGCGGACTCCCGCGACGCGGCTGATCGCCACCGTCGCCGCGGTCACCTCGGAGAAGCCGAGCGCGCGCAGCGCCGGCTCCGGCGCCACCAGCATCCCGACGCCGATCGCGATGCGGCCGAGGCCCGAGGCCACGGACCAGGCGCGAACGTCCGGGGCGTCGACGGCTGCAGTGCTCATGACCGCTGCTAGTTTGGCGCAATGGCGAAGGTACGATGGCGTCGAGGCCGCCGATACCGCCCTGCCCGTGGCCGGATCGAAGGTCATGGCAAGCCAGGACCTTCAGCGGGGCGCACACACACTGATGGAGAAGAGACCTGGCCAAGCGACCCTTCGAGGGTCGCTGACGACGTCACCGCCGAACAGGGCAGCTACTCGTACGCCAGCGCCTTGAGCACGTCGAGCCGTGCCGCCCGCCGCGCCGGGGCGATCGCCGCGACTACCCCGGCGAACGCCGCGACGATCAGGATGAAGACGAGCTGGCCGACCGGGTAGCGGAGCACGAAGCCCTCGTCCTGGAGCGGCACCGACATCAGGGCGGCAAAGATCAAGCCGAGCACCAGGCCGAGCACTGCGCCGATCAGGGCGGTGATCACTGACTCGTATCGGATCATGGTGCGCACCTGCCGACGCGACATGCCGACAGCGCGCAGCATCCCGAGCTCGCGGGTCCGCTCGTAGATCGAGAGCGCCAGCGTGTTGGCGATCCCGAACAGGCTGACGATGATCGCCAGCGAGAGCAGCGCGTAGACGAGCCCGAGCAGCGGATTGATCTGGTTCTCCTGATTCTGTTTCAGCTCCTGCTGGTTCATCACCTCGGCGGTCGGAAACTGCTCTGCGAGCAGGTGGTCGATCCGGCCCTGGACCGCCGAGGCGTCGGCCCCGGGCGCAAGCTTGATGAAGTCGTAGGTGTCCTGTCTGACGGCGAAGTCGCGCGCCATCGCCGCCTGGGTGACGACCAGGCTGCCCAGCAGGTCGGCATTGTCCTTGACCTCGCCGACGATCCTGAAGCTCGTCCTCTTGCCGGTCTGCCCCAGTGTGTGAATCGTGTCCCCGACGGTGAGGTCGTTTGTGTCGGCGAAGCTCTTGTCGACGATCGTCTCGGAGTCGGTCATGCTCCGCAGCGTCTGCACGGTGGTGTCGCCCTGGAAGTCGAGCTTCAACACCTGATCCGCTGTGGCCGGATCGAGCCCGGTTGCGCGCGGCTTGCCCCCCACCCCGTCGATCTTGATCTGGGTCGCCTGCAGCGTCGAGACCGTCTGCACGCCGGGCACGTTGCGGACGGAGGTCGCGATCGCCGTCGGGATCGGGTCGTAGCCGTTCGTGTTCTGGATCTCGAGCTCGCCCTGAAAGCTGCTGTCGATCGCGTCGGCGATCGAGGCCTTCAGCCCCGCCGCGAACACAGTCACGAACGAGACCAGTGCCAGCCCGATCATCAGCGCCGCAGCGGTGGCCGCCGTGCGCGACGGATTGCGCTGCGAGTTCTCGCGCGCGAGCCGGCCGGTCAGCCCGCGCAGCCTCTCGAGCGGCGCGCCGATGGCCCCTGCCAGCGGCCGGACGAGCCGCGGGCTGTAGAGCGAGACGCCGAAGAGCACCAGCGCGGCGCCGCCACCCAGGGAGATCGCCGCATCCCCGGTCTTCTGGTTGCCGAACAGTCCGGCCAGAACGAGCGCAAGGCCGCCGAGCATCAGCAGCCAGGCGATCACGACGGTGACGATCGAGCGCCGGCGGCTGGCGGTCAGCTCGAGGTTCTGCATCGCCGCGATCGGTGGCACCCGGGTCGAGCGCAGGGCCGGGTTCAGCACCGCTATCAGCGTGACGGCGATGCCGAGCAGCACCGAGACGATCACCGTGCGGCTCGCCACCACAAGCGCGGTGGTCGGCAACCCGATGCCGAGTGCGTTGAACAGCGACTCGATCCCCTTGGCGAAGAGGAGCCCGCCGAGGACACCCAGGACCGCCCCAACCAGGCCGATCAGCGCGGCCTCGACCAATACCGAGCTCAGCACCTGCCGGCGCGAGGCTCCAAGCGTGCGCAGCAGCCCGTACTCCCGGATCCGCTGCGAGACCGTGATCGAGAAGGTGTTGAAGATGACGAACGCCCCGACGATCAGCGCAACCGCGGCGAAGACGCCGAGGAAGATCGGCAGGAAGCTGAGCGCGTCGTGGATCTCGTCGGAGGAGCGGTTGGCGTTCTGCTCCGCGGTCTCCACCCGGAGCGTCGGCGGCACGACCCGCTCGATCCGCGCCTTCAGCTCGTCGGATGACACGTCCGGATTTATCCCGACCGAGATCTGGTTGAAGCGGCCGACGTTGCCGGTGATGTACTGCGCCTCCGGCAGGGTCAGCTGGGCGATGCTCGCACCCCCGAACGAGGTGCCCCCGAGCTCGGTCAGGCCGACCAGGCGATAGGTGCGGACGCGGCGTTCCCCGGCGATCCGAATCGGGTCGCCGACCGACAGGCCCGCGTCATCGGCCGCCGCCTTGTCGAGCGTCGCCTCGTGGTTGTTGGTCGGGCGGTGCCCCTCGACCGTCTTCAGCGTCTCGATCTGCGGCGGCAACACCGCTGAGATGAACTTGGGAGAGAACTGGGAGCCGACCTCCTCGTCGCCGTTGAAGATGCCCCCGCCGGTGAAGATCGTCCCGGCCGCGAGCTTCACCCCCTGCACCGCCTCGACCTTCTTCAGGACCCCTGCGGGGAAGCTCGTCGACGTGTTGGTCTGCTGGGTGACCGGCTGCTCGTTGGTGATCACCACCGAGGTGCCCTTCAGCGAATCGCTGAAGATCTGGTCGAACGCTTTGTTGATGGTGTCGGTGAGCACGTACGTGCCGGCGATCAGCGAGACACCGACGAACACCGCGACCGTCGTGCCGAGCGCCCGCAGCCTGCGGGCCCAAAGGCTCTTGACGGCGACGCTAACCAAGCTGCTTCATCAGCTCGATCACGTCATCCGTCGAGCCGGGCGCGGCGTCGGAGACGATCTCCCCATCGCGCAGCGTGAGCAGGCGGTCAGCGTAGGCGGCCGCCTCCGGGGCGTGGGTCACCATCACCACCGTCTGGTCGAACTCGTCGACCGCCTGGCGGAGCAGCCGCAAGACGTCCTCGGATGCCTTCGAGTCGAGGTTGCCGGTCGGCTCGTCGGCGAAGACGACGGCGGGTCGCGAGATCAGGGCCCTGGCCACCGCGACTCGCTGCTGCTGGCCGCCGGATAGCTCCGAGGGCAGGTGCTTGCGGCGGTCCTGCAGGCCGACCGTGTCGAGCAGGCGCTCGAGCCACTCCTTGTCAGGCTTGCGGCCGGCGATCGAGAGCGGCAGCACCAGGTTCTCCTCGGCGGTGAGCACAGGCAGCAGGTTGAAGAACTGGAAGATGAAGCCGAACTTGTCGCGGCGCAGCTTTGTCAGGTCGGCGTCGTCGAGCGCGGTGATGTCGGTGCCCTCGACCAGCACCCGGCCGTTGGTGGGGCGGTCGAGCCCGGCGAGCACGTGCAGGAGGGTCGACTTCCCGGAGCCCGACGGCCCCATGATCGCGGTAAAGCGGTCGCGCTCGAACTCGACACTGACGTCGACGCAGCGCGTCGACTGCCGCGTCGCCCTCGCCGTAGCGCCGGCCGACGTCGATCGCTTGCACGATGTGACCGTTGCGTACCGCCAGGTCGGCTGTGTCGACCGCCCGCGTGTCTGTCTGCTCATCCACTGGATCGGTCATCCGTGACGTTCCCGCGCACACCGAGGGACCGGCCGGAAGCTACCGATTCGGGCCGCTCGGCCGGCCGGAGACAGCCAGGCGTCGTGCGCTCGGCCGTAGGGCGAATTGCCCGCGCAGGCGTCCATACTGGTGTCCGATGTCGGTCGAGGGAACGATCAGGGGCAGCGGCCCGACCGGGCTGGCCGCCGGGGCTGAGTTCGCCGGATTTAGGATCGAGCGCACGCTCGGGCGCGGCGGTATGGGGATCGTCTACCTGGCCCGGCAGGTCCGGCTCGACCGGCTTGTGGCTCTCAAAGTGATCAGGTCCGAGCTCGCCGCAGACGAGCGCTTCCGCGCCCGCTTCCAGGAGGAATCGCGAACCGCGGCCTCGATCGAGCACCCGCGCGTCGTGACGGTCTACGGCGCCGGCGAGCACGACGGGCTTCTTTACGTGTCGATGCGGTATGTGCCGGGTCGTGACCTCGGCCGGATGATTTCGTCCCAAGGCGCGCTCTCAACCGATGGAGCCGCCTCCCTCATCTCCGAGGTCGCGGACGGACTCGACGCCGTTCATGCCGCGGGGTTGGTCCATCGCGACGTCAAGCCCGCGAACGTGCTGGTCGGCGAGCCACATCCGGGTGAAGACGGATCGACTGCCTACCTAACGGATTTCGGGCTCGCAAAGCTCGTGGCATCCACAACCGGGCTGACTGCCACCGGCGAGGTGATCGGCACCGTCGACTACATGGCGCCGGAGCAGATCGAGGGGAGCAGGGTCGACGCCCGCACCGATGTCTATGCCCTCGGCTGCGTCCTCTTCCATGCGGTGACAGGCGAGGTCCCGTTCCCGGACCGCGAGACCTCGGCGAAGATGTGGGCCCACCTCAACGAGCCCCCGCCGGCGGTCGAGTCAGCGGACAGCGGCGGAGGGCTACTCGATCCGGTGATCCGCCGGGCGATGGCGAAGGACCCGGCGGACAGGTTCCCCTCCGCCGGTGACCTGAGGCGAGCCGCGCTGGCCGCGACTCGCGGAGAGGCCGTGACCGAACCCGAGCACGCGGTGGGTGTCGGGGAGGCCGCACCCGCGCCGGAGACGCTCCCCCTCCCCGTCACGGCACCCACTGACCGCCTTCCGCGCCGCCGACGCCGCCCGCGCCGGCGCTCGCGGCGGCTCGCCATCGCGCTACTCGCGCTGCTCATCGCGGCCGGGCTCGGCGTCGCAGCCCTGATCGTCGTTCCGAAGCTCACCGATGACGGCAGCTCGCCGCCGAAACCGAGCGGCATCGCGGTCCCGTCACTCGTCGGTCAGCCGCTCGACGTCGCCGAGCGGCGGCTCGACGATCTCGGCCTCCGCTCGAGCGAGGAGGGCGGCGGACTCTTCGGGGTGCTGATCCCGTCCGACTGGGACGTCTGCGAGACCTCGCCGCCGGCCGACTCCAGCGTTCGTCGGGGTTCACGATCGTTCGACTTCTGATCGATCGCCCGGGCGCCTGCTGAATGTACGTCGGCTGGGCCCTGTTCGTGCCGCACGCGTAGTACTGTCGGACCGTCAGCCGTTCGCCCCGGATCGGCAGCCCCGAAAGGAGGACCAATGGCTACAGCGACCCTGTCGAAGGAGATGCTGGAGGCGCACCCGTGGCCGGCTCAGATCGACCGCGATCTGCTCGCCCGATGCATCGATGAGTGCCTCACCTGCCAGCAGTCGTGTACGGCGTGCGCCGACGCGAGCGTGGCCGAGGACGATGTCGTCGAAATGCGCAGATCCATCCGCCTCTGCCTGGACTGTGCGGACGTCTGCGATGCCACCGGCCGCCTCCTCAGTCGGCAGACGGAGTACGTCGCCGCGGCTGCAAGGGCGCAGGTGTCGTCATGCAGGGAGTTGTGTGGCCTCTGCGCCGAGGAATGCGAGCGCCATGCCGACCATCACGAGCACTGCCGGATCTGCGCCGAGGAGTGCAGGCGCTGCGAGGAGGCCTGCACGGCGGTGCTGGACGCGATCCAGTAGCCATGGCTGACGGAGAGCTCAAGGACGCTCTGCAGGACACGAGTGAGGTCGAGCTCACCGTCACCGGTCGCAAGTCCGGCCGCGAAAGCTCCCGCCCGGTCTGGTTTGTGCAGGAGGCCGACAGGCTCTACCTGCTCCCCGTCACTGGGTCGGACAGCAACTGGTACAGGAACTTGCTGAAGACGCCGGCGCTTCGCCTGGCCGCCGACGGCGCGGAGCTTCGTACTACCTGCAAGCCGCTCGACGATCCGGCCGCCGTCAACGAGGTCGTCGAAAGATTTCGAGGCAAGTACGGCGCCGATCAGGTGGAGCGGTACTACCCGAAGCAGGACGCCGCCGTCGAGATCGCTCTCCGCTGAATAGCGGAGAGCAGGATCCGCGAATCGGGGCTAGGGGGTGACCGCGGCCTTCGCCTTCTCGGCAGGCTCGCCATCCGACAGTGGGACCCCGGCGACCTGGTAGGCCTCCGGCTGGTCGAGCGTCTCGTGCTCGAGCAGCGCGTTGGCAAGGGCGTCGAGCCGCTCGCGCTCCTCCGTGAGGAGGCCGACGACGTCGCGTTCGGCGGCGTCCACGATCCGACGGACCTCATTGTCGACCAGCTCCTGGGTCGGATCGGAGGCCGGTATCGCGCCCGGCAGGAACGCGCCGTCCTGACGACCGTCGGTGACGGCGATCGGGCCGACCGCGTCGCTCATCCCCCAGCGGCCGACCATGCCACGGGCGACCTGGGTGAGGTTCTGGATGTCCGACTCCGCGCCGGTCGATAGGTCGTCGAAGGCGACCTTCTCCGCGGCGCGGCCGCCGAGGGCGACCTTGATCTGGGCGAGGAGCTCCTCGCGCCGGTAGTTGTAACGGTCGCTCTCCGGCGTGGCGAGGGTGACGCCGAGAGCCTGCCCCCGGGGGATGATCGACACCTTCCGCACCGGGTCCGCGCCGGGGGTGAGCATCCCCACCAGGGCGTGGCCCGACTCGTGGTAGGCCGTGCGCCTGCGGTCCGCGTCCGTCATCACCACCTGCCGCTCGGCGCCGAGGATGATCTTCTCGATCGCGTCGGTGAAGTCGCGCTGCTCCACCGCGGCGTGGTCGCGCCGGGCGGCAAAGAGGGCCGCCTCGTTCACGAGCAGCGCGATGTCGGCGCCGGTCGAGCCCGGGATCGAGGCCGCGATCCGCTCGAGGTCGACGTCGGGCGCGAGCTTCACGTTGCGGGTGTGGATCTTGAGGATCTCGACACGGCCCTTACGGTCGGGCGGGTTGACGGCGATGCGACGGTCGAACCGACCGGGGCGAAGCAGCGCCGGGTCGAGGATCTCGGGACGGTTCGTGGCGCCCAGAACGATCACGTTCGTGCCGGGCTCGAAGCCGTCCATCTCGGTGAGGATCTGGTTGAGCGTCTGCTCGCGTTCGTCGTTGCCGCCGCTCAGCCCGGTGACGTTGCCGGAGCGCGAGCGCCCGATCGCGTCGAGTTCGTCGATGAACACGATCGCCGGCGCCGCCTCCTTGGCCTGCTTGAACAGGTCGCGCACCCGCGAGGCCCCGACGCCGACGATCGCCTCGACGAACTCCGAGGCCGACAGCGAGAAGAAGGCCGCGTGCGCCTCGCCCGCCACTGCCCGCGCCAGCAGCGTCTTTCCGGTCCCCGGCGGGCCGTAGAGCAGCACCCCGTGCGGAATGCGCGCCCCGAGCCTGGTGTAGCGCTGCGGGTTCTTGAGGAAGTCGACGATCTCGACGAGCTCGTCCTCGGCCTCGTCGATTCCCGCCACGTCGGCGAAGGTGACACGCTCCTGCTCCCGCGGCTGCACCCGCCGCGCAGTCGAGCGGCCAAAGCCGCCGAGTATCCCGCCCCCACCCCCGCCCGTCTGGCGGCGAATGAGCCAGATGAAGAAGCCGATCAGCAGGATCGTGGGAAGGAAGCCGAGCAGCAGCGTTCCCAGCAGCGAGCGCCCGGAGTCCGGCGGCTCGGCATTGATGACGACGCCGTGCTGGGCGAGCAGCTGCGTGATCGAGGCCGGGTCGATGAACGCGGGTACCTCGGTCTTGAAGTCGTTGTTCACGTGCACCGGCTTGGCGTCGCCGGGCGGGTCGTAGGTGGCGTCGTTCTTGAGCGTCCCCTCGATCGAGTCCTCCTGCGAGCTGATCTCGCTGACGTTGTTCGCGTTCACCTGGTTGATGAAGAACGGCTGGTAGGGCACGCGCGGCCGGTCCGCGGGTCCGCTCGTCAGGAACGAGACCAGGAGGTTCACCGCGAGCAGCCCGAGCAAGAACGCGACGAAGGCCCTGCTCCGCGGGATCATCGGCGGCTTCTCAGGTGGAGGCGCGCCGCGCCCGTCGGGCGCGGGGTCCACGCGCCAGCCTTTCGGGTGCTGCGTCGGCGGCGGCTTGTTGTTAGTAGGCGAGTCGGGGGCCAAGGGTCGAATGTACTCCCCTGCAAAAGGCCGAGCGAGAGCCCCTTCGGCGGCCGGAGCTATCTCCGCTCCGAAGCGGCAAGTAGCGACGGACCTGCGATGCGATCTCGATGTCTCGCGCGAGCGGACCCGCGGCTCCGCCGCTACCCGCCTCCTGGCCGAGAGGCGGGTGGCGATTGCGCGACCCCACTCCGCGATCCGGGCCGGCGGCGCCGCACCACGGTCGTGGCCTTCCGGCGGCGCCACTTTGCGTGGAAAGCGGCACTTTGGGCCTAGGGGCTACTGGACCTGCTTGTCCTTGCCAGCCCCGCCCTTGAGGATGTCTTTGCCGGGACCGCCCTTGAGAGTGTCGTTGCCCGCCTCGCCGTAGAGCTTGTCCTTGCCCGTGCCGCCGTTCAGGGTGTCCTTGCCCGCCCCGCCGCAAATCAGATCGTTGCCGGCGAGGCCGGAGAGCTTGTCGTTCCCGCCCAAACCTACGATCACATCCTTACCGGGCGTGCCCTTGCGGACGTCGCTGCCGTTCGTGCCGACGATGGTCGCCGGCTTGCCCTTGCAGGGAGGCGGGTTGAAGGTGGCCGTCGCGACCTTGTCGGCGTCCATCGTCAGCACGCAGGCGCCGGTCCCCGCGCAGGCCCCGCTCCAACCGACGAATGTGGACCCGCCAGTTCCCGCCGCGCTCAGCGTCACCGAGGTTCCGGGTGCGTAGGTCTCCGTACAGTCGCCGGGGCAGCTTATTCCGGGACCGGTGACGGACCCGGTCCCAGAGCCGCCGAGGTTGACGGTGAGGATTGACACGATCGGCTGCCAGTCGGGGCGCCTGTCGGCGAAGGGGCCGTTGGTCAGGTTGGTCTGCCCCGAGCCGTCGGCGTTCATCACGTAGATCTCGGCCGGGCCGTTGCGGTGGCTTCGGAAGGCGATCCGCTGGCCGTCGGGGGAGAAGGCGGGCTCGCCGTCGAGCGCCGGATCGTCGGTGAGCCGCGCTCTCCGCGGTGCCGTCGGCCCTCATCACGTAGATCTCGCCGTTACCGTCGCGGTCGGTTCGGAAGGCGATCCGGCCGCCGTCGGGGGAGAAGCTGGGCCGGGATTCGGACGCCGCGCTGTTGGTGAGCCGGGTCGGGTTCGAGCCATCGGTGTTCATCGTGTAGATCTCGTAGTTGCCGTCGCGATCGCTCGCGAAGGCGATCCGCCGGCCGTCCGGGGAGAAGGTGGGCTGGCCCTCGAACGAGCTGTTGTTGGTGATCCGAGTCTCGCCGCTTCCGTCGGCGTTCATCAAGAAGATCTCCATGTCGCCCTGCAGGCCGCGGTTGCTCATGAAGGCGATCTGCTTGCCGTCGGGGGAGAAGGCGGGCTGGAAGTCGTCCGCCGTGTTGTTGGTAAGCCGGGTCTGGCCCGAGCCATCGGCGTTCATCACGTAGACCTCGCTGTTGCCGTCGCGATCGCTTACGAAGGCGATCCTCCGCCCGTCCGGGGAGAAGGCGGCGTCGCGGTCGATCGCCGGGTTGTCGGTGAGCCGAGTCTGCCCCGAGCCATCGGCGTTCATGACGTAGATCTCGGTGTTGCCGTCGCGGGTGCTGTCGAAGGCGATCTTGCCCGGAATGCCGGGGAAGGCGGCCTCGCTGCGGGAGCTGAGGGTGGCGAGGGGTAAGGTCACCGCGAGCAGGCTCAGCCCGGCGGCTAGCCACAGCCCGTGCCTATTGCCGACGTACCGTTGGTCGGCGATCAGCGCCGCGACAGCCAAAAGCGATACGAGCAAGAACCGCCCCACGAGGCCAACCCTCGCACACCAGGCAGCATCCCGCGCCATCACTACACAGTGCCAGGGGGCCGCCAATGCCTTGGAGGTTGTCGAGGTGTTCAGCTTGCTCCACTCGGTTGCCCCTCCCTTCGACCGCGGTCGTGGACCCGAGTGGCTTAACCGATCAACGTGGTGCGCCCGCCGCAACGGAGGCAGCGGAAGCTGACGTTGACCGGCGATCCGACACCTGCTCCCGCCGTTCCCCCGTGGTAGCAATCAGCCCACTGATGCACTGGTGGAACAACATCCGGATCGACTTCGGTTGGCTTGCGGGACGCGTGGTGATGTTCCTGTACGGACTCTTCCTTCTAACGTGCGGCGGCGCGATTGTGGTGGTGTCGGTGCTCGGCCTCGACGACAGCGTGGTGCTTGGTCTGTTTGGCGTCGTCTTCGGCACCTTCAGCGGGTTCATCGGGGTATTGGGCTTGCACCAAGCCCTCACAAGGGACAGGTAGGAACGTGCAGCCGACCTAGGACGTCGCAGGGCTGCGGCAGAAGGGACGGCCTGGGCTAACTCACCCAAAACTGCGGCTCTGTGCGGCCCCCTTAGCGGGGGCTTCGTGAGAGGTGAGCGACCGGATTCGAACCGGCGACCGCCTGGACCACAACCAGGAGCTCTACCAGCTGAGCTACGCCCACCGCGTCGCACTCAATCTAGCGTGAGCGGAGGAGCAAGCAGGGAGCTCCGGCCCGTCAGCGGCGCGCGTGGAGCTTTTATCCAACTGCTGCGAGGCGCCCCCGGCAGGACTCGAACCTGCGGCCATCGGCTTAGAAGGCCGACGCTCTATCCAGCTGAGCTACGGGGGCCGGGCAGGCGGAGCGTAGCGCCGAAAGCTGCCATCCCCAGGGCTTCGCATGCCCGGACGCATGAACCGACGGCCGGTGCGTGCGGAAATCACCCCACCAAAATTAGTAAGTTCTGCCTACCCATTTTCAGGGAGCATAAAATTAGGTATAGTGCTCGCAGGCTTTAGGTCGTACTCAGGGGTACACGGCGGGGAAACGGAGCGGGACCGGCACGCGGAGCCAAACGGGAGAGGCTTCTCGGGCCGGTCCCCCGTCCCACACTTCGTCCCCGATCGGCTTCAGAGTTGACCGGGTCGGTTACGTCGTACTCTGATCGCGAGGAGATGTATTCGCGAGACGTCACCTCGATCGGACGTGCCCGGCGGGAGTTCCTACGCAAGGAGTCGCCGTGGACGATCGGCGCGGGAATCCTCGCACTCGTGATCGCCAGGATCCTGGTCGGTGATCCGAGTTGGCGAGACGCGGTCGCGGTCGCGGCGATGCTGGCCGTCTATCCGTTCGGCGAGTGGGCAATCCACGTCTACCTGCTGCACGCGAAGCCGATCAACATCCGCGGCAGGAATCTCGAGACCGTCGCCGCCCGTGCGCATCGCGCTCACCACGGTGACCCGAACGATCTCGACATGGTGCTCCTCTACTGGTGGCAGGCGGCCTTTCTGATGCTGGTCGCGGTGCCGTTCACGGTGGGGCTCGGCGCGCTGCTCGTGACGCTCCTCGCCGGTCCGGTTCAGCTCGGCGCGCTGCTCAGCGCCGCGATCGCCGGCTGTTGCATGGTCTTCATCTACGAGTGGACCCACTTCCTGATCCACACCGCATACCGGCCGCGATCCGCCGCCTACATGAGGATCTGGCGAAACCACCGCCTCCACCACTTCAAGAACGAGCACTTCTGGCACGGCATCACCAACAACCTGAGCGATCGCGTCCTTGGGACCAACCCTGATCAGCGCGACGTTCCGAAGTCGGAGACCGCCCGCATACTCGCCCCCGAATGAGCCTGGACGAGCGCTGGATCCGGTCGCTGCACGTCGAGGCGATGCGACACGCGGATCTGCAGGCGGGCGTGGAGCCGCACGTCCTCTTCCAGGCCTCGACGATTGGGGCGCTGCTGGAGGGCTCATACGAGGGAGACGTCACCTTCGCGGAGCTCTCCGAGCAGGGCGACCTCGGCCTCGGAACGGTCAACCACCTCGACGGCGAGATGATCGCGCTCGACGGGCGGTTCTATCGAGCGGACGTCGAAGGCCGAATCGAGGAGCTGCCCGGCTCCGAGCGGACCCCATTCGCCGTCGTCGTCCCGTTCGTGCCCGAGGTCAACTTCGAGCTCGAGGGCTCGATCGCCCACGAAGCGCTGCTGGCGGAGATCGACAGGCGGGTTCCGCCGGGCACGGCCACGTGCGCGGTGCGGATCGACGGCCGCTTCGAGCTGGTCCAGGCGCGATCGGTCCCGCGCCAGGAGCCGCCGTACCGGCCTCTCACGGAGGTGGTGAACGACCAGCGGGTGTTCGAGTTCTCGAAGGTGGACGGAACGATGCTCGGCTTCCGCTTCCCCGACTACGTCGAGGGAATCGAGGTGAGCGGGTGGCACCTGCATTTCATCAGCGAGGACCGCTCGCGTGGCGGGCACGTGCTCGGCTCCCGCTCCTCGACCCTTCACGTCCGGTTGGACCCATCCGGTGAACTGCACGTCGAGCTCCCGCCCGGAATCGACCTTGCGGCCGACCGGCACGCGAGCGCCACCCACGACGCCATCGATCGCGTCGAGCATCAGGGATGAGAGGGCAAGAAGCCGGACCGTTGCGCTGCTGGCGAGCAGCGCAACGGGTTCGGCTCTAGGTCAGGCCCCAGACCCTGATCTCCTCGGCCCGGCCGCGGACCGGCAGCGAGTCCACGAAGTTGAGCTCGCCATCCTTCGCCGCGAGCAGGTCCCTGGTCGAGTCCGCGACGAACAGGCTGTGCCCGGTGCCCTTGGTCATGCCCTCGAGGCGGGCGGCTGTGTTGACGGTGTCGCCGATCGTCGTGTATTCGAGGCGTCGCTGAGAGCCGACGTTGCCGGCCATCACCGGGCCGCTGTTGAGCCCGATACCGATCTGGAACTGGTCGTCGACTCCCTCATTCCGCAGCCAGGCGTTGAAGGCCGGAAGCCGCACCGTGAGCATCTCCCGTGCGGTCGCGAATGCGCGGTCGGCGTGGTCGGGCTGCTCGATCGGGGCTCCGAAGACGGCCATGATCCCGTCGCCCATGAACGAGATCAGCGTGCCCCCGTGCGCCATCACCGCCTCGGTCATCTCCTCGTGGTAGCGGTTGAGGATCCCGAGCACCTCGGCCCGGATCCCTCGCCTCGGAGAAGGTCGTGAAGCCGCGAACGTCGCTGAAGAGGACGGTGACCTCCATCCGCCTGCCGGCCAGGCGCAGGTCGTCGTCGGTCTGCGCGAGCACCTGGCCGACGACCGCCTCCGGGACGAAGCGGGCGAAGGTGTCGCGGACCTGCCTCCGGATGAACGCCTCGCGAACGTAGTAGACGACGAGCGACCCGACCAGCGACAGCCCCAGAGCGATCATCGGATAGAGGACCGGGATGATCCAGCCCGAGTCGAAGGCGATCTGGGCGGAGACCAGGTACAGGGCTCCGGCGCCCAGAGCCAGAGCCAGCGCGATCAACGGGGAGAGCCGGTAGCTCGCCAGCGGGGCCATGATGCCCATCAGGGCGATCAGGAAGAGGTCGAGCGCGAGCGGGGTCGATTGGAGCGGGAAGCCGTCGAGAGCGGTAGCGATCGCGTTGGCATTGACCTCGGACCCGGACATCAGGTTGTCGGATCCGCTGGTGGGTGTGTCGACGACGTCCTTCAGGGTCGGATCGGACGCACCGACGACGACGACCTTGTTCTTGAAGGTCCCCGGCGGGAACTGGCCGTTCACGACACGCGAGAAGGGAACGGCTGGATAGGTGCCCGGGGGACCCGCATAGTCGATCCAGGCGTGGTCGCCCCCCATGTCCGATGTGGTGATGGTCCTGCCTGAGGCGACCTCGGCGGCGACAAGGGGGAGGGTCTTCATGTTGCCGACGGAGTAGGGAATACGGCGGCGCACGCCGTCGGGGTCCTCGCCGATCTGATCGTTGCCGGCGCGCGCCTGGATCTGGTCGAGGATCTTCCCGCCGCCGAAGACGCCGCTTCGCCCTTGCGGGTCCGGCTGGCTATCGGCGAGGACGACCTTGTCGGGACCGGCTCGCGCGACCGCGTTGATCAGCGCGTTGTCCTCCTTGGGCTTGGTGGGCTGGAGGAACTCGACGTCGTACGCGATCGCCTTGGGGTCCTCCCGGCTGATCTCATCGATCACGCGCGCGTGAAGCGATCGCGGGAAGGGGAAGCGGACGGGCAGCTCGCGCGAGGTGGTGTCGTCGATCAGGACGAGGACGACGTCGTCGCGCGGGGTCTCGTCGCCGCGGATCGAAAAGCGGGTGTCTACGCTCGAGCGCTCGGTGTCGTGGAAGAGACCGATGGCGTAGAGCAGCAGGGCGATGCCGGCCGAAGCGACCGCGACGGCAATCAGCAGATAGGCGTAGGTGCGGCCCTTAACCGCGGACTTCAATTCGTCACCTTCTCCCCGCCCCTCAGAGGGTCGGAAGGGCTACGCGCAATGTACCTCCGAATGCCGACTGGAACTGCGAGATCGGTGTGTGAAAGTCGGGGCGCCCGGATTCGAACCGGGGATCTCGGCTCCCAAAAGCCGCGCGATAACCAGGCTTCGCTACGCCCCGACGGTGGCGAGTCTAGCCACTCATCCCTCATGCAATCGATCCAGCCCTGCAGGCGGGCCCGCAGAAGGGTGTCGTGCAGCTTGACCGTGAGCACACCGTGTTTGGATCTCCAAGTTCGGTGAGCAAGTTGTCCGCTATTCGACTTCCGGAGAAACTCGATCGATAGATCCCGAATCTCAAGCTCCTTCGCCCAGTACGCCTGAAGCGTCTTCAGCCGCTGATCGGCGTGGTATTGGATGGAAAAGATCATCCGCTTTGTCGAGAACTGCGGATACGTGATGGATCGATTTGAATCGAGCGGATGTGATGGGTGGGGCGCGGAACGTGTCGAATGTGTGCCGTCTCTTGGCTGATTAGGGTTCCGCGCTCGTGGCCCAGGTCAGTCCACTTCAGGCGGTGCACTACGACCTCGGCAAGGTCGCGCTGGCCGAGGTGGTCGCTCCGCCCTATGACGTGATTGACGACGCGCAGCGAGCCGAGCTCGCCGCGCGCTCGCCGTACAACGTCGTCGAGCTCGACCTGCCGCAAGACCCGGAGGGCGGTGATCCCTACGAGCACGCGGCCGAGCTGCTCAAGGAATGGACCGACGAGGGTGTCCTCGCCGGCGATCCCGACCCCACGATGTGGGCGCTCGAGCAGGACTACAGCGCCGCCGACGGTTCTCGCCTGACCCGCCGCGGCTTCCTTGCCCGCGTCAAGCTGGCACCGTATGGCGAGGGCATCCGCCCGCACGAGCGGACCCAGCCCGGCCCGAAGGAGGATCGGCTGCGGCTCACCCGCGCCACCCGACACAACCTCTCCCCCATCTTCGCCCTCCATCCCGGCGACGCCTGGCGCCACCTCGAGCCCGCGATCCTCACCGACCCCTGGGGCGAGGTGACCGACGGCGACGGTACGACCCACCGCACCTGGCGGATCGGCGATCCGGCCATCCACGAAGCGATTGCAATCGAGCTCGCTCGCGCCGAACTGCTGATCGCCGACGGCCACCACCGCTACGAGACCTCGCTCGCCTACCAGCGGGAGGTTGGGCCGGGCGGTCCCGCCGACTACGTCCTGATGGCGCTCGTCTCGCTCGAGGATCCCGGCCTCGCCGTCCTCCCCACCCACCGGCTGATCGCCGGCCTCGCTGACGATCCCGCCAAGCAGGAGACGCTCGAAACCGGCTTGAAGGACCTCTTCCACGTAGACGAGGTCTCGCCCGAGCAGCTCGACCCCTCAGGAACCGAAGGGATCGGCGTCTTCGGCTACATCGACTCGCAGTTCAAGCGCCCCTTTCGGCTGCGGCTCAGGGAGATCACGCACCTCGAGGAGACGCTGGCGGACCGCTCCGCCGCATACCGGCGGCTGGACGCAGCGATCCTGGAGGAGCTGGTCCTGAAGGGGATCCTCGGAATGACCACCGAGAACATCGCCGCCAAGCGCGGCATCGGCTACACGCCCAGCATCGACGAGGCCCTGGCGAAGCTCGACGCCGGCGAATACCAGGCAGCGTTCCTGCTGCGGCCCACCCCCGTCGAGCAGGTCCGCGAGGTCGCCGCTGCGGGCGAGACGATGCCCCCCAAGTCGACCTACTTCTTCCCGAAGCTGCTCACCGGGATCGTCTTCAACCCGCTCGCTTAGCGCCCGGTTGGGCGGGCCGGGTATGGTCGCCTCCGTGGTCAAGATCTACACGCGCAAGGGTGATGACGGCACGACCTCGCTCTGGTACGGCGGCCGGGTGGCAAAAACCGACGCCCGGACCGAGGCCTACGGGTCGATCGACGAAGCGAACTCCGCGCTCGGCCTCGCCCGATCCCTCTGCAAGAAGGACGGTCGGGGCGACCTGCACGCCACCATCCTCTCCCTCCAGCACGACCTCTTCGTCGCCGGTGCCGAGCTCGCGACCTCGCCGGAGGCCGCGGACCGCCTCGAAGACGGCGTCAGCCGGATCACCGACGGGATGGTCGAGGCGCTCGAGGCCGACATCGACCGCTACATGAACGAGGTCGACCTCCCCCCCCAGTTCGTAATCCCCGGCGGCACCGAGCTCTCTGCGGCACTGGATCTTGCCCGCTCGACAATCCGCCGGGCCGAACGGCGGGTGGTCGAGCTCCGCGACTCGGACGGCCTGGCCTCCGACACCGTACTGCGGTACCTGAACCGGGCATCCGACCTCGTCTTCGCGCTCGCGCGCTTCGCCGACGAGCCTAACCCCCAGATGTTCGAGGGCAGGAGCGGGACCTGATGCGGAGTGCCGTCGCCCGCCGGCGCAAGGGCTACGAGCACGAGGTCGAGATCCGCGAGCACCGCCTGATCGTCGACGAGCCAGAGGACAAGGGCGGCACCGATCAGGGCCCGGCGCCGGCCGAGCTGCTCGCTGCCTCGCTGGCCAGCTGCACCGCAATCACGATGGAGATGTACGCCGCGCGCAAGGAGTGGGGACTCGGCACGGTCGAGGTCGCGGTCGACTTCACTGAAGCAACGACCGACGACCCCGCCACCTTCGATGTTCGGATCACCCTCGGAGCCGACCTGAGCGAGGAGAATCGCGACCGGCTGCTGATCATCGCCGGCAAATGCCCGGTGCACAGGGCCCTGAAGGACCAGAACGTCGTGATCCACGACTCGCTGGAGTTCATCGAGGCCGAGGACTGACGCGTGGACCTTGGCATCAGCGGTCGCGCCTGCGTGGTGACCGGCGCCAGCCGCGGAATCGGCCTCGCCACAGCGCGCATGCTCTCCGCGGAGGGAGCGGACGTGCTTCTGGTGGCTCGCGGCGAGGAGCAGCTCATCGAGGCGGCGGACGAGTGCGCAGCGGCGGGCGAGACCGGGGGCGGCCGCGCCGAATCGCTGGTCGCCGACGTGGCCGATCCCGAGGCGACGGATCGGATCGTGCGCGAGGCGAACGGCCGGCTCGGCCAGATCGACGTGCTCGTCAACAATGCCGGCAGCGCGAGGTGGCGAGACCTCGATGAGGTGCCGGACGAGGACTGGTATGCGGCCTGGGAGTTGAACGTGATGGCCCCGCTGCGGCTGATGCGAGCGGCGGCGCCGGGCATGCGCGAGCGCGGCTGGGGCAGGATCGTCAACGTCTCGAGCAGCGCGGGCAAGCGCCCGTCGGCATCGATGCCGGAGTACTCAGTGGCGAAGGCCGCCGAGCTCTCGCTCTCGCGGCTCTTCGCCGACCGCTACGCGCCGCATGGCGTGCTGATAAACGCGATCTGCCCGGGCCCGGTCAAGTCAGAGCTGTGGATGGACGAGGGCGGACTGCTCGACCAGTCGAAAGAGAAGGGCGGCCACTCGAGCCGCGAGGAAGCCCTCGACGTGGCCGGATCGAAGCGACCGATCGGCCGACTGGCCGAGCCCGAGGAGATCGCGGGGGCGATCGTCTTACTCTGCTCGGAGCACGCCTCGTACACCTCCGGTGCGGCCTGGAGCGTCGATGGCGGAACGGTCCAGGTCATCATCTGATCTGCGGTCGCTGCTGCTGGACCCGGCCAACGCCGCGGAGCTCGAGGCCCACGGTCGTACCGAGGCTGCCGTGCTGGTGCCCATGCACGGCTGGCCCGACAACCCGGGCCTGGTCTTAACCGAGCGCCGCTCCGACCTGAAGCGCCACGCAGGGGAGATCTCCTTCCCCGGCGGCAGGCGGGATGAGGGCGAGCAGTTGATCGAGACCGCACTGCGGGAGGCCGAGGAGGAGATCGGCCTGTCGCCGGACAACGTTGAGGTCGCGGGCGCGCTGCCCCCGATCGGGACCTTCGTCACCAATTACAAGGTTCACCCCTTCGTCGGGCTGATCGAGCAGGGCATGCGCTTCGAGCCGAATCCGGCCGAGGTCGAGAGCGTCCTGGTGGCCTCGCTGGACGACCTCGCCGCCGGCTACGAGAAACGGCGGCTGGTGCGGCGCGGCGTCCCCATCAAGACCGACACCTATGTGGTGGCGGACAAGCTGATTTGGGGTGCAACTGCCCGCATTCTGGCCATGCTCTTCGAGCGCCTCGACCCGGCGGGGCGATGAGTTTCCGGACCATGCCCCGTCTATAGAGACATGAGCAAGGTGAGAGTTCACATCTCGGTTTCGCTGGACGGCTACGTCGCCGGTCCGAACCAGAGCGAGGAGAACCCGCTCGGCGAGGGGGGCGAACAACTCCACGAGTGGATATTCGACCTGAAGGCGTGGCGCGAACCCCACGGCAAGGAGGGAGGCGAGGACAACGCCAGCAATCAGATAGTCGAGGAGGCGAATGCCAACGTCGGCGCCGAGATCATGGGGCGCGGCAAGTTCGGCCCTCCGGACGGCGGGCCCTGGGGGGACGATCCATGGCCCGGTTGGTGGGGAGGGGACCCCCCTTTTCACAAGCCGGTCTTCGTCCTCACCCACCACGAGCGCGAGCCGCTGACGCTCTCCGATACCACCTTCACCTTCGTCACCGACGGAATCGAGTCAGCTCTTGCCCAGGCGAGGGAGGCCGCCGGCGACAAGGATGTCTTCCTCGGCGGCGGCGCTGACTCAATCAACGAGTACCTGGCGGCTGGACTGGTCGATGAGATCGAGCTGCACGTCGTCCCAATCCTGCTCGGCGACGGAGAGCGGCTCTTCGACGGAGTCGGCGACCTGAAACTTGAACAGCTCCGCGCGGTCGAGGCTCCCGGGGTGGCGCACCTCAAGTACCGCGTCGTGAAGTGAGTGAGGCGGCCGGCCGATCGACGTCTGCCGGCCGCCTCTCACTAGTCAGCTATACGTCCTTCTCGATCGGGACGTCGACCAGGTTCCCCCACTCGGTCCACGAGCCGTCGTAGTTCTTCACGTTGCCCTCGCCCAGCAGCTCGTGGAGAACGAACCAGGTGTGCGCCGAGCGCTCCCCGATCCGGCAGTAGGCGATGATCGGGTTGCCGTTCTCGATCACACCCTTGCCCTGGTAGAGCTCGCGGAGCTCATCGGCGGACTTGAACGTGCCGTCTTCCTGAACGGCCTGGGCCCAGGGAACCGAAGCGGCGCCCGGGATGTGCCCGGCGCGCTGCGCGCCCTCCTGCTCGTAGCCGGCCATCGCGATCAACTCGCCCGAGTACTCCTGCGGGCTGCGGACATCGACGAGCTTCGTGTCGGCGTCGAGCGCCGCCAGCACCTCGTCGCGCATGGCCCGGATCGAGTCGTCTCCGGCCTTGGCCTCGAAGGTGGCTTGGGGGTATGACGGCACGTCGGTGCTGGTCGGCTTGTCCTCAGCGATCCACTTCTCGCGGGGGCCGTTGATCAGCTTGACCTTGTCGTGCCCGTAGTAGCGGAAGTACCAGTACGTGTAGGCGGCGAACCAGTTGTTGCGGTCCCCGTAGAGGAGGATCGTGTGGTCGTTCGAGATTCCGCGGCTCCCCATCAGCTTTGCGAACTCTTCGGGGCCGAGGAAATCCCGCTTCACCTGGTCCTGAAGATCCTTCTTCCAGTCGAAGCCGATCGCACCGGGGATGTGCGCCTCGGCATAGAGGGCGGGGTTCTCATCCACCTCGACGATCCTGATGTCGTCGTCCTCGAGGTGGTCGGCGACCCAGTCGGTCTCGACCAGTACGTCGTTTGCATAATCGGCCATCGCTCGCCTCTCTCTCTATCTCTAAGCCATGAGATTGGATAACTCTGTAATCCTGATCAGACTTTATCCAATTGCGACCCGCAAGCCGGGAATTCGGCCCTGACGAGGTGGCGCGGCCCCGGGAGACCGGCGCTATGGTTGCCGCGGGATGGCGAAGTGGAGGAAATCCGGGGGTCGATCGAAAGTCGACCCGGCCGAGCAAGTGAGGGAGACCTGGGGGCTCGGGGCCGTGCCCGAAGCGACGGCAAATTCGCCCAGATCGCAGAAATCCGGGAGTCGATCCCCTTCATCCGGCTCGCGGACCTCGAAGTCCAAGAGCTCCAAGGCGACTGCCTCGGGGAGCTCGAAGTCCAAGAGCTCCAAGGCGACTGCCTCGCGGAGCTCGAAGTCCAAGAGCTCCAAAGCGACTGCCTCGCGGAGCTCCGAGTCCGAGACGACCAGAGGCACCGCTCCGAGCGCGGCGGACATCGACAAGCTCGAGAGGTTCGAGCCCTCCGAGGAGGCGAAGCGCAGGGAGCCCTCCAACGTCGACGCGATGGGCCAGGACAAGCGCCGGCAGGTGGTCGGCCACACCTACGGGCCCTCGAAGCGCAGGCAGTTCATGTTCTTCGTGGCCGTCGCGGCTGTGCTGGTCGTCATCGTGGGCGGCTGGCTGACGCTGGTCGCACTCTTCGACAAGCCGCCGACCCACTTCTCCGACCGCGCCCCCTGGTCGAAGAAACCGACCAACCCGGCCCTGGCCGCGGAACAGAACGCAAGGCCGGTTTCGCCGGCGAGCCCCTGCGGTGAGCCCGGTAACGAGTACCCGGTGCCCCCCGAGAGCCCCTGCGCCCCGCCCTCGAAGGCCAACGGGTTCCAGGGCAATTCAGCCGGTCAGTAAACCTGTCACCGCGGCGGCGGTGTGCTCGGGCCACCCCGGCTCCTGCCGACCATGGGTGAGCACCGCAACCGGGATGTGCCATTCCTGCCCCGCCCGCTGGACGATCCGCGCACCCTCGGCCAGCGTCTCTCGGGGGACCGACCCGGCCGCCTCGTAGGCAAAGCCGCGGACCGGGCTGTCGACCAACTTCTCCAGCAGACGCTCGAGCCGCGGGCCGTGAATGGTCGAGACCTTCTCGGAATCGCCGGTTGCGGAGCCGACCAGCCAGACGACGGCCGCCACGTCGCCGCACAGGTCGAGCACAGTTCCCGGCCGCTCGGGATCCGCCGGGGCTGACTCGAAGCCCGCTGCGCCGATTGCCTCCAACCCGTCCGCCCGGCGGCTTGTCCCCCGTACTTGCCACCCCGATCTGGCGAGCTCAGCCGCGAGCTCGCGGCCACGGCACCCGCAGCCGACGATCAGCGCCCGAGCCAACTACTCATCTTCGTGCCCCTCACCCTGGGCGAACGGCCCGCGGCCCCGCGCCCGCAGCGCCCGGTCCTCGCGCGCCTGCCGCTCCACGTCCTCCTCGGTGATTTCCGGGGCCCCCCGCTTGCGCCGGTAGACGTTCTGGGCCTCGATCATCTGGCGGACGTCGTCCACCTCGTTCTGGGCCTCCACTTCCGGCGAACGCGTCGGCTTCCAGTCGATGATGTCGGCGACCCTGTTGCCTTCGAAGGCGCGCGCCAGCGCGACCATGATCAGGAAGAGCAGGACGAGGAGCCCGAGGGTGAGGGCTATTAGGGCCATCTCCCAACAGGCAGGCTACAGTCCGCAGCCGTGCCCGAGGCCCTCATCATCGACGCGCTCAGGACCCCCATGGGCGGCTACCGCGGCGCTCTCTCGAGCGTCAGGCCGGACGACCTCGCGGCGCATGTCATCTCCGCCGCCGTCGAGCGGAACGGGATTGATCCCGGCCGGATCGATGACGTCTATATGGGCGCCGCCAATCAATCCGGCGAGGACAACCGCGACGTCGCCCGCATGGCTGCACTGCTGGCGGGGCTGCCCGTGGACGTGCCGGGCGTGACCGTGAACCGGCTCTGCGCCTCCGGCCTCGAGGCCATCAACGAGGCATCTCGCGCGCTCCGCCTCGGCGAGGGCGACCTCTACCTCGCCGGCGGCGTCGAATCGATGAGCCGCGCCCCCTGGGTGCTGCCGAAACCGGAGAACGGGCTGCCGCGTGGCGAGCAGACGCTCTACGACACGACGCTGGGCTGGCGGATGATCAACCCGCGGATGGCCGAGCGCTACTCGACCGAGTCGATGGGCCAGACTGGCGAGAACGTGGCCGAGCGCTACGGGATCTCCCGTGAGGACCAGGATCGATTCGCGCTGCAGAGCCACCAGCGCGCGATCACGGCCCAGCGGGAGGGCCACTTTGCAGAGCAGATCGTGCCGATCGAAATCCCGCCGCGTCGCCGGGGTGAGGAGCCATCAAACCTGGCCACGGACGAGGGACCACGTGAGGACACCTCGATCGAGAAGCTCGCCAAGCTCAGGCCAGCCTTCCGCGAGGGAGGAACGGTCACCGCCGGCAACTCCTCGACACTGAACGACGGCGCGGCGTGCCTGGTCCTCGGCACCGAGGAAACCGCGCGCGAGCTCGGCAAGGAGCCGATGGGCCGGATCGTCTCGATCGGGGTCGCCGGCGTCGATCCCGCCTACATGGGGATCGGCCCGATGGTTGCGATCCCGCGGGCGCTCGAGGCGGCCGGGCTCGAGCTCGACCAGATCGAGCTGATCGAGCTCAACGAGGCCTTCGCGTCGCAGGTCCTCGCCTGCGCCGAGGGGCTCGGCATCGACGAGGAGCGCCTCAACGTGAACGGCGGCGCAATCGCTCTGGGCCATCCGCTCGGCTGCTCGGGCGCGCGGTTGATGACCGCCCTGATCTGGGAGCTGCGCCGCCGCGGCGGCGGCTACGGCATCGCCACTCTCTGCGTCGGCGTCGGGCAAGGGGTCGCGACGGTGGTCGAAGCCCTGTAGCCGCCCGTTCTGCCAACCGGCCTGCAGGCTGCGCTCCGATAGCCTCGCCTAGACATGAGCCCACGCGAGCTGGCCAGCGTCGATGGACAAATCTCCGATACCGCGGACGCGCGGATCCCGGCCGCGGACGACGGGCTTCTACGTGGCGACGGCGTGTTCGAGGTGATCCGCCTATACCGGGGGCGGCCCTTCGCGCTGGGCGAGCACCTGGACCGCATTGAGCGCTCCGCAGCGGCGATCGAGCTCCCGATCGACCGCGAGGCCTTCGAGGGGGAGATCTCGACCCTGCTCGCGGAGTTCGGCGAGGACGAGGGTCAGCTCCGCCTGGTGGCGACGCGCGGGGGGCGCCGCCTGGCCTTCACCGAGAACCTGCCGCCCCTGGGTGAGACGGTCCGCCTGGCAACGGTGACGTACTCGCCAAGCGTGATCCTGAGCGGCGTGAAGTCCCTCTCCTATGCGGCCAACATGCAGGCCACTCGGATCGCCCAGGAAAGGGGCGCGGAGGAGGCGGTCCTGGTACGCCCCGACGGGATCGTCCTCGAGGCGCCGACGTCGACCATCTTCTGGGTCTCCTTCGACGGCGTGCTGCTCACCCCGGCGCTCGACGTCGGGATCCTCGAGTCGATCACGAGGGACCGGATCGTGCGGGAGCTCCACGTCGAGGAGGGGGCGTTCAACGTCGAGGATCTCCGCGGGACCCACGAGGCATTTCTGGCGTCGACCGTCCGGGAAGTGCAACCCGTCTCGGCGATCGACGGCAGGGACCTGCCGCAGTGCCCCGGCGAGCGGACCCGGGAGGCGATCGAGGCGTTCGACTCGGTTCTTGGCCGCGAGATGAAGGTCTCCGGCTGAGGCCGACGCCGAGCGTTGGACTTCCAGCTGACAGACGAGCAGCGGCTGATTTCCGAGAGCGCCCGGGAGTTCTGCGACAAGGAGATCGCCCCGCGTGTCCGCGACAACGACCGCGCCGGGCGCTTCGACCGCGAGCTCGCCTCGATGCTCGGCGAGATGGGTTACCTCGGCGCGACCGTCTCGGAGGAGTACGGCGGCCGCAGCCTCGACTACCTGAGCTACGCCCTGATCGTCGAGCAGGTCGGGCGCGTCGATTCCTCGGCGCGGACGGTCGTCTCGGTGCAGACCTCTTTGGTTGCGGGCTCGATCGAGCGCTGGGGCACCGAGGAGCAGAAGCGCGAGTGGCTGCCGCGGCTCTGCTCGGGAGAAGCGCTCGGCTGCTTCGCGCTCACCGAGCCCGAGGCCGGCTCGGATCCGGCGGGCCTTCGCACCCGCGCCACCAGGACGGACTCCGGCTGGATGATCACCGGCAACAAGATGTGGATCTCGATGGGCAACGTCGCGAGATCGCCCTGGTCTTCGCGCAGACCGACCCCGGCAAGAGGCACAAGGGCCTCGCCTGCTTTCTCGTTCCGACCGCGAACGAGGGCTACGGCTCGCAGGAGATCCACGGCAAGCTCGGGCTGCGCTCATCCGACACGGCGGAGATCTCGCTGGATGAGGTCGAGGTCCCCGACGATGCGATGCTCGGCGAGATCGGCGACGGCTTCAAGGTCGCGATGAGCGCCCTCGACAACGGGCGCTACAGCGTGGCCGCCGGCTGCGTCGGGATCTGCGACGGCTGCGTCGATGCGTCGGTCGCCTACGCGAAGGAGCGCCGCCAGTTCGGCGTGCCGATCGCGAGCTTCCAGCTCGTCCAGGAGCTGATCGCCGACATGATCGTGAAGCGAGACGCCGCCAGGCTGCTGGTCTACCGCGCCGGGCGAGCTCAAGGACCGCGGGCTTCGCAACACGGTCGAGACCTCGATCGCCAAGTACTACGCGACCGAGGCGGCGGTCGACTGCGCCAACGCGGCCATCCAGGTCCACGGCGGATCGGGCTACGTCGACGACTATCCGGTCGAGCGGTACCTGCGCGACGCTCGGGTCACCACGCTGTACGAGGGCACCTCCCAGATCCACAAGCTGATCATCGGCCGCGACGCGACCGGGATCAACGCGATGGTCCCGCCCTCGAGCGACGGCCCCTGAGATCCTCCGTGTATGGCGAACGTCTTCGAGCCCGACTTCGACCCGGCGGACGACACTGACCAGCCCGGCTTCGTCAACCGACGCGCCCGGATAGGCAGGCAGGTCGGCGCCAAGCGAATCGGGGCGAGCGTCTACGAGTTGCCGCCACGCCAGGCGCTCTGCCCGTATCACTGGCAGGCAGGAAACGAGGAGATGATCATCGTCCTCACCGGAAGGCCGAGCATTCGTACGCCGGAGGGCTGGCGCGAGCTGGACCGTGGCGAAGTCGTCCCGTTCCCGCGCGGACCGGAGGGCGCCCATCAGGTGGCGAATCGCAGCGACGAGGAGGCGCGGGTCCTGATGCTGAGCGAGCTGAACGGCCCCGAAGTCATCGTCTATCCGGACTCCGACAAGACCGGCGTGCTTTCGCGGCCACCCGGAGCCCCGCCCGAGGAACGCGACGTCGATGCCGTCTTCAAGCTCGGCGACGACGTCGACTACTGGCTCGACGAGCAGGCGCCCGGCGACGAATGACGGTCGAGCGGGTCGGCGTCGTCGGCGCCGGCACGATGGGTGCGGGGATCGCTCAGATCGCCGCGCTCGGCGGCTACCGGACCGTGATCTACGAGATCGACGGCACGGCACTCGAGCGCGGCCTCGAGCAGTTGCGCAACGGGCTGCGGCGGGGCGCAGAACGAGGTCGCTGGAGCGCGGCCGACGCCGCCGACGCGTTCGAGCGGATCGAGACCGACACGGCCATCGAGATCCTGCGCGATTGCGAGCTGGTGATCGAGGCTGCGCCCGAGGACCTCGACCTGAAGCGCAATCTGTTCGAGCGACTTGACTCTGTCTGCGGGCCCGAGACCGTGCTCGCCACGAATACCTCGTCCCTTTCGGTGACGGCGATCGCCTCGGCCGTGCCCGGGCCGCAGCGGATCGTCGGGATGCACTTCTTCAACCCGCCCGCCGTGATGCGGCTGGTCGAGATCGTGGCCGGCGACGAGAGTGGCGACGCCGCACTCGAGCTCGCCACTGAGGTCGCCCGCGAGATGGGCCGCACCCCGATCCGGGCGCGCGACTCGATCGGCTTCGTGGCCAATCGCTGCGTCAGGCCCTTCTTCCTCGAGTCGCTGCGGATGCTGGCCGAGGGAACCGCGCCCCACGACGAGATCGACCGGATCGTGCGGCTCGGTGCCGGGCTCCGGATGGGCCCCTTCGAGCTGATGGACCTGATCGGAATCGACGTCAATTTCGCGGTCGCCCGCTCCTTCTGGGAGCAGTCGTTCGGTGAGCCCCGCTGGCGGCCCAGCCCGATCCATGAGCGAATGGTCGCCTCGGGGCGGCTGGGTCGGAAGACCGGCCGTGGCTTCTACAGCTACGAGCAGGGCACTCTTCATCGGCCGCGCGACCCGCGCATAGAAGGCGAGCGCCCGATCCTCGACGAGGACGAGCTCGAGCGGGTCGCCGGCCCAATCGCCCCCGCGGTCCTGACGCGGCTGGCGTCGACGATCGCCAACGAGGCCTGCTTCGCGCTGGGCGAGCGGGTCGCCTCGGAGGACGACATCAACACGGCGATGCGGCTCGGGTACAACTGGCCGATCGGCCCGCTGGAGTGGGGAGAGCGGCTCGGCTGGAGCCGGGCGCTCGGAGTCCTCGAGGAGCTGCGAGAGATGCAGGGCGAGGCTTACCGGCCGGCGCCCGCGCTTCGCGAAAGGGCCTCCTGAACCTCGGTGGTCCCGTCGAGCTCGAGGCCCTCGCCGACACAGCCGTGCCGACGAAGGAATGCCGCCCTTCTGCGACCGGCTATGGGGCGCCGTTGCCGCTCGCGCCAGAGATGACCGTGCCGTAGTTCATCCCGCCATAGCTGAAGGTGGGGACGATCGGCCACTGGCGCCGCCAACTGGTCAGCTCGGACGAAGGGAAGACGTTTTTGAAGCGAGGATCGCGCGCATTCGAGTCGGCGATCGCCTTCTCCTTCAGCATCGAGTCGTACTGGTCGATCGAGTCCTCCAGCGTGTTCGAATTGAGCACGACCTCGCGGTTGAAGAACTCGGCGAACTTGCGCACCCCCGGGATCTTCGAGAGGTGTGGATGCCAGTTGTCGGCGGCAACGCCGTTCTCGGAGGACACCCAGACGCCCCCCTCGGTGTTGATGCAGAGCGAGTGGTTGCCGTCCGTGTGCCCCGGAGTCCAGACCAGCGCCACGCCCTTGCCGAGCTCGACGTCGCCCTCCAGCAGCAGGACGTTCTCCTCCGGGACCCCCTTGATGCCGTCGGCGACGTACCAGGCCCACTGCATCGGGTGCAGTGACCGAAATGTGTCCCACTCGAGGCGTTGAGTGATCAGCTTCGCGTTCGGAAGAAGGGCCGGCATCGGCGCCGAGTGGCCCGGTGGTGGCTCCGTCGAGCCGAGCAGGAAGCGAACGTCCTGGACGTGCAGGTGGTCGAAGCTGATGAAATCGACGTCCTCCGGGCGCACGCCCGCCTTCCCTAGCGCCTCGGGGACCTCGTTGTAAATGGTGGCGAACACCTTGTAGGAGAGGAACTCGCCGTACCTCGACAGCATCTGCTCGTAGAAGGGCGCTTCGGCGGGTCCCTCGGTGACGGTTGGCTCGTAGACGAGAGTGCGAAGGTCGCCGTCGAAGTCGTCGTACTGAACGACGACCAGGCGGTTGATGAAGTTGATGTAGGGGTTGACCGAGTGGGCCGCCCCCCCGA
Organism: uncultured Solirubrobacterales bacterium; assembly: GCA_963695675.1. Taxonomy (GTDB): domain Bacteria; phylum Actinomycetota; class Thermoleophilia; order Solirubrobacterales; family 70-9; genus DASUPK01. Next base: position 200,147 of record CAVOGY010000005.1, read on the forward strand.
ACGCGAACTTGACTGGATAGGCGGCCGAGGCGATGTCGACCGTGCGGACGCCCCTGACCCGATTGTCCGGATCGGCGAACCGCGCCCGGAACTCCGAGGCAGCTTTCCGGATTGCCGCCGGCCTGTCCCCACGCGGCCAGGTCTGGTTCGCCTCGCTGAACTCGTCGAACGGCTTCAGCCCGAGCTTCTCCGGGCTCTCGATCGCCGCCATCTCCAACCTCCTCCTATCGCTGTCGGGCGGGTCAACCATACCCCCACCCCGCGGCTCAACCAGAGTCCGGATCCGAGAGGGCGGCCAGGGAGGGCTCTGACGAGAGCCGCAAGAAGAAGAGATCGGCGAAGTAGTGGTCGGCGCCGAGTCTACGAGGCCTCGACGGCCTCGATGATCGCCCCAGTGTTGGTTCCCCAGTGCGCCTCGGGATCCGGCGGCATGTCGCGGAGATACCACTCCGCGTCGAGGGCGCCCTTGGTCCCGCTGCCGGCCGCGGTCACTGCCTGGCGGTAGGTGTGGTCGACCAGGTCGCCGACTGCGAAGACGCCCGCAAGGTTGGTCTTGGTCGACGGTTCATCGACGACCACGTAGCCCTCGTCATCAAGTTCGACCTGGCCCGCGACCAGCTCGGAGCGGGGCGTGTGGCCGATCGCAACGAAAGCGCCGCCGGTCTCGAGCTCCTTCTCCATCCCGGTCTCGGCGTGCTGGACCCGGACCTTGGCGATCTTGCCGTCGTCGCCGGCGACGAACTCGACCGGGACGTACGGGGTGAGGAACTCGATGTTCTCCTTGCCGCGGGCGCGCTCCTGCATGATCTTCGATGCGCGGAACTCGTCGCGCCGGTGAACGATCGTGAGCCCCTTGGCGAACTTCGAGACGAAGATGGAGTCCTCCATCGCCGAGTCGCCGCCGCCGATCACGACGACGTCCTCGCCCTTGAAGAAGGCGCCGTCGCAGACGCCGCAGGTGGAGACGCCGCGCCCACCGAGCTCGATCTCACCTGGGATGCCGAGCCGCTTCGGCTCCGCACCCATCGAGAGGATCACGGCCCTCGCCTTGTAGATGTCCTTGCCGACCCGGACGGTCTGGATCTCGCCGTCGGTCAGCTCGAGCTCTGTGGCGTCGTCGGTGATTAAGCGGGTGCCGAAGCGCTCCGCCTGGGCGCGGAAGTCGTTCATCATCTCCGGTCCCATCACACCCTCCTGGTAGCCGGGGTAGTTCTCGACGTGGGTGGTGTTCTGAAGCTGGCCGCCCCACTGGAACCCCTCGATGACCAGAGGCTTGAGTTCCGCCCGGGCGGCGTAGAGCGCGGCCGTGTAGCCGGCGGGACCGCCACCGACGATTATGAGCTTCTCAAGCGGAGAGTCTTCGACCCTCTCCGTGTCCGTTGTCTTCGTCTCGGTCACTGTTGGTCCTTTCGGAGCCTACCCAGAGCCGCGGTGGTAGACCCTTGCGGGCCTCGCCTCGACCCTTACTTCACTTTTTATAGTAGCGCCAAGGGCACCGATGTTACGAGCCGGCGGCTGCGGTTTCCGGCTCTCCCACGCCGATCCGGGCGGGTTGGCCGCGGCCCTCGCGCTCCCAGCGGTGGACGGTGTTGCGCAGTTGGAAGAAGGCGATGATCCCGGGTGGAATCGGCAGCCAAAAGGCGATCACGCGGTAGGCGAGCACCGCTGCGAACACCTCCGTGCTCGGCAGGCCGAAAAGGACGAAGGCGCCGATCATCCCCGCGTCGACCGCCCCCACACCGCCCGGCGCGAACGGGATGAGGTTGGCGAGCATGCCCAGGAAGAACCCCTGGATGACGACCCCGAGCGGGACCGACACGTCGAAGGCGTGGAAGCTCGCCCAGAGGATCGCGATATTGGCGCCCCAGAAGCCCACCGCGCCGCCGATCGCCATCGCGCCGTCGCTCGGATGCCGGACGAAGGCGAGCGCGGTGCGCGTCCCCTCAGCGAAGGTCGCTGGGACGGTGGCGAGTCGCTGGGCGGTCCGGCCGAACCGGCCCGAGGTTTGGCGCTCGATGCGGCGCTCGATGTCATCCGGCAGGAGCGCGAGCAACAAGCCGATGATGATCGCGGCCCCCGCGAGGGCCGCTGGAATCACCGTGCCGGACAGGGGCGCCTCGCCTGAGAGGACGCCCGTGCGCAGCAGGATCCCGAAGATCACCAAGGCTGCGAGGTAGACCGAATAGAGCAAGACGAGCAACGCAACCATCCGGCAGACCGACTGGCGCCGCTCCATCCCGGCCTTGCGCAGCGCCCAGTAGGTGAGCAGGATGCCGCCCGCTCCCCCGGCCGAGAAGAGCCGCGTCGCCGCCAGACCGGCCATCGTGATCTGGTAGCTCTCCCGCCACTCCAGGTGGACGAGCTGCTTCCCGACGACCCCTCGGAAGATCGCAACATAGGCGGCAAACATGGCTATGCAGAAGACGACGCCGACCGCGATCCAGACAGGATCCCCCTCGCCGATCTTGTCGATCGCGTCCTGGAGGTCGAACAGCCTTGGCACCAGGACGTAGATCGCGACGAACAGCAGGACGACGGCGATCGTCGTCTGGATGAGGCGCTTCGGGTTCGCGAAGAAGCTCGGTTCAGCCTCCGCGACGATCTCGCGGACGTTGTCATGCTGCTCCGAAGCGCTTTGCGGGCGCTCCTCCCTCACGCCCAAGATGTTCGCAAACGGGGCGACCGGAGCGTTGACGCGAGCTAACCCTCGTTCGCGATGCGCTCAAGGCGCTGCAAGGCTCGGCTCAACGCCTGCGCGACCGGCTCGACATAGCGCTCGCCGCGCCGGACCGCGATCACGATGGCGGCGCCGGCGAGCAGGTCGACCACGTAATGCTCCCCGAGGTAGACCAGCGCGAAGCCCAGCGCGCCCGCGTATGCCCAGCCGAGGGCGCCCTGCGCCGGCCCGGCTTCAGCGAGGAGCAGCGCGGCCATCAGCGAGGTGGCGAAGTGCAGGGAGGGCATCGCGGCCCAGGGGTTGCCCCCGAGCGTCTCGTAGAGGACCGGCCAGGCCCGGCCCCACTCCTCCTCACCGACCTCCTGCATGATCCTGCGGACCTTTGCGTCGGTGTATCCCTCAGCAGAGGCCCACCACGGTGGGGCCGTCGGGACGGCGGCATAGATGATGCAACCGAGATCGAACACGCCGGACATCTGCCGGGCGGAACGCGCGAAGTGCTCCGGATCCTTCGCGAGGATCCAGGCAAGCGCGCCGTGCGGTTCGAGGAACCAGGCCCAGTGGACCCAGGAGAGGAAGCGGTCGACGACGTTTCGCCTGCCCAGGCCCGCGAGGGCCCTCTGCAGGCGGACGTTGGGCAGCTCTCCGGCCCCGAGCAGTCGATCGACCCTGATCGGATACCCCACTCGAAGGCGGCTGCGAAGCGCCTCGGGGTCGTCATACGGAAGCTCGTGACACATCGTGAACATCCACATCTGAAGGGCGAACATGCCTGCATCGCGAAGGCGGGTGCGCGGCCGGACCACGGCCAGCGCCGGAGGGCCCGCGGAGAGGGCCGCGACCGTAACCCCGGCCGGAATCCGATGCTTCTTGCGCATCAGCGGGATCGCCACGGCCGCGGCCAGCGCCGCCGCGGCCACGCCCTTCACCAGCGGACGAAAGGGCGAGCTGCGTGTGGATGCGCTGCCAGTCCGGAACAAGGCGGGCGCGAGTCTAAGGGGCTGTCGGGAGCTCGGGGAGTCTAAGGCCGGGTGACTCGCTCGAGCGGGATCAGGACGGACTCGTAGGCGGCGCCCGTTGCCTGCTGCAGCGCGATCTCGCAGGTCCGGTTGCTGCAGAGGTAGGCGTCGTGCGTGCTCGCGGCCAGCTCCGAGGCCTCCTCGGACGTCGCTGATACCGGCAGCTCGGGGTGAAGCATCCCGCGGTCGCCGGCCATCCCGCAACAGGTGGCGCGGATCGGCTGGACGACCTCGTCGGCGATCGCGCCGGCCACCTCGCGCAGCTGCCGCTCGAGGCCGAGGTGACGGGTGGAGCAGGTCGGATGAACGGCGGCCGAGCGGAGCTTCTCTCCGATCTCGAGCCTGGGCAGCAGGCGCTTCGCCCAGGAGACCGAGTCGAGAACCTCGAGCTTGGCGTGTCGCTCGCGATTCTCGTCGGTGACGCTGGCCGCCGCCTCGGAAGCGAGCCCCAGAGCGCAGGAGCTCGCGTCGGTCACAACGGGCAGGTCTCCCTCCCCGCTCCAGCGCCAGAGCGCCTCGACCGTGTGGTTCGCCATCAGGGCCGCTCCGTCGGTGTAGCCCTTGGAGGTCCAGGGCACTGCGCAGCAGTGGCCGGCCACGTCGTCGGGTATCCAGACCGGCAGGCCGGCCCGGGCCGAGACCGCCACGATGGCCTCCGGCAGTGGGAGCCCAGCACCGTCTCCTCGCGGCTTCCCGAAGATCCGGTTGACGCAGGCGGGCATGTAGACGGCGCTCGCCCCTTCGCGGGTGGTCCGAGGGAGGTGGGCCGGTGCCGGCTGCGGCATGTCCTGCGGCCACGTCGGGACGAGCTCGTCGCTGAACAGCGAACGAGCAGCTGCGGCGCCAGCGCGCATCAGCGGAGCGGCGACCGCCCCGGCGTGTAGGCCCATGCGTGCCGTGCGCTCCACCGACCCCCAATGCTCCGCGATCCGCTTCGCGTGCCGCTGGGCGGCGTCGGTGTGCTCCCGGGTCCGGAAGCCCTTGATCAGCTTGCCGGTATCGATTCCCAGCGGGCAGGCGATCTGGCAGGTCCCATCGGCCGCGCAGGTCTGGATCCCGTCGTACTCGTACTGCTCGAGCAGCGCGCGCTGCACCGGGGACCCGGCGGGCTGGCGTGCCATCTCGCGACGGATCACGATCCGCTGCCGGGGCGTCGTGGTCAGGTGGCGGCTGGGGCAGACGGGCTCGCAGAAGCCGCACTCGACGCAGGTGGTCGCCACCTCCTCGATCTCGGGAGTGGTCTTCAGGTTGCGCAAGTGGACCCCCGGGTCGCGGTTGAGCACGATCCCTGGGGCGAGGACCCCGTCGGGGTCGGCCAGGGCCTTCACTCGCCACATCAGCTCGGTCGCCTTCGCGCCCCACTCCCGCTCTACGTAGGGCGCCATGTTGACGCCGGTCCCATGCTCCGCCTTGAGCGAGCCGTCGTACTTGTCGAGGATCAGCGCGACCAGCTTCTCCATGAAGCCCTCGTACCGCTCGACGTCCTCCTGCTTCGCGAAGTCCGGCGTCAGCATGAAGTGGAGGTTTCCCGCGGAGGTGTGGCCCGCCACGCCAGGCAGGAAGCCGTGCTCGCTGAGCAGAGCCTGGATGTCGCGGGCCGACTCGGCGATCCGCTCCGGCGGTACGCAGACGTCCTCAATGATCAGCGACGACCCGGGTGGGCGGAAACGCCCAATCAGCCCGTGCAGGCCCTCGCGGACCGTCCACGAGACCTCGATTCGCTCCGGATCGCGGGTGAAGTCCGGCGGTCGGATCAGCTCGTGCTCGCGCAGGATCTCCTCGGCGCCCGCGACCAGCCGGTCGAGCTCCCCCTCGGTGTCCGCGCCGAACTCCACCAAGAGCGCGGCAGAGGTCGGCGGCAGCTCGAGCCAGTCCTGGGGCGCCCCGGCGATGTTCTGCGCGGCGACCATCAGCGCCGGCGCCACCATCAGCTCAACCGCGGTCGCCCCGGCATCCACGAGCGCAGGCACGGGCTCGGTGGCCGACTCGATCCCGTCGAAATGGAGCCAGGAGATCGTGGTCTTGGCTGGCAATGGCACGGTCTCGAAGACGACCTCGGCGATGAAACCGAGGGTCCCCTCTGAGCCGATCAGCAGGCGGCGGAAGATCTCGACCGGCTCGTCCTCGTCCAGGAAGGCGATCAGGCGGTAGCCGGTGGTGTTCTTGATCCGGAACTTCTTGCGGATCCGCTCGCTGAGCTCGGTGTCGGCGCGGATCTCGTCCCGAATCTCAGCCAGACCGCGGGCGAGCTTCGGGTCGGCCGCGGCGAAGCGCTCCGCGGCGTCACCGGCGCCGGTGTCGATCAGCGTCCCCGACGGCAACACGAAGGTGAGCGAGCGGACCGTGCTGTAGGAGTCTGCCACCACCCCGCAACGCATCCCGCCGGAGTTGTTGGCCACCACGCCGCCGACGCAGGCGATGTCGGTGCTGGCCGGATCCGGCCCGAGCTTGCGTCCGTGTGGCGCGAGCACGCGGTTGGCGTGGCCCAGCACCGTCCCCGGCTTGACGCGAACGCGAGCGCCGTCGTCGACCACCTCCACCCCGCTCCAGTGCCGGCGAACGTCGACGAGGATCCCGTCGCTCTGCGACTGGCCGTTGAGGCTTGTGCCGCCCGCCCGGAAGGTCACCGGCACCCCCGCGCCGCGGCCGTAGTCGAGCACCTTCGCCACGTCCGAAGCGTCGCGCGCCAACACCACCGCCTTGGGAAGCAAGCCGGTAGGGGCTCGCGTCGGAGGCGTACCGGATCAGGTCGATCGCCCTCGTCAGGACCCGGTCCGCCCCCAGCAGCCGGGTCAGGTCTCGCCGGAGCGGCTCGGGCGTGCCCGAGGCGAGCTCGTCCGGGGCCCGGTCCGTCGACGGCTCGCCTCCCTCGGGCGCGATCCGGTGCACATCCGGCGCCAACAGCTCCATAGCTCGAGCCTATCTGCGCCGCGGCTCCTAGAAAAGCGCCATGCCGGGGGCCACTGGCACCTCGACCAGCTCGGGCTGCTCCGAGCCGATCGCGGCCTCGAGCGCGGAGTGCAGCTCCTCGCGCCCGGAGACCATCTTCGCGGAGACGCCATAGGCCTCGGCAACCCGCGCGACCTCCAGCGCCGGGAGGTCGAGGCCGGGTGCGCCCTTCACCTCCTCGATGTCGGCGAACCACTTGAGGATCGCGTACTCCTCGTTGCGGAGGATGAGGAAGGTCACCGGCACGTCGTAGGCGGCCGCAGTCCAGAAGCCCGTGATCGCGTACTGCGCCGAGCCCTCGCCGAGCACGCAGACAACCGGTCGATCCGGCTGCGCGAGCTGGACCCCGATCGCGGCGGCGAGCCCGAAGCCGAGGCCGCCGCCGGCGCCGAAGTAGTAGCTCCCGGGATGGGAGAGGCGCATCTGATTGCGGAGCGACAGGGTGCTCGACGGGGACTCGAGGACCACGATTCCGTCGTCGGGGAAGACCTCGGCAAGCGTATGGTGGACCATCGTCGGAGTGAGGGGGTCGGTCTCCTCGCCGGCGCTCGGTTCGGGGAGCGGCGTCGGCTCGGGGCGATTCGCCTCCCCAACCTCCGCGAGTAGTGCCCGCAGAGCGAGGCCGACGTCCGCCAGGATCACGTCGCCCATCGGGGCCCTGGCCGCCTCGTCCGGGTCGCTGGTGATCGCGACCAGGGAGGCGCCCTCCGGGAGGAGCGGGCCGGGGATGTACGGGTAGTAAGGGAAGACCGAGGATCCGACGACCAGGATCAGGTCGCGGCCCTTGAGCGTCTCGGTGACGGGCCCGATCGCGGGCGGCAAAACGCCCTGGAAGAGCGGGTGGCCCTCTGGGAAGCCGAGCCGCCCTCCGCCGGGAGCGGGCGAGGCGAAGACCGGCAACCTCTGGCGCTCGGCCAGCGCGACGGCATCGTTCCAGGCGCCGGCGGCGTCGATGTCGGGGCCCGCGACGAGCACGGGGTTGTTCGCTGCCCCCAAGCGCTGAGCCAGCCCCTCAATCGCGGCGGGGTCGGGGCCCATTCTTGGCTCGCTGGTGCGCTCGATGAGGTGGCTGGACTCAGCACCGGCCTCCTCGGTCCAGTCGTCCAGCGGCAGCGAGACGAATGCCGGTCCCCTGGGAGCCAAAGACGCGGTGTGGATCGCGCGCGTCAGGGCAGCCGGGACGTCCTGCGCCCGCGGCGGCTCGAAGCTCCACTTGACGAACGGGTGCACGACCCGGGTCGCGTCGCGGTTGGTGAGGTTCGCCTGCATGGTGATCTGGGCTCGAACCTGCTGGCCGGCGGTCACCAGGAGCGGCGAGTGGTTGGCCTGCGCGTTGAAGATCGCCCCCATGCCGTTCCCAACTCCCGGTGCGGTGTGCAGGTTGACGTGCGTCGCCCGGCCGGCTGCCTGCGCGTACCCGTCCGCCATCCCGACGGCCACGGCCTCCTGGAGCCCGAGGACGTAGCGAAAGTCGTCGGGGAACTCGGCGAGCATCGGCAGCTCGGTCGAGCCGGGGTTGCCGAAGATCGTCGTCATGCGGTGCTCGCGGAAGAGCTCGAACGCCGCTTCCCGGACGGTCGGCATGGGCCAGGAGCCTATGTGGTTTGATCCGGCGGCAAGCATGGGAGCGGCTTTGGGGACTGATCGAAGGAGGCACCATGTCCACACCTCGACGTGACTTCTGGACCCCGACGGCCGGCATCCTTGCCGCCGTCACGTTCGTGGTCGGGTTCGCGATGACCGCGGGGAGCACCCCCGACAACACCGACCCCGACGCCAAGATCATCTCCTGGTACGCCGACAACGGGCATCAGGTGATGGGAACCATCGGGCCCTTCGTGCTCGCGTTCTGCGGGCTCTTCATCCTCTGGTTCGCCTCGGGGCTGCGCCAGCGACTTCGCCTGGCCGAAGGGCCGGAGGCCCGGCTCGCCAACGTGGCGCTCGGCGGCGGCGTCCTGTTGGTGGCGCTCCTCTGGGTCGGGGCGGCCGCGATCGGCGCGATCCCGGCGGGCGTCAAGCTCGGCCAGTCGAACGACCTGACCAACGCCGACCTCGGCCGATTCCTTCCCTCGATCGGATTCGGTTCGATCCTGATCTTCGCGATGTTCGGAGCGATCGCCCTGATCGAGGCGACCTCGGTTGTCATCTTCCGCACCGGGGTGCTGCCGCGCTGGCTGGGCTGGCTCGGGTTCGTCTGCGGAGTCGTGCTGCTGTTCGCAGCCGTGTTCCTGCCCGTGATCGCCCTGCCGATCTGGCTGATTGCGGCGAGCATCGCGCTTTACCGCCAGCCGGAGGGCGCCGCACAAACAGCTCGAGATCAGGCCGGCTAGCCGCTCTCGGCCGCGAGCACGCGCCGCTCGGACAGGCCCTCGAAGCTGACCGGCCCGGGCATCAGGTCCTCGGGCGGTGGGATCTCGATCCCGATCGCCGCCATGCGGCGCTTGAGCGCCTGGTAGGCGAAGCCGTAGATCTGCGACGAATGGTGCCCGTAGGAGACGAAGTCCGACGGGTCGTCGGCCTCCGGCGGGACGAATACCTCGGCCGCCTGGGGAAGCAGCGTGGTCAGGGTCCGCAGGACGATGTCCTTCATCTCCGGGCGCTCGTCGCAGACGTCCCTGAGGAAGCGGACGCCGAAGGCGATGTGGCGGTGCTCGTCCTGCTCGACCAGGCTGAAGCCCTTGTTGAACCCCGGATAGAGCCCATGCTCGGCGGTGTACTCGATCATGATCCGCTGCCCGGGCATCGCCAGGACCCCCTCGGTGACCATGTGGTAGGTGACGATGCCCTCGACGAAGAGCTCGAGGTCGTGCGGGCGGTCCTTGATCCGGTTCGCGATCTCCCGCAGTGAGTCATCGAAGAGGAAGTGCCAGGGCCCCAGCATCCGATCCTCGATCTCATTCAGCCGGGAGCGGAAGCTGCCCGACTCGAGGCCCATCACCTCGCTCGCCCAGCGGTCGAAGAAGACGGCGTGGCGCATCTCGTCGACCAGCTGCGTGGCGAGGAATGCCTCCACCTCGCCGCTCGGGGCCGCCAGCAGGAACGGGACGAGGTCGGCAGTCACGCGCTCCTCGCCGACGTAGAAGCTGCCGATGCTGAAGGCGGTGTGCCGTTGCGACTCGGCCGGGCTGACCAGCCAGTGCTCCCGGTCGACGGAGAAATCAAGCTCGTGGGCGCGCCAGTTCTGGCGCTCCCAGAGCGCGTAGAGCTGCTCGTAGCTCATCAGTGCGCCCCTCGGGCGGCGCGTCTCGGCCGGATCGCCGGCGTCGCCATCGGCACCGTCGGAGGGCACCTTGCTGCCCCAGCTGCCGGCGTTCTCCGCCTGCCGGCGGCGCTGGCGCTCCTCGCGGGCGAGCTCAGGGGCGTCGATTCCCTCCGCCCGGTCGATCCACCGGCCCATCCGGGTGACCGGGAAGATCTTGCCCTCGACCTCGGTGTAGCCGAGCCTCATCGCGTCGGACGGCGAGATCTCACCTGAGAGGAGGCGTAGCCAATCCGAGTAGCGGATCCGGACGATCGCATCCGGGTCCTCCCCCAGGCCCCGCTCGACGCGGATCCGCCCGTCATCAATCTCGACCCGCCACGTTCCGCCCCCTTCGCCGACCAGCTGGTAGGCGACCGTGAAGCGGTGGCCGCGGGTCCACTCGGGCTCGATCGCGTAAGCGAGCGAGCGGAAGACCAGATCGGCATCGACAGGGAGGCCGATGCGGGCCAGATCGCGAGGGCCGGCGTCAGCCGAGAGCCTGCGGAGGGCCATCGCCTTGCGGCGCCGGCCGCGCAAGCGCAGCCGACGCGTAGCCAGGGCGCCGAGCGGGTTCCGGCCGGAGGCGACCCGGGCGAGCGTGGCGGCGTCGGTCGAGATCGCGAACGCCTCCCCATTGAGGTCGGCGCCCGCTAGGACCTCTGCCACCTTGGCGCGGCCGCCGAGGGAGCTCACCGTCCAGGCGCCGATGCCGTCGAGCTCGAGGCGGTAGCTCAGGCCGGCTGGCAAGGTCGCGGCAGCCGCGGGCAGCGACTGGACGATGAGGCGAGCCGCCAACTCCGGGTCGGACTCCGCCATCCGGCGAAAAGCCTGGGCCGCGGTCCCTTTCTGCGCGTGCCCATCTGGCGCCATCGCGGCGATTCTGCCAGAAGCGGCGGGCGGTTTGGCCAGCTGGCCAGTCTTGATCGCGTAATAGACTCACGCCGCTTTGCTCGCCCTCCTCGCTCCCCAGAGCGGCCACTCGCCGAATGCGGACGATCTCAACACCCTCTACTGGGTGATGCTCGTCATCGGCCTCGTCCTGTTGATTGCGATCAACGGCGCGCTGGTCGCGCTGGTGATGCGCTTCCGCTCGGCGCGAGGGCGCCAGCCGAGGCGCCTGGTCGTGCGCCGGTCCGCGCAGATCGGAACGGCGGGGGCCTTCGCCGCCCTTGCGATCGCCACCTTCGTCCTGGGCGTGATCCAAACACACAATGCCAAGCAGGTCGAGGCATCCGGACCGGATGGCCTCCACGCCGCGGCAGCGATCACCGCCCAGCGCTCGCTCGACCTCCCGGCCGTCCCCGCCACGTCGGCCCCGCTCGAGATCAGGGCCTGCGGCCAGCAGTGGATCTGGCGCTACCAGTACCCGGACGGCACCTACTCGTACTACGAGCTTGTGGTTCCGGTCGATACGGCCGTGGTCATCGATCTTTGCTCGACCGACGTCGTCCACCGCTGGTGGGTCCCGGGCCTGAGCGGCAAGTTCGACGCCACCCCCGGCTCGAGCAACAAGACCTGGTTCAAGGCGGACCAGACGGGGATCTATGACGGCGCCAGCTACGCGTTTTCGGGCTCCTCGTACGCGGTGATGCGGACCCGGGTGCGGGTCGTTGACGTTCCCACCTACCAGGCGTGGCTCGAGCAGCAGGCCGCGGGCATCCTGGAGGCGCAGAACTTCGTGCAGCGGGTGCACGGGGAGAGCTGATGAGCGACGGACGGACACTCGCGCCGCATCGCCCGGAGCTCGTCAGCGAGGGGCCGGCGGCGGTGCGTCCGCGCTGGCTCGCGATGGCGATGAGCTCCGACCACAAGGACGTCGGGCGCCTCTACATCGGCGCCTCCTTCTCCTTCCTGGCGCTCGGAATCGCCGCCTACCTGCTGATCCGGCTGCAGCTCGCGGTCCCCGAGAACAACCTGATCGAACCGGTCACCTTCAACCGGCTGCTCTCGGTGGGCAGCGCCACGCTGATCGTCCTCTTCGCACTCCCCTTCGCCTTCGGGCTCTTCACCTACATCGTCCCACTCCAGATTGGGGCGCGGTCGCTGGCCTTCCCGCGCCTCGCCTCGCTCTCGTTCTGGCTCTACCTCTTTGGCGGGGCGCTGCTGTACGTGAGCTTCATCTACACCCCGCCGGAGACGGGCTTCAACAACTGGCCCACCCTCTCCGACACGGTCTTCACCTCGAACAACGGCCCCGACGTCTGGATCGCGGCCGTGGGCCTGACCGTGGTCGGCCTCGTACTCCAGTCGATCAACCTCGCTGTAACGGTCGCAAAGCTCCGGGCGCCCGGCCTCGCCTGGCGCCGGCTCCCCACCTTCAGCTTCTCGGCGGCCGTCTCCAGCTGGACGATGATCGTCGCCGGGTCAGCGATGGTGGCGGCGCTGGTCATGCTGGAGATGGATCGCCACTTCGACGGCGTCTTCTTCGACCCGGGCGCGGGCGGCGCGCCGATCTACTACCAGCACCTGAGCTGGATCTTCTTCACCGGCTGCTACCTGATCTTCCTGCTGCCCACGATCGGCGCGATCTCGGAGATCCTGCCCGTCTTCTCGGGCAAGCCGCTTCTCTCGCGGCGGGCTCTGATGGCCTCGACCGCGGCGATCATGCCGCTCGGCCTGCTCGCCTGGATGCAGAACATGGACAGCGCCTCGATCCCGATCGGCTGGCTATACGCCGCGATGCTGATGGCGCTGCTGCTGGCCATCCCGATCGGGGCGGTGTTCGTCAACTGGATCGGCACGCTGGCCGGCGGCGTCCTCCGGATGCGCGCCCCGATGATCTTCGCGCTCGCCTCGATCTCCACGCTGAGCTTCGGGCTGATCGGGGAGCTGATTCAGAGCGTGATCCCGGTCAACTGGCTGCTGGCAGACACGACTGCGTCCACCGCGGCGACCGGGTACGTGTTCGTCGGCGGCCCGGTGCTCGGGGGACTCGCGGCGCTCTCCTACTGGTTCCCGAAGATGACCGGGCGGACGATGGGCGAGGGACTGGCGCGAGCCTCGGCAGCGGTGATCGTGCTCGGCGCGCAGCTCACCTTCATCCCGCTCTTCCTCGCGGGGGTCGAGGGACAGCAGGTGGACATCTTCAAGTTCTTCGAGGCGAGCGACGCGATCAACGCGCAGCAGCTCAGCGCGCTCAACCTGATCGCGACGATCGGCGCCTTCGTGCTCAGCCTGGGCGTGGTGATCTCGATCGCCAACGCGTATACGTCAATCAGGCGCGGGGTCGGCGCGGGGCACGATCCCTGGAACGGCGAGACGCTCGAGTGGTTAGCCACCTCCCCTCCGCCCCCTCACAACTTCGACGTCGTTCCGGACGTGCGAAGCGACGAGCCGCTCCGCGACATCCGCGAGGCGGTGCGACGGCGCGACACCTCCACGCCCGCACGGACGAGAACCGGAGAGCCGGTAGCCTGACGGCATGGCCGGACCCGTTGCCGGCGGCGGCGGTGCAGGGCTCCGCCGGTTTCGCCGCCTGGCGGACCTGACTGCGCTTGTCACCTTCCTGCTGATCATCGTCGGCGGCGTCGTGCGCGTGAGCGACTCCGGATTGGGCTGCGGCGCGGGCGGCAGCGGGACCAAGGGCTGGCCGCTCTGCGGCGGCGACGTGATCCCGCTGGTCGGCGACGAGAACACACTGATCGAGTTCTCACATCGACTGCTGGCGGCAATCGTCGTGGCCCTGATCGCGCTGCTCTGCTGGCGGGCATACCGCGACCTGCGAGGGCGGAACGGCTGGGCCTTTCGCGGCAGCGTCGCCGCCGGCGGGCTGGTCCTGATTCAGGCAGGGCTGGGCGGCCTGACCGTCGAGCACAGCCTGAAGGAGGAGTTGGTGGCCGCGCACCTCGGCACCGCGATGGTCTTGCTCGGCCTGCTCCTCTGGCTCAGCTTCAAGGCGCGCTCCGCAGCGGCCGCTGAAACCGACGAGCCTGTCCGGCAGCCCGTCCGCGGGCTGAAGCCCTATGCCGCGACGGCAGGGGTCCTGCTGCTCTGCGCGATCGTCGCCGGCGGCTACATGGCCGGGACCGAGGAGGAAGGCGTCAACGAGGTCGGCCCGAACATCGCCGGCGCACACCTCGCCTGTGGCCACCAGTTCCCGACCTGCGGCGACGGCAAGTTCCTGCCCTTCGGCAACAACCGGCTGACCGACATCCACCTCACCCACCGCGTCTTCGTCTACGCGGCGACGATCGCGATCGTCGCGCTGCTCGCCGTGGCATTTGCACGCGGCTCGCGCGACCGGCTGCTCCTGATCGCCGCGCTCCTGCTGCTCGGCCAGCTCCTGCTCGGCGCGCTCAACGTCTGGCTCGGCGAGCACGCCCCGCTGATCGTTGCCCACCTCACCGTGGCGACTCTCCTCTGGGCGACGGTGGTCTCGATCGCCTACCGCGTTGCCTGGCTGCCCAGCCCTGTGCCCTCTCGCGGCCGGCCACCGCGAGCCGAGGCGTCGGCGGCGCCGGCGTGAGCGTCCATCTCGGCACCGGGCCGGAGCGCGTCGGCCGGACGGCGCCGCGCCCGGGCGGCGCGCGGGTTTCGGTAACCCCGGGCGACGCGCGGACCCGGACCATGCGCGCGGCGATCGGGGTGGCGAACGACTACGTCACGCTCACCAAGCCCCGGATCATCTCCCTGCTCCTGCTCACCTGCGTGGCGACGATGTTCGTCGCCGACCCAAGCGGCCCGGCCCTCTCGACGATCCTGTGGACGTGCCTTGGCGGCTACCTGGCCGCGGGCGGCGCGGGGGCGATCAACCACTACATCGAGCGCGAACCGGATGCCCGTATGGCTCGGACGCGCGGCCGCCCGCTGGCGAGCGGCCGCATCGAGCCGCGCCGCGGGTTGCTCTTCGGCTCCGCGCTCGGCATCGTCGCGGTCGCCCAGCTCGCGATCACCGTCAACGCGCTGACCGCAGCGCTCGCCGCCGCCGGCCTGCTCGGCTACGTCTTCGTCTACACGCTGTGGCTGAAGCCGCGAACCCCCCAGAACATCGTGCTCGGTGGCGCCGCGGGCGCGATGCCCCCGCTGGTCGGCTGGGCGGCCGCCACGGGCGGCCTCTCCGCGCAGGCGCTCTGGCCGTTCGCGATCGTCTTCTGCTGGACTCCGCCGCACTTCTGGGCGCTGTCGCTGTTGATCTCGGACGACTACGCCCGCACCGGGGTCCCGATGCTGCCGGTGGTGAGGGGGGAGACCACGACCCGGCACCAGATCGTCGCCTACGCGCTGCTCCTGGTCGCGGTCACCGTCGGGCCCGTCCTCACCGGCCTCTTCGGCACCGCCTACCTGGTGGCCGCGCTCGCACTTGGAATCGGCTTCGTCGGCCTCGCGCTGGTTCTGCTCGCGCACCCCACGCGACAGGCGGCGCGCCGCCTCTACCTGAGCTCGCTCGCCTACCTGGCCCTGCTCTTCGTCGCGATGGCACTCGACAGGGCGTTGTAGGGTTCCGCCGTGGACCGCGAGCGCGCCAGGGCCACCATCCGTACGGGCATGTTCGCCGGCTCCCTGGCGCTGCTCGTCTTCGCGCTGGCCTTCTACGTCTCGGTCCTCTACCTGCGATGAGCCAGCCGCCAAAGCCCACCGAGGTCATTTACCTCTCGAGGCCGACGGTCTTTCCGGCCCTGCTCGCCTTCGGGCTCGCCGCCCTCGTGGTGGGCCTCTTCGCCTGGTGGCCCTATTCGGTGATCGGCGGCCTGGTCGCCCTGTTCTCCCTGATCGGCTGGCTGCGCGCCAACCGCGACGAGATCGCGCGCATGCCGCGCCACCAGCGCACGGACACCGCCCCGATCCCGCTGTCGGTATCGCCGCCGGACCAGAACTAAACGGGTTGCTCCCTCGGCTTCGCCTCGGAGCACCCTCGCGTCACGGCGGCGACATCGACGAGGTCGCGCCGAACTCCGTCCAGCAGCGCACGATGTCGCGCATCGAGAGCACGCCGACGAGCTCGCCGCGATCGACGACGACCAGGTGACGGATGCCGCGCTGCACCATCTCGTCGGCCGCCTGCTCGAGGCTCCAATCCGGGGCCGCGGAGATGACGCTCTCGCTCATGTGATCGGCGACCTTCGTGATGTCGGGATCCTTGCCGGTCCCGACAGCGTTCAGGATGTCGCGCTCGGTGATGATCCGCGGCGCCGGCGACTCGTCGTCGAAGACCAGGGCGGCGCCGGTTCCCTTCTCGGTCATCTTGGTCGCGGTCTCGCGCAGCGTGTGGCCGGGGCCGACTGCCAGCACCACGCTCGACATGCCCTCGCGAACCTGCACTCGACCTCCTATTCACGGCTTCGCCATCAGATCGCGCCCACAAGCGGCCGCCCCACATAACCGCTCGGGGCTTCGCCCCTCGCTCATGGTGGAGCGACCTGGTGGCCGCTAAGTGCCGTTCGGCGCAAGCTTATCCCACGCCTGACGCTCGGCAGGCGACTCAGCGCCGACATATAGGATTCCGGCGCTCATGCAGCGGTTCAGGGACCACGGGCGGGCGATCTGGATGTTCGCCACGATCGCCGCGGCCGCCGTCGTCGTCGGCCTGACGGGCTGCGATCTCGGCCCGACGCCCAACCTCGACAGGGGCCAGCAGCTCTTCACTCAGAAGTGCGGGACCTGTCACACGCTGACCGGCGCGGGCACGAACGGCACCGTCGGGCCCAACCTCGACTACGCGTTCAAGCAGGCGCGGGCAGAAGGTGAGGATCCCGACACCTTCGAGGGCGTGATCAAAGCGCAGGTCGAGTATCCCCGGCCGGCCGATCCGCAGCAAACCGATGTCTACATGCCCCCCAAGCTGGTCGAGGGGGACGACCTGAACGACGTGGCCGCGTACGTGGCGAGCGTCGCGGGGGTGCCCGGGATCAAGCCGCCGGCCTTCGCCCCGCCGCAGTTCTTCGCCACAAACTGCGGCGGCTGCCACACCCTTGCCCAGGCCGGGACGACCGGCAACGTCGGCCCCAACCTCGACGAGGCGCTGAAGGGGATGAGCGCCAACCAGATCTCCCAGTCGATCAGCGATCCGAATGCCGTGATCACACCGGGTTACCAGCCGAACGTGATGCCGCAGAACTTCGGCCAGACCCTCACCCCGCCGCAGCTCCAGCAGCTGGTCGCCTATCTGCAGCAAGCGACCGGTGGCGGCGGTGGTGGCGCCGCGGGCGGTGGCGGTGGTGGCGCCGCGGGCGGCGGCGGCAAGAAGTAGTCGGCCGACCCGACTTGTGGACGCTTTTGGGGCCGATAGACCCCCAAATCGTCCAGAAGCCCTGACTAGCGCTCAGCCGGGTCCGAGCCGTAGCGCCGCCAGTCCTGGATCAGGTTCCAGGTCCGCCATAGGCCGATGGCGAGGAGAATCGCCCCGACGATCGCCCCCGCCAGTGAGCTGATCAGCAGCGCCACGGCGATCACGATCGCCGCGGCCACGCCGAACATGACGAGGACGCGGAACATGTCGCGTTCGTTGCGGAGCGGGTTGTGCGGCGGGCCGATCTCGGACACGGGCCGATCATAGGTTGGCAACACCGAACGCTCGCCGGCACGTAGCTTCCCGCGATGCGAAATCCGGCTTCTCGCCGTCGGGGTGGTCGTCCCTGGCCCTCGCCGCCGGCGGATGCGGCTGCGATTCAGGCAGCTGGCGAACACCTGGCGAACAGAATCCCGCGGAAACCGAGCGTTCGTCAGCAGCCAGGCCCTACTCCTGCAGCCCGGCGGCTTCGAGAGCCTCTTCGCGTCTCATGAATCCCCGCCCGCGGAAGGCCTTGCCATGCCGGATCGTCCATGCCTGCCAGATATCCCAGGTGGTCTCCACGCCGCTCTGCTTCCCACGGCCCCGGAACGTCAACGACGCCACCACCTGATCACCGGTCTCGATCAATTCGTGGATCTCGACACGGGGCTCGTCGAACTCGCCCCACCACGACTCCAGGAACCCCCTGAATCCCTCAGCTGCGCGGACAACCCCCTCCATACCGGGAATCGCCCCCGTGGCGACGTACTCGAACTCAGGGGAAATGTTCGCAACGGCACCGTCCATGTCGCCGCGATTGAACGCCTCGTAGGCCCCCCGGACGATCTCCACGTTCTCCTCCGACATCGCCCACGCAGTATCTCGCTACGGCAGGGCGCTGCTGGCTCAGATCGACTTCTCGACCTCGCACTTGGAGGCGGTGTCCTTGCCCTTGCCCCCCTTGCAGAGGTCCGCGCCACCACCGCCCTTGAGCGCGTCCTTGCCCTTCTGGCCGAGCAGGGTGTCCTGGCCCCCACCGCCCTTGACGGTGTCCTTGCCGGGACCGCCGCACCCCGCCATTTGCAGGGGACCTAGAGGACGTAGACGGTGGTGAAGACGATGATCCACATCACGTCGACGAAGTGCCAGTAGATGCCGGGGACCTCGACGCCGAGGTGGTCCTTCGCCGCCGGGCCGTAGTGGCCGCGGAAGGCGCGGATGTTGGCGATGGCCAGGAGCACGAGGCCCACAGTGACGTGGGCGCCGTGCAGGCCGGTGAGCCCGTAGAAGATCGTGCCGAAGGCATCGTCCCGGGCGCTGAAGCCGATGTGGACGTACTCGTTGAGCTGGATGAAGAGGAAGG
Organism: uncultured Solirubrobacterales bacterium; assembly: GCA_963695675.1. Classification (GTDB taxonomy): domain Bacteria; phylum Actinomycetota; class Thermoleophilia; order Solirubrobacterales; family 70-9; genus DASUPK01. The sequence continues at coordinate 218,603 of CAVOGY010000005.1, forward strand.
TGGCGCCCAGTAGGAAGGTGGTCATCAGGCCCATCTGGAGGCCGCGTCGGTTGTTCTTGCGGATCGACTCGAGCGCCCAGTGCATCGTGAAGCTCGACGAGACCAGAATCGCGGTGTTCATCCCGGCCACGGCGACGGGAAGCTCGAACGGGTCCGGCGGCCATGGCCCGGTGTTGGCGACGACCCGGAGGAAGAAGTACGAGGCGAAGAACGCCCCGAAGAGCATCACCTCGGAAACGATGAAGAGGAGGATCCCGAGCGTCTGGCGGTCTATCCGCGAGCTTTGGTTGGCCTCCGGCGGATGAGCGTGGTGCTCCTCGGCGTGGTCGACGGCGACTGAGGCGGATTCCATCAGGCCGCCTCCCCCGCCCCGACCGCGGCGGGTTCCTTGGTCGCACTGAACGGCTCGGTCCCCGACTCGATGTGCTCGAGCGGCCTGTCCGTGAGGTGCTGGACCTTCTCGATCAGCCCCTGCTCGAGCCACTTCGACTGCTCGCCCTTCAGCGTGGAGATCAGGATCTCGTCGATCCGGTAGTGCTCGATCGCGTTTTCGATCGCCTGGTATGGGTCGGGGCTCATCGGCTGCCCGGTCGCGTCGATCCCATGCCGGTACATCTCGGCGAGGGTCGCGGCGAGACGAGAGTTGACCTCCTTGCGGCTGATCGCGCCCGAGCGCGGGCAGATGAAGGTGTAGCGGTGAGGTCTCTCCCTGGCGCGCTCCAGGAGCCGGTCGACGAGATCCTTGCTGTTCACCGTCTGAGTGGCCACGACCAGGGTGTGGGTGAGGTCCCAGCGCACCGCGTCGTCGTCGACCCGAACCGGGATGTGCTCGACCCGGTCGTAGCGGGACTTCGCCCACTCGACAAGGTTCTTGCGCATGAAGCCGAAGCGGGTTTCGTAAAGACAGGAGAGCAGGATGTAGTCGGGCTGCGTCGCGCGCACCGCGTCGTCGAGGGCGAGGGCCGGCTCGGGGTCCATCACGGCGCCCTCGGAGAGAATCCCGAACTCGCTGAGCACCGCCTGCGTGACGTCCACCCGGCTCTGGGCGGCCTCACGGCGCTCCTCGACGTCGACCAGCTGGCCGACGACCGGAAGGTTCTGGGGAGCGACGACGCCGAAGTATTCGGCGCCGGCATCCGAGAGCTCGCGGCAGGAGGTGAGCAGCATGCGGCCGCCCGCGACCTCGTTGAGGAAGACGAGGACCCGCCTGACACCCTCGCGCGACGGTGGTGGATCCGGATCGCCGAAGGTCGCAACCTCACGCCGGGCGACCACCTCGGAGGCGTGCTCGGAAGGGGTCCCAAAGTCGGTGATCGCGGTCTCGCCCTGCGCCTGCTCCGTGGCCGGGTGCGAGCGCTGCTCCTCCTCGGTGTCCTGGTCGTCATCCTCGGTCACGTGGGAGCCGCCACCCCGGCTCTGGTCGTCTCCTCGGTCACGTGGGCGCCCCCACCCCGGCTCTCTCGGGCTGTCTGACCTCCGCCTCCTCGCCGGGCATGATCACGTGCCTCGCGCCGGGAACGCCGAATTCGTACGGCCCGCCGACGACTCGCGGGATCTCATCGAAGTTGAAGACCGGCGGCGGCGAGGAGACCTGCCACTCGATCGTCTTGGCGCGCCATGGGTTCGGCCCCGCCTTCGGCCCGTAGCGCCAGCTGACGATCATGTTGTAGAGGAAGATCAGCTGGGCGGCGCCGAGCACGAACGCGCAGATCGAGATGAACAGGTTCCAGTCGCCAAAGGTGGCTGAGTAGTCGGCGACGCGGCGCGGCATCCCCTCCATGCCGATCCAGTGCATTGGGATGAACGTGCCGAGCATCCCGACCAGCGTGAACCAGAAGTGGATGCGGCCGAGCCGCTCGTCGTACATCCGCCCGGTCATCTTGGGGAACCAGTGGTAGATGCCGGCGAAGATCGTGAACACGGAGCCGCCGAAGAGCACGAAGTGGATGTGGGCGACGACGAAGTAGGTGTCGGAGACGTGGATGTCGATTGGGATCATCCCGAGCATCACCCCCGAGATCCCGCCGATCGTGAACGTGGCGATGAAGCCCAGGGCGAAGAGCATCGCCGTCGATCTCAGCTGAATCACCCCGTAGAACAGCGTCCCGAGCCAGGAGAAAATCTTGATGCCGGTGGGTACCGCAATCAACAGCGTGGTGATCATCATCGGCACGCGCAGCCAGCTGAACATCCCGGCGACGAACATGTGGTGGGCCCAGACCGAGTAGGAGAGCACCACGATCCCGATCAGCGCCAGGGCCATCAGGCGGTAACCGAAGATCGGCTTGCGGGAATGCGAGGAGATCACCTCGCTGACGATCCCGAAACCCGGCAGCATCATGATGTAGACGGCCGGATGCGAGTAGAACCAGAAGATGTGCTGGTAGCTGATCACGTCGCCACCGAAGGCCGCCTGGAAGAAGTTGGTGTGCAGGATGCGGTCGAAGAGGACCATGAACTGCACGCCGGCGATGAACGGCGTCGCGGCAACCACCAGCAGAGAGGTCGAGAGGTTCGCCCAGACCAGCAGGGGCAGGCGCCAGAAGTTCATGCCCGGCGCCCGCATGGTCACGATCGTGACCAGGAAGTTGAGCGCGGTGGCGATCGACGAGGCGCCGGCGAACTGGACCCCGAGGTTGAAGAAGGACTGGCCTAACGGCGCGCCGGTGGAGAGCGGCGCGTAACCGGTCCATCCCGCGTCGAACGCGCCGCCGGGTGCGAGGAAGCTCCCCACGAAGAGCACACCCGCGATCGGCAGCATCCAGTAGCTCAGGGCATTGAGCCGGGGGAACGCCATGTCCGGCGCGCCGATCATCAGCGGCAGGACGTAGTTGGCGATCCCGGAGAAGGCCGGGATCACGAAGACGAAGATCATGATCGCGGCGTGCGTCGAAAACAGCCCGTTGAAGGTGCTCGGGTCCACGATCTGGGTCCCGGGCTGGGCGAGCTCGGCGCGCATGATCATCGCCATCAGGCCGCCGACGAAGAAGAAAAAGAAGGTCGTGCATATGTACTGGATCCCGATGACCTTGTGGTCGGTGTTGACCTTGAAGTAGTCGCGCCAGCTGTACGCGCCGTGGTTCTCGTGCTCCCGCTCGGCCGGGAAGGTCGGGGCCCCGATCGCCCAGCGGAACCAGTAGTCGAAGCAGCCGATCCCGATCAGGAAGCCGAGCGGGGCCGTGATCGCGGGCACGATCACCTGCGGGTAGCCGGTCTGCTCGGTCTGGAACGCCGGCAGCCCCGAGATCTTTCGAAGCACCACGACCAAGGCGAAGCCGAATGCGCCGGCGATGATCGTGTAGGTCAGGGCTCGCCACCAGCCCGGCCGTCTGAACAGAGCCGCAGTCACTCCCGCCATCCTTCCATCGCGGCAATTATCCCAATCATCCGGCGACTCATTGCCTCACCTGCTTGGGGGTCGTCTCGCCGGGCTTCGGCTCGCTGGGCTGGATCGGTGGCTGGGTGGTCGCCCATTGGTCAAAGGCCGCCTGGGAGTCCTCCACCTTCACCGGGGCCCTCATCGTGGCGTGGCCGAAGCCGCAGAGCTCCGTGCACACGAGGGTGAAATTCCCCGTCCGGTCCGGCGTCACGAACGCATGCGTGTTGATCCCGGGAACGGCGTCTTTCTTGATGCGCCACTCCGGCACCCAGAACGAGTGGATCACGTCGAGCGAGTGCAGCCGGAACTCGGTCTGGCGGTCCACGGGGACGTGGAGCTCGCGCGAGGTGACCCCCTGCTCGGGGTAGTTGAAGTGCCACTCGTACTGCTGGCCGTAGACGTCCACGACCATTCGGTTCGGGTCGTGAGCCTCGATGTCCGAGAGCGTGATCCAGGAGTAGATCGCGCCGAACAGCACGATCACGGTCGGGATCACCGTCCAGGTGATCTCGAGCCGGGTGTTGCCGTGGATCGGCGCCCCGTCGGACTCGTCGCCTGGCTTCGCCCGCCAGCGCCACAGCGAGTAGACGAGCATCACCATGACGATCGAGAAGACGAACGACGAGAGGACGATCATCACGTCGAGCAGCGTGTCGATCTTGTGGGCCGCCGTGGACCCCTGCTCGCCATCCCAGTTCGGGATCAGCATGATCACCGAGGTGACGATGGTGAGAACGATTACCGCGGCGATCAGCTTGGGAATCGGGACGCCCCGCATCGCGCGGAATTGTATTCAGGGAATCTGAAGCAGCCCGTCCTAGGGCACGCCCTCAAATTGCGACCGGCGGGAGCCCCTCGAGCTCGCCGCGGGAGGCGGCGATCACCGTCCGGGCCACTCCCTCCCAGCTCCAGAGCTCGTCCACCCGCCTCGCCAGGGCGAGGCCCGCCTCCCGGCGGCGCTCGGGATCGAGCGCCAGCCAGCCGCAGAGCCGATCGGCCAGGTCGGTGACGGCCGCGGGGCCCACCGAGAAGCTGAGCAGCGGGACGAGGTCGGGATCGATCGCCTCCCCGAGCAGAAGCGATACCTCGCGCATCCCGGAGTGATCCGCGGAGACCGGCGGTACCCCGCAGGCTGCCGACTCGGCCGGCACCATGCCGAAGGCCTCTGGCCAGGTGCTGGTCATTGCGAAGGTGTCGGCGGCGGGCATCACGTCGGCGACCTCGTCATGGGCGAGCCGGCCGCCGATCAGGATCGAGCCGGCAGCCTCGCGCGCTGCGTCCGCGTAGCCATCGGGAGGGTGGCTGAGGAAGCCGGTGAGGATCGGCAGCGGGGCCTTCTCGATGCCCTCGTAGCCGCGGCCCCTGGCGGCCACCCGGCGGGCGCCTTCGAGATCGCCCCGGTCGAGTGCCTCGACGAGAGCGCGCAGGCCGGCTTCGTACGCGCCGAAGCCGACGAAGTGAAGCCGCGGTGAGCTCGCCCCCGCGGCGCGCCGCTCGCGATGGACCAGCGGCCAGGCCGCCGCCAGCAGGTCGACGCCCTTGCTGACCATGAACTTGCCGACGAACAGCACTCGCGGATCACCCTCGGCCCAGCCCCGCAGGGCCGCGGCGATGGCCGGGCCGTCGCGCCCGAACGAGTCCCGGCCCTCGGCCGCACCGGGCAGCTCCGATTCGAGCCGCTCCGCGAGCAGCTCCAGGTTGAGGAGCGCCTCGGCGGGCGGATGGGGACGGAAGCGGTGGACGTCCACGCCTGGCGGACCGAGCCGGGTGCGCTCGGGCAGCGCCGGGTCCGGGACCGTCTCGTAGAGCACCTCCGCGGTGTGGGCGGACCCGGCGAGGATGCCGGCCGCCGCGTCGGTCCCCTCCCGCGCGTAGGGGACGAACCGCTCCGGATGAGGAGCGACCGTGTAGGAGAGATCCGAGCCGTGGACCTTGATCGCAAAGCGCAGCCCGGCCCTGGCGAGGATCACGGGACCCATGATCAGGTGGTTGGCGAGCGCCGCCTCGGGTTCTCCCGCTGCCGCGACGACGTCGTGCACCGCCGCCACGTTCGCGTCCAGGTACCGGTCGAGCTCGGCGTCGGTCAGGTCGGGGAACGTCTTCACCTCGAAGCCCTCGTAGCGGTCGAGCACGTACACGGGCAGCAGGCCGCCGATCTCCGGCCTGTAGGCCGTGATGCTGCCCGGGTGACCGGCCTCGCGGACCTGCCGGACGCGAAGCTCGCCGCCCCCCCAGTCGCCCACGGCGTCGACCCAGTCCTGCTCGGAAACCGTGCGGTCCTGACAAAGCAGATGAACCTCATGACCTTGCCGCGCGAGCGCCTGGGCGAGGCTCGCGTTGTAGACGTTGCTGCCGGTGCCGTGAAGCAGATAACCGTGAAAGATCAGGATTCGCATGGCAGCACGGTATTGGCGGTCGCGGCGGTCGCGCCGCGAGTAGCCAAGCCACGCCATGCCCTACTCGCCATCGCGACCGCCCCGCCCGCCAATCGCGTTATGGTCCCCGCCGTGCAGAACCCGGAGCAGACGTATCGATTGAGAGCCCCGGCGTCTGGCCGAGAGGCCCTCGCCAAGGTGAGGCGCGACGGCGTCTATGTCGACCGCGAGACGGGTGAGGAAATGCACGTCGTGGCGGCGACCCTGCCCCTTGCCCCCTCGGAGTCCGCTCTGGTGAGGACGCCCGAGAACCTGCGCATCTGCCGGCGGTGCAACCAGCTGATCGGGCTCGACGTCAGCGACTGCCCCTACTGCGGGCTCCGCCAGCCGGCCCTCGACGGCTCCGCGTGAGCCGCGGGCCCGCTATCTCTCGCACCGCGGCGAGCAGAGCCGCAGGCCAGCGGGTGGCCGCCGTTACTTCTTCTTCTTAGGCGGCGCCTGATTCGGCTCCGCGACCACGGTCGCGGAGTAGAGCAGGCGGGCGGTCTTGTAGGTACAGCCGTAAGTGCGCTGCGAATCAACCGCTTCTTGCGGGGTGCCAGCGAGGATGTCCGCAGTCGCGTTGCACTTCCCCCGCTTGCGGCTCGCCTGCCACTTGGTGTCGGCACTCTGATTGATCGCGAAAGCCGGCGCCCAGGTCGGAACGGTCAATGCCACGATGTTGTTCGGCTTCACCCGCAGCGGGGAGTCGAGCGTGAACGTGGTCGTCTGTCCGAGGAAGCCGCTCAGGTCCTCAACCGGCGATTGGGACTTGAGCTTGTAGATCGGGTGGCCGGCCTTGATCTCCTTCATGATCGGCTTGAGGACCGAGATCCTGGCCTTCGGCGTCCCACCGAAGGTCTTATTGAAGAAGTCGAGGTCGCTCTGGTTGTTGTTGTTGGGGTTCGGCTTGGTGCTCGGGGCCCCTGTCTTGATCGACCAGGCCACGATCCGCCCCTTGGAGGGGACCACAAAGGGGTTCCTGGCGCCCGTGATCGAAGTCTGGAAGCCCGTCGTCTTTCCAACCGCCTGGCAGGTCCCTGGGCAAGAGGGCGTCGCCGGAGCCGCCGCACCGAGCACCACGACCCGCGGCGCGGCTCCGGCCTTTCCGGTGTCGAGCGCAGTGGCGAGCAGCGCCGCGAATACGGCGACGGCGATTGCCACGCCGAGCGTGTGCAGGCGCGCGAAAGCGTGAGCATCGCCCATGGACTTCATTGAACACGCCATTTCCAGGAGTGTTGCGGGGTTTCCTTGCAAGCGGCGGCCAGGCCGCGGCATCTGGAGCAGCGGAAGCCGCTTGATGCGAGGGTGGTCCGAGGCGAAGCCGAGGAGCAACCCGTTTCACCTTGGGCGGCCGCGGCGGCGATCTGGTGGCCGGTCGGTAGGGTTCGCCATCCGTGGAAGCGGGGTCCCCATTCCAGCGCTATTTGGCGGCTGCGGTTGAGACGTTCGGTATCGAGGCGGACGAGACCGAGCGCGCCGTCATGGCCGGCGTCTGGTCAATCTGGGAACCGGGCATGAGCATGCTTCGAGACGCGGAGCTGGACGGAGTGGAGCCCGAGCTTGACGCCGACGTCTCCGCTCCTCCCCCCAGATGAGCGCCCTCGATCTGCCGCTCAGAGAGCAGGCAGCCGGCATCGCAGCGGGCGAGCTCGATCCCGGGGAACTCTTCGATGCTTGCCTGGCCCGCATCGAGGAGCGAAATCCGGAGTTGAACGCGATCGTCGCGACGTTTCCGGAGCAGTCGCGGGAGATGCTCGACCGGGCTCCCCATGGCCCGCTTCGAGGCGTCCCTGTCGTGATCAAGGACGAGTGGGCGCTCCCCTGGCGGGCGGAGACGGTCGGCGCTGCGGCGGTGCCCGGCGTCAGTCTGGTGCCGGGCGAGTCCGGCCCCTACCGCGCGCTCCGGGATGCCGGTGCGGTGATCGCCGGGGTGGGCAACATGCACGAGCTGGGGTCGGGCAGTACCGGCAACACCTCGGTCTACGGACCGACCCATAACCCCTGGGATCTGGTGCGGTGCCCGGGTGGCTCCTCGAGCGGACCGGCCGCGTCGGTCGCCGGAGGGCTGGTCTCGGGCGCGGTGGGCGCCGACGGGCTGGGTTCCATTCGCTACCCGGCGGCGTATTGCGGGCTAACCGGGCTCAAGCCGACCTTCGGCCGCTCGGCGATGGAGGGACACCACATCCCGAACACCGTGACGATCGTCTCGGGTCCCCTCTGCCGCGACGCGGCCGATTGCCGGCTGCTCGCCTCCGCCCTGTTCCGCGAGGACCTTCCCGCCAGCAGGCCGAGTGGATTGAGGATCGGCGTGATCCGGGACCCGTACTGGACCGACAGTGCCCCCGGGGTCCGAGAGGCCTGCGACTCGGCGCTCGAGTTACTGAGGGCGGAGGTGGACGGCGAGGTGCTCGACGTCGAGATCCCGGGCCAGGAGCTGATCCTCCCCGCCGCCGTGCTGGTCGCGCACTCGGAGCAGGTCGCTCACCTGACACCGCAAAACGTCAATGCCCTTCCGGAGGAGCTCGGGGTGATCAACCGCGGCGTTCTGAAGTTGCGGGCAGTACTTCCGGGCACCCTCACCGCGCGTGCCTTTCTCGCGCGTGCCCAGGCGCGGCGCACCCTGGCGGGGCTCTTCGACCGCATCGACCTGATCGCCTGGCCCACGGTCCCAGCGGTGGCCCCTCCCCTTGCCGATCCGACGATCGAGCTGCCCTCCGGCCTGTCTTCGGCCGACGCCGGCAATGCCCGGCACGGCGTGATCGGCAACCTGACCGGCGTGCCGGGAGTGAGCGTGCCGGTCGGCCTCGACGCCGGCATGCCGGTCGCGCTGCAGCTGCTCGGCCCCTGGGGCTCCGACCCACTGCTCCTTGACGCCGCCGAGGCCCTCGAGCGGGCCACCGAGCGGGAATTCGTGGAGCTGCGCCCGGAAGCGGTCGCTTAGCACTCTGTGACGAGCCTCCGGCCCGGTTGCGGCCGCCGGTTATCTTGGTCCCACCGTGGCCGCAATCGAGACGCATCAGCTCGCGCGCGAGTTCGAGGGCGGCATCAAAGCCGTCGACGGCGTCGATCTCGAGGTGGCGGGGGGCGAGATCTACGGCTTCCTGGGCCCAAATGGGGCCGGTAAGACGACCATGGTCCGGATGCTGACCACGCTGCTTCGGCCCACCGGAGGCCGGGCCGTGGTCGCGGGCTTCGACGTGGCAGAGGACCCCGGGGCGGTCCGGCGGAAGATCGGCGTCGCTCTGCAGGAGGCGGCGCTGGACCCGCTGATGACCGGCCGTGAGCTCCTCGAGCTGCAGGCGACCCTCCACGGCATCTCGAGGAGGGAGGGCGCGCTGAAGGGCCAGTGGCTGCTCGACCGTGTCGGGCTCACGCTGGCCGCCGATCGCCGCGTCGGGACCTACTCGGGCGGCATGCGGAGGCGTCTTGACCTGGCCGCCGCGCTCATCCCCACGCCGGAGGTCCTCTTTCTCGACGAACCGACCACCGGGCTCGATCCGGTCAGCCGCAAGGCGATCTGGGAGGAGGTACGCAAGCTGAACCAGGAGGGGACGACGGTCTTCCTCACCACGCAGTACCTCGAGGAGGCAGACCAGCTCGCCGACCAGCTCGGGATCATCTCCGGCGGGACGCTAGTCGCGGAGGGGACACCGCAGGCGCTGAAGGCGGAGGTCGGGAGACCGCACCTCGAGCTCTGCCTCGTCGACCAGCAAGGGAACGAGTCGCGCGCGGAGCAGGTGCTGTCGCGCTTCGGACGGCCTCTGCCCGTCCGCGACGGGACGTTGATGGTCGAGCTCCAGAACGGCAGCTCGGAGATCGGGCCGATCGTCGTTGCCCTGAACAGGGAGGGGCTCGACGTCGAGTCCCTGGACCTGGTGCAGCCCACGCTCGACGACGTCTTCGTGCAGAAGACCGGCCAGCACCTCGAGGGGGCGCAGGAGGAAACCGGCGACTTGGAGGCCGCTGCCGAGTGATCCAGAGGCTGGCGGCCAACGCCCGGGTGGTCCTCGCCCTGGGGAGACGGTCGGTCATGCAGACGCTCAGGCGGCCGCAGCTCGCCGCCCCGCTCGTCATCTTCCCGACCGCCCTGCTGGCAATCCAGACCGCAGGGGCCGGGCGGGCCGTCGACCTACCGCAGTTCCCTCCGGTCACCAACTTCCTCTCCTTCATGCTCGCCGGAGCGATCGTCCAGTCGGTGATGATGACCGGCAACTCCGGGGCGATCGCGTTTGCGATCGACATGGAGATGAGGTTCACCGATCGCCTCTACGCGGCGCCGATCTCGCGCTCCTCGGTCGTCCTAGGCAGGCTGATCGCAACGGCGGTGCTGGGGGCGATCATCGCCGTCTACTTCATCGTGCTCGGGCTGATCTTCGGGGCCAGCATCCATGAGGGCGTGCCCGCCGTGATCTGGATCGTCGTGCTGACCGCGGTCTCCGCACTGGCATTCGGGGCAATCGGCGCGGCGATCGCGCTCCGCTCGAACAGCGCGAGTGTGGTGCAGGGGATCTTCCCCCTCGTCTTCGTGATCCTCTTCCTCTCGGACGCGTTCTTTCCGGCGAACCTGATGCTGGAGCCTGCCTCCTGGGTCGCGCAATACAACCCGCTCAGCTTCATCGTCAACGGCATCCGCGAGCCAATCATCGACGGCTGGTCGGCAACGACCCAGCTGAAGGCGATCGCTTCGGTGATCGGGGTCGGGGCGCTCGGCTTCTTGCTCTGCGCCGCCGCGATGCGGGGGAGGTTGCGGAGGGGCTTATGAGCTGGCAGCGCTCGGCGGCCACGGTCACCGCCCTCGTCAGGAGGGCCCTGAACGAGATCACCAGGGTGCCTGGGGCGGCGATCCCCGGCGTGCTCGCGCCGACCATCTTCTTCCTCGGTCTGACGAGCGTATTCGGGAGCCTGACGCTGCTGCCCGGGTTCACCACGCACAGCTACCAGAGCTTCCTGATCCCGGTCAGCCTGCTCCAGGGCGCAGCCTTCAGTGGCGCCGCCACTGGGGTCAATCTGGCCCGCGACATCGAGCAGGGGTGGTTCGACCGGCTGCTTGCCTCCCCGGCCCCCCGCCCGGTCCTGCTCGCGGGGCTGGTGCTCTCGGCGAGCCTGCGCTCGCTGCTGCCGGCGTCTTTCCTGCTGATCGTCGGGTTGGTCGTCGGCGTCCACTGGCCGGGACTGCTCGGCCTGCTGATTGCCGTGAGCTTGGTCATGGGGATGGCCGTGGTTGCCGCGACGTGGGGGACTTCGCTGGCCTTCCGTTTCCGCACCCAGTCCGCCGCACCGGTGATGCAGGTCGGGATGTTCCTGGCGGTCCTGTTGACAACCGCCTACGCACCGCTGGAGCTGCTCACCGGCTGGCTGCAGACCGTCGCTCGGATCAACCCCGTGACCCAGGTGGTCGAGGCGGCGCGGCAGGGCTTCGTCGGATCCGTGACCTGGGGCGATACCTGGCCCGGGTACCTGGCGCTCTTCGGCCTGGCTGCCGTGCTCACCTTCTTTGCCCTGCGCGGCATGCGGCGGATGACGTTTTGAGCGCAGGCTTGCCGCAGGTGGTGGAGGCGGACCGTCGCGACCGCGTCCTCAGGATCGCCGAGCACACACTCCGGCAGAGCTGGATCGAGGGCGAGCGCCATGGCATCCGCTTCGCCTACTCGCGGCCGAGCCCGAGCCACTACCCGTGGCAGTGGTACTGGGACTCCTGCTTTCACGCGATCGTCTGGCGGCGCTTCGACGCGATCCGCGCGGAGAGCGAGCTGCGCAGCCTGCTCGACGGCGGCCGCGGCGATGGGTTCATCGGGCACACGATCTTCTGGGACCGCCCGGTCGACTGGCAGCGGCGCTGGACCTACAACGTCACGTCGCGGAGCGCCCCCAGTACCTCCACCATCCAGCCTCCGCTACTCGCCTGGGCCTGGCGGATCGCCGTCGGCGACCCCGCACGAGAGCCTCGCATCGACGCCCATCACCGCTGGCTCGAGTCGAACCGCGACCTCGACGGGGACGGCCTGCTCTGGATTGTTCAGCCCGACGAGTCGGGTCTCGACTCCTCCTCGAAGTTCGACGCCGTCTGGGGCCTCCGCGCCCACGCCAGGCCTCTGTTCCCGTTCCTGATCGCACGGAACCGCAGGTACGGCTGGGATGCGCGCCGGGTCCTGGCGGCCGGTGGCCCGCTGATGTGCGAGGTCGTCACCAACGTCCTCTGGTGCCTCGCCCGGCTCGCGGCCGGAGAGCCTTCGATCACCCCCGCCCTGGTCGCCCGTCTCTGGGACGACCGCCGCGGGCTCTTCCTCGACACCGCCCGCGGTGAGGTCGCCAGGCTGGATGACACCGACCCGATCGGGGGCGACCGCCGCATCCGGGTGTCCACCTGGTCCGCGCTCGCCCCCCTGGCGCTCCCTGACCTGCCCGAGGAGATCGGCAGACGCCTGGTCGAGGAGCACCTGCTCGACCCGCGCAAGTACTGGCTCCCCTACCCACCGACCTCGGTATCGGCCCAGGAGCCCAGCTTCGAACCGCGGAGGTGGAGGGCGCCGCTGCGGCGCCTCTACTGGCGCGGCCCGACCTGGATCAACTCCGCTTGGCTGATCTGGATCGGCCTGCTGCGAAGTGGATACGAGCCCGAGGCGCTCGAGATGACCAATCTCCTCGCCGGAGCGGTCGCCAGGGAACGGCTGCGCGAGTTCTACGAGCCGCACACGGGCGAGGGCCTCGGCGCCCGCGAGTTCGGCTGGTCGTCGTTGATCACCGAGCTCGTCGAGCCGGATCCGGCCGCGCCGCGCTCATACCTCAGCTGAACACCTCGTATTGCCCACTCCAGGTGGTAGCGGCGCCGCTCAACTCAATCCTGGTCTTGAGCTCGTCTTGCCCGGCTATGCCGCCGGAATCGCTACATTCGGCGAGACTCCCGCCTGGCAGACGAACTTCCCGACGGTCCGCTTCTTCGCCTTCACCCGCACAGAGTTCGTACCGGCCGGCAGTGTCTTGGGAAGCTGGCCGGACAGTGTCCAGTTCCCGCTCGCATCGGACGTAGAACCGTCCAGCGTCGTGAGGACCACGCCGTTCGTATCCAGTACCTGAAGCCTCATCGACCGGTTCGGCTCGCAGGCGCTGACCGTATTCAGCGATCCCTTCGCGTTCACCTTGCCGCTTTTGCCGATCTTGGGGCTTTGGTTGAAGAAGATCACGGCGGTCTTCTTCTTCTTCGCCGCCAGCGCCACCGCGCTGAACGAGCCGATCCCCAGCGCCGCGATCGCCAACACTGCCAACACCTTTGCTGCCCTCATCGGAAACCCTCCTCGCTGTGACCCTGGGGCGAGTTTAGGGCCTCGCGCGCCAGGACTACTTGTAGCGGTAGGTGATTCGCCCGCGATCGAGGTCGTAAGGAGAGAGCTCGATCTTGACTCGATCACCCGGCAGGATGCGGATGTAGTGCCGGCGCATCTTGCCCGAGATGTGGCCAAGAACGTCGTGGCCGTTGTCCAACTTGACGCGGAACATCGTGTTGGGGAGCGCCTCGGTGATCTCGCCTTCCATCTCGATTTTCTCTTCCTTCGCCATGCGGCCGGCCAGGGTAGCGCTTCCCTCTAACGCCCCTCGAATGTCGCCTTGCCGGGCCCCTCGGCGAGGAAGCTCGCCACCGCGTTCTTGAGGTCCTTAGAGGCGAACAGCTCCGCGAAGACCTCGGGGGTGACCCGATCCGCCTCGTTTACGCCGCCCTCTCGGTATGCGCGGATGATCTGCTTGGTCGCGCCGTGGGCGATCGTCGGTCCGTCCGCGAGACGGTGAGCGAACTTCATGCCCTTCTCGAGCAGCTGGTCGTCGGGTACGACGCGGCTGACGACGTTCCACCGCTCCAGCGTCGAGGCGTCGTAGAGGCCGCCGCTCATCACGAACTCGGCGGCTCGCGCCGGCCCCGAGCGCTCGGCCATCCGCTGGGTTCCGCCCGCCCCGGGAGTCAGCCCCACGGTCGCCTCGACGAGCCCGAAGCGCGCCGATTCCGTCGCCCAGATCATGTCGCAGCCAAGGGAAATCTCGAGGCCGGCCGTCAGGCAGAGGCCATGCACCAATGCGAGGGTCGGAATCGGCAGCTCCTCCAGCTGGCGCACGACCGGGATCAGCGAGGCGAACGAGTGGGAGGCTTCGCCCTCGTCGACCACCCGCTGGAAGCTGTGCACGTCCGCGCCGCCGGTGAAGATGTCCCCCTCGGCACGCCAGACCAGCGCCCTCGCGTCCGAGCCCTCGACCTCCTTGATGCAAGAGACGAGCGCCTCCCAGGCGTCATCGCCGAACAGGTTGAGCGGCGGGTTCTCCAGCACGATCACCGCGACGTTGCCCTCTCGCTCCAGCCTGATCGGGGCGGTGTTCGTCTCCGTTTCAGCCATCTTCTCCTCGCAGTCTCCGGGCGACCTGGGCGATCTCGTCGGCATCCCCGGGCGCGGGCACCCACGGAAGCTTGAGCGGATCATCCTCGTATCGAGGGACAACGTGGATGTGAAAGTGGAAGACGGTCTGCCAGGCGACGGCTCCGCAGGCGTTGATCAGGTTGATCCCGTCCGCGCCGAGGACGCTCTTCATCCGCTTCGCAAGGCGCTGAGCGGCGAGGATCGTCGCGGAGAGATCGTCCGCCCCGACCTCGAGCAGGTCGGCGGTGTGCTCCCGCGGCACGACAAGCGAGTGCCCCGGGGTCGCCGGATTGATGTCCATGAAGGCGACTGTCCGGTCGTCGGAATCGATCGTCTCACTCGGAATGGAGCCGGCGATGATGCCGCAGAACAGACAATCGGGATCCGAATACACGGCGGCAGGCTATCGACCCCCAAGAAGACGAGCGACCAGCGAATCTGAGCTCCGGCTAACGGAGCTGTCTGGCCCGCTCGAGCGCCTCGCCTCGGCCGCTGATCTCGCCAGTGAAGGCCTCGGCGCGAAGCTCCTCCAGCAAGCGGCCCATCTCCGGGCCAGGCTCGAGGCCGAGCTCCGCGGCCAGCTCGTCCCCCGAGATCGGGGGTCGCGGCGGACCATCGCGATGCCAGGCGAGGGCGTCGCGAAGCATCTCGCGGGCCAGGTCCAGGTGGGCCTCGACCATCTCCGGGATTGCGAGGGGGCCCTCCCCGCGTGCGGCAAGCCTGTCGGCGACGCTGAGCAGGGTGACGTCCGCCGATACCGGCTCGGTTGCCACCAGGTAGTCGTAGACGGCTCGCCGGGACAACGGCCGCTGGTGGATCAGAAAGCCAAGGCGCAGATGGTGCAGGGCAAGCCCCTGAAGGTGAGTGGTCAGCTTCCGGCTCACGCGCAGGCGCCGCCCGATCCCGGCGACGATCTGCGCGCCGACCTCGTCGTGGCCGATGAAGGTCACGTAGGCGCCCTCCGAGCGCGTCTCCGGCTTGCCGAGGTCGTGGAAGAGGGCCCCGAAGCGGAGCGCGTCCCGCCGGGTGAGCTCGTCGGCGAGGGGCTCGGCGAGGAAACGCTCGATCTCGGCCCCCTCCTCGCCGGCGAAGGCGCCCAGGTCGGCCTCGAGGCCGAGCCATTCCTCGAGCACCGCCAGCGTGTGCCCGAGGACGTCGAGGTGATGATTCGGGTTCTGGACGACGCCTCGGAGGGCATCCAGCTCGGGCAGGACTACCGGCGTGAGGTCGAGCTCGTCCATCAGCCCGATCCCGCGCAGCGGGTCCGGCCCGGCGACGATGCCGCGAAGTTCCGCGAACTGCCGCTCCCCGGCCGGTTCGGCGGCCTGGCTCGCGTCGGAGCGGGCGAGCTCGGCCGTCCCCGGTTCGATGGAGAGACCGTGCGCGGCCGAGAGCCTCGCGGCGCGAAGCAGCCGGATCGGGTCGTCGCGAAACGCCCCCTCGGACGCCACGCGGAGCAGGTGGGCCTCGGAGTCCGAGATGCCCCCGGTCGGGTCGATCGGCTCGCCGCCCCCCAGCGGAATCGCGATCGCGTTGATGGTGAAGTCGCGGGCCCGCAGATCGTCTTCGATCGTCCCGGCGCGCAGGGCGGCCACATCGACGTGCCAGCCGTCCGTCGGTGCGACCGCGCGCCAGGTCGCGTGCTTCTCCGAGAGCGGAAATGCCGAGCCGCCCGCCACCCTCGCGATCGCCCGCGCCGCGCTCTGCTCGCTGCTCGGCTCGACCGCCAGGTCGGCGTCCGCGACCTGCTTGGAGAGCAGGGCATCCCGGATAGCACCGCCCACGATCCAGGCCCGGCCTCCCTGCTCGAGCGCAGCGCGCGCCGCGGCGATCGAGGGGGCGGCGTCGAGAGCCCCGAAGCGATTGCTCATTCCCGGAACTCCCGCGGCACCCGTTGGGAGATCCCGCAGGTGACCTCGTAGTTGATCGTCGCGAGCCGAGTCGCCATTTCCTCGGCGAGAATCCGCTCCGAGCCCTGCGGGCCGATGAAGACGGCGGGCGCGCCGGGCTCGACGTGCGTGTCAGGTCCCAGGTCGATCGTGACGTTGTCCATCGAGACCGTCCCGACCAGCGGATAGCGACGGCCTCCGACGAGCGCCTCCCCGTTGTTGGAGAGACCGCGTCTTATCCCGTCCCCGTAGCCGATCGGGAGCACTCCCACCCAGGTGTCCCCCGGCGCCCGCCAGGTCCGGCCATATCCCGCGCTCGCCCCGCGCTCGAAGCGCTTCACGTCTGCGACGTACGAGCGGAGCTCGAGCGCCGGCTCGAGGCCATGGTCGGCGGGATCGTGGTGGAACGGATCGAGGCCGTAAATGGCGATCCCGCAGCGCACCATGTCGAAGTGGGTGGCCGGGTCACGGAGCGTCGCCGCGCTGTTCGCGGCGTGGACGGTGCACGCCGGGGCGATCTCCCGCACCGCCTCGGCGACCGGGCGGAAGGCCGCAAGCTGCTCGGCGAGATACTCGTCGCCGGGATCGTCGGCGGTGGCGAAGTGGGTCCAGACGCCGGCCAGCTCGAGGGCGTTATCCGAGGCGCAGGCGCGGGCCAGCTCGATCAGCGTGGCCGGATCTCGCTCCCCGAGCCTCCCCATCCCGCTGTCGAGCTTGACGTGCACAGCCGCCGTCTGGCCGAGCTCCCCGGCGACGCGCGAGCAGAGCTCCCTGAACCCCTCCCGCCAAATCGCCACCTCCGCTCGGGCGGCCAGCGCGGTGCGCAGCTCCTCCTCGGTGAGCGCGCCCATCACCAGGATCGGGACATCGGGAAAGTACAGACGGAGCTCGTCCGCTTCGGGCGCGGCGGCGACCGCGAGCCGGGTAGCCCCCCCGCGCATCGCCGCGGCTGCGCAGGCGGCGGCCCCGTGGCCGTATCCGTTGGCCTTGACCACCGCGCACAGCTCGGTGCCCTGGCCGACATGCTCATTGAGCGTCCGGCAGTTTCGCTCGACGGCCCCGACGTCGACGATCGCCAGCGCCCGGCCGATCCGCTCGGCCATGCTCAGTGCGCCAACCCCGCCGGGATCGAGTCGATGACGTCGCCCGCGATCACCGCGTCGTGGCCGACGCGCTCTCCGGCGTCTCGCCCCGCGCGCGAATGGGCCACCACCGCCGCGCAGGTGGCGGCGAAGGGCTCGACGCCCCTCGCGATCAGCGCCGCGATGACGCCGGTGAGGACGTCGCCGGTCCCCGCCGTGGCGAGCTGCGGGCTGGAGACCGTGTTCACCGCGAGCCGGTCGCCATCGGTCACGATCGAGTCGTCGCCCTTGAGCAAGACGATGGCGCCGCTGCGCCGCGCCGCCTCGCGCGCGCTCTCGACGCGCTTCGCATCGATCTCGGCGGAGGCCCGGTCGAGCAGGCGACCCATCTCTCCGGCATGCGGGGTGAGGACGAGCGGACCGCTGCGCCCCGCGAGCTCTTCGATGCGGCCGCCGTGTGCGTTGAGGCCGTCGGCGTCGAGGACCAGAGGCGCCTCGATCCGCTGGGTGAGCTCCCGCGCAAGGCGCTGGGTGCCCTGCTCGCGGCCCATGCCGGAGCCGAGCACGACGCCGGCGGCACGCTCGGTGGCACCAAGGATCTGCTCCGACGCGGCGGGCCGAAGCCTCCCTTCGCGGCTTGCGCAGCCCAGCGACATCACCTCGGTGAGCTTGGTCTCGAAGATCGGCTCGAGATCCGCGGGCACGGCCACGGTCGCGTATCCCGCCCCCCCGCGGATCGCTCCCAGCGCCGACAGGCAGACGGCACCTGTGAGCCCGCGCGAACCACCGATGACCACGACCTGTCCGGAGCTGAACTTCGTTGATCCAGCTGCGCGGTGCGGTGCCAGCTCCAGCACGCGTGTTGTGATCAGCCCGCTCTTCGGCTGTGTAGGGGCCCCGTCCGGAATCCCGATCGGTGCCACCCGGAGCTCGCCGGTGTGCTCCTTGCCCGGCGAGACCCAGTGTCCGAGCTTGGGGGCGTGGAAGGTGACGGTCACGTCGGCCCCGACCGCTTTGCCCTCTACCTCCCCCGTCGACGCGTTCACTCCAGAGGGGATATCCGTGGCCACCACCGGGGCGTCCGCCTCATTCATCGCGTCGATCGCCGACGAGGCCGGATCGCGGGGGACGCCCGCGAACCCCGTCCCGAAGATCGCATCGATGACCACCCCGGCTCCATCAATCCCGCCGCCCAGCTCTCCGGCGTCGACGTGGCGCGCGCCCTCCAATCGCTCCAGGTTGGCCCGGGCGTCCTCGGAGAGCTGGTCACCCGGCGCGAGCAGCAGCGCATCTACAGCGAAGCCCGTTTCGCGCAGAACGCGCGCCGCCACCAGCCCGTCTCCGCCGTTGTTGCCCTTGCCGCAGACGACGGCCGCCCTACCGGAGCTCGCCACCTCGGCCGCCGCCTCGGCGACCGCCCGGCCGGCGGTCTCCATCAACTGCAGGGAGGCCACTCCCCGATCCTGGATCGCCCAGCGATCGGTGGCGCGCATCTCATCCGCGTCGAGACAGGGGTCGAGCCAGTCGTCCATCGGCCGCCAGCGTACCCCGGCTGTAGGTCCGGCCCGCGCTATCCGGTGACCGCCACAGCGGCGGCGGAATGACGCGAATGCGTCAAGGAGATTGCGATCTCGGCATCGCCGGCAGCCTCCGCCGCCTGGCCGTACAGCCGAAGCGTGGGAGGCTCACCGCTCACGACCTCGATCTGCCGGGGCGGGACTCCCTGACCCAGTGCCTTGATCACGGCCTCCTTGGCCGCGAAGCGAGCCGCCAGGTGACGACCGGGACGGGCGCGCGCGCGGGCGTAGGCCAGCTCGTCTGGGGTGAAGAGCCGGTTCGCCAGCCGCGGGCGGCGCTCCAGCGCGCGCTCCACACGCTCGATCTCGATCAGGTCGATGCCGACAGAAAGGGCCACGGTGCCTACCTGAGGCCGACGACAGCCTTGAACTCGGCCTGGTCGTCCTTCGTGCCCGAGCCGGTGACCACGTAGCTCAGCGCATCGAGGTAGGGCTTGGCCCGCACGTAATCCGGGTCCGACTTCGAGCCGGTCGACTCCGCGAGCCGGAACACCGAGGGGAGGTCGAGGAAGAAGTCGGTACCGAGGCTGGAGAGCTGGCCCTGAGCGGCGGAGAAGGTGGGGGTCGATTGCAGGGTCTGCGCCGGAGTCAGGGTCCGCTCCGCCGAACCGGCGCCGTAGCCGATCACGATCCGCTCTCCCTGCTGCGCGATCTCGACCGGCGCCGGGGCGGCGCTCGGATCATTGATCTGGAAGCCGCTGCCTCCCCCGGAGAGATGCAGGGGCTTCACCCCGCTGCTCCCGGCGATCTGGAGCAGGCCCCGCAGCTGGTCGATGAGCCTGCCCGTCAGGTCGGTGTTCTTGCTCTGGACTATGAGCGCGCCGGTGAGGGTGGACTGCGTCGTGCCCTCCACATAGAGCGCGGCGTTGCCGAGTGAGCCGGTGAGCTGATCCAGCGAGGATCCGGTGGTCGCCTCGAGCTGCTGCACGGCTTGATCGAAGTTCGGGATGCTGTCCTTGACCTGATCGAGGGTCCGCTTCACAACCTCGCCCAGGTCGCCGGCCCCGAGCGCCAACCAGGCCTGCGAGGGGACGTCGCCGATCAGGGAGCTCTGGGGGGTGTCAACCCCGTTGCTTCCTCCGGTTGCCTCGAGATCGATGCTGCTCGCGGAGGCTGTGAGAGCGCCGGAGACCGGCTGCTCAAGCGAATCTCCCGCGCTTTTCTCGAGCAGCTGCCGGCTGCTCGCATCGATCTGCCCGGGACCCAAAGCGCCCAGCAGGTTCTTCGGGATCGTGTAGATCGTCCCCAGCCGGTCGCCGGGCAGGTTTCCGATCGCATCCTTGAAGCCGCTCGAGTCGCCGAGCGATTCGCCCTGGGACGCGTCCACCGCGGCCCTGAAGCCGGCCACGTCGCCCTCGATGAGGAAGTTGCCGACGATTCCGAACACGTTGTCCGCCTGGCTCGGGTCGGTCTGATACGAGACCCCCTTGTAGCTCTGCGGCGCGGGGTTCGTCGGGGTCGCTCCCGAGGCCTTGCGAGCGAAGGCAAGCGAGGCGTTCACGTCGGTGGTCTGCACCACCGCCGCCCCCTTCTGGGCGCTGGCGGCGAGGCTGGTGAAGAACACGCCCGCCTTCTCCCCCAGCCACGGCGCCACATCCTGCTGGTAGTCGATTGGGTGGCCGTCCGCCTTGGCCTCCCGCTCGATCAGCGAGATGATCTTGCTGCCCGGGTCGTTGGTGCCCATGATCTTCCCCGCGGCCGCCCGGGCGCCCACTTCGGCGGAGCCGGTCGGCTTCACCGTCCCGTCGAGGTAGAGCGCGGCGTTCTGAGGTACCGCCGCGGCGGGGCCGACGTCGACGTTGCCGCTGCTGCCGCCGCCGCCACCGCAGCCGATCACGATCGCGGCCATCGCGGCGGCGCAGGCGAGCAGGAGAGCGACGGCGCGAGGCTTCACGAGGGCGGGAATCGTAGCCGGGCTACTCGACCGTGACCGTCTTGGCCAGGTTGCGCGGCTGATCGACATTCAGCCCCTTCTCGGAAGCGATGTAGTACGCGAGCAGCTGGAGCGGCACGATCGCCACGATCGGCTGCAGGATCCAGTCGGTGCGCGGGACGAACAGGGTCTGGTCGGCGGCTTCGCCGATCTCGTCCGACCCCTCGGTCGCGACCGCGATCACGTCGGCGCCGCGGGCGCGGATCTCCTCCATGTTGGAGAGGATCTTCTCGACCACGGGGCTGTCGGTGGCGACGGCGACGACCGGCGTCGACTCGTCCAGCAACGCGATGGGCCCATGCTTCATCTCGCCGGCGGCATAGGCATCGGCCGGGATGTAGGCGATCTCCTTCAGCTTCAGGGCGCCCTCGAGACAGACGGCGAGCCCGATGTGGCGCCCGATGTACATGAAGAAGCGCTGGTCCTGCTGCGAGCGGGCGATTGCCCTGACGTCCTTCTCGGTGCCGACGATCGTCTCCTGGAGCTTCGAGGGAAGCCCCTTGAGCTCGGCTACCAGCTCCGCAATCCGGGCCTGCGGCAGGGTGCCGCGGAGCTCGGCCAGGCGAAGGCCGAGCAGGTACATCGCGGCGACCTGGCTGACGAAGGTCTTGGTCGCGGCCACGCTGATCTCGATGCCAGACCGGGTGAAGAGCACGGCGTCCGCGTCCCGGGTGGCCTGGCTGCCCATCACGTTGGTGATCGCCAGCACCGTGGAGCCGCCGTCCCGCGCCAGCCTCATCGCCGCCAGGGTGTCCGCGGTCTCCCCCGACTGGGTGATGCCAATGACCAGGTCGTTCGGCCGGTGGACCGGCTCCCGGTAGCGGTACTCCGAGGCGATGTCCATCTCGACGGGCACCCGCGCCCAGCGCTCGATGGCGTAGCGGCCGATCAGCCCCGCGTGGTAGGAGGTCCCGCAGGCGACGATCACGATCCGACCCACGTCGCGCAGGAAGTCGTCGTCGAGCTCGACGTCGGAGAGGTCGACTCCATCGAGCGTCGGCAGCCGGTCCGTGATCGTCTCGGCGACGGCGTCCGGCTGCTCGTGGATCTCCTTGAGCATGAAGCTCGGATAGCCGCCCTTCTCCGCCGCGTCCTCGTCCCAGGTGACCTCCTCGGGCTCGCGCTGCTGCACGTTGCCCTCGGCGTCGGTGATCGTTACGCCGCCCTTGTGGATGGTGACGATCTCGTCGTTCTTGATCCCCAGCGACGTCCGGGTCTCGGCGAGGAAGGCCGGGATCGCGGAGGCGACAAAGTTCTCGTGCTCGCCCAGCCCGACCACGAGGGGGCATTCCTTGCGGGCGCCCACCAGCGTGTCGGGGTGATCGCGGTGTATCGCAACAAACGCGTAATGCCCCCGGAGGTCGCCGAACGCGCGGCGCACGGCCTCGGTGAGGTCGCCATCGTAGTGGCGCTCGATCAGGTGGGACACGATCTCCGCGTCGGTCTCCGAGGTGAACTCGTGGCCGTCCGCCTGCAGGTCACGCCGCAGCTCCGCGTGGTTCTCGATGATCCCGTTGAGGACGATGTGGATCTCGTCCTCGCAGTCGCCGTGAGGGTGGGCGTTCTCCTCGGTCACCCGTCCGTGGGTGGCCCAGCGGGTGTGTCCCAGCCCGATGGTGGCCGGGGGCGCGGCGACCGCCACGGTGCCGGCACCGTTCGAGGAGTGCTCCTCGACGGCCTGGCGCAGGTTGGCGAGATTGCCGACCGCGCGCACGCTGGCGATCTCGCCGTCCGAGATCACCGAAACGCCGGCCGAGTCATAGCCTCGGTATTCGAGCTTCTCCAGTCCGGCAATCAGCAGGTCTCGGCACGGTCGCTCACCCACATATCCGACGATGCCGCACATAAGGGGGGTACAGAGTAGTGCCCGGTCTGGCCTTCCGAGGAACCTTCTAGGCGAGCTCGCGCTGGGCCAAGTCGACGAGCCGCCTAGTGATTGCCTCGCACTCCCCCTCGTCGGGGGCCTCGACCATCACCCGCAGCAGGGACTCGGTGCCCGACGGCCGGACGAGCACGCGGCCGCGGCCATCGAGCTTCTCGTTCTCCTCCTCGACGGCGCTCCAGAGCTGCGCCGCCTCCTCGACTGCGCTCCGATCCGCGATTTGGACGTTCTCGAGAAGCTGCGGCAGGCGCCGAAAGGGCTCCACATCTTCAAGGCGGCGTCTGCCCAGGGCTCGAAGCGCCAGCAAGGACGCGGCGATCCCGTCGCCGGTGGGGGTGAACTCCGTCCAGACGATGTGCCCGGACTGCTCGCCGCCCAGGTGCCACCCGCGCTCGAGCAGGGCCTCGATCACGTAACGGTCGCCGACGCTCGTCTGGGCGACCTCGATCCCGGCGGCCTCCATCGTCGTCAGGAAGCCGAAGTTGGTCATCACGGTCACCGCCACCCCGCCCTCCAGCTCGCCCCGATCCTGCAGGTCCCTCGCAATCAGGGCGATCAGGTCATCGCCGTCGTGGGGACGGCCGGCGCCATCCACCGCGAGCACCCGATCGCCGTCGCCGTCGTACGCGAATCCGATGTGCGCACCGGACCCCCTGACCAGCTCGCTGAGGGCCTCAGGGTGCGTGGAGCCGCGATCGGCGTTGATGTTGCGCCCATCCGGCTCGACCCCGATCAGCTCGAGCTCGGCGCCAAGCGCGCCGAAGATCACCGGGGCGGCCCGATAAGTGGCTCCATTCGCGCAGTCGAGGGCGACTCGCATGCCCGAGAAATCGAGCGCGAACGCGGCTCCGCAGCTCCCGGATGTAGTCGTCGAAGGCACCCTCAAGGGTGCGTACGCCTCCGACGCGCTCCCCGGTCGGCGCGTCCATGCGCGCCTCGATGGCGGCCTCGGAGCCGTCATCGAGCTTCCGCCCGCGCGAGTTGAAGAACTTGATGCCGTTGTCCGCGAACGGGTTGTGGGACGCCGACACGACCCCGGCCAGGTCGAAACTCAGCCGGCGAGCGAGCACCGATGCGGCGGGCGTGGGCAGGACGCCGGCGAGCATGGCATCCCCTCCCCCGGCGGCGACCCCGGCCGCCAGGGCCTCCTCCAGCATCGGCCCCGACTCGCGGGTGTCGCGAACGATCAGGACCTGAGGGCGATCCGAGTCGGCCTGCAGGGCCGCCGCCCGTCCCAGCCGGACGGCGAGATCCGGAGTGAGCAGCTCACCGACGGGCCCCCGGACGCCATCGGTCCCGAACAGTCTTCTCTGCGCCACCTCAGGCGGACGCTAACGCTTGGAGAACTGTGGCCGTTTCCTGGCCTTCTTGAGGCCGGCCTTGCGGCGCTCCTTGACCCGGGCGTCGCGGGTCAGCATTCCCCTGCGCTTGAGCTCGGGCCGCAGCGCCGGATCCACGTCGCAGAGGGCGCGGGCGATGCCGTGGCGGATGGCCGCAGCCTGGCCGGAGACGCCGCCGCCGTGTACGCGGATCCGCACGTCGACGCTTCCTTCGTAGCCGCTCTGCACGAGCGGCTGCTTGGCGACCGACTGCAGATATGAGCGCGGGAAGTAGTCCTCGAGCTTGCTCTTGTTGACCTCGATGCTGCCGCTGCCCGGCCGCAGGATCACCCGGGCCACGGATGACTTGCGCTTGCCGGTCGCCGCGTAGCTGGCGTCGCCCGAGAGCTTGGCGGGCTTCGCCGCGACCGGAGCGACCTCCTCGACGTCTCCGATCAACTCGCGCTCCCGGCGGGCGCGCTCCTCCGCCTCGGCCTCCCGGCGGGCGCGCTCCTCGGCGTCGAGCTCGCGCTCGGGCTCGATTGCGATCGGATCGAGCTCGGCGCCGGGGACGACCTCCTCCCTCTTGCCGCCCTGCTGGGCGGGGGACGCCGGGGGTCGCTCGGCGGACTCAGGAGTCTCGTCCTCGGGCGCCTCCTCCGCCGGAGTGTCGTCCTCGGCCGCTGCGTCCTCGGCCAGCGCCTCCTCGGGCGGAGACTCGGCGGACTCTCCCTCGCCTCGCTCGGGGGTGCCTCCCTCGGACGGCGGACGCTCCTCCGGGGCCTGCTGCTCCTCCGCCTGCTGCTGCTCTGGCGTCTGCTCTTCGGGCTGCTGCTGCTCTTCGTCCTGCATCTAGGTCTCTATCGGAAGCTCTTCGGGCTTCTGGGCCTGGTGAGGATGGTCCGGGCCGGCATAGATCTTGAGCTTGCGAAGCTGCTGGCGGGCCAGCCGGTTGCGGGGGAGCATTCCCTTGACGGCCCTGCGGATGACCTCCTCGGGCCGCTTCTCGAGCAGGTCTCCGAGGGTGCGGGAGCGGATCCCGCCGGGGTAGCCGCTGTGGCGCCAGTAGCGCTTGTCCTCGCGCTTGTTTCCCGTCACGGCGACCTTCCCGGCGTTGACGACGATCACGAAGTCGCCGACGTCCACATGCGGCGTGTAGGTCGGCTTGCGCTTCCCCCGCAGGACGTCCGCGATCTGGGTCGCCAGCCGCCCCAGGGTCTTGCCCTCGGCGTCGACGACGTACCAGTCCCGCTCTCGGTCCTGGGCAGTCGCCTGGTAGGTCTTCATCGCCGTCGCTGTAGCCATAAAAAGAGCCGCGCACCGACCGCGGCCGGCGGATGATAGCGCCGGTAGGATCGCCGTAGTGGTGGCTGGGCGCCCAGCAGCTTCGGTGTCGTATCGGGACGTCACCAAGCGCTACTCCGGCCAGGACGAACCGGCAATCCGCGACCTCTCGCTCGACGTTCGCGGCGGGCGAGATCTGCGTGCTGCAGGGGCCGGGATCATCCCCCGGTCCTCTCGTTATACTGCCGCGCCAATCGATGGCCAAATCCCCCTGGCACACCGGGGGGAGCGGGGGACCCAAAGGGGTTCATCCCCAAGGGGCGAATCGCAACCAACTGGTTCGTAGCGCCGCTCTCGGCGCGAGCCCGCCAGCTAACTCCGTAGGCCGCAGAGAGCATGGTCGAGGCAGGATTCGACAAGCCGGTTGGCCGCACGCCGCGCAAGGTGGTGGCAACGCTTGCCGCGAGCGCGCTGGCGATGGCGCTGCTCGGCTCCGGGGTCGCCTTCGCCCAGAGCGGCGGCACCGCCGTCCCGGGCGGGACCACCACGACCGATCCGACCACCACGACAGCCCCGAGCGGCGCTCAGATCTTCCCGGTGGCCGGCCCGCACGCCTTCGGCCAGGGCTTCGGCGCGGCGCGCTCCGGCCACACCCACCAGGGCCAGGACATCATGGCCGCGTGCGGAACGCCCCTCGTCGCGGTCAGCCGCGCGAAGGTCAAGTGGGTGAGCTTCCAGAGGCTCGCCGGCAACTACGTCGTGATCCGCAACAAGAAGCTTCACCAGGACTACATGTACGCGCACCTGGCGGTCACGGCGTCAGTGGTCAAGGGCCAAGTGGTGCAGCCAGGTCAGCAGATCGGCATCGTCGGCGAGACGGGCAACGCCGCCGCCTGCCACCTCCACTTCGAGCTCTGGCTCGGCAAGTGGTACCGGGGCGGACACCCGGTGAACCCGCTGCCGTACCTGCAGACCTACCAGGGCTACTAGGCCTAAAGCGCCGGAATGGCGGCCTGACTCACTCCCACTCGATCGTGCCCGGCGGCTTCGAGGTGAGGTCGAGCGTGACCCGGTTGACGCCACGAACCTCGTTGATGATCCGGGCAGAGACCCGCTCGAGCAGGTCGTAGGGCAGCCGCGCCCAGTCGGCGGTCATGGCGTCGTCCGAGGTGACGGCGCGGATCACGATCGGGTGGGCGTAGGAGCGCTCGTCGCCCTGCACGCCGACGGAGCGGACCACCGGAAGGACGCAGAAGGACTGCCAGAGCTCGCGGTAGAGGCCGGCCGCGCGGATCTCCTCCTGGAGGATCGCGTCGGCCTCGCGGACGATGTCGAGCCGATCACGAGTGACCTCACCCCCGACCACGCGGATCGCCAGGCCCGGGCCTGGGAAGGGCTGCCGCCAGACGAGGCGTTCGGGCAGCCCGAGCTCGGCGGCGACCGCGCGGACCTCGTCCTTGAACAGCATCCGCAGCGGCTCGACCAGCTCCATCTCCATCTCCTCCGGAAGCCCGCCAACGTTGTGGTGCGACTTGATCGTCGCCGCGGCGCGGCCGTCGCCGCCTGACTCGATCACGTCCGAGTAGAGGGTGCCCTGCACCAGGAAGCGCGCGTCCTCGACCTTGCCGGCCTCCTCTTCGAAGACCCGGATGAACTCCTCGCCGATGATCTTGCGCTTGGTCTCCGGGTCCTCGACCCCGGCGAGGCGATCGAGGAAGCGATCGGCGGCGTCGACATGGATCAGTTGGATCCCGTGCTGCTCGCGGAACGCCGTCACCACCTGCTCGGCCTCATCTTTCCGCATCATCCCGTGGTCGACGAAGACGCAGGTGAGCCGGTCGCCGATGGCGCGGTGGACCAGCAGGGCTGCCGTGGCGGAGTCGACCCCGCCGGAGAGGCCGCAGATGGCGCGCGCGCCGCCGACCTGGGCGCGGATCGCCTGGACCTGCTCCTCGATGACCGAGGCCGGCGACCACCTCTCGCGGCAGCCGGCGACGTCGCGGAGGAACCGCGTGAGAATCTCGGTGCCGTACGGCGTGTGGACGACCTCGGGGTGGAACTGGATGCCATAGAGGCCACGCGAGGTGTCCTCCACCGCGGCCACCGGCGACTCGGTGCTGGAGGCGAGCGCCGTGAACCCCGGCGGCGGCTCGAAGACCGTGTCGCGGTGGCTCATCCAGCATTGCTGTTCGTCCGGCAGACCCTCGAGGAGCGTTCCGCCGCCATCGCGGAGCACGAGGCGGCTGCGTCCGAACTCCCCCGCCGGCGCCTGCTCCACGCGGCCGCCCAGCTCCTGGACCATCAGCTGCATGCCGTAACAGATGCCGAGCACCGGGATGCCGAGCTCGAGCAGCTCCTTGCGCAGGCCCGGCGCCCCCTCCTCGTAGACCGAAGCCGGCCCGCCGGAGAGCACCAGCCCGCGGGGACCGCGTTCCTTGATCCGCTCGAGGTCGGTGTCGTGCGGGAGCAGCTCGCTGAAGACGCCGCACTCGCGGATCCGGCGGGCGATCAGCTGGGAGTATTGACCGCCGAAATCGAGGACGAGGACCTCCTCCAGCTGCTGGCCCGCGGGTCCTGACGCCGCGGGCCCCTCCATCCTGCGGGCGACGGCGTCGTCCTCGGATGGAGCCTCCCGCGGCGCCACCCGCGGGTCAGCGTCAGGGGTACTCCTCTCAGGCACATGGATCCGAGCGGCGTCCTTCTCGGTCGAAGGAGCCGCCGGGTCAGTCATCCGAGACGGCGACCCCCACCGCGACCGTTGCGCGTCCATTCGAGCCCATCCCCACGGACTGCTCGCGCTGGAGCTGCTTTCCCTCCGACATCAGCGCCGGGGCGACCATCACCTCAGCCCGATGGAACTCGGGGATGTCGGCGTAGCCCGTGGTGGCCATCGAGGTGCGCAGCGCGCCCATCAGGTTGAAGGTGCCGTCGTTCTCCTGGGCCGGCCCGAGCAGGATCTCCTCGAGTGTTCCGTCCTGGTTGGTGGCAACCCGGGCGCCGCGGGGCAGCGAGGGATGAAAAGTAGCCATCCCCCAGTGGTATCCGCGACCCGGAGCCTCCTTGGCGCGCGCCAGCGGCGATCCGATCATCACGGCGTCGGCGCCGACCGCGATTGCCTTGGAGACGTCGCCCCCGGTCCGCATTCCGCCGTCAGCGACCACATTGCAGTAGTTGCCCGTCTCCATCATGTGCTGGCCGCGGGCGGCGACGACGTCGGCGATCGCGGTTGCCTGCGGCACGCCGATCCCGAGCACGCCGCGGGTGGTGCAAGCGGCGCCCGGACCGACCCCGACCAGCACGCCAACCGCGCCGGTGCGCATCAGATGGAGACCGGTGTTGTAGGAGGCGCAGCCACCGACCACGCAGGGCACGTCGAGTGAGGCGATGAACTCCTTCAGGTTGAGCGGCTCCGTCTGGTTGGAGACGTGCTCGGCGGAGATCACCGTGCCCTGGATGACCAGGATGTCCAAGCCGGCCTCGAGTGCGGTCTCGTAGTACTGGGTCACCCTCTGCGGTGTGAGCGATCCGCAGGCGACGCCGCCGTCGGCCTTGATCTCCTCGACCCGCTTGGCGATCAGCTCGGTCTTGACCGGCTCGGCGTAGATCTCCTGGAGGATCCGCGTCGCGACCTCATTGGGGGCCGCCGCGATCTCGTCGAGCTTCTCGTCCGCGTTCTCGTATCGGGACCAGATCCCCTCCAGGTTGAGGACACCAAGGCCGCCCAGCTTGCCGATCAGCCCCGCCGTCCTCGGGCTGACGACACCGTCCATCGCGGAGGCGAGCATCGGCAGCTCGAAGCGATAGGGACCAAGGGTCCAGGTGATGTCGATGTCGTCGGGATCGCGCGTCCTGCGTGAGGGGACGATCGCGATGTCGTCGAAGCCGTATGCCCTGCGGCCCTTCTTGCCGCGGCCGATCTCTACTTCCATTGACCCACCCTACGTTCGTTCGCGGACGAAAAAACCCCGCGTCGCGGGGCCGAAAATGCGGTCACAGCAGCGTTTCGGAGGTCGGTCACCAACGCCCCGCCAAGGATAACAGCGGGCAACTCGACTCCAGGATCGAACCTCAGACCTTCGCCGGCGCCTCGAGCTCGCGCGACTCGACCCCCGGGAGCAGCCGCCCCACCTCGGCCGGGTCGATGCCGCCCGCGCCGAAGTGCTGGGTCGACTCGGCGCCGCAGGCGACCGCGTAGCGCAGGCACTCCTCGGCCGGGTGCCCGTCGTATCGGGAGGCGACGAAGCCGGCGAGGAACGCGTCCCCCGATCCGACCGTGGCCACCGGCTCGACCTCCGGCGCGGTCACCTCGTAGACGTGCCGTTGGTCGTCGGCATCCTTGATCGAGGCTACGCAGCCCTCCGGCCTGGTGATCACGGCGTTCGTCGCGCCGAGCTCGACCAGGCTTCGCAGGCCGTTCAGCAAGTCCTCACGGTCGTTGAACTCGTGGCCCACGGCACCCTCCGCCTCTCGGACGTTGGGCGTCACCGCGACCGGCTCGGCGCGCAACGAGGCGACCAGCGGCTCGCCCTCGGTGTCGACGATCGTCTCCACGCCCAGGACCTTGAGCTCCTCCACCATGCGGGCGGAGAACGACGGCGGCACAGAGGGCGGCAGGCTGCCGGCGATCGTGCAGATGCGCGCGCCGCGAGCCAGGTAGAGCAGCTTCTCCAGGAACCGATTGAGCTCCTCGCCGCTGACGTCCGGGCCGCGCTCGTTGATCTCGGTCTGCTCGCCTGACGTCGGGTCGATGACGGCGAGGTTGGTCCGCGACTCGCCGGCGATCCAGGTGAAGTCGGTGAGGATCGACTCCTCGGCAAGGCGCTCCATCAGCCGGGCGCCGGTCGGCCCGCCCGCGAGGCCTGTTGCGATCACGGGCCGATCGAGAAGCTTGAGGGCGCGGGCGACGTTCACGCCCTTGCCCCC
This sequence comes from uncultured Solirubrobacterales bacterium, assembly GCA_963695675.1. Classification (GTDB taxonomy): domain Bacteria; phylum Actinomycetota; class Thermoleophilia; order Solirubrobacterales; family 70-9; genus DASUPK01. Next base: position 248,687 of record CAVOGY010000005.1, read on the forward strand.
GGCGACCGTGCTGGCCTCGACCGCGCGATGGCGATTGCCCTGCCTGAAGCTCGGGACCGCGACGGTCCGGTCGATTGCCGCGTTCAGGGTGACGGTGAGGATCATCCCGTTCCTCCTTCCCGCTCCATCCGCTGGCGCTTCCGGCGCATCCTCTCCTCGTGCATCCTGCGCCTCTCCTCTGGAGTCCGCTGTCGTGGGGATTGCTGCCGGTCCTGACGAGCTCGCGGAACGTCCTCCTCGGGGCCTCGCGACCCGCGCCCTCTGACCGTCAACAGCACTCCTACAAGTATCACGATCGCAACCAGTGCAATCAGGACAATCGGTTTCTGGGCGGTCGATCTCGCCTTGTCGAACGTGGTAGCCGCGCCCACCGCATGAGCTGCGACCAGCGGGCTGACGGCCGCCCGCCTCCCGTCCACGCTCACGACGACGCGCCCGAGCACCTCGCCCTGCCGAGCCGCCCCGCTGACCTCGTCCGGCGCGGTCACCTGCGTGGTGACGTGTTGGCCCTGCCGCACGTTGACCGTCAGGGCCCGCTTGGCGATCAGGGGCAGATGATCGCTGCGGTAGTCGAGCTTCGAAGACGCGATCTCCTCCCCGCGATTCACCGGCTGGACCGGGTGATAGAGCGAGAACCCGTACTCGAGGAGCCTGAGAGTGTCCGCGTCCCGTGCGGACTCGCTCGGAGCGCCGAGCACCGCCGAGATCAGCGTCGTGGAGTGCTGGGTGCCGGAGCCGACCAGCACATAGCCGGCGCCGAGGGTATGACCAGTCTTTACGCCGTTCACCCAGGGGGCGCTTCCGAGAAGCGTGTTGCGGCTGATGACCGTCCGCGGGTGGTCTCCGCTGTGGAGCGTCGCGCTCTGCGTGTCGACGATCCGGGCGAAGAGGCGGTTGCGGAGCAGGATCGACGCCAGGGTGACGAGGTCGCGCGGGCTCGAATAGTTGTCCGGGTCGTCGAGGCCGATCGGATTCGCGTAGCTCGTGTCGCGCAGATCGAGGCGCCGCGCGGCCCGGTTCATTGCCGTGACGAATGCCGGCACCGATCCCGAAACCCCGACGGCCAGGGTCTCGGCAGCATCGCTCGCGCTCGGCAGCAACAGGCCATAGAGCAGGTCCCGAACCCTCATCCGCTCGCCGGGGCGGAGGCCCAGCTCGATCTCTGCGGAGGCGCTCGGCTGGTACGAGGGCGCCGCCACCATCTGGTTCGGCTTCAGCTCGTGGAGCGCCAGGTAGGCCGTCATCAGCTTCGTCGTGCTGGCGATCGGCAGGCGCTTGTTCGCCGCCTTGCCCGCGATGACCGACCCGTCCCTTGCGTCGATCAGGACCCAGGCCCTGGCATCGAAGCTGGGCGGGGCGGCGGCGGCGGCAGAGCCTGGCAGCCCGACGAGGATGGTCGTCAGCGCGATCGCGATCGCGACGCGCATGCGCCAACCGCCCCGCCTGAGCCCCGACACCGCCACTGTCAGCGCAACGCTATTCGCTGGCCCTCGAGAAGGGCCTGCGGGTCCAGGTCCGGGTTGAGCTGCAGCAGGGTGCTCTCGTCGATGCCGGTCTTCACGGAGATCTCCCCGAGGGTGTCGCCGGAGCGGACGATCCAGACGCCCTTGCGTACCGCCTGCCGGCCGACCTTGCTGACGTCCGCCTTCTGCGAGTTCCCGTTGTCCCCGCCGCCGGAGCCGCCGACCGATGTCGCCACCACCACGATCACGAGCACGAGGGCCCCGATCAGGGCCAACACCGCGAACGCGCGGACGGCTGGGTTCGGCTTGTAATCCGGCATCCGCGGGCGGCGATGGTACCCCCAGCGGCATCAGATCGACCTGGCTGCCGCTACCCCAGGCCCCACACGGCCGCCCGGAGCTCCTCCGCGGCGGCCGCCGGGTCATCGGCGCCGGCGATGCTTCGCGAGGCGGCGACCAACACCGAAGCCGGGCGCCCCGCGGCGAGCGCAGGCCCAAGCTCCTCGGGCTTGCCACCCTGTGCGCCGACGCCCGGGATCAGAAAGACGGAGACGGGCATCAGCTCACGGAGCCGGCCGAGGTGCTGCGGGGCGGTGGCGCCGACCACGGCGCCGAGACCCGAGAGCCCGGACTCCCCAGCCAGGCGATCCGCTCGCTCGGAGACCAGGGCAGCGAGCTCTTCGTGCATCGGATGGCCACCCAGTTGCGCGTCCTGCAGCCGCGCAGCGCCCCGGTTCGACGTGCGCACGAGCAGGAACATCCCGGCACCGGCAGCGGCGGCCGCCTCGACGAGCACGTCGATCGCGTCCTCGCCAGGCAGCGGATTCGCCGTGAACGCGTCGGCGCCGAGGCCGCGGATCGAGCCCCAGGGCGTCTCCGTCTCGCCCACCAGGGCCTGGCCGTAGGCCTTCGCGGTCACCGGGACGTCCCCGCGCTTGCCGTCGGCCACCACCATCAGCCCGGCGCGCTGGGCCGACCGACACACCTCGTCCAGGGCCCACCAGCCGCGCGTGCCCAGCCTCTCGAAGCAGGCGAGTTGGGGCTTCACCGCGACGCACGCCGGCCCGGCCGTCTCGATCAGGCTCCGGCACTGCTCGAAGACCGCGGCTGACGTTCGCTCTGTGACGTCGGCCAGATCCGCGCCCGGAGCGGAATCCGGGGGCAACGAGGCGGGGTCGGGATCCAGTCCCAGGCAGATCTGGCTGCGGCGCTCCTCGACGAGCGCGGTCAGCCGGTCGGCGAAGGGCCGCGCCCGCTTACTCGCCGCCGCCCTTGACCTTCTTCTTCAGCCCGGAGCCGGCGGAGAATCGGGGGACCTTGCCGCCCGGAATGAAGATCCGCTCTCCGGTCCGCGGGTTGACACCCTGCCGGGGCCCACGCTCGGCCACGGCGAACTTGCCGAAACCCGTGAAGTTCACCTCCCCTCCGCCCTGGAGGACGTCGGTGATCGCGTCGAGCACGGCGTCGACGGCCTGGCCCGCCTCCTTCTTGTTTCCGATTCTGGTGTCGCGCGCGAGCACGTCGAGGAACTCAGCCTTGGTCACGTCTTCGCCTCCTCGGGATTGGACTCGGCGCCGAGCCTAACAGCGCCCCGCGACGCTTTCTGTCTCAGGAGCCGCCGATGGCGATCTCGCCGACGAGGATCGGGGCGCTGTGCACCGAGCCGCCGAACGGCACCCAGCGGGACTCCGAGCCCACCGCCCGCACCGCCGCGAGGGTCCCAAGTAGGTCACCGGCGATCGTGAACTCCCGCAGGGGCTCCGCCAGCTCCCCATCACGGATCGCCTTGCCTGTGGCGCCGACCGAGTAGCGGCCGGTGACCGGGTTGACGCCCGAGTGAAGCCCGGCGACCTCCGTCACATAGACGCCATCCCCCGCGCTTGAGAGCAGCCCCTCCAGCGAGAGCTCGCCCGGCTCGATCATCAGGTTGGAGCTGCTGACCGAGGGGGGCGAGCGGTATGACGCACGCGACGCGTTTCCCGTCGAGGTCGCGCCACCGCGCCGCGCCGTATAGCTGTCGTGCAGGTAGGCCAGCAGCCTGCCGTCGCCCAGCAACGGCGTTCGCCCGCGCGGGGTGCCCTCCCCATCGAAGGGCGCGCTGGCGAGCCCTGCCGGATCGATGCCGTCATCCGCCAGGCGCAGGGCCTGCGAGGCGAGCTCTTCGCCCAGCCGGTCGGCGAAGGGAGACCGCCCGCGCTGAATCACGTCCGCACAAAGCGCCCCGCCGATGAAGCCGGCGAAGCTCGCGGCAACCCGGTCCGACAGCACCACGGGGCAGGTGCGGGACTCGGGCTTGGTCGCGCCTAGCATCGAGCTCGCCTCGTCTCCCGCCTCCGTGCCGATCCGATCTGCGTCGAGCTCTCCGGGTGCCCGGCCGACCCCGAAGCCGAGGCCGGTCTGAACCTCGGAATTCTGGGTCGCCATCGCCTGCAGGAACGAATACGCGACCGTGGCGCTGTAGCCGGCCGAGACGCCGCGGGAGGTGGCGATCGCCGCTCGGCTGTCCTCGTCCACGTAGACGACCTCCTCCACGCCGGTGACCCGCGGGTCGCGGTCGAGCGCCGCCTGTTCGATCCGCTCTGCCAGGTCGATCACCTCGGAGGTCTCGGTCGAGGCGACTCCCTCGTCGCGGAGCCCGGCGATCTCGCCGGCGGTGCCGGCGGGCTCGGGCGCGGAAGAGTGCTCGTCCTCGTCGGCGACGCGCGCCGCGCCGACGGCCGCCTGGGCGATCTCGGCGAGGCCTGAATCGGAGAGATCCGTTCCATATGCATAGCCGGCCCGGTTATCGATCCAGGCGCGCACGCCCACCCCGCGCCCGGATGCCTCCGTGAGGCTCTCGACCTCGCCTCCGCGCACCCGGACCTCGCGGCTGCGCGATCCCTCGCCCCACGCCTCCGCGTCGGTGGCCCCGGCGGCGGTTGCAGCCTCGACGGTCCGGCGCGCCAGGTCCTCGAGCTCCGCTGGCTCCGTCATACGGCCGTGCCCCCGACGGTGATGCCACGGATACGGACGTGTCCCTGGCCGGTCCCGACGGGCGCTGTCTGTCCCGCCTTGCCGCAGAAGCCCGTCTTCATCTCGAAGTCCGATCCGAGCGCATCGATCCGGGCCAGCGCGTGCAGGCAATTGCCGATCAGGGTGGCACCGCGACAGGGCTTCGTCACCCTGCCCCCCTCGATCAGATAGCCCTCGGAGACGCCGAAGACGAAGTCCCCGGTGGCCGGCTCGACCTGGCCTCCGCCGAAGGAGACCGCGTAGAAGCCCCGATCGACCTCGGCGATCATCTCCTGCGGCTCGGCATCTCCCGGCTGGATATAGGTGTTGGTCATGCGGGGGATCGGGAGGTCCCGGAAGCTCGCCCGGCGACCGTTGCCGGTCGACTCGGTCCGATCGCGGCTGGCCCGGAGGCGGTCGTAGAGGTAAGAGGTGAGACCGCCCTCCTCGATCACCGCCGTCTTCCGACATGGTGTCCCCTCATCGTCGATCGCTCCCGTCCCCCACTCGTGGGGCATGCTGCCGTCGTCGTAGGCGGTGAGGAGCGGCTCGGCCACCTTCTCGCCGATCCGGTTTGCGTAGACGCTGGCGTCCTTCTGGACGGCGTCGGCCTCCAGTCCGTGACCGGTCATCTCGTGGAAGAGGACGCCGCCGAACCCGCCGCCCACCACGACCGTCATCTCTCCGGCAGGCGCCGGGTCCGCGCCGAGCAGCTCGATCGCCTTGCGAGCCGCCTGCTCGGCGATCCTGGCCGGATCTCCGTCCAGCAGCTCGAAGCCGCGATGGGCACCGAGGGTCTCGAAGCCCGTCTCCACGGTGCCGTTCCGGCGGGCGACCACCTGGGCGCCGAGCCGGACTCGCGTCCGGTCGTCGCTCGCCTGCAGGCCCTCGGAGTTGAAGACGGCAACTCGGCGACGCCCCTCCGAGTAGCTGGCCGAGGCCTGCGCCACCTCGGACCCGGTTGAGCGCGCCCGCTCGTCGAGCTCCCGCAGGACATCCGCCTTCCGATCCGCCGGGACCGCCGACGGATCGACATCGACCTCCTGCAGCTCGGGCGGCTCCGCCGCCCGCAGTGCGACCGGCTCTCTGGGATCGCCGGCGAGCGCCCCGGCCAGCCCGTCGGCAGCGCGCATCAGATCGGCTTCGGCAAGCCCGTCTACGTGTGCGAAACGGGTCACCTCGCCGTCGATCACCCTGATCCCTGCGCCGCGCTCGCTGCCCGACTGGGGCCGTTCGACTCGTGATTCGTCGATCGAAAGCGAGAAGCCGCTGCGCTCCTCGCAGAAGAGCTCAGCAAAGTCCCCACCCCGGACGAGCGCACGCTCGAGCGCTCTGGCCGCGACGCCCTCGTCCACCAGCGTCACGGGGTCGGGGCTCACTTCGAACCGCTCCGGGTCCCGCGCGGCTGGCTTGCGACCTCGATCAGGCGCGAGGCGGCGAGGGAGAGGGCACGCCCCGCGCCGGAGTCGTCGGGAAAGGAGGCGCTTCGCCCGCCGGCGTAATAAGTCCTCGCGAACGGCTTGCGGAGGTGCCTCCGACGGCGGAGATACGCCGCGGCCTCGTCGGCATAGCCGGAGACCCGCTCCAGCAGCACCCGATGCGGCTTCGTCGTCACCCTGATCCCGCGTCCGCGGCAGCAAGCTCGCGCAGCGTGACCCGCATGTCGAACAGCATCAGCGACGCGAGGGCGAAGCGCTCGGTGACGGCGACGGCCACGAGCCCGCTGTCGCGCACGCAGAAAGCCTCGCCGTCGCCGGTGGCGACATGGGCGTGAGCGACCGGCTCGCCGCCGGCGGCGTCGGCCGCGGCGATCAGCTCGCGCCCGGCCTCCCCCCAGCCCTCGACGTCGCCGCTCGCCGCCAGCGGCTCGCCCGCCTCGGAGAGGATCGCGCAACCGCGCATCTGAGGCGAGATCTCCTCCAGATAGGCGACAGCCCGGCCGGCATCGGAGAGGGTCGGCGCGTCGACGGGGGGCACTGGTTCAAAATAGCGAGCGTGACTCTCGAGCAGGGCTCCTGGCTCACGGTCGTGATCGTCTGTGGGATTGCAGTCGTGCTGCTGGCGATCGGCGGCTATACGGGCTACAGCATCGTCGTGGGCGCGGTGGGTCTGGCGGCGGCCGTCAACCTCGTTTAACCCGCCCTGAACTCCCTCGGGGACTGCTCCGGGTCGCGGCGGGAGCTCTCCGGCTCGACATGGATCAGCACCTCGGCATCGCCGAGGTTGGCCTCGATCGCGTCGCGCAGCTGGTGGGCCACCTCGTGTGCCCGCTCGAGCGTCGTGCCGCCGCGGAACTGGAGGTGCAGGTCGATGTAGCTCCTCCGGCCCGTGGTCCGGGCGCGCAGCTTGTGGTAGCCCACCACCTCCGGGGCGTCGGCCCGGGCCCTGGAAATCGCGGACTCGATCCGATCCATCTCCTCGGCGGGCGGCGCCTCGTCGACGAGAACAGCGGCCGAGCGCCGCAGGATGCGCACCCCGGCGACGACGATCACGACGGCCACCGCGATCGCCACCGCCGAGTCGATCGCGTCGGCGCCGGTGATCTGGACGAGCAGCAATCCCAGCAGCACGCCGAGCGAGGTGAAGGCATCGGTGCCGAGGTGCGCGGCGTCCCCCGCCAGGGCCGGGGACCTCTGGCGCCGCGCCTGGCGCGAGAGGAACCGGGAGACGACGGCGTTCGCAAGTGCCGAGAACCCGATCACGACGATCCCGACCCCGAGCTTCTCGACCGAGGCCCCCGTCGTCAGCCGATGCACCGCCTCGTAGACGATCAGCCCCGCGCCGACGAGGATCAGCATTCCCTCGATCGTCGCGGCGACGTTTTCGAGCTTCTCGTGCCCGTAGGGATGCTCGACGTCGGCGGGCTCCTCTGCCTTGCGAACCGAGACGAAGGCGATGACAGAGGCGATCAGGTCGATCGCCGAGTGAAGGGCCTCGCTCAGGATCGCCACGGAGCCGGTGATCGCAGCCGCGGCGAGCTTGAGGGCGATCAGGGTGGAGTTGGACGCGATCGAGACCGCGGCCGCTCCGGGCTTTGAGATCCGAGATCCGGCATCGACCGACCCGACTGCGTTCACGGGTCCACCCCCACCCCAAGGTGGACCGCCAGGGCGCGCGCGGCCCGCCCGCGATGGCTGATCGCGTTCTTCTCCTCGGGGGTGAGCTCCGCCATCGTGCGCTCGTCGCCGGGCCCCCTGTCGTCAGGAACGAAAGCCGGGTCGTACCCGAAGCCACCGCTCCCGCGCGGCTCGGTCGCGAGCATGCCCTCGCAGCGACCCTCGAAGATCGACTCGTTGCCGCCCTCATCCACAAGGGCGATCACGCAGACGTAGACCACCCGCCGATCGTCCTGGCGGCCAACCTCCTCGAGGAGCTTGGCCAGGTTCTGCTCGTCGGTTGCGCCCTCGCCGGCGTAGCGGGCCGAGCGAACTCCGGGCTGACCGCCGAGCCCGTAGGCCTCGATGCCCGAGTCGTCGGCGATCGTGGCGCGACCGGTCGCGGCGTGGGCGGCGCGCGCCTTGCCGAGCGCGTTCTCCGTGAAGCTCTGCCACTCCTCGGGGGGCAGCTCGACGCCAGGCGGCAGGGGATCGAGCTCGACCCCGGGCAGCGCCTCGCGCAGCTCGCGGAGCTTGTGCTCGTTGCGGGTTGCGAGCAGGAGTGCCGACATCGCCCGCCTCAGGATCTCAGGCGGGGAGCGCTCCGAGGGCAGACCCCTGAGCTTCGCGCAACCTGCTGATCCCACCCTCGGCGAGCACCAGCAGCTCGTCGAGCGATGCGCGGGACAGCGGCGTCCGCTCCGCGGTCGCCTGTACCTCCACCAGTCCGCCATCCCCGGTCATCACGACGTTCGCATCAACCTCGGCGGCAGAGTCCTCTGTGTAGTCCAGGTCGCAGAGCGCCCTGCCGTCCACCATCCCGACGCTGATGGCGGCGACGGACTGATCGAGCGGCAATCGCTCGATCGTCCCCGCGTCAACCAGCGCGGAGAACGCCTGTTGCAGGGCGACGAATCCGCCGGTGATCGCCGCGCAGCGCGTGCCGCCGTCGGCCTGGAGCACGTCGCAGTCGACGTAGACAGAGCGCTCGCCGAGGGCCTGGAAGGCGACCACGCCGCGCAGCGACCTGCCGATCAACCGCTGGATCTCCACCCCGCGGCCGTCCTGCTTGCCGCGGCTGATGTCACGCGCCTTCCGGTCGCCGGTGGAGGCCGGCAGCATCGCGTACTCGGCGGTCACCCAGCCGCGGCCCTTGCCCTCCAACCAGCGGGGCACGGAGTCGGTCACCGACGCCGTGCAGATCACCCGCGTCTCGCCCTGTGAGATCAGGGCGGAGCCGTCGGCCGTACGAACGAAGCCGGCCTCGATGGTGATCGGCCGCGGGTCGGCGGGAGCGCGGTCATAGCTGCGGCTGGCGGCCATGGGCGCCAGTCTCTCACGGCAGGGAATCACGGTTTCGCCATCAGGCGCAACAGCAGCGGCCGCCCCACCCAGGGGGAAACGGGGTGCTCCTCGGCTTCGCCTCGGAGCACCCTCGCATCACTTGAACTTGACCTGGCCCACCGCCTCGCGGATCTTGTCCACGATCGTCTGGGCGAGCTCCAATCCCTGCTTGCCCTGGAAGCCCTTCATCGCAGCAACCATCCCCACCATCAGCAGGGCGACGAGCAGGATCAGACCGACGTACTCGACCGTCCCCTGGGCCCGGCCGGGCGGCTGGGCGAGTAACCGGCGGCTCGCCATCTGCGTGGCGAGCTGCAGTCGGGCGACGAGTTCTGACATGCAAACCTCCTCGGGCTCGTTTCCAGCGAGCCTCGCCGCCGGGCTCACCCCAAACCAGACGGGGATGCCGCGAAACGCGGGCGCCGGAGCGCCGAAACTGCGACCTCGCAGCTCGCGGCCCCGAGACTCTCGCGCACCTCGAATAGAGTGACCGCCCTCGATGACTGGCCAGCGCGATGAGCGGCTCAGGCACGCCCCGGACACGGCGCGCCGGCAGGCTGAGGGCGGTGCCACCGCCGAGATCCTCGCCCTCGAGGACGAGCTCGAGGAGGAGCGCCGGCGCGCCACCAGGTCGCTGGAGGCGGTTCAGCGGCGTCTCCAGGAGGCCGAGGCGCGGGCCGGAGCGAGTCTCACCATCATCGACACCCGGGAGCGCGACGACTCCGAGCTGCGCCTTCTGCAGGCCGAATCCGAGGACAGCATCCGGGATGCGCTCGCCAAGGTCGAGGCCGACACCCGATCGCAGACCGAACAGCGGGCCGAGCTTCGCCTGGCCGAGCGGGAAGCGGCGGTCCGCGAGGAGGCCGAGGAGCGTGTTCGCGTGACCCGGGAGACGGTGCGCCGGGAGACCGAGGCCGGTCTCCGGGAGCAGCTGCGGGCGGATGCCGAGGTCGACGCCCGGGCCGCCGCCGCCGAGTGGCTGCGGGGGCAGTCGGAGGCGCTCCTCCGGGAAGGGGAGCAGTCTGTTGCGCGGGAGCTGAAGGGAGCCGAGCGCCAGCTGCGCGAGGCGACCGAGCGCGCGGATTCCGCGGAGCGCAAGCTCGCAGAGGCGATTGAGCGCGCCGAGTCCGCGGAGCTAAAGCTCCGCGAGTCCTCCGAACGGGAGCGTCGCAGTGCCGAGGAGGCCGAGGAGCATCTTCGCGCCACCCGCGAGACGGTGCGCCGGGAGGCGACGCAATTTGCGGCGCAGAAGCTGAAGGCCGCCGAGGACGAGCTGCGCGAGGCGACAGAGCGTGCGGAGTCCGCGGAAGCCAAGCTCGGCGAGGCGACGGAGCGCGCGGAGTCCGCTGAGGGAAAGCTCCGCGAGGCCTCCGAAAGGGAGCGTCAGGCGGCCGAGCAGGTCAAGCGCCCGGAGTATCCGGAAGCGCAGAAGACGGACGAGCAACTCGCCATCGATCAGCCTCGGCTCGCCCCGTGGCGCCGGGCGGCCGAGGCGGGTCGTGCCAGGCGCGCCCAGAGGGCGACCGAGCGAGTGCGGGAGGCGAAGGCAACTGCGGGCGGGTCGCGGCTGAATCTGAACGAGGCGTCTTTCGATCAGCTTCGGCGGCTCGGCCTCTCTGTGACTCACGCGACCCGGGTGATCGCCTACCGCGAGCGCAGAGGGGGCTTCGACTCCGTGGATGACCTGAATACCGTTCCCGGCTTGCCCGATGCCATGCTCGGCGAGCTCAAGGAGCAGCTGACCGCCTGAGCTAGGCGGATCCGGACACGACGGGCCAGAGGCGAGCGAGGCGGTCGCGGTACCCCGCGGCCGGCGCGGTGGGGGCCTCTCGCGGATCGCCGTCGTCGCGGAAGGCGTCGAGTGTGGCTACCACCGAGCGCGACAGGGCGCCAAGCGAGTAGCCGCCCTCCAGGCAGATCAGCACCGGAGCGCCCAGCTCGATCGCCAGGGCTCGGATGGTCGCCGCCATCTCCCAGTAGGCCGCGTCGTCCAGTTCGCAGTTCGCGAGCGGGTCGTCCCGGTGGGCGTCGAATCCGGCCGAGATGCAGATCAGCCCGGGGCGCCACTCGCGCGCGATCGGCGCGACCACCGTCTGGACGAGGGACAGGAACTCGTCGGCGCCCGCGCCCGGCGGCACCGGGAGGTTGACGGTGTAGCCCTCGCCGTCGCCGTCGCCGAAATCCGTCGCGGCCCCCGTGCCCGGATAGAGCGGGCTCTGGTGGATGCTCGAGTAGAGGACCCGGGGGGAGCCGTAGAAGATCGCCTCGGTGCCGTTGCCATGGTGGACGTCCCAGTCGATCACCAGGACGCGCTCGACTCCGCGCTCCTCGAGAGCGTGCGCGGCGGCCACCGCGACGTTGTTGAACAGGCAGAAGCCCATCGCTCGGTTTCGCTCGGCGTGGTGCCCCGGCGGCCGCAGGCCACAGAAGGCGAACCCCCCGTCGGCGAGTACCCGCTCTGTGGCGTGCACCGCCCCGCCGGCCGCGTGAAGCGCGGCCTCCCAGGAGCCGGCGCTGGCCACCGTGTCGAGGTCGATCAGCCCGCCCCCGCGCCGCGTGAGCTCCTCAATGGAGGTGACGTGGCGCTCGTCGTGGACCCGCAGAAGCTGCTCGCGCTCGGCGGCCGGCGCCTCGACGAGCTCGAGGTCCAGCCAGTCTCGCTCGGCCATGGCCTCCTCGATCGCAACTAGACGCCGGGCGTTCTCCGGGTGGCCGCCGGTGTCGTGCTCGAACGAACTCGGATGACGGACATAGATTCCCTCGACCGCAGCACAGTAGGTTCTCGGCTCCGATGACGCCCGACGACCTTCTCGACGTCGTGGTGGTGGGCGGAGGCGCCGCCGGCCTCTATTCGGCGCTGACCGCGGCCGAGGCGGGTGCACGGGTGGCGATGGTGTCGAGGAAGCCCCTCAGCGAGAGCTCGAGCTTCTGGGCGCAGGGCGGCCTCGCAGCGGCGATCGGCAGCGACGACTCGCCGAAGCTCCACGTGGAGGACACGCTGGCGGCTGGGCGCCACGCGTGCCGGCGATCGGCGGCCGAGCTCCTGGCGCGCGAGGCGCCCGGCGTGGTGGCCGAGCTGGAGCGCCGCGGGGTCGAATTCGACCGCGATCCGGACGGCAACCTGTCCCTCGCGCTCGAGGGCGGGCACTCACGCCGGCGGGTGGTGCACGCGGGTGGTGCCGGCACCGGGCGCCGGATCACCGAGCGTCTCGCCTTGCTCGCGGCAGAGGACGGGCGGATCGACGTGATCGAGCAGACCTCCGCCGTGGCTCTGTGGAGCGGAGGGGGGCGCTGCTTCGGCGTGCTGACCGACCCGGGGCGGATCAGGGCGAGGGCGACGATCCTGGCGACCGGCGGAGCCGCCGCCCTCTGGGCACGGACCACCAATCCCTGGGGCGCAATCGGGGCCGGCCCCGTGATGGCGCACGCGGCGGGCGCGGAGCTCGCGGACCTCGAGCTCTGCCAGTTCCATCCAACGGCGCTCGCGTCGCCCGGCTCGAGGTACGACGGCCTGCTCGTCACGGAGGCGGTCCGCGGTGAGGGCGCGAGGCTGCTCGACGCCAACGGCGAACGGTTCACCGACGAGCTCGCCCCGCGGGACGAGGTCACGCTCGCGGTGCTCGACCGCATGGCGCACGACCGGACAGATCACGTCCTGCTCGACCTGCGGGAGCTGAGCGAGGCCCGCTTTCCCAACGTATTCGAGGCCCTGCGGAGGGCGGGTCACGACCCGGCCCGCGCGCCGGTCCCGGTCTCACCCGCCTCCCATTACGTAATGGGCGGGATCGCGACTGACTTGGATGGGCGCTCGTCGCTGCCGGGATTGTTCGCGGTCGGCGAGTGCGCCTGCACCGGCCTGCACGGCGCCAACCGGCTCGCCTCGAACTCGCTCACCGAGTGCTTCGTGCTCGGATCGCGGGCGGCGGCCGCCGCCGCGGCGGAGCCGGACGCCGGGCCGCCCCCGGAGCCTTCCTCGTGGCGCTTCGACCCGCCGCCGGCCGAGACCCGCGATGCGGTCTGGGCCCTGGCCGGCCCCCTGAGGCGCGCCGATCAGCTCGAGCTGCTGCTCTCGGACCCCTATCCGCTCGCCCGGCTGATCGCCCGCTTCGCTCTGGAGCGGCAGGAATCCCGCGGATCACATCGCCGCGTGGAGTTCCCCGAGCGCGATCCGCGCCTGGACGAGCGGCATCTCGTCTGCGCGGGCGGTGAGTTGAGCTGGCGAGAGTGGGCCTAGGGAGCCTTTGCTACCTAAAAAGAGTGGGCCTGAGATACTTAAAATTGCTTAATGGATGCTTAACCCTACTCACTTTTGGGCATGCTTGAATCCCCATTCGCCTGAAGAGTCCAGGGCAAGGTTGCCCAGCGGACAAGGAACTTCAGGGGGTTAGGAGAGATGATCGGGATGTATCAATTCAGTCGTTCCATCTACCGGGACCTTGTTTCTCGCATCGACACGGCCGGGGGGGTTGAAAGGACGTTCGCGGCCCGGCGGAAGGTTCTGGAGGCATGTGAGACCACCATTCAGCGGTTGGTCTGCGACCGCCGCTATTTCGCTCGCCCTACGAAGACACTCTTCTCGGAGGTTCGCGAGCATTTCACGCTCGCCGAGCAGGTGCGCGTCTACATGGTCATCGAGCGGCACATCGGCATGGTCGAGGAGTTCCTCGACTCTCTTCCCGCCGACGTGAGGCTCGACGGTCAGCAGAGGGACTGCCTGGCCAGCACTCGTAGGGGCACTCCGTGCCAGCGCGAGCCGCTGCCGGGAAGGGATTACTGCCCGTCCCACAAGCATCTCGAAGAGACCATCGAGGTGCGCGAGGTCGAGGCGGCGGCAGCCTAGGGTTACTTGGGTCAGGTGTGTGAGGCCGCCCGTTTGGGGCGGGCGTCCCGCACCCTGCCCGGTAGGTTGGCGCGATGCTGCTGGGCGTCGACGTCGGTGGGACCTTCACCGACGCCGCGCTGCTCGATGGTGAGCGTCTGTACACGGCCAAGGTCCCCTCGACCCCGGACGATCAGTCGCACGGCGTGATGGCGGCGGTCGAGGAGGTCATGTTCCGCGCGGGCGCCGAGCCGGCGGACGTCGAGGCGTTCACCCACGGCATGACCGTCGGCACGAACGCGCTGCTCGAGGAGCGCGGCGCCCGGACCGCGCTGGTCGCCACCAGCGGATTCGCGGACCTTCTCGACATCGGTCGCCAGGACCGCCCCAGCCTCTACCACCCCTGCCGCCCGAAGCCGCGCCCGCTGGTCGACCCCACGCTGCGCTTCGAAGCGGCGGAGCGGGTCGGCGCGACCGGCGTGGTCGAGGAGCTCACGGAGGAGGGGCTCGAGGGTCTGGTGGAGCGGATGCGGGACTGCGGGGCCGAGTCGATTGCGGTCTGCCTGCTCTTCGCCTTCCGCGACCCGAGCCACGAGCGACGCATCGCCCGGGCGCTGCGCGACGCGCTGCCGGACGTCCACGTCTCCGCCTCGCACGAGGTCCTGCCGGCCTTTCGCGAGTACGAGCGCTTTTCGACCACGGTCATCGATGCCTACCTCTCTCCTCTCCTCGGCCGCTATCTGACCAGCCTCGCCGCCGCCTGCCGCGAGCGGGGCCTGGCCGAGCCTGAGGTGATGCGCTCCTCCGGGGGCACGGCCGCGGCGGACGAGGCCGGTCGGGCGGGCGCCTGGAGCGTCCTCTCGGGACCGGCGGGCGGGGCGGTGGGAGCCGGCTTGCTCGCCAGGACGGGCGGTACCCAGGACGCGATCGGCATCGACATGGGCGGCACCTCCTGCGACGTCTGCGTGGTGGACGCGGGCCAGGTGAGGCGAACCGATTCCCGGGAGATCGAGGGCCGGCCGATCCAGCTGCCGATGGTGGATGTCCACACCGTCGGCGCCGGCGGCGGGTCGATCGGGTGGCGCGACGCGGGCGGCGCCCTGCGGGTGGGGCCCCGCTCGGCTGGGGCCGAGCCCGGACCGGCGTGCTACGGCCGGGGCGGCACCGAGGCAACCGTGACCGACGCCAACCTGCTGCTCGGCTACCTCTCTTCCGGCTCCGACCTCGCGGGCGGCGTCGCCTTGGACGAGGACGCCGCTCGGCAGGCGGTCGCGGCGCTCGGGAGCGAGCTTGGCCTCGGGGAGACGGAGACCGCCGAGGGAATCGTCCGGGTCGCCAACCAGGAGATGATCCGGGCGTTGCGCGTCGTCACCGTGGAGCGCGGCGTGGACCCGAGGGGCTACGCGCTGCTGCCCTTCGGAGGCGCGGGGCCGATGCACGCCGCGGCGCTGGCGAGCGAGCTCGAGATCTCGCGCCTCGTCTGCCCGCGGGCCAGCGGCGTGCTCTCGGCACTCGGCCTGATCGCGGCCGGCCACCGCCGCGATACCGCGCGGACCGTGCTCCTCCGCGGCTCGGAGATCACCGCCGAGCGCGTGGCCGCAGAGGTGAGCGCGCTGAGCGAGCCGCTGCTCGCCGGGATGGAGAACGCCGAGCTCGAGGTCGTTTACGAGCTTCGCTACCTCGGCCAGGCCTTCGAGCTCCCGGTGCCCGGGCCTCCGGCGCCCGACCCCGATCGGCTCGCCGAGGACTTCGCACGCGAGCACGAAGCGCGCTACGGCTACCGCGATCCAGAGGGCGAACTCGAGCTCGTCACGATCCGGGTCGCGGCGGTCGAGCCGGGACCCGATCCCCAGCCGCGGGCGGCCGGGAGCGGAAGCGTGGCCGGGGCCGAGCGCAAGGCGCGCTTCGGCGGCGCCTGGGTGGACACCCGCGTGCTCCGCGGCGAGCCGGCGGCGGGCTCCGCGGCCGAGGGGCCCTGCGTCTTCGAGCTGCCGGAGGCGACGCTGGTGCTGCCACCGGGCTGGAACGCGTTCGTCGATGAGACCGGCACCATCCACGCGGAGCGACGGGGATGAGCGGCCCAGCGCTCGACCCCGTCGCCCTCCAGGTGATGACCGGCGCGCTGCGCGCCGCCTGCGACGAGATGGGCGCGGTGCTGATCCGCTCCGCCCATTCACCGAACATCACCGAGCGCCACGACTGCTCGACCGCCCTCTTCGATGCGGCCGGCGAGCTGATCATGCAGGCCGAGCACATTCCGGTCCACCTCGGCTCGATGCCGGACGCCGTCGCAGTGATCGTCGGCGAGGAGCACCACGAGGGCGATCTCTGGATCCTCAACGACCCCTACCGCGGCGGGACCCACCTCCCCGACATCACGCTCATCTCTCCCGTCTTCGAGCGGGAGGAGCTCCTCGGCTTCGCCGCGAGCCGCGCCCATCACGCGGACATCGGCGGCCCGACCCCCGGTGGCATGCCGGCGCTGTCCAGATCACTCGATGAGGAGGGCGTCGTGATCCAGCCCACGCGAGCGGACGACGCGCTGCTCTCGGACCTCGCCTCCCGGATGCGGAACCCGAAGCAGCGGCTCGCCGACCTGCGAGCCCAGCGGGCCGCCAACCTAAGCGGCATCCGAAGGCTCCGGCAGCTGGCAGAGCGCCACGGGTTGGACCTGCTCCGCACGGCGACCGCCGAGATCCTCGACTACGCCGAGCGCCGCACCCGGGCCGCCCTCTCCGCGATGCCGGATGGCGAGAGCACTGCGGAGGACGTGCTGGAGGGCCTGGACGGCGACATCCGACTGAAGCTGAGGGCCACCGTTCGCGGCGACAGGCTCGAGCTCGCCTTCGAGGGCACAGCCGAACAGGTAGAGGGGAACCTCAACTGCCCGCTCTCGGTGACCAAGGCCGCCTGCTTCTACGCGGTCCGCGTGGTCTGCGACCCGGACGCGCCGCCGTCGGCGGGCGCCTGGCGGCCGGTGACGGTGACCGCACCCGAGGGATCACTGCTCCATGCCCGCCCTCCTGCGGCCGTAGTCGGCGGGAACGTAGAAACCTCGAGTCGGGTGGCAGACCTTGTGTTCGAGGCCCTCGCCGCGTTCGCCCCGGTCGGCGCCGACGGACAGGGCACGATGAACAATCTGACGCTTTCCGGAGAGGATTGGACCTACTACGAGACGATCGGCGGCGGCCAGGGAGCTTGCCCGGATGCAGACGGGCCGAGCGCCGAGCACGTGGCGATGTCGAACACGCTCAACACGCCGATCGAGGCACTCGAGACGGACTTCCCGGTGCTGGTCAGGGAGCTCTCGGTGCGGCGTGGAACCGGCGGGGCGGGCCGCCATCGAGGCGGCGAGGGCATCGCGCGCGAGCTCGAGGCACTCGAGCCGATGAGATTCACGCTGATCGGCGAGCGCCGTGAGCACGCTCCCCAGGGCAGGGACGGCGGCGGGCCGGGCGCGACGGGGCGTGATCTGCTCAACGGCCGGCCGATTCCGGCCAAGGGCGAGGGGCAGCTTCAGACCGGGGATCGACTGCGGATCGAGACCCCCGGAGGGGGCGGCTTCGGTTCGGAGGCGAATTCTTAGCGCTCGCTAGCGAATTTCCCGCACCCCCGCCGATTGGCCGATCAACCAGGGTCGGGACCGCATTGCAATGGGCGATACGGTTGTTACAACTAAGCATCCGGGCTTGTGACAAGTGATCACAAGCCTTGTCAAAGCTACTTTCGTCCTCTAGACTGCGCGCCTCCGAGGGGCCTCCGATGAGCCGAGGGCGCGCCAGAGCGACCCGTCAGATCTAGGAGCATCCCGCCCCCGCTCACGAACCGAATCCGATCATTACCTGACCTCATGCCGATTGCTTTCAAAGAGTGGGCCGTCACCGTGCGAGCGCTGTCCGAGGGCGAGCAGCTGGTTGCCCTCCGGAAGGGCGGAATCCGCGAGGAGAACAAGCATTTCGAGGTGGAGCACGACCAGTTCTTCCTCTATCCAACCTTCGACCACCAGCGGAACGACCTGGTTCGCGAGTCCCATCACCCCGAGCTTCGTCGCGCCCTCGAGGAGGGCGTCTGGCCCGACGAGGAGCCGCCTCCGCGGGCGCTGCTCCAGGACGGCGGCATCCCGCAGCCCGACAGGGTCCGGATCCGCGCCTGGGCCGAGATCACCGATCGCTTCACGACCGACGATCACCGCGTCGTCGAGGCGCTGACGCCGTTCCACATCTGGACTTCCGACTACGCCCAGAAGCGACTCGCGTGGAAGCGACGCCACCCGCTCCACGTCCTCTTGCTGCGGGTCCACCGGATCCCGCGCCCTGTGACCGTCCGAGTCAAGGACGAGCACCACGGCTGCCGGTCCTGGGTCGAGATCGACCGCGATCTCCCCTTCGAGGGAACGCCGGTGATGGCCGACGAGGAGTTCGATCGCGCGGCCGGGTCGATCCGCGAGATCTGCCAGGGCGAGCTCGTCCCGGCGTAGGTTTCGGCACTCCAGGCACTCAAAGACGCTGATCGCGCCCTACTGATCGGCATGGGCGGTGGCGGCGACATCGTCGGCGCGCTCGCGGTCAGCTCGCTCCTGGACGACCTCGGGACCGAATGGGTCCTCGGCGGCGTCGCCTGGGAGCGCTCGCCGATCGATCCGCGCCCCGGTCCTCGCTCCCTCGCCGAAATCCGAGGCGGGCGGCCGTGCGGGTCGGCCGCCGTGCTCAGCGAGGGCTCGACGACCAGCACCGACGGCGTGGAGTTCTCCGAGTCGCGGATGGCCACCCACGTAGGCAGACCCACGCTCGTGCTCGACATCACGCGTGGCCCGCGCGCCCTCGCAACAGGAGTCGCCGAGGCGGCGACGAAGCTCGGCTGCGACGTGGTCGTGCTGCTCGATGTGGGCGGGGACGTCCTCGCGCATGGCGACGAGCCCGGACTGGCCAGTCCGCTGTGCGACGCGATCGTCCTCTCCGCCGGCCTCCACCTCGCGAGAGGGGCCGAACGCGGCGTACCCAATCGACCCGAGTGGGACGGTGAGGTCCTGGCGGCGGTCTACGGGCCCGGTTGCGACGGCGAGCTCACACCGGCCGAGGTCCTCGAGCGGGTCACCGCGCTGCAGTCCGCCGGGGCGCTGCTCGGAGCCTGGGGGCTGACCGCGGAGGCGTGCGACCTGGTCGAGTCCGCGGCCGAGGATGTCCCCACCGAGGCGAGCCTGATGGCGGCGAGGTGCGCCCGCGGCGAGCGCGGCAGTGCGCCGATCCGGGGCGGCAGGCGGATGGTCGAGCTCACGGCCCTCGGCGCGCTCACCTTCTTCTTCGATCCGGTCGCAGCCGCAGGCTCCGCGGTTCCGCTCGCCACCGCGGTCGCGCCGGCCGCGAGCCTGGAGGAGGCCCATGACGCGCTGGTGGCGATGGGCATCAGCACCGAGCTCGAGCTCGAGCGGGCCCGCCGTCATTGACGGCGGCGCACAAACACCGCCGCCGGATCAACATTGACGCCGGGGCACGCCAGTAGCCTGACGTGGGGCCCCGGGGCCGTCGATGACCTGGATCGAGACCGACTCGCTGAGCTTTACCGCGCGCCACGACGACGCCGACCTCGCCTGCGCGCACCGGGTGCTCGACTCGCTCGAGGACCTGCGGCTGCGCCTCGAGGACCGCTTCGACCAGGCCCCCGGGAACGTCACGATCATCCTGCACGACAACCCGGCCTGGCTCTCCGCCGCCCATCCGCTGCTTCCCGCGGTGCGCTGGTCGGCGGCGCCGGCGGCGCGCCGGTACCTGGCGGGCTGGCCGATGGCCGGCGAGATCCACACCCTGAACGACTCCTGGCTGGAGCGTCGAGCAGCCGGTGAGGACTCACTGCGGGCGCTGCGAGGGACCGCCGAGCGGATGTACTGCCAGATCGTCCTGGCGGCGAACAACACGGCGCTCCCGCCGATGTGGACCCCCCGGCGCTTCGTCACGTACCTGCGCTGGGCCTGGCTGGTCGAGGGTGCAGCCCAGTACTTCACGGGGCAGACCTCGCTGTTCCGCGCGGCCGTGATCACCCGGCTGCGGGAAGGCGAGCGCCCGGCCTTTCCGCCGACCCGGCGCGACGCCCTGATCCTGGGCGGAACGGTGTTCGACATGCTCGACCGCCACGCCGGGCCGGACGCGTGCGTGCGGATGGCCTCGCGACTTCACCGCGCCGGGCCTCGGGGAAACCTCGAGCTTGCCTTCGAGGCGCGGATGCGGGACATCGAACGTGCTTGGCGCGGCCACCTCGACGAGATCCTCTACCCGCAGTCGGAGTCCCTGGCGGCGCCCTCCCTGAACGACGCTCTCGAGAGGCCCGACCTGGACCTCGGCCTCGGCTCTCCTCCCGACTTCAGCTTCGATCCGACCAGGACGCGGCGTTCACGAAGAAATCTGGTAGAGGAGGAAGACGAGTACGAACGCCACCCCGACCGCGATCAGCACGCCGACCGCGAGTCGGAGCGGCGAGCCGATCCCTGGCAGTGAGTCCGCGCTTCCTTCGGCCGTCAGCAGGTCGGCTCCCCTGAGCAGCTCCCGCGCGCGCTCGTAGCCGGAGGCCGGGACCAACACGTCTCTCGGCCCGGCCGCCAGGAAGTCCGGAACGTCGAACCCGCGGGCCCGGCGGAGCAGGGAAGGAATGCCCTGCTCGAGGAGAATCCCCTGGATCATCTCCCCGTCGGCGAGGTTCCGGGCGCCCGTCACCCGGATCAGGTCGCCGCGCGCATATTGGGGGCGAACCTTCCGCGCCCTCTCGTGGGCCTCGGTGATCGGCTCTTCCTCGCGGGTTCCCGCGTAGACCAATGGCATCCCACATTCACGGCAGAACCGCTCGCTGATCGGATGCGGACGGGCGCAGCGCGGGCAGGTGAGCGGGCCGTTCACTCCACCGTGACGTCGACCTCGGTCACCTCGCCATCCGTGATGTGGAAGCCGCGCAATGGCTTCTCCCCATCGACGAGACTGACGATCAGATAGAGGGCGTCCGGATACGCGGCCAGGTTGATGTCCGTCTGCGAGGGGTACGCGGGGCTCGCCGTGTGGGAGTGATAGATCGCCGACAGCTCCTCCCCCCTCTCCTCCATCTCGGTCATGATCCGGAACTGGTCCTGCGGGTCGAGGTTGTAGCGCAGGGGGCTGGCCTCGGCGTTGCGCGCCCGGTAGACGGTCTTGGCGACGCCATCCGTGCCGCCGATCAGCCCACAGCATTCGTTCGGGGCCTCCTCGCGGGCGTGCTCGAGGAGCTCGTCATAGATGTTCGCCGGGATTCGCACTGCCTGAAGCTAGTAGAAGACCACGCCCTCGCCGGCGGGGAGGCTCGCTCAGGTCGCCCGCCTCGTTGCCGATCAGATCGGGGTCCTCCCGGCCCCTCTCCCAGAGCAGGTCGTCGAGCACGGGCGGGCTGATCCCCGCCTCCTCCGCGACCTGCTTGAAGGCATCGCGCGTGGCCTCTCGGACCTCCTCCACGTCGCCCTCCTCGACCAGCCCGGAGCGCAGCGCCAGCCGCATCAGCACGTTGTCGGCGGAGACCTCCCAGTTCTCCGGGTCGGAGACCGTGAGCCATCCGCGGCGGTCCCAGATCTTGCAGACGAGAAACGCCTTCTTGCGCAGCGGGTCGGCGAATGCGTCGAACTCGCTCAAGCGGACGAGCACACCGCCCGGGCCTGCCAGCTTGCCGCCGGAAGCCTCGATCAGCTGCTCGGCCTGCCCTCCGTAGCTCTTCAGCATTCCCTTGGCGAGGTCATCCCAGAGCTTGGCGCGCCGCTCGGGGTCGTGCAGAGTGTCCTGCTCGGCGCGGAAGACCGCGGCGATCGCGGCCGGATCGACGCCGAGCAGCGAGCGTGCAGTGAGCGCGCCGGGGGCGCGGCGCTCCGCGCGTAGTCCGAGTGCCCAGAGCAGTGCGCTCCCCTCGTACGGGCCCTCGCCGTCGACCAGGTGCGGCTCGGTGTAGCCGGTCTGGTGGTCGATCGCAGCCAGGAAGAGCGCCGCGTCGGGGTTGGGGATCTCCGCGAAGTCGGGCGGCTCGTAATCAGCCGCGAGCTCCTTGACGCGCACAACGACGCGGTTCAGTGCGTCAGAGTCGGCCTTCACGAAAGAGAGGCTACGAGAGCCCGGCTACCACCAGACGGTGGAGTCGATGACCTCAAGCTCCTCGATCGGCTTCGTGTAGACGCCGGAGGAGAGGTACTTCCAGCCGTCGTCGGGCACCAGGAAGACGACGTTGCCCTCGTCCAGCTCGCCGGCGATGCGGTCCGCGACGTACGCGATTGCGCCCGAAGAGACCCCCGCGAACATCCCTTCCTCGTGGAGGAGCTTGCGGGTCCAGACGATCGCGTCGCGGTTGGAGACCATGATCTTCCGGTCGAGCAGGCTGAGATCGATGATCGGTGGGATGAAACCGTCGTCGAGGGAGCGCAGCCCTTGAACGAGCTCGCCCTGCATCGGCTCGGCGGCGACGATCTTCGTGTCGGGATCGTGTTCCTTGAGGCGTCTGCCGTTCCCCATCAGGGTGCCGCCGGTGCCGAGGCCGCCGACGAAGGCCGTCACCTCGTCGAGCTCGTCGAGGATCTCTTTGGCGGTGCCCTCGTAGTGGGCGCGGGGATTCGCCTCGTTGCCGTACTGGTATGGCATGTAGTACGAGGGGTCGCCCTCCGCCATCTCCAGGGCGAGCTCGACCGCGCCGTTGGATCCCTTCGCGCCCTCGGAGTACACGATTTCCGCGCCGTACATCTGCAGGAGCTGCGTTCGCTCCTCGGTGACGTTGTCCGGCATCACGACCTTGAGCGGGTAGCCCTTGCGCTGGCAGATCATGCCCAGGGAAATCCCCGTGTTGCCCGAGGTCGGCTCGAGAATGGTGTGCCCGGGCTCGATCGCGCCGCGCGCCTCGGCGTCCTCGATCATGTACTTGGCGACTCGGTCTTTGACGGAGCCCGTCGGGTTGCGCCCCTCGAGTTTCGCCCAGAGGCGGACCTCCGGCTTGGGCCCAAGGCGCGGCAGCTCGACCAGCGGGGTGTTGCCGATCGCCTCGAGTACGTTCTCGAAGTGGCCGCCGCAGGGACGATTGAGGAGCGGCTCAGTGGTCATCTCGTCAGAAGCATACTTCAGAAAATGAAGTATGGACGCCGGTTTCATCCACGCCCGGGGCGTGCCCGGCGGCCCACTTACTAAACCAGGAGAAATCTCAGCTCAACGACGCTCAGATATCGTCCCGCAGGTACCCGAGCCCCAAGGGGGAGTGACGAGAGATGAAACCCAGACTTACGGTCCTGATTGCAGCCGTCGCGTTCGCCGCCCTTACGGTGGCGGCAGGCTGCGGCAGCAGCAACGACAACGGCACGAGCAGCACCGCCAATCTGACCTCCACCCCGGACATCACCGTCCCCAAGGACGCCAAGGCCGCGGGCGAGGTGCCGCAGGCGATCGCCTCGACCGGCGAGCTGACGGTGGCGTCCGACGCGACCTATCCGCCCAATGAGTTCATCGCCCAGGACGGTCACACGATCATCGGGGCGGATGTCGACCTGGGTAACGCGATCGCGCAGGCGATGGGACTGACCCCGAAGTTCTCGAACGTGACCTTCGAAGCCATCATTCCGGCCCTGGCGGCGAACAAGTACGACCTGGGGATCTCGTCGTTCACCGACACCAAGGAGCGGGAGAAGACGGTCGACTTCGTGACCTACGAGCAGTACGGCACGCTCTTCTACACCAACTCCGACGGACCGACGATCACCTCGCTTGACCAGCTCTGCGGCCATACGGCTACAGCCGAGTCAGGGACCACGCAGGCCGACGACATCGCTTCCCAGGACAAGAGTTGCAAGGACGCGGGCAAGTCCGGGGTTACACCAGTGATCCTCAAGGACCAGAACGCCGTCAACCTGGCGCTTTCGAGCGGCAGGGCCGACGTCGCGATGGCCGACTCGCCAGTCGTCAGGTACCTGGTCAGCACGTCGGACGGCGGGTTCAAGAGCGCGGGAGATCCGTATGGGCTCGCCCCGTACGGGATCGCCATTCCGAAGGGGACGGGCATGACCCAACCGGTCCTCGACGCGATCAAGGCCATCCAGGCGGACGGTACCTACCAGAAGATCCTCAACTATTGGGGCCTGTCGGCCGGATCGCTGCCCAACCCCGGCATCAACCAAGGGATCGCCGGTTAGCAACTAGGGAATGATGTGCCGGTGGCCACGGCTCCCGGCAGAACCGAGCAGATAGCGGGTCCGGAGCCGCCTGACGAGATCCAGGCGGTTCCGGTCCGTCACCCCCTCCAGTGGATCGCGGCGGCGATCGTCGCGATCATCGTGCTCGGGCTGGCTCGCTCGATTGCGACGAACCCACGGTTTCAGTGGGGGGTCGTAGGCGACTACCTGTTCGACAGCCGCGTCCTCCACGGCCTGGTCCTGACGCTGGAGCTGACGGTGCTCGCGATGGTGATCGGGATCGCGCTCGGGGTGGTCCTCGCCCTGATGCGCCTCTCGCAGAACCCGCTGCTCAGCACCCCCAGCTGGGTCTACATCTGGTTCTTCCGCGGGACGCCATTGCTCGTGCAGATCCTCTTCCTGAACTTCATCGGGGCCCTCTATCCCACAATCGACCTCGGCATCCCCTTCGGCCCCTCGTTCGTCCATCTGGACTCCAACAGCCTGATCACCCCGTTCGCGGCGGGCCTGCTCGCCCTGGGTCTGAATGAGGGCGCCTACATGTCGGAGATCGTCCGCGCCGGGATCATCTCCGTCGAAGAGGGGCAGACCGACGCCGCCAAGGCACTCGGGATGACTCGGCTGCAGACAATGCGCCGCGTCGTCCTGCCCCAGGCGATGCGGGTGATCATCCCGCCCACCGGCAACGAGACGATCTCGATGCTGAAGAACAGCTCGCTGGTCAGCGTGATCGCGGTAACCGAACTGCTCTACGCCGTGCAGCTGATCTACGCCGTGAACTACAAGACGATCCCGCTGCTGATCGTCGCCAGCATCTGGTACCTGGCGGCCACGACCGTGCTCTCCATCGGCCAGTACTACCTCGAGCGGCACTATGGACGCGGCGGCCCCGGAGCCCAATCCGAGCCGCTCCTCCATCGCATCTTCCGTGGGATCGCCGCGCGCCATGACGACGCCGCACGTCAGGATCTCGAACCGCCGCCAACAATCTCCGGGCACAACCGATGAGCGAGCCGATGGTGAAAGCCGACCACGTGCGCAAGCACTTCGGGCCCCTTCAGGTCCTCAAGGGAGTGTCACTGGAAGTTGCACCGCGCGAGGTCGTCTGCCTGATCGGACCTTCCGGTTCCGGCAAGTCGACGTTCCTGCGCTGCGTCAACCACCTCGAGAAGATCGACGGTGGGCGCCTCTCGGTAGACGGCGAGCTGGTCGGCTACCGGCAGGAGGACGGCGAGGTTTACGAGCTCAGGGAGAACGAGATCGCGCGCAAGCGCGCGGAGATCGGCATGGTCTTCCAGCGCTTCAACCTCTTCCCCCACATGACTGCGCTCGGCAACGTCACCGAGGCGCCGATCCGGGTCAAGGGATTGCGCAAGCGGGAGGCCCGCGCGCAGGGCCGTGAGCTGCTCCAGCGGGTCGGCCTCGACGACAAGATCGACGAGTACCCGGCCCGCCTCTCGGGTGGGCAGCAACAGCGGGTGGCGATCGCCCGGGCCCTCGCCATGCAGCCGAAGCTGATGCTCTTCGACGAGGTGACCAGCGCCCTCGATCCCGAGCTGGTCAAGGAGGTGCTCGACGTGATGCGCGCCCTGGCGCGCGAGGGGATGACGATGATCGTCGTCACCCACGAGATGGGCTTCGCCCGCGAGGTCGGCGACCGCGTCGTCTTCATGGACGACGGCGCGATCGTCGAGGAGGGTTCCGCGCGGGAGCTGATCGAGAACCCGAGGGAGGAGCGCACCAAGCGCTTCCTCGGCCTGGTGCTGGAGCACTGACTTAGGCGGTCAGACCTATGGTCGGCTCGCTGCCTATCCCCCTGCCATCGCCGGGAGGATGACTACCGTGTCCGACTCCGAGGCACCGGTGTCGAGGCCGTCGAGCACCCGAACGTCCTCGTCGTTCAGGTAGACGTTGACGTACCGGTTGAGCTCGCCCTCCGGCGAGAAGAGCTGGTCCTTGGTGGATGGGTAGCGCTCGGCCAGCGCCTGCAGCGCCTCGCCGACGGTGCCGCCGCCGACGCTGACCTCTGCCTCGCCGCCGGTCTGCGGGCGTAGCACCGGCGGGACCTTGATCGTCGGCATGGGCGGGAAACCTAGCGGCTGCCTACGCGGGTGGCTACCCGGCGCAGAAGAGCTCGTAGTCGGGGAACTTGCCCATCTCGGACTCGGGGATCTCCTGAGCGTTCGGTCCGCAGATCGGGCACTCGGGATCGCGACGCACCTTGAGCTCCGTGAAGTGGGTGCCGAGCGAGTCGTAGAGGAGCAGGCGCCCGATCAACGGCTCGCCGATCCCGGCCACGAGCTTGATGACCTCGTTCGCCTGGAGCAGGCCCATCACGCCGGCCATCACACCGAGCACGCCGGCGGCGCCGCAACTCGGGGCGAGCTCGGCGGGGGGCGGCGTCGGGTAGAGGCAGCGATAGCACGGGCCCTCGAAGGGGACGAAGGTGGAGATCTGACCGTCGAAGGCGAGGATCGAGGCCGAGATCACCGGCTTGCGGAGCCGCACCGAGGCATCGTTGAGCAGGTAGCGGGTCGGGAAGTTGTCCGCCCCGTCGACGATCACGTCGTAGTCCTTGATGATGTCGATGACGTTGCTCGCGTCGAGCCGCGTACGGTGCTCGACCACCTCGACGTCGGGGTTGAGCGCCTCGATCGTCTTCCGCGCCGACTCCGTCTTCGGCTGACCGACGCGCTCGGTGTTGTGAATCACCTGCCGCTGCAGATTCGTCTCGTCGACCTCGTCGTCGTCGACCAGGCCGAGCGTGCCGATTCCGGCCGCGGCCAGGTACAGGCCGGCAGGGGCGCCCAGACCGCCGGCGCCAACCAGCAGCACCTTCGCGTTCAGCATCTTCAGCTGGCCTTCGACGCCGACCTCCGGCAGGAGCGTGTGGCGCGAGTAGCGCATCCGCTGTTCGGCGCTCATGCCCTCGGGCATGACGACTGGAAGGCCCTCGGCCTCCCAGGCCTTGATGCCCCCGCGCACGGATGCGGCGTTCTCGTAGCCGAGCTCGCGCAGCTGATCGGCCGCACGGGCCGAGCGGTTCCCTGAGGCGCAGTAGAGAAGCACGCGCTGGGAGTGTTCGGGGACGACCTCCTCGATGCGGTCGGCGACATCGACCGGGCGAACCAGCTCGGCGCCGTCGATGTGGGCCTCCATGTACTCGTTGGGCTCGCGCGTGTCGACCAGCGCAATACCGCCCCCCTTCAGCTCATCCCGGGCCTCGGCGGGATCGACCTCCTCGATCCTCTGCTTGACCTGCTCGATCGTCTCGGTGCTGGCCATCAGGTTGTGTCCTCCTCGCCTTCCAAGTGTGTCTCAGCTTCCTCGTCGCCCACCGTGATCTCTCCCTCGATCGGATACCCGAGTTCGCTCCAAAGCTTCGCGCCTCCGATCATCGAGGCGACGTTCTCAAATCCATGTTCATTGCCGAGCGCATCCGCGGTCCGCGCCGAGCGGTTGCCCTCGCCGCAGACCAGGATCACCCGATCATGGCGCCCCGCTCCGATCTTCTCGATTGCCTCCGCGTAGGGGGAATCGTGGGCGTCGCGGGCGCTCTCGCCCGAGGGGACGTTAACGGCGCCGGCAAGGTGGCCGGCCTCATACCGCTCCGGGTCGCGGACGTCGATCAGGGCCACGTCACCGCCATCGATCTCTTCATGCACCGCAGGCGGCAGAAGCTCCTCGATGCGGCTCTTGACCAGCTCGAGCGGCGGCGGCACGTACTTGCGGGGCATCTCCACGGTGCTCATATTCCCAAATCCTGATCGGGTTTCATCCCTTCAAAAAGTATAGCTGCGTGAGTCACGCCCGCGGCTCGAATTGACCGCCGCCTAGCTCCGGGGGCAGGGCCTTCGGCCCGTCCGGATAGCGGAAGGAAAGCTCCTCCTCGGTCATCTCCAGGGTGTTCGCACTCTCCGGCGGCGCACCGACCACCAGCCAGAGGGCATCGGTCTCCGTGTCGTTGAACAGCTGGCGCGTGTGCTCGGGCTCGACCAGCACGGCCGAGAGCGGCTCGAGCGTGAGCAGCTCGTCGTCGACCCGCATCCGCCCGGTCCCCTCGAGGACCACGTAGAGCTCGTGCTCGGCGCGGTGCCGGTGCCTGGTGGACGCCTGCCCGGGGCGAAGGCGCCAGAGCCGCGCGCCGAGCGTCTTCGCTTCGAGCTGCTTGGCGAGATCCGTGTTCTCGACCCGCATCTGGTTCGAGGGACGCCAGAAGGCGTCCCTCGAACTCAGAACCCGATATGCCAATTACCCGATGCTCGGCCGCATCTGGCGGAGCCGGCGAACCCGCTCGTCGATCGGCGGATGCGTCGAGAAGAGGGACGCGATGCCGCCACCGCTGAACGGCTTGACGATGTAGAGCGCCTCCTGGGCCTGGTTGACCTGCATAGGGATCGCCTGAGCCCCCTGCTCGAGCCGCAATAGAGCCGAGGCGAGGGACTCGGGGTTTCCCGAGATCTGCGCGCCCGTCGCATCGGCCGAGTACTCACGCTGTCGCGAGATCGCCAGCTGGATGATCGTCGCGGCGAGCGGCGCCAGCAGGACCAACGCGATCGCGGCGACAGCGCCGAGGGGCGAGTCGTCGTCCCCGCCGAACCACAGCAGCGCGTATGCGATCCAGGTGATCGCGGTGCCGATCGCGGCCGCGACCGAGGTCAGCAGGATGTCGCGGTTGCGGACGTGACCGAGCTCGTGGGCGAGGACGCCGCGCAGCTCGTCCTCGCTGAGCAGCTTGCGGATCCCGGCCGTGACCGCCACCACAGCGTGGTTCGGATTGCGCCCGGTCGCGAAGGCATTGGGTTGCTCCTGCGGGATCACGTAGAGCTTCGGCATCGGCAGACCGGCTCGCGTGGTCAGGTCGCGGACGATCTGGTAGAGCCGCGGGTCCTCCTCTTCGGAGATTGGCTTTGCCCGGGCCGCGCGCAACGCGATCTTGTCGCTGAAGAAATAGGTCGCGAGGTTGATCAGCAGCGCGATGACCAGGAAGATGGCCGCGCCCTGCACCCCGCCGATCAGGGCACCGATGACGACGAGCAAGCCGCCCAGGCCGGCGAGCAGCAGGGTCGTCCGGATCGCCGCGCCGAAGTTGGAGTGCCGGGTGGTGGTCATGGGTCGAAAATCTCCTTTGGTCGGAAGTCTCGAAACGTGAGTATACGCGCCCGGTTGGCGGGGCAAACCGACTTATGATTGATATGAGACAGTTGCATTTTGCTACTATCTTGATTTGTGACTACTACCAGGCGCCGCAGCGAACGTCAGCAGTGGAATCCCGACCTCGGCGTGCTCGCAAGCCAGCTCGCCTTCTCGCTGCAGGAGGAGCTCTTCGCTCGCCTCGCCGAGGACGGGTACGACGATCTCAATCCGCGACACTGGATAGTCCTGGCGTACCTCGACGAGGACGGGATCCGGTCCACCGAGCTGGCGCGGCTCTCCGGCCGCCATAAGCAGGTCGTCGGCCGGCTGGTGGACGAGCTCGAGGAGCTCGAGTACGTCGAGCGCCGTCCCGACCCTGCCGATCGGCGGGCAAAGCTGATCGTCCCGACGGCGAGAGGTCTCGAGCAACTGCGCCGTGGCGACGAAATCGTCGCCGACATCGAGGCACGCCACGCCGCGGAGCTCGGCGCCCGTAGCTTCGCGGAGTTCCGTGACGTCCTCCGCGGGGTGGTCGCGAGGTCGCGACCCGTGGAGACCTCGAGGCTCATGCCGGGCTGACCCGGAATCTCTGCTCGGCAATCCGCTCGACCGAGCTCCCCAGCGACCCGCAGGCATCCGCGAGCCTGGCTGCGATCCACTCGGCCTCTTCGCCGTACGCGAGATCCGTCCGACAGTAGTCGAGCTTCAGGCCAACCAGCTCAACCGCCGTAGCCGCGTTACCGGGCCTCCATAGCGCCAGGATTCCGAGGTCGTTGCGCAGTCCGGGATCGACCGCATAGTCGTCGAGGGCGTCACCAAGATCGAACAGCACCGGGCTGTCCCCCTCCCAGCCGACGCCGTGGAAGACGTGCGCGGAGTGGCCGGCCACCAGGGTCGCCCCCGCGGCGAGCATCTCGGCGGCGGCTTTCTTCTGCCAAGGGGCGGTACGAGGGTTCATGTTCGGGCCCCAATGTGGAAAGGCGATCACGAGCCCGCACTCGGTCCGCAGCCGCTCGAGCTCGGCGGTCAACCAGCTCGGAAGGCCGCGGGCCAGATCGGCGTGCGCGATCCCAGAGGCGTCGGCGTAGGCGGCGTACTGGTGCGGATGGTCGGAGACCGCAAGCAGGCCGATGCGCGTACCGGCCCTGTCGACGATCACGCCTCTGCACGCCGCCTCCTCGCCGGCCCCCGCCCCCGCGGTCGCAATTCCCGCCTCCCCGAGCAGCTCCAGCGAGTCGAGCAGCGCCCTCTCCTCGTAGTCGAGAGCGTGGTTGTTCGCGAGACCGACCGCGGCCGCCCCGATCGCGCGCAGCGATTCCGTGGCCACCGGAGGCGCACGGAAGAAGAACGGCTTGCCGGGGATTCGGTCGGTTGGGGTGCCGCGCTCCGAGACGCAGCATTCGAGGTTGCAGATCACCAGGTCGCAGGAGAGACAGAGCCGGCGAAGCTCGGGCGACCAGACGTCCTCCGGGGCCACCTCCGCAAGGCGCGCGGCCACGCCGCGGCCGAGCATCACGTCGCCAAGCAGCCCGATGGTCGGTGCCACCTGCAAAGCGTTGCACCGGGCATAACCGACCATTCCGCTAGGATTTCCTGGCGATGCTCTTTTCCACCCGAGCCGAATACGGGGTGCGCCTGATGGTCGAGCTCGGCCGTCAGGAAGATGGGGCGCCGGTGGCGCTCAGCGTCGTCGCCGAGTCGGAGCGCCTCCCCCTTTCCTATCTCGAGCACCTGGTCGCCAAGCTGCGCAAGGCCGGGTTGGTCGAGAGCCAGCGCGGGGCGCATGGCGGCTATCGCCTGGGCCGGCCCGCCGACGAGATCGAGATGCTCGAGGTGGTGCAGGCCCTGGAGGGCGCGATTTCGCCGATGGAGTGCTTCCAGGCCGACCCGGAGGGCAAGGTCTCGTGCTCGCACGAGACGGACGGCGACCGCGCCTGCGCGACCAAGCTTCTCTGGACTCGCGTCCAGGGCGGCGTCACCAAAGCGCTGGTCGGGACGACGCTCGCCGAGCTGGTCGAGTTCTCCGACCTGCACGCCACGGCGCCCACTTCCAAGGCGACCGCGGTCGGCGCGGCGTAGCGAAACTTCAACCAACCACAGGAGTCGAATTGGCAGAGCTCGAGATCCGCAACCTGCACGTGACCGCCGAGGACAAGGAGATCCTCAAGGGCGTCAGCCTGGACGTCGAGGCGGGATCGATCCACGCCCTGATGGGCCCGAACGGCTCGGGCAAGTCGACGCTCGCCAACGCGATCATGGGACACCCGGGCCTCGAGATCACCGAGGGGACGATCGCCTTCAAGGGCCAGGACATCACCGAGGCCGACCCCGACGAACGCTCGCGGATGGGCCTCTTCATGGCGTTCCAGTACCCGGTCGCGATCCCAGGCGTCACGGTCGCCAAGTACCTGCGGATGGCCGTCAACGCCCACCGCGATGCCGCCGGCGAGGAGCCGGTGAAGCTGAAGGACTTCCGCAAGGAGACGGAGGAGGCGATGAGCCTCACCAACATCCCGAAGGAGTTCTCCTCCCGATACCTCAACGACGGCTTCTCCGGCGGCGAGAAGAAACGAATGGAGATCCTGCAGCTCGCCATGCTGCGTCCGGAGATGGCGGTCCTCGACGAGACCGACTCCGGACTCGACATCGACGCCCTGCGGATCGTCGCCGAGGGGGTCAACAAGTTCGCCGGCCCCGGGATGGGCGTGCTGATCATCACCCACTACCGGCGCATCCTCCACCTGATCAAGCCGGACGCGGTCCACGTCCTCTACGACGGGCGGATCGTCAAGGAGGGCGGCCCCGAGCTGGTCGAGCAGCTCGAGGAGAAGGGCTACGGCTGGATCAGGGAGGAGGTCGAGGCGGGAGCCGCCGCCTAGGCGAATGCCGATGGTGCCGACGGCGACAACCGCCCCCAGCCTGCCGCGGTCCATCGAAGAGATCCGGGCCGAGTTCCCGATTCTGGCCCGTGAGATCCACGGCAGGCCGCTCGCCTACCTCGACAACGGCGCCACCGCCCAGAAGCCGCTGGCGGTGATCGAGGCGCTCGATCGCTACTGGCGAGAGCAGAACGCCAACGTCCACCGCGGCGTTCATACCCTCTCCGAGGAGGCGACCTCGCTCTATGAGGAGGCCCGCCGGACGGTCGCCACGCATCTTGGTGCCGACCACCGCGAGCTGATCTTCGTCCGCAACGCCACGGAGGCCCTCAACCTCGTCGCCTACTCATGGGCACGAACCAACCTCTCGGCCGGCGACCGGATCGTGGTCACCGAGATGGAGCACCACTCGAACGTCGTGCCCTGGTACCAGGTCGCTCGGGAGACGGGCGCGCACCTCGACTGGGCGCCGATCGACGGGGAAGGCCGGCTGGACCTGGAAGCACTCGCCTCATTGCTGGAGCGCGGTCCGAAGCTCGTCTGCGTCGCCCACGTCTCGAACGTGCTGGGCACGATCAATCCGATCCCGGAGATCGCGCGCATGGCACACGAGGCCGGCGCTCTTCTGGTCGTCGACGGTGCGCAGGCTGGACCGAAGCTGGAGCTCGACGTGACCGAGCTCGGTGCGGACTTCTACGCGATCACCGCCCACAAGATGTACGGGCCGACGG
The DNA here is from genome assembly GCA_963695675.1 of uncultured Solirubrobacterales bacterium. Classification (GTDB taxonomy): domain Bacteria; phylum Actinomycetota; class Thermoleophilia; order Solirubrobacterales; family 70-9; genus DASUPK01. Next base: position 281,307 of record CAVOGY010000005.1, read on the forward strand.
GAGTTGGCGCGCTGTTCGGGCGCCGCGAGCTGCTGGAGGAGATGCCGCCCTTCATCGGCGGCGGCTCGATGATCCGCAAAGTCTCCAAGGAGCTGATCACCTGGGCCGATCTACCGGCCAAGTTCGAGGGCGGCACGCCCGCGATCGGTGAGGCGATCGGGTTCGGTGAGGCTGTGCGCTGGCTCGATCAGCTCGGCCTGCCCGCCGTCCACGCCGCCGAAGTTGAGCTCACCTCATACGCGCTCGAGCGGATCGCCGAGGTTCCGGGGGTCACCGTCTTCGGGCCGCCGGCCGGAGATGACCGTGGCGGCATCGTCTCGTTCGCGATGGACGGGGTCCACGCACACGACGTCTCCGAGATCCTCGACCGCCACGGCGTCGCCGTGCGAGCTGGCCATCACTGCGCCCAGGTCCTGATGGAGCGCCTCGGCGTGCCGGCCACCACGCGGGCGAGTTTCGCCGTCTACAACACCCGCGACGAGGTCGACCGCCTGATCGACGGGATTCTCGACACCCGCCGTGTCTTCGAGATCTAGGCGGTCGCTACGGTTATGAGAGGGCGCGGCAGAAGCGAAGCTGAGCGGCGACCCGATCCATGATGGACGAGCTCTACCGGGACCAGATCCTCGAGCACTACAAGCGGCCGCACCACTTCGGTCGCCTTGCCGTCTACGACCTCGAGTTCGATGACTCCAACCCCTTCTGCGGCGACGAGCAGCACGTCTTCCTCAAGCTGGACGAGGACGGCAAGGTCACCGACGTGGCGTTCGAGGGACAGGGCTGCGCGATCTCGACGGCGGCGACCTCGCTGCTGACCGACGAGCTGGAGGGGATGACTCGCGAGGAGATCTTGGCGCTGCCCAAGGATTTCGTCCTCGATCTGCTCGGGATCGACATCTCGGCGACGCGGATGAAGTGCGCGATGCTCGGCCTCAAGGTGATCAAGGGAGCCAGCCTGGGCCAAGCCGCCGACTGGGAGGACGAGGGAGAGCAGGGCGACCCCACCGAGGCCGCCTCCCTCTAGACGGAACGAACTAGAGGCTCTTCGGCGGGGAGAGCGCGGAGCGGCAGACCACGCCGCTCGACTTGGAGCGCGCCACCTTGGCCCGGACGACCGTCGCTCCCTGCAGCTGGGAGCTGAACACCCACTTGCCGTTGCCGTTGGTCCGGTTGTCCGCGTAGTCGATCGGCCCGCGCTCCGGGGCGATCTCGAGGAGCAGCACCTTCCGGTCGGAGACGCACGCCGGGTCCTTGCTGATCACCCGCCCGTGAAAGGGCGGACCGCCGGAGACCTTGAGGGTGACAGCACTGGCCACGGACTGACCGGCGCTCGCCGGCGCGGCCGCGGCAAGGCAGGCGGCGCAAACCGAGGCGACCAGCGCGGTAGCCACTCTCACCTTCATTACGACACCTCATTCGGATCCAATGCGGGGCCAGCGTAACCCGCCCGAAGAGTGAGATACCGCCCCGCAGGGGCTCATCTTGAGTCGGAGGAACTCGTGCAGCCGTTCGAATCCGGGCGCGGCCGCCGTGATCGCTAAAATCCGACTCACGGAGTAGGAATAACTTGACGGAAAGTACGAAAGAACAGATCGAGGTCTGCGCGGCAAGCGAGCTGCCGAGCGGCGAGATGAAGCTGGTCTATGGCCCCGATGGGGTCAAGATCGGCGTCTTCAACTGCGCCGGCACGCTCTACGCGATCGAAGACCGCTGCTCGCACGACGATGGCCCCCTCGCCGAAGGCCCCTTCGACGCCGACGCCTGTACCGTGGAGTGCCCACGCCACGGGTCGCTGTTCGACCTCACGTCTGGTCGACCGAAGACCCTTCCCGCCTACCAACCGGTCCCGACCTACCCCGTCACGATCGAGGACGACACAATCAAGCTGGAGGTTCCCTAGATGGCCACCCCCGAGACCGCCGTTGAGCGACCCGCCGAGGAGCGAGAGCTCGCCGGCATCAACGCCGACTACAAGGAGAAGTTCGGCTTCCACGATCCGGAGTCCGGCTATGCCTACAAGGCGCCCAAGGGCCTCTCGCGCGAGGTGGTCGAGTCGATCTCCGAGTACAAGGACGAGCCTGAGTGGATGCGGGAGTTCCGGCTCAAGGCCCTCGAGCACTTCCTCCAGCGGCCCACCCCGCAGTGGGGCGGCAACCTCAACCAGATCAACTTCGACGACATCCACTACTTCGTCCGCGCCTCGGAGACGAACAGCCGCGACTGGTCCGAGGTCCCCGAGGACATCAAGAACACCTTCGACCGCCTGGGCATCCCCGAGGCCGAGCGCAAGTTCCTCTCCGGCGTCGGCGCCCAGTACGAGTCCGAGGTCGTCTACCACCAGGTGAACGAGAAGCTCGAGGAGCAGGGCGTGATCTTCACCGACATGGACACCGCCCTCCGCGAGCACGAGGACCTGGTCCGAGAGTACTGGGCGACGATCATCCCGCCGAACGACAACAAGCTCGCGGCTCTCAACTCGGCCGTCTGGTCGGGTGGCTCGTTCGTCTACGTCCCCGCCGGCGTCTCGGTCGCGATGCCGCTGCAGGCCTACTTCCGGATCAACACCGAGAACATGGGCCAGTTCGAGCGGACGCTGATCATCGCCGAGGAGGGTTCGGACGTTCACTACATCGAGGGCTGCACCGCACCGGTCTACTCGACCGACTCGCTGCACTCCGCGGTGGTCGAGATCGTCGCCAAGCCCAAGGCGCGGGTCCGCTACACGACCGTCCAGAACTGGTCGCAGAACGTCTACAACCTCGTCACCAAGCGGGCGGTCGCCCACGAGGACGCGACGATGGAGTGGGTCGACTGCAACCTCGGCTCCAAGCTGACCATGAAGTACCCGTCGATCTACTTGCTCGGCGAGCGGGCACACGGCGAGATCCTCTCGATCGCCTTCGCCGGCCAGGGCCAGCATCAGGACGCCGGCGGCAAGATCATCCACGTGGCGCCGAAGACGACCTCCTCGATCTTCTCCAAGTCGATCTCCAAGGACGCGGGGCGCACCAGCTACCGAGGGCTGCTCGAGGTCGCCAAGGGCGCGGTCGAGTCGAAGTCCAAGGTCGTCTGCGATGCGCTGCTGCTCGACGAGCACTCGCGCTCGGACACGTACCCGACGATCCGGATCGGCGAGGACGACGTCGACGTGGGCCACGAGGCGACCGTCTCGAAGATCGGCGACGAGCAGATCTTCTACCTCCAGTCCCACGGGCTGGACGAGGAGGAGGCCTCCAAGATGATCGTCAACGGGTTCATCGAGCCGATCACCAAGGAGCTCCCGATGGAGTACGCGGTCGAGATGAACCGCCTGATCGAGCTGCAGATGGAGGGCTCGATTGGCTGAGTCGGCATCCGCGGCGGCGACCGCGGAGCCGGACTGGTTGACCGAGCGGCGCCGCGACGGCGCCGCTCTTGCGAACGAGCTCGGCCTGCCGAGTCAGAAGACCAAGGGCTGGGAGTTCACCGACCTGAGCGAGCTCGTCGAGGCCGACTTCGAAATCCCCACGGAGGCCGACGCGGCGGCACGCGAGCAGGCCGACGCGGTCCTCAACTCGCCCGAGGAGGCTCTCCGGGTGGTCCAGATCGACCACAGCATGCTCGATGGCAGCCCAGCGGAGGCGCGAGACGGCAAACCGACCGAGCCGGTCGTCACCAGCCTCGCTGCCGCGTCGGAGCTCTATCCGGATCTGGTCAGAGAGCGACTCGGGTCGCTCGTCGCTTCCGACGACCCCTTCGTCGCCCGCAACGACGCCGCCTGGCGCGGTGGCGCCTTCGTCTACGTGCCGGCCGGTCAGCGGCTCGAGACACCGGCGCAGATCGAGGCGATCCACGACGCGGACCGAGCGGCTCTGGGGTTCCGCACGCTGATCGTCGTCGAGGAGGGCGCCCAGGCGGAGGTCTGGGAGCAGTGGCTCACCACCGACCACGAGCGCGCCGGCCTGTTCAACACGGTGACCGAGCTATGGGTGGGCCCGGGCGCGACCCTCCGGTACGTCAGCGCGCAGGGCCTCGGTGAGCACAGCTGGATCTTTGCGACCCAGCGGGCCGAGGTGGAGCGTGACGCGAACCTGGACTGGGTCGCCCTCGGCTTCGGCTCCTCGCGCGGGAAGGTGCGAATGGAGACGCGCCTCAGCGGGCGCGGCTCGAGCGCCCGGGTCACCGGCGCGTATGCGGGCAACGGCTCGCAGCACCTCGACTTCGACACGACCCAAGAACACGCCGCACCCAACACCACATCCGATCTCGCCTTCCGCGGCGTGCTGGAGGAGTCCGCAACCGCGGTCTGGCGCGGCATGATCCGGGTCGACCCCGGAGCTCAGCAGACCGACGCCTTCCAGGAGAGCCGCAACCTGCTGCTCTCCAAGTCCGCGCATGCCGACGCGATCCCCGGGCTCGAGATCGAGGCGAACGACGTGCGCTGCACCCATGCCGCAGCCGTCGCCCAGATCGACCCCGAGCAGCTCCATTACCTGCGCTCGCACGGCCTGCCGATCGAGGAGGCGAAGCGACTGGTGATCGAGGGCTTCCTCGAGGCGCTCGTCGAGCGGCTGGACCGGGGCCCGGTGCGGGCGGCGGTCTCGGTTGCCCTGGAGCGCCGCCTCGGCGAGATCCTGGGCGAGCGCCAGGTCGCGGCCGCCTGATCGGCGAACGTCGGGCGGTGCCCCCGAAGCGGACGCTTCGGGAGGCTCGCGGTCCGTGCTCTGACGATAATGAGAATCAATCTCATCCAGCTGCTAGCCTGCGGTGCGTGGCCGCTGCCTTCACCACCGACTGGGAGAGCTCCGCGCGTGAGCGTTTGAGCGAGGCCGGGCACAGGACCGGCGGCGCGCGCGAGGCGGTGGTGGAGTTGCTCGGCCGGCAAAGCTGCTGCCTCTCGGCGCAGGAGATCTCGGATCGGCTGCGCGAGGCGGGCAACGACGTCGGGATCGCCAGCATCTACCGGGCGCTCGAGCTCCTGCACGAGCTGGGCCTGGTTCAGCGGGTGGAATTCGGCGAGGGCGGCGCGCGCTTCGAGCCCCTCGTCCCGGGGGGCGAGCACCACCACCACGCGGTCTGCGAGAAGTGCGGCCAGGTCACCGCCTTCGAGGACGAGCGACTGGAGCGGCAACTCGAGCGGCTGGCGGGCCGCCTGCGACACTCGATGAGGGGGCACGACATCGTCATCCGGGGCGACTGCGGGCGCTGCGCCGCAGGCTGAGCAGGTCGCCCGGCAGATGGGTTAGCCGGTGGATGGCCAGCTGATCGCGATACCTCTGACCGCGTTCGCGGTGCTCACCACCGTCACGGGCGGAGCCGTCGCCTTGCGCATGGCGCATTCGCTGCCCACGGTGATCGCGCTCAGCGGCGGGATCGTGGTGGCCGTGGCGCTTTTCGACGTCCTGCCTGAAGCGATGAAGCTGCTGCCTGATGACCCCAGCACCATCGCCGGGCTGATGGGGGCGGGCTTCCTGACGTTCTTCCTGTTCGAGCGGGTGCTGGTGCTCCACCATCGCGACGAGCCCGCTGATGCCCGAGCCCATGGTCGGGTGGGAACGATGGGCGCGCTCGGCCTCTCGGCGCACAGCTTCATCGACGGCCTTGCGGTGGGACTCGCCTTCGGCGCCGACACTTCCACCGGCGTACTCGTGCTGGTGGCCGTGCTCTCACATGACTTCGCCGACGGCCTCAACACCGTCAGCTTCGTACTCAGCCAGTCACAGGACCGGCGGCAGGCAATCCGGTGGTTGGCCACGGACGCGGTCGCGCCCCTCGTTGGAGTGACGGTCGGGGCGCTGGTCAACGTCTCCGACGCGACCCTCGGGCACCTGCTCGCCTTCTACGCGGGCTTTTTCCTCTACATGGGTGCGACGGACCTCCTTCCGGAGGCCCACGAGCACGCGTCGTGGGGCCGCGTCGGCCTGACACTGCTCGGATTCGCGGCGATATTCGGAATCTCGCTGATCGGCGGCTAGAGGCGGAAGCGCAAGCGGTCAGATGAGAACGTCCGAACGGATCGGAATCCTCCTGCCTACGGCCACGATCCGCATGGGCTGCAAATAAGATCAAGTCCCGCCCCAGTTCGCTGGGGCAGGCGCCACGAGAGGAGATTCCCGAAATGCCGATCGAGTTCTACGACGTCAAGAAGCGCGAGAAGGTTCAGATCCCCGAGTCCGAGGTCACCAAGACCACCTATGAGCGCCAGGGCAAGGACGGCAAGACCCAGGTCCGCTACGCCTTCAAGGCGGTCAACGAGGGGACGAGGCTGACGAAGTTCGCCAGCAAGGAGGACTGGGACGGGCTCGACGCACCGGTGGAGTAGCGGCCTCCACGGCTCGGTCTCCTAGGGCCGGCGAACCTGATCGTGAGCGCGGTCCTCGCGCCGTTGCTGCCTGAACGCGCGGTAGGAGGCGCCGAGCACGATCAGCACCGGGACCAGATACGGAACCCAGAGGTACCAGTGCCCGACATGTGCAAGGAGTGGCACCGCGCTCATCGTTGACCGAGTTTGGCAGCCTCCATGCAAGCGAATGCGTCCGGGCCCCTCAGCCGGATCGACCGGTGACTAGGCGTTCGCCTGCGAGAGCAGGAACAGCCCGAAGCAGGTGAAGCCGACCATCACCGCGAGCATGAAGTACTGCGAGCGGGAGGCGTGGCGAACGTCGTCGTAGACCCCGAGCGCCCGGTCATGGGCCAGGGTGAGCGCCGTGACGTGGCCGATCACGAGGGCGGCGACCTGCACGTACCAGACGGTGTTCGAGCTGACGATCCCGTAGTTGATCCCTCCACCGGCCGTCCCGAAGAGATCGGAGCCGTGGCCGAGCGGGTCGGAGAGGATGTAGGTGAACTGGGCCTGCTCCTGATAGAGGAAGGCGCTGAAGTAGTGCGCCACCAGGTAGGCGAGCGCGATCGGGATCAGGGTGTGGGCGAAGGAGCGCGCCAGCTCCCTGACCGGAGGCGAGCCGCGAACCGTGTGCATCCCCTGGACGCCGAGCCAGTAGAGCGCCGAGACGCCGGCGAAGACGATCAGCAGCCAGATGCTGTTCGCGATCCGGAAGGAGTCCGGCAGGCTGAAGCCGAGGTCGCTACAGCGCTCGAAGGTCCACCTGATCGCGCCCGAGAGGACGCCCTCCTGGGCGCCGTCGAAGCTGGTCACCGCGATCGAGGCCAGCACCAGGGCGGCGGCCCCGGGCACCGCGGCCCACTGGGGTGCGCCGGTCAGGAACTTCCTGGTCCCCAGCTTGCCTTGCCGCACCTCGAACGGCCCGAGCCGGGAGAACATCCCGAAGTACGCGCTGAAGGCCTCACCTCGCCCGATCCACTCCTCCACCCCGAAGAGCGCCATGCAGGCGAAGGTGACGGCGCTGTAGATGACCGTCGCGACCGCGATGTTGTGTGGCGACGGGGAGGCGCCCCCGCCCGCGATCAGCTCGAGCCAGACGAACAGCAGCACTGCCGATCACGGCCGGCCAGCGACCGAGCGCGATCCGGATAGCTCAGCGGCACCGGGGCGGATTGACCGGCGACCAGCCGGAACCCACCGGAGACCATGCGGCCGATCGCGCGCCACGGATTGAATGCCCGGAACACGTCGCCGAGCAGGACGCTGAGCAGGACCAGGCCCAGCCAGAACGTGTAGAAGACGAAGACGATCGAGAAGTTCTGGGTCGGGTCCTCGATCCCGCGAAAGCCGGCATACAGGACGACCACGAAGAGCCCCACCCCGATCAGCCCGCAAAGCACCTCCACCGCCGGGTTGAGGATCACGGCCGACAGCCGTCGCGAGAGGGGCCTCCACTCCTCTTTCTGCAGGCGGGCCTGAGTCCAGGCGACCGACAGCAGCGCGAAGGAGATGACCAGGACAAACGACGCCCCCCAGGCGAAGAGCCAGGCTGGCACCGGCAGGTCCTTGCGGCCCACGAGGGCGTGCGCTGAGGCGGCGTCCGGGAAGAGGAGCACGGCGAGCAGCCCCGCCGCCACCACGGCGAGGCCAGGCGGAAAGCGACTGAACCTGATCGCTCGGGTGGTCACCGCCATCAGGGGTTGACGTGGAGCTCAGCGATCGGCGTCTCGGTTTTGTCGAGCTTGTGGAGCTCGACCTCGAAGACGCCGTCCAGATTGGCCGGGAACGAGAGACGCACCGGGCTGTGCTCGGCCGGCTTCTCGATCTCGTAGCCGTGGACGTGGACCTCCTCCTCGGGCGTGTTGAGCCGCACCTCGAGCTGGACCTGATCGCCCTTGTTATAGGTGAGCTTCTTCACGCCGCCGACTGGGTCGCCGTTGTTCACGGTGATCACCTGAAGGCCCTTCGAGGTGTTGCTGCCCTCGTCGCTGTTGTTGCTCTGCAGCACGATGAAAACCACGACCGCCGCGACGATCACCGCCGCCAGCAAGCCGAGTCGTGCAGCTCTGGATTGCATCTCTACAGACCTCCTTTGAAGTGCGCACGTTGTCCGCGCTGGCTAACGGCCAACGCCACGCGCGCTGGTTCGCACCTGCTCAGGCAGGAGCGAGCGGAGGCGGCCGCCGAGCGAGGCCGAAGGCCAAGGGGGTCGACGGCAGACGCAGCCCGCGGGCCGGAAGCGGCCGACCGCGCACGGCCGGCGGTCGCGAGCGCACTCGCTGCGTGTGAGTCACCGCGATCACGCCCTCGACTACCTCGAGCGCCCTGGCGAGCAGGGCTCCCACGGCACCGATCGCTAGCGCCAGCGGAGGGGCGATCCAGCCGCCACCGGCGAGCATCGCGGCAGCTCCCGCCGGGTGGCCCGTGCTCAGGATCGCTTCGAGGGACTCCTGGCCGACGTGGATCGCAAGGAGCGCCGCTGCGAAGACGGCGATTCGCCGCCCGAGCCGCGCGCCTGTCGGCGCAGCCCCTTCGGTGCCACGGATCAGGGTCGCCACAGCGGCCGCCAGGACCAGTACGGCGATCGGCGGCAGGAGGTCCGTCATGTAGCCGTGGCGCGCGAGCTCGCCGGAGGACGAGGCTCCAGAAGCGATCAGGTACCTCAGCTGATGGAGCGCGAAGGCGCCGACCGCCAGAATCGCCGCGAGCCGGACGTTATGCGCGAGGCGCATTGGCGATCTCATTGCTCGAGAACCCTACTCGCGAGTCTTTAGCTTCGGCTCAATTGGCCCAGGGGCCGGCTGCGTCTGGGTCTGGCTCTGGACCTGCGTCCCGGACCCCGAGAGGGAGGGCTCATCGATCGTGTCACGCGAGCTCAGGAACAGAAACAGGATGATGATCAACAGCCCGAGCAGAATGCCGAGCACGATGCCGATCACGCGGTCGCTCACTTCGTGAAGCGGCCGCGCATCCCGAAAGCGGTCAGCTGACCCCGTCGAGCAGACGCCAGTTGGCCCGGAAGGCGGACTCGGCCGCCCCCACCAAAGCGTCCTCGTCCTCCGGCGTCATCCCCTCCTCGATCAGGCGCCGCGCCTCCTCGGCGTGAGCGTGATCGGCCTCCTCGTGAACGCGGAAGTACCGGCTGCCGGCACCGCCATCGATCGCGTAGAAGCGAGCGAGGCCCTCGCGCTTGACGCGAGCGATCTCCGGCTGGCCGCTCTCGATCGCGAACATGCGCGCCAGCTGGGTCAGGTAGCCGTCCAGCGAGGTCCACGCTGTGACGCACTCCGCGGTCTCCGGAGTGGGCTCGGCGCCGATCTCCCCGCCCACCGCCTCGACGAAGCCATCCCAGAGCCCGATATGCGATTCCTCTTCCGCGGCGTGGGCCGCGATCTCTTCGCGGCTCGAATCGGGCGCGACGTCGGCGGTCTCTCGGCAGAGGCGGGCGAGCGCCTCGGTCGCGTGGCGGTACTGGCCGGCGTAGCGAGCGAGCTCCCGGTGCGAAAGCTCACCGGCGGACCACCGCACGTAGAAGGGGTGCTCGAGAACGTTCTGACGGGCCCGGCTCTCCTCGATGCGCTCCCAAACCGATGCGCTCACTGAAACCTCTCCTTCTTCGGGGACCGGCGGAGCATACCCTCCGGCGTCTGCGACCCCCGCGCCCCGACATCGCCGTCCCCCCGCTTGTGCCGGGCCTCGACTGGATTGGTGAGCCGATCGAGTCGATCGATCGGCTGGTCGCGACCCGCCCCGCCCTGGTCCACTTCCTCGACGTCGCCCAACTCAACTCGGTCCGCACGCTGCCCTACCTGAGGGCATGGCACGCGCGATATGCGGACAACGGCCTGGCTCAGGTCGGCGTCCATTCCCCGCGATTCCCCTTCACCCAGGATCCCGGGATCGTCGCTGATGCTGCCGAGCGTCTCGGAATCGATTGGTCCATCGCACTCGATCCGGAGTTCGCCGTCTGGCGCCTCTATGAGCCTCACGGCTGGCCCGCTCTCTTCCTCTGGGGGCGCGGTGGGGCGCTGCGCTGGTACCACCTCGGCGAGGGTGACTACAACGGCACCGAGCAGGCGATCCGCGAAGCGCTCTCTGAATCCAACGGCGGCCACGATTGGCCACCCGTGCTGGAGCCGATGCGGCCGTCCGACGCCCCGGGCGCGAAGGTCGTCCCCCCCACCCCCGAGATCTTCCCGGGTGGATCGACCGAGGAGCCGTGGTCGAGCTCGCCGGATGACCCCTCGCTGGGGTTCGAGTACACGGCCGGCGGCGCCTATGCGGCCACGGATGGCGAGGGGGAGATCGGGATCCGCGTCGACGGCGAAGCCCGCGCCCCGATCGAGGTCACCTACTCAGGGCTTCAGGAGCTCACGATCCACGACCACACCGAACACCACATCCTCGAGCTCGAGCCGTCGCCGGGCCTGCCGCTCTACTCGATCCAGTTCGCGGCGGCCGTGCCGGGCTAGGCGCCTGAGCCGGTGAGCTGCGCGCGGATCTCGCCGGGGAGCATGAAGCGAACGTCCTCGTCGACCGTCCTCAGCTCGGAGATGTCGGTCGCGCCCCGCTCTCGGAAGTAGGCGACCAGCCGCTCGACGAGCTCCTCCGGGGCGCTGGCGCCTGAGGTGATGCCGACCACCTCGACACCCTCCAGCCAGGCCTCGTCGACCTGGAGGTGGTTGTCAATGAGGTGGGAAGCCGCTCCGTGCTCACGCGCGACCTCGACCAGCCGGTTGGAGTTGGACGAGTTGGTGGAGCCGATGACGAGGACGAGGTCGCACTCCCGGGCGAGCTCCTTGACCGCAGACTGGCGGTTCGTGGTCGCGTAACAGATGTCGTCCGTCTTGGGCCCGACCGCGTCGGGGAATTTCTCACGCAAACGAGCGATGATCGAGCTCGTCTCGTCAACTGAAAGCGTGGTCTGGGTGATGTAGGCGATGCGATTCGGATCCTCGACCTCGAGCGCGTCGACGTCGGCCTCCGTCTGGACCAGCACGGTCCTGTCGGGAGCCTCGCCGGTGGTCCCCTCGACCTCCTCGTGGCCCTCGTGGCCGATCAGGACGATCGTGTAGCCATCCTTCGCGAACTTGCGGGCCTCGACGTGGACCTTGGTGACCAGGGGACAGGTCGCGTCGATGGTCCGGAGCCGGCGCTTGGCCGCGTTCGCGTGGACGCTCGGGGCGACGCCATGGGCCGAAAAGACGACCATCTCTCCCTCGGGGACCTCCGTCTCCTCATCCACGAAGATCGCTCCCCGCTTCTCCAGCTCGCTGACGACGTGCTTGTTGTGAACGATCTCCTTGCGGACGTAGACGGGCTCGCCGTAGAGCTCGAGCGCGCGCTCGACCGTCTGCACGGCGCGATCGACGCCCGCGCAGTAGCCGCGCGGCGCCGCGAGGAGGACCCGTGATGGGCTCCTGAGTCTTTCTTCGGAGGTCGACTGCACGCCCGGGCGAAGGGTAGCGGCCGCACCTCAGTGTCAAGAAGCTAGGCTGATGCGAGGGTGCTCCGCAGGCGAAGCCGAGGAGCAACCCGTTTTGTTCCCATGGCACAAGCACACATGGACAGGCTCACCTCGATCGACGCGTCGTTCCTGACGAACGAGACCTCCAGCGCCCACATGCACGTGGGGGCAATCCTGATCTTCGAGGGCCCGCCGCCGAGCTACGACGACTTCCTCGCCCATGTGGAGAGCCGTCTGCACCTCGTCCCGCGCTTCCGCCAGAAGCTCGCCTTCCCGCCGGTCGAGACCGGCCGGCCATTCTGGGTCGACGACCCGAGCTTCAACCTGGCCTATCACGTTCGCCACTCGGCGCTCCCGGCGCCGGGCTCGGAGGAGCAGCTTCGCAACATCGCGGGGCGCCTCTTCTCACAGGCCCTCGATCGCTCCAAGCCGCTCTGGGAGCTCTGGCTGGTCCAGGGCCTCGAGCGAAATCGGTTCGCGCTGGTGACCAAGACCCACCACGCGCTCGTCGACGGCGTCGCCGGCGTCGACATCGCCACGGTCCTCTTCGACCTGAAGCCGGTGCCAGAGCCCGTCGAGCCCGACCGCGACTGGGTGCCCCGCCCCTCGCCGTCGGCCGCCGAGCTCGCGGCCCGCGGAATCGTCGAGGCCGGCGAAGCGCCCTTCAAGCTCGCACGCCGCGCGATCCGCGCCGCCAGCCACCCGAGGCAGACGACCCGGAAGGTCGCCGACGCCGGCGAGGCGTTAGCCGAGGTCGCCTGGAACCTGAGCAATCCCGCCCCGGACGTGCCGCTGAACGTGGAGATCGGATCCCACCGGCGGTTCGCCTGGGCCCGAGCGGAGCTCGCCGACTACAAGCGGATCAAGGATGCACTCGGCGGGACGGTCAACGACGTCGTGCTCACCGTGGTGAGCGGCGCACTGCGCGGCTGGCTGCGCAGTCGCGGCGTCAAGCTCGCGGGCCTCGACCTGCGGGCGCTCGTGCCGGTCTCGATCAGGACCGGGGACGAGCAGGGCAACCTCGGCAACAGGATCGCGGCGATGCGCGGCCCGCTGCCCGTCTACATCGGGGATCCGGTGAAGCGGCTCGAGGTCGTTCGCCGGGCGATGGACGGCCTCAAGGAGTCGAAGCAGGCGCTGGGGGCCGAGGTGATCTCGCGCTTCAACGACTTCGCGCCGCCGACGCTCCTCGCTCAGGCGTCACGCCTGAACTTCTCGACTCGGCTCTTCAACCTGATCGTCACCAACGTCCCCGGCCCGCAGATCCCGCTGTATGTGCTCGGCCGCGAGCTGCAGGACATCTTCCCGGTCGCCTTCCTGCCTGAGAATCACGCCCTGGCGATCGCGATCATCAGCTACAACGGCAGCATGGACTTCGGCCTGCTGGGCGATTACGACGCGATGGACGACATCGAGACGATCGCCACCGGGCTCTCGGAGTCGCTCGCCGAGCTGCTGTCGGCGGCCGAGATGGCGGAGGCCGACTCCCGAGTGAGCATGAGCGCCGGCGCCGACCTGCCGGGCTAGCGCTCGCGCCATAGCGGCGATGCCGGAGGGGGACTGCCCTACGTCACCTGCACCCGCTCGCGCTGGCGGCGCGCCAGGGCGTCGATCGTCACGGCGGCGAGCAGTACGGCGCCCGTGATCATGAACTTGATGTCCGAGTCCAGCCCGAGCAGGTCCATCCCGTTCGAGATGGATCCGATCACCACAGCGCCGAGCAACGCCGACCAGACCGAGCCCCGGCCGCCGAACAGGCTGGTTCCCGCGATCACCGGTCCGGCGATCGCCAGCAGCAGGACGTCTCCCGAGCCGGATGACTGGTTGACGGCGATCAGCCGGGAGGCCGCCAGGATCTCGCCGGGGCTTGGGGGTCGACTGGGATATGGGCGCGGGCCCCGGGCGCGAGCTGCAGGTAGCGCTGACGGATCGGGGCGCGCGCCAGGATCGAGCTCGTCGGGGCGCACGGGTTCACGGCGGCCATGGCGAAGGACCGCACTCCCCTTGCGAAGCACTCTCCTGGGCGAGGAGGAGCGCTGTCCCCTCAGCGTGGCAGGAGTCGGCAGCGACCTGGAGGTTCAGCCTGATCAAGTAGCGGGCGCGGCTAGGTGCTCGCCGAGAGCGCTAGTCTTGTCGGTATGGCCAACGTAGGACCCCTGGAGGTGGTCGTGGTCCTGATCATCGCGCTGGTCATCTTCGGGCCGAAGCGCCTACCGGAGCTGGGTAGCTCGCTGGGCAAGGGGATACGTGACTTCAAATCGGCGCTCGCCGGCGAGCATGACGCAGAAGAGAAGCAGGCGCCCGAGGCGAAGCCGCAGCCGCAGCAGCTGCCAGTCGCCGACGAGCGGGCAAGGGGGATCGCCGACCCGGGCACCGGCGACGCGTCGACCCAGAGCCGCCACCAGGTGTCCTGAGCCGGATTCGGCGATCAGGCTCACGATCACCCCCCTTCATCCGAGAGCAGCCGTTGTGGGATCAGGCCAAGCTCGGGTCGCATCGACCGGGACCGGCGAAGGCAGCGCCGTCGGGTCTGCAAGCTGCGGGAGGAGTCGGCTGGGTGGATTCGAGCCAGGACCACAACCTGTGCCCTCGGCTCGACTCAGTCGCGTGAATCTGGACCGTCCACGGTTGAAGGCATTTCCGGACAGATCGTATTTCGGCTCGACATACCACCTCCTGGTTCTGGTCCAGGCAATCGGTGGCTCCCTCTTGTTGCGCAGCCCGGGCCGGGCGGCCGCCGGCTTCGCTATACCTCAGACGTGCCATCCCCCAGCCCAACATCGGCCGAGCAGCGGCTTGGCGAGGAGGAGCGCTTCGGACCGCTCTACGTGCGGCGCATGCGCAAGGAGGACGGGCGGGCCCTGATCCTCTACGAGATGCGGGGCGAGGATCGCGATCAGGGTGAGCGAGCGCCGCTTCAACGAGCTCCGCGGTGAGCAGGTCGTCTACGCGATTCACCGGCAGGAGCGCACCTTCCTGCCGGCCGCCGACCACTGCCCGCTGTGCCCGGCACGGCCGGGCCGCCCGGCCACCGAAATCCCTTTCGAGAGCTTCGAGATAGCGGTCTTCGACAATCGGTTCCCGGCCTTCTCGGACGGCGACGGTGCCGCGGAGGTCGTCGTCTACACGGATCAGCACTACGGCTCGTTCGGCACCCTGCCGCCGGATCGCGCCGAGGCGCTGATGTGGGTGTGGCGCCATCGGTACGAGGAGCTGGGGGCGCGCCCCGAGGTCGACTACGTGATGCCGTTCGAGAACCGTGGCATCGAGGTCGGCACCACGCTTCACCATCCCCACGGCCAGATCTACGCATTTCCATTCCTGCCTCCCGTCCCAGCGCTCGAGCTGGAGGCCGACCGGCGCCTCGGCGGCTGCGCGTTGTGCGCCCTGCTCGGGCGGGAGCTCGAGGGAGGCGAGCGGGTCGTGTACGCCGGCGACAGCGTCGTCTCCTACGTGCCATATGCGGCGCGGTGGCCGTATGAGGTCCACGTGGTGCTGCGCGAGCACCGGCCGAGCCTGGCGCACTGCACGCCGGGTGAGCTCAGCGAGCTGGCCGGCGTCCTGCAGGCGGTGACGCGCGGCTACGATCGGCTCTTCGCGCGACCCTTCCCCTACGTGATGGTCGTCCACCAGGCGCCCACCGATGGCCGCGACGACGGCCATCTGCACGTCGAGTTCTACCCACCGCTGCGCACGGCCGACAAGCTCAAGTACGCCGCCGGCTGCGAGCAGGGAGCGGGCACGTTCCTTGTCGACGTGATGCCCGAGGACGCGGCGCGGGCGCTGCGCGGCGCGATCGGCACCGCCGCCGAGCATGGCTCGTGAGGCGGTCGTGGCCTTCGCGCCCGGTCGCATCAACCTGATCGGCGAGCACACTGACTACAACGGCGGCCTGGCGCTGCCCTTCGCGATCGCCGAGGGCGTCACCGTGCGAGCCACGGCGACCGGCGGGGCGCGGATCGAGGCACGGGCGCTCGACCTCGGCGAAGATGACTCGTTCGAGCTGGCCTCGTCGCCGCGGGATGCCTCGGGCTGGCGCGCCTTCGTGCGCGGTATCGCCGCCGAGCTCGCCGCCGCCGAGCTGCCGCTGGCCGGTGCCCGCCTGGAGATTACGGGCACTGTGCCGCGGGGCGCCGGGCTGTCGTCGTCGGCGGCGCTCGAGGTGGCGCTGGCGCTGGCGCTGCTCGAGCTGGCGGGGGCCGCGCCGCCCGACGGGCGCGCGCTGGCGCGACTCTGCTCGCGGGCCGAGAACCAGTGGGTAGGCGCGCACACCGGCCTGCTCGACCAGCTCGCGAGCATCTTCGGCCGGCGCGACGCGGCGCTGCGGATCGACTTTCGCTCCCTTCAGATCGAGCCGGTGGCGCTCGACCTCGACGGCTGGCGGTGGGTGACGCTCGACTCCGGCGAGCGTCACGCCCTTGCCGGCTCGGATTACAACCGGCGCCGCGCCGAGTGCGCCCGCGCCTGCGACGCGCTCGGGATCGCGAGCTTGCGCGATGCCGAGCCACGGCGGGCGGCGGCCCTGCCCTCGCCGCTCGCCGAGCGGGTCGAGCATGTGATCGCCGAGAACGAGCGAGTCGAGCGGATGGTGGCGGCGCTTCGGACCCGCGACCTGGCGGAGGCCGGCCGGCTGCTGGACGCCTCGCACGCCAGCCTGCGCGACCTCTACGAGGTCTCGACGTCGGCGGTCGAGGCCGCCGTGGACAGGCTGCGCCGCGCGGGGGCGGCTGGCGCACGCGTGGTCGGTGGTGGCTTCGGCGGCTGCGTCCTCGGCCTGCTGGCGCCCGGCGTCCGAGCCCCCGCCGGCGCCCGGATGCTCAGCCCCGGCCCCGGAGCCCGCCTGCTGGCGTAGCGCTGACGCGTGCCTCCACGACCGGGGCGATCCGCAGCGACGACATAAGGTGAGCCAGTGGCGAATCCGGAGGGCAACCCGGGCCGGCCGGGACTACGTTGCCTGGATGAGCGCGGAATTGCACTTCGTGCGTGCACGATGGACTCGGGTCCACCGCCTACACGAAGCGGATAAGATCGCGCCGGATAGCGCGGACTGACGTCCCGATCACCGCATCGGCGCAGATAGGAGGAGATATGTCTGATCTCGATTCTGTCCACGACGCGGTCGAGCGGCTCGAGTGGGCCGACTCGAAGGAGGAGGAGACCCCGCATTCCCGTAGGTGGGCGCTCACGCGCCGCACGGCGTTGAGCGGTGGCGCGGCCGGGATCGCAGCCTTCCTGATCGAAGCCTGCGGTGGAGGGTCGTCTTCGTCCTCCGCGGCCTCGACCGACGTCTTCGGCTCGCATCCTTCGTACAAGTTCACGTTCGTCAACCACGTGACCACGAACCCGTTCTTCGTGCCGACCAAGTACGGGGCCGACGACGCCTGCAAGCTGCTCGGCTGCTCGTATCAGTGGACCGGCTCGACGTCGAGCAACGTCAGCGAGATGGTGAACGGCGTCAACAGCGCAATCACCGCCGACGTCGATGGGATCGCGGTGTCGCTCATCGACCCGACCGCGTTCAACGCTCCGGTCGAGAACGCGCTGAACAAGGACATCCCGGTCGTCGCCTACAACGCCGACGCCACCGGCAACGCGCGCCTGGCCTACATCGGCCAGGACCTGTTCCTGTCCGGCCAGGAGCTGGGCAAGCGCATTCTCGACCTCGTGCCGTCCGGCAGCGACATCGCGCTCTTCATCGCGACGCCGGGCTCGCTCAACATCCAGCCGCGGATCGATGGCGCCAAGGACTCGATCGGGACGCAGCTCAACGTCGAGACGATGGCGACAGGCGCGGCCACAGCGCACGAATTGTCGACGATCCAGTCCTACGCCCAGGCGCACCCGAATATCGTCAAGGGGATGTTCGCGGTCGACTCGGGGAGCACGATCGCGTCGGCCAGACGATCCAGAAGCAGAATCTCAAGGGCAAGGTCAAGGGCGGCGGCTATGACCTCACCGAGCCGACGCCGACGCTCGTCTCGGGCGGCTTCCTGGACGTCACGATCGACCAGCAGGCCTACCTGCAGGGCTTCCTGCCGGTCCTGGAGCTGTTCCTCTACAAGGCGTCAGAGACGCTGACGGGCCCCGCCGACGTCAACACCGGCCTGAAGTTCGTCGACCAGAGCACGATCGAGCCGTACGTCAGCACGAAGAGCCGCGCTACGAGGGCTCGTCGACGGCGGCAGGGGTCACCAAGGTCTAGGCCGAGCCGTGGCGGCGACGGACGAGGCGGCCGTACCCGCCGGATCCGAGGGCCGGGGACCAGAGTCCCCGGCCCCCGGCGCCCGGGCGGGGCTCGGCCGCCGGGCGCTCAGGAGCTTGATGACCCTTCGCGAGGGCAGCGTGATCCTCGTGACCCTCGTCACGATCATCTACTTCGCCGCGACGACCGACCACTTCACGCACCACCGACAACTTCAAGAACCTGCTCCCGTACTTCGCTCCGTTCGCGATCCTCGGCGCCGGGCGAGGTGTTCGTGATGATCAACGGCGAGATCGACCTCTCGATCGGCGCCGTCTACCTGTTCGCGCCGTTCATCTTCGAGAAACTCGTCAGCGATACGGGCCTCGCGCTTGTGCCGGCGCTCATCGTGCACCCTCATCGTCTGCATGCTGATCGGTGCGATCAACGGCTTCTTCGTCGCCGTGGTCGGCATCACGTCGTTCGTCGTGACGCTCGGGATGCTGTTCAGCCATCGAGGGCCTGACGCTGGTGATCTCACACGCTCAGCAGGTCGCGATGCCCGGTACCTCCGTCACGCACATCGGCACCTTCGCCCAGATCTTCGGCGCCGGCACCTACTCTGAGCTGATCTGGGCGGTGGCGATCGTCGCCGTCCTTCAGCTGGTCCTGACGTTCACGCGGTGGGGGATCTACACGGTCTCGGTCGGCAGCAACCGGCTCGGGTGCGGCCGAGGCAGGGATCAACGTCCCCTGGAACCTGATCCGCAACTTCGTGCTCTGCGCGACCCTCGCCGGCCTGGTCGGGATCTTCGAGGCCGTCCGGACGACCACCGCCACGCCCGATCCGGCGGGCGCCAACGAGGTCCTGTTCGAGGGCATCTCGGCGGCGGTGATCGGCGGCACATTGCTCAGGGGTGGGTCGGGAACCGTGGTCGGCGCGTTCATTGGGGCGGTGTTCCTCGGCGTCCTCAACGACGGCCTCATCATCAAGGGCGTGAACGCCAACTACCTCTTCCTCTACACCGGGCTCGCGATCATCATCGCCATGACCCTGAACGTGTTCGTCCAGCGGGCTCGAAGGGGCGCGATACGTGCCTGAGTCTCCGACGGGAGCCGCGACGGAGGGCGCCACGAGCACGGTCGGAGGAGGTCCTGCGCGTCGAGAACATCGCGAAGAGCTTCGGCCCGATCACCGCGCTGCGAGACGTCAACCTCCGCCTGAACAAGGGGGAGGTCCTGGGGCTGCTCGGCGACAACGGCTCCGGGAAATCGACGCTGATCAAGACCCTCTGCGGCTTCCACAAGCCCGACAGCGGGCGCATGCTCCTGCGCGGCGAGCCCTACGAGCCGAAGAGCGTCGACGACGCGCGCTCGCGCGGGATCGACACCGTCTACCAGGATCTGGCGCTGGTCGACGAGCTCACCGCCTACCAGAACATGTTCCTGAAGCGCGAGCGGCTGCGGCCGCCGCTGCCCTTCGTCGACAATGCCGAGATGAGGAAAGAGGCCCGCCGGGCCTTCGACGACATCGGGATCAACATCCCATCGCTCAACTCCCCCGTTGCCCGGATGTCCGGGGGACAGCGACAGGCGGTGGCGGTCGCGCGAACGATCTACGGCGGCGAGGCCGACATCCTCCTGCTCGACGAACCGCTGGCGGCGATGGGGGCGAAGGAGGGCGCGCTGATCCTCGAGCTGATCGACCGGCTCAAGGAGAAGGGGGACGTCTCGATCATCATGATCCTCCACAACTACGTCCACGTGCTCGCCACCTGCGACCGGGTCAATCTCCTCCAGGATGGCGCCATCGCCCTCGACAAGCCGACGTCGGAGACGTCGGTGGAGGAGCTCACCCAGATCGTCGTCGAGCAGTACCGCCGCGCCCGCGAGGAGGCGCGCGAAGCGGAGGCCGCGGGGCCGGTCCAGCGCGACCTCGAGGCCGGTCAATGAGGCACACCCACGAGCCGTAGCCCGAAGCGTTGACCGCGTCTGGCTACGCGATCGGGGTCGACTTCGGGACCGAGTCGGGGCGCGCGCTCCTGCTCGACCTCGCAACCGGGCAGGAGGCGGCCGTGAGCGAGGTCCGCTATCCCAGCGGGGTCATCGACCGGGCGCTGCCCGGCACGGGCGAGGAGCTGGCCGTCCGACTGGGCGCTCCAGGATCCCGACGACTGGGTGGCGGTGGTCGAGACCGCCGTGCCCGCGGTGCTGGCCTCGGCCGGAGTGGCAGGCGCCGACGTGGTCGGCCTCGGGGTCGACTTCACCTCCTGCACGGTGCTGCCGGTGCGCGCCGACGGGACACCGCTGTGCACCGAGGAGGGCTGGCGCTCGCGCCCGCACGCCTGGCCGAAGCTCTGGAAGCACCACGCCGCCCAGCCGGTGGCCGACCGCCTCAACGAGGTCGCCGACGAGCGCGGCGAGTCCTTCCTGGCCCGCTACGGCGGCAAGCTCTCCTCCGAGTGGTACTTCCCGAAGCTGATCGAGCTGTGGCTGGAGGACCGCGAGGTCTACGACGAGGCCGACGGCTTCATCGAGGCGACCGACTGGATCGTGTGGTGGCTGACCGGCAACGAGCGCCGGGCGACGTGCACGGCCGGGTACAAGGCGTGCTGGTCGGAGCGCGAGGGCCTCCCCGACACGGCCTTCTTCGAGGCCGCGTACCCGGGCTTCTCGGAGCCCGCGGAGAAGCTCGGCACCGAGTTTCACCAGCTCGGCAGCCCCGCCGGCACGTTGCGCGCCGAGATCGCGGCGCGCACCGGGCTCGCCGAGTCCGACCGCGGTCGCGGTGGGCAACGTCGACTCGTTCGTCTCGGTGCCGGGAGCCGGCGTCGATCGCCCCGGGACGTTTGTGATGGTCGTGGGGACCTCGATCTGTGACCTGGTGATCGATCGCGAGGAGACCCTCATGGGCGGGATCACCGGCGTCGTCAAGGACGGGATCCTGCCCGGCCTCTACGGCTACGAAGCCGGGCAGGCGGCGGTCGGCGACATGCTCGCCTGGTTCGTCGAGGCGATCGGGGGCGGCGAGGGCGGCCTACGAGGGGCTGGAGCGCGAGGCGGCGCTGCTCGGCCCGGGCGAGACCGGGCTGGTGGCGCTCGACTGGTGGAACGGCAACCGCACGATCCTCGCCGACGCCGACCTGAGCGGGGTGATCGCCGGCCTCACGCTGCACACCGGCCGCGGCCGAGATCTACCGGGCGCTGCTCGAGGCGATCGCCTTCGGCAACCGGCGGATCATGGACAACTTCTCAGAACACGGCATGAAGCTCGACGAGATCGTCGCCTGCGGCGGGATCGCCGAGAAGAGCCCACTGACCATGCAGCTGCTCGCCGACACCAGCGGCCGCCCGGTGCAGGTGCCCGACTCGACCCAGATCCCGGCCCGGGGCGCGGCGCTGTTCGGCGCGGTGGCGGGCGGCGCGTTCGACAACATCGAGGCGGCGATCGCCGCCACGCGGCCCGCGACCGCGAGCAGCTACGCGCCCGACCCCGAGGCGGGCGCCGTCTATGAGCGCGTCTACGCGATCTTCCGCGAGCTGCACGACATGCTCGGACAGCAGCCATGCCAACCTGCTGCACGACTTGAAGCGCGTGCGGATCGAGAGGAGGTCGCGATGAGCACTGAGGCCAAACCGCGGATCGGACTGCTCGGGATCATGCAGGAGCTCTACGACGACATGGTCCCCGGGATCACCGACCGCCAGGCCGGATTCGCACGGGAAGTGGGCGAGCGGCTCGCCGAGGTCGCGGAGATCGAGTTCTCCCGCCCGGCCCGCAACCGCGAGGACGTCGAGGCGCTGCTCGCCGAGCTGCGCGCCAGCGAGGTCGACGGTGTGGCGATCGTGATGCTCACCTACGGCCCGGCGATGCGCACGGTGCGCGCCCTGCTCGACACCCGGCTCCCGATCCTGCTCGCCAACATCCAACCCGAGCGCTCGGTGACCGCGGCCTGGGACATGGCCGACCTCACCTACAACCAGGGCATCCACGGCGCCCAGGACCAGGCCAACGCCCTGGTACGCACCGGCGTGCCCTTCTCGGTCCTGACCGGGGACTGGCAGTCGCCGGAGTTCGCGAGCGGCTTCGAGGACTGGGCGCGGGCGGCACAGGCGGTGACCGCGCTGCGCGCCACCCAGATCGCCCTGCTGGGCTACCCGATGAACGGCATGGGCGACATCCTCTACGACCCGCCCGCGCTGCTGCGCGTGATCGGACCGCTGGTCGTCAACGAGAGCCTCGGGGATCTCTACGCGCGCATGCAGGATGTCTCCGACGCCCAGATCGAGGAGGTCATCGGCCGCCACACGGAGCTGTTCGAGGTCGATCCGAAGCTGCCGCGCGAGGCGCATGCCCATGCGGTGCGAATGGAGGTTGCGCTGCGGGGGCTGCTCGATGAGCACGCCTATCGGGGCTTCTCGTTCCACTTCGAGTCCCTTGGGCGCGACGGGCGCTTCGAGCAGCTGCCGCTGCTCGCGGCCTCGAACCTGATGGCGGACGGCTATGCCTTCGCCGCCGAGGGCGACATGGCGACCGCGTCGCTGATGTGCGCCGCCCAGACTCTGATCGGGGACGCCAACTTCAGCGAGATGTACGCGATGGACTACGAGCTCGACTCGGTGCTGGTCAGCCACATGGGCGAGGGCAACTGGAAGGTGGCGCGCCGCGACCGGCCGGTGCGACTGATCGACCGCGAACTCGGCATCGGCGGCCTCGGCAACCCGCCGACCACCGTCTTCTCGGCCGAGCCTGGCCCGGCGACGACGGCCAACCTGGTCCCGCTCGAGGGCGAGGCATTCCGGCTGGTGGTGGGCAGGGGCGAGGTGCTCGACACTCCCGAGCTGCCGAACGTCGAGATGCCCTACTTCCACTTCCGGCCCGCGAGCGGAATGCGGTCCTTCCTCGACGACTGGCTGGGACTCGGCGGCACGCACCACTTCGTGGTCAACCTCGGCGACCAGACCGAGCGCTGGCGGCGCTTCGCCGAGCTCCTCGACCTCGACTACCACGAGATCTAGTGCTGGAGGCGCTGCGAGAGCGAGTCCTGGCCGCGAACCTCGCGCTGCCGGCCCATGGCCTGGTGACCCTGACCTGGGGCAACGTGAGCGGGATCGACCGCGATAGCGGGCTGGTGGCGATCAAGCCGAGCGGGATGGACTACGAGGAGATGGGCGCCGCAGACATCGTGCTCGTCGATCTGGAGGGCAATCGGATCGAGGGCGAGCGGCGCCCGTCGACTGACACACCGAGCCACCTCGCCCTCTACCGGGCCTTCGATTCGATCGGCGGCATCGTTCACACCCACTCGACCTGGGCGACGGCGTGGGCGCAAGCCGAGCGCGAGATCCCGATCCTCGGCACCACTCACGCCGACCTCTGCCCGGGGCCGGTGCCGGTCACGCGCCCGCTCTCGGCCGAGGAGGTCGAGGGCGACTACGAGGGCGCCACGGGGATCGCGCTCGTCGAGGCGGTCGGCGAGCGCGAGATAGACGAGGTTCCCGCCGCACTCGCGCGCGGACACGGCCCGTTCTGCTGGGCCGGCGATCCGGCGGCGGCCGTCGAGGTCGCGGTCACGCTCGAGGAGGTGGCGCGCCTGGCGGCGCTGACGGTCGCGCTCGATCCGGCCGTCGGGCCGCTGGCAGCGGCGGTGCGCGAGAAGCATTTCACCCGCAAGCACGGGCCGCGCGCCTACTACGGGCAGGTGCAGTGAGCGGGAGCGCGGCCCCGGGCGCGCCCGAGCTGGAGCTCCCGGGTGGCGCCGAGCGCTGCTCCTGCGGGATGACCCACCGGATCCGCACGGAGACCATCGTGGTCGCTGAGCACGCCTACGCGGCGCTGGCCGAGTTCGCCGACGGGCGCGGGTGGCGCGAGGCGGTCGCGGTGATGGACGCGAACACCGAGGAGGCCGCCGGCGAGGCCGTCGCTCGCGAGCTGGAGATGGCGGGGATCCCGGTCGCGCGGCTGCGCTACGCCCAGCGCAGCGGCCTGCGTGCGGATCGCGAGGCGCTCGCCGCCGCCCGCGAGGCGCTCGGGGCCCGGCCCGAGGCGGGCGTGGTCGCAGTCGGATCGGGGGTGATCACCGACCTCACGCGCTACGCCGCCGAGCTCGCCGACCGCGGTTTCGTCAGCGTCCCCACCGCGGCCTCGATGGACGGCTACGCCTCGAGCGTCGCGGCGCTGGAGCTCGAGGGGCTCAAGGTGACGCTGCCGGCGCGCGCGCCGGAGGCGATCTTCGCCGATCCGGCGACGATCGCCGCCGCGCCGGCCGAGCTGACCCGAGCCGGGCTCGGCGATCTGCTCGGCAAGGCGAGCGCGCGAACCGATTGGCTCGCCGCGCACCTGCTCTACGGAGAGCTCTACTGCGAGGCGGTGGACGCGCGGGTGCTGGGCCCGCTGCGCGCGGCGGCGCGGCGGGCCGGCGCCGTGCTGGCCGGCGAGCGGGAGGCCGTGGAGGGGCTGCTGGAGGGGCTGCTGCAGTCCGGAATCGCGATGGCGATGATCGGCAGCTCGCGCCCCGCCAGTGGCTGCGAGCATCATGCCTCCCACTTCTGGGATCTGCTCGCGGGCCGCGGGCTCCGCCCCCACTTCCCGCACGGGCTCCAGGTCGGCTTCGCCACCCGGTTTGCGATCCGCCTCCAGCGCTGGGCCTTCGGCGGCGGGGTAGGCGCGCTCGGTCCCACGCGCCCCTACGAGCCGCTCGACCGCGCCGCGCGCGAGTGGCTCGGCGAGCCATCGCCGTCGCTCTCCGAGGCGATCGAGGGGAAGCGCCGCTTCCTGGAGGCCGGCGCGGCAAGGTGGCCTGCCCCCGAGCGCTGGGAGGAGCTGTGCGCGGCGCTCGCCCCGGCGCTGGAGCGTATCCGGTTGGGTCGAGGCGGCGCTGGAGGCCGCTGCGATCCCCGCCGAGCCGAGCTTCCTCGGCCTCGACGAGGCGATGCTGCGCGCGGGCTTTCGCTACTCGAACCGCCTGCGCCCGCGCTACACGACGGTTGACTTCCTCGAGGGCCAGGGAGCGCTGGAGGCGGCACTCGACAGCATCACCAGCGAGCCTGGACATGCGGGCCGATCAGGCGCTCGTAGACGTCGGCGACGCGAGCGAGCTGCTCGGCGCTGAGTGGCTCGAGCGCCGCGCTGGCGGCATTCTGGCGCGCCTGCTCCGGGTTGCGCGCACCGGGGATTACGACGCTGACCCCCGGCTGATCGATCACCCAGCGAAGCGCGAATTGCGACATCGCGACGCCGGGCGGCACTAGGCCGGCGAGCTCGCGCACCGCATCGAGACCGACCTCGAACGGGACCCCGGAGAACGTCTCGCCGACGTCGAAGGCCTCGCCGTGGCGGTTGTAGGCGCGGTGATCGTCGGCGGCGAAGGTGGTGTGCTCGTCGTAGCGCCCCGAGAGCAGCCCCGAGGCGAGCGGCACGCGGGCGATGATCCCCACCCCGGCCTCGCTGCGCGGTCGGCAGCACTCGCTCGAGCGGCTTGAGCCGAAAGCAGTTGAGGATGATCTGCACGGTCGCCACTCCGGGTCTCGCGATCGCCGCGAGCGCCTGGTCGCACGTCTCCACCGAGACGCCGTAGGCTCCCATCCGCCCATCCGCGACCATCTCGTCGAGTGCCTCGAAGACCGCGTCGTTCGCGTAGACCTCGCTCGGCGGGCAGTGGAGCTGGACGAGGTCGATCGTCTCGACGCCAAGGTTGCGGCGCGAGCGATCGTTCCAGGCCAGGAAGGCCTCCCGGTTGTAGTTGGAGGGCACCTGCTCGACGCGCCGTCCCATCTTGGTGGCCACGGTCAGCCCCGCGCCGGGGTGGCGAGTGAGCAGCTCGCCGCAGAATCGCTCGCTGCGCCCGTCGCCGTAGGCGTCGGCGGTGTCGAAGAAGGTGACGCCCGCCTCGACGGCGGCGTCGAGGGTCGCCCGCGCGTGGTCGGCGTCGACGTCGCCCCAGTCGGCGCCCAGCTGCCAGGTGCCGAGCCCAACCACGCCGGCCGAGCGGCCGAGGCGCCTCATCTCCCGCTGCTCCACGGCCGAATCCTCGCAGATGGGACAATCCCCCACGATGGGCGAAGGTTCCGAGCCGGCGGGAATCGTGTTCGACAACGACGGCCTGCTGCTTGACACCGAGCCCTGCTGGACGCGCGCGCAGCGCGCAGTTTTCGAGCGCCGCGGGCAGGTCTTCGACCTGGCGGCAAAGCAGGCGCTGGTCGGCACCGCGCCGGCCACCGCAGCGGCGGTGCTCGACCGCCTCCTCGACCCGCCCGGCCAGGGCGCCGAGGCGAGCGCCGAGATGTACGAGCTGGCGTTGGACGAGATCGCGGCGGGCGCCGTGCCGCGGGCCGGCGCGCTGGAGCTGCTCAACGCGCTGCGCGGGCGCTGGCCGGTTGCCGTGGCCTCCAACGCGCCGCGCCGCCACCTGCTCACCGGGCTGCGGCGAGTCGGCGTCGAGGACGGGTTCGACGTCAAGCTCGGGATCGAGGACGTGGCCGCCGCCAAGCCGGCGCCCGACCTTTACCTGCGCGCCTGCGAGCAGCTCGGCGTCGACCCGGCGCGCTCGGTGGCGATCGAGGACTCGCCGCCCGGCGTGGCGGCGGCGCGGTCGGCAGGAATGTTCGTGATCGGCGTGCCCTCGGTTCCCGAGACCGTCCTCGAGGCCGACCGGAGCTTCGAGTCGCTGGCCGATCCGGAGGTGCCGTCGGCGATCGAGGCGGCGCTTGACGGAACGGGGCGACGAACTCAAAGAACGAAAGGTGTGGGGCGATGAAGACGAGCCTTGGAATCTGGGCCTTCGGGCCGATGGTCACCCGCTTCGTGCCGGGCGGCTACCAGCCCGAGCACGCGGCCGACAGCACCGCACATAAGGTGCACCGCGCGGTCACGGGACTCGGGGAGCTGATCGACGATTACGAGTTTCACTACCCGCAGGAGCTCTCGCCGGACAACCTCGACGAAGTGCGCGAGGCGCTCGACGGCCACGGCGTCTACTGCGTCGCCACCGGCCTGCACCTCGACCCCCGATTCGGCAAGGGCGGGCTCTCCTCGCCGGACGATGCGGTACGCGCCGAGGCGCTGCGCCTCACCCTCGAGGCGGCGGACTTCGCCGGGCAGCTCGGCGCCAACTTCCTGCTCTGGCCCGGGATCGAGGGCTACAACTACCCGTTCCAGACGCCCTACGGCGAGAGCTGGGCACGGCTGATCGACGGCATCGGCGAGGCCGCGCAGCGCTGCAGGGAGCACGGCGTGCTGCTCTTCCTCGAGCACAAGAACTCGGAGCCGGCGATGAAGATCTTCATGCGCAACGTCGGCATGGCGCTGCACATCGTCCACACCCTGCGCGCCCGAGGGATCGACAACGTCAAGTTCAACATGGACTGGCAGCACCTGCTGATGAACGACGAGAACCTCGCCGAGTACGCGGCGTTGCTCGCCGCCGAGGGGCTGCTCGGCCATCAGCACGCCAACTCTGGCTGGGGCACCTTCGACGACGACAACATGGTCGGGACCACCGCCTTCATGGAGACGCTCGAGCTGGCTCTCGAACTGCGCCGGGCCGGCTACGGCGAGAACGGCGAGCACCTCGGCTTCGACCTCTACCCGTACACCGAGGACCAGGTGGAGGCGGTGCGCCGCAGCGTCCTGCAATGGCGGTTCATCGACTCCGTCGCGGCGCGGATCGACGAGCCGGCGCTGCGCGAGGCGCAGCAGCGCAAGGACGCGGTCGCGGCCTACGAGCTGGTCTACGCGGCGCTCGGCGCCTGAGCGGCGGCGGCCGTCGCCGGTGCGACCTCTAGTCGGACTCGACGTCGGCACGACCGGCGTCAAGGCGATCGCGATCTCGCGCCGCGGCGAGGTCGTGGCGAGCGCCGAGCGCGGTTATCCGCTGTCCACGCCGCGCCCGGGGTGGGCGGAGCAGGACCCCGAGGACTGGTGGCGGGCAAGCCAGGCGGCGCTTGCCGAGCTGGGCGTCGAGCCGGCGGCGATCGGGCTCTCCGGCCAGATGCACGGCCTGGTCGTGCTCGACGAGCGCGACCGCGTGCTGCGCCCGGCGATCCTGTGGAACGACCAGCGCACCGGCATGGAGTGCGCCGAGATCGAGGAGCGCCTCGGGTTCGAGCGCCTGATCGAGCTGACCGGCAACCGGGCGCTGACGGGATTCACGGCCCCGAAGCTGCTCTGGCTGCGCCGCCACGAGCCGGAGACCTTCGCGCGCGTGCGCCGCGTGCTGCTGCCCAAGGACTACGTCCGGCTGCGGCTCACCGGCGAGCACGCGATCGACGTCACCGACGCCTCGGGGACGCTGCTGTTCGACGTCGGCGAGCGGCGCTGGAGCACCGAGGTGCTGGAAGCGCTCGAGCTCCCCGCGGCCTGGCTTCCTCCCGTCTTCGAATCGACCGAGATCGCGCGGCGCCGGCGACCAGGCGGCGGGGGCGCTCGGGGTCGGCGTCGACCGGCCGGGGCCGCTGTCGATCGTGCTCGGCACCTCCGGTGTCGTGTTCGGCGCCCTGCCCGCCTACCGGCCCGAGCCCGAGGCTCGGCTGCACGTCTTCTGTCACGCCGTGCCCGGCACCTGGCACGCGATGGGCGTGATGCTCTCGGCGGCCGGGTCACTGCGCTGGCTCTCAGGCACGCTCGGCAGCGCGAGCTACGAGGAGCTGACCGCGGCGGCGGCAGAGTGGCCGCCCGCGGTGGAGGGGCTGCTCTTCGCCCCCTACCTGGCCGGCGAGCGAACGCCTCACGCCGACCCGAACGCACGCGGCGCCTTCGCGGGCCTGTCGCTTCGCCACGACCGTGGGGCGCTGGTGCGCGCGGTGCTCGAGGGCGTCGCTTACGGGCTTCGCGACTCGCTCGAGCTGCTGCGCGCGATCGGGGCGCCAGCGCAGGTCGGCCGCGTGTCGGGCGGCGGGGCGCGCAGCGAGCTGTGGCGCCGGATCGTCGCCTCGGTGCTCGGTATGCCGCTCGAGCGCACCGCGGCGGCCGAGGAGGGAGCCGCGTTCGGGGCCGCCCTGCTCGGCGGCGTGGCGAGCGGCGCCTTCGCCGACGCGGCCGAGGCGGTCGCCGCCTGCGTCCGCATCGCCGACCGCACCGAGCCCGATCCGGGCTGGGCATCGGTCTATGACGAGGGATACGCTCGCTTCCGTGAGCTCTACCCCGCCCTGCTGCCCTTCGAAGCGGAGATGAAGGAGGAACGATGACCGGAGCCGCCGAGCCCGTGCGCTGGGGGATCGTCTCCCTCGCCGGCATCAACGACCGCGTCCTGCCGGAGCTGGAGGACTCGGACGCGATCGAGCTGGTGGCGGTGGCGAGCCGCTCGGAGCAGGCGGCGCGGCGCTACGCGGAGGAGTGGGGGTTCGCTCGCGCCCACGGCTCCTACGAGGCGCTGCTCACCGACCCCGATCTGGAGGCCGTCTACGTGCCGCTGCCGAACCTCATGCACGTCGAGTGGGCGATCCGAGCGCTCGAGGCCGGCAAGCATGTGCTCTGCGAGAAGCCGCTCGGCCGAGCGCGCCGCCGAGGTCGAGCGGGCCTTCGACGCGGCGGATGGCGCGGCGCGGATCCTGATGGAGGCGTTCATGTACCGCCACCACCCGCAGACCCGGCGAGCGGCCGAGCTGATCGCCGAGGGCGCGATCGGCGAGCTGCGCGTCGTGCGGTCCCATTTTGGGTTCACGCTGGGCGAGGGGGAGAACATCCGCCTGCGCCCCGAACTCGACGGCGGCGCGCTGATGGACGTCGGCTGCTACTGCGTGAGCGGCGCCCGGCTGCTCGCCGGCGAGCCGGAGACCGTGATCGGCACGCCAGGTGCTCGGGCCGAGCGGCGTCGACGTGCGCTTCGCCGCCACGCTGGTCTTCGACGCGGGCGTTCTGGGCCACTTCGACTGCGGGTTCGACGTCCCGGACAACAGCCTCCTCGAGGCCGTCGGCTCGGATGGGACGCTGAGTATCCCCACCCCCTTCTTGGTCGGCGCCCCGGGGATCGAGCTCGTCCGCGGCGACGCGACCGAGCGGGTCGAGGTCGCCCCCGCCCCCGCCTACCGGCTTGAGTTCGAGAACATGAGCGCGGCGATCCGCGGCACCGCGGAGCCGCTGCTGGGGCGGGACGACGCGCTCGGCCAAGCGCGGGCGATCGAGGCCCTCTACCGCTCGGCCGAGCGCGGCGGCGAGGCGGTCGCGGTCGGCGCTCCCTGATAGGCCGTGACCGAGGTCTGGTTCGTCGGCGTCAAGACCGCCGGGTCGCTGATCCATCGCGCGATCTCGCTGTGGTGGGAGCTGCTGCCGGCGCCGTGCGAGGTGCGCGGCGTCGACGTCGAGCCCGGCTCGCCCGGCGCCCGCTACGTCGAGCTGCTCGAGGAGCTGCGCACCGCCCCGGAGCGCGTCGCGGGGGCGGTGGTCAGCGTGCACAAGGTCGGGCTGTTCGAAGCCGGGCACCGGCTGTTCGCCGAGCTCGACCCGATCGCTCGCGCTTGCGAGGAGATGAACGCGGTGCGCCGGGCCGGCTCTGACCTGCACGGATACGCGCGCGACCCGATCTCGGTCGGCCGCGTCGTCGATCGCATCTGGCCGCGGCGCGAGGGTGAGGTGGTCTGCATCGGAGCCGGGGGCACGGCCAGGGCACTGATCTACCACCTGCTCGCGATCCGCGCGGACCCGGTAAGGGTCGTGTGCGCCGACCGCAGCGAGGCGGTACTGGGTGAGGCGGCCCGGCTCGCGCCGCGGCCGATCGTCGTTCGGGCAGGCGACAGACCCTGGGACGAGCTGATCGCCGCCGCGCCGCCCGGCTCGCTGATCGTCAACGCGACCGGCCTCGGCAAGGACCGCCCCGGCTCACCGATCACCGAGCGGGCTAGGTTCCCGGAGGGGGCCGTCGTCTGGGAACTCAACTACCGCGGCGAACTGCATTTCCTGGACCGCGCCCGCTCCCAGGCAGCGGAGACCGGGCTCGAAGTCCACGACGGCTGGCGTCTGTTCTGCCACGGCTGGGCGGCGGCGCTGGGATCGGTGCTCGGGCTGGACGACGACCCCGAGCTCGGCGAGCGCTTCGCCGCGGCGGCGGCCGCGATCCGGCCGGGCTAAGAGTGCATTGGAAACCTCGTCCAAGTTGGGCGAAGTCAGGAATGGCCGCTCGTGGGAAATCCGCCCCGAGCAGCGATTTCCCGTCCTCAGTACCCGAGCGCGAACTTGGCGTCCTCGGACATCATCTCGCGCACCCTCCATCTGGTCCCGTGACGATCCGTGTCCTCAGGTGCCTTCTTGCAGGCATTTCGCTTGGTCTTCGTGCTCTTGAGTCTCGGCTGTCCGGTTCGTCTCGACGCGTTCGTTTGCGTTTAGTTTGCACGTACTCCTCAATAGCTGGGGTGGTAGCCAATGCGAGTCTTCGAACAGCCGGGGATGAGGCGCAATCGCTAGCAGTCGTCCGGACCTGAATGGCTCTTGCCCGCGAGAGGGCATAACTCGGCACCCAGGAAACTCGCTCGCCCGCTCCACGTGAGGACATCCTCCCCTACCCCTTCTTCCCCCCAGATTCGGATCCTCCGGGGCGTAACGCTCCAGAGCGTCATTCGCGCTCCGCCAGGTACTGGTGGATCAGCCGTACCGCCATCGAACCCTCGCCGACGGCGGAGGCCACTCGCTGGTTCGAGCCGTGGCGGACGTCTCCGGCGACGAAGACGCCCGGCATGCAGGACTCGAGCAAGTAGGGATCCCGATCGAGCGGCCAGTCGGCCGGACGGCCTCCCAGGTCACGGCCGGAGACGATGTACCCACCGTCATCGCAGATGAGCTTTCCCTGCAGCCAATCCGTGTGTGGGGAGGCGCCGATGAAGATGAACACCGCATCGGCGAGGACGGGGTCGCGCGTTTCCTGTCCGTCCCGCTTCAGGGTCAGCGACTCCAGGCGGTCGCTGCCGCCGGCCGCGGCAAGCTCCGTCCGGGTCAGGACCTCGATATTGCCCGTCAGCTCGATCTGATCGATCAGGTACTGGCTCATCCCCTTTGCGAGCGAGTCGGCCCGGATCAGCATCGTCACCTTGCGGGCATAGCGAGCGAAGTTGAGCGCCCACTGGCCGGCGGAGTTCGCCCCGCCGACGATGAACACGTGCTGATCGACCTGGTCCTGGGCATCAAGGGCGGAGGCGCCGTAGTAGACGCCGGCGCCGATCAGCTCCGACACGCCGGCCGCGGTGAGCCGACGGTACGAGACCCCGGTGGAGATCAGCACGCTGCGGGCCCTGAGCGTGGTTTGATCAGAGAGGTGGAGGATGTGGTCGTCGTCCCGCCAATCGATGCCTATCACGTCGCGCGGGCGCACGATTTCGGCACCGAAACGGCGTGCCTGGATGATCACCCGCCGTGTTAGCTCCGCTCCGCTGAGTCCCGCGTGGAAGCCGAGGTAGTTCTCGATCCGCGGGCTCTGTCCGGCCTGGCCGCCGGGTGCTTCACGCTCGATTATCACCGTGCTCAGGCCCTCCGATGAGGCATACACGGCCGCCGCCAACCCCGCCGGCCCGCCTCCCACGATCACCAGGTCATAGTGATCGAGCGTTGGGCGGGTGGCGATCCCGAGCTGGCTGGCGAGCTCGACGTTGGTGGGCTGCGCCACCGCGACGCCATCGGGGAACACGGCGACGGGCAGGTGGGCGCGATCTGGCTCGGCGACCTCCTCGAGGAGGCTTTTTCCCTCGTCGAGGTCCGGGTCCAACCACTTGTAGTGGATGTTGTTGCGCCCCAGGAACTGCCGGATGGTGTGGCCCCGCGACGAATCCCGCTCCCCCACGATCCTCACTCCCGCTGCGTCGCGGTCACGGGCGCCTTGCCAGCCATCGAGGAGGTCCGAGACGATCGGAAGCAGATCCCGCTCGCCATCGAACGGCTTGACCAGGAAGTGATCCAGCGCCACCCTGTTGATGGCGTCGACCGCGAGCTCGAAGTCGGCGTGCCCGCACAGCAGCACCGTTCGCGCTTCTGGATGCAGCTTTCGTCCCTCCCTCAGCAGGTCGAGGCCCGCCATCTCGCGCGCATGCTGGTCGGCGATCAGGAGGGCTACCAGCTCCCCGCGGTCCTTGAACTCGCGGAGAGCTTCCATCGCCGGGGGTGCCGTGTCGAAGCCTGCGGCCCTAAATCCCCGGGAAGCAAAACCGCGATGGAGGTGGCGCTCGAGCGCTTTCGCCATCCGCGAGTCGCTCCCCACAGCGAGCAGTACAGGCTGCATTTCAAACCAGTTATAGCTTCGTGCCGCCGGTGTTGATCCCCGCAGCCCGGCGGGTCAGTTGGCGGGCTTGATACTCGACTATCAGGGCTGCGCCATCTCACGGACTAGTGCAAGACAGCAACGATCAAGCCGACCGCAGCGATGGTGGTAGCAAGCAAGGCGACCGCCAGCGAGAGGGTCGCGTATTTGAGCGCCTCCCGGTCTGGGGCATAGGCTGCTACCCAGCTCTGCACCTTCCTGGCCACCTGCCTAGCCGCCGACTTCTTGTCCTCGGCCGCCTCGACCTCGACCTCGTCCTCCCCATAAGGGTCGAACGGTCGAGTGGACGCCCGGCTCCGCGCTGGTTCGGCTGCTCTCGTCCCATTGCCTGACACGGACTCGAGCTGCTCCCTCCTACTGGCCGAGGCGATTCGCTCCGGCAACTGGTCGATTGCGGCCACAATCCGCAGGAGCATCTCGTCCACGCGCTGCAGCTCTTCCAGCAGAATCTCGTCCACGCGCTGCAGCTCTCGCAGCAGTATCTCGTCCACGCGCTCCAGCTCTTCCAGCTGGTCAGGAGGCTGCACGACGGCCATGCGACCACTTACGCCGCTTGCGGTCGTTCACCTGCATCGCGAAACCGCAGTTGCCTCACCACCCACCCGAGGTGGGATTAGGGATTCAACCCAGACTGGGCTATGGATACTCCCAGTCGTGAGCGGCTTCTCCCAGTCGTGAGCGGCTCAGCGACGCTCCGGGTCCAAAAGACCAGGGGCGCTACTCCCGCAGCCCGGCGGCTTCGAGGGCCTCCGTTCGTTCGGTGAAGGCGGCCCGCCTCCGGAGCTTTCCTTGCTCGAACCAGTACGCCGAGAACACACGCATCTCGACCTCCACACCACTTTCACGTCCTCGACCGCGGAGCAGCTCGGTGACCACGAGCACGTCGCCTTCGACGTGGAGGACCTCGTCGAGCGTCACCCGGAAGTCCTCCCACTCGGATCGAATGACGTTCATCCACTCCTGCATCGCCTCCGGGCCTCGGTACATACCCTCGACGCCAGGAAAGGCACCAGTGGCGCCCCATTCCACATCGGGAGTGCCGATTTCCCGGGCAAGCTCCAGGAGCGCCGATGCGTCGCCCCGGTTGAAGGCCTCGTAGCCGCGCTTGAGGGTCTCGACGTTCTCCTCCGACATCGCCCACGCAGTATCTCGCGACCGTCGCCGCGACTCCGCGGTCACGACCTCCACGATCTCCCAGACTCCGGCCAATCTCCGATAGTACGACAGTCGTAGTACTTATGAACGACCCTTCCGACGAAAGGAAAAGCCGATGACAGTCAACCGAAAAGCCTGGATCGCAATCGGAGTTCTCGCGGTGGTCGCGGCGATCGCCGTGATAGCTCTCGTCGCCTCCGGCGGCGGTGGTAGCGCGGGCGGCGCCTACTGACCCGCGCGGCCCGGCCAGGCCTCCCCCACCCGGACCCGGGCTAGTCGCGTCTCCGCACGTGCGGAAAGCTCAGGCGCGACCCTCGGGTTCGGGTTTCTTAGGCCCGCGGCCCCGGCACACTGTCCAACTGACCGGCGCGCCCCGTTGCGCTGTTCGTCCAAAGCGGCTACTCCCGCAGCCCTGCGGCTTCGAGGGCCTCGGCTCTCTCCCGATAGGCCCTGACGCGGGTGACTCGGCCGCCGCGCACGGTCCAAATCAATGTGATGCGCTGGTTAACGGGAAGACCGCTGCCGCGACCCCGGCCACTGATCCGCAGGTTGGCAAGCACGTCGTCCCCGGACTCGAGGATGCTCCCCTCGAGACGGAAGTCGACCTGCTCGAACGCCTCCCACCAGGCCAGAAAGGCGTTTCGAACATCGTCGAACCCGCGACGCGTTCCCCAGTCGCCCCACAGCCCCGAGACGTCGTCCCACTCGATCTCGGGGTCGTAAAGCTGGGGAAACGCTTCCCAGTCCTGCCTCCGCTGAGCATCGAGCACGGCGTGTACGACCTCGACGTTCTCCTCCGACATCGCCCACGCAGTATCTCTCGAACGGAGTGGCGCTTTCATGCAAAGCGGTGCTTCTCGTCCAAAGCGGCGGTTTCTCCACCGTCCTTGCCTACTCCGACAGCCCGGCGGCTTCGCCCGGTGAGAACCCGCTCTTCTGATCACAGGCGTTGCGCTGCACTCGACCCTCGGCTAGGGTCGACCCGGTGGAGATCGCGCCCGGCGTCTTCGTTTCCAGCCTCA
This sequence comes from uncultured Solirubrobacterales bacterium, assembly GCA_963695675.1. Taxonomy (GTDB): domain Bacteria; phylum Actinomycetota; class Thermoleophilia; order Solirubrobacterales; family 70-9; genus DASUPK01. The sequence goes on from CAVOGY010000005.1 coordinate 316,690, forward strand.
CGACGGCTGATGGCTGGGAGCCCGATCCCGACGTAGGCGGCGAGATGCACGAGCTGCACCACGAAGGGGTCTGGGCCGGACTTTCGCGATTCACGGACGCCGGCGATGAGGTTGTGAAATGGACCCTCGAAGAGCGTGAGACCGCGCTGGTTCTCGAGGGCGCGGCCACGATCGAGATCGAGGGAGGCCCGACAATTGAGGTCAAGGAGGGCGACCTCTTCTCGATTCCAAAGGGTGCCAGCACGACGTGGCACCTGACCAGGCCGTTCAGGGAATTCTGGGTGCTGGGATAAGCCGTCTACTCCGTCGCCGCTTTCCCGTACATCCGCCGAGCTAAGAGGGAGTAGAGTCGAAGCATCGACTCAGAAAGGTAACTATGCATATTGTCGTGCAGCACCGGATCACCGATCCGGAGAAGTTCTTCTCGATTGACGCCGAAGAGGTTGCTGGAGGGGGGCCACCTGGTGTCCAGGGGCAGACGTTCTTTCCGTCGCCGGACGAGACGGTGGCCGTCTGCGTGTGGGAGGCGGATTCGATCGACGCGGTCCGTGACTACCTCGACCCGGCTACCGCCGGCGCGAGTGAGAACACGTATTTCGAGGTCGACGAGCAGCGCGCGGTGGGCCTCCCAGAGGCTGCAGCCGCAGGCGCCTAATAGGGCTTTCGAGCGGCACCCGAAGCGCCCCCAACTTGGGGGCGCTTCTCGTTGCTGCTCCAGTCGTCCGCCGACGCCCGGACGGGCTCTGCATGACGCGACCGAGGACGTCCTCCTGCTCTGCGCGAAAAGCGAGCGTCTGATCGGAAAGTGCTCCCTTCCATGCAAAGCGGCGCTTCGTCGGGCGGCGCCTGCGCCTTCGCCGTCTGCGAGGCGCTTACCTCACGGCCGAGGTCGCGGCCCCGGAGGAGGCGGCGCCAAATTGACGTTTCGCGAAAGCAGAGCACTTCAGCGGTCGAGACCTCGACGCTGCGAGGTCGCAAAGGCGAGCGCGCGGGCAGCCAGCGGCATGTGCGCCTTCTTCCAGACGTGGCGCTGCGCGTACGGCCACGCGTAAGTCGGGCTGCCGTTCTGGATCAGCCCGCGAAGGCCAGGCTGCGCGAGTTCCTTCGCGGACCAGTCATACAGTCGCTGCAGGCGCGGGGAGATGACGGCGTAATCGAGCAGTAGTCCGAGGCGCTGCTCGTCGCTGCGGTAAGCCTCTACATCGCCCGCCAGCGGATAGCGATCCGGAAGCACTCGGCGCAGCGAGAGAAAGGCTCCCGCCATCCCGAGTCTTGGGTCGCCGAGGAGGCGTCCGATTGGGGCCAGGTAGCCGAGCGCCATGCGGGGCGCGGCGACGAGCGCGTGGGCGAACAGGACGCGTAGAAGGACGACGTTCAAGAAGAACCGTTCGGCCATGCTCTCCTGCCCGGCGAGATCAGGGTGCTCCAGGTAGGCGGCGACGATGCTCGCGTTGTGCGCCGCGTACCAGCTCCGCGGCGTGGGCCTTTCAATGAAGGCCATCCAGGCCTCGATGGTCGGCGACGACGGCTCGCCGAGCAGGCCACCCGACCGCGCCACGGCTTCGCACCCATCTCGCAGTAGCCGCTCGTTGACCGCTCGCCACCAGAGGCTTCCTGGCGGCGTCGCGTCGATCGGATCGAGGACACCACGCTCAGCCTGCCAGCGCATGAATGACATCGCTGCTCGCTTGTACGGGAGGTGCCGCGGAGCCCGCCCGGTGGGTCCGTGATAGGTCCGTGTCGCGAGCGCGAGACGCTCCACCGGGTCATCGCGCGCCGCCATGACCTGTACCGCCGCTGATTCAGCGGCAGTGTCTGGGGGGCCCACAAGGAGACTGATATCAGCCCGGTCATCGTGACCGCGGTCGGGGCCATTTCGGAAGAAAGGCGGCGCAAAATAGGGCCAGTACGTAGGGTCCGCCGACGCTAGGGTGGAATCGAAGGCCAGGGGCACTCGAGAAGGAGGCTTCATGGCCGGCCCCGTCTCGCGCGCAGCGGCAGTGAAGAGCTAACCGAGACGGCGATAGGGTCGCGTGTGTGGAGGCGGACAAAGCCTGGGAACGCACCCTGCACGGCGAGCCGGCGCGCTACCGCGGTGGGCTACGTGCACTCGGCGCGGGGCTGTTCGCTTGGCTGCAGCCCAACGGGGGGCTGGGCGAGTCGAACGCAGGGCTCGTGGTGGGCGAGGGGCAGTCGCTGCTCGTCGACACACTGTGGGACCTTCCGCTCACACGGCGCATGCTCGAGGCGCTCGCCGAGCCGACCCGCGAGGCGCCGATCCGCTATCTCGTCAACACCCATTCGGATCCCGACCACTTCTGGGGCAACCAGCTCGTCAGCGGCGCCGAGGTGATCGCCACGCAGGCGGCGGCCGCACAGATGGAGGAGGAGCGGCCGGACGCGATCCGCCGCCTGCTCGGCCTCGCGCGGTTGATGGGGCTGCTCGGCGCGCAGCCGCTCCCCTTTCCCGGCAAGCGGACGCTCGAGGCCACCCACACCTACTTTGCGGCTCAGATGAATGCATTCGACTTCGCGGGGATCGAGCCGGGGCGACCGACCCGCAGCTTCGCCGGGGAGCTCACGCTCCAGGTCGGGGGGCGCGCGGTCGAGCTGATCGAGGTCGGCCCCGCCCATACCGAGGGCGATGCGATCGTCCACGTCCCCGACTCGCGGACCGTGTTCGCGGCCGACGTCCTTTTCATCGACGTGACGCCAATCATGTGGGTCGGCCCGGTGGAGAGGTGGATCGAGGCGCTGGATCGCATCCTCGCCCTCGAGCCCCAGACGGTCGTCCCGGGCCATGGGCCGGTCACCGACGCCGATGGCGTGCGCTCGGTTCGCGATTACTGGGCGCATCTGGAATCCGAGGCCCGGCGCCACTTCGAGCACGGGCTCGACGCGGAGCGCGCCGCCCTGGAGATCCTCCGCTCCCCCACGTATGCGGACCGCTTCGCCGGCTGGGACGGAGCCGAGCGGGTGGCCGTCAACGTGGCGATGCTCTACCGCGGCTTCGAAGGGAAGCGGGGGCGCGTCAGCCAGCGTGAGCGGCTCGGGCTGCTGATGCAGATGGCGCGATTGGCCGGCTGACCTCGGCCGCCCTACCGCCCGTCAGCTGCTCCCGGATGCTGCGCCTGCACGCCGCCATGCAGGAGGACGCAGCGGCCAAGATTGCGGCGTTGCTCGAGCGTTAATTAGGCTCTCGCCAAGCCGCGGGCAGTGATTTCGCGCCAGCCCAATCCGATGACGAGGAGCGCATGTACGCACGTGTCGTCAGATTCAACGACGTGACCGCTGAGAGGATCTCGGAAGTTGTTGCCCGGATCGAGGAGGAGGGACCTCCGACTGGCGTCGACTCAACGGGAATCCAGGTGTTTGTCGACGAAGCAAAGGGAACGGCCGTCTTCGTCGGGTACTTCGAGACGGTGCAGAAGATGCGCGATGCGAACGCGGTCTTCGAAGAGATGGATCCGTCGGAGACCCCCGGCATCCGGGCCTCCATCGACCTCTGCGAGGTCAAGCTACAACACTCCATTTCCTGAGGGCTCCCGCCGGAGGACTGAGGCTTTATCTCCTGGCTTCGAAGTTTCTCAGACCAATGCGCGAACAGTGCGGAGCGGTTGACGGCGTCGATTCCTTGCCGCACCACCTCGACGTTCTCCTGCGACATCGCCCACGCAGTATCCCGCGGTGGCGATGACGGCTCCTGCAGCTACGTCCCTCAGGTGGAGGGGGGCCCGCCAGGAGCGTCGGGCACCCGACGGCGCTCGCTGCTGGAGACGCGGCGCCGCATCACCCAGCCCGCAACGAGAAGAACGATGACGACGCCGATCACCGCGCTCAGGATGCCGCCCCAGTCGAACACGTCTTCGTCGCCGATCCCAAGTCCAGCCGTGAAGATCAGCCAACCGAGCGCAGCGCCGACCAGGCCCAGCACCACCGACACGAGCCAGGACTTCGGCCCTTCCATGCCCGCGAATACGTCGTTCGGGACCAGCGCCCGGCCAATGAACCCGGCAACCAATCCGAGGAGTAGTGCTCCGACCACCTCTCACCTCCTGTCAATGCACCCGCACAGGATGCACTCGTAACTCGGTTACCAAATCTACGAGCTTGATGATGCCGTTGATCTCGCTCTCCACTGCTGCTTTTCATGCAAAGCGGCGCTTTCACTGCGACCAGCTCATCGCCGAAAACTTCAAGGCCGGTGGAGCTCGATCGCGCTCGGGGCGCTCAATCGTCGTGGACCAGGACGACGGCGCACGAGGCGTGCTTCGCAACTGCGTTTGAGGTACTGCCCTCCAACCTGGCCCGAAGACCGCTCAGTCCCCTCGAGCCGACGACGATGGCAGCCACATCTCGTTTGCGGGCCAGCTCGACGATCGCGTCGGCCACGTTGCCCTCATCGGCCACGGCGAGCGCCTCGGCCTTAAGTCCGAGGGACTTCGCCAGCGCAGCCCCATCCTCTGCGACGCGATCGGCGTGACCCTTGGAGGCGTCGTCAACCTCCTGGGCGGCTGCAGGATCCACCGGTTCGGGCCCCAGGCCCGTGGGGTCCGTTGTCATCGCGCCGACCTCGTATGCAAGACCCGGCTCCCACACCGTCATCACCAGGGCTCGGCGTGAGCCGAAGAGCTCAGCGGCTTCGTGGACGGCACGACGCGCCGTGTCGGAGCCGTCGTAAGCGATGAGGATCGGCGCGGCGTCGTTCATCCGGGGCAAGGTAGCCAAATAGCTCCGTCTTACAAGGCCTACTCCCGCAGCCCCGCGGCCTCGAGGGCCTCCGAGCGGTCCCGCGGCAGCGCCTTGATACCCCCTCCCGCGCAAAGGGGTCGGCTCCACTTCGGACCTGTGGACGCCTTGTGGCATCGAAGGTGCGAGGTTTGCAATCCGTTAGCAATCGAGGACCACCAAGCCTCGCAATCGGTGGACAAACCCCCGATTTCCAGGGACTAGTAGCCGAGGGCGAACTTCGCGTCCTCGGACATCATCTCCGGGGACCAGGGGGGGTCGAAGACCATCTTCGGGTGGACCTTGTCGATCCCATCGAGCTGGCCGACGAACTCGCGCATCTGCTCTGAGACCTGTGGGCCGATCGGGCAGGCTGGCGTGGTCAGCGTGAAGGTGATGTACGCCTCGAGGCCCTCGATCTCCACGTCGTAGACCAAGCCCAGGGAGACGAAGTCCAGACCCAGCTCTGGGTCGATGACCTCCTCGAGCGCCTCGTAGATGTCCTCTTCGGTCGCAGTTCCCGTTGCCATACCCAGACAAGGATAGGGGGATCGGATCCGAGCCTGCCGGATTGGCTCCATGAGTAGCCTTGCGAGGCCGTGTTCTGGCTGGTCCTGATCTTCATCCTCGTCCCGATCGCGGAGCTCTACGTGATCATCAAGGTCGGCGGAGTGATCGGCGTGCTCCCCACGCTGGCGCTCCTGCTTGCGGACGCCGTGCTGGGCTCGATGCTGCTACGGCATCAAGGACGTGCGGCGTGGATTCGGTTCAATCGGGCGCTGGCAGAAGGCCGGCTGCCGCACAAGGAGGTCTTCGACGGAGTGCTGGTGATCATCGGCGGAACGCTGTTGCTGACGCCGGGATTCCTCACCGACATCCTCGGGCTGATCTTCCTGATCCCACCGACGCGCGCGCTGGTGCGGGCCATGTCGGCGCGCTGGGTCAGGCGGCGAATGGCGATCGGAGGCGGGGCCACGATCTTCACCTTCGGCACGGGCCCGAGAGCACGCCGTCGCGCGGCCCCGAGCGGGCCCGGGCGTCCGCCCAGGCGACCCGCACCCGAGGACCCCTTCGGCTGGGAAGAGCCACCACCGCCCCCGCCGCGCACCGGACCGCGGCCCGATGACATCGAAGGCACCGGCCAGGAGATCCGTGATGAGGACGAGCTGCCACCGGGCCGGGAGCCGTTCGGCGGATGAACGACGCTGCGCATGGGCCCGTCGCCTGTGGGTTCGGCGACGCCGAGGCCGGCCTCGGTGGACTCGCCTGGAACGTCGGAGAGCCCGGCGCTCTCCTGTTGAGCGAGGGCGCGGTCCGCGCAGCCACCTTCGCGCTCGAGGAGGGCGGCGACGCGTCGACGCTCGAGATCACGACAGGTGACGTAACGATCGAGGCGACGCTCATCCCCCAGACGGCCGCGATCACGCTGGGTGGCAAGCCCAGCCGCATCGCCCTCGACGTCATCGCCTGCGCCGCGGAGGTCCGCCTTGCGGGTGAGGCGCCGACCTCCCGATGCCCGGGGCAGATCAGCCGCTGGTTCGGCGACCCGCTCGAGGGCGCCGCCACCTTCCGCCATCTGGCGATCAATGCAGGGGACGACTCACTGCTGGTGGTCGAAGCGCGTGGAGAAACCGGGGCGCACGGTCACGGCGACGAGCTCTCGGAGGCCTGGCTTCTCCAGGGCGAGGATGTGTCTCGATTCGAGGATGTGTTCATCTCGACGGAGTACGACGGCGACGGTGACCCAACTCGGCTCGGCCTGGAGCTCTGGCCGGAGGAAGCGGAGCGCGCGAGCCGGGCCGCGGCTACCAGGGTCGCCGGGTCGGCGCTGGGCGGGGCGAAGACCGGTGCGGCCTGGGCGGGGCTGTTCCGCTGCCACACCGATGGCAGCGAGGGCTCGGGCAGCTACCTGCTCTGCCGGGGATGAGCGAGCCGGGCCGGATCACGACCGTGATCTCGGACTTCGGCGGCGTGCTCACCACGCCGCTCGTCCACTCCTTCGCCGCGGTCCAGGACGAGACCGGCATCCCTTTCGAGGAGCTGGCCAAGGCGATGGCGCGGATCGAGGAGGAGGACGGCCGCCACCCGCTCTTCGAGCTCGAGACGGGACGGCTCACCGAGGCCGACTTCCTGCGGAAGCTCGGCGACGCCCTCGAGCCGGCCCTCGGCCACAGGCCCGAGCTGCACCGCTTCAGCGAGATCTACTTCGACGCGCTTCATCCCAACGAGCCGATGATCGACCTGATGCGCGAGGTCAAGGAACAGGGCCATCGCATGGCCCTGCTCACCAACAACGTGCGCGAGTGGGAGCCGCTCTGGCGCAGCATGTTGCCCGTCGATGAGATCTTCGAAGTTGTCGTCGACTCGGGCTTCGTCGGCTGCCGGAAGCCGGATCGGGAGATCTATGAGCTCACCCTGAAGCGGCTGGGCGGGACGGATCCGAAGCAGTGCCTCTTCATCGACGACACGGAGGTCAACTGCGACGCCGCCCGGGAACTCGGTATGTCGGCCGTCCACTACCGGGACGACGAGCAGGCGATCGGCGAGATCCGCAGCGCGCTCAGTTAGATCTGCAGCATTGAGGGCGCTACCGGCGCTAACGCGGCGGAACTCGAGCGGCGGCGTCGACTAGTTGTCCGAGCCGCCGCGGTCCCACATGTAGAGCTCCATCGCCTCGCGGCAGAGCTCCATCAGGCGGGGCGGCGAGAGCCACTCGAGCACGAGCTCGAGGGCCCGCTCCTCCGAGATGCCCTCCTCGAACGCCTCCTCGCCGCGGAAGCCGGCGGCCAGCTTGAGGGCCTCGCGGCGGTTATCGCCCAGAGAATCGAAAGCGCCCATCAGGAAGTCGCGGTTCGGGACCGGCTGCCCGACCTCCATGGAACCGTGCCAGGCGGCGAGCATCGAGATGTCGTGCTCGTCGAGCTCCGAGACCGCCTTGGCGTAGTGCTCCTGCAGCTCCTCGTCCGGGATCTCGTCGACCCAGGCGCGCACCGCCTCGCCGAGGAGCTGGCGGCGCGCCTCCCGGCCGACCGAGTCGGCAATCGCCCTGATGGCGTCGGCTGGATCTACGAAGCAAAGTGTCATTTCGGTGCCGCCTCCCGTTTCGAGTCTGGAGGTGTGATCTGAGGCCAACTTAGACTCGCCCCCGGCGGAAAAAATCCCGCACTGGTTTCCGCGCGTTATGCGTGATTCCACGCGGTTTTCGCGCCTTGGACCGCGCCGCGACCCGGCCTATGCTGGCCCGCATGGCCGTCAAGCTCATCGTCGGACCCCCCAACTCGGGGCGAACGGGCGCCACACTCGACGGGTTCAGCGCGGCGGTGGCCCGCGACCCGGTCCTGGTGGTCCCCACCGTGGACGACGTGGAGCGCTTCGAGGAGGAGCTCACGCGCGACGGCGACGTCGTGATCGGAGCGACTGTAGGCACGTTCGACCAGCTCTTCGCGCTGGTCGCACGGGCGACCGACGCGCCGGCGGGCCCCGCGCTCAGCCGTACCCAACGTCTTCGGCTCGCGCGGGAGGCCGCCTCCCGGGCGGAGCTCAGGATCCTCGCTACCTCGTCGCGGAGGCCCGGGTTCCCGGCGGCGCTCGAGGAGCTCGTCTCCGAGCTGCAGTCCGCACTGGTCGATCCGCTGGCGCTTCGCGAGCGGGCGGCGGAGGCGGGGCCCTATGAGCTCGAGATCGCCTCGCTGTACGAGTCCTACCTGCAGGTCCGCGACGACCTCGGACTCCACGACGACCATTCCCTCGCCGCAGCGGCAACCACAGCGTTGCGCGAGCGTCCCGACGCATGGGGAGCGCGACCAGTCTTCGTCTACGGCTTCGACGACTTGACGCGGGAGCAGCTGGAGCTGGTCAGGGAACTCTCGGCGAACACGGATCTGACCGTCGCCCTGCCATGGGAGGACCGTGAGTCCCTCACCCTCGCTCGTGGGGCCCTATTCGCGGAGCTCAGGGACTTCGACGGGGTCTCGATCGAGCGCCTGGCGGCCGAGCCTCGGTTCACGAGGAGCACCACGCTTTTCGAGATAGAGCGCCGCTTCGGCGAGACCGAGGGCGGCGAGCCGATCGAGAACGACGGCGGTGTCGCGCTGCTGGCGTCGGCGGGAGAGCTGGCGGAGGTGGAGGCCGTGGGCGCGGAGGTGGCGCGGCTGCTCCACGACGGCGTCCGCGCGGGAGAGATCGCGATCGTGCTCCGCGATCCCCGCTCTGCCGGGCCGCTCTACCGAAGGGTGTTGACGCGCTTCGACATCCCGGTCGCGGTCCAGGCCGATCTGGCCGCCACCCGGACCGCCACCGGCGCGGGGCTGATCGCGCTGCTTCGGGCGGCGGCCGGCGGCGGTGGCGCATCCGACCTGCTCGCCTACCTGCGCACCCCCGGCGTCGCGTCCCCATCGAAGGTGGACTGGTTCGAGCGCAGGCTGCTGCGTGGCCGCATGCGGACGACGGACGAGGCGCTGGCGGTCTGGCGGCCCGACGCCGACAACGGTGACGGCGACGGGGGCCTCCGGGAAGTCACGAAGCTGCGCGAAGCCGGGTCGGGGCCGGCGCTGCTGCGCGAGGCGGGCAAGCAGGCTCGCTGGATCGCGGAGTCGGCTGTGCGCCGCGCGGGGGAGGTGGCGGAGGAGGACAGGGCTCTCGAGCTCCGGGTGGGTGCCGAGATCGAGCGAGCACTCACCGACCTCGCGGAGCTCGGTCTCCCCCATTCCCCTCGTGACGTGATCGCCGCCGTCACCGATCTCGACGTGCCGATGTGGCGCGGTCCGACCGAGGGCAGGGTCCGCGTGATCAGCCCCTACCGCGCCCGCGCGCGCCGGGTGGCCCACATGTTCGTCTGCTCCATGCAGGACGGCGACTTCCCGCGGCGTGACACCGGCGGGCCGCTGCTCTCGGACGACGCTCGCCGGGCGCTGGGCCTGCCCGAAAGGAAGAAAGCCGAGGTCGAGGACCGGTACCTGTTCTCGGCCTGCCTCTCGCGACCGAAGCAGCGCCTCTGGCTCTCCTGGCGAAGCGCGGACGACGAGGGCGGAGCGACCTCGCGCTCGCCCTATGTCGACGAGGTCCGGGACCTGCTCGCCCCCGAGCTGCCGGAAGGGCTCGAGGAGCGCGACGAGGCGATCGTCGCGGAGGCGGGCGGCCGCGGCCTCGCCGAATCCACTTTCGACGTCGGCTCGGCGCCCAGCGAGCGGGAGCTCGAGAGGGCGAAGGCCGCCATAGGGCCGAGGACCGAAAACGGCAGGCTCCGACCGGGCCCACTTCAGCTCGAGCCGGTGCTGGCGCGGATGCGGGAGATCGAGCTGTTCGGACCCTCGACCCTCGAGGAATACGCGCTCTGTCCCTACCGCTGGTTCATCGGCCACGAGCTGAGGCCGCAGCGGATCGGACCCGAGGACGAGCCGCTGACCAGTGGCTCGATCGCCCACAAGGTCCTTGAGGCCCTCTATGACGGGCCGCCCGGGCCCGAGCCACGCCCCACGCCGGAGTCCCTCGATGTCTGGAACCGCCGGGCCCGCGAGCTGATCTCTGAGGTCGGAGCCGAGCGCCTGCCCCGCGAGCGGGCCGACACCGCTGCCGCGCTCCGCCGGGTCGAGGGCCTGGTCCTGGCGTTCCTCGCCGACGAGGCCGTCACGGCCACCTCCTTTGCGCCCTCCCACACCGAGGCCGCCTTCGGCTTCGACGATTCCGAGAAGGGACCCCTGCAGCTGGCCGGCGGGGGCGTCCACGGACAGATCGACCGTATCGACCTGGGGCCGGGCGGCGAGGCCCTCGTCCAGGACTACAAGTCCGGCGGCAAGGTCGAGGGCGGCGCCGGGATGCTCGAGAAGCGGGGCAAGCTCCAGCTGCAGCTCTACATGCTCGCCGCCCGGGAGCTGTGGGGGCATGAACTCGCGGGGGGCCTCTATCGGCCCCTCGGCGGCACCGGCGACCGAACCCCGAAGGGCCTGCTGCGGAAGGAGCTTGCCGAGGCGCTGGCGGGCCTCGACCCCCGCCCAAACGACCATCTGGACGACGAGGGGTTCGAGGCGGCACTCGATGAGGCCAGAAGGAAGGTCGAGGACATCATCGCATCGGTCCACGCGGGGAAGGTGATCCGTGATCCGCTCGGTGGCAGCTGCCCCGACTGGTGCAGCTTCCAGCCGATCTGCCGCCGCGAGCGGGGGCTGCCGGAGGAGGAGCCCTGGTCGGAGGAGGGCGAGGAGGAATGAGCACCGAGAGGACCGACCAGCAGGTCGCCGCGGTGGAGAGCCGGGAGCGCGACATCTTCCTGCGCGCGGGCGCCGGTACGGGCAAGACCAGCGTGCTCGTCGACCGCTTCTGCGCGGCGGCGCTCGACCCCGAGGGCGGCGTCGAACGCATCCTCGCCTTCACCTTCACCGAGCGCGCAGCCGACCAGCTCCGGCGCAGGATCCGGGATGAGCTCTCCGCCCGCATGCGCAAGGCCGAGGGCGAGCGGCTCGAGGCCTTGCGAGATGCCCTCGAGGCAACCGACCGGGCCTGGATCTCGACTATCCACGGGTTCTGCCGCCGGCTGCTCGCCTCCCACCCCGCCGCGGCGGGCATCGATCCCCACTTTCGCGTGGTGGACGAGGCGGAGGCCGAGCGGCTCGCCGCGCGGGCCTTCGACTCGGCGCTGGAGAAGATGATCGAATCGGGCGAGCCCGAGGCGCTCGAACTCGCCGCGGCCAACCGTCGCCGGACGCTCCTCGAGATGACGCGCGGCGCCTATGACGAGCTCCGCAGCCACGGCGAACCGCGGCCCACCCTGCCCCAGCTCGCGCCCCCGGACACAGGCGCGGCGATGGCGGCGTTGATCGAGGCCGCCCGCGAGGCCCATGCCGAGTGCGAGGAGGCGGGCGGCAAGGCGGTGTCGAGCCGCGAGCGGATCGTCACCGCGATGCAGCTCGATCCGGCCCTGCCTCCCGACGATGAGCTGCTCGAGTCCCTCCGCGACTTGGAGGTCACCTCGACGGCCAGGGCGTTCAAGGGCGAGGCCTGCGAGCGCTACACGAAGGCGCTCAAGCGTGCCCGGGCGGCGGTCGCCGCCCACGTCCTCGGGCCCGCCTACGAGCAGCTCCGAGAGCTGGTCGCCCGGTTCGGGGCGGGCTACGAAGAGCTCAAGGAGGATCGCTCGGCCCTCGACTTCGAGGACCTCCAGCTGAAGACGGTCGAGCTGTTGAGCACATCCGACGCCCTGCGGGACCGCTACCGGGAGCAGTTCGACCACCTGATGGTCGACGAGTTCCAGGACACGAACGGACTGCAGCTGCGGCTGATCGAGCAGCTGCGCGGGCCCGGGACGCGCCTCTTCCTGGTCGGCGACGAGTTCCAGTCGATCTACGGCTTCCGGCACGCGGACGTCGAGGTCTATCGCCGCCAGCACCGCCGTTTCACCGAGGGAGATGAGCCGAACGGAGAGGCGCTGCCGCTGACCGGCAACTTCCGGGCGGCGCCGGGGCTCGTCGCGGCAACCAACGCGCTCGGCCGAGGGCTGCTCGACGGCTTCGAGCCTCTGACCGCGTTCGTGGAGGAGCCGGCGGCGGGCGATTCACCCGTCGAGCTGCTCCTCACCGTCGACGATCGGAAGGCCTGGGAGGCCGAGGAGACCGGGCTGCCCCGCCTCGCAGACGATCCGAGCTCGGGGTCGAAGGTGGCGGAGGCGCGCCGTCTTGCCGGGCGCCTGCGTCAGCTCGTGGACGAAGAGACGGTGGACCCCTCGGAGATCGTCGTCCTGATGCGCGCTTTCACTCACGTGGCGGCGGTGGAGCGAGCCCTCAAGGACGCCGGGCTCGATCCCTACGTCGTCGGCGGGCGCGGCTTCTGGTCGCAGCAGCAGATCGACGACCTGCGCTGCCTGCTGGCCGTGATCGCGAACCCGCTCGACGACGAGGCCCTCTTCGGGGCGCTCGCCTCACCCGTCTGCGCCGTACTGCCCGACACCCTCTGGCTGCTGCGGCGGGCGGCAACCCGCCGCGACGAGGAGGATCGCGAGCGCCTCGATCACATCTGGCCGCTCGTCCGCGACCTGGTCGAGACCGGCGCTCCGACACGCGGCGACGCGGAGGCCGCCGCCCTGATCCCGCCCGAGGAGCTCGAGCGCCTCCGCCGGTTCGCGACGGTGCTCACCGATCTGCGCAAGCGCTCGACCGAGGGCGGGCTGGAGACATTGATCGAGCGCGCCACATCGGACTTCGACTACGACCTCGCGACGTTGAGCCGAACGGACGGGAAGGCCCGCTGGGCGAACGCGCGCAAGCTGATGCGCCTGGCTCGCGAGTTCGAGGCGAGCGAGGGGCCGGACCTGGGCGCCTTCCTCGAATACCTCGACTCGCGGGCGGCAAGCCGCGACCGCGAGGCGGAGGCGGCGACTCGCGCCGAGGGCCACGCGGGCGTCCGGGTGATGACGGTGCATGGAGCGAAGGGGCTCGAGTTCGAGGTCGTCGCGGTCGCTGATCTCGGCCGGAACCTGCAGCTCGGCTGGACGCCCCTGCGCGTACAGCCCGGGGAGGAGGGTCCCGAGGGAGGCGAGCTCGCCAGGGTCGGAGTCCAGCTCGGTCGCCTCGGCCGCCCCGCCGAGCGCCTGCACGACTACCAGGAGCTCACCGAGCTCGCCGCCGAGCGCGACGCCGAGGAGGAGGGGCGGCTCGCCTATGTCGCCGCGACCCGTGCCAAGCGGCGGCTGCTGCTCAGCGGGACGTTCAACCCGAATGCACTGAAGAAGGAGATCGACGCCCGCAAGCCAATCGCTCTCCAGCTGATCCGCTCGCTGCTCGAGGGCGACGTAGCCGAGCGCGAGATTGCGATTGCGGCCGCGGGCGACGGGTACCCCGAGGGTCGCCTGCGCGTCAGCGTCAGCGAGCCCGGACCGGGTGTGGGCGCCGAGCTCCTCGCGGCGCGCGAGGCCGAGCCGACGGCGGAAGCGGCCACCGTCGTCGAGCCGCCCCTCGGCCGGCCCGAGGTCCCGCCGGCCCTGATCGGCGGCCTGTCCTACTCGGCCCTCTCCGCCTTCGAGAACTGCGGTTATCGCTTCTACGTCGAGCGCGTCCTGGGAATCGCCGAGCCGGAAGTCGTCTCCGTGGGTGACGAGCAGACCGCGCCCGAGGTCCGGAGGCGCTTCGGCCCGGGTCTCGCTGTCCACTCGCTGCTGGAGTGGAGCGCGCGAAACCGCTGGCGCGAGCCGAGCGACGAGCGAGTCGCCGCCGCGTTGCGAGAGCAGGGACTGGAGGAGAGCGACGATGGAGCCGCCCACGTGCTCGAGCTCACGAGCGCCTTCCTCGCGTCGGAGCTGCGCCAGGAGATCGGCGGCTCGACGGCGAGCCCCGAGGTCCCCTTCGTGCTCTCGGTGGGCGAAACCCTGATCCGCGGCTCGATCGACCTGCTGGTGGAGCGCCCGGACGGCTCGGTGCTGGTCGTCGACTACAAGACCGATCGGCTCAATGGGCGCGATCCGAAGGAGATCGTCTCGCGATATTCGATCCAGCGGGACCTCTATGCGCTCGCTGCCGCGGCCCGCGGCGATCCGGTCGAGACCGCCTACGTCTTCCTGGAGCGGCCCGAGGCGCCGGCGCGTGAGAGCTTCGGCGAGGCCGAGCTCGACGCTGCACGAGCGCGGGTCGAGGCCGTCCTGGACCGACTCGCCGCCGGACGCTTCGAAGTCACCGATCGCCCCCACCGGGCGCTCTGCGCGGACTGCCCGGCGCGGGAGAGGCTCTGCAGCTACCCGATCGAGCTAACGATGCGCGACTCGCCGGAGGCGGTGTCGGCATGAAGATCGGCCTCTTCGGCTACGGCTCGCTGGTCCTCCCTGAGAGCGCCTCGATGACCCTTGGCCGCCCGGCGGGCGAGCTGCGCCCCGTCCGACTCCACGACTGGCGAAGGCGCTTCTCCCAGCGTCGCGACAACCTGACCTGCGAGAAGACCTTCGAGTGTGCCGGCGGATGGCGACCGGAGTGGATCCTCGGGCTCAACGTCGAGGAGGGCGAGGACGGGGCGGGACCCGTCAACGGCGTGGTCATCGAGCTGACCGAGGCCGAGCTCGACCGGCTGGACATTCGCGAGATCCGCTACGACCGAGTCGACGTCACCAGGTCGGTCGAGGGCGAGGACCTGCCAGAGCGGATCGTCACCTACACGGCGAAAGCGTTCCATTTCGCGCCAGAGCCTCCGGAGGACGCGGTGATCCTCCGCAGCTACGCCGAGGCCGTGGAGAAGGGGTTCGAGGCGCTCGGGCCCGACGAGCTCGATCACTACCGGGCCACTACCCCGTACCCGGCCGAGCGGGTCGAGGCGAAACTCGTGATCGACAAGATCCCGGATGGCAATCCCAGGGCTTGGTAGGAACCGGCGCTCAGAGCGGCTGACTGGGGCGCGGTGGCAGCCTACGCGCGGTGCCACGCACGGGCCCACTCGCGCAGGCCGCCCATCACCGGCTCGAGTGAATGCCCCTTCATGGTGAGCTCATAGCTCACCCGCACGCGCTTCCCCGAGGAGTCCACCTCGCGCCGCACCAAGCCGGCCTGCTCGAGCTCCTTGAGCCGGCAGGAGAGCAGCCGGTCCGACATTCCGGGGACCGCGTCCTTGAGCTCGGCGAAGTGAAGCGGGCCGCTGGTGAGTGCATAGAGGATCGCCCCGGCCCAGCGGCGGCCGATCAGCTCCACGGCGCCGTGGTAGTGCGGGCACACCTGTCTTGGCTTGGCCATCCCCCGCGGGCCGGCGCCGGACTTGGATCTCACCTCGCCCCAAGCTTACCGATCGTAAGAGACCGTCAAACTGGCGTTGGGCGCCTACCGCGTGCAGGGGCCCGTGCTCACCTGCCCACTCGAGTCGCCGAGGGCCCGGGCGACGGTGGCGTTCGGCACCGCGTAGCCGCCAGGCTTTCCCTGGGTGGTCGCCGCGAAGACCGTGCCCATCACCTTGCCGTCGGCGTCGACCAGAGGGCCGCCCGAGTCGCCGCTCCTGATCTCGCCGCGGAGAGCGGTCAGCTCACGGGTGAACGGCCCCCGCCCGTAGGAGTCCTGGGTGACCACCGGACCCGTGGACCCAACCCGGGCCGGCGTGATCGTCAACGGGCCGTTCTCGGGATAGCCGAGGACCGCCCCCGGGGTCCCGCTTCGCACCTGGGTGGCGAACGAGAGCGGGGTCTTGTCGAGCCCGCTGACCCGAAGCAGTGCGAGGTCGTCCGTCGGGTCGTAGTGCACGGGCGTCGCGTCGAGCGACGAGCGGCCGGGTGGCGTCACCGTGGTGTCGGTCTCCCCGGCCACCACGTGCGCGTTCGTCACAACCAGGCCGGGCCCCGCAACCCAGCCCGATCCCTCGACCCCGAGGCCGCAGGCGGTCCCGAGGACACGGACCACACTGTTAGACGCCGCCCGGACATCGGGGTCCCGCGCGATCTTCGAGTCCGGCGCAGCGACATTGGGACTCGGCCCCTGGACCGAGAGCCGGGGATCGATCCGGTTCAGGGCGTTGATCAGATCGCTCGACGGCGGGAACGCGTTGTTCAGCGCCCGCAGGATCGCCGAGCGCTGAACCGCCTTCCGGAGCCCCTTCGCCCCCGGTGCGTTGAGCGCCACGGCGCCGAAGAGCCAGGCGAGGCCGAGCGCGAGCGCCACGAGCAGCGCGGCCCCACCGGACGACTCAGCGATCGCGACGCTGCGACGCCGCCCCGCCGCGCCGAGGAGGCGCCGGCGCAACCCGAACGCGATGCTCTCCAGCGAGACCGCGACGATCCCGCCGATCAGGAGCGCCCCGGCGAGTGCCGTCGCGGGCGCGTACGGCGAGTGGGAGCCCTCGGGCAGCAGTGCGGGCCCGAGCCGGCTGCCGAGGAAGGCGCCGATCGCGAAGCCGCCGAGGCTGAGTAGGCCTACGATCAGCCCCTGCTGGTAGCCCCAGAGCCCCATGGCCAGGGCAAAAGCGACGATCAGCCAGTCGAGGCCGGTCAAGGTTTCCCGAATACAAGCGTACGAGCGACTACCTTTGCCCGCGTGAATCCCCCCGTGACACGGTCACGGAGACGAGGACGGGAGAAGCGGCCGCAGCAGCGGCCTACCCGCCTGCCCCGCGCGCAGCGCGGGCCCCTCAGCGAACGCCAGCGTCGGCTGCGCCAGCGGGCGCTCCCTCTGGCGGTCGTCGCCGTGATCGCCTTCATCTTCGGCGTGATCAGCTCCGCGGGAAGCCCCGAGCAGGACATGGCGAAGCGGTTCGCCGACGACTGGGCAAACCAGGACTTCAAGGCGATGCACGACGAGCTCTCCGACTCCGCGCAGGCCCAGTACTCCGCCGCCGAGCTCGCCAGCGCCTACCGGGACGCGCAGGAGGCCGCCACTGCCACCGCGATCGATCCGGGTGATGCGGACGGCCCGAAGAGCGTCAATGGCACGGAGGTGGTCGACCTCCAGATCGGGGTGCAAACCAGACTCTTCGGCAAGGTCGACGGAACCGTCCGACTGCCCCTCGACGGCGGCAAGGTCGCCTGGGCCCCGCACCTGACCTTCCCGGGCCTGCAGACTGGGGAGCGCGTGGGGAGGCGCCTGAGCGTGGGCCGGCGTGCGCCGATCCTCGCCAAGCACGACGTGCCCCTCGCCGAGGGCCCAACCGACGATCGCTCCTCCCCGCTCGGCTCCGACGCGATCGACGTCGCCGGCGTGACGGGAGCACCCGACGCCGATCAGCAAGCGAAGCTTCGGCGCGCCGGCTACCCAACGAACCAGAGCACGGGCATCAGCGGGCTCGAACTCGCCTTCAACCCGCGCCTCTCCGGAACGCCGAGCGGCCAGCTGCTCGCGGTGCCGGCGGAAACCCCGCTTCCGGATGTTCCCGCGCGGTCGAAGGGACGGGTACTAGCCACGGCGCAGGGAACACCCGGCCAGCCGGTGCAGACGACGATCGACCCGGTCCTGCAGGCGACCACCGTGAACGCGCTCGGCGGCCAATCGGGCGGCGTCGTCGTGCTCAACGCCAAGAACGGCAAAGTGATGGCGCTCGCGGGATCAGCCTTCTCAGCTCCGCAACCGCCGGGGTCGACCTTCAAGGTGATCACCACGACGGCCGCGCTCGAGGGCCACGACGTGAAGCTCAGCGACACCTTTCCCGTGCTGACCGAGATCAACCCGGACCTGCAGAGTGGCGCCCGCGTCGTACACAACGCCCACGACGAGTCCTGTGGCGGGACCTTCACCCAGGCATTCGCGCACTCATGCAACACCGTCTTCGCGCCCCTCGGAGTCAAGGTCGGAGCGAAGCGTCTGGTGGACACCTCCGAGAGGTACGGCTGGAACCAGCCGCCGAGTCTCTACAACGCCTCAGCGACCGCCGCCGCGGACCCCGGCCGCATGACGATGCCGACCGACTTCAGCGAGGACACCAGCCACACGGAGCTGTCGGTGACGGCCTTCGGTCAGGGCAGGGTGCTGGCGACGCCCCTCGGGATGGCCTCCGTCGCCCAGACCGTCGCCAATGACGGTGTCCGCAGCCCGACGCCGATCGTCAAGGACCCGGCGTTGCAAAGCGACGCGAAGCCGGTCGAGGTCACCTCCAGGGAGAACGCTCGGGTGCTCACCGGGCTGATGCGCGCCGTGGTCACTTCGGGGACCGGCGTGGCGGCGAACATCCCCGGAGTCGAGGTCGCCGGCAAGACCGGGACCGCCGAGCTCGGCCCCAAGCCGGGTGCGCCACCCGCAGCTCCGGGCCAGGAGACCGACCAGCTGATCGACGCCTGGTTCATCGCCTTCGCCCCGGCGCGGCACCCGAGGCTGGCGGTCGCCGTGATGCTGATCGACGCCTCGGGCGATGGCGGGACGACCGCCGCGCCGATCGCGCGCGAGATCCTCACCTCGGCATTGTCGAAGTAAGACGGCTTCGCCATAGATCGCGGCCGCAAGCGGCCGCTACGGATAGCCGAACGCAACCCCGACGATGGCCATCCCCCCGCCGACGGCGGTGAGCAGGCCGCCCGGCGCCTCGAGCGCCAGGCCGAGGGGTACGCCGATCAGCACAAGCGCCGTCCCGCCGGCGAGCAGAGCCCACCAGTTGAGCCCGCGGGTCCCTGGCTCCGGAGCTGCAGGAGCGGTGAGGATCGTCGAGACGACCATCAGACCAACACCTACGAGCCCACCTGCCACGCCGAGCAGCTGGATCAGGGCGAGCCCCGCGCCGACACCACCGATGATGAGCAGCGCCTGGAGCTGGGTCTTCCTCATCCCGCCAAGCGCTTCCGTGGCGCGACGCTAGATATCGAGCGTGATTTCGCCGGTCTCGCCCTGGAATTCGATCTCGAGCTTAAGCGGACGGTTCTCGCTGACCACCTGGTCGACGAGAAAGACAATGAGCGCCCCCTGCGTCGGCCCATTGGCCGCGGCTGTGCCCGGCGCCGGCACGTCGGCTCCCCCAGCGAGCTCTGTGCCCAGCGGAGCAGCGAAGTCGGTGTGACTCGGGATCGACTCGTACGCGGCGCCGGTCGTGTCGACGACGCTCATCTGCGCATTGTCGGGCAGCCTGACGGCCGTATCGCCGGCGTTGTGGATCGTCAGGAAGACACCGAGGTAGGACTTGCCCTCTGGCGGGGGCAGCTGCTGGCCCTGGAGGTACTCCTTGTCATCGGGCTGCGCCGGATTCAGGAAGCGGGTCTCCTGCACGTTGATCTTCAGATCCCCGAGCTGGATCGGGACGCCCTCGTCGGCCTGCGTGCCCAGATCGTTGCCGCAGCCGGCTAGACCCAGCAGGGCGAGGGCGAGCACAAACGCGAAGGCCAGGGCTCCCTTGTGGCCGGGGCGCATGAGGGCGCGCAGTCTATCCGGCGCTGGCCGGGACACGATCAGCCCCGGCGACCTCGATCCGGTGGGCTGGCGCACCGGATTCGATCTGCTCACGCATCCGCCGCAGGGCCTTTCCCCAGC
The DNA here is from genome assembly GCA_963695675.1 of uncultured Solirubrobacterales bacterium. Classification (GTDB taxonomy): domain Bacteria; phylum Actinomycetota; class Thermoleophilia; order Solirubrobacterales; family 70-9; genus DASUPK01. The sequence continues at coordinate 336,309 of CAVOGY010000005.1, forward strand.
GCCGGCGCCACCACCGCTCTCGGCCGAACTCCCTGATCCGGTCGATCAGCAAAGCCGGAGCGGTCCAAAACGTGAGCGTCACCGTAGTGGTCGGGCCGGCCTCCAGCTCCCAGACGAGGTGGATCGGCACCCGGTCGAGCCGCCCTCCCCGGCCGTGCTCGACGATCCGATATGGGCGGTCAACCTCGGCGATCACGGTCTCCATGTAGCGGACGCCCGCGGGAGCATCGACGCGGAACCGTGCGGCCGCACCCCGTCCCGCTGCGGGGATGCGCTCGAGCCGGTATTCCCGGGCGAAGTGATCGATCCAGCCGGGACGGGTCGCCAGGTCGGAGATGAAGTCGAAGACCCGCTCCCGCGGGGCGTCGATGGAGGTGGTGATCGCTATGGGCCCCACGGGCCGGCGATTCTAGTGGTCGTTCGGCGCGGGACGGCTCGCGGACGATCCCTGGAAATCATGGACTTTCCGTACCAAAAGGGCAAGAATCCCTAGCCATTACGCACTACCCGCAGTAGTATCCCGCGCACCCCCGGATGGCCGTATTAGGACAGAGTCAGGACGACCTCCACCACGCGGGAGAGACCGCTGGCGGCGTCGGATCCTTCGTCTGTCAAGGGTGTTCCTTCCCGGTCTCGTTCGAGCCCACCGAGTCGATTCCGAACTGCCCCAATTGCGGCGGCACCGACTTCCGTCGCGCCTCCCTCTTCGAGCAGCCGACGCTGCGGAGTATCGCCGTGGTGCGTCCGGCGGCCAAGCCGGCGGACTGGCTCGACGACTTGCGCGAGTCGATCGAGGAGCCCGGAAAGTACCTGGCGATGTTCGCGGACGGACGAACCCGGGTCATTGAGCTTTCCACGGGCTGGTCGCGGATCGGCCGCAGCCGCTCGGCGGACATTCGGCTCGACGACCCGACCGTGTCACGGCGGCACGCCGTGGTCGTGCAGACGCCCGAGGGTGAGCTGCGCGTCCTCGATGACCGCTCCATGAATGGCATCTCGGTGAACGGTGAGCCCGTCGACTGGAGCCCCCTCGCCGACGGTGACGAGCTCCAGATCGGGCGCTACACGCTGAGCGTGATCGAGAGCGCGGGCGCCAGCGCCTAGCCGGAGTCGTCGACCGCGCGCAGGGCCTCGTCCAACTGCGCATCGATTGGGACGGACCGCTCCATGGAGACGGCCGCGAGCACCTCGCCGACGAAGGAGCGAGGCGTGACCACGAGCCGCAGCTCCTGGCGGCGATTGCGCAGGCGGGCCGCCGCGTCGAAGATCAGGCTGATTCCCGAACTGTCGATGTAGCTGGTCTCGCTCAGGTCAAGGACGAGGGCGCGCGCCTTGTTGGAGACTGCGGCGAGCAGGCGCTGGCTCAGGTCCGCGACGTTCGAGGCGTCGACCTCGCCCGCGACCTTCGCCAGCTCGACATCGCCCTGACTCTCGAACGACAGCCTGGCGAGCGTGGACATCACGACCCGGCTCTCAGGCGCCGCTGAAGCTTCACCGTCGTTCCCCGATCCGCCCTCTCGATCGAAACATCATCCATGAACTCGCGCATGATCGGGATTCCTCTGCCGCGGTTTTCCCCACGCGGCTCCCGCCACGCGCCCCGGTCGCGAATCGCGACCGTCGCCACGCCGTCGACGAGCGCCGCGCGAATCTCGATCTTTGCATCCCCCGGGCCATATGCATGCTCGATCGCGTTCGCGCAGGCCTCGGAGACGGCGATCGCGAAGGCCGCGCAGTCATCGTCGGAGCCGTCGTTTGCCTCGACCCATCGCCGGATCAGGTGTCGGGTCGTTGCCAGCTGCTCGGCCTCCGCGGGCATCTCCACCTCCAACAGGTCGTGCAGGCCGACGGTCTGCACGGCGAGCACCGCGATGTCGTCGGCGATCTCGGTTCCCTCCGTCAGCCGGGAGGTGATCGCCTGGCACATGAGCTCCGGCTCGTCGGGCGCGTGGATCGCGGCATCCACCAGCTTCGCCTCCCCCTCGGAGAGCCGCCACCCACGGCGCTCGATCAGCCCGTCCGTATAGAGCAGGAGCGTCTCGCCCGCGGAGAGCGCCACCCGCTGCTCGTGGTACGGCGATGCTCCCCCCGTTCCCAGAGGCGGCCCGCCGGCGTCGGAGAGGAAGGTCGCGCTCCTGTCAGAGCGCAGGAGTAGCGGGTACGGGTGACCGGCCCGCGCGAAGCGGACCACCCAGGTATTCAGGTTGAGAGTCGCGTAGACAACCGTCGCCATCCGTGTGTGCGTGAGGTGCGAGAACTGCGCGAGCTTGGTGATCACCTCCCCCGGGGCCTCGGTGTCCAGCGCGTAGGCCCGGATGGCGCTCCGCAGCTGCCCCATGAAGGTGGCGGCCCCCATGCCGTGTCCGGCGACGTCCCCGATCACGAAGCCGAGCCGCCTGTCGCCGAGCTCGATCACGTCGTACCAGTCGCCGCCCACGGCGGACTCGTGCGCCGCGGGCAGGTAGCGGGCCGCCATCCGCAGGCCGGGCAGCTGGGGCAGTGTGCGTGGCAGCAGGCTGCGCTGGAGCGTCTGGGCGATCTGTCCTTGGACCATGAGCCGGGATCGCTCGATAGAGAGCGCGACACGGTGGGCGACCAGCTGGAGGAGCTCGATGTCGCTCTCCCGGAACTCCCGCGGAGTGAGGGAGCCGACGTGCAGGACCCCGATCACCTCGCCCTCGACCAACAGCGGCACCCCCAGCAGGGATCGCACCCCCTTCTCGCGGAGCAGCGGATTGACCACCTGCCCGGGCGTACGCTCGAGGTCTTCGATCACCACCGGCTCCCTCGTAAAAGCGACGCGCCCGGCGAAGCCGCGGCCAACCGGGAGGCGGAACCCCCTCTCGACCTCCTCCTCGAGTCCCTTGGCCGCTCGGGCGGCGAGCGTGTGCCCGTCTTCCTCGACCAGCAGCACGGCCGCGGTATCCGCCTGGAGAATGCCGGTGATCCTGTCCAGCAGCTCGGCGAGCAAGTCGTCGAGGTCGAGGTAGGCGAGGGCGGACTCGGTGACCCGCTGGACGTCCTCGAGTCGGATGACGGCCTCCTCCGCGGCCGCCGTCTCCGGGGTGGCCTGCTCGTGGTTGCTCGAATTTGGCGTCATGGGGCCCGGACCGATTTTAGGTTCGCAGGTCGCCCAGCCAGGTGGCGGCGATGAACCGGATGCCGGCTCGCCTCAGACCGCGCCGTATCTGCACCCGGACGGGTTGCTCCTCGGGCTACGCCTCGTAGCCGTCTCGCATCTCACTCAGTCGAGATGCTCGGATCTGCCTGGACCTTCTCCGGGATGATCATCAGGAAGTTCACCTTGGCGTCCGCGGCGAGTTCGAGCACCCGCTCGGCCTCCTCGGCCTGGTCGGTTGCGCGCAGCTCGTTTGCGTAGTGGCCGAGCAAATCCTCGATGTCGAGCTGGCCCTCGGCGTCGAGCTCGGAGAGCGTCACCTTCGCGCCCTCGCCGAGGCGGCGCTGGATCGCGTCGCGGTCGAGGTTGAGCTGGTCCTTGACCCGTACGTAGACGCGCCCGCCGGTCATTCCCGCGCAGGCCCATGGCCCGATGTCGCCGAGCACGATGGCGCGGCCGGAGGTCATGTACTCGAAGGCGAAGCCCTTGGCGTTGGCGCGGTCGACGATGCAGCCCTGCGCATCGTCGAGCGGCTGCTCGGGCTCACCGGCGAGCACGATGTCGGCGCCGGAGAGCCGGATGCAGAAGCGCGAGTCGGCTGATCCCTGGACGAAGAGGCGGCCCCTCTGGGCGCCATAGGCGAACGACTTGCCGACGGAGCCGTTGATTCGCCGGCCCTCGGCGTTCTTGCCCTTCAGGATCGAAACCGTGCCGCCGAGCATCGTCTTGCCCACCCCGTCCTGGGCGCCACCCTCGACGCGGCAGGTCACGCCCCATTCGTTGAAGGCGCCGAAACCCTGACCCGCCACCGAGCCGCCGTTGAAGACCAGCTGGGCGAGCTCGTCGTTCTCGGTCCCCTCCGGTGCCCCGTCGTAGATCCGGGCGCGTGCGATCGCACCTGAGAGCTCGGTGCCGAGGACGCGGTCGTGGGCGTCGGTGCGCCGCGGGAACTCGACGCTCACGCAGGAGCCGTCGAACACCCTGTCGGCGACCTGGGCCAGCTCCGCGGAGGCCTGCTTGGGCTCCATCCGGAGCGGCTTCGCGCGGACCAGGCCGGCCTCAGCGCGGGCCTCGACCAGCGCCTCTTCCTCAACCGGAAGGTCGATCGGCTCGAGGTCGAGGAACTCCTCGAGCGGCGTGATCAGCGGAGCGAGATCGATCCTCTCCTGATGGGAGATCTGATCGAGCAGGTCGTAGCGGCCGACCAGGTCCTGGGCGCGGTCGTAGCCGAGCGAGCCGACGAGGGCCTTGACTTCCTCGCCCATCGCCTTGAAGAAGCGGGCGCAGCTCTCCGCCGCGGAGTCGACCGCCTGCGGGGTGAACTTCTTGAGCCCGTGGTCCTGAGCCTGCTCGACGGTTTCGATCTGGGTCGCGATCCCGACGTGACAGGTGTCAAGCTGGCAGCCACGGCAGATCGTGCAGCCGAGGGAGACCATGGCGAGCGTCCCGAAGGCGACCCGGTTCGCCCCCATGCAGTGGAGCTTCACGATGTCGTGGGCGTGGCGGTAGCCGCCGTCGGCCCAGATCTCGACCCGGTTTCGGATTCCGGCCTCCATCAGGGCGCGGTGGACGGCCCTGGTACCGATGTCCGAGGGCAGACCCACGTGGCGCAGCGCGTGCTGGCGAGCCGCCCCGGTGCCACCCTCGAAGCCGCTCAGGGTGATGATGTCGGCGCCCGCCTTCGCGATGCCGAGGCCGATCGTCCCGATGTTGGGGACCACCGGGACCTTGACCGACACGCGCAGATCCGGGTTCACCGTCTTGAGCTCGTCGATCAGCTCGGCCAGATCCTCGATCGAGTACAGGTCGTGGTTGTTGGACGGCGATATCAGATCGGTGCCGGGGGTGGCGTTCCGGGCCGACGCAACCTTCTCCGAGACCTTCTTGCCGGGCAAGTGGCCGCCCTCGCCGGGCTTCGCGCCCTGGCCGATCTTGATCTCGGCGACGTATGAGGAGTTGAGCATCTCGGCCGACACCCCGAACCGGCCCGAGGCGACCTGCTGCCCGCGCCACTTGCGGTACTTGCCGTACATGTCCGGGATCTCCCCGCCCTCGCCGTTGATGCAGAGGATGTTGATCGCCTTGCCCGCCTCGGCATAGGCGCGGAACGCCGGCTCGGACTGTGACCCGAAGCTCATCGAGCTGATCACGATCGGGTAGTCGTGATGACCGACGGACACGTCCACCTGCGAGGCGCCGACCGGATCGCGGTCGGGCTCCTTGCGGAGGCCCATGATGTGCCGCATCGAGATCGGACTCTGCGCCTCGAGCTCACGGACCTTCTGGGAGAACTCCTCGAAAGTCGCAGTCCCGTTCGCGGCTGCGATGGCGGCTTTGTAGACCTTGGGGTAGAAGCGGACGGTCTTGGCGGGCTTCGCCTCCTCGTCGCCAGCGAGGATCTTCTGGCGCTCGTCGGTGTCGGCGTCAAGCTGGGCCAAGCCGACACCGCCCCTCTCCGACCCGGCGAACCCCTCGGTACGGAAGATCTCGGCGAGCTCTGGCTTCACACCGATCGATGAGAACTGGCGGGCATAGCCGCGCACCTCGTGGATCCCGATCGTCGAGATCACCTTCTCGATCCCTTTGCGCAGCGCCGAACAAAGGTTGCCGACGTCGTTCTCGTAGTCGTCGACGCAGATCACCTCGACCATCACGTACGGGCAGACGCCGTTGGCGCCGAGTCCGAGGGCGACCATCACGTCGTGGACGTTGCGGATCGCCGCCGAACGCAGAACGAGTGAGCATCGCCGCCGCAGGTTCTCCTTGCCGGCGCCCACCTGGAACTGCTTGAGCGCCTGGTCGATCGCCGAGGTCGCCAGGTGGGGATCGATGTAGCGCCGGTCGCCGTCGTAGACGGTGCGGTCGGTGAGCACGATCAGCTCGGCGCCCTCGCTGACGGCCTTCACCGCCTCCTGGCGAAGGCGCTCGATCGCCCCCTGCATCGTCTCCGACTCGAGCAGCGCAATGTCGATCGCCTTGGCGCGGTCGCCGAACGCCGCCCAGAGGTCCTCGAGGACGAAGGTTCCCTGCTCGTTGGCGATCCGCCGGTAGGTGGTGTGCGGGAGCGGCGCCAGGTCGTGGTGTCCCCCGAGGATCACGGGAAAGTCGGTCTCAATGGTCTGTGTGTCGGCAGAGGGATCGCCGAGCGGGGGGCGACGGCCGAAGACGGCCCGGGTGGAGAAGTGCTCGATCTCGCGCTCGCGGTCGATCGCCGGGTTGGTGACGACCGCGACCGTCTCCTTGAAGTAGTCGGCCAGGTTCTGGCGCTCCGGCGAGAGGGCGGCGAGCGGTCCGTCGTATCCGAGCGAGCCGATCGGCTCGGCGCCGCTGTCGGCCATCTGCTGGACCAGCTTCACGTCGTCGCGCTGCCAGCCGAAGCCCGCGAGCACGCGGTCCTCGACCTTCACGGGCTCCGCGGGCCCGGCGTCGGTGTAGCCCGGGATCTCGGGCCCCTCGAGTGGACCGCCCGTCTCGAGCGCGCGATCGAAGGGGGCGACTGCGTCCATGCCGACTCGGGCGAGCCAGCGCTTGCGGACCGCGCGCAGCATCTCTGCGTGCGGATGGAGCGTCGCGCGCTTCCGATCGCGGTCGATCAGGACCATGAACTTCTCGCCCGGTGCCATCGGCTTGGGCTCGCCGGTCATCTCGTCGACAGAGACGACGCCGGGCTCGGAGCTGAAGATGAAATCCTGGTTGGTCTCGAGCTGCCAGAGCGGTCGCAGGCCCATGGCGTCCGCCGAGAAGACGCACTCGTCGCGGTGCCGCGCGATCAGCGCAACCGGACCCTGGGCGAACGGGCCCATGGCCTGGCGCAGGTACATGTAGAAGGAGTGGAGTTCGTCGGGGAGCCCGGCAATCTCGTCGACGATCGGCGGGACCACCATCTCCATCGCCTCCGCGAGGGAGAGGCCGTGGCGGCGGACCAGCGTCTCGATCGTGCGATTGAGGTCCTGCGAGTCCGAGTTGCCCTCGCCGATCGGCACTCCGAGCATGCGCGCCTCCTGGCGGAGCTGCTCGATCGTGTTGATCTCACCGTTGTGACCGAGGACGCCGAAGGGCTGCACCCGGGTGAAGGAGGGCCAGGTGTTGGTGGAGTAGCGGTTGTGGCCGAAGGCTCCGATCGTCTCCATGCGCTCGTCCGAGAGGTCCGCGTAATACGACCCAAGGACCTTGGGACTCCCCATCACCTTGTAGACGCAGGTCTTCCCAGAGAAGGACGCGACGTGGACGCCGAGCTTCTCCTCGAGGGTGACCTTCAGGTTGAAGACGGTGCGGTCGGCGTCGGCCGCCTCGGGCACGAGGCCGGCGAACTGCCAGAACTGCGGCTCTTCCTCCCGTGCGGTAGGCCCGAGCGCCGCCGAGTCGACGGCCCCGACCCGCTCCGCGAGGATCCGGAAGCCGGCCGCGCCGAGGATCGAGCGGGCGCCGTGCCGGACCTTCTCCAGATCCTGCGAGCGCTCGACGAAGACCTGGGCGACCGCGAAGGCGTCATCGAGGGCGAGCGCGGGGTTGTGTCCGCCCTGCCGGACCTCCTCGGCCCAGATCTTGGTCGGGATGTCGACGAGCAGGCCGCAGCCGTCGCCCTCACCGTCGACGTTGCCGGCGCGGTGGAGCATCTTCTGGAGCGACTCGAGCGCCAAGGTGACCGGCTCGTGGCTGGGCGTCGCGTCGCGCCGCACCGACGCGTAGATCGCGCAGGCGTCCTTGTCCTCCACGCTCGGGGGCGAGACGCGGGGACGGTAGGGGCGCTCGGGCGAGAAGCGCTCACGCTCTGGGGACGAGTTCTTCAATTTCGGACTCCGGTTCCGCGCCTTCTTCGAGCGGGCGCGCGACGGGGTGGACCGACGGGGCGGGGAATTATAAGGGGGCGCCCACTCGGCACCGTCGCGCTTCTCACCCGCTTCTAATCCGCTTCTTCCGCAATTTGCGAAAGTGCGCCTCACCACAATCCGACCCGTTGCAGCGCTACTTTCAACCTCGTGAGCGGTTCTACATAGTGTTTAGGAAACGCTCACAAACGGTGCTACAACTAGTGCCATCAAGGGACAAGTGGGAATGAAACGGGTTGCTTCTCGCCTGCGGGCCAGAGCGCCCTCGCACCAACGGAGACGGATGAGGGAAGCAAACAAGCCGGAGGTGGGAGAGCAGGGGACCGAGGAGCCCTCCACTCCGGGCTCCGAGACGGAGCGTTTCAGGGCGATCGTGGATGTGAGGCACAACGAGGCCGTCACCGGCGAGTCCGGCGTCCCCGAGAATCAGCGGGATCACGAGCTTCGCTGCCAGAAGCGCTCGCTCGACGAGTTCTCCTAGAGCACGCTTCGCGCGCTACGCACCCTCGCCGAGGGCCTCGCGCGCGGCGCGCACCCTGAGATCCTCCACCAGGTCACGCTGCGTCTCGGCACGCTGGGCCAGCTGGGTGAAGTCGAAGCCCGGAACTTTCGCGCCGTTCTCGACAGCCTCCATGGAGCGCCACAGCTCGAGCTTGCCGGTGATCCCCATGGTCAGAGCCTCCAGCTCGAGCACCCTGCTGAGCGGCGAGTAGCGGAGAAGCCTCCCGTTCGGCTTCAGGCGCATCGCCTTCTCGGCGACCCAGGCCATCGCCATCCGGGCACGCTGCTCCCCGATTCCGAGGCGATCCATCAGCTCGTGCAGGGTCGCCTTGTCCTCCTCGATCTCCCTCGCGATGCCGGCGACCTTGGTGCCGTACTCATTGCCCTCGTTCTGGCGCGCGATCCGCTTCGCCAGCCGGCTGCCCATGACCGAGCCCGCGAGATGGTCGTTCAGGTAGATGCCGATCATTCGCTGGTTCATGCGGGTTGGGATTCCCGCATGAACTGATGACAAACTCGGGCGAGGACTCAGTCGTGGGTGTGACCGTGCTCGCCCGGCGGGTGGGCGTGAGGATGGGAGTGCACGTGGTCGCCGTGGCTGTGCTCATGGGTGTGCGACTCGTGCGCAGCGGCTCTCCCGCCCTTCCTGCTCCCCGCGCTCTCCTCGGCGAGCTCCGCCGAGCAGCTCTCGCAGAGGCCGAGGATCGGGAAGTGCGTGAAGCGAGCGTCGTAGCCGAAGCGCTGGCGTATCGAGCGCCTGATCGAGTCGAGCTTGCGCGGATCGACGGAGGTCACCCGGCCGCAGCGCTCACAGCCAAGGTACTCCCGCTCGTCCCGTCCGCTCAGGGCGTACAGCCCCGGGCCGTGCCCGATGTGGACGTGGCCGACGACCCCGAGCTCCTCGAGCTGGGCCAGGTTCCGGTGCACGGAGGCGACATCCATGGGGGTTGACGCTCCGCCGATGCGGCGCGCCAGGTACTCGGCGGAGGCCGGCCCGTCCGCGTCGAGGAGTGCCTCGATCACCAGGCGCCGGGCGGCGGTGACGCGGTGCCCGGATTCCCGCAGAGCGTCCAGTGCGTCCTCCAGGCCCTCGACCTTGACCCCTTCCCTGAACGGCGCGTCGCTCATGCCTCGAACGCTAGCCCGCCGGCGTCCGCAGGTGTGCGGACCACTTCTCCTCGATCCGGCCGAGGCGCCAGACGGCGAGCGCCGCCACCCAGGTGAGGATGAATAGCGCCACGATCGCGTAGCCGACCAGGTTCAGGTCGAGCCCGGAGACGAAATCCCACGGAGGGCCGGTGAGGCTGAGCTTGTCCGCCAGGACCGACATCAGCTCCACCGTCCCGATCAGGAGGGCGACCACGACGGAGAGGCCGGTGACGGCCAGGTTGTAGAAGACCTTTCTGATCGGCTCGGAGAACGCCCATTCATAGGCGAAGTTCATGAAGGCGCCGTCGATCGTGTCGAACAGCGTCATGCCGGCCGTGAATAGGATCGGCAGGCAGAGGATCGCGTAGAAGGGCAGGCCGCTCGCGACCGCCCCCCCGGCCATCACCAGGAGGGCGACCTCGGTCGCGGTGTCGAAGCCGAGCCCGAACAGGCACCCCAGCGGATACATCTGCCACGGCTTGGTGATCCCGCGGGTCGCACGTCCGTAGAGGCGGTTCAGCAGCCCCCTCGACTGGAGCTCCCGCTCCAGCTCCTGCTCGCCGAGGGCACCGTGTCTCATCCGCCGGAAGATCCGCAGGATGCCGATCAGCACGGCGAGGTTGAGGAGGCCGATGGCGAGCAGGAACAGCCCGGAGACAGTCGGGCCGATCAGCCCGGTCGCGCCCTGCAGGAAGGAGCCGTCGTCCTCGACGGCACCCCCGACGCCGCGCACCCCGATCACGACCACTGCCCCGAGCAGGAAGACGATGGTCGAGTGGCCCAGGGCGAAGAAGAAGCCGACGGTGAGCGGACGCTGTCCCTGGCGCATCAGCCTGCGCGTCGTGTTGTCGATGGCGGCGATGTGGTCGGCGTCGAAGGCGTGCCGCAGGCCGAGCGTGTATGCAGTGATCCCGACACCGAGGCCGAAGGCCCCGCTGGCGCCGAGGCTGTAGTTCTTCGGGACCACGAGGGCGAGGAGCACGAAGAAGCCGACGACGTGCAGCCCGACGATCACCGCCGCCATCGCGATCACCGTTCGCCGCTCTCGCGCGTCCAGCTCGGCTGCGATCCGCCTCATACCGCCACCGCCCGCGACCCTATTACGGGGCAACTCGCAATTGCAAGCTGGTCGCAGCTAGAGAGGAGCCAGCGCTTGACAGGAGAGCTACGGTGGATCCTGATGCCGAGTCGACTCGTGTTCAGATGTGAGTACTGCGGAACGCGCGCGGAGGGGCTGACGGAGAAGGGGCTCGAGGCGACGCTCCAGGAGCTGCTGTTCGGGGAGTACCTCGACGTCGAGCCGGGACACTGGCTCACCTGGACAGGCAACGGGATCTACGGTCGCGCCCGCTATGCCTGCGGGGAGCACCGGGGGGAGCTGAAGGCAGAGCTCCGGGAGAGCTACGGCACCCTGGGCTGGCATCCGTGGGCGATGGGGCCTCATCCCGTCAACCACCGCCGGGGGAGGGTCGCAGCGCGCCGGGCACTCGGTCCCGGCCGGCCCTCGCGCTGGAGCCCGCTGGCCTGAGCCGCCGCTAGCCGCGCGCGGCTGCGACGGCAGCCTGGCCGAAGGCCACCCCGCCGTCGTTCGGCGGAAGCAGCCGCGGGGTCAGCACGCGAAGGCCCTCCCGAGACAGCGCCTCGGCGGTCCGCTCGAGGAGTAGCCGGTTCTGGAAGACCCCGCCGGAGAGGACCGCCAGCTCGATCCCCTCGGCGCGGGCGAGCTCGGCGCAGGCTCGCGCGGCCGCTTCGGCCATCGCGTTGTGGAACTTCGCGGAGACGTCGGCCACCGACACGCCCGCTCCGAGGTCGGCCAGGATCGCCTGCAGCGTCTCCCTGGCGTCGAGCACCTCCGTGCCGAGGAGCGGATAGGAATCGCGCACCTCGGGGGCTGCTGCAGCCTCCAGCTCCACCGCGGCCTGCCCCTCGTAGTTGACCTCCGAGCGGATCCCGCAGAGGGCGGCCACCGCGTCGAACAGGCGCCCGACGCTGCTGGTGAGCGGTGAGGCGAGCCCACTGCCGGCGAGCTCGGCGACCTTCGACCACTCGGCTTCGGAGACCCGTTCGGCGAGCAGCGGGGGCAGCGGCGGCTCGCGTCCGAGCGTCTCGAGCAGCCACGAGCAGGCCATCCGCCAGGGCTGCCTGATCGCCCGCTCCCCGCCCGGCATCCGCACCGCATGTAGGTGTCCGGCACGCTCGAAGTCGCGACAGTCACCCAGCAGCAGTTCCCCTCCCCAGACCGTCCCGTCCGTCCCGTAGCCGGTCCCGTCGAAGATCGCCCCGACCGCCGGGCCGCGCTCGCCGTATTCCGCCAGAGTCGCGGCCAGGTGGGCGTGATGGTGCTGGACGCCCACCGTCTCGACGCCCTCGCGCTCCAGCGCGTACTTGGTGGAGAGGTACTCCGGGTGCAGGTCGTGCGCGATCAGCTCGGGTTCGACGGCGAAGAGCGCCTCGAAGTGCTCGATCCCCTCCGTGAAGGAGCGCAGCGTCTCGTAGTTCTTCAGGTCCCCGATGTGGTGGCCGACCCAGGCCCGCTCCCCCTTGGCGAGGCAGAACGTGTTCTTGAGCTCCGCCCCGCAGGCGAGGATCGGCCTGGGCGTCTGCAACGGCAGGTCGCGCGGGACATAGCCGCGCGAGCGCCGCAGGAACAGGGGCCTGTCCGAGACGACCCGCACCACCGAGTCGTCGGTGCGCGTCTCGATCGGGCGATCGTGGATCAGGAAGAGGTCCGCGATCCTCGCGAGTCGCTCCAGCGCTTCCTCGTCCCGGTAGGCGATCGGCTCGTCGGAGACATTCGCGCTGGTCATCACCAGGACGGCGCCGGAGTCCGCGAGCAGCAGGTGGTGGAGCGGCGAGTAGGGCAGCATCACACCGAGCTCGCGGGAGGTCGGCGCGACCGAGCGGGCGACCGGGGCGCCGGGGCGGCGCGGCGCGAGGACGATGGGCCGCTCCCGCGACGTGAGCAGAGCACCGGCCGCGTCGTCGAGCTCGACCAGCTCCAGGGCCGCCTCGGCGGAGGGCGCCATCAGCGCGAAGGGCTTGTCCTCGCGGTGCTTGCGGGCGCGCAATTCGCCGACGACCGCCTCGTCGTCCGCGCGGCAGGCGAGGTGATAGCCGCCGAGGCCCTTGACGGCCAGGATCCTGCCCTCGGCGAGGGCCAGGGCGGCGGCATCGAGTGAGGCCTCGTTCCCCTCGGCGAGCGACCGGCCGGCGCGGTCGACGAGGCGCAGCGACGGCCCGCAGACGGGGCATGCGTTCGGCTGGGCGTGGAAACGCCGGTCGAGCGGGTCCTCGTACTCCGCCCGGCAGAGCTCGCACATCTCGAACGAGGCCATCGTCGTCAACGGGCGGTCGTAGGGAACGCCCCGGACGATCGTGAAGCGAGGCCCGCAGTTGGTGCAGTTCGTGAACGGGTAGCGGTGGCGGCGGTCATCCGGGTCGAACAGCTCGCCAAGGCAGTCTTCGCACGTCGCGACGTCGGGCGAGACGGCCGCCTCGGCCTCGCCGCCGTCGGCGCTCTCGGTGATCCGGAAGTCCATCTCGCCGGTGGGGGCCAGGGCCTCGTCGACGATCCGCTCGACGACCGCGAGAGGAGGAGCCTCGGTCCGCAGCCGCTCGAGCAGTGCGTCGAGCGAGCCGCTCTCCCCCTCCGCCTCGATCAGCACCCCGCGGGAGTCGTTGAGGACCCACCCCCCGAGCCTGAGCTCGGTCGCGAGCCGATAGACGAACGGCCGGAAGCCGACGCCCTGCACGGTCCCCTCGACCCGCACGCGCAGCCGTTGCCGGGCGCCAACGGTCACGCGAGCTCGATCAGCTCTCGGAGCGCGTGGTACGCGCTCGCCTGGGCCTCCTGGATCCGCGGGATGTGCTGGGACGGCGAGACGATGACGTGGTCGGCGAGGCCCTCGTCTGCGATCCGGCCGCCGTCGTATCCGACCATGGCGATCGTCACCAGCTTTCGCTTCCTCGCCTCGCCCAGCGCCTCGATCAGGTTGACGGAGTTGCCGCTGGTCGAGATCGCGATCGCGGCGTCGCCCTCGTGCCCGTAGGCGATCACCTGCCGCAGGAAGATCGCCTCGACGCCGATGTCGTTGGCGATCGCGGTCAAGATCGACGGGTCCTCCGTCAGGTCGAGCGCGGGGCGGGCGGGCCAACCTTGGGGCGCGGCGCGAAGGTCGGCGACGAAGTCCATGGAGTCTGTCGCCGACCCGCCGTTGCCGAAGATCAGGGCCTTGCCTCCCCCGTCGAAGATCGACCGCAGAGCCGCCGCGGCATCGACGAGCACCTCCCTCGACCCCGTGATCGTGTGCTCCCTCAGCTCGCCGACCTCCTCGGCCTTCATCACGACGTTGGAGCGGACGTCCTCGATCACCTCCTCCAGGCCGGTCTCCCCCTCGGAGAGGAACGGGTAGAGGAAGCTCGACGCGCCGGTGTCGTGGACCGGTCCCGCTTCCCGTCCCTCCAGCAGGCCGCGATGCTCGAAGAAGACGTGGACCAACTCCCAGAGCACGTGGTAGAGGGTCTCGGCGAGCTCCTGCCGAATGAACGGGTCCTCGCTGGGCGGCTCGAACTCCCACTCGGCGCCGGCGCTCGAGAAGGCGATCGTCTGGCAGCCCCGCTGCCTCGCGAGGGTGAGCGCCTCGAGCGTCTCCGCCGCATTCGGCTCGTCGGTTCCGAAAGCGATCGCGATGTCGTCCGGCTGAGCGATCAACTCGGCCTGAGTGGTGAGCGACCCGCCCTCACGGGAGAGGCCGATCGCGGGCAGCGCCCTCTTGCCCACGATCACCGGGTGGACGAATTCGACGGCGACGTGCCTGACGTCCGAGCGGGCCGCCGGCGAGAGCCCGAGGGCGATCAGCCGCCCTCCACGGGCGAAGCGCTCCGCCATCCGGTGGCAGCAGCGCGCCACGTCCTCCGCCCTCGCGTCGAAGAAGGCACGATTGGCCTCGGTCCTCTCCGCGAGCAGGGAATCGAGCCGCCCTGCTGCCGCGACCGTCAAACCGCGGCAGCCTCCCTCGCCGCCACCGCGGAGAGCCACCGCGCGAAGGCCTCGGTCCCCTCGCCGGTCCGGGCGCTGCACTCGATCACCTCGGCCTCCGGATTGACCGACTCGAGGTTGTGCCGGAGCTTCTCGATGTCGTACTCGAGATGCGGCAGCAGGTCGGTCTTGTTCACGACCACCAGCTCGCAGGCCCGGAACATCAGCGGGTACTTGAGCGGCTTGTCCTCGCCCTCGGCCACCGAGCAGATCATCGCCCGCGCGTCCTCCCCGACCCGGAATTCCGCCGGGCAGACGAGGTTGCCGACGTTCTCGATCACGAGCAGGTCGATGTCGTCGAACTCGAAGCCGGACAGCGCGGAGCGCACCATGTTCGCGTCGAGGTGGCACTCGCCGCCGAACCCGGCGTCGGTGTTGAGCTGCACCACCGGCACGTGCAGATGAGCGATCCGGTCGGCGTCCATCGAGCCCTGAACGTCACCCTCGAGCACGCCGACGCGGGCGGCCACCTCGGGAATCGCGCGCTCGAGCAGCGTCGTCTTTCCCGCTCCGGGCGCCGACATCAGGTTGACCACGCGTACGCCGGCGTGATCGAAGTCGTGCCGGTTGGCCTCCGCGATCGTCGTGTTGGCGTCCAGCGCGTCCTCGGCGACCTTCACCTTGGTGCGATGCATCCCGCCTCCTCCTGGTCGTTTGCGGTCTCCTCGGTCACCTCGATCGCATCGACCTCGAACTCCGTGCCGGCGACGACCTCGACGTCGGTGCCGGGGCACGAGCGACAGCGAAAGTCCGGCTCCGAGAGCTCCCACTCCTCGCCGCAGGTCCGGCAGCGCAGCTGCGCCTGGATGATCTGCTGCTCGAGGGTGGCGCCCTGGCACACGGTGTCACGCGAGCAGATCCCAAAATAGAAGTCGAGGGACTCCGGAACCACCTGGCGCAGCGTGCCGATCCGCATCTCCACCGAGGTCACGCGCCGCCCATCCGCGTGCCTCACCACGGTGTCGACGATCCCGGTGGCCAGTGAGAGCTCGTGCATTGTCAGCTCGGCTCGTAGGCGGCGTCGGACTGAAGCTTGTTGAGCTGCTCGAGCACGACGGCCGCGGCGCGATCGACCGCCGCCTTCACGGGCTCGGAGAGCTCGAGGGCGACGCTCTCGACGTCTGCGGGCTCGCAGCCCACGACCACCACCTTCCCGGGCCAGCCGTGGACGGTCTTGACGAAGCGGAGGACCGTCTGCGGATCCATGCCGTGGGGACTGATCGCCTCTCCGTCCTCGATCGGCTTGATCTCCGCCGGGTCCGGCTCGATCACGTAGACGTCGCCGGGCTCGCCCCCCTGCTGGCTAACGTCCACCAGGACCATCGCGTGGTAGCCGCGCATGACCTCATAGGCGAGGTCAAGGCCCCCGGAGCCGAAGTCCTGGACGTGGACCCCGGGAGGCACTCCCATCTCGATCAGCCGGTTGACGACGTGACCACCGAACCCGTCGTCACCGAGCCAGGCGTTGCCGACGCCGGCGACCAGGATCTGCTTCTCCATCTCCGGCAGCTCGGGCTCGGCGAGGTTCGCAACGTCGGGCATCTGCGGAAGGTGTTTGCTCTGTGCGTTCATCTGGACACCGGCTCCACCTCGTCAGCGAAGAAGAAGAGGAAGCGGCCCGTCTCCCGCAGCAGCTCCTGGCCCGGATCGTCGTCCACGGTGACGCCGAGGTAGATGCGCTCGTCGTAGCCCCGGTAGATACGCTCGATCGTCGCGGTACGTCCGTGGAGGATCTTGTCGTAGACGTCTCCCTCCGTCCCCGGGCGCAGGACGATCTTGTCCCCGAGCCTGACCGTCGTCCCCGCGGCCGCGATCTCCTTCTCACCCCGGATCTCGTCCATTCCGGGCGGCGGGGATGGCGGGCGGCCGTTGGAACCTTCCGCGTCCTCTTGCTCGGGTTCGGTGTAGGTGAGCCGGCCGTGTAGGCCCATGATGTCCTCGCCGGTCGTCGACTCGGCCCGCTCGATCATCTCTCGGACGGCCGGATCCTGGCCGGCGATCTGCTCGCGCTCGTCGTCCGAGAGGGCGTGGACGTGCAGCAACAGCGCCTCCTCGATCTCCGTGTTGTCGAAGAGGCTGCCGAGGCTCTCCGGCGCGAGCTCGGGATGGTCCGGCAGCACGATCGCCGCCCCGAGCACCGCCCTGTCCTCGTCGCCCAGCAGGACCGGGAAGGTGTTGACCGGCTGGCTGGCGAGCGACGCCTCCCCCTCCGGCCCCTCCCGCTCGAGCGGGGAGACGAACCGTCCGCCCTCGACCTCGAGCAGCGGGTGGGTGGAGATCAGGCTGTGGCGAAGAGCTTCGCCGCGAGAGACCTCGGCCGGGTCCCAGGACGTCGCGGTTTCGTTGTGCACGCAGAGGCGGACCCTGGCGAGGGTCGGCGAGAGCAGCTCCGCCCGCAGCGCGACGCGCCCGCGGAGCTCGCCGCCATCGTCGAGCGGGAAGACGAAGGTCTCGCGAACCGGCTCCCTCGCCAACTCCGCGAGGATCACCGGGCCGAGCTCGAACGAGCGCTCGGCCGCCTCGTGCCGCTCCCCCGTGGCCTGCAGGAACAGAACGGTGCCGCTGAGCCGCGCGTCCGGTCCGCCCTGGAGCACCGCCTCGAGTCGGAGCATCGAGAACGCCGCCGGCTGCGCCTCGGCGTAGTCGGCCGGGTAGACGATCCCGAAGGGCGTCGGCGTCGCGTTCTTCACTCCCGGGGTGTACGGATAGAGGGCGTACCCCTCATAGAGCAGCGAGCGGACCAGCTCCTCGACGGCGCTATTCACCGAGGCTCTCCCTGGCGAGCAGCTCGGTAACGGCGGCGTCGAACGTCGGCGCTCCCAGCCTCGCCTTGAGCCGCTGGAGCGCATCGAGGGTGTCGCGGTGCACCGGCACCCAGCCGCGGTATGGATAGTAGGAGTCGATCATCTCGGTCCAGACCGAGGCCGGCATCTCGAAGTCCGCCGTCGTGTCCCACGGGACCTGGAGGACCTGGAGCCGTCCATCGTCGCCCGAGTAGTAGACGCTGCCGTTGAAGTGGAACGCCAGCGGGATCTCGCCGTCGGCCACCGAGTGGAAGTACTTGGCCCCCGCGAGCTCGACGTCGTAGTTGCAGAGCACCTCGATCCGGGCCGTGGTGGAACCGGTGAAGGAGGGCAGCAGCACGCTCTCGCTCGTCCAGTGCATCCGCTGCGCGGTGGTCGCCCAGCGATGCGGATCGCCGAACAGCTCGGTCAGCTTCGCCTTCTCCTCGGCGTCGTAGGTGCGCTTGGCGGGCTCGATCTGGATCTGGACGCTGAGCCCGGCCATGAAGATCTCGCGGCCCGAGGGGTCGTCCACGCTTAGGGTGAAGGCGAGTGTGGGAGCCGCGGCGTGCGGGATGGCCTCGACGCCCGTGATCCCGAGCTGCAGCCCCGGCTCGTCCGGACGCCGCGAGGTCTCCGGCTCACCCCGCTCGGCGGTGTCGGCCTCCACCTCCGGTGGCCGCGGATGCGGTGCTCCTCTGATCCGGATCTCCTCGACCGGCTCGTTCATGTCCTCTGCCCCGATCGCTGCCTGAGGCGCCCGAAGAAGGTCGGGACGGCGCGCTCGATCGCATCACCGCCGGAGATCCCCTCCCAGCTCACCTTGATCGCCCCGACCAAGGCGTAGCACTCGTCGATGGGCGCGATCACGTAGGAGCTCGGCTCGGAGATCCGGTTGACGACCAGAGCCTCGGCGTCGGGCTCGAGCGATTCCAGCTCGGGATTGAGGGCGAGCAGGTCCTCCCAGGCTCCGAGCTTCAGCTCCGACTCCGTCGCCCCAGCCGGGCTCGGGTACATCGCGACCATCCCCCCGACGGAGCTGCTGCGCATGAAGAAGGCGAGCCCGATCGGAACCTCGAGCCTCGCCCAGACCTCCTCCGGCATGTCGAAGTCGTCCAGCCACACGATCCGGCTGCCGGTCGGGCGCAGCTCCGGATCACCCGATCGCTGGACCCAGCAGGTGGCGCAGACGCAGAGGATCCGCCGATCGCCGAGATGGAGCAGGTGCTCGTGCTCGGAGGGGATCCCCACACCGCAGAGATCGCACTGCTCATCGGCGCCGGCGGCTCCGTCCCCATCGGCGTCCGGGCCGGCGGAGGGGCCACGCCGCATCCCGCGCAGGCCCGTCACCATGTTGGCTCGCCGCCGGGCGGCCACCGCATCGTCGATGGCCCGCCCGTTTCCGCTCATCGTCCCAGCGCCACCCGCACCCCCTCGGACTCCGAGGCGAGCAGCGGTACGGGCCCGAGGTGGAGCTTCTCGTCGTCCAGAGAGCGGCCTGCCCTCGGCAGGAAGTAGCGGCGATCGCAGGTCGGGCAGGTCAGCATGCCTTCATCGAGCTCCGCATCCGCGATCGACCGATCGCAGCTCGGGCATGAGTCGAGGTAGGCGAGCAGCGAGCCCTCGACCTTGGCCACCACGATCGGCGTGCCATCGACCTCGATCCTGGTGAGCTGGTTCTCGCCCAGCGCGTCGACCTGGCCGTTGAGCTCGTGCCACCCGGAGGATCCCGCGGGAGCGGGCATGTCCGCCGAGCCGTTCGACCCGCCGGCCTGCACCACAGGCAGCGGCGTGCCGGTCACCTCGACCGGATCGAGCAGGTCCTGCTCGATCCCCTCGACCTCGATGCCGAGCAGGTCGGGAGCCGCCTCCTCCAGCGCCGTCTTGATCGCCAGCTCCAGGGTGGACGAAGAGGCCGGGCACCCGTCGCAGCTTCCCTCGAGGCGCAGCCGGACGACGCCGTCCTCGAGCGAAACGAGCTCCACGTTGCCGCCGTGGGACTCCATGTAGGGACGGACGTTGTCGAGTGCTTCGGTGACCCGCTCCTCGATCGGGACCGGATAGAGGTCGTGAATCAAAAGCAGGCTCGCGACCACCCCGTCGTCGACGAGCTGCTGCTTGACCTCGCCCGCGCTCTCGTCCTCGTTGAGGATCTCGAGAATCCTGGTCAGGCCCAGTCCGTACATGTCGATCACCGCGGACATCAGGTCCTCCGCGGCTCGGCGGGCCGCTGGATCCGGAAGATGCTCGACCCGCGCGGTCAGCTCCTCCACCCTCTGGATGAGGGCCTCGGGGCTGACCGCTTCGGGTCTCTCGGCGGGCATTCCTCGGCCTCCGTCGCGGGGTTACGACAGGCCGGTCGGCGTATGGGTGACCTTGCGGACCTGACCGCCCCGCTGGTCGTACATGTGGACGCCGCACGGCAGGCACGGGTCGAAGCTCCGCACCGCCCGCATGATGTCCACGCCCTTGAACTTCTCCGGGCCGTTCTCCTCGAAGATCGGCGTGTTCTGCACCGCATCCTCGTAGGGGCCGGGAGTCCCATGGGTGTCGCGAGGGTTGCTGTTCCACGGAGTTGGCGGATACGGCTGGTAGTTCGCCACCTTGCCCTCCTGGATCACCATGTGGTGCGAAAGCACCCCGCGGGCCGCCTCGGCGAACCCGACCGAGACCGCCTCCTGCGGGACCTTGAAGTCGTTCCACGACTTCGTCCGACCAGCGCGGACCTCGGCCAGCGCCCGCTCCAGGTTGTGGAGCGCGATCAGCGCGGAGAAGGCCTCGTGATACGTCCGCGCCCGATCACGCTCGATCGCGTTGGACTTCTCCGGGATCTTCCACTCGAGCTCCATCTCGGGCTTCGAGGCGGTTCTCGGCAGGACCATTTTGATGCTCTCGCCGGTGGCCTTCGCGTAGCCGAAGTCCACCAGGCCGGCCTTCGCCGTCACCCACGAGCGCGCGAACGGCCCGCCGCCGGTGTCGCAGGCGACGTAGGTGTCGTTGCGCTCGTCGTAGATCCGCGGCGAGGCGACCCAGCTGTACTTGTCCTGCCAGTCGCGCTTCTGCGGCCTCGGCAGGGTCACCTTGTTCCACGGATGGCGCTTGTCGACCGGATTCCCGAGCGGGTCCTGCGTGACGAACGTCTCCTCGTTCGTCCAGTCGTCGAAGTAGGAGCTGCCGAGCAGGATCCTGATCATCAGGTTGATCTCGACCAGGTCGGTCGTGATCAGCTCGCCCTTCAGCACGACTCCGGGGGTGATGTAGCGCTTGCGCCCCCACTCGGTCATGTTCCGGTAGTCGTAGTCGACGTAGTCGGGGTCGTCGAAATAGCCCCAGCAGACGAGGTCCGTGTCGCGATACCCGACCATGTCGTACCCCGGCAACTCCTGCAGGAAGAAGTCGTAGAGGTCGTCGTGCATCGGCACGGCCCGCTTGACGTAGTCGATGTACCGCATCAGCCGCACGTAGTAGTCCGTGCAGGTCTGGTGGGTGATGTCGACCGAGACCCCGCCGGGCATGATCGTCGACGGGTGGGTGTGGCGGCCGCCGAACAGGCAGTACATCTCGCGCGTGTAGCGCGCCACCTGCAGCGTCTCCAGGTAGAAGTCGCCGGTGAACGGGTTGAGCGCCCGCATGATGTCGGCGATCGTCTTGTAGCCGTGAACGTCCTGACCGGGCGCCGCGGTCTGCTCGGCCTTCTTGAGCAGGGTCGGATTGGTCTCCTTGACCATCTGCTCGCAGAAGTCCACATTCGCCATGCAGTCGTTGAAGATTGCGTGGTCGAACATGTAGTCCGCGGTCTCGGCCAGGTTGTAGCCCAGGTCACCCAGCGCCGGCGGCTTCACGCCGTAGGCCATGTTCTGGTTCAGGCAGGACGTCGTGCAGTGGTTGTCGCCGCAGATGCCGCAGATGCGGCTGGTGATGAAGTGCGTGTCCCGCGGGTCGATCCCCTTCATGAAGATGTCGAACCCTCGGAAGATCATCGAGGTCGACCACGCCTTCTCGACCTTCTTGGCGTCGAAGTCGATCTCCGTGTGAATGCCCAATGACCCCACGATCCGCGTGATCGGGTCCCAGGACATCTCCTTGACGGCGACCTTCTTCGATGTCGTCGGAGTCTCTGTCGTTGCCATGTTCTCTTCGCTCTCCTCTCGTCGAAGTTGGTCGTCGCCTAGGACCCGGGCGGGGAGTACCCGGCGGATCGCGACTTGTAGCCGGTGGTCAGCTGGTTCCCGCGCCGGCGCCACTCGGGCTCGACGTCGTACCTCTTGCGCATGTTCCGCTTCCGGAGTCCGCGCACGATGGGACCGATCGTGAACTTCTCCAAGCTCGAGGCCATGCCGCCCCAGCGGTCCTCGTCCATGAACGGCATGTACTTGTCGGGGAAGCCGGGCATCGTGCACGCCATGCAGATGCCGCCCACGTTGGGACAGCCTCCGACGCCGCTCTGCCAGCCGCGGACCGGGACGTTGCACTTCACCACCGGCCCCTTGCAGCCGAGCTTCACCAGGCACCGGTGATCGGAGCCGTACTCGGTGGCGAACTCGCCCTGCTCGGAGAACCCGCCGCGGTTGCACGACTCGCGGACCGTTCGGCCGAACAGCCAGGTCGGTCGGAGCGCGTCATCGAGGTCCGGTGCCGGCGCCCGGCCGGCGAGGTGCAGCGCCAGATAGAGCAACGCCTCGGTCGTGTTGTCGGGCTGGACCGGACAACCCGGGATGTTCACCACCGGCAGACCCGCGCTGGATTTCCAATCCCAGCCGAGATAGTCGGCGACCCCCATCGCGCCGGTCGGGTTGTTCTTCATCGCCGGGATGCCGCCGTAGGTCGCGCACGTGCCGAGCGCGACGACCGCCGCCGCCTTCGGGGCGAGGCGATCCACCCACTCGTTCGTGGTGATCGGCTGGCCGGTGTCATGGTCGGTGCCCATCGCCGCCCAGTAGCCCTCGCCCGAGAGCTCCTCGTTCGGGATCGAGCCCTCGACGATCAGGACGAACGGGTCGAGCTTGCCGGCCTCGGCGTCGTACCAGGCCTGCATGAACTCATCGCCGTTCTCGTAGGCGAGCACGGGGTTGTGGACGATCACCTTCGGCATCCCCGGGATCGCCTGAGTGACGATGTCCTCGAGGCTCGGGTCGACAGCCGAGGTCATGGCGACGGAGTCGCCATCGCAGCCCAGTCCGGTCGTCATCCAGATGACGTGGGCTTCGACCGCCTCCGTCTTCGCCTGGTCCGGTACGAACTCGACTGCGTTGGCCATCTCTCCTCCTAGCGGTTGTCCAGCTTCAGCAGATCCTGGGAAGCGGGTCTCCGACCAGCTGGTCCATGACGCGCTTCCCTCCGAATGCGGTCTCGACGAGCACCATCCCCGGCGGCTCGCCCTTCACCTCTCCGATCTCCGCGGCTTGCTCGCAGCCCGGCACCGATCGGAGCGCCTCCAGCGCCGCCTGCGCCCGATCGGGCGCGACGAAGGCGACAAGCTTTCCCTCGTTGGCGACGTACATCGGGTCGATGCCGAGCATCTCGGCAGCGCCGGCGACCGCCGGATTGACGGGGACGTCGGCCTCCCTCACGCTGATCGACACGCCCGACGCCCGCGCCAACTCGTTGAGGACTGACGCGACACCACCGCGAGTCGCGTCGCGCATGCAGTGAAGTTCGTTGCCCGCGACATCGAGGAGCGCGTCCACGGCAGGCCACAACGGCCGAGTGTCCGAATGAATTTCGGCGTCCAGCGAGAACTCGTCGCGGGCGAGCATGATCGCCGAGCCGTGGTCGCCGACCGTACCCGAGACCAGGATGCGGTCGCCCGGCCGCAGCCCGCGCGGCGAGAGCTTTGCCCTCGGGTCGATCTTGCCGATGCCCGCCGTGCAGATGTACATGCCGTCGGCATGGCCGCGCTCGACCACCTTCGTGTCCCCGGTCGCGATCTCGACCTCGGCCGCCCCGGCGGCCTCGGCGATCGCCTCGACCTGCGCACGGAGCTCGTCGGCCGCCAGTCCCTCCTCGAGGATCAGGGAGAGGCTCAGGGCCTTCGGCCTCGCACCGGCGACCGCCAGGTCGTTCGACGTCCCGTTCACGGCGAGCTCGCCGATCGAGCCGCCCGGGAAGCGAATCGGACGCACCACGTAGCTGTCGGTGGAGAGCGCGAGGCCGAGGCCGTCGATCGTCACCACGCCGGCGTCCCCCATCTCCTCCAGCGTGTCTCCCTCCGCGGCCAGGGCGGGCACCAGCAGCCCCTCGATCAGGGTCTGAGTGGCCTTGCCGCCGGCGCCGTGCGCCATGGTGACGGTCTCAGACTTGAACCGGGGACGCTTCGCGCGCGCGGTCTCGATGATCTGGAGGACCTTCTGCTCGCGTTCGGAGACCGCCCCCCGTGAATCGCGCTCCGCTCTAACTGCTCCGCGCTCGCCCATTCAGACGAGCTCCTTCTCCCGGGCGAACCGCCCGTAGTTGTAATAGGCGGCACAGGCGCCCTCCGGTGAGACCATGCAGGTCCCGATCGCGTGCTCGGGCGTGCAGGCGCTCCCGAAGACCTTGCACTCGTACGGCTTGATGACGCCCTTGAGCACCTCGCCGCACTGGCATGCCTTCGGGTCGGCCACGCGGATGCCGGGCACGCTGAAGCGCTTCTCGGCGTCCAGCTCCGCGTAGTCGTCGCTCAGCCTGAGCGCGCTCTGGGAGATGAAGCCCAGGCCGCGCCACTCGAAGTGCGGCCGCAGCTCGAAGACCTCGGACATCACCTTGAGCGCCGCCGGGTTGCCGTCGTATGGGACCACGCGGCCGTACTGGTTCTCGACCTCGCACCGATCGTCGGCGAGCTGACCGAGGATCATCCGGATCGCGTGCAGGATGTCGAGCGGCTCGAAGCCCGCGACGACGACCGGCTTGCCGTAGTCCTTGGGGATGAACTCGAAGGGCCGGCAGCCGACGACGGTCGAGACGTGCCCCGGGCCGATGAAGCCGTCGAGGCGGAGGTCGGGGGAACCGAGCAGCGCCCGCAGCGGCGGCACGATCGTGACGTGGTTGCACATGCAGGAGAAGTTGGTGACCCGCTCGGTCCTGGCCCGCTTCAGCGTCAGCGCCGTCGAGGGCGCGGTGGTCTCGAAGCCAATCGCGAAGAAGACGACCTCGCGATCCGGGTTCTGCTTGGCGAGCCGGAGTGCGTCGAGCGGCGAGTAGACCATCCTGATGTCGGCGCCTTCGGCCTTGGCGTCGGTGAGCGTCTTCTCCGAGCCAGGCACGCGCATCATGTCGCCGAAGCAGGTGAAGATGATGTCGTTCTCGGTCGCCATCGCGATCCCGTCGTCGACGCGGCCCATCGGGATCACGCATACCGGGCACCCCGGGCCGTGGACCAGCTCCACGTTCTCGGGGAGCAGGTCGTCGATCCCGTACTTGTAGATCGAGTGGGTGTGGCCGCCGCAGACCTCCATCACCTTGTAGTGACGGCCCGGCTCAACGGCCCCGAGGATCTTCCCGGCGAGCGCACGGCCGAGCTCCGCATCGCGGAACTCGTCCATGTACTTCATCGTCATGCCGCCACCTCGCTCTCCGCACGCGCGATGGCGGTGCCGGCGTGAACCAGTAGGACGTCGTCCTCGGCCACCGGTTGGACCAGAGCGATCTCGACGGTGCTGTGCTCGCCGCCTTCCTCCGCGGCGCAGAGCGCGAGCTCCCGCTCCTGGTCGATGCGGAGCACCCGCATCCGCATCGCCTCATCCCCACAGGTGATGCAGCCCGTACTGTGGTCGCAGCTGGGGATGAGGCTCTCGGTCATTGCCCCGGGTTCCTCCCGCCGCAGCCGGGACGGAAACGTCGCCGCGTCCACGGGTTGTGGCGGCTGGTCATTCGATCACGCTCGCCTTCAGCTCCTCGAGCTCCTGCTCGTAGTCCTTCCCCATGCCCTCGAGCAGCCCGAGGGTGGCACGGGCCTCCTCCTCGTCGACCTTGGAAATCGCGAAGCCGACGTGGATCAGGACCCAGTCGCCCGGTAGCGCCCCCTCGCCCTCCTCGTCGAGAAGTCCCACGTTGACGTTCCGCTGGACGCCCGCAACGTCCACCCTTGCGAGACGGTTGTCCTCGTCGACCACCTCGACCACCTGGCCCGGAATCGCCAGGCACATCAGAGTTGCTCCCCGAGCGGCGGGACACGAGAGGGACTCGGTCGAGCAGGGCTTCCCAGAGAGCCTGAGATGTGGAGTTCAACCACTCCAGAGCCGGACTCGAACCGCATTCACCGCTCCTCCCGGAAGGAGCTCGATTGCGAGGCAGCAATTCCTTCCGGCCGCCGCAACCTACTCCTCGGTATTTGGGGTGTCAAGCGCTCGGCCGACATCGTGAGAACCCCCACATGCACGTATGTGCATGTCACTATGTATTGGTGAGCAACGGTCAGAGCGGCAACGTCGGTGTCACACCCGAGCAAGCCGAGCGCATCGCGCGGGTTATGGCGGGCCTCGCGACCCCGAGCCGCATACGGCTTCTGAGCCGGCTGAGGCAGGGCCCCAGCACCGTTACGGCGCTTGCCGCGACGGTGGGGATGACCCAGCCGGCGGTCTCCCATCAGTTGCGCGTCCTTCGTGACCTTGGACTGGT
Source organism: uncultured Solirubrobacterales bacterium (assembly GCA_963695675.1). GTDB lineage: Bacteria > Actinomycetota > Thermoleophilia > Solirubrobacterales > 70-9 > DASUPK01. The sequence goes on from CAVOGY010000005.1 coordinate 362,322, forward strand.
CATCGGCCGGCGTGACGTTCGACACATCGTCTACTCGCTGCATGACGCCCATGTGGCCGCGCTCCTCGACGCGACGTTGCGTCACGCGGAGCAGCTGGGCTGGTCTTGATGACCTCGCGGAAGCGAGATACTGCGCCCGTGGCCGACACGGAGAACCAGGGGATTCTTGACAGACAGGTCTACGTCGACGACCGCTACATGCCATTCGGCGAGCTGACGCCAGAGGACGCACGAATCCTGGCCGCACAGTTCAGCGGTCTGAGCGGCGGCGGGCTGGAGGCGAAGGTGGCGCCGGTCGGACGGGCCTGGCGCGAGCTTGCCGAACTGATGACGGAGAGCGGCGCCACCCGGGTGGCGGACCTGGGTGCCGAGCGAGCCGCCGAGCTGGCGGAGGGGCTTCGGGTCGTTCCGCCCGGCGGCAGCTGGCTCTCCAGCTAACCCCAGGGCATCCCCTGGTACCCGCTGTCGACCGGGACACCGATCAGGAGGGCGCGGACGTTCGCGTCGGAGTTGTTGCGGATCGTCCGCTTCACCTCGGGCGCATACCGGCAGTAAGTGCCGGCCGGCGCCTCATGCTCCTCGCCGTCGGCCACGATCGTCGCCCGGCCATCGAGGATGATGAAGACCTCCTCCTGGTTGTCGCCGGTGTGGTTGTGCTCGGGGATCTGGCCCCCGGGCGCGATGTCGACGATGTTGAAGCCGAAGGACTCGGCGCCGAGGGTCTTGCGGGCGAGGCGCCAGGTCGCATTCCCGCTCCCCTCCATCTCCTCGAACTCCTCGACGTTCTTGATCGTGTAACCCTCGGCCATCGCTCCTCCTCGCTCGCGTTCCCCTTGTCACTCCCTGGCGACGAACATATCCTCTCCGCCCGTGGGAGACGACGCGGCTCGAAGTCTCGAGGAGGCCATCGGTCGTTACAACGATGCCTGGAACGATCATGACCTCGACGCGATCATGTCGATGCACGCCCCCGACATGGTCTTCGAGAACCACACGGCGGGGGAATCCGCCGAGGGCGCCGAGGTGCGGGACCACATCGGCGCGATCTTCGAGACCTGGCCAGACATCCACTTCGAGACCCGCCGGCTGTACGTCCGAGACGGAGTGGTGACGCAGGAGTGGACGGCCAGCGCAACTCACTCGAACACCATGCGGCGCGGGGAGCTGGTAGCTGAACCGACGGGCGAACGGATCGAGTGGCGCGGCGTCGACGTGATTCCCTACGAGGACGGCCTGGTCAAGCGGAAGGACGTCTACTCGGACTCCGTCTCGATTCTCCGGCAGGTCGGCCTCCTCGACTAATCGACGATGGACCAGATCCCAGAGCTTCGGCTCCCCCGCCTGACTTGAGCTAGCGCCGGTGTAGCGCCCAGCCCGCGATCGCCGCGGCGCAGGAGACGAGGATTCCGGCCGAGAGCAACGCGGCGTTGCCGCGGCCGCGCTCACCGAGGATCGAATCGCAGGCCTGTGCCGAGAGCACTGAGCCAGCCGATGCCCACGACATGACGGAACCCGCGGAGCCTGCGGAAGCCACCGAGAAGGCAGCGCCAGCCGACCCGATCGAGGCGATCGAGGCGAACGAACCGACCGATCCGATCGACAGAGCCGAGCCCTTCGAGGCGATCGAGAGGAAGGAATCCTCCGACCAGAGCGACAGGGAGCTGTCCCTCTCCGCGCTCACAGCTCGGGCACGTCCGCGCCCGTCGGGGAGAAGGGAACTCGCCTCACCTCCGCCCAGTCCCCGACCCGCTCGTTGAGCTCCTTCATCACCCCGCCGGTGCTCTGCCAGAAGCTCCAGACCAGCACCGTCGGCCCCGCGCCGGAGATGCTCGCGCCAATCGCGCCCATCCTAGGCGCCTGCTGGACGATCTCCATCGAGCGTGGATAGAGATGCGCCCGGTGGGGTTGGTGGAGACGGTCGGCAAGCCCTCGCCCGATCAGGGTCAGATCGGAGCGCTGGATGCCGAGCACCAGCTCGCTGGCCGCCGAGATGTTTGCGACCGCGTCCGCGAGCGGGATGCTATCCGGGATCGCCCTGCGCGCCTCCTCGGTGGGAACCTGCTCATGGGGAATCACCACCACCGCCTCGACACCTTGGGGCGGGTCGAGCCGCGTGGCCGTGATGGCGCCGTCCTGGTTGGCGCAGACGACGAAGCCGCCGTAGAGCGCGGCCGCCACGTTGTCGGGGTGCCCCTCGATCTCCGCCGCCTTGAGGAGGATGTCCTCGGGCTCCTGAGCCAGCTCGTACAGATGGTCGGCCGCGAGCAGGCCGGCCACGATCGCCGCCGCGCTCGAGCCCAGGCCGGCCGCGAGCGGGATCTCGCTGCGGATCCGGAAAGCGATCCGGTCGGCGGGCCGCAGCGACTCGAAGGCGTGAACGCAGAGGTTGGAGCGGTCGAGCGGGACGCCGAGCCCGTCCGCCTCGACCGAGAAGCTGCCCGGCCTCCTCCACCTCGAGCTCGAGGTGCATGGCGAGCGCGGCCGCGAGCACGTCGTAACCGGGGCCGAGGTTCGCCGATGAGGCCGGCACCTTGACAAGCCGCCGTCGCGCGGTCAGGGGTTCACCGCCATTTGATCGTGCAGCCCTCCGCCCTGGTCTCGGCTGGGTCGGGTTCCCGTCCGTCCAATACGGCGTCGAGCGCGTCGCGGAGCCAGGCCGCCTGCTGCGATGGGTCGTCGTAGTCGGCGTCCGGCGCGCCGTGGTAGCGCAGCCGCAGGTCGGGGTCAAGCACGAAGACGTGCGGGGTGCGCTCGGCGCCCCAATCCCGGGCGATCTCCTGTGTCTCGTCATGGAGATACGGATGCGGCCAGCCGCCCTCCCGCTGGACCCGGTCGGCCATCGCCTCGAAGGAGTCGGCTGGGTAGCGCTCGGGATCGTTCGAGTTGATCGCCAGGACCCTTACGCCCCGATCGGCGTAGTCGCGGGCGACCTCGAGGAGGCGCTCGTGCCAGGCGAGCGCGTAGGGGCAGTGGTTGCACGTCCAGTAGACCACCGTCGCCGGCGCGCCGTCCGTGGCCAGCGCATGTCGCTCGCCGTCGGTACCCGGGAGCTCGAAGTCTGGTGCACGTTCCCCGATCGCTGTCGGCATCGGCCGGAGGCTATCCCGTCAGCGGACGGCGACCGCTCCGAGGGCCTCGCGCACGTCCTCGGGATCCGGCAGCGGTGAGATCCGCCCGTCCCGGCGGCGATACACCCGGCAGGTGAGCCCGGTTGGCTCTCCGTCGACCGTCGGCTGGACGTCCACCCCGTTCACCCGGATCGTGGGAGACCCCACGAACTGACTTTGCCGGGCCGCCGCCTCCGTGTCCACCTCGCGTACCTCAATCGAGTCGGGATCGAGGCCCTTCTTCTCCATCTCCTCCCGCAGCATCTGGAGCGCCCGCCCCCAGGAGGGGCATTCACGCCACCAGAGGAGCTCTACACGCGGCGGAGAAGCCACGCAGTCAGGCTAGCTGCCCAGGATCTTCGCCTTCTGCTCCTCGTAGGTGGCGTCGGCAGAAGGGCTACGGGTCCGCCGATCAATCAAACACAGCTTTTTCGACGGCAGACAACTCTGCCTTGGATCCGGTGACGGCCGGCGCCTTCCCGAGGGCCGTGTCCGGATCCTTGAGGCCGTGGCCGGTGAGTACGCAGACGACGCTCTCGGGCTTATCCATGCCGTCGGCGACGGGCAATCCATGGGCGAGGATCCCGGCCACCGAGGCCGCCGAGGCCGGCTCGCAGAAGACGCCCTCGCGGGAGGCGACCCAGTGATAGGCGTCGAGAATCTGCTCGTCGGTGACCGCTGCAACCCGCCCCCGCGAGGCGGTGAAGGCGTTCATCGCCTCCTCCCAGCGAGCCGGCTTGCCGATCCGGATCGCCGAGGCAACGGTCTCAGGCTTTGAGATCGGATGACCCTCGACGAGGGGAGCCGCTCCCGCGGCCTGGAACCCGTAGAGGATCGGCGCCGCCATGTACTCCTGGAATCCAGCCCACCAGGAGGTGACATTGCCCGCGTTGCCCACCGGGATGGCGAGCGCCGCGGGCGCCTCACCGAGCTCGTCGCAGGTCTCGAAGGCGGCGGTCTTCTGGCCCTCGATCCGGTACTGGTTGACCGAGTTGACGAGCTCGACCGGGTGCTTGTCGGCGAGCTCGCGGACTATCTCGAGGGCCTGGTCGAAGTTTCCCTCGAGGGCGATCACCCTGGCCCCATGCATGAGGGCCTGTGCGAGCTTGCCGATCGCGATCTTCCCCTCGGGCACGATCACCGCTCCGCGCAGGCCGGCGCGCGCGGCGTACGCAGCACAGCTCGCCGCGGTGTTGCCGGTCGAGGCGCAGATGATCGCCTCCGCGCCCGCCCCCTTCGCGCGGGAGACCGCGACCGTCATCCCCCGGTCCTTGAAGCTCCCAGTTGGGTTCGCGCCCTCGAACTTCAGGTACACCTCGGCGCCGACGCGCTCGGAGAGTCGCGGGGAGTGGATCAGCGGCGTCGAGCCCTCGTTCAGGGTGACGACCGGGTCGCCCTCCTCGATCGGGAGGTGGTCGCGGTAGCGCTGGATCAAGGGCATCGGCATGACCGGCTAGCCGAACTCCTTCTCGATCACCCTGATCGAGCGCGGCGGCGAGCGGAGGAACTCGAGCTTGGCGATCTTCCGGAGGGCAGTCGCGAAGCGCTTCTCCGAAACGGGGTGCATGACCATGATCAGCTGTGCCTCGCCACCCAGACCCCGCTGCACGACGCTCCGAACCGATACCTCGTTGTCGCCGAGGACCTCTGCGATCTGAGCCAGGACGCCGGGTCGGTCGTCGACCTCGAGGTGGAGGTAGAAGGCCATCTCGACGTCCGTGGCGATCTCGAGCTTCGCCTTCTCCTCGAACAGCGGCGAGCCGCCGGCGATCACGGAGACGACGTCGCCGAGGACCGCCGCGGCCGTCTCGGGTCCTCCCGCCCCCGGTCCCGACATCGTGATCTCGGTGATCGCCGGGGACTCGACCATGACCGCGTTGAACGGTCCCTCGATGGGCGAGAGCGGATGACCCGGATACAGAAAGCAGGGGAAAACGCGGACGCTGATCTGCCCGTCGCCAACCCGCTCTGCGACCCCGAGCAGCTTCAGTGAGAGACCGAGCTCCTTCGCATAGGCGAGATCGTCGGGCTTGACCTGCTCGATTCCCTCGTAGGGGACGTCCTCGAGCTTCACCGGAGCGCCAAAAGCGAGCCGCGCCAGGATCGCCATCTTCGCCGCAGCATCGGCCCCGCCGACGTCGTCCGTCGGATCGGTCTCGGCGTAGCCCAGCTCCTGGGCCTGGGCCAGAGCCTCCTCGTAGGAGAGGCCGCTGCGCGCCATCTCGGTGAGGATGTAGTTGGTCGTCCCATTGACGATCCCGAAGACCTTCTCGATCGGGATCGGGCCGAGGCTCTCCTGGACCACGCGGATCACGGGGATCGCGCCGGCGACCGCGGCCTCGAAGCGCAGCTGGGCTCCGCCCTCGCGCGCGGCCGCGACCAGCTCCTCGCCATGCTGCGCCAGCAGCTGCTTGTTGGCCGTGACCACGTGCCTGCCCTGTCGCAGCGCCCGGGTGACGTAGTCGAGCGCGGGGTCGATCCCCCCGATCAGCTCCACAACGATGTCGCTGGACGCCAGGATCTCGTCGAAGTCCCCCTCCTTCGAGCTCAGCACGCCGCTGACCTCTGGGCGCCGCCCGGAGACCTCCTCGACCATGTCGGCCCGCTCCTCGAGCAGCGTCCGGAAGGCCCCTCCGACGGTCCCCTTGCCGAGGATCCCGACGCTCACCGTCTCCGCCATCACTCGTCCCGGGCCAGCAGGTCGTCCCAGGTCTCGCGGCGGACCACGACCCTGGCGTCGCCGTCGCGGCAGAAGATCACCGGGGGCCTGGGCACCCCGTTGTAGTTGTTGGCCATCGCGTAGCCGTAGGCGCCAGTGGCCGGGGTGACCAGCAGGTCGCCGACAGTTGGAGCCGCGAGCTCGGTGTCCCGGACCAGAACGTCCCCCGACTCGCAGTGCATCCCGGCGATCGTCGCGAGCGTATCCGGCGTCTCGCCGGCGCGGTCCGCGACGACCGCCTCGTAACGGGCGCCGTAGAGCATCGGCCGCAGGTTGTCCGACATCCCTCCATCAACAGCGACGTATGTGCGCACTCCGGGGATCTCCTTCACCGTCCCTACGCGGTAAGCGGTGACGCCGGCGTTCCCGACCAGCGAGCGTCCCGGCTCGACCAGGATCCGCGGGGCCGGGTCGAAGACCCGCCGCACCCCGGCGACCTTCACCTCGACGTAGTCATCGATCTCGGGCGGTTCATCGGTGTCCAGGTATGCGATGCCGAGCCCGCCTCCGACGTTGAGCAGCTCGAGCCGGAGGTCGACGGCGTCGCAGAAGTCGGCGATCACCTCGATCGCCTTCACATAGGGCTCGAGCTCGAAGATCTGGGAGCCGATGTGGGCGTGCAGCCCGACGAGCTCCAGGTGGGCGGACTCGCGTACCCGCTCGACCGCTTGCTCGGCGAGCCGGTCGGCCAGCCCGAAGCCGAACTTGGAGTCGAGCTGCCCGGTCTGGACGTAGTCGTGGGTGGAGGGCTTGATCCCCGGCGTGACCCGGATCAGCACGCGCTGCGGCCGCTCGAGCAGCCACTCGGCGCGCTCGATCTCGTCGAACGAGTCGAGGATCAGATGCCCGACGCCCGCCTCGAAGGCGTAGCTGAGTTCCGCCTCGGTCTTGTTGTTGCCGTGCAGGTGGATCCGCGCCGGATCGAAGCCGGCGGCCAGGGCCATGCGCAGCTCGCCCCCAGAGGCGACGTCGACCGAGAGGCCCTCCTCGCGCATCAACGCGGTACGCGGCGGTGGCGGGAAGCGCCTTGCTCGCGTAGATCACCTCGAAGGCATCGGTGCGTTCCTCGAAGGCGCGCACGTATTCCCGGGTCCGGCCGCGGATGTCGTCCTCGGAGTAGATATAGGCCGGGGTGCCGAACCGGTCGGCAAGCTCCACCAGGTCGCAACCCGCGATCTCGAGATGTCCGCGTTCGTTCACGCGCGAGCCCGCCGGGTAGACCGGCGAGGCGGCGATCGGATCCGCCGCCGTGGCAGAGCCGGACTGGGTCCTGTCGACGCTCATGGCGAGAGCAATTCTGACGGGAACGGCGACAATGCCCGCAATGGAGCGCTCTCCGGCACGGCGCCCAGATCGCGAGAACAGCCATCTGGGGCTCGCCTACGCGCTCTGGCTGCCCGAGGCGGCGCCGCCCTGGCCCGGCGTGGTGATCGTGCACGGCGCCGGCTCTCGCAAGGAGAACCACGCCGATTTCGCGGGCCTCGCCGCGGCGAGCGGCTGGGCGGCGCTGGCCTTCGACCTGCCGGGCCACGGTCACTCCGAGGGGGCGATGTCGGGGGCAGCCGTCGACGACATAATCGGAATGGCCCGCTTTCTCGGCGAGCAGGACGGAGTCGATCCCGGCCGGGTTGCGGTTCGGGGCTCGAGCCTGGGTGGATTTCTCGCGATCAGCGCCGCGGCCTCAGCGGCGCACGAGATCGCCGGTGTGATTGCGATCTGTCCCGCCGGGGAGGACCACCTCGCGAGAGGTGTCCGAAGCGGGCGCCTCGAGATGCGCGTCGCCGACCCACTCGACCTCGAGGGCTGGCTGCTCGCCCAGGACGTCGGCGAAGCGGTCGAAAGAATCGCCGGACGGCCACTGCTGCTCATGCACGCCGAGGGCGATACACAGATCCCCAGTGAGCATTCCGAAGAGCTCTACGAGCGCGCCGGGCAGCCCGGCAAGCTCGTTATCGCCCCCGGCGGCGCCCACACGACCGTGCAACACGACCCGGAGCTGCAATCAATGGCGCTCCGCTGGCTCGAGCGCGAGTTCGACGCCCGCGAGGCCAGCCGCTAGCCCTACTTAATGCTTGGACTTGGGCCCGCGGGCCTTCGTGTGGCCGGGCGCCTGCCGGGGGCCCTTGCCGTTGCCGCGACCGTTGCCGTTGCCGTTGCCGCCACCGTTGCCGTTGCCGTTGCCGCCACCGTTGCCGTTGCCGCCACCGTTGCCGTTGCCGCCACCGTTGTCAGTCTGGCGCTCAGTCTGGCGCGAGCTCGGGTGCGTCGGATGGTCCTTATGGGATCGGCTGTCCGAGCGCCCGTTCGGACCCTTGACGGCACTGCTCGACCCGCCGCCGCCCGGATCACGGGTTCTGAGACCGGGGCCTTCCTTCGAGCCGCCTGTGGACGACGGCGGAGTCGTGGACGCGGTCGCCGCAGGCGCCGGAGCGGAACCGGGCTCCGAGCTGGCCGCCTGCGCCGCCACCGGGCCCCCGCCGTGGCCGCCGCCACCGCCAGCCCGGCCGTCCGCACCGCCGGGCGGGCCGCCCGTCGATGCGAATAGCCCAGCGGCCGCCCGAACCGGCGCCACCGAGCCGAGCGCGGCGCCCGGCGCCACGGAGCCGGGCTCGGCGGGCGCCGGCTCGGGCTTCGCGGCGCTCAACTCAACGTTGGCGGCGCTCGGCGAGGGGTTCGACGGCGAGGGCCAGGCGGTGAACGAGACCAGCCCGACCAAGGTGACGAAGACGATCGCTGCCCCGGCGAGGAGGGCGCCGGATGCGCCGATATTGATTATGAAGCTCTCTGATGTTCTGCTGGCCGCGTGAGTATCCCCCTCTCGCGCGGCCCGCCGACTACGCGCACTCACGTGACGGGCATCGTCGCGTATCCGGGGGACTTTAAAAACCCCAATACCGAGGTGAACGATTGCTCTAAAACCGCAGCGAGCGGCTACCGATTAACCCCGAGGGCGCCCTTCTACAGGTAGCCGAGGGGATCGACGGCCTGGCCGTTGACCCTGACCTCGAAGTGGACGTGAGGACCGAGGCAGTGGCCGGTGCAGTCTGAGATCCCGATGATCTGAGCCTGCGCGACGTGCAGGCCTCCCGACACCAGGATTCGCTCTTGGTGCGCGTAGCAGGTGGAAAGGCCACCCCCATGGTCGATGCAGGTGTAGTTCCCGTATCCCCCATTTGGGCCCGCGATGCTGACCGTGCCGGCGGCGGAGGCGCGGATCGGCGTACCGGTCGGAACGGCAATGTCGATTCCCTCGTGCATGTGGCCCCAGCGCATGCCGAACCCAGAGACGACCGGCCCGTTGACCGGCCAGATCAAACCGTGCCCCCCCGAGCTGATCGGCCCGGCCGGCAGGGCCCCGGTGCTGGCGGCGAGCTGCTCGGCGATCTTCTGGGAGATCTCGGTGAGGTCGCCCTCGAGGTCGTCCTGCTGCTTGCGGACCGCGACCAGCGTTGCGTGCTGCTTTCGCCGGGCCGTCGCCAGCTCTGCGGTGCGCCGATTGAGCTTCATCCGCGTCGCCGCGAGCTCCTGCTTGCGCGCGGCGATCTGGTCGCGCGCCGCCCGGATGGTGTTGACGGTGACCTGCATCTCGTTCCGCAGCTCGCGGACGCGGGCGACGATGTCGTTGTCCTGGTTCTGGAGCGTCCGCATGTACTGGGTCCGCGCCACGAGGTCGTCGAAGCCGTCCGCCTGGAGCAGCACCGTGATCAGGTCCGGCTCGTTCGACTCGTAGATCGCGATCAGGCGCTGCTCGAGGATCTGGATCGCCTCGCGCAGGCGCTGCTTCAACACGTCGAGCCGGGCCTGGGCCTGATCGAGCTCCGCCTGCTTTTGCGCCAACTGCGCAGCCACCGCGGCCTCGCGGTTACGCAGGACCGCGACTTGCGCGGTGAGCAGATCGAGCTGCGCGGACTCGTGGCTGATCCGCGTCGTGAGGACGCCGGCGTGCGCTCGTGCGTGCGAGAGCTTGTTCTGTGTGACGTTGAGCTTCTGCTGAAGGCTCTTCCCCGACGCGCCGCCGACGGCGATCGCGCAGGCGCAGGCGATCAGGGCGCCGCAGAGCGCCAGCCCAAAACGCTTCGATCGAGTCATCCGCTCGGGAGGTTGAACGCCCGACCGGGCTCAAACTGAAACGGCGGTTGCAGCTACACCGGGGTTCGCCTGACCTCCCGGGAGGCGCCGTTGGATGAAGCCCCGTTGGCGGCCGATCCGTTGGCCGCCTGCGTGGCGATCTCGGCCGCCTCGAAGCGCTCCAGATGGGCGCGGGCCTGCATCCGCGAGATCACCAGGCGCTGCACCGGTGCCGTGCCCTCGAACAGCTGGTAGATCTTCGCGTAGGCGCGTCTTGAGCCTCACCCCTTAGACCCGGCAGCCACCGGGTTCTCATCGCCGGGCGCCCGCGGGTAGGTTCCCGCCGTGCGACTTCCCCGCCACATCCGCAGCGCGACCCACTGGCTTCGCGCGGACCTGCCGGCGCGGACCGGGACACGCTGGGTGTTCGCCGCCGGTGGCGCGCTACTCATCGGCCTGATCGTTCTGCTCATCGCGCTCGACCCCTTCGGGGGCGGCGGCAACGAAGAAACTCGCGTCGTGACGATCGCGGTGGCCACCGACAACGCCCAGCAGACGCCAGTCGGAACGCTCGGGTTCCCGCTTGTCGCGACGCGCAATACGACCCGGATCAGCGGACCGGATCCGACCGCCGACGCGGCCGCCGCCGCGCTCGCCACCCATCCACCCGCCCCCGATGCCGCGCCGCTCCAGGCGGCGACACTGGTCCCGGATGACGACTGGCAGTCCGGAATCGCCGCCTCGGTTCTCGCGGGCCCACCGCTACGCATCCCCGTACTGATCAGCGAGCCCGGCGCCGTGCCGGACGCCACCAGCCAGGCGCTCGCCCAGCTCAACCCGCGTGGCATCGGCCGCTCGGGTGACGTCGCCGTTTTCTCGGCCGGAGGAGCCGCGGCCCCCTCGAGTTTTCACTCCCAGAAGCTCCGGGGCGACTCGCCGGCCCAGATCGCGAACTCGATAGACCAGCTCCGTCAGCGGCTCGTGAGAGCCGAGCCGGCGCACATCCTTGTCGTCAGCTCGGACCAGGGCGGATATGCCATGCCGGCGGCTGCCTGGGCTGCCCGGTCTGGCGACCCGGTCTTGTTCAGCGGGCGCAACAAGGTTCCATCCGCCACCCTCGCCGCGCTGCGGCGGCACGCCGCCGCCACCGTCTACGTGCTCGGGCCCGAGTCCGTGATCTCGAAGGCAGCGGTCTCGCAGATCGCCAGGGTCGCGGCGAGCGTGCAGCGAGTCGGCGCCATCGGTGCCGCCCAGAACGCACTGCGCTTCGCCCGCTATTCCAACGGCTCCTTCGGCTGGAACATCAACGATCCCGGCCATGGAATGGAGCTGGCCAATGCCGACCGCCCGCTGGACGCCGCCGCGGCTGCCTCGCTCGCTTCGTCCGGCAAGTGGGGGCCGCTGCTGCTCACCGAGGAGGCGGACGCCCTGCCGCCGGAGCTGAAGAGCTTCCTGCTTGACATCAAGCCCGGCTACGCGACTGATCCGACGCGGGCGGTGTACAACCACATCTGGCTGATGGGCGACGCGACCGCAATCGGCGGCCAGGTGCAGGCCGAGGTGGACGAGCTGGCCGAGCTCGCTCCGATCGGCAACGCCGCCGGTCAGGGCACCGTCAAGGGCGGGGTAGCCCAGCCCGGCGGCCTCGAGGGCGAGCCGCCTCCGGCTACGCAGAAGGGGAAGAAGAAGTGAGTGAGGCCGAGCGACCGGATCGACTGACGAGGCCGGTGACCGTCGAGGACATCCGGGAGCTGGCGGGGCCCTCCACGCCGCACTTCGCCCTTCAGATCCGCAACAGGATCCAGCGGCTGATCGAGGGGCTTCCGGAGGACGACCCGGTGAGGCGCGAGGGCGAACTGCAGATTGCGCGGCTCGAGGACCTCGCCCAGCACAGCGGAGACCCGCGAGGTGGAACGGGAATCGCTCACTGATGAAGCAGGTCGCCGAGGGAGTTGGCGCCTCATTGAGTTCCCCCCTGTCCCGCTGATCAACGTCTACATGGCCGGCGACGTGTTGATCGACGCCGGCCGCAGCTGGGACAAGCGGCGAATCCTGAAGCAGGGGCTCGGCGCCGATCGTGGGGCTCGCGGGACGCCTTGGCGCCTAGGCCGGGCCGATATGGAGATGCGGTCGAGAGCCGCCACGGCGGGTGAGGCTATTCGGCGGGCTGCTCGATGGGCGTGATCGCCAGCGACCGCCAGAGGTAGAGGCAGGCCAGCGTGCGGTGCGGCCGCCAGGGCTCGGCGATCCGCTCCACCTCCTCGGGGCCGGGCAGGTCATCCAGCCCGTAGGTGATCTGGATCGCGCGGCGGATTCCGAGGTCGCCAGCCGACACGACGTCCGGTCGGCCAAGGTGGAAGATGAGGAACATCTCGGCGCTCCACGAGCCGATTCCCTTTACCTCGATCAGCTCGGCGATGACGTCCTCATCCGGCAGCTTCTTCAGCTGCTTCAGATCGAGCCGGCCATCCCTCACGCGGGCAGCGAGGTCGCGCAGGAATCCGACCTTCGCATTCGAGAGGCCTGCCTTGCGCAGTGTCTGCGGCCTGCGACGGAGCAGCGCCTCTGGGGTCATCTCACCATCGAAGAGCCCGATCAGCTTCTCCCAGATCGAGTTGGCTGCCCTGGTCGAAAGCTGCTGGCCCACGATCGCGCGAGCGAGCGCGTCGAAGGGATCGGGCCGGCTTCCCCGTCTGTCGATCCTCGGGTCTATCGGGCCCTGCTCCTCCATCACCCTGCGCAGCACCCTGTCCGCGCGCATCAGCTCGCGGTCGTCCGCGCTCCACTTCGCCGCCGGTCTTCGGGCATGCGCACCCGCGGGCCTGGGGGCCATCGCTACCTCAACGCCTCGCGGGCCCGGAATGTGAGATGCAGAAATGGACCGCTTGGGGGCCGATAGGCACCCAAACAGTCCACAAGTTCAGGTCTAGACCCGCTGGACCAGCGTGCCCGTCCCGAGCCCGCCGCCGCAGCACATGGTCACCAGGCCCGTCTCCTTGTCGGAACGCTCCATCTCGTGGAGCAGCGTGGTGATCAGGCGCGCGCCGGTCGAGCCGAGCGGGTGTCCGATCGCGATCGCGCCGCCGTTGACGTTGACCCGATCCATGTCTGGCTCGAGCTCACGCCGCCAGGCGGCGACGACGGAGGCGAAGGCCTCGTTGATCTCGATCAGGTCGATGTCGTCCATCTTCATCCCGTTGCGATCGAGGAGCTTCTTCGTCGCCGGGATCGGGCCGGTGAGCATCATCACCGGGTCGACGCCGACCGTCGTCTGGTCGAGGATCCGCGCACGCGGTCGCAGACCGAGCTGCTCGGCCTTCTCGCGGGTCATCAGCAGCACCGCGGCGGCACCGTCGGACACCTGCGAGGAGTTGCCCGCGGTGATCTTGCCGTCATCCTTGAAGGCGGGCTTCAGGGAGGCGAGCTTCTCGAGACTGTCCTCGGTCGGCGGGCGAATGCCCTGGTCGGTGACGTAGGTGTCGCCGTTGCTCTGCCACGGGATCATCTCCCGCTCGAAGCGGCCCTCCTCGGTCGCCTGGTGGGCGAGCGTATGCGAGCGCAGGCCGATCTCGTCGAGCTCCGAGCGAGGGATCTCCCACTTGTCGGCGATCATCTCGGCCGAGATTCCCTGCGGGACGAGGTTGTAGCGCTCGAGTAGCTGCGGCGAGAAAGCGAATCCGTGCTCCTTCATCACCTCGGCGGAGTCGGCGAAGGAGATGTGGCCCATGTGCTCCACGCCGCCGCCGATGGCGACGTCATGGACACCGGAGGCGATCAGGGCGGCGGCGAAGTTGACGGCCTGCTGTGCCGATCCGCACTGACGGTCGACGGTCGTGGCTGGAGTCTCCATCGGGAGCCCGGCCTCGAGCCACGCATTGCGGGCGATGTTGATGCCCTGCTCACCGAACTGCTGCACACAGCCGGCAACCACATCCTCCACCTCGGAGGGATCGATCCCGGCGCGCTCGATGACCGCGCTGTAGGTCTTGGCGAGGAGGTTCGAGGCGTGGACGTCCTTGTAGTAGCCCTTCTCCTCGTGGCCGCGGCCAACCGGCAAGCGGGCGGCCTCGACGATCACGACCTCGCGTCCACTGAACTTTCCGTTCTCAGCCACCACGTGCCTCCTCAGTCGGTTTCTTCAAGCAACCAAGCCTCGTATAGTGAGCATACCCGACTGGCGAGTCAGCCAGTGCCGGCTCGGCGGCCTGCCTCGCAGCCCCCAAAGCCCCCGCCCCCGCAGCCGCCCGCGGCGGCAGATCCATCGCCCCAACCCCCTTCGCCTACCGCTCATGATCGAAGAAAGGCGGCCCAGGCTCCGGCGTGACTCGGGGGCGGGTGCGGCGTGATAGACACTCCCGCGTGGCTGGCGGCGACACATACGAGCGCCCTGCGATCGCGGGCAGCGGGACGATCGCCTGCGGGCTCGCGGCGTGCGCCAGCATCGGGTCGACAACGCTGCTGCTCGCGCGCTCCGACGCGTCGGCATGGCGCGCCGAGGAGCAGGCACATTCCCTCACGACAAAAGTCGACGGGGCCGATCCGAAGCAGATCAAGGTGACCACCGAGCCCGGCGACCTGGCTTCATGCGACCTCGTCGTCGAGGCCGTGGTCGAGGAGCTCAGACCGAAGGTCGATCTGCTCAAGGCGGTCGGCGACGCGGCAGCCGATGCCGACCTCGCGAGCACCACCTCCTCCCTGTCGCTCGACGAGCTCGGCTCGGAAAGCGGGCATGCCAAGCGAGTCTTCGGCCTCCACCCCTTCAACCCGGTGGTGCGGATGGAGCTGATCGAGATCTGCCTCCCGGACGCGGCCCGTGACGAGATCCGTCCCCGGGCGCGCGCCTGGTGCGAATCGATAGGCAAGACTGTGGTCGAGGTACCGAATGAGCCGGGGTTCGTCGTCAACCGGCTTCTCTTTCCCTACCTGTTCGACGCGGTCCGCCTGATGGAGCAGACCGGGATGGAGGCCGAGGACGTGGACCGCTGCATGACCCTCGGGGCCAACTACCCGATGGGGCCTCTGGCGCTGCTCGACCTGATCGGGGTGGACGTGGCGGTCGCGATCGGGGAGGCGCTCTTTGCCGACAGCGGTGAGGAGCATCACCGTCCGCCCGGGCGGCTGGTTGCGCTCGTCGATCAGGGAAAGCTCGGCCGCAAGTCGGGCGCCGGGTTCTACGTCTACGACTGAGCCGTCATTGTCCGCTGGCCCGCTCGCGGCTCAGACTGATCGCGAGCTGGGCGACCGTCTCGCCGACCTGGTCGAGGACCGCCGGGTCGAGCTTGTCTGGGGTGTCCTGGACCGAGTCCGCATAGGGGTAGGCGAAGTCGATCAGATCGATGGACGGGATTCCCTGCTCCAGGAAGGGGATGTGGTCGTCGATGACCCCGCCCTGCACGACGGGCGGGAACACCCCGGAGGCACCCACCTGTGCCGCCGCCTGGCGAAGCTGCTCCCACAGCGGTTGGCTCGAGTTCGCCTCGCGGCTGATGCGGGCGCCCCGGTTGGCGATGTAGTCGAGCAGGATCATGTCTCCCACCTCGCCGGGGTGGGCGGCAGCGTAGGCCCGTGATCCTCGCAGGGCGCAGAACTCGAAGTCCTTGTTGGCGCAGCCGGGCGGATCCTCCTCGCCGTCGAAGAGGACGAAGCGGATCTCGCTGTGGTTTTCAGGCAACGCGGAGCCGAGTGTGCGCGCCAGCTCGATTACCGCGGCCGTCCCGGCGGCGCTGTCGTTGGCACCGACGAATCCCTTCGGGTGCCACTCGGTGTCGTAGTGGGCGCCGATCAGGATCGCCGGGGCGCGGCCCGGGAGGACACCGACAATGTTCCGCAGCCCCTGCTGCGGCCCGCTGCTCGGGAACGGCTCGAACCGCCCGTGCGGCAGCAGCGGGCGCAGCTCGGTGGCTAGGCGGCGGAGCTGCGGCGAGCCGGCGGGCCGCTGCCCGACCGCGACCTGCCGGTTGACGAGCGACATCGCTGCGGCCCCGTCGAAGCGGTTCGGTGGTGCGGAGTCGTCCCCTCCGCACCCCGTCGCCAGACTCGCCAGGCCAAGCGCGATGAGCGCCGCGCAGAAAAGGGGGCGGAAGCTAGGCGGCCTGCTTGCCCTTGCGCTTGACGCGGGACTTGGCCGCGATCGGAGGCACCGCGGGCTCCTCATGGCGCCCGGAACGATCCCAGATCACATCGGCCTCCGAGACACCCTGCTTGACGGCCGCGGCCTCCACCTCTGACCAGGGAAGCTGGGCCTCGGGAAGCTCGTCCCAGCGCGCGAGGTCCAACGCCTCCAGCGCGCCCTCGAGCGCCGGCCCTCGGTGCTCTTCGGAGCGGAGCACTGCCCTGACTACCTCGAGCTGCTTATCGCTGAACCGGACGACCCACATGCGGCCTCCTAGTGACCCCGATTGGACGGGTTGCACCTCGGCTTTCGCCTCGGCGCACCCTCGCATCACCGGCAACGTAGAGCCCCAAACGGACGGAAGTAAAAACTGCTGCAACCGGCATGAAACGGGTCGCGCCGGCATCAAAACGGGTTGCTCCTTGCGGAGCACCCTCGCATGACGCCCTTGCATCACCCGCTGCGGGGGTGGATCCGAACCGCCTCGATGCGGTTTTCGCGGACCGATTCGACCCGGATCTCGTAACCGTCGGCGGTGATCAGATCGCCCCGCTTCGGCAGCCGGCCGAGCTCGCCGAAGACGTAGCCGCCGACCGAGTTGTAGGCATCGGTGTCGACCGGGAGCTCGATCCCGCGATCCGAGAGGTCGCCGAGCGAAACGTGTCCGCGCACGTACCAATCGCCGTTTGCCAACTGGCGCAGAGATCCCGCCAGCGGGTCCGTCTCGTCCTCGATCTCCCCAACCACCTCCTCCAGGATGTCCTCGACGGTGACGATGCCCACGGTCCGCCCGTACTCGTCGACCACCACCCCCATCGACGAGCGCTGCCGCTGCAGCTCCGTGAGCAGGTCGTCGAGGGGCTTCGTCTCCGGGACGATCAGTGCGTCGCGGATCGCGGGCTCGATCTTCGCCTCGGGCCCCTCGGTCATCATCAGCCGCACCAGCCTGAGCGCGTGGACGATGCCGCGCACCCGATCCGCGTTGCCGTCCTCGACCACGACCAGCCGGTTGTGCCCCGAGGAGATACAGAAGTTGAGGGCGTCCGAGACGTTCGACGACTGGTCCACCGTGACGACGGCGGGAATGGGAGTCATCACCTCGCGGGCCTCCTGCTCATGCAGGTGGAAGACGCCGCCCAGCATCACGGCCTCGCCCGGGTCGAGCTTGCCCCTCGTCGCGGATTGCGAGATCAGCAGCTGCAGGTCCTCGGAGGTCGGCTGCTCCTCGTCGATCTCTCCGGGCTGCACTCCGAAAAGTCGGGCCACGCCGTTCGACATCCAGGTCAGCGCGACCGTGAACGGCGCGCTGATGCGCCGAAACCAGTGCAGTGGCCCGGCGAGGAACCGGGCGCTGCGCTCGGGCTTCGAGATCGCGACCAGCTTCGGCGTCTGCTCGCCGATGGTGACGTGGAGGGTGGTGACCAGCGTGTAGGCGATCGCCACCGAGATCGCGACGGCGGCCCCATGGGAGAGCCCTCCGAAGATCGGCTTGATCAGCTCCGCAACCGCCGGCTCACCCAGGAACCCGATTCCGATCGAGGCCATCGTGATCCCGAGCTGGCACGCCGAGAGGTACTCGTCGATCCGGTCGAGCTCCTCGAGCACGGTGGAGGCCCCCCGCACGCCCTCCTTTTCGAGCTGCTCGAGCTTCGAGCGCCGCGAGCGAACCAGCGCGAACTCCGCCGCCACGAAGACGCCGTTGACCGCGATCAGAACGAACAGCAGAACGAGAAGAACAGCCGTCATGGTCGCTGCGCCTCAGGCTGCCGGAAACCGGCCGGATCTATCACGCCCGATCGGGCGCACGTACTTCGAGGGGGATCGTCGTCGTTCACTGGCGACGAGCCAAGGCTACCGGACACCGTGACGGTGTTTACCCCGTCGCCAGCCCTTCCACCTTCTTCGCCAGCTCGAAATCGTTCTCGGTCAGGCCGCCCTCGGAGTGGGTCGAGATCGCGACCTCGACCTGGCTCCAGGAGATCGCGATGTCGGGGTGATGGTTCATCTCCTCGGCCGGCTCGACGATGGAGTCGACGAACTTCACCGACCCGACGAAGTCCCCGCGGTCGAAGCTCTTGACGATGTACTCGCCGCGCTGGCGCCAGCCTTCGAGCGCCTTGAGCCGCTCCTTGACGTCCTCGTCGCTGAGAAGTGCCATATTCGTCGGGTGCGAATCGCGAGCCTGGTTCCGTCTGCGACAGAGATGCTATTCGCCCTGGGCCTCGGCGATCAAGTGGTGGCCGTCACCCACGAGTGCGACTACCCGCCCGAGGCGGCTCGCCGGAGGCACCTAACCCGCAGCCTCGTCCCCGAGGGACTGTCCGCCGGTCAGATCGACGCCGAGGTGCGACGGCTGAGCGGCGAGGGACGCCATCTCTACGAGCTCGACGAGCCCACCCTCGCCGAGCTCGATGTCGACCTGATCGTGACTCAGGCCGTCTGCGAGGTCTGCGCCGTCTCCTATGACGACGTGGTCGCGGTGGCGGCACGCCTGCCGACCCGGCCCCAAGTGATCTCGCTCGACCCCTCCAGTCTCGCGGAGGTGCTCGACGACGTCCCGCGCCTCGGTGAGGCCACCGGGGTTGCCGACCGGGCCATCCGTCTCCGCGACGCTCTCGGGCGACGCCTCGATCACGTGCGCACAGCCGTCGCCGGCGCCTCCCGTCCGCGCGTGCTGGCGCTGGAATGGCTGGATCCCCCGTTCATCGGGGGTCACTGGGTCCCCGAGATGATCGAGATCGCCGGCGGCCAGGACGTCCTCGGCGTCCCCGGCGCCAAGTCGCGAACCGCCGAGTGGGACGAGCTTGCGGCCTCGGAGCCCTCGGTGCTCGTCGCGATGCCATGCGGATGGAACGCGCGCCAGGCGCGTTCCGAGGTCGAGGCGCATGCGGCCCAGGTGGCCGACATCGGCGCGGAGCGCATCTGGGCGGTGGATGCGGCGGCCTCGTTCTCGCGCCCCGGGCCGCGGCTGGTGGAGGGAACCAAGCTGCTCGCCCATCTGCTTCACCCCGATAGGGTCCAGGCGCCGGCCGGGGTGTCATTCGAGCGTGGTCCCGTCGTCGCGCCGGCGGGACGCCCCTAGATCAGGAGAGGAGAGGACATGGGCCTCAACTGGGCCGAGCACACAGTCGAAATCGCCGCCCCGATCGGGACCTGCTTCGAAGCAATCACGGACTATGAGACGTTCGCCTCCTGGCAGAGCGCTGTTGTCGACACCGAAGTGCTCGATTGGGATGCGAAGGGGCGCGGCAAGCGGGTGCGGCTCTTCGTGGACGCGAAGGTCCGCAAGGTCGACTACACGCTCGACTACCGCTACGACGAGCCGGAGCGCATCGAGTGGGAGTTCGTCGAGGGCAACGGCATCAACGACGCCGACGGCCACTACCTGTTCGAGGACCTGGGCGGAGATCGGACGCGGGCGACCTACAAGCTCGGCCTCGAGGTTGGCATCCCGTTGCCGGGCCCGGTCGCCCGCCGGGCGCACAAGTCGACCCTGAAGGCATCGGTTGAGGACCTGAAGCGCGAGGCGGAGCGGCGGGCAGCCTCGTCCGCTCAGGCGCGCGACGACGACCCGTCGAAACAGCGCGAGTCCAAGCTCGCCGAGGAAGTCGGGATCAAGAGACGTGAGCGCCCAGCGGCCGCCTCGTCCACCCCCGAGTCGACGGAAGAGTGGGGCGCCGATGGATCGCACTCGGTCGCCGAGCTGCCGGGGCTGCTGGTCGGCGGGGCCGCGTCCCTCGGGCGCCGGGTCGCCGGCGGAGGGGCTCGCGCCGCCCGCGAGGTGACGGAGGGCGCCGCCAGCGCGGGCTTCGGGGTGGCGCGCCGCGCTGTCGACGCGGGTCGGGGTGTGGCCGACGCCGTCACGGGCCGTGCGGACCGGATGCTCGGTCGCGGCTCGGAGCGGTCGGATCACTATCCGCGCTGAGGGCCACCCCGCGCCGATACGCGCAATCATCACGGCATGGACGAGGTGAGCTTCGCGTTCGCTCAGGCGGGCGAGGATTTCCCCGACGATCTGAGGCAGATCAAGATCAAGGTCAATGGCGTCGACCTGCCCGAGCTCGTGCGGGGGGCGGAGCTGCCCTCGGCGAGGGCGGACGACGAGGAGGACCTCGCCGGGAACTACATCGGATTGGTCGCCGGGTACATGCGGATCGACCTAGCCGGGCAGTTCCTCGGCGGACAGGGGACGCCGATGTTCACCGGCTCTCAAGAGAAGACCGCCCTGCTCGGTTGCGGCTGCGGCGAGGTCGGATGCTCGCCTCTGATGGCGCGGGTGACCGTCACCGACGAGACGGTCACCTGGGACGAGTTCGAGCAGCCAACGCGGCCCGACTGGGACTACGACGGCTTCGGCCCGTTCACCTTCGCCCGCAGCGATTACGAGCGGGCCTTGATGGCGATCTCGGACTAGCCCGCTACCGCCAGGGCGCCCGCGAATGTCGCGGCGATCACCAGCACGATCCCCACGATCTCGAGGGTGTACCCCGGGCGGCCGCTCATCCGCCGCTCGACGAAGAGCACCAGCAGCGCCGCCACCGCGCCGCCGATCAGGCCGCCGATGTGGCCGCCCACTGAGATCCCGGAGATCGAGAAGGTGAGCACCAGGTTGAGCACGATGAAGAGCCCGAACTGCGAGGCCAGCTGCTCGACGCCACGCCCACGCGCGATCACGACCACCGCGGCCATCAATCCGAAGATCGCGCCGGAGGCGCCGACCGTGAGCGAGTTGGGGTCGACGATCAGTGCTCCGAGCGACCCGGCGATCAGCGAGACGAAGTAGATGCCGAGGAAGCGAGGGGTGCCGATCCCGGGCTCGAGGATGCTGCCCGCTACGTAGAGGACGTACATGTTGAGCAGCAGGTGGAGGAACCCGGCGTGGAGGAAGCCGCCGGTGATGATGCGCCACCAGTCTCCGTTGGCGACGTCGGGTCCGCGCAGCCCTGCGTCGTGGATCACCTGGCCGCCGCCATTGAGCGAGCTGGTCCCGCCGCCGGCGAGCTCGATGAGGAAGACGATCACGTTGATCGCGATCAGGGCGATCGTCGCCGGCATCTTGGCCACGGTGGGGCTGAACGCACCCGCCCCGACCCTCACCTTGGTCGTCTGCCGGGCGCACTCGGGGCAACGCATCCCAACCGGGGTCGAGGTCATGCACTCGGGGCAGATCGGCCTGCCGCAGTTGGAGCAGGAGACGCCGGTCTCCCGGTTCGGGTGCCGGTAGCAGGTCTTCTGCTGCTGGGTGGTCGCCTCCATGACAAACGAGATGCCCCTCAGCTTCGCCTGCGGAGCACCCACGCGTGATCAGCGTAGACGAGCGGGCTCCCCGGCCCGCCTCGCTACTGCACCGTGGCGCTGAGCAGGATCGGCGGGGTGGGCGTCGTGTGTCCGGGGCCCGACTCCTTGGTGACCATCACCTTGGTCCCCTCGCTGAGATGCCCCTTCACCGCCGTCATCGCCCGGCCCGAGCTGTCCGGGACGAAGTCCGAGGATGGTCTCAGGCTTGTGCCCTCCGCGACCCACACCTGATAGACCTCGCCTCCCTTCACCGGCCCCATACCGTGGAGGTCGAGGGTCGAGGTGTCGTCGCCGACGACAAGCGAGCCACCGATGCCGGGCTGCGCCGGCTGCACGGCGACCGTCGTCTCGCCTCCGCCGCCTCCCGTATCGCGCACCAGATAGCCGCCGACGCCGGCCGCGATCACGGCGAGCGTTGCCAGCGCAACCGATGGCCGGAGCAATAAGGCCCGCAGGCCACGCCGCTCGCGACGCGGCTTCTTCCGCTCGGTCTCTCCACGTTCGCTCGCGGCGGCCTCGCTGCGGACGACGGCCAGCACACGCTCGCGCAGCTCGGGGGGCGGCTCGAGCTGCTCGACAGACTCGCCGAGAACCCCCACTGCGGGCATCAGGGCCTCGAGCTCCCTGGTGCAGCGCGCGCAGCCTGGCGCGTGCGATCCGATCGCGCGCTCCTCGCCGGGCTCGAGGGCGCCGAGCGCGAAGGCGACGAGGTCGTCCCTCTCGGGGTGGTCGCCGTTCACCAGCCCTCCGCCAGGGTCGCTCTGATCTTGTCCATCCCGAGCCTCATCCGCCCCTTGATCGTGCCCAGGGGCTCGTTCAGCATCTCGGCGATCTCGGAGTGGCTGAATCCGCCGTAGTAGGCCAGCTGGATCACCCGGGACTGGTCATCGGGAAGCTCCTCGATCGCCCCGCGAACCTCCCGCGCGGTCTCGCGTCTGGCCGCCTCCGTGTCGGTGAGCTCCTCCGCGGCGCGCCGCTCGAGCAGCTCCCTGCCGCCCGCGGCGAGCTTCGGCGAGCGGCCCAATTCCTTGCGCAGCATGTCGATGGCCCGGTTTCGGACGATGCCCAGGGTCCAGGCCCGAACGCTGCCACGGGCGCGGTCATAGCGGGCGCCGCTGCGCCAGATCGAGAGCAGCGCCTCCTGGGTGACGTCCTCCGCCGCGGTCCGGCTGCCGACGATCCGGTAGGCCAGCGAGTACGCCGCACCGGCGTGACGGTCGTAGAAGACCTCGAAGGCCAGCGGGTCCTCCCGCGCCACCAGAGGCATGAGGTCCTCGTCGGCGAGGCGCTGGACCTCGGCACGAGTCACCTCGACCTCCTTGGATGATCTACTGGAAGGCCTCCCACGCAAGTGGCTACGAGCGGTTCAGAAAGTCGGATCATGTGGGTAAGGAGGTAGCGATGGAGGAATCAAGCCCCGCGCGGCTCTATTGCCTGCTCGTTGGTGCCGTGCTGGTCGTCGCCGGCATCATCGGGTTCTTCTACGAGGCGAGCTTCGCCACGGGAGACTCGATCAGGAGTGATGACGTATTCGGGATCCTCTCGGTCAACGGCTGGCACAACCTCGTGCACATCGCGATCGGGGCCGTGCTGCTGCTCGCCGCGGGATCGGCCGCGAGGGGCGCCGCACTCCTGGTGGGCGGCCTCTACATCGTCCTTTGTGTCCTCGGTTTCATCGCCACCAGCAACAACGGGATCGGATTCGTCGCCGAGAACGACGCGCTGCTCAAGCTGGTGCCCGTCAACAACGAGGACAACGTGCTGCACCTCATCCTCGGGATCACCGGAGTGATAGCGGCGTTCGCGACGCGGCCGGTCGGTCAGGCCGCTCCCGCGAGCTGAAGGGCATCAGCCCTCTAGTCGAGCCGGTTCCGGACCTGGTCCGCCAGATCCGAGACCTGGTCCGCGAAACCGGAAAGTCGCGACGGCCGCTTGCTGCCGCGGCGGCGCAACTCCACGAGGACCAGGCCCCCCGCCGCGATTCCGCCGGCGGCGATCGCCGCCGCGGGGCGCACCCAGTTGCGCGGGTCCCTGAGGGAGCGGAGCTCGGATTCGGAGAGCTCCTCCGCCCAGGCCGAGAGCTCCTCGGCGGCGGCCTCGGTGACCGCGCTCAGGGTCTCCTCGAGCCGGCCCGAGAGATTCTCGGGAGGCTCGATCGGCCGCAGCGCGTTGCGCAGCAGGCCCTCGACGTCGCGCGAAGGCTCAGCCGCCATTGGCGCTCATCTGCTCTTCGAGCTGCTTGATCGCCCGGTGGATCAGCACCTTGGTGGCCCCGTCGGAGCGGCCCAGGGCCCGGGCGATCTCGCGGTTGTCCATGCCGAGCGCGAAACGCATGATCAGCGCGTCGCGCCGGTCATCGGGAAGGTGTTGGAGGTGCTCCATTACTCGCTTCAGCTCCTCTCGCCCCTCGACGATCTGCTCGGTGCCGTGCGGAGTGGCGATCGGCTCGCTGTCTTCGAGGACCCGCTGTGGCCTCCGGGCGCGATCGCGGTGGTAGTTCGAGGCGAGGTTGTGGGCGATGCGGATGAGCCACGGGCGAAGCGGCCGGCCATTCGACTCGCGCCGCGCACGCTCGAAGTGACGGTAGGCCTGTAGGAAGGCCTGCTCGGTGACGTCCTCGGCGTCGTGGTGGTTGCCCACCCGGTAGTACGAGTAGGAATAGACGTCGCGCAGGTGATCGCGGTAGAGGCGCTCGAAGGCGCGGTCGAGCTCCGCCTTCGACTCGCCGTCCGGAGTCGAGCCCTTCTCCGAGTCGGACACACAGCAAGCGTACTCGCGGTTCGCTTCATGCCGCCTGGCCTCCAGCCGTAGGCTCTCGCCTCGCACGCTCGGCCTGTCTGACACGGGCCATCCACTCGCCTGGAGAGATCTCGCTCGCGATCAGCCCCGCCAGGCCGTCCAGCGCCGAGCAACCCATCCCGGACTTCCTGACCGCCTCGGCGATCAGCGGCACTGAGTCGAGCGCCTCCGAGGCTTGCCCGATGATGCCGGGGATCTGCTCCGCCGGAGTGCCCTGGCCGAGCAACTCTCCGGCTCGCCGGTTGCGGCTCCCTTCGGCCAGAATCGTCGCGGTCAGGTCGCCGACGCCTGCGATGCCGGCGAAGGTCTCGTGCTCGGCGCCGCGGGCCCGCGCATAGGCGACGCACTCTCGCCAGACCTGCGCCGTGGCAATCCCGGCGGCGTTCATGCCTTGCGCTTGGGCGGCAGCGCCGGCCAGGGCGGCGGCATTCTTGGCCGCGCCCGCGACCTCCACCCCGATCATGTCCTCGGAGCGCTCGCACACCAGTCCCGCCTCGTCGAAGACGCTGCCGAGCTGGTCGCGGAGGTCCGGATCGCGGCTGCCGAGCACCAGGGCGGCGGTGCCGGACACGGCTTCCTTGGCATGGGCGGGGCCGCCGAGCGAGGCGATCGCACGGGCCCTGATGCGCTCGGAGACGTACTCGGAGGGCAGCGCGGCCATCGGCGCGACCATCCCCTTGCTGAGGAGGAGGACCGAGGCGCGCTGCCCGACCCGATCGCCGATCGATCCGACCGCCTGCGGCAGGGCAGCCGAGGGGACCGCGAGGCAGACGAGGTCGATCCCGGCGAGCTCGATGTCCGCCGCCCGCTTGACCTGGAGCGAGTCGGGGAGCTCGATGCCGGAGAGGTAATCCTCGTTCGTGCGGGTCTCGTTCATCTCCTCGGCGCGTTCGCCAGTGCGGGTGCCGAGCTGCACATCGAGGCCGCCGCGCGCCAGCAGGACCGCCACCGCCGTTCCCCAGCTGCCGGCGCCGATCACCGCCGCCTTGCGAAGCGGCGGCAGCCCGCCGAGCCACTCCCACTGCAGTTCGATCACTGGCCAGATTCGTGCACCGACGGAGTTGGCGAGGGCCGGCGAGGGATCCTCGGTGCGAGGAAAGGTGAGCGCGCGGCCCATCCGCATCTTGACCTTCTTGGGGCGGATCTTCCAGCCGCGGCGGACCTGCTCGGTGCCGTACACGGCAACCGGCAGCACGGCCGCGCCGGTCTCGAGCGCGAGCCGGCCGAAGCCGCGCTTTGGCCGGCCCAGCGAACCGGTTCGATGCCGTGTGCCCTCCGGGAAGATGCAGACGGCGCCGCCGCGCTCGAGCACCTCACGCGAGGTGACCAGGGTCTGCTCGTCGGATTGGCCGCGCCGCACCGGATAGGCGCCGAGGCGGTTGAGGATCCAGCCCTGCCATCTCCTCTCGAAGAGCTCGACCTTGGCGACGTAGTGAAGGGGGCGGCGCCAGGGAAGAGATGCCCCGATCACGAACGGGTCGAGGAAGCTGCGGTGGTTGGCCGCGACGATCAGCGGCCCGGAGACCTTGCCGTGCTCGCGGCCGATCCGCGAGAGCCTGAAGTAGACGAGGAGGAAGGGAACGACAATTAGGCGAGCCAGGAAGTAGAGCGGCCGGTTGACGCCGTGCTCGCGCGTAAAGCGGTGGTAGGTGAGCAGTCTCTCCTGGTCCATGCCCATAAGCGAACACCGCCTTGCGGGCCAGTTACAGGCGGATCACGCCTTCCCGGGGTGCCTACCAGGCGGCCTCGATAATGGCCACCAGGTCGGAGCGCTCGACCTCGCCGGGCGTCATGCGGGAGAGCTCGGGCCGTGCAATCGCACCCTCCACCACCGCGTCGATGCAGCCGCGGTCCGCGCCGAGCTCGCCGAGGCGACGATCTCCAGCGAGCCGCCTGATACGTGCGGAAATGTCGTCGGGCTCGGCACCGATCGCGGCCGCCAGCGCGGCGATCGGCTCGGGAGCACGGGCGCGCATCGCCTCGATCGTCTCCGGGAGCAGCGCCGCGTAGGTCTCGGCGTGCGGCGTGCCGCAGGTACGGACGAAGGTCTGTCCAAGGACGTGGTGCAGCGCCACGCCGGCCCGGTCGACCGCGATCGCGCAGAGCAGGGCGCCGAGCGCGAGCGCAGTACGGTCGCGCTCCGCTGGCGACTGGTCCAGGGCGCCGGCGAGCAGCTCGGCGCCGCGGAGCGCCGCATCGCGGGAGAGGGAGTCGGCGAGGGGCGTATAGAGGGACTCGGCCCCGTGCGCCAGGGCGTTCATCGCGGTGGCGCGGAGCTGCGGCTCGGGGGCGCTGGTCATGGCGTCTGCGTAGGCCACGACCAGGGACGGCCTGGTGTACCCGGCCGCCTCCGACTCCCGGCCCGCGGGCAGGCGGTGGAAGCCCGTGATCGGCGCACCGGACAGCGTCGTCGGGATCGCCGCCACCTCCGAGCGCGTTATCGAGGCCACCGCCTTAGCCGAGTCGATCACCCGACCGCCACCGAGTGCGACCAGACGATCGGAGCCGACGTCGTCGACGATCGCGGCGGCCGCCTGATCGACCTGATCGGCGGGGACCAAGTGGACTCGTTCGGCTTTCTCCCGCAGCTCGGCGGCGTCTGCAAGGGCGCGTTCGGTGGAGAGCAGCTCGAACTCCTCCCAGCCCTGGCGGCCCAGCGCACCCACCGGGTCGGTGAGAGGGCCGCCGTAGAGCAGGAGGGTCCGGCGGTCGTCGGCAAACTCGACCCACTCGCCGAGCCCAGGAGGCTTCAGTTCGCTTGTCTGGCCCGCGGGACGCTCCGGCACGGCGGCGATTCTGTCAGTGCGAAGCGCGGATCAAGCCCGGAGTGGGACTCGAACCCACAGCCTGCGCCTTACAAGGGCGCTGCTCTGCCAGTTGAGCTATCCGGGCGCACTCGAAGGGTAGGCGCGCGTAGCCTCGAAGGCGAGAACCCGAAAGTGGGGACAGGCTGGTAGCGCGCATAGACTCAGGGCGTGCCCTCCGCACGCAGCTTTCGCGACACACTCAGTGATCCCGGCGCCGCCGCCGCCCGCGGCCGTTGGCTCGCCCGGGGCGCCTGGCTGCTGGCCGCCGCCGATGTGGTGCTCGCGGTCAAGGAACACATCGCAGGTCGGCTGACCGAGAAGGAGCGCAAGCGAATGGTCGAGATCGTTCGCTCTTCGAAGGGCCGTCCCTCGAACCTCTCGGACCGCGAGCGGAAGGAGCTCCGCGCGCTGCTCGGCAAGGTGGAGCCGCGCGAGCTGGCGACCAGGGTCGCCGGCACCGGCTTCGCGCGCCGATTCGTCCCTGGCCGGCGCAGATAGATAGCGGCCGCCCCGGGAACCCGGGACGGCCGCCGGCTGCCGTGCCTACCTGGGTAAGTTGATCAGCGCGCGGTCAGACCTTCACGGCTCGGGAATCGAGGTGGATGCCGACCTTCCGCTTGACGCGCTGCAGCGCGTTGTCCACGGTCTTGGTGTCGCAGTCGAGCCGCTCGCCGATCACCTCGTATGAGTGACCATCGAGGTAGAGCGCCAGCACTCGGCTCTCGAGCTCGGAGAGGACGCTGGTCAGGCAGGCGACCAGGCTCTCCAGCTCCTCCCCCGCGATCACCTGATTAGCCGGATCGCGAACGGCCGGGCCGGGCAGCACCTCCTCCAAAGTCGTCTCGGAGTCTGGGCCGGCCGCCGCCGGCGTCTGGCTGAACGAGACGTACTGGTTGAGGGGCGTGTGCTTGTTGCGGGTGGCGGTCTTCACGGCGGTGATGATCTGGCGGGTGATGCAGAGCTCGGCGAAGCCGCGGAAGCTCGACTCTCGCTCGGGCCGGTAGTCGCGGATCGCCTTGAACAGACCCAGCATCCCCTCCTGCATGAGGTCGTCGGCGTCGCCGCCGAGCAGGAAGTAGGACGAGGACTTGACTCGCACGAAGCGCCGGTAACGCCGCACCAGCTGGTCGTACGCGTCGGTCCGGCCGTTCTTGGCAAGGGCAACCAGAAACTCGTCGTCCGGACCGGGGCCGGTATGACGGGCGCCTTCGGGAACCGCTCGACTCTGGACGACCGCGTGCTCTTCGGTGCTCGGGGTAGGTACTGCCACAGCAACCTCCTTGGACGGGGGTGGTCTGTGGCGCCCAGTTCCTCCCCTGAGGCGCCTCGGTCAGGGTGCTTCCATCAGGCTCGACCTGAGGTTCACCCTTCTCCGCGCAGCAGCCTACTGGCCGGGCTGCGCGAATGTCAACCACCGTTCGGAGGCGATGCAATTCGCGTTGCAGCGTCCCTGCCTGAGATCACCCGGAATCCGCGATCCGTCCGCGACGGGTGGTAATCGAATCCCCGCTCGGCGTACGATCACGCCGGCGTCAAGGGCTCAGTCCGGCGTGCACTGGGCGTCCCCGCCGTCGCTCAGCCGGCGGAGCAGGTTCGTCAGGGTCTCGAGCTCGTCGTGATCGAGAACAGTCCCCAGGCGGCGCTCGATGTCCTCGACGTGGACCGGCGCAGCTTCCCTCAGCTTCGCCAGGCCCTCGTCCGTGAGGATCGCGTAACTGACACGCGCGTCCTCCTTGCAGGCGCCCTTCCCCACCAGGCCCTGATCCTCGAGCCGGTCGAGGAGACGGGTGATTCCGGACGGCGAGAGCTGCAGCGCGTTGGCCAGATCGATCCGGCGCATCCCCTCCTCTTCCGCCCGAGAGAGCAGGAGCAGGCATCCGTAGTCGTTCAGCGTCAGGCCGTGGTTGGCCACGAGCGTGGCACTCAGCTCGCGGGTCAGCCTGGCGTAGGCGCCGAGCAGCTGCCCGAGGGCATCTACGGCGGGGGAAGCTTTAGTGCTCAACTGTTGTGTACTCAAGTTTCTCTGCTAAACTGTTTGATAGGTCAAGTAAAGCTTAGCTCTCGCAAAGGAGACGTTCAGTGACCACCACCACACAAGCAGAGTCAACCATCCCGACCGGCACCTGGCAATCCGATCCGATTCATTCGAGCGTCGGCTTTGCCGTCAAGCACGTGGTCGGGACCTTCCGTGGCACGTTCAACCACTTCGCCGCGACCCTCAGCGATGCCTCCGGCTCGCCGCAGCTCTCCGGCCGGGCGAAGGTGGAGAGCGTCCACGTCAGCGACGAGAACCTCTACGGCCACCTGCTTTCCCCGGAGTTCTTCGACGCCGAGGAGCACCCGGAGATCATCTTCGAGTCGAAGGAGATCTCGAGGGACGGCGACAAGGTCACCGTGGAAGGCGAGCTGACCGTCAAGGGCATCACCAAGCCGGTCGTAGCCCGCGGTGAGATCGCCGGCCCCGCGCCCGGACCCGACGAGAACGACAGGCTCGGGATCGACCTCGAGACCATCGTCGACCGCCACGATTTCGGCCTCGACTGGCAGATGGATCTGCCGGGCGGGGGAAAGACCCTGGGCGACGACGTGACCCTGACGGTCCACGTCGAGCTCGTGGAGGCGTAGGAAAGATGAAGGTGCTCGCGATTTCGGGAAGCCTGCGTCGCGACTCCCACAACACCGAGCTCGCTCGGGCGGCGGCGGAGTTGCTGCCGCCGTCCGCGGAGCTCGAGATCTTTGATGGGCTCAAGGCAGTCGAACCCTATGACGAGGACGACGACGTACGCGGTGGGCCGAGCGGTGCGGGTCGTCTACGTGAGGCGATCGAGTCGGCCGACGCCCTCTTGATCGCCACCCCCGAATACAACTCCTCGCTGCCGGGACAACTGAAGAACGCGATCGACTGGGCCTCGCGGCCGCTCGGCGAGAACGCCCTTTGGGGCAAGCCCGTCGCGGTGGTCGGCGCCAGCACGGGGATGTTCGGAGCGGTCTGGTCACAGGCGGAGGTCCGGAAGACCCTCGCCGCGAGCGGGGCCCGCGTGATCGAGAAGGACCTTTCCGTCGGTCACGCCGGTGAGGCATTCACAGACGACGGCCGCCTCACCGATGTCGAGCTGCGCGCGCGATACGTCGAGATCCTCGACGAGCTGATCGCTCTCGCGGAGCAGACCTGGCACACCGAGAAGCTCGCCGCCTAGGCCCGGCCCCCGGCTGTCTGCTGGCGACGGGCCTCGAACACGATCACGGCCGCGGCAACCGACGCGTTCAGCGAGCCCACTCGCCCAGACACCGGGATCGCGATCAGCTCGTCACAGCTGTCCGCGACGCGCGGACGCAATCCCGACCCCTCCGAGCCGAGAACGAGCGCGGCCCGGCCGGACCAGTCGACCTCCGTGTACCGGCGCTCACCCCCGGCGGCCGCCCCGTAGACCCAGGCGCCGCTCCCCTTCGCCTGGGCCAGCCAGTCGGCCACGTTCCTCACCCTGGCCACCGGTAGATGCTCCACAGCTCCCGCCGACGCCTTGCACGCCGCGGCGGTCACCGACGCCGCGCGACGGTCCGGGATGACGACCCCGGCGGCGCCGGCGACCTCGGCCGCCCGGCAGATCGCGCCCAAATTGTGCGGGTCCTGGACCTGATCCAGGACGAGCACCAGGGCGTCCTCCTGCTCCAGCAGGCTCGCGGGATCGGCGTAGGGGTAGGGGTCCACCTCCGCCACCACCCCCTGGTGGTCGGGCGACCCGCAGAGCCTCTCGAGCTCCTCCGCGGGGGTCTCGGGCGCCCGCCAGACGCGATGGACCCGCCGCCGGCCGCGCTCCGCCTCGGCGACCGGCCGGCGACCGTAGATCCGCTCGAGGTCGGGCACGTCTAGCGTCGGCGGACCAGCCGCGCGCCGCTCGCCTCGTCGCGGACCTCCCAGCCCATCCCCCCAAGCTGATCGCGAAGGGCATCGGCTCGGTCGAAGTCCTCGGCCTGGCGCGCCTGCTCGCGCTCGACCAGGAGCCGCTGGGCCTCGGCGGGGGGCGCCTCCTCCTCCGTGAGCACCGAGTCCAGCCCGACCAGCGGAAGCAGTTCGGTGAGGACCTCGCGAGCTCCGGAGAGCTTGCGCTTGTTTCCCTCGGCGACGATCTCGAAGATGACGGCGAACGCCTGCGGCGTGTTGAAGTCGTCGGCAAGCGCGTCCAGGAAGGCATGGCGCTTGGAGACCAGGAACTCATCCGGCTCACCGGAGGGCGCGTCGCGCAGGTAGTTGCGGATCCGCTCGACTCGCGCGCCGGCCTCCTTGAGCTGCTCGTCGGAGAACGCGAGGGGCTGACGGTAGTGGCCGGAGACGAGGTAGGCGACCACTGTCTGCCCGCCATAGCGATCGATTGCCTCCGAGAGCTGGAAGATGTTGCCGACCGACTTGGACATCTTCTCCTCGTCGATCTGGACCAAACCGTTGTGCATCCAGATCTCGGCGAGCGGGACGCCCAGCGCCGCTTCGGTCTGCGCGATCTCGTTCTCGTGGTGGGGGAAAACAAGGTCGATGCCTCCGCCGTGGATCGCGAAGTCGGGGCCGAGCTCCTTCTCGGACATCGCCGAGCACTCGATGTGCCAGCCGGGGCGGCCCTCGCCCCAGCGGGATGGCCAGGAGGTGTCCTCCCCCTCCTTGTGGCCCTTCCAGAGCGCGAAGTCGAGCGGGTCCTCCTTGAGCGAGGCCGTCCCGGCCTCCTCCCCCTGGTCCATCTCGGACGGGTCCCGGTTGGAGAGCTTGCCGTAGTCGTCGAAGCTGCGAACCCGGAAGTAGACGTCGCCGTTCGCCTGATAGGCATGGCCGGAGTCGATCAGCGATTGGATCAGCGAGACGATCTCTTCGATCGTTCCCGAGGCCAGGGGCTCCGCGTCGGGCCGCTCGAGGCCGAGCGCGTCCGTGTCGGCCACGTACGCGGCGGTCATCTCAGCCGCGTAGTCGGCCGAAGGCTCACCCGCTTCCTTGGCGGCGTCGTAGATCTTGTCGTTGATGTCGGTGACGTTGATCACGAGCTTCGTGTCGAGGCCCTGATGCTCGAGGAAGCGCTTCAGCAGCGTGAAGACCACGTAAGGGCGGGCGTTGCCGATGTGGATGCGTCCGTATACGGTCGGCCCGCAGGCATAGATCCCGACCTCGCCGCGATCGCCTGACTGGAGCTCGCGCGCCTTCCCGCTGAGCGTGTCCTGGATGCGGATGGCGGCCATCGCGCCGGATGCTATTGGGGCGCCGGAACACGCATATTCCGTGAGTAATCGGTTAAGAGGAACCGTGTGGGCGGGAACAACCGTTCGGGGCGATACTCTGGCGAGGCCTTGACTGAGGTCTCGTCCGAGGGGCAGCGGCTGAACGAGGTGGAGAAGGCTTTCGCCTCTCTCCACGAGCGCTACCTGGGGGCCGATCCCGGCTTCCACGCCAGCTACCGGATCGAGCTGGACGACCTCGGCCTGAGCTGGGCCGTCGAGCTCGACGAAAATCGCTGCCTGGTCACCGTCTCCCCCGAGCGCGATCCCGACACGGTGATCGGAACCGACGCGGCCACCTGGCTCGAGCTGCGCGAGGGCCAGCTCTCCGGCCTCGACGCCTTCCGCTCGCGGCGCCTCTGGGCGAGGGGGAACCTCGACCTGGCGGTCGCCTTCGAGGGGTTCTTCGAGCGCCCGCAAGGGCGCGCGCCACTGCTTCGCATCCACGAGGTGCGTGCGGGAAAGGCCCGGATATCGACGCTGACGGCCGGCGACGGGATCGAGACGGTGATCCTGATCCACGGGCTGGGTAGCAACAAGACGAGCTTCTACGAGACGGTCTCGGCTCTCACCCCCCAGTACACCGTCCACGCCATCGACCTTCCGGGGTTCGGATCCTCCTCCAAGCCTCTCCGCGCCCCCTACGACGCCGCCTGGTTCGCACGTGCGGTCTGCCGCTTCATGGACGCCCGGGGGATCAGCCGGGCCCATCTGGTCGGCAACTCGCTCGGTGGGCGGGTGGCGATCGAGGTCGGACTGCGGCGTCCCGAGCGGGTGCAGAGTCTCAGCCTCCTCTGCCCCTCGATGGCCTGGCGCCGTCGACGCCACTTCGTGCCGCTGGTGAGGCTGCTGCGGCCCGAACTCGCCGCCATTCCCCACACCTTCGGCGACGCCCTCGTCCGCCAGCAGTTCTGGAGCATGTTCTCGCGGCCGGAGCGCATCCATCCCTCAGCGGCGGACGTCGCGGTAGAGGAGTTCCTGCGCAACTATCGCTCGGTGAACGCGCGAGTCGCCTTCCACGCCGCGGCCCGGCACATCTATCTCGAGGAGCCCAAGGGCCCGAACGGGTTCTACACCCGCCTCCGGGAGCTCAATCCGCCGGCGATGTTCGTCTGGGGCGACGAGGATCCGCTCGTGCCGCACGCCTTCTCCCGATACGTGCGCGACGCCCTCCCGCACGCGCCCCAGGTCGTGCTCGAGCAATGCGGGCACGTCCCGCAGGTCGAGCACCCCGTCGACGCCAACACGCTCGTCCGCGAGTTCATCGGTCACGCCCAGGCCTCCGCCGCGGAGCGGGCCGCCAAGCGACTCGGCCGGGTGGCCCGGCGCCTGCAGGGCAGGATCAACGGCAGCGGGGAGCCGAACGGAGCCGGCACGCGACGGCGAGGATCCCGCGCTCACCGCCGACGCCGCCTAGCCAGACGCACCACCTAGAATCGGCGGGCCATGCCAGAGAGCGGCGCAGGCACCGCCGCCCGGGAGCGGGAGAGGCAGAGCCAGAACGGAGCAGACCCTGGGCGTCCGCGCGCCGGGGGCTTCGGGCGTCCATCCCTGCTGCGGCGCTTGTTCGACGAGGTGCAGAGCCGCCTGACCGCCGACCTCGACGATCGCGATCCCGACTTCATCCGCGAGAACCTCTCGCTCAGCTGGCTGATCGCCAGCATCTGGTTCCGCGGCGAGGTGCGGAACATGGAGCGGATCCCCGAGGACGGGCCGGTGCTCCTGGTCGGAAACCACTCGGGAGGCAACATCACCCCCGACACGATCGTCTTCACCCTGGCCTTCAACACCTTCTTCGGCGTCGAGCGGCCCTTCTACCAGCTCGCACACAACCTCGTGCTCACCTCTCCAGTCGGTCCCTACCTGCGGAAGTTCGGGACCGTCGCGGCCTCGCCCGAGAACGCGCGCAAGGCGCTCGACAGCGGCGCCGCGGTGCTCGTCTACCCGGGGGGTGACTGGGAGGTGAACAGGCCGACCTGGGAGGCGAATCGGATCGACTTGGCGGGCCGCAAGGGATTCATCAGGCTGGCGCTCGACACGGGGGTTCCCATCGTGCCAGTGGTCTCGGCGGGCGGCCAGGAGACCGCGATCTTTCTGACCCACGGCGAGCGGCTGGCCAAGCTGCTTCGCCTCGACAAGCTCCTCCGGCTGAAGACCCTGCCGGTCAACCTGTCTCTGCCCTGGATCGTGAACATCGGAGACTTCCTCGGCCACCTTCCGCTGCCGGCCAAGATCACTGTGCAGGTCATGGAGCCGATCGATCTTCGCGACCGCTACGGGCCAGACCCGGACATCGAACGGATCTACGACGAGATGACGTCGAGCATGCAGGTTCAGCTCACCGAGCTGGCCGCCGAGCGTCGGCTGCCCGTGGTCGGGTAGGCCGGGACGACGGCGTGAGGATCGAGCAGAAGGTCACCGTCAACGCTCCGCGGCACCTGGTCTGGGAGTACGTCACCGAGCCGGCGAACTACCCGGTGTTCATGGACGGGCTCACCCGCTGGGAGGTCGCCGGGGATCGCCACACGGGCCTCGGGGCCCGCTACCGGATGCTGATCAGGGTGGGTGCGGCCGATGTCGGCGGCCTGATCGAGATCGTCGAGTGGCAGCCGGAGGGAGACATGGCCTGGAGCTCGGTCACCGGCGTCGACCAGCGGGGCCGCTGGCGGCTGCGCGAGCTCGCGCCGGATCGCACCCGCGTCATCTTCCGGTTTGCGTACGGCGTCGCGGGCGGAGGGATCACCGGCCTGATCGCGGAGCGCGTCGCCGCGCGATCGCTGAACCGCCGCTTCCGGCTCTCGCTGATCAACCTGAAGCGAGCGGTGGAGTCGCAGGCCGCGGAGCAAGCCGTCAGCAGGTGAGGTGCAGGGCGGCCGCAGTCCGCTTGGGGTCGAGCTCTCCATAGCGCCGCACCGCCTCCGCGGTGTGCATCGCCTCGACCTCGACTCCACGGGCGCGGAGCTGCTCCAACACCGCGGGCGGCGGCTCGAGGCGGCCATGGGCGCCGCAGCCCAAGATCAGGCGATCGGGGAGCTCGTCGATCACCTCGTCGAGGTCATCGATCGCGAGGGAGTGCCCCTCCCGCCGCCACCACTCGGTCACCACGCGGTCGGGGAGCACGATCAGATCGCGGGTATGGCGCTCGCCGTCGACGGTTAGAGAGCCGAAGCTGTAGTTGCTGAGCTCGGCCATGGTCGGCTCAGAAGGTTCGCAGCCGCCGACCGCCCGCATAGCGGGTGCCGGCGGGCTCGCTCGCCGCCGCCTGCTCGGCGATCCGACGTCGGGAGAGATCGTCAAGCTCGTCCGGTGAATCCTCGGACTCGTCAGATCGGGCGCCGGTCAGCGCCTCGGTCCGTACACGCTCCAGCTTCTCCTGGACCTGCTGCTCGGCTCGGCGCCGGGCGGCCTCCACCCGCTCGTCGGCCTCGCGCTGGAGCTTGACGGCCTCCTGGCTGAGTGCCGCCTCGGCCTCCGCGCGGGCACGTGCCTCTGCCTCCTTGGCAACGCGGTCCGCGAGCCTCCGCACCTGCTCCTCGGAGTCGCGGCGGGCCTCGTCGGCCGCTTCCCGTACTCGCCGCTCCATCTCGCGGCGCACTCGGTCCAGTTCGGCCCTCTCGCCCTTGGCGGCCGCCTCAGCTCGGTCCTCGGCAGCGATCGCCCTCTGCTCGGCCTCGTTCAGGCGCGATCTGAGCTCCTCCACCTGGCGCTCAGCCTGCGCCGCCAGCCCAGCGGCTCGCTTCGCCTCCTCCTCCAGCCTGTGAAGCTGGGCCCTGACCTTGCCTTCGGAGGCGCCCCGCTGCTCCTCGATCTCGGCGGCACGGCGCTCGGCCTGCTGCCGCCGGTGCTGAGCCTTCCTGAGCGCCCCGTCGAGCTCGGCCGCACGTCGCTCGGCGACACCCGCCCGCTGGCGGGCCTTCTGGACCGCCTCGCGTGCCTTCACCGTCAGCCTGGACTCCACCCGCTTGGCGCGCTCGATCGCGTCGTTCGCGGCGGCGCGCATGCTCTCGGCGGCGGCGTGGGCGGCGATGGCCTCGTCGCGTGCCTTCGCCTCCCGCGCGCGGAGCTCCTCGATCAGCTCCCTCGTCTTGGCGCGAATCCGATCCGTCGCGGCGCGCGCCGCCTCGGGGATCGGCTCAAGGCTCTCGGTCTCGGACACCGCTCACCCGCTTCCGGTCGGCTCAGTTGGCGTGCTGGCGGTCTGCCAGTTCGCGCTTCAGGACCTTACCCGTCGCGTTACGCGGAAGTTCGTCGATGAAGACGATCTCCCGCGGGATCTTGTAGCGCGCCAGATTCTCCTTGACGTAGCCCTTCAGGTCTTCCTCGCTGACATCCTTGCCTTCCCCCTTGACCACGAACGCGAGCAGGCGCTGGCCGAAGTCTTCGTCATCAACCCCGATCGCCGCGGCCTCCTCCACCGCCTCGTGATCGGTCAGCAGATCCTCGACCTCACGCGGGAAGACGTTCTCCCCGCCGGAGACGATCATCTCGTCGTCGCGCCCGTCGACGAATAGGCGGCCGTCCTCATCGAAGTGGCCGACGTCGCCGGATGAGAGCAGGTCGCCGAGGTGCTCCTTGTCGCCGCCGCCCGTGTAGCCCTCGAAGGCGAGCTGGTTGCCGATGAAGATCCGGCCGGTCTCACCCGGCTCGACGTCGTTGCCCTCCTCATTGACGATCCGGACGATGGTGCCCCGCGGCGGCCGCCCCGCTGTACCAGGCGCTGCGCGCATGTCCTCCGGCGTCGCGATCGTCGCCCAGGCGACCTCCGTCGAGCCGTAGAGGTTGTAGATGTTGTCGCCGAACTCATCCATCCACTGCGTGGCGAGCTCGCCAGGCAGCGCCGACCCGCTTACCGCCGTCACCTCGAGGGAGGAGAGGTCATAGCGGCGTTTGATCTCGTCGGGGAGGTTGATGATGCGTTGCATCATCACCGGGACCACCGCCAGGACCCGCGCGCGATGCTCGGCGGTCGCCTTGAGCGTCTCCTCCGGGTCGAACCGCGGTCGCAGGACCATCGTCGCCGCGGTGGGCAGGCTGAGCATGAAGTGCAGGAATCCCCAGGAATGGAAGAGCGGGGCGGCGATCATCACCGTCTCGTGGCTGCGCCGCGGGATCTTGGAGAGCAGGGCGGCGATTGCGTTCAGACCCTCCGGCTGGCTGCGCTGGGCTCCCTTCGGCGTTCCTGTCGTTCCCGAGGTCAGGATGATGTAGCGGCCCTGCTCGTCGGGTGGCTCGAGATCCTCGCCCTGCGTGTTGGAGATCAGCTGCTCGACCGTGGTCTCGTCGGTGCCCTCCTCCTCTTCCCAGGCGACGAAGCGCTGCAACGAGCCCGAGACTTCCGAGAGCAGGTCGGTGAATTCCTGGTCGTAGATCAGCACGCTGGGACTCTCCCGCTCCATCACGTCGGCAAGCTGCGGCCCGGCGAACGCCGTGTTCAGATAGAGGGCGACCGCCCCCAGCTTCGAGCACGCCATCGTCGCCTCGATGAAGTAACGGTGGTTGCGGCACATGATTGCCACGCCGTCTCGGACGCCCACGCCCTTGTCGCGAAGCGCGCGGGCGAGCGCATTCGACCGCCTGTGGGTCCGCTCCCAGCTGAGAGTGCCGGCCGCGTCCACGATCGCGGTGCGGTCCGGATCGGTGATGGCGTTCGCCGCTGAGCCGAGCGCCGGCGAAGCCCCCAGCCCCAAGTAGCGCTCCGCGATCCGGGCCAGCTTGTCCGGCCGGATCGGGCGGATCAGCCCGGCCTCCGAGAAGACCCGCAGCTCGAAGGCAGCGTCGGCCAGGGCCGTCGGCAGCCGCGAGACGATGCCACCGATTCCATCTCTCAGCCGGTCCTGCGCCATCCGCGGAAAGCTTAGATGCGACGGTGCTCCGAGGCGCAGCCGAGGAGCAGATGCGAGGGCGCGCGACAGCGCGACCCGTCTGATGAAGATGGCGAAGCCGTCAGCGGGGAAACTCGTCTCCGGTGTCCACCAGGGCGACGGCCACGCACGCGATCCCCTCTCCCCGCCCGATCGCGCCCATTCCCTCGTTGGTCGAAGCCTTGATGCTGACGGGTGCGGAGAGCACGCCGGTCAGCCGTGAGGCCATTTCCAGCTTGTACGGCGCAAGGCTCGGCTTTTCGCAGATCACGGTGGCGTCAAGATTGGCGACCGCGCCCGGCAGCCGCCCAACCACCACCCGCAGCATGTCGATCGAGTCGGCGTCCCGCCACTGTTCCTCGTCATCGGGAAAGAGCTCGCCCAGGTCGCCGAGTCCGCAGGCCCCGAGCAGCGCGTCGATCACCGCGTGGGTGAGCACGTCGGCATCGGAGTGGCCGGTGAGGCCGCGCTCGTGCTCGATCTCGACCCCGCCGATCACCATCCGCTCCCCCTCGACCAGGCGGTGGCTGTCATACCCGATCCCAACCCGCAACGCCATCAGCTGCCGGATCCTCCCCGCTCACCGAGCTCGGCCGGGTCGACCCCGGTTCGGCCGATCGGCTCCGCGCGACGCTTCCTGCCCTCGAAAACGCAGATCCGCTCGACTCCCAATCCCTCGAGTAAATCCATCGCCTGGTCATAGCCGTAGCCGACCTGCTCCGGCGTATGGGCGTCGGAGGAGAGGGCGAACTCAGCTCCGGCGTCGACGCACATCTCTGCAAAGGCCCGAGAGGGGTAGATCTCCTGGATGGGCTTGCGAAGGCCGGCGGTCGATATCTCGACGGCGATGCCCGACTCGGCGATCGCATCCACGGCCGGCTCGTAGTAGAAGCGCGGGTCGCGCTCCGGCACGGGGCGGCCCCGACCCCAGACCTTGACAAGGTCCGGGTGAGCGAGGATGTCGAAGAGGCCCGCCCGGGCCGCCTCCGCCAGGGTCTCGAAGTAGCGGGACCAGACGCGATCGGGGTCGTCCTCCCCCTCCCAGACGTCATATCCCTCGTGGTCGACGGCCCGGTTGCCCAGGAAGTGGACCGAGCCGACCACGTAGTCGAATTGCCGGGCCTCGAGCAGGTTCGACGTCCGGTCCTCCGCGCCCGGGATGAAGTCCGCCTCGATCCCGAGGCGGAGGGGCGTGGTCCGGACGAAGTCGGCGTAGGCATCGACGTCGTCGGTCGCCTGCTCGAGCCAGAACGGGTGGTCCCATACGTCGAGGGCCTGGGCGAAGCGGTAGACGTGCTCGGAGACGCCCAGCTCTGCGATGCCGTGCTCCTCGGCCGCAGCCAGGTAGCGGTCGACGTTCTCCTCCGTGAAGTGCTCGGCCGCGGTCGCCCCGAGGTCGTCCTGGCGCAGATGCAGGTGGTAGTCGGTGAGCATCGGGCATCAAGCTACCCAGCCGGCGGCATCCGCGCCTGAGCGTCTGGCCCGGCCAGTAGAACGGGCGCATGGTCCGGGCCTGGCTCGTCTGGTTTGTCGCACTCAACCTGGCCTGGTTCGTCCTGATCGACAAACTGGTCCTCGCCGAGCAGGTGCTGGGGCTGTGTGCATCTGCCCTGGCCGCGACCGCGGCGGTGGCGCTCGCCCGTCAACGGCTCTTCAGGTTCCGGCCCCGCGGGGAGTGGATCCTTCCGGCCTGGAGGCTCCCCTGGCAGACCCTCGTGGAGACGGGTTGGGTGCTCGGCGCCCTGGCGCGCCAGCTGGCGGGAGGCCCGGCCAGGAGAGGCAGCTTCCGCCGCATCCCGGTCAGCCTGCCGGCCGACGAGAGCGAGGCGGCCACCAAGCGGGCACTGCTCACCGCCGGACGCTCGTTTCCCCCGAACGCCTTCGTGCTCGAGATCGACGTCGATCGCGAGCTGATGATCGTGCACGAGCTGATCAACCCGGAGCGGCGCGAGCGGTGACCTCCTACTACCTGATTGCGGCGGCCGTCCTGCTCGCGCAGATCGGTCCCCTGATCGTCTTCTCCGTCCGGGCATCGCCCCAGGACGGACTGGTTGCGCTCAATGTCGGCGGGGACATCGCCACGCTGGTGCTGCTCCTGCTCGCGGCGGGTACCGGACGCGAACCGTTCTTCGACCTGGCGATCGTCTCGGCGGTGCTCACCTTCGCAGGCAGCCTGGCATACGCCCGCTTCCTGGAGCGCTGGCTGTGAGCGGCACCGAGATAGTGGTTGCCGCCCTGCTCGCCTTCGGCGTCGCGATGCAGCTGACGTCAGTGGTGGGAATCCTGGTGGGGAGCACCGTCTACGCGCGCCTTCACTTCACCGGCCCGGCCTCGACATTCACCCCGCTGGCCTTGGCGGTCGCGGTGACGATCCACTACGGCCTCTTCTCGCAGGGCGGCGTGAAGTCGGCGATCGTCGCGGTTCTGGTCATCACGCTCGGTCCCGCGCTGGTCCACGCCACTGCGCGGGCCGCCCGCATCCGCGAGAGGGGACGTCTCGAGTGAGCGACGCACTCGAGGCCGTACAGATCGTCGCGCTGGCCCTCGTCGCGCTCGGCGCGTGGGCGGTTGTGGCCGCCCGCGATCCGACCCGCCAGGCGGTGGTGGCCAGCCTCTACGGCCTCACGCTCGGCGCCCTCTTCTTCAGCTTCCAGGCACCGGATGTGGCGCTCTCCAACATCGTGATCGGCGCGGTCGCGCTGCCGACGATCATCCTGCTGGCGATCGCCAAGACCCGCCGGTGAGTCAGCCACAGCCCCGCCGCCGCCGGGGCGAGATCTCCTTCGAAACTCGACGCAGGATCTTCCTCCTGGGCGGGGGCGGCCTGGCTGCCCTGCTGATCTGGGGCCTCACCGGGCTGCCGGACTTCGGCACCTTCTCTCCGCTCTACGGGCAGCTCGTCGATCACCTGGCTGTGCCGCAGCGCAGCACCACGGACGTCGTCACGGCCGTGAACTTCGACTACCGCGGCTTTGACACGCTCGGCGAGGAGTTCATCCTCTTTGCGGCGGTCCTCGGTCTGACCTTGCTGCTCAGGGAGACGCGGGATGAGCGGATGGGCGCAATCGACGACGACGCGCCCGAGCGCAGGCCGCCCCCGCCCAGCGCGGCGCTGAGGCTGCTGACCGTCCTGCTGGTCCCGTTCACGGTCCTGCTGGCGGTCTACATCACCGCACACGGACACCTGACCCCGGGCGGCGGGTTCCAGGGCGGTGTCGTCGCGGCCAGTGGCCTGCTCCTGATCTACATCGGGGGCGAATACGTCGCCCTGCGCCGAGTACGCCCGCTGAGCCTGGTCGAGGTCTCCGAGGCGGGCGGGGCCGCTGCCTTCGTGCTGATCGGAGTGGGCGGGATCATCTTTGCCGCCGCCTTCCTGGAGAACTTCCTGCCGGTCCGGACGCCCGGCTCGCTGGTCTCCGCCGGGACTATCCCCCTGCTCAGCTTCGCGGTCGGCTTCGAGGTCGCGGGAGGCTTCGTCCTGCTGCTCTCGGAGTTCCTCGACCAGCTGCTGATCCTGCGCCGGAGGTCCGGCAAGTGAGCATCGCTCCCTACCTGGTCGCCGTCTGGGTCTTCCTGATCGGCCTCTACGGCGTCGTCACCAGCCGGCACCTGATCCACCTCGTGATCTGCCTCAGCGTCGCCCAATCCTCCACCTATCTGCTGCTGCTCGGGATCGGCTTTCGCAGGGACTTCGTCGCCCCGGTCTTCGCCGACGTCCCGGTGGGCACCCCGGCGGTGGACCCGGTCGTCCAAGCGTTGACGCTGACGGACGTCGTCGTCGGCGCGACGGTCACCGCCCTTCTGCTCGCCATAGCCGTGCAGGTCTTCAAGCGCTTCGGCACGCTCGACCCCGACGAGCTCGACCCCCTCAGGGACTGATGTCGCGGATGCGGATCAGGAGG
Organism: uncultured Solirubrobacterales bacterium; assembly: GCA_963695675.1. GTDB lineage: Bacteria > Actinomycetota > Thermoleophilia > Solirubrobacterales > 70-9 > DASUPK01. The sequence goes on from CAVOGY010000005.1 coordinate 404,248, forward strand.
CAGCACTGATGTCCGAGGTCGCGCCGCTCGCCATCGGCATTCCCTTCGCCACCGCCGCCGTGCTGGCAGCCATGAAGCCCTGGCGCACGGCGGACGACCTCATCGCCACTTCCGTCGCCGGAGTGACCGCGCTCTTCTGCGTCGCCCTGTTGATCGATGCGATCGGCTCCAGTGGCCCCGTGGTCTCCTACCTCGGCGACTGGCGACCCTTGCCGGGCGGCTCCGTGATCGGCATCACCACTGCCTTCGATGTGCTTGGCGCGGGGCTGGCCACACTCGCGGCGATGCTGGTCGCGACGGCCCTTGTCTTCACCTGGCGATACTTCGACACCGAGGGGCCCTCTTTCCATGCCCTCCTGCTGGTCTTCCTCGGCGGCTTGGTGGGGTTCGCGCTCTCCGGCGACCTCTTCAACCTGTTCGTCTTCTTCGAGGTGATGAGCGTCTCCGCCTACGCGCTGACGGCGCTTCGGATCGAGCGGCCACCCCTGCAGGGCGCGCTCAGCTTCGCGGTCACGAACACGGTCGGGGCGATGTTGATCCTGTTCGGAATCGCCCTGCTGTACGGCCGGACCGGCGCGCTCAACATGGCCCAGGCGGGCGCCGTGCTCGCCACCCGGCCCGCGGACGGGCTGGTGATCGTCGCCTTCGCCACGATCGTCGGCGGCTTCCTGGTCAAGGCCGCAATCGTCCCCTTCCATTTCTGGCTCGCGGACGCCTACACCGTCGCCCCGACGCCCGTCGTGATCGTCTTCACCGGAGTGATGAGCGATCTCGGCATCTACGCGGTCGCCCGCGTGTACTGGACGGTCTTCGATGGGGCCCTGGGAGCCCATGCCGACGGCATCAGGACCGTGCTGGTCGGCTTCGCCGTGCTGACCGCGTTGCTGGGGGCCGTCATGTGCCTGTTCCAGTCGAATCTCAAGCGGCTGCTCGCATTCGTCACCGTCAGTCAGATCGGACTGGGGCTGATCGGCATCGCGTTGCTGACTCCCGGCCGGCCTGGCCGCGGCGGCACTGCTCGTGCCCGCCGATGGTTTGATTCGCGCCGGGCTCTTCGTCTGCATCGGAATCCTGATTCACCGCTGTGCCTCGGTGCACGAGCTCCACCTGCAGGGCCGGGGATCGGAGGTGCCGCGACTGGTGGCGGCCCTGTTCGTCGCCGGCGCGATGGGTTTGGCCGCGTTGCCCTTCGTCGGTGCGTTCTCCGGCAAGGCGCTGGTCGAGGACGCGGCGGCGGACGTCGGCTATGGCTGGATTGCTGCCGTCTTCGTGGCGGCCACGGTTCTCACCTCGGGCGCGCTCCTACGCGCGGCGGGGCGCATCTTTCTCGGACGCGGCGCGGGCCCTGAGGCGCTCGAAGCCGATCGGGAGGAGAGCGAATTCGAGGGCGCGCCCGGCTTCACGCCGAACGTCGTCATGGTCAGCGCCACGATCCTGATTCTCGCCGGATTGGCGTTCGCGTCTCTCCCGGGATTCGCGCACCACATCCAGGACGCCGCGGCGCGCTTCACCGACCGGAGCCTCTACGACGCTTCCGTACTTGGCCAGCCTCTACCGGCACTGCCTTCTGCCGATCATCCCGGCACCGCTGTGCACTCGGTGGGCCTGGGGCTGCTCACCGCCGCCGGCTCATTGGTTCTCGGCGCGGCACTGCTCCGCCAACGCCGCCCATTTGCCCCGTCGGAGAGGCCGGCGGGACCGCTGGGTCTCGCCGTGCTGCGACTGCGACGGCTGCACTCCGGCCAGATCGGCGACTACGTTGCCTGGGCGATGCTCGGCTTCGCTGCGCTGGGGGGCGCCCTCGCGCTGACGATCTAGTCCGCGCTGCCCAGTTGGGCGCGACACTAGAGTCCGCCCCGTGCTCGCCAAGCTGGCCATCGTGCTCGCCGCCTTCGCGGTCGGGGTGGGCATCGCCGAGCTCTTTGGCGCCAAGAACCTCGGCACCGCGCTCGGGGTGGGCCAACTCACCTTCGCGGTGGCGCTGGTCTACGTGCTGATCCGGCGATAGCCGCGCTCACGCAAGAGCAGCTCGGCAACGTGCAGGTCGAATGGCGACGTCACCTTCATGTTGTCGGTCGAGGCCGAGTGGATCAGGAGCCGCCCGCCCCGGCGCTCGACCAGCACCGCGTCGTCCGTGGCGTCGGGCAGCGAGTCCGAGTCGGCAAGGGCGTCCCGAAGCGCCTCGGCCCGGAAGGCCTGGGGCGTCTGGACCGCCCAGAGGCCAGCCCGGTCGAGCGTCCGCTCCACCTGGCCCGCCTCGGTTGCTTGCTTGATGGTGTCGGTGACCGGCGTCGCCGCGATCACGCCCGCTGCGTCGTTATCGGCCACCAACTCCTCGACCACGGCGTCGATCAGCCCTGGGGTGATCAGCGGCCGGGCAGCATCGTGGACGACGACGATCTCACCTGCGCAAAGCGCTAGCGCGTTCGCGACCGACTGGGAGCGGTGCGCCCCGCCCGCGACGGCTACGACCCCGCGTTCCGCGACGGAGTCTTCCTGACCCGGCGGGGCGGCGACGACGACCTCGCCGATGCTCGACGCGTCCCGGAAGGCGTCGAGCGACCAGTCGAGCAGCGGACGTCCGGCGACCTGGACGAATGCCTTCGGGCCGCCGGCTCCGAGTCGGTCCCCGGAGCCGGCGGCCGCGATCACGGCCGATGCGGCGGGCCCAGCCTGGTTAGGCGGTCGCCTTTGCGGCGCCGAAGCGCTCCTCCAGCAGCTCGTCCAGGTAGGTCTCCGCACCGTCCTCGTCCTTGTCGAGCGCGTACATGAACTCGGAGGCGAGGATCTTCTTGGCACGGGTGTACATCTGCTTCTCGCCGGTCGAAAGTCCCTTCTCCCACTCCCTGATCGCGAGGTTGCGAACCACCTCAGCGAGCTCATAGACGTCGCCGGTCTTGATCTTCTCGCGGTTGTGCTTGAAGCGACGGTTCCAGTTCTTCGGCATCTCCGAGACCTCGTCGGTGAGGACACCGATCACCTTCTTGACCTGCTCCTCATCGATCACGCGGCGCAGCCCGGCGCGGTGGGCGTTCTCGCAGGGGACCATCACGGTCATGTTGTTGTGGAGGATGTTGATGGTCAGGTAGTCCCGCTTTTCGCCCATTAGGTCCTTCGTTGCCTTCTTGAGAACCACTCCCGCTCCATGGTGGGGATAGACGACGTTGTCGCCGACCTCAAAGATGCAGACGGGCGCCTCAACCTCTAGGTCGGCAACAGCCGCCTCGTCCAGTACCTCCTCTGCTGTTACCTCTGAAATTGGTCTCTCCTTTCGTCGTGACGACCTGACGGGCCGTCAACTCTGTAAGTAGCGGTCGACCGGGTCGACCTCCTGAAGCCTGCGAAGACCCTCGCGGATGTCCTTCGCGCGCCCGGCGCCCACGCCCTCGACCGCCTCGAGGTCGTCGTCGCGCGCGGCGAGCACCTCCTCGAGTCCGCCGAACTCGCGGATGATCCGCTGCACCACCAGCTTCGGCAGGCGCGGGATGCGCCCGAGCACCCGGTAGCCGCGGGGTGAAACCGGGAAGTCGAGTGTCGACACCTTGCGGTCGTAGCCGAGCAGCTCGGCGAGGCGACCGAAGTCGAGCAGGTCTTGGTGAGGCATGCGCGCGATCGCAGCGAGCGTGGTGGCGAGGTTCTCCTCGGTGTCCTCGACCGAGTAGTCGCGGATCAGCGCTGACTTGTCGGCGGCGACCCCCACCATCGTCTCCTCGAGCTGCATCTCGATCAGCCGGCCCTCCGTGCCGAGCTCGACGATGTAGCGCTCGACCTCCACGGCCATCCGCGTCACCAGCTCGGCGCGCTGCAGCACCGAAAGAACCTCGTAGAGAACGGCGGCGCCCTCGAACTCGAGACGGGTGAGCCGCGTGGAGACCGCGTCGAGCCGGGCGCGGTACTTGTCGAGGGTGGCGAGGCCCTGGTTCGCCTTGGCCAGAACCGCCGGTATGTCCTGGAGGATGTACTTCATCCCGCCCAGGTAGAGCGAGACGACGTCGCGCCGTTCCGAGATCGCCACGACCAGGGCGTCGGTCTGCTTCGAGACGCGCTCCGCGGTGCGGTGCCGGGTGCCGGTCTCCGACGAGAGGATCGTCGGGTCCGGCATCAGCTGGACGTTGGCGCAGACGATCCTGGTCGCCTGCTCGTTGAGGACGATGGCCCCGTCCATCTTCGCCACCTGATAGAGCAGCGCCGGGGTGTAATCGATGTCGAGGTTGATCCCCCCCGAAAAGAGAAAGGAGACCTCCTCTGGGTCTCCGATCACGATCAGCCCGCCGCTACGGGAATGAACGATGTTGTCGATGCCCTCGCGCAGCGCGGTGCCGGGGGCAACGATGTCGAGGGCTCGCAGAAGTCGCGGGTCCTGTCGCGCCTCCAATTCCTGTAGATCGTCGCCGGGAAGCGAAGACGCCATCGCGTCTGATGAAAGCAGAAAGCAAAGGAGGTTGATTTACGGCGAAATCCGTCTGGATAGGTCGGGAAAGGCCTTGTCAAGCGGCCCTGGCGGGCGGGTCCTGTCCCCGTGGGTCCCTCCGTCCTGCGGTCAACGGCGTTGTCCTCGGACGGGGCCCCCCACGACGCCACCCGCCAGACAGCGCGCCCTTCAGACTTCCCACAGCTGAGAGACCCGCGATTGGCTGTTCTCCAGGCGGCGGGCCGAGGATGCGGTCCAGGCCGAACTTCCGGGCCTCGGCAACCCGCCGGTCCGCATGAGCCACGTAGCGCACCTCGCCTGTGAGGCCGACCTCGCCGAAGCAGGCGAGCGGCTTGCCATCAGTCTCCAGGGCGCGGCCCGAGTGAGCCGACGCCACTGCCAGCGCCACTGCCAGGTCGGCGCCCGGCTCGTCCACGCGCACGCCGCCGGCAACGTTGACGAAGACGTCGGCCGATGAAAGGGAGAGCCCTGCATGCCTGGTCAGCACCGCGAGCACCAGGGCCAACCGGTTGCGATCGACGCCGGTCGCGGTGCGGCGCGGGGGCACGATCTCGGTCGGAGCGACCAGTGCCTGCACCTCGACCAGCAGCGGACGCGTCCCCTCCATCGCGCAGAGCACCACCGATCCCGGCGCGGGCCGTGCCTCGCCGACGAAGCGGGCGGAGGGATCCGCGACCTCGACCAGCCCGCCTTGGCGCATCTCGAAGACACCGACCTCGCTGGTTGCGCCGAAGCGGTTCTTCAGGGCACGCAGGGTGCGGAAGGTCCGCTCCCGCTCGCCCTCGAAGTGCAGGACGCAGTCGACCAGGTGCTCGAGAGCCCGAGGCCCTGCGAGCGAGCCCTCCTTGGTCACGTGCCCGATCAGGATCAGCGTGACCTCGAGCCGCTTGGCGGTCTCGAGCAGCGCCGAGGTCGCGGCGCGGACCGCCCCGACGCTGCCGGGCGCGGCGTCGGGGATAGCTAGCGTCTGGACCGAGTCGATCACACAGGCCGCGGGGCGCTCGGATTCCAGCGCTGCAAGCACCGACTCGAGCGAGGGCTCTGCGAGCATCGGCACACCGAGCGCCGCCTCCCCCAGGCGTTCGGCGCGCCTCCGGACCTGCGCGGCAGATTCCTCGCCCGAGACGTAGAGCACCGCTTGACCCGACCCGGCGATGTTGGCCAGCGCCATCCCCGCCAGCGTGCTCTTGCCGATCCCTGGCGCCCCGCCGAGCAGGACGAGCGAGCCGGGCACGAGACCGCCGCCAAGGACTCGGTCGAGCTCGGCGATGCCGGTGCCCAGGCGCACGGACCGCTGGGCCTTCACGTCGCGAAGCGGCACCGGCTTCGGCACGCTTCTCCGCCGCGCGCCACCGCCGCGGCTGGCCGGCGAGGGAGCGCTCAACTGCTCCAGCGTGTTCCAGGCCCCGCAGCCAGAGCACTGTCCGGTCCAGGTCGGGGCGGCGTGCCCGCACTCCGAGCAGCGATAAGAGACGGATTTCCCGGCCATCCCGTCAGGCTAGGGGTGGCGCCCGACGCTTCCCGCGCGGGATGTGCCGGATCTTGCGCGCTCGAATGCCGGCCGTCGGGACTAGGCCGGGCTGTTCGGGAACGGCGCGCCGGCGAAGAAGGCGAACCAGATCAGGAAGGCGATCAGGGAGACGATCGCCGTAGCGACGAACAGCCTCTCGACCGGGTCGCTGCGATGCTGGCCGGGCCGATACGGCGTGTCGCGCATGCTGCGGTTCCAGGGGTCGCGCGGGCCGCGCCTTCCCTGAGCCTCCCGCCTGAGCAGCCGTGCCCGGATCCAGGAGGCGATCAGGAGGAGGCCGTAGTAGGAGACCAGGATCCCGGTGCCGATGAAGACCGCGACCGGCCCGTTGACGGCCCCCGTCTTCCCATAGAACTGCGAGGCGATGAAGATCCAGAAGAGCGGCACGCCGAAGCCGATCAGCAGGGCTCCGATGAGCGTGACCGCGGTCGAGCCCGTGCCGACTAGAACTCTCCTGATCGCTGCAATCACTGCGGTCATTTCGCGTCCCTGGCGACGACGGGACCGCTTCGAGGTTAGCGGGCTGCCGTTGAGGCCTGCCGCAGATCCCGCTCCTGATCGATCCCCCAGCGACCGGCGACATCGGCCAGCTCGGAGCTGACCGGCCACCTATCGGGGCGCTCCTGGCCGACGTGATCCGGCGTGGCCCCCTTGAGCGCCATGCAGCCGGTGTTGTCGCCGATCATGCGGATCTCCGCGACGTCGGCGGGGCTGAGGCGGTTCTCGGGAGGCAGGGCCGATAGCTCGGAGCGCTTCTCCTCGATCGGCCTGGCCCCCTCCCCCATCTCCTGGATCAGCGTCGGTACCGCGCACTCGACCGCCGGATGCGCGAGGTCCCACTGACAGGCCAGCTGCATCGGGGTGAGGCCGGCCCGCTCGGCGATCGGCCGCAGCCGATCGAGCTTGGCTCGGCCCTCCGCGATCCAGCCCTCCGGCCGGAAGGATCGGTGATCGCCCGGTGGCAGCTGGGTCTCAGGCGTGACGTCGTCCCAGAAGAGCCCGCCGTAGTCCACCACCCTGGTGATCACCCGGACGTCCTGCCGGGACGCGGCGTCGAGACAGAGCTCGCCGGGCCAGGGCTCGAACGGGTTGAGGATGATCATCGCCCAGTGGATCCGATCGGCGAAGCGCTCGAAGCAGCCGACGAGATCCAGCGTGAAGCCGTTGGCGGGACCCGGGGCAACGCCGATCGCGTCGGTGAGCCCGGCCTCACGAAGCGCCGCCATCCCATCCCAGACCGCCTCGCTCTCGTAGCCGGTCCGGTCCGGATTGTGGAGGAGCAGCACGTCGAAGCGGTCCTGCCCGAGCCGCTCGAGGCTGCGCTCCGCGGCCATCCGCAGGTATCCCGCGTACTCGTCCGGGCCGCGCAATGCCCGATCGGTGAAGCGCGGGAAGCCGCGCGGGCCGTCGCGCTCACCGGCGTAGAAGTCGTGGCCGATGGCTCCGACCAGGCTGAACTCGTCCCGAGGGATTCCGGCCAGCGCCCGGCCGACCAGCGTGTCGGCCTCCCCCTGCCCGTAGACGTCCGCGGTAAGCACCGTGCCGATGCCGTCGCCGGGACGGAGCAGAGACTCGAGCCGCTCCGGCTCGATCGCCTCACCGAAGCGCAGATAGCGCCCGCCGCTCCAGCTTCCGATTGCGCTCAGCCCTGGCTCTCGCACGGATCAACCGTACCGAGCCGGGTTCGGCCGGCGATCGCCCGCGACCGCTAGCCGATCCCCACGTACCAGGCGCCGAACAGCAGGCCGAAGAAACCGAATGCCGGGATCAGCACGGTCCGGTAGAGCGGATCGATCAGGCGGCGGGTGAGCAGCCACTTGCAGCGAGGAGCTACCGGCTGGTGCCGCAGATCGCTACTTGGTGCTGTCTTCCGCGGGCGGCTCGGGATCGGCGCCGTCGCCGGGCTCCTCGTCGCCGTCGCTCTTCTTCGAGGCTCCGACGCCCACCTTCTCCGGCTCGCTCTTCTTCTGCGCCGGCCGCTTGCGCGGCTTGACGATCTTGAGCTTCAGCGGGTGCTCTTCCTCGTCGCCCTTCGGGTCGCGATCGACCTGGACAGTGGAGCCCGGGTCCATCTCCCCGGCCTTCAGCACCTCGTCGGCGAGCGGGTCCTCGACGTAGCGCTGGATCGCCCGGCGCAGCGGGCGGGCGCCCATCGCCGGATCCCAGCCCTTGTCGACGAGGAGCTCCTTGGCGTCCTTCGAGAGGTCGAGCTGCAGCTCGTGCTCGGCCACCTGGGCCCGAACGCGATCCACCATCAGGTCGACGATCTCCATGATCTCGTCCTTGGTCAGCTTGTGGAAGACGATCACCTCGTCGATCCGGTTGAGGAACTCGGGCCGGAAGACCTTCTTGAGGTCGCCCATGATCCGGGACTTCATGTCCTCGTAGGTGATGCCGCCCTCGTCGGAAATGGCGAAGCCAAGCGGGGTGTTGCGGGCGATGTCCTGCGCCCCGATGTTCGAGGTCATGATCACGATCGAGTTGCGGAAGTCCACCGTCCGCCCCTGGGCGTCGGTGAGCCTGCCGTCCTCGAGGATCTGCAGGAGAATGTTGAAGACGTCGGGGTGGGCCTTCTCGATCTCGTCGAGCAGCAGCACCGAATACGGCTTGCGGCGCACGGCCTCGGTGAGCTGGCCGCCCTCGTCGTAGCCGATGTAGCCCGGGGGCGAGCCGACCAGGCGCGAGACGGCGTGCTTCTCCATGTACTCCGACATGTCGATGCGGACCATCGCGTCCTCGTCGCCGAACAGGAACTCGGCGAGGGTCCTGGCCAGCTCGGTCTTGCCGACGCCAGAGGGGCCGAGGAAGATGAAGCTGCCGGCCGGGCGCTTCGGGTCCTTGATCCCGGCGCGCGAGCGGCGGATCGCCTTTGAGACCGCGGTGATCGCCATGTCCTGACCGATCACCCGCTTGTGCAGCTCGTCCTCCATGCGGACGAGCTTCTTGGACTCCGCCTCGGTGAGCTTGAAGACTGGGATGCCGGTCCACATCGCGACGATGTCGGCGATCTCCTCCTCGCCGACCTCGGGGCGCTCGCCTCCCTCGCCCGAGGTCCACTCGTGCTCGAGCTCCTTCTTCTTGTTGGTGAGGCGGCGCTCCTGGTCGCGCAGGTTGGCGGCCTTCTCGAACTCCTGGGCGTCGATCGCGGCTTCCTTCTCACGCCGCGTCGTCTCGATTTCCTCCTCGAGGTCGCGATATACGGGGGGCTGGGTCATCGACTTGATGCGCATGCGCGAGGCGGCCTCGTCGACGAGGTCGATGGCCTTGTCCGGAAGGAACCGGTCGGAGATGTAGCGATCGGCGAGCTCGGCGGCGGCCTCGAGCGCCTCGTCGGTGATCTTCACGCGGTGATGCTGCTCGTAGCGCTCCCGCAGGCCCTCGAGGATCTTCACGGTCTCCTCGGTGGAGGGCTGCTCGACCTTGATCTGCTGGAAGCGGCGCTCGAGCGCGGAGTCCCGCTCCAGGTACTTGCGGTACTCGTCGAGCGTCGTCGCGCCGATGGTCTGCAGCTCGCCGCGGGCCAGGGCCGGCTTCAGGATGGAGGCCGCGTCGATCGCGCCCTCGGCGGCGCCGGCGCCGACCAGGTTGTGGAGCTCGTCGATGAACAGGATGATGTCGCCGCGCTGGGTGATCTCCTTCATCACCTTCTTGAGGCGCTCCTCGAACTCGCCGCGGTACTTGGAGCCCGCGACCAGGGCGGCCAGATCGAGCGTGTAGATCTGCTTGTTCTTGAGCAGCTCCGGGACCTCGCCGTTGGTGATCCGGGCGGCCAGGCCCTCGACTACGGCGGTCTTGCCGACGCCGGGCTCACCGAGCAGCACCGGGTTGTTCTTGGTGCGTCGGGAGAGGATCTGCATGATCCGCTCGATCTCGATCTCGCGGCCGATCACCGGGTCGAGCTTGCCCTCGGCGGCGAGCTTGGTCAAGTTGCGGCCGAACTGGTCGAGCAGCTTCGAGGACTTCTTGCCCTCGCCGCCGCCCGCGCCGGCACCCTGGCGGCGACCGCCGGGGCCGGAGAGCATCCGGATGACCTCGTTGCGGATCTTCTCGGAGTCGGCGTCGAAGTCGAGCAAGATGCGCGCCGCCACGCCCTCGTTCTCGCGGACCAGGCCGAGCAGAATGTGTTCGGTGCCGATGTAGTTGTGGCCCAGCGAGAGGGCCTCGCGGAGCGCGAGCTCGAGGACCTTCTTGGCGCGCGGTGTGAAGGGGATCTGGCCGGCGGTGACCTCCTCGCCGGAGCCGACTATGCGAACGACCTGCGAGCGGACGCGCTCGACCGTGATGTCCAGCGACTCGAGCACGCGGGCGGCAAGGCCCTCCTCCTCTCGGAGGAGTCCAAGGAGGATGTGCTCGGTGCCGATGTAGTTGTGCTTGAGAGTCCGCGCCTCCTCTTGGGCGAGGACGACGACCTGACGGGCTCTCTCTGTGAATCTCTCGAACATTCAGTCAGTCGCTCTCTGCTCTTCAATCGCTCCGGTTACGTTTGGTTGCGGTAGGCGGATTGGCCTTGGATTAAGTAGTGGTCAGGGGACGCAGACTCCCCGGGGGCCCAATCCGTATCGGCTCCTGGCCGCCGATCTCTGATCTGACCTCCGGTTCTGTCGGGGACGGCGAAGCCAAAGTATAGCCAGGGGGGTTCACGCGCCAGGCACGTTCCATGCCTGGCAAGAGAACTCCCTGCAAGGTGCGGAAAGCCTGCGATTCGGACCCCGTGGTGCCGGCTTTACGTGCGACCCGCGCGGATCGCTACCGTGCCGCGCGTGGGAGCAGCGGATCGGCTACGGAGCTGGGGCCGAAAGGTGCGCGCCAGGGGCTCGGCGTGCTGATCGTCTGGCCCGCGATCGCAGCAGTCGTGGCGCTGATCGCCGTCCCTATCGCCTGGGCGTTCCGCGTGATCCGCGCGGGGGCCGGCGGCAATAAGGCGCCATCCGAGACCGACCCCGACTCCGCCGACCGAGCCGGGCTAGCTCCGCATGGCCGGGAAGAGGACGACCTCGCGGAGCGTCTTCGCCCCGGTCAGGATCATCACCAACCGGTCGATCCCTAGGCCCGCGCCGCCGGTCGGGGGCATTCCCTGCTCGAGCGACTCGACGAAGGTCTCGTCGTAGGGCTGGGTCTCCTCGTCCCCCCTGGCGGTCTCCTCGGCCTGGGCCTCGAAGCGGCGGCGCTGCTCATCCGGGTCGTTCAGCTCGGTGAACGCGTTGGAGATTTCGATGCCGCCCACGAACGCCTCCCAGCGCTCGACCAGTCCCTCCTCGCTTCGATGGCGCTTGGCGAACGGCGAGAGCTCTACCGGGTAGTCGACGACGAAGGTGGGCTGGATCAGGGTGGGCTCGACCTTCTTGGAGAGGAGACCATCGACCAGCTTCCCCCAGCCCTCCTCCGGGTCGGGCTCGCTGTCCATCGCCTCGGCGAGCTGCTGGCGCGAGGGATGCTCGAGCACGTCGATGCCAGTCCGCTCCTTGATCGCGTCGCGCAGCGTGACCCGGCGCCAGGGCGGGGCCAGGTCGATGGTCTCGCCCTCGCGCTCGATCTTGGTGGTGCCGAGCACCTCCTGCGCGACCGTGGAGATCAGCGCCTCGAGCTCGTTGGCGGTGTCGTTGTAGTCGGCATAGGCCTCGTACCACTCGAGCATCGTGAACTCTGGGTTGTGCTTGTGCGAGATCCCCTCGTTTCGGAAGTCCTTGCCGAGCTCGTAGACCTTGTCGATTCCGCCGACGATGAGCCGCTTCAGGTAGAGCTCGGTCGCGATCCGCAGGTAGAGGTCGCGGTCGAGCGCGTTGTGATGGGTGGTGAAGGGCCGGGCGAGCGCGCCGCCGTAGAGAGGCTGGAGCACAGGCGTCTCCACCTCGATGAAGCCGCGCGAATCGAACCAGCGGCGAACCGCGGCGATGGTCCGGGCCCGCTTCAGGAACAGATCGCGGGTCTGCTCGTTCGCGATCAGGTCCAGCTCGCGCCGGCGATAGCGAGTCTCCACATCCTCGAGCCCGTGGAACTTCTCGGGCGGCGGCCGCAGGCTCTTGGAGAGAAGCTCCCAGGCATCCGCTCGAATCGAGAGCTCGCCCCTCCTCGATGCGAACACGGTCCCCTCGATGCCGACGATGTCGCCGATGTCCAACGAAAGGAGCCCCTCGTAGGCGTCGCCGAGCTCGTCGACCCTCGCCTGCACCTGAATCTGGCCGGTCCCGTCCTTCAGGTCCAGAAAGGAGGCCTTGCCATGTCCGCGCCGAGCGACCAAGCGGCCCGCGATCCGATAGCGATCGCTGGTCTCCTCGCCCGGCTCGATCTCCTCGTGCGCTTCCCTGACCGCTGCGATCTCGGTCCGGTCCGGGAAGCCGTGTGGGTACGGCTCGACGCCCGCCTCACGGAGACGCTCGAGCTTGGCCCGCCGCTCGGAAAGCAGGTCGGACCGCGCGTGCTCTGGCCCCTCGTTCACCACGGGGAGCCTATTGCGGGCTAAGCAGCCTCGATCTTGGTGATCTTGAACTTCTTCTTGGGGCCGCGCGGGGTCTCCACCGTCACGACCTCGTTCTTCTTGCTCCCGATCAGCGCCTTGCCGATCGGCGACTCGTTCGAGAGCTTGTGCTCCACCGGGTCCGCCTCGGCGGATCCGACGATCTGGAACTTCTGCGACTTGCCGGACTTCTGGTCCTTGACATGGACGACGGCGCCGACGCCGACCGTCTCGGTGTCGAGATGCGTGTTGTCGATCACCGCGGCCCGTCGAAGCCGGTCCTGGAGCGATGCGATCCGCTGCTCCAGCATCGCCTGCTCGTTCTTGGCGTCGTCGTACTCGGAGTTCTCGGCGATATCCCCGAACTCTCGCGCCGCCTTGATGCGGTCAGCCACCTCGCGGCGCTTGTCGTTCTCCAGGTACTCGAGCTCCTCCTTGAGCTTCTCGAGTCCCTCTGGGGTGATCAGTGTCTCCCGTGCCAACTCTCCTCGATTCCTTCTCTGTCGTGGTTTCGGTCGCCTTGAAAAACCCTGCTCTAAAGGCGAAAAATGAGCCCGCACCGACGCGATCGGGATCACGAGGGTCCGGGCGGAGCGCGCCAGTATAGCGCCGCCCAGAGAGGTGGTCGAGGACCTCGATCAGGCGGACAGGGCGCCCTGTAGGGCTTCGGCCAGCCGCTCGGGATCCTCGATCTGCGGATAGTGGCCGAGGTCCTCGAAGCGCGCCAGCGGCGCTGAGGGCCGCAGCGCGAGCACGGCGTCGAGAACCCGCTCGGTCGCAACCGGATCGAGCATGCCCCATGCGATCGATACGGGCTTCGAGAAGTCCCGGATTGCCCCTTGCCAGCGCTCGGCGTGGCGGAAGCGCTCCTCCATGTAGCGGATCGTCTTGTGGTTGAGCGTCCGGCCGCCGCCGGCGCAGATCAGGGCCCACTGGTCCTTGGCCTCCTCGTCCGTGAGCGGATGTCCCGGTGAGAAGATCGAGCCGAACTGCTGGCGGAAGAAGCGCTCGCTCGAAAGGCGCGAGAGGAGCGGCCCGAGCGGGCCGCGGAGGACCCGCTGTCCGAGCGTCGGGCTCGCGGCGCCCTGGACCATCGACCCGTTCAGCAGGAGGACCCCGACGAGCTCCATTTCCAAGGATCCGTCGAGATCGCGCGCCATCAGCTCGTTGGCGACCGAGGTGCCCATGTCGTGTGCAACCAGAAAAACTGGCCGGCGATCGCCGTGCCGGCGTACGAGCTCCTCGACCAGGTCGGCCTGCCAGTGCAGCGTGTAATCGTGGTCCCGCGGCTTCTCGGAGAGCCCGAAGCCGAGGAAGTCCGGAGCGATCACGGCGTGCTCGGTCTCCAGCTCGAGCAGGAGGCGCCAGTCATATGAGCTCGACGGGAAGCCGTGCAGGAAGACGAGGAGCGGCCCTCGGCCGCCGCGCCCGAAGACGTGGATGCGACGGCCGCCGTACTCCTCGTCTCTACCGCGCTCGCGCCACGCCGCAACGCGGGGCGTCAAACCCATCCGGACTCAGGCCGGCGCCGCCACGGGCTCCGCGAGCTCGGACACGAGCCTGCGGGCGCGGCCGAGGTCGTCGCTTGCCTGCAGCGTGGCGGCGCCATCCTTGTCGGCGCCCAATCGCTCCAGATACCAGGGGTAGAACTTGCGCAGGTAGCGGGCGGCGCGATCCGAACCGAGATGCTCCTCGGCACGGTCCATCACCCAGAGCAGCTCCGCGATCACCTCCTGGCGATCCGGCTCTGCGCTACGACGGCCTGTCAGCGCCTCGAAGATCCACGGGTTCCCCAGCGACCCCCGGGCGATCATCACCGCGTCGGCACCGGAGGCCTCGTATGCGTGCCGCGCGGCGTCGGCCGTGGCGAGCCCGCCGGAGATGATCACCGGGACGGCGATCCGGTCGACGAGCTCGCGGGCGAGCGAGTAGTCGGGCTGCCCCTTGTGCTGGGCGGCCGCCGAGCGGGGATGGAAGCTGATCGCCGCTGCCCCCGCCTCATCCGAGAGGCGCAGAGCGAGCTCGAAGCCCTCGCGGCCCCCAGGCGTCAGCCCCGAACGAAGCTTGACCGTGACAGGTCGACCGCCGCCCTCCCGTGCGGCGGAGACGATGGCGACCGCCAGATCCGGGTCGGCCAGAAGCGCGGCTCCGGCACCGGTCTTACAGACCTTGCGGACCGGACAGCCCATGTTGATGTCGATCAGGTCGGCGCCTGCTTCGCCGACGATCTGGGCCGCCGAGCGCATGACCTCCGGGTCCTGGCCGAAGAGCTGGACGGAGACCGGGTGCTCATCGGGATGTAGCCGAAGCAGCTCCCGGAGCGTGCGCTCGTTCCGGTAGTGCAGCCCGAAGCTAGAGACCATCTCGGAAACGGCCATCCCGGCCCCGTGTCGCCGCGCCTGCAGCCGCACGAACCAGTTGCCGATCCCGGCAAGCGGGGCGAGCAGGACGCGGTTCGCGATCTCCACGTCGCCGATCCGGAACGGGGATGTGAGCGGGGGCTGCACGCCCTAAGTGTTGCGCTCGTAGATCAGCTGCAGCCCGCGCAGGGTGAGCAGCTCGTCGACCTCGTCGATCGTCTCGCAGTGCAGCGCGATCGTGTGGGCCAGACCGCCCGTGGCGATGAAGGTGGCCTTTTCCCCGAGGGCCTCCGACAGGCGCCGGTCGATCCCGTCCACCAGTCCCGCGAACCCGTAGGCGAAGCCGGCCTGGATCGCGCCCTGCGTGTGCTTGCCGATCGGTCCCTCCGGCGCGGAGAGGTCGATCCGGGGAAGCTTCGCCGCCCGCGCCGTCAGGGCCTCCAGCGAGACCTCGACGCCGGGCCCGATCACCCCGCCGAGGTACTCCCCCGCCCCGGAGACGACGTCGAAGTTGGTCGAGGTGCCGAAGTCGACCGCCACGCAGGCGCCCTTCACCTTCGCGTGCGCGGCCACCGCGTTGACGAGCCGGTCGGCGCCGAGCTCGTGCGGGTTATCGACGAGGATCGGCATGCCGGTCTTGACCCTCGGGCCGACCAGCAGGCACTGCTTTCCCATGTGCCGTTTGGTCAGCCGCTCGTACTCGGGCCCAAGCTGTGGGACGACCGTGGAGACGATCGCGCCGTCGAGCGAGCCGAAGTTCAGTCCCTCCAACGCCAGCAGGTCGAACATCGTGGCTGCGAGCTCGTCCGAGGTTGCGCTCGGGACGGTGCCGAGGCGCCAGTCGCGCGCCAGCTCCTGCCCCTCGAAAACGCCCAGGTGCGTCTGCGTATTCCCCACGTCCACCGCCAGCAGCATCGGCCGGATTATCCAGGCCGCAATAAGATGCGGCGCATGGGGGAGGCGAAGCTCTACGTGATCCCAGGGTCGCATCCATCGCGCAGCGCGATGTTGATGCTGGACCGCAAGGGAATCCCCTACAAGCGCGTCGACCTGATACCGGTGATCTCCAAAGGCGTGGTGCGGATGCAGCGCTTCCCAGGAGTGACCGTTCCGGCACTCAAGCTCGAGGGCAGGCGAATCCAGGGCTCGAGGGAGATCGCCCGCGAGCTCGACCGGATCCAGCCGGAGCCGGCGCTGTTTCCCGCCGACCACGAGAAGCGCGCCAAGGTCGAGGAGGCCGAGGCCTGGGGCGACGAGTTCCAGCAGAAGCCGCGCCGATTCGGCTGGTGGGCCTTCAAGCGCGACCGCGCACCGATGGCGAGCTATTCGGAGGGAGCCCGGCTGGGCGTGCCGGTCGGCCTGGCCGTCAAGACGGGCGGTCCGATCGTGGCCACTGCGGCCCGGCTGAACGGGGCGACCGATGCCAACGTACGCGCGGACCTGGCCACCCTGCGAAGCGACCTCGACCGCATCGATGCCTGGATCGCGGACGGAGTGATCGGCGGCCCCGAGCCGAACGCCGCGGACTTCCAGCTCGCACCGAGCATCCGCCTGCTGATGAGCTTCGACGACCTGCGGCCATTCATCGAACCGAGGCCCTGCGGCGAGCTGGCGAACCGGATCGTCCCCGACTTCCCCGGCCGGACGCCGTCCGTGTTCCCCGCGGAGTGGATCGCCGGGCTCCGTGCCTAGCCCGGTGGCGGGCTCACCCGCTCCACGCTCTGGCTCTCCCCCAGCTCCTCGAGCGCAGCCTGGAGACCGGTGCCGTCGGGTAGGCGGAGCTCCGGATCGAGCTCGAGCAGCGGCAGCAGCACGAATCGCCTTGACGTGACCTCCGGGTGGGGAAGGGTGAGTCGCTCGGTGCTCATCTCGATCTCACCGAGGAGCAGCAGGTCGATGTCGATCGGCCGGGGCCCGTGCCGCGGCCCGCCGAAGACCCGGCCGTGCTCCGTCTCGATCGCCTTGGAGAGGTCGAGCAGTGCCTCGGGCTCGAGCGCGGTGCGCACCCGGACCGCGGCGTTCAGGAAGTCGGGTTGGTCCGTGATCTCGCCGACCGGCTCGGTCTCGTAGAGCGAGGAGACGGCTTCCACCGTGACACCATGCTCGCGCAGGCCCTCGACCGCCCCGCGCAGGTGCGCCTCACGGTCGCCGAGGTTCGAGCCGAGGCCGAGATAGCCCAACATGTCACGGGTCGCGCTGTCGCGCGCCCTCGCGTCAACGTCCCTCAGACCCCCTCCTCGTCGTCTGACTCGCGGTCGAGGGACCGCTCGAGCGTCACCTCCACGCCGGCCTCCTGCACCTGGTAGGGCACCGGCGGCTCAGGCTTCGCTGCACGGACCTGGACCGAGTCGCAGTCGAAGCGCTCCATCAGCCGCTCACCGACCACCTGGCAGAGGCGCTCGAGAGTCCGGTAGCTCTTCTCGGTCGCAGCCAGGGCGACGATGTCGCAGACCTCGGAGTAGTCGACCGTGTCCTCGATGCGATCCGTGAGCACCGCGTCGCAATCAGGGACGTCGAAGGTGAGATCGAAGTCGAGGCGCTGCCCGACCTCCTGTTCCGCGTCGGTGACGCCGTGGTGCGTATATATGGAGAGGCCGCGGACCTCGACCTCGACCGAAGACTGTGCCGATTCGTCCACGGCCGCCAAAGTAGCGGGTCGTGAGAGGCTGTCGCGGCCATCGCCCGCACCAAGCTGGAACATCACTTCGCCGACTTGGAGCATTGCCGCATCCATTACGTTGCCCGCGGCGAGGGGAAGCCCATCCTCTTCCTGCACGGCTTCCCGCAGTTCTGGTTCCTGTGGCGGCGCCAGCTCGCGGATCTCGGCAACGACCACGCGGTGTATGCGCCGGACATGCGGGGCTACAACCTCTCCTGCAAGCCCGAGGATCCCGAGGCGTACCGAATGCGGCATCTGCTCGGCGACGTCCTCGGGCTGGTCGAGCGGCTCGAGCTGGCGCCGCTCTCGCTGGTCGGCCACGACTGGGGCGGGATCGTCGCCTGGGCGTTCGCGCTCAAGTACCCGGAGCTGCTGGAGCGGCTGGTGATCATCGACGCGCCTCCGCCCTTCACCTGGAACCGGCAACTCCGCGAGAGCCCCAAGCAGCGCGATGCCGTCAACTACATGATCGAGCTGTCGAAGCCGTCGCCGGAGCCGGAGGAGATGCTGGCCGCGAAGGACTTCTCGATGATGGACGACATCATGCGGCGCATCGGTGGCCGGGGTGCGGAGCTCTCCGGTTCCGACCGCGCCACCTACCACGAGGCCTGGGCGCACCCTGGCGCCCTGCGAGGCGGCCTCAACTACTACCGCGCCGCGCGCATGGGCGAGCAGGTCGCTGCGGGTGGGGTTCCGGAGGAGTACGCCACCAAGATCACCTCGCAGACGGTCGAGGTCCCGACCCTGGTGATCTGGGGGGAGAACGATTTGGCGCTCCTCCCCTCTCTGACCCGTGGGCTGAGCGAATGGGTGCCGCGCCTCCGCGTCGAGATCATCTCGGGCGCCGGCCACTGGGTGCCGTACGAGCGCCCGGATGAGGTCAATGCCCTGATCCGGGAGTTCGTGGAGAGCCGGTCCGCTAACGGCGGTCGATGACCGTTGACGCGCGGTCCGGATCCAGGATCGCGTCGGCCACGATGAGGGCCTGGCGCATCGGCGCAACGTCGTGGACGCGCAGCATGCGGGCGCCGTTCGCGTAGGCGATCACGTTGGAGGCGATCGTGCCGCCCAGCCGTTGATCGACCTCGGCCCCCGTCAGCTTCCCGATGAAGCTCTTGCGCGAGGATCCGAACGCGATCGGGCGGCCCAGCTCGGCGAGCTCCCCGAGCCGGCGGTGGAGCTCGAGGTTGTGCTCGACCGTCTTGCCAAAGCCGATGCCCGGATCGACCCAGATCCGGGCCTCGCCGATGCCCTCCGAGGTCGCGAATTCGATCCGCTCAGCGAGGAACGCCTTGACGTCATCCACCACGTCGTCGTAGGTCGGGTTCTCCTGCATCGTCCGGGGCTCGCCGAGCATGTGCATGAGCACGAGCTCGCAGTTCCGCTCGGCGCAGAGCCCGGCCAGCTCGGGCTCCGCCCGGAGCGCGGTGACGTCGTTGACCATCGCGGCGCCGGCGTCGAGCGCCGCTTCGGCGACCGCCACCTTGGAGGTGTCGATCGAGATCTCCGTGCCCGCGCCGACCAGCCCCTCGATCACCGGCTGGACCCGGTGCAGCTCCTGCTCAGCCCCTACCGCCATGGCTCCGGGGCGGGTGGACTCCCCACCGATGTCGAGCACGTCGGCGCCCTCGGCGGCGAGCTGGCGGCCATGCGCAATCGCCCGGTCCGGATCGAGGAAGGCGCCCCCGTCGGAGAACGAGTCGGGGGTCACGTTGACGATCCCCATGATGCGCGCGTCGGTCATCAGGTCGCTCCTACTCGGCCCGGATCAGCTGCCCGTCCGGCGCCAGCTCGACGAAGTGGTGCGCTTCGCCCGAGCGGTACCGCTGGCACTGGTTGGCCGGCTGGTCGTCCACCGACTGTCTCGGGTCGTGCGCGATGTCGGCGACCCAGTCGGCCAGGCCGGGCAGGCTCTCCGAGATGCAGGGGCCGGCGCTCAGGTCCTGCCCGGTCGCCTGCGACTGGCGGAAGGCGACCTGTGCCTCGTCGACGGCCTTCTCGCGATCGCTCTGGCTGACGTTCGACCCGCCGCCTCCGCAGCCGACGACCAGCGCGGTGGCGGCAAGTACACCGGCAGTGAAGAGGGGTTGGGCCGGACCGTGTCTCATGGTCCTCGCAGTATCGCCCGGACGCGAGTTGTGGACGCTTCTTCTGGCCTATGGCACGAAAAGAGTCCACAACTCTTGGCCGGCCCGAGCGAGACGCCTGGGCCCTCCGTTCATTGCCGGTTTTGGCCGGAGCACGCTCTCCCATCGAGGGCTCCTTCATTGCCCGCTATTCGGAGTTTCGACCGCGACTACGAGTCGTTCGCGCGCATCTCTGCGCTGCCGCCGGCCAGGCCGGGACGGGGGCGCGGGCGCGGGCGGGCGCCCTCTCGGGCGGTGCTCTTCTCCTCGACGGGCGGGGCCTCCGGCGGCTTGGCCTCCTCCTGCTCGTCGGAGAAGACCTCCTCCTCGGGCTTGCCCTCGAGCAGCGCGATGAACTCCTCGGCCTCGATCGTCTCGCGCTCGAGCAGGATCTTGGAGATCGTGTCGAGATGCTCGCGATGCTCGCCGAGGATGTCCTTCGAGGTCTGGTGTGCGTCCTCGACCATCCGGCGGATCTCGTCATCGATCTCGCGCGCGATCTCGTCCGAGTAATCCGGCTCGGCCGAGAACTCGCGGCCCAGGAACGGCAGCGAGCGGTCGTGGCCGAAGACTCGCGGGCCGAGGCGCTCGGACATGCCGAACCGCATGACCATCTGCTTCGCAGTCTCGGTCACCTTCTCGAGGTCGTTGGACGCGCCGGTGGTGATCTCGCCGAAGACGATCTCCTCGGCGGCCCGGCCTCCGAGCGTCATCGCCATCGTGTCGAGCAGCTCCGCGCGCGTGGTGAGGAACTTGTCCTCGGTCGGCAGCGAGATCGTGTAGCCGAGCGCCTGGCCGCGGCTGATGATCGAAACCTTGTGCACGGGGTCGGTGTTGGGCAGCAGGTGCCCGACGATCGCGTGCCCGAGCTCGTGGTAGGCGGTGACCAGCCGCTCCTTCTCGGACATCACCCGGCTCTTCTTCTCCGGGCCGGCGATCACCCGCATGATCCCTTCCTCGAGCTCGGTCATCGTGATCTCGCGCTTGCTCGAGCGCGCGGTGAGCAGCGCCGCCTCATTGATCAGGTTGGCGAGGTCGGCGCCGGTGAAGCCGGGCGTCTGACCGGCGAGCGCGTCGAGGTCGATGTTCTGGGCGAGCGGCTTGCCACGGGTGTGCACCTCGAGGATCTGCTTGCGGCCCTTGCGGTCGGGACGGTCGACCACGATCTGGCGGTCGAAGCGCCCGGGCCGCAGCAGCGCCGGGTCGAGGATGTCCGGGCGGTTGGTGGCGGCGATCAGGATGATGTTGTCCTTCATCTCGAAGCCGTCCATCTCGACGAGCAGCTGGTTGAGGGTCTGCTCGCGCTCGTCGTGGCCGCCGCCCATGCCGGCGCCGCGGTGGCGCCCGACCGCATCGATCTCGTCCATGAAGATGATGCAGGGGGAGTTCTGCTTGGCCTGCTCGAAGAGGTCGCGGACGCGGCTGGCGCCGACTCCGACGAACATCTCGACGAAGTCGGAGCCGGAGATCGAGAAGAACGGCACGCCCGCCTCACCGGCGACCGCGCGGGCGAGCAGCGTCTTGCCGGTCCCAGGGGGCCCGTAGAGCAGTACGCCCTTCGGGATCCGTGCCCCGAGCGACTGGAACTTCTTCGGGTTCTCGAGGAACTCCTTGATCTCGTGGAGCTCCTGGACGGCCTCGTCTGCCCCCGCGACGTCACGGAAAGTGATCTTCGGCGCGTCGACCGACATTCGCTTGGCGCGCGACTTGCCGAAGCTCATCACGCGCGAGCCGCCGCCCTGCATCTGGTTCATCAGGAAGATCCAGAAGGCGAAGAAGAGGAGGAAGGGCAGGATGTAGGTGAGCAGCGACAGCAGGCTCGAGCCGCCCTTGCCCTTGATGTCGGTCTTGACGTTGTGCTGTTGGAGGTTGTTGAGCAGCTGGGCCTGAGCGGCGTCGGAGTCCGGATAGGCCTCGTCGTAGCTGGTCCCGTCGGTCTGCTTGACGTTGAGCGAGTTGTCCTTCGTGTTCCAGGTGACCGACTCGATCTGGTTGTTCTCGACCCGCTGGACGAAGGTGTTGTAGTCCGGCGTCTCCTGGCCCGAGCCAGGGCTGATCAGGCGCTGGGCGAAGAACGCCAGCACGACGACGATCAGAATCGGAAAGGCAGCGCTTCGGAAAAAACGTCTCACGGTCGGTGTCCCTTTGTCCGGGAATGCGCGGAATATGCGGGCCCGGATCTACAGGCGAGGGTACCAGCAGGACTCAACCGCCCTGAGGGTTTTCCCGCAGGGCCGCGACATAGGAGAGATTGCGGAACCGCTCGGCGTGATCGAGCCCGTATCCGATCGCGAAGCGGTTGGGGATCTCGAACCCGACGTAGCGCACAGGGAGGTCCACGCGCCTGCGCTCCGGCTTGGTGAGCAGGGCGCAGACCTCGACCGACTTGGGGCCACGCGCCTGCAGATTGCGGAGCAGGTAATGCAGCGTGAGCCCCGAGTCGATGATGTCTTCGACGATCAGCACGTCACGGCCGGCGATCGGGGCGTCCAGGTCCTTGAGGATCCGGACCACGCCCGAGGAGTCGGTCGAGGAGCCGTAGCTCGAGACCGCCATGAAGTCGAGCTCGCAGTCGATCGTCAAGTGGCGCATCAGGTCGGCGAGGAAGGGAACCGCGCCCTTGAGGATCGCCACCAGCAGGGGGGCGCGACCCTCGTAATCGCGGCTCACCTCAGCCCCGAGCTCGGCGACCCGGCGCTGCAGGTCCTCCTCCGGGACGAGCACCTCCCCGATCGCGTCGTCGCTCACGGACCCAGTCTATGGAGCGACCTGCGCCGCGCTCAGGACCGCGGTTTCGGAGACGCCGGGCCTCGCTGCGAACTCCTCGGAGACGGCAACCCCTGCAATCCAAGCGATCCGCCCATCCGAGGTGACGATGGGCAGCGCGTGCCGCAGCGACCTCGGCACCTTGCGATCGGTGAACAGATCCTGGAGCGACTTGCTTCCACTGAGACCGAGCGGGCGCATGCGGTCCCCCTCCCGCCAGCTGCGCACGACGAGCGTGGCGCCGAGCGCCGCCGGATCGAGCACGGCGAGGTCGGGGCTCTCGGCTCTGGGCACGCCGGCCTGAAGGTCGGCGCGCACCTCCCAGCTGCCGAAGCGACAGACCCCCGGCACCGTCAACGCGGCCTCGGCGGGCTCGCCGGCAGAACCCGCCGTGAAGCGCACGTGTCCCTGCTCGACCTGGGCCTCGACCCCTCCGCCGAGCTCGATCACACCGCCCTCGGGCTCGCCCACCAGGCGCCAGATCTCCGCCGCCCGCGCGCGGCCGAGCGGCACCTGCCGGCCGGCGGCTCTCTCCGCCAGCTGCCGCAGAGCCAGCCTGCGCAACGCCGGATCCAGCGCACCCAACGCGTCGCGGCTGATCGCACCGGCGAGATCGGCACCCGACTCGGACACCGCCTCGGCGGCAGCCCGCTCAAGCGCCTCGCTCTCCTCGGCGAGCTCAGCCTGTGTCTCGGCGATCGTCGCCTCGGCTTCTGGACCGATCTCGCGCAGCACGGGCAGGACCTCGTTCCGAATCCGGTTGCGCGCATAGAGCGGCTCGACGTTCGTCGGATCGTCGCGGAATGGCAGACCGGCTTCGGTCGCCAGCCGTCGCGCCTCGTGGCGCCGCACGGAAAGGATCGGTCGGATCAGCGCGCCCCGTCGCGGCCTCAGCCCGAGGAGCGCCCGGCGCCCCGGCGAGGTCGCGAGCCGGTAGAGCACCGTCTCGGCCAGATCCGTGCGAGTGTGACCGGTGGCGACCCAGTCGAGTCCCCGCGCCCGGCGCAGCCGTTCGGCAGCTTGGTAGCGCGCGTCCCGGGCGGCAGCCTGGACGTTGCCGCCGGCCAGCTCCGGCCGTTCCACCTCGAGCTCGGTGCCGAGTTTCGCGCAGAGCTCGCGGACGGCCTCCTCGTCAAGGTCCGAGTCAGGACGGAGGCCGTAGTTGAGGTGGAGCGCCGTCACGGCGCCTGGGCCCAACACCTCGACGAGCCCCGCCCCCGACGCGGCCGAGTCGGCGCCGCCGGAAACCAGGACGATGCCCCGAGAGCCCTCCGGCACCAGACCGCTCTCCCGCACCGCGCGGGCGAGGGCGGAAAGCGCCGTCGCGGCCGCCATGGCGCCGATTTTCGCGGATTTAGCGCGTTGCCTGGAATTCCAGGGCACGCCTCACCTAACCGGGCCTGCTCAGCCCATCGCGGGCCGGGCAATGTAGAGCGAGATCGGCTCCGGAAATCCCTTGAGCACGACCTCACCGATCGCGTCGAAGCGCAGGAAGTCGGACTCGTCGATCGCCTCGACAACCGCCTCCGTCACGAGGACCTCCCCGCCGAGCGCCCGCGAGACCACCCGGTGGGCGAGATTGACGTCGCCGCCGAAGTAGTCCCCGTCCCTGAATACCGCCGCGCCGCGGTGAATGCCGACTCGGGGCTGCGGCCTCTCCTGGAACAGGGCGAGGAAGCCGACGGCCCACTCCGTCAGTGTCGCCGGCTCCGGTGAGACGACCATGACCTCGTCGCCGATCGTCTTCACGATCGTGGCCTCCGAGGGCAGCGTCGCCTCGACCGTGTCGATGAAGCGCTCGATCATGTCGAGCGCTTCCTCGTCTCCCTCCTCCTCGGTGTAGCGAGTGAAGCCCGTCAGGTCGACGAAGCAGAAGGTCATCGAGACGCGGGCCAGGCCGCGGCCCGCTCCACCGATGTCCGCCTCCATGTGCCCGACGACGTCCTGCTCGATGTAGAAGCGCAGGTAGCGGTTGTGCATGTACTCCATCAGCGGGCCGGTGACCGGGAGCAGGTCAGCCGCCAACTCTCCCATCTCCTCGGCGATCTCGAGCGGCGGCACCTCGTCGTGCATGAGGGGCTCGTGCACGTACAGGTGGAAGAGTCGGACCTCGGCGTCCGCGACCCGGCGGATCGATTGGGCGTAGACGCGGACCAGCTGGAGGAAGGCCACCAGCGGGAACCCGGAGGAAAGGACGTTGGCGCAATGCCGCATCGCCTTCAGGTCCTCCTCGTTGAGCATGCCGTCCGCGCTCAGCGGGGTCCCGAGCAGCGTCATCAGCCGCTCGATCAGCTCGGGCTCGAGGCCGGTCAGCTCCGCGGCCTGCTCGCGGGTATACCGCCCCTCGGGGACCTGGAAGAGGTCCTCGGCGTATCCAAAGGCGAGCCGCCCACCCCTCGCCGCCTCCCTGATGGCATCCACCGAGTAACCGCGCTCCCTCATCCGTGCGATCACGCGGGCCTGGGCCGCCGAGGCTCTCGTCCAGCGCCCGTCCTGCACCGGGACGAGCCCCTCGTCCGCCCAGCGCTTCAGCGTCGAGGAAGACATCCCCGCCAACCTGCTGGCCTCGGCGAGTGAGATCGCGTTGACCTCGTCGTTCGCTTCGTCTGGGCTCATCCCCGGCCTCCACCAATCGAGCGCCCCACGGTCCCTCCAAGAAGCGACGGGGCCCCAGGACCCCGTCGCCTGCGGGCTGTCGGCCCGCCTCGTCGGCCAGCGGCGCCGAGACGCCTCGCGGAGTCCTGTCGCCGATCCCAGTCGCCGGGGGACCTGCGGACTGCGGACCCGCTTCCGGCCCAAGAGTTGTTCGAGCCAGACGAGGTTACGCCTCCGCCCCTGGGCAAGTCAATCCGGCTCGACGAGTGAACCTCTGGGAGTATGGCCCTAGTCAACTGCGAGGTGCGGGTACTTCTCGGCGACGACCTCGCGATAGCGGGCGAACAGGGGCTTGGCGGCGGGGAAGAAGCGCAGGGCCGCGCCGGCGTCGTCGACACGGGTGCGCAACCTGCCGCGGGCGATTGCGATCGCAGGATTCTCTCTTCCCTGAAAAACCCGGTTGGCGACCGCCGACTCCATCGAGAGCCGGAGCTTGGGCTGCGTCTTGGAGCGCCTCGAGAAGTTCCAGCGCAGGCAGTGTCGGCCACTGTCGGCTCGCGACACGTTGAGGACCAGCTTGAGGTCGGGGAACTCGATCCGGAGAGGCGCGGCCGCCGCGCTCAGGCGGGGGCCATCGTCCGGGTCGACGTCGATCTCCCGGAGGACCGTGTCAAGGATCTCCTTGAGCTCTCTCTTTGTCAGCTCCTCGTCCGGCACCTGACCCTCGACCTGAGGTCAACTTTTCGCTGGGTTTGCGGAGCGCGTCGGGCAATTCGGTGGCTCGGACAAGCCTACCCCGGAACCGCACTCTGCCCGCCGCTGTAGCGTGCCGGCGCCATGCCCCATCACCTGAAACCGAGCACCGACTACGCCGAGGACGCTCTCCTCCCCGGCGACCCGGGCCGAGCCCTCGCGCTGGCCCAGCAGCTGCTCACCGAGCCGAGGATGAGCAACCACGCCCGCGGGCTCTGGGGATATACGGGAGAGACGCCGGAGGGGCGTCCGCTCAGCATCCAGTCCACCGGCATGGGCGGGCCGAGCGCTGCGATCGTCCTCCAGGAGCTCGCCGAACTCGGCGTCCGGCGGGCGATCCGCGTGGGCACCTGCGGCTCGCTCGACCCGGAGCTCGGACACGGAGACTTGATCGTCGTCGGCGAGGCGCTCCCCGAGGACGGCACGAGCCGGGCGCTTGGCGCGGATGAGGCCGTCGAAGCGGATGCGGAGCTGACGGCCCGGCTGGCGGCGGGCGTCGGTCGGAGAGCAACGCCCTCCCGCGTGGTGACGACAGACCTCTTCTACGACGGGACCCCCAATGAGGCGGGCCCTCACGGTCCCCGAGTAAACGGCTGGCGCAAGCGCGGCGCCGTGGCGGTCGAGATGGAGGCGGCGGCGCTGTTCACTCTAGGCGGGCGGCTGGGCGTTGCGACCGCCTGCCTGCTCGCGGTCTCGGACATGTTCGAGGGGGGCCGCCGGCAGCGGATCGAGGACGAGGCGCTGGCCGCGGCGGCCGCCCGTATGGGATCGGTCGCCGCTTCAGCCCTAGGGCCTCAACCCTGACGCGAGGTTCGCGGCGCCGACCCCTCGCGCTCCCGCCGTAGCTCCGCGATCTCCCGGCTGAGCTGGTCGAGCGTGTCCTCGACCTCCTCGAGGCGCTCGGAGAGGGCCCGCAGGCGCCGCGCGATGCGGTCGACGTCGTTGCCCGTCGGCAGGTTGAGATTCCGGATCACGGTGGCGCCGGCCTGCGATGCTCTCTCACGCGCGCCGAAGGCGACCTGCAGGGCCTGGTTCATCCAGGGGTTCTCGATCAGGAACTGCGCAAGCTCGCCGAGGGCGCTCTCTCCACGGACCGCGTCCCGATCCCTGCTTCCTTCGCCGCCGCCCTCCATATCGCTCACTGGCACGGTACCGCGCCAGTGAGAGTTGCCCAGGCACACTCGGCGCTCTTTGTTTACTGTTTCGGTCAAGTATGCTCTCGACGCCCGAGACCAACGCCTGTGCCTGGCAAGTCCCCCCAGGTCTGATCTCCGCATTGCAAAGGGGGTAGCGAGTCAGTAGCGTCCGATGTGCCTGCGGGTGCAGGGAGGCTGGAAGCGCCAACCCAGATGTCCGCGGGCAACATCGGCTAGCCCAATGACGAAGAAGCTTCTCGTAACCATCGCTCTCGGTGGAGCCCTGGCGATTATTGCCGCGGGAAGCGCTACTTCCGTCGCGATCGCGCCGGAGAACGCGCAGGTCCAGGTGCCCAGCACCACAACCACCAGCGCGACAACCACCAGCGCGACAACCACCAGCGGCGGTGGCGGAACTGTCCTGCCGCAGTGCTCGAACCTCTCCGACGACGACGGGGACGGCCTCGTCGACCTATCGGATCCGGGCTGTAGCAGCCCGCTCGGCGACTCCGAGTACAACGCCCCGACCTCCGGCGGCGGCTCGACCTCCGGCGGCCCGGCGTCGGGTGGCTCCGGCGGCGGCACCAGCTCCACGACGACGACCACCACGGAGCGGCGCCACCAAAAAGCCCGGCGGGACCACCACCCGCGGCGGCAAGAGCCTGTTCGGCAAGCTGAGCAAGAAGGGCAAGGGCGCCAAGCAGATCGCCGCGGGGGAACGCCAGAAGATCCAGGAGCCCACCCTCCGCAACCCCGACGGCTCGCCTGCCAACACCAACCCCGGCCTCACTGTCGCCAGCTTCGGCCCCGCCCCGATCGGCGTGCCGAACTTCCTGATCGACAGCTTCGAGATCCCGCCCTTTTTGCTGCCGATCTACCAGTCCTGCGGGACCGAGTACGGGATCCCCTGGCAGGTGCTCGCCGGGATCAACAAGATCGAGACGGCCTTCGGCACCAACCTGAACGTCTCCTCGGCCGGCGCTGAGGGCTGGATGCAGTTCATCCCCTCCACCTGGGCGACCTACGGGCTCGACGCCAACTCGGACGGTCGCAAGGATCCCTACAACCCGGTCGACGCGATCTGCGCCGCGGCCCGCTACCTGAGGGCTGCCGGCGGCGACAAGGACCTCCGCCGGGCGATCTTCGCCTACAACCACGCCGACTGGTACGTCGACGAGGTTCTGCTCTACGCCAACCAGTACGGCAAGCTTCCCGACGCCCTGGTCGGCTCGCTCACCGGGCTCACCGAGGGCGCCCACTTCCCGGTCGCAGCTGACGCGCGCTACGCCGATGACATCAACGACGCGGCGGTCCTGGCGCGCTCCACCACCGAGCGCCAGTCCGCGGGAAACGCCGCCGACGTGATCAGTTCGAACGCCCGCCGCCGAAGCATCAACATCTACTCGAGCCCCAACGCTCCGGTGGTTGCGGTCAACGACGGGGTGGTCAAGCAGATCGGCCAGAACGACCGGCTCGGCAAGTACCTCGTCCTCCAGGACGCCTATGGCAATCGCTACACCTACGCCCAGCTCGGCTCGGTGGCGAAGCTCCACCCCGTCCCGCGCCAGCAGGGCCTCTCCGCCAAGGACTTCAAGCTCACCATCCCGAAGAAGGACGCCGCACCGACCCAGCCGGCGTCGGCCGGCGAAAACTCGACCGGACGGAAGGCAGCCGCTCCAAAGAAGCAAGCCAAGTCGAAGCAGGCCCCGGCGAACACCGAGGACCTCCGCGACCGCTTCTTCGCGCTTCCGCATCGTCCGGGTAACGCCGAGCGGGCCAGCATCACCGGCCAGCTCGACCAGCTGCTCGGCCGGAGCGTGCCGGGCTACGAGACCTTCAAGTCCGCCTTCGCCGACACCTTCCAGTTCGACTCGAAGACCATGGAGCTGCGCCCGCTCAAGGTCGGCTCCAAGGTCACCGGCGGAACCGTGATCGGCCGCGTGGGCCAGCCGGACGGCCAGGCGCCGCATCTCAACTTCGCGATCCGGCCCGCGGGGCGCGGCGCGCCGACCATTGACCCGAAGCCGATCCTCGATGGCTGGAAGCTGCTCGAGACGACCGCGATCTACCGGGCCCAGGACAAGAACCCCTTCACCGACAACCCCTCGGTCGGCCAGGTCCTGCTGATGTCGAAGGCGGCGCTCGAGCAGCGGGTGCTGAAGGACCCGGCCCTCTCGATCTACTCCTGCGGCCGCCAAGACATCGCCACCGGCCAGATCGACCGCCGCGTGCTCGCCGTAATGGAGTACCTGGTCGCCAAGGGGTACCACCTGACGATCACCTCGCTCAAGTGCGGCCACTCCTACCTGACCTCCTCGGGCAATGTCTCCGCCCACTCCTACGGCGCCGCGGTCGACATCGCCGTGGTCAACAGCATCCCGATCACGGGGCACCAGGGACCGGGGTCGATCACCGAGGCCGTGATCAAAGACCTGCTGCTGCTGCAGGGGACGATGCGCCCGGCGCAGATCATCTCGCTGATGGATCTCGGTCCGCCCACCTTCACGATGCCCGACCACTACAACCACATCCACGTCGGCTACACCTTCACGAGCTCGGGCAACTCGGTCAAGCAGCTCGGCGAGATCCTCAAGCCCGAGCAGTGGCAGCGGCTGATCCAGCGGCTCGGTGAGATCCAGAACCCGAAGGTGCCGGCGAAGCCGTCGTCCGCAGCGCTGCCCGCCAAGGGCGGCAGTAACGACGACTAACCCACCATGAATCGGGTTGCGCTGAAGCGCACCCTCGGATCTACGCCCAAGCCCTCGATCACCCGAGCCACCTTTGTCCAGCTCGAGCTGGCGGGGAGGATCGGATTGCCCGAGGGCCGCTACCTGGTTCGCGAGGGAGACGCCGAGAGGGTCCTGATCGTGCAGGAGCTCGACGCTCCCCCGCCGCGCCGGCGGAGACGGCGGCGGGCCAGGCCCGTCGAGCCGGGCGAGCCCGAGCAGGTCCCCGTGACCCGCGTGACCGTCACCGGTGTGGCACTGGAGGGCCCGGCGGAGGGATCCGCCTGGCTCCGGGAGGCCACCGGGAACCGCGAGCGAGGCACCGAGGAGCTTCGCGCGGCGACCCGGATCGTCAACCGCGCGCTCAGTGCGCTGCGTGCCGAGGCTCGAGATCCGCTCGTGCAGGAGATCGGCGCGACCCAGGCGCTCGCGATCAGGTTCGGGCACGGCAGCGGCGATGAGCTGGCGGAGGGCCGCTGGACCGAGGCCAGGGAGCTGGCGCCACCTCGCCGTGGCCGGCTCGACGACGTCGCGCCCCAGTCACGCGTGGCGGCTGTGCTCGCGGGTCGTGACGAGGTGCATCCCGCCGAGACCCTGATGCTCCGCGCCCGCCTCGATGCTCACCACGGAAGGGACGCCGAGGCCCGCCACGGGCTCCGCGCCGCGAGAGAGGCGCTCGAGGAGGACCCGGGGCCCCGCCGCGACGAGCTCCTCAAGGAGCTCGCCGCGATCGAGGAGAAGCTGGGCTACGCCGCTTCCCAGTAGGCGGGCTCGCCCTCCAGCTCCAACTCGGCCTCCTCGACCGCCTCCACTCGGCGAGCGCCGGTGTAGCTACGAAACCAGTTGCCCCGGGTCAGAGCGCTGCGAGGACTGCGTCCAGGTCGGCTACCACGTCGCCGTCCATGCGCACCGCCGCGTCCCTGTCGAATGGCGTCGGTCCCTTCGTGATCACCGCCAGGCGCCCGCCGCGGCCGAGCGTGATCGAGGGGAGACCGGCGACCGGATAGACCTCCAGCGAGGAGCCGACACAGAGCATCAGGTCCGCGCGAGCGGCGAGTGACTCTGCCTCGGCCATCGCTTCGGCCGGGAGCAGCTCGCCGAAGAGGACCACGTCGGGTTTCACCGGTCCCCCGCAGGATGAGCAGCGCGCGGCCCCGTCCTCGGCGAACAGGGCCTGGACCTCGGCGAGTGGGAACTCCGTGCCACAGCTCTGGCAGCTCGAGGTGCGGATCGATCCGTGGACCTCGATCACTCGCTCGGATCCGGCCTTGTGGTGGAGCTGGTCGATGTTCTGGGTGATCACGGCCTCGAGCAGGCCGCGCCGCTCGAGCGCCGCCAGCGCCTCGTGTGCGCCGTTCGGCTCCTTGTCTCCAAGCATGTGGAACCTGGGCCGGTAGAAGCTCCAGAACTTCGCGGGGTCGCGGCGGAACGCGTCGATGTGCGCCACCTCCATCGGATCGACCTTCTCCCACAGCCCCTCCCCCGGGCTTCGAAAGTCCGGAATCCCAGAGGGCACCGAGATCCCGGCTCCCGTCAGAGCAACAGTGGAGCTGGAGCCCCTGATCAACTCGGCGAGACGCTTGGCCTGGTCTGTCGTGGTGGACGCGGGGGCCATCACTTCCCAGTCCACTTGGCGCTCCGTTTGCCCAGGAACGCGGAGATGCCCTCCTTGGCGTCCTCGGAGAGGAAGGCGGTGGCGAAGCCCTGCTTCTCCGCCTCGATGCCCTCGTCGAGATCGCTCTCGTAGGAGACCCTCTTGATCTGCTCCACCGCCAGCGGGGCCTGTCCAGCCAGCTTGCGGGCCCACGCAATCGCCACCTCGAAGAGCTGCTCGTCCGGAACGAGCGCGTCCGCGAGGCCCCAGCGCGAGGCCTCGGGCGCGAGCACGGCATCGCCGGTGAGGTTCATCTCCAGGGCCTTCGAGGGGCCGACGAGCCGGGGCAGCCGCTGGGTCCCGCCGAAGCCCGGGATGATGCCGAGGTTGATCTCCGGCTGGCCGAAGACGGCGGACTTCGACGCGACTCGGAAGTCACACGCCATCGCCAGCTCGCAGCCGCCGCCGAACGCGATCGCGTTCACCGCCGCGACCGTGGACTTGGGGTTCTGGCCGAGCTCGCGGAGCAGCGCGTGGCCGGTATTGATCAGCTCTGCGCCGCCGGCCTCGTCCATCGAGGTGAAGGCCTTGACGTCGGCGCCGGCCGAGAAGACGACGGGGAGCGAGGAGTAGACGACCATCGCCTTCAGATCGTCGTCCGCCGTCACCTCATCCCAGACCTTCCGAAGGTCCTGGATCACCTGCGGCGAGATGGCGTTCATCGGCGGGTTGTTGAGCCAGGCGATGGCGACCTCGCCGCGCCTCTCGAGCTTGACCGTGCCCTCACCCTCGGCCCGCGGGTACGCGTAGAACCCCTGGCCGGACCGCAGGCCGAGGCGGCCCTGGGCCACGAGCCGTTTCACCGTCCGCGGAGGAGCAAACCGCTCGCCGTGGCTCTCGGCGTGGCGCTCGAGCTTCTCGAGCATCACGTCGAGCCCCTCCAGATCGGCCTTCCAGAAGGGCGGGAAGAGCCCGCGTCGAGGGTCGAGCCCCGCGCCGGCCATCATGCCGAGGTCGATCTCGCGGACGGTCGAGACGCCCTCCTCCAGCAGTTTGCATGCCTCCACCAGCGACTTGAGCACGAACAGATCGGCCAGCTCCTCGGCGTTGGGATCCGCGTCGCCCTCGATCTGCGGCTCCCCGTCCTTGTAGAAGCCGTGCCCACCGGACTTCGCGCCCAAATGTCCCTCGGAGACGAGCTTCTGCATGCCCTTGTGGACGTAGAAGCTCTCGCCGTAGGACTCGTTCAGGTACTCGGCGACGTGCAGGACGGTGTCGAGACCGAGCATGTCGATCAGGAAGAACGGCCCCATCGGCGAGACGTTTGCTGCCGCGACCCCCTCGTCGATCTTCTTGATCGAGAGCCCCTTCTCCTCCTGCTGGCGCCAAACCTCGCCGGCGGCTGAGTTGAGGATCCGGTTGACGACGAAGCCGGGGACCTCCCTGCAGGT
Organism: uncultured Solirubrobacterales bacterium; assembly: GCA_963695675.1. Lineage (GTDB taxonomy): Bacteria > Actinomycetota > Thermoleophilia > Solirubrobacterales > 70-9 > DASUPK01. The sequence goes on from CAVOGY010000005.1 coordinate 436,831, forward strand.
GATTGGCTGCTTGCGGATCTTCTGGGCGAAGTTGAAAGCCGCAGTGACGGTCTCGCGGGAGGTGTCCTCTCCGCTGATGATCTCGACCAGGGGCATCACCGAGGCGGGGAAGAAGAAGTGGAAGCCGACGACCTTGTCAGGACGGAGCGTCTCGCGTCCCATCTCGGTGATCGACAGCGAGGATGTGTTGGAGGCGAGGATCGCGTGACCCGGCGTCATCTCGTCGAGCTCCCGATAGACGGCCTTCTTGATCTCCATCCGCTCCGGCACGGCCTCGATCACGAAGTCGACGTCGCCGAACCCGTCGTAGGTGGTCGTGCCGGTGATCCGGCCGACGACCTCGTCGAGCCGGGCGTCGGCCTGCCCCTCGGTGAGCTTCTCCTTGGAGACGAGCCTGTCGAGCTGCGACTTGGTCACCTCGCGCGACTTCTCGATCGCATGGTCGACGAACCTCTGCTCGACGTCCTTGACCACCACGGGGATGTCGGCGCTGGCGATGACCTGGGCGATCTCGCCGCCCATCGTGCCGCCGCCGAGCACGGCGGCCTTGAAGACGAACATTTGAGAGGTTCCTCCGGGGTCGGTTGGCCGGGGCAGGGTATTAGGCTCGCCGAGATGCCGTCCCCCCAGAAGGCCAGCTCCGACGACGCGCGGGTGCGCCGCGCGACGCCCGGCGACGCGCCGCAGGTGGCCCGGCTCCTCTACGACTTCCAGGTCGAGTACGACGAGCCCACCCCGGACGTCGAGACACTCGGCGAGCGCTATGGGGAGTTGATCCGCAACCGGGAGATGACCGTCCTCCTGGTCGGCGACGGCCCCGATGGCTTCGTCCAGCTCCGCTTCCGGCCCTGGGTGTATTCCGCGGGCCTCCACGCCTATCTCGAGGAGCTCTACGTCGTGCCCCCGCTCCGCGGGCAGGGCCTCGGGAGAAGGCTGCTCGAGGCGGCGATCGAGGCCGCCCGGGCGGAGGGGGCGACACACATGGAGCTGGGCACGAGCGAGGCAGACGTCGCTGCGCGGGGCCTCTACGAGAGCGCCGGATTCACCAACCGTGAGGGAACCCTGGACGGGCCGATCATGTACTTCTACGAGCGCGAGCTCTGATCACCCGACACCCTGATGCCCTGGTTGAGGATCAGGCTCGTGCCTTCTCGTAGATCTCACTCTTGATCAGCGAGAGCGAGCGGATCACGGAGTCCAGGAAGGGCTCGACCTCGCCCCTGAGGCGCCTGTACTCCCGCCGCCCGGCGGGGGTGATCGAGTAGTAGCGGCGGGTCCGCCGGTCGGGCAGCTCCCAGCGGCCCTCGATCAGACCGTCACCCTCCATCGCCCGGAGCAGGGGATACATCGTGTTGGGGTTCACCGAGATCGCCCCGTGGGTGATTTCCTCGATGGACTCGATGAGCCGGTTGCCGTAGGCCGGCTCCCGCGCGACCAGGTGCAGCACCAGCAAAGGAAAGACGTCCCTGCGTCGTACGTCGCCGCCGAAGGCGTCCGATGGCCGGCCTCTCCCCACGCCGGCGAGTCTACGGATCTACTTACTTGTAACCCTTGCGGAACGGGTGCCGGGCAGACAGAGACGCCCTGGCCGGCTCGCGAGCACGGGCCACGCCTCTAGAACAGGTGACGCACTTCCTTGACCGCGAGGCTCCCCAGAGCCAGCACCAGGACCACACCCAGCGCACCGACGACCAAGCCAGCCAAGGCCAGCAGCGCGTCGTCGAGAAGAATCCCGAGGCTGATCAGGACCACTCCCAGCGCCGGCAGCGTGTCGAGGCCCGTGAACGGCGGGGCGAGGAACGCTGTCAGCGAGAGCGCTAGCACCACGGCTCCGTAGACGACGTGGCTGAGCGGATTGGAGAGCAGAACCCCGACCCGGGGGCGCGAGTGGCGCTCGAGCCAGCGGATGCGCCTCAGCAGGACCTCGGAGAAGCGCCTCTGTGTGGCCGCACCGAGTTCCCGGCGACACCAGCGTTGCGGCAACCAGACCTGTCGCCGGCCGACGATCAGCTCGAGGGCGAGGAGCATCGCAATCACCTCGAAGACGTGCGTGACTCCGCCCGTGGGTAGCGGCAGCGCGGGCACAGCGAGCAGGAGGACAAAGATGATCGCGAAGCTCTTCTCGCCGAACAGCTCGGTCAGGCTGCCGATGGTCTTCGGCTCGTTGCTGCGCAGCCAGCGCTCGAGCAGGTCGCTGAGCCTTTCCCCTTCCTGCATCCGCTGATTCTCCCCGGCCCGAAAGGACGAGCGCCCCGGTCTCCCGGGGCGCTCGCGAAAGCGTGCGGCTTTGGCGGCACCTATGCCGTGGCGGGCTCCTTGTCCGCCGCGGCTACCTCGGCCGTGCCGTTCTGCTTGGCCTTGACGGCATTCGCTTCGGCAGTCTCCTCGTCGGCCTGGCGGCCCATCAGGAGCTCCTTGGCGATCACCAGCCGCTGGATCTGCGAGGTGCCCTCGTACAGCTGCATGATCTTGGCGTCGCGCATCAGCTTCTCGACCGGGTACTCCTTGATGAAGCCGTACCCGCCGTAGACCTGCACGGCGTCAGTGGTGACCTCCATCGCGGAGTCTGCGGCGAACCGCTTCGCGTGCGACGCGGCGAGCGTGTTGCGATGGCCCTGGTCGAGCAGGACCGCCGACTGCCAGACGAGCAGGCGGGCAGCCTCGACCTTGGTGGCCATGTCGGCGATCATGAACGCGACCGCCTGGTGCATGGCGATCGGGACGCCGAACTGGACACGCTCCTTCGAGTAGTCCGAGGCGAACTCGAGCGCGGCCCTCGCAATGCCGACGGCCATGGCCGCAACGCCTGGGCGCGTCCGGTCGAGGGTCATCATTGCCAGCTTGAAACCGTGGTTCTCCTCGCCGAGCAGGTTCTCGACGGGGATCTCGGTCTCATTGAAGGTGATGGTCGCCGTGTTGGAGGCCCGCTGACCGAGCTTGTCCTCCTTCTTGTCGACCGTGACCGTGTCGTCCTTGGGGACGACGAACGCCGAGATGCCACGGTGGCCGGCGTCCTTGTCGGTCTTCGCGTAGACCGTGAACCAGTCGGCATAGCCACCGTTGGTGATGAAGCACTTGGAGCCGTTGATGACGTACTTGTCGCCCTTCTTCGTGGCCGTGGTCTTCATGCCCGAGACGTCGGAGCCGGCGTCCGGCTCGGTCAGGCAGAAGGAGGCGAGCTTTGGAGCCTCGGTCAGCATCCCGAGGTACTTCTTCTTGACCCCTTCGGAGCCGCCCAGGCCGACCGGCGAAGAGGCGAGACCGTTGGCCATCAGCGAAGTGCCGATGCCCGAGCAGCCCCAGCCCATCTCCTCCTCGATCAGACAGCCGGAGAGGTAGTCGAGGCCCGGTCCGCCGTACTCCTCGGCGACGTGGGTGTTCATCAGGCCGATTTCCCAGGCCTTCTCGATGATGTCCTGCGGCCAGGTCCCGTCCTTGTCGTAGTCCCACGCGACCTTGCGGATGTCCTTCTCGGCGAAGCTGTGCGCGAGGTCACGCAGGTCCTTCTGCTCGTCGGTGAGGGTCAGATCAACCACGGATGGCAGCTCCTTCGATGGCTTTCTTATCAAGTCCGCGCGACTGATTGACTGGTCAGTCAGCCAGCCCTTAAAGATTACCCGATCGCCTGGTCGGCACGCGCAGGTCCCCGGCTCCCACGCCTGGGCCACGCACGCGGGCATCGCCCCTAAGGTGTGCGCATGCCCCTGATCGCCTCACTTCAGCTGGGCACCGTATTCATCATCGTCGTGCTCGTCGCCCTCCCGCTGGGCGCGATCGTGTTCGCGATGGGCGCCGGAGGTGCGCTGCAGAAGATCGGCAAGGGCGATTTCGCGCTGGAGCAGGATTTCCCCCAGAGCAGCCAGGGCGCGGTCCATGCGGTCTCGGCCGAGGTCCGGGAGGAGGAGATCCGCCAGATGATCCAGGCCCGATCCGATCGCGGTGTGGCGAAGGGGCGCGAGGCACTAGACGTCGATGCCGAGGTGGAGAAACTGCTCGCCTCCGAGTCCGGCGGGGCCAGCTTGGGCGCAGACAAAGCGCTCCGGGAGGAGGTCCGCCAGCTGGTGGTCGCCCGCAATGAGCGGCGGCAGCGCCAAGGCAAGGAACCGCTCGACGTCGACAAGGAGATCGACCGCCAGCTCCGGGAGCTCGAGAACCTCGGTCAATAAGATTGCGCCGTGGAGGCAAGCGACGCACAGAGCCGGGTGACCCAGCTCGACGAGCTCGCCGACGTGCCGGGGACCTATTTCAACCCGCAGACCGAGGTGCTGATGGTCGTCGACGACTCCGCGTCGATCGACCAGGAAGTCTTCAACATGGAGGCCTACGAGGGCGCGGAGTGGGTGAGGGTCTCGGACGAGGTTCCCGTCGACGAGGAACAGCGCGACAGACTGCTGGAGCAGTTCCAGACCCACTACCACCCGGGGTCGAGCGGTTCGGTCTCCGAGACGGCTCTCGAGCAGGGCGACGACGAGCTCGACGCGGACGAGGACGGCCAGGACCCTGGGCGCGAAGACTGAGTTTGATGCGAGGGTGGAACGCAGGCGTAGCCGAGGAGCAACCAGTATGAACGCTGGTCAGACGGCGCCGGACTTCACGCTTCCGGACCAGGACGGAAACTCGGTCACCCTCAGCGATCTCCGCGGCCAGCCGGTGGTCAGTACACCCTCGACTTCGAGCTGCTCGCCGACGAGAACCACGACGTAGCCGAGCTCTACGGCGTCTGGGGCCAGAAGAAGATGTACGGCAAGACCTATTTGGGCGTCCAGCGGGCGACCTTCGTCATCGATCCCGACGGCAAGGTCGCCAAGGTCTTCCCCAAGGTCTCGCCGAAGACGCACGACGAAGTCGTGCTCGAGGCGCTCGGGGAGGTGGCCTCCCCCACCTGACTTCGAGCCTGCTTCGAGGCGACGGCGCGCGGCAGCCAAAGGCAAGGCGCGACCCGTTTTGCGATGGTTCGCCTCCTTGACCGCCCACGCGCCCTTCACCAACGACCGCTACGACGAGGAGCCCTACGGGGAGGCCGCGGGAACCGAGCTCAGCCGCGTCCACATCGCCCGGACCTTCACGGGCGATCTGGAGGGGGAGAGCACGGCGGAGCTCCTGATTGCCAAGGCTGAGGGCGGGGGCGGGTACATCGGCCACGACCGGATCCGCGGGACGCTCGCCGGCAAGTCGGGGACCTTCGTCTTCCAGCACGCTGGCCTGATGGGCCCCGACGGGGTAACCAACACCGGCACGATCGTCCCGGGCACCGGCACGGGCGAGCTGGCTGGAATCACGGGCGAGGGCACGATGCTCGCCGACGATGCCGACAACCACACCCTGACGCTCGACTACGTGCTGTCCTGATCGGTCGCGCCTACACGGCGACGACCACGATGAACGCCGCGTACAGTGCGATCCAGGCGAGCACCGCTGGAAGCTCGAAGCGGTCGCGGAGGCGGAGCGCCCAGTAGGCGATCACCCCGCCGGCCAGCCCAAGCCCGACGGAGACGGCAGCGTTGCCGCTCAGGTCCCATTCGGTGAAGAGCAGCCCGATCCCGACCGGGATGGTCGACTGGAAGACCATCGCGCCGGTGATGTTCCCGAGCGCCAGTGAGTCCTTCCCCTCGCGCACCCAGAAGAAGCTGTTCACCTTCTCCGGGAGCTCCGTCGCGAGCGGGGCAAGGATCAGCGAGAGGACGATCGCCTCGACACCGAGATCCTCGGCGACGTTGAGCAGCTCCTCCACGAACAGGTGGGCCCCGCCAACCATTGCCCCGAGCCCCACCAGGAACTGGAGGGCCGCAATACCCACGCCGGGGCGGGCCGCTCGCCCCGGCCCCCGCGCCATGATCAGCGGGTTGAGGGTTTCCTCCGGCTGGGCCGCCCCGCCTCGGGACAGCGTGAGCCACACGTAGACCGGATACGCGGCAACGAACACGATCCCGGCGGTTATCCGAAGCCCGCTCGGAGCACCGAACCCGAGTGCCAGGCCCATCGCGAAGAACACCAGGAAGAAGGCGAGATCCCGATCGAGGGTGAGCACGTGGGCACGCAGCACGATGCCCTGCGGGCGGCGCCGCCTGTAGAGGTAGGCCGAGAGGCCGACCAGCCCCATTGCCAGCGTGGCGAGCAGGAAGGGTGCGCCGACGATCGCCCCGATGGCGATGTCCTCGCTCTTCGAGCCCTCGATCAAGGCGACGATCGCGATCAGCGTCTCGGGCATCGCCGTTCCGACCGCGGCGAGCAGGCTTCCGACCGCCCCCTCCCCCAGCCCGAGGCGATGGCCGATCCACTCGACCGCGTTGGTGAACAGAAGCGCCCCGGCCAGGATCACCGCGAAGCTTGCGATGAGCAGGACGAGATCCATCGCAGTTCGGTGCTACGCGAAGCCGAAGGTCAGTGCCAGCACGAGGTAGACCAAGAGCAGCTGCAGACCCTCGTACCAGGTCGACTCGCCCTCCTGCGTGACCTGGGTGGCGATGATCGCCGCGATCGCCAGCGCCGCCAGCTCGAAGCCGTTGAAGACGAGCGGCATCGGGGCGGGGCCCAGCACGAACGAGACGAGAACCAGCACCGGCGTGACGAAAAGCGCGACCTGGGCGCTCGAGCCGATCGCGATGTTGATCGCCAGGCTCATCTTGTTCTTGTAGGCGACCAGCACGGCGACCCAATGCTCGGCCGCATTGCCGACGATGGCGACGATGATCGCGCCGATGAAGAACTCCGACAGCCCGATCGCCTGGGAGGCCTCCTCGATCGAACCGACCAGGATCTCGGAGAGCAGGCCGACCAGCGCGCCCGAGACGGCGAGAGCGAGCACTGAACGCCGCGTGCTCCAGGACCCCCGGTCCTCAATCTCCGACTCCTCCTCGTGCGGGTTGAAGACGTGGGCATGCGTCCGCAGGGAGAAGAGCAATCCGCCGGCGTACGAGACGATCAACACGCAGGCGACGGCGAAGGAGAGGTGCTCGAGGTTGCTGCCGTAATCCACCCGCTCGGCCCCGGCCTGAGGCAGGCCCCCTCCCTCGACGAGCGCGAAGACGGCGGGCATGATCAGCGCTGCCACCGCGAGCAGCAACATCGTCGACTGTACGTTGGCCGCGGTACGGCCGAACTTCTGCACGTCGTGGCTGCGCCCCCCGCTCAGGCCGCCGACCAGCATCGCGCCGCCCATCACCAGCAGGATGTTCCCGAGGATCGATCCGATCAGCGAGGCCTTGACCACCTCCTGTAGGCCCTTGCCGAGCGCGAACAGGGCGATGATCAGCTCCGGCGCGTTGCCGAAGGTGACGTTCAAGAGGCCCCCGACCACATTGCCCGAACGCTCCGCGAGCTCCTCGGTCGCACGCCCCATCATCGCCGCCGGCGGGATCAGAGCGAGGGCCGAGACGAAGAAAACGACGGTCGCCGAGACGTTGGCCAGCTCGACGACCACGGCGGCGGGAATCAGCGGCGAGAGCAGGTAGGGCCAGCTGTCGGGCCCTAGCAGCCGCCGCCCGGAAGGCGTGGATGTGGGCTCCGGCATGGAGGGCAGCTTAGGACCTGTCCCTTTCCCCAATCGCAGCGCTCGATGCGGCAAATAGCCGCGAACGCGCCGACAGGCAATCGTGCTCGGCTGCCGCGCGAGTGGTAGGCGGCTACTGCGCGAGCAGGTTGGCGCACCGCTGCAGCGCGGCGACCCCGGTCGCCTGCGAGAGGCACTGCTGGTAGGCCTGGGTCGCCGAGGCGCTGGGCGGCGCGGTCGGCCCGCCTGACTCCGGCAGGGCACCGCCGGTCCCGAGCCCGCCTCGGAGCCCGCCGCCGAGCACCGACGGGTTGATCCCCAGCCGTCGGAGCACCTCCGCCGTCAGGGGCTGGGCGTTGGCCGGCGCCTGGATCGTCTGCGGCTTGTTGACGTCGGCCAGGTTGAGCTCCAGCTCGAAGGTGAGCGAGTTCGGAGCCCCCGGTGTGCCGGGCGGCGGCTTCAGGTCGAAGCTGACACTGAGCCTGCGCAGCAGCTTGTCGCTCTCCCCGGAGTTGACGTCGACGTCACCCGACTGAACGATGTTGTTGAGCTGATCGAGCTGGGCGATGTTGATCTTGCCGACCGGCGTACCGGCTTCCTTGGCGATCGTCTTCAGGTCGTCGACGATCTGAGGGACGTTCGCCTTTCCGGAGATGTGGATCGTCTTCTGGCCCTCGACGTCCTCGGTGCCCTCATTCTTCAGATCGGTGAGCCAGCCGACCAGGTTGATGCCGAGCCTCTGCAGCAGGCCTTTCTGCTGGCCGGAGCCGCTCTGGCTCTGTAGCTGCGCATAGGTGGAGGTGAATGCGTCGTAGAGCTGCTGCGGCACCGCGTACTCGGTGCCCTGGATGTTGATGAACGCTCTGTCGCCCGTCGCTGTCAGACCGCCGCTGCCCGAAGAGGTCTGAGAGCCGCTGTCACCGTGGTAGGAGAGGTCGAAGTCGAACTCCGGAAACTGCCCGGAACCGGGGCTCTGGAAGCTGCCACCGAGCTTCACCTCGAGCCTGCCGGGATTGTCGCCCCCCGAAGTCTCGATCTTGACGTCGAGGTCAAAGTTCCCGCTCTTGATGCTGGTCGGGTTGCTGAATGTCTCCGTGAGTACGTGCTGCGGATCCTCGTTGTTGCCCCCACCGCCGCAGGCGGCGATCAGCAGGGCGGACGCGAGAGCGAGCGCGAGCGCGACTGATACGCGGATCCGATTCAAGTCTGATTCTCCTGCCCTGGCTGCGGCGGCGCGCAGAGTAGCGCAAGCCCTTTATCGGCAGTTCAGCATCCCTCCTCCTATCCTCAGCTCGATGGAGGGGAGAACCTGCCCGAACTGCGCGGCCACGAATCCGGAACAGGCGCGCTTCTGCATGTCCTGCGGCACCCAGCTCTCCCCGCAGTGCCCGAGCTGCGGGGCCGAGAATCCGCTCGGCGCCAAGTTCTGCATCGAGTGCGGGGCCGCGCTAACTCCCGCCGGCCCAGCCGCGGCACCCGCCCCCGCCGCGCCGTCCGAGGCGCCGCCCGAGGAGCGGCGCCAGGCGACGGTCCTGTTCGCTGACCTCTCCGGCTACACCGCCGCCGCGGAGCGAATGGACCCCGAGGCCGTCAAGGCGCTCGTCGATCGCACGCTCCGGCGCCTCGGCGAAGAGATCGAGCGCTTCGGCGGGTCGATCGACAAGTTCATCGGCGACAACGTGATGGGGGTCTTCGGAGCGCCGACCGCCCACGAGGACGACCCCGAGCGCGCGGTGCGCGCCGGGCTCGCCATGCAGGACGCGATGGAGGAGGCGAACCGCCTCAGCCGTGAGAACTACGGCCTCGGCTTCTCGCTGCGGGTTGGGATCAACTCTGGCGAGGTGATGGCGGGTGCCGTGGGGGACCGCTATACGGTGATGGGCGATCCGGTCAACGTCGCGGCCCGGCTCCAGGCAGCCGGGCGGCCCGACAGCGTCACGGTGGGCGAGACGACCTACCGGGCGACGAGGGAGGCGATCTCCTACGAGCGCCTCGAGCCGCTGGCGCTGAAGGGCAAGGAGGAGCCCGTGCCGGCATGGGAGGCGACTGCCACCTTTGCCGGGCCGCGGCACGCCGCCGTGCGCTCCCAGACACCGCTGATCGGCCGCGAGGAGGAGGCGAGTTTGCTCGTCTCGCTGGTCGACCGGGTCGAGCGCGAGGAGCGCCCCCACCTCGTCACCGTGATCGGCCAGGCCGGCGTGGGCAAGTCGAGGCTGCTGCGGGAGCTGACGTCGACCCTCACCCGGGCCGACGATCCTCCGACCATCCGCAGCGGCCAGTGCCCCCCCTACGGGGCGGGGATCGCGTACTGGGCACTGGCCGAGGTCCTCGAGGATGAGTTCGAGATTCATGACACGGACCCGCCCGAGGCCGCCTGGGAGAAGCTGCGCTCCGGAGTCACCCAACTGATGAGCGAGCTTGGGGACGAGTCGGCCGGCGAGCGGAACGCCGCGCTGCTCGCGATACCGGTGGGCCTCGAGCCTCCCCAGGAGCTTCGCCCATCCGAGAACGATCCGCAGCGGATGCGCGAAGCGCTCTTCTCGGCAGGCCGCGCGGTCGTCGAGGGGATCGCTCGGCGCCGGCCGCTGGTGCTGGCGATCGACGACATCCACTGGGCCGACGAGGGGATGCTCGACCTGATCGACCATCTGACGCGTTGGGTCCGCGCGCCGCTCCTGCTCGTTTGCCTATCGCGGGATGAGCTGCTCGAGCGGCGACCCGGCTGGGGCGGGGGTCGCCGCAACGCGACGACCATCTCGCTGGAGCCGCTCACCGAGAACGAGACGCGGGAGCTGGTTGAGGCACTGCTGCCGACCACCGGCAACGGCACCGCGGACGTCGTCCCGCAGGTCGCCGAGCGCTCCGGCGGCAACCCGCTGTTCGCCGAGGAGATGGTCAACCGCCTGCTCGAGGAGGAGACCGTCGAGGCCGATGAGCTGCCTAGAAACGTCCAGTCGCTGCTCGCCGCCCGCCTCGACTCACTCGACCGGCTCGAGCGGAGGCTGCTCCAATCCGCCTCGGTGATCGGACAGACCTTCTGGGAGGGTGCGCTCGCCTCGACCGCGGCACAGGAGGGCCTCGATCTCGGCACCACCCTTGCCAACCTCGAGGAGAAGGACCTGCTCGTGCCGAGCGCGAGCACCCGGCTGGCCGGCGAGCGCGAGTACGCCTTCAAGCACGTCCTGATCCGCGACGTCGCCTATTCGATGCTGCCCAAGTCGGTCCGCTGCCGGAAGCATGTCGAGGTGGCGGAGTTCATCCGCGAGAGCGCCGGCGAGCGCAGCGACGGAGTCATCGGCCTGGTGGCCGAGCACTTCGCCCGCGCGGCGGCACTCGGATCGGAGGCCGGGCTCGACGCCGCCGCGCTCGCTGAGCTTCAGGGCCAGGCGCTGGAGGCGCTGGAGGCGGCCGGCGACGCGGCCGCTGCCCTCTACTCGAACGCCGAGGCGTTCGACCGCTACACCGCCGCCCTCGAGATCTCCGAGTCGCTCGACCCGGGGGTCGTGGCCCGGATCGGCGAGAAGCAGGGAGACGTCGCGTTGCGCATGGGTCGCGTCGACACCGCGGTCGGCGTGTGGGAGCGCTGCCTCACCTATCACCGCGCCCAGGAGGACCTGGCGCGCGTCGCCGACCTGCACCGCAAGATCGGCGCGGCGCTCTGGCACAAGGGCGAGCGGCGCGCCTCGATCGACAACTACCAGCGCGGCATCGACCTGCTCAAAGACGGCCCGCCCTGCATCGAGCTCGTGCGCCTCTACGAGGAGGCCGCCTCCCTGTACATGCACACCGGCGACAACATGCTCGCCATCTACGCGTCGGAGAAGGCGCTCCGGCTGGCCGAGCGCCTCGACGAGGCCCGCGCTGCCAGTCGTGCGCACGGGATCTTTGGCCGCGTTTTCGGCCGGATCGGCGACTCCGAAAAAGCGCGGGAGAACCTGGAGCGCTCCGTTGCCCTCGCCCGCGAGTCCGACCGGGCGGAGGCCGTCAGGGCTCTGCTCACCCTCGGCTATCACTTGGAGGTCTCCGAGGCGGACTACGAGGGCGCGGCCGAGGCCTACCGCGAGGCGCTCGAGATCGCGCAGGAGGTCGGTGACCTGCCCTCGCAGGTGGAGCTGCACGCGTCGCTCGGCCAGTTGGCCGTCCACGGGGCCGACTGGGACGAGGTCGAGCGCGCAACGGAGGCGAGCGCCAGGCTCGCCGAGCGGGAGGGACTCCACGGAAAGCTTTGCTTCCCCGACGTGATGCGCGGCATCCTCAGCTGGCGGGCGGCCGAGTGGGACGACGCGATCCGTTACTACACGCGCGCCCACGAGCAGGGGGAGCAGGTCGGTCGCTCCGAGGTCGCCTTCTCAGCCCTCTTCTGGCTCGCCGCCGCGCTGCGGGACAGTGGCGATTTGGCGGGAGCGGAGACCGAGCTCGCCAAGGCGCTCGACATCTGCGAGCGGGCGGGGCTGATCGCCCAGTCGGTCGAGGCGATCTCGGCACGTGCCGTCGCCCTCGCCCTGGCCGGCCGCGACGAGCAGGCGCGGGCCGCCGCTGAGGAGGCTGAGCGGCTTGCCGGGCGGCTGCATTATCCGGTTGGCCAGGCCGCCAAGGCCGAGGCCGCCGGTGCGGCAGCCGAGGCGCTCGAAGACTGCGCGGTCCAGATCGAGGAGGCGCGCGGCCGCTGGCTCGAGCTGGGGCGCCCGCTGGACGCGGCGCGCTGTCTGATGGTCCGCGGCAGGCTCCTGCTCGCGACCGACCCTGAGTCCGCAGGCGAGCTGCTCGGTTCGGCCGCCGAGGAGTACGAGGCGCTCGGTGCCCCGGCGCTGGCGGCTCGGGCGCGGGAGCCGGTGGCGGGCTGATGGCCTCCTGGAAGCAACAAGCGCTGATCGAGGCGCCGGTCGCCGAGGTCTGGGACGTCCTTTGCGATCCGGAGCGCGGTCCCGAGTGGTCCGAGGACGTGATCGCCGTCACCGGCGCGCCGACGAAGGTCGAGAAGGGCTCGACCTTCGACATCACAGGACGAGGCCCCCTCGGCGTCAAGACCACGACGCGGTTCAGGGTCGAGGAGTTCGAGGACATGCACGAGCTCAAGATGAAGTGCCAGGCCTCGGGCTTCTATTCGCACTGGCTCCTCACCCAGGCCCAGGACGGGACGTTCGCCGAGGTCGAGCTCGGTGTCGAGCCGATCGACTCGAGACCCAGCTTCAGAGGAAAGGCGGCCGCCGTGCTTCACACGAAGAGCTACCTGAGGCGCCAGGTGGAGAAGCTTCTCGACGGCCTGCGGGGGGCAGTTACCCGCGATCGCTCAAGTGCTACGTAGAATCGGTCCGTGACCGAGGAGGGGCCGACCAGCTGGATCCTCACCGGGTCGATCGAGAACTTCCGGATCAACGTCGAGCGCGGCTTCGACGTGATCGGATTCAAGGAGCGCCGTCGCCGGCAGGCCTTGGAGTTCGAGCCTCGCGACGAGATCTTCCTCTACGTCACGGGTGTCCAGGCCTTCGGGGGAATTGCTCAGGTGAAGTCGCGGATGTTCGAGGACCGCACCCCGATCTGGCCCGGCAAGAAGGGGAAGGCGGAGGCGTATCCGTGGCGGGTCGAGGTCGATCCGGTCCTCATCCTTCCGGAGGAGGAGTTCGTTCCCGCCGAGTCGCTCGTCACCGAGCTCGAGCACGTGCGCAAGTGGCCTCCGGACCACTGGCATCTCGCCTTCCAAGGCCAGCTGCGAACGATCGGCGAAGCTGACGCGCGGTTACTCCGGGGGCGCCTGGCGTCGCAGACCGCCGCGAGCCGGGCGTGAGCGACGAGGGCATCGAACTCATCCACGAGCGCCACTTCACCAGGGCGGAGGCCAATGCGCTGCTCCCCCAGCTGACGGCGCTGCTCAGCCAGCTGCGGGACGCCAAGGACGAACTCACCGACAGCAATGCCCACGAGGCGCTGGCCGAAGCTGCACCCACAAACGGAGGCGGCGAGCAGGGCAGGCGGGTCGGCATCGCGTTCCTCGAGGTGAGGCGGCTGCTCGACACGGTCGAGCAGGCCGGGATCGTCCTGCGCGACATCGACCGTGGACTGGTCGACTTCCCGGCGCTGTTCGACGGCAGCGAGATCTATCTCTGCTGGGAGCTCGGCGAGGACGAGGTCGGCTACTGGCACGACCTCGAGGGCGGCTACGGTGGCCGCGAGCCGCTCGACTGAGCTGCACCCGCTCCGCCGGGTCTTGCGCGACCTCCGCGGCCTCGGCGAGAACGAGCGGATCGCCGTGATCGGCGCCGCGGTCATGGTTGGCAGTCTGCTGCTGCCCTGGTACCAGTCACCGGTCTCCAACGACCTGGTGCTCACCGGGATCGGGGCGTTCGGCTGGGCCGAGGCGGCGCTCGTCCTGATCGCGGCGGCAACCACGTTTCTGGCGCTCCAGGGCGGGGGCGGCTACGTGCCCCCCAGGCCGTTGCGGGAATGGGCCCTGTTCGTCGCGGCGGGCACCTGGGCGGCCGTGATCGTCCTCTACCGGATGGCGGACCGGCCTCGGTTCACGCTCGCAGGCCACGACGAGCCCTATGAACTCCACTACGCGATCTTCGTCGCACTGGCCGGCGCCGCGATCATCGTCGCGGCCGGCCTGCGGATGCGGCCCCGGGAACGGGCCAAGCGACCCCAGCCACCCGATTGAGTCCAGCGGGCGAGAAGGTGATCAGCATCCTGCCGGGCTGGTCGCCGATGTTCTGCCAGCCGTGCCGAGCCCGCGCGGAATGAACACGAAGGAACCCGGACGTGATCAGTCGTCCCCGTCGAGCGGCGGCGGCGGTTTCATCCCATGCCGCCGCATCCCCTCCTCGATCTCGTGGTTCACGGTGTCGAGCACTGCGACGCGGGCGTAGCGCTTCGACTCGGCGGGGATCAGATGCCAGGGAGCGTGGGGCTCAATGCTGGTCCGGGCGACCATGTCCTCGACGGCCTGCTTGTAGTCATCCCGCTTCTCGCGGTTGCGCCAGTCCTCGTCGGTGAGCTTCCAGGCCTTGAGCGGATCCTTCTCACGGCTCTTGAAGCGCTTCAGCTGCTCGTCTCCCGAGATGTGCAGCCAGAACTTGATCAGGATCATCCCCTCGTCGGCGAGGGTGCGCTCGAATCCGTTGATCTCGTCGTAGGCGCGCAGCCACTGCTCCCGGGTAGCCAACCCCTCGACGCGCTCGACCAGCACGCGCCCGTACCAGGAGCGGTCGAAGACCGCCATCCCGCCCCAGCCCGGCAGCGACGGCCAGAAGCGCCTGAGGAAGTGGTGGCGCTTCTCGTCGTAGGTCGGCGCCGCGAACTGGACGACCCGCACGTGGCGCGGGTCGAGCTCGGCGACCAGCCTGCGGATCGCGCCTCCCTTGCCCGAGGCGTCCTCCCCCTCGAAGATCACGCACACCGGCGGCCCAACGCCCTGATCTCCGATCAGCCCTCCCATCGTCAGCCTGAGCTGCGATAGCCGCTGCCAGCCGCTCTGCAGGCTCTTCTGCTCCTCCTCCCGCGAGAGCTTCTTGCTCAGATCGAGATCGTCGAGGACTCCCATGTCAGAAGCCGGTCGGCGCTCTGCCGTTATGGCTGGCGATGGCGAGCTGGAGAAGCCCGATCGCAGCCAGGATCACGACGATCCCGAACGCGACCACCCAGTTGTTCCTGGCCCCATGCCCGTACCAGCCGATCGCGAATCCGATGGCGAGCAGCACCGCGTAGGGACCGAGCGAGTCGGGCAGGGCGAGGGCGAGCATCCGGCGCTATTTATCATCCCTGAGATGCCGGAGCCTCAGCCGCAGTCGGTCGCCCAGGTCCGCGAAGGTCTCGGCCAGGTGGGCTATTTGGCCGATGAGGCCGCCGCGCTGGTCTCCTTTCTCGCTCAGCGGCTCGGCAAGCCCGTTCTCGTCGAGGGCCCGGCGGGCGTTGGGAAGACTGAGCTCGCCAAGGCGATCTCGCGGGCCAACGACCGTCGGCTGGTGCGCCTGCAGTGCTACGAGGGACTCGATGAGGCGAAGGCGCTCTATGAGTGGAACTATCGCAAGCAACTGCTCCGGATCCAGGCTGAATCGAGCGGCGACGGTGAAGGGTCATGGGAGGCGACCCGGGGCGACATCTTCGGCGAGGAGTTCCTCCTGGAGCGGCCCCTGCTCGAGGCGATCAGCGCCGAGGACGCCGTCGTGCTGCTGATCGACGAGATCGACAAGACGGACCAGGAGTTCGAGGCGATGCTGCTCGAGGTCCTCTCCGACTTCCAGATCTCGATCCCCGAGCTCGGCGTGATCGAGGCCCGCACGCGGCCGATCGTGGTCCTGACTTCGAACAACTCGCGCGAGCTGACCGAGGCGCTCAAGCGGCGCTGCCTCTATCTCTGGCTGGACTACCCCTCGGTGGAGCGCGAGCTGGAGATCGTCCGCCTCCACGCACCGGAGCTGGACGAAGGGCTGGCCCGGCGGCTGGTCGAGATCGTCCACCTGGTCCGCCAGCTCGACCTGAAGAAGCCGCCGTCGATCGCGGAGTCGATCGACTGGGCGCGGACGCTGCTCCTGATCGGCGCCGACGACATCGACCGCGAGACCTTCGAGAGCTCGATGAGCATCCTGGTCAAGCACCGCTCAGACATCGACCTGGTCGCAGAGCGCGTCGCCGTCAAGCTCGGCGAGACCGATGTCCACAACCGCAGCTAGCCTGCTCGCCTTCATCGAGGACCTGCGCTCGGAGGGCGTGGCCGTCGGCACCTCCGAGATCCTCGACGCATTCGCGGCGCTCGACGAGGTGAGCTGGACCGACCAGCGGGACTTCCGCGAGTCGCTCGCGGCGACCATCGCGAAGTCGCAGGAGGATCGGCGGATCTTCGAGCTGCTCTTCGAGCGTCACTTCTTCCGCGCCGCCGAATCCGAGGCGCTCGAGCGCGGGATCGAGGACGAGCGCTTCGAAGGAGCCGGCGATCGGATCGACCTCGACGAGCTCAGCGAGGCGATCCGTCGCGCGATCACCGAGGGCAACGACGGTGAGATGCGCGACCTGGCTCGCCTGGCGATGAGCGCCTTCGGCCGCCGCGGCGAGCGTTCGGGCGTGATCGGCGTCGACGTGCAGCGGATTCGGCGCGCCCTCGGGCTGCAGGCGAGTGGCCGGCGCGATGGCGACTCGGATCAGGCGCTCGATCCCGAGAGCGTCCGGCAGTTCGAGCGCTACCTGCGCCGGGAGCTCGAGAGGGCGACGATCGAGCGCACCGGCAAGCTCCCTCCCTCCAGGCCGCTCGCCGAGCTCGACCGCACCCTCCCCACGAGCCCGGCCCAGGACCTGGCCGCAGTTCACCGCGCGGTCGCCCAGCTCAAGAGGCGGATCGCCACCCTCGGCCACGAACAGCGCGGCCGCAAGCGGGGCCGCACGGTCGACGTCCGGCGCACGATGCGGGCCTCACTCGAGACCGGCGGAGTGCCACTGCGGCTGCGCTACCGGCCCAAGCGGCCGCGGCGGCCGGAGATCTACGTCCTTTGCGACGTCTCGACCTCGGTGAGCTCCGCAAGCGTCTTCTTCCTCTCGGTGCTGCACGCGCTCCACGACTCGTTCCGCAAGCTGCGCAGTTTCGTCTTCATCGAGCGGATCAGCGAGGTCACCGACATCTTCGAGCACGAGCGCGACTTTCGGAAGATCTCCGAGCGCGTCTCCTCGGAGGGCGGCGTCGCCGACGTCTCCGGCTACACCGATTACGGCCGCGTCTGGCTCGAGTTCGGCGAGGAGATCGCCGAGGACCTTGGACCCCGCTCGACGGTGATCGTGCTCGGCGACGCCCGCACCAACGGCCGCGAGCCGCACGCTGCGACCTTCGGCGGGATCGCCGAGCGCTCCGGACGCACCTTCTGGCTCAACCCGGAGCCGAAGCTCTACTGGAACTACGGCGACTCGGTGATGGCGGCGTACGAGCCCTACTGCGACGGCGCCTTCGAGTGCTGGACGACGAAGCACCTGGAGAACTTCGTCAACGTGATCGCCGGCGCGGCTCAGATCGGCGGACTGAGTGCCGGGCACCGACCCCTACACGCTGCCCGACGACCTGCCCGTTCCAGAGGACGACGGAGCCTGTGACCATCTGCCAGGCGGGGAGCTGCCGGCGCTGTCCCTGACCGCCACCGCGGGCGGATCGGTCGACCTCGCCGACGTGGGTGCCGAGGGGACCGCGGTTCTCTTCATCTATCCGCGGACCGGAAGGCCGGGCGAGCCGCTGCCGCCCGGCTGGGACCTGGTCCCCGGAGCGCGGGGCTGCACGCCCCAGAGCTGCGCCTTCCGCGATCTGCACGGGGAGTTCACCGACAAGGGCGTGGAGGTGCTGGGGCTGAGCGCTCAGTCCCCGGAAGACCAGGCCGAGTTCGCCGAGCGTGTCCACCTGCCCTTCCCGGTGCTCAGCGATCCGGAGCTCCGGCTCGCGGAGGCGCTGGCGTTGCCCACCTTCGAGGTCGCGGGAATGACGCTGTACAAGCGGGTAACCCTGGTCATCCGCGACGGGCGCATCGCCCGGGCCTTCTACCCCGTCTTCCCGCCGGATCGGAACGCCGGCGAGGTCCTCGCCTGGCTCGCCGGTTGACCTAGCGCGACTCGCGGAGCCGCGCGAAC
Organism: uncultured Solirubrobacterales bacterium; assembly: GCA_963695675.1. Taxonomy (GTDB): domain Bacteria; phylum Actinomycetota; class Thermoleophilia; order Solirubrobacterales; family 70-9; genus DASUPK01. Next base: position 454,913 of record CAVOGY010000005.1, read on the forward strand.
AGCTCCTCGGTGTCCGCCAGCGGCCCGAGGTGGCCGAGCTTCTCGGGGTTGACGACCGAGCGGATCGTCCGGATCTTGCCCTCGGCGATGTCCAGGGCCAGGACGTTGATCAGCTTCCCGTTGGCATCGAGGAACTCCGCTCCGGGCTGGCCGTTGATGACGACGCGCCGGATCCGAATGCCTCCGATGCGCTCGGCGATCCGCCCCCAGTTGCCCAGCAGCTGCACCGTGCGGGCGCGGCCGAAGACCGGATGCCTGATCGCGGGCGCGACGCCGCCGCCGTCGCCATGCAACTCGACGTCCTCCGCGAGCAGCCCCTCGAGCGCCTCGAAGTCGCCGTCCTCGACGGCCGCGAAGAAGCCGGCCGCGAGCCTCTCGCGCTCCTCCGAGGACGGCTCGAAGCGCGGGCGGCCATCCTGCACGTGACGCCGCGCGCGCGAGGCGAGCTGGCGGGCATTCTGCTCGCTGGTCCCAACGATCTCGGCGACCTTGTCGTAGTCGTAGTCGAAGACATCGTGGAGCAGAAACGCGGCTCGCTGCTCGGGGCTGAGGGACTCGAGCAGTACCAGGAAGGCGAGCGAGAGCGAATCGGCCATCTCAGCCTGGGCCGCCGGGTCCTCCTCAGGCACCGCGATCGGCTCCGGCAGCCACTCGCCCACGTAGCTCTCCCGGCGGGCCCGCGCCGAGCGCAGCTCGTCGATTGCGAGCCGGGTCGCGACCGTGCCGGCATAGGCCCGCGGCGAGGTGATCTCCTCACCGTCCTCGATCGCGTTGTGCACGCGCAGCAGGGTCTCCTGGACGATGTCCTCCGCCTCGCTGACGCTGCCCAGCATCCGGTAGGCGATCGCAAAGATCCTCGGCCGCAGGTCGTCGAGGAGCTCGGTCTCGGTCATACGGGTTGCTCCTCGGCTCCGCCTGCCGGGGCACCCTCGCATCTTCATCGGAGCCCCTCTTGGATGCCCTGCCGCCAGCTGGGGTACCGCAGCTCCCAGCCGAGCTCCCGCTTGGCCTTGGCGTTGGAGGCCCCGCGGATCTCGGTCATCATCATCACCCCGGCCTCGCCGCCGAGCAGGCGGCCGAGCCAGCGGGGAAGGTGACGGGGCGGCTTCGCATCGACCGCGTCTGCCAGCTCCGCAAGGAACGCTGCGACGGGCGTCGGCTCATCGTCGACCACGTTGTACACGCCCGGCTCGCCGCGGTCCAGGGCTGCGGCCGTCGCCGACGCGGCGTCGCGGATGTGGACCATGGACCAGATTCCGCCGCCGTCGCCGATCACCGGGAGGCGGCGCTTCCGGACCATCTCGAGGACCTCACCCGGCGGCTCGAGGCCGATCGACGTCCCCGGACCGTAGAAGCCTCCGTAGCGGAGCGCGAATCCGTCGATCCCGTCGGCTCCCGCGACGGTCTCCTCCACGTGGCGGATGGCGGCGAGCGACTGGGTGACCGTCTTCGGGGGGTGCTGCTGGAGAGGGTCCTCCTCGGTCTTCACGGGTCCCCCGGTGGGCTCGGACGGCCAGCCGGCGAAGCTCTGCGCGATGAAGCGCCGAGCACCGGCCGCCTTGGCCGCCGCGAGCAGGTGATCGAGTCCCTCGGTGCGCAGGCGGTTGGTCTGCGCGAACGACCTGTCGATATTCCGCGCGAACGTGCCGGTGAGAGAGGTGAGCTGGTGGATCACAGCCTCCGGCTCCGCCTCGGCGACGACCTGCGCCACAGCCTCGGGGTCGAGCCCGTCGGCCACCGCGGGCCGCGCGCCCAACGCGCGGATCTCGTCCTGCTTTGCGGGTGTGCGGGTCATGCCGACGACCTCGTGGCCGTCCGCCACCATCATGGGGACGAGCTGCTTCCCGATTGCGCCGGTGGCGCCCGCTACGAAGACCTTCATGTCTGCCTCCTTTCCGACTTGGAGTAACAGACGAGGTCCCCCGGTCGCCTGTGACAGCGCCCTGATTAAACGGGTTGCTCCTCGGCTTTCAGCCTCGGAGCACCCTCGCATCTACCGGCTTGCGGCCCCGCCAGGCCTCCCAGCGCTTCTCCAGCCGCTTGGTGAAGCGCTTCGGCTTCTCGGCGTAGATCCGCTCGCCGAGCGAGATCGCGGCGAACTGAAGCTCGCCGCGGCGCTGGTCGATCTGCTCGAGCAGGTGCCGCTTGTCAGCGGGACCGGCGAAGGCGGCGCGGCGTCGCTGGACGACCTCACGCAGCAGGGCGAGGTCATGGTCGTCACCGAGGTGATCGGAGAGATCGTGGGCGTGATCCGCCAGGGATCCGAGCATGTGCTTGTCGGCATCCCGGATCAGGCGCAGCTGGTACCAGAGGTCCTTCACCCGCTTGCGCAGCTCATGCAGGTTCGTGACGCTCGCCTCCTCCTGGACGGCGCGGAGCCGCTTGCGGCCGCGCCGGTAGGTCCGCTGCAGGCCGGGGCCGATCAGGTCCCACCCGTCGCCCGCCAGCGGCAGCGCCTCGATCCTGGCACGCCCGATGGCCAACCCGGCGGCGGCGTCGGTCATCGCCCGCTCCACGGAGCCGTCGCCGTGGGCGGCCCGGTTCTCCTCCGCGAGCTCCTCGCGGAGCGCATCGAAGCTGCCCGCAGCCTCGGGCTCGTAGCGCTCCGCGAGGCCGTCGAGGGCCTCGACCAGGATCTCGGCGTCGCGGAAGCTGCTCAGCGACCTCGCGACCTCCCGGTAGTGGTCGTTCTCCCGGCGCCAGACGTCGTCACCGATCTCGTGGCGAACCAGGCGCAGCGCCGAGCGGATCTTCTTGACGTCCTTGCGCGCCTCGTGGATGGCATCGGCGGGCTCGGTCCCGGCATCGCCGCGGAGTTGGGCGATGGCGTCGTCGACCTGGCCGGCGAGCACACGCTTGAGGCCGGCGCCGACCGGCTCGCGCGGGAGCAGGCGGTAGGCATCCGAATCGCCTGACGGGGTCATCAATTGACTCTCAATTGACTCTTGCCACATATAGGTGCGCAACTAACGGCAAGCGATGTAAAAACGCGGTTACTAGGGACGACCCCTGGTGGCGAGCGTCTCGTTCAGGTACCGCACGTCGCCGGTGACCTCCTCCCCGATCCAGTCGGGCGGCTCGAATCCGCGTGCCTCCTCCTCCGAGTCGAACTCGATCTCCGCCACGACGAGGCCTTCGAGGTCCCCCTCGTACACGTCGACCTCGATCTGCAGGTCGCCCTGCGGGATGACATGTCGCCGCTTGTGGAGCCGGCGCCCCTCGGTGAGCGGCCAGAGTCGCTCGAAGGCCTCCCGGTCGAGCTCGACCTCGGCCTCGTCACGGGAGATCCCGGAGCCGCGCTTCGCGGTCAACAGAAGCTGATCGCCCTTGCGGCGAAGCCGAACCTCGCCGTCCGCGCCGACCGCGAGGTAGCCCTGCTCGATCTCGTCCGACTCGGTCCCCTCCAGCTCGGGCGGATGCGGCACGAGGAACTTGCGCTCGACCTCCACGCCCGACACCGTAGACTGGGTCGTGACCCGACAGGGGGGCTCGCGGGATTTAGGTGCGGGCTGAGATAGCGGAACCACACCCTCCGCTGACCCTTTGAACCTGTGCGGTAATGCGCGCGGAGGGAGCATGCTGACGAGACTTCGCGAAGGCACTCCGGACGCGGCCCGTGAAGGCCGCGCCGACCACGCGACGGCGGAGGCGATCGGGGCCCCGGTCCGCATCGAGGGCCTCGCCCACTCCTTCGGCGAGCTGCGGGCGATCGAGCGGATCGATCTCGAGGCAGAGGCCGGCGAGGTGGTCGGCATCGTCGGCCCATCGGGATGCGGCAAGACGACCCTGCTCGAGCTCGTGGCAGGCCTGAGGCCGGCCGACGCGGGTCAGGTCGTCGTCGGCGCGACGACCGAGGCCCCGGAGCGCCTCGAACGCTGCGCCTACATGCCACAGCGCGACCTGCTGCTGCCCTGGCTCTCCGCGCTCGACAACGCCGGACTGGCCCTGAGGATCGCGGGGGTCCGGCGGGAGGAGGCACGGGAGCGGGCCGGCGCGCACTTCGAGCGGCTCGGCCTCCAGGGCTTCGAGCGCGCCCGGCCCGGCGAGCTCTCGGGAGGCATGCGGCAGCGTGTCGCCTTCCTCCGCACGCTGATGGCCGGTCGCCCGGTCCTGCTGCTGGACGAGCCCTTCGCCTCGCTCGATGCGATCACCCGCGCGGAGATGCAGTCCTGGCTCGCCTCGGTGCTCGGGGACGACCGCCACACGGTCCTGCTCGTCACCCACGACGTTGAGGAGGCCCTCTATCTGTCGGATCGCGTTCTGGTGCTGACCTCGCGGCCGGCCAGGGTCGCCGACCGGATCGAGATCGCGCGGCCACGCGCACCCGATCGCGCCGCGGCGGTGACCTCACCCGAATTCACGGGCCTCCGCGAGCGCGCGCTCCGCAGCCTCACGGAGGCCGCACGATGAGCGCGGCCCGCAGGTACCTGGCACCGCTGGCGGTGATCCTGATCCTGCTGGGGGCCTGGGAGGTCGCGGCTCAGTGGGACTGGATCGCGAACGCCCTCAACATCCAGGACTTCCTCGTCCCGGCGCCGAGCGACATCGCGACCTCTCTCTGGGAGGACCGCTCGCTGCTCGCCGATGACACCTGGGTCACCCTCCGCGAGGTCCTGCTCGGCTTCCTCTGCGCGCTCGCGGCCGGCCTCGGCTTCGCGATCGTCCTGCACCTCTCCGAGACCCTGCGGCGGGCCTTCTACCCCCTGCTGGTCGCCTCCCAGACGATCCCGCCGGTCGCGATCGCGCCGATTCTGGTCGTCTGGTTCGGCTTCGGCCTCGGCCCCAAGGTGCTGCTGATTGCGCTCGTCTGCTTCTTCCCCGTCACGGTCAACACACTCGACGGCCTGCGCTCGGTCGATCCGCAGCTGATCACGATGATGCGGACCCTCGGCGCCGGGCGCCGACAGATCCTGACTCGGGTGGAGCTGCCCTCGGCACTGCCCTTCTTCTTCAGCGGCACCAAGATCGCGATCGCCGTCGCGGTGATCGGGGCGGTCTTCGCCGAGTGGGCGGGGGCGAGCTCCGGCCTCGGCCACCAGATCCTGATCGCGTCCAGCAACCTGCTGACCGCCCGGATGTTCGCCGCCATCACGCTGCTCTCGGTGATGGCGATCGTCCTCTTCGCGCTGGTCTCCTTGATCGAGCGCAAGGTCGTCACCTGGGACAGCCGCGGGGTGACACGGGCGTGAGACGGCGATCGCGACTCACGCGCCTGGCCGCGGCGTTTTCGCTGGCGGTGATACTCGCGCTGGGCCTGACCGCCTGCGGCGGGGACGGCGACGCGACGACCGGCTCGGCCGGCAACCCACAGCCGTTCACGCTCGATCTCGACTGGTACGTGAACCCCGACCACGCCGGGATCTACACCGCGATCGACCGCGGCTTCTTCCGGCAGGCGGGCCTCGACGTCAAGCCGCAGGTGCCCTCCGATCCCTCCGCGCCGATCAAGGAGGTCGCCGCCGGACGGGCGGACCTGGCGATCTCGTACGAGCCCGAGGTGCTGCTCGCCGCGGAGCGGGGCCTCGACGTGGAGGCCGTGGGGGCCGTCGCCGGATCCCCGCTCACCTCGCTGATCTCGCTGCCCGAAGGGGGGATCGGCTCGGCTGCCGACCTCGACGGCAAGACGGTCGGGACGGCCGGCATCCCCTACCAGAGCGACTACCTCGAGACGATCCTCCAGGAGGCCGGTCTGTCGCCGTCGTCCGCCGAGGAAGTCAACGTCGGTCTCAACCTGCTGCCCGCGCTGATCGGCGGCCGGGTGGACGCAATCCTGGGCGGCTTCCGCAACATCGAGGGCGTGGACCTGCGCCTGCGCGGCCTCGACCCGCGGATCATCCCGGTCGACCGGCTCGGCGTCCCGACCTACGACGAGCTCGTGCTGGTCGCGCGCAGGTCGACGGTCGAGGACCATCCCGAGGCGATTCGGGCCTTCATCGAGGCGCTCGCGCGTGGCACGGCCTACGCCAGGGCGCATCCGCAGGAGGCGGCCAACGCGGTTATCTCCGCCGGCAAGGGCCTTGATCCGATGCAGACGCGGGCCGAGGTCGCGGCGACGCTGCCGCTCCTGGCGCCGCCGCAGGGAAAGCCGTACGGATACCTGGACCCGAACGCCTGGCGGGCCTACGGCGAGTGGATGGCCGCGCACGACCTGATCTCCCAGGCGCCCCCGACCGATCAGGTGCTCACGGACGAGCTGCTGCCCTGAGGCCCGGGTGCCTCGGCCTCAGCGCCGCTGCCGGCGACGGTACTCGCGGGCCTTGGAGCGCGACCCGCAGATGGACATCGAGCACCAGTGGCCGCTCTGGTTGCGGCTGTGGTCGTAGAACGCCCAGCCGCAATGAACGCCGCGACAAGCCTTGAGGCGCGACCAGCTTCCATCGATCTGAGCCACGGCGACGATGCTCGCGAGCGAGCCCAGGGCGGCGTCGAGGTCCCGTCCTCTGGAGGTAAGCTCGGGCCCGGCGTCAGCGTCGAAGCGGACCGCGAGCGCCGTGGGGCCAAGGGCGCGGTTGAGCCGCTCGATCGCCGCCTCGTCCAGCGTCGCGCCGTTGTTGACGAAAAGCAGGGCGCGCAGCCCCTCGCGGACGTCCAGCGCACGTTTCAGATCCGCCGTTGTGAGCTTCGTGCCGGATCCGAGCAAGCGACGTTCGGAGAGCCACGCCGCGAGCTCCCGGGGGCTCCGAAGCTCTTCCTCACCATCGTGATCCAGGTCCCAGCTGGTGTTGACGAACGACTGAATGAGCCCGAGGTCCCCCGGTGCGGGCGCCCTGTCTCCAGGTTGGCGCTCGACGGAGCGCGGATTCGAAGGTGGAGTGGCCTTGGTCACGACGTCGCCCGGGAGTCTAGCGTGCGTCACCATCAAAAGGCATATACCGGTGACGCTGTGTTACGGTGGCCATTCGTTGTCAAAGCAGTGGACAAACGCACGCGCACGACGAGGGATCGAGCACGAGTACGCGCAGTTGGTCGAGCGCCACAGAGACGAGTTCCACGCCCACTCCCGCCGCATCCTGCACTCGCCGGAGGACGCGGAGGACGCCCTCCAGGAGGCGCTGGTCAGGGGCTGGAGAGCACTGCCAAGGTTCGAGGGCCGAAGCTCGCTGCGGAGCTGGCTCTACCGGATCGTCACCAACACCTCATTGGATGAGGTCCACCGCCGTCCGAAACGGGTCGTGCCGATCGACCTGAACGGCGGGATCCCGGAGGAGCACGGGCACGTGCAGGCGACGGGTCCGGCGACCGAGGGGCGCTATCTCACGCGCGAGGAATTCGAGCGCGCCCTGATCGTCGCAATGCGCCTGCTCCCGCCGACCCAGCGGGCGGTCCTCATCCTCCGCGAGGCGCTCGGGTTCTCCGCGCGCGAGACCGCTGTAAGGCTCGACACCAGCGTGGCGGCGGCGAACAGCTGCCTGCAGCGCGCCCGCGCGAGGCTGGAGGCGTTGGACGATCGCCTGAGCGAGGAGACGGCGCGCTCGCTCGCGGACAGCCGACTGCGGGAGCGGGTCGAGCGTCACGCGGAGGCCTGGGAGCGCCAGGACGTCGACCGCCTGGTCGGCATGCTGGCCGAGGAGGCAGGCGCTCGCGCCTAGCGCACCGGCGCCTTGGCGAGCGCCGGCAGGACCTTGCTAACGCCGAGCCGTCCCGCGACGCTAGGCCGCGAGCCGCGCCGGCGGTCCCGCTCCCATCGCCTTGTGCCAGCCGACCAGCGCGTAGGCGCCGGCCAGGCCGCGGAAGGGCGCGTAGGGCGCGAAGTACTCGTCGACCTCCTCGACGGTGGCGCGGCGACCGAGGCCCGCCAGGTGGCCCACCAGCTTGACGTAGGCGAGATCGCCGGCCGGCAGCGAGTCGGGATCGCCGCGGCCCGCCAACCCGAGGCATTGGACCGTCCACGGCCCGATCTCGCTGATTTGAAGCAGGCGGCGATCGCAGCTCGGGTCGTCGAGGCGGGCGCGTCCCCCGGCGACCTCGCGGGCGCAGCGCACCAAGGCCACGGAGCGGCCCTGGCTGAGGTCCATGGAGGCGAGCTCCGCGGGCGCCCGCCCGGCGATCACCGCGGCCGAGGGGACGTCGCGCAGAGGCCAGACGCCGCGGCGCTTCGGCGTCGGATCGTCCGGCGGCAGGTGGCTCGGGGCCCAGCGGCGGACGATGCGGCGCTGGATCGCTGCTGCGCGGGAGCTCTCGATCAGCTGCTTCGTGATCGCCCAGCAGAGCGCCTCCCACGGCCAGGGCCGGCGCCGCGGGCGCACCCAGGGCTTGTGGTGGATCGTCGGGCCCAGCAACGGGTCCCGCTTGAAGGCCTGGAAGAACTCACCCATGTCATCCTCGACCGCCAGCGAGAACCGTGTTCGATCGATCGCGAGGGCGAGCTCGCCCTCGCCGGCAGGCGGCGTCTCCTCCGGCGGCGGGGCGCCCACCACCGCGATCGGATGCTCCACGAGCGCCGGGTCGACGGACTCGGCCCGGACATGGACATAGCCCTCCCGGGTGCGCCAGCTCCTCACCCGGACCGGGGAGTGACCGACGTGCAGCAGTCGCTCGAGGACGTTCCCTCGCACGCGCACCACCCCGTCGCCGCCGCTCCCCCGAGGCAGGCGGTAGGGCCAGCGGGGCATCACCCGCTCCTCGATGACAGGCGACACCGTCAGTGGCGCCGCTAGCGCCCGAGTATGTGCACGTCGACCAGGAAGCTGCGGCTGGCGACGACCTTCTCCCGCCGCCGGAAGAGCCCCCGCCGGGGCGGCCGCCTCGGAGCCCGAGAGGCACGGGCCACCGCGATCACGGCGACACCGGCGGCGGCTCCGGCCGTGGCGGCCACCGCGAGCGGCCCGACCTCCCGGCCCCAGATCTCGATCGTGCGGCCCTGCGCGCGGACGGGCAGCGGCCTGACCGGGCCCGCCTCGATCAGCTCCTCGCTCCTCTCCATCGGCTCGGCCATCTGTCGCATCCTAAGGGTCCGTCAAGACCCTTCCGTTTTCGCCCGGCACGCTCTGGGAAGATCAAGGGCCGATGCCCGACGTGGAGCTGACCAGCACCGTCTTCGAGCAGGGGCAGCCGATCCCCGAGAAGCACAGCTGCGAGGGAGACGACGTCTCCCCGCCGCTGGCCTGGGGCTCGCTCCCGGAGGGCACCCGCTCGCTCGCCCTGATCGTCCACGACCCGGATGCCCCGTCCGGGGACTTCACCCACTGGGTCGGCTGGAACATCGACCCGGAGGCGGGCGGCCTCGAGGAGGGCGCCCACGCGCCGGGCGAGGGCACCAACGGCTTCGGCGAGACCGGCTATGACGGCCCGTGCCCGCCCGCGGGCCACGGAGCCCATCGCTACGTTCACGAGCTATTCGCGCTCGATACGGAGCTCGACCTGGAGCCCGGAGCCAGCCGCGAGCAGCTTGAGGATGCGATGGACGGTCACGTGCTCGGCGGAGCCGAGCTTGTCGGCACCTACGAACGAGCCTAGAGCGCCTTCTCGTAGAGCCGGTAGCGCTTCACGATCTTGCCGCCCATCCCCTCCATGGCGCGGTTCATCGGCTCGTTCGTCTCCAGGATCCAGCCCTGGTCGCCGGCCTTCTGGGGGGTCACCATCGCCGTCTCGACATGCCGGACGTAGAAGCGGGCGGCGATCCCGGTGTGCTGGTACTCGGGCTTGACCCCGAGAGCGAAGACCCTCACCCGGTCGATCTTGCGCTTGCCGAGCAGAAAACGCAACCAGCCGAAGGGAAGCAGCCGGCCGTTCATCTTCTTCGTCACCTGGTTGATGTCCGGGAGGGTGAGCGCCGCGCCCAGGGTTTCGCCGTCGCGCTCCGCGACGAAGGTCCAACGCGGGTCGAGGATCTGCTTCAGGTTCTGCGCCTGGAACCGGACCTCCTCCTCCGTGACCGGGACGAAGCCCCAGTTCTTCTCCCAGGCGGAGTTGTAGACCTCCATGAAGCGCCCGATTTCCTCCTCGAGGTCGCGCTTGATCATGTTGCGGACCGTGATCCCATGCTCGCTCTCCACCTTGTCCGCGACCGCGTGGATCGCGTCGTGGAAGCGGTCGCCCTGCTTCAGCCCGCCTAGCTCGAGCCACCACATCAGCAGGTCCATCGTCTTGCCATAGCCGAGCGCCTCGAGCCGCTCGCGGTAGTAGGGCGGATGCCACGGCTCGAGGATCATCGGATGGCGGTCATAGCCCTCGACCAGGAGGCCGCATTCATCGTTGGTCGTGAAGTCCATGGGGCCGATCAGCCTCTGCCTCCCCCGGTCGCGTACCCACGCTTCCGCGGCCCCGAGCAGCGCCGCGAAGACCTCGGGGTCGTCCTCGGCCTCGATGAAGCCGAATTGTCCGTCGCTTCCTCCCTGGAACTCGTCCCAGCGTCGGTCGATCTGTGCCGTGATCCGCCCCACCGGCTCGCCATCCCGCCAGGCGAGGAAGTACTCCGCCTCGGCGTGGTCGAAGTACGGGTTCTTCTCCTTGTTCAGGAACTGACGCCGCTCGAAGATCAGCGGCGGCACCCACGGAGTGCCCTGGTGAAGCCGGAAGGGCAGCTTGATGAACCTGTTGAGCTCGCGGCGACCCTGCACGGGTCGTACCTGCACTGGGCCTGGCACGGCTGCGGAACGGTACAAGGTGCGAGACTTCCAGGGGATGTCTGACTCCCCGGTCAAACGGGTCGGGCCGGCGCGCGCCCTCGCATCTCCGGTGGACGTCTTCGAGAAGGCCCGTACGCACGACCGGGCCGAGCAGCTCGAAGCCGCCAAGCAGGGCGATCTCCTCCCTTATTTCCGAATCCTCGAATCCCAGGCCGGGCCGGTGGTCGAGATGGAGGGCCGCGAGACGATCATGCTCGGCTCCAACAACTACCTGGGGCTGACCACCGACGAGCGCGTCAAGCAAGCCGGCCGTGACGCCCTCGAGCAGTACGGGACGGGAGTGACGGGATCCCGCCTCCTCAATGGAACCACGCCCATGCACGTCGAGCTGGAGCGCGAGCTCGCCGACTGGATGGGCACCGAGGACGTGATCGTCTACACGACCGGCTACCAGTCGAATCTGGGGGCGATCAGCGCGATCCTGGAGCCCCGCGACACCGTGATCTGCGACGCCGGCGACCACGCATCGATCCTCGATGGCTGCAAGCTCTCCGGCGCCCGGTTGCGGCCCTTCCGCCACAACCGGATGGACAAGCTGGAGACGATGCTGGAGAGGGCGGCCGCCGATCAAAGCGGCGCCCTGGTGGTGGTCGACGGGGTCTTCTCAATGGAGGGTGACGTCTGCAACCTCCCCCCGATCGTCGAGCTCTGCCGCCGCCACGGCGCCCGCCTGATGGTCGACGAGGCGCATGGCGTCGGGGTCCTCGGCAAGCGCGGGACGGGCGCCTGCGAGCTGTTCGGCCTCGAGGACGAAGTCGACCTGCGCATGGGGACCTTCTCGAAGAGCCTCGCCTCCTGTGGAGGCTTCATCGCCGGCTCAGAGGAGGTGATCGAGTACCTGCGGATCGCCTCCCGCTCCTTCATCTTCAGCGCCTCGGCCGTGCCTGCGGCCGTCGGCGCCGCCCTGGGCGCCCTGCGGATCATCCGCTCCGAGGGCCCCGAGCTGATGGCCAGGCTGCTCGACAACTCCTCCTACCTGCGCCAGGGATTCCGTGACCTCGGGCTCCGAGTGGTTGAGCCGGGGACACTCCCCGACGGCAGCGAGGCGACGACCCCGGTCGTCCCGGTGGTCGTCGGCGAGGACTGGCAGGCGGTGATGCTCTGGAAAGCGCTCTTCGCGGCCGGCGTCTACACCAACGTCGCAATCCACCCGGCGGTCCCGCCGGGCGGCGCGCTGCTCCGGACCAGTCTGATGGCGACGCACGAGCGCGAGCACCTCGACCGGGCGCTCGAGATCTTCGCCGAGGTCAGGAGCAGCTTCCCGGACCTTCCGACGGGCTAGCCAGCGAACCGAAACCGATCCGCCGGCAGTTTCGCCGGCTCGATCGGAGGGTAAGAAGTCGAGTTGCTCGACGGTCGCGACGGAGAGGCGATCGCCGCCCGACAAAAGATCTGCTCTTAGCGAACGGGATGATTTTTTAGGTGTTGATTCTCGGCGCGCGAGCCGTATAAGTTTCGCCTCAGCGCGCGCTTCCGGGGCAGGGAGCGGACGGGAAAGGAGTAAGGAGAGGACCGTCCACCTCCCCCGGCTCATATTTATGAGCGACTGGGTGCTCGCCGGTTACGAACCCGCCAAAATCCTGACCTAGCAGGAGGGAGAGATGATGTCTGCTGCTTCCACGATTGCCCCTGCCCGCCCACCGACCATGCCGCATCGGCGGATCGAGCCCACGATCGTCGAGCATCGGACCGGCGCGCCCCAGCCCAGGCCGAAGGAGCGGGGAAGCTCCCAGTGCATGCAGGCGCTCGCCCGTGCCAACCAGGTGCGCCTCGCCCGTGCCACCTTGAAGCGCGACATCTCCGCCGGTCGTCGGAACATCACCCAGGTGATCATGGAATCCCCCTGGGAGGCCGAGAGCATGAGCCTCAGCGAGTTGCTCTGCAGCCAGCGCCGCTGGGGCCGCGCCCGTTCCCGCAAGCTTCTTGTCTCGGCCACGCTCAGCGAGGGCAAGAGGGTGGGCACCCTGACCGAGCGGCAGCGGCGGATCCTCGTCACCGCCCTCGAAGCGAAGCTGGCGAGCCGGCTGAACTAGCGGTTTCGCGGGCCCCCGAGGGACGGGCCGATCAACCGCTGAGGCGGAAGCGGGCTCCGCCGGAGCGCCGCCGGAAGGCCTGAGTGAAGAGCCAGGCGGAGCCCCCGAACGCCACGAGGCCGGCAGCCACGCAGATCGGCGTGCTGATCCTGGTCGCGACGAAGAGGACACCGAAGATGGGCACCCCGATGGCTGCGGAGAGAATCAGCGTATGGGAGCGGTAACCGGCGAAGTGCTCCCGTACCGACAACTCGAGCCCGGCCAGAGAGCCGAGGCCGAGTCCGACGGCGATCATGACGAAGCCCTGCGGGGGTGCAACGAAGAACCCCGCGATCAGCACCACGATGCCGATGAAGACGACGATCTCGGAGAGCGGGAAAGAGCCCCAGGGGGCTCGAGGGCGGTCGCCGGGGCGCCGATGGGCGCGCCGGACGGCCGGATCCGCGCCGCCGCTGGGGAGCGCTACCGGGTCACGCCGTTTGGGTGAATCCGATTTCGTCTGCCCCGGTAGCGAAACGCTACCGGTCGCGCGCGGACCGGCCGGCCGGCCGTCTGTCGCGCGCCGCCGCTTGCGGCGCTGTCGCTTCGTCGCCATCAGTGATCAGGGGGCCGGAGCCCCTTGGCTAACGGACAACCGGAGGAGATCTTGACCCGCCACCATCCGAGCAGCAGGCCGAGCGGGCCCCACTTCGGCGTGGAGTGCCAGTGCTTGCAGCCGGGCTCGCCGATGTCCGCGTTGTTCACGCGAACCCACTTGTGAGTCGCTGGATCCGCCGTCATCTCCTCGATCAGCTCGCGGTTCTTCTCCTCGACGTAGGCGACGTCATGGAGGCGACCACGTACGTCCTGGATGCGAGCGGCGAGGCCGTCCCGCACCCGCTCGAGCTCGTCCACCGAGAGCAGGCGCGGCCCGCCCAATCCGGCAACCGCGAAGTCGATCCCCTTGCGAGGGAAGGCGGAGCCGAAAAGCCGGGCGAGCACGAGCTCCATCGCGGCGATCTGACGGCGGAGGTCGGCGCGCGCGGCGCGCTCGTCGTGCTCGTAGAGGACCGTCTCGAGGCCCTCGGGCACGAACAAATCGGGTGCCTCCTCCGACGTCTCACGGGTCGCGCTGTCGCGCGCCCTCGCATTATCGGAGCGCCCTCGCGTTACAACCAGGTCCTCGTCGGGCGCGATTTGCACCTCGTCAAGCTCGCGGCGTTCGAGCAACTCCTGCGGCAATCTGGGCCTCCTCTACGAATGCCGAGTGCCTGCAGTCTACGCGCGGAGGGCGCTGCACGCCACCCACAACGCCTCGTCGAGCGCGATGTCGGGTACCCCGCGCACGCCGATCGCGACCAGCATCACCCTGCCCGTTCCGCTCCTCACGCCACGCCCCTCCGCGGTGCGTTCGAACAGGATTGCGAGCACTCGCCGCTCGTCCGCGATGACGATCGTGCCCTCCGGGAGCGGCGACACCCGCCCTTCGAATCCCTCCCCCTCGGCGGAGCGGCGGAGGCCGACGCGTCCCTCGACGCGGTCGGCATCGAACGCCCGCACCGCGGCGCCGACCTCCACGATGGCGATCGTCAGCGCGTCGTCGACGCGATTGCGGCTCTTGAAGCGCCCGTCGTGGATGCGCTCGAAGATCAGCTGCTCGATCGGAGTCCGCGTGGTGTCGGGGTCGAGGCCGATGTGACGGAAGAACACGCGGTAGGCCCAGGGGATCGGCTTTTGGCGAAGCTGGATCGCCTGCGGACCGGCGATCCGGTCGCTCAGCAAACGTAGCCGCTCCCTGAGCGCCTCGGGGCTTCGGCCGGTGGGGGCTTCGAGCACCGTGGTGACGATCGAGAGCCCCGGGAACTCCTCGGCCAAAGCGGGCTCGACCCATCCGGGCTCGGGCGCGACCTCCCACTCCTGAGGCAGATCGACCATCAGCGGAGCGTCGCGTCTCTTCGCTTCGATGCCGCGATCAGGTCCTGCACCTTCGCGAAGAACCTCGGGGCGTCCAGCTGCCCGATCGAGGTGGCGTGCAGGATCCCGCCGGGGTAGGCATAGACGAAGGTGGGGCAGCCTCCGACGCGGTACAGGTTGGAGAGCCCCCCATCGCGGTCGAGGCCGATCGGGTGCCTCCAGTGGCGCTCCGCGATCAACTTGCGGACCTCGGAGTCCGAGTCCCGCACGTCGATCGCCAGGAAGTTGACCCGTGCGGAGTAGCGCCGGTAAGCGCGTTCGAAGACGTCCTCCTGATCCTCGCAGTCCCCGCCGCGGGTGAACCAGAACGACAGGATCAGGGGTTTGTTGAACAGGTCGCAGACCCGGATCGCCCCGGGAACGTCAACACGGCAGGCCGGGGTCCTCGCGTCGCCTGAGGGACAGGGGATCCGGGCCGCGTCGCAATCGTCCTGGGCGATGTTCGCGTCGCCGCTCGCCTCCGTCCTGGCGTCGGGCACCGCGAACTGAGCGAGCGGCAGGTCGCCCTCATCGTTCGCGCCGAGCACGCCCTTGTTCTTGGTGGAGATCGTGTTGATTCCGGCGACGGCGATCAACGCGATGAATGCCAGCCCGACGATTAGCGAGTAGATCGTCGTCCGGCGCGGTCCCTGACGCGGGCCCTCATTCCGGCTGCCCTCTCCTCCAGCGCCCTTCTCCACGGCTCAATGTTCGTAGATATCTCAAGGGGCGGATTCGCCGGTCGCCAGCGGCCGGGGACGCGCCCGCGAAGGAAGCGGGAAGCCCTCCTCCGCCCACACCACCGCCGCGGGTAGCAACAGCATCACGCCGGCGAGCGCGACGAGCAGGTCGGCGACGGTGACGAGGCCGAAGTCACGGAGCACGGGGGCGACCGAGATCAGGCCGATGTCGTCTAGCAGCGGCAGCCCGGCGATAGCAAGCACCGCGAAGCCCGCGATCGCGGTGACGCCCGAGGCGAGCACCGCGACGCCGGTGCGGGCGTAGGTCCGCCGCAGGGCCTCGCCGACGGAGAGTCCGTTCCGGCGCTCGGTCGCGTAGCGGGCGGAAAGGATCACGCTGAACTCCGTGGCGATCGCGATCACCAGCGCACCGAGCGTGGCCGACATCGGATTGAGCGAGACGCCGAGCGCCGCGACCACCAGGCCCGACCAACCGGTGGCCATCAGCACGGGGATCAGGGGAACGATCGCACGGCGTACCGAGCGATAGATCGCCGCCAGGACGACACCGACGGCGACCAGGCCCGCCAGCGGCAGCCACCAGCGGCTGTGCGAGAGATCGGTATTGGCCTCGGCCGCAAGCACGGGAAGCCCGGCCAGCTCCACGGTCGTACCCGGGGGCGGTGCCGGGCCTCCGGGGGGATCGATCTGGGAGCGGATGTCGTTGATCAGGTCCTGCTGGTCGGAGAGAGGCTGGACTCGGATCCCAAAGGCGACGTCGGCCGTGTCCCCGATCGGCGTTCCGCCGGTCGGGCTGCACTCGCCGCGGTGGCTGATCACGATCTGCGAGATGAAGCAGGGGAGCGCCTGGACGAGAGCGTGGACGTCCCCCACGCTCTGGCCCTGCTGGGAGGTGGTCGCACTCGCCGATCGGGTGCCGCCGAAAAAGTCGGTCAGGGAGAGAGCCGGGCAGATCTGGGCGTCGGCGCAGCTCGGTGAGTCACCGGAGAACCCGTGACGGGCGAGCACGCGCTGCTGGAACCCCTGGGCCCAGGAGATCACCGCTGGACTGGTCGGGTCCTGCGCCCTGATCGTCACGTTGACGTCGCCTGAGATCCCGGTCTCCTTCTCGAGCTCGTTCAGGTCGTCGAGCGCCTTCAGGTTCGGGGGTGCGAGGTCACGGATGTCGGTCTCCACCCCCGTGCCGGCGCTCGCGACCCAGCCGCAAATCGCGAGCAGCAGCCCGGCCGCCAGCACCCGCCGGGGCCTGGCGATCGCCGTCGCGATGGCGGCGACGCCGGTCGACTCGAGCCGGGCGGCCGCCCTGCCGGCGGGCCGGTCGGCCTCGCCGCCGCCCGGGGCCGGCTTCGATCCGCGCCAGGCCGAAAGCCCGAGTGCCGCCAACCCGCCGGTAAGCGCCACCACGAACGCCAGGGCGACGCCGATCACGAGGAGCAGTCCGAATGAGCGCACCAGGGGGCTCGGCGAGAGGGCGAAGACCGCAAAGCCAGCGATCGTGGCCACGCATGCGGCCCCGATCACCGGGCCACCGCCTACAGCAGCAAGGGCCACGGCGCGCCCCGGCGCCGCGCCCTCTGCCCTGGCCTCGTTGAAGCGGGCCTGGAACTGGATCGCGTAGTCCACCGCCAGGCCGACCAGCACCGGCAGCATCGCTATTGCGCCGATCGTGAGCGACCCGCCGAACAGCGCCACGAGGCCCAGGGTGAGCGAGCCGGCGGCGACGGCGACCCCGAGGGGCAGCAGCCGCAGCGGCCGCGGCAGGATCAAGAGCAGCGTCAGCGCCATCACCAGACCCGCGACCCCGAGCAACAGCAGCGTCTGGTTGCGGAGCTCGCGCGCGCCGGCGTCGACCACTACCGGTGCCCCGGTGACGACGTAGCTGCCGTCGCTGAGCTTGAAGCGTGGGTCGGAGACCGCCTTGCCGAACAGGTCGATCGCCTGGTGGCGCTCGGCATCCGTCAGGTCTGGACGGAGCCGGACGATGATCTGCGCGGCGTCCCTGTTGGGGAAGAGGTAGCCGAAGCGCTCCTTCGGCGTCCCGGCGGGCTTGCTCTCGTCGAAGACGACGCGGCTGACGAAGGTTGGGTCGTCGAGCCGCGGTATCGAGGTGATCCCGTACTGGAGCGCCACCTGCACGAGGTTGCTCTGGAACTGGCTGAGCACCGACTGGGCGGCCGAGTTGCCGGCCTGCTGCTGCTCCGCGGGCGATGCCCCCCGCTTGGCGGCCGCCTTCGCCGCCCGCTGGCCAGCGGCGCGCGCGGTCTGGGCGGCGCCGCCGATCTGCCCTTGGAGCGCCTGCTGGATACCGGCGACGCTCAGATACAGGAAGGTGCCCGGGCCGAAGACCGAGTGACTCGGATGCAGCTTGGCGATCTCGTCGCAGACGGGCGGCAGCGGCTGCTTGTTGCGGTGCGGAAGCGACTGGGCCAGCTGGGTGCCGCCCGCGAAGCACTCCTCGAGCTCGAAGAGCGGCTCCAGATCCTTGGTGAGGACGAGTTTTCGCAGGTCTTCCTTCACCAGGACGATCACCGGCTCGTCCCCGAAATCCTGGTGGAAGCCCTGAGTGGCCTTGAATTCGGGGGAGCCCTTGTTGACCAGGGTGTCGGTCCCGGCGCTCGTGTCGAGCCGCGTCGCCGCGTAGATCCCCGCGCCGGTCAGCGCCAGGATCGGGGCGATCAGCATCCAGGGTCGGCGAACGGCGACCGCGGCCACCCGCTCGAAGAATCTCCCCGCGTTCACGAGGCGGAGGTTAGGGGGACACTATGGGAGCCGCGCCACTCGCCAGGGCCGCCGATCGGTGGTATCACGGTAGGGACGGCACGAACTGGAGGTGAGGCAATGAAGCTGGAGGTGGGGAATCGCATCAAGGTCGAGGCGGAGTCGACCGAGCGCCCGAGTCGTACCGGCGTCATCGAGGAGGTGGTGAGCGAGGGGCCTTCTCCTCGCTATCGCGTTCGCTGGGATGACGGGCACGAGAGCATCTATACGCCCGCGGCGGGAGCGGTGGGACCCGCCGAGCCGGCCGAGCAGCAGCGAGCGGATTCCGCGAGCTGAGCAACCCCCGCTGCGCGTCGCCTAGGCGGCTCGCGCGCGCAGCTGGCGCCAGCCCTCGCTGGCGACGGCGACGTGCATCCGGCCATCCGGGCCGCGCCTCTCGATGACGAGGCCCCGGTTGACGGAGCGGTTCAGGGCGCGACGCCGATCTGCGTGGGTCCGCTTCGGCAACGAGGGAAGCAACTCGGCGACCAGGCAGTAGCCGTCGCCTGCGAGCTCGACGATCGAGGCGAGCACGTCCTCGTCGGTGATCCGCCGCAGAGCCATACCGCTCACCGTAGCGGCCGGCCCTGCGGTCAATCCATCGCGAGCGGGCCCTTGACGTCGGCGTTGAGGAACTGGCGGATGAACTCGTTGCTCGAGTCGAAGAGCTCGTCCGCCGGGCCCGACTCGACGATCTTGCCCTTCCAGAGGACCGCGAGGAACTCGGCGATCCGCCGCGCGGTCGCAAGGTCGTGGCTGATCACCAGGTAGCAGCCGCCGTTCTCCTCGTGGATCTCGCGGATCAGCTCGCAGAGCAGGGCCGTCCGGACGGGGTCGAGGCCCGAGTCGGGCTCGTCGAACATGACGATCGCCGGGTCGAGCACCAGCGCTCGGGCGAATCCGGCGCGCTTGCGCATCCCGCCCGAGAGCTCGTTCGGCATCTGGTACATCGCCTCGGCGAGGCCGACCTCGCGCAGACGGCGGTTGACGATGTCCTCGATCTCGTCCTCGCCCTTGTCGGTGTGCTGCCGAAGCGGGAAGCAGGTGTTGTCGAAGACGTTCATCGAGCCGAACAGGGCGCCGTCCTGGAAGAGCAGGCCGAACTTCTTGCGCACCTCGAAGAGCTCGTCGTCGGTCATGTTCGGGATCGATTCGCCGTGGACCAGCACGTCGCCCGAGTCCGGGTAGAGCAGGCCGACGATGTGCTTGATGAGAACCGACTTGCCCGTCCCGGACGGGCCGAGCACCATCGAGATCATGTTGTCGGGGAGGCCGAGGTTGCAGCCGTTCAGGATCCGGGTGCGGCCGAACTGCTTGACCAGGTCGATGATCTCGATCGCGTCCTCCCCGCCGTGGTCGCGGGTCCGGCCGGTGTGCCACTTGTAGGGATCCGGATCGTCGGCGTCGACGCCGGGGATGATGTAGTCGCGCCGGGAGAAGTCCTCCTCGCCGTAGCCCTGCGCGGCGAGCGGATCCCCCTCGACGTCGGCCTCGACCTCGGCGGCGGCCTCGACCTCGTCGGCGGCCTCGTCCTCGGTGGCCTCCACCTCGAAGGCTTCGCGCCTCTCGTCGGTCTCAGGAGAGGCGTCACGGCCTGACGAAGTGCCGCTCCTCCGGGTGGTCCTCTTCCGTTCAGCCAACTCTCACTCCTCCTTACTGCTTTCCTACCGTGATTCTAGGCAGGGCAAATCGTTACCGCGTCACCTACCCGCGTCACCCCCCGATGGGGGCCCTCGGGTTCGCGCCCCAGAAGACCAGCGTTCCCATCATCCCGATGATGTGGACGAGCACGATGTTGAGCACCATCGATTTGGCCGTCGCCGTCCCCACTCCGACCGGGCCGCCCGAGGCGGTGTAGCCGTAGTAGCAGCCGACAAGCACGATGGCCGTGGCCATCACCATGCCCTTTATCAAGCTGAATAAGAGGTCGGGCGGGTTCTGGAACATCCAGAAGATCAGGAAGTAGCCGCCGGAGGAGACGTCGCCGATCTGCTCGACCACCGCGAGCCAGCTGGCGAAAAAGCCGATTCCGACGGCGGCCAGGTACATGAAAGGGAAGGCGATCCAGGCGGCGAGCAGACGGGTGGCGGCCAGAAAGGTCACGGGCGGGACACCCATCACCTCGAGGGCGTCGATCTCGTCCGAGATCCGCATCGCGCCCATCTCCGCGACGATTCCCGTGCCGACCTTCGCGGAGAGCATGTAGCCGAAGCCGTACGGGATCACCTCGCGCAGGTCGCACCAGGCGGCGAACACGCCGGCGTAGGCGGGCGCGCCGACCGAGCGGTTGAAGTAGGCCCCCTCGATCCCGCATTGGAGGCCGAGGATGAAGACCAGGCCCCAGATCACGAGCGTCGAGCCGAGGATCAGGATGCCGGTCTGACGGAGCGCCTCGCCGAAGAACTGGAAGACGCGGCCCGTGAAAACCAGGCCGGCAACCCGGGTGCAGAAGCCGAAGATCTCGCCGATCGAGTTGAGCCAGCCCCGCGGGACCGCCAACCAGCCCGCGTTCACTTGATCACCTGCAGCTCCGGATGGGTCGCCAACAGCGTTTGTGTGAAGACGTAGTTGAAGGCGAAGACGCCCATGAAGGCGATCACCACCGCCTCATTGACGGCTCGACCCACCCCCTCGGCGCCTCCGGACGCAGTCATCCCCTTGTAGGCACAGACGATCGCGATGATCGCCCCGAAGCAGGTGCACTTGAGCACCGAGCCCCACAGGTCGGTCACCGAGGCGTTGTTGAACAGGGTGGCGAAGAAGCCACCGAGCGGCTCGTTGTAGAGCAGCTCCGCGCCAAGCCCGCCGACGATGCCGAAGATCAGCGCGTAGATGTCCATCAGGCCGGTGATCAACATCAGCGCCAGGAAGCGCGGCACGACCAGGTTCTTGATCGGGTCGACGCCGAGCACCTGGAGCGCGTCGAGCTCCTCTCGGATCTTGCGCGCGCCGAGGTCCGCGGTGATCGCCGTCCCCGCTACGCCGGCGACGACGACCGCCGTCACCGTCGGCGCGAACTCACGGATCGAGGCGAGCACGAAGAACCCGCCGAGGCGATCGAGCGCGCCGAACAGAGAGAGGAAGTTCGCCGCCTGGAGGCCCGGCGCGCCGAAGCCGAAGGCCAGGGTCGAGATCATCATCGGGAACCAGCAGAGCTGCAGGGCGAAGAGGAACTGCCCGATGAACTCGCCCCCGTACGGATAGGGAGGCCTGATCGCCGAGACGACGGTCTTGGCGGTCAGGATCATCATGTCCCCGACCTGCTCAAAGAGGGACTTGGCCGGGAGGAACGCCCTGTCGGCTAGGGATCTGACCATTGCTCTCCTCCGGAGCCATCCCCCTTGCTGGGGCGCGGCCCCGCACGTCGCGCAGGCGACGCACCGGGAAGATTATGGGATGGGGGAGCCCTTCGCCACCCACAACCGTCGCGCCGCGCGAGGGCAAGGATCCCCCGGAACTGCTGATACGAAGCTCGAAGGGCGGGGGTAGGGTGCGTGGTATGTTGCCCGCGCCGTTGGAGGAGAGCGCCTGGACAGCCCGTCCCCAGAGGGTGCGCAACCGCCTGGGGATCGGGCTCCTCGTCGCCCTCTCCGCTGCGGGCATCTCCGCCTGCGGGGGCGGCGAGCGCCAGGACGTGGACGAGCCATCCGGCAACTTCCCAGTCCAGATCGTCAGCGCCGACTTCCCGAGCAAGCAGAAGCTCGCTGAGAACACCAACCTGACTCTCTCGGTGGCGAACACCGGCGACAAGACGATCCCCGACCTGGCGATCACGATCTTCACCACCTCGAATGCGAGCACGAGCGAAACCCAGACTTCGACCACCAGCACAAACAACTCGACGGGCACGTCGAGCCAAGGCCTGCCCCAGTCGCAGGGCTCATTCTCCGTCCGCTCCGACGAGCCCGGCCTCGCCATTCCCTTCCGGCCGGTCTGGATCCTCGAGGAGGGCTATCCGAAGCTCGCCGGCCAGACGGCCTCTGCCGGCGCCGAGGCTGCGCAGACTGACACCTTCAGCTTCGGCGCGCTGGCGGCCAACCAGACCAGGGAGATGGTCTGGAACGTGACGCCCGTGCAGGCGGGCACATTCACTGTGCACTACCGCGTCGCAGCCGGCCTGCAGGGCAAGGCGAAGGCGGTGACCGGCGATGGCTCCGTCCCGGAGGGCGAGTTCGTGGTGCGGATCTCGAGCGCGCCGCCGCAGACGCGCGTCAACGACGCCGGCAAGGTGGTGCCGATCAAGCCGAGCGACATCATCGGCCAGGCCGGGAACCAGCAGCAGAAGTCAGAGCTCAAGGGGCAGTAGCCGGCACGCCCGCCAGTCCGGCGATCGCATCGGTCATCAGGCAGAGCACGGACTGGTCTTCCCGGCGCTACCCGAGTAGGGAGTAGAGGACGGGCGGGGCGCACCGAGCGCCTCGTCCCCGTGTTCTGTGCGGGGTGGGAATACGCCGGAGTCGCCTTGCCGTCCTGACCCTACTTGCGCTGGTCGCGGCGCTCTGCCTCGCCGTCGCCCAGCCGGCCGACGCGAAGCCGCGAGTGAAGCTGAAGCGGATCGGTCGCTTCCACAGCCCGACCTACGTGACCTCGGCGCCCGGGATCGGCGGCGTGGTGGTCGTCGAGCGCGGCGGCCGGATTCGCCTGGTCGAGGGGCGCAAGCGCCGCACCTTCACCAACATCTCGGGCAGCGTCTCCACCGGCGGTGAGCGAGGTCTGCTCTCGGTCGCCTTCTCGCCGGACTACGCGGCCTCGAGGCTGCTCTACGTCTACTTCACCGACCGGTCGGGCGACCTCGAGATCGCCGAGCTGCACGCCGACGGCGACGGCCGCCACGCCGACCCGGCCACCCTGCGCCCGATCTTGATCGTTCCCCATCCCAATCACTCGAACCACAACGGCGGGCAGCTGCAGTTCGGGCCGGACGGGCTCCTCTACGCGGGCACCGGGGACGGGGGCGGGGCGGGCGACCAGCCGGACAACGCGCAGAACCCCAACTCGCGCCTCGGCAAGCTGCTGCGGATCGACCCATCTTCAGCGGCGCCGTGGGGATCTATTCCATCGGCCTCCGCAACCCGTATCGCTTCTCGTTCGACCTGGTCAGCGATCCCTGCCCAGCCGCGCATCGCGATCGGGGACGTCGGTCAGGACCGCTTCGACGAGATCGACTACCTGCCGCTGGCGTCCGCGAACGGGGCCAACTTCGGCTGGAACGACTTCGAGGGCTTCGCCCCGTACGCCGGAGCGCATCCCCCCACCCCGGCGCAGACCGTGAAGCCGATCAAGGTCTGCAGCATCACTCGGCGCGGGCCTGCGCGATCATCGGCGGCTACGTCGTCCGGGACTCGCGGCTGCGCTCGCTCTTCCACCGCTACGTCTACGGGGACTTCTGCACGGGGAAGGTCCGCTCCCTGACTCCGCGCCTCGGGGGTGCACGCAAGGACCGAGGCACGGGCGTTCGGGTGCGCGATCTGAGCTCGTTCGGCGAGACGACCGACGGCTCCCTGTACGCCACCTCGCTGGACGGCCCCGTCTACAGGTTCGTGCGCCGGCGCTGACTGCGGCGAGGACGCCGGCTGGCACGCAACCGGCGCCGCCAGGCGTGGGCGAGGGTTTCTGGATGGTCTCTTAACCTGGGCCACGCCTCGCGCAGGACCCGACATGCGGATCGCGCTCAGCCGTCGCCAGATTGAGACCTTCGTCGCTGCCATCGTCGCCATCGCTGCGGCGATCGCCGGCATTGCGACCCAGGAGGGCCGTACCCTCGGCCCGAAGTTCGTCACGCTGCAGCCCATTGCTCGGCTGCGGGAGCCCGTGTACCTCACCCAGCCGCCGGGGCAGGGCTCGCAGCTGTACGTGGTCCAGAAGCGCGGCGCCGTCAGGATCATCGCCAACGACCACCTCCTGACGCGCCCCTTCCTCGACATTCATCGGCTCGTCAAATCGAACGGCCCCGGCAACGGCCCGGGGATGGAATCGATTGCCTTTCCGCCGGACTACGGCCGGACGGGCCGCTTCTACGTCTCGTACGACGATCACCGGGACGCCCTGCAGGTGGACGAGTTCCGGCGTAGCGCGGACAACCCGCTGCTGGCGGATCCGAGCTCCCGCCGCCCCATCCTGCGCATCCCGGAGCCAACCGAGGCGCATCACGGCGGGCTGATCGTCTTCGGCCCTGATGGGCACCTCTATCTGGGCGCGGGGGACGGCGGGCCGGCCGGAGATCCCGCCGGCAACGCCCAGAACCTGGACCTCCTGCTCGGCAAGATCCTGCGGATCGATCCAGCGCCCACAGCAGCGGCCGGCGGCACCGCCGGGTACACGATCCCGCCGGACAACCCGTTCGTCGGCAGGCCGGGTCGGGACGAGATCTGGGCCTATGGCCTGCGCAATCCCAGGCGTTTCTCGTTCGACCCCCCGACCAAGACGATCGCAATCGGCGACGTCGGCAACGACCGCTACGAGGAGATCGACTACCTGCCCATCGAGCGTTCCCGCGGCGCGAACTTCGGCTGGCCGGCCTACGAGGGATTCGCCACCTTCAGGGGCGGCATTCCACGAAGCGCCACGATCCTGCCGGCGCTTGCCTATCCGCACCACCCGGGCTGCGCGGTGACCGGGGGCTACGTCGTCCGCGACGGGCGGCTCGCCCGGATTCGTGGCAGGGAGATCGTCGGCGACTACCTGTTCGCCGACTACTGCACGGGGAAGCTGTACGGCTTCCGCCCGCGCCTCGGGCGGCGCCCGGGCAAGCAGCGAAGCTTCCGCTTCGGCATCCGCTATCTGTCCTCGCTCGGTGAGGACAACTCCGGGCACATCTACGTGCTCACCGAACGCGGCCCGTCGGGCCGGAGCAAGGGATCGGTCTTCAGGCTCGTCCCCTCTCGCGAGGAGATCTAGCGCGCCGAAGTCAGATTCCCGCGAAGGCGATCACCTCGGTGTCCGCCGGGGCGAACAGGCGGCCCGCGCCGGCCGATGGCGTTGCGAAATGGGTGACCGAGCCCAGGCTTTGCGTGGCGAGAACGCGCCCGCTGTCCGGCGCGAGCCCGAAAAGGGTGGCGGAGTCGATGTCGATCGTCCAGACGGCGCCTCCGGCGACGATGGGCGGACCCGCGTTGAACGCATCGCTCTTCCACGCGGTCGCGAACGAGTCGCCGTTGAAGCGGAGAGCCACCAGCCCGTCGGTGCAGGGCACGAACAGCAGCGGCGCCAGGTAGGCCAGGCCGCCGAAGGCACCGCCGCCGCACGCGCGCGCCTGGAACAGCTGACCGCCGATTCCTCCGAGTTGCGCCGTCGACAGAGTCACCCCCACGCCCTCCTTGCCGATGGCGAACATGCGGCCTCCGCCAAGCAGTGTGGGCCCGACCGAGCCCAGGTCGGTGTCGGACTGGTTGAGCTGTGCGGCGTTGGTCGGGCGCCAGAAGCCGGTCTGTTCGAGCTTTGGACTGAGTCGCAGAACGCTGTTGCCGGAGTCGAAGCCCGTGGTGTTCTCGCCGTTGCCGGTCGCGACGAAGAGGTTCCCGTGCCCGTCGACTGCCGCCCCCGACGGAGCCCAGATCCCGCCCTTCCGGGTGACCCCGACGGTGAAGGTGCGCATCCGAGCGCGTCCCTTCGCCCTCACCGAGACCACGCGGCCCTTGTATTCGCCGCAATCCCCTTGGAGGCCGCCATATTCGACGTAGACCCGACCGCGGGAGACGGAGAGCCCAGGCCTCTGCTGGTGCACTCGAGGGTCCGATCCCCGGGCGTCGGCCGGCCTGCGCAAAACAACCTTCCCTCCGCGAAGGCTGAGCCCGAAGAGCACGTGGCGATACCCACTCAGGAACGCCACCGCGTAAAGAGTTCCACCGGAGATCGCCGGGGTCCCGGTGATGCCTGTGACCGGCTGGATGCCGCCGCACGGCAGGGTCGAGGCCTGCACCGGAGTGCCGAGGTGGCGCTTCCAGGCGATCTGGCCGTTGCGGGCGTTGAGCGCGTAGACCGTGTTGTTCTCCGTCGCGGCGTAGACCCGGTTGCCCAGCACCAACGGCTCGGCGTAGACCTGCCCGTCGAGGTGCTTGGACCAGATGCGCCGCGGCTGTCCGAGCGGCGGAGAAGTCCGGTCAATGGCGGTGCGGGCGAGGTTCGCGTGGTAGGTCGGCCAGTTGGCGGCGCCCTTCTTCGCCAGGGTCGCCTGGCCGGTCGGAGCTGTCGCCGTGGAGGTCGGGGTCTTGGCGTCGCCCGACCCACAGCCGATCGTCGCGATCAGCCCTGCCGTCGCCAGTCCCGCTAGGGCCCTTCGCTGCATCCACAGGCAAGTCTAGATAGGCGGCCTATCTGGGTAGCGCCGGCGCCAGGATCCTGTACGCCTTGATGCCGAGGCCAAGCCGCTCGCGGTCCTCGGAGATCTGCGGGTCGAGGCCCGTCAGCTCCTTCACCCGCTCGAGCCGGTAGGCCACCGTGTGACGGTGTGCGAAGATCGCCCGCGCCGTGGCGTTCATGTTGCAGTCGCTCGCCAGGTATTCCTCGAGAGTGCCGAGCAGATCCGAGCGGTACTGGTTGTCGTAGCGGACGAGTGGCTCCACGGTGTCGCGATAGAAGCTCCGGACCTCGTCGGGGTCTGAGATCAGGGCCCGGAAAAGCAACCGGTAGACGCCGCTCGCCGCGATCCCCTCCTCGAGCGCCTCGGCGATCTCCGGCTCGCGGCTGACTACGTCGAGGACCAGCTCAGCCTCCTTGATCGCGCGATGGAGCTCGCCCGGGTCGGGATAGAACGAGGAGACCGCGGCGACCCCATGCTTGCGAAGGCGGTTGGCGATCCTGCCCGCGGCCTGCAGCGTCCTCTCCGGAGCGTCATCTCCGCCGCGCGCCGGAAGGATCGCGTAGAGCCTGCCGTCCACCAGCTCGGCGAGGGAGCCCTCGTACTCGGCTTCGATCAGCGCGGTGGCGTGGCTCGGGCTGGCGGAGCTGATCCCCGCGACCAGGGCGATCGCGCCACGCGCGAGGTCGCAGCCGAGCCGGACAGCCTTGCTCGTCGCCACCGCCGTCTCGACCTCGTGCTCTCGAAGCTCCTCGATCAGCCCGCCGCGCAGCTTGCGCTCGGCCTCCTCGCGGGCATCGGCGACCGCGACCTCGGCGAGCGCCGCAAGGGCCGCCGCCCGCAGAACCTCCTCGCGATCGACGAGGACGGGCTGACCTCCGTCCCCCGACCCCTGATCGAGTAGCAGAACGACACCGACAACCTGTCCGCCGGCCTCGATCAAGCGCTCCCTCGCGATCGGGTCCGGGGCCGTCGCCCGGGTGTCGGCGACGCGGGCCTTGGCGTACTCCGCGAGGCCGTTCAGCTCTCCACCGCCGGGCGCGCGCGCCGCCAGGCCGCGGGGCGGCAGGACGATCGCCACCGGACCTCCGGCTTCGGTGGCGGCAAGCTCGGCCACGCCCTGAAGACCCTCGCCGTCGAGGACCGCCTCGATCATGCGAGTGCTCAGCTCGCGCATGGTCACTGGGAGGGAAACCCCTTGTCGAGCAACTCCGAGAGAATGGGCTCGAACGCCTCATGGCGGATGAACGGTTCGATCTTCTTCAAGGGAAGCCCCCCAAGGCGGCGGCAGCTGACACCAGGCAACCTAGGCGTGCACGGGCGCGCAGTCTTTGGCCCTCTGTCGAAAATCGCGTCCGGGGCTTACTCCAAGCGGTTGAGAGTGCTGATCGTCACAAGAGGGACGAAGTACGATCGTGGGGTACGAGGTGAGGAGAGCCCAGTGGCGTATCAGGATCTGACGCACACCGAGACGGCCGTCGCGGACCAGCAGGCAAAGACCAGCGGGACGACGGTGAAGGTGAGCCGTCGCGAGAGCTTCAATTCCGCCCATCAGCTGTACGACCCGGCGAGATCGGCTGACGAGAATGAGCGTCTCTTCGGGAAGTGCGCGCATCTGCACGGGCACAACTACGTCCTCGAGGTGGTCGTTGCCGGGGAGATCGAGCCCGGCACCGGCTACGTCTTGGACCTGAAGCACCTTTCGGACGTGATCCAGCGGCGGGTGATCCAGGACGTGGACCATCGCAACCTGAACACGGACGTGCCCTGGCTGCGTGGGCTGATTCCAACCGCCGAGAACCTGGCGCTGGCCTTCTGGGAGAGGATCCGCCCGGAGCTTCCGGACGGGCAGTTGTGCTCGGTCCGGCTGTGGGAGACAGACAAGAACTGGGCCGAAGTCGGTGATCACGTCTGAGACCCCGCGACGGCGGGGTCGAGAGGTGCAAAGGCGCTACACACAGGCGGACCTTCGTGTTCTCACCGAAGACGAAGCGAGCAGGTTCATCCCTCACGGGAGCGGTGATCCGCAGACCGACGTCGCCCTCGCCTGGGAGCTTCTCTACAGGCTCGAGCCGGAGCTCTACGATCGACTCGTCAGCGCGGAGCGGCTCCACCCGGGGGTGTTGGGGTGGCTGCCGAGCGACCTCGGGCGAATCGTCGAGGTCGGCGCCGGCACGGGTCGGCTGACGCTCGAGCTCTCGAGCCGCGCTCAGGAGGTCATTGCCGTCGAGCCCGCCGAGCCGCTGCGTCGAGTTCTCCATCGGAACCTGGCAAGGGCCGAACACCCGGATCGCGTCCGCGTGATCCACGGGTTCTTCGACGAGCTGCCCCTGGCGGACGACTCCGCTGACCTGGTCGTCGCCTGCTCCGCCCTCACCCGGGACGAGGGCCACGGCGGCGAGTCCGGGCTGGCCGAGATGGAGCGAGTCTGCCGGCCCGGGGGGTCGGTGGTCATCGTCTGGCCGAACAACGTGCGCTGGCTGTCCGCGCACGGCTACCGCTACGAGAGCTTTCCCGGCGAGATGTTCGTCGAGTTCGACAGCGCCGAGGAGGCGGCCGAGCTCATCCCAATCTTCTACCCGGAAGCAGTCCTGAGGGTTCGCCGACACGGCAGCAGGCGGGTTCCGTTCGAGCTGCTGGGGAGCAACCCGCCGCGCGATCTCGCCTACAAGCCGCTGCCGCGATGAGGCTGGCGATCATCGCGCCGCTCGTCGCCCCGATCCGCGAGCCACAGCGCGGCGGCTCTCAGGCGTTCATCTGCGACCTCGCGGGCGGGTTGATCGACCGCGGAGCGGAGGTGGCCCTCTACGCCGCCTCCGGATCGGAGCTGCCGGGTGTACCGGTGGTCGACGTCGGGGTCGATTCCGCGACCCTGAGCGCAAGCCTCTACCGGGCCTCCGGCGGCGGCACTGCCGATTCGGCCGCGGCAGAGAGTGCCTTTGCGGCCGTCTATTCGGCGGTGCGAGAGGACCGGTATGACGTCATCCACAACCACGCCTTCGACGCGCCGGCGATCAGCCTCGCCACCCGGCTGGAGGCCCCCGTCGTTCACACGGTCCACCTACCGCCCAGCGAGCCAGTTTCCGCCGCGCTCCGCCATGCCGCGAGCCGCGGCTCGCCGCCGACGGTGGCGACCGTGTCCGCCTTCCAGGCAACCGCCTGGCGCGCGGTCGTCACGGTCGACGCGATCCTGCCGTCGTACGTGCCGACCGCTCGCATCCCGTGGTCCCGGGCAGACGCGACCGGCGCCCTGTTCGCCGGCAGACTGAGCCCCGAGAAGGGGGCGGCGGAGGCCATCGACATCGCCCAGGCGGCCGGAGTCCCGATCGACCTCTACGGAGACAGCTACGACGCCGACTACGCCCGCGACCGGATCGACCCACGGCGTGACGAGGCGGGGGTCAGCCTTCACGCGGCGGTGCCGCGATCGACTCTGTGGGAGGCGATGGGTCGCGCGGCCGTCGTCCTCTGCCCGGCCGGATGGGATGAGCCGTTTGGAATGGTCGCCGCCGAGGCTCAGGCGTGCGGGACTCCCGTCGTCGCCTTCGAGCGCGGCGCGATCGGAGAGGTGATCGTCGACGGGGTGACGGGTTTTCTGGTCACTCCCGGCGACATCGGCTCTGCGGCCGACGCCGTCAGCAGGGCGAGCGGGCTGTCGCGCGCAAAGTGCCGCGCTCACGCCACCCGCCACCTGGACCTCGAACAGAGCCTCGACGCACACGAGCAGCTCTACCGGCACCTCGTCGGCGCTGCGACCGGGTCCGCCGTTCGTGGCTGAGTCGCGGCATTGGCTCGCCGGGCGGCTGGCGGTGGTGACGGGAGCCAGCGGTGGCATCGGAGCCGCCACCGCCGAGGCGGTTGCGGCAGCCGGCGCCCACGTCGTGCTTGCCTCGCGGGACAGCGAGGCACTCGACCGCGTCGCCGCACGGATTCGCGCAAACGGCGGCGGGGCGACCCCCGCGCCAACCGACGTCAGGCGCGCCGACGAGGTCGAGCGGCTCTTCGGCGCGGTCGATGAGATCGGGAACCTGGGCGCCCTGGTTTGCGCCGCCGGTTTCCTGCGTTCGGTGCCGTTCGCGGATCTGACGCCGGAGGTATGGGAGGAGACGCTCGCTGTGAACCTGACTGGCTGCTTTCTTTGCTGCCGCGAGGCGTTCCTCGCCATGCGGCGCTCGGGCGAGGGTCGCATCGTCAACATCGCCTCGCTCTCGGGCGTCTACGCCACCGAGAAGTTCCCCGGGCTGGCCGCATACAACGTCTCGAAGTACGGCGTCGTCGGGCTCACGGAGGCGATCGCCGCCGAGGGGAAGCAGGGCGGCATCAGCGCCATCTGCATCAGCCCGGGGGCGGTCGACACCGAGATGCTTCGCCGAGCCAATCCCAACCTCCGCCCTGGCGTCACGCCCGACGAGGTCGCCGAGCTGATCGTCGCCCTGCTCGACAGCCCCCTGGCGCCAGCCAGCGGAGCGAACATCCCACTCTTCACGAACGCCTAGCCCGCTACTCGGCGAGCGACCACAAATCAACGCCCTCATCGGCGAGCTGCTCGGCTGCCGGCTGGGCTTGCGCGGCAACGAGGCGGGCAGACGCTGCCATCTCCGAGTCTTCGTCCAGCTCGGGGTCACCACCGCGGTCGAGGCCGACCGCCGCCAGCAGCACCCCCGACTTCAGATAGAAGCCGAGCAGCTTTCCGTCCTCCAGGCTCCCCCGGATCACGAATCGATCCCACTCGGTCGCATGGCCGGCGTACTCGAGCTTGTGCTCGTACTGATCGGACCAGAAGGTGTGGATGTAGTCGTATGGAGCGGTCGAGCCGAGCATCGACCGGGCAGCGGCACTCCCCATCTTCTCGCCGTTGTTGTAGTGCTCGACGCGAACCCGCCCGAAAAGCGGGTGGAGGTGATTGGCGACGTCCCCGGCCGCGTAGACGTCGGCGGCGCTGGCGCGACAGAGCTCGTCCACGAGGACGCCGTTGTCCAACGCCAGCGGCGAGGCGAGCTGCGGCACCTCCGGTTGGATTCCGACGCCGACGACCGCGAAGTCGCAGGGAATGCGATCCCCGCCCGCGGTGACGGCCGCCTCCACGCGGCCGGATCCCTCGAAGGCCGTGACCTTACTCTCGGGCAGGAGATCGACACCGTTGGCGCGATGGAATGCCCCCACCGCCCCGCCGACCTCCTTGCCCAGGATCCTCTCGAGAGGCGCGGTCCCCGGAAAGGCCGCCGTCACGCGAACCCCGAGCTGGGTGAGAGAGGCCGCCACCTCGCACCCGATGAAGCTCATGCCCACGACCACCGCCCGCCGATCGGTGACGGCCTCGCTCTTGATCGCCTCGCACTCCGCCACCGTCCGAAGCTGATGGATCCCCTCGAGGTCAGCCCCGGGGACGTCGATCCGGCGGTTCCGCCCACCCGTGGCTATGAGGAGCTTCTCGTATTCGATCTCCTCACCCGACTCGAGGACGACCTTGTGCGCGTCCGCATCCACGGCGACGACGGTCGCCTCGAGTCTCTCGACGTTGTTCTCGCCGTACCACTCGGCGGGCCTGACGTACCAATCCTCGAGGGGCTCCTCCGATCGGAGGTAGGTTTTCGAAAGCGGAGGGCGGCCGAACGGGACGCCCGGTTCGCGTCCGATCAGGACGACCCGGCCCTCGAACCCCTCGTCGCGAAGGGTCGCGGCCGCATTGCCTCCCGCGATGCCCGCGCCGAGGATTACGAACGGCTTGCCGGCTTCTCCCGCAGGCATCGGGCGCATTCTGCCAGCGCCAGCCCTCTAGACGATGGCGCCCGACCCCCTCCCCCTGTGTTTCCTGGCTGCCCAGCCAGCATCGCTAGAGTCCGCTCCGGAACAGCTTCACGAGGAGAGTCAGCATGGCGATCGACACTGCCGGCGAATCACGCGCAACCGCCGAGACGTTCGAGGTGATCAATCCGGCCGACGGGTCGGTGATCGCGAATGTGCCGGTCGATGGCCCGGCCGAGGTCGCCGCGACCGTCGCCCGCGTCCGCGCCAACCAGCCGGCCTGGGAGGCGCTCGGCATCAAGGGCCGCGCTCGGTGGCTGGGCAAGCTCCGCGACTGGCTGCTCGACCATCAGGACGAGATCGCAGACACGATGCAGCGTGAGACCGGCAAGGTCCGGGCGGAGGCGATGGGCGAGACGCCTTACATCACCGACCTGATCAACTTTTACGGGAAGAAGGCGCGCAGGTACATCGGCGACGAGCGCGTGCCGGCGCACTCGCCGCTGATGAAGGTCAAGAAGCTCAAGGTCCAGTACCGGCCGTACCCGGTGGTGGGGGTGATCAGCCCGTGGAACTTCCCGCTGATCCTCTCGCTCGGCGACGCGATCCCCGCCCTGATCGCCGGCTGCGCCGTCGTCATCAAGCCATCCGAGATCACGCCCCTCGGCCCGGGCGAGATCGTCGAAGCCTGGAAGCGCGAGATCGGTGGCCCCGACGTCTTCGACGTGGTGAACGGCATGGGCGAAACGGGCTCGGCGCTCGTCGACGAGGTCGACTTCGTGCAGTTCACCGGGTCGGACCGGACCGCGAAGAAGGTGCTCGCCCGGGCGGCGGAGACGCTCACTCCGGTGAGCGCCGAGCTCGGCGGCAAGGATCCGATGATCGTGCTGCGCACCGCCAACCTCGACAAGGCCGTCAACGCAGCCACCTGGGGCGCGTTCGCCAACTCCGGGCAGATCTGCATCTCGGTCGAACGCATCTACGTCGAGGAGCCGATCTACGACGAGTTCCTCACGCGCCTCGCCGACGAGGTCGGGAAGCTGAACCAGGGCATGGACGGCCCGGAGCACGGCAAGGACGTGGGCGCGATGACCTTCCCCGCTCAGACCGACATCGTCGAGTCCCACGTCGAGGACGCCCGCGAGAGCGGTGCGACCATCCTCACGGGCGGTGAGCGCGGCGACGGTCCAGGCGACTGGTACAAGCCGACGGTGATCGCCAACGTCGATCACTCGATGAAGGTGATGCGCGACGAGACCTTCGGCCCGGTGGTCGGCGTGATGAAGGTCCGGGATGCCGATGAGGCAGTGCGGCTCGCGAATGACAGCCGCTACGGGCTGAACGCCTCGGTATTCGGCAGCACTCGTCAGGCCGAGGCGGTGGCGCGCCGCCTCGAGGTTGGCACCGCCAACGTCAATGACGTGCTGTCGGGATTTCTGGCCTCCGACGTGCCGATGGGCGGCTGGAAGGACTCGGGCATCGGCTTCCGGCACGGCGAATACGGGATCAAGAAGTTCGTCCGGCCGGAGTCACTGGTGATCACCCGCTTCGGGCAGAAGCGGGAGCCGCTGTACTTCCCTTACACGGACGAGCGGCGCCAGAAGCTGCGCAAGATCACCCAGTTCTTCACCGCACGCGACTGGCGCCGCCGCCTGGGTCGGCGCTAGCTCGCCACTAGCTTGCGGCTGACAACTCCGAGTCGAGCCGCCGCGCCTCCTGCTCGAACCATTCCGAGACGAGGCGCAGCTCAGGGAGCTGGGACGAGCTCCTCGCGCAGCTGCTTGGCCGCCTGAACCATGTTGCGCAGGCTGGGGTCGACCTCGGCCCAGGTGCGAGTCTTGAGGCCGCAGTCGGGGTTGACCCAGATCTGCTCGGGCCGCAGCACGCGCGCGGCCTCGTGGAGCAGCTCGACCATCTCCTCGGCGCTCGGCACCCGCGGCGAGTGGATGTCGTAGACGCCCGGGCCGATGTCGCTGCGGTAGCCCGTCTCCTCCCAAGCGTGAAGCAGTTCCATCCGGGAGCGGGCCGCCTCGATCAGGAGCACGTCCGCGTCCATCGACTGAATGTGCTCCATGATGTCGCCGAAGTCCGAGTAACACATGTGTGTCTGGATCTGAGTGTCGTCCTTGACGACCGCGGTCGAAAGACGGAAGCAGTGGACCGCCCAGCTCAGGTACTCGTCCCAGCGGTCCTTGCGCAGGGGCAGTCCCTCGCGAATTGCGGGCTCATCGACCTGGATGATCTGGATACCTGCCCGCTCGAGATCCTCGACCTCGTCCCGGATCGCCAGCGCCAGCTGCTTGCAGGTGTCTGCGAGCGGCTGGTCATCGCGGACGAACGACCACTCGAGCATCGTCACCGGTCCGGTGAGCATGCCCTTGACGGGCCTCTCGGTGAGCGACTGGGCGTAGGTGATCCAATCGACGGTCATCTGCGACGGCCGGAGCACGTCGCCGAAGATGATCGGCGGCCGCACATAGCGTGAGCCGTAGGACTGCACCCAGGCGTTCTCCGTGAAGACGAATCCCTCCATCTGCTCGCCGAAGTACTGGACCATGTCGTTGCGCTCGGGCTCGCCGTGCACGAGCACGTCGAGGCCCACCTCCTCCTGGAAGCGGATGACCCGCTCGATCTCTTTCTGCATCGCCTCCTTGTAGGTGAGCCAGTCGATCTCGCCCTTCTTCAGCTTCATCCGCGTCTGGCGGATCTCGTCGGTTTGCGGATAGGAGCCGATCGTGCTCGAGGGAAAGAGCGCCGGCAACTCGATGCGCGCGCGCTGCGCCTGTTTGCGCTCCTCGAACGGGCTAGTGCGCCGATCGTGCTCTTCGTCGAGGGCCTCGATCCGGGCGCGGACCTCGACGGTGCTGGTGCGGGCGGACTCGCGCCGGAAATCTCGAGCGCGGTCGTTCGCGTCGAGCTCGTCGGCGATCGCCTCGCGCCCCTCTGCCATCCCCTTCGCGAGGGTCGCAACCTCGCCTACCTTCTGGACCGCGAACGCCATCCAGGAGCGCATCTCGTCGTCGAGGTCGGCGTCGACGCCCGCGGGCTCCGCGTCGAGATCGATCGGTACGTGAAGCAGAGAGCAGCTCGTGGAGACGACGAGCTGCTCGGTGCGGGTCAGCAGTCCGTCCAGTGCGTCGAGCGAATGCTCGAGATGATCGATCCACACGTTCCGCCCATTGACGATCCCGGCGAAGAGCCACTGATCGCCGAGGCCCTCCTGGGTGGCGATGAACTCGGCGTTGTGCCGGCCGCCGTGCTCGTGGACCGCCGGGTCGAGCACGTTCCCGTGGACTGAGCCGGTGAAGTCCAGGCCGACGCCCTCGATCGGCAGGTCGCGCAGGATCCCATAGGCGTCCCCGACGTGATCGAAGTAGGTCTTGACGACGATCCGCGGGCGCTCGTGAACCTTGCAGAGCTCCTCGTAGGCCAGCCGCAGGGCGTCGAGCTCCTTCTCGGAGCGGTCCTCGACGAAGCAGGGCTCGTCGAGCTGGACCCAGGTCGCGCCCTGCTCGGCGAGCTTCTCGATCACCTCCCCGTAGACCTCGACGAGATCCTCGATCAGGTCGAGGGCATCGAACCGCTCGGATACGCCATCCGCCGGCTTCGAGAGCAGCAGGAAGCTGACCGGGCCGATCAGCACCGGGACCGTGTCGATGCCAAGCTCCTCCATCGCCTCGGCGTGCTCGTCGAAGGGCTTGGAGCTCGACAGCGAGAACTTCGTGCCGGGCCCGAGCTCGGGGACGATGTAGTGGTAGTTCGTGTCGAACCACTTGGTCATCTCCATCGCAGTCACGTCGACGTCATCGGTCTGTCGGCCGCGCGCCATCGCGAAGTAGGTGTCCAGGTCGACCTGGCCCCCGCCCCAGCCATAGCGCTCGGGGACGGCGCCGACCAGCGCGATCGTGTCGAGCACCTGGTCGTAATAGGAGAAGTCGTTGGAGGGGATCAGATCGATCCCCCGATCCTGCATCAGCTTCCAGTTCTCCAACCTGATCCGGCGGGCGGTCGATGCAAGGTCGTCGGCGGAGGTCTCGCCGCGCCAGTACCCCTCGGTCGCGAACTTGAGTTCCCGATTGCGCCCGATGCGGGGGAAGCCGGAGATGTTGGAGAGCGCCATCGCGCCAAGGCTAACGAGATGGTCATATCGGCTGCGATCTCGCCCGTTGGCCCCGCCCGGGGCCTGCACCCCCCGTACCCT
Organism: uncultured Solirubrobacterales bacterium; assembly: GCA_963695675.1. Taxonomy (GTDB): domain Bacteria; phylum Actinomycetota; class Thermoleophilia; order Solirubrobacterales; family 70-9; genus DASUPK01. The sequence goes on from CAVOGY010000005.1 coordinate 491,206, forward strand.
TCTCCGCCAGGTCCGAGCGCGACTAACTGCGCGCGGTGCACGAGCGCGTCGGCGACGGACCGGTCGAGTCAGAGACTGAGGCGGGCGGCGAGCCCGTCAGCGCCTGAGGGCGTTCGGCCAGCACCATCCGGGCCCCGGACCCCTTTCTCGCGAGCCGCAGATCACGTATGACAATATGACCTATTGAACCCTGCCTGCCGATCCGGCGGGCCGGAAGACTTCGAGTTGAGGAGAGAGAGATGGCGGTCGCGGTGGCAGAGCAGAACCTTCTGATCGGCGGGGAGTGGGTCGGGGCGAAGTCCGGCAAGGAGACCGAGCAGACGAACCCGTATACGGAGGAGACGGTCGGTCGCGCCGCAGCCGCGGGGCCCGACGACGTCGACGCCGCGGTGAAAGCCGCGCAGGACGCCTTCGAGGCCTGGGGCTTCGGCCCGCCGGCCGCGCGCCGTGAGGTCCTGCTCAAGGCCGCCGACCTGATCCAGGAGCGGGCCGAGGAGATCGCCGCGATCGTCACCGAGGAGACCGGCGGCACCTTCGGCTGGGGGATGTTCAACTGCCAGCTCGCCAGCGGGATGATGCGTGAGGCCGGCGCCCAGGCCTATGCGGTCACCGGCCAGGTGATCCCGTCCGACATCCCCGGCGCGATGGCCCTTGCTCGCCGCCAGCCCGCGGGCGTCGTGGTCGGCATAGCGCCGTGGAACGCCCCGGTGATCCTCGGCACCCGGGCGATCGCGACGCCGCTCGGCTATGGCAACACCGTGATCCTGAAGGGCTCCGAGCTCTGCCCCCGGACGCACGCCCAGGTCGTTCGCTGCGTCCAGGACGCCGGCGCGCCCGAGGGAGTCATCAACTACCTGACCAACGATCCCGGCGACGCCCCCGAGGTGATCGAGGCGCTGATCGCCCATCCCGGCACCCGGCGGATCAACTTCACCGGCTCCACGAAGGTCGGCAGGATCATCGCCGAGAGGTGCGGCGCGCACCTGAAGAAGTGCCTGCTCGAGCTGGGCGGCAAGGCGCCGATGATCGTGATGGCCGACGCCGATCTCGACGAGGCGGTCAACGCGGCCAACTTCGGCGCCTTCATGCACTCGGGCCAGATCTGCATGGCGACCGAGCGGATCATCGTCGACAGCGAGGTGGCCGGCGAGTTCACCGACGGCCTGGTCAAGAAGGCGAGCGCGATGACGGTCGGCGACCCGACCAACCCGGAGACGATGATCGGGCCGCTGATCAACAAGGCCCATCTGCAGCACGTCACCGAGCTAGTCGACGACGCCGTCGCGAAGGGAGCCGAGGTGAAGACCGGCGGCGAGGCCGAGGGCCCCTGCTACAAGCCGACCGTGCTCACCGAGGTGACTCCGGAGATGCGGGTCTACTCGGAGGAGTCGTTCGGCCCGATCGTCCCGATCCTGGAGTACTCGGACGTGAACGAAGCGATCGCGACCGCCAACGACACGAACTACGGCCTCGCGGGCGCCGTGTTCAGCCGCGACATCCCGACCGCGCTCGAGGTCGCGCAGCGGATCGAGAGCGGCATCTGCCACGTCAACAACTCGACCGTCCACGACGAGCCGCAGATGCCGTTCGGCGGAGTCAAGGAGAGCGGCTGGGGCCGGTTCGGCGGCAGCGCGGCGCTCGAGGAGTTCACGGACATTCACTGGACGATGGTCATGGGCCAGCCGCGCGAGTACCCGATCTAGCCCGGTGAAGGCAGCGAGGCGACTGATCGAGCTGGCCCAGAGCGAGGGCGTCGATCGGGTCTTCGGCAACCCGGGCACGACCGAGCTGCCCTTCATGGATGAGCTCGCCCGAGTGCCGGAGTTCCAGTATTTCCTCGGGTTGCACGAGGGCACCGCCGTCTCGATGGCGGATGGCTACGCCCGGGCCACGGGCCGGCCCTCGTTCGTCAACCTCCACATCGCTGCGGGCCTCGCCCACGGCCTGGCGAACATGCTCAACGCCCGGCGGGCCCGCACGCCGATGGTGGTCACAGTCGGGCAGCAGGACCGCCGCCACCTGATCCATGACCCGATGCTCGGCGGGAACCTGCTGGCGCTCGCCCAGGGGGCCTTCAAGGACGCGGTCGAGGTGAATCAGGTCGCCGACCTGCCGACGCTGATGCGACGCGCCTTCCTGCTCGCCCAGACTCCGCCGACCGGGCCGGTGATGGTCTCTATACCCGTCGACGTGCTCGAGGAGGAGTGGGACGATCCGCTCCCGGCTCGCACCGAGGTGCAGGAGCTCGGCGTCGCCGAGGGGGTCGAGGAGCTCGCCGAGGCTCTGCTCGCCGCCGGTGCCCCGGCGATCGTGGCGGGCGACGGCGTCGGTCGGGCCGGCGCAGTCGAGGACCTGGTCGCGTTGGCGGAGTCGCTGGGCGCGACGGTTTTCCACGAGCCGATGTACGACTGCGTGGACTTCCCGGCGACTCACCCGCTCTCCGCGGGGATGCTGCCGCCGGTCGACCAGCTCATCCGCGAGAAGCTGGCCGAGCACGACGTCGCCTTCCTGATCGGCAGCCACGCCTTCTCGGCCCATTACTACACCGAGGCGACCCCAATCCCCGATCGGACCAGGATCCTGCAGCTCGACGCGGACCGGACCGAGCTCGGCCGCAACTACCCGGCCGAGATCGCGCTCCAGGGCGGCATCGGCCCGACGATCCGGGCCCTGACCCGGCTGACGGTGGGCCACTGTCCCGAGGCCGAGGCCCGGATCGCGGCCGCGAAGAGCGAGCGTGGCGACCGGTCGCGCCCGAGCGCCCCTCCCGCCTCCACCGGCGAGCGGATGGACGCGACCGAGGCCGCCGAGGCGCTGGTGGCGGGCCTGCCGGAGGACACGATCATGATCGAGGAGGCGATCACCACCGGCCTCGAGGTCCGCCGCGTCTTCGCTGCTGACCGCCCCGGCAGCTACCACCACTCCGTCGGCGGGGCGCTGGGCTGGGCGCTCGGCGCCGGGATCGGTGTGAAGATGGCGAAGCCTGACCGCCCCGTGGTCTCCGTGGTCGGTGACGGGACGGCGATGTACACCATCCAGGGCCTCTGGTCGGCGGCCCACTACGACGTTCCGCTGGTCCTCGTGGTGATGAACAACCGCGAGTACGCCGCCTGCAAGCGAGGCATCGCCCGCGTGGTCGAGGGTGGTGGCGACCGCTACGTCGGCATGGACCTGACCGATCCGGAGATCGACTTCATCGCCCTGGCGGGGTCCCTTGGCGCCGCGGCACGGTCCGCCGACAGCACCGAGGAGCTGTCAGCAGCGGTCTCCGAGGCGCTCGCCTCAGGCGCTCCCACCCTGATCGACGCCGCGGTGGCGGGCACCCGCGACGAGCCCTCGGGCAAACCCGCAGAGCACTACGCCGCGGATCGCTAGCTTCGCCGATCGCAGCGTTCGGGGAGGGCCTTCGACGCCGCCGGGCTGTCGGACTAGTCGCGCCGGCTACCGCAGCGAGGTCCAGACGCTTTTCTTCTCGGTGTAGAGCTCGATCGCGTCCTTGCCCATCTCGCGGCCCCAGCCGCTTGACTTGAACCCGCCCCAGGGGGCGACAGCGTCGACCGGGTTCGGCATGTTGATCCAGATCGTGCCCGCCCGGATCGCCGCGGCCATGCGGTGCGCGCGGGCGACGTCGCGCGTCCAGACCGAGGCCCCGAGGCCGTACTTCGTGTTGTTGGCTCGGGCCGCCAGCTCGTCCTCGGATTCGTAGGGCAGGATCGAGATCACCGGGCCGAAGATCTCCTCACGGGCGATCTTCATCTCGTCCTTGACGCTGTTGAAAATCGTCGGCTTGTAGAAGAAGCCCGAGGCCAGGTCGCCGTCCGCACGCTCGCCGCCGGTGACCAGGTCGGCGCCCTCCTCCTTGCCGGACTTGACGTAGCCGTCCACCCTCTTCAGGTGCTCCTCGCTGATCACCGGGCCGAGCTGGGTGGACTCCTCGATCCCGGGGCCCATCTTCATGCCCTCGGAGGCGGCGGCCGCCTTCTCGGCGAACTCGTCGGCGCGCTTCGCGTCGACGAAGAACCGGGCGTAGGCGACGCAGACCTGACCGGCGTTGAGGAACGCGCCCTGGAGGTTGCCCCCGACCGCCGCGTCGATGTCCGCGTCGTCGAGGATCACGGTGGGCGCCTTGCCGCCCAGCTCCAGGCTGACCCGCTTCAGGTTGCCGGCGGAGGCGCGGACGATCTCGCGGCCGACCTCGGTCGAACCGGTGAAGGAGATCTTGTCGACGCCGTCGTGATTGGCGAGCGCCTGCCCGACCGCGGGGCCGCCGGTGACGACGTTGAGCACGCCGCCCGGAATCCCGGCCTCCTGGATCAGCTCGCCCAGCCGGATCGTGGTGAGCGGGGCCTGCTCCGCCGGCTTGATCACCGCGGTGTTGCCGCAGGCGAGTGCCGGGGCGATCTTCCAGCTCGCGATGTTGGTCGGGAAGTTCCAGGGGATGATCAGCGCGCAGACGCCGATCGGCTCGCGCAGCGTGTAGTGGAAGACGCCGGGGATCGAGACCGGCGGGGTCTCGCCCTCGATCTTCGTCACCCAGCCCGCGTAGTAGCGGAAGTGCTCGGCCACGCCGGGGATCACGACCTGCGAGACCCCGATCGGCTTGCCCTGATCGCGCGTCTCGAGCTCTGTCAGCTCGGCCATGTTCTCGTCGATCAGCTCGCCGACTCGCCAGAGCATCTTGGCGCGGGCCGCCGGGGGCAGGCCCGACCACTCTTCGGACTCGAATGCAGTGCGCGCCGCGGCGACCGCGGCGTCGACGTCCTTCGCGGTCGCCTCGGGCACGGTGGCGAGCGGCTCGCCGTTCGCCGGGTCGAGGCTCTCGAAGGTCTTGCCGTCCGAGGATCCCTGCCAGGAGCCTCCGATCAGCATCTGCTTCTCGTCCACCTTGCTCTTCGTCGCCGTCGCCATTCAGTGAACTCCTTCCGAAAAATTGAAATCAGGTCTCTAAGTCAGCTTCGCCGCCATGCCACGGGCGATCTTGTGGGCCGCGGCCTCGATCGTGATCATCGGGTTCACCCCCAGCGCCGTGGGGAGCACGGCGCCGTCGACGACGAAGAGGTTCTTCGCGTCCCACGCCTCGCCGGTCGGATCGCAGACGGTGCTCCCCTTGGAGGCGCCCATATGGGCGGTCCCCATCAGATGGAACGAGCCCAGAGTCACCTGGGCGGGTCCCCACCCGTAGTCGTCGGCCGCCTTCAGCATCTGCTCCCGCCCGCCGTTGCCCGGGTCGTAGGAGACCCAGCCGGCGTGCGAGGTGTACATCCGCCGGGCACCGCCGGCCTCCAGGATCTGCGTCATCCCGTCGAGGCCCTTGCGCATCACGTCCCGGTCGAAGGCCGAGAGGGTCCAGACCGGGGCGGGCAGTCCGTCGGGGCCGACCACGACCTCGCCGGCGTCGCGCGCCCGCTGCAGAATCCCGAAACCGCCCGTGTACCGCAGGCTCTGCATCAGCTCGGCGTGATCGTTCGCGCCGCGCCACGGGGCGAAGACGGCGAGGTCGGAGGGGTGCGCCGAGGCGTGCATGTACTTGACGCCATACCCCTCCCCCATGTCCAGGAACTCGTCGCAGAAGGTGGAGCCGAAGACGCCGGTCCAGGGCAGCACCTCCTCGTCGAACATCGCCCAGACCAGCAGCACCGGATGGATCATCAGGTTCTTGCCGACGTTCGGGTTGTCGAGACCGGAGCGGACGAGCAGCGCCGGGGTGTTGATCGCCCCGGCGGCAGCGGCAACCGCCCGGGCGCGCACGGTGAGCTTGTGGCCGTCGGCGGTGGTGGCCTCGACGCCCTTCGCCTCGCCGCCCTCGATCACCACCTTCTCGACGGGGGCGTTTACGACGATCCGAGCGCCCGCGTCGTAGGCGTCCTGGAGCCAGGTCTTGAAGGTGGACTGCTTGGCGCCGATCGGGCAGCCGTAGTGGCATTGCCCGCAGATCTCCTCGTCGCAGCCGACCGCGTTCCGCTGCATCACCTGCGAGTCCCAGCCGAGCCTGGCGAGCCCCTCGCGGAAGCGCTCGTCGCGGAGCGAGGGCATGCTGTTCTCGGAGTTGACTTGGAGGCGATCCCAGACGGCGTCGAGGCTGTCGTCGAAGTCCTTCCCCATCCAGTCGTCGAGCCCGAAGCGGTCCTGCCAGTCCTGGCGAACGTGGTCCGGCGGGCGGAAGCACCAGGTGTAGTTGACCGTGGTGCCCCCGCCGAGGCAGAAGCCGGCGAGCAGCCCGATGCTCTGGTCGGGTGTCGGCACTCCGCCGCCGCCGAGGTAGAGCCGCACGTAGCCGTCGAGCTCGGCGCCGTCGAAGTCCTCCTCGCTGAAGTAGCCGCCCGCCTCGACCACGACGACGTCGAGCCCCGCCGCCGCCAGAACACCGGCGGCGGTGCCGCCACCGGCGCCTGAGCCGACGACCACCACGTCGCAGTCGAGCTCGGTGTCCTCGGTGATCTCGAGCGGCTCGATCGTCTTCGGCGGAGTGTCCTTCAGCTGCCCGTGCGGGCCGGGATAGCCGATCGCCTCATCGACCGGGTTCTTCCCCTTCCCCTGCCAGGGGACGGTGTAGTACATGACTAGCGTCAGCTTGCGGAGCGCCTGGAAGGCGGCCCGCTGCATGACGTCCTCGGAATCGCACCACGACAGCAAGAAGCGCTCGCGGTCGGCCTGCGGCAGCTCGGCGAAGCCGGAATCCCAGTCCTCGATCAGCCCGGCGAACCCATCGCGGACGTCCGCGCTCGGGTTGGCGCCCATCGCCCCCAGGATCACATCGGGCACGCCGATCTCCGTCGCCGCCGGCAGGCCGTTCTCGCCCGGGACGAAGGTGTCGCAGATCGCGTCGAGGCTGGCCCGGGCTCCCTCGCTGAGCTGGATCGTCACTTTCTCCTCGTCTCCTCGACCGGCCAAGCGACCGTCAAGTCAATTATCAGACTCATTCGCCCTCGAATCTTCTCAAGTCGTAGAGGTCATACGAGAGGACCCCGGAGCGGAACTGCTCCCGCTTCTCCCGCTCGTTCTCCGCGCGCTCCCTGGAGGCCGTGAGGACATCGCCGATCCGCTCCCGCGCGACGATCACCGCCCCGTCCGAGTCGAGGACCACGGCATCGCCGGGCTCGATCGACGCCCCGCCCATCTCAACGGGCTCATCGATGGCGCCCGCCTCGGACCGGTTCGCGCCCTGGACCCTGATCCAGCGCGCCCAGACCGGCAGGCCGAGCTCGCGGAGGTCCTCGGTGTCGCGGACGGCGGCGTCGACCAGCACGGCGGCCGCTCCCTTGACCTTGGCCTGGGTGGCGAGCAGCTCGCCGAGCAGGGCGACCGGCTCGGGCGAGGGCATGGTCAGAACGAGCACGTCGCCGGCGTCGAGCCGGTCCATCGCCGCGTGGACCATCAGGATGTCGCCCTGCGCGCAGCGGACCGTCCGGGCGGGGCCGGCGGCACGCGAGCCGGGGATCACCTGGTGCAGGTCCAGGTCGATCAGGCCCTCGCGCCCGGAGGCCTCGAACACCGTCGCCGAGCCGAGCTCGCCGAGCTCCCGGTAGGCGGAGAGGTCCCGGTTCCCCCTCAAAGCTCGGCGACCGCGTTCGGCACCACGCGCATGAAGGCCTCGGCCTGACGGATCTCGGAGTCGCCCGACACCCGGCGGGCGTGGTTGCCGCGCTGCTCGGCGCGCTGGGCGTAGTAGGTCTGCAGGTACTGCTGCGAGCGCATCTCGGCCATCGCCGCCACCTTCTTCTCGAACACCGCCGTGATGTCGAGGAAGACGCTCGGAGTGAAGTTGCAGAGCTCGGGCTGATGCGGCTCGAAAAGGAAGAATCGGGGCGGCTTGATCGTCGGGAAGGCGCTGGCGACGCCCGCGCCGGCGGCCAGCGCGCGGGCGCGCTCGACCGCGTGGAAGGCGATCGGGTGGTCGGGGTTGAAGGGGTCGCGGTCGGTGTGGGTGATGAGCACGTCGGGGGCGAGCTCGCGGATCGCCTCGACCAGCTGGTCAAGTCCCTCACCGGCTACCTCCAGTGGATAGTCGCCGAGGTCGAGGCAGCGGAAGTCGGCGCCCAGTGCGCCGGCGGCCGCCTCCGCCTCGGCATGCCGGATCTTCTTCACCTTCTCGATCGTCTGACCCTCCTCCTTCCAGAGCTCGCCCGACTCCCCCTTCTCGCCGTAGGAGAGGGCGATCACGCTGGCGCTGCCGCCCCGCTCGGCGGCGAGGGCGAGCGCCCCGCCGGCACGCCAGACGAAGTCCGCCGCGTGGGCGCCGACCGCCAGGACCTGCTGGCTCACAGCGCCTCCGCCCCGGCCAGCAGGCGGGTGTTGTCGACCGCCATCGTCCGCACCTCGGCCTCGCTGAAGCCGGCCTCGAGCAGCTTCTCCGCCATCAGCGGCAGCCCGTCCTCGACCGGCGGGTTCTTCACCTGGCCGAGGTCGCTGGAGAGGATGGTGCGCGCGGGCCCGACGGCGCGGGTCCCCTCGAGCCACTGCTCCCAGCTGCACTTGCCCGTATAGGGCGTCGTGAAGCAGCGCTCGATCATCGCGCCCTTGCGGGCCAGCTCGACCTGGTCGTCGATCGAGATCGCCTGGCCGGGGTAGTCGGGGTGGGTGACGACCACGTTCTCGACGCCCTCTGCGAGCGCCGCGTCGACCACGGTGAGCGCGTCGGCCGCCGAGATGTGGCCCGTGGAGAGCACCATTCCGTGCTCGGCGGCGAGCGCCAGGACGTCGCGGGTCTCGGGGAGCACCTTGCCGTCCGCGTCGAGGACCGGGACCGGGTCGGCTCCGATGCCCTTCTCGCGCAGCTCGAACTCGAGCTTGGACCAGACCGGCAGCTTGGTGTCGGGCCCCGCAGCGGCGAGGTGCGCGCGCTCGTTCTCGGAGTCGACGGTCGGCAGCCACACCTTGCGGGCCCCCTCCCGCGCCGCGATCTCGACCGCGACGGGATTGACCCCGCCAACCGCCCGGTTGAGGACGATCGCCCCGAGCACCTCGACGCCGGGCACCGCCTCGCGGACGACCGAGGCGCGCTCCGCGGTCGAGTTGTAGTGCGACTTGAGCACGAAGCCCGCGAGCCCCAGCTCGGCGAAGCGCCGCGCCAGGCCGATGTCGTCGATCCGGCGCTCGACCACGTCCGGGGAGATGTGCACGTGCAGGTCGAAGCCCCCACGCACCAGATTGCGGGCGGCCTCCGAGGGCGCGTCGGTCGCCTGACCGGTCGCGCTCACGTCTTCGCCGGCTCCTCGACAGCTGGCGTGCCGTACGTGTGGAAGCTCTCGACGGTCTTCACGCCCCAGGCCTGGCCCTTGGCGCGCTCGGCCTCGGTCCACACCGTCGCCTCGGGATCGGGGTCGAAGACGAAGTAGCCGCCGGTGGTCACCTCGACCCGGTTGCCGCCCGGCTCGAAGCCGTAGAGGAAGAAGCCCTGGGCGACCGCGTGCTTGGACGGCGCCGCCTCGATGTGGATGTCGTTGTCGAGGAAGAGGTCGGCGGCGCGCAGAACCTCCTCGCGGGTGTCGACCCAAAAGGCGAGGTGGTGCAGCCGGCCGCGGGCGCCGTAGGCGTCCCGGACGTAGATCAGCTCGTGGGCCGCGATCGAGAGGCTCATCCAGGCCCCCGACTCGCTGCCGTCGTCGAGCTGGATCCGCTCGTAGAGGCGATATCCCAGGGCCTGCTCCGCGAAGTCGCGGTTCGCCCGCACGTCCTCGGCCAGCAGGTTGACGTGATCGAGGCGCTTGATCGAGGCGCCCCGGCCGGTGTAGCGCTGCGGCTGGTTCTTGAGCGAGGGCCGCAGGTGTTCCGGCGGCGAGTAGCGCTCGGCCTCGTAGTAGATCTCCATCGGGTGCCCGTCGGGATCGGTGAACGTGTAGGCGGGGCCGTGCCCCACGTCACCGTCGATCCAGCCGACCCCGCGTCCCGCGGCCTCGATCGCGGCGGCGCGGCTCTGCAGAGCCTCCTCGCTCCAGGCGCGGATCGCCATGTGGCCGAGGCCCGCCTGCGGGGACTCGGTCAGCTTCAGGCAGCAGCGCTGGTAGTCGCCCCAGCCGCGCAGGTAGACGGACTGTCCCTCGCGGGCCTCCTCCTCCATGCCGAGCACCTGCTCAAAGAAATCAAGAGAGCGCTGGGGATCCGGCGAGAGCAGCTCGGCGTGCCCGATGTGGGCGAGGTCTCCGAGCGGCTTGCTCACCGCGCCGCCCCCGTCTCGGACTCCCGCGCCAGCGAGCGCAGCCAGGCCTCGCTCGCCGATGCGACCCGCGGCTCCACCCCGGCCTCCTCGAGCATCTCGACGGCGGCCGCCATCTCCTCGACGCGGCGAGCGGCGTGCGTCCGGCTGCCCTCGATCAGGCGCTCAAGAAGCGCCGCGTCCGCCTGCTCGAGGGTGCGCTCGAGGTCGGCGTAGAGCCAGTCCTCGAAGCCGAGCTGCTCAGCCGCGGCGAGCGACTCGCCGATCGCGGCCGCGAGTCCCTTCGCGAAGACGCTGCGGGCGAGCTTGCGGGCGGCGGCGGCGCCGGGCTCCGCGCCGACCACCGTGACCGGCATGCCGAGCGCCCCCATCGCGGCGGCGAAGGGCTCCGCGCCGTCGCCGGAGACCAGGGCGCGGGTCCGAATGCCGTTCCCCGGGACCGGGCCGATCAGCGCGACGTCCGCGAACCGGGCGCCGGTCGGCCCGACCGCCTCCGCGAGCTCCCGCTTGAGCGCCGGCGCGGCGGTGTTGAGGTCCGCGAAAACCTGACCGTCGCGAAGCGCTCCGGACGCCGATCGTGCCGCGTCCAGCGCGGCGGCCGCGGAGTTGGCGCTCAGGACCAGGTCCACTCCCGCGGCCGCGCCGGCACCGTCGCCGGCCGCCTCGACCCCCTCTGGCACGGGCGCGGCCGGGTCCCAGCCGCGCACCGAGGCACCCGCCGCTACCAGGTCGACGGCGATGGCCGAGCCGGCCTCGCCCAGGCCGATCATGCCGACGGCGGGGGCGCCGCTCACTGCCCGGGGTCCTCCTCGAGCACCTCGCTGGCGACCGCGAAGGCGCGATTGGCCGCCGGCACACCGCAGTAGATCGCCGACTGGAGCAGCACCTCCTTGATCTCGTCGTCGCCGAGGCCGTTCCGCCGCGCCGCGCGGACGTGCATCGCGAGCTCGTCGAAGTGGCCGAGCGCGATCAGCGCGGTCAGGGTGATCGCGCTGCGCATCCGGCGGTCGAGCCCGGGCCTGGTCCAGATCTCGCCCCAGGCGTAGCGGGTGATCAGGTCCTGGAAGGCCTGCGTGAACTCGGTGGTGCGCTCGACCGCCCCGTCGACGTATTCGTCGCCCAGCACCTGCCGCCGGACCTCCATGCCGCGCTCGTGCTGGTCGCTCACTTGGCCGCCCCCACGCCGAGGTGCTGCTCGAGCTCGCGGGTCACCGCGTCGGCCTGCTCCACGGCGGCCAGGTGCCGCGCCTCGGGCAGGATGACGACGTGCGAGCCCTCGATCTCCTCGCCGACCGCCCCCGCCCGCTCCGGGGTGCCGACCGGATCGTCCTCGCCGGCGATCACCAGCGTCGGCGCGGTGATTGCGTCCAGCTGGCCGCGCATGTCGAACTGCGCCAGCGCCTCGCAGCAGCCCGCGTATCCCTCGGGGTTCGTGGTCAGGAAGATCTCGCGGATCCGGCCGACGACCTCGGGGCTGCGCTCCCGGAACCCCGGCGTGAACCAGCGCTCCATGGTCGCGTCGATCACGCAGCCCATTCCCTCCGCCCGTACCTGGGCCGCGCGCTCCGTCCACATCTCCGCCGGCGGCAGCTGCATCCCGGTGCAGCAGATCGCGAGCCGGTCGATGCGCTCGGGGGCGTTCACCCCGAGCCACATGCCCGTCATGCCGCCGATCGAGAGCCCGCAGAAGGAGACGCGCTCCAGCTCGAGGCGATCGATCAGGTCGATCACGTCGCCGGCGAGGTCCCCCACCGTGTAGGGGCCGCGCGTCGCCGGGGTGGAGCCGTGTCCCCGGGCGTCGTAGCGGAGCACCCGGAAGCGATCGGAGAGCGCGGCCGCCTGCGCGTCCCACATCACGCCCGTGGTGCCGAGCGAGTTGGAGAAGACGAGGACCGCGGCATCATCGGGTCCCTCGAGGGTGTGATGAATCTCGACGCTCACGATCCCTCCCGGTAGCGTGACAGGGCGCGATCGACAAAGACCTCGGCCGAGCCGAGGTAGCCCGCGGGATCGAGCGCCGCGTCGATCTCACCCTCCGAGAGCTCGGCGCTGACGCCCTCATCGGCGATCAGCTGGTCCCGGAACGACGTCCCCTCAGCCAGCGCCCGCCCGACGGCCGCGTCGATCAGATCTCGGGCGCGCCCCTGGCCCACCCGGTCGGAGAGCGCAGTCACCACGCTCTCGGCCATGACGAGGCCCGAGGTCGCGTCGAGGTTCTCGCGCATCCGCTCCGGCCTGACCTCGAGACCCTCGAGCGCCTCGCGCAGCGTGGAGGCCGCGCCGCCCGTCAGGGCGAGGGCCTCTCCGAGCGGGGCCCACTCGGATTGCCAGGCTCCCGCCGCCCGCTCGTGCTCCTGCGGCAGCGCCGCGAGCACCACGCCGGCGGCCCCGCGGACACGCCTCGCGCAGGCGATCGCGAGCACCGAGCCGACCGGATTTCGCTTGTGCGGCAGGGTCGACGATCCGCCGCGGCCGCTTCCGGAGGACTCCGCCACCTCGCCGACCTCGGTCTGGGAGAGCAGGACGAGGTCAAGCGCGATCTTCTCCAGGACCCCGGCGGCCAGCCCCAGCGAGGCCGCCAGGTCCGCGACGCGCAGCCGCGCCGTGTGCCAGGGAAGGGTGGGCTCATCGAGCTCGAGCCGCTTCGCGAGCAGGCCGACCACCCGCCCGCCCTCCGGCCCAAGCGACGCCAGCGTCCCGGCCGCGCCGCCGAGCTGCACCGGCAGCGACAGCGAGCCGAGGCGCTCGCGCGCATCGACCACCGCGTCGAGCCAGCCCGCGGCCTTCAGCCCGAAGGTGGTGGGAAGGGCCTGCTGGAGCAGGGTGCGGCCGGCCATCACCGTGCCGCGGTGCTCGTCCGCGAGTCCCGCGCAGGCCGCCGCCACCCCCCCGAGGTCCGCCCGGATCAGGCCGAGCGAGCGGCTCGCGACCAGCATCGTGGCGGTGTCCATCACGTCCTGGCTGGTGGCGCCGCGGTGGACGAAGCCGGCGGCCTCGTCGTCGAGCTTCTCCCGCAGCGCGGCCACCAGCGGCACCACCGGGTTGCCGCTGGCGCGGCCGTCGCGGGCGATCACCTCGGCGTCGAAGTCTCCGGCGTCGCAGGCGGCGGCGATCGCCTTCGCGGCGTCTCCCGGGATCATTCCGGCCTCTGCCTCCGCGCCGGCCAGGGCCGCCTCGGCGTCCAGCATCGCCTGCAGCCAGGCCGCTTCGGAGGTCGCCCCGCGGATGGGTTCGGGGACGAAGAGGCCGCTGAACAGCGATTCAGACGACAAAGAAGGCGGTCTCGCCGTCACCCTGGAGACGGATGTCGAAGCGCAGACCTCCCTCCTCGGGGATCGCGACGAGGGTCTCCCGCTCCTCGGCGTCCTCGATCGAGGAGAGGACGGGATCGTCGGCGTTCGCCTCGGCCTCGTCGGGAAAGTAGATCCGCGTTACCAGGCGCTTGAGCAGCCCGCGCGCGAAGACCGAGACGTCGATGTGAGGCGCCTGCATCCGGCCGCCGGGGCCCGGCACGCGGCCGGGCTTGACGGTGATGAACTCGAAGCGGCCCTCGGCGTCGGTGGCGCAGCGCCCGAACCCGGTGAATCCCTCCTCGATCGGGACCTCGTCCCGCCGGTCCTCGGGGTGGGCGTAGCGACCCCCCCGGTTTGCCTGCCAGATCTCGACCAGCGCGTCGTCGACTATCTCCCCCTCGCCGTCGTAGACGCTACCGCGGATGTGGATCGCCTCGGGATCATTCTCCGGGACCATCCGCTCCTCTCCCTCGTACGGAACCTGGATGTGGAGAAACGGCCCGATCGTCTGGGATGGAGTGAGCGCGGGCACCTCAGTCCTCCATCGGGGTGGCCTCACGGCCTCGCAGCACGATGTCGAATTCGTAGCCGAGCGCCCACTCGGGAACGGTGCGGTCGTGGTCGTAGCGGCAGATCAGCCGCTCGCGGTCCTTCGGACCGGGAACCGAGTTGAAGATCGGGTCCTGGAAGAAGAGTGGGTCGCCCGGGAAGAACATCTGGGTGATCAGGCGCGTCGCGAAGGCGGGGCCGAACAGCGAGAAGTGGATGTGCCGGGAGCGCCAGGCGTTGGGGTTGTTCTTCCACGGGTAGGCGCCGGGCTTGATGGTGATGAACTCGTAGCGGCCCTGGTCGTCGGTCATACAGCGACCTCCGCCGGCGAAGTTGGGGTCGAGCGGCGCCGGGTGGCGATCTCCGTCGTGGCGGTAGCGACCCGCGGCGTTCGCCTGCCAGATCTCGATCAGCGAGTTCCGCACGGGCTTGCCGTCCTGATCGAGCAGGCGGCCGTGGACGATGATGCGCTCGCCCAGCGGCTCGCCCTCGTACTGGCGTGTGAGGTCGCGGTCGAGCTCACCGATGCGTTCGTCCCCGTAGACGGGCCCGGTGATCTCCGAGAGCGTGTGCGGCATCGGCACCAGCGGCCGCTTCGGGGCGCGCGTCCGGGTGGAGACGTAGTCCGGGTAGAGGTAGGGGGGGTCGACCTCGAGGTCGTCGTGCCGGTAGCCAATCACCTCGCCGTTCCTGGTCAGCTCCGATGCCACCGTCTCCTCCTTGATCGTTGCCTGATCCTCGGGCCCGCTCGTCATGCTGAGGCCTCCAGCGTCGCGCGCAGTTCTCGCAGCTCTCGCAGCTCATCGTCCGAGGGCGGCTCGGTCTCCTCCAAGTCCTCCGACACCCGGAGCGGCCAGCCCGTCTGCTCCCGCGCCCCCTCGACCGAGACCCCGGGGTGGATCTGCGTCAGGGTGAGCTCGCGGCTCTCCGGGTCGGGGCGGAGCACTCCGAGGTCGGTGATCACGACGGTGGGCCCGCGGCCCGGCATGCCGAGGCGCTTGCGATCGCCCGGCGCGTCGCCATAGCCGACGGACGAGCGAAAGTCGAGGCGGTTGACGAAGCTGCGGCGCGACTGGGGCATGATCACGATCACCTCCCTCGCCATCGCCGCGATCTCCGGCGCGCCGCCGCCGCCGGGAAGGCGGACCTTCGGGTGCTCGTAGTCCCCGATCACCGTGCTGTTCAGGTTGCCGAGGCGGTCGATCTGAGCCGCGCCGAGGAAGCCGACGTCGATCCGGCCGCCCTGCAGCCAGTAGGCGAAGATCTCGGGCACCGGGACGACGGCGTCCGCGGTCTCGGCCAACTCGCCGTCGCCGATCGAGAGCGGCAGCGACTTGGGCTTCGAGCCGATCGTGCCTGACTCGTAGACCAGCACGGTGCGCGGCGCGTGGGTCAGCCGGGCCAGGTTGGCGGCGGTGCTGGGCAGGCCGATCCCGACGAAGCAGACCGTCTCGTCCGTCAGCGCGCGCGCGGCAACCACGGTCATCATCTCATCGGCCGAGACGGCCGCTTCGGTCTTGGTGCTCATGCGACCTCCGCCGAGTGGAGGACGTGCTCCTCCATCCAGCCCCGGAAGGAGTCGCGCTCTCGGCTGATCTCGTCCCAGCGCTGATAGAAGCCGTTGTCGCGGTCGTAGTAGTCGTGGGCGTAGGAGGGGTGCGCGCCGCGCGGCGCCTCGGCGACGGCGCCGACGGCCCAGGTGGGCAGGACGATCGCGCCCGGCCGCGGGTCCAGCTCGTCGACGATCTCCTCGACCGTGACCAGCGAGCGCGTGGAGGCCAGCACGATCTCCTTCTGGACGCCCACGATCCCCCAGATCTGCACGTTTCCCTGGCGGTCGGCGCGCTGCGCGTGCACGATGCCGACGTCGGGCCGCAGTGCCCGGACCGCGACCACCGCCTCGCCGGTGAACGGGCAGTTGATCTCCGCGACCGTCTCGCTGGCGCGGTCCATCAGGTCGGTGCCGACGTAGCCCCGCAGCGTCCCGAAGGGCAGGTTCGATGCGCCCGCCGCGTAGCGGGCGGCCATGCCGGCGTGGCTGTGCTCCTCGAGCTCGAGCGGCCCCGGCCAGTCGTGCTCGACGGCGTCTCGCAGCCGGCGCAGCGAGCCGACGCCGGGGTTGCCGCCCCACGAGAAGATCAGCTTGCGCGCGCAGCCCGCGCCGATCATCTGGTCGTAGATCAGATCCGGCGTCATCCGGATCAGGGTCAGGTCGCGCCGCCGCTGGCGGATGATCTCGTGGCCGGCGGCGAACGGGATCAGGTGGGTGAAGCCCTCCAATGCGACGCTGTCGCCGTCGTGGACGAGCTCCGCCACCGCCTCGTCCAGGGAGAGCAGCTCAGCCACCGCCGCCTCCCGCGGCGGCCTCGGCCTCCGGCTCCTCGGGCTCGTCCTGGACCATGGAGAGCACGTCGCGCAGGTAGAGCAGGTGATCCTTCATCGCCCGCTCGGCGCGGGCCGGGTCGCCCTTCTCGACCGCGGAGACGAGCGCCTCGTGCTGCTCGATCAGGGCCGAGTGCACGACCGCTGGCTGCAGCACCTCGATCAGCGACGGCTGGAGCACCTCGAAGATCCAGTTGGTGAGCGCCTGGATCATCCGATTGCCGGACGCCGCGGCGATCGTCCGGTGGATCTCGCCGTCAGCCTCGGCGAACACCTCCGGGTCGTCGGGCGCGGCGATCGCGGCGTCGACTGCCGAGCGCAGGCGCCCCAGCGTCTCGTCGTCCGGCTGGTAGGCGGCGAGCCCGGCGAGGGGCACCTCGAGCAGCACCCGGGCGTCGAGCAGCTCATGCAGGCTGACCGCCTCGGTCTCGAGCATCATCGCGATCGCGTCGCTCAGGCTCCTGCCCATGCCCTGCTCCGCCGTGTGCGCGACGAAGATGCCGCCGCCCGGCCCCTTGGTGGCGCGGATCAGGTTGCCGCTGGAGAGGAGCTTGAGCGCCTCCCTCAGGGTCGGCCGGCTGACCCCGAACTCGGCCGCGAGGTCCTCCTCGCGGCCCAGGAAGTCGCCCGGGCCGAGGCCCTCTTCCTGGACGTAGTGCTGGATCTGGACGGCGACCTGCTCGCTGGCGCCGCGAATCTGGCGGGCCTGCGGCCTCGCGCGCGAGCGCGAGTCCGCCCTCTGGACGCTCACGACGCGACCCACCTCGGCGAGCGCTCGTCGACCACCCGGCGCGACTTGCCGGTCTGCCGCGGCAGGATGCCGGGCGCGATCGGGACGACCCGCACCCGCAGCCCGAGCTGCTGGCGCATCGTCTCCTGGAGGCGGCGCGCGTCGGTGCCCTCGGTGAGCTCGACCTCGAGCTTGACCTCGTCCATCCCGCTGCGCTCGGTGTAAAAGGTGATCCGGAACTCGCCGGAGCTCGAGACCTGGCGGACGGCCTCCTCGATCGCCGACGGATAAACGTTCATGCCGCGGACGACCACCATGTCGTCGGTGCGTCCGACGATGCCGCCGGGTAGCCAGCGGCCCTCGTGGCCGGCGGGGCAGCGCTCCTCGGTTGCGATCACGGAGTCGCCGGTCCGGTAGCGCAGGGCGGGGAAGCCGGTCAGGCGGAGCGGGGTGATCACCAGCTCGCCCCGCTCGCCCTGGGCAGTGGGATTCATGTCCTCATCGAGGATCTCGCAGACGAACTGGTTCTCGTCGATGTGCAGCCCGTGGCCCTCGGGGCAGGGATCGCCGAACGGGCCGGCCTCCGTGAGGCCGGCGTGATCGATGACGGCGGCGCCCAGCCCATCCTCGATCCGGGTGCGGACGCCGGGCAGCGAGCCGCCGGGCTCGCCGGTGCAGAGCACGCGCTCCAGCGAGTAGAAGGCGGACTCGAGCCGCTGCTCCACCGCCACCTCGATCAGGTGCAGCGCGTAGGTCGGGGTGCACCAGAGGGCGGTGGCCTGGACCTCCGCGATCGTCTGCAGCCTCTGCACCGAGCCCATCCCGCCCAGGGAGATGCCGAGCGCCCCGACCTCCTGCAGGCCCTCCTTGGCGGCCCAGAACTGGACGTGCGGACCGAAGGAGAACGCGAGCGCCACCCGGTCGCCGATATCGATGCCGGCGATCCGGATCGTGTTGGCGAAGCGCTCCCGCCACCACTCCCAGTCCTCGGCTGTCTCCAGCACGCGAAGGGGATGCGCCGTGGTACCGCTGGTCTGGAAAACCTGCGTGTAGCGATCCAGCGGGTAGGTGAGGTTGGTCCCGAACGGCGGATGGCTCTCCTGGTCGGCGACCAGGTCCCGCTTGGTCAGCGGGCGCAGCTCTGTGAGGCTGGGCGGGTCGCCCAGCTCGAGCGATTCGACGCGGCCTCTCTGGAAGGGGTTGCGGTCGAGCACCAGCTCGAGCAGCTCGCCCAGGCGCTCGCTCTGGTCGATCGCCCCGGGCTGCACATCCACCCCCTGACCGCTCGTCGTCAAGGCCTCCTCCTGGTCACGCACTGCAGGTACGTCCTCATTTCCGCGCTCCAGCGCCACACTATCGGATAAGTCAGAGTATTTGTCTGGTAGCCGTCAGGCGCTGGTGATGACGACCTTCATCACCTCGGCCGGATTCTCCATCGCGAACGCGAGCGCCTCGGGCGCCCGGTCGAGCGAGAAACGCCTGCTGATCAGCGGCTCGAGCAGCTCCTCATGGCGCTCGACGAAGCGGACGGCCTCCTCGAACTCCTCGGGCCCGCAGCAGCTCACCCCGAGCATGTCGATCTCCTTCTCGGTGAAGGTGCCGATCCGCAGCGGCACCTCCTCGCCCGACATGCCGACGACGACCACCCGGCCCGCGGAGGCGACCATGTCGACCGCGGCACGGATCGGATCGGGGGCGCCGGTGGCGTCGATCACCAGCGGCGGGCCCTCGCCGCCGGACCACTCGCGAGCAGCCTCGACCGCCTGGTCGCGGTCCTCCCAGAGCAGCCCCTCCGCGCCGGTGGCGTCTCCCAGGTCCAGCCGGCTCTGAAGCCGGTCCACCAGCAGCGTCTCCGCGCCTCGCTCCCGAGCGAGCAGGTGGACCGCCTGCCCGATCGGGCCGGCGCCGAGGACCACGACCCGCTCCCCCTTCGCGATCCCGGAGCGGTTGATGGTGCGGGCGGCGATCGAGAACGGCTCGGCGAGCGCGGCCACCGCTGGATCGCGCGCGGCGATCGGGAAGACGTGGTCCTCCGGGACCCGGAGCTTCTCCTGGAGCCCGCCGTCGGTGTGGATCCCGACGAGGCTGAACTCGTCGCAGACGTTGCCGCGGCCGACCCGGCACGGGTAGCAGCTGCCGCACCAGCTGATCGGCATGACCGAGACGCGATCGCCCACGCTGACCCGGCTCGTCTTCGGCCCGACAGCCTCCACGATCCCGGAGAACTCGTGGCCCTGGACCCGGGGATACGGCGAATCGTCGAAGATCTGGAGCTCGCCGGCGAAGAAGTGGAAGTCCGAGCCGCAGATGCCGACGGCGTCGGGGTGCACGATCACCTCGCCAGGCCCGGGCGGAGGCGGCTCCGGTACATCGAGGACCTCCATCTGGCCAACTCCTCGAGTCACCGCAGCAAGCACGGCAACAACCTAGAGGATTTGGTCAATTGGCTACGGCCCCAGCACCAACGGCGGCCACAAACACCGCCGCCGAATCTAGCCCAGGCTGATCTGCTCCTTGAAGGGTGAGGGCATCGCCCCGCCGTCGATCAGCACCACGGCGCCGGTGATGAAGCTCGCAGCCGGGGAACCCAGCATCAGGACCAGCCCCTTGAGCTCGTCCGTCTCTGCCATCCGGCCCACCGGGATCAGGTCCGCCCAGATCCCCTCGATCCGCTCGTCGGGCAGCTCGCCGCTGCCGATCCTGGTGCGGAACGGCCCCGGGGCGATCGCGTTGACGTTGACGCCGTGGGGCGCCAACTCGACGGCCGCCTGGCGGACGACCTGGATCACCGCCGCCTTGGTCGCCGCGTATGAGTAGCCGACCAACGGCTCGACCTTGAGCCCCGCGTTCGACGCGGTGACGACGATCTTGCCGCTGCCCTGCTTCTTCATCACCTCGGCGGCCGCCCCCATCGAGAAGACGACCCCGTTCAGGTTGACGCCGAGCACCTTCTCCCAGGCCTCCGTCTCGATCGCCGCGATGCCTCCCTTCGGGTCGGTGATGCCGGGCTCCAGCGAGATCCCTGCATTGGCGTAGAGGACATCCACCCCGCCCTGCTCGGAGACGACATCGTCGATCAAGGCCTGCACCTGCTCGCGGTCGGAGACGTCGAGCTGGAAGGAGCGAACCCGCCCGCCCGCCTCCGCCAGCCGGGCCGTCTCCTCCTCGAGGCGCTCCGGCTCGAGGTCGGCAAGCGTCACCCGGGCGCCGGCGTCGGCCATCACCTCGGCCATCGCCAGCCCGAGCCCGCTGGCCGCTCCGGTCACCACCACGCGGGCGTCGCGTACGTCGAACAGCCGCTCAAACACCGTCATCTCCGATCGCTCCTCGGTCGTCGTTTCACCAGACCCGCCCGAGCCCGACGTAGTTCTCCGCCAGCGTCGCCGCGGCGGCCCGGGACGAGCAGACGTAATCGAGCTGGGACCGGCGCAGTCCCCGCATGAAGCCGTCGTCCTCCGGAAAGCGGTGGAGCATCCAGGTCATCCACCAGCTGAAGTGCTGCACGCGCCAGACCCGGCGCAGGCAGGCATCGGAGTAGGCGTCGAGCAGAGAGTCGTCGCCGCCCTTCAGGTACCTGGCGAGAGCCTCGCCAAGCACCTGGACGTCGGCGACCGCCAG
Organism: uncultured Solirubrobacterales bacterium; assembly: GCA_963695675.1. Classification (GTDB taxonomy): domain Bacteria; phylum Actinomycetota; class Thermoleophilia; order Solirubrobacterales; family 70-9; genus DASUPK01. The sequence goes on from CAVOGY010000005.1 coordinate 511,931, forward strand.
ATTCAGCCCCTTCGCGCCGGTCGCCGGGACGATGTGCACCGCGTCCCCGGCGAGGTAGAGCCGCCCGTACTGCATCGGCTGCGCGACGAAGCTGCGCAGGGGCGCGATCCCCTTCTCGACCACTGGCCCCTCCTTCAGGGCCCAGCCGTCGTCGCGGGCGAGCCGCAGGTGGAGCTCCTCCCAGATCCGCTCGTCGGGCCACTGATCTAGCGAGTCCCCGGGATCGCACTGGACGTAGAGCCGGCTGAGCTCGGGGGAACGCAGGCTGTGGAGAGCGAATCCCCGCTCGTGAGGCGCATAGATCAGCTCCTCGGTCGAGGGCGCTACCTCCGCCAGGATCCCGAGCCAGGCGAAGGGATAGTCGAGCTGGTTGAAGCTCAAGACGCCGTCGGGGACCGACGGCCGGCAGACGCCATGGAAGCCGTCGCAGCCCGCGATCGCGTCGCAGCGGAGCTCCTTCTCCACGCCGTCGTGGGTGAAGCGGATGCTTGGCTCGTCCGAGTCGATCCCGTGCAGGGTGACGTCGTCGACCTCGAAGAGCAGCGGGCCGCCGGCATCGTGCCGCGCCGCGATCAGGTCCTTGACCACCTCCTGCTGCCCGTAGATCGTGATCGCCCGGCCCTCGGCAAGCTCCTCGAAGGGGATCCGGTGTCCCTGTCCGTCGAAGCGCAGCTCGATCCCGTGGTGGACGAGTCCCTCGCGGTGGAGCCGGTCGGCGAGGCCCAGCTCGGTGAGCAGGTCGACGGTGCCCTGCTCGAGGACGCCCGCCCGGACCCGCTTCTCCACGTAGTCGCGGCTGCGGTCCTCCAGCACGACGCACTCGATGCCCTCGCGGGCCAGCAGGTGGGAGAGGACCAGGCCGGCGGGACCGGCGCCCACGATCCCCACCTGCGTACGCGAGCTGATCTCACCTTCCATGCCCTCTCCTCACTCCGTCCCTGGCGGTTGCGAACCCTAGTCCCCCGGTCAACTCGCGCCCCGTGCCTCGAGGTCGGCGGCCCCGGCAGCGACCCGCTCGAAGCGGCGGGTCAGCGCGATCGTCGCGCCGGCGGCCAGGGCGAGCCCGGCGCAGAGCGACCACGCCGCGGCGAAGTGATCGTGCTCTGCCAGCAGCCCGACAAGCAGCGGGCCGCCGGCCGCGCCGGCGAAGAGCCCGGACATCATCACCCCGACCGCCCAGGCCGGCGCGTCCGGGCGGCGGAAGACCACCGCCAGGGTCAGCGTGCCCGGCCAGGACCAGCCGATGCTGCCGACGATCAGGGCGGCCGGCACGATCACCGCCGGCTCGCCCACGATCAGCAGCAGGTAGCCCGCCGCGCTCCCCGTCAGCACCAGGGCGGTGAGGCGGAGCGCGTCTCCGCCCGACCGGTCGGCGATCACGCCGAGCCCCATCCGGCTGACCGTCGCTGCCAGGCTGACGGCGCCGAGCAGCAGGCCCGCCGCACCCTCGCCGATGCCTTGATCGATCGAGTAGGTCACGAGGAAGGCGATGAAGCCGACGCCGGCGGCGCTCGCCAGCGTCGCGGCGACGGCGAGGGCGCGGATCGAGGTGAGGTGATGCGGCGCGGGCTCCGCCTCGACCTGCAACCGCGGCGGCTCACCCGGCCCGGGCGACGGCGCGAGCGCGACCGCGACGATCGCGAGCGCGGCCGCCAGCGCGTAGGCCCAGCGCCAGCCGAACGGGATCGCAACCGCGGGCAGCGCCAGGCCGGCGAGTAGGGCTCCGATCGAGGCCCCCGACTGCTGCGCGCCGAAGGCGAATCCGTGGTGGCCTGTATCGACGGTGCGGCGCAGCAGCGCGCTCACGGCCGGGCCGCCGATCGCGTTGCCGAGCCCGGCGACGAGCAGGATCGTGATCAGCGCGGCGGCGGAATGGGCGAGCAGCGCGATCCCGACGCAGGCGAGGGAGGTCATCGCCGCCCCGAGGAGCATCCCCCGCCGCGCCCCGATCCTCTCGACCAGGTGCCCGGAGGGGGTCGAGCTCAGCATGCAGGTCAGGTAGAAGATCGCAACCGCGAGCCCGAGGACGGAGTCGCCGAAGGAGAAGTCGTGCCGGATCCGCGGGGCGAGGCTCGCGGTTAGGAAGCCCGGCAGCACGCCGGCGACGATCAGCGCCGTGCCCGGAACGACGGATCGGCCGGGTCGCATGGGAGTGCGGCCGCGACCAGCGCTCAGCTGGTCGCGGCCGCGTGGAGGTGCTGCAGTGCGTCGGCTCCCACATACGCAAGTCCCAGCGGTGAGCCCGCCTCCGTCAGCGCGTGCCAGAGCTCGCCGGCCTCCGCCGCCGGAGCCACCAGCAGCCATTGCTGCTCGTACTGGCGAACCACCAGCGTCGGCACGCCGCCGACCGATTCGACCCGGACGCTGCCGGGGCCGACCGCGGTTGCCCCGGCGCGCCCCATCACCTCGCGGGCGAACGGCCCGGTCAGGCAGACGGCGACCCGGTCGGAGGTGACGTCGACAATCCGCGTGCCGGGATAAGCCCTCTCCTCGAGGTCGGCCCGGACCCGGGCCGTCCTGGTCTGGGAGGCGAGGACGAGCAACGAATCACGGGTGACGACGCACCACCAGGCGTCGGCCGCCTCGAGGACGCGCCCGGGATTCAGCTCCCGGCCCGACGGGTAGATGTCGGCGATCGCCGTCGCCGGGCCCTGCACCTCGAACTTGCTGATGCTGGAGACGTCGGCGAGCCCGGCGGTCGCACGGCTGACGGCGATCTCCGCCGCCAGCGAGCCGAAGTCCGCCGCCACCAGCCAGCCCTCGCGCTCGGTCATGTGGGCGCCGGAGCGCTTCAGCTCGGCGTCAAGGGGACTGAGCAGAGACCCCATCTCAGCCCCAGACCTCGTGCGCGACTTTGCCGAGCAGCTCGAGCTTCGCCGTCTGGTCGTCGAAGGTGACCAGGTTTCCCGGCAGGGTTGAGGCGAAACCGCACTGGGGGCTGAGCGCGAGCCGCTCGAGCGGGATGTACGTCGAGGCCTCCTCGATCCGAGCCTTGAGCTGGTCGGCGTCCTCGAGCTCCGGCTCCTTGGTGGTGATCAGCCCGAGGACGACGGTCTTGCCCTCCGGCACGAACCGCAGCGGCTCGAACGTCCCCGCCCGCGGCGAGTCGTACTCGGCGAAAATCCGATCGCACTCCAGATCGTTGAAGAGCTGCTCGGCGATCGTGTCGTAGCCGCCCTCCACGGACCACATCGATCGGTGGTTGCCGCGGCAGAGATGGACCGCCCAGGTGACGTCAGGGAACGCCCTGATCAGCTGGTTATCGCGCTCGATCATCTGGCCGAGCCAGGTCTCCGTGTCGAGCCCGAGGTTGCGCAGGTTCTCCTGGCCCTCCTCACTGACCAGGTGCGTGTAGCGGGGGGAGTCGAGCTGGAAGTAGTCGCAGCCGGCCTCGACCGTCTCGCCGACGATCTGCTTCATCAGCTCGATCACCTCGTCCATGTAGGCCTCGCGGTCGGGATAGACCTTGTCCGAGTACCCGGGGACCCAGAGCACGCTGGCGTAGGTCATGCCCGCCAGGGTCGCCTTCGCGGGGCGGTCGGTGTTGGCGCTGACGAACTTGTATTCCTCGAGCGGCAGGTTGTGGCGGATGCCGAGCTTCTCGGTGACCGCGGGGAGCTTCGGCGGCGGGCCCTCGGGTTTGTCGCCGGAGCCGTGGAACATCACCGGCGCGGGAACCTCGGGGTTGTAGCCGGAGAGGCTGTCGGTCAGAGGGTCGAACCAGAAGCGGCGGCGCACCTCGCCGTCGGTGAGCACCTCGATGCCGGCCTCCTCCTGGAGGGCGATGTTCCGCTTGCCCTCCTCCTCCTGGAGGGCCTCGAGCTGCTTGGGATCGATCTCGCCCCGCTCGTCCTGCTCCATCGCCTGCTTGAGCTCGTCGTGGCGGAGCAGGCTGCCAACGACCTCGCAGTGGAATCCGTTGCTCGACATCTGCGGCTCTCCTCTTCCTTCCTGGTTAGTCCTTCGAGTGCTCGGCGAGGTTGATCAGCGAACCGCCGGGGATCTGGTCCAGCACGTGGCGGTTGTCCAGGACGATCTCCAAGTTCCGGAGGGCGACCCGCGCGTGCTCCCGCGCGAGCGCCTCGGCGCGGACCGCCTCGCGGCGCTCGATCGCCTCGATCAGCCCGCGGTGATGGTCCTGGGCGATCACCAGGATCTCCCGGGACTCGGGGATCTCCGCCTGCCCCTGCACCAGGGCGCTCGGCGAAGCGAACGGGAGCGCCACGATCCGCTCCAGCGACCTCTCCAGGACGGGGCTCGCCGCCGCCTCCACCAGTAGGGCGTGGAAGGCGCGGTTGCACTCCACGTACTGCCAGAAGGAGTCGAGGTCGGAGCGGTGGACCAGCGGGTCCATCTCGGCGCTCAGCCGCCGCATCCGCGCGAGCTGATCCGGGGTCGCGCCCCGCTCCGCCGCGAACCGCGCCGCGGTTCCCTCGAGCACCCCGCGGAGCTCGATGGCGTCGTGGATCTCATCCATCGTGAACTCTCGGACGGCATAACCGCCCCCGTCCAGGTTCTCCAACAACCCCTCGTGCTCGAGGTTCGCGAGCGCGAGCCGCAACGGCGTCCGGGAGACGCCGAGGCGTTCCACCAGGGGGAGCTCCGACATCCGCGTGCCCGGCGGGAACTCGCCGCTGAGCAGCCGGTCGCGGAGGCTGAGCAGGGCCCGCGTGGTCTGGGAGGTGGGCTCTTCGTCGGTGCCCGCCGTCTTGCGCCTTTCGTCGCTAGCCGCCAATCGACCACACTCTGTATGCAGAATCCCTATCCATCACCCAAACGGCGCGAGTTGACCCGCGTCGAATAACGTCCGCTCCTCTCCTGTTGCATACAGGATCCCGGTGAGGCAAGATACACCTCGAAACGCCGGGAACGGAATCCCGGCATCGAGAGGAGGAGATCTGATGGAGGTTGCGACCCAGACCGAGGTCCGTACCGGGGCCCTGATCACCGATCAGATCCTCGACGGCAAGATCTTCAGCGGTGGTTGGCAGCAGACGAGCGAGCGGCTCGAGGTGCACAACCCCGCCACTGACGAGCATCTGGCCTCGGTGGGAAGCGCAGCGCGGGATGACGTCCTCAAGGCTTCTAAGCTGGCGGCGGAGGCGCAGCCCGCGTGGGCCGCGACCCCCGGCCCCGAGCGGGCGAGGATCCTCCACGCCACCGCCGACGCGCTCGAGAGCGCGCGCGAGGAGATCGAATGGTGGTTGGTCCACGAGGGCGGCGGCGTCCCCCAGAAGGCCGCCTTCGAGGTCGGCGAGGCCGAGAAGGAGCTGCGCGAGGCCGCGGCTCTGACCTCACGCCCGGTCGGCGAGGTGCTGCCGAACGAGCAGGGCCGGATCAGCATGGCGAAGCGGCTCCCGGTCGGGGTCGTCGGCGTGATCGCCCCGTGGAACTTCCCGATGATCCTCGCGATGCGCTCGGTGGCCCCGGCGCTCGCGCTCGGCAACTCCGTGCTCCTCAAGTGCGATCCCCACACGCCGGTCGCCGGCGGGCTCGTCTTCGCGAGGGCCTTCGAGGAGGCCGGGATGCCGGAGAACGTCTTCCAGGTCCTTCCCGGCGGAGTCGAGCCGGGCGAGGCGATCTGCGAGGCGCCGGAGGTCAGGATGGTCTCGTTCACCGGCTCCACGCGCGCTGGCCGCGCCGTGGGGGCGCTCGCGGGCGGCAACCTGAAGCGGGTGGCGCTCGAGCTCGGAGGCAAGAGCTCCTTCATCGTGCTCGACGATGCCGACATCGAGAAGGCGACGTCCTGCGGAGCCTTCGGGACGTTCTTCCACCAGGGGCAGATCTGCATGGCCTCCGGACGCCATCTCGTCCACGAGTCGGTCGCTGACGAGTACATCTCCAAGCTCGCCGAACGGGCCGCGCGCCTGCCCGTCGGGGACCCGGGCTCTGAGGAGGTCGCCCTGGGACCGATCATCAACCGGCGGCAGATCGACCGCGTGCAGGAGATCGTCGACGAGGCGGTCAACGCCGGGGCGGACGTGAAGGCCGGCGGCAAGAGCGATCCGCCCTACTTCCCGCCGACCGTGCTCGCGCAGGTCACCAGGGACATGCGCGCCTGGAACGAGGAGATCTTCGGACCGGTCGCGCCCGTCATGACCTTCTCGGACGAGGACGAGGCGGTCGCGATCGCCAACGACACCGAGTACGGGCTTTCCGGCGCCGTCTACACGTCCTCGCATGAGCGCGGACGGGAGGTCGCCGACCGGCTCGACACAGGCCTGGTCCACATCATGGACTCGACCGTCTACGACGATCCGGTCGCTCCCTTCGGCGGCAGGGGCGCGTCGGGGAACGGTGGACGCTTCGGCGGCGAGTTCAGCGTCGAGGAGTTCACCGAGGTCCGGTGGATCACGGAGCAGCCCGAGCCCGCGAGCTACCCGTTCTAGTCCCCCGCCACCCAGTCCCCCTATCTAAGGAGAGCCGTGCAGTTCAACCTGGATGCGCTGGGGCAGTGGACCCCCGGTCGCGCGACGTCGGTGAGCAGGGGGGCGCTCGGCGCCTATGCGCGGGCGACTGACGAAACCGCCCAACTCGCTCTCGACGGGACGATTGCAACGCCCGTGTTCGCCATCGTCCCAGTCTGGGACGCGCTGCAGGAGGCGGCGAGGTCGGTCGCGCCCGAGGAGGCACGGCCCCGCGTCGTGCACGGCGACCAGGACATCCGGATCTCGACCCCGATTCAGGCCGGCATGACGGTGCGCTCGCGGGCAGCGGCGGTGGGCGTTCACGTCAAGGAGTCCGGCACAACCGTGGTGCTGAAGACGGAGAGCCGCGACGCCGACGATCGGCTGCTGAACGAGCAGTACGTGACCGAGTTCTACCGGGGCATCTCCGGTGGCAGCGGCGGGGGCGAGGAGGCCCCGGACCATCGGATGCCCGATGAGCTGGCCGACTCCGAGCCCGCGGCGGCGCCCACCTATCCCATTGCCGAGGACCAGACGCGGCGCTATGCCGAGGCCTCGGGCGACTACAACGCCTTCCACCTCGACGACGAGGTCGCGCGGGCGGCGGGGCTGCCGGGGATCATCGTCCACGGCCTCTGCCTGATGGCATTCGCGGGGCGGGCCGTGCTCGCCTCGCAGGAGATCGAGCATCCCGCGGCGATCCAGCGGCTCGCGGTGCGCTTCTCGCGGCCGATGACGCCAGGCGACGCGCTCACCACGCGGGTCCGCCGCCCGCAGGCAGGCGTGATCAGGTTCGACGCCACCGACGGGGGCGGCGACGTGGTCCTCAAGGACGGGTTCGCCGAGCTCCAGGAGGCGGCGCCTCCGTCGTGATCGATCTCGACGCGGTCCGCGCGATCGACGTCCACACCCACGTCGAGGTCTCGACCGACGGGCACGACCCGATCCCCGCGAAGCTGCGGGAGGCCTCCCAGAAGTACTTCCGGGACGGGGGCGGCACCCCCACGATCGACGACCTCGGCGCCTACTACCGCGAGCGCGAGATGGCCGCCGTGGTCTTCACGGTGGACTGGGAGTCGCAGTCGGGACGTCCGCCGGTCCCCAATGAGGAGGTCCTGGATGGGGCGGCCAAGTACCCCGACGTCCTGATCCCGTTCGCGAGCGTGGACCCGGCGCGGCCCGACGCCGTTGAGCGGGCCCGCCGCTTGATCGACGAGCACGACGTCCGGGGGTTCAAGTTCCACCCGAACCTGCAGGCGTTCTTCCCCAACGATCGCGCCGCGTACCCGCTGTACGAGGTGATCGCCGAGGCCGGGCTGCCCGCCCTCTTCCACACCGGACACAGCGGGATCGGGTCGGGCCTGCCCGGCGGCGGTGGCGTGCGGCTCAAGTTCTCGAACCCCATCTACGTGGACGACGTGGCGGCCGACTTCCCCGAGATGTCGATCGTGCTCGCCCATCCCTCCTTCCCCTGGCAGGACGAGGCGCTCTCGATCGCGATGCACAAGCCGGAGGTCTACATCGACCTCTCCGGCTGGTCGCCGAAGTACTTCCCGCCCCTGCTCGTCCGCTACGCCAACACCCTGCTCAAACGGCAGGTGCTGTTCGGCTCGGACTACCCCATGATCACGCCCGAGCGCTGGCTGGCGGACTTCGAGCGGCTCGAGATCGACGACGAGGTGCGGCCCCTGATCCTCAAGGAGAACGCCGCACGGCTGCTCGGACTGGGCTCATACACCTAATAGAAAACAAACCAAACGCAATGACTTTCTTGTTATAGGATCACGCGACGGCCGCCGGAACCGAAGGACGGCCGCTACCAGAGGAGGAGATTTCGGTGAAGAGGTTCTTCGGCTCGAAGAGAGGGCGATCCGTCACCACGCTGGTCGTGGTCGCGGCAGGGCTCTCGCTGGTCGTCGCCGCATGCGGCGGCAGCGGCAACAAGGAAAGCAACGCTGGATCCGTCGTTGACAACCCGAAGTGCGGCAATGGCAACGGCCAGAAGCCCACCGGCAGTCCGATCAAGATCGGTGGCATCGCCACCAAGCAGCCCGGTACGGACTTCACCGACGGGGTCTTGGCCGCGAAGGCGTATTTCGACTGCGTCAACGCCAACGGCGGCGTCAACGGCCATCCGATCCAGTACATCTATGAGACGGAGCAGACCGACCCGGCCCAGGACGCCGCGCTGGCGCGCAAGCTGGTCGAGACGGATGGCGTCCTCGGCATGACCGGCGGCTTCAGCCTGATCGAGTGCGACGTCAACCACAGCTACTACGAGTCGAAGGGCATCGCCGTCATGAACGCGGGTATCGCCCCGTCGTGCTGGTCGACGCCGAACAGCGCGCCGGTGAACATGGGCCCGCGCTACAGCTCCGACGGCGCCACGCAGGCCGTGATCCGGCAGGACGTCGACAAGATCGCGTTCGATCAGTCGAACGTCCCGGGCACGGGCTACATCGCCGCCGGCCCGAAGATCGTGGCGGACGCCGCCGGCATCCCGATCCAGGAGAACACCGACAACGTCCCGATTCAGGACGCCAACTCGGTCGCGGTCAAGCTGACCCAGCAGGCCGGCTCGAACGGCGGCGTGATCCTCAACTTCACGCCGCCCGAGGCGCTGAAGATCCTCCAGGCCGCGCAGCAGCAGGGCCTCGAGGACAGCGTCAAGGCGTGGGGCTGCTCGACGCCGTGCAACACCGACTTCCTGGCGCAGGCGCTGGGGACGAAGTGGGACGGCAAGCTGCTCGTCAACGCCGAGCTCAACGTGACCGACTTCGACGGTCCCGACTCGGAGCTCTACCGGTCGGTGATCGCGAAGTACGGCCAGGACGTGGCCGGCGGTCTGGGCAGCTTCAGCCAGATGGGCTACCTGATGGGCGAGTTCATGACCAACGCGCTGGAGACCGTCCAGGGTGACTACACCCTGCAGAGCGTCAACCAGGCGGTCTTCAACCTGAAGGACCAGAAGACCGACATCCTCTGCCGGCCGTGGTACTACGGCAAGGCGCCTCTGCACATCCCGAACAATGTCGACTGGACGACCACGCCGCAGAGCGGCAAGATGGTGATCAAGGAGGATTGCTTCGAGATCAGCGGCGACGAGCCGGACATCGCGAAGGTCCGCCAGATCGAGCAGGCGGATCCGAGCCTGACCGGCGGAGCAGGTTGATCAGGGGGCTGTGAGTCACTAGATGCCGAGTTGGCACGACTTCCAGCCCTTCATCGTCACCGGCCTGGCCCTCGGCGGGGTGTACGCCCTGTCGGGGGCCGGGATGGTGGTTCTCTACCGGACCACGGGAGTGTTGAACCTGGCCTTCGGCGCGGTCGGGGCGATGTCCGCCCTGATCGCCTGGGACCTGATCAACAACTCCCTGTGGCCCGAATGGCCGTCATACGGGGTGGCCGTTCTCTTCGCCGCGGGCGTGACGCTGCTCTACGGGGTTCTTCTGGGCCCGGCGCTGGCCCGCCGGGATGCCCTGGTGAAGGCGACCGCGACCCTGGGCCTGGCGCTGATCCTGCTCGGGACCATGTCGTGGATCTGGAGCGACAAGGCCCGCTCGCAGGTACTGCCGACCTCGACCCACGCCTTCGACGTCGGCCAGGTGGCCGTCACCTGGACGCAGGTGGTCGCCTTCGGGCTGGGGGTGGTGGTCGTCTTCGGCACGGCCGCCTTCCTCCAGTACACGAAGCTCGGCACGGCGATGCGGGGGCTCGCAAACGATCGCGAGATCACCGCGACGCTCGGGGTCCCCGTGCGATGGGTCGAGGCGCAGGCCTGGCTCGTCTCCGGGATCCTCTCGGGGGTCTCGGGGCTGCTGCTCTCGGACCTGGTCGGGCTCGACGCGGTCAGCCTGACCTTCCTGGTGATCTCCTCCCTGGCGGCCGCCCTGATCGCGCGGCTGAGATCGCTGGTCGTCACCTTCTTCGCGGCACTCGTCGGTGGGGCTGGTCAGCGCCCTGGCTACGCCGATCACCTCGATCTCGGAGTACCGCAACATGGCGCCCTTCGTGCTGGCGATCATCGCCCTGCTGGTGATCTCTCGCAAGCGCGAGATCTCGTTCACCGGAACCGGACTTGGCAATGGCCGAGGCTGAGGCGACGAAGACCGGGGGCGCGGCCAAGGCGGCGGGGCCGAGCTTCGCCGATCGGGTGGTCGGGCCGATCACCCGGCTCGAGCGGGGCGAGCGCATTCGCGTCGCGGTGATCGCCGTCCTGTTCGCCTTCGTCTTCCTGGTCCTGCCCGGAATGCTGAGCGCCTACTGGACGGACGTGGCGACCTCGGTCGTGATCTACACGATCGTCGCCCTCGGCCTCGACCTGCTGATGGGCCGCGTCGGCCTCGTCTCGCTCGGCCAGGTGGCCGTCCTGGCACTGGGCGCCTGGGTCGGGGCACGGCTGCTGTTCGCCACCGGCCTGCCCTTCCCGGTCGTGACGATCATGACCGGGCTGATCACGATGGTCCTCGGCTCGCTGATCGGGCTGCCCGCGCTGCGCGTCAGTGGCCTCTACCTGGCGCTGATCACCCTGATGCTGGCGGGCGCGATCACGGTCGTCCTGGCGACGACCGACTTCCCCAACGGCGGCGGCGGCTTCCTCGGCCACACCGAAGCGACGACCGGCGCTCACGAGATCCGGCGCCCGAGCATCGCCACGGGCGAGCACGCTTTCTTCCGCTACACGTTGATCTGGGCGGCGCTGATGTTCGCCCTTGCCCTCTGGCACGTGCGCGGCAAGCCGGGCCGAGCCTGGGCGACGATCCGCCAGTCAGAGCCGGCCGCGCTCGCCGCCGGAGTCAACATCAGCTTCTACAAGATGTGGGCCTTCGCGCTCGCCTCGTTCATGACCGGGGTCGCGGGCGCGCTGCTGGCCAGCAGCTCGGGCACCCTCTACAACCTCACCTTCCCGACCCAGGACTCGATCATCCTGCTCGCGGTCGTCCTGATGGGCGGGATCTACAGCCTCTGGGGCGCGGTCGTCGCCGGCATCCTGATCAAGCTGCTGCCCGCGCTGCTCGACAACTGGGGGCTGCCACCCGATCTGCTGACGATCATCTTCGGCCTCGGCGTGATCCAGGTGCTGACCACGGCGCCGGCCGGCCTGGTCGACCAGTTCCCGAAGGACATGGCGAGGCTCGGACGCTTCCTCTGGAGACTTGTGGGCAGCCCCGGGTCGCGGGCAGCCGGGACGGCGGGGTCGGAGTGATCAAGGTCGAGAACCTCGAGGTCCGGTTCGGCGGCGTCAAGCCGATCGACCAGATGACCGTCACCTTCCCCGGCGGGACCTGCGGCCTGATCGGCCCGAACGGGGCAGGCAAGACCACCTTCTTCAACGTCCTCAGCGGGTTCGTCAAGCCCTCGGGCGGCGCCGTCACGGCCTTCGACGAGAACCTGCTCGCGATGCCGGACTACCGCCGGGCGCGCTGGGGTCTGCGGCGGACCTTCCAGACCGAGCAGGCGATCGAGGAGCTCTCCCTCTACGACAACGTCGCCATGGTCGAGGAGCACTCGAGCCGGAACGGCGGCTCGTCCCGGCGCGAGGATGTGCTCGGAGCGCTGCAGTTCGTCGGGCTCGGGGGCTTGGACCCGAACACGAAGGTGGGCACGCTCGGAGCACGTGAGCGGCGACTCGTCGAGATCGCCCGTGCGGTCGTCGGCAAGCCGCGCGCCGTGCTCCTCGACGAGCCAGCTGCCGGGCTCCCCGACGAGGAGACCGAGCACATGGGCAGCGTGATCCGCAGGATCCCGGAGGAGATCGGCGCCCTGGTGATCCTGGTGGACCACGACATGAACCTGGTCTCCTCGTGCTGCGAGCTCACCTCGGTGCTCGACTTCGGCAAGCTGATCGCGACGGGGCCGACCGATCAGGTCCTGCGCAACGAGCACGTCATCCGCGCCTACCTGGGGGCGGAGGACGTATGAGCACCGCCGCCGAGAAGCCGACCGAGAAGCAGGCCCCCGCCGCGAGCTCCAAGAAGGGTGACGTGCTCACGCTCGAAAACCTGACCGTCGCCCGGGGTGGTCGCCCGGTGGTGCGAGACGTCTCGCTGCGGATCGACCCCGGCGAGGTCACGGCGCTGCTCGGGCCGAACGGCGCCGGCAAGTCCAGCCTGGTGCTCGCGGTCAGCGGCGTCCTGCGACCCGAGAACGGCTCGGTCAAGCTGAACGGCACCGACCTGGGTGGCCGGCGCCCGGAGAAGATCCGGGAGGCCGGGGTGGCGGTGGTTCCTGAGGGCCGGCGGCTGCTCCCCGATCTCAGCGTCAAGGACAACCTCCGGGTGGCGACCTATGCGCTGTCCCGCGGTGAAGCGGACGCCGGCCTCGGATATGCGCTGGAGATGTTCCCCGAGCTCAAGGAGCGGCTCGACCTCCAGGGGCGCTCGCTCTCCGGCGGCGAGCAGCAGATGCTCGTGCTCGCCCAGGCGCTCGTCTCCAAGCCGAAGTTCGTGCTGATCGACGAGCTCTCGCTGGGGCTCGCCCCCGTGGTCGTCAAGCGGCTGATCCCGAGGATCCAGAAGCTGGCCGAGGAGGGCATCGGGGTGCTGCTGATCGAGCAGTTCGCGACGATCGCCCTCGGCCTGGCGCGGGGGGTCTACGTGATGGGCCACGGCACGATTGAGTTCTCGGGAGAGGCGAGCGAGCTGCAGAAGAAGCCTGAGCTGCTCCAGTCGGCCTACCTGACGCGGGCAAGCACCAACGGAGGTGAGCGGGAGAGGTGACGGAGAGCTGGGAGGTGGACCGCCGCCTGAGCGCCCTCGAGCGGATGCTGCTGATCCGCCGCTTCGAGGAGGCGGTGGACAAGCTCTTCCACGAGGACCAGGCGTTCATGACGCACTACCACCTCTACATCGGCCAGGAGTCGACCGGGGTGGGACTGATGGAGGCACTCGGGCCGGACGACAAGCTCGCCACCCACCACCGCAACCACGGCCACCTCATCGCCCGCGGGTCCGATCCGAAGAAGGCGCTCGCCGAGATCCTGGGCCGCGAGACCGGTCTGAACAGGGGCGCGGGCGGCACCCTCCACCTGAGCGACCCCGGGCTCGGCTTCATCTCGACCTCGTCGATCGTCGGCGGCAGCATCTCGCTCGCCAACGGCGCGGCCTTCGCGCTCAAGCAGGAGGGCGGCGACGCGATCGCGGTCGGCCTCTTCGGCGACGGCGCGCTCGAGGAGGGAATCGCCTACGAGTCCCTCAACCTCGCCGCCTACTACGACCTGCCGGTGTTGTTCGTCTGCGAGAACAACAGCCCCGGGGCGCTCGGCTCGGCCGGGGGAGGCTTCCCGACCTCTGTCTCGGCCGTCGAGGACCTGACCACGATCCCGAAGACCTTCGGAATCCCGGTCGAAACGGTCGACGGTCGGGACCTCGAGGCCGTCAACGAGCTGGCCGCCAAGGCGGTCGAGCACTGCCGGGCGCGCAAGGGCCCCTACTTCATCCACGCCGTCACCGAGCGCTGGGCCGGGAGCCAGCCGCTCTGGCCCCAACTGGTCACCGGCGAGCTCGACATCTCGATGGCCTGGGACGACTCCGCGATGGCGGGCGAGCACGAGGACTGGTACCGCAACCACGACCCCGTGCTGATCTACGCCCGCAAGCTGCTCGACTCCGGAGATCTGTCCCAGGGCGAGCTCGCCGAAATGGACGAGCGGGCAAAGGCGCAGATCGCCGGGGCGCGCGAATTCGCCCTCGACAGCCCCCGCCCCAGCCCCGAGTCCGCCCTCGAACACGTCTTCGCCTAAGGAATCGACGATGCCGCAGAAGAACTACGCCGACGCGATCCTCGACGTACTCACCAGGTTCATGGAGGAGGACCCGAACTTCGTCGTGATGGGCAACGAGGTCCTCGGGATCGGCCCGGAGGGCATGCAGTTCGAGCCGTTCCAGGAGAAGTACGGCGATCGCATCCTCTTCCCGCCGTGCTCGGAGGCCGCCTACACGGCGATGGCGGCGGGCGCGGCGATGGTCGGGCATCGGATGTTCGCCCACCTCGGCCTCGCCTCCTTCACCTACCCGGCGATCTCGTCGATCGCTAACGAGATCTCGACCGCGCGGACCTCTTCGGGCGGGACCATCGGCTGCCCGGTGACCCTGCACATCAGCCACGGCCTGCTGCACGGCGGTGGTGCGCAGCACTCCGAGAGCCCGTTCGGAATGTACTGGAACCTGCCCGGGATCGAGATCGCGGCGCCCTCCGGGGCCAGGGAGGTCAAGGGGCTGCTGACGACCGCGATCAAGTCCGACAACCCCACGATCGTGCTCACCCACGCCTTCATCTACGGGGCCGAGGACGACGTGCCCGACGGCGACTTCGAGATCCCCTTCGGCGAGGCGAACGTGGTGCGGGAGGGCGCCGACGTGACCATCGTCGCCTGCTCGATGATGACCGCGATCGCCCTCGGCGCCGCTGAGGAGCTGGCCGGAGAGGGCATCAAGGCCGAGGTGATCGACCTCCGGACCCTGGTGCCGCTCGACGAGAAGACGATCCTCGACTCGGTCGCCAAGACCGGGCGGCTGGTCGTCACCGACGAAGGCCGGATGCACTGCGGGGTCGCCTCCGAGATCGCCGCGATGGTGAGCGAGAAGGGGCTGGATTCCCTTAAGGCTCCGGTCGCCCGAGTGGCCCGCACCGATGCCCCTGTGGCCGCGAACCAGATCCAGGAGGAGTACATCGCCCCCACGGCGGAGAAGATCGTCTCCGCCGCGCGGCAGGTCGTCGGCGAAGTCCCGGCCGCGGCCGCGTAGCGCGGTCGCGGCGCCGGTGGTGGTCTCGCAATGGCGCTGAGCAAGATCGAGCACGTTCTGGTCCTCACCGAGGACATCGACGCGACGCGCGACTTCTACCGCGACGTCCTGGGGCTGGAGGTGGGCGACCGCCCGCCGCTGGAGTTCCCGGGCTACTGGCTCTACGCGGAGGGAGTGCCCTGCGTCCACGTCGCCGACCGCGAGGCCTACACGGCGCACTCCGCGACCACCGGGATCCCCGCCTCCCCCCCGGCCGCGGGCACCGGCGCCCTCGACCATCTCGCCTTCTCCGGCGACGACCACGACGAGGCTGTGGGCCGGCTGGAACGCAGCGGGATCGAGGCGAAGCAAAACACGGTTCCCGGCATCGGGATGCGCCAGCTGTTCTTCGAGGACCCCAATGGGGTCAAGATCGAGATCAACGTGATGCCCGCTGAGGGCCGCAAGGAGGAGTAACGATGGCGACCGACAAAGGCGTCGAGCTGATGGGCGCGTACTGGACGACAGCCGGCCCGACGCAGCCGCATACGGGTCAGGAATGGAGCAATTTCGACTTCGCCGACCGCTGCGTGGAGGCGGGGAAGGTCGGGCTGAAGGGGATCGGAATGTGGCACGCCGACCTCGCCCACAACCTCGAGAGCCGCAGCATGGAGGAGCTCGGGAAGCTGATGGACGACAACGGGCTCGAGTACCGGGAGCTCGAGTTCATCTGGGGCTTCTTCGAGGACGAGGGCACCGAGGGACGCAAGGAGTCCGACGAGCTGCGCAAGCTCCTGCTCGAGGGCGCCGCCGCCCTTGGCGCGCACCATGTCAAGGTGGGCAACATCCCGGGCGTCCCCTGCGAGCTGCCCAAGCTGACCGAGCGGTACGCCGAGCTCTGTGGCGAGGCGAAGGACCTGACGGACGCGGTGATCGCCTACGAGTTCATGCCGTTCGACGTCAACGTCGACAACCTGGACGCCGCTCTGCAAGTGGTCGAGGGCGCCGGCGCCAAGAACGGCGGCCTGGTGATCGACACCTGGCACATGTCGAAACTCGGGATCACACCGGACGACCTGAAGCGGATCCCGCTCGAGTACCTGACCTGGGTCGAGCTCAGCGATGGGAAGTTCGAGTGGATGGAGGACCACATCGAGGAGACCACCAGGTTCCGGAAGCTGCCCGGCGAGGGCGAGTTCGACATCCGCGGCTACATCCGGGCCGCGCAGGAGATGGGCTACGACGACGCCTGGGGAATCGAGGTGCTCTCCGACGAGCTCCGGGCGGAGCCGATCGACGAGATGTACCGGCACGCGTTCGAGGCGACCATGTCTCAGTTCCAGCCCGTCGCGGCGTAGCCGGGGGGTCCGACCGATCGCCACGACCAAGCCCAGGAAGGCCAAGGCCAAGACGTCCCTCGACGGCGGGGTCGCGCTCGAGCTGCTGCGGACGATGTGGCGGATCCGGGTCTTCGAGGAGCGGGTCGGGCAGCTGAAGCGGGCCGACGAGGTCCATGGCCTGATCCACCTGAGCATCGGCCAGGAAGCCGTCGCGGCCGCGGTCTGCGGACAGCTCCGCGCCGACGACGCTGTCTACTCCGGGCACCGGGCCCACGGTCACGCGATCGCCAAGGGCGCACCGCTCGACCGCGTGATGGCCGAGCTGATGGGCCGCGAAGACGGCCTCTGCCACGGCCTCGGCGGGTCGATGCACCTGGTGGACGTCGAGCACGGCCTCATGGGGGCGACCGGAGTCGTCGGCGGCAACATCCCGATCGCCCTGGGAACGGCGCTGGCCAACCATCTCGATGGCGCTGACCGGGCCACCGTCGTCTTCTTCGGCGACGGCGCCGTGCAGGCCGGCCACTTCAACGAGACCGTCAACCTGTCGACGCTCTGGGGACTGCCGCTGATCCTGGTCTGCGAGAACAACGGCTTCGCGGAGTTCACCCCGCGCTCCGCCCACACCAACGTCGAACGGGTGAGCGACGTGGTCGCCCCCTACGAGCTCACCCGCGAAACGGTCGACGGGAATGACGTCGCCGCGGTGCGGGAGGCGTTCGCGCGCTTCCTCGCCGGAGTGCGGAAGGGGGAGGGACCGATGCTGCTCGAGTGCCTAACCCACAGGCTGAGCGGCCACTACGTGGGCGACCCGGCGCAGTACCGCGAGGCGCTCGCCGACGAGGAATGGCGGCAGAAGGATCCGATCCAGCGCTTTCAGCGCGCGGCGGCCGAGCGGGGCTGGTTCGACGAGGAGCGCGTCGCAGAGGTCGAGGCCGAGGCGCGGGAGGAGGTCGAAGCCGCGGTCGAGTTCGGCCGGGCCAGCTCCTTCCCCAAGCCCGAGGTCGCGATGGGGCTCGTCTACGCCCCCGCCGCGGCGGCCCCGGACCTGAGCCCGGCGCCTGGAGGTGGGCAGACGACCTTCGTCAAGGCGCTCAACGCCACGCTCGTCGAGGCGATGCGGGCCGACGACGACGTGCTCGTGATCGGCGAGGACGTCGCCGAGGGCGGTCCGTACACGGTGACCGCCGGCCTGGCCGAGGAGTTCGGCACCGAGCGGGTGATCAACACGCCGATCAGCGAGGCGGCGATCTGCGGCGTCTCGATCGGCGCTGCCCAATCTTGGAAGCGACCGGTCCTGGAGATCATGTTCATCGACTTCCTCACGCTCGCCCTCGACCAGCTCGTCAACGCGGCGGCCAAGGCCCACTTCATGTCAGGCGGGCAGCTCCGGGTGCCTCTGGTGCTCCGCACGCAGGGCGGAGCGGGGTCGCGAGGCGCGGCCCAGCACTCGCAGAGCCTGGAGGCGTGGGTCACCCACATCCCCGGGCTCAAGGTGGTGATGCCGAGCAACGCCGCGGACGCCGCCGGCCTGCTGATCAGCTCGATCGCGGATCCCAACCCCGTGGTCTTCATCGAGCACAAGAACCTCTACTTCCGCAAGGAGGACGTGCCGGGCGATCTCGAGCCCGTTCCGATCGGCAAGGCGCGGGTTGCCCGCGAGGGCGGCGACGTTACGATCGTCGCCCTTTCGCGAATGGTCGGGGAGGCGCTGGCCGCCGCCGACCGCCTCGCCGCCAACGGCATCGAGGCCGAGGTGATCGACCCGCGGACGCTGGTGCCGCTCGACCTCGATGCCATCGCCGACTCGGTCAGGCGGACCAACCGCCTGGTCGTCGCCCACGAGGCGGTCGAGCACGGCGGCTTCGGCGCAGAGATCGCCGCCGCGCTCCAGGCGATCGCCTTCGACCACCTGGACGCCCCGATCGAGCGGGTCGGCGCCCCGTTCGAGCCGGTCCCGCTCAGCCCGCCGGTCGAGGACGCCTATCTGCCGGGCGCCGACGAGATCTACGCGGCGGCACGGGCGACGCTCGGGCACGCACAGCCCAGCGACTAGGATCCGCCGCCAGTATCACTCGATCGACCGTTGCTCACCCAATCGATAGGAGGCCCGATGATCGGCGTGCTCGTGACCTTCACGCAGACCGACAAGTTCGATCGCTCAAGTGTCGCGAAGATTGCCGGCGAAGAGCGAGGAACGTTCGAAGGCATGCCCGGCCTTCGCTTCAAGGGCTTCACGCTCGACGATGACGGCCTTCAGGCAAGGAACTTCTACGTGTGGGATGACGAGGAGAAAGCCCGTGCCTTCTTCACGGAGGAGATCATCGACATGGTGACGGGGATTTATGGCGTCGCGCCCAAGATCGAATACCTCGACATATTGGAGTTCGTCGACAACTCTGGCACCTGATTCTCGAGCGGAGCGGGAGCCGAAACCAAGGCTGTTGAAGTCGCTCCGCGGAGCCGATCGAGAGAATCTGTCAAATAGCTTGTTTTATTAGCTCTCTGCCTATAGGGTGCTGAACGTGGCGGAGAGGAGCTGGCTGATCATCGACGAGGGCCGCGCCTCGGCACTGGCGGCTCTGTGCGAGACGATCGTGCCCGGCTCTGAGCGCTGCGAGCCGGCCGTCTACATCGACGCGAAGCTCGCGATGGTCGACGGGGGAACGCGCGCGGCTGTCCTCGGGGCGATCGACGCGCTCGCCGACGTCGCCGGCAGGGGCGCCGAGGGCGTCGCCGAGGTCGCGGCCACTCCCGAGTTCCAGATGGTCAGGGCCCTCGCGATCGAGGCCCACTACAGCGACTTCGTCGCTCCCGGCGCCAGGGGGCCGGGCGCCTGGGAGGAGATCGACTTCCGCTTCCCGCTGGCCGACCGGATCAAGCACGACTGGTCGTTCATGGGAGTGCCTGGATGAGCGAGCGCTTCGACGTCGTCGTCGTGGGATCGGGCGCGGGCGGCGGCGTGGTAGCCGGGGAGCTTGCGCAGCGGGGACGGAATGTGGTGCTGCTCGAGGCAGGCCCCCACCTGACCGCCGCCGACTTCGTCCGCTGGGAGGCGAAGGCGGCCCACGACTTCTGGTGGCCGCTCCGCATGGCGATGGTCGACGGCGGCGCCGGCGGGACCGTGCCGATGTTCGGCGGCCGGTGCGTCGGCGGCACCACCACGATGAACACCAAGGTCTCCTTCCGCGCCCACGACTTCGAGTTCGCGAAGTGGCACGAGGCGAGCGGCCTGGTCGGCGGCGGCGGCAAGCCCTTCGGGGTCGAGGACCTCGGCCCGCACTACGAACGGGTGGAGAAGTACCTGGGCGTCCGTGAGCGGGCCGACTGGCCGGAGTGCGTGCGGACGCTCGACGCCGGCTTCCGTGAGCTGGGCTCCATGCTCGAGCCGGTCGACTCCTACACGGACGTCAACTGCATGAAGTGCGGGTCCTGCCTGCAGGGCTGCCCGACCAATGCGGGCAAGAACACGATGAACACCTACATCCACGACGCCACCGCGTTCGGCAAGCTCGATCTCCGGGCGAGCTCGCCGGTGCAGCGGGTCCTGTTCGAGGATCGCAACGGGGGGCTCGAGGCGACCGGCGTCGAATACGCCGACGCGGACGGCCGATCCTCAACGATCGAGGCGGGCGCCGTGGTGGTGGCCGCGGGTGCCCTGAACACGCCCCAGCTCCTGATTCGCTCGGGCCTGCGAGAAGCGAGCGGAGACTCGCCCAGCAGCGGGTGGATCGGGCGCAACCTGGGCCTCCACCCCGCCGCCTTCGTCTTCGGCCTCTTCGACGAGGTCCAGGACGCCCACCGCGTCTACCCGATCACCTCGCACTGCATGGACTTCATGCGCGACGAGGACGGCGGCTTCGTGCTCGAGGCCTCCACCATCCAGGACCCGATCGGCTTCGCGACGAGCATCTCTGACGAGGACGGGCCGATGTGGGGCGAGCGCCTGGTGGAGGCGGTCCGCCAGTACCGCAAATGGAACGGGATCCTGATCCTCGCCAACGACGAGAACAACGGCCGCGTGGTCGTCGGCGAGGACGGGACGGAGAGCTTCGAGGCCCACTTCGATCCGGTCGAGCTCGAGCGGATGAAGAACGGACAGGACTATGCCCGCCGCGTGATGGAGGCCGCCGGAGCAACTCGGGTCGCGTGGACAGGGCCGGCCAGCACGCACGTGCAGGGGACCTGCCGCATGGGATCCGATCCGGAGAGATCGGTGGTGGACGAGAATTGCGAGTCGCACGACGCGAAGAGGCTGTTCGTCGGCGACGCCTCGCTCTTCACGCGCACCCTCTCGGTGAACCCCTCGCTGACGATCATGGCCCTCGCCGACCGGCTCGCCCAGCACCTGGACGAGGACCCGAACGACTATCTGAGCGCCCACGCAGCGGAGGTCACGGCATGAAAGCGGCGGTACTGAACGAGTACAACCATCCCCTCGAATTTGAGGATCGCCCCGAGCCCGAGATCACCCGCCCCGACCAGGTGCGCGTGAAGATCGAGGCCGCCGGCGTCTGCTCGACCGACCTGCACGCGATCGAGGGAGAGATGGGCCCCGCGGGAATGGACGTGCCTCGGGTGCTCGGCCACGAGAACGGTGGCCGTGTGGACGCGGTCGGGGACCTGGTGACCACGGTCAAGGTCGGCGACCCGGTGCTGATGTACCCACCCCACAGTTGCGGCGTCTGCGTCAACTGCCGGCGCGGCCGCGACATGCACTGTGCGCATCACGAGTTCACCGGGCTGAGCCTCGACGGAGGATTCACGGAGTACCTGGTGGTCGGCGAGCGGGAGATCGTCCCGCTGCCCGATGGGATCGATCCCATCGACGTGGCGCCGCACTCTGATGCTGGGATCACCGCCTATCACGCGCTGAAGAGGGTCGCACCGCTGATGCTGCCGGGCACCACCGCGGTGGTCCTCGGCGCCGGCGGAGTCGGCCACATCGGCCTGCAGCTGGCGCGCGAACTTGGCTCTAGCAGCGTAGTGGCCGTCGACCCGCATCCCGATCGACGCAGGCTCGCGGTCGAGCTCGGCGCCAATCAAGCCCTGGACAGCGACGGCGCGGCGGATGCCGTGAGGGACCTGACCGCGGGCCGCGGAGCCGACCTGGTGCTCGACTTCGTCGGCATAGACCAGACCCACGCCGACGGCCTCGGGATGCTCGCCCGCCAGGGCACCTACTCGATGATCGGCTTCGGCGGCACGATCACAGCCCCGT
Source organism: uncultured Solirubrobacterales bacterium (assembly GCA_963695675.1). Taxonomy (GTDB): domain Bacteria; phylum Actinomycetota; class Thermoleophilia; order Solirubrobacterales; family 70-9; genus DASUPK01. Next base: position 533,622 of record CAVOGY010000005.1, read on the forward strand.
CCGCTGCCCTGGTCGGCCAGGAGCAGACCCTGATCGCCAACCTGGTCGGCAGTTGGACCGACCTCTGGGAGGTCGTGCAGCTGCACGCCGCTGGCAGGATCACCCTCAAGACCGAGACACATCCGCTCGACGAGGTCAACGAGGTGCTGGGGCGGCTGCGCGAGGGCGACATCACCGGGCGGGCGGTGCTGCTCCCCCATTCGAACGGCGCCGGCTGAACCGGGGATGAGGGCTGTAGAGGTGACGAAGCTCGGCGGGCCAGAGGTGCTGCGCGTAGCCGAGCGCCCGGATCCCCAACCGGACCCGGGTCAGGTCGTCGTCCGCGTCCGGGCGGCGAACGTCAACCCGACGGACCTCGGGGCCCGGCGGGGCGCCGGGCGGGTGGCTCCCCCCGATCCGCCCTTTGTGCTCGGCTGGGACCTGGCCGGTCAGGTGACGGCGGCGGGTGAGGGCGTCGAGGACTTCCAACCCGGCGATCGCGTCGTCGGGATGGTCCAGTGGTACGAGGCCGGAGGCTCGGTCGGCGCCTACGCCGAGTCCGTCGCCTTCGAGGCCGAGTGGCTGGTGCCCCTCCCAAACGGACTGGATTACGAGACGGCCGCCACGATCCCGCTGAACGCGATGACGGCGCGCCAGGGGCTCGAGCTGCTCGATCCGCCGGAAAGATGCGATCTCCTCGTCACCGGCGCGAGCGGCGCGGTCGGGAGCTTCGCGGTGCAGCTCGCCGCCGAAGCCGGGCACCGGGTGATCGCCCAAGCCGGCCGGGACGACGAACGGTGGCCCCACACCCTGGGGGCCGCCGAGGTCCTGCCGCGCGATCTGGATCTCGGCGCGATCGATCCGGTGCCCGCGATCTTCGATGCCGTGCCGCTCGGCGCAGCGGCCTTCGCGGCGGTGCAGGACGGCGGGGCGATCGTCAGCACCCGGCGTCCCCCCGAGGCGCCACCGGAGCGCAGGATCCGCCAGGAGTCATTCCTGGTCCATCGCGACCGCGAGGCGCTGCGCGAGCTGGTCGACGCCGTGGCCGCGGGAAAGCTCCGCACCCGGGTCGATCGGACGTTGCCGCTCGCCGAGGCCGCGGAGGCCCACCGTCTGGTCGAGGCCGGCGGGTTACACGGAAAGGTCGTACTGACCCCATGAGCAAGGAGGAGTAGATGGCGAGGATCGTCTTGGTTCACGGCGCCTTCGGCGGGGCGTGGATCTGGGAGAAGGTCACCGAGCCTCTGGAAGCGGCGGGCCACAAGGTGGAGACCCTCGATCTGCCCGGCGCCGGCGACGACCACACGCCGCTCGATCAGATCAACCTCGATCTCTACGCGGAGAGGATCTGCGAGAAGCTCGGCGAGAGCCCCGAGCAGGCCGTCCTGGTCGGGCACAGCATGGGCGGCATGGCCGTGACCCAGGCCGCGTCGCGATGCCCCGGTCGCGTGGCGTCGCTGATCTACGTCGCCGCCTTCCTGCCCGGAGAGGGCCAGAGCCTGATCGGCCTGACGCAGCTCCCCGAGGGCGAGGGCGATCACGTGCAGAAGACGATGGTCGTCTCCGGCGAGCCGCCGATCGGCGAGCTCTCCGAGGAGGACGCGATCATCGCGTTCTACAACCTGGCGCCGCCGGAGGTGGGCAAGTGGGCGGCCGGGATGCAGAGGCCGCAGCCGGTGATCCCGATGATGGATGAGGCGAAGCTCACCGTGGGCTACGAGAACATCCCGCGCAGCTACATCCACTGCACCAGGGACCAGGCCAACATGCCCGCGTTGCAGCGCCGGATGATGCAGGAGCGGCGGGTGAGCCCCGTGATCGAGATCGAGACCGATCACACCCCGCACCTCTCGGCCCCGGATGAGCTGGTCGCGGCCATCGATCAACTCGCCCGTCAGGAGGTGCCCGCATGAGATTCGTGCTGGTCCATGGGGCGTTCGTCGCAGGCTGGATCTGGAGGCCGCTGGCGGAGCGGCTGCACGAGCTCGGCCACACCGCCGAGACACCGGACCTGCCGGGATCCGGCGATGACCCGACCCCCGTGGGGGAGGTGACGCTGGGCGCCTACACGGAGCGGATCTGCGAGCTGCTGGATGCGGCCGGGGAGCAGTCGATCCTGGTCGCCAACAGCATGGGCGGCATCGTCATCTCCGAGGCGGCCGCCCGCCGGCCCGAGAAGGTCAGGCGCCTCGTCTACGTGGCGGCCTTCCTGCCGCGCGACGGTCAGAGCCTGGTCGACCTGACGAGCCTTCCCGAGGGCGCCGACGACCTCGTGCAGCAGACCGTCGTCGTCTCGGGTGACCCCCCGATCGGGACCCTGCCGGAGTCGACCTGCCGAGCGTCGAACGCGGACTGCCCGCCGGAGGTGATGGATTGGGCCGTGAGCAGGACCGGTTCGCAGGCGGTCGCTCCGCTCACTGAGCCCGTCTCGCTCAACCGGGAGTTCGACCGGATTCCCCGCACCTACGTGATCTGCACCGGGGACCGCATCGTTCCGCCCTCGCTGCAGCGACGGATGGTCACGGACGGGCAGGTCACAGACGTGATCGAGCTGGAGGCGGGCCATCACCCGCAGCTCTCTCGGATCGAGGAGCTCGTGGGCATCCTGCATGAGCGCGCGCGAGATCAGGTGACGGCATGAGCGGCGGTGCCCCCCGCCCCGCCTCGGGCCTGTTCGACGACCCGCGGCCGATCGAAACCCTCGGCGACCTGTTCGCCAACCTCTGGCAGGTCTGCTACGTGACCCCGGACCTCGAGCGCGGCATGCAGGAACTGCGCGACCTGCTCGGGGTAGAGAACTCCGTCGAGGTGCCCGTCGAGGGGGCCACCTTCATGAAGGACGGCGAGTCCCTCGAGTGGGAGCCACGGGTTGCGATGGGCGCCCGCGGTGGCCTGATCATCGAGCTGATCGAGCCGGTCTCGGGCGAGGTCGAGTTCTACCGGCGTTTCCTGCCGAAGGACGGCGGTGTGCTTGGGCTCCACCACCTCGCGATGCTGGTCCCGCTCGGCGACGAGCCCTGGGCCGGCGTGGAGAAGCTGCTCGCCGAGCACGGGATGTCGTTCGAGTACACGATCCTGATCCCGGAGCGTGCCCGGCTCGCCTACGTCGACACGACCGCCCGGCTCGGCCACTGGATCGAGCTCTGCCAGCTGCAGCCGGCGGACACCGAGTTCTTCAGCGGGCTGATCGCCGACAGCGCCTAGGCGGGCGCGCGTTCCGAGGCGAACGCGACGAAGGCGTCCAGCGCCGCGGGGTCGGCAAGCGCGTCGCGGCTCGCCACCTTCTCCGGCGAGTCGCCGAGCAGAATGCGCTTCACCGGCAGCTCGAGCTTCTTCATCGTCAGGGTCTTGGGGATCGCCGGAACCGCCGCGACCGTGTCGGGCACATGCCGGGGCGAGAGCGTCGCCCGGAGCTCGGCGGCAATCCGCGAACGCAGCTCGTCGTCGAGTTCGGTCCCCTCGGCGAGCACCACGAACAGGATCAGCTCGCCCGCGCCGCCGCCGGGATCCTCGATGTGGACGACGAGGCTCTCCATCACCTCGTCCATCCCTTCGACCACGGAGTAGACCTCGCCGGTCCCAAGCCGGACGCCGCCGCGGTTGAGGGTGGCGTCGGAGCGCCCGGTGATTACGCAGCTGCCGCGCTCGGTGAACATGATCCAGTCGCCGTGGCGCCAGACGCCGGGGAAGTGCTCGAAGTAGGCGGCCCGGTAACGCTCGTCGCCGGGGTCGTTCCAGAAGCCGACCGGCATCGACGGCATCGGCTGTCGGATCACCAGCTCTCCCAGCTGGGCGACCACGGGTTGGGCCTTCTCGTCATAGGCGGCAACGTCGACCGCGAGGCAGCAGCCGGCGATCTCGCCTCGGTAGACCGGTTGCATCGGGCTCCCCTGGACCATCCCGGTGCAGACGTCGGTCCCACCGCTGCCGACGTTGAGGAGGACGTCAGGGCCGAGCTGCTCGTAGATCCAGTCGAATCCCTCCGGCGGAAGCGGGGAGCCGGCGGCGCAGAACTGGCGGATGCTGGACAGGTCCATGTCACGCAGGTCGACACCCCCCTTGCGGCAGGCCATCAAGAAGGCGGGCACGGCGCCCATCAGCGTCGGCCGAAGCTCCTCGGCCAGCCGCCACTGAGCCGAGAGATCCGGGTACATCGGGTTGCCGTCCAGCATCACGATCGAGGCCCGGAGCAGCAGCGTGTTGACCAGCGCCATCCACATCATCCAGGCGGTCGTCGTGAACCAGAGCAGCCTGTCCCCCGGCTGCAGGTCCCAGCTCAGGCCCTCGTTCTTATAGGCCTCGATCAGGATGCCGCCGTGGCGGTGGACGATCGCCTTCGGCAGTCCGGTGGTCCCCGAGGAGAAGAGGACGCAGAGCGGGTGGTCGAACTCGAGCGGGTCGAACTCGAGCGGGCCGCCCTCGGCGAGCAGCTCGTCCCACTCCATGCAGTCGGGTAGGGCGTCGTCCGGTCCGCCCGGGTAGGGGACGTGAACGACGTGCTCGAGGCTGGGCAGGGCCTCGCGGACCTTGGCTACCTCGGCGCGGCGGTCGATCGGCTTCTCGCCGTAGGAGTAGCCGGCGATCGCGAGCAGCAGCTTCGGCTCGAGCTGGCCGAAGCGGTCGATCACGCTGCGCGGCCCGAACTCCGGCGCGCAGGTCGCCCAGATCGCGCCCAGGCTGGCGGCGCCGAGGAACGCGACCAGGGTCTCGGGGATGTTCGGCAGGTACGCGACGATCCGGTCGCCGGGCCCGATCCCGAGGCGCCGCAGGCCCGCCCGCGCCCGCGCCACCTGCTCGCGCAGCTCACCGAAGGTGAGATCGAAGTCGTCGCGTGTCTGCGACCGCGCCAGGACGGCGACCCGGTCGGTGTCCTGGTCGCGGCCGAGCATGTGCTCGGCGTAGTTGAGCCGGGAGCCGGTGAACCACTCGGCGCCCGGCATCTGGCGGGAGCCGAGCACTCGCTCGTAGGGGGTGTGGGCGCGGACCTCGAAGAAGTCCCAGAGCGAGCCCCAGAAGCCCTCGAGGTCGTCGACCGACCAGCGCCAGAGCTCGTCGTAGCCGGCGTGGTCGATGCCGCGGGTCTCGCGCAGCCAGTCGAGATAGCGGCCGAGTTGCGTCGTCTCGCGGACGTCGGCCGGCGGCGTCCACATCACGGATCCGATCTCCTCCACGCGGCTCACGCTCAGACTGAGATATTGTCAGGTTTTCTGACACTTAGCCCTGAGACGACCGCTTGGACCAACGAGAGGCGGGATCAGTTCCTGCGCTCGAAGGTCGAAGCGATCTATGACGAACTCACCGACGGTCTCTCGAAGGCCCTGCGTGACGAGGAGCTGCTGGACGCTGCGGCCGAGCGCTACCAGGGGCTCGTCCCGAGCCGGCAGCAGCTGGCCGCCGAGTCCGAGCGCAGGCTCGCCGACAAGAAGGGCGTCGAGATCGCCCAAGGCCTCTTCCTCTCGCACGTGCTCGCCTCGCCCCGCGCCGGCTCCCACCTGGTCTGGGCGATGCTCCGCCCCACCCGGGAGGCGCTCGAGCGGATCGAGGACTTCCGCGCCACCGGCTCGGCCGACCTCGGCACGGTCCACGTCCGCCGCGAGGGCAGGGCCGGCTACCTGGAGATCCGCAACTCCCGTCACCTGAACGCCGAGGACGACACTACGCTCTGGGCCACCGAGTGCGCGGTCGACCTGATCCTGCTCGACCCCGAGATCGAGATCGGCGTGATCCGGGGCGGTGTGGTCGACCACCCGCGGTACGCGGGCGGGCGGATCTTCGGCTCGGGGCTCAACCTGACTCGGCTCTACCTCGGGCAGCTCCCGTTCATGTTCTTCATCACCCGCGACCTCGGCTACGTCAACAAGATCTACCGGGGGCTGTCGGGGCCCGAGTACCGCCCTGACGAGCCGGAGGAGACCACCGAGAAGCTCTGGGTCGCAGCCGCCGAGACCTATGCGATCGGCGGCGCCTGCCAGCTCCTCCACGTCATGGATCACGTGATCGCCGCCCGTGGCTGCCGGCTCTTCCTGCCCGCCCGCAAGGAGGGAATCATCCCGGGGGCCTCCCCGCTGCGGATGCCCCGATCGGTCGGCGACCGGCTGGCGCGGCAGGCGATCCTCTCCGGGCGGGAGTTCGAGGCGGGCGTCCCGCCCGCGGAGCTGCTCTGCGACGAGGTGGTCGGGCCCGACGCCGTCGACGAGGCGATCGCGGCGCGGGTGGAGGCGCTGACCAGCTCCGGGTTGATCAACGCGGCCGCCAACCGCCGCGCCCTCCGCGTCGGCGAGGAGCCGCTCGACGTCTTCCGCCGCTACATGGCGACCTTCTCGAAAGAGCAGGCCTACTGCCACCTGAGCCCTGCACTGGTCAGCAACCTCGAGGAGCACTGGAATGCCCGCCAGCGCAAGCTCTGAGGCGGCGGTCTGGGACCCGGTCGAGACCGGGCCACGGGAGGCGCTCCGGGAGCTCCAGCTCGAACGGCTCCGCGCCACGGTGGAGCGGTCGCTCGAGGGTCAGCCTCCGTTCGCCGCACGCTTCGCCGAGGCGGGCATCGCCGACGCGCGCGAGATCGCCTCGCTCGGCGACCTCGCCCGCCTGCCGTTCAGCCGCAAGTCGGACCTGCGCGAGAACTACCCCTTCGGGTTGCTGGCCGTCCCGCGCGATCAGGTCGTCCGCGTCCATGCCTCCAGCGGCTCGCACGGCAAGCCGACCGTGGTCGGCTACACGCGCGCTGACCTCGAGGCCTGGATCGAGGTGATGGCCCGCTGCATGACGATGGCCGGCGTCCGGCCCGGGATGGTCGTCCACAACGCGAACGGCTATGGCCTCTTCACCGGCGGTCTCGGCTTCCACTACGGCGGCGAGCGGATCGGGGCCACGGTGATCCCGGTCTCGGGCGGCTTCACCGCGCGCCAGGCGATGCTGCTCTCCGACCTCGGCGGCGAGGCGCTCTGCGCTACTCCGTCCTATGCGCTGGTGATCGCGCAGGCGATCCGGGAGGCGAGTATTGACCCCGCCGACCTCCCGCTCGAGCTCGGCCTCTTCGGCGGGGAGCCCTGGACCGAGGAGATGCGTGACCAGCTCGACCGTGAGCTCGCCATGGACGCGGTCAACTTCTACGGGCTATCGGAGATGTGCGGTCCAGGCGTGGCCGCCGAGTGCCGGGTCGCCCGTCACGGGCTACACGTGCAGGAAGACCACTTCCTGGTCGAGGTGCTCGACCCCGAGACGGGCGACGCGGTGCCCGAGGGCGCCGATGGAGAGCTGGTCTTCACCACCTTGACCAAGGAGGCTCAACCGCTGATCCGCTACCGCACCGGTGACATCGGCTCCGTCACCGCCGAACCGTGCGAGTGCGGCCGCACGATGGCGCGCATCACCGCCCTCCGCGGCCGCCTCGACGACATGCTGATCATCCGCGGGGTCAACCTCTTCCCGTCGACGATTGAGACGCTGCTGCTCGGCGTCGAGGAGGTCGGTCCTCACTACCGGCTGATCGTCGAGCGCCCGGCGGAGATGGACGAGGTCAGCGTGGAGTGCGAGCCGGCCGGCGTCGAGATCGACCGGGCTGCCCTCACCGAGCGCCTCGAGCTGCTGCTCCGCGACCACACCGGCATCCGGATCGACGTCTCCGTGGTCGACCCCGGCACGATCCCGCGCAGCGAGGGCAAGGCGGTGCGGGTGGTGGATCGCCGTCAGACCGGGCGGTAGGCACTAGGCGGCGGCCTGCGCGGCTCGCGTGGCCACCTCCCGGAGCCTCTTCAGGGTGGGCAGAGTGTCGCCGCGTCGCCAGGCGAGCGCGATACCCATCGTCGGCTCCGGAGAGGCGAAGCGGCGGTAGACGGCCCCCTGGATCCGCAGGCTGCGCGAGCGCTCGAGCATGATGAAGGAGATCCCCGCGCCCTCTGCGACCGCCGAGACGATCCGCTCCTCCTCGGGCTCCGTGCGGTCGATTGGGCGCCAGGGCGGCTCGCCGTAGACCTCTCGGCGCACCTCGCGCCAGGCGCCGGGGCCGTGGCTTTCCGGCCACCAGACCAGCGGCTCGTCCTGGATGTCCCGGGGCCGCACCGTCGTCCGCTGTGCCAGGGGGTGACCCTTGGGGAGCACGCAGACCATCGGCTCCCTGTCGAGGACGAGCTCCTCGAGGGCGGGCTGCTCGAGCGGAGGACGGACGAAGCCCACGTCGATGTCCCCCTCCAGCAGCTGCTCGATGTGGAGCATCGTGTTGCCGACGCTCAGCTCGAGCTCGACGGCGGGATATCGCCTGCGGTACTCGGCGACGATCGCGCCTGCGATGCCTCCCGTCAGCGAGCGGGTCAGGCTGAGGCGCAGGCGGCCGCGCTCGCCCGCGCCGGTCGACCGCGCGAGAGCGGCGGCCTGATCCGCCCGCGCCAGCAGCTCGCGCGCCTCTGGGAGCAGCGCTTCACCGGCGGCGGTCAGCGCGGCGCCCCGGCGGTTCCGCTCGAATAGCCGGACCCCGAGCTCCGCCTCGAGCGTGCGGATCTGCTGGCTGACGCTCGGCTGCGCCAGATGGAGCCGCTCGGCCGCGCGGCGAAAGTGGAGCTCCTCGGCGACGGCGACGAACGATGAGAGCTGCCGCAACTCCATCCAGCCATGATAGGCGCCGCCTTTCACAGGCGCGCGAATCGAGACTTGATCGGTCCCCGCCGGACCCGTAACGTCGGGGCACTGAGAGCCACGGAGGAGGTTGAGATGTCCGCTGCGGCCGAGACCGGGGTCCAGGGTTTCCTGAGCCCCTTCGAGGTCCCCGCGCCCGACGGCTGCGAGGGCTGGGAGGCGATGTTCCCCTACTACGCCCTGTTCAGCAAGGAGCGGCGCGAGGACGAGGAGCGGCGCGGCTGGTTCCGCGACGGCATGCACTTCCCTGAGCCGATGTTCCCCTTCGACTTCGTCACCGCCGATTCTCCGTTCCTCGCCCTCGGCCAAGCCAACTCCCGGATCTTCCTGGTGCCGCCCGCCCTCGGCATCGACCATCGCGTGCTCTACGGGTGGGTGTACATGAGCGCCAACCCCGTGACCGACGAGGCCGAAATCGGGCGCCGCGCGCAGGAGTTCGAGAAGCGCGCCGGCTTCTACTTCCAGAACTGGGACGAGCTCTATGGGCGCTGGCAGCAGAAGGTCGAGGAGGAGATCCGGGGACTTGAGACGCTCGAGGTCCCGGAGCTGCCCGACGTCGAGAACGAGGCGGTGGTCACCGAGGCGCGAGGGCTGGGATCGAGCCACACGCTGCTCGTCGCGTACGACCGGCTGCTCGAGAGCATCGATCGGATCTGGCAGTACCACTTCGAGTTCCTCAACCTGGGCTACGCCGCGTATCTCGTTTTCTACGAGCTCTGCAAGCGCTCGTTCCCCGACATCGGGGACCAGACGATCGCGACGATGGTCTCCGGCATCGACGTGGTCCTCTTCCGTCCCGACGAGGAGCTCAAGCGCCTCGCGCAGCGCGCGGTCGAGGATGGGATCGCGGAGGCGATCAAGGCGGCTTCGGACGAGGAGTCACTGCGCGCCGCCCTCTCCGGAAGCGAAGAGGGCGAGGCGTGGCTCTCCGATTGGGAGGAGACCAAATCGCCCTGGTTCAACTACTCCAACGGCAACGGCTTCTATCACCACCATCGCTCGTGGATCGACGATCCGGCCATCCCGATTGCCGGCGTCCGCTCCTACATCGAGCGCCTGGAGGCAGGTGAGGAGATCGCGCGGCCCGTCGACGCGGTGACAGCGGAGCGGGACCGCGTTGCCTCGGGATACCGGGACCTGCTTACCGACGACGAGGCTCGCCAGGCGTTCGACCAGGCCCTCGGCCTCTCGCGCACGGTCTTCCCCTACGTGGAGAGCCACAACTTCTACGTCGAGCACTGGTACCACACCGTCTTCTGGAACAAGGTGCGGGAGTTCGGCCACCTGCTCGCGCGGAACGGCTTCCTGGATGACGCGGAGGACGTCTTCTACCTGCAGCGCAGCGAGGTCTCGGATGCACTCATCGACCTGAGGCTTGCGTGGGCGGCCGGATCGACCGGGCGCGGTCCCGGCTACTGGCCTCCGATCGTGGCCGAGCGCAAGCGGATCATGGACGCGATGCGCGCCTGGTCGCCGCCGCCGGCCCTCGGGGCGGTACCCGAGGCGATCACCGAGCCTCTGACGATCATGCTCTGGGGCATCACGACCGAGCGCGTGCAGGAGTGGGCGGCGGCCGAGAGCGACGGAGGCGGATCGCTGACCGGCTTCGCCGGCTCGCCCGGGGTCGTGGAGGGCACCGCTCGCGTGATCCTCGACGTGCGCGACATCGGTGATCTCACCGACGGCGAGATCCTCGTCGCCCCGGTGACCTCGCCAAGCTGGACACCCGTATTCGGAAAGGTCGCCGGAGCCGTCTCCGACATTGGCGGGATCATGTCCCACGCCGCGATCGTCGCTCGCGAGTACCGGATGCCGGCGGTCGTCGGCACCGGAAACGCCACGGCGCGAATCAAGACCGGCGACCGGATCCGCGTCGACGGCGGCGAGGGCGTCGTCACCATCGTCTCTTGAGCGACGCGCGCTATGACGCCGTCGTCGCGGGCGGCGGGCACCACGCGACGATCATCGCCTGCTACCTCGCCCGGGCGGGGCAGAGCGTCTGCGTGCTGGAGAGGACGCCGCACTTCGGCGGGGGGGCGTGTACCAGCGAAGGCCCCGCGCCCGGGTACCTGATGAACCACTGCAGCCACTGGACCCGCTTCTACGGGCACCCGGCCTACCGTGACTTCGACCTCGCGGCGGAGGGTCTCCGCTACGTCTTCCCCGAGCAGAACGAGGGGATGATCTTCGACGACGGCTCGTCGTTCATCGGCTACTCCGCCTCCCGCGTGGTCGATGCGTCCACCGGGAGGCAGGAGCGCTCCGAGGAGAACATCCGGCGGACCTTCGAGCAGATCGCGGAGGTCTCACCCCGCGACGCCGACACCTACATGTCGCTGCTCGGGGCGTACGAGCAGCACTGGAAGCGGGCCTTCCGCCGGCATCGCTTCAGCCCGCCGCCGCCGTGGGGCACGCCAGATCCCCTCGAGGAGCTGCTCGAGGTCTCCGGCAGCCGGATCGAGCCCGTGCACCAGCTGATGACCCTGCGACAGCTGGCATTCGACTTCTTCGAGAGCACCGAGATGCGCATCCTTTTCATGCGAGCCGCGACGACCTCGACGGGCTGCTACCCGGACGACGTCCCGGGGCTCCAGGGGCTGATCCACGTCCTGCCCCTCGCCCTCTCGTTCGAGCCGGCGGCGATCGCGGTGGGCGGCAGCCAGGCGATCACCGACGCCCTGATCTCGGCCGGCCGGAAGATGGGAGTGGAGTACGTGAGCTCGGCCGAGGTGGACCGCATCCTCGTCGAGGGTGACCGGGCGGCGGGAGTCGAGCTGGCGGACGGATCCCGGATCGACGCCGAGCTGGTGGTCAGTGACCTCGGCCTGCCCCAGACGGTCCTGCGCCTGTTGCGCGACCTGGACGTCGACGCGGGCTTCGCCAGGCGGATCGGGAATATCCACTACGACCGCGGTCAGCTGCTCTGGGCCAATCTCGCCATCCACGAACCGCCGCGCTACGCCGCCGAGGCGGGCAATCCCGGCGTCGGCGAGCAGCCGCGCCTCTACTGGGGTCCGAAGGACATCGACTATCTCACCCTGCGCTACCAGCCCGAGATCTTCACCGAGGGGTTCGCCCGCCGCCCGTACGTGCTCTGCTCGGTGGACAGCATCTGGGACGAGACGCGCGCCCCCGCCGGCAGCCACATCGTCGGGGTCGAGGAGTTCGCGGCGCCGCGGCGGCTCTTCTCGGACTCGGCCTGGCGAGAGGTCAAGGAGCGCTTCATGGACAACCTGCTCGGCGAGTGGGAGCGCTACGCACCCAACATGACGCGAGACAACGTGGTTGCCGCGCGCGTATATGGGCCAGACGACATCGAGCGGAAGCGTCCGGACATGGCCGAGGGCGGCTACTCGGCCGGCAGCACGATCGCATCGCAGCTCGGGCGCTTTCGGCCGATCGCAGGCGCAAACTCCTACCGGCTGCTCCTCGACAACGTCTACAACTGCTCGGCCAACCTTCATTCCGGGCCCGGCATCGGCCGCGGCTCGAGCTGGAACTGCTTCCAGGAGATCGCGCGCGATCTCGCGATCGAGGCACCGGCGCTCGCCGCCCGATGAAGCTGGAAGGCGGGCGTGTCTTGGTCACCGGCGCCGCCCGGGGGCTCGGGCTCGAGCTTGCGCTTCATCTGGCGGGCGAGGGCGCCCGGGTGGTGGGGGCCGACCTCTCTGAGAGCTCCGAGGAGCTGCGGCGTGCGGGAGTCGAGCTCGTCCAGGCGGACGTCAGTTCGCAATCCGACGTGGAGGAGCTGGCGGATGCCGCCCGGGCGGAGCTCGGAGGGCTCGACGCCCTGGTCAACAACGCGGCCGTCGTGGATCTGGAGCGGCGGCCCTTCTGGGAGATACCCGTCGACGAGTGGGACCGCGTGCTCGCGGTGAACGTCCGCGGGCCCTGGCTCTGCTCGCGGGCGCTCCTCCCGCTGCTGCGGGAGTCGGACGGCGGCGCGATCGTGAACCTCGCCTCCGAGGTGGCCTTCACCGGCTCCCCTGGCCTCGCGCACTATGTCTCCTCCAAGGGCGCCCTGGTCTCGCTCACCCGCGCTCTGGCCCGCGAGCTCGGCGACGAGGGAATCCGGGTGAACGCCGTCGCCCCCGGTTACGTCCCGACCGAGGGGTCCCGCAGCCTCGCGCCCGGCGGCTATGACCCCAGCGCGACGCCCCTCGGCAGGATCGGCGAGACGGGCGACCTGCTCGGCGCGATCGCCTTCCTCCTCTCCGAGGAGAGCGGATTCGTGACCGGCCAGACCCTGCTGGTCAACGGCGGGCGACTGATGCGCTGAGGCCCTACGGCGCCGGCTCGAACGCCGGCTCCAATGGGGCCCGATCGCACCACAGCTCGTCGATCACCAGCGCGCCGAGGGCGCAGGAGGCGCTGGGAAGGCCGGCTCGGGCACGCCGAGCTCAGCCTGCAGGGCGTTGCCCATTCCCAGCAGCTCCCAGTCGCTCGCCTCGGGGCCGATCAGCGAGACGCCGACCGGGAGGCCGCTGGCGGATCCGACCCCGGCCGGCAGGGACGCCGCGGGAAAGCCGGTCCAGTTCCAGTAGCTGGTCAGCGAGATCAGCTCCGCGTCGGTACCCCAGTGGTCGTATCCGTCGCCGCGCACCCAGGCCACCACCGGGACCGTCGGCTCGATCACGGCGTCGACGCCGTGCTCGGCGAACCAATCGAGCCAGGCATGGGTGTCCTCGCGGCGCTGGATCTGCGACGCCCAGTAGTCGATCGCCGAGGTGCTCTGCCTCTCCCCCTCCTCGACCCACTCGCGAAGCGCAGGGCGGTACAGGTCGCGACGCTCGGCGAGACGTCGGTGCCAGGCCGCTAGCTCGGCGAACAGGATGCTGAGATAGGGCTGGCCGACGTCGAGCTCAGCCGCCGGGGCCGGCGCCTCGACGAGCTCGGCCCCCAGCGAGCGGCAAGCCGCGAGCGCGGAATCGAACCCAGCGGCGACGTCGGCGTCCAGGTCGACCAGCGAGAGCCGCGGCGACGGCACCAGCCGCTTGCCCCGCAGGCCGTCGTCGGCCGGTTCCCCCATCAGCCCGGTGATCGGCGCGAGCAGCGCGGCGCAGTCGCCCAGCGTCCGCGCCATCGGGCCGGCGTGGTCGAAGCTCGGCGCCAGCGGGACCGCTCCCCGGAACGAGGTCGTCCCGTAGGTCGGCTTGATCGTCGAGGTCCCGCACATCGCCGAGGGGATGCGAAGCGAGCCGGCCGTGTCCGTACCCGTCGCCGCGGGCGTCATTCGGGCGGCGAGCGCGGCCGCCGAGCCCCCGCTCGACCCGCCCGCCGTCCGATCGAGCGCCCAGGGATTTCCGACCTGGTCGGTGGTGCCCCCGACCGTGAACTCGTGGGTGTGGAGATGCCCCAGCAGGATCATCCCCGCCGCCTTCAGACTGCCCCAGACCTCACTGTCCCGCTCGGGGACGTCCTCGTAGGCACGGCTGGAGGCGGTCAGCGGCTTGCCGGCCACCGCATAGACGTCCTTCAAGCCCACCGGCACCCCGTGCAGGGGCGGGCGCTCGTCGGCCCTGACCTCGTCCGCGCGCTTCGCGGCGGCGATCGCGTCCTCCTCGTAGACCCGGACCCACGCGTTGATTGAACCCGGATCGCCCTCGTGGCTGTGCGTCCCGTCTCGCTCGGCGATCCGGCGCAGGCACGCCTCGGTCAGCTCAAGCGAGGAAATCGAGCCGTCGCGGAGCGCTGCGACCGCCGCGCCAACACCGAGGTCGGCTGGATCTCTCATGCCGTCGCGGTGGCCGCAGCCGCCGCCTGATCCTCAAGCGCGAAGGCGGCGGCCCTCTCGCCGATCAGGACAGAGGGCGCGTTCGTGTTGCCCGAGGTGACGGCCGGCATGATCGATGCGTCCGCGACGCGGAGCCCCTCGATCCCGTAGACACGCAGGCGCGGGTCGACGACGGCGTCCTCGTCGACGCCCATCTTGCAGGTGCCCACCTGATGGTGATAGGTGATCGCCGAGCGGCGGATCCAATCGCGCAGCTGCTCGCGGGAGCGGACGCCCGGACCGGGATAGAGCTCGCGGGCGCCCCACTCGTCGCAGAGCGCCGGGGCCGCTCCGATCTCGCGACAGAGCCGAACGGAGGCCTCCAGACTCTCGAGGTCGGCGTCCCGGGAGAGGATCCGCGGATCAATCACGAGCTCGTCGCTGAGCTCCGTGCCGCTGAGCCGAATCGTGCCGCGACTGGCCGGCCGGATCATCCCTGCCATCAGGGAGAAGCCGTTCTCAGGCCCCTCCATCCACTCCTCGTACAGCGGGACCATGAAGTGGATCGGCTGCATGTCCGGCCCCGCGAGATCCGGCCTGCTGCGGGCCCAGAGATGGGTCTGCGCGGCAAACAGACCCGGGGTCGGTGGCCCGATCTCACGCTCGGCGCTGAAGATGACGGGCGAGAGCAGATGGTCGTGGAGGTTCGCGCCCACCCCCGGCAGGTCGACGAGGACGTCGATGCCGATCTCTCCCAGGTGATCCGCGGGGCCGATGCCCGAACGCATCAGCAGGGGCGGTGACTCGATCGTGCCGCAGGAGACGATCACCTCCGTCGAGGCGGCGGCGCTCTCGAGACGCCCTCCGTCCGTCACCCACTCGACTCCGACGCAGCGGTCGCCCTCGAGCAGGAGTCGCCGAGCGTGGGCTCCCGTGACGATCCTGAGGCCTCCTTGCCCGGCGATCGGCTTCAGGTAGGCGGTCGCTGTGCTCTGCCGGATGCCCTCCCTGATCGAGAACTGCATGTAGGAGACGCCGTCGTTCTCCGGGCCGTTGTGGTCGTCGTTGAACGGAATCCCGACCTCCTGCGCGGCCGCCACGATCGACCGGTGGATAGCGGCAGGCTCGTAGTCGGAGATCACGTGGACGGGCCCGCCCTCCCCGTGAAGCTCCGAGGCGCCGCGATCGAAGTCCTCGATCTGGCGGAAGAGCGGCAGGACGTCGTTCCAGGACCAGCCGGCGTTGCCCAGATACGCCCAGTGATCCCAGTCGCGGCGGGTCCCCCGGACCCAAATCATCCCGTTGAGGCTGCTCGACCCACCGAGCACCTTTCCCCTCGGCCAGTGCAGGCGGCGATCGGCCGCGTGCAGCTGCGGCGCCGTCCGGTAGGCCCAGTCCTCGAGCGCGAACCAGAGCTCGTGGGCGCGCGTGGGGTCGTGGATCGCCGGATTCGTGTCCCGTCCGCCCGCCTCCAGCAGCAGCACCTTGAGGCCTCGATCGACGAGCCGACGAGCAGCCGCAGCTCCCGCCGAGCCTGCGCCGACGACGATCACATCCGCTTCGAGCTCAGCGATGAGTCGTTCCTCCCAGCCAGGGCAGCATCTCCTCGACCCCATCGATCACCGCATCGGGGCGTTTCGTCTCCGGCACGCCGTTCAAATCGAGCGAGCCGCTCATCCCGCTGCGGACGAGGATCGTGCGGGAGCCGCCAAGGTGCCCCAGCGCGATGTCCATGTCCAGGTCGTCGCCGATCACCGCGTGCTGCTCCGAAGGAACGCCGAGGCGCTCGGTGGTCGCCTCCACGGCGACCTCCGATGGCTTGCCGACCACGATCGGGTCCGTCTCGGTCACCTTTGCGATCGCCGCGGTGGTCATCGCGCCACGGCTGAAGATCAGGCCATTTGCTCCCCAGTAGCCTGGGCCGTAGTTCGCGGTCAGCAGAGGCGCGCCCCTCATCACCGCCCGGGCGGCTGTCTCCAACTCGTCCATGTCGACCTGCGGGAGGTGCGCGACGAAGACGGCTTCGGCCTCGTCGGTGTCGATGAGGGGGACGCCGTCCCGCTCCATGCGGCGCTTGATCTCATCGGAGCCGAAGACCATCGCCGGGCGGCCCAGGTGGTGCTGGGCGAGGTAGGAGGTCGCGCTGACGACCGGCGTGAGCAGCTCGTCGTCGGCGACCGGGAGGCCGTCTTCGCGGAGGCGCGCGGCGAAGGTCTCGGGATCCAGGTGGCTGCCGTTCGTGAAGAGGACGAGATGTCGCCCCGAGCGGCGGATCGCCTCCAGCACCTCGACGGCTCCCGGCAGGGGCTCTGAGCGAAAGTCGGTGCCGCGGTGGACGAGGGATCCGTCGATGTCGAAGACGAACCCCTTGACATCGTCGAGCTGCATCAGTGGGCGGCGCCCTCGGTGACCATCGCGTCGACCTGCTCGGCGGGCATGGTCAGGCGAAGGAGCAGCTCCTCGTCCGAGATCCCCTCACCGAGGCGCTCCCTGGCACCCTCCAGACTGACCGGCTCGAGCTTGCCAAGCTCGTCGGCGCGCGAGCGCGAGAGCACCTTGTCCCTGATCTCTGGGTCGACTGGTGCGGCCGGCTCGAAGAAGTGGCCGTGGAAGTAGCGCACCATCTCGTTCGAGACCCTGCTCCAGCGCTCCTCGTAGATGACGTTCATCACCGCCTGGGTGGCGACGAACTGAGAGACCGGGGTGACCATGATCGGGTAGCCCATCTCGGCGCGAACGCGGGCGACCTCCTCGAGGGTCGCGTCGAAGAGCTCGGGCTTTCCGATCTCCTGGAGGTGGCGCTTGGTGGTCGTCACCATCCCGCCCGGCATCTGGTGGTGGTAGTAGGCCGCGTCGTACTCGGCGGGGGCGCCGAGGGGCAGCTCCTTCTCTGCCGCGATCTCGCGGAAGTGGTCAGAGGCCTCGGCTAGGGCCTCCAGATCGAGATCATGCGAGTAGCCCTCGGCCTCGAGGTTCCTCAGCGTGTTCTCGCAGGATGGGTTCGAGGTCCCGTTGGCGAGCGGCGCGAGGGCGGTGTGCAGCGTCCGGCCGCCGGCCTCCAGGCCCTCCATGTAGGCGAGCGGGCCGAGGCTGATCGTGCAGTGGCTGTGCAGCTCGACGGGGCGCGGGGCGACCGCGTCGATGAAGCCGGGGATCAGCTCGCGGACCGCGTCCGGCGTGAGCAGGCCGCCCGGGTCCTTCAGGTAGAGGCGATCGAGGTGCTCGGACGCCGCCACGGCCCGGGCGCGCTCGAGATAGTACTCGTGGGTGTGAACCGGACTGATCGAGTAGGTCAGCCCGACCACCACCTCCTCCACCCCGGCCTCGCGCGCCATCCGGGCCAGCCGGATCAGCGCGTCGGGATCGTTTGAGGGCTCGGCGATCTGGAAGCGGCGGATGCCGTTGCGGACGACGAGCCGAAAGGCGAGATCGATCACGTCCTCGCCGGCCGGGACCCAGGAGGCGAATCGCATCCCGGTGGTGATGAAGTTGAGCGGAGTATTGGGCATCGCCTCGCTCACCCCGCGAATCCGCTCCCAGGGGTCCTCCTTGTGGAAGCGCACCGAGACCGCCATGTGGGTGCTCGAGGTGAAGTCGAGGGCGTGGAAGCCGATCCGGTCCATCGTCGGCGCGATCTCGAGGACGTCCGGCGTCGTCAGGCCGGTCGCGCTCCAGAGGCTCTGGTTGCCGTCCCGCGTCGTCGTGTCGACGATCTCCACCCGCGCGGCTGTCCCGCGGGCACTCATCGCCGCGCCGTCCCCGTAGCGCCGAAGGTGCTCCAGACGCGGTCCATCGCCGACCGGGAGGTGTCCGACTCCGCGCGCTCGGCCGGCCTTACCGTCACCGGACGGGCCTGGAGCATGAAGAGATCGCCCAGCCCGGCGGGCCCGCTGGCATCCCGTGCGATCGCCCACTCGATGTCCTGGTGGGCGCCGAAGTGATCCTCGACGCGGCGTCCGACGTCCACCAGGGCGGTGAGCGGCGCCTCGCCGAGGCAGGCGACCTCGCGACGCTCCGGTGGAACCTCGCTCCGCGCGGCGCCGCTCCCGGAGGGATCCGGCACGTACTCGACCTCCTTCGGCCCAATCGAACGCGAGAGGACCTCGCCTGTCACCTTGCTGACCCGATACTCGTCCGGGGTCACCTCGCCGCCGACCACCGCGAGCCCGAGTCCCCAGCTTGCGTTCACGGCGATCGTGCTCGGGTCGCCGCTCACCGGGTTGCAGGTGAACATCACGCCGGAGACCGCGGCGTCCACCATCAGCTGCACCGTCACCCCCATCGCCGGCACCGCGTGCTCGGCGGCCATCTCCGCGCGGTAGGTGACGGCCTCGGCGCTGTAGAGACTCGCCCAGCAGTTGCGCACCGCCTCGTTGACGCCGTCCGCGCCCCGCACCCAGAGGTAGGTCTCCTGCTGGCCGGCGAAGGTGGCCTCCTCGGAGTCCTCGCCGATCGCGCTGGATCGGACCGCGACCGCCGGCACCGGCTCGCCCGCCACGGAGGCGAGCTCCTCGTGGCGCTCGGCGATCTCGGCGCGAAGGTCCTCCGGCACGGGCAGCTCCCGGATCGCCCGCGCGCACTGATCCGGGGTACGGCCCTCGAGCTCGAGTCCCTCGACGGTCGCAAGAAAGGCGTCGCTCGAGATCGCGAAGCCGGGCGGCACCGGGATCCCGCCGGCGATCAGCTCACCGAGCAGCGCGCTCTTCGCACCGAAGCGCTCCTCGTCGGGACGCCGCAGGTCCGCGAGCGCACTGGTCGTCACGACGCCCCATCCCCCGCGAGAATCCGGACGACCCCGGTCGAACCGTCGACCTTGATCCGCTGGCCGGTCTTGATCGTCGAGGTCGCGGTGCCCGTGCCGACGACGGCCGGCAGACCGTATTCGCGGGAGACGATCGCTGCGTGGGACATGATCCCGCCGATGTCGGTGACGGTCGCCTTGATCTTGCTGAAGATCGGCGCCCAGGCCGGAGACGTGATCGTGCAGACCAGGATCTCGCCGGCTTGCACCTCGTCGAGCTGATCCAGGGAACGCACCACGCGAGCGATCCCCTCGATCTCGCCGGGCGATGCCGCGTAGCCGCCGAGCTCCGCACCGCCCCCGTCTTGGGACCGGGCCCATGACTGGAGCCGCTCCTTGGTGACGCCCCACAGCATCACCACCATCGGGTCGTTGACAGCCTCGGGCATCGCGCCGAGCGCCGGCGGCGGATTCCACTCCTCGAGCTTCCTCAGAAGCTCCTTGCGCCTGGTGACGATCGGCGGCCAGCGATCCGGCCCCAGTGGCTGCCCGCCGGTCGCCCAGGTCAAGGCGAGCTCCTCGAGCACCTCGAGGACCTCGCGGCGATCGAGCTGGAAGACGTCCTCGGCGTCCTCGAGGAAACCATGTTCCGTGAGCACGGAGCCGAACTCGCGCACCTTGTTGAAGAACCGCGACTGGAACCAGTAGTCGCAGTAGAACTTGTGCTCCTCCACGTATGGGAAGACCTTGCGCGAGAGGCCCAGCAGCTCCTCGAACGTCGGCCGGGCCTCCTCGCCGAGCAGCCCCGCGTACTCGGCGGCGATCCGGTCGCGTTCGGCGATGACCTCGTCGGTCGGGCGGTCGATCCGCTCGCCGGCCCGGAGCGCCGAGATGTGACCGGTCAGCGACTGGTACGGAATCCGCGGGTCGTCGTTCCAGCTGCCGTAGTAGTGGTAGAGGCCGTCGCCGGTCCCCATGTTGAACCAGGGGTCCTTGATCGCCTCGAGCTCCTCCAGCCACCTCTTGCCGGCGTCGGACTTGCCGAGCTCCGCCTCGATCTCGTCGGGCGAGCGGTCCTCCTGGAAGGCCCCGGCGACGTCCGTCTCGATCGCCAGCCGGGCGAGCCGCCGCAGCTCTTCGTCGGCCCGGAAGAGGTCCACGTCCACCCCGGCGACCATCTGCGAGATGTGCTGGTCGGGAATGTCCGGCAGCGCCTCGCGGCAGAACTCGGCGAACGTCAAGTAGGCGCCATAGCCGAGCAGCAGGAACTCGAAGTGATGCTGCCACATCAGCTCCAGGCAGTGGAGGGTGTGACGGTAGGCCTCCAGCAGCTCCACGTTGCTGAGCTTGCGATCGGTGAACAGAACCTCGTCGGGCTCGTACTGCGACAGCCGGGGTACCTCGATGGCCTCGACCTCGCGATTGAGGGCCTCCATCTTTTCCCGCCACTTGACGTAGAGCTCGTCCCAGTTCTCGAAGTAATAGCCCGCGCGCTTCTGGAAGAACTCGGCCCGCTCGGCAATCAGGTCCGGGTCGGTGACCGGGTTGGGCGAGATGTAGACGTAGCCGTTGACCACGCGATAGTCGACGCCCATCGCGGGCGGCACGGCGAAGGCCCGGTTCTGCCAGCCGGCGAAGGTGAAGTAAGGGACGTCCACCTCGCACATGTCGAAGGCGGGCATCGGCAGCGGGAAGTGCATCGAGTTCCAGAACCAGAGCCGGTTCTCGTCAGCTTCCTTGCGGTGCTCGTCGAACAGGGCCCAGTACGGATACATCTCCTCCCAGCCCTCGCAGCCGGCGGGGGTCTCGATCGAGAAGGGACTGGGGAATGCACCCACCTCGGATGTTGCGGTTGCCATAGGTCTCTCCTCCGATGGCGTGGTCGAGAAAAGTCAAGTCTATTGGTGTGTTATCCGCGGCCTCCAGCCGAGCCGTCGCGGTGGTCGAGCTCCCCGTCTGTCTCGATAGCTCATCTCTCCTCGCTCGTCGTCATTCCCGCGGGGCGGCAGCGCCTAACTCGCCGAGCGCGCCGAGCAGGAGCTCGTCGTGCTCCTCGGGCTTGACGTCAGGGAACACCCTGGCGATCTCGCCTTTCGGATCGATCAGCACGGTCGAGCGGCGGTTACCCCAGACCTTCAGGTCGCCGAACTGAAGCTCGTCCCAGACGCCGTAGGTTTCGGCGACCTCGTGACCCTCGTCGGAGAGGAGCGTGAAGGCGAGCCCGTACTTGTCGGCGAAGGCCCGCAGCTCGTCGACCGGGTCAGGGGAGATGCCGAGCACCACCGCGTTCGCCGCCTCGTAGTCGGCGGCGTGGTCGCGCACCCCGCAGGCCTGCTTGGTGCAGCCCGGGGTGTCGGCCTTGGGATAGAAGTAGAGCGCCACCCAGCGCCCCTGCAGCGAGGAGAGGCGGACCCGCTCTCCTTCCTGATTCGAGAGCTCAAAGTCGGGGGCGGGACCACCCGGATCGATCATCCTCTTCCTCCTTGCTCGTGCCCGCAAAACGCGTCCGCCGGCGCCGTACGCATGGACTGTATACAGAGCTCGTGAATCACCGGGCTCAGTTCAGGCGTATCGGGCATCAGATCCCTTAGGGACCTGGATTTCTGTAACAGGTTGTTGCATGCAAGTTTGGAACGCTGTATACAAGACAGCCCAAGGAGGTCGCGTCACCGCAGGCATCGCACCCATGGTCGTTGGTCAGGGCCGGAAGAACTTGTATACAAACCGAACCCAATCGAGCGCTGGGGCGCGCCTCCTATGACCGGGGGTCACTATCTCGATCAGCTGCCGATCTCGCCCGCCTACCGCCGGATCGAGGGCCTGCTGGAGGGAGGCGGCTGCGTGCTGCTCGACGGAGGCATCGCCACCGAGCTGCAGCGAGTCCGCTCCGAGGACCGCGCCCAGCGGCGCGAGCCCTGGGGCACGTGGGCGCTGTTTCGGGGCCCTATGGAGGTGCTCGAGGTGCACCGGCGCTACGTGGCGAGCGGATGCGACGTCATCTCCACCAACACCTGGTCGGTGCTGGAGGCGGCGGAGGAATCGGATGGCGAGCCGGGTTCGGTCGGGCGCACGCCGCTCTGGCTGGATGCGGCGCGCCTCGGGGTCCGTCTCGCCCGCCAGGCGATCGCCGAGGCCGGCCGCGAGGCCGAGTGCTCGATGGCGTTCTCCATCAACTCCGGCCTAATCGACGAGCGTGCCTCGGGCCGCCTCGAGCTGCTCTCGTGGATGTGGAGCGAAGAGGCACCCGACCTGGTCATCCTCGAGACCCTGGAGACGGTTCCCGATGAGGCCGGGCTGCGGACGATTGAGATGCTCTGCGACACCGGGCTGCCAGTGTGGGTTTCGTTCCGCCGCCGCAAGGAGGGCATGTCCACCGTCGATGGGCAGATCGTTCCCGATGCCGACTCCGGCGCCTTCGGGCGGGCCCTCGAGCAGATGCGCGCGATCGGGGTCGACGCCGCGCTGGTCAATTGCGTCCCCGCCGACCACCTCGACGAGACGATGCGCTGGCTGCGCGAGCAGACCCCGATGCCGATCGGCTGCTATCCGAACCTCGGTCGCAGCGCCGGCTTGCATTGGGAGTTCGACGACCAGACAGGGCCGCGCGAGTTCGCCCGGCTTGCCGAGTCCTGGGTCGCCGCGGGTGCGCGGATCGTCGGCGGCTGCTGCGGGGTGACCCCTGAGCACGTCGGGGCGCTTCGCGAGGTGGTGATCCGCGCATCGGAGGGCTCAGCCGCGCTCGAGAGCGGCGCCTGAGCCCTGCGTCGCTCAGGACACCCCGGCCTTGGTCCGCCAGCCTTCGTGGTAGCTGGTGCGGGCGACCTCCGAGTACGGGCAGGGGCTAACGACCGCGCGGATCTCGGTCTGCGCGTGGCGCTCGACCACCGGCTTCGCCGACCCACCGTCCTCCTCGCCCCAGACGAGCGTGACCTCGGCGCCGATCTCAACGTCGTGATCGACCATCGCCAGTGAGAGCATCGACCGCTCGTTGTAGCTGTAGCCGGAGAAGGTCGACAGGCCGACGACCTCGTCGCCCGCCATCACCCGGTCGTAGGGCCAGGTCGAGTAGTTGGAGAGCGGCAGATCGATGTACTTGGCGGCGTCCCCCTTCTCGAACAGGGTTCCCATCGCGTGGGCGACGTCTTCGCCGTTCCAGGCCAGGGTGACCTTCTTGCGCTTCGGCTCCTCGACGATCCGCTCCAAGGCCTCTCGCCCGATGAAGTCGTGGTCGAAGCTGACGAACCCCCCGTAGCCGAGCTCGTCGGGCGTCAGGTAATACGCCCCGATGTCATCCGCATAGAAGCTGCCGCCGAGCGAGCCGGTCCCCTCGTAGCCCTCGGCCGGCAGCCATTGCCGGTAGGCCTTCATCTCCTCACCGCTGAACACGGCTGGAAGCGGGCTGGGTATCCATCCCGACTCGAGCGTGTTGGTGGCGTAGACCCTGGAGCCGACCTGCGCGAGGCCGAGGCCATCTCCGGCCTCAACCAGCACGGCCTTGACCTCCTCGCCCTCCTCCCAGGGCCCGAAGAGCTCCAGTCCGGGGGCTCCGGACATGCCGTGATGAAAGGCACGGACGTTGTGCCCCGCGATCTGGATCTCGCCGAGATTGAAGAACTTGATCTCGGGCAGCGCCCCGCCGGTGGCCTTGTCGAGCACCTCGAGCGCGGTCGGACCCTGGACCTGGTAACGGTAGAGCTCGCGCCGGCCGGAGGGGTTTGCGGCCGTTCGCTCGTCCCTGGAGAGCTCGACGTCGTACCCGTCGGTCTCGGCGTGGTACTGGACCCAGTTGTGGGCGGAGGGCCGGCCGACGAGCCTCACCTTGTTCTGCTCCAGGTAGAAGAGGATCCCGTCGCCGATCACGTACCCGTCCGAATTGCACGCGACGAACTGCTTCGCCTTGTTGGGCTCGAACTTCGCGAAGCTGTTCACCCCCAGGGCGGAGAGCAGCTCGATCAAGTCCGGCCCCTCAATCGTCAGGTCGGTCATGTGGTGGGACTGGTCGAACAGGGCACAGGTCTCCCGCCAGGCAACCTGCTCGTCCCTCCAATTCGAGAACTCGCTGGCGACCATCGGATAGACATAAGGCCCGATCTGCGAATTGCGGGCCATCTCCACCGGATCGCCTGCAGCTTGCAGCTTGTCCTCCAGGCTTCTTTCTTCACTCATCTCGCAATCGCCTCCTCAAGGTCGCCTTGCTTCTGGCGCTCCCACCTCCAAGTGTCGACGAGCTGGTTGAACGTGTAGTAATGGAGCCCAATGACATTCAGCTCCGGATCGGTAATTCGGGGTGCGAGGGCGTCGAGGACATGGTCGGCGGTGGCCGTCGGGTGGGTCAGAAAGCTGCGAAACCCCCGCTGCTTGCGCAGGAACGCCCGCGAAGGCCCGACCCCGATCCGCATCGAGATCTTCAGCAGCCCACCGCGATCGACGACACCGGGCACCCCGAGCAGCACCGGCAGGGTCACCCCGAGCTCGCGGGTGTTCGCGACCCAGTCGATCACCGCTTCCGGGTCGAAGCAGAGCTGGGTGGTGATGTAATCCGCCCGCGTGCTCTTCTGCTCCAACGCCTCGGCGAGCCTGCCGGAATCGATCAGCGGATGGCCCTCCGGGTAGCCCCCGATTCCGATCATGCTCGGTCGTCGCGGATGCTCGTCGATGACCGGCAGCAGCTCCATCGCCGACGAATAAGGACCCTGCGGCGGCGTGGCGTCGCCGCCGATCAGAAAGACGTCGTCCACCCCCACCTCATCCATCTTCGCGAGCAGCTCGTCGAGGTGGCCGCGATCGCGGACCATTCGTGCCGCAACGTGCACCGTCACCGAGTGGCCCAGCGCCCGCAGGCGCTCGGCGACCTCGACGCTGCGGTCCGGTCCGTGCTTCGGCGAGCAGGTGACGGTCAACCTAGCCGGCTCAGGGAGCTGCGCCGCCTCCTCCTCGCTGCGCCCAAGGGGAAGGACCTCAAACCGCGAATGGTGGTGCCCGTCGGTCTGCGTAGGAGTGTTCATGGCAAATTGACGCTCGCTCGACATTGAAGCTCCTGTATACAATACCCCTTGCTGTATACGTCGTAAACGGCAGGCCAGGCAGTGAAACCAAGCATTTCAGGCGGCGTCAGCGTGATTGCTGTATACAGCAGCGCTGGGCGTGACCGAGAGCGCCGGTGGGAACATCCCAGCCGAGCGCGAGAGAGCGGCTCCGCCTGTCGGATCACTCTTCCCCCGCAGGAGCGGGACCCTCCGAGCGCTGAGCTAGACGGAGATTCGCTCGCCCTCGCGCTCGCGCGATCTGGGGCGCTCAGGGAGCTGCACCGGAGCCGCCGACAGCGCGCGGAGCCGCATGTCGGACCAGCTCACTCCCTCGCGGACCAGCGCCGGGACCCCGAGCGCGACAGCGGTCGCGATCTCGACCGCCTGCAGCACGACGCCATAGGCCAGAGCGTCCGCGGCCGGTACGCCGAAGCCCTTGTTGAGCACGCTGATCACCGCCAGCTGGAAGATGCCGATGTTCGACGGGGTCGCCGGGACCACGGCGGTGACGTTGACCGCGAACAGGCAGGCCGCCGCGGCGCCGATCGCCACCTGGTGGTCCAGGCCGAGGGCGGCGAACAGCGCCCAGCAGGCCAACAGCTGAAGGAACCAGGCGGAGAGCTGGGCGAAGGTCGCGAAGCTCCCCCTTCGGGGATCACGGAAGACCGTCAGCCCCTTGCGGGCCTGCTTGATCGCTGCGCGCACCGCCTCGATCGCGCGCGCGATCCTGCCCTCCCCGCTGACGCGGAAGAGCGAGGGCGCGAGCAGCACCGCGAGCAGGATCAGCAGCGGGGCGGTGGAGACCAGGAAGAGCTTCTGGGTGCTCGCCTGGAAGAGATCGGTCGTCGAGACGATGATCCCTCCCAGCAAGGCCAGGGCGAGGATGTTGAGCGCGGTCTGCGAGATCAGCGTCCCGATCAGCACGGGGAAGGTCTCCCGCATCCGTCCGACGTGGCGGGAGAGCACCATCGCCCTAGCGGGCTCCCCCAGGCGCGCCGGCAGCGTCGCCGACATCAGCACGCCGATCATCGTCGCGGAAGTGACGTCGCGACGGCGGACGTGCCGGCCGACCAGAGCGGCCCGCGCGATCGCGACCCAGGAGGCCGCCCGGGCGAACATCGCCCCGACCATCAGGCCGCAGGCGATCAACACCCACTTCAGATCGGAGTCGATGATGTTTCTCGCAACCTGATCGACGCCGATGCGGCGCGCGGCGAGCGCCGTCAGCACCAGCCCGAGGAATCCGGCGACCGCGACACCCGCCTTCCGCGCGGCGCGTCGCCCTCGGCCGCGACCGTCGGTGGGAGCGGGCTCGAGCGACGGGAGCCGCCTGGCCGGGCGCCTCGGGCCGCCGTCGGACCGCATCAGCCCGGTTCGACGGGCGAGCGACATCGGCGGCGAGGTCGCTGCGGGCGCGGGTCGCATCGCGCGCTCGTAGACCTCGGTGACCTCGCCGGCGATGCGAGGCCACGCATACCGCTCGGCGCTCTGCCGCCCGGCCCTGCCCATCGCCACCAGCCGCTCCGGCTCGTGGGCGAGCAGATGAAGCTCCTCGCCGAGCGCCTGCGGGTCGGCGGGCGGCACGAGGATCCCGTCGACTCCATTGGTGACGACGTCGCTGTAGCCGGCGATCTTCGAGGCGATCACTGGCGTCCCCGCCGCCATCGCCTCGATCAGCACCATGCCGAAGCTCTCACCGGCGAGCGAGGGCGCGCAGAGGATGTCGGCCTCGCCGAGCTGGCGCCAGAGCACAGAGTCGGACACCTTGCCGAGCACGTCGATGTGGGACATGAGCTCCGGATCGGCGACGCGCCGCGAGATTTCGGCCGGATCCGCGCCGACCACGGTCAGGCGCGATGGGACATGTTCCACCAGTGCCTGGAAGGCAGCGAGTAGGACCGGAAGCCCCTTGCGCTCCTCGGCGCGGCCCACGAACAGGAGGCGAAGCTCGTCGTTCGTCGGCTTCGGTCCCTGTGGCGCCGCCTTAAGGTCGACGCCATTGGGCACGATCGTGTACTCGCCGCCGAACCAGCGACGCCCCGTCCAGGCGGCCGCCTCGGAGACGGCGATCCGCGCCGACAGCTGGTTGAAGCGCCGCCGGGCGCCGAGCAGGGTTGCGACACGATTCGGGAAGGCCTTGGTCGAGTAGGCGTGGAAGGTCCCGACCACGGGGGCGCCGCGGAAGGTCGTGGCATCCCAGCCAACAATCGGTGCCAGCGGCTCGTGGACGTGTATCACGTCGTAATTGCCGGCGCGCAGCTCGCGGCGGAGGGCGACAGGTCCCTCCGGAAAGACCGAGAGGTTTGAGACCGCGCCGTTGGCGCCGACGCCCAGCGTGCGCCCGAGAGGCACGAGGTAGTCCGGAGCCTCCCGCAGCTCGGGTTGGGAGCGGTGAAGGCGACGACTGACGAGGCCCGGCGGATCCCACGGGGCGAGCACCCGAACGTGGTCTTCCCGAGATATGAACTGCTCCGCGAGCGCCTCGACGTGCCTGTTCACACCTCCCTGGTAGTTCCAGGAATAGGGCGAAACAAGCGCTATGCGCATCTGACCAGGGTACCGGGAAGGCCTGCCGAGCTTACGTGCATGTGTCACACCATCTTCACTTTCCCGATCGGCAAATCATGGTTGCCCTCAAGCTTTTCCGTGCGGACGGTCGTCCCGCGCGGCACGATCGCCACCGGACAGACTCTAACCTTCGTCTCGTGGCCGGCCGCACATTCGTCAAGTTCACGTTCTTTGCGCTCGACCCTGCCTGGCGGAGGCGCAGCGCCGAGGAGCGGGCGCGCGACAAGGCCGAGTTCGAGGCCGCCTGCGAGGACTTCGCGGAGGACCGCTCGCTGCGAGCGTATTCGACGGTCGGGACGCGCGGCGACACCGATCTGATGCTCCTCAGCCAGAGCCCGATCCTCGAGGACATCCACACCTTCCACGTCGTGCTCGGCCAGAGCGGCCTCGCCAGCTGGGCCTCGACCCCGTACTCCTACCTGGCGATGACAAAGCCCTCGCCCTATTCGGAGTCCGAATCCCGGCCGGAGATCTGTACGTCGGACCGGAAGTACCTATTCGTCTACCCCTTCGAGAAGAAGCGCGAGTGGTACGGGCTGCCGATCGAGGAGCGGCAGCGGATCATGGCCAACCACATCGACGTCGGCCGCCGCTACCCCGAGATCTCGATCAACACCGCCTACTCCTTCGGTCTCGACGATCAGGAGTTCGTCGTCTCCTTCGAGGGCGACGATCCAGGCGAGTTCCTCGACCTCGTCCAGGAGCTGCGGGGAACCGAGTCGAGCTCCTACACGCTGCGCGACACCCCGATCTTCACCTGCGTTGCGATGTCGCTCGGCCGCGCGCTGGACGCGCTCGACGGCACGGCGGCCACGGCCGTTGCCCCGCCGGCGGGCGTGCTCGAATAGCGCTCGGGCAAAGGCCACCGACTACCCTTTCCGGCTCGCCGTGATCGGCACTGAGGAAAATCCCCTGCGCGTGGCGATCGTGGGCTCGGGTCCAGCCGGGTTCTACACGGCTGAGCACGTCCTCAAACACGAGGGAACGCACGCCGAGGTCGACATGTTCGACCGCCTTCCGACGCCCTATGGGCTGGTGCGATTCGGCGTCGCGCCGGACCATCCGAAGATCAAGTCGGTGATCCGCGTGTACGAGAAGACGGCGGCGCGCCCCGAGTTTCGCTTCTTCGGCAATGTCGAGGTCGGCAGCGACGTCTCGGTGCAGGAGCTCCAGGAGCGCTGCCACGCGGTCGTATTCGCCTACGGCACGGCTACCGACCGCCATCTCGGGATCCCCGGCGAGGACCTGCCCGGGAGCCATCCGGCCACCGAGTTCGTCAACTGGTACAACGCCCACCCCGACTTTGCGGACCGCGAGTTCGACCTCTCCTGCGAGCGCGTCGTGGTGATCGGCAACGGCAATGTCGCCGCCGACGTCGCCCGGATGCTCGCCCTCACGCCGGAGGAGCTCGCGGAAACGGACACCGCCGATCACGCGATCGAGGCGTTCAACGGCGCCGGCGTCAAGGAGATCCTCGTCCTCGGCCGCCGCGGCCCCGCGCAGGCTGCTTTCACGAATCCCGAGGTCCGCGAGCTGGGCGAGATGGTCGATGCCGACATCGACGTCGACCCCGACGAGATGGAGCTCGACGAGCTCAGCCGCGAATGGCTCGAGTCGGACGACGCCAATCCGACCAATCGCCGCAACGTCGATATCTTCACCGAGTTCTCGCAGCGCGAGCCGGAGGGGAAGAACAAAAAGATCGTGATGCGCTTCCTCCGCTCACCGGTCGAGATCCAGGGCAACGACAAGGTCGAGCGGATCGTGATCGGCCGCAACGAGCTGCAGCGCGACGACTCGGGACGGATCCGCGCCGTCGACACCAGCGAGCGCGAGGCCATCGATTGCGGCCTGGTCCTGCGCTCGATCGGCTACAAGGGCATCCCGATCGACGGCGTCCCCTTCGATGAGGGCCGCGGCCTGATCCACAACGATGGCGGGCGGGTCCACGACGGAGGAGGCGAGGAGGTTCCGGGCCTCTACGCCGTCGGCTGGATCAAACGCGGCCCCTCCGGCGTGATCGGCACGAACAAGAAGGACGCCCAGGAGACCGTGGACAACCTGTTCGCCGACCTCGAGGCGGGGAAGATCCCCGAACCCGAGCTCGCGGGCGACCGGTCCGCGATCGAGTCGCTGCTCGCCGAGCGCAAGCCCGACCACGTCACCTTCGAGGGCTGGCAGGCGATCGACGCAGCCGAGGTCGAGGCCGGTAAGCCGCACGGCCGGCCGCGCGTCAAGTTCTGCCGCGTGGACGGGCTGGTCGATGCCTCGAAGGCCAAGACCGCCCTCAGATAGCGGCTTGCTCCTCGGCTGACGCCTCGGAGCACCCTCGCATCAAGCCGCGGCCGGGAGCTCGTAGCTCACCCGGACAGGTGAGCAGGCGCTCAGCGCCGCAGCCAGCCGATGATCCGCGGGTGGCCATCGATCACCGGTGCGTCGACGAGCTCGAATTGCCCGAACCCACTCTTGCGACCGAGCATCTCGATCCCGCCGGCGGTGAACCCCCAATAGACGTAGTCGTCCTGGGGGTAGACCTCCCCGGGTGCGTAGCGGTGCACGGGGTCGCCATCGCTCCGATGCGCGAAGACGCCGTGCGTCTCGATCAGCACCCGACCGCCCTCCGCGAGACGGCGGCTGAGCAGCCGCAGCAGTCGGGCGGGCGCCTCTACCCGGTGCAGAATCCCACAGCAGAAGATGAAGTCGAAGCGCTCGTCGAGTCGGTCGAGCTCCAGCGCGTCGAGCTTCTGGTACTCGACCGTCGAGCCGAGCAGGGCGTGGATCGCCCGGAAGCCCTCGCCTCCCTCGAGCTCGACCCCCCAGCGCGCCCGGACCCACTGGATGTACTGCTCGTTGTCGATGGCAACGACGTGCTCCGCCCCCCGGGCCTCGGCGAGGAATGCGTAGAACCCATCGAAGCTGCCGATGTCAAGCACGGCGAGACCGTCGAAGCTCTCCGGGATTGCCGGGATCCGGTACCGATGGTCCCGCGCATATCCCGGCGCATAGATTCCCTCCGCCCGATTGAGCGCAAAGGTGTGGAACCAGTACGGCACCTCGTCGAGCACCTCTAGGGCTTCGGTGGGATCGGCCTCGATCGGCAGCAGGTCCGCGACCCGCCGCTCGGCCGAGGTGAGCTCGCTCAGTGCCGTGGCCGTCCAGGCGTTCAACCGAGATACCTCGTCTCATTGACGGGGAGGGACGCTCCCCTCTGTCTGCTCATGACTAAGCGCCGGATTCCTGCCCCGGGGCCCCGGCGCCTGATCGATCTTACCTGCGCCCCGGCCGAGGCACGCGGGCTCGTAGCATTTCGTGCCGATGGCAATCTCTCTCGACGAGGTGCGGCTGATGATCGAGGCCTCGCTGCCGGGGGCCCAGGTCGAGGTCGTCGACGAGACCGGAACCCAGGACCACCTGCGCGCCACCGTCACCGCCACTCAGTTCGAGGGTCTCTCGCGGATCGAGCAGCACAAGCTGGTTAAGAAGGCTGTTCAGACCCGCTTCGACGACGGCTCGATTCACGCTCTCTCCATCAAGACCTCGGTGCCGAAGTAGCGGCTCAGCGAAGCCGCGGCAGCGGGTCTGTATCGTGGTCGGGGATGACTGAACCCACCCTCAAGGACAGGGTCGAGGAGCTGATCCGGGACAACCGCATCCTGCTCTTCATGAAGGGCACGCCGGAAGCGCCGCAGTGCGGCTTCTCTATGCGGGTCGTGAACGTGCTCGAGGCCTATGGCGTCGAGTACGCGGCGCTCGACGTGCTGCCGGCGCTACAGCCGCTGCGCGAGGTGACCGCCGAGATCTCCGACTGGCAGACCTTCCCCCAGCTATACGTCAACGGCGAGCTGATCGGCGGTGCCGACATCGTCGAGGAGATGGACGAATCCAGTGAGCTGGCCGGCGTGCTCGGCGTCGAGCAGCCGGAGCGCCCGGCACCGTCCGCCGAGCGGGAGCCCCAGGCGGACAACCCGCAGCAGAGCCCGCCGATCCAGATCGAGCGCTAGAGACGTCCCGCCTAGACGGTGGCGGCGTCCTCGGCCGCGTCCTCGCGGACCTGGAAGCTGGATCCGCAGCCGCAGGCTGCGACCACGTTCGGGTTGTTGACCGAGAAGCCGGCTCCCTGCAGGCCGTCGACCCAGTCGACCTCGGAGCCGAAGACGAACTGCATGCTGCTCTTGTCGACGACAACCGCCACGCCCTGGTTCTCGAAGCGGTGGTCGTCGTCCTTGGGAGCGTCGAAGGCGAGGGCGTACTGGAAGCCTGAGCAGCCGCCGCCGCGAACCGCGACGCGAAGCGCCTGCTCGCTGCCGTTCTCCTGGTCTGAGAGCAGCTCCTTGATCTTGGCCGCCGCCTTGTCGGTCAACGCGATCGGCTGAGGCGTCTCACTCATCGCCACGCATTGTAGAGCCCGCCGACACCGGCTTTGAAGCCTCGCCTGCGTAGGCCCAATCGAGGTACTGGAAAATGCGCCGGGAGTCGTTGACAACCTCGTCGCCGTCCACCAGCACCGGCACATACGGGAGCTGCGTGAGCTCGACGATCTCGGGGCGGCCCGAGCGCCGGCGGGCGACCCGCTCGGTTCGGTACTCGAGACCGAGCTTGTTCAGCCGCCGCGCCACGGCACCGCAGGGGCAGAGGAAGTTGGTCGGTGTCCCGCAGCGGTAGAGGACTCGGCGAGGCTCGCTCATCAGCCGAAGGGAAGCACGCGGAGGGCCGTGCCGGTGGCGCGCAGGGCGATATCGGTGAGCTGGTGCCCCTCGGCACGCTTGCCGAGCTCCTCGAGCTGCCAGCGCACGGTGTCCTCGAGGGTCTCCTCGTGCGGGCGCGGCTCCCAGCCGAGCACCTCGCGCGCCTTGTCGTTGCGGTAGGTGAACCACTGGGTGCCCGACCGGACCTCGTCCGCGGAGGTAGGAAGGCGTAGGCCGACGAGCTCCATCGCCTCGACCCCCGCCAGCACCGCACGCCTTCGCATGCGCAGTGGCGGCGGCGGCACATTCGCGATCCGGCTCAGGTCGGCGAAGAGCCGTTGCTGTGTGAAGTTGCGGCCTGTGAGCAGGTACCGCTCGCCGTGCTCACCACGTTCGTCGGCGAGCGCGTGCCCCTTGGCGACGTCCCGCACGTCGACGATGTTGATCGCCCCGTCGAGGTAGCCCGGAATCCGGCGTAGGAGCAGACGCCGGACCAGCGCGTTCGAGGTGCCGCTGGGATTCGGATCATCGGGGCCGAGGACGAAGGAGGGATTGACAATCACCACCGGCAGCCCCTTGGCGGCGGCGCGCATCGACACGACCTCCGCCTCGTGCTTGGAGTTGATGTACGCGACGCCGAGGCGGCCGACCTTGAACGGCTGATCCTCGTCGATCGTCTCGCCCGGTTCGGCGGCGCCGACCGCGCTCGAGCTCGAGGTGAGCACTACGCGCACCACGCCGGCGCTCAACGCCTCCTCCATCACGTTCTTCGTGCCCAGCACGTTGATCTCGTAGACCCGGTCCCGCGCCCGTGTGCGCATCGAGGTCGTGCCGGCGACGTGGAAGACGCGCTCCACCCCCTTCATCGCCTTGCGCACTGACTCCCTGTCAGTCACGTCTCCGACGGCACGCTCCCACTCGATGCCCCCCAGCGGCTCGGTGTTGCTCCCCTCGCGGACGAGCAGCCGCAGCTCGTCGCCCCGGCCAGCGAGCTCCCTGACGACGTGGAGACCGACAAAGCCCGTCCCACCCGTGACGAGCGTCTTCGCCATTGCGCGGGCATGGTAGAACGCCCGCATGCCGTCGACCGCGGTCGTCGCCGACACGACCTCATACCTGCCGCCCGAGCTGATCGACGAGCACAACATCCACCTCGTCAGCCTCTACGTCGGCATCGAGGGGGATCAGGACCGGGAGTCCGACATCGGCGACCTGCAGGACTTCTACGAGCGACTCCGGGCGTCGGACCAGACGGTGACGACCTCGCAGCCCTCGGTCGGCGACTTCATCGCGGTCTATGAGCCATTGCTTGCCGAGGGCCACGAGATCGTCTCGATCCACCTTTCATCGGTTATCTCCGGGACCTACGAGTCGGCGATGCAGGCGCGCGAGAGGCTCACGGCGGAGGGCAGGGGCGGGGAGCGCATCGTCGTCTGCGACTCGCGGACCGGCTGCGGCGGGATGGGGCTGATGATCCTCGCCGCCGCCGACGCCGCCGAGCGGGGCGCGAACGCGACCGAGGCGAACGAACGCGCCAGGGCACTCCGCGAGGAGCTCAAGATCTGGTTCGCCGTCGACACGCTCGACTACCTGCGGCGGGGCGGTCGAATCGGCGCCGCACGCGCCTGGATCGGCACCACCCTGAAGATCAAGCCGATCCTCACCCTCGAGGAGGAGATCACCCCCATCGAGCGGGTCCGGACGCGCAGCAGGGCCTTCGAGCGGATGGTCGACTACGCCCGCCAGCGCCACGAGGACGGCGCCGATGCCTGGGTCGTCCAGCACGTCCAGGACCCCGAGATCGCCGCGCGCCTGGTCGAGGCCTGCACACCGATCTTCGGCAATGACCCGGTCTTCACCTCGGAGATCGGCCCGGTGATCGGCGCCCACGTCGGGCCCGGCCTGCTCGGCGTCGGCGGGGTCTCCCTCGAGTCTCTGTCAGGCTGACCCTCGTGGCCGACGAGGTGCCCGAGGTCCTCTTTGTCTGCGTCCACAACGCCGGGCGCAGCCAAATGGCTGCCGGTCTGCTCGAGCGCAAGGCGGCCGGACGGGTGCGGGTCATCTCGGCCGGCAGCGAGCCCGCCGATCAGCTCAACCCCGCGGTCGTCGAGGCAATGGACGAGATCGGGATCGACATCTCCGCGGAGCGACCGAAGAAACTCGAGGACGGCATGGTCCGCGAGTCGGACGTGGTGATCACGATGGGCTGCGGCGATGCCTGCCCGATCTACCCGGGCAAGCGCTACGAGGACTGGGACCTGGAGGATCCCTCCGGGAAGGACCTGGAGACGGTCAGACGGATCCGCGACGAGATCTCGGCGCGGGTCGACGTCCTGACCAACGAACTAACGGGTCGCTCCTCCAGCTCTTAACGGGTCGTGCTGGCGCGCGCCCTCCCACTGACGGAGCGCCCTCGCACCTAGCGCCGTCGCCTGAGCGCGATCACGCCGCCGACGAGGAAGCCGACGACCGCGGCCCCGACCGCGAGCTCGGTGCGGTGCTCGCTGATCTGACGCTTGACGTCGGTCACCTGTAGCCAACGGCTCCGCAGCGCGTCCACCGAGCGAGAGAGCTCCTGGCGCTGCTGGACGATGTCCTGCCGAATCTGCTCGGCCGAGCGGCTCCCCGGCGGCGGCGGGGTGAAGCGCCCGTCGCCTCGGGTGGAAAGAGTCCGGCCCGCGGTCGATGCGAGGGTGCGCGACAGCGCAACCCGATTAATCATGGTCCTCCTCCTGTCCGTTTCCTCCGTCGAAGGCTGCCCTGATCTCCTTGGCTTCCTCGATCGCCATATCCGGGGTCGGCGGCGCTCCCCGCTTGAACGACCGCCAGGCGAACAGGCCGGCGGCGGCCCCGATCAGCAGGAAGAGCCCGGCCTCAACGAAGAAACCGGCCCAGAGGTCGTTGAAGACGACGTCGTTGAGCAGCCAGGCGACGCCGAGCATGAGGAGAATCAGAGCGAGGAGAACGAAGATCCCCGCCGCCAGACCGGCGACCGAGCCCCGCAGCAGGCTGTTGAACTTCTCGGTGACCTCCGTCTTGGCGAGCTCGATCTCCTCGCGAATCAGGACCGAGGCGCGGTCGGAGACCTCGAAGACGAGCTCCCCGACGCTCATCTCCTCAGGCGCCTTGGCGCCGTCCCCAGCCGCTTCGGCCTGCTGCGGCTTCGGCTCCACGGGCTCGCCTGGCGCGGAAGCTGGTGTGCGCTCGCCGTCCGTCACTCGGGCGGATCCTCGTTGAACACTCGCCGCCAGATCGCTTCGGAGAGCCGGTGTGCGGCGACGGTGGCGAGCGCACCCGTGCCCGCCAGGAGCCCGGCCCAGACAAGTCGCCTCACGATTTCGCTCTGCATGCGTGCCCTCCTCGCCCGACGGTCTCGCGCTACCCGGGCTCTTGCGTGGAGTAAACCAACTCGGGGCCTCTCCGGGTTGGTTGCCCGACGGTGCGCTCCGCATAGGTGGCCCACCGCTCGAAGAAGGTCCGGTAGACGGCATGGGTCCAGCGCGGATCGGCGGCCTCGAGCAGCCCGTGCGATCCGGCGGGCAGGATCCAAACTCGGACCAGGTCGTTGCCCTCGGCCGCCTGGGCCAGCATCTGGCCCTGCTCCACCTTGACGATGTAGTCGTCCTCGGGATGCAGGATGAGCAGCGGAACCTTCGCGTTCGAGACGTGGTCGATGCCGCGGGCGTGGGTCCAGATCTCCTCGGCGCTGACGCCGTAGTAGGGCGCCGAAACGTGCTCCATGACTCGATCCATGTTCTCGGCCTCCGGCGGCCAGCGACCCGAGCGCACCCTGGAAATCAGCGCCGCCTCGAATGCGCGATGGAGGAGGTAGCGGGGGTGGTCGCGCGCGACGTCCTCGGAGAGGCGCGCCCACGCCTCCTTGGGCACTGCCGGCGGCGAAACCGCGAGGATCCCGCCGTCGAGGTCGGTCGTAGTGGCCTCCTGGTCGCAGGCGTTCAGCACCGAGCTGCCGCCGAGCGAGATGCCGAGCGCGCCAACGCTGGTCGAGCCCAGCTCCTTCATGTAGGCGGCCAGGGTGAGGATGTCCAGACCCTCCTTCCAGCCCGCTGTCGAGGGCGCCGGGCTCGTCAGTTCGGTCATGCCAAAGCTGCGCAGGTCGAGGGCCGCGACGTTGAACCCCCATTCGTAGAAGGCGCGCACCCCGATCTGCCGGACGTAGTCGAAGCGGCTCGACGTGAACAGGCCGTGGACCACGATCAGGGCCGGTCGGGCGGCTTCCTGCAGGGCGATCGAGGCGGCGATCCGCTCTCCATCCGCCCCCTCGACGATGTGGTCCTTGAACTGCCCCGGGTAGCGGTAGCCGATCACCGCGCCCTCGCGATGCTGGGCGACCACGAAATTGGAGATGTCGGCGAAGCCGCGACGAAGCTCGGCGAAGTTGGAGTGGCGCAGGTGCTCGGGAATCGCGTGGAGATCAACCATCAGGGCATCCATGGTGCGCTCGCGCTCGGGCGGGACCGGCAGCGGCCTCCTGCCGCGGCGCTCCAGACCCCTGAGGAAGTCCCGCACGCGGCCGCCGATCAGCTGGCCGAAGAGCCAGAGCGGCAGCAGGATGATGCCGAGGAGCAGGTTGGCGAGCTTGGCGGCGCCGTGCAGGACCCGGTCCTGTCGCTCCGTCCTGGCGAGCCCTTCCCACATACGGTGCCCGCTAGCCGGCCACCGCGTCGCTGACCGGCCGCGGCTCGAGGCCGTCGCAGATGGTCTCGATCACCAGCTGCTTGGCGCGCTGGAAGTCCGCGTCCGTCCCGGGGATGGAGCCGAAGATCCAGCCGGTGAGCAGCTGCTCGATCGCGCCGTAGAAGACCATGGCCGCGAAGTTGGGGTCGACATCGTCGCGGAACTCACCCGTCTGCTGGGCGTCCGAGACGATCTCCGCGACCAGGTCGTAGGCCTGCCGGATCTCGGGCAGGTGCGTTCGGCCGAAGGAATTGGCCGCCCGCGTGACCTCGACGATGATCACCTTCATCAGCTCGGGCTCGTGGCGGTAGGACTCAATGATGAAGTTGGCGACGCCGGCCAGCTTGTCCCGCGGCGAGGCGTCGCCGCGCTGGATCTCCTTGCTCGCCTCGACCAGCAGCGCCCAGCGCTCCGAGAAGAGCTCGTTGAGCATCTGGTCCTTCGAGTTGAAGTAGTGGTAGACGAGCCCGTAGGCGACGCCTGCCTCGGCCGCCACATCGGAAACGCGAGCGCTGTGGAAGCCCTGGCGCGCGAAGACCGTGATCGCCGCGTCGAGGATCGCGCGGCGTTTGTCGGGGGCGGAGGCTTGGGCCATCAGGGCGCTCCCTCCGCCGCGGCGGGCTCGGCGATGGTTGCCTGGACCGCATCTCCGCGGTCATCCGGAGGCCAGCGGTATGTCTCTGGACGGCGGTGGCGCAGCGAGGGCAAGCTGCTCCGCATGTCGTCCTGGATGCTGAAGTCGAGGTCGGCGGCGACGAAGCCCTCCCTGTCGGCGGCCTGAGCGAGGACCACGCCCCAGGGGTCGACGATCATCGATCGCCCGTAGCTTCGGTAGTGCGGCGGCGCATCTCCAATCTGGGCCGCCGCGACGATGAAGACCTGGTCCTCGATCGCTCTCGCGCGGATCAGCACCTCCCAGTGGTCCCGCCCGGTGCGCTCGGTGAAGGCGGAGGGGACTGTGATCACCCGAGCGCCCCGCAGGGCGAGGATCCGGTAGAGCTCGGGGAAGCGGAGGTCGTAACAGATGGACAGCCCGACCTGCACCCCGTCAGCCTCGCCGAGCGCGATCTCGCTACCGGCCTGCTCGATGGCCGACTCGCGGTAGGCCACGTCGCCGACGTCGACGTCGAACAAGTGGATCTTGCGGTAGACGGCGCGCCGCTCGCCGCCCGGCCCGAACATGACCGAGGTGTTCGCGAGCTTGTCCTGGTCACGGACGACCTCGGGCACGCTGCCGGCGACCAGGAAGATCCCGAGTTCTCGCGCCCAGTCGGACGCGGCCGTGAGCGCGGGGCCGTCGAGTGGCTCGGCGGAGGAACGAAGTGCATCGGGCGAGCCAAGGACCGTCCACTTCTCGGGGAGGACGACGAGCTCGGCGCCGTCGGCCGCGGAGGCGCGCACGAGTCTCCCGGCAGCCTCCAGGTTGCGGTCATACTCGTCCGTGGAGTTGAGTTGTACGGCGGCTGCGCGCATCTTTCCCGGGGCGCGGCCCGGTCTTGCTCGTGCATCCGGGTTCGGCTGACTGACCAGTCAATCTAGCGGGTAAGGGGACCGGAGATGCCCAGAAGGCTGCTGCCACGCACGCGATCCGCATTCGAGTCGCGGAGGATCAGCGCCTCAGAGGCCCGCATAGGATGCGCCGATGCGGGTCCTGGTAACGGGGGCCACCGGCAAGGTCGGCCACGCGATCGCCTCTGCCCTGCTCGACCGGGGCGACCAGGTGCGCGCCCTCGTCAGGGACCCGAACCGGGCCGCCAGCATCCTCCCCGCGGGCATCGAGCCGTTCCGCGGCGACGCCCTCGAACCCGAAACCCTCGCGGCCGCGGTTGAAGGGTGCGAGCTGGTCTTCAACTCGATGGGGATGCCGGAGCAATGGGTACCTGACGAGGCGATCTTCGACCGGGTGAACGCGCTCGGCAGCGGCGAGCTGGCGAAGAGCGCCAAGCGCGCGGGTGTCCGGCGCTTCATCCACACATCGACCCACGATGTGTTTCACGCCGACGCAGACGAGCGCTTCGACGAGACGATGCTGGCCGATTACCCGAAGGGCACGCCGTATGAGCGCTCGAAGCAGTATGCCGAGGAGCTGGTGCTGGCGGAGAGGGACGGGATGGAGGTGATGATTCTCAATCCCTCCGGCGTCTACGGCCCGACGCCCGCGCCCACCCCGTCATTCGAGAACGGCATCTTCGAGCCGGTTGTGCGCAAGCGGCTTCCGGCACTGCCGCCGGGGGGCACCGGCTACGCCTACTCCGGGGGCGTAGCCGCGGGCCATCTGCTCGCGGCGGAGCGCGGCCGCGACGGCGAGCGCTACATCCTGGCCGATGGCTACGCCAGCTTCCGCGAGATCGCCGAGACGGTGCGCGACGTTGCCGGCCGGGGGCGCGTCCCGCCGGTGATGCCGGTTCCGGTGGCGCGGGCGGCGGCGGCAGTCGGCGAGGCGGTCTCGCGCGTCATCCGGCGCCCGCCGCTGCTCCCCCGCGGACAGCTCACCTACTTCCTCTGGAAGGGCCACCCGGACTCATCGAAGGCGCAACGCGAACTCGGTTGGACGACCACCCCGCTCCCCGACGGCGTCCGCAAGACGCTCGACGCAATGGGCCTGCTCGAAGCCGGCTAACTCAGTCGCCCGATGCGCGGCAGGAAGCGGCCGACGCGCGCGGCGTAGGCGCAGTAGGCGTCGCCATGCGCCCGCCACAGGTAGGGCTCCTCGACGAAGCGCACCTGGAGTTCGAGGCCGACGGCGATGGTCGCGACGGCGGCGATCGCAAGCCAGGTCGGCACCATCAGCGCGATTCCCGACCAGCCGACGATCATCGACGTGTAGATCGGGTTGCGGCAGAGTGAGAACCAGCCGCCGGTGATCAGGTCGGTTCTCTCCTCCTCGCTCACGCCGATCCGCCAGGACTCCCCCATGCCGAGCTGGGCAGCGAAGACGGCGAGGCCGCCCGCGGCCGCGAGGACGATGCCGATCGCGTGCAGCGCGTCGACGTCGAGCCCCGAGATCGGATCGAGGACGTCGCTCAGAACGAGGATCGGCGAGGCGACCCCCATGGCCATCCCGCCGATGAAGAGGATCCCGCCGAGCCAGTCCACAGGACCCGCGCCCTCGCGTAGGCCGATCAGCCCCGTCTTCCCGGTGCGGCGCAGCTGGATCGCGACCCGCACGCCGAAGGCGAGCAGGCCGAACGCGATCAGCATCCAGATCGCGAGCCGCGCCACGACGAGCTAGTCGCGCCCGCTGTCCCCGCTGCCGTCTTGGCCGGAGCCCCGGCGGCGCTCGAGCTCGGCGACCAGCGCCTTGGTGTGCATGGCGGCAATCAGGTCGTTGAGCGGCTGGGTGCCGGCCTCGATCAGGCCCATCGCCTCGTCGGGATCCATCTCGCCGGCAAGGCGCTCCATCAGCACGTCGACCTCCTGCCGGACGAGGTCGGCCATCGACTGCTTGTAGCGGAGCGTGTCGTAGACCGTGAAGCCG
Source organism: uncultured Solirubrobacterales bacterium (assembly GCA_963695675.1). Taxonomy (GTDB): domain Bacteria; phylum Actinomycetota; class Thermoleophilia; order Solirubrobacterales; family 70-9; genus DASUPK01. The sequence continues at coordinate 574,141 of CAVOGY010000005.1, forward strand.
ATGCGCTCCTCGTAGCCCCCGGCACGGAAGCGGCTGATCGCCTCGACGATGCGGACGTCGCTCGGTGAGTAGCCGTCGTCGTCCGGAGTCAGGACTTCGAGCTCGGCGAGCCGGTCCAGCACGTCCTGGGGGACGTCGTAGCGATCGCGCACCTCGGCGGCGCTGACCCGCCCGCTCTCGCCGGCGAGGGCGTGCTCGAGCAGGCGGTCGCCGAGCTCGATCAGCGCCCTGGCCCGGTTGGGATCCTCCTCGAGCAGGTCCTTGATCACCCGCAGCGGCATGTAGCGCTCCTCCTGGAGCTGCTTGATGATCCGAATCCGCTCGACGAAGTCGGCCGGGTAATAGGCCATGTTCCGGGAGGTCTTGACCGGCTCCGGCAAGAGGCCCTCGCGCAGGTAGTGCTTGATCGTCGCCGCGGAGACGCCAGAGGCGCGCGCCAGCTCGCCCATGCGGAGCATCTCCTCGTTCTGTTGCATCAAACGGGTTGCTCCTCGGCTCCGCCTCGGAGCACCGTCGCATCCGCCGCGCTCATGCCAGGAACGGCTCCTGCCTCGTGTCACGGGTCGCGCTGTCGCGCGCCCTCGCATCAGCGTCGGGGCCCTTCGCAGCGCCGGCTTCCTCGAGCGCCTGAATCTCCTCCGGCGAGTAGCCGGTCTGGCTCAGCACCTCGGCCGTGTGCTCGCCCAGCCCGGGCGCGGGCCGGTCGATGCCGGCCGGGGTCCGCGAGAACTTGATCGGGAAACCGAGCTGCCTGATCTCGCCGAACTCGGGCTGCTCGTAGGTGACGGTCATCTCCCGCTCTCTGACCAGCTCCGATTCGAGGGCCTCATCGAGGTCGAGGACCGGCTCGATCATCGCGTCGTGCTCATCGTTGAACGCCCGCCACTCGTCGCGGGTCTTGGTCTTGAAGATCTCCTCGACCGCGCGGTGGGCTTCGGACCCCGGCTTGGCGAACTGGTGCTCGATCAGGTCCTCGCGCCCGACTCCGCGGCAGAAGGCCGCCCAGAACTTCGGCTCGAGCGCCCCACAGGTCACCCACCCGTCCGAGGCCTCGTAGGGCCGGTAACAGATGATCCCGCCGGAGAGCATGACCTCGCCGCGCTTCGGCACCTCACCGGAGCCGAAGTAGCGCCCCGCCTCCATCGCCAGCCAGGCGAGCGATCCGTCGGTCATCGAGATGTCGACGATCTGGCCTTCACCGCTGCGGCGAGCCTCGTGCAGCGCGGCGAGGATGCCGACGGCCGCCATCAGCGCGCCTCCGCCCAGGTCGGCGATCTGCGCCGCCGACTGGACCGGGGGGCCGCCGGCCTCCCCGGTCAACCCGAGAATGCCGTTGAGCCCGAGGTAGTTCACGTCGTGCCCGGCGCGGTCGCGGTTTGGCCCGCTCTGGCCGTAGCCGGTGATCGGGCAGTAGACAAGGGCTGAGTTGGCCTGCCGCAAGGCCTCGTAGCCGACACCGAGCTTGTCGAGCACCCCGGGACGGAAGCTTTCGACCAAGACGTCGGCGGATTCCGCCAACTTGAGCAGCGCCTGCCTCCCTGCTTCCTGCTTCAGATCCAGGCGGACCGAGCGCTTGTTGCGGTTCAGCGCCAAGTAGATCGCGGAGCGGGTTCCCAGCGGGGTCTGCTCCTCGGACCCGTAGTACGGCGGCGCCCAGCGGAGGTAGTCGCCCTGGCCGGTGTCCTCGACCTTGATCACGTCGGCTCCGAGGTCGGCGAGCAGGAGCGTGCAGAAGCCGCCGGGGAGGAGACGGGTCAAGTCGAGGACGCGGACGTCCTCGAGTGGCCGTGTCATTCCGAGGCCTCCGCCGTCTCGATTGGATGCGCCAGCATCTCTCGGCGGGTCGGATCCTCGCGCTTCGGCACGCCGAGCAGCTCACGAGCCTCGGCGACCGTCGCCGCTCGCCGGCCGACGTCCTCGGCCATCTGCCGCGCCTTCGCGATCAGCTCGCCGTTCGAGGTCGCCATCTCGCCGTTCGGCAGGTAGAAGTTGTCTTCCAGCCCGGCCCGGACGTTGCCGCCCATGACGAGGGACGCACCCAGCAGCTTCCACTGGTCGCGTGAGATGCCAATCACCTGCCACTGGTTGGGGCCTTCGGGGCCGCCCGGGATCTGCTCGGACATCAGGGCGACGTTGCGGGCGTTCGGCCGGATGCCGCCATCGACCCCCATCACGAGCGAGATCTGCAGCGGCTCCTCCAGCAGCCCCATGTCGAGCAGCGGATCGAGGTTGGCGACGTGGCCGGCGTCGAAGCACTCGTGCTCAGGCTTGATGCCGAGCTCCCGCATCGCCGTCAGGAACTCGATGATCGTGTCGAAGCTGTTCTCGAAGACCGCCTTGAAAACGAAGTCCTTGCGCCGCCGCGAGTACTTCGCGTAGTTCATCGAGCTCATGTTCAACGCCGCGACGTCCGGACGCAGCTCCCGCAGGTACGCGATCCGCTTCTCGATCGGGACCCCGATCGCACCGGTCGAGTAGTTGATGATCACGTCCTCGACCTCGGCCCGGATCGCCTCGGTGATCGCCCGGAAGTCCTCGATCTCGTACGACGGCGTCCCATCGGGGGTCCGGGCGTGAATGTGGATCTGCGAGCCGCCCTCGTCGACGATGCGCCGCGCCTCCGCCCCGTACTCGTCCGGCGTGTACGGGATCGCCGGGCACTGCTCGCGGTTGGCGACCGCCCCCGAGATGGAGCAGCTGATGATCACCGGGTCCTCGAAGCGGCTCACACCGGCATCACGCCGTGCTTCTTCCAGGGCCGCTCGACCCGCTTGTTCTGAGCCATCCGCAGCCCCCGGATGATCGTCGGCCGCGTCTCGCGGGGATCGATGATGTCGTCGACCATCGCGTTGCCCGCCGCGATGTAGGGGTCGATCTGCTTGCGAACGGCCTCGAGCATCTCCTCGCGGGTCGCCTCCGGATCCTCGGAGGCCTCGATCGCCGAGCGGCCGATGATGTTCACCGCCCCCTCCGCGCCCATCACGGAGATCTCGGCAGACGGCCAGGCGACGATCAGGTCGGGCTCGTACGCCTTGCCGTTCATGACGTAGTAGCCGGCGCCGTACGCCTTGCGGACGACCACCGTCACCTTGGGCACGGTCGCCCGGGAGACTGCGTAGAGCATCTTCGCCCCGTGCCGGATGATTCCCGCGTGCTCGACCTTGGCGCCGACCATGAAGCCGGGCACGTCCTGGAGGAAGACCAGCGGGATGTTGAAGGCGTCGCAGAGGTTGACGAAGCGGGCCGCCTTGTCGGCTGAGTCGTTCTCGAGGATCCCGCCGAGTTGCTTGGGCTGGTTGGCGACGATGCCGACCGGCTGACCGCCGAACCGGGCCAGGCAGGTGATGATCGTCTTCGCGAACTTCGGCTTGACGTCGAGGATCTCGCCGTCGTCGACGACCTCGCGGATGACGTCGTACATGTCGTAGGGATGGCGCGGCGACTCCGGGACGATGTCGAGCAACCGCTCGGACATACGGTCCTCCGGATCCTTCGACTCGCGCACCGGCGGCCGCTCCTCGCAGTTGGCCGGGAAGTAGGAGAGGTACCTCTTGACGACCTGGATGCACTCCTGGTCGTCCTTCACCTCGAGGTCGCCGACGCCCGACTTACGGCAATGGACCTTGGCGCCGCCCAGGTCCTCCATCGAGATGTCCTCACCCGTCACCGCCTTGGTCAGGTGCGGCCCGGCCAGCGCCATTGCGCCCTGGCCGACGACCATCGGCACGAAGTCCGAGAGGGCCGGGATATAGGCGGTGCCGGCGGCGCATGGCCCGAGCATCGCCGCGACCATCGGGACCACACCCGACATCACCACCTCCTCCTGGAAGAGGTGCCCAGACCCGGCGAACAGCGACCCCGCGGCCTCCTGGATCCGCGCCCCCGCGGAGTCGAGCAGCCAGATGAACGGCATCCGCTTGGTGAGCGCCACCTCGCGCAGGCGGCTCATCTTGAGCTCCCCCGTCGCCCCCATCGAGCCGGCCATCACGGTGAAGTCGTAGGCGGCGATGCAGCACCGGCGGCCGTCCACGTCTCCCCAGCCCGTGATCACGCCATCGGCCGGCGCCTCCTTTCCCTCCATGCTCCGCTGGGAGAAGTGCGGGCGGCCGTGGATCCCCAGCTCGACGAAGGTGCCTGGATCGCAGAGCAAGTCGATCCGCTCGCGCGCGGTGAGCTTGCCGCGCTCGTGCTGCAGCTCGATCTTCTCTTCCCCGCCGCCCAGCTTGGCCTTCTCACGGCGCGCGTGCAGGTCCTCGGTGAGCTGCTTCATCCCCGTCTGTTCGCCGCCCTCGACCGTGTCGGGAGCCTCGGGAGCCTGACCAACATGATCCGCCGGCTCCTGCTTCGCATCACTGGTCGCGCTCTTGCGCGCGCTCGCATCACCGGGGCCGGCGGGCTCGGGCGCGTCTGGCTTGGCAACCCTTGTCCGTTCGTCCATCACTGTCCCTTCCAGTCGGGCTCGCGCTTCTCGAAGAACGCTGCGACGCCCTCCTTGATGTCCTCGGTCGAAAAGGTGAGCGAGAGCTGCGAGCGGAGATATTCGAGGGCGTCGTCAATCGCCATGTCCTGCTGGCGGTACATCGCGTCATGGCCGAGGCGCATCAGCACCGGGCTCTTCGAGGCGAGCTTGCCGGCCCAGTCCCAGACCGCCTCGTGAAACTTCTCGGCGGGCACCACCTTGTTCGCCAGCCCGTACTCGACGGCTTGCTCCGCGGAGATCTGCTCCCCGAGCAGCATCATCTCGTTGACCTTCTTCCGCGGCACGTTGCGGTAGATGATCGACATGATCATGTACGGGAACGCGCCGACGTTGATCTCCGGCGTGCCGAAGCGCGCCCCCTCCTTGGCGATCAGGAGGTCGCAGGAGAGAGCCAGGCCCATACCACCCGCGAGCACGTGTCCGTTGGCCGCGCAGAGCGAGGGCTTGCCGAGCCGCGGCATCAGCCGGAAGAACTCGAGGAAGAGATCCGACGCGAAGTGCTTGTCGACCAGAGAGGCTTCGGCCGCGAAGCCGCCGAGGTCGGCGCCCGCGCAAAACACCTTGTCGCCCGCGCCGGTGAGGATCACGGCGCGCACCTCGTCATCGTCGCGGGCCTTCCTCATCGCCTCCACCAGCGCGGCCAGCAGCTCGCCGTTGAGCGCATTTCGCTGGTCCGGGCGGTTCAGGGTGACCGTCGCCACGCCGTTCTTGACGTCGTAGAGGAGCTCGTCGGCCATCGGTGGCGGAGCGTAGTGGATCGGGAGCTAAATGCGAAGTGCTACGTCCTACTGCCTACTACCGGCTGGGACGGATTTCCGCGCGATCGGCAGAACGCGGACCGCAACGGGCATTGCAGTAGGAAGTAGGAAGTCCTACTATTCACTCTGCCAAGGCGGGTCATCCGTCCCAGCCGACACCATCCGGATAACGAGGAGATTGACCAGGTGGCCACCGCGACCTCGAGCGTGATCAAGCCCGACCACGGCACCCAGCGCCGCCATTTCATCTTCACCGACGAGCATGAGGAACTGCGCGAGTCGATGAAGGCCTGGGTGCTGAAGGAGCTCACCCCGCATCGGTTCGAGTGGGAGGAGAGCCTCTGGCCCGACTCCGTCCTGCGGCGCGCCGGCGAGCTCGGCTTCATTGGGTTGTGCTTCCCCGAGGAGTACGGCGGCCAGGGGGGCGATTACTTCTACTCGCTGGTCCGCGCCGACTGCATGAGCTACTCGGGCTGCGGCGGGCTGAACATGGGGATGGCGGTCCACACCGACATGGCGACACCGCCGATCCACCTGCTGGGGACGGAGGACCAGAAGCAGCGCTACCTGGTGCCCTCGATCAAGGGCGAGCTGATCAGCTGCCTGGGGATCACGGAGCCCGGCGCCGGCTCCGACGTCGCCGGCATTCGCACCACCGCCAAGCGCGACGGCGACCAGTGGGTGATCAACGGGTCCAAGACCTTCATCACAAACGGCCTGCGCGCCAACTACATCGTCCTGGTCGCGAAGACCGACCCGGATGCCGGCCACGATGGGATCAGCCTCTTCATCGTCGACATCCGCGACACCGACGGCAACGAGGTCGACGGATTCAGCGTTTCCCGGAAGCTCGAGAAGATGGGAATGCACGCCTCGGACACGGGCGAGCTCTCCTTCCAGGACGTCCGCGTCCCCGCCGAGAACCTCCTCGGTCAGGAGGGCAAGGGCTTCTATCACATCTCCTGGGAGCTCCAGGGGGAGCGACTCGTCGCCGCGATCGGCTGCGTCTCGGGCGCCGAGCGCGTCTTCGATCGCACCCTCGAGTACGCCAAGGAGCGCGAGGCCTTCGGCCGGCCGATCGGCCGCTTCCAGGCGATCCGCCACAAGTTCGCGGAGATGTCGGTGAAGATCGAAGCGGCCAAGCAGATGGTCTACGCCACCGCCTGGCGATTCGCCAACGGCGAGTACCCGGTCAGGGAGATCACACAGGCGAAGCTCTACGCCTCACGGGTGATCGAGGAGGTCTGCGACGACTGCATCCAGATTCACGGCGGCTACGGCTACATGAAGGAGTACGAGGTCGAGCGCGCCTACCGCGACGCCCGCCTCAACCGGATCGGCGCCGGTACCGACGAGATCATGCTCGAGGTGATCGGGCGCAGCTACGGTCTGTAGCCGCGCCCACCAGCCCGGTCAGGCGGTCGCCCTCGCCTTGGCGGGGCTGACCGTGGAGCTCTCGTAGCCAAAGCGCGACAGGTCCATGATCTGCCTCACCTCGATCGTGGTGCTTGGCGCAACCGGCACCTTGTCCGCCCACCTCATTGCCTCATCGAAGTCCTCGACCTCGAGCAGCGCGAACCCGCCGAGCTGCTCCTTCGTCTCCGCGAAGGGACCGTCGGTGACGGTGCGACCGCCGTCCTGGTCGATGCGGATGGAGGTGGCGTCCTCGGCCCACTCCAGCGGCTCGCAGGCGATCAACACCCCCGCCTCGACGGCCTCCTTGTCGAAGGCGTTCCAGGCGTCCATCGCCGTGCGCATCTCCTCTTCGACGGCGTCCTTCATCCGGCTCTGGTCGGCAATGAAAGTCAGCAGGTACTTCATCGGTTCCTCCTAGGGCTCACGCAGCGCCTTTCGCCGCATTCACCCTAACGACGAATGGCGAGCGGCCCCGATCGACAGCCATGGCTATAAACCGACTCCGATGAGCAACCTCGACCACATCCGCTCCTACTACGAGGCGCTCAACACCGGCGATGTCGATCTGATCGATTCGCACTTCACCGACGACGCGGTCCACTACTACACGCGCCTCGGGCCACACCGCGGGCGGCAGATCGCCGAGAACGCGAAGTGGGGCATCGACAACCTCGATGGGCGGTGGTGGCTCGAGCACGGGATTGAGTCCGGGGACGAGGTCGTGATCGAGTGGACGATGACCTGGCGCGATCCGAAGTCCGGCCACAAGCGGCTCAACCGCGGCACTGAGTGGTTCCGGCTGCGCGACGGCAAGATCTGCGAGATCCGCGCCTATCACCACGGAGATGGGAAGAACCCGCAGGGCGATCTGCTCGGCTTCGACCACGCGGGGCGCGGATACACGACCCTGGACGACCGGAGTGCCCCATCACCGTCATAAGGGACACCGGTCAGCGCGCGCCGATGCCGCCGTTCGGCGAGGAGCACGAGGAGCTACGTGAGTCCGTACGCCGGTTCGTCTCCAACGAGATCGCACCGCACGTCGACGACTGGGAGGCGGCGCGCGAGTTCCCGCGCGAGCTGTATGACCGTTGCGGCGAGCTCGGCTTCCTCGGCCTCAAGTACGAGACCGAGTACGGAGGCCAGGGCGGCGACTATGTCCACGACGCCGTCTGGGTAGAGGAGCTCTCGCGCTCGGGCGGCAGCGGCGGGGTGGCTGCAGGACTCGGCGCCCACGCGGAGATCGCGACGCCGCCGATCTGGAAGTTCGGCACCGAGGAGCAGAAGCAGCGCTGGTTGGTGCCCGGGATCAGGGGCGAGCTGATCGGCGCGCTCGGGATCACCGAGCCGGGCGCCGGCTCCGACGTGGCCTCGCTGCGGACTTCCGCGCGCAAGGTCGACGGCGGCTACGTCGTCAATGGCTCAAAGACCTTCATCACGAACGGCGTCCGGGCCGACTTCCTGGTCTGCGCCGTCAAGACGACCGAGGAGGGCGGCCACCGCGGCATCTCCTTCCTGGTGCTGGAGCGCGACATGCCCGGCTACGAGGTCGTCTCGAAGCTCGAGAAGATGGGCTGGCACTCATCCGACACGGGCGAGCTCTCCTTCACCGACGTCGAGGTGCCCGAGGAGAACCTGCTCGGGGAGCGCAACGAGGGCTTCAGGCTGATCATGGCCAACTTCCAGTGGGAGCGGCTGACGATGGCCCTGGGCGCGGTGGGCGGCATGCAGCGGGTCTTCGACGAGACGCTCCGCTACGCCAAGGAGCGCGAGGCCTTTGGCCGCCCGATCGGCCGCTTCCAGGCGATCCGCCACAAGTTCGCCGAGATCTCGGTGAAGATCGAGGTCTCCCGCGCGCTCACCTACGCCTGCCTGCGCAAGTTCGCCTCCGGTGAGGACGCCACCCGCGAGGTCACCCAGGCCAAGCTCCTCAGCCAGCGGGCCATGTGCGACGTCGCCGACGAGGCGATCCAGATCCATGGCGGCTACGGCTACATGCGCGAGTACGGGGTCGAGCGCGCCTACCGCGACGCCCGCCTCGGCCCGATCGGCGGGGGCACCGACGAGGTCATGAAGGAGATCCTGGGCAGGCAGCTCGGGCTCTAGGGCTCGAGGCCTAACGACCTGCCGCCGACGGGTGGCGACGAGCGAGGCCGAATGATGAGCTGAGCAGGATCCAGGCGGCGAGCGCCTTGAACGTCCCGCGCTAGGTTGGCCGCGTGAGGCGCGTCTTCATAGCGCTCGCCGCCGGGATCGCCCTGGCGGACGCCTCGATCGTCACGCTCGGGCTTCCCTCGATTCTGGTCGAGCTCAACGCGACGGTCGAGGGCGTGGCGCTGGTTCTCGGCGTCTACACCGCCGTGCTGGCTCTGGCGCTGATCCCGGCCGCCTGGCTGTGCCGGCGCTACGGCGACGCGCACGTCGGGGCGGCGGGCTTCGGGCTCTTCCTGGCGGCCTCACTGGGATGTGGCGCCTCCGACTCGCTCGGGCTCCTGCTCGTATTGCGCGGCGTCCAGGCGCTCGGCGCCGCCGCCGGTCTGATTGCGGCGTTCGAGCTGCTGGACGGCGGCAGGCCCGGGCCCGGGCGCAGGATGTGGGTGGCCGCGTCGGTCTTCGGGATCGCCGTTGGCCCGGCGCTCGGCGGCGCGCTCACCCAGGCGTTCTCCTGGCGCGCGATCTTCCTCGCCCAGGCCCCGATCGTCCTTCCCGGCCTGCTGGTCGCCTGGCAGGTCGCGAGGACCGAGACGATCGCGGCCGGCCCTGATCGGGAAGCGGGCGGCGCCTCCTCCAGGCTGCCCCTGCGCCCGGCGATTGCGCTGGCGCTGCTCTCGGCCTCTCTGACCGCCGTGATCTTCCTGGTCGTCCTCCTGCTGGTCTCTGGCTGGAGCATCGAGCCGCTGGCGGCCGCCCTGGCCGTCAGCGTCCTGCCCGTGGCCGCGATCGTCTCCTCCCGCCTGCCGGGGGGCTCCGAGACGCGTGCGATCGCCGGCTGCCTGCTGGTCGCGGGCGGCGTCGGCTGCCTGGCCCTCCTGCCGGGGGCATCGGCGTGGTGGACGGTGATTCCGCAGGTGCTGGCCGGAGCCGGTATGGGGATGGCCCTGCCGGCCCTCTCCGGGGAGCTGATCCCCGAACGTACCCGCTACGACGTCGCCCGGCTGCTCTCGATCCGCCACGCCGGGATCGCGATCGCCCTCGCCGCGCTCGCGCCCCTGATCTCGTCGAACCTCACCTCGACCATCGACACGGCCCGCGAGCAGGGGACGGCAGCGGTGCTCGACGCGCGCCTGCCGCCGGAGAACAAGATCGAGATCGCCCCCGACCTCTTCGGTGGGTTGAACACCGATGATCCGAGGGGCGAGCTGCAGAAGTCGATCGCGAAGGCGAGAGCGGGACTCGAGCCCGATCAGGCGACCGAGCTCGACCACCTTGGTGACCGGCTCGACGACGTGGTGACCGGGGCGGTCCGCTCAGCCTTCCGGCCGACCTTCATCGTCACCGCTGCCCTCGCACTGCTCGCCGCGCTGATCCTCCTCTCCGGCGCGCTTGTCCCCGGCGCGATCAGGCGCCCGGCGGTTACGGCGGCCGCGATCGCTGCGCTCGCCGCCGCGGCGGGATACGGCGTCGCCTACGCGAGCTCGTCGCGGGAGACCGTCCAGATCGGCGACCCCTGCCAGGATCGCCAGCTGCCGGAAACGGGCGGGATCGGCGGGGCGCTCCAAGATCTCTCGCTCGCTGCGCTCGACCGCGCCGCCTGCAGCTTCGGCTCGAGCCGCGAGGAGCTGCTGCTGGCGCTCTTCGACGACCGCCTCCAGCACAAGTTCGAGCAGGAGCACGGCGTCAACCCGCGCTCGATCTTCTCGCTCGGCCCGGCGCTGCTCGGACTCTGATTCGCATACGGTCCGCGCGTGAGCGATCAGCCCACCCGCCGGGAGATCATCGAGGCCTTCATCCCCAACTCGCCCCACGCGGCACAGCTCGGCATCAGGGTCAGATCGATCGGCAGCGATGAGGCCGTGCTGGAGTTGCCCTACAAGCCGGAGCTGGCGACCATCGGCAACGTCGTCCACGGGGGCGCGGTCGGCACCCTGATCGACACCGCCGCGATGGCCGCGGCCTGGGCGACCGACGAGGTCCCCGAGAACCCGGCCGGCTCGACCGTCGCCCTCTCCGTGAACTTCGCCGCTGCCGCGGACGGCATCGACCTCCGCGCGGAGGCCAAGGTCGTCAGGCGCGGCGGGCGGCTGAGCTTCTGCGAGGTCCGGGTCACCGACCCGGAGGGCGCAGTGCTCGCGCACGGGATCGCGACCTATCGATTCGGCTGAAAGAATCCGCGCCCGACCCCACGACGAGGAGGCGACGAACTTGGGATTGCTTGATGGAAAGAGCGCGATCATCACCGGCTCGGCTCGGGGCATCGGCCGGGCGACGGCCGAGCTGTTCGTCCGCGAAGGGGGCAAGGTTCTGATCAACGACCTCGACGGAGACGTCGCGGAGCAGGCCGCGAACGAGATCGACGGCGAGACGGCCGTGTTCGCCGGAGACCTGACCACGCCGAGCACGCCCGACGACATGGTCAAGGCCGCGATGGATGCCTTCGGCCAGGTGGACGCCGTGGTCAACAACGCCGGCTATACCTGGGACGGGGTCATCCACAAGATGACCGACGAGCAGTTCCAGGCGATGCTGGACATCCACACGATCGTGCCCTTCCGCGTGCTCCGCGCCCTCGCCCCGAGCTGGCGGGAGGCTGCGAAGCAGGAGGCTCAGGAGGGCAAGGAGGTCTTCCGGAAGATCGTCAACATCACCTCGATCTCGGGAACCATGGGGAACGCTGGCCAGGCCAACTACTCGTCCGCGAAGGCGGGCGTGACCGGCCTCACCAAGACCGTGGCGAAGGAATGGGGCCAGTTCAAGATCAACTGCAACGCCGTGGCCTTCGGCTTCGTGGAGACCAGGCTCACCCAGGCGAAAGAGAAGGGCGAGACGATGCAGGCCGCGGGCGAGAGCACCGAGGAGGTCTCCTTGGGGATCCCGGAGCAGATGCGCCAGATGGCGCGAATGACGATTCCGCTGGGCCGTCCCGCCGAGCCGTCAGACGCCGTGGGACCGGTGATATTCCTCTGCTCGGAGTACTCCAACTTCATCCACGGCCAGGTGATCAACGTCACCGGAGGACAGTTCAACGGGATGTACTCCTGAGAGTCGCCGTGGCGACGGCGCTCGCGGCGCTCCTGCTGATCACCGGCTGCGGCAGCGGTGGCGGCGGTGACCGCCGGCTGGTCGCAGCCCCTGGAGACTCGATCACCGCGGGAACCCCGGAGGGCTACCGGCGGCTCGGCGAGCTCGCCGTTCGGCCGCCGGATCAGAGCTAGCCCTCGCCGCGCTCCTCGGCGAGCGGCTCCCCGCCCTCCCCGCCGGCGCCGCCCGGCGGCCAGCCGCCAAACCAGTTGTCGCGAGCTCCGTCCACCGTGATCACGCAGCCGGAGAAGAAGTCGCCCGCGGGCGAGGCGAGGTAGGCGATCAGCCACGCCGCCTCCTCCTCGGTCCCCAGCCGGCCCAGCGGGACGGTCCCGGCGACGTTCTCGACGATCGCCTTCGGGTACTTGGTGCGCAGGGTCTCAGTGTCGAACTGACCGATCGCGATGGCGACGAGCCGGATCCCGAATCGGGCCCACTCAACTGAGAGCGTCCGCATCATGTTCTCGACCGCGGCCCGCGCCGCGCCCGTGTGCACCATCCCGGGAAAACCCATGTGCGGCGACACGGTGATGCTGACCACCTTGCCGCCGTTCTGCGGGATGAACGCCTTCGTCGCCGCGGCGTGAGTCATCTGCCAGGTGCCCTGGACGTTGAGATCGATCACCGTTCGGAAGCCCTTGGGCGTGATCGCCTCGGCGGGACTGAGGAACTGACCGCCGGCGTTGTTCACCAACTGGTCGATCCGCCCGTGGCGCTCGAGCACGCCGTCCATGAAGCCGTCCACCGCCTCGGTGTCCCGGATGTCGAGGGCCTCGAACTCGGCCTTGCCGCCGCGCCCGGAGATCTCCTCGACCATGCCCTCGAGGGGCTCGGTGCGGCGCCCGCAGCCGATCACGGTCGCGCCGAGGCCGGCCAGCTCCAGGGCCGTCGCCTTGCCGAGCCCGGTGCCGGCTCCAGACACCACGCAGATCTGCCCCTCGAGCAGCCCGGGCGCGAAGATGCGCGAGCTCGTCCCGTCGGCCATCGTCGCCTGAGCATATGGCCACCGGGAATAAAACCGCCCACGGCGGGCGGCACGCCGGATTACGCTGGCTGCCGTGAACGTGAACGCCGAGCCGACCCCGCTGCGGGAACCCCTCCCCGGCGGCGCCGACGGCGCCGCGCTGGTCGTCGAGCCGCTCGACGCGGGCGAGAGCCTGTGGCCCGCTGCGTTCTTCGACCGCAAGGGGCGCGGTCTGATCGCCCGGATGCGCGCAGTTGGGTTCGGCTCGTCGCCGGACTCCTGGGAGTCGCGGCCCGTTCCCGTCTACCTGGTGCGCCACCCGAGCGCCGGCAACATCCTGATCGACACCGGGCTCCACCCCTCGGTGGCGAGGAATCCCCGCGACAATCTCGGGCGATTCTCCGGCCGGCACTACAAGGTCGAGGTGGGCCGGGACATCGTCTCCCAGCTCCGCGAGCGAGGACTGGCCCCCTCGGACATCGCGATCGTCGTCCTCACCCACCTGCACGAGGATCACGCCTCGGGGATCGAGGCGTTCCCGGACGCCCAGTTCGTGCTCAGCGCGACGGAATGGGAGGGCGCGACGAGCGGCTCATTTCCCCTGTTTCGCGGCTACCACCCCTCCCACTACGACTACGCCTTCGAGTACCACACGGTCGACTTCGACGGCGACCTGATCGACTCATACGGGCCATTCGGGCGCAGCTTCGATCTCTTCGGCGACGGCTCCGTGCACCTCGTCTACACCCCCGGGCACAGCCCCGGCCATACCTCCGTGATCCTGCGTCTGCCGCGTCGCGACTTCGTGGTTGTCGGCGACGCCGCCTACGACTGGAAGCAGTTCGAGGGCAAGGCCGAGCCGACGATGATCGCGGACGAGCACAACTGGCGCCGCTCACTGCGCGAGCTGCAGGCCTATCGGCGCACCTATCCGTACGCGTTGATGGTTCCCGGCCACGACAGGGATTTCTGGGAGAAGCTCGAGCCTCGCTACGAGGAGTAGGGATGCGAGGGCGTTATTCGAGGGCGCGCCGCCAGGCGCGACCCGATTCGTTCAGTTAAGGCGCGACCCGATTTGTGTGGGGTCCGGCCCGGGAGAGGTCGCCGGGAGCCCCTCGCGCAGCCGGCGCAGGACGTCGCGCCTGCCGTTCTCCTCGAGGTCGACGTACATAGCCCGGACGCGATCGAAGATCTGATTGGCGACCCGCTGCTGCTCCTCGCCTCCCGACTCGGCTTCGACCGGGAAGGTCACCGGCTCGCCGTACTGAATCGTCACCTTGGGAAACCGCAGCCTCCGCCAGCCGCGCACGTGCGCCGAGCCGTGGATCGCGACGGGCACGACCGGCGCGCCGGACTGCAGCGCGATCTTGCCAATGCCCCGCTTGGGCTCGCCTAGGTCCCCAGTCCGCGACCGTCCGCCCTCCGCGTACATCAGCAGGGTGCCGCCGCGCTCCAGGATTGTGTTGGCGGTGATGAAGGCCTCCTCGTCGTGGTGCCCCCGGCGCACGGGGAACGCGCCCCCGTGCTTGAAGATGAACTTGATCGCGGGGTTCTTGAAGAGCTGGGACTTCGCCATGAACTGGACCTTGCGCCGAAGATAGGCGGCGGCGAAGAAGTGGTCCCACTGGCTGAAGTGGTTCGGCGCCAGGATCACGGGTCCGGTGGCGGGGATGTTCTCCACGCCGATCGCCCGGGTCCTGTAGGTCGCGATCGTAGGGATGGTCAGGATGACTCGAGCGAGGTCGTAGACCCAGCCGACGCCGCGGCGCGCGCTGCGGTGGTACTGCGTGAACATCTCGGCTGGGCGCGGGTCCTTGTAGACCTGCGGCTTCATGTCCTTGGGATTCAGCTTGGGCATCTCTCCATCGCTACCCGATCCGGGCGACCGGGTTACGCCCGGGCCCACCCCCGGGAGCGGCTCAGTGCCTCGCGCCAGCGCCCGAGCAGCTCGTCCCGCTCGCCCTCCGGCATCTGGGGCTCGTAGGTCGCCGCCTCACGCCACATCTCGCGGACCTGCTGGGCGCTCCAGAGGCCAGTGGCGATCCCGGCAAGATACGCCGCCCCCAGGGCGGTCGTCTCGGCGATCTCGGGGACGATCACCGGAGCGCCGAGGACGTCGGCCTGGAACTGCATCAGCCACTCGTTCGCCACCGCGCCGCCGTCGGCTTTCAGCGAGGGCACGGTCTCTCCTGAGGCGGCCTCCTGAGCCCGCACCGCCTCGACCGTCTGGTAGGCGATCGACTCGAGCGCAGCCCGGGCGAGATGCGCGCGGCCCGTGCCGCGGGTCAGCCCGACGATCGTTCCCCGCGCATAGGGGTCCCAGTGGGGGGAACCCAGCCCGGTGAGGGCAGGAACGAAGTAGACGTCGTCATTCGAGTCGAGCGAGGCCGCCAGAGCCTCGCTCTCGGCCGCCTCGGAGATGATCCCGAGCCCGTCACGCAGCCACTGGACGGCGGCACCGGTGACGAAGATTGCGGCCTCGAGCGCATAGTCGACCTGCTCTCCCAGGCCCCAGGCAACCGTGGTGAGCAGACCCTCCCCCGGCTCGGGCGCGTCGGTGCCGGCGTTGAGTAGGACGAAGCTTCCGGTGCCGTACGTGTTCTTGGTCTCGCCCGGCTCCTGGCAGGCCTGACCGAAGAGCGCCGCCTGCTGATCACCCGCGATCCCGGACACCGGGACCTCGCCGCCGAAGACCGAGGTCGTCCCGTAGACGAGTGAGGAGGGAACCGGCTCTGGCAGGGAGCCCGTGTCCACGCCCAGCAGGCCGCAGAGCTCGTCGCTCCAGGCGAGCTTGTGGATGTCGAACAGCATCGTGCGGGAGGCGTTCGAGTAGTCGGCCAGGTGGCGGCCGGTGAGCTTGAAGACGAGCCAGGAGTCGATCGTCCCGAAGGCCACGTCCGGGGGGAGGTCCGCGTTCCGGATCAGCCACTCGATCTTCGTGCCGGAGAAGTAGGGGTCGATAACGAGGCCCGTTCGCTCTCGGATCAGCTGCTCGTGGCCCTGCTCGCGCAGCTCGTCGCAGCGGGCCGCCGTGCGGCGGTCCTGCCAGACCAGTGCGCGGTGCGCCGGGTCACCGGTCTTGGGGTCCCACGCGACGACCGTCTCGCGCTGGTTGGTGATTCCGATGCCCTCCAGGTCGGATCCCTGCACGGCCGCATCGGCGAGCGCGCCGGTCGCAACCCGCAGCGTCACCTCCCAGATCTCCGCCGCGTCGTGCTCCACCCAGCCCGGCCTCGGGAAGTGCTGCTCGAACTCGCTGTAGGCGCGGCCACGGGGCCGTCCCTCGCCGTCGAAGACGATGCAGGTCGTCCCCGTGGTCCCCTGGTCGATCGCCAGGATCATCGACGCGGACGCTATCTAGCGCCGGGCTCCCGCGGCGCGGCGGACGTCGCGCAGCTGGCGAGCGCGGTGCATATCCGCGAGCCCGGCCACGCCCAGGGCGCCTAAGCTCGCTCCGATTCGCTCGCCCTCGTTGCGGGCAGCAACGATCACCACGCATGGCGACGGGCTTTGCCGCATCAACGCCGGATATTGTCCGCGCCGCGCGTGGCGGACGTAGAGGCCCACATCACCGGCACAGTGTGGAAGATCGAGGTCGCGGTCGGTGACCAGGTCGACGAGGGCGACACGGTCGCCATCCTCGAGTCGATGAAGATGGAGATGCCCGTCGAGGCCGAGGACTCCGGCAAGGTCGCCGAGATCCGCGTGGAGGAGGGCCAGTCGGTCTCCGAGGGCGACGTCCTGGTCGTGCTCGAATAGGGATCCTGTTCCGGTGCGCGAGGAATTCGCGGGCGGCAAGCTTCTCCTCGACCACCCGGCCGAGGCCGTCGCACGCCTGACGCTCAACCGACCCGATTCGCGAAACGCCCTCGACCACGAGATGCTGAACGCGATCGCGGAGGCGATGGCCGCCCTGGATCGCGGGATCGAGGTCCGTTGCGTGCTGCTTACGGGCACCGGCGGGATCTTCTCCGCGGGCTACGACATCGGCGGATTCTCTGAGGACGAATTCGAGACGGACGCCGAGTCGCTCGTCGCCCACCCCTTCGCCAGGGGACTCGACGCCGTCACGGCGCACCCCTGGCCGGTGCTCTGCGGGATCAATGGGCACGCGCTCGGCGGTGCACTCGAGCTGACCCTGTGCTGTGACCTGCGCATCTGCGCGCGGAGCGCCAAGCTCGGTATGCCGCCCCCGAAGCTCGGCCTGATCTACGGCCACACGGGGTTGCAGCGATTCCTCGACGCGATCGGCGTGCCGCGCACGAAGGAGCTCTTCCTCACCGGCCGCAACGTCTCTGCCGAGCACGCCGAGAGGATCGGCCTGGTCAACGAGGTCGTCGACGACGGCGAGCTGGAGAGGGCCGCGGTCGAGCTCGCGGCCGAAATCGCGGCGAACGCGCCGCTCTCGATGAAGGGCAACAAGCATGCAATCGACACGCTCAACTCCTATCCGCGCCTGACGCCCGAGCAGGAGCGCGAGCTGATCGAGCTGCGCGAGTCGTGTTTCGCGTCGGAGGACTTCCGCGAGGGAGTGGCGGCCTTTGCGGAGAAGCGCAAGCCGAACTGGAAGGGCCGCTAGCCGGCCTCGGCCGGCTTCGGCACCGCGTGCTCGCCCGTCTCCTCGCGGAGGCGGCCGCCGGCACGGGCGGTGGACGGCCACCAGACCTTGTCGCCGAGCACCTCGACGGCGGCGGGGACCATGATCGTCCGCACGATGAATGTGTCGAGCAGAATGCCCAGTGCGACCATCAGGCCGAGGTCGAAGGTGAAGCTGACCGGCAGGGTCATCAGGACGGAGAAGGTGCCCGCCAGGATCACTCCGGCGCTGGTGATCACCGGCCCAGTGGCGGCGAGGGCCCGGAGCATGCCCTCTCGGGTGCCGTGCCTGCGGGCCTCCTCTCGCACCCGAGCCATCAGGAAGATCGTGTAGTCGATCCCAAGCGCGACGAGGAAGATGAAGGCGAAGAGGGGAATCGACGAGTCGAAGCCGGCATCGCCGACGACGTACCGGATGAAGAGGATCGAGATGCCCAGGGTGCAGGCGAAGGAGAGGATCACGCTCGCGAGCAGGACCAACGGCGCCACGAGCGCCTGCAGCAGGATCGCCAGGATGACCGCCATCACCAGGAGCGCGAGGGGCACGATGATCTCCATGTCGCGCTGATTCGCCTGGTCGACGTCGTAGTTGATTGCGCTGGTCCCGCCGATGAGGGCCGTGACCCCGTTCGGGAGGTCTGAGACCGCGTCCCGCATGCGAGGCACGATGTCGAGGCCGGACTTGTCGAGCGGGTCCTTGCTCAGGGTCGCGTCCACTTCTGCGATCTGGCCGTTGGTGGAGCGCACGCCGGTGTCGCGGGCGGAGGCCACGCCATTGACGGACCGCAGCCTCGCCTCGACCTCGCTGATGTCGGCCTGCGTGGCAGGACCACTGTCGCTCTCAACCAGAACCGTCGTAGGCGCCAGCGTCCCCGCGGGGAAGGCGCTCCGCAGCACGTCGAAGCCCTCGACCGCCTCCACCGAGTGCTTGAAGAAGCTGGTGGTCGAGTAGTCGACCTTGTAGGCGAGCAGCCCGAATGCCCCCGCGATGAAGATCACGCCGGTCGTGACCAGCGCGAGCCCCGGCCGCTGCAGCACCCGATCACCGAAACGCCGCCACGGCCCCTGACCGCCGACCGATGGATGCTCGGGGTCGTAAGCGACCACGCTCCGGCGAGGCCAGAATCCCTTCCTCCCGAAGATCGTCAGGAGTGTGGGGAGCAAAGTGAGGCCAGCAACCATGGCCGTGAAGACGGCAATCGCGGCGACGGGCCCGAGCGAGCTGGTGTTCTTGTTGTCGGCCAGCGCCAGAGTGAGCATCGCCAAAGACACCGTCATGCCGCTGGCGAAGATCGCGGGGCCGGCGCGACGCACCGCGCGCCCCATCGCGTCGTGCTTGTCCTCGATTCGCCGGAGCTCCTCGCGGTAGCGCGAAACCAATAAGAGGCAGTAGTCGGTCCCCACCCCGAACATGAGGACGATCAGGATGCTCGTGCTGTTGGAGGAGACGGTCGCCCCCGACTTCGCCAGCGCGTAGACGAGGGCCTGCGTCACCGTATAGGCGAAGAAGACGACGATCAGCGGAGTGAGCGCGACGAGCACGGAGCGGTAGATCGCTCCCAGCAGCACGAGCACCAGCAGCACCGTCGCCAACAGCAGCTTGGTGTCGATGTTGCTGAAGACGTCGTTGGCGTCCGTGCTGAACCCGACGCCGCCCGTGACGAAGACCTGCATGCCCCCCGTGTTCGTGTCGGTGATGTCGCGGATCGCCTGTCCCCAGTCGGCCTCCTTCTCGAAGTCGGTGGGCGTCGTGTAGATGGCCGTGGCGACGTCGCCGTTCCTGGAGACCAGCTGTGGCGGCGACCCAGGCGCGAAGGGGACGGCCGGCGCCTCGACGAGGTTGATCTTCTCCTTGCCGGCGGCCTGGATCTTCTGCGCGTCAGCGGCGACCTTCTGCCTGTCGGCTGCGGTCAGCCCTCCAGCCCGCTTGTAGACGACGATCGCAGTATCGGTCTCGCCCTGAGGGAAGTCGCGATCCAGCTGTCGGACCACCTCGGTCGACTCGGCGCTGGCCGGCAGGAATGACTCGGTGTCGTCTGAGGTGACGTCGGACAGCTTCCTGCCGATCGGCGTGGTGATGATCAGCACGAGGATCCAGCCGACGAGGACGAACCACTTCGTCCGCCGACCGGTGATCACCTGTGCGAGCCTTCTCAACTGACCTCCTGTCTGGGCTTGCTCCCGGGCTCGCGTCCCCCCTGAACGCCGCGCGCCACACTATCGACTGGTCCGGGCCGGGTTGGTGTGCGACGACTGGACTCGTTTGCGACCCTGTATAGAGGGCATCCATGGCTGAGGAGATGAACGCAACAGCGGTTGAGCTCGACCCGGGCGTCGAGGAGCGGGTTGGGGCCTTGATCGAGGCCGGGCGCTCGGCGGATTGCGTTGAGCTCTCGGAGGTTGACTCGTTGGTCCAGGAACTGAACCTCTCGGAGGAAGAGGCGGATCTCGTGCACGAGCGCATCGAGAGCGCGGGCCTCTCGCTCGAGGACGACTGCGGCCGCGACGCGGACGAACCGGCGTCCTACCGGAACGGCGAGCTCGCGGAGCAGACGACCGACGCTCTGCAGCTCTTCTTCAACGAGATGCGCCGGTACCCGCTGCTCACCAAGGAGGAGGAGACCCAGCTCGCCCAGGCGATCGAGCGAGGCGACCTCGAGGCGAAGGAGAGGCTGATCAACTCGAACCTCCGACTGGTCGTCTCGAACGCACGCCGCTACATGCGCCAGGATCTCAACCTGCTCGATCTGATCCAGGAGGGCATCCTCGGCCTGATCCGCGCCACCGAGAAGTTCGATTGGCGCAAGGGCTACAAGTTCTCCACCTACGCGACGTTCTGGATCCGCCAGGCGATCCAGCGCGCCCTCGAGTCGAAGGAGCGCACCATCCGAGTGCCCAACCAGGTCGCGCAGCGCGAGCGCAAGGTGATGAGGATCGAGCGGGAGCTGGCGACGAGGCTGGGCCGCGACCCGACCACCGAGGAGGTCGCCAAGGAGGCAGAGCTCGAGCCGGCGCAGGTCGAGGAGATCCGGGATCTGACCCGGGTGGTGACCAGCCTCGATCGCCCCGTAGGCGAGGAGGACGGGTCATCGATGGGCGAGTTCGTCCCGGATGAGCGCAGCGGCCCGTCCGAGGAGGTCGCAGTCAGCTTCCGCGACCGGGCCCTGAGGCGCGCGGTTCAGGACCTCCCCGAGGACGAGCGCAAGGTGATCCAGCTGCGCTACGGCGTCAACGGCGACGAGCCCACCCCCCTGCGCGAGACATCGCGGCGCCTCGAGCTGAAGCTGAGCGAGGTGAAGAAGCTGGAAGAGAAGGGCCTCAGCCGCCTCGCAGAAGCGCGTGAGGTCGAGGCGATGCGCGAAGCGGCCTAGGGTTCGGCCGCCGTGGATTACACGATCAAGAACCTCAGGGACGTCGAGGACATGGCTGCGACGCAGGGCTTCGGTGACGTCCAGGAGGCCCGCTTCGCCCATGGCGACCTGAATGCCGAGCAGATCGGGATCTCGCTGCAGAGGGTGAAGCCGGGGAAGCGCCACGCCTTCGCGCACCGCCACCAGCAGGCGGAAGAGGTCTACGTGGTGGTCTCTGGCTCGGGCCGCGTGAAACTCGATGACGAGGTGAAGGAGGTCCGGCCGCTCGACGCGATCCGGGTGGGGCCCTCGGTGACCCGGGCGTTCGAGGCCGGCGACGAGGGCCTCGAGCTGATCGCCTTCAGCCCGCGGGCCAAGGGCGACGCGGAGATCGTCGAGGACTTCTCCTGGGATTAGTGGCCGCCAGGCCGCTCCACCATGAGCGAGGGGCGCAGCCCCGAGCGGTATGTGGGGCGGCCGCTCGCGGCCGCGATCTGACGGCGAAGCGTAGGCGTCCGGCCCCGTTCGTAAGTTCCGGGGGTGCCGCCGCTGATCGGTTTCGACGAGGCGCTCGAGCTTGGGGCGCTCACCGACCACGACGAGATCGGAGCCCTCGTGGAGCGCGCCTGGGAGGTGCGCCAGGACCGCTTCGGAGACTCGACCGACATGTGCTCCCTCGTCAACGCGAAGTCGGGGGGCTGCGCCGAGGACTGCGGCTTCTGCGCGCAGTCGCGCTACGCCGACGCCGACACGCCGATGCACGCGATGATGGAGCCCGAACAGATCCTCGAGCACGCCAAGGCGGCCGAGGCGGCCGGCGCCCACCGCTTCTGCATGGTCACGCAGGGCCAGGGGCTCTCGAAACGCGACTTCGCCAATGTCCTCGAGGGCGCCCGCCTGGTCTCCGAGCAGACGAACCTGAAACGCTGCGCGTCGATCGGCCACATGTCGGCGGACCGGGCTCGGCAGCTTCGGGAGGCGGGCATCCAACGCGTCCATCACAACGTGGAGTCGGCGCGCTCCTACTACCCGGAGGTCTCCACCACCGTGCGCTACGAGGGGAGACGGCGAACGATCGACGCCGTCAAGGAGGCCGGACTGGAGACCTGCGTCGGCGGCATCCTCAATCTCGGCGAGTCGCCGCGGCAGAGAGTGGAGATGGCCTTCGAGCTCGCCGAGATCGATCCCGACTCCGTGCCGATCAACCTGCTCAATCCCCGCACGGGGACGAAGTTCGGCGAGCGGGAGCTGATGGACCCCTGGGAGGTCGTCAAGTGGGTGGCGATCTTCAGGCTGATCCTGCCGGATGCCCTGTTCCGCCTGTGCGGGGGCCGCGTGGAGAACTTGCAGGAGCTCCAGCCGCTGGCTGTCAAGGCCGGCCTCAACGGGGTGATGATGGGCAACTTCCTGACCACGCTCGGGGTGGAGCCGGCTGAGGACCGCGCGATGTTCGAAGAGCTCGGCCTGAACGTCGCCCGCCAGCCGGACAACGGCGCCAACCCGCGTCCCGACAACCGCTCAGGTTGGCTCGAGGGCGAGACCCCATCCACTCCGATCGACGAGCTGATCGACAGCCAGGCCGAAGCGAACTTCTGGGACCCCTCCACCCAGCTGCGGGTGATCAAGAAGAAGGGCAAGCCGCCCGCGTATCCGCCGCGCCGGTCGGACGACCTGGAGCCCCAGCCCGCGGGCTGGGGCGACTAGTGCTCGATTTCAGCGAGCGCCTCGCCGAGCTCGGATCGAGCGGGCTGCGCCGGCGCCTGCGGCTGATCGAGGGGCCACAGGGCCCGGAGGTGGTCCTCGACGGCCGCCCCGTGATGCTGCTCTGCTCGAACAACTATCTCGGGCTGGCCGACCATCCGCGGCTGCGGCGCGCGGCCGCCGACGCCGCGCTCAGCCTTGGCACCAGCGCGGGGGCCTCGCGGCTGATCTCCGGGTCGATGTCGATTCACACGGAGCTCGAGTCGCGGCTAGCGGAATTCAAGGGGACCGAGGCCGCGCTGCTCTTCGGCTCCGGCTACCTCGCCAACACCGGCACGATCGCGGCGCTGGCCCGACGCGGGGAGGTCGTCTGCTCGGACGAGCTCAACCACGCCAGCATCATCGACGGCTGCCGGCTGGCCGGCGCGGAGACCTTCGTCTACCGGCACGTGGACACCGAGCACCTGGAATGGGGGCTGCGGCGCGCGGCGGGTCGCGCGGGGCTGATCGTCACCGACGGCGTCTTCTCGATGGACGGCGACATCGCCCCGCTCGCCGAGCTCACTACCCTGGCCCAGCGCCACCACTGCCGGCTGCTGGTCGACGAGGCGCATGCCACGGGGTGCATCGGTCCCGGCGGGCGGGGCTCCGTCGCGGCCGCCGGGCTGACGGGGGAGGTCGACGTCGTCGTCGGGACCCTCGGCAAGGCCCTGGGGAGCTACGGCGCCTACGTCTGCGGGTCGGGTGAGCTGGTCGACTTCCTGATCAACTCCGCCCGGCCGTTCATCTTCTCGACGGCTCCGCCGCCTCCCGCGGTCGCGGCGGCCCTGGCGGCGCTCGAGTTGCTGGTCGAGCGACCGAGCCAAGTGGGGCGCCTTCGCGCGAACGCTGCTGCGCTGCGAGATGGATTGCGCTCGGCGGGCCTCGAGCCCGGCGGGTCGGAGACACAGATCGTGCCGCTTCTGATCGGCGAGGCCGCCGACGCGATGGCGCTCTGCGAGCGCCTGCTCGCAGAGGGACTTTTCGCGCAAGCGATCCGCCCGCCGACAGTGCCTTCGGGAACCAGCCGGCTGCGGCTGACGACCATGGCGACCCACCGGATCGCGGACCTGCGGCGGGCCGCCAGGCTGATCGGCGCCGTGGCAAGCGATCTCGGCCTCGGTGCCTCCGGCGCCAAGGCTGCGCAGATCGCCCAGACGGTGCCCCCGCTCCGCCGGGCCGCCTGACCATGCGCGGAGTCTTCGTCACGGGCACCGGCACGGAGGTCGGCAAAACCGTCGTGGCCGCGGTGGCCGCGCACGCGGCCCGCGCCGCGGGCGCCCGGGTGGCCGTCTTCAAGCCCTCGGTCAGCGGCCTGGATGACCATCCGCTTCGCCCCGAGGGCTGGGAGTGGGCGCCCGAGCTGCCCGACCACGCCCTGCTCCGACTCGCCTCCGGATCGGGGCAGCGAGACGACGAAATCGCGCCCTACCGCTACGGCCCTGCCGTCTCTCCGCACCTCGCCGCGGAGCTCGCCGGGGAGCGGATCGACCCGGATCGGCTCCGGGGGGGCGCGCTTGCGGCGACCCAGGACGCCGATCTACTGATCTGCGAGGGCGCGGGCGGCTTCCTGGTCCCGCTGTCTCCGGACTACCTGGTGCGGGACCTGGCGCGCGACCTAGCCCTGCCGGTGATGATCGTCTCGCCTGCGGGGCTGGGAACCATCAACCACACGCTGCTGACGATCGAAGCCGTTCGGAACGCGGGCCTGCACCTCGCGGCCGTGGTGCTCAACCCGTGGCCGGCAGAGCCGTCACCGATGGAGCTCTCGAACCTGGAGACGATCCGGCGCCTCGGGGCGGTCGCGGTCGATACGCTGCCGCGCCTCGATCTGACCGCGCCCCGAAGCTGGCCGCCCCTCGTCGTCAGCGAGCTTGGGCGCCGGCTGAAAGCGGCGTAGCGCTGCCCTGCTCGGCTGCGGCCACCGCACCCTCGTCCACGGGACCTTCGTCCCGCTTGGCGCGGGCGCCTCGGATCAGCGTCGCGGAGACGACCAGCCCGGCGACGACCACGATCGCCGCCAGCAGCATGGCGCTGCTCAGCGCATCGACGAATGTCGCGCGCGCCTGCTCAGGCGCCGAGGCCAGCGCGGCAGGATTGAAGCCGCTCCCGAGCTGCGACTGGAAGATCGCGCCGGTTGCGGCAACGCCGACTGAGGCTCCGATCATGCGCGACATCTGCAGGACGCCTGAGGCGCCACCGGCCTTCTGCACGCTGACCGAGTTCATCGCCGCGGTCGACATCGGTGACATGACCATGGCGATCCCGATTCCCATCAAGACGAATGGGACGAGCAGGCCGCTGTAGGTCGTGCTCGGGCTGATCCCGGCGAACATGAACATCGCGACGGCGAGAACCGCGAGACCGCTACTCATCGGCAGGGCGGGCCCGAGACGATCGGCGAGGCGCCCTGCGATCGGCGCCACCACGGCTATCACCATCGTCGTCGGCAGGAACCTGACCCCGGCCTCCAGCGCGCTGTAGCCGAGGATGTCCTGCATGTAGAGCGCCATGAAGAAGAAGGTCCCCATCATGGCGAAGGTGATGATGAAGGCGATCAGGTTGGAGCCGATGAACTGGCGCGTTCGGAAGAGGGCGAACTCGACCATGGGCGCCGCGACCCGCAGCTCGATGGCGACGAATACGGCGAGACCGATCGCGCCGCTTGCGAGAAGCGCGACGACGCCCGGTGAACTCCAGCCCCAGGTGTTCCCCTCGATCAGAGCGAGGACGATCGCAGTGAGGCTCGCGGTGAGCGAGATCACGCCCGGGTAGTCGACGCGCCGGTCGACGGTCTCGTCGCGCGACTCGCTGACCGCGAAGAGCGTCACGATCACGGCGGCTACAGCCACTGGGAGGTTGATGAAGAAGATCGCGCGCCAGCTGACGTACTCGGTGAGGAATCCACCCACCACCGGGCCGATCGAGAGCGCCAGGGCCGAAACTCCCGCCCAGGTGCCGATCGCCTTACCGCGCTCCGCGGGCGGGAAGGCGTGGGTGATGATCGAGAGGGTCGCCGGCATCATCAGCGCAGCCCCGATGCCCTGGATCGCGCGGCTACCGATCAACATCTGCGGGTCCTGAGCGAGGCCCGCCGTGGCTGAGGTGAGCGCGAAGATGATCACGCCCGCCAGGAACATCAGCCGGCGGCCGAAGATGTCTCCGAGCCGCCCGCCGGTCGCGATCAGCACGGCGAATGTCAGCGTGTATCCGTTGATCACCCACTCGAGCTCGGAGATCCCGGCGTGGATCTCGCGCTGGATCGAAGGCAGGGCCACATTGACGACGGTGTTGTCGAGCATGACCATGAAGAGCGCGAAGCACATCGCTCCGAGCGTCCACCACTTGCGGTTGTCGTCGGTGACCAGATGCCGGTAGCGCGTCATCGGCGAGCCTTCCTCTCGTTTGCCGCGTAGATCTCGGCGATCTCGGGACGCTCCAGCAGCGCATCGAGAGCCGACTCAAGCTTCTTTCTCTCACCGGGCTCGAGGGAGCCGGTGAACTCCTCCAGGGTTGCGAGGCGCGCCGAGATGATCCGGTCGGCTAGGCGCTGGCCCTTCGTGGTCAGCGCAAGCCGCCTTACGCGGCGATCGTTCTCATCCTCGACCCGGGTGGCGAGCTTCTTTCTCACCAGCCCGTCGGTAGCGCGACTCGCCGAGGGGACCGAGATGCCAAGTCCTTCGGAGACGGCGGTGACGGTGCGCGCGTCCTCGTCGGGTGTGACCAGCTCGACCAGCACCTTGATCTGCGCAAAGGTGAGGCCGCTCTCGTCGATCACCCGGAAGACCTCGTTGCCGCGGGGGCCCATGCACCGAACGACGAGGGCGCTCAGCTTGAGCGCCAGCTCATCCCGAATCACCGCTGCCGTCGTGCGTTCCTTCGTCGCTGCTTCCATATTGGAAAAGGTTACACACTTGCAACCATTTCGAACCTGGAAGCTTTTGTGACGTGCGTCACAGAACCCTCACCACTGCTTCCGGGTCGAGTCGGTGATCGGGCTCCCAGTCCATCCGGCGGCAGTCATATCTTCGCTCCAGGGAATGGAGAAGGCTGCCCGGCTCGATCACGCTCACCTCTGGCACCCCTTCACGCAGCAGCGCGACTGGGTGGAGGAGGAGCCGCTGATGATCGAGGCGGCCGAGGGGACCGAGCTGATCGACTCGGAGGGCCGGCGCTATCTGGACGGCGTCTCCTCGCTGTGGTGCAACGTGCATGGCCATCGCCACCCGGTAATCGACCGGGCCGTGCGGGAGCAGCTCGGGCGAGTCGCGCACTCGACGATGCTGGGTCTGTCACATCCCGGCGCCGCTGAGCTCGCCGCCAGGCTGGTCGAGATCGCCCCCTCCGGCCTGAGCCGCGTCTTCTACTCCGACTCGGGTTCCACCGCCGTCGAGGTCGCGCTGAAGATGGCGTTCCAGTACTGGCAGCATCGCGGTGGACAGCACGTCCGGAAAACCTCGTTCGTCTGCCTCGAGGACGCCTACCACGGCGACACGATCGGCTCGGTGTCGGTCGGTGGCATGCCTCTCTTCCACTCGACCTTCGCACCGCTCCTCTTCGAGGCATACCGCGCGAAGCCCGGCGACATCGACGACATCGCCCGCCTGCTCGCCATCCGCGAGGAGGAGGTCGCGGCGGTGGTTCTCGAGCCGCTCGTGCAGGGCGCGGCGGGGATGCTCACCCACCCGCCCGGGTACCTGCGCGCCGTGCGGCGGCTCTGTGACCGCCACGGGGTACTGCTGATCTGCGACGAGGTCGCCACGGGGTTCGGCCGCACCGGGACGATGTTCGCCTGCGAGCAGGAGGGCGTCTCGCCGGACCTGCTCTGCCTCGCGAAGGGCCTGACCGGCGGCTATCTGCCGCTCGCCGCGACGCTAGCGACGGAGCGCATCTATGAGGCGTTCCTGGGCTCCCATTCCGAGTTTGTGACCTTCTTCCACGGCCACACTTACACCGGCAACCCGCTCGCCTGCGCCGCGGCGCTCGCCTCGCTCGACATCTTCGACCAGGAGCGGACGCTCGTCCGGCTGCAGCCCAAGATCCGCTTGCTCACCGAGTGGCTGCGGCAGGTGGAGCGCATGCCCGAGGTCAGGGAGGTCCGCCAGTGCGGCCTGATGGTGGGCATCGACCTAGGCGAGCATGATCCGCAGCTGCGGCTCGGACATCGGGTGGTGACCGAGGCGCGACGCCGCGGGGTGATCGTCAGGCCGCTCGGCGACGTGATCGTACTGATGCCCCCGCTCTCCATCACAAAGCAGGACCTGCGGCAGCTGGTCGCGATCGTCGCCAAGTCGATCCGGACGGCCTGCCCCGTCGCCGAGCTCGACGCGGGCGCCCAGGGCCGGCTGGACGCGGCTCTTCTCGAGGCTGCCTAACTAGTCCTCGTAGAGCTCGAAGTCCGCCTTGCGGGCGCCGCAGACCGGGCAGAACCAGTCGTCGGGGATGTCCTCGAACGCGGTTCCCGGCGGCACCCCGCCGTCGGGATCGCCCTCGTCCGGGTCATAGATGAATCCGCACGAGGTGCAGATGTAGAGCTGCTTGGTGGTCGTCTCCGCTGCCATCCGGCGGCAGGGTAACGAGTCAGAGGGGCGCGGATGACCCCCGTCGACCCTCTAGGCTGGGCCGCCTGTGGAACCCGCCGTCCCCCGCCCGGCCGCAACCGTGATCCTCTTGCGCCGGGGCGGGAAGCACGCCGAGCACGGCTTGCAGATCCTGCTCGTGCGGCGGAACCCAGAGGCCCGCTTCATGCCCGGCGTCTGGGTATTCCCCGGCGGTGCCGTCGACCCAGCCGACGGGGACGGCGAGGTCGCGCACCGTGCCGCCGCCGTCAGGGAGCTCGCCGAGGAGGCGGGAATCGAGGTCCCGGCCGACGAGCTGGTGGCCTATTCGCGCTGGATCACGCCCAAAGCGGTGCCGATCCGCTTCGACACGCGGTTCTACCTGGCGCTTGCGCCGGCGCACTCCCCGCCACAGCCGGACGGCTCCGAGACGGTCGATGCCGGTTGGTTTGGGCCGCAGGGCGCCCTCGAGCTGCACCGGGCGGGCCAGCTGCAACTGGTCTTCCCCACCATCAAGCACCTCGAGTCTCTGGTCGGGTTCGGCAGCGCGGCGGAGGCGCTGGAGGCCGCCCGGCGCCGCGAGGTGAAGGCGGTCGAGCCCGAGGTGGTCGGCGAGGGCGCCGAGCAGAGGATCGTCCTGCCGGATGAGCTTCCCTGACCGTCTGAGGCGGGACGCGGTCGGACCTTGATGTAACCGGCTCTCCTTCGTAAGAATCAGGGCCCATGACGAGCACCCTGCCCCAGGAAGTTCGCGACGCGTTCGAGCGGTTCATCACCTGCGAGTTCACGACCGTCGACGCCGCGAAACAGCCGATCACCTGGCCGGTTACGCCCTATTACCGTCAGGGCGACCCGACCATCGACGTCACCACCGGCCTCGGCTACCCGAAGAAGGCCGACGATGCCCGCGCCCACCCGAGCATCTCGCTCCTGTTCTCGGACCCGACCGGGTCGGGAATGGAGAGCGGGCTCAAGGTCCTGGTCCATGGGACGGCGACGGTCGACGATGCCGACCTGAAGGCGAATGCGGACCGATACCTGAGTGAGTCCGGCGAGAAGCTGCCGGCGACCAAGAAGATGCATCCGCCCAAGCCCCTGCGGGCGATGCTCAACTGGTACTACGCTCGCGTCTACATCAAGGTGCGGCCCGAGCGGGTCTTCGTCTGGCCTGATGGGAACCTGGCCGAGGAGCCCGCGGTCCATGACGCGCATCTGGAGGAGGTCCGCTCGGGTCACGTCGAGGAGCCACCCGAGGACCATGGCGCCCCTGCCGCGGGAGGCGCTGCATGGGACAAGCGCCTGGACTTCCTCGAGGGACACGAGACCGGCGTGCTGAGCTGGATGGGCCCCGACGGCTTCCCGATCGCCGTCCGCGTTCCCTTCAGCGCCGAGCCGTCCCAGGGCGAGATCGCGGTCGAAGCCGAGCCGGCGGGCCTGCCGCTGATCGAGGGGCGAGCCTGCCTGACCGTTCACCGGCACGCACCTGACTTCTCATGGCAGCGCAACATGCAGGTGCGCGGCAATCTCACCCGCTCCGACGAGGGATGGCGCCTCCTGCCGCGGCGGATCGTCGGCGGTTTCGAGCTGCCGGAGGGGCGCCTGATCCGGTTCAGGGACTTCGTCAAGAAGGGCCCGGGCTTCTACCGGACCTATCGCCGGCGCATCCGTGAGCGGTCTTGAGCGGCGCCGCCGCAACCGGTCCGATGAGTTTGCGCGCCCAGCCCGGTCACTACGGGAAACCAACTGGCTGAAGAGCCAACTGGCTGAAGGAGGTCCCGTGGCGGACAACGCACTGATCACCTGTCTTTGGTTTGACACCGAGGGCGAGGCGGCGGCGAAGCACTACACGAGCATCTTCAAGGACTCGACGCTCGGCAGAATCGTTCCCTACGGCGAGGCCGGCCGGCGGGACGCCGAGATGACCATGCTCGTCGAGTTCGAGCTCAACGGCCAGAAGTTCATCGCTCTGAACGGCGGCCCGCAGTTCGAGCACAGCGAGGCAATCTCGTTCCAGATCCCCTGTGAGGACCAGGAGGAGGTCGACTACTACTGGGACAGCCTCACCGAGGGCGGCGAGGAGGGCCCCTGCGGCTGGCTCAGGGACAAGTTCGGAGTGTCCTGGCAGGTCGTCCCCACCCGGGTGATCGAGCTGATCAGCGATCCGGATCCGGAGAGGGCCAAGCGGGCAAGCGAGGCGCTCTACTCGACGATGGGGAAGATCGAGATCGCCGCAATCGAGGCGGCGGCCGCCGGCGAGCCCGCGCCGACCGGCTGAGCCGCGTCAGGAGCCGATCTTCGGCGGGAAGGGCTCGAGCCCCGCGTTCCACGGGCCCGGCTTGTAGATGTCGAGGTTGTTCTCCTCCATCTCGCGATGGAGGCGATCGAAGATGCCGCCACCTGAGCGAAGCGCCTCCCCTAGCTCTTCGCGCGAGCGCTCCCGCAGCCGCCAGTGGAAGAAGAGCTGCTGATCGGTGATCCCGAAGTCGACCTCGGCGGGGATCCGGGTGATCCAGTCGATGAAGGCGGGACTGAAGAGCTCGCGCAGGGCGACCGGGTCGTGGTCGCGCGGGACCGTGGCGATGAACCGCTTGTTGAAGTCGACGCTCTCGAACTCGACCCGGCGCCGCGAGTGGCGGTCGAGCGTGTCCCCCGGCGTGCGTTCGATCGATTCGACGTTGAAGACTGGGACGACCGTCGCCAGATCCGGCATGTGCGACTTGACCAGCGCAGCGCCGGGCAGCACCGCCTTGCGCCCGAAACCGCCCTCCTCGTGCTCGTCGGCGTCGCACGAGGAGCCGAAGAAGCCGTCGCTGAGCTCGCCGGTGATGCGATTGGTGCCGCCGGGGCAGAGCGCCACAGGGGCGCCCACCGGGTTGATGCCTCCGATCGGCTCGTAGCGCAGGCCGCGCTCGGAGGCGAGGTCCGAGACGACCTCAGCCCACTGCTGGGCCTCGCCCTTGGCGCTCAACCGACGTTGACCAGGTCGTCGCGTCCCTGCGCCTCGAGCAGCGCCTTGTAGCGCGGGAAGACGGGCTTGGTGAGCGGCACCAGCTTGAGAATCTTCGCCACCGGGCCACTCGCCTTGATCTGCCCCCGCGCCAGCGCCACGGTCACGTTCACCTGGCCAAGCCAGAAACGGTGTGCCGTGTCCGCCTCCATGCTCATCACCACCTCGGGCTCCATCTCGGTCTCGCCGAAGTCGACCTCGGCGGGCTCGTCCTCCTTGAGCTGGACCGTGATCGTCGCGTCCGGGTCGCGATGGGCGTACTGGACGATCGTGTTGGCCTGCCGGAACTTCGGCCCGAGCTCCTCGTCGGCGGCCAGGTCGACGAACAGCTTGCCGATCGTGTCGTAGACCTCCTGGGCGTCCCTGAAGTACGCCAACTCTCACCTTCCGGTCGGGAGGCCGAATCCTATTAGGGGTCCTGCAGCACCTCGGGGATCTTGCCGCCGCCGAAGACCGAGGGGAAGTTCGGCGCGATCGTGCAGGCCGCGTAGGCGGAGGGCCCGGGCGGGTTGGTCGGGTAGCCCGGGAAATTCGAGCCGACCTGCTCCGGGGTATTCGGGTTCACGATCGATGAGAATGGGAACTGGCCGCTCTCCTCCTGAGGCGGGCTCGATGGCGGGTTGTGCAGGACCTGCTGGCCGCCGAAGGTGTTGTTGCAGTCGTGGCTGGGGAAGATCTCATCCTGGCTGCTGGAGTAGGGGTTGCCGATCTCGAACGGCTGCAGGTAGCCGTTGCCGCGGTTGGTCGCCAGTCGCTTCTGGTAGATCGCGAGACTCTCGGCTGTGAAGATCGTCATCTGGCGCGAGAGGTGCAGCGGAGCGCTCTGCCCCGACTGGAACGGCAGGAAATCTGCCGTCGAGGAGGACGGGTTCGAGAGGAAATCGGTGACCACCGGCGCCTGGTAGTCGAGCCAGCGGAGCAGCGGATTGAAGTTCGCGAGGAAGGGGTCCAGCCCGTCCATCACCGGACGCAGCTCGCGGAGGAAGCTGCTCAGCGACGGCAGCCCCGTGCGGGACGCCTTGATCAACGGATCGAGGTTCTTGAACAGCTTCCGGGCGTACGGGGCCAGCCTGCGCACGTCGCGCAGGGTCGGGCTCAGGTCGCGGGCCACCGGCCGGAGGTCGTGGAACACGGGCCGCGCGTCCTCGGCGAACGGCTTCAGCCGGTCGAGGGTGAGCCGGCTCTCGTTCTCGAAGGTCGGGAAGATCTTGAAGGTGTCGGCCAGGGCCCGGCTCTGGGAGGCGAGCGCGCCGAACGTCCTGTTGGCGCCCACGATCGCGCCCGCGAGCGCCTGGTCGTGCTCGGTCAGCGCGGCGAACACGTCACCCGTGTCGTGCACGAGCGTGCGCAGCGACTGTTCCTGACGGCGGAGCGTGCCGAGCACGTCGCTCGCGTCCGAGGCGAACGGCCCGAGGTTGCCGAAGGCGTCGTTGAGATCGAGTCCGCGGCCGTTGATCGCCAAGGCGGAGTTCTGCATCCAGGACTGGAACGCCTCGCGCGTCGGCTGGTCGAAGCCCTGGAAGATCTCGTCGATCTGGGTCTGGTTCTCGACCTGCGTCTGGGCGAGGTGCCCGCCCTCGGGGATCGGTTGTGGGGCATCGCCGCCCGAGATCTGACCGACGTCGATCGCGCTCGACTGGGCGGTGACGTCACCGGAGGTCTGGCCGGGCTGGACCTGGCTGCCGCTGGTGAGCTCGACGTAGGTCTCCCCGAGCAGCGTCTTCGAGCGGAGGATCGCCCGCGCGTCAGAGGAGATCGGTGCGTACTGCGGCTCGATCTCGATCGTCGCCCTGGTGGTGTTGCAGGCCGCCGGATTGGAGTGGCACTCGCTCTCGGGCGCCAGGCCGAGGCTCTTCACCTTGCCGACCGAGACCCCGCCGATCCTGACGTCGGCCTCCTTCGACAGCGTGATCGCCTCCGGGAAGTCGGCGGTGAAGCGGTAGCTCTCCGGCTTGAACGGGACGGGCCCGCCGAAGGTCACCCAGAGGAAGAGCAGCAGGGCAAAGCAGGACAGCGTGAAGCCGACCGCCACCAGGATGCGTCCGATCGAGGGTGCGTGCGTCTGCATCTAAGCCGTCTCTCCGCTCGTCTCGGTCATTTCGGACACACCGTCCCCTCGAGCTGACCGAACCCGGTGATCGCGGGTGCCAGCGGGCTCGTCGCGAGCATCGACTTGGCCGTGTTACAGGTGGCCACCAGGTAGATATGGCGGTAGACGCCGTGCGCGTCCTGCGAGGAGAAGGTGCTGTTGGTGAGGTGCGAGAGCCAGCCGAGCCAGTAGAGGTAGCCCTCGTCCCGCCCCGGCGTGCCGCCCGCCTCTGCGCCGTTCGGGTTGTAGGCGGCCATGTTGAAGAGCTTGTTGAGCTTCTCGGCGACGGTGGTCAGCCGTGGCGTGGCGGCGACCAGGTTCTTCGCGCCGGGCCTCAGGTCCCGCACCGGCTCGCGTGCGTTGCGCACGAATGGGCGGATGTCCTGCTTGATCGGATCGATGGTCGTCCTGGCCAGGTGGCCGAGCGAATCGTTGATCGGCTTCAGCTTTCGCGCGAATGGGCGCAGGCTCTGAATCGCCGGGCCCAGGACCGTCGCGAGCTGGTCGGTCTTGGTGAGGGCAACCCTGGTCGTCCGCAGCGTCGGACCGAGCAGGGAGACGGTGCGCTGCACGTCCGGTGCCTGGCTGGCGATCGCACCAAGGGCCTGGTCGGAGGCCGAGACCAACTGCTCGATTCCCTGGCCGTCCTCGCCGACCCGCCCCCAGAGCAGGTTCATGTTGTGGATCAGCCTGGCGAGGTTGTCCTTGCGCTTCGCCACCTCGGTGTTGAGGCGGGCCAGTCCGCGGTTGATCGGCCCGAGGCTGCCGAGCAGCTTCCCGAGGTCCCTGCCGCGTCCGTTCAGGCCCTGCCCGCCGCCCACCAGCATCAGCCGCAGATACGCCTGCGTGTCGCCGTCGAGCGCGGCCAGGATCTGGTCCACGTTCGTGTCGGGCGCCGTGTTGGCGACCGGAATAGTGCCGCCGTTCTGGAACTCATCGTCGTTCGAGTTCGGGGCGTAGTCGGTGCCCGGGTCGAGCTCCAGGAACATGTCCTTGAGGCCGGTCTTCGGGCGCAGCAGGATGGTCGCGTTCTTGTAGATCGGCAGGAACTTGCGGTCGATCGCCATGGTCACCACCGCGTGCCCGTTCTCGTAGTCGACCGAGGAGATGTCGCCTACCCGCACGCCGGCCACTCGCACCGTCTGCCCCTGGCCGGGGGTGACGGCCTGGGCGGTGGTCATCTCGGCCTTCAACTCGAAGGGCTTCTCCTCGAGCAGCGGAATCCGGAGCCGCTGGTTCTGGACGATGATGTAGGTGGCGACGAGGGCGACGAGTAGCAAGCCGATCACGGCCAGGAAGTCGCGCAGATGCTTTCGGATCGCCGTGCCCATCAGGGAGTCCCCACCTGCGGAGGTACGGAGACCGGCGGAACCGGGGCTCCGCTGGCACCCTGCGGAGGCGCGGGCGCACCCTGCGGAAGCGCGGGCAGCTCGGGGACCCGGATTCCGCTTGCCCTCTGGAACCCGGTCCAGTCCTTGCTCCAGGCCGTGAGCTCGTCGAGCGTGGTGGCCAGCAGCTGCTTCGCCGCGCCGAGCGAACCGACGGACCGCAGCTGCTTGACGTCCGCGAACTTGCTGAGGATGTCCGCATATCGCTGGACGAGGGGCAGCTGGTCGGGCGGAACCGTCGTCGCGCTCATGCCGCTCGAGTTCGTCGCCGGCGCCGGGCCGATCTCGCTCTGCAGGTTTGGCGGATCCTGCGTCTCGCAAGGTACGTCCGGGCGGAACGGCGTCTTCGCCGACGATTGCTTCGCCGGCTCCGAGCCGGCGAAGTTGAACGGGGAGACGCCGGTCAGCGGGCTCGGCACGTCCGGGCTCGGGAAGGGCGCAATCGTGTTCGTCCCGCCGCCTCCGAGGACGCGGAACTCCTGGCCGTTGGCGTCGCCCGAGCGGCTCTCCCCCGCGACCCCGGTGAGCCCGTATGCGGTCTCCTGGTAGACCTTGGCCGCCGCGGGGTCACTGTCGTTGTTCGGGACCCGGGTATTGCTCCACGGGATCACCACCTCGTTGAAGCAGGAGGCGAGGGCACGAGCCTGCTCGAGGAACGGCAGCGACTCGTGGCTCAGGGCGGCGAGGTCGGGGATGGTCGGCCCGAGGTCCTTGATCAGGCCACGCAGCTCGGGCTTGGAGACGAGCTGTCGCAGCTGGCCGATCCACGGGTTCGCGTAGTCGAGCGCCTTGTTCGCCGACTTGACTCCCGGCAGGGCCTCGCGCGAGAAGGCTCGCAGCGGCGGGAGAGCTTGGTTCAGCTTGAAGAGAGCCGGGCGCCCGACGGCCAGTGTCTGCGGCAGCTCGACGATCGCCTCGCGCAGCGAGGCCTGGTCTGCCGCGAACGAGCCGGCGACCGTGTTCAGGTTGCTGATCAGGCCCTGCAGGTGGCTGCTGTTCGAATTGAGCTCCCTGGCGACGACGTCGAGGTTCGAGACGAAGCCCGCCAGGTCGCCCGGTTGCGTCCCGAGCAGCGCCTGGTTCACCTCCGACGTGTACCGGTACGCCGCGGGCGAGGTCCGGAAGGAGGTCTGCAACCCCTGGGCCCCGCCGTATTGGTCGAGGGCGCCGCCGAACTCCTTCAGGAAGATCTGCAGGTCCTCGCGCACGGGCGCCTGCAGCGTGCTCAGGACCTGGTCGAGCTGCACCGACGCCGACGTCTGGGTCTCCGGCACCACCGAGCCGCTCCGGAGCTCCGGTGCCCCGGGGCTGCCGGGGTGCAGGTCGACGAACAGGTTGCCCTCCAGGAAGAGCCGGGGGCGCAGCTGAAGCGTCGCGTCCTGGCGGATCGGCAGGGCGTTGTCCTTGATGTCCATGGTGACCATCGCGGCGTCCTCGCCGTTGCCGTTCGCGTCGGTGACGTGCTGGACGTCGCTCACCTCGCCGACGTTCACGCCCGAGATCCGCACCGGGCTCTTGTCGCGGATGTTCTGCGCGTCCTGGAAGACCGCCTTGAGCTGGTAGCCGTGCCCCGCGAACGGGATCGACTTGGTGAAGGCGAGGTAGAAGCCGACGAAGGTGAGCACGATCGCGATCAGCCCGATCTGGAAGTTGGA
Source organism: uncultured Solirubrobacterales bacterium (assembly GCA_963695675.1). GTDB lineage: Bacteria > Actinomycetota > Thermoleophilia > Solirubrobacterales > 70-9 > DASUPK01. The sequence continues at coordinate 610,380 of CAVOGY010000005.1, forward strand.
GAGGCGCCTGTTGTGGTTCGGTCGCATCTCAGCCGGCCCCCGGACCGAAGATGCGGTCCCCGTTTTGCTGCAGGAACAGGTCGGTCTTGCCGAGCGGCGGCATCCCCGCAGCCTTGGTGACGTTCTGGACGCCGAAGGTGGGGTTGTTCTTGCCCTGACCCGGAAGCAGGGCCTCCCCCAGCGCGTAGCCGGTCTGCCCCGCCTGGCAATCCGGCTGGCCGCCGGTGACGGCGGGGCCGTACGGGTTGCCGTGGAGAAGCGGGATCGCCACCTTGTCCGCGGCGTTGTTGTCGTTTGCAGGCAGCGCGTCGAACATCCCCCTCATCGCGGGGTCGGGCACGGCGAGCGGGTTGCTCGAGTAGCGCCCGTCCCCCTGGCCGCCCGAGTAGTTGTCCATCGGGTTCCGCGGCGGGCTGTTGGGCGTAGTGGAGCCGGCGATCGCGGGCGGGATGACGCGCTCCGCGTAGCCGAACGGTGTGGGCAGGGCGAAATGGCTGGTCAGGTAGGTCATCCAGTAGTTCCAGTAGTCGCAGACCTCCTGATAGGGGCCGATCTTCGCCCCGGCGTCCTGGGCCAGGTTGAAGGTGTCGCCGAGGCGGTTGAGGCTGGTCAGCGTCGAGGGGTCCGCGACCAGGTCGTTCAGGCTGACCATCACGCTCTTCAGGTCGTTGTTCATCTGCACCGTGCGCGGCAGCACCTTCTTGCCCAGCGACACCGCCTGGTTCAGGTCGGGCAGCGCGGCGCGCAGGTCGCGGACTCCCGGCTGCAGCAGGCGTGAGAAGTCGGCGAACTCGGCGAGGAACGGCTGCTGCACCGGCAGCGAGCGGAGGCCAGCTTCGAGCGCTGGCGGCCCGTTCGAGATCGTGTCTCGCAGGGCCTGCGGATCGGACGAGATCGCGCCGAAGGCGATCGCGCCGTTCGTGAACTGCTCCGCGTTGTCCACAGCGACCGGGGCGACGATGCGCGCCGCGTCGGCGAGCTCCGGGAAGAAGCGAACCAGCTGCGTCGTGGGATCCGCCAGGGCGGCCGAGACCGGCCTCAGGTTCGCGAACAGCGGGTTGAGAGCCGTGATCGCCTCGTTCAGGGAGGCGCCGCGGGCGGCGAAGGCGTTGCCGAAGCCCATCAGGACCCGGCGGCTGTTCTCCCGGGTGGCGGTGTCGAATGTGTTGTAGACGTCGTCGAACTCGACCTGCTGCTGCGACTGGGAAAGGGGGATGGTCCCTCCGGCTGGCACCCCGGTTTCGCTGGCGCCGCGCGTGATCTCGAGGTACTTGAGCCCGAACGACGAGCGGTAGCGCACCCGGATCGTCGAGTCGGCGGGCAGGGGTTCGGCGCTCTTGTCGAGCTTCAGGTTGAGCTTCGCCACCGTCGATGCGCTCGAGCCGTCCGCGGCCTGGCAGCCGCTGTTGGGCGGCGCCGGCACGGTGTCGATCGACTCCACGGCGCCGACCCGGTTTCCGCCGATCCTCACCTCGTTGTTGGGACCGAGGCGTGCCGCGTCGCAGAGCTCAGCCGCAACCTTGTAAGTGGGGACGAAGGGGAGCCCGTTGTTGGCGTTGTAGGCGAGGAACACGGCCACGAGCACGATCAGCGTCGTGATCGCGCCGACCATCGTCGGCGAGGCAGCCAGCGAGCCCATTCGAGCGCGGCCGTTCATCGCCGCCCCACCCGATATGTCGGGAGCATCGCGGTCATTGCCCGAGGAGGAAGTTGAGGAGGTTGTCGGTGGGGGAGCTGCTCGGCGCGGGCACACTGGGACTCGGGCCCTGCGGCAGCTGGGGCAGCTGCGGCAGTGAGGGCAGCTGCGGGAGCTGCGGGAGCAGGTCGTGTAGCTGCTTCCCGGCGTCACCCTTGAGCTTGTCGGGATTGACGCCGCCCAGGATCTTCTCGATCTGCTTCTGCTGCTCCTGTTGCTGCTGCTGCGGGGTCGGGGCCGGGGCGGCGCCCGCCGCCCGCAAAGCGGCCGCCGAATGCGGCGTGGCGGAGGGGTCGCAGATCGATTTCTGCTCGCTGCCGTCCGGGCAGACGCTCGGGTCGTAGGGGCTCAGATTCCCGAACAGGCCCGAGGGGTTGGTGCCGTAGTTGATGCCCGGCTGCCGGTCGCCGAGGATCCCGGCGCACTCGGCGAAGTTCCTCGGATCAGTCGTCTCGCCGCCGCCCTTCGCCGCCACCTCCGGTCCCGTCTGGTAGCCGCACGGCTCGTTCGCACCCGGTGCGCTCACCAGCGTGATGCCGAGGGCGTGACCCAACTGGTCGAAGAGGTTCAGCGAGTTCGCCTGGATGTAGGCGTAGTTGAGGAGTCCCTCCATTCCCGTGAAGCCGGGGTTTCCTCCGCTGGCATTGCTGCCCGCCTTCGCCCCGTTCGCCCAGCTACAGGAAGCCGTCTGGTCGCCGTGCAGCGTGACCCCGAGCTTCTGGTCGAGCGCCTGGACTCGCCGGTCGGCCTCGCCGGGCTGCTCGCGCAGGTCAAAGCGGGCGCAGGCGTCCTCCTCGACAGCGTTGTTGGGGTTGTCGATGCTTTCGAGGAACTTTGCGACCTCGTCGGCGGCCGGGTACGCCTTGGTGCTCGTCTGATTGAGGGCCGCGATCTCCTCCTTGCTGTTGGCCAGCGCGACCTTGCCGACCCGCGCCGCCCCGCCCAGGGAGGTGAGCGACTGCTCGGTCCCGTTGTTGAACGGCGGCAGGTTCTTCGCCAGCTTGTTGAGCCCAGGGGCGGCCGCGTGCAGGTCGGTCAGCAGCGGGGTCTGAGCGTCGGCGAGCCGGCCCAGCTGGAACATCGTCGGCTTCAGCTCCGCCAGGAAGTCGTCGAGCAGATGGAAGTTCTGGGCCAGGTCGTTCGAGCGCTCCGCCGAGATCGCCGCCGTGCGGCCCGCGTTGTCGATGAAGTGGACGACGTCCTCACGGCGATTGGCGAGCTGGGCGAAGATCGCGTCGGCGTTGGCGTTGAGCTCGGCGATCGTCCGGTTCTGGTTGCCCAGGATGTTCAACACCTGCTTGAGCTGCTGGAGCGCGGGGGCGCCTGCGCGGATCGCGGCGTTGAGGTTCTCGGCGTTGCTGTCGAGCGCCGTCCCGAACTCGTTGATCAGCAGCTGGAGCCGGTCGCGGAAGGGCGCACGAAGCGTGTTCTGGGCGAGATCGGGCTGGACCGTCGTCTTGTTGCGGGCCGCCGGAATCGCTCCGCTGAGCGGCTGGGTTGAGGTGCCCGGCTGGCAGTTCAGGAAGTACTCGGCGATCAGCGACTGCGGCTCGGAGGAGCAGCTCGCGTCGGCCTTGAACTCTGGGAAGCTCGAGTCCTCCTCGACGCTGACGAGAGCGGTCTTCTGCGGCGTGATCTCGAGGTCGGTGACGCTGCCCGCCTTCGCGCCGGCGACGCGAAGCTCCGAGCCCTTGACCAGGCCGAAGGCGTTGAAGAGCTCGACCTGATAGCTCCGGCTGTCCGACGCGCCGGCGACCGTGACCAGGCTGGCGGCCAAGGCGCCGAGCAGACCCAAGATGACGAGCAGGCGTCTCATGGGCCCAGCGGAACCTGGTCGGGATTGCAGTCGACCCTGCCGCCCTGGGTGAGCTGGTCGCTACTGAGCCCGCGCTCGTTGGAGCCGGGGCAGCGCTCGAGGTACTTGATTCCCATGCCGTTGAGCAGGTCGCTTCCGCTCAGGGGCTGGCAGACCTGCCCGATCTGCGAGGCGAGCTGCTCCAAGCCGGGTTCACTGGCGAGCACGCCCAGGAGGCTGTTGCAGGGGATGCCAGAGGAGGGTGTGCTGGCGCTGAAGGTATTGAGGGTGGTTGAGATCCGCCCGATCCCGCCGAAGGCATCGGGAAAGCCGGAGTGCCCGAAGTCATCGAACCAACCGGTCAGGTCCGGGCTATAGGCCCTGAGCGTCGAGACCTGGTCGAGCGAGTCCTTCAGCGAGTCGGCCGAGGCGGGCAGGGCGCCGGGGCGGGAGGCCCCGTTTCGGTTCACGGGTCCGACGCCGATCTCGGCGAGCGGGTCCTGCAGGCGGGTGAGCTCGATCAGGTCGTTGGCGGCGCCGGGCTTCTTGATGATCCCGCTGAGCCCCGCGACGGTCGGGACGGCAGTCGCGGGCGAAACCGCGCAGCCGCTTGGTGAAGGGTTGGAGCTTTCGCGCCACCGGGCGGGTGGCGTTGATCAGCGGCTGGACGTCGTCCAGTGCCGCCCTCAGGTTGACCGCGGTGGTGTCGAACTGGCGCATGAAGTCGGGCAGCTGACCGACCGCCGAGGAAAGCGATTGCTGCTGGGCGCCGATCGTGCCCAGCATGCCGTTCAGGTTCGCGACCAGGGAGGAGATCTCGGGCGAGCGCTGATCGAGGGTCGAGGTGAGCCCGGCGGCGTCCACCACCAGCGACTCGAGGTTGGCCTGGTCCGAGTTGAGCTCGCCGAAGACCCGCCTCGAGGTGGAGAGGAAGGGGTTCAGGTAGTAGAAGCCCTGGTTCGCCTTGGCGCCCACACCCTGGTAGGCGGTGGCGAAGCCGTGGATCACCTGCTTCAGGTGATCGACGGTGGGCTTGTCGAGCGTGTTGAAGATCTCGTCGAGGTCGACCTCGGAGGTGGTGTCGGCCTGGGTGATCGTGCCGCCGGAGGAGATCGTGCGGCCGTCGGCGTGGGTGGGGAGCGCCAGGTCGACGTAGCGATTGGCGATCCCCGAGAGCGACTGGGAGCGGACCGTGGCGTGCGTGCCCTCGGGCAGCGGGGCGTAGGCGGAGTCGGAGATCTCCATCTTGACCAGGGCCTGGCCGTTGTCCGACAGGGAGATCCCCTTGACCGAGCCGACGGGGGCGCCGGCGATGTCCACGTTGTTGCCCGACACCAGCTGTGAGGAGTTCTGGAACTCCGCCGTGACCGTGTAGCCGGAGCCCCGGCCGAATACCAGCAGCAGGACCACGGCGATCGCCCCGACTAGCGCCAGGATCGCGGCGATCCGACCGACAACACTTGATGTTGGCACTGGCTCCTCTACCTACCCGTGACCCTCAACACCCGTGCCGGGGTACCCCGCCCAGGCACGAAGATCCTTCGATTCTTCCATCGGCCCTTTGCGGGTGTCAAAGGGGAACCGTCGCCGCTGGTACCCCGGATTCCGCACTGCAAAGCCATTCGAAGGGAGGCCCCGCGTTGAGTTGAGATTAAGCATCCCCGTCCGGGCAGAAACTGGCCCCGACGGCGGGGCAGATCTCGGCGGGACTGTGATCGGCGCGGATCAGAGCACGGCGTCGCCCACGCCGCCAACCGGGTCTTCGGCTACGAGAACAGTCGCGCGGGTGGCGCCGTAGGAGGTGCCCACGGACGCGATTCCTGAGCGTCCGTGGGCGCTCCAGCATGAAGCGGGTTATCCCGCGGCGCAGCCGCGGGACACCCCCGCATCACAGGACCCGCGCGCCTAGCCGCTCGCCGAGTCGAAATGCTCGGCGGCCTTCGCCCAGTTGACGACGTTCCACCAGGCGTCGATGTAGTCGGGCCGCTTGTTCTGGTACTTCAGGTAGTAGGCGTGCTCCCAGACGTCGCAGCCGATGATCGGCGTCTGTCCGTCCGAGACAGGGGTGTTCTGGTTCGGAGTGGAGACGACCGCGAGGCCGGAGCCGTCGTGGATCAGCCACGCCCAGCCTGAGCCGAACTGGTTGACCCCCGCGTTCTTGAACTCCTCCTGGAAGTCCGAGAACGAGCCGAACGCCTCATCGATCGCCGAGGCCAGATCGCCGTCGGGCTCTCCACCTCCGTCGGGGCTCATGATCTCCCAGAAGAAGGTGTGGTTCGAATGCCCGCCGGCGTTGTTGCGGACTGCGGTCTCCTTGTCGCCCAGGCTGGAGAGGTTCTGCAGGACCTCGTTGACGTCCTTGTCCGCCCACTCGGTGCCTTCGAGAGCGGCATTTGCCTTGTCGACGTAAGCCTGGTGGTGCTTGTCGTGGTGGACGCGCATCGTCTGCTCGTCGATGTGGGGCTCGAGCGCGTTGTAGTCATAGGGAAGATCGGGGACCTCGAACGCCATCTCCACTCCTTCGGGTCTCGTTGCGGTTGCCTGGCCGCCGGGGAGGACGGCCTCCGTGCTTTTTAATCTAACGATCGTGCACCGCGGGCCGCCCGGCGGAGGAACCTGGACCGGCGTCGCCATAACGGTGGCGGGCATTCTCATCGGCGTTGCCGTGGCGCTTGCCGTCCCGTCGCTACGCGACGCCGTCGGGGACGCGGTCCAAGGGAACACGGCGCAGGTCCGCAGCGACCTGGGTGACAGCGCGGCCGGCCCGCTGCTCGTGGTCTGGCTCGCGATGGTCCATGTGATCGTCTGGTATCCGGCTGAGATCCTCGATGCTGCGTCCGGCTACGTCTTCGGGTTCGGGGTCGGCTTCCCGCTCGTGCTCGGCGCCTGGATTCTGTCGGGGCTCGCCTCATACGCCGTCGGAAGGCACTTCGCCCGGCCGCTCCTTTACCGGGTGGCCGGTGAGGAGCGATTCCTGCGCATCGAGCGCCTGATCCACCGCGGTGGGGCGATCGCTCTGATCGGCGTCCGGCTGATTCCGATCATGCCGTTCAGCTTGATGGGCTACGTCTGCGGAGCCGCCCGGGTCCCGCTGGTGCGGTTCACCTGGACCACGGCGATCGGCTACGCACCGATCACGGCCTACTTCACTTACCTCGGCAGCAAGTTGGAGGGCTTCTCCGCCGAGGATCCGATCCTCTGGATCGGCGGCGGAGTCTTGTTGCTCTGCATGGTGGGCGTCCGCTACCTGCTTCCCCAGGCGGGACGGGAGCGCGACCAGGGACCAAAGCCGGAGTCCCGCCCCGAGCCCGAGAAGAGCTAGGACGGCAGGGGCGAGCCTCGGGCCAGCCTGCCCGCCACCTCCCGGAGGCGACCATCCTGCTCCGCGAGCAGCCGGTCGGCCGCGCTATTCAGGAGCTTCAGAGCCCGTGGACTGGCGTCGTCCAAGGGTGTGCTCTCGGTGAGCGTCGTCTGAAAGCGGTAGTAGCGCGGTCCGGTCCCCTGGACCGCCGGGTCGCGCTGCGCCCCGCCCGCCTCCTGGTTGAGCAGGATCTCGGCCCAGTGGTCCGCGGCATCGGACTGTCCGTCCAGGAAGGCCGCGATCAGCGCGGGGTCCTGCCGTCGAGGCCAGATCCAGCCAATCCGGCCCCAGCGGCGGACCTCGGACTGGCGATGGCCGGTCTCGTGCTGGCCCGTCCCGAGTGACACCAGCAGCAGCTCGCCGGGATTCGGGTCGTGCAGCTCCCCTTCGCGTCGCTTGAGAGCCTCGACCAGGGCGGCGACCGACGGATTGGCGGCGAACAGGCCGCCGTCCACGAGCGCACGCCCACCGAGGCCGTGCGACGGGAAATAGGTGGGCGCGGCGGCCGTGGCCAGTCCGACGTCCACCATCGCGGCGTCGTGGTCATCCAACTCCCGGGCGCGCCGGCGCTTGAAGAAGCGCGGGCCGGGCTCGGCCATGTCGTAGGAGGTCACGATCAGCTCGCGGAGGGCATCGCGCAACCTGGCATCCCCGAACCGGTCTCGCAGGGCCCGCGCGAGCCGCGCGGGCGAGTGTTTCGGGCGCGATCCAGCCTCCGAGGCTGATCAGCTTGTGCAGGGTGCCGCCGAAGATCCGTGGGCCCTCGCTCAGATAGAGCTCCACGAGGTCTGCGCCGGAGAGTCGGGGCCTGGCTGGGTTGGCCGGGTCGGGCACGGTCAGACCGAGTGCAATCAGGCCCCCGGTGGACGTCCCCGCGACCATCTGGAAACAATCCGCTACTCGCCGCTCCTCAGCGGCCTCGGCGCTGATCAGCTCCTCGAGGCGCGCGACCACCCGCGCTGCGATCAGTCCTCGGATTCCGCCGCCGTCGATGGTCAGAATCCGGAAGCGATCCGCGCTCTCGCCAACCACACGGCAACGCTATCCGCTTGCACGGCTCTATCCTTGGGCCCCTCGGGGCGTGGCGCAGCCTGGTAGCGCGCACCGTTCGGGTCGGTGAGGTCCCCGGTTCAAATCCGGGCGCCCCGATTGCGTCATCAGGTCGGCGGCAGGATCCTGAACTTCCTGACCGCCGACGAGGCATCGGCTCCCCCCGGCGCCAGGGCGAGTCTGGATCCAGCCCCGGCCGACTAGACGAATTGCAGGGGTCTGCGCATTCTCAGCCTGACCGTGATCGACTTGCTGGCCGGGTCCCCGCCGGCGGGGTAGAAGGTGACTGTCGGGCTGACGGTCACCTTGCCCTTCCGTTCGAGCCTGCGCTTGAAGCTTCCGGCCGAGGCGATCTGGAAGGGGACGGGCCCCGGCACGGCGACGCTCTTCGCAATCTGGCGCTTCAGGCCGTTGCCGGAGATCGTCACCAGACCGGGATTGGAGACGTAGGCAGTCACGCTGGCTGATCCGCGGCGGCGGTCACGCGTCACGGTCCCGAGCGTGAAGTCGTTGGAGGGGACGAGTACGGCGGAGAGATTGAGGCGAACGTCGACCACGGCGCTGAATTCGCCCGCAGCGCCATCTGAGAGGTCCCCGGGGTGGCTGAGGACGGAGTCTCCGGGCATAACGAAGGTGCAGGAGTTCGGGGCTCCGCTCGCGTTGAAGCCGATCATGTCACCGGACCTGACCGGGATGCTGACCGGGACGGTGTTGAGCCCAGGGAGGAGCGAGTGGGGCTCGGAGTGAGCGATGACCTGGAAGACGTCGGGGTCGCTGGTCCTGCGAAAGACTTTGAACACGTACGTCGCCCCGGAGTTGAAGGAGTTCGTCGACCAGGAGGTGATCGTCCCAGCCTGGCGGGCTATGTATAGGTCGCCTCCCGTAACGCTGGGCTGCAGGTAATCGGCATCGACCGTGCAGCGGGGCGACGGCGCCGCCGTGGGAAGCTGGCCGATCGTCACGGAGGCATGCGCGGGCGCCGCCGCGGCCACGCCGAGGGCGAGCACGGCTACGGCGGCGGTCAGCCACCAGGCACGGGTTTGGTTGGCTCTGTTCACGCGCCAGCGCTCCAAACAGCCCTCCATGTGATTCCGACCCTCCCCGGTCTGGGGCGCAGGTTAGCCAACAGGGCGGGGCGAACCCGCGGGTCGATCGGTGCTGATCGCGTGGTGAACGACGCGTCGCAGGCGTCGCCGACCGACCCGCTCCACACCGGCAGCACCTGACGCCGACGGGTCAGCCGCCTCCGGTACGCTGGATCCCGGTCTCATGGGAGTGATGCGCCGCCTGCGTTTGTCTTTCTGGATCGTCGTGATCGGGACGATCGTGCTCTACGTCTTCTTCGTCGCTCTCGCGACGATCCCGCCCGGGCAGGTCGCAGCGGTCACTGCGGTGGTCTGCGTCCTGGCCGCGATCTTCACCCTGAGGAACGTGCGTGTCGCGGCCGGGCTCGCGAATCGGGGGGGCGATCCCCATCTGCGGCGGTCACTCAACCGGATCCGCGAGCGGCGGGGGTTCTAGCTTCCTCCGGGTTACCGCGCTCGCGGGCGATGATCCCCGCCCTGATCGCGAGCTCATCCCCGCGATGGCCGTTCCCGTAGCCGTTGCCGTTTCCGTTGCCATTCGACGAGTTCACCGTGGGTGACGACCCGACGCCGAGCAGGCGATCGAGCAGGGCGAACGCCTCATCGGTTCCGCCCCGCGCGATGCACACCCGGGCCGCGTAGACACCGGCACCCTCCCTCAGCCTGATCGACGGCCAGACGCCGACGGTCCAGGCGATCCGCGCCCGCATTCTCAGGCGCGCGGCAACCCGACGGAGCGGTCCCTGGTCGAGGTCAGCGCCCGCCCAGCTCAGGCAGATGTCCCGCCGGATCCGGCTGATCCTGCGGTAACCCCCGGTGCCCACGACCACTGCGGCATACGGCTCGAGGCGCTGGCGGTCCGAATAGCTCGCCCGGTCGTTCCAGCCGCGGAGGAAGGCGGCGAGCACACGGCAGACGCAGCGAGGGCGGTCCGAGAATCGCTCGCCGCCGATGATGGAGGCGAGCTCGACGATGCAGACGCCGTCGTGCGGGGTGCGATGCGATCCAGGCTCAAGCCGGACACGCGAACCAGGTGCGGACTCGCGTCTGATGGCCCCAATTCCTCATGCAACTACCCGCACGCAAGAATACCCGCACTCAGCGCTGGCTTCGCCTTTCAGCTCACCTGCGAGATCGCCGAGGTGACCTCCTCGAGGGACGGCGACTCGATCAGCTGCTTGGTGCCGTTCGGCCCGCCCACGACCACGGCGGGCTGGGCGGGCAGCTGACGCTCGGCCGAGAGTTTGTCGTCCTCCTCCAACGTCTGCTGGACGTCGTCGTCCTTCTCATCCTGCTGCCACTGCTCGACGTTGAAGTTGAGGATCGCGCGGGCGACGTTGTCCAGGAACTCCTGGGTGGCCCCGCGCTTCTTCGCCTCCTCCTGGTTCGCGTAAAAGAGCTGGATGAACTGCCATTCGTAGTCCTGCTTGGCGGCGGCGACCGCGCCGTAGGAGGCCAGCCCGAAGCCGGATTCGGTCATCGGGAAGTTGTGGAAGATCATCTGGATCTCCCCGTCCCGCACGGGCCCGCGGATCAGCGGCACGACGACGTCGCGATACCACTCGGAGCACGGGTCGCATTGCAGATCGCTGAACACCTGGACCGTCACGGGGGAATCGTCCGGGCCGAGGCGGGCACCGTCCTGCTGGATCCCTCCGAGAAGGCTCTGCGTCTCCTCGGCCCCGGTGATCTTGATCTGACCGGAGTCGCCCGTGCCGACCGAGAGGCTGACGATCGCAAAGCCGAGCACGCCCAGGCACGCCGCCAGCACGACCAGCCCGACGAGCCGGGGGCGTCTGCGGGGAGGATCCTCTGCCACGGGGCTCGGCATGGTAGATGCGCATCATTAGGCTGAGCCGGTGGCGTCGCTCCAAGAGATCATCGCCTTCTGTGACGAGCTCCTCGACAGCGCCTCCTTCGACGACTACGGGCCGAACGGCCTCCAGGTTCCCGGTGAGGAGGAGGTGGACAAGGTAGCCACCGGCGTCTCCGCCAATCTCGAGCTGCTCGAGACCGCGATCGAATCAGGCGCCCAGCTCGTCCTCACCCACCATGGGCTGCTCTGGGGCTCCGAGCCGACGCCGCTATCGACACCGATGGCGGCGCGGCTGCGGGCCCTCCTCTGCGCCGGCGTCTCGCTGGTCGCCTACCACCTGCCGCTCGACGCCCATCCGCAGATCGGGAACAATGCGCTCCTCCGTGATGCGCTCGGACTGGCGCCGGACGAGCGCCGCTTCGGCGAGGCGAGGGGATCGGCAGTCGGCCTGATCGGCCGATCCGCCGAGCCGATCGATCTCCCCGAGCTCCGGCGGCGGCTCGCGGAGGCGGTCGGGCGTGAGCCGCTCGTCTTCGACGCCGGGCCGCAACGGATCTCGAGCGTCGGCATCGTCACTGGCGCCGGGGGCTTCGCGATCCACGAGGCCGGTCCGCTGGGGCTCGACGCCCTGATCACCGGCGAGCCAACCGAGCCCGTGATGGGAGAGGCACGCGAGTACGGAGTCCACTTTCTCGCCGGGGGCCATTACGCGACCGAGACCTTCGGTATCCGGCGCCTCGGAGAGCTCGTCGCGGAACGCTTCGCCCTCGACCAGGAGTTCATCGACGTCCCGAACCCCATTTAGGGACGAAGCCGCCAAAACCCCCGCAACTTGCGCCAAAAAGATTGACACGTCGCCGTGAAGCGATATACATGCGTAGCCGGCGTTCACGAGGAGAGGAGTGGCTCGTATGTCCGTTCACCTGACGCCCACGGAGCTCGCCGAGGAACTGCACATGAAGCGGCGCGATGTGCTGACCAAGTGCATCGAGATGAATGTGCCTGTCCTCAAGGGTCGAATCGACAGGACTCTCTTCGAATCCTCGCTCCGGGCGTTCCAGGCTCAGAACAAGCAGGCCACCGCCTAGACGCGACCAGCGTCATTCTGGCTGCACAGCCAGCCCTCCTAATACACTCCGCTGTCCGGCCGCGATAGGCGGCACCCAATATAAATGGGTTGCGCCTGGTCTCCGGCTGCGGCGCACCCTCGCACCAAAGGAATCAAGGAGAGATGGAGACAGCGACCGTCGCGGCCGCGGGCAGTGCCGCGGAGTCCAGTACACAGAGCAAGACCTGCGCCGACCTCGCGCCGCGCGCCGCCGAGCGACACGGCGATCTGGAGGCCGTCACCTACAAGGATTCGTCCGGCGAGTGGGTGTCGAAGACCTATCGCGAGGTCGGAGACATCGTTCGCCGTCTCGCGCTCGGCCTGATGGAACTGGGGATCGAGAAGGGCGACAAGGTCTCGATCCTCGCCAACACCCGCCCCGAGTGGACCTACTTCGACTTCGCGGCGCTCAGCGTCGGCGCCGTGGTCGTGCCGATCTACCAGACCAACTCCCCCGACGAGTGCCAGTACGTGATCGAGAACTCCGACGCCAAGGCGGTGATCGTCGAGGACTCGGAGCAGCTGGCAAAGATCGACGAGATCGGCGATCGGGTTCCCAAGCTCGAGCACGTGATCCGCATGGAGGGCTCCGGCGGCGGCGCGATTTCCATGGACGAGCTCGTCGAGGCCGGGCAGTCACGATCGGATTCGGAATGGGAGCAGCGCTGGCAGTCGGTCACCCCGGATGACATCTCCACGTTCATCTACACGTCAGGGACGACCGGCCCGCCGAAGGGCTGCGTCATCTCTCACGGCAACTACCGCTCGATGGTGACCATGGCGCTCGATGAGAGCGTCCTCGAGCGGAACACGACCACCTATCTCTTCCTCCCCTTAGCCCACTCGTTCGCACTGCTGATCCAGCTCCTGAGCTTCGACCTGGGCGGCAACATCGCGTACTGGGAGCGCGACCCGTTGAAGATCATCCCCAACCTTGCCGAGGTCAAGCCCGACTACTTCCCGTCGGTACCGCGGATCTTCGAGAAGATCTACACCGCCGCGACGAGCGAGGTGGAGAAGTCAGGCGGGATCAAGAAGCTCGTCTTCGACTGGGCGATCAGCGCGGGCAAGCGGGTTCGCGAGCGCGAGCGCGCCGGCAAGCCGATCGGCTTCCTGTTGCGCAAGCAATACGAGATCGCCGACAGGCAGGTTCTGTCAAAGATCCGCGGCCTGTTCGGGGGACGGATCAGGAACTGCGTCACGGGCGCCGCCCCGATCAACCCGGAGATCCTGCGCTTCTTCGACGCGGCGGGCGTTCTGATCCTCGAGGGATGGGGCATGACCGAGACCTCGACCGCGGCAACGGTTGCGCGGCCCGACGCCTTCAAGTTCGGCAAGGTCGGACGGGCGTTCAAGGGCGACGAGATCAGGATCGCCGACGACGGCGAGATCCTGGTCCGGGGCCCGAACATCTTTCAGGGCTACTACAAGAACGAGGAGGCGACCCGGGAGGCGCTCGAGGATGGCTGGTTGCACACCGGCGACATTGGAGAGCTGGACGAGGACGGTTATCTCTCGATCACCGGACGCAAGAAGGACATCATCATCACCGCGGGCGGGAAGAACATCACCCCGGCGAACCTCGAGGCCGAGATCAAGCAGAGCCCGTACGTCTCTCAGTGCGTCGTGATCGGCGATCGGCGGCCCTACCTGGTCGCGCTGATCACGCTCGACATGGAGCAGTGCGCGAAGCTCGCCGAGGAGAATGGCTGGCCGACCGATCTGGAAGAGCTGAGGCGCCACGAGGGCGTGAGGGCGCTCATCCAGCAGCACCTCGACAAGGTCAATGAGAAGTTCGCCCGGGTCGAGCAGGTGAAGAAGTTCGAGATCCTGCCGCACGACCTCTCCCAGGAGACCGGCGAACTGACCCCGACCATGAAGGTGAAGCGCAACGTAGTCGCCGACAAGTACGAGCAGGACATCGAGGCTCTCTACGCCTAGCTTTCTCGTAGCGCCCGACGCGTTCAAGGGCACACTCAGCGCCACCCGGGTCGCCGAGGCGATCGGGGCGGGGGTCAGGAGCGCGGGCGCGCAGGCCGACCTCTCTCCCGCCGCCGACGGCGGTGAGGGGACGGCAGAGATCCTCGTCTCCGCCTTGGGGGGCGAGATGCGCACCGCCGGCGCCCGCGATCCGCTCCTGCGCCCGATCCAGGCGGGATTCGCAGTGGTTCCGGAGCGGAGGAGCGCCATCGTGGAGACCGCCGCGGCCTCGGGGCTCAGCCGGGTCGAATCCGCTGAGCGCGATCCGATCGCCGCCAGCAGCGCCGGGACGGGGGAGCTGATCGCCGCGGCGATCGAAGCGGGCGCCGACCGGATCCTGGTGGCCGCGGGCGGCAGTGCGACGACCGACGGAGGCAGGGGAGCGATCGACGCGATCGAGGCCGCGGGCGGCCTGCGAGACGCCAAGCTCGAGGTGCTCTGCGACACCACGGTGCCCTTCGAGCGCGCGGCCGAGGTGTTCGCCGCGCAGAAGGGAGCCTCTCCCGAGCAGGTGGAGGAGCTCACTCGGAGGCTCGTGGCCCTGGCCGGCGCTCTACCCAGGGATCCCCGCGGGCGGGCGATGACCGGCGCGGCCGGAGGGCTCTCGGGTGGTCTCTGGGCGGCGCTCGGCGCGCATCTCGTTCCGGGGGCGACTTTCGTCCTCGGTGTGCTGGGCTTCGACCGCCGGCTGGAGGAAGCCGATGCGGTGATCACCGGCGAGGGGCGACTGGACGATCAGAGCCGGGAGGGCAAACTGACCGGCGAGATCGCCCGGCGCTGCCGAGCCGCTCGCGTGCCGCTGCACGCAATCGTCGGTCAGAGCGCGCTGGCTCCCGATCAGATCGCGCGGTTCGGGCTCGCCTCGGTCGCCGAAGCGGGCAGCCTCGAGGAGATCGAGGCGGCCGCGGCAAGAATCGCTGCTCCGTTCCGGGGGTAACGTGCGGGCGGTGAGCCCGAACGGCAGAACCGCACTGGTCACCGGGGCGAGCAGCGGAATCGGAGCGGCCACCGTCCGCTCGCTCGCCGCCGCCGGCTTCGAGGTGGTCGCCGCGGCCAGGCGTCTCGAGCGCTGCGAGGAAATCGCCCGCGAGGTGGGCGGGCGCGCCGTGCGCCTCGACGTGACCGATCCGGACTCGGTTGCAGAGGTCGCAGAAGCGCTGCCGGATGCCTCGGTCCTGATCAACAACGCCGGAGGCGCGCTCGGGCTCGAGCCCGTGGCCGAGGCGGATGAGGAGAACTGGCAAGGCATGTACGAGACGAATGTGATGGGCGTGATGAGGATGACCAAGGCCCTGCTGCCCGCCCTCGAGCGGAGCGGAAACGGACACGTCGTAATCGTCGGCTCGGTCGCCGGGGTCGAGGTGTATCCGGGCGGGGGCGGCTACACCGCGGCGAAGCACGCCGCGCACGCCATCGCGGAGACGCTTCGGCTCGAGCTCCTGGGCAGGCCGATTCGGGTCAGCGAGGTCGCCCCCGGCATGGTCGAGACGGAGTTTTCGCTGGTTCGGTTCGAGGGCGATCGGGACCAGGCCGATGCGGTGTACGAGGGGACCACCCCACTCAGCGGAGAGGACGTCGCGGACGCGATCACCTACGTCGTCACCCGTCCGCCGCACGTCGACATCGACTACCTCTCGATCATGCCGACCGACCAGGCGACCGCGCGCGACGTGCACCGCCGCTAGGCGACGTGCCCGGGGGCCGGACAGCCGGAAAGTGCTACTCGCCTGACTCGGCCGCCTCGACCTCGCCCGACTGACGCAGCAGGGCTCCGGTGGTCTGCTCGAGCACGCGTCTCCAGGCCGAGATCCCCTTCTCCTCCTCCTCGACCGTGTCCAGCACCCTCTGCACTCGCCGTGCGGAGATTTCGATGCCGTGACGCGCGGCGATCTCCTTGTAGCGCTTGTAGTCGCGCGCCAGCGCGACGGTCACGGATTCGAATCCATGCTTGGCAATCTGGAGACGCGCCGAGTAGTCGAGGATCGAGGTTCCGAACATGAGCTCGTCGTCGAACTCGGGCTCGATCAGGATGATGTCCACATCCGGGAAGCGCTCGTTCCACGACTGGACGGCCATGTGCAGGCGGGCATGAGCGAGCAGGCGGAAGGCCTGGTTCCCGATCGCGGGCATGCCCATGTCTGAGACGCGCCGCACCCGAGAGCCGAACACGGTCGGGATCCGAGTCTCGAAGTCGTTCACGTAGGGGACAAGCGGGTTGACCACCACGATGAACTTGGCGCCGGCCTCGACCGCAACGTCGACGTTGGTGGTGGAGATGATCCCGCCGTCGATCAGCTGCCTGCCGCGTAGCTCGTAGGGCTCGTAGACGATCGGCAGGGCTCCGGAGGCGGCGACGGCGCGCGAGATCGGGACGTTGTCCCAGTCCCCCTCGCCGAAGACGATCCGCTCGCAGGTGTCCAGGTCGGTCGCGACGATGCGCAAATCGGCAGCGAGGTCGCGAAAGTCGTTAGCGCGGTCCGGATCGGAAAGCACGTTGCGGACGTACTGCTCGATGCCGCGGTTGTGGTAGACGCCGGTCGGAAGGCCTTCGGCGAGTCCCACGACGACGTCGACCATCGACATCTCCCCGATGTTGCCCGCCAGACGGCGGACCATGGCCGCGACGCGCAGCGGCAGCAGGGCGAGGCGCCCGGCGAAGCCCCGGTAGTTCGGTCGCAGCAGCGTTCGGAGCGAGGCGTTCTCGATCGGGGAGGGGAGCGCCTTGTCGAGCACCCGGAACATCTCCTCGGGCGTGATCCCATTCGCGACCATGGCCGCCACGAACGCCCCAGAGCTGGTCCCGACGTAGATGTCGAAATCGTTGACCGTGCGATTGACGGCGAGCAGGTCGAATGCCCGCAGCGCACCCATCTCGTAGACGCCGCCGGTGAAGCCACCGCCGCCAAGGACGAGCGCTGTCTTGTCGCCCCGGCCGCGTCGCCTCCTCCCTATGCCGCTGCGCGGTCTTCCGTCGGGGCCGTCGAGCTGGACGACTTTCCCCATATGGGCAGCGATTATGCCAAGGCGGCCTGGTCAGCCAGCCGACCGGTTATCTGGGGCGGCCGCCGCTGACCGCAGTCTGATGTGGCCCGCAACCTCGACCACGTCCGCCTGTTTCAGACAAAACCGATGGGGACGGCGAAACTCAGAGGGGCGGTCACAGTCACGCTGTTGGGCGCGGCGATCGCGGCGCTGCCCGCCACCGCCCAGGCTCGGCCGGGAGGCCCCGACCGCGGCTTCAGGACGCCGATCGCCCAGGGCGCCGCCTCGGCGCACAGCTCGATCTCCGGCTCGAAGCTCTCCACCGCCCTCCGAAAGCTCTTCCGCGGCGTCGGCAGGAGCGGCGCGTTCGTGCTCGATGCGAGCAACAACCAGGTTCTCTTTTCCCGCAAGGCCGGGCGGCCCCGGATCCTCGCCTCGAACTCGAAGCTCTTTACGACCTCGACCGCCCTGGCGCGGTTCGAGCCGCAGAACCGCCTGCACACCACGGCCTGGTCGATCGACGACATCTCGGACGGCATCAGCGAGGGTCTCTACGTGCGCGGCGGGGGTGATCCGACGCTGAGCGGCAGCGGCCTTGACAAGCTGGCGGATCGAGTGCGGGCGGCGGGCGTGGTGAGTGTGCAGGCACCCCTGCTCTACGACGATTCCTTTCTCGACCACGTGACCGGCATCCCCCAGCACGGCATCACCAGTGAACGAATCGGGACGCTCTCCGGCCTGACGATCGACGGCGGCGCGGTTGGGGACCCTGCGAAGAGGACTGCGCAGCGCTTCCAGGATGCGTTGCGCCGGGACGGCGTCGCGATCGGCAACAGCGTTACGCCGGGGGCGGTGCCGCAGGGCGCGATCCAGGTTGCCGACCTCGGCTCCCCGACGATGGCCGACCTGGTCCAGGACACCAATGTTCCCTCCAACAACTTCTTCGCCGAGATGCTCCTCAAGGACGTCGGCGGTCAGTTTGGCGACGCGGGATCTACCGCGGCCGGGATCTCCGTGGTGCAGGGCTTCGCCTCCCAGCGCGGTGCGAGCTTCCGGGGCGAGAACGGGTCGGGCCTAAGCAGGCGGAACAGGGCCTCTCCCGCCTCCGTGGTCAACCTGCTCGATTCGATGCTCGAGCTCGACCCGAATGCCTCGCCCGACACGCAGCTCGACCAGAGCCGCCTGCGCGACGCCTGGGTGGATTCGCTGGCGGTCGCCGGCCGGAGCGGCACGCTCGCCCATCGGATGCGCCGCACCGCCGCCCAGGGCAAATGCCATGCGAAGACGGGCACGCTCACCGGCGTCAGCGCTCTATCGGGCTACTGCTTCCAGGGCGCGGACGATGCGGAGCACGCCGTCGTCTTCTCGCTGCTGATGAACCGGGTCGACGTCAACCGTGCGCGTCTGGTGCAGGATCGGATGGCGGCTCTGATCGCCCGCTACCGCCGCTAGACGCCTGCCTTGGTCGCCCTTTGGACGAGGAACTGGGCGGACTAGACCCGGCCCCGCGGAGGCGTGCTGCGCCCCTTCGGCGTGCCGTCATCGCCGATCAGCTTCCGTAGCCGCCGCTCGTCGATCACGTCGGTGCCGAGCTCCTCGGCCTTCGCCAGCTTCGACCCGGGGCTGTCGCCGGCGATCACGTAGTCGGTGCTCTTCGACACCGAGTTGACGACCTTTCCCCCCGCCAGCCTGATCAGCCTGGTGGCTTGCTCACGGCTCAGGCTCGGGAGGGTCCCGGTCAGCACAAGCGTCTTGCCGTCGAGCGGGCCGCCCTGCCGCCGGCGTTCCGAGGGGTCGAGCTCCATCCGCAGGCCCGCCTTGCGCAGTCGCTCGATCAGCATCCGGGTCCGGTCCTCCGAGAGCTCCTCGTAGATCTGCTCCGCGAGGATCGGCCCGATCCCCTCGGCATTCACGATGTCCTCCGGTTGCGCCTCCAGGAGGGCGTCCATCGTGCCGAAGTGCTCGGCTAGCGACTCGGCGTTGACGAAACCGATCCCCGGGATGCCGAGCGCGTAGAGGACGCGCGAGAAGGGCTTGTGCTTCGACCCCTCGATCTCCTCCATCAGATTCTCCGCCGAGACCTGACCGAAGCCCTCGAGCTGCGCAACCCGATCGGCCGTCAGGTCGTAGATGTCCGCCGCGTCCGAGATCAGCCCCTCCTGCAGGAAGCGATAGGCGTTCTTCTCTCCGAGCCCCTCGATCTCCAGGGCGCCGCGGAAGTGCTTGATGTGCTGGAACTGCTGCCCCGGACAGCCGGTGCGGTTGGGGCAGATCGTGAAGACGCTGCCCTCGGGCTTGACCGTGGGCGTGCCGCAGAGCGGGCACTTCTTGGGCGGCCTCGCCCTGCGCGCGCCCTTCTTGCGGCGCTGGATGATCGGCGAGACCACCTGCGGGATCACGTCGCCGGCGCGCATCACGACCACCTCGTCGCCCTCGCGGACGTCCTTGCGCTCGAGGTCCTCCTCGTTATGGAGCGTCGCGGTGCTCACCGTGACGCCGCTGACATGGACGGGCTCGAGCATGGCGAACGGGAGCAGGTGTCCGGTGCGGCCGACGTTCCAGACGATCTTGTTGAGCTTCGTGGTCGCGGTGGTCGGGGCGAACTTCCAGGCGACCGCCCAGCGCGGCTCGCGCCCGGCGACGCCCAGCTCGCGCTGCAGGCCGCGGTCATCGACCTTGACGACGACTCCGTCGATCTCGAAGTCGAGCGCCTCGCGGCGGCCCTCCCACCAGCGGCAGCGCTCGGCCACCTCGTCGATTCCGTGCAGGATCGAGATGTCCTCGTTGACCTTGAACCCGCGCTCCCTGAGCCACTCGAGCGACTCCGAGTGGCTGGACGGCTCCCAGCCCCGAAGGGCGGCGACTCCGTAGCACCAGATCGATAGCGGGCGGCTGGCGGTGATCGAGGAGTCGAGCTGGCGCAGTGACCCGGCGGCAGCGTTCCGGGGATTGGCGAAGGTGGGCTGCCCGTCCTGGGCGCGCTGCTCGTTGACCTTGGCGAAGCCCGCGATCGGCAGGTAGACCTCCCCGCGGACCTCGACCAGCTCCGGAGCGTCCTCGATCGAGAGCGGGATGGCCTTGATCGTCCTCAGGTTCTGGGTGACGTCCTCCCCGATCCGGCCGTCACCGCGTGTGGCCCCACGGATGAAGACGCCGTTCTCGTAGGTCAGCGAGATCGCCAGGCCGTCGACCTTGGGCTCGGTCACATAGCGAATCTCCCGACCCGAGATGTCGAGTCGCTCGAGCTGGCGCTCCACCCGCTTCGCCCAGGCTCGCAGCTCGTCCTCGTCGCGCGCGTTCGCCAGCGAGAGCATCGGCTCGTGGTGCTCGACCTGATTGAACCCCTCGAGCGGCGCTCCGCCGACCCGCTGCGTCGGGGAGTCGGGGGTGAGCAGCTCGGGGTGCTCCTCCTCGATCCCCTTGAGCTCTCGCATCAGGTCGTCGTACTCGGGATCCGCGATCTCCGGGTCGTCGAGGACGTAGTAACGGTGATCGTGGTATGCGATCAGCCGCCGCAGCTGATCGGCCCGCTTGCTGAACGACTTCGTGGCGCTCACCGCTGCGTTGACGCCTCGGCGGCTGCCGTCTTTTCTGCTCTGGCGAGCATCCCCGCGAAGTCCCACTGGCGGAGACGGTCGAGGCTCGGCCGATCAGTGAGGTCGAAATGAACGGGCGTGACCGAGATCCGCTCCCGGGCGATTGCCGAGAGGTCCGATCCGCGCTCATCCTCGAAGGAGGGCTCGAAGCCGTAGATCTGGTACCGGACCCGGCCTGCCTCCGGATCCTCGTCGACAAGCTTCATCTCGTCGTCGTAGAGGCGCTTGCCGAGATGCGTCACCTCGATCCCGGTCGGCGTGCCCGCCGGGCAGTTCACGTTGAGGAGCGTGTCCGCCGGAAGGGGCTCCGCCGCGACGCGACGGACCAGCTCGCCGGCAAAGGCCGCGGAGACCGAGAAGTCGAACTCCCGCCCCCAGCGGAAGTCCATCTCGCGAGCCGCGGACTGCTGGGAAATGGCGATCGCCGGGATGCCGAGGACGATTCCCTCCAGGGCCGCTGCCACGGTGCCCGAATAGGTGATGTCGTCGCCGAGATTGGAGCCATGGTTGATCCCGGAGACGATCAACTCCGGCCGCTCTCCGACCAGGCCGAGCTCCGCAAACCGGACGCAGTCCACGGGGGTCCCGTCGGTGGTGAAGCCGCTGGAGCCGTCGTCGAAGGGGATCTCCTCCACCCAGAGCGGCGAGCGCGTGGTGATGCTGCGCGCGGTGGCGCTCCGGTTCGAGTCCGGAGCGATCACATGAACCTCCAGGCCCTCGATTCCGAGCAGCTCCTGACGCAGGGCATTCAGTCCTGCGGCCTGGATTCCGTCGTCGTTGGTGATCAGAACCCGCATGACCACCGATTCTAGGTGGGGGCTATCCGCCGCCGTACGCGATGATCAGCTCGGTCAGCGCACCGAGCGTCACGCCTGCCGAAAGCATCAGAAGACCCAGCTCGCGATGGCCGATCCGGCGCATTGCGTTCCAGACCTCGCCGATGACGTAGAGGATCGCCCCGGCCGAGACCGAGTAGAACAGGAGCTCGAGTGGCTCGGAGCTGACGTTGTATCCGACGATCGAGCCAAGGAACACCGGCCCTCCGCCGACCAGGCCCGCCACCGCAAGCCACTTCCAGCTGGGCCGGACGTCCCCGAGCGGGCCGACGATGCCGAAGCCCTCGGTGGCGTTGTGTACCGCAAAGCCGATGATCAGCACGGTCGCGAGACCGATCTCTCCGGTGCTGGCGGAGACGCCGATCGCCAATCCCTCGGCAAAGTTGTGGAGCCCGATCGCGGCCGCGATCGCCATGCCGGTGCGGAGGGCCTGGCTCCTGACCGAGAGCTCGTCGGAGAGCACCTCGGCCTGCTCGACGGTCATCGCATCGGTCGCGCCACCCGCGATGGGGGGCGGCTTGGCGGCGCGCATGCGCCTCTCGACCAGAGCGAGGCCGGCGGTACCCGCCGTGAAGCCGGCGCCGAACAGCAGCGCGAGGAGCACCCCGATCGGCAGGCTCCCATCGCCCTCATGGAGGGCGTCGAACCGCTTCTCGACGATCTCGAGACCGTGGACGAAGACCTCCGCGAAGAGAAACGCGAGAACGCCCACGGAGAACATCGCGAGGGCGACGCGTGCCCGCTGCGACACCAACTCGATCCGCCCGAAAGGCAGCCCGAGATAGATCGTGAACCCCGCCAGGGCCCCGAGGAGGACTGTTTCCCCAAATGACACGGAGGCGGGAGCATAACAAATGAATTAGGGCGCCCTAACCCGTGCTAGTAGCGAACCGAAGCGAGGTGGAGGCCATGGGCCTGGGCCGTCTCGCCGGCGCGGTCGCGGGGCGCACCCTCGAGCAGCAAGCGAAAGTCCTCGACTCTGCGGCGGCCGCCCGCCACCTCGAGCATCGTCCCCACCAGCACCCGCACCATGTTGCGCATGAAGGCGTCCGCTTCGATCCAGAGCTCGAGGACGCGGCCCTGACCGAGCAGCGCCGGCTGCTCGTGCCACTCCGCGCGGAGGATGTTCCGCTCGAAGCGCACGTGGTCGGTCTGCGTCGGCGTGAAGGCGGTGAAGTCGTGGTTCCCGAGCAGCGCGTCTGCGCATTCGTGCAGCGCCCCGGGATCGACTCGACGCGTCCAGAGCAGCGAGATTCCGGCCTCGAAGGGATTCGGCGTCCGCTCCGCCAGCACCCGGTAGCAGTAGGTTCGCGAGCGCGCATCGCGGCGCGCGTCGAACTCACCGGCCGGGCCGGCGGCCATCACCGCCAGGTCGTGCCCGGTGAGCGAGTTGAGAGCCCGGGCGAGCTCGGCCGGCGGGTCCGCATCGAGGTCGAAGCTCGCCACTTGACCCCAGGCGTGCACGCCGGCGTCGGTCCGGCCGGCGACGGCGAGCCGTGGCGGAGCGCCGAGGGTCCGCTCCAGCGCGGCCTCCAGCTCGTCCTGGACCGTGCGCGCGCCCGGTTGCGTCGCCCAGCCGGCGAACCCAGCGCCGTTGTAGGCGATGTCGAGTCGCACGGAGCTCACAAACGCGCGACACTACCCGGACATGCCCGGCCCGCACGCGAGCCTCGAGCCCGCGGCGATGTGATCAGGCTCACGGAGCAGCCTGGGCCGGCCGCGTAGGGTTGAGCGGACATCACCGAGGAGGAGAGATGGCCAACACCGACATCAGCCAGCGAGCGCAGTACGAGCGCAGCGACCTGCTCGCCGGCGGCGAGGGGATTCGCAGGGGCTCCCAGAAGGGCGCCGCGGTCTACACCGTGCTGGCGCTGATCATTGGCATCGCGCTCTGCGTCGTCGCGCTGGCGACGATCGATAACTGGGCGCAGTGGCTCGTGCTCGGCGTGATCGTGGCCTTCACCGTCGCCGTGATGGCCGCCATCGGCCCCAACCGCGGCGGCGCCGGCTCCACCTTCAAAGTCGGGCGCTAAACGAGCTCCAGAAACACCATTTCGGCCGAGTCGCTCCGCCTCGGGCCGAGCTTGACGATCCGGGTGTAGCCGCCCGGGCGCTCCTGATACCGCGGCGCGATCTCCTCGAACAGCTTGTGGACCGCGAACTTGTCGTTGTGCAACTCCGAGAGGGCAAGCCGGCGGGCATGGAGATCCCCCCGCTTAGCCAGCGTGATCAGCTTTTCGAACTCCGGCCGGAGGGCCTTGGCCTTGGGCTGAGTCGTCCGGATCCGCTCGTGCTCGATCAGCTGCTTCGACATCGTGCGAAGCATCGCCTTGCGATGAGCCGGGTCCCGGCTCAGCTTGGCTCTCTTGCGCTGGTGCCTCATCGGCGTGGCTCCAGGCCGGACTCTAGTTGCCCTAGTCGGCTCGCAGCGAGAGGCCCCGTGCGCGGAGTGTCTCCTGGACCTCCTCGATCGACTTGCGACCGAAGTTCGGGATCGCGTTGAGCTCGGACTCCGACTTCCGCACCAGCTCGCCTACGGTCTGGATGCCGGCTCGCTTGAGGCAGTTGTAGGAGCGCACGCCCAGCTCGAGCTCCTCGATCAGGATCTCGTCGAGGCCGTCCGCGCCTGGAACCGCAGCCGCCTCGGCACCGGGGGCCCCGTCCGTGGCTGCGATCGCTCCCTCGCCCCGCAGCTCGTCGACGCGGTCGGCGGTCGTGAAGATCGCCAGGCTCTTGATCAGGATCTCCGCGGCCTCGCGCAGCGCCGCTCCCGGCTCGATCGAGCCGTCAGTCTCGACCTCGAGCGTGAGCTTGTCGAAGTCGGTGCGCTGCCCGACCCGGGCGGCGTCGACCGAGTAGGCGGCGCGCCGGATCGGCGAGAAGATCGCGTCGATCGGGATCACTCCGATCGGCTTGTCGTCGGACTTGTTCTCGTCCGCCGGCGAATAGCCGCGGCCGCGTCCGATCGTCAGGTACATCTCGAGCTTGGTCTTCTTCTCGAGCGTGGCGATCGGCACCTCGGGATTGAGGATCTCGACGCCCGCGGGGAGGTCGACGTCCTTGGCCTTGACCTCGCCGGGGCCGGTGGCGACCAGTGGGGTCTCGACCTCGTCGGCGTCGGTGTGCATCCGCACGACGACGTCCTTGAGGTTGAGGACCAAGTCGGTGACGTCCTCCTTCAGACCAGGGATGGTCGAGAACTCATGCGCCACCCCCTCGATGCGGACGCTGGTGATCGCGGCGCCACCGAGGGACGAGAGCAGCACGCGTCGAAGGCTGTTGCCGAAGGTGTAGCCGAAGCCCTTATCGAGGGGCTCGATCGTGAACGTGCCCTTGTTCTCATTGGTGTCCTCGCCCGCTATCTTCGGGACTTGGAAATCTGGCAGGGTGGTTATCGCTTCCATCACACTTCTCTTTCTGGTTCTGATCTGGGGGGTTACTTCGAGTAAAGCTCGACGATGAGCTGCTCCTCGACGGGCGCCGAGATCTCGCTTCTCTCCGGAAGCCTCAGCACCTTGGCGGTGAGCGAGTCGTAATCGGCCTGCAGCCAGGCCGGCACTCCCGACGTGAGCTCGGTCGCATCGCGGACGACGTCCGTGGCCCCGCTGTTCGGCTTGATCGAGATCACGTCGTCCGGCTTCACGTGGTACGAGGGGATATCGACGCGGCGGCCGTTGACGGTCCAGTGGCCGTGGCTGACCAGCTGCCTCGCCTGGCGGCGTGAGGCCGCGAAGCCGAGGCGCACCAGCACGTTGTCCAGGCGGCACTCCAGTAGCCGCAGCAGGTTCTCGCCGGTGACGCCCTGCTGGCGGCTCGCTTTGTCGTAATAGCTCGCGAACTGCTTCTCGAGCACCTGGTAGTAGCGCTTTGCCTTCTGCTTCTCGCGCAGCTGAGCCCGGTACTCGGACTGCCGCATCCGCCCACGGCCGTGCTCGCCCGGCGGATACGAGCGACGCTCGACGCCGCACTTGTCGGTGAAGCAGCGAGCGCCCTTCAGGAACAGCTTCTGCCCCTCGCGGCGGCACTGCTTGCACTGGGCGGAGGTGTCACGAGCCATCTAGACCCTCCTCCGCTTCCGGGGACGGCAGCCATTGTGGGCCTGCGGCGTCACGTCCTTCACAGTCGTCACGTCGAGCCCGGCGGCCTGCAGCGAGCGGATCGCCGTCTCGCGCCCGGAGCCCGCACCCTTGGCGAACACCTCGACGCGCTCGAGGCCCTGCTCCATGCCCTTCTTGGCGGCCGCGTCTGCCGTCACCTGGGCGGCGAACGGGGTCGACTTGCGGGACCCCTTGAACCCGGCGCTGCCGGCGGACTCCCAGGCGATCACGTTGCCCTCGGTGTCGGTCAGGGTGACGATCGTGTTGTTGAACGAAGTCTTGATGTGCGCCTGCCCATAGGTGACGTTCTTGCGGACCCGGCGGCGCGAGCGACCCTTTTTGGGAGCTGCCATCTAGGGGTTCCCTCCCAGGCTCACTTGGGCTGCGGGGCCTTCTTGCGGCCCGCGACGCTCATCCGGCGGGGCCCCTTGCGGCCCCGCGCGTTGGTCTTGGTCCTTTGGCCCCGGACCGGCAGGCCGCGGCGGTGGCGCAGCCCGCGGTAGGAGCCGATCTCCTGGAGGCGCTTGACGTTCTGGGAGCGCTCCCGCCGCAGGTCACCCTCGACCTCGCGACCCTCGACCGCCTCGCGCAGCTTGACGACCTCGTCCTCGGTCAGGTCCTTGATCGGCGTGTTCGGATCGACGCCGGTCTCGCTCAGGATCTGGTTCGCCGTGGGGCGGCCGATCCCGTAGACGTAGGTGAGGCCGATCTCGGCCCGCTTGTTGAGTGGGATGTTGACTCCCGCGATCCGCGCCATCAGATGCCGGCCTCCGTGGCCGCGTGCGCCTGGGGGCGCGCGTGGCCGAGCAGCTCAAGGACGCAGGGCGAAGCCTTTGGTGGTACCAAAGGCGAGCCCGAGGACGCAGAGGTGCGACGCGCCACGCGCGTCACCCAGGTGTGCGCGGTCCTGGTGGCCGGCATCAACCCTGCCTCTGCTTGTGGCGGGGGTTGGAGCAGATCACGAGCACGGCTCCACCGCGGCGGATCACCTTGCACTTCTCACAAATCGGCTTTACGGAAGCTCGGACCTTCATCTCCCCTTCTCTCGGGGTCGTATCTAACAGGAGTAAGCCCGCCGGGCCCCAGGAGTCGGGCCCACAGGCACAAAACGTCGGCCACGCCAAGCGTGAACCGACGCAAGAAATGGTAGCAGCGTGCGCGCGTAACTCTGTCTAGTCGAGGTGCCAGGGAGTGAGGATCCGAGGCCCGTTCGAGGTGACCGCGACGGTGAACTCGAAATGGGCAGCGGGCGAGTCGTCCTGCGAGTAGACCGCCCACCCATCCGAGCCCATTCGGACCTCTGGGCCGCCGGCGTTCACCATCGGCTCGATCGCCAGCGCCATCCCCTCCTCGAGGGTCGGGCCCTTACCCGGATCCCCGAAGTTCGGGATTTGAGGATCCTCGTGCATCTCGCGCCCGATCCCGTGGCCGACCAGCGTGCGGATGATCGACAGGCCGTCGCGCTCAACCCTGCTCTGGACGGCGTGTGAGACGTCGCTCAGGTGGTTCCCGGGGACTGCCTGGGCGATTCCTTCGAAGAGGGCCTCACGCGTGGCGGTGAGAAGCGGCTCCGCATCCGCGCGAGCCTCGCCGATCGGCACCGTGATCGCGGCGTCGGCGACCCAGCCCTCGTAGGTCACCCCGACGTCGATCGAGAGGATGTCTCCGCGGCGCAGCTCGTAGGGGCCCGGGATTCCATGAACCACCATCGAGTTGGGCGAGGTGCAGATCGAGCCCGGAAATCCGCGGTAGCCCTTGAAGGACGGAACGGCTCCCTGCGAGCGGATGAACTTCTCGGCCGCCTCGTCGAGCTCCTTCGTCGTCACGCCGGGCCGGATCTTGGAGCGGAGCATGCGCAGGCAGCGCGCCTGGATTGCGCCGGCGGCGGCCATCGCGTCGATCTGCGCGCTGGTCTTGCGGATGATCATGCCGCGATACATGACCTGAACCGTTTCATATCTCCATCTCCTCCTCGCGGCGGAGCGTGCCGATCAGGGCGTGGATCCGCTCCTCGACGTCGTCCGGGGGCAGCTCCCCGTTCACCCGTTGCAGGATCCCCCGGTCCTCGTAGTAGCCGATCAGGGGCTCCGTCTTCTCGCGATACTGTGCGAGGCGGTTCCTGATCACCTCGGGCTTGTCGTCGTCGCGAACGATCAGCTTGCCGCCGTCGATGTCGCAGACCTCGTCGTTTTTCGGCGGGTCGAACTCGAGGTGGTAGATGTGGCTCGGATTCTTCTCGCAGGTGCGACGGCCACCCAGCCTCCGCAGTGCCTCTTCCTCCGAAACCTCGACCAGGATCACCGCGGTGGTCTCCCGTCGCAGCTCCTTCATTCTCGCGTCGAGCGCTTCGGCCTGAGGGAGCGTGCGAGGGAAGCCGTCGAGGATGAAGCCGTCGGCGGCCTCCTCTGTCCTGGAGGCGCTCGGCGATCACTCCGATGATCACCTCATCCGGGACGAGGTCCCCGCGATCCATGTACTCCTTGGCCCTCTTGCCGACCTCGGTCCCCTCCTTGACCGCGGCGCGGAGGATGTCGCCGGTCGCGTAGTAGGGCAGCCGGAAGTCCTCCTGCAAGCGCTCTCCCTGTGTCCCCTTCCCGCTGCCTGGCGGGCCGAGCAGGATGAGGTTCAGCTCGGGCAAGCCCGGCACCCCGCGGCGCGCGTCACTTCAGGAAGCCCTCGTAGTTGCGCATCATCAGCTGGGCCTCGAGTTGCTTCACGGTATCGAGGGCCACGCCGACGACGATCAGGATCGAGGTCCCGCCGAAGAAGAAGTTGGCCGACGTCTGGCTGATCAGGATCGTCGGCAGCGCCGCGACCGCGCCCAGGTAGAGGGCGCCGGGGAAGGTGAGCCTGGACAGGATCCGGTCCAGGTATTCGGCGGTAGGTCGCCCGGGTCGGACCCCGGGGATGAACCCGCCGTACTTCTTCAGGTTGTCCGCCTGGTCCACGGGGTTGAAGGTGACCGCCGTGTAGAAGTAGGTGAAGATGATGATGAAGAAGACCTCGCCGACCACGTAGTGCCAGCTGTTCGGGCTGAAGAAGGCCGCGAAGTCGAGTGCGGCGGGGGTGTTGATCAGCTGGCCGATGGTCGGCGGGAAGGCCATGATCGAGGCGGCGAAGATGACCGGGATGACGCCGGCCATGTTCACGCGCAGCGGTAGGTAGGTCGAGCCCCCGGCGGTCATCCGCCGGCCGACGACGCGCTTGGCGTACTGCACAGGGATGCGCCGCTGGCCCTCCTGGACGAAGACGATCGCCACGATCACGGCGAGCGCGATGAAAGGCATCATCACGACGAAGACCTGGTCGGGGTTGGTCCACCATTTCTCGATCCCGCTGGGGATGCGCGAGACGATCGAGGCGAAGATCAGCAAGGAGATCCCGTTGCCGATCCCCCTCTGGGTGATCAGCTCGCCCATCCACATCAGCACCGCGGAGCCGGCGGTCAGCGTGATCACGATCAGGAACACCTTGGGGAAGGTGCGCTCGCCGATCACGCTGGAGCCACCGAAGCTGGACGAGCTGAACAGGAAGACGTAGCCGAGCGACTGCGCGAAAGCGAGGGCGACGGTGAGGTAGCGGGTGTACTGGGTGATCTTCTGCTGGCCGACCTCGCCCTCCTTCTGGAGGCGCTCCAGCGTGGGCACGACCACGGTCAGAAGCTGCAGGATGATCGAGGCCGTGATGTAGGGCATGATCCCCAGCGAGAACAGCGAGAGGCGCGAGAGGCTTCCGCCCGAGAACAGGTTGAGGAAGCCGAGGATGCTCGAGCCGCCGACGTTGTTAAGCCCGTCCTTGATCGCGTTGGCGTCCACACCCGGCGACGGGATGTACGCCCCGAACCGGTAGAGGGCCAGGATCGCCGCCGTGAAGAGCAGCTTCTTGCGGATGTCCGGGACCGAGAAGGAGTTGAGGATCGTCTGCAGCACTTAAGTCGCGGCCTCCTGCTCCGTATCACGGGTCGTGCTGTCGTGCGCCCTCGCATCACCGGGGGCCGCACCGATCAACTCGGCGGTACCCCCCGCCGCTTCTATCTTCTCCTTCGCCTGCGCGCTGAAGGCGTGCACCCTGACGGTGAGCTTCTTCGAGATCTCGCCGCGGGCGAGCACCTTCACCGGGTGGCGTCGCTTGGCGAGGCCGACGGCACGCAGCGACTCGGGCGTGACCTCGTCGTTCGCCGCAAAGCGGGCCTCGAGGTCGGAGAGGTTGACCGGCTGCGTCCGCGTCCGGAACTTCTCGAAGGGCATTGACATCTTCTTGTGCGAGCCACGGAGCTTGCGCATCCGCATGTGGACCGGGTTCTGGCCCCCCTCGTACGCGATCTTGCGCTTGTTGCCCGAGCGGGCGCCGGCGCCCTTGTGGCCCCGGCCCGACGTCTTGCCGTGGCCTGTGCCAGCGCCACGGCCGACTCGCTTGCGGGATCGCCGCGAGCCGGCTGCGGGCTTGAGCGAATGCAGGCCGACCCTTTTCTCCTCAGCCATCCTGCACCTCCACCAGGTGCCTGACGGCCCGGATCATGCCGCGCAGCTGCGGCGAGTCCCCATGGCTCGACTCCCGGCCGATGCGGCCGAGCTTGAGCGAGCGAAGGGTCTGGCGCTGTGCCTCGGAGGCGCCGTTCGCCGAGCGGACCTGCTTGAGCTGCACGTCGGCCACTCAGGACGCCTCCGCGGTGCTGTCGCCGGGCTCGACGGGCGGGGGCTCAGACAGGGCCTCAGTGGGCTCGGGTGGTGTGGGCTCGGCGGACGCCGCTGCCGCCTCGGCGGTGGCAGGGGCCTCGGCCTTGCCGTTCTCATCCGCTTGCTGCTCCGGAGCGGCGCCGTCGCCGACGCCGAGGACCTCGCGAACCGAGATCCCGCGGAGCTTCGCCACGTCCTCGGGCCTGCGCAGGCTCTCGAGGCCCTGCATGGTGGCCTTCACCAGGTTGATCGGGTTCTGCGTGCCGATGCTCTTGGTGAGCACGTCGCGGACCCCGCCGAGCTCGAGCACGGCGCGCACGCCGCCGCCGGCGATCACGCCGGTACCGGGGCTCGCCGGGCGCAGGACGACGTGGCCGGCGCCGAAGCGGCCGATGACGCGGTGGGTGAGCGTTTGCCCGTACTTGGGGATCCGGATCAGGTTCTTGCGGGCGTCCTCGACCGCCTTCTGGATCGCAAGGGGAACCTCGCGAGCCTTGCCGTAGCCGATTCCGACCACGGAATCCTCGTCGCCGACGGCGACCAGGGCGGTGAACGAGAATCGCCGGCCGCCCTTGACCACCTTGGCGACGCGGTTGATCTCGATCACCCGCTCCTGCAGATCGAGGCCCTTCGGGCTGACTGTCTCTACGGCCATCGAACCGACGAAGGTAGCGGGTTTGCCGTGCCGGCCATCAGAACTTCAGGCCGCCTTCGCGCGCGCCCTCGGCGATCGCGGCGACCCGGCCATGGAAGCGGTAGCCGCCACGATCGAAGACGCAGGTCTCGAGGCCGGCGCCCTTGCCTCGCTCGGCGAGCAGCTGCCCGACCCGCTTCGCCTGCTCCATTGACCCGAGCTTGCGGAGCTCCGGCTCGGTCCAGGAGGCGGAGGCCACGGTGCGGCCGGCGTCGTCGTCGATCAACTGTGCGAAGACGCCCCGATTCGACCGGTACACGGAAAGGCGCGGGCGCTCCGCGCTGCCGCGAATGCGAGCCCGGACCCGACGGCGGCGGCGGAGCCGCCTCTGTGGCTTGGTGAGAACGGCCATCAGGCCCTCTTCCCAACTTTGCGCGCGACGTGCTCGCCCGCGTAGCGGACACCCTTGCCCTTGTAGGGCTCGGGCGGACGCGACTTGCGAATCCGCGCGGCGATCTCGCCGACGAGCTGCTTGTCGATCCCGCGGACCACCACCTCGGTCGGTTGGGGCACCTCGAACTCGATGCCCCCGGGCGCCTCGATCGAGACAGGGTGGGAGTATCCGAGCGCCATCTCGAGCGTCTTGCCCCTCAGATTGGCCCTGTAGCCGACGCCCTGGATCTCCAGGCGCCGCTCGAACCCCTCGGTGACGCCCTCGACCATGTTGGCGATCAGGCTCCTGGTGAGACCGTGCAGGGCGCGATGCTCCCCGCGATCGCTGGGCCGCTCGACGGTCAGAGTTCCGTCGTCGATCGCGACCTTCATGTCGCGGCTGACTCCCTGGCTGAGCTCGCCCTTGGGCCCCTTGACCGTGACGGCTCCGGGCTTGACGTCGATCTCGACGCCCTCCGGGATCTGAATTGGCTTTCGTCCGATTCGGCTCATGGTCAGTCGTGGGTCGTTGCTACCAGACGTGCGCCACGACCTCGCCGCCCACGCCGCGCTGGCGCGCCTCGTGGCCCGTCATCACCCCGCGCGAGGTGGACATGATTGTCGTGCCCATTCCGCCGAAGACTCGCGGGACGTCGTCCTTCGGCACGTAGCGGCGCCGGCCCGGGCGGGAGACGCGCTCCATGCCGCTGATCACGGGGTTGCGGTCCTCGGTGTAGCGGAGGCGGACCCTGATCACCTCACCCACCCTCGCGGGCTCAATGCTGAAGTCGGTGATGTAGCCCTGCTCCTTGAGGATTCGGGTCATCTCGCGCTTCAGGCGGGACGCGGGGATGTCCACCTCCTCGTGCTCCGCGAGGAGCGCGTTGCGGATCCGGTTCAGGTAATCGGAGATCGGGTCGGTCAGCATCGGATGACACCGTCCTTGGTCATGGTCGGGGTCATCTCACTACCAACTGGACTTGGTCATTCCGGGTACGTAGCCGCGGTGAGCGGCGTCGCGCAGGCAGATCCGGCAGAGGCCGAACTTTCGGAAGTACGCCCGCGGCCTGCCACATTTGCGACAACGGTTGTACGCGCGGGTCTTGAACTTGGGGGTACGGCGCTGGCGCACCCTTTGCGATGTCTTTGCCATCAGCCTTCCTCGTTTGAAGTCTCTTGCGATTCGTCCTCGCCCTTGCGCTCGCCCTCGGCGGCTTCCTCCCCCTCCTCGCCTTCCTCCGCCTTGACCGGCTTCTCATAGGCCTCGGGGTTCTCTTCCTTGAGCTGCTCGAGGGCGGCCGCCTCGGCCTCGGCGCGCTGGCGGGCCTCCTCCTTGCGGCGCTCCTCCTCGGCTTCCGCCTCGGCGTCGGCCTCGCCTGGACGCCCCTCGGGTGAGAAGGGCATACCGAGTCCGTCGAGCAGAGCGAAGGCCTCCTCATCGGTTTCGGCGGTGGTGGTGATCGTCACGTCGAGGCCGCGGACCTCGTCGATCGAGTCGTAGTCGATCTCGGGAAAGATGATCTGCTCGCGTATCCCCATCGAGTAGTTGCCGCGCCCGTCGAAGGAGCGCGCACTGAGTCCGCGGAAGTCCCGGATCCTGGGCACCGCGATCGAGGTGAGCCGGTCGAGGAACTCCCACATGCGCGCGCGCCGCAGCGTCACCGCGACACCCACGGGCATTCCCTCGCGTACCTTGAAGGAGGCCACCGACTTCTTCGCCCGGCGGACGCTCGGGTGCTGGCCGGAGATCGTCGCGAGTTGCTCGCTGGCGGCCTCGAGCATCTGGGAGTTCTGCTTGGCCTCGCCGATTCCCATGTTGAGGGTGATCTTCTCGAGCGTGGGCACGGCCATCTGGGTCGAGTAGCCGAAGCGCCGAATCAACTCGGGCATCACCTCCTGCTCATAGCGCTCCCGCAGCCTGGGCGGCGGCGCGGCCTGCTGCTGCTGTTCGGTCGCGGCTTCCACTAGTCCAGGTCCCTGCCGGTTCTCGCGGCGATCCGCTTGCGCTTGCCGCCGGCACGCTCGACCTTGACGCGGGTGGGCTTGTTGTCCTCCTTGTCGAGCAGCATCACGTTGGAGACGTGGATCGGGCCCTCCTTCTCGATGATTCCGCCGACCTCGCCCCCCTTCTGCGCGTCTTTGACGGAGCGCGGGCGCTGGTGGCGCTTGATCATGTTGAGGCCCTCGATGAACACGTAGCCCTTCTTCGGATCGGTCCGGATCACGCGGCCTCGCTTGCCGCGGTCTTTGCCGCCGATCACGATCACGTCGTCGTCCTTGCGGACTCGCATCTTCGCCATCAGAGAACCTCCGGGGCCAAGGAGACGATTCGCATGAAGTTCTTCTCGCGGAGCTCGCGGGCGACCGGTCCGAAGATGCGTGTTCCACGCGGCGCGCCAGTGGTGTCGATCAACACGGCGGCGTTCTCGTCGAATGCGATGTAAGTACCGTCGCGGCGGCCGAGCTGCTTGCGAGTCCGGACCACCACCGCCTCGACGACCTCGCCCTTGCGGACGCCACCGTGAGGCGTCGCCTGCTTGACCGTCGCGGTGATCACGTCGCCGATACGGGCGTAGCGGCGATCGGATCCGCCCTTGACGCGGATACAGAGGATCTCGCGCGCACCGGAGTTGTCGGCGACCCTGAGCTTCGACTCCTGCTGGATCACACTGACACCCCACCTCTCCGCAAGTGTGCGGGGGCGAGGAGGGTCACTTGGCCTTCTCCAGGATCTCGACCAGGCGCCAGCGCTTGGTCCGAGACAGCGGCCGCGTCTCGACCACCCTGACAAGATCGCCCTCCCCTGCCTCATTGCGGGCGTCGTGGGCGTGGAGGGTGCGCGAGCGGCGCACGATCTTCTCGTACTGCGGGTGGCGCCGGGCGATCTCGATCTGCACCGTGATCGTCTTGTCGGGCTTGCTGGAGACGACACGTCCCTGCCTGGTCTTGCGACCGGCGGAGCGGCGCTCGACCGCCGCGGTGCCGGTTCCGGCCTCGCCCTTCGCGCGGCGCTTGGCCCTGTACGCGGCGCGCCGGCGCGCCGCCTGCTTGCGGGCCTCACCTCGGGCGGCGGCCCGATCCTCCGGGCTCTGCTGCGGACGCGGCTCCGCCGGGCGCCGGGACCGCTCCAAGCGGCGACGTGCCTTCCGGTCGAGGCCCTCCATCTCATCGGGGCCAGCGTCAGGAGCAGCGTCCTCGGCTTCGGCGGCCTCATCACCAGAAGCATCGGAGTCCGCCTCGCCTGCGGGCGCTTCAACCTCCTCGGGCGTCTCCTCGTTCTGCTCCTCGGCAGGGGGCTTCTCCACCTGGGTTTCCTCGGCCTGGGGCTCCTGCTCCGTATCACGGGTCGCGCTGTCGCGCGCCCTCGCATCCGCGTCGGGCGTCTCTTCCTGCTCGTTCTTCTCTTCGTCTGCCATCAGGCACTCAGCTCGTGTTCCAGATCGATCCCGCGCTCCTTGGCGACGGTCAAAAGGCGCGCCACATCCCGGCGTACGGCCGTGATCCGCGACGTGTTCTCCAGCTCGCCGGTGGCGTGCTGGAGGCGCAGCGCGAACTGCTCCTCGCGCGTCTGCCGGATGCGCTCCACCAGCTCGTCGTCCTTGAGGTTGTGCGCCTCGGAGGCCTTCATGAGGACTGCTCCGCTCCCTCGCGGTAGACGAACTTGGTGCGGATCGGGAGCTTGTGGCCGGCGAGGCGCATCGCGTCCTTCGCGAGATCCTCGGGCACGCCCGCCAACTCGAACATCACCTTGCCGGGCTTCACCACGGCGACCCAGCCCTCCGGATTCCCCTTACCCGAGCCCATGCGCGTCTCAGCGGGCTTCTTGGTGATCGGCTTGTCGGGGAAGACGTTGATCCAGACCTTGCCGCCGCGCTTGATCTTGCGGGTCATCGCGACTCGGGCGGCCTCGATCTGGCGGTTGGTGATCCAGCCGCGGTCCAGCGCCTTCAGCCCGTACTCGCCGAAGGCGACGGTGGTCCCTCCCTTGGAGTACCCGCGTCGGCGACCGCGCTGCTGCTTGCGGTAGCGAACCCGCTTCGGCATCAGCATGGCTAGCGGCCCCCTCCGTCCTGGTCGGTGACCTCGGAGCGGTAACCCTCGGGCATGACCTCGCCCTTGTTGATCCAGCACTTCACGCCGATGCGGCCGGTGGTGGTGCGCGCCTCGGTGAAGCCGTAGTCGATGTCAGCGCGCAGCGTGTGGAGCGGGACACGGCCGTCCGAGTACCCCTCCGTCCGCGCCATCTCCGCCCCGCCGAGCCTGCCAGAAACCTGGACCTTCACTCCCTGTGCCCCAGAGCGCATCGCGGAGGTCAGGGCGCGCTTCATAGCGCGGCGGAAGGCGACGCGGTTCTGAAGCTGCTCTGCGATCGACTGCGCGACCAGCTTGGCGTCGAGCTCCGGTCGCTTGATCTCCTTGATGTTGACCCTGACCGGCTTTCCGGTGAGCTTGTGGAGCTCACGGCGCAGCGCGTCAACCTCGGTTCCCGACTTGCCGATCACGATCCCGGGGCGGGCGGTCGAGATGTCCACCTCGACCTCGCCGGAGCCCTTCTTGATTGTGATCTCGGAGAGGCCGGCATGCGAGAGCTTGTTCTCGATGTGGGACCGGATCGCCAGGTCCTCGTTCAGGTAATCCGCGAAGTCGCGCTCGTTGAACCAGTTCGACTTCCAGTCGTGGATGTACCCGACCCGGAAGCCCTCTGGATGGATCTTCTGTCCCATACGCTGGCTACTCCTCCGGTGTCAGCGCCACGGCGATGTGGCTGGTTCGCTTGTTGATCCGCGTCGCACGTCCGAGCGCGCGCGGCCGGTAGCGGCGCAGCGTCGGTCCCTCGTCGACGTGGATGTCCTTGATCAGAAGGTCGTCGGCGACCAGGTCGTGATTGGCCTCCGCGTTGGCGGCGGCGGAGTCGATCAGCTTGCGGATGTCCTGCGCGGCGCTGCGGGTGGAGAAGCGCAGCAGGGCCCGCGCGTCATCGATGGGGAGTCCCCGGACCTGGTCGGCAACCAGGCGCGCCTTGCGCGGTGCCACGCGCACGAAGCGGGCGCGCGCGTTGACGACGAGCCGCTCGGGTGCCTCCTTCTTCGCCCTGGGCTTTGGCTTCGCCTTCGTCTCGGCCTTCGGCTGAGTCTCCGCCTTGGACTC
Source organism: uncultured Solirubrobacterales bacterium (assembly GCA_963695675.1). GTDB lineage: Bacteria > Actinomycetota > Thermoleophilia > Solirubrobacterales > 70-9 > DASUPK01. The sequence continues at coordinate 646,672 of CAVOGY010000005.1, forward strand.
GGCTGGCGCCTTCCTGGCGGCCGGCTTCTTCGCGGGAGCCTTCCTCGCGGCTGGCTTCCTGGCCGTCGAGGTCTTGGAGGCCCCCTCGTCGGCGGTCTTGGAGGTTGCCTCGGCTGCGCCCTTGCCCCGGGTGGCGGTCTCCTTTTTCGGCTTCGCCGCGGGCTTGCGTGCCCGCGAGCCGCCTCCGGAGCTCGCCGTTGATCCGGCGGCCGTGTTTGTGGCCGCCGACTTTTTTCTGCTCGCCGGCTTCCTGGCGGGCTTCTTCTGCTGCTCGGTGTCCTTCTTCTCAGCCATCACTCTCTCTCCGAGGCGCTGCCGGCGCCCGAGTGGGCACGGAAGGTCCGGGTCGGAGCGAACTCGCCGAGCTTGTGGCCGACCATCGACTCCGAGACGTAGACCGGCACGTGCTTGCGCCCGTCGTGAACGGCAATCGTGTGGCCGACCATCTCGGGAAAGATGGTCGAGTGACGCGACCATGTCTTGAGCATCTGCTTCTGACCCGACTCGTTCATCGCATTGACGCGCTTCATGAGCCGCTCCTCGGCCCACGGTCCCTTCTTCGTCGAACGTCCCATCAGATCTACTCCTACTTCCTCTTCCCTCGGCGCCGGCCGCGCACGATCAGCCCGTCCGAGCTCTTGCCCTTCTTGCGAGTCCTGTAGCCGAGCGTCGGCTTGCCCCAGGGGGTTACGGGATGGCCGCCCGGCGTGTGATGGGCCTCGCCCCCGCCATGCGGATGGTCGACCGGGTTCATGGCGACGCCACGCGTTTGCGGGCGCTTCCCCTTGTGCCGGTTCCGGCCGGCCTTGCCGATCTTGACGTTCTGGTGCTCGGCGTTCGAGAGCGTCCCGACGGTCGCGCGGCACTCGCCGCGAACCATGCGCACTTCGGTGGAGGGCAGCCGCAGGCTCACCATCGGCCCCTCCTTGGCGACCACCTGGATCGCCGTCCCGGCCGCCCTCCCGAGCCGACCACCCTGCCCGGGCACCAGTTCGACGTTGTGGACGACGGTGCCCGTCGGGATGCGGGCCAGCGGGAGCGAGTTCCCGGGCGCGATGTCCGCGCCCTCCCCCGAGACGACCTGCGCGCCGACGCGCAGGCCCTGCGGAGCGAGGATGTAGCGCTTGTCCCCGTCTGCGTAGTTGAGCAGCGCGATGCTCGCGGAGCGGTTGGGGTCGTACTCGATGGAGGCAACGCGGGCGGGCACCCCGTCCTTGGTGCGCTTGAAGTCGATGTGCCGGTAGCGGCGCTTGGCGCTGCCCCCGCGGTGGCGCGCGGTGATCCGGCCTGCGGAGTTGCGCCCGCCGGACGAGCTCTTGCCCTTGGTGAGGTTCTTGTTGGGCACCGATCCGGTGAGCTCCTCACGCACGGGATAGGTGCCGAAGCGCCTGCCGGGGCTGGTTGGTCGTGTCTTGCGGTTAGCCATTAGATGACCGCCTTTCTCGCGGAGTGCGACTGGGGGCGGCCATGGCCGTCATCCAGGTGTGCTCTGCGAGGAAGGCGGTCATCTCACTAGCCCTCCACCGCCGCGCCCTCGAACAGCTCGATCCGCTCGCCGGGGGCCAGCTGGACCACGGCCTTCTTCCACGAACGGGATCGGCCGGAGTGCAGACCGCGCCGCTTCGGCTTCGACTTCACCGTGGAGGTCCGGACCGCGCGCACATTGACGTCGAAGATCTCCTCGACGGCGTGCGCGATCTGAAGTTTGTGGGCCCGGTCGTGCACCCGGAACGTGTACTTGCCCTCCCCCATCAGCGCGTAGCTCTTCTCCGAGACCACCGGCCGGACGATCACCTGGCGAGCGTCCATTACACGGCCCTCCCTTTGAGCTCCTCGAGGGCCGCCTCGGAGACGACCAGCGAAGTTGCGCCCATCACGTCCGCGACCCCGGCGGCGTCCGCCAGGGCGACGCTGACCCCCTCGATGTTGCGGAAGCTCTTCGCGACGGCCTCCTCCTCGTCCGTGATCACGATCAGGGTCGGCGCGTCTCCCCCCCACTTCTGCAGCGCGGTGGCCGCCTGCTTGGTGGCCGGCTCGCCGAAGGCGGAGCCGTCCAGGACCGCGACCGAGCCGCGCTCGGCGTGGACGGTGAGGGCGGCGCGCAGCGCCTTGCGGCGCGCTTTGCGATTCACCTTGACGGTGTAGCGCCGCGGTTTCGGGCCGAACGCCGCTCCGCCGCCGTAGCGGTGCGGCACGCTCAGTGCCCCGGCGCGAGCGCGGCCGGTGCCCTTCTGGCGCCAGGCCTTCGCGGTCGTCATCGCCACCTCGCCACGGGTGAGGCTCGAGTGCGTTCCCCTGCGACGCGCGGCGAGGTCGGCGCGGGCGGCCTCATGGACGAGCGCCTCGTGGAACGGCTCGGCGAAGAGCTCCTTCGGGAGGTCGGCCTGTGTGCGAGGGCGCGCGCCAGCGCGACCCGTTTTATGCAGCTCGAGGACCGGAGCCTTGATCCCGGCGGCCTTCGTACCCGAGCTGGCTTTCGTGCTGGAGGTGGACCTCGAAGCGGCCTCAGCCATTGCTTCGCACCTCCACGGTCGCGTTCTTGCCGCCCGGCACCGAACCGCGAATGAGCAGCAGGTTGCGCTCCGTATCGACCTCGACGACGTGGGCCCCGCGCTGGGTGACCCGCCGAGAGCCCATCTGCCCCGGCATGCCCATCCCTTTGAAGACGCGGGCGGGATCGGCGCTCGCCCCGACCGAGCCGGGGGCACGGACATTGTGGGAGCCGTGGGTCTCGGGACCCCGGCTGAAGTTGTGCCGCTTGATCGTGCCCTGAAAGCCCTTGCCGATCGAGACCGCCGAGACCTTCACCCGCTGGCCGGGCTCGAAGCTCGCCACGGTCACCTCCTCGCCGACCTTCACTTCAGAAGGCGCGTGCTCGGCTTCGGCCGCCTCATCATCGGAAGCCTTGGAATCCGCCTCGCCTGCGGGCGCGTCAACCTCCTGGGGCGCCTCGGCCCCGCCGCTGCCGGCTGCACCGGTCGTCGTGACCTCGGCGTCGCGAAACTCGACCAGGGTGCGCATCGCGGGCGCCCCCGCCTTCTTCAGGTGACCGAGCTCGGCCTTGGTCAGCTTGTTCTCGGGGGTGACGGGATCGGCCGCCAGCTGAACGGCGTCATAGCCGTCGCGGCCGGTCCTGCGGATCGCGGTCACCTTGTTCGGTGCGGCCTCGATCACGGTCACCGGAACGGCCGTGCCGTCCTCAAGGAAGACGCGGGTCATGCCGAGCTTCTTGCCGACGATCGCGCTCACAATCGGATCTCCACGTCGACGCCGGCGGGAAGCGTCTCCATCCGCTGCAGCTCGTCGACCGTCTTGGGGGTGGGCTGGTGGATGTCGATCAGCCGCTTGTGCGTGCGGATCTCGAAGTGCTCGCGCGAGTCCTTGTCCTTGAACGGAGAGCGGATCACCACGTAGACGTGCTTGTCGGTCGGCAGCGGAATCGGGCCGGCAACGGTCGCGCCGGTCCGCTCGGCGGTACCAACGATCTCCTGGGCAGCCCGGTCTATGGCGTCGTGGTCGTACGCCTTGAGCCGGATTCTGATTTTTCCCGATGTGAGTGAAGCCACTTTGCCGGTTCTCGTTCTGGTCTCTCGTTCTGGTCTCTTCGCGCAGTCAGGGCGCCGCCCCGGTTGCAGTAGGGCCGCGCCCTGGTCGTATGTCTTGCAGTTGTCGCGACCCTTGCTATCGAGAGCCGCACTGAGAACGGGCCCCCGAGGGGGCCCGTCTAAGAGCTATTGGACTACCTCGGTGACCACCCCCGAGCCGACGGTGCGACCGCCCTCTCGGATTGCGAACCGCAGGCCCTGGTCCATGGCGATCGGCTGGATCAGCTCGACCTCCATCTGGGCGTTCTCGCCCGGCGCCACGAACTCGCGGCCCTCGGGCAGCTTGACGACGCCCGTGACATCAGTCGTGCGGAAGTAGAACTGCGGCCGATAGCCGGAGACGAACGGCGTATGGCGACCGCCCTCCTCCTTCTTCAGGCAGTAGACCTCCGCCTTGAACTGCGTATGCGGGGTGATCGAGCCGGGCTTGCAGAGCACCTGGCCGCGCTCGATCTCCTCGCGCTTCGTGCCGCGGAGCAGGCAACCGACGTTGTCGCCCGCGCGACCCTCGTCGAGAATCTTGCGGAACATCTCGACGCCCGTCACCACGGTCTTGGTGGTGTCCTTGATCCCGACGATCTCCACGTTGTCGCCTGTGTTGACGACGCCCTGCTCGATCCGGCCGGTCGCGACGGTGCCGCGGCCCGTGATCGAGAAGACGTCCTCGACCGGCATCAGGAAGGGCTTGTCGAGGTCGCGCTCCGGCTCGGGAATGTACTCGTCGAGGGCGTTGGCCAGATCGAGGATCGACTGCTTGGCCTCCTCGTCACCCTCGAGCGCCTTCAGCGCCGACCCCTTGATGATCGGGATTTCGTCTCCCGGGAACTCGTACTCTTTGAGCAGGTCCTTGACCTCCTCCTCGACCAGCTCGAGGAGCTCCTCGTCGTCGACCATGTCCGTCTTGTTCAGGTAGACGACCACCGAGGGGACGTTCACCTGGCGCGCCAAAAGGATGTGCTCGCGGGTCTGCGGCATGGGGCCGTCCGGGGCCGAGACCACCAGGATCGCCCCGTCCATCTGGGCGGCGCCGGTGATCATGTTCTTGACGTAGTCGGCGTGGCCGGGACAGTCGACGTGCGCGTAATGACGGTTCTCGGTCTCGTACTCGACGTGCGAGGTCGCGATCGTGATCCCGCGCTCCTTCTCTTCGGGCGCGTTGTCGATCTCGTCGAAGGTCTTGATCTCGGTGTTCCCCTTCTCGGCGAGTGTCTTGGTGATCGCGGCTGTCAGCGTGGTCTTGCCGTGATCGACATGGCCGATGGTGCCGACGTTGACGTGCGGCTTATCGCGCTCGAACTTCTGCTTGGACATCTCGCTCCTTTGGGGTTCTAGTTGGTGTGTCTCTGAGTGCTTTGTCTTGGCCCGGCTTCGCCCTATTCGGCGGCCACAAACCCCGCCGCCGGATCAACGACCAACCTGGGGAATATAGCCAGCAAGCGTGGGCTCTGGGCTTACGCGCCTGCCCCCACGGGCTCGCCGGAACGGTGCTCGACGATCTCGTCCTCAATGTTCTTGGGCACTTCCTCGTAGCGCTCGAACTGCATCGTGTAGCTCGCCCTTCCCTGCGTGGAGGAGCGCAGGTCCGTGGCATATCCGAACATCTCGCCCAGGGGCACGAACGCCTGAACGGCGAGCGCATTCCCGCGCGGCTCCTGGCCCTGGACCTTGCCGCGGCGCCGGGAGAGGTCGCCGATCACCTCTCCGAGGAACTCCTCAGGCGTCACGACCTCGACCGACATCACCGGCTCGAGCAGCACCGGGTTCGCCTTCCGAGCCGCATCCTGGACGGCCATGGAGCCGGCCACCTTGAACGCCATCTCCGATGAGTCGACCTCGTGGTAGGACCCATCGATCAGCTCCACCCTCACATCGACCATCGGATACCCCGCCTTGACGCCGGACTGCAGGGCCTCTTCGATCCCGGTCTCGACCGAGGGGATGAACTCGGAGGGGATCGTCCCGCCCTTGATCGAGTTGATGAAGTCGAAGCCCTCGCCGGGGGCCGGCTCGGCATTGATCACCGCGTGGCCGTACTGGCCGCGGCCGCCGGTCTGGCGGACGAAGCGGCCCTCGACCTTGTGCACGGGCTGGCGGATCGTCTCGCGGTAGGCGACCTGAGGCCGACCGACGTTGGCGTCGACCGAGAACTCGCGCAGGAGCCGGTCGACGATCACCTCGAGGTGGAGTTCGCCCATCCCGTGGATCAGGGTCTGGCCGGTCTCCTCGTCGGACTCGACCTGGAAAGTCGGGTCCTCCTCCGCGAGGCGCGCCAGGCTCGAGCTGAGCTTCTCCTGGTCGGCCTTGGTCTTGGGCTCGATCGCCACCGCGATCACCGGCTCCGGGAACTCGATCTGTTCGAGCTCGATCGGGGCGTCCGGCGCGGCGAGCGTGTCGCCGGTGGAAGTCTGCTTGAGCCCAACGCCGGCGACGATGTCCCCTGCGTAGGCCTCCTCGATCTCCTGGCGGTGGTTCGCGTGCATCATGAGCAGGCGCCCGATTCGCTCGGTGCGGCCGGTGGAGGCGTTCAACACGCGGCTCCCGGCGGCGAGCTTGCCCGAGTACACGCGGAAGTAGGTCAGCTTGCCGACGTAGGGGTCCGCCATCACCTTGAAGGCGAGGGCCGCGAACGGGGCATTGTCGTCGGCGGGACGCTGGGCCTCCTGCGGGCTGCCGTTCGCGCCCTTCCTCGGCGGCTCCATGCCCTTCACCGGGTGGACCTCGACGGGAGACGGCAGAAGCTCGACGATCGCGTCGAGCAGCGACTGCACTCCCTTGTTCTTGAAGGACGACCCCAGCAGGACCGGGGTCACCTTGATGTCGAGAGTCGCCCGATGGAGTGACTTCGCGATCCGCTCGTGGGGGATCTCCTCCTCGTTGAGGTAGGCCTCGAGCAGCTCATCGTCATAGTCGGCGCAGGCCTCGACCAGATGGGTGCGGTGCTCGTGGGCGAGCTCCTTGAGGTCATCCGGCACCTCCTCGTAGGAAAACTCGGTGCCGAGCTCGTCCTTCCAGACCAGTGCCTTGTTCTCGATCAGGTCGACCACGCCCACGAAGTCCGCCTCCTCACCGATCGGGATCTGGATCGGGAGCGGGTTCGCGCCGAGCCGCTCGCGCATCGTCTCGACGGCGGCGAAGAAGTCGGCCCCGGTGCGGTCCATCTTGTTGACGTAGGCGATCCGGGGGACCTGGTACTTGTCGGCCTGTCGCCAGACCGTCTCCGACTGCGGCTCTACGCCGGCGACGGCGTCGAAGATCGCGATCGCGCCGTCGAGCACGCGGAGGCTGCGCTCGACCTCCACGGTGAAGTCGACGTGACCGGGCGTGTCGAGGATGTTGATCCGGTGCCCCTGCCACTCGCAGGCGGTCGCGGCGGACGTGATCGTGATGCCGCGCTCCTGCTCCTGCTCCATCCAGTCCATGACGGCAGCGCCCTCGTGGACCTCACCCATCTTGTGGGTGCGGCCCGTGTAGTAGAGGATGCGTTCGGTGGTCGTCGTCTTACCGGCATCGATGTGGGCCATGATGCCGATGTTTCGAGTCTTCTCTAGGGGAAAGCTGCGAGGCATGGATCCTGTCGTTCGTACTGGCGTGAGGGAGAGGCGGAACGGTTAGTCTGAGTTCGGAATTCGCGCAGAAAAAAGGCCCTTGCGGGCCCGAGCACAAACGTCTCTTACGACCCGAACTGCTCCTATGTCGCGCCGTTCTCCATCGAAACGGTTAACGCCCACGGCCCCCTCTTGGGGGAGTCCTGAGCGACGGATGATGATAGCAGCGGCATGATGGCTCCCAGGAAGGGAATCCGCCGCGGGCTGGGACGCCGCAAGAAGTCCCGCGACCGCCTCGAGGAGCTCACCGAGCGCACCCGCCGCGAAGCTCGCGCGATGAGCCGGCGGCGGCGCGCCGAGGCACGGCGGGCTGTCCGTCCGGAGGTCGACATCGGCGTCAGGCTCAAGGGCGCGGCCTACGAGACGCGCCGTAGGCTGCGACCACTGGGCGCGCCGGTCGCGGCCCTCTTCTCCTGGTTCGGCCCCTTCATCAGCCGCGCGCTGCTCTTCGTGATCCAGCTGGTGGCGGCGCTGATCGCATTGATCCTGGAGATCGGCCAGATCGTGGTCGGATGGGTCGCCGGAGCGGTCTATGGCGGGGCGTTGGTGCTCGTGGAGGCCGCACGTCGGCACGTCACCCCCCGGTCGACCGCCGCGTTCGTCGGTGTCGCGGCCGGCGTCGGACTCGGGGTCTCGCAGTTCTTCGACTATCACGGCGTCGAGGTGGACGCCCCGGGCTATGCGGGACGGCTCGGCGCCGAGGTGCCCGTTCCCATCACCGGGACCGAGACGGCCGGGAGCGCTCATCTCTGGCTGCTTCTCCCGGTCGCGGCCGTCGCGGTGCTGCTGGTCCTTGCCACCTATCGCGGGCGGCCGCGGCTGGCCGGGGCGGTCTCGCTCTGCGGCGTGATCGGCATCGCGATCGCGATCGCGATCGACCTTCCTCAGGGACTCGATGCCGGTCGGGCTGGGCTGGCGTTCACTGGTACCCAGGCGGTGCTGCTCGAGGGATTCTGGGCCGAGGTCGCCTGCTCCGCCGTCCTCATCCTCAGTGGCGGACTGCTCGCCCTCTACTCTCGGCGTGTGAGAGGCGAGGCGAGACAGAGTGACCGATCCGGTGGGGACATACGGCGCTCGCCCCACCAGGAGGTCGGTGGAATCCCGCCGGGCCTCCAGGCGGGGTCGTGAGAAGACTTCCCGGTACCGAGACGCTGCTCGTGCTCGCCTGCGCCGCGGCCGCGGCGATGCTCGGTGCCTCGCAGTTCACGGACCTCTTCCACCTCACCCCTCCCGGCGGCGAGGCGCTGAAGGCGATCGACGCCGCGGATCAGCATGGCTACGCGACGCTGGTGCTCGCGATCTTCGCGCTGATCCTGATCGTCGTGATGATCGCGGCCCGCGGTCAGCCGCTCGCTCAGATAGCCGCCGTCGCGGTCGCGGTCTGCGGCTTGGTCGCCCTGCTGATCTTCCTGATCGGCGACCTGCCCGACGTCAACAAGATCGGCACGCTCGACGACCCGCGCCAGTCGTTCATCGACGCCGAGGCAAAGCCGGTCGCAGGTTTCTGGCTCGAGCTGGTCGGCTCGCTGGTCCTCACCGTCTGTGGGGCTGCGCTCGCCACGATGAGTCGCGGCGCGACGAGCCCGACCGAGCTTCACGGCGGCCGTTCCCACGAGAACTCACTGTCGGAGAGGGGCGAGGGCTCACCCCGCGTCCCGTCGCAGTCAGCGCCTCTCGTTCGAACGCGGGAGCGGCGCCGCTACCAGCGGTAGTGCGCGAAGGCCTTATTGGCCTGCGCCATGCGGTAGATGTCGTCCTTTCGCTTCCAGGCGTTGCCCTGCTGCTTCGAAGCGTCGAGGATCTCGTTGGCGAGCCGCTCGGGCATCGACTTCTCGCCGCGTGCGCGGGCGAACTCGACCAGCCAGCGAATCGCCAGCGTGCGGGCGCGCCTCGCCGGGACCTCCACGGGCACCTGATAAGTGGCGCCGCCGACGCGGCGTGAGCGCACCTCCAGGACGGGGGTGAGCTGCTTGATCGCTCCCTCGAGTTCCTCCACGGGGTTGTTTCCCGTCCGTTCGCCGACCAGAGCGAGCGCGTCGTAGGTGATCTGCTCCGCGAGCGACTTCTTGCCGTCGCTCATCACCTTGTTGATCAGCTGCTGGACCAGCCGGCTCCTGTAGACGGAGTCAGGCTCGAGCAGCCTGATGGTGGCCTGGTTGCGGCGCGGCATCTAGCTGGCCTTCACTCCGTAGAGTGAGCGGCCCTGCTTGCGGTCGGACACGCCTGCGGCGTCCAGGGCTCCGCGCACGACCTTGTAGCGCACGCCTGGGAGATCCTTGACCCGGCCGCCTCGGACGAGGACGACGGAGTGCTCCTGCAGGTTGTGCCCCTCCCCCGGGATGTAGCTCGTCACCTCGAGCCCGTTGGTGAGCCTGACCCTGGCGATCTTGCGAAGGGCCGAGTTCGGCTTCTTCGGCGTCACGGTCGCCACACGGGTGCATACGCCACGTCGCTGCGGCGCGGCGACCCGCTTCTTGCGCCCCTGGCCGGACTTCAGTCCCGGCGTCGACATCTTCTTCTTCTTGTGGGTTCGCCCCTTGCGAACGAGCTGATTGGTGTTAGGCACGGCGGCGAATGGTAGCGGCCGAAGGCCGCCGCGCCGGGTGGCGAAGCACCGAACTCTGTCCGTAATCTGATCCCGATGCGCCTGTTCCGACGGAGTGAACAAGCGGATGCGCCGGTGCTGGCCGTCGACATCGACGGCGTGATCAGCCTCTTCGGCTTCGATCAACCGCTGGAGCCGGGCCGCGGCGATCCCCGGAACTTTCCGGGCGAGCTGCATCTGATCGACGGGATGCTCCACTGCATCGCGCTCGACACGGGACCGTGGCTGAACCAGCTCTCGAGGACTTACGAGCTGGTCTGGGCCAGCGGCTGGGAGGACCGCGCCAACGACCATCTCCCGGGCATCCTCGGGATACCGGAGCTTCCCTACCTGACCTTCGAGGGGCGGGCCCAATTCGGCACCGCCCATTGGAAGCTCGAGGCGCTCGACGAGTACGCCGGCTCGCGCCCCCTCGCCTGGGTCGACGACAGCCTTGAAGAGAGCTGTTACGAATGGGCCGAGCTTCGCGAGGGGCCGACGCTGCTCGTCCCGACCGAGTCGGACCTGGGCCTCACACCGGCGCACGTCGACGCGCTGGAGTCCTGGGCGCGGAACGGCTTCGAGCCGCGCTAGGAGCGCATGCTCAGCGAGTCTCGTTAGGACCGCATGCGCAGAGCCTTCGTGCCGAGGTAGGCCCGGCTGCGCTAATAGGTAGCCCATCGGATACCTAACTGCGCAATCGCTCCTTCGCAAGCCGTCGAGCCACCTTGGCCAGCGTCGTCCGGACATGCTCGGGTGCGAATCGCACCTGGGCGTGAGTGAATCGGAGCGTGGTCAGCCCGGCCGCCGTGTGCGTCTGGTCGCGGCGCCGGTCGCGAGTCTGCTGCGCCGGCGTCCGGTGATAGCGCAGACCGTCGGTCTCGACCACCAGGCCGAGATCGGGCCAGTAGAAGTCCACCTTGAAGCGGTGGAGGCGGACGCCTGTCTCCGGCACCGGAAGCCCCGCCTTCCGCGCCACCAGGAGGAATCGCCGCTCCAGCTCGGAGTCCGTGAGCCGGAAGCTCTCCCGGTCGAGAAGCCGACGCAGGACGCCAACACCGGAGCTGCTTGAGAGCCGGTCCAGCTGCCGGCGAAGCGCTTCCGGGCTCGTGAGGGAGCGCCTGTCTGCTTCCGCGATCGCCGCCTCCAGCTCGTTCCGCGACAGGCGTATCGCGATATCGATCAGCGTCCGGTTGGGTCTGGTTACCGGAATGCCGTCTCGCCTCGTCACCTCCCCTGCCTCCAATGCTCTTCTATGGACGCGGATTCCCGGAGCGCGAGGGGCTCTGCCGGCTGGCACCGAGACATCGACCGTTGCCCGCGGCGATCGTGTGACCTCCCGCACCGGTCGAGCGATCTCCCGCCGGGGCGGAGCGATTTCCCAGAGCTCAGCCGCACTCAGATGACTGAGTACGGCTCCCGCTCCGCACCGAAGAACGGCGGCCATCCAGCGGCCATTCCGGGTCACCTCCGGGCGACCAAGTGCGTAAACACCGCGATGAATGGGGTGCAAGCGCGCGGTCGAGACGCGGTGCTTGATCGACTGAGCGGTTACGCCGTGCGCGCGGAGCTGCTCGTGGCTCAACACCCCGTGCTGCCTCCTCGCCAGCCGCCAGATCGCGGCCGATTGCGCGCCTGAGTACCCCATTGGCTACCTGATTGCGCAACGGCCTCAGCTCGCCCCCCCACACGCCCTTCATTGCCGGGGTTTGATTACCCACCGCGCCCGCTCCGAGACCGCCGTCCGGGGTAGACTCGCCGAGATGGATGGGGTGCTGCCGATCGTGTTTCTGGCCGTGATCCTGAAGATCCCGGTCCTCTTCGGCCTCTGGCTGATCTGGTGGGCGGCGCGGGCCGAGCCCGAGCTGGACGATGCCGGCGGCGGGGACGATCACAGCTTCAGGCGCTGGCGGCGCGATCCGAGCAAGCCGCGCGACCCGCGCCGCCGCGGCCCGCACGGCGGCGCCGCGCAGGCGCAGCCCGGTTGCCCCCCGGGGGGCCGCACGCGGACGTCGGTGATCGAGCCGCGCCTCGCTCCCGGGATGGCCGCGCACGAGGGGCGCGAGCGCACACCGGTCGGCAGCTAGCACGCGACTCAACTAACAGGAGGGAACCGCATGGGACAACCAGTGGTGCATTTCGAGGTCGTCGGCAAGGACATCGACGAGCTGAAGAGCTTCTACTCCGAGGTCGCCGGCTGGAGCTATGACGCGCCGCCCGCGGCGGGTCAGGAGGGAGTCCCTCCGTACGCGATTGTGCCCCGCGAGGGCAATACCAATCCTGACGGCATCGGGATCGGCGGGGGCGTCGGGGTGGGCCCCGAGGGCTACGACGGCCACGTCACCTTCTACATCGAGGTCCCGGACGTGGGCGCCTCCCTCGATCAGGTCGAGAAGCTCGGCGGCACGAGAGTGATGGGCCCCGAGTCAATGACTGAGGACCTGACCATCGGCCTCTTCAACGACCCCGAAGGCCACCTGGTCGGCCTAGTGCAGAGCCAGTAGGCCGTCAACCGAAGCGATAGTCGGGCGGGTGGCGTCATAGGAGGGGCCCATCGACGCGATTACTGAGCGTCGATGGGAGGTTCCTATGACGACAGGACCCGCCCGCCTAGCGCTTCCGTCCTACGAGCTTTGGGACTCTTCTTCGGGCGATCCGGCGGTCTGACCGGCGCCCGGCTGCTCGATCTCCGAGGCGAGCTCCTCGAGCTCCTCGGCGAACGAGGGGCCGAAGCCCTCGAGCTGGGATCCCTCGCGGTCACCGGCGACCTCCAGCTCCTTGGCGAGCTCCTCCTCTGAGAACTCCTCGACAGGGGGCTGGGCCGGCTCCACCGGCTCGATCTGCAGCGAGCGGTAGTGCTTGAGGCCGGTGGCCGCCGGGATCAGCTTGCCGATGATGACGTTCTCCTTGAGGCCCATCAGGCGGTCGCGCTTGCCCTCCAGAGCGGCGTCGGTGAGCACCTTCGTCGTCTCCTGGAACGAGGCCGCCGAGAGGAAGGACTCCGTGGCGAGCGACGCCTTGGTGATCCCGAGGATGACCTCCTCGGCTCGCGCCGGCGTCTTCGTCTTCTTGCCCTTGACCTTTTCGTTGATCGCGTTGAAGACCAGGCGATCCTCCAGCTGCCCGGGCAGCAGATCCGTCGAGCCCTTCGACTCGACCCGCACCTTCTTCAGCATCTGACGCACGATCAGCTCGATGTGCTTGTCGTTGATGTCGACGCCCTGGGTCCGGTAGACGCGCTGGACCTCGGCGACGATGTAGAGCTCGGTCTCGGTCCGGCCCCGCAGCGAGAGGATCTCCGCTGGGTAAAGCGAGCCCTCGTTCAGCTGGTCGCCCTTCTCGACGGGCTTGCCACTCTCGACCAGAACGTTGGTGCGGGGTGGGAAGGAGTAGGCGTGATCCTCACCCTTGTCGTCGGTGATGGTCAGCTTGACGGCCTTGTCGGTCTCCTCGAGATCGGTGACCTTGCCGCTCACCTCGGCGATCTTCGCCAGGCCCTTCGGCTTCCGCGCCTCGAAGAGCTCCACGACTCGCGGCAGACCCTGTGTGATGTCCAGGCCGGCGACGCCGCCGGTGTGGAACGTCCGCATGGTGAGCTGCGTTCCCGGCTCGCCGATCGACTGCGCGGCGATGATGCCAACCGCGTCGCCGATCTCCACCAGGGCACCCGTGGCCGGCATGACGCCGTAGCACTGGCGGCAGACTCCGGACTCCGCCTCGCACTTGAGGACCGAGCGGACCGGAACCGTCACGTTGTCGTCGTCCTTGAAGCCCTCGGCGATGTCGTGGAGCTCGGGCCAGTCGATCTCTTGGTTCCGCTTGAGGAGCTCGCGGCCGCGCTTGGTCGTGAACTTCTTGGCGGCCACGCGGCCGATCAGGTTCGGGTTGAGCTCGCCGTCGTCGCGGTAGAGCGCCATCTCGACGAAGTCCTTCGTCTTGCAGTCGTCGACGCGGACGATCACGTCCTGCGCAACGTCGACCAGGCGCCGCGTGAGGTATCCCGAGTCGGCAGTCCGCAGGGCGGTGTCGGCGAGGCCCTTCCGGGCGCCGTGCGTCGAGATGAAGTACTCGAGCACCGAGAGGCCCTCCATGAAGTTGGCCTTGATCGGCCGCTCGATGATCTCGCCCTTCGGATTGGCCATCAGGCCGCGCATGCCGGCCAGCTGGCGGATCTGCTTGAACGAGCCGCGAGCCCCCGAGTGGGCCATCATATAAATCGGGTTGAGCTTGTCGAGGTTGTCCTCCATCGCACGACCTACCTCCTCAGTCGCGCTGTCCCAGCGTGAGGTGACGGCTTCCTTGCGCTCCTCCGCCGTGATGTAGCCCTCGTCGTACTGGCTCATGATCTCCTCGGTCTCCTGCTCGTAGCGCTCGAGGATCTCCTCCTTGTCCGGAGGGGCGACTACGTCGTTCTTCGAGATCGTGATCCCCGCCTCCGTGGCGAAGTGGAACCCGAGCTCCTTGAAGGAGTCGAGCACCAGGGAGACCGCCGGAGCGCCGTAGCTCTCGACCAGGTCGCTGACGATGTCGTTGACATCGCGCTTCTTCAGCGCGCGGTTGACGAACTGGTAGCGCTCGGGGTCGTACTCCCCCTCGAGCGCGTCCGCGATCGCCCGCTCGACACGGTCGTTGAAGATGATCCGGCCGACCGTGGTCAGGAAGTGCTCGTGACCCGGACGGCGGTACTCCGCGTAGTCGTGCAGCTGGACGATGCCGTTCTCGTAGGCGAGCTCGGCCTCCTGCGCCGTGCGAAACGGATGTGGCTTCTGGTCGAGCTTCGCGCGATCGAGCTCGTCGACGTCGTCGTGCGAGTAGGTCAGGTAGTAGAGCCCGAGGACCATGTCCTGGGTCGGCGTGGCGAGCGGAGCTCCATGCGCCGGCGAGAGGATGTTGTTGGAGGAGAGCATCAGGATGCGCGCCTCCGCCTGTGCCTCCGCCGAGAGCGGCAGGTGCACCGCCATCTGATCGCCGTCGAAGTCGGCGTTGAACGCGTGGCAGACCAGCGGGTGGATCTGGATCGCCTTGCCCTCGACCAGGACCGGCTCGAAGGCCTGGATGCCCAGTCGGTGGAGGGTCGGCGCACGGTTGAGCAGCACCGGGTGCTCGTGGATGACCTCCTCGAGCACGTCCCAGACCTCCGGGATCATCGAGTCCACCATCTTCTTGGCGGCCTTGATGTTCTGGACCTGCTTGCGCTCGACGAGCCGGGCCATGATGAACGGCTTGAACAGCTCGAGCGCCATCAGCTTCGGCAGCCCGCACTGGTGGATCTTCAGGTTCGGGCCCGAGACGATCACCGACCGCCCCGAGTAGTCGACGCGCTTGCCGAGCAGGTTCTGCCGGAAGCGGCCCTGCTTCCCCTTGAGCATGTCCGAGAGCGACTTCAGCGGCCGGTTGCCCGGCCCGGTGACGGGGCGGCCGCGGCGGCCGTTGTCGAACAGCGCGTCGACGGCCTCCTGCAGCATGCGCTTCTCGTTGTTGACGATGATCTCGGGGGCGCCGAGGTCGAGCAGCCTCTTGAGCCGGTTGTTGCGGTTGATCACCCGCCGGTAGAGGTCGTTGAGGTCTGAGGTCGCGAAGCGACCACCGTCGAGCTGGACCATCGGACGCAGCTCGGGCGGGATCACGGGGACGACGTCGAGAACCATCCACTCCGGCTTGTTCGCGGACTTGAGGAAGGCGTCGACGACCTTGAGGCGCTTCACGGCGCGGGCCTGCTTCTGGCCCTTGGAGGTGTTGATCGTCTCCTCGAGCAGCTCCGCCTCCGCCTCGAGGTCGACCGGCTCGAGCAGATCGCGGACGGACTCGGCGCCCATGCCGCCGCGGAAGTACTCGCCCCAGCCGAACGGAGAACCGAAGCGGTCCTTGAGCTCCCGGAAGGTGGTCTCGTCGTTGATGACCTCCTTCGGCTTCATCTCCGAGAAGATCTTGAAGACCTCGCGCAGTCGCTCGGCCGCCTCATCGAGGTAGGCCTCGGTGTCGGAGATCTCGGCCTCGAAGGTCTTGCGGAGCTCCTTGGCGGTCTTTTCGCGATCCTCGGCCTTCATCCGCTTCACGTTCGAAACGGTGTCCGCCCAGAGCTCGTCGTCGTCGTTGAAACCCTGGGTGGTGCCGGCGGGCGGAGCCTCCTCCTCGTCGCCGTCGGCGACGCCCAGGTAGGCGAGACGCCGCTTCAGTGACTCGTTCAGCTCCTGGGTGCGCTGCTCACGCTCGCGCTCGTACTCGCCAGCCTGCTTCTCGACCTCCTTCTCGAGCTTGGGGAGGTCCTTCTGCCGGGCCTCCTCGTCCACCCAGGTGATCACGGAGGCGGCGAAGTAGAGGACCTTCTCGAGCTCCTTCGGAGCCATGTCGATCAGGTAGCCGATCCGGCTCGGAACGCCCTTGAAGAACCAGATATGGGAGACCGGCGCCGCCAGGTCGATGTGGCCCATGCGCTCGCGGCGGACCTTGGAGCGGGTCACCTCCACGCCGCAGCGCTCGCAGACGATGCCCTTGTAGCGGACCCTCTTGTACTTGCCGCAGTAGCACTCCCAGTCCTTGGTCGGACCGAAGATGCGCTCGCAGAAGAGCCCGTCCTTCTCCGGCTTCAGCGTCCTGTAGTTGATGGTCTCGGGCTTGGTGACCTCGCCGGAGCTCCAGCCCCGGATCTTCTTGCCGGACGCAAGCCCGATCTCGATCGCGTCGAAGTTGTTGATGTCGATCACTTCTTTGCTGCCTCCTCGGCGTCAGCACCGTCAGTACCGCCGTCGCCCTCGGCGACGACCTGCTCTTCCTTCTCGTCCGCGGCATCAGAGCCATTGCCGCCGCCGTCCGCGCGCACTCCGGAGAGCTCGATGCCGAGCTCCTCCGCGGCGCGCAGGAGGTCGTCTTCCTCCTCGCCCATCTCAACTCCGGCCCCCTCCTCGGAGACCACGTTGGCGTCGAGCGCCAGGCTCTGGATCTCCTTGAGCAGGACCTTGAACGACTCGGGAATCGAGGGCTCGGGGATGTTCTCGCCCTTCACGATCGACTCGTAGGCCTTGACGCGGCCGACGGTGTCGTCGGACTTGACCGTGAGCATCTCCTGGAGGGTGTACGCCGCTCCGTATGCCTCGAGGGCCCAGACCTCCATCTCGCCGAAGCGCTGGCCCCCGAACTGCGCCTTGCCGCCCAGCGGCTGCTGGGTGACCAGTGAGTACGGGCCGGTCGAGCGCGCGTGGATCTTGTCGTCGACCAGGTGCAGCAGCTTCAGGATGTACATGTAGCCGATGGTCACCTTGCCCTTGTAGGGCTCGCCGGTGCGGCCGTTGTAGAGCTGCACCTTGCCCTCGCAGCGGTTACCCGGGCGCTCGCGCTTGTCGATCCCGAGGTCGATGCCGCGATCGGCGTTCTCCTCCTGCCACTGGACCAGAGCATCGTCGACGTCCTCGACGGTGGCGCCGTCGAAGACCGGGGTGGCGACGTTGACGCGGCCACCGTTCCGCTGCGCCTCCCTGTAGGCGGGGGAGTCGTCGTCGTACCAGCCGTTGGCGGCGACCCACCCGAGGTGGGTCTCGAGGATCTGGCCGATGTTCATCCGGCTCGGCACGCCGAGCGGGTTGAGGATCACGTCGATCGGCGTGCCGTCCTCCATGAACGGCATGTCCTCCTCGGGCACGATCTTCGAGATCACGCCCTTGTTGCCGTGGCGGCCGGCGAGCTTGTCGCCCTCGGCGATCTTGCGCTTGGTCGCGACGTAGACGCGCACCAGGTCGTTGACGCCCGGCGGCAGGTCGTCGCCCGCCTCGCGGCTGAAGGTGAGGACGTCGATGACGACGCCGCCCTCGCCGTGGGGGACCTTCAGGGAGGTGTCGCGGACCTCGCGCGCCTTCTCCTTGAAGATGGCGCGGATCAGCTTCTCCTCAGCCGTCAGCTCGGTCTCGCCCTTCGGCGTGACCTTGCCGACCAGCAGGTCACCCGACGCCACCTCGGCGCCGATCCGGACGATGCCCCGCTCGTCGAGGTTTCTGAGGCTCTCCTCGGAGCGGTTCGGGATATCGCGGGTGATCTCCTCGTCGCCGAGCTTCGTGGTCCGCGCGTCGATCTCGTACTCCTCGATGTGGATCGAGGTGAGCTCGTCCTCCTTGACGAGGCGCTCGGAGATGATGATCGCGTCCTCGAAGTTGTAGCCCTCCCACGACATGAAGGCGACCAGGCAGTTCTTGCCGAGCGCGATCTCGCCGCCCGCGGTCGAGGAGCCGTCTGAGAGGACGTCCCCGGCCTTCACGTTGTCCCCGACCGAGACGATCGGGCGCTGGTGGATGATCGTGCCCTGGTTCGAGCGCATGAACTTGTGGAGTGAGTACTCCTCCCTCTTCGAGCCGTGGGTGACGACGATCTGCTCGGCGTCCACCGCGGTGACCTCGCCGTCGTTCTCGGCGATCACGACGTCGCCGGTGTCGATCGCGGCGCGACGCTCCATCCCGGTGCCGATCAGCGGCGGCTCGGGCTTGAGGAGCGGAACGGCCTGGCGCTGCATGTTCGAGCCCATCAGGGCGCGGTTGGCGTCGTCGTGCTCGAGGAACGGAATCAGCGCCGTGGCGACCGACCAGATCTGCGTCGGTGAGACGTCCATCAGGTCGACCTGCTTCGGCGGCACGGCGACGGCCTCGTCGTCGCGGCGGCGGCAGAGGACGTACTGGCCCTTGAGCTTGCCGGTGTCGGGATCGACCTCGGCGTTCGCCTGGGCGATCGTCCTCTCCTCCTCCTGGGTCGCGTCCAGGTGGACCACCTGGTTGGTGACCACGCCGTCCTTGACCACGCGATAGGGGGTGGTGACGAAGCCGTGCTCCGAGACCTGCGCGTAGGAAGACAGGGACCCGATCAGGCCGATGTTCGGCCCCTCCGGCGTCTCGATCGGGCACATGCGCCCGTAGTGGGTGGCGTGCACGTCGCGGACCTCGATCGGCGCGCGTTCACGAGTGAGGCCACCGGCGCCCAGCGCCGAGAGGCGGCGCCGATGCGTCAGCCCGGCCAGCGAGTTGGTCTGGTCCATGAACTGCGAGAGCTGCGAGGAGCCGAAGAACTCCTTCAGCGCGGCGACGACGGGCCTGATGTTGATGATGGTCTGCGGGGTGATCGCGTCGGCGTCTTCGGTCGTCAGGCGCTCGCGGACGACGCGCTCCATCCGGTAGAGGCCGATGCGGAAGGCCTCCTGGATCAGCTCGCCGACGGTACGGAGCCGGCGGTTGCCGAAGTGCTCGTACTCGTCGAGATGGTCATGGATGGGCTCGCGCGGATAGGTGGCCGCCTCGGCGGCGTAGTCCTTGATCGGGTTCTCCTCGTCGATCTCCTCGGGGATCCCGAGGATCTTCGGGATCGAGACCAGCTCCTTGACCAGGGCGATGATGTCGTCGTGGGTCAGGACCCGGGTGTCGAGGTCGATGTCCAGGTCGAGCCGGGCGTTGAGCTTGTAGCGGCCGACCCGGGTGAGGTCGTAGCGCTTGGGATCGAAGAAGAGCTGCTCGAGCAGGGCTCGCGCGGCGTCGACCGAAGGCGGCTCGCCGGGGCGCTGCTTCTTGAAGAGCTCGATCAGCGCGCCCTCCTCGTCCTTGGTCTGGTCGGTGTCCGCCGCGATCGTCTGCCGGATGTAGACCGAGTTGTCGAACATCTCGAGGAGCTTCTCGTCCTCGACGTAGCCCATCGCGCGCAGCAGAACGGTGACCGGCAGCTTGCGCTTGCGGTCGATGCGGACGTAGACGCGGCCCTTCTTGTCGATCTCGAGCTCGAGCCAGGAGCCGCGGGCGGGCATCAGGTTGGCGATGAAGACCTGCTTCTCGCGATCCTTGGGCTCCATCACGTAGGCGCCCGGCGAACGCACGAGCTGCGTGACGACGACGCGCTCGGTGCCGTTGATGATGAAGGTGCCGCGGTCCGTCATCCACGGGAAATCGCCCATGAAGACGGTCTGCTCCCGGATCTCACCGGTCTCCCGGTTCTGGAAGGCGACCTTGACGTTGAGCGGCCGCGAGTAGGTCATGTCCTTCTCGCGACACTGCTCCACCGTGTTGGGTGGATCGTCGAACTCGAAGTCCCCGAAGACGATCGCGAGGTTCCCCGTGTAGTCCTCGGTCGGGGAGATGTCGTCGATCGTCGCTCGCAGCAGTCCCTCCTTCGGGTCGACCAGATCCGCGAAGGACTTACGCTGGATATCGATCAGATGTGGGACGTCGAGTGGGTTCTTTAGGCGGGAGAAGCTCCTACGGGTTGCGGGGGCAGCGTTGGATCCGGCCAACTGGGCGACTCCTCAAAGTATTCGAAGGATTGTGAGACCGCGCAAGAAACAGGCAGCAGGGCTCACCGGCGCGCGAACCGTGCAGAATAACGCACGGCAACCCTTTTGTCAAGGGTCGCTAACACGCCCCGGTTGGGGCAGTCCCCGGATCTTACTCCGATTCCCAGCGCTCGTACGAGTGTAGCCGCGGGTTTCGGCTACTTGACCTCGGCCGTGCCGCCGGCCTCCTGGATCTCCTTGAGCAGGCCCTCGGCCTCGTCGCGCTCGATGCCCTCCTTGACGGGCTTCGGAGCCTCGTCGACCAGGGCCTTCGCCTCCTTGAGGCCGAGCCCGGTGGCCGCGCGAACGACCTTGATCACGCCGATCTTCTTGTCGCCGGCGCCGGTCAGGACGACGTCGACCGTCCCGCCCTCCTCCTCGGCCGCGCCATCGCCGGCCGGCCCGCCCGCGGCGGGCGCCGGGGCCGCGACAGCAGTCGCGGAGACGCCGAACTCCTCCTCGAGCGCCTTGATGCGCTCCGAGAGCTCGAGCACCGAGATGCCCTTGAGCTCCTCGATCCAATCCTCGGTGGTCACCTTTGTGGCCATCTACTCGCCTTCCTCCTTGTTCTCGTCGGAATCCTCTGAAGTCTCTTCGGACGGCTGCTCCTCCTCTGCCGGGGCCTCCTCGCCGATGTCGGCGTCGCCCTCTCCGGTCTCCGCGGCCTCCCCCTGGCCGGCGTCCTCGCCCTCCGGGGCCTGCTCCTCGGAGCTCTCCTCCGGGGATTCGGTGGGCTCGGGGTCGGGAGCGCTCTCCTCGGCGGACGGGGTCTCGCCGCTGACGAGTCCCTGCTCGGCGATCTGGCCGAGCTGAAGCGCCAGTCCCTGGATCATCGAGCCCAGACCTCGGACCAGCCCGGTGAGCGGGCTGGCGACGACGCCGGCGAACTGGGCGTTGAGCTGCTCGCGGCCCGGGAGGCGGGCGATCGCCTTGAAGGAATCGGCATCGAGGGTCTCGCCATCCATCAGCCCGCCCTTGTAGTCGAGCAGCTCCCACTCGGACCCGAGCCGGAAGATCGTCTTGGCCGCCAGCGCCGCGTCGCCCTTGACGAACGTGAGTGCCGTCGGCCCCTCCAGATGCTCCTTGAGCGATTCGGTCCCAGCCGCGTCGGCGGCGCGCAGCGTCAGCCGGTTCTTGACGACGCGGAAGCGGGCCTCGGCCTCGCGGAGCCCCGAACGGAGCTCGGCCGCCTGGGGCACGCTGATTCCGCGGTAGTCGACCGCGAAGATCGCCTCCGCGTCCTTGAGCTCATCGGCGAGCTCCTTCACCACTGCTGTCTTCTGTTCTCTGTCCATTTCGATCTCTCTGGCGCCCGCCGGCCAAGAAAAGACCCGCGCGCAGGCGGGCCAGAGCGGGCGGTCTTCGCGACCGGTGACTCTCGCTCACCTGCGCCGGACTTCTGGACCTGGGTCCCGCCGGCGGTCTCGGGCGGCAGTTCTGTGCCGATCAGTCTAGGCGGTGGCGGCCTCCTCCGGCTCCTCGACGGCCTGCGCCTCCTCCCCTTCGGCGGCTCCCGCCTGCTCTGCATCGGAGCCGTCGGTGGTCGCGGCTCCCGCGCCGGCCATGATCTCGGCGCGCCGCGTCCGTGCCGGGATCGACCCGGACGCCGGGGCCCATCGTCGTGCTCAGCGTGATCGAGAGGATGTAGCGGCCCTTGGCGGCGGCGGGCTTGGCGCGGATGATCTCCTCGATCACCGCCGCGTAATTCTCGAGCAGATCGGTCTCGGAGAAGCTGGTCTTGCCGATCGCCAGGTGGACGATCGCCTGCCGGTCGGTCCGGTACTCGACCTTGCCGGCCTTGGCCTCGTCGACCGCCTTGGCGATGTCCTCGGTGACGGTGCCGACCTTCGGGTTGGGCATCTTGCCCTGCGGGCCGAGGATGCGCCCCAGCTTGCCGACCTTCGGCATCTGCGAGGGGTGTGCGATCGCCACGTCGAAGTCGGTCCAGCCGCCCTCGATCCGCTCGGCGAGGTCGTCCGAGCCGACGAAGTCGGCGCCGGCCTCGGTGGCCTGGCGGGCCACGTCACCCTCCGCGAAGACGGCGATCGAGACCTCCTTGCCGAGGCCCTTGGGGAGCGCCAGCGTGCCGCGCAGCTGCTCCTCGGCGTGGCGGACGTTGACCCCGAGCCGGACGTGGAGCTCGACCGTCTCGTCGAAGTTGGCGCCGGCCGTCTCCTTGACCAAGCGGACCGCCTCGGCGGGGGGGTAGGCCCGGGTGCGATCGATCTTCTCGTAGGCCTCCCGGTAGCGCTTGCCGCGTCTCATTTGAGGCCCTCCACCGTGACGCCCATCGAGCGCGCGGTGCCGGCGATGATCTTGGTGGCGGCGTCGAGGTCGTTGGCGTTCAGGTCGGGCATCTTGCGCTCGGCGATCTGGCGAGCCTGGTCGACGGTAATCGAACCCACCTTCTCGCTGTGGGGCTCGCCGGAGCCCTTCTCGATCCCGGCGGCCTCCTTGATCAGGACCGCGGCCGGGGGCGTCTTGGTGATGAAGTCGAACGAGCGGTCCTCGTAGACCGTGATCTCGACCGGGATGATCGTGCCGGCGTCCTGCTGGGTCTGGGCGTTGAACGCCTTCGTGAACTCCATGATGTTGACGCCGTGCTGCCCCAGCGCCGGGCCCACCGGCGGGGCAGGGTTCGCGGCGCCGGCCGGAATCTGCAGCTTGATCTGGGTGAGGACCTTCTTCGCCATCGGCTAGATCTTCTTCCTACATCTGAAAGCTATGGAGAGGGGAGATCGTAGGGGTCCGACGATCTGATCGGCGGGCGTCGGGATGGCGCGGCGGGATCAGCAGGGCGGCCGCGGAACGGTCCCGATCGCCGCGCCCAGCTGGCAGTAGGCCGGCTTCGGCGTCAGGTCCTGATTTAGCACCCCGTACTGACCCCAGTAGTCGGAGCCGACGTCATACAGCCGATGGATGACGAAAGAGCGAACGTCGCCGCCCTCGATGGAGTGATAGAGCTGGGCGATGATCGTTCCCTGTTGGTCCGGCCCAACCCCCCCGGAGGTTGGGTCGGATGATGAGATCCCCACCTCGGTGATCCAGAGGGGGGTGCCCGCATCGCCGTGCGAATCGCGGACCGCCCTCAGTGCATCGAGCCGCGTCTGCATCCTGGCCACGTAGTCGGCCTGGTGGGGATAGGGATGCGAGCCGATGCCCTCGAAGGCGCCGGCTCCGGCGGTCGCGTAGACCCCATCGAGGAAGTCCTTGGCCGAGACGTTGCCGCCGGTCGTGTTCGCGGGATAGAGGCCTCCGGTCAGGACCGGAGCCTTGCCTGCCCGCGGCGCGGACTGCGTCGTGGGCGGCGCTGAGGATGGCCGAGTAGCGGGTGGGATCGGCCGCCGGGGACCAGAAGGTCGCGATGTTGGGCTCGTTCCAGACCTCGATCGCCCTCACGTTCGGATAGCGGATGACCGCGGCCTTGACGAAGGCCTTCCAGTCGTTGTCGTACTGGGGAAGCGGCGGATAGATGCACTGCTCTTCGCTTCCCTGCGCACAGGTGCGCGCCGGATCCCGGGCCCACACCGGAGCTCTGTAGAGCAGCATGATCGGCTTCTTCGTGTACTTCTGCATCGCGGCGTACTGGGCATCGCTCATCGACCAGTTGTAGGTCCCGCGGACCCCCTCGACGTATGCCCACTCCACGTGGAATCGATTGGCCGAGAGCGAGTCCGGCATGATCGCGCCCGCCTTCTGCATGTGGAGGTTTGCCATCTGGGACCCGCCGAAGGCGCCGTTCGACCATCCCCAGTCCTCGTTGAATCCCCAGGGCACGGTCGCGCCGGCTGGGCCGCCCGCGGCGGTCGGAGGCTTCGCAGACGCACGGCGGAGCGAGCATGATAGCCGCCTTGGCTGCCCCCGGCGGTCGGAGGCTTCGCGGACGCGCGGCGGGGGCGAGCATGATCGCCAGGACGCTCGCCACGACCGCGGCAAGACAGAGTGCAGTCGCCTTCCTGCCTGCCGATGCGCTGCCGCTCATTGCATCCACCTCTCCCTCGCTTACGGGTCCCCCCCACAAACGCGGGCTTAGCTTAGCTTATCTTCTTGACCTGGTCGTAGTTGACCTCGACCGGCGTCTCGCGACCGAAGATCGAGACCAGCACCTTGAGCTTGGCGGCGTCCTCGTTGATCTCGGCGATCTCGCCGGAGAAGTCCGCGAGCGGGCCGGAGACGACCTTGACCGACTCGCCGATCGAGAACTGGGCCCGTGTGCGGGGCCGCTCGGCGGTCTCCCTGTGTAGGAGGCGGTCGACCTCGACCTTGGAGAGGGGGATCGGCTTGTTGCGCGATCCGACGAAGCCGGTCACACCCGGGGTGTTCTTGACGAGGCCCCAGGCGTCGTCGGTCATCTCCATGTTGACCAGCACGTAGCCGGGCATGGTGCGCTTGTCGGTCAGCACCTTCTGACCGTCCTTCATCTCCGAGACCTGCTCGGTGGGGACGACGACCTGGCGCACGTTCCGCTCCTGCCCCATGGTGTGGACGCGGTGCTCCAGGTTCTGCTTGACCTTGTTCTCGTGCCCTGAATAGGTGTTGATCACGTACCAGCGAAACATCGTCGGTCTCCTTGGGCTCGTCCTAGAGGAGCTGCTTGACGAACCAGTTGAAGGCGGCGTCGAGGGCGCCCAGATAGGCCGCCATGATCGCAACGAAGATGAAGGTCACGGCCGAGGCCTGGACGAGGGTGTCGCGGTCGGGCCACTGCACGCGCTTGAGCTCGGCCCAGCAGGAGAGCAGGAAGCCGATGACGGGGCCGCGGCGCCGCTCGGCCTTCTCGGCCTGGCCCTTCTTCTGAAGCTCCCTGGCGCGCGCCTTGCGCCGCTCCTCCTTCTCGCGCTGCCGGCGCTCGCGCCTGCTCTCGCGGGGCTCGGCGGGAGCCTCGGTGACCGTGCCGTCCTCCGGCCGGCCGACGTCCGCTCGCGAGGGAGCCGGCGCCTCGGGTTCCGGCGCAGTCTCGGGCCGGACCGGGGCCGGCATGACGCCGGGAACCGGTGATCCGTCGCCGCCGGTGTCCGGGGGCTCCTCGACGCGCTCGCCGTAGTCCTCGACGTCCGCACCGGTTTGGATGACCGCCTCGGCCTCGGCGACCTCGCCGGAGACGCCGAGGCGGGTCTCCTCCTGGGCGCGCTCCTCCTGCTCGGCGGCCGGGTCGGCCTGCCGGCGGCGCTGCTCGGCCTGCTGGCGCCGGCGCCGCTCGGCCTTCCGCTGTGCTCTCGTCTTCGCCATCGGCGCTGGCCCCTAGCGAGTCTCCTTATGTGGGGTGTGCCGGCCGCACCAACGGCAGAACTTCCGGATCTCGATCCGGTCCGGCGTGTTCCGCCGGGACTTGTTCGTCTCGTAGTTGCGGCGCTTGCACTCCTCGCAGGCGAGTGTCACGCCAATTCGAACATCAGAGGCCATGTCTCCTCAACTTCACTTCGGTGCCGTCGACTCTTGTGCGACCGGACAGAAAAAAACCCCCGGCCCACGCACGAGGTGAACCCAAGAATAGCGACCGCGAGCCGGCCCGTCCGCTATTGCGCCGGCTGCCCCGTGAAGGCAGCGGCGCGCTCGTAGAGCTTGTAGAGCTTGAAGCCGCGGGCGAAGTCCTCCGTGCAGTAGTTGTTGAAGAGCTCGTAGGCCTTCTTGTCGTCCAGGACGGAACCTGTCCCCGACGGAGAGGAGGCGTTGTTCCCGACGACCGGACCGCCGGCGAAGTCCTTGAGCTGGTGGATCGTCCCGAGGCGCTGCTCGGTGTTCGCCTGGTTCCAGTCGTTGCAGTCGGCGAGGTTGATCGGCTGGCCGACGTTCGGCCCGACGTCGACCTGGGGCTGGGTCGAGCGATCCGGAGCCGCAGCCCGCGGCGGCCACGACGATGGCAATCAAGGCGGCTGCCCAGGCGGGGCCAAGGGGCTTGCTGGTCTGGCTGGGCGCTACGGCTTTGGCGGTGTCGTGAACCACGGGCAGCTCGGGTCTCCGAAGGGAGCCGAGATGCAAGCTAATTCCTCGGTGACCTGCCCGTTCATGGCGCCCACCGATGGGCTGTCGGCACAGTCGGACGGCAGGTTGTTCGGCGGGGTGCCGTTCGGCGAGGGCAGGCCCGTGACGCTTCCCGCGGTCCCGTCCGGCCCGGTGTTGTTGTACCAGCAGTTCCCGGTGTTGAGCGTTGGGTCGACCGAGATGCCGCCCTGGTCCCACCAGAAGTCGATCCCGTTCGGCTGCACGCTGCCGTTAGGGGCGACCCCCATCGTGTTGCCGTAGAACTGGTTGCGGTACGAGGTGGCCGGTACGGTCGCGGTCGGGTCGCAGTTGGCAATCTGGTTGCTGGGGTCGTCGCAGACGAAGGAATCCGGCACCTGGAACAGCATCGCCCCGCGGCGCCAGTTGTCCCAGAAGCGGTTGTTGCGGACGATGTTCGCGTTGCCGCCGGCGAACCAGATCCCAGTGCCGACCGACACCGGCTCGGTCGGTGTGACGTCGGAACATCCCTGATTCGGGCCGTTCGGCCCGGGTCTCTGGCTAGCGGAGCACTGCGGTAGGTAGGGATTGAAGTTGTTCGAGTAAATGTCGTTGTTCTCCAGCAGGTCCGAATCTTGGGGGAAGCCCGGGTGTCCGGCCGCGGTGAAGACGTCAGTCGAAAAACCGAGGCCGTTGTCGTAGATCTCGGTGTCGTGGAGCCAGGTTGCGTTTCCGTCGGTGCCCGAGAAGCCGATGTTGTTGTGGCGCATGTCGCAGTTGCGGAGCTCGGTACCGTAGCGCCGCTCGCTGGGCGGGACCGCCTCACCGAGATCAGCGCTGGATCCCGGATAGAGCCCGGCATCGCCGCTGCCCCAGGCGTCGCAGTTCTCGATCAGGGAGTGGTCCGCCACGAAAGTGAGCACCCCGTACTCGCCCGCGTACGGGACTTTGAAGCGGTTGAGATGGGAGCCGTCCGTCTCCGGGACGTACACGTCGTGCTCAAGGGCGTGCCGGACCTTGAGGTTGTCGAGGACGAAGCCGTCGGCTCGGTCTGCCCTGATCCCGACGTCCTTGACTGAGCCGATCGGCGTGCCGTCCCCGGACTTGGTGTCCCCCGCGTCGATGGTGACGGCGTCCGGCGAGGCGCCGCTGCCCTGGATCTTGAGGTTGCAGCGGATGCAGGAGCCGGCGTCGGGGATGTTGTGGCGGTCGAGGAGCGGCGGCTGTGGGACGGGCGTGTTGCTGAGGCCACGGCCGATGACCGCGATCAGGTTCTGGTCATTGGGGCAGTGGAACTGGTAGGCGTAGGAGACCGCGCCGGCCTGGTTTTTGTCGTTGGTGATCTCGTACTGGTCGCAGGCCGGGTCGTTCGTCGGCCTCGCGCGCGACTTCGGCTCCGTGTAGAGGCCGGGCATGATCTCGACGCGGTCATTGTTGTGGGAGGCGGTGACAGCGTCCTGGATCGACTTGTAGCGGCACTGCCTCAGCAACTTCACATTGAAGTTGCGCAGCTTCTTGGCCTTCTTCTTGCTGATCTTGACCGCCGGCTGGGACTCGCGGATCTTGTAGCCCTTCGTCCGAGCCGTCTTCAGGTCCTTGTTCACGGGCTTCATCGCCTTGCTCTTCGAGAGCTTCTTCGCGCTGGCGTGGTTGGCCTTCTTCTTGCTCAGCGGATGCGTGCAGACGACCCGGGTCTTGCCGGGCGGCTTCTTTTTCAGCGCGCTGAAGATCTTGGGTATGGCCGGAACGGATCCGCCGGCCGCGGGCTTGACGGAGGTGTCGGGCGCCGGGTTGGGCCAGTAGGAGGCGCGCTCGATGTGGGCTGCGGCGAGCGTCGGGACGAGCACGGCAACGGTCGCGATCAGAGCTACGACCACGAAGACCCCGCGACGATGTGTTGCCATCCTGGCTCGCATCGACTCCTCCGGCTGGCGGCATCTAATCAGACGACACAGCCGCGCGCTTTGAGATCCGTCCGCCGGTCGGTCCCGGGGCTATGCGATCTGGTCCGGCGAACGCGCCCCGGGCGGCACCCGGAACTTGGCGATCGTGGTTGGCGTCGAGGCGCCGCGGGTGAGCGCGTCGACCATCTTCAGCTCGCAGACCGCCTCGGTCGGGCCGAGCTCGATCACGCCGTAGCCCCGATGAACGAAGTCGTAGTACTTGATGTGGGGGTTGACCGCCGCCAACCCTGCAAGGACGGCAGGCGACAGGTTGGTGACCGCGAAGAACGTGTGGATGTCCCCCGTGACCGCGACGACGTTCTGGATGTTCCTGGCCTCGAATACCTCCGGATCCATCCGGTTCTCCTTCCCTGGCTCGTTCGTCGAGTCCGAACTCAATCACCCGGCGAGCGCCGCGCGTACACACTAGTCCGCGAATCATTCGGCTGGTCGATCCGCCTGCGGTGAACGATCCGATAAGTTCAAGCTCGCGCCGGGATGAGCGCGGAGCAAACGAAGAAGAGGGACCTTTGGAGCGGAGCGATTCGCTAACCCGTTTGACGGCGGTTGCGCTTGCGGGACTGACGGTCGTTTGTGCCGGTCTGCTGGCTGGAATGGCGGACGGCAAGAAGAAGCACAAGGGGAAGGGCGGGAAGGTAACCGTCCTGAGCTTGCAGCAGCACGCGATTCTCGACTCGGGCGCGGTCAGCGTCAAGGTGAAGGGCGGCAAGAACAAGCGCGTGGTGGTCGAGGGCGTGCAGCACGGCAACGCCGTCGCGCTCACCCGCCCGAAGGCGATCAAGCCGGGCAAGTCGAAGATGAACGTCCCGCTCTCCAACGCCGGCAAGACCACGCTGGGCGGATGCTCGGTCGACGGCCTGCGGGGCCGCCTCGTCAAGTCCAAGGGCAAGAAGAAGGGGAAGAAGAGCGCGAAGACTCCGGTCACCCCCCTCGCCCGGGATCTCGCGGTCTGCAGCGTCGGCTCGGAGAACCCGACGGCGCGCCCGTACTACGGCCCGCCGATCGACACGTCGAACGCGGATCGCTGTGACTTCATGGATCCGTCGCTCTGCCTGCAGCCGTGGCCGAACGACTACTTCACCAGGTCCGGACCCCAGCAGCGACACGGGTCGGCGCCTCAACCTGAACGTCAATTCGACGCCGGCCAACGCGAACGGCGTCCACATCGATCCGACCGACATCAACCGCGCCGACGGCTTCAGCCCCGGCAACCTGATCACGGTCAAGATCCCGCAGGTCGAGACGCAGGCCGCGTTCGACAACACCGGCTTCGTGCCCGTCAACGACCTGCATCGCTATAGCGACGACGAACCAGCCGGTCGTCGTGATCGACGCGGCGACGGGCGAGCGCCAGCCGATCTTCGCGGAGCTGGACGCCGAACCCGAACCACTACTCGCCGGGCGATACGCAGGACGTCAACCTGATCATCCGGCCCGCCCGGAACTTCGACCGAGGGGCACCGCTACATCGTCGCCCTGCGCGGACTGCGCGACGCCCAGAACAACCCGGTCGAGCCGCCGATGCCGTTCCGGGTCTACCGCGACCGGCTGATCACGTCCGGACGCCGGCGATCGAGAACCGCCGCCCCACATGGAGGACCTGATCTCGACGCTGCAACAGAACGGCGTCCCGCGCTCGAACCTGTACATGACCTGGGACTTCACGGTGGCGAGCGAGCACAGCCTCGCCGGGCGGGCGCTGGCGATCCGCGACGACGCGCTCTCGCAACTCGGCGACACCACTCCCGGCGACGGCGTGATCGACGGCAGCTCGCCGACCTTCCAGATCACCAACGTGGAGAACAACCCGGCCAACCTGCCCGCTAACACGCTGCGGCAAGTTGACGGCGTGCTGACCAACGTCCCCTGTTACCTGAACAATGGCGACTGCCAGCCGGGCGGCATCTTCAACTTCGCTGCCGAACGGGGACGTCGACCACGACTCCCGACCGGGAATTGCAGACGATCCCGGCGACGGGGCCGCAACGGCGTGCGGTTCCGCTGCCTGATTCCGAACTCGGTGGCGACGGGCGGCACTCTGCATCCGGCCGAGAGCGGCATCTTCGGCCACGGCCTGCTGGGGGACTACACGCAGGTCAGCGACATGATCAAGTTCCCGAACAACCTGGCCAACACGAACAACTCGGTCTGGTGCGCGACCAATTGGGCCGGGTTCTCGAGCGACGATCTCGGCAATGTGGTCGACCTCGCTCAGCGACGTCGGCAACGTTCCCGAAGCTCGCCGACCGCATGCAGCAGGGATTCGTGAACATGATCTATCTGGGCCGGGCGATGGTGAACCCGAACGGGTTCGACCAACGACCCGTCGTTCGAGATCGACCCGGATGGCGGGGGCCCGAACACGGCCGGGCCCTGTGCTCGATCCCTCGCAAGGGCCTCTACTTGGAGGGGATCAGCCAGGGGGCGATTATGGGGGGAGCGCTGACCGCGCTCGAGCCGGACCTGACGCAGTCGGTTCTCAACGTCACCGGGATGAACTACTCGACCCTGGTGCGGCGGAGCACCGACTTCGCGCAGTTTTCCGAGCTCCCGGGTATCGGCCTCTACGCGAACTACCCGAACCAGCTGGAGCGGCCGCTGATCCTCTCGCTCATGCAGCTGCTCTGGGACCGGGGCGACGCGGACGGCTATGCGCATCACATGACGTACGGACCCGCTGCCGAACACGCCGGCGCACCACGTGCTTGCTGCAGCTGGCCTACGGCGATCACCAGGTCTCGAACCTGGCGGCCGAGAACGAGGCGCGGACGATCGGCGCGCGGGTCGAGACCCCCGCGCTCGATCCGGGCCGGCACTGGGACGTCAACCCGTTCCTCGGCATCCCGCCGATTCACGTCAGTACCCGTACATCGGGTCCGCGGCGATGGTCTACTACGACGGCGGGCCGCTCGGCTTCGACGGCGACCAGGACTGCACGGACGAGCACGGCAACCCGCAGCACGGGACCGCGCCGGCCCCGCTGGTCGAGCTGCCTCCCAACCCGGTGAGCGTCTACGGCTGTGACCCGCACGGCTATCCGCGCCGCTCGCTCGACGGGGTGACCCAGGAGGCGGACTGGCTGCAGCCGAACGGGTTCATCGACCAGTGCGTCGACCTGACGCCGACGCCGGTGCCGCGGCCGTGCTACTCAAATGGCTACGCGGGTCCGTAGCCAGAGCCCGAGCGTCTTTTCGATGCTGTGACGCCGGCCGCGTTGGCAGCCTCGAAGGCGAACCGGCGAGATCAGCCCTGTTTCCAGACCAGGCTTTGGTTGCCGGCCACCGTCGCGCGCAGCCGCTGCTTCCCGCGCAGCGGGAGCTTGGCGGTGAACACCGAGCCCTGACTCACCTTGATCTTCTTGGTCGCCACCCAGCGCCCCCTGGCCTTTCGCTGGATCACCAGCTTGCCGCCGGCCGGAGCCTTGCCCCAGGCGCGCAGCGTTCGCTTGTCGATCCGCTCGGTGACGAAGGGGAAGCGGAAGGCGGTGTATGCGGGCTTGGGTTGACCGTCGCGAAGAAGATGCCCGATTGGCCGGCGCCTGCGGCGCGCCACGCCGGTGGAGTCGCGAATCAGCAAGGTTGATCACGACGCTCGCGCCGTCCTGCCAGAGCCAGATAGAGCGCCTGCTCGATCCAACGCGCCTGGATAGCGAGGGGGGCGCCCGCGGGGTTCGGCGGGTTGCTGTCCCACCAGATCTCCGTCGCCCAGACCGGATGCCGACCCGGCAGACACCGTCCCGGCGGTCTCGGCGCCGCGCAGCACGCGCACGATCCGATCCAGGTCCGGGCTGGAGGCGTCGTCCGGGTTGATGGCCGACCGCCGCGGGCCCCCGCTGGTGTTGATCGGGTGGTGGGCGAGAACGTCGAACCTCACCGGGGCGGGGCAATTTTGCGTTCTCACGAATACCCGCTTCGAGGCGCCTTTCTTCTTCTTCTTCTTCTTCTTCTTCGTCTCGTGCACGCAGAGCACCTGCTCGCCAGAAACCGCACGGGTCGGACCCGACTGCCTCCGGGGGCATCTCCATAGGGGGAGGTGCCGGCGGTGACCACGAGCATCTTCGGGTCCACCGCCTTCACCGCCGCGTAGGCGGCGTTGAGCATCTCCCGGTAGTGGCCGGGGCTGAGGGCGGTCTGCCCTCGTATTGCGGCGTAGAAGCTGGTGAGATGTTGGGCTCGTTCCAGACCTGCAGCGCCTGCACGGCAGGAAGCGGCGGCGCCGGGCCGGCGCCGTCGGGGTCGAAGCCACCCGAGTAGCGTGCCGCGACCGCCCGCATGAAGTCGGCGAGGTCGGAGGGGTTCGGCTTCCAGGTGCCCGGAGCTGCCGACGGCGGGCGCCCCGGTGCCCTCGGCCCAGGCCGGGGCGTCGAAGATCGTCAGGAGCACGACGAGACCACGGGCTTCGGCATCGCGCACCGCCGCGTCGATCGCCGAGAAGTCGTAGGAGGCGCTGGCGGGGTTGGTGGGATCGGGGGGCCGCTGATGGCCGCGACGGCACGCCAAGTGAAATCGAGGCGTACGATCCCGGCCCTCGCCTCAACGGTCCGGTCCAGCCAGGTGGCACGTTCGGCCGGATCGCTGGACGCGTACCGAGCCAGTCATCCGCGAAGCCGGTCACCAGACCGCGCTTCGCGGGCGCGACTGCCGGGTGCGCGAGCGCAGCGGCGAGCGTGGCGAGCAGCCCGCAGGCCACGAGAGCGACGATCCGCCTAACCCCGCCGCCCGCCATTACCGAAGTGGCATCTAGGTCACGCCCGGGGGCGTTCTCCGGCGCCGACGCCAGATGACAACGGCGAGGGCGCCCGCCAGCGCGAGCGCGAAGATGATCGGCAGGGCGACCCCCATCCCGGGGCCGGAGTCCCCCGAGTCCCCCGAGGTTGGGGAGGGAGAAGCGACGCCGCCCTGACCTTGCGAGCTGTTAGGGGCGGTCGCCGCCGCCGCCTTGGCTGCGCCCTTTCCGTCCGGCCCGAGCTTCTCGGGACTTTGGGCCGTGTTGGGCGAGCCCTGCGCTCCACCCGGGACGGTTCCTGTGCCAGACGCGCTCGCCGTTCCCGAGGCCTTCCCGCCTCCCGATCCCGAGGCCTTCCCGCCTCCCGAGGCCTTGCCGCCTCCCGTGGGCTGGTTGCCGCCCACCGCCGGGATGCTCTCCTGGTACTGGTCGATGCCGGAGTTGCCGCTGGGCACCTGGGCGCCCGCGGCGGCCGGCAGAGCCAGGGCAAGCACGGTCAAGGTGATGACGATCCGGCGCACTCCCATCATACGGAATATACGGATCGCCCGCCGAAGGACTGACAGCGGCGTCAGGATCGAGGTGGTAGGTGCGTATCAAATCGTTGCCATGACGCCGCCTGCTGAGAATGCACCTGCCGCGCGAGGGGAGATCGGCGGGCTCGGCCGGCTGCCCCTCCTCCGGGAGCTGGCCGGCTACCGCGAGCGCCTCGGCCCGATCCTCGCCAGCACCGTGCTGCCCTTCGCCCTGGTGCTCTATCTGGCGCTCGAGGGCGGCGGCTACGACGTCGTCGTCCGCAGCGAGGTGGGGATCGCCCTCTGGTGGATCGTGCTCCTCGGCGCCCTGGTCGGGGTGCTCCCGGTGCGCCCGCTGGGGCGCGCGGAGCTGATCGGCCTCGGCCTCCTGCTCGCCTTCGCGGTCTGGACGGCCCTCGGGATCTCCTGGTCGGAGAGCAGCGAGCGCAGCGTGGAGGAGGTCGGCCGCGTCCTCACCTTCCTCGCGGTGCTGGCGCTGTCGCTCTCGGCGCAGGATCGCGAGGCGCTGCGGAGAACCGTGCGCTCGGTCGGGGCGGCGATCGCCCTGGTCGGTCTCCTTGCCCTGCTCTCGCGCCTGGAGCCCTCCTGGTTTCCGAAGAGCAAGCTGGGATCGTTCCTGCCCGGCGTCGAGACGCGGCTCGCCTATCCGCTGAACTACTGGAACGGGCTCGCCGCCCTGATGGCGCTGGGCATCCCGCTGGTGCTCGTGGTCGCCGTCGAGTCGCGCCGCCTCCTCACCCAGGCCCTGGCGACGGCCGCGCTCCCGGTGATGGCGCTCACCGCCTACTTCACCCTCTCTCGCGGAGGGGCGATCGAGATCGCCGTCGCCCTCGCCGTCTTCCTGGCGCTCCACCCGCGCCGGCTCGAGGTGCTCCCCACCCTCGCGCTCGGCGCCGCCGGCGCCGCGCTCGCGATCGCGGCGGCGACCCAGCGGGGCGCGCTCGAGGACAACCTCCAGAACGCGACCGCCGCGCGCCAGGGCGATGAGATGCTCGCCGTGATCCTGATCGTCTGCGCCGGGGTGGCCCTGCTGCGGGTGGCGCTCGGGCTCGCCGCCCGGCACGGGCTCTGGCCCAGGCCGACGGTCTCGCGGCAGGCGGCGGCCCTGCTGGCCGGCGGCCTGGCGACGGCGGCACTCGCCGTCGGGCTGGCGAGCGGAGCGCCCGACCGGCTCTCCAACGCCTGGGACGACTTCAAGCAGCCCGACAGGGCCGAGTCGAGTACCAGGGCGGAGCGCTTCTCGAGCGCGAGCGGCAACGGCCGCTACCAGTACTGGTGGCCTCGGCGCTCGACGCCTATCTCGAGCAAGCCCGCTGACCGGCATCGGCCCGGGCACCTATCGAGTACTGGTGGGCCGAGCACGGGGACCATCCCGGGCTTCGTCCGCGACGCCCACAACCTCTACCTCGAGACGCTGGCAGAGCTCGGGATTCCCGGCCTGATGCTGCTCCTGGCGGCGCTCGGCAGCGTCTTCGTGGTCGGGATCGGCAAGTGGAGGCGGGCCGAGGCGTACGAGCGGGCCCTGCTCGCGGCCGCCCTCGCGGCGGCGGCCGCCTTCGCGACCGCGGCGGCGATCGACTGGGTCTGGGAGATGACCGTGATCCCGGTCGCCTTCCTGCTGCTGGCGGCCGCGGTGCTGCGCACCTCGGCGGGCGGCCGCCGGCAGGCGGAAGGCAAGACGGGCAAGTCCGTCAAAGCGAGAATCGCGCTCGCCGCTCTGGCGCTGGTCTCGCTGGTGGTGATCGCGATGCCGATGCTGGCCGTCCGCGACGTGCGCCAGAGCCAGGCCGACGCGCGCGCGGGGCGACTGGACAGCGCCCTGGACGCCGCGCGGAGCGCCGAGCGCTTCGAGGGGTTCGCCGCCAGCCCCAGCCTGCAGCGCGCCCTGGTGCTCGAGGCCCAGGGCAACCTGGAGGCGGCCGCGGCCGCGGCGCGGGACGCAACCCGCGAGGAATCGACCAACTGGCGCACCTGGCTCACCCTGTCTCGGATCGAGACCGAGCGCGGACAGCCGGAGGCCGCCGTCGACGCCTATCGCACCGCGCGCTCCCTCAACCCCCGCTCGGCCCTGTTCGCAAGCGGAAGCGGCGCGGGACCATAATGAGGTCCCCCAGATGCCCGATCCCGAGAGAGACGAGATCCTCGAGCCGAGGCTGCCGCCCGCCGAGCGCGAGCGACTGCTCGAGACGGCGAGGCTGCTCGAGCAGGCGCGGCCGCGGCCGCGGCCGGCGTTCAGGGGCGCGCTCGCCAGGCGGCTGCGCGCCCGTCCGCCAGCCCCCAGCGGCTGCGATTGCTGATCGGCGCCTACGCCGGCTCGGGCCTTGCCCTGCTCGCGGTGGTGGCGGTCGGGCTGGCGCGGCGTCGGGCCCCTGGCTCCCGGCTAACCTCCCGCTTCCTCGAGCTGCGCGCGGACCTTCCGCAGCGAGCGGGAGAGAATCTGTTGGACGTTGGCGAGGCTCAGCCCGGTGAGCTCGGCGATCTCGGGACCGGTGAGCTCGCCGCCGAAGCGGAGCGCGATCAGCTCGCGCTCGCGCTGGCCGAGCTGTTCGAGGGCGTAGGCGAGATCCGGCGCAGAGGCCGAGGTCCGGATCCTCGGTGATCAGCTCGCGCCGCGAGAGATGGTCCTCGATCGGCTCCTGCCCGGTGGAGCGGTCCCGCCGGTAGTGGTCGATCAGCAGGTTGTTGGCGATCGACATCAGCCAGGTGCGGGCGCTGGCGCGATCGGGATCGAAGCGGCCCCAGGCGCGCAGGGCGCGCTCGAAGGTGAGCTGGGTCAGGTCCTCGGCATCGGCGCGCGGAGCCGACCCGGTAGCCGAAGAAGCCGTAGACGCCCCAGACGTGCTCCTCGTAGAGCTCGGCGATCTCCTCCCGTGCGGCGCGCCGCGATCGCCCGCCGCGAGCGGCGGCGCGCGCCGGCCGCCTCTCTGCCTGCTCGTCCACGCTGCTCACCGCCGCGAGGGATCGCTGTCTCGAGTGCCCGCCCGCACCCGGTTCTCGCCCGGCCCCGTCACAGGCGGTCGATACTAACCGGATCGCCGGGGTTGAAGTTGCCAGCTGGCATGTCTTGCTGTTCGGCAGAACGCGCAGCGTGCGCCCGGTCGGATCGCCCCGTACCGCGCTCCAACCCTGTCTCGACTCGGGACTCGAGTCTCTACGCCTCGCGCACCCTCGAGCCTAGCCCGCGCCTTCCGTCCGAACTTCGAAGGGTCCTGCTGTGACGCATCGCCTGATCGAGGTTGCGGACGGGTACGAGCTGGCTGCTCGCTGGTCGCAAGAACAGCAGGATCGACAGCAGCCAGACATTGTGATTAACGCCGCCGAGCGATAGCGGACTTTCGAACATCGCATCTACCGACTAGCACCGCCTCCAGCGCGAGGGGCAACAGGTAGCCGTCCCGCGCAAAGCGAAGATTCGCCGCCGTCCAGTACCAAACCAGGAGAAGCAGCAAACCAACTCCGATAAGGCCGGTCGTGTAGAGGCTCTGAAAGAACTGGTTGTGGGCCTGGCCCCACCAAGCCGGAACCTGCCTATCGGAGATGAGCGATGACCAAACCGCCGGCCCGTGCCCGAGGATCGGTGACTCGTCCCACCTGTCACCCACGAACTGCCAAATCTCCGTTCGCCCCGAGAACGAGTCGGAGAATGGCCCGGTTCGTCACAACGGCAACCGTGAGTATCAGTACACGTGCGCCAGCGCAAGCAGAGTCCCGCCGAGAATGAGCGCGCCCGGTGAGAACGGGCGAGGCCGGTGTCGCTGGCCGAGCACCAGGACGATAGACGGCTGCGGCACAACCCAACCACGCCGGCCTTGGAGTCCGAAGCGAGCAAGGCCAGAGCCGCAGACGGAAACGCCTGAACACACTGAGCCATCCCTCGCCGGCGCCACCACACGCACCACCCCGATTGCCGCGAGCAGGCCCAGCGCATTCGGATGCTCGAAGACTCCCGCCAGCCGTTGGTCCGCAAGGATGTGCGCGACCCGGACGGGTCCGGCGAAGGCGTTCGATGGGTTGACGAGTGCGAGTAGAAGGCTTGCCCCGCATACCGCGAGGCTCACCCACATCAACAGGCTCAGGGCGTCGCGGTACGACGGTCGATACCGCCAAGCCACGATGAAGACCACCGGGACAATGAAGAAAGACAGCCGCCCCATCGGCAACCCCGCATTGAGGTTGGACACCGCACCCGTGACCCAATAGAGCAGGATTATGCAGAGAATCCGCACACCGCCGCCCCGCGCGACTTTCGGCGCCAATAGAACCGTGATGAACACCCCCAGCAGGTAGACAGCGATTAGGACTCGGTTCAGTTCCCCCTCCGACTGCCCGAGAGTTTCCCGCCCGCCCCCCCAGATCGCTACGCCCGTAGGCACAAACGCCGCGACGGCCAAGAGGGTCGCCGGGAGCAGAAAGAGCCAATCCCGCGTGCCATGTGAACCGCACTCCGTGACCTTCACGCTCACATTAGTCCCTCGGTCAGGCAGAGGCGATCTACCGCCCAACCGCCGACCTCGACGATCACCTTGCCGCCCTGCCGACTGCATTATCACCAGGACAGGACCGGGTGGCCCCTTACTGCTCGACCCGACCGTGGATCAAGCTCCGAGGGACCGGCCCCCAGGAACGGCTGTCGTCGCTCTTCGCACGGTTGTCGCCCATCATGTAGTACTGGCCGGGCGGGATGGTGAACGGCTCGGCCCACTGATCGCTGCACAACGATTCTTCCCCGGGGGCAGGGCCTGATGAAGTCCTCCTGGGCGACAGTCCCGTTGACCACCGGATGCCCGTTCCGGATTCTGAGCGTGTCGTGCGGGCCAGCGACTATCCGCTCGATGAATACACAGGGCAGTCGCCGCAGTGGCCATTCTCGGCTTGAACGGGCGGATTGAAAGAGGACGATGTCCCCGACCTGTGGATCGTCGCCAAAGCTATATGCGTCCAGATTGACGTCGACCCTTTCCCCAGGCGTCAACGTCGGCTCCATCGATGCAACCGGAGAGGGGGTGGTTGTGTACGATCTTGTGCGGCGTGCCCCAGCAGGTCCACCGCCTTCACGCCAAACACGGCTACTACAGCCCCGATCAACACCATGATCGGCAGCATGATCGCCATTCCCTTCGCCGCCTGCCGAAATGACTCCGGTTCCTCGAGAAGCAGCGCATAAATCGCCTGGCCGCCGCGTCCACCTGAGTTGGGACGCTCCAACGCCATTCACCTTCCCGCTCATTTGAGCGGAGCCTATGTCATCTTCATCTCAGCAGGAACGGATCTGCCACGGGCTCGGAGACCGACGATGATGGCTAAGGTTCCGGATGTGCCTCCCACCGTCCCAGCGAATCCAGCTATCGCTGGCGTCGCCTGGACTTTGCTCCTCGACGCGGCGGCAGCCGAGTGCATATCGACCCTGCGGGCCGAGAAGATCCGAGCGATCCTCCTCAAGGGTCCCGTGACGGCCAACTGGCTGTACCCGGACGCTCCTCGAACCTACACCGATGTCGATCTCCTCGTTGCGCCGGACGAGTTTCCGCGGGCCGTGCGGACGCTCGAGGGCATCGGCTATCGGAACTTCACAGAAGCCGAGGTCGAGGACGGCGGTCGCTTCTCGGAGTGGGCGGACACGGTCGAAGGGGTACACGCCATCCCGCTCACCCTGGAGGGATCATCTGTCGCCGGCAGCACCCGGTTTCCCCCCGGTCTCGAGGTCGACCTGCATTGGAGCTTCCATGGAATTGGTGCCCCCGACAAGGATTTTTGGACGGTCGTGGCGGGGGACGCTGAGCGGATGCGCGTATCCGGAACAGAGATTGATGTCCCGAGCGAGCCGGCACGGGCGCTGCTCCTGGCCCTTCACGCGGGGACGTTCCGGGCCTCCTGCAGGCAACCGCTGACGGACCTGGACCGGGCGCTCGAGCTCCTGCCCGAGGAAACCTGGAGAGCTGCACGCCGCCTCGCGGTGCGTCTCGATGCGGTGCCTCGCTTCGCCGCTGGCTTGGGGATGCGACCGCTCGGGCTTGAGCTGATCGACCGGCTTCACCTGAAGGGCACGGTCGACGTGCGTTCAGCGCTCCACGCTCCCGGTGCTCCGCCGCCGGTCGCCCACGGCATTGTGCGACTGACGACAACACATGGCGTCGGGCCGAGAATGCGCGTCCTTGCACAGGCACTGATCCCGCCGGCAGCCTCGATGCGGTTGGGATCGGCGACTTGCACGACGCGGAAAGCTCGGATTGGCGCTCGCCTACATGTATCGGCCCGTCTGGCTTCTCGCCAAGCTCCCGGCAGCGCTGCGCGCATACGCACGAGCCCGACGGATGGTTCAGGCTGATGATCACCTGCGCGATCCCGGTGACCGCCGGGAGCCGGGCTCTAGACCCGCAAAGGGACCTCGCGAGGTGAGCCGCTTCCATCCCAACAACCTGCGCGCTGCCTGGTGGGCGGTCAGAACGGCACGTCGCACGCGCCGCTTGCTGACCGCCAGGGGCCTTGACGCGGCGCTTGCTCCCCCGCCCCCGCCTCCGCTTCCGGCAGCGGCCGAGCGAGGCGTGCAAGGCGGACTTCGGCGATGGGGGGAAAGCTGTTTGGTCAATGCGATCGTGCTGCAGGCCTGGGAGGCCGCACACGGTCGACGGCGGGACCTCGTGATCGGAACAACCGGACCCGAGGGCTTCCGCGCCCACGCTTGGCTCGAGGGAGACCCCGATGTGAAGCGTCGATGGGGCCGATTTCGACAGGTCGTTGCTTGACTCCAGCCGGGGCGAGGGGCGGTCAAGGGACCCAGAGCAGCCGCACGCGAAAGGAGAGGCTGGCGGCAAGGGCACCTCGACGACTTTCAACGAGCTCTTGCGTCGCCCTGCGCCCGACTACCGGCGCGCTCGATCTGTCCCAGCGCCTTGAGCCCCGCCCGACCCGACCTCTACCGAATTCACGGTCTCCTCGTCGAGTCGGAGATCCCCCTGCAGGCCCGGGGGGTCGAGACGGACCGCGACCGCAGCGAGGCGGAGTCCGGGAGCGCAACCACTCCGGTTCCCGACCATCGCATAGTGGCTGGTCACGCCCGGGATTGCCCATACTCGCCGCCCCCCGGCCGAATACTCGCTGAATTCCGTGAGGACGGCTATGCGTTCTGGGCGACCGACGCTCCGCGCGACCCCTGCCGCCGGATCCTGCGCTACGCAGGCATCTGCGACGTGCTCCTCGATCGTCGCCAGCGCACGATCACAGTCCACCCCGCTCCTGGAGCCGATCCGGGGCTGATTACGATCTTCATCGAGGGAAGCGTGCTTGCGCAACGCGCTGGCTGCCGACGGGTTGCTCGCCCTGCACGCGAGCGCAGTTGAGGTCGGAGGGCGGGCGCTTGCCATCGTCGGACCGCCTGGGACCGGCAAGTCGACCCTCGCCGCCCTTCTGTGCGTATGGGGCTGCCCGGCTGGTGGCCGATGACGTGCTCCGCGTGGACCCAACCACCTCCGGGCCGATCTGCTTCCCGGGCAGTTCGCAGCCTCCGTCTGAGGCCCGCGGCCGCGAGCCTTGGAAGCGCGATCCGGGAACCGGAGATCGAGGAGACCGTCGACGGGCGGACCAAGGTGACCCCCGCCGATCCAACCGATGGACCGCTGAAGCTCGTAGCGGTCCTCGTCCCGGAGCCGTCCCGCGAGGCAAAGCGCCTCCAGGTGCGGCGGCTCGGCGCGATGGAGGGGCTCCAAGAGCTGCTTCGCCATCCGCGGCTTGCG
Source organism: uncultured Solirubrobacterales bacterium (assembly GCA_963695675.1). GTDB lineage: Bacteria > Actinomycetota > Thermoleophilia > Solirubrobacterales > 70-9 > DASUPK01. The sequence continues at coordinate 687,652 of CAVOGY010000005.1, forward strand.
GCTTGGCAAGCGCCCGAGCCGATTGCGCAGCTGTTTGAGCTGACCGCCGAGGTCGCGGGGGGGCTCTCGGTGTACCGCGCGAGGGTGCCCTGGGGGCCGCCCTTCCCGCCGCGACTGGCTGAAGAGCTCTTGGTGGGGCTCGGCCTCCTGGGTGAATCCCGGCGCGCGGGAACGAAGCTCGGCGCCGCCCCGACGAGCGACCGGCGAGGAGCCCAGTGACGCTCCGCCCGATGGCGAATCTCTTTGCGGTGGCGGATCACGACCCCGGATTCGTCGATCGGATGGAGGAGCGCCTGACTGCGAGCGGCGAGTTCGACTTCGTCTGGCGACCCGCGCCGGGCTGGGTCGCCGCGCGGGTCGCGCTTCCCGAGTCGGAACCAGACGCTGACGTCGTCCGGTCCCGGGGCGTTGTCTTCCTGGAGGGACGCGACCGCCTCGACCGCGGTCGCAACTTCGACTGGCTTGACCGCATAGCCGAGCTTGCCGACCGATCACCGCACCATCTCGCCGAGCTTCCGGGCGACTTCGGGTTCGTCCGGTTCCGGCCCGATGGGACGGCGCTGGCTGTCCGCTCCTGCGGAGGGCTCGTTCCCATCTACCTGTATCGCTCGGACGCCGGGGGGATCGCCCTGGGGACCTTGCTCAACTACTTCCCGCGGTTCATTCATACCCGTTTCAACCCGGACCCCCTGATCAACGCGAGCTGGGATGCGACCCTGACGTTCATCGACGGGCGCACGTTCCTGGAACGGGTCTCGATCTTGCCCCGCGCGAGTCACACCGACCTCCTTCCCGGTCGAGTCCCGCGAACGGGCCTCTACTGGGATCCCCGTCCCGATGCCGGCGACGAGCCCCAGCCCGACCCGGATCATCCGCGCGAGCTTCGCAGGATCCTGATCGAGACGCTCTCGCGCGACCTCGATCCCGCGGGGCGAAACCTGCTCCTGCTGAGCGGCGGGGTCGACTCGTGCTCTGTGGGAGCCCTTGCCGCGGGTACGGTCGGCCGTGGCCTTTCTTCCTGGTCGCTGATCCCCCCAACGGAGCCCGAGCGGTCTCACGAGCTTTCCTACATCGATCCCATCGTTTCTCGCTTTCGGATCGCGCCCGCCCACAAGCGCGAGATGAGAGAGGAGGTCCACCGTCGCTGGATTGCGGCGGCGCCAGGGCTGCCGTTCCAGATCCTTCACCCGGCGCTGTGCGACCTGCCTGACCTTTGCGCGGAGCAGGAGGTGCGCGTGATGGTGTGCGGCATGTTCGCCGACGAGGTTTGCGGGCATCGGCAGCGGTGGACCGACTGGGTCCGCTATACCTCATTCTGGTCGCTCCTGTCGGGTACGCCGCTTCCCTTCGGGCGCCGGGACTACCTTCGATGGGCGCGGCGAAAGGCTGGCGACGCGATCGGTCGCGAGCGCATTTCCTTCCGGGCTGCGGAAGAGCTCCCTGGTTGGACGCGCCCCGAGGCAAAGGCGGACTATCGGGACTGGCTGAGCCGTTATCGGGCCGGCCGAAGACGCGATCGCCGGCCGCTCAAGGGTCTGGCCGGCCGGTTGATCTCAGACGGGTGGGTGGCGATGAACTGGGAGGGGACCAGCCCCCTCGGGGTGCGGCGCTCGCTGCCCTTCTTCAACCGGGAGATGCTGGAGCTCGCCTTCCAATGCCATCCTCACGAGCTCCTCGGGCCCGGGCCCAAGCGGCTCCTGCGCGACGCTTTGGGCGACGACGTGCCCGCGAGGAATCTGCTGCGGTCGGATGCAGGGGCTTGGAGCTCACACCTCGACACGGCCCTTTGGAGCATGAACGGCGACGCGCTGTCACCGGCCGCCGAGGCGGTCGTGCGATCGGACTGGTCGCGACTGCCTCCCGGCCTGTCCTTCTATGAGGGCGTGCTGCTTGCCTACGCGACCCGGGTTGCCGAGTACCTGGATCACCAAGCCCGCCGCGCTCGGCCATCTGATCTTGCGATAGTCTCCGATCCGCGATAGCCTCTCGGCGCAACACAACCACGAGGAGGGAAAGCATGGACCATCTCGACTATGAAGCGGCCGCAGATCGTCGATCTGGGTTCGTTCACGGAGCTCACCCAAGCCGGCACAGGGAAGGCGCAAGACCATTCGATGGGAGCAGGGACGAAGGCAGCAGTAGAGCTCGCATCGGCAGCAGGGAGAGCTCAGAGAGATGGCAATGCTCCTTTAGTGGGGGGACGATATGAGTTGCTCGATTGCCTGAGACCCGCTTGAGGTTGCGGGAGGCCGACGTCGACTGGCGCGAGGTCGAGGGAGAGCTAGTAGTCCTCGACCTCCGTGAGTCTCGCTACCTCGCGATCAACCGCACGGGTCAGGTCCTGTGGACGGCTCTCGCCACGGGGGCGACGAAAGATGTTCTGATCGAGCGTTTGATCGAAGCCTTCGGCATCGACCGGGCGCGGGCCGTCGCCGACGTCGAGGCCTTCACGAGCGAGTTGGAGTCCCGCGGGCTACTCGTGCACGAGCGGGCCGAGGCGTGAGCGTCCTCAACCGCCACTCGTCTTGATTGGGGCCGGAACTGGCTAGGGTTCCAGGCCGTGCACGGAATTAGAGTTCGTGAGATCCGCAAGCGGTTCCGCTCGGTCCAAGCGCTCGATGGCGTAAGTCTCGACGTCGAGCCTGGCGACGTGGTGGCCCTGCTTGGCCCGAACGGTGCGGGAAAGAGCACCCTGATCAGGACCCTCGGCACGACGGTCCTCCCGGACGCCGGGACCGCCACCGTCGCAGGCTACGACGTAGTCCGCGACGCCGTGGGCGCGCGGCGCTCCACGGGCCTCGTCATCGGGGATGAGCGGTCCCACTATTGGCGACTGAGCGGACGGCGGAACCTTGCCTTCTTCGCAGCATTGGCTGGCATGTCCCGTCGCGAGGCGGCTGCCCGGACCGCGCGGCTCATGGACGAGGTCGGGCTAGCTGATGCCGCCGACCGACCCGTCCTCGGGTACTCCTCGGGGATGCGGGCCCGCCTCTCTCTGGCGCGCGCGCTTCTGGCGGATCCGCCGGTCCTCCTTCTTGACGAGCCGACGCGAAGCCTGGATCCGCTTGCGGCATCCCGATTCAGGGAGATCGCGGCGCGCCTCGCCGACAGGAGGAGAGCCGCCGTCCTGTTTGCCACCCATGACCTCCACGAAGCGGCGGCGGTCGCCGCTCGCATCCTCGTGCTCTCGGCGGGCAGGATCGTGCTCGACGCGGACACGGAGGGAATGGACGCCATCACGCTCGAGGCCGCCTTCTTCGACGCGGTCCGGTCGAGCGGTGAAGACCAGATCGGCCCGGAGCAGGCGGTGGCCAAGGCTTGAGCGTCGTCGTCGCCTTCCTGCGCCGTGACTATCGGATCGACCTCTCCTACCGGGCGAGCTTCGTGCTTCAGGTGTTCGCGATCGTATTCCCCCTCGCCCTCTTCTTCTACCTCGGCCGGGTCGTGGATCAGACGAGGTTCACCGCCCAACAGGACCTCAGCGGCGGTTACTTCGGCTACGTCGTCGTCGGGCTGGCGCTGCTCACGATCGTGCAGGCGAGCCTTTCTTCGTTCTCACGTAAGCTCCGTGAGGAGCAGATGAGCGGCACGTTCGAGGCGCTGATGGCGACGCCCAGGAGCCCCTCGCTGATCGTGCTGTCGAGCGCCACGTATGAGCTGCTGCGGGCAACCGTCACGGGACTGATGATGATCGCCGCTGGCATTGTGCTCTTTGGGCTGCGCCTCGATCTGGGTCCCGGGTCAATCGCGGTGACGGTGGTGGCTCTCGTCGGGTGCCTGGGGCTTTTCGCCTCGCTGGGGGTGGCCGTGGCGGCGTTCACCGTTGTCATCAAGCAGACCGCTGCGCTTCTGGGGATGGTGGTGGGAGGGCTAGCTCTCTTGGGGGGCGTCTACTTTCCGATCGAGGTTCTGCCCGCCCCAATCGAGCAGGTGGCTGCGGCCCTGCCGTTCACCTGGGGTCTCGACGTGCTGCGGGCATCGCTGCTTGGAGGGACGGTGGATCCCGCGCAGCTAGGCGGGCTGTTAGCCTCAGCCGCACTCCTGCTGCCCGTGGCCCTGCTGGGATTCACGATGGCGGTAAGGCGAGCGCGCCGGACCGGAACCCTGGCCGAGTACTGATCAGGACCAATGGCGTGGCCAAGGCCACCCGATGCCACGAACCCCCGACCTCCTTCGTTACGAAGGAAGTCCGGCTAGGCGCGGAGTTCGAAATGCCTGCAAATCGCTGCGCAAGCCCCGCCTGACGTCCAGCTCCACGGCCGCAGACGCGAACTCCGAGAAGGTCCTCCTAGCGAGCCGATGAAGGTCTTGCATACTCTCGCGGAGCTCAGCCACAGCGGGGCGGAGCGGATGCTTGCGTGCTCGTTCGACCACTGGCGAGCTGCCGGCATCGAGCCCATCGTTGTCGGAATGGCGGAGGAGACGCATCCGTTCGCGCCGACCCTGACCGAGGTGGGCTACGAGGTCCGCCTCCTCCCCGACGTGCGATCGGTCGGTGGGTTGGCCGCTCTGTGGCGGACGCTTCGGATCGTCAGGCCGCAAATAGTCCACATCCACAGCGAGAGTTGTTACGACGCCGTGGCCCTTCTGGCGGCAGCTCTGCCCCGGCGTCGAGGGAATCGTCCGTACGGTCCACAGCAACTTCCGCTTCACGGGCCAGCTTCGCGTCCGCCGCACCATCCGAGTGGCGTTTGCGCGTCGGCTCGGCGTTGTCTGGGTGGCGTGCTCATCCGAAGTAGCAGCGACGGAACGCTCCTACTTCCCACACCGCCCCACTCGAGTTGTCGAGAACTGGGTCGACGTCGACAGGATCAGGGTTGAGGCGACCAGCGATGCCGCTGCTGGTGTGCGCCGGGAACTCGGTATCGCGCCGGACGCGCCGGTGCTGGCATTGATTGGGAACTGTGGCGTCGCAAAGAACCATGCGCTGATCCCGGAGGCGCTCCAGGCAGTGGAGACCCATGTGGAACTTCTTCACGCCGGCCAACGGCGCCAGGAACCTGAAGCTGAGGCAAGGGCATGGCGCAATCTGCCCGCCCGACATACTGTTCATCATCTCGGAAGGCGGGATGACATCCCGGCCCTGCTCGCTGCGAGCGACCTCCTGCTGCTGCCATCGCTGTACGAGGGGTTTTCCCTCGTCGCAGGCGAGGCGCTCTGTGCGGGCGTTCCCGTGCTGGCGGCGGATTCCGTCGGTCTGCAGTGGCTGACCGCAATGCGCTCGGCGACGCTCCTTCCGTTGCAACCGCGCGCGTGGTCCGCCGCCATCACCAGGACGCTCGCCGAGGGTCCGAGCCGCGACGCGACCGAGGCCTCCGCCGCCGAGGCACGGGCTCGCCTTACGCCCGAACGAGGCGTAGCCGAGTACGTCGAGGCCTACGAGGCTGCGCTCGGGCACGATCGCTCTTTCGGCGCTCGCGGAAGCGAACGCACTCGGACCACTAACGTCAGCGCCTAACTTCCTACGTCGTCACAGAGCTGCAGCAACTGAGGCGCGACTACTGATGGGGAGAAGGTTTCTTGCACGCGCCGCACCGCGGCCGCACCCAACCGGTCGCGTAGCGTTGGCTCGCCGATCAGGCGACAGGCCGCCGCCGCGATCGCCGCGGGATACCGGGGATCCACCAGGCAAGCCTGCTCGACCCTGGTCCAGGAGCCAGGGAACTGCTCCTGCATTGGCGCCCGCCGATCACCGGAAGACCGTGGGACATCGCTTCGCCGACGCGTCATTCCGAAGGATTCCTCGAGCGCGGGGTGGACGAAGATGGTTGCCGTTTGAGTACTCGGCATCCACTTGGTCGCCATCCACGCGGCCCCAGAAACTCGATCGCGTGGCGAACCCCAAGGCGGTCGGCGAGTTGCGCTTCCGCCGAGCTCGCCGTGAGACCGGGTCCGACCAAGCGCAGACGGGTCTCGGGATATGAGGCAAGCACCCCGGTCATGGCGCGGACGAGCGAATGCGCATTCTTCCGGCGGCCGTTATCGGTGACGTCCAAGATCACCGGAACTCGATTGTCGCGGGAGCCGTTCGATGCAGTGGCGGCGGGCATCACGACATTCGGCACCACCGGTATCTCGCGCCGGTAGAGCATTTGACGCCGCCACGCGCGGGCCGTATACGGCGAGTTCGCGACGAGATGGTCGGCCCGAACACGCGTCGAAGACCGCCAGCGCCGTTCGGATGACGCGGTACGGGTCCGGGAGGTACCGCAGGATGGTGAGCGGGGAATCGCGCGCAATGACCAAGGTGGGACGGCCATCCTGCCAGGGCGCCGAGTGCGAACTCGTAGGTCCATTGCGCGACCGACCACAGGAGCCTGAGGTTCGGGTCAGAAGTCGCTCGATGTGGCGTCGCTCGGCACGAAAGAGGTCGCGCGCGCGGTGTCGAGCACGGTAAGGCGCCGCCAGAATCCTGCAGCTTGGAGCCCTCGAGGACGACGCTACCCGTCAGGCTCCGGCATGCCAGGGTCACCAGCTCGACCGATGTGCCGGCGTCGATGACTGCGCTGACCAGATTGTTGACCGAGCGGCCGCCCAACCCGGGCATGCCGAGGGCCCTCTTCTGGTCCGCGCCGTCGAGGTGCATGGCCAGCTCCTTCGGACTCGAGGGGCCGACGATGGCGATTGAAGTCATCATCGTGTGTCAGCGTATTGCGACCACCTCTGCGCAGCGGACTGAATCCGTCGGTTACCCTGCCAGTCGGATGCCGGTGGAGGACATTTGGCCCTGCGGCGGTGGGTAGAGTTGCCACCTTCGGTGGGGATTGGCGAAGATTCCACGGGGTCGCCACGCTCGCGGATCGGTGGCAAGCCGACGCAAGCGGATAGCGGGAACCGCGAGTCCAGGGGCCGCCAGGAGGACCGCCCCTCGCTCGCGAGGAGTGCGCTCGGCGGGGTGGCGTGGAACTGGGGCGGGTCTGTGGTGCTGGTGCTGGCACAGATCGCTTCGACCGCCGTAACAGCGCGTCTGGTTGCGCCGCATGAATTCGGCCTTTATGCCACGGCGACGGCCGCGGCCGGCTTTGCCGGCTATCTCACGATGGCGGCGGTCGGACCCGGGCTGCAGCGTCGGTCACGGCTCGGCGAAAGGACGGTGGGGACGGCGCTTGCCCTCTCGCTAGCCAGCTCCCTCTTCGTAGCGGGGGCGCTCTGGGTTGGCGCCTCATGGTGGGCGGATGCCTGGGGGATACCGCCGCCGATTGGGTTGTCCGTGCCATGGCCATCACGCTGTGTCTCACCTCTATGGCGACGGTTCCGCTCGCCCTGCTGCGACGGGATCTCAAGTTCCGCAAGGCTGTGGTTGTCGAAACCAGTTCGGCAGTCGACCGGGCTCGCGAGTGGAGTGGTGCTCGCGGTCTCGTTGCACTCAGCGCTCGCCCTCGCTTTGGGGCAAGCGCTAGGGGCATTGATGTTAGTGGCGGCTGCGACGCTTGACCGTCAGACGTCAACTACAGCTTTCGTTTGACATGGAAGAGGCGCGGGAGTTGTTCACCTTCGCGACCCAGGTGGGCGGATTGGGCTTCTTTCTGTTCCTAACGATTACTGCGCCCAGCTTGGTTCGTCGCGCGTACCTTCGGCTCTGTCGCTCTCGGCCTGTATTCACGAGCGTATTTGATTGCGGGGCTGCCGGCTGAATACGTGGTAAGAAGCGTCTACAGGGTCCTTTATCCGATGTATGGGCGCGTCCGGGACGATCTGACACGGACCAAGGTCCTTCTGGATGAGGCGCTGACACTCGTAACCGGCTTCGTCTGGCCGCTGTTCGCATTAATCGCTGGCGCGGCGCCAGTGATCGTTCATGTTCTTCTCGGCTCCCGCTGGGCATGACGCGTCGCCGCTGCTTCTCTTTTTCGCAGTGGCGGCCGCTGCGAGCATTCCAGCCGGGCTTCTCACGAACGCCGCGGAAGCGATGGGATGGATGCGGATCATCGCCACACGCCAGGTGGTATTTCTGGCGGGCGTTGTCGCTGCCGTCGTCGGCGTTAGCATCGCTGACCTCGGATTGAGCTTCCTCGTGGCAGGCATCGCCGCTGCACAGTGGATCGCGTATGCGCTTACCCTCGAGATCTTCATTCGTAGGGGTCTGCTCGACTTCCGCTGGGTGCTGAGGGGGCAGTTGGTCCACATCGCGATGGCGATCGGCGCCTTCGCTGCGGCCTTTGCCTGTGCACACCTACTCGCCGGGGCGGACATTCTTATTCAGGTAGCCGCCCAAGTCGGGGTGGGGGCCGGGGTAATCGGAGCGTTGCTCTCGGTAGGACCGCGGATTCCCGCGATGCGGGTCCTGGGGCGGCGAATCGGAGCGGAGGAAGACGAAAGCATTGTCCGTGCCCTGGCTGCGCTCAGGTAAGCGAGTCGCGCGCAATTACGCGGCTACTCGCCGCGCCGCTCATCGCTCGATCCGTAGTGGCAGGTGGCGCTACGGACGCATGCGCTAGCGTGCAAGACGATCTTGGGTGGCAGGCTCACGCACTGGTTAGACCATGACAGAGGGCCGCATGCAGCGTCAGCGGGGGTATCGTCCATTGAGAGTTATCGCGCTCTTGGCAACTCACAACAGGTGCGAAAGGCTGCTCGATTGCCTTTCCTCGTATTTCAGCCAGAAGGTCGCGTCTGACGTCGCCCTTTCTGCCGTCGTCGTTGACGATGGAAGCGTTGACGGGACTGCGGCTGCCGTACGAGAGCGCTTCCCACGCACCCGTGTGATTATCGGAAGCGGGGACATGTTCTGGGCTCGCGCGATGGCGACTGCAGAAGAGGCAGCCCTGACCTCCGACCCCGATTATCTACTTTGGCTCAACGACGACGTGGTACTCGACCAAGGAGCCGTGCGGACGACTCATAGACACGGGGGTGGGTGCGCCCGGTAATGCGTACATCGTGGTTGGGGCGGTCCGCGACCCGTCCAGCCGGTACCGTTACGTACTCGGGCGTCCATCGTTCTCGGCTACACCCGTTACGTTTCGCCCTGATCTCGCCCACCGATAGGCCGATCGAAGTCGACACCTTCAATGGGAATGTCGTACTCGTTTCGCGGGCAGCGTTTGAGCGGGTTGGGCGTATTGATGGTGAATTCGAGCACGCGGCAGCCGACTACGACTACGGACTGCGAGCCGCCAAGCGTCGGAGTCCCGCGGCTATTGGCCCCGGGAACAGTAGGCACTTGCGCAAGGGATCATGGCGGCACGCCGCCGTGGGCGGACCCCACCCTCTCCGTGCGGGATCGGCTGCGGGCTCTGGTCAGCAGGAAAGGGCACCCGCCCCGGGCGAGGGCCCGCTACCTCAGGCGCCACGGCGGACCAGCCTGGCCCGTCTTCTGGCTTTCCCCATATGTTCGGGCCCTGCCGTCGCTACTTCGACCGACGGCAGACCTTCACACGATCCAACCACAGATCTAACGCCGCCAAGCGCCGAAGAGTTAAGCCGCCAGAGCGACGATGAGTGCCCTACCGTGTTGCGTTTATTACGAATCTCTGTCCATACTACCGGCGTCCGCTCTTCGAGCTCCTGGCCCGACGTTTCGAGACCAGCTTCTTTTTCTTCTCCTCAGGGCGAGGAACGTTACCTGGGCCCGGCACTGAAACATGAGCCGGGTAGCCTACCTGTGCGGGATGTTCGACGTGTCTCGATCGCCGGATCATCCGCTGCTGGTCGGACTTCACACTGAGCTACGGCCGGAGAACTATGACGTCGTGGTGAAGTGCATCAATGGACGGCTGATGCTGCCCTTTACGTATCATCTCGCCCGGCGCAGGGCCCTTCCGTTCGTCCTCTGGAGCGGGCTGTGGCACCATCCTCAAACAGTGGCGCACCGGGCGTCGCGGCCATGGGTCGAACACATTTACCGTGGGGCTGACGCCATTGTCACCTACGGGGATCACGTCAGAGGGTTTCATTGGTGCGGTCCCAGGGGTCACACCTGGAAAAGGTCTACGTGGCCGGACAGGCAATCGATTCAACGCCATTTAGCAGCCGTCGCACCGAATTTCCCGGAACCGGCGCGAATTCTGTACGTCGGCCAGCTGGAAGAGAGCAAGGGAATTCCGGAACTGCTCACGGCATTTTCGGCGATGAAGAGAAATGGTGACGGCATAGTGCTTCGGCTCATCGGGACGGGCTCGCTTGCGGGAAAGGTTCGAGCAGCTGCGAGCGTCGAATCGGGAATCGAGGTTCTCGGTTACACGCCACACGAAGCTATTCCCGGCGAGCTTGCACACGCCCGCTGTCTCGTGCTTCCGTCCGTCACAACAAAATGGGGACGCGAGCCGTGGGGCCTGGTGATCAATGAAGCGATGGCCGCCGGAGTGCCCGGTGATCACGACAGATGCGGTTGGTGCTGCGGCGGGCGGACTCGTTCAAGACGGCAGAAACGGTTTCGTGGTTCCAGAGAAGACGCCCGACGCGCTCGCGGCCGCGATGTCTCGGCTCGTCTCCGACGCATCACTCGCGGGGACGCTCGGCGCACGTGCACGTGTGGATGTTGCAGAGTTCGACTACTCCCGCATGGTCCATGCATTCGCCGACGCCATTGACCATGCCGTCGCGGCGCAGGAATCGAAGCGCCGAGGCTTCACTCCAGGACGACTAGCGGTGCGGATCCTGATCGCACATAATCGCTACCGATTGGCGGGTGGCGAGGAGCGGCATGTGGATCTGCTCGAAAGCGGCCTCGCCGAGGCCGGCGTTCAGCGTTCGGCGATTCGAACATACGAGCGGGATCTCGACCATGCGGTCATCAAACGGATGGCTTCGGGCCTTGCCCTTACCTATCGGCCCGGAGGCGGCGGCATTAGGCGCATCCTTCGCGAGTGGCAGCCGTCGGTCGTTCACTTCCACAACATCTGGCCGCTGCTTACCCCATCTGCGCTGAGGGCGGCAAAAGCGAGCGGCGCAGCTGTGGTCATGACTATCCACAACTATCGATTCGCCTGCCCGGGCGGCATGCTGCTCCGCGGCTCCGTCGTTCACGATGACTGTATCTACGGTTCCTCATTGCGGTGCGGCCTACGCAATCCCCGGCAAAACCGTCTCGAGAGCATTGCGTACGGATTCGCGCTCGAGCTACAGCGTCGCTTGGGCATGCTGCGGCGTTGGGTCGATGCCTTTATCGCCCCAAGCGAGTTCATGGCGCGAATGCTTGTACGCGCGGGCCTGCCGCATGATCATGTGCGAGTCATCCGCCATGGGTGCCGCTAGGTGATCAACCCACCCCGTCAAGGGGCCGCTACGTGCTATTCGCTGGACGCCTATCCCCAGAGAAAGGCGTGCGGACCTTGCTTGCCGCTGCTCGGCTCATGACCGGAAATTCCAACCGTCTTCGCTGGCGACGGGCCTCTTGTCTCGCAGGTCAAGCTGGCCGGCGACGGCGTCCAGTACGCAGGAATGCTCAGTCCCAGCGGTGTCACGAAGGCACTTGGTGATGCGGCATTCACCGTCGCTCCAAGCGAGTGGAACGAAAACTGTCCGCTGTCGGTCCTGGAGTCCTTTGCTGCCGGACGAGCTGTCATCGCCACGCGCATCGGTGGACTACCCGAGCTCGTGGAGCATGGGAAGACGGGATTGCTCGTCGAACCACACAGCCCTGATGGCCTGGCGTCAGCGGTCGGCGCACTATGGAACGATCCGAAACGTGCGGCTGAAATGGGCCGACGGGCGCGGGGGGAGGCAGAAAACCGATTTGGGATGGAGCGACAGATCAGCGGATCTGATCGAGCTCTACTCCGGGCTAGTCGCAGCGAAAACGTAGGGGGTGATAGCCGTGGGCGTGTACCGGGGACGTCCGATGCTCTGGGGTCGATGCCGGATTTCAACGAAGTCTCACGATCTGCACCTGCGATCGAGTTTGCTAGCCGTACCTCAGCTCGCCGGCTGGTGGGGTACCCGCGCTGTCAGGCGCCCAAGCATTGGTGGCCTGCAGCGAAAGGAGCAACAGGTAGGTTGGGTTCAGCAGTAGATAACGCTTCCAGAGCCGGCGCGGGTCTTGGGCTAGACGATACGCCCACTGCAATCCAAGCCTCTGAATTTCTTGGGTCGGCTCCTTGAGAACGCCGGCGTGATAATCGAAAGCTGCGCCTACGGCGACTACGGGCATGCCAAGGCTTTCCCGGTACTCGAAGACGAACACCTCCTGCCGCGGACAGCCGAGGCCAACAAAAGTTATCTTCGCCCCTGAGGAAAGGATACGGCCAACGATCTCCTCTTTTTCGCCCTGGCTAATCCGACCAAATTTTGAACTCGCGGTGCCGGCTATCTGAAGCGTCGGAAACTTTGCTTTGAGATTTTCGACAAGTGGTCTCAGCACATCCGCCTTGCTTCCGTACAGATATATTGGTAGGCCCTCACGCGAAGCCTGGCCGCAGACCTTAAGCATCAGGGTCGGTCCGTATACACGCTCTGGCAGGCCGACATGGTGTATGACATTTAGTCCCCAACATACGGGCTGTCCATCCGGCGTCACCAGGTCGAGGGCGTTAATGCGATAGCGCTGGATCTGATTTCCTACGCCTGTCATAACCCCGTGGACCGCGAGCGCCGTCACTCCGTAGGGCGTACAGGCTCTCGCAGCATTCGCGATTCGCTCCGTTGCGCCTTCGTAGTCCACGGCGTCCACGAGGACTCCCAAGAGGTTCTTCTTTCCTAGATCGATCAACTTAATAGCGGTTTGTGTTAGTCCAGACCTATGAAGACGGCGCCAACTCGCGGGGTGTATGCAGTGCCCAGGGCCAGAGGAAGGCGCCCTGACCTGGTACGTCACCCGCAGGTCAGACCGGAAGCCGGCTCCAGCTTTCAGCGTTAAGCTCGTGGATCTCGCGCAGTATCCCTTTAATGTCGTAACGCATTGACCAGTTCGGGTAGTCCCGCTCGAACTCGGACAGGTCGCTGATCCACCACTTGTGATCGCCGATCCGTGCCCGCCGTTCGAGTGTCCAGCGGAGTTCTCGTTCGGCGATCTCCTGGCAAAGCTCGATCGCCTCCAGTACTGAGCAGTTCGAGCGTCGCCCACCGCCGAGGTTGTACACGGCAGCGGACCGTGGCGCGGCATGGAACGCTTCGATCGCGGCTATCACGTCCGCTGCATGGATGTTGTCTCGGACCTGCTTCCCGCCATAGCCAAAGACCGTGTACTCGCGGTCGACGACGGCGCACTTCATCAGGTAAGCAAGGAACCCGTGCAACTGCGCGCCAGCGTGAAACGGGCCGGTCAGGCATCCGCCTCGGAAGCAGACCGTGGGCATGCCAAAGTAGCGACCGTATTCCTGAACGAGAAGATCCGATGCGGCCTTCGACACCCCAAACAGCGAGTGGGTCGATCGGTCTATTGACATGGTGCTATCAATGCCACCAAACCAGCGGTGGTTTTCGGGGAGTTCGAGCCTCGTCTCAAGTTCGATCAGAGGCAGGTGGTTGGGCGTGGCGCCATACACCTTGTTGGTGGACAGGTGCGCAAAGGTCGCGTCTGGAGCGTGCGTCCGTGCAGCTTCGAGCAGATTCAGCGTACCGTCTGCGTTGATTGTAAAGTCGGTCCGGGGATCACGTGCTGCCCAGTCGTGTGACGGCTGTGCCGCCGCATGTACGATCAGCTCCAGGGAGCGTCGACACTCGCGCACTACGCGATCCACCCCTTCGACATCGCGAATGTCCAGGTTCACCCATCGGAAGGACTGAACCGTGTCACGAAGCTCCTCACTTACGGGCTGGGTGGAAGCCTCCGCCCCAAAGAACGACGCTCGAGCGTCGTTGTCGATTCCAATCACCTCAAAGCCTGACGCCGTTAGGCGTCGCACCGCCTCGGAGCCGATTAGGCCACCCGATCCAGTAACGATCGCTGTGCGCATAATGAGTTCCCTGCTTGACCCAGTAGCCGACCGCACCTTACAAGGTCAAGGGCGGGTGTTTTCGCAAGGAATCGACGTGGGACCGGGACGCGAGGTTGTCCCATTCCGCGTGGAACTAGTCCCCTCTGTAATGGGGCATTATGCCGGGGTAGCCGATGAGGCCGAGTTCGAACGCTCGCACCGCGTGCGTGCGAGGCGCTGCCCGCCGCTCCCACGGCTTGGCTAATGAGCTGCGGACCCCTCCTCGTTGGTGGTGTTGCGCGCTCGCTGACTCAAAAAGGTTCGGCTACCGAACCTTTTCCGGAGAATCAGGCGCGTGAGGTGCCGTCGTCCCGGCTCTAGACCACTAACGCACAACGATCAACGACTTCGTCAAACCGAGGAAATGTTCCCGGACGATGCGACAGCCCGGGAAGAGCTCGCGGAGGTCCCTAGCCGACAGCAGATTGATTTCGTCGACGAGCGCATGCACGTACTCATCGCTCGGCCTCCTCACCAGCCCCCAAAGCGTGAAGTTGCGGACGAGACGCTTTCTCAACTCCTTAGGCAGCCAATGCACGAAGGGCGTCAAAAAATGTGGCTCGATGGGAAACCATCGGTTCGGAGTCTGGATCCATAGCTTCTTACCCACCCTCATCGCCTCGCGTGCAGCCTGAGCTTGATTCTCGTACGTATAGAGATGTTCGATCATCGAATTCGAGAAGACGATCTCGAAAGTGCCATCACCGAAGGGGATGTCGGTCGCGTCCCCCTGGACGTAGCTCAAGTTGCGGGGAATGCTCCCATTCAGCGCGCGGATATCGAGAAGGGTGACGTTAAGGTTCGTGCCAGCCCAGGTCTCCGCCGTGCCTCCGAGATCCAAGATGGACGTATCCGGTCGCGGTTTCGCAAGCTTCAAGAATGCGTCCATGCGCCTTGCCCGAGACCGACCCCCAAACCAGGCGTAAAGGTCGTGAATATCTATTCGTCGCACCGGGGAGCGTTATATCGTCATCAGCACTAGCCGCCCGAGCGCTAATCCCTCGAGATTCCCGAGGGGTCCCCGGGGGAGTACCCCAAGCGGTCAGCGCGGTGGCTCTGTACCGCAACGTTGGTCGATCTCAGTAGCTCCCTCGACCGTGGGCGACCGTCGCAACGGTCCGCAGCAGCAAGCGGAAGTCCTCTCGCAGCGACCAGCCGGCGACGTACGTGTAGTCGAGCTTGACCATGTCCTCGAAGGGAATGTCGCTGCGCCCGTGGGTCTGCCAGGTCCCGGTGATCCCGGGCCGGACGCTGCGTCCGCATCTCGAAATGCCCGCTCACGAGCGGGGCCTCATCGAGCGGAAGCGGGCGCGGTCCCACCAGGCTCATGTCACCGCGCAGCACGTTCCAGAGCTGCGGCAGTTCGTCTATCGACCACCGGCGGAGCTTGGCTCCGAACCGCGTGATCCGCGGATCATCCCGGAGCTTCAGCAGACCGTGGCCGTTTGCGTGGATGCTCTGCTGCCTCACGTCCGCGCGCATCGCGTCGGCTCCGTCGACCATCGTCCGGAACTTGACCGCATCGAACTCGCTGCCGTCCCGGCCAACGCGGGGCTGCCGGAAGAACACGGGCCCCGGAGAATCCAGCTTGATCCGAATCGCGACGACGGCGAACAGCGGGCTGAGAAGTACGAAGCCCGGCGGAGCTGACGGCCAGATCGAGTCCGCGCTTCATGGCCGCCGACGCTCCGCGACAGCCGGGTGGGCTGAACGGAGAGAACCGGAAGCCCCTCGAGATGATGGAGAACCGCCGCGGCGTAGAGCGTTTCCGGCTCTCCGTAGACGTAATCGACGCAGTAGCCCGTGTTCGGTGAGGAGCCGGGCCAGATGGGTCCGCTCGCTCAGGCTGGCTGAGGTGCCCGTCAAGATCACGCGATCGACGCCCAAGCCCTCGGCCACGGACGCGATGCGGCTGGCGAAGCCTTCGCCTGGCCTGCGCTTCGATCGTCTCTGAGTGTTTGACATCCGCCCCATCGAGACTGTCCAGCTCAACACGTTCCCCCTCGACGCGTAGCCTGGAGACCACGTCAAGGCCCCACTCCGGATGCCGGAGGACCCGGCTCAGTATTCGATCGGTTCCCTCGCGATCGCCGATCAGCACGACAGGTCGGCGGTACCACGCCCGATGTCGCGCGATTCGCCGAGCGGTTGCACGGGCCAGCCAGTACCGCAACGATCGCCGCAATCCAGAGGACGGCCGGTCCCATTAGTCCGATTGTGCCCGGCAGAATGGCTGCGCTCACCATCAAGTCCAGCCACAACCACACGGTCGTAACCAAGAACACGGGGCCGAGCTCGTCCGCGAACGTATGGTCGACTCTGCGCTCTGGCAGGTGATAGAGCCCTACGGCCTGAGCGAGGGCAACCCAGACGGGCACGGACCCCAAGAGGACGACAAGCGATCCCGAGGAAAATAAGAGCTCGTCAAGCGATTCCGAGTAAAAACCCCCACGACCCGCCAGCCCGAGAAAGCCACCCGGCCGCTCTCCAAAAACCGCGTTGATTCCGACTATCGCCGCAGCAAGACCAAGTACGTCGGCCAACAACAGCACCCGCCGGAAGGTGTACCCGTAGCGGGGGCTGCCCAGGCGGACTGGGCCGGCCGTGGGTGAATCGTGGGACTCTTCGATCTTGCCTGGCCCCGGTGCTGATCTCGTCGGCTGAAAAGCGACCCCCCTCGGAGCCGAGGCGGAAGTCCCGGCCCAGCGTCAATCTCATCGGCGAGGCCCATCTTGACCGCCTCTGACGACCTAGCCGTGCCGCGCGTCGGAACGGCTAGACCGACCGCTTTGCCCGCCAGCTCCCCGGAGCGCCACGCTCTTTGGTCTCCTCCTTGCCCCGGTCAGTGTCCGAGTGCATTTGCTCGTGCTCCGACCCCCGGACACGAAAACCGAATACCTGAGTTGATATCCACCTTAGCCAAATGTTGCTGCTCGTGTCCAACGTTTCGTCGGACCGGTGTGGTCGCCAGTCCCCTTAGCGAGCACCAGCCCTTCTCTGACGTCGACGGCTCGCCCCTTCGCAGCGATCCCGAGCGCTGCGAGCTATTTGCGGCCTTGATACCAGGCGAGGCTTTGATTGCCCCCCAACTCCGCGCGCAACAGGTGCTTACCCCGCAACTTGAGCTTGGTGGCGAAGACAGCGCCCGCACCCACCTGGATCTGCCTGATCGTCACCCATTGACCCCCCTTGAGGCGCTCGATGAGCAGCGTGCCACCTGCTGGAGCCTTGCCCCAGGCGCGGATCTTTTTCTTGTTGATCCGCTCGGTGACGAACGGGAAGCGGAAGGCGATGAGAGATGGCTTGGGCTGGCCGTTGCTGAAGTAGACCCCCGACTGGAACCCGGCGTGTACGGTCGGCCGATCGGCGGTGTCGCCGATCTGGAAGTCGACCGCCGCGCTCGCGCCGGCCTTCCAGAACAGGAACAGCGTCTGCTCGACCCAGCGGGCCTGTACGTCGAGAGGGGCGCCCACGGAGTTCGGAGGGTTGCTGTCCCACCAGAACTCCGTCACCCAGACCGGGTGGCCGCCCCGCAGCGCGCCGACGCGCTCGGCGGCGCGGAGCACGTTTACGACCCGGCCCAGATCCGGCGTGGAAGCGTCGTTGCGAGTGGGACCGGACTTGAGCGGACCCGAGCCGGTGTTGTCGATCGCCTGGTGGGCGAGGACGTCGAACGACGGGCCGGTACAACCCTGCGTCCTCACCAGCACTTCCTTCTTCTTCTTCTTCTTCCCCTTCTTCCCCTTCACCTTCTTCTTCACAGGGTGCACGCAGAGCAGCTGCTGCCAGAACGTCACGGGCCGGATGCGGTGGTTATTCGGATCCGGATAGGGGCCACCGGGAGGATCCCCATACGGGGAGGTGCCGCCCGTGACCACGAGCATCTGCGGGTTGACCGCCTTCACGGCCGGATAGGAGGCGTTGAGCATCTGGCGGTAGTGGGCGGGGCTGACGGCGGTCGAGCCCTGAAATGCCGGCGAGAGCCAGTAGTCCTGGTTGGGCTCGTCCCAGATCTGGATCGCCTGCACGGCGGGGAGCGGGCCGGAGCCGGGATCGAAGCGGCCCGAGTAGCGGGCGGCGACCGCCTGGACGAAGTTGGCGAGGTCGGAGGGATTCGGCTTCCAGGTGCCCGGTCGTGCGTTGGCCGGCCGCCCCGGTCCCTCCGCCCAGTCCGGGGCGGAGGCGCCGAGCGTCAACAGCACCGCGAGGCCACGCGCCTCGGCATCGCGCACCGCCGGGTCGATCGAAGAGAAGTCGTAGGAGCTGCTCCCGGGGTTGGTGGGGTCGGGGGGCCGCTGAGACCCGACGACGTTCCGCCAAGAGACACCGAGGCGCACCAGCCCCGCCCCGGATGACACCGTCCGGTCCAGCCAGAAGGCACGTGTGCCCGGGTCGCTGGACTGGTAGTAATTGCTCGAGGCGCCGGTCACGAGGGGCTGCGCGGGAGTGGTCGTCGGAAACGCAAGGGCGGCGATCAGGCCGCACGCCACGAGCATGAGCACAACCACCCGCCCAAGTCTGCCGCCTGCCACTGACTGAAGTGTCCGATCGGTATCCAAAGTGTCTTGACTCGTCCTCTGCCTCGAAGTGTGTTGACTCGTCCGCTGCCTCGAACCCCAGCGACGGGTAATCAACACGCGAACTTCATTGAAGTTCCGTTGCTCCCGTCAGTCCCCTTTGGGCCGAGCGGGCAGCCTACCGTATCTGTCAAGTCCCCGCTGGCGCAAGCCCGGAGGCGAACTTGGAGCGAAAAGCGGCGCTGTGCATGCAAAGCAGCACTTCCCGTGCGGCGCTACTCCTACTGGATCTGCTTGTCCTTCCCGGCGCCGCCCTTGAGCTTGTCGTTGCCGGGACCGCCCTTCAGGGTGTCCTTGCCGGCCTCGCCGAAGAGCTTGTCGTTGCCCTTGCCGCCCTTCAGAGTGTCCTTGCCGGCGCCGCCGCAGATCGTGTCGTTCCCCGCGAGGCCGGAGACCTTGTCGTTGCCGCCGAGCGCCACGATTACGTCTGCCGCGCGGGTGCCGGAGAGCTTGTCGGCCCCGTCGGTGCCGACGATGGTGGCGGGCTTGCCGTTGCAGGATTGATCATCGCTCTGCTGCCAGACGAGGCTCTGGCTGGCTCCGACCGTCGCGCGCAACGCCGCCGCGGGAAACGGCCCTGACGACCGAAGCTCGGTGAGGAACACCGCGCCCTTACTGACCTGGAGTTGCTTGATCGTCACCCAGCCTGCCCCCTGCTGTCGCTGAATGCTCAGCGTCCCCCCCTCCGGAGCCCTGCCCCAGGCGCGCAGCGTTTGCTGATCGATCCGCTCGGTGACGAACGGGAAGCGGAAGGCGGTGAGAGAGGGCTTGGGCTGGCCGTTGCTGAAGTAGGCCCCCGACTGGAACCCGGCGTGGACGGTCGGCCGGTCCGCCGTGTCGCCGACCTGGAAGTTGACCGCCGCGCTCGCGCCGGCCTTCCAGAACAGGTACAGCGACTGCTCGATCCAGGCCGCCTGTACGTCGAGAGGGGCGCCCACGGAGTTCGGAGGGTTGCTGTCCCACCAGAACTCCGTCACCCACACCGGGTGGGAGCCCGGCAGCGCCCCGACGCTCTCGGCGGCGCGGAGCACGTTTACGACCCGGCCCAGATCCGGCGTGGAAGCGTCGTAGCGATCGGGGCCGGACTTGAGCGGCCCCCCGCCGGTGTTGTCGATCGCCTGGTGGGCGAAGACGTCGAACGCCGGGCCGGCACAACCCTCCGTCCTCACCAGCCTTTCCGTCACCAGCTTTTTCGTCTTCGCTTCTTCCGCTTCTTCCCCTTCTTCCCCTTCTCCTTCTTCCCCTTCACCAGGACCGTTTCCTGGACCGGGTGCACGCAGAGCAGCTGCTGCCAGAACTGCACGGGCCGGATGCGGTGGTTATTCGGATCTACATAGGGGCCACCGGGAGGATCCCCGTACGGAGAGGTGCCGCCCGTGACCACGAGCATCTGCGGGTTGACCGCCTTCACAGCCGGGTAGGAGGCGTTGAGCATCTCCCTGTAACGGTCGGGGCTGACCGGGGTCGACCCCTCGAATGCCGGCGACAGCCAGTAGTCCTGGTTGGGCTCGTCCCAGATCTGGATCGCCTGCACGGCCGGGAGCGGCGGGGCCGGGCCGGAGCCATCGGGATCGAAGCGGCCCGAGTAGCGGGCGGCGACCGCCTGGACGAAGTTGGCGAGGTCGGAGGGATTCGGCTTCCAGGTGCCCGGTCGTGCGTTCGCCGGCCGCCCCGGTCCCTCCGCCCAGGGCGGGGCGGCGCTGACGGTCAACAGCACCGCGAGGCCACGCGCTTCGGCATCGCGCACCGCCGGGTCGATTCCGGAGAAGTCGTAGGAGGCGCTCCCGGGGTTTGTGGGGTCGGGGGGCCGCCCAGATCCCGCGACGTTCTGCCAAGAGACAGCGAGGCGCACGAGCCCCGCCCCTGAATCCACCGTCCGGTCCAGCCAGAAGGCACGTTCGGCCGCGTTGCCGGACTGGTAGTAACCGCTCGAGAAGCCGGTCACCAGGCCCTGCTGCGCGGGAGCGGCGCTGGGAAGCGCCAGCAGGGCGAGCAGTCCAAGCGCGGACGAGCAGGGCGACCCGCGCGAGCCTGCCCAGTCCGAATGGTTGAAGTGTCCGGTCTGCGTCCAAGTGTCCCCCCGTCGATTGCCTCGAACCCCGGTCGCGAAGCGGGAATTGATAGCGGATTTGATCGGATCCCGTCAGGTTCCTACGGCCACGGTGGAGAACTAATCCGAGCGCAGATACCCGGCAGATACGCCGACTCGACACGCCAGGTTCGTCGCACGAGCATCGCCCAGCGTAGTCGATCTCGGCGACGGCAGTGCCGTTTCGCTATGGCGGTCTCAAACCGC
Source organism: uncultured Solirubrobacterales bacterium (assembly GCA_963695675.1). Lineage (GTDB taxonomy): Bacteria > Actinomycetota > Thermoleophilia > Solirubrobacterales > 70-9 > DASUPK01. The sequence continues at coordinate 708,381 of CAVOGY010000005.1, forward strand.
CGCCGCAAACCTTGCTGAGCGATCAGCCCAGTGAAGTGGCCGGACACGCCCCCTCTCCGGTGCGGACCGTCTGGCCGGGTCCGTCCGGTGTCGGCAGCGGCTTCCAGAGCGACTGCTGAACTCGGCCATCATTCGAGAGCGCTCGCCATCGCCCGTCGGCGTGCGTCGGCGAGCTCGCGCATCATACACCGCCCGGGTCACGTTTGCGCGCTTGGTGTCCGAGCAGGACAAGCGCACCTCATCCGACGGCGTCGCACCTGCCGAGCAGGGCGCGGCCGCGTATCCCGTCCGGCTCAACGGCCCGCTCCGATCGCCCTGCGGAGGGCTCGGGCAGACGTTTCGCTGTCCGATCGGCCGACCCGTTCGGGTCGAGAAGATCGGTGCCGATCAGGGCCGCCGTGCGGCACTTGCGAGGTCTGTGGCTGACGAGCAGGAGGCCGAGCAGCTCGCGCGGGATCGGCACCGTCCGGGACGAGCTGTCCGTCTTCGTCGGCGCCGCGGCTACCCCGGCGATCGACTTGGACACGCGAACTCGATCTCGGCGTCGTCAGATCGTCGAGCCCGCCAGGTTGGCCCAGAATCTACCTCCTGACTCGCGCCTCCAGAGACCGCCACGCCCCCTGCCCCTGCCTGGGAGGCGGACGTCGAATCCGTCGCGAAACGAAGGAGGCTTCCAGCAGCGCTTCCATGGACCAGCCATCGGGGCGGCGCCGAGCAGGTTAGACCCCGCCTAATCCGCGCCTGGTGAGAGGAGCCCGGAGCCGGACTCGAACCGGCGACCCCTTCCTTACCATGGAAGTGCTCTACCGACTGAGCTATCCGGGCGCGGCTGTCACTGTAGCGAGCGCCGGGAGACAGTTGGAGTGGCGATTCTCAGGGGTGGAGGGAGAGGCGCTGGCCGTTCATTCGTGCCGCCGAGTCCGAGCAGAGGAAGGCGATGGCGTCCGCCAGGTCCTCGGCCGGGGTGAAGGTGGGGCGGTCCACGTCCGGGCTCGATTCGCGGATCTGGGGGGTCTCGATCGCGTTGACGATGATGATGTTGGCGGTGGCGTTGGTGCCGGCGAAGGAATCGGCGAGGGCCAGGGTCCAGGCCTCGGCGGCGGCCTTGGCCGAGGCGTAGGCGGCGTTGGTGCTTACGGGGTTCTGGGCCGCGGAGGCGGAGACGAGGACGAAGCGGCCGTGTTCGCTCCGGGTCAGGGGGTCGTGGAAGGCGCGGCTGGTCAGCTGCAGGGTGCGGACGAGGAGGGCGTGCAGCCAGTCGTAGTCGGTGAGGTCGAAGCTGTCGATCGGGTCGCCACCGCGGTAGCCGCCCACCAGGTGGAGGAGTCCGTCCACGCGGCCGAATTTCTTCTCGGCCGCGGCGGCCCAGTCGTTGGTTGCGGCCTCGTCGAGGAGGTCGACGGCGTAGGGGTCGACGCGGTCGTCGGGGAGGCCGAGGTCCTGTGCGACGGAGTCCGCGGTCTCCTGAGTGCGGTCGGCGAGGGCGAGGTTGGCTCCGGCGTCCGCCAGCCGCTTCGCCACGACGGGGCCGAGGCCGCCGCCGGCGCCGGCGATCGCGAAGACGCGGCCGCTTAGCTCGGGCATGGAGCGAACGCTATCCGGCTGCACTCGACCTTGCTGATGATGCTGTCACCGATTCGTTGCACTCCGCGCGCCAGTCGCCTCATACCCAAACGTATGTCGTGAGCATGACAAGGCTCAAGCCGAGGCAACAGGGAGACATCGGTGAGCTCTCGGCAATGGAATGGCTCGCGAGCAAGGGAGCCGATATCTACCTGCCGGTCGGACACAGCCCAAATATCGATGTGATCGCGATGATCGACGGTCACATCCTGCGCATCGAGGTGAAGACCTCCACCTGCAGGAACGATGGCGGCAGATGGCAGGTGATGATCGCGACGCGTGGCGGCAACCAAAGCTGGACCGGTCTGGTCAAGCGCTTCAAGCCAGAGCGCTGTGACTTTCTTTTCATTCATGTTGGAGATGGGCGTCGGTGGTTCATTCCCTCAAGAGTGGTCGAAGGGAGTACCGGGCTGTCTCTGGGTGGTCCGAAATACGCAGACTTTGAGATAGAGGCAGGGCGGCCGCTCGAGGCACCTGGCCAGGACCCGCGACTAGAATCAACCGAGCGCCGGGGGAGTACCGAAGCGGTCAAACGGGGTGCCCTGTAAAGGCACTGGCACAGCCTTCGGAGGTTCGAATCCTCCCTCCCCCATTGGCTGTACCTCAGCCCGGACGGCCAACGAACTCCGAGCGCAAGCCAGGGCACCGCGGTGAGGCGGTCATCAACCAGAAGAGACGGATCACCGTCCCGCAGTGGCCCATTTTCGAGGCTGGCTTCGCCAACGGCGGGAGGGTCCGGGTCTGAGCGGACGGCCCGGCCGCTAGCCCAACCCGCGCAGGCACTGGGCCTCGGGCAGGCCCTTGAGACGCTTCAGCGTGTTGTTCTCGATCTGGCGGATCCGCTCCCGGGTCACCCCGAACGCATCACCCACCTCCTCGAGCGTCATCGGCTTCCGCCCATTGAGCCCATAACGAAGCTCCAGCACCTCCCGGTCACGCCTGGGCAGCGCGGCCAGCGCCCTTTGCACGTCCTCCCTCTGCAGGTTGTCCGACGCCGTCTCGAACGGCGACTCGACGGTGTCATCGGCGACGAAGTCCCCGAGCTCGGAATCGTCCTCATCCCCCACCGGCTTCTCCAGCGAGACCGGCATCTGGCTGACCCGCAGCACCTCCCTCACCTCGCGCACGCTCCACCCCAGCTCGATCGCGATCTCCTGCGGCTCCGGCTCCCGCCCCAGCCGCTGGACCAGGTGCCTCTCCACGTGCACAACCCGATTCAGCTTCTCGACCATGTGGACCGGAATCCGAATCGTCCGCGACTTGTCCGCCAGCGCCCGCGTCACCGCCTGCCTGATCCACCAGGTGGCGTAGGTCGAGAACTTGTAACCCCGCCGGTAGTCGAACTTCTCCACCGCCCTGATCAGCCCCAGCGACCCCTCCTGAATCAAGTCCAAGAAGCTCAGCCCCCGACCCAGATAGGACTTGGCGATCGACACGACCAGGCGAAGATTGGCCTCCACCATGTGCCGCTTCGCATCCATGTCCCCCCGCTCGATCCTCTTCGCCAGCTCGACCTCCTGCTCTGCCGTGAGCAGGTCGACCGATCCGATCGAGCGCAGATAGAGCCGCAGCGAGTCCAGGCTGGGCTCGACGGTGAGATCGAGCTCCTGCTTGCGCCGCCCATTCGACCCGTCCTCGGCGCCCTTGCTCTCCTTGTACGTGGTCACCCCGTCGGCCGCGATCACGTCCACGCCCTGATCGACCAGATGACTGTGCAGTTCCGAGACCTGCTCCTTCGTGACCTCGACCTCCTCGAGGGTCGACGCGATCTCCTCGAAGGTCAGATAACCCCGCTCCGTTCCGGTCGCGAGCAGCCCACGCAGCAACTCCTCGCTCTCCCCAAATGGCTGTTCGTCGGCCGCTACGGCCGTGCGAATCGACGCCAAACTGGTCTCCTCCTCTCCCAATGTGTGTCCCGACCCCACCCCCCTGACCAGGGCCGGTCTACAGCGATCGGAGTATATGGATGGCGCGGCGGGAACATCGACCAACTTTTGAGGCAATTTGCGGAGCCCACCACAGCGGCCAGGCATACTTGAATCCACCCGAACCCGGACATACTTGGACCCATGACCAACTCCATACAGACGATCTCAGCACCGAGCCGCGACGCCCAGGCGGAGACACCCGCGACCAGGGTGAGCCTCTCCCGAGTCGGCGTCGTCGGTATCGAGAAGATCATCCGCGTCTGCGGGACTCAGAACGGGGGTCCCGCCGGCGACGAATCCCTCTACCACGCCGACCTCGAGTGCTTCGTCGACCTCAACCCCGAGCAGGCAGGCGTCCACATGTCCCGCTTCGAGGAGGTCGTCAACGAGGCGATCGACACCGTCGTCCTCGGCGAGGCGCTGCGCGCCGAGGGCCTCGCCGCGCACATCGCCGAGCGCGTCCGCGAGCGCCAGAGCGGCCTCCGCGCCGAAGTCAAGATCGCGGCTCGCTACCCGGAGACCGTCCCGGCCCCGGTCTCCGGCCTGCCCACGCAGGAGCTCTACACCCTCTTCGGCACCGCGGTCGCCTCGGAGCGCGGCACGCGCACCCTGACCGGCGTCGAGGCACAGGGCATGACCGCCTGCCCCTGCGCCCAGGGACTGGTGGAGGACGGTGCCCGCGAGCGCCTCGCCGAGCAGGGCTTCGATCCGGAGGAGATCGACCGTATCGTCGACGCCGTCCCGATCGCCACCCACAACCAGCGCGGGATCGGCACCCTCCACGTCGGCATTCCCGAGGGCTCCGGCGTCGACGTCGACGCCCGTCAGCTCCTTGGCATCGTCGAGAGCTCGATGTCCAGCGAGATCTACGAGCTGATGAAGAGGGCAGACGAGCGCGCGGTCGTTGAGAAGGCCCACGCCAACCCACGCTTCGTCGAGGACTGCGTCCGCGAGATGATCCGCCAGGTCACCGAGACCTTCCCTCAGCTCCGCGACGGCGCCTTCGTCCACGCCCGCCAGGAGAATCTCGAGACGATTCACCGCCACAACGTGGTCGCCGAGCGGTACGGGCTGCTCTCAGAGATCATCGGCGAGCTGGAGAGCGGCGAGCACTCGCGCCACCAGACCACGACGCGGGAGTGGCTCGAGGCTCCTGCGAGCGCCGCCGCGTGACCGACGTCGACAAGGATCTCGCCCGAGAAGCAGTTCGACGCGGCGCCGTCCAGAAGGTGCCGGAGCTCGAGCGCCTGGTCGCGCTCGTCCGCGAGCGCGAGCCCCGCACCGTCGTCGAGATTGGGACGGACAAGGGGGGAACCCTGTTCGCCTGGTGCCGCCTGGCACACCCCGAAGCGTCGTTGGTCAGCATCGACCTCCCGAAGGGGCTCTTCGGAGGCGGGTACTCCTGGCGCGACGCTCGACGGTTCCGGAAGTTCTTCACCGAACCAGACCAGCGCCTCCACGCGGTGCGCCGCGACTCGCATGATCCAAAGACTGTTCGGCGTCTCGAGAGGCTGCTGGCCGGCCGGTCCATCGACTTCCTGCTGATCGACGGCGATCACAGCTACGAGGGGGTGAAGCGTGACTGGGAGCTGTATGAGCCGCTCGTGACGCCCGGCGGGCTGATCGCCTTCCACGACATCCTCAGACACGAGGAGCAGTCAGAGAGGATCGTTCCCTGCGAGGTCGACAGGTTCTGGGAGGAGCTCGCACCGCATCACCGGACGGTCGAGTTCGCCGAGCCGAACGACGACCGAGGCTACGGACAGTGGGGGGGTATCGGCGTGGTGTTCAAGCCGGAGACGGACCTCATGCGCGATCGGCCTGAGCCGCACCCTGCCTCGTCAGCCTCCGCCTGAAGCCGAAGAAGTAGTCGACCCCGCTGATCACGGTGGCCGCGACCGCGGCGTAGACCAGCAGGTCCACCCCGAGCGGCGCCGGGTTGAACGCGATCAGGCAGATGATCGCCGCCACCTGAAGGATCGTCTTCGCCTTACCGAGCCAGCTCGCCTGGATCACCACCCCCCGCTCCGCGGCGACCAGCCGCAGCCCGGTGACCGCGAACTCGCGAGCGATGATCACCATCGCGATCCAGGCAGCGAGCCGATCGAGCGAGACCAGCGCGATCAGGGCGGCGGCGATCAGCAGCTTGTCCGCGATCGGGTCCATCAGCTTGCCGAAGGTCGTGACCGCGTTTCGCTGGCGGGCGATGTAGCCGTCGAGGCTGTCGGTGAAGGCCGCGAGGGCGAACACGCCGGCCGCGATCGCGTCCCCGTTCGGCGTTTCGTCGAGCAGCGCCACGACCACGACCGGCACCAGAAGGATCCGGAGGACGGTCAGGGTGTTCGGCAGGTTGAGCGGGAACACGTCGCAAGTATGGCCGCCCGGCTCAGGCGCGCGCGAGCCCCCTTGCACGCTCGAACACCGCATCGAGCATCTGCTCGGTCAGCTTGCCGGTGAAGGTGTTCTGCTGACTCGGGTGAAAGCAGCCGAGCAGCGACCACTCCCGCTCCCCGGCGCCGAGCGCGGCCTCCGCGCCGTGTGCGAAGCGCGGACGGGGGCGCGGCAGCTCCGCGCCGAGCCCGGCCAGGGCCAGGAGGGACCCGTTCCAGGCGAACGAGCCGAGCGCCACGATCACCGTTGCCAGGCGAAGCAGACGCAGCTCCCGGACCAGATACGGCAGGCAGTTGTCGCGCTCCTCGGTCGTCGGGCGGTTCTGCGGCGGCGGGCAGCGATTGACGGCCGTGACGTAGGCGCCCCGAAGCCGCAGGCCGTCGTCGACGCTCACGGACGTCGGCTGGTTGGCGAGGCCGGCGCGATGGAGCGCCGCGTACAGCCAGTCGCCGGAACGATCGCCTGTGAAGATGCGGCCGGTCCGATTGCCACCATGCGCCGCGGGCGCCAGCCCAACCACCACAATCGCGGCGCGCGGATCGCCAAAGCCCGGCAGCGGGCGCGCCCAGTAGCGCTCGCCGCGGTACCGCCGCGGCGGCTCCGCGGCACTCCGCTCCCGCCACTCGACCAGCCGTGGACAACGCGTGCAGGAGATGATCTCCCGCCTCAATGCGGCGAAGGAGTCGGCCATCGGTGCCGACGCTACGCGCTAGTGAGCTTCGACGCAGCTCGTAGCCGTTGGAAAAACGTTGCTCAGGTCAGCGCGAGGCTGCCGCGAAAGCTCTCGATCGTCCGCCTCAGACCCTCGTCCAGCGGCGTCCCCGCCTCGAACCCGATCAGCTCCCGGGCACGGCTCGTATCGAGGTAACGCTTGGGCTGCCCGTCGGGCCTGGAGGTGTCCCAGATGGTCTCCCCCTCGAAGCCGGTCAGCTTGCAGATCGACTCGGCGAGATCCCTGATCTTCGTCTCGGTCCCGGTGCCGATGTTGACGGGCTCGGACGTGTCAAGCCTCTCGGCGCAGAGGAGCAGCGCCCGGGCCGCGTCGTCCACGTACAGGAACTCGCGCGAGGGCTCACCGGTTCCCCAAAGGACCACCTCGGAGTCGCCGCGTTCAGCGGCCAGCACGTACTTGTGGATCATCGCCGCGATCACGTGCGAGTCCTCGAGATCGAAGTTGTCGCCGGGCCCGTACAGGTTCGCCATCACCGGGGCGCACGAGTCGAGGCCGTATTGGCGCCGGTAGGAGTCCGAGAGAACGAGCAGCATCTTCTTAGCCAGCCCGTAAGGCGCGTTCGACTCCTCCGGATAGCCGTCCCAGATGTTTTCCTCGCGGAACGGCACCGGGGTGAACTTCGGATAGGCGCAGACGGAGCAGGCGGCGACGAGCTTCTCCACGCCGAGCTCACGGCAGGCCTCGAACACGTTCAGTCCCATCGCCAGGTTGTCGTGAGCGAGGGGACCGGGGTTGCGGCGGTTGTATCCGATGCCGCCCACGTTGGCCGCCAGGTGGATGACGACCTGGGCATCATGGAGCGCCTCGAAACACGCGGCGCGATCGCGCAGATCGTGATCCGCCGAGCGGATGGCCTTCACCTGGGCGCCGAGGTCCTCGAGCATCGCGACAGTGGGCCGGCCGAGGAAACCACCCCCACCGGTCACCGCGACTTGCTTATCCGCCCAAAAGGCGGGATCCGGCTGGCTCATATCCAACAGGCTACCCGCGAAGTGGCCGCTACCGTTCGACGCGTGAATCCAGTGGAATCAGCGCCGGCGACGCTGTCGGAGACGGTCATCACGCCGCCGCGGCGGTGGGGCTGGCCCAGTGCCCGGGAGCTCTGGGAGTACCGGGACCTCCTCTATTTCCTCACCAAGCGGGAGCTCCAGATCCGCTACAAGCAGAGCTTCTTCGGCATCAGCTGGGCAGTGCTGCAGCCGCTTGTCCTGGCCTTCATCTTCGCCCTCGTCTTCGGCCTGGTCATCCACACGCCCACCGAGGGGCTTCCCCCCGCGGTGTTCATGGTGGCCGGCCTGGTCCCTTGGCTCTTCTTCTCCCAGGCGGTCACTCTGGGCACGAACAGCCTCGTACTCGACGCGCCACTGATCTCGAAGGTCTACTTCCCGCGCCTCGCGATCCCCGTCGCCAAGGCGCTCAGCCTGATCATCGACCTGGTGATCGCCTTCGTCGTGGTGATCGCGGTGGGGCTGATCTACGGCGAGGCGATCTCCTCGAACGTCTATCTGCTGCCCGCCTTCGTCCTGCTCGGGCTGGTCACCACATTCGCGATCAGCTCGCTGTGCGCGGCAGTCAACGTCAAGTACCGGGACGTCCAGCTTGTCATGCCGATGATCGTCCAGGTGATGTTCTTCATCACCCCCGTGTTCTACCCGGGATCGGTGATTCACGGTAACTGGCAATACGTCTATGCGCTCAACCCGATGACCTCGGTGCTCGACGGGGTTCGCTGGGCGATCTTCAACACCCCCGCGCCGGGCGTCGCCGAGGTGGCGATCTCGGTCGCGTCGGCCCTGGTTCTGCTCACCGTCGCGATGAGCTACTTCCAACGCACCGAGCAGTACTTCGCCGACTTCGTATGACCACTGATCTCGCCATCGAGGTGAAGGGCCTGGGCAAGCGCTTTGACATCGGGGCGACTGCCCCAGGCGGTTACAAGCTTCTTACCGAGTCCATCACCGAGCGGATCAAGACCATCGGCCGGCGTCCGCCGACTCGCGAGTTCTGGGCCCTCCGGGATGTCAGTTTCGAGGTCGAGCGCGGTGAGACGTTCGGGATCATCGGCCACAACGGCGCCGGCAAGAGCACCCTGCTGAAGATCCTCTCGAAGGTCACCCCGCCCACCGAGGGGAAGGCCAAACTGCGCGGGCGGATCGGCGCGCTGCTCGAGGTCGGGACAGGCTTCCACCCTGAGCTGACCGGCCGGGAGAACGTCTTCCTGAACGGCGCCATCCTCAGCATGAAGCGGCACGAGATCATCAGCCGGTTCGACGAGATCGTCGAGTTCGCCGACATCGGGCCATTCCTCGACACGCCGGTGAAACGCTACTCGAGCGGGATGAAGATGCGCCTGGCCTTCTCGGTCGCCGCCCACCTCCAACCCGAGATCCTGATCATCGACGAGGTCCTCTCCGTAGGAGACATCGCGTTCCAGGAGAAGTGCCTGGGTCGGATGGAGGCTGCGGCAGGCGAGGGGCGCACGGTCGTCTTCATCAGCCACAACCTCGCGTCGGTTCGCGGTCTCTGCGACCGCGCGCTGATGCTCTCGGGAGGGCGGGTAGTCGCAACCGGCAGCGCCGAAGAGGTGGTCGACGCCTACGCCGGCGACGTTCTATCCGAAGCCAGCAGGAGCCTCAGAGACCGCGAGAACCGCGTCGGGAGCGGCAAGCTGCGATACACCGACCTCCGCCTCGAGAGGGGAGGCGAGGTGATCGACAGCCCGGCGAGCGGCGGGGAGTTCGACATCGTCGCGAGCTTCGAGACCGCCGATGGCAGACCCATGGAGAGCGTGAACTTCGGCGTGACCGTCACCGGCCAGGGTGAGCAGCAGCCTCTGCTGAACCTCTACTCGGAGACCGCGGGAGTCCGTTTCCACCAGGTACCTGCACGTGGGGAGGTGCGGTGTCACATCGACCGCTGCCCTCTGCCCGCCGGCCAGTACGTCGTGGGCGTCTGGTCCGACATCCGCCAACAGATGCTCGACGCGGTCCCTCGGGCTGCCGACCTCACCGTGACGGGCGGAGACTTCTACGGCAGCGGTCGCGAGCAGATGGGCCCCCGGACGGTGCTCGTCGAACACGACTGGTCGCTCGCGCACCTTCCCTCCGACGGCGACGGCCGTGGCACAGCGGGCCCGCGCGCGCTCGAGGTGAGCTGATCGGCTCAGGTGGCTTCCCCGGAGGTCATAGGCGCCGATGAGCTCCGAGCCCGCGTGGCGGACGTGGGCTTCTGGTGGCACTCGATCGATCTCGGCAAGGGCGTCGTCACTCCCGGGGCCAAGAGCAGCGCCTGGCTCGAAGAAGAGCTCGCACGTCTCGAACTTGGCGATCTGCGTGGCAAGAGCGTGCTCGACATCGGTGCCTACGACGGCTTCTACTCGTTTGCGGCAGAGCGACTGGGAGCGGACCGGGTCGTCGCGCTCGACCACTACGTCTGGTCCGCCGACATGCCCGGCTACATGGAATACCGGGATCGGCAGATGGCCGCCGGCCTCGCGGTGGAGCCGGTTGAGACCCTGCCCGAATTCTGGCGGCCCGACGAGCTTCCGGGCCGGCGGCCGTTCGATCTCGCCCGCGAGGCCCTCGGCAGCCGGGTCGAGGTCGTCGTCGGTGACATGCTCGACTACGACCTCTCGAAGCTCGGAAGCTTCGACGTGGTCTTGTATCTGGGAGTGCTGTACCACGTCCGCCACCCACTGCTCGCGCTGGAGAAGCTCGCGGCTTTGACCCGGGGAACGGCGTACATCGAAACGCAGGCGGAGGTATTCCGGGGGTCCGAGGGCCGGCCGATGTGCAGGTTCATCGAAGGCGACGAGCTGAACCACGATCCCAGCAACTGGTGGACGTTCAACGAGGCGGCCCTGCTGTCGATGTGCCGGGCGGCGGGTTTCTCGAGCGCCGAGCTCAGCCCCGCCCCCGGACAGTGGAAGCGGCGTCTGAGTGCGCTGCGGCGAGGCTCAGCTCCCTATCGGGCCCTCGTGCGCGCGACCGCGTGAGGGATCCCCGGACGGCTCAGGCTTCCGCCTGCTGAACCGCGTCTGGAGCGGATACTCGCTCAACAGGTTGGAGCCAAACTGCTGCGCGGTGACCGGCCGCCCGCGATGTATTCGCCGACGCTTTCGCAGGGTGCGGGGGACAGCCCTCAGGAACGAGCCGTACGCCCGCAGCACCGTCCGGATGAACCCCGCCCCCCGCGCCGCGGCGAGCTGCTGGTACTGGTAGAGAAGAATCTTGGGAAGGGACTTGAGAAGGATCGGAAGCGGCAGGTCCTTCAACTGGGTGGTCAGCGTATTGCGGGCCAGGTAGAAGCGGGTCTGCTCGGAGTCCCGCCCGGCCGTCCCTCCTCTCACGTGATAGGCCTCCGGCGCGGGCACGTAGAGCCCCCGGTATCCGGCAAGCAGCATCCGCAGGCAGAGGTCGGCGTCCTCGCAATAGAGGAAGTAGTCCTCGTCGAAGCCGCCGGCGCGATCGACCGCGGCGCGCCGGTAGACAGCCGCCGCCCCGCTGACGATCGCGGTCGGTGCGGGATCGTCGTACTGTCCCGTGTCTCTCTGATCCAGCCCACGCGGCGCGAACAGCCCGCACGTGTAGAAGTCATGACCCGCCTGCTCGATCACATCTCTCTCCGCGAACCGAAGGATCTTGCCGGTAACAAAGCCCAGCTCGGGGTCACGGTCCAGCTCGTCGACCAGCCGCTCCATCCAGTCCGCGGACAACGCGATGTCGTTGTTGAGCAGGGCGACGTACTTGCCGTCGCCGGCCTCGATTCCGCGGTTCACAGCCGCCGGGAACCCGGTGTTCCCTCCGAGCTCGATGACGCGCACCTCCGGCCACTCCCGCGCCAGGTACTCCGCAGAGCCGTCGGTTGAGCCGTTGTCCACGACCGTGACGTCGAAGTCCTTGAACGTCTGCCCACGCAAGGACTGCAAGATGACCTCGAGATACGTGAGGCCATTGCGCGGCGTGGCCCCGTTGTGGTTCGGGATGACGGCCGAGACCTTCGGGCTGGACGCGTTCACGCGCGCAGCGTACGCATCCGCCGCGTGATGGCGCCCCTGCGCGTCGGCGTAGACGCCCGCCTCGGTGCCGGACGGTTCGGCGGCGTCGAGCAGGCCCTGATCGGGATCGCCGCCGGCCTCTCGAAACTCGACGACGGCGATGAGGAATACCTCTTCCTTGCGAATCGCGGCCAGGCCGCATGGCTACAGCCCTACCTACGTGGCCCGAGTCGACTGCTCCAATCCCGTCGCCTTCGGCTGAACTGGCTGGCCCGGGCGGCCCTCAGGGGGCTCGCGGAGCGAGCGCCGGTTGTCGGACAGCGCTACGTGGTCCGCACTTCCGACGGAACGGTCGAGCGGGCGGGCGTCGACGTCATGCACTTCCCAATCCAGGACGCATTCGTGGTCGACCGCCCGAGCATCTACCAGCCTCATGACCTCTTGCATCTGCACTTCCCGGAGTTCTTCAGCCGCTGGGAGCGGGAGCGCCGAGAGCGCGTCTACCGCACGCACTGCGAGCGGGCCGAGATGGTCGTCGCGATGACCTCATGGGGCAAGAGGGACCTGATGGAGCACTACGGCCTGCCCGGCGAGAAGGTCCACGTGGTGCCCTGGGGCTCCGTCCTCTGGGAGTACCCGGAGCCATCGCCGCCGGATTTGAATCGATTGCGGGCGCGCCTCTCCCTCCCCGACCGGTTCCTGCTCTATCCGGCGCAGACGTGGCCGCATAAGAATCATGAGGGCTTGCTCGAGGCGCTCGCGCTGATCAAGGGGCGCGAGCAGCTGGCCATCCCATTGGTCTGCCCGGGCAGGAAGACCCGCCATTTCGGCCGGATCTCCGAGCGCGTGCGCGAACTCGGCCTCGAGGCGACCACCCGGTTTCCTGGATTCATCAGCCCGGCCGAGCTTCGCGGGCTATACGTGCTGGCGACGGCGCTCGTCTTCCCGAGCCGCTTCGAGGGATGGGGACTGCCGGTATGCGAGGCGTTCTCGGCGAGCCTGCCGGTGGCCTCCTCGTCGGCGACGAGCTTGCCGGACTTGGTCGGCGAAGCCGGGCTGCTCTTCGACCCGGACGATCCGGAGCAGATCGCAGAATGCGTGCTGCGTCTTTGGCGGGATCCCGTGCTCCGCCAGACGCTGTCCGAGCGCGGGCGGGGAGCGCGGCGCGCTGTTCAGCTTCGATCGGACGGCGCGGCTGTTCCGGGCGCACTACCGCCGGCTAGGGCATCGTCCCGCCAGTGAGGAAGACCGTATCCTTCTGGCCAGCCCGCCCCTGGCCTGAGCGTCCCACCACCGCGGATCCGTGACCGAGGCAACCACACCCGTGAGGCGCGCCGTTCTGGCGGCCAGGCGCCTGCTCTCGATACTCGTCTCGCGCATGCGCCGAGCCTTCGGCGGCCTCACCGCGCTCGTCCTCCACGATCAGCTCGGCGACCTCAGCCGTCAGACGCAGCGACTGGGCGCGGCATCCGTCGAGTCGGTCACCTATCTCGGCGGCGAGCTCAAGGCACTGGACGAGCGCCTCTCGCGAATCGAGGACGAGCTGGCGGCTATCCGCGGAATGCTCGATCGCGGCGGCGATGCCTCGGGCGGACCGACCGAAGCTCCCGACGAGATCACGTCCGGACCGACCTCGGGCTGAGATGACCCTCGCGCCAGGCTCTGTCTGGCTGGACGCTCGCGGGACTCAGAGCGCAGCCCACGGCGAACGCGGCGTCGCTCGCTACGTCGCCGAGCACACGAAGGCGCTCGTCGATGGCGCGCCGGAGGCGATCGAGGCCGTTGGGCTCGATCGAGGCGGTGCCGATTCCGCCCTCGATGAACTCGCTGGTCGGGTCGGGCCTGATCGGCTGGCACCGGAGCCGCGCCACAGGCCATTCCGCTCCCGGCATCTTCCACGTCATGTCGCCCTTCGAGGTGGCGATGGACCTCGACGAGATCTGGCCGGCCTGGATCCGGCAGAGCGACGCTCGGCTGGTCGTCACTCTCTATGACCTGATCCCGCTGGTGATGCGCACGGACTACCTGACCGAGTCCTCCTGGGGGCACATGGGCACAGCCTGGATGGCCCGGCTCGGACTGATCCGATCCGCCCATCAGGTGCTGACGATCTCCCAGCGAACCGCCGACGACGCGATGGAGCATCTCGGCGTTTCGCAGGAGCGGATCACGGTGATCGACTCGGGTGTCTCGGGCCACCACTCGTCGCTGGTCGGAACGCGCGATGAAGCTGAGGCCTTGCTCCGGCGCGAGCGGCCGAAGATCCGGCGAGACTTTCTCCTCTACGTCGGCGGCGACGATGCTCGCAAGAACATGGAGGGGACGATCAGGGGCTACGCGCGGCTGCCGGCGGCCCTGCGAAGGAAGCACCAGCTGGTGATCGCGTGCCGGATCGGGCCGCTGCGGCGCTTCGAGCTCCGCATGTTCGCGCAATCTCTGGGGATCGGAAGCGACGAGATCGTCCTCACCGGCTTCGTCACGGAGGAGGAGCTCGCCGCGCTCTATCGCGGCTGCGGGCTTTTCATCTTCCCGTCCCTGTACGAGGGTGCGGGCCTCCCGATCCTGGAGGCGATGTCGTGCGACGCCCCCGTCGCCGCGAGCGCGAGCTCCTCGATCCCGGAGCTGCTTGGCGATCTGCAGGCGACCTTCGACCCCGCGGACCCGGTGGACATCGCCCGCTGCCTACGCGAGGTGCTCGAGGACCCTGCTGCGCTGGAATCCCTGCGGAAACGCTCGCGCAGACGGGTGGCACTCTACACCTGGGAGCGGGTGGCGAGACGCACGGTCGAGGGGTATGAGCGAGCGGTGGACCTCCCGCTCGGGCAGGTCGATCGAAACGGGCACCGGCCGCGACGGTCCCGGAAGCGGCTTGCGCTGGTGACTCCCTGGGCTTCGGTCTCGGGCTCCGCGGCGTACAGCCGACTCCTTGTTGACGGGCTCGCAAAGCGCGCCGACGTCGACGTTGTCGTGCCGACCGAGGAAGGACCCCAGGCCTCCGCGGACTCTCGGGTACGGATCCTGACCGAGGACGAGTTCGAATGGCGGCGTGGGATCCACGGTTACGACAGCTGCCTCTACGTGCTGGACGACTCGCCAGGCCATCTCCCCGCGCTCGAGTCGATGCTGAAGGTGCCGGGCGTCGCCTTGGCCCACGGCGTCCGGCTTCTTCCGCTGTACGCGGAGATGTGGAGGCGTCGCTTTCTCTACGACCCTTACTGGCTGGAGAACAAGCTGATCGAGCTCTACGGCGAGCGCCTCCCCCGCGACTACCTACTCCACCTCCCGTACGACCGCTCCGAGGCAAACCGGACAGTGAGCATGACGCGCGAGGTCCAAACGCACGCCGAGCGGGTGCTGGTGCACTCCCGTCGCCAGGCCGAGATCATGCAGCTCGAGCGGCCCGAGGACGCCGCCCCCATGGACATCGTCCCGAGGGCGATTCCCAGGGTCCCAACATCCGGACTCGGGCACTTGACCGAGAAACCGATGGTGCTGCCCATCGGCTCCCCCAGTCCGAAGCTGCGGGAGGCACTCGGGCATCTGGGGGGCGACCTAGCCGGCTCGGTCGCGGTGCAGATGGATGACTCCGACATAGGCGCAAAGGGATGGAACGCGGTCTGCGACTGCATCGCAGCGCGGGTCCCGATCATCGTCGGCGGGGCCGGCTGGGAGGACGAGCTTCCCCCGCCCGTGGTGCTGCCCGTACCGGACGACTGCACATCCACCGAACTGGCCGAGCGGATCGTGACTGCCTCCAGCGATGCCGCGCTCCGGGAGCGGGTCAGAGATGCCCAGGACGCGTATGCGGTCGATCACTCCTTCGCGCGCGTCGCGGAGCGCTACGCGGCGCTACTCGGTCTGTGACTAAGGCCCTGATCACGGGGATCGGCGGGCAGGACGGCAGCTACCTCGCCGAGTTGCTGCTCCAGAAGGGCTACGAGGTAGACGGCCTCGTCCACGGGTCCACCGACCGCCGCTTCGAGCACCTCGAGCCGATCATGGATCGCATCACGCTCTATCCGGGCGACCTCCTCGACGAGCACTCGCTGGTCAGCGTGCTGCGCAGGAGCGGCCCGGACGAGATCTACAACCTGGCCGCGTTGTCCTCGGTCGCAGAGTCGTGGCGGCTCGCGGTCGCCACGGCCGAGTACACGGCGGTCGGGGTGACCCGCCTGCTGGAGGGGGTCCGCGAGGTCTGCCCACAGGCGCGCTTCTACCAGGCGTCTTCATCGGAAATGTTCGGCCGGGCGCGCGAGTCACCCCAGAGTGAGACAACGCCGTTCTATCCCCGCAGCCCCTACGGCGTGGCCAAGGTCTACGGGCACTTCATCACCGTCAACTACAGGGAGAGCTTCGGGCTCCACGCCAGCTCCGGGATCCTCTTCAACCACGAGTCGCCACGGCGGGGCGCGGCCTTCGTCACCAGGCGGATCAGCCGAGGCGTGGCCTCGATCAAGCTCGGGCTGAGCGACGAGCTGGTGCTGGGCAACCTGGACGTCCGCCGGGACTGGGGCTACGCGAAGGAGTACGTCGAGGCGATGTGGAAGATGCTCCAGCGCGACGAGCCGGACGACTTCGTGATCGGCACCGGCGTCTCCCATTCGGTCGGCGACTTCCTGGAGGCGGCGTTCGCCTGCGTTGACCTGAAGCGCGAGGACCACGTCCGGATCGACCCAAACCTCGCGAGGCCGGCGGACATCGAGGAGGTCGTCGCGGATCCGGCCAAGGCAAAGCGTGACCTCGGCTGGGAAGCGCGAACAAGCTTCGATCAACTCGTCGAGATGATGGTCAGGGCGGACCTGGCTGCGCTCTCATCCGGCAAGACACTCCGTTAGGCCGTGGGAAGACAGCGAGCGGGCTCGCCATTGATGGCGCTGGTTGGCCGCCCCCCGATTCGCTAATTTTGCTTCACCTGGGCCCTTTATCCAACGCAGACAACCACCATTACGGCCCAGCGCCACAACGATGACCGGGACGATGGCTCCCCATACGGCCGAGCGTCCGAGCGAGCCTTCGCTGCTCGATGTCTCGGTGGTGATTCCCTGCCTGAACGAGGCCGGCTCGATCGCGAACTGCGTGCTTGCGGCCCGCAACGCTCTGGCCGACGGCCACTACGACGGTGAGGTCGTGGTGGTGGACAACGGCTCCACGGACGGCAGCGGCGCCCTCGCCACCGCGGCCGGAGCCCGGGTGATAGACGAGCCCCGGCGCGGCTACGGAAACGCCTACCTGACGGGACTGTCGGTGGCCCGGGGCGAGTTCATCGTGATGCTCGACGCCGACCTCACCTACGACGCGGGCGAGCTGCCAAGGTTCGTCGCCGAGCTCGAGGACGGCGGCGACTTGGTGCTCGGCGATCGGATGAAGGGGATCCAACCCGGCGCGATGCCGTGGCTGCATCAGCACGTCGGCAACCCGATGCTCACCGGCCTCCTCAACCGGCTCTTCGGCACCGAGGTCCGGGACGCCCATTGCGGAATGCGCGCCCTCCGCCGCGACGTCCTTCCACGCCTCGACCTCCGGACCTCCGGCATGGAGCTCGCCTCCGAGATGGTGATCCGGGCTGCCAAGGCCGGTCTGGACATCCGCCAGTTCCCGATCGAGTATCACCGGCGCGAGGGCGAGTCGAAGCTGTCGACCTGGGGTGACGGGTGGCGGCACCTGCGGTATCTCCTGATCCACAGCCCCACCCACCTCTTCCTGATCCCCGGCGCGGCGATGGCGACCCTCGGCACGCTGATCATGGCCGCCGTCCTCACTCACATCTCGTTCCTGGGCCATCAGTGGGACATCCACGCGCTGATCGGCGGAGCGCTGCTGCTCATCCTCGGGACCCAGGTGATCGCCCTCGGGCTCTGCGCGCTGGCTTACGGTGTCTACTTCATGGGTGAGCGGGACGAATGGTTCAACCGGATGCGCGCGCGCTTCAAGCTGGAGCACGGCCTGCTGCTGGGCGGAGCGGTGATCGCGCTCGGCGTCATCCTCGGCGGGGTGATGGTGGGAATCTGGATCGACCGAGGGCTCGGCAGTCTGGCCGAGGAGAGGCTGGCGGTGATGTCCGCCACCCTGATCACGGTCGGCACCGAGGTATTTTTCACGTCGTTCCTGCTCAGCATCCTCGGCCTGCGCCGTCCCGAGTAGCGGATGAGGGCCCGCCTTGCGGCTGCGGCTGCGGGAACCATCCTGATCGCCGCCGCGATCTTCGCCTTCTCGCTGAGCTCCCATCCGGTCATCGCCGGGACGAACGCCGTGGAGCCGATCAATCCCAGCGTATTCGTTGAAGGTGGACAGCCTCAATGCCAGCGGATCCCTCGTGTCCCGTCGGGCGCTGATCGCCTGAAGCTGCTCGTCACGTTCGTGACCGGCGGAGCCCGCAGCCTGCACGTCGAGATCACCGATCCGCGGGGCATCGTGAGCACCGGCGACCTGAACCCGGCGAGGGCCGGCGAGAAGCTGATCAAGCTGACGCCGCCGATGAGGGCGACCCACCGGGCGACCCTCTGCCTCTCCAATCCCGGGACCGGGGCGGCTCATGATAGGAGGCGATCTGAAGCGCTCCGCGGGAGAGCCCAAGGGCAAGGAGGCCAAGAAGCACGGCGTCGCGAGCGCGATCTTCCTGCGGCCCGGCTCGTCGAGCTGGGTCGCAGAGACCGGCACGATCGCCGATCGCTACGCCAACGCCCAGACCGGTCCGCTGGGGGCCTGGACGGTGTGGATCGCCGCCCTGCTCGCAATCGGCGCCGCGATGATTGGAGTCTGGTCCGTGGTGACCTTGCCGGGGAGGCGGACCTGATGGGGCGGGGACGGACGCCGCCTGAGAGCCGAGCCGGCGGCCGCACGCCGACGCAGATCCGCGAACGCCCCGCGCCAGGGGAGACCAATGAGCTTCCCCGCCAAACGGAGGAGATGCGATCGCGCCGGCGGCGCCCGGCCCGGAGGCGAAGGAGCCGGCTGCCGACCGCGGCGTGGGTGTGCGCCGCGGTCGCGCTGCTCAACGGGATCGCCTGGGGCCTGATCATCCCCCTCTTCCAGGCGCCCGACGAGTCGGGACACGTTGCCTACGTCCAGCACGTCGCCGAGACGGGGAAGCCACCGACCGGGAAGGCCGGGATTCAGCACTTCTCCCAGGAGCAGCGCCGCCTGCTGGACGCGATCCGCTGGAAGGCGGTCATGCGCCGAAAGGACGTCCGTGTTCCGGGGACCGCCTCCTTCCACAAGCGGGTCGAGCGCGACGTCAGCACCGCGGCGAACCGCGTGAGCAGGGGCGGCTACACCGTCGACACCAACAACCCTCCGCTCTACTACTACGCGGCGGCGGGCGTCTACCACCTCTCGCCGTGGACCTCGCTCCCGGACAGGGTGCACGCGCTGCGCCTGCTCTCGGCTGTGCTGGCGGCAGTGACGGTCCTCTTCACCTTCCTCTTCCTGCGGGAGCTCCTGCCGAGCACGCCATGGGCGTGGACGGTGGGGGCCCTGGCCGTGGCCTTTCAGCCGATGTTCGGCTTCACCGCCAGCGGCGTGACCCCCGACACGGTGCTGTGCGCGACTTCGGCTGGGACCTTCTACGCGCTCGCCCTCGCCTTCCGGCGAGGGCTGACCCCCCGGCGCGGAGTCGCGATCGGTTCCTTCGCCTCGATCGGCATCCTCGCGAAGTACAACATGATCGGCCTTGCGCCGGGCATCGCGGTCGGGTTGCTGGCGCTCGTGATCGGCGCTGGCCGCGAGCGACGCCGCGAGGCGCTCGGCGGTGCGCTCGCGGCGGTCGCGGTGGTCGTCGTGCCGCTCGCGATCTACGCGCTGCTCAACTCAACGGTCTGGGACCGGGGCCTCTACTTCGGCGCCGGCGGCGTCCAGGGGCCGACCGGGATCCCGCTCCCGGAACCGGGGAGACGACGTCGGCGAACCTCGGCGACGCGTTCAACTACATGTGGCAGTTCTACCTGCCGCGGCTTCCCTCCATGCACCCGTTCTTCCCGCAGTACGAGCTTCGCCAAATCTGGTTCAACGGGTTCATCGGCCAGTTCGGATGGCTCGACTACGGCTTCGCCCAGTGGGTCTACAACCTGGCGCTGGCGATCGCCGTCGGGATCCTGGCGCTGGCGGCGAGGGAGCTGATCAGGGTCCGGGCCGCGATTCGGTCGCGGATCGGAGAGCTGATCACCTACCTGACGCTGGTTGGCGGGCTGCTGATCCTGATCGGGGGGACGAGCTACATCGCGCGGCTCGGGGGCGCGGTGGGCTACGAGCAGCCGCGCTACCTCTTCCCGCTGCTCGCCCTCTACGGTGCGCTGATCGCGATCGCCGCCCGCGGGGCGGGCAAGCGCTATGGGCCCGCGGTGGGGGTCCTACTCGTCTGCCTCGCGGTCGCCCACACCGCGGCCGCGATGCTGCTCACGCTGTCCCGCTATTACGGCTGAAGGTGCCGGGCGGGAGCGGCGAGATCTGGCTGCTCGACCATGGCGAGATCGCGGGCGGCGGCCAGGGCCTCGGCTTCCGGCTGGCCCGCGCGCTCGGCGCCCGCGGCTTCGACGTGAGGGTCGGCTGCCGCCGCGACAGTCCCCTCGCCGGCTGGTGCGCCAGGGCCGGGATCGAGGTGGAGGAGATGCGATTCGGAGATCTGGTCCCGTGGAGGGCGTTCTCGATCGTCCCGGCCGTGGCCCGCACCCGCCGCTTTCTGAGGAGGGTCGGCCCGGACGCGCTCGTGGTCGGGAACCATCCACGCGTTCACGCCCACCTCTACGCCGCCACGCGTGGGATGGCCGGGGCGCCCGCGATCGTCAACCTCGCGCACGAGCAGGACAGCGCAAGACGGCGATCCGCGCGCTTCGCATACCGCCGCTTCGGAGCCCTGCTGGCCGTCGGGGCGAATGCGGCCGGCGAGTATCGAGCGCGGCTGCCGGGGGTGCCCGTCACGAAGATGAACAACTTCCTGCCGGTCGACTACTTCGACCGAGGCGCAAGGGCGGCGGGTCCTCTCCCCGTCGTATGCCGAGCCGGCGCTCGGCGTGCTCGCAAGGCTGATCCCCGAGAAGGGGATCGCCGAGCTCGTCGACCGGCTGGCGACCGATGAGACGCGGGGTGGCTGGAGCAGGCTCATGGTCGGCGGCGCCTTCCAGGACGCCTCGTACACCAGGGCGGTCGAGCGGCGGGTCGGGGAACTGGGTCTGGGCGACCGGATCCGGCTGCTCGGAGAGGTCGAGGACGTGCCCGGCTTTCTCGGATCGATCGACGCGCTGGTGGTGCCCTCGACCGGGAACGAGGCCCAGCCGACGGTGATCCTCGAGGGCCTGGCGCACGGCGTTCCGGTGATCGTGCGCGAGCCCCTCTTCTCCCCCGACTACGACGACCTGCCGGTGGTCCCCTACGCGGACGCGAGCGACCTCGCTCGGATCCTGCGGGACCTGCCCACGCGACCGGCACCAGTCGAGGAGCTGATCCGCCGCTTCGGGCCTGACCAGGCGGTCGCCGCCCTCGAGTCGGCTGCTCAGGTGGCCAGGGCCCGCTCGTAACAGGCGACCGTCTCGGCCGCAGCCCTCGGCCAGGTGAAGCCGGCGGCACGCTCGCGCCCGGCCGCCGCGAGCCGCTCGCGAAGATCTGCGTCGCGGAGCAGGGTGGCTATCGCCTCGGCCATCGCGCCGGTGTCCAGGGGGTCGAAGTAGAGCGCGGCCTCTCCGGCGACCTCCGGCAGCGAGGCCGCGTCCGAGCAGGCGACCGGCAGGCCGCGCATCATCGCCTCCAGCACCGGCAGGCCGAAGCCCTCGGCGAGCGAGGGGAAGGCGAGGCAGATCGCGGCCTCATAGAGGCCCTCGAGCTCGCCATCGGAAATCCAGCCCAGGAATCGGACGCGCTCGGAGGCCCCGACCCGCCGGGCGTGTGCCCTGAGGTCCTCCTCCCAGCGGGTCTCGTACCCCGGGATCACCAGGATCGCCGGCCCCTCGATTCGCGCCATTGCGTCGATCAGACGCTCGATGTTCTTGTGCGGGCGGTGCGCGGAGACACTGAGCACGATCGGGGCGTCGCCGAGCGAGTACCTGCTCCGGAGGGCGTCCTCGGGCTCCGGATCGGCGGACGGTCCGGAACCCGGGCCCTCGTAGATCACGTCGATCTTGCCCGGATCCACGTCGAGGAGCTCGACCACGTCGTTCCTGGTCGCCTTCGAGATGGCGATGACGCGGCGTCGAGCGCCTCGCCGCAAGAGGAACGAGAGCGCTCATTCCGAGCGAGAGCGGCCCGGCGTGCGCCTCCGGAAAGCGCTTGTAGATCAGGTCGTGGATCGTGGTGACCTGGGGCACGCGGTGCAGCACGGGCGCGGTGGTGAAGAGGTTGTGCAGGATGTCGACGCCGGCGCGCCGCACGGCCAGCGGGAGCAGCGTCTGCTCCGCCAGCACGCGGCGCGCCCGGCTCGTGGCCCGGACCGGCAGCTCGATGACGGAAACGCTCCGCGTCCAGGGCTCGCCGCGAAGCGACGGCGCTCCCTCGCGTGAGGCGAACGCCACCAGCTCGAGATCGCCGCTGGCCTCGAGCAGCGCCGGGATCAGCCGCCTGGCATAGATCTCGGAGCCCCCCGTACTGCCGGGGACGAGGTGCAGCAGGTTGAGGCCGACCTTCAAGGGGCGCAAGGTTCGCACGGATCGCCGGCACCAGCGCCTTCCTATGCTGCCGCGCATGGCGCCAGCTAGATCCGGGAGCTCTCCGGCGGGCAGCGGACCGACGATCAGCGTCGTCGTCCCCGCCTATAACGAGGAGCGCTATATCGCGGAGGCGCTCGACGCGGTGCTCGCGCAGACGCGGTCACCGCTCGAAGTGATCGTGGTCGACGACGGCTCCACGGACCGGACCCGTGAGATCGTGGCCGGGTACGAGGGCACGGTGCGGCTGATCGAGCAGGAGAACCGCGGCTGCCCCGGCGCCTTCGACACCGGCTTCCGCGAGGCGCGCGGGGAGTTCGTCGCCCTCTGCCCGGCCGATGACGTCTGGGAGTCGCGCAAGCTCCAGTGGCAGCAGGACGCGCTCGGCGCCCACCCTGAGGTGGACGTCATCTTCGGCGGGGCGCAGAGGTTCGGCCTGGCGAGCGGCGCGCACCCCCGTCCGGCTCGCACGGGCACCCTGGACGTGCTCTGGTTCGCGCCGGAGATGTACCGGCGGAACCTGATCGCGGACCCGAGCGCCGTCGTCCGCCGGTCGCTCTATCTCGACCTCGGCGGCTACGAGCCCTTGGTGGGAGAGGACTACGAGTTCTGGATGCGGGCGCTCGCGGCGGACGCGACCTTCCATTTCGATCCGAGGCTGGTGGTCCACCTGCGCGAGCACGGCGGCAACCTCTCCTACCGGGCGCTGGACATCTGGGAGACGAACCACCTGATTCACAGCCGCTACGCGGATCTGGCCGGTGATCCGGAGCTGGTGCGCAGGACGCTCGCCCACGATCTGCTGATGATCGGATACTGCCGGGCGGTGATGGGCCGCTCCCGAGACGCCCGCCGCTCGTTCCGGGCCTCACTCGCGACCCGCCTCAGTCCGCTGGCGCTCGCGGCCGCGGTCGCCATGTCGGTACCGGGAGTCGCCCGCGCGATCAGCGTCGCCGCTCCCCGGGTGAGGCGGGCAACCTCGGGCGCGACCTCCCCCTGAGCCATGCGGATCCTCTACGTGGCGATGTCCGACGACTACGGCGACCCAGCCGGCGGACCGAGCTTCGAGGAGGTCAACTTCAAGAGCGCGCTCGAGGGGATGGGACACGAGCTGGTTCCGTTCGACTTCATGGCCGAGAAGCGGGATACGGAAGGCGCAAGATGAATCGCCGGCTGTTGGCGCTCGCCAGGGAGGCGGAGCCCGATCTCTCCTTCTTCGTCCTCTTCGAGGACGAGATCGACCCCGAGACGATCAAGGGCGTCGGCGCGGCAGGCGGCCCAACCGTCAACTGGTTCACCGACGACCACTGGCGCTTCGACCGCTTCACGCGGCATTTCGCTCCGGCCTTCGACTGGTCGGTCACGACCGACCGCGACTCGCTTCCCCGCTACCGCCAGATCGGCTACGAGCGCGCCATCCTCTCCCAGTGGGCCTGCAACCGCTACGCCTACGACTGGACGGGCCGGGAGCTCGAGTACGACGTCACCTTCGTCGGCCGGTGCTATGGCGAGCGCCCGGCGACCGTGGAGCGGCTGCGCGCGGAGGGCTTCGACGTTCGCTGCTGGGGCTTCGGCTGGCCCGAGGGCCGGATCGAGCACGACGAGATGGTCCGCGTGTTCGGGGCGAGTCGCATCAACCTGAACCTCTCGGCGGCCTACTCGCCGCCGCGGGGCATCCGCACCCGGATCGCGGACCTGGTTCGACGGCAGACGCAGGAGCCGCGCAAGAGCCAGATCAAAGGCCGAACGTTCGAGGTCCCGGGCAGCGGTGGCTTCCTGCTCACCGACCGTGTGCCGCACCTCGAGGACTATCCTGACTCCCGGCCGCGAGATCGGCGCCTTCTCCTCAACGGACGATCTGGTCAACCAGGTGGGCTGGTGGCTCGACCAAGAGCAGGAGCGCGCCCGAGCGGCGGAAGCCGGATATCGCCGCGTGCGCGCCGAGCACACCTACGATCATCGCTTCGCGGCGATCTTCGCCCGCATCGGACTCGACGGACCACATTCAGCGGCCGACAACGGAGAACCTAGACTTCCCATCTCATGAGCCAGAGTTCGCCAGAGGCACCTGCGGCACTCCCGCGCGGCGTCACCGGCTCGCCGGCAAACCTGGTCGACGGCAGGGTGCGGGTCACCGTGCCGATGCGTCGCCGGGTGCGCCTGGGCGAGATTCGGACGAGCCTCCCGGTCGCATGGATGCTGGGCAAGCGGGACATGAAGGCCAAGTACAAGCAGTCAGCGCTCGGCCCGCTCTGGCTCGTGCTCCAGCCCCTCGGGATGTTGCTCGCGATCACGATCGCGTTCTCCAAGGTGACCAGCGTGAACACCGGGAACGTCCCGTACGTCGTTTTCGCCCTCGTGGGGCTCGCCGTCTGGACCTATATCGCGATGACCGTCAGTGTCGCCCCGATGACGCTGCCTTCCAACCAGCTTGTCGTACGGCGAAGCCCGTGCCCACGACTAGCGCTGGTCACGGGAACCTTGATCGCCGTCCTCCCTCCCCTGGCGATCGTCCTCACCGCAAGCGTCGCAGCGGCGGCGATCAGCTCCGGGCTTCCGATACAGGCGCTCGCTGATGCCGCTGATGGTGGCCTGGCTTCTGTTGTTGATGTGGGGCTTCACCCTTCTGGTCGCGGCCCTCGGGGGCCGTTTTCGCGACGCCGTCGCCTTCACGCCGCTGATCGTCCAGGCCGGGATCTTCCTGACGCCCGTGGGCTACCCGCTGGATGCAGCGGGTTCTTTCGCCAAGGTGCTCGCCTTCAATCCGGCGTCGGGTTTGATCGAAGGCTGGCGCTGGTCCCTCCTCGGTATCGCGCCTGACGGCTTTGCAATCGGGATCGCGCTTGCCGAGACCGTCGGCGCCGTGCTCGTGGGCTGGTACGTCTTCGGGCGAATGGAGCCTCGCTTTGCGGATTACGTCTGAGTCCAACGGCGACCAGCCGAAGCCGGACCTCGCCGTCCGATGCGACGGGGTCGGCAAGAGCTATGGCCTGGGCGAGGAGCTGAGCCTCCAGCACACCCTGAGCACACTCGTGCGCCGCGCCCATGAGCAGGAGCGCTTCTGGGCGCTCTCGGACGTCAGCTTCGAGGTCAGTCGCGGTGAGTTCTTCGGCATCGTCGGGGCGAACGGCTCGGGAAAGTCGACGCTGACGCAATTGATCTCCGGGATCGCGATGCAGGACACCGGAAAGATCGAAGTCTGGGGACGCATCGTCCCCCTGCTGGAGGTCGGCGCCGGCTTCCATCCGGAGCTGACCGGCCGGGAGAACGTCGCCCTCTTCGGGACGATCCTGGGGCTCAGCGCCGGTGCGATCCGGGCGGAGATGGATCGGATCGCCGAATTCGCCGGCATCCAGCGCCACCTGGACACAGCCGTTGAAGCGCTACTCGAGCGGCATGCAGGCGAGGCTCTCTTTCGCTACCGCCGTTTGCTTTCCGGCCGATACGTACGTCTTCGACGAAGTTCTGGCGGTGGTGGACGAGTCATTTCGGAACCAGTGCGCCGAGGAGCTCGCCAGGCTGCATCGCGACGGTCGCACGATCATCGTCATGAGTCACGACCTGGACCTGATCAGGAGCGTGTGCTCGACCGGGATGTGGCTGGACAACGGCCGAATCCGGATGCGCGGCAGGATGGACGAGGTGGCCGACGCCTACGCTCCCGCGATGCAGGATGCCGCGAAGGCGGACGGTCGCTAGCGGGCCAGCGCGAATTGCAGGAAAGGCCCACACGTCTTCACCTCGGCTGTGGCGAGAAGTACCTGGAGGGGTACGTCAACATCGACTACCCGCCCGACGAGCACACGGTTCAGGTCTCCTCTCCTGCAGACGTCTATGCGGACATCAGGGAACTCTCGTACGAGCCGAGCTCCGTGGCCGAGGTACGGCTGCACCACGTCTTCGAGCACTTCGACCGCGTCACTGCGCTCCGCCTCCTGATCGACTGGTATGAGTGGCTCGAGGAGGGCGGGATCCTGACGATCGAAACACCGGACTTCGAAGCGAGCGTGCGGCGCTTCCTGAAGCGACGGTCTCGGTCGCATCGGGGCGAGATCGTCCGCCACATATTCGGGTCGCAAGAAGCAGCCTGGGCGTTCCACGCCGACGGTTGGTACGAGGACAAATTCCGCGAGGTACTCGAAGCGCTGGGTTACGAACTGACCCGTGTGGAGCGCGCTTCATGGCGGGCAACCGACAACATCACGATCGTGGCGAGAAAGCCGTCGCCCCCTTGGTTGTCAAGAGAGGCCTTGATCGAGCGAGCCGGGAAGATACTGGCCCTTGCAATGATCGACCAATCGGAGTCGGAAGTCCGACTTCACCAAGTCTGGCTCCGCTCCTTGGGCAAGCGAGGAACCGGTGATCGCCGAGCCGGGGCGTCGGTCGTGCTGGACGGGCGCCGGCTTTCGGGCGCGGCGGACACGCCGCCTGAGCCCATCGGGGACGCCCCCGAGGCGGGTTCGCAGCTGATGCGCCCGGGCGGTCAGCAGACCTCTTGATCCCCAGTAGCGGCGGGCGGTGCGGTGGGGATCGTCATGGGAAAGCTCGAGCCAGTCGGCTCTCGGGGGCACCCAGATGTCCCCAGCGGCGTTTGTAGGCGGCCCAGTCCTCGTCACGCGCCTCCAGGTTGGACGCCCGCTGAGTCAGATTGGCATGCGAGTAGTGCTCCACGAATGACGTGGGCGAGTCCAGGCATCTCCAGCCGGCGTCCTTCATTCGCAGGACCAGGTCCCCGTCGGCGTGGTAAAAGCGGAACCCCTCCTCATCGGCGTACCCAACGGACGCCAGGGCATCGCGCGCGAAAGAGGCCGTGGTTGACGAAAACGCCACCGCCGAAGGTGCGTCCGACCCAGTAGCGCTCCTGCTCCGGCCAGTTGCGCCAGTAGAAGGCGACGGCGCCGACGTCCTCGCCCTCCCGCTCCAAGCGCTCGAGACCGCAGCGGATCGCGCCGGGCACGACCAGGCAGTCGTCGCTCAGCATGCAGATGTAAGGAGCGGTGGCCGCCTTGAATCCCAGGTTCATGAATGAGCCCCACGACCTGCGCGGGACGGGCTGCCCGTGCCAGCTGCCCCGGTTGTGCTGGACGATCGTGATCACGTCCTTCCGCTTGGCCAGCCAGCCCAGGGTGCCGTCGTCCGATCCCCCGTCGACCACGATGATCTCCGCCTCGGGGAAAGGCAGCTCCGCGCGAACGCTGGCAATCGCTCGCTTCAGGGTACCAACGACACGCGAGGGTTGCGCCAAAGCCACCTGAGAGATCTCCGGGGATCGTCGTCCCCCCTGGCCGCCGCGCAGCCGATGACGCGCCGCCATACTCGTTAGGCGGTGGCTGCTACGCTACGGCGGCTGGACGCTATGACTGCGCGTGCCCCTCGCGAGCGTAATCGAGCAGACTCACTGACTGACCGCGTGCCACTGCGAATCCTCCACTGTGTCGAGTTCTACCACCCGAGCCCGGGGGGATCTCAGGCCGTGGTCCGGCACGTCTCCGAGCAGCTGGTGCGCCGGGGGCACGACGTCACGGTCGCCACTACGCGGCACCCGGATCGCCGGTTCGCGGAGCTCGAGGGCGTTCGGATCGAGGAGTTCGACGTCTCCGGAAACACCGTCCGCGGTCTCAAGGGAGAGGTGGAGCGCTACCGCTCGTTCGTCACGGCGGGCGGCTTCGACATCCTTATGACGTACTCCGCGCAGCAGTGGACTACCGATGTGCTGCTGCCGGTACTGGATCGGATCGATGCCGTCAAGGTGCTCGCGCCGTGCGGCTTCTCCCGGCTCCGCGATCCGGCCTACGCCCCCTACTTCTCGGAGCTCCCCGCCCGGCTCGCCGAATTCGACCAGCTGATCTTCCACGGCGAGAACTACCAGGACATCGAGTTCACGCGAGGGGTGGGACTGGAGAACCTGACGGTTGTTCCGAATGGGGCGAGTCGAGAGGAGTTCGAGGGGCTCGACTCAGACTTTCGCGAGCGTCACGGCGTCGATCCGGACGAGCCGCTGCTCCTGACGGTGGGGCCACACAACTGGATCAAGGGCCACGCGCTCACGCATCGAGGCCTTCCGGCAAGCGGACTTCGAGCGCGGCACCCTGGTCGTGATCGGCAACAAGCCCCTGCGGGTGGGCTGCCAATGGGACTGCCGGCGCCGCGCCGTCGCCACGCGGGTCGCGAGCCGCGGGCGGAAGCGGGTAATGGTGATGGACGCGCCGCGGGAGGAGGTGCTCGCCGCCTACAAGGCGGCGGACATGTTCGTCTTCGGCTCGCAGGTCGAGTGCTCCCCGCTGGTGCTCTTCGAGGCGGCGGCCTCGGGAACGCCGTTCATCAGCACGGAGGCGGGGAACGCGAGCGAGATCGCGGAGTGGACCGCGGGCGGCGTCGTGGTTCCTTCGGAACGGCGGAATGGACGGTTCCACGCGAGCCCGGATGCCTTCGCCTCCGAGCTGACGCGACTCTGGAATGACGTCTCCGCCCGCCGCCGGCTCGCGGAGACAGGCCGGGAGCGCTGGCTCCAGGACTTCACCTGGGATCGGATCGCCGAGCGGTACGAGTCGGTCTACCTCCGCCTCAGCGCTGAGCGCGGCTGACCGGAGCTCTGCCGGAAGCCAGGATGCGCGCGAGGTCGAAGGGGTAGGCGTAGACGCGGAACGGCCCGAACTGAGCCTGGTCGATCGTGGAGCTCATCCGGCGGCCCGAGATACGAGGCGCAGGACAGAGGCCCGGCGCGAGCCATGGAAGCCGGGGAGATCCCCGACGGCTCCCTCCGTGTCCTCGACGTAGATCACGCCGACACGCTCGAGCAGTGTCGGCGATGCCGCGCGAAGGGCGCTCGCCTCGGCTCCCTCGGTGTCGATCTTCAGCACGTCGATCCGCCGCTCGAGCTCCAGTACCTCGCCGAGGACCTCGTCGATGTGGCGGACCCGAACCCGGATCGCTTCGGCGTGAGGACCCCCGAGCCCACCGTAGCGACCGGTCGGCTCGACCGCGAAGCTCTCCTCTCCCGCCCGGTCGGCCACGGCGACCTGATCGAGCGACCAGCGGTTCTCGAATGGCTCGAGGTTGCGCCGCAGGCGCTCCACGTTTTGCGGCACCGGCTCATACAGCCAGACCCGGGCGGACGGCGATCGGGTCAGGAAGTAGAGCGCGGAGATGCCGATGTTCGAGCCGACGTCGACGACGACCTCGGCTTCCGCGTCGACCCGATAGTCCTCGCGACAGAAGACCTCGTTGACGGTGATCATGTCGTGCTGGCTGTAGAGGGTCGGCGCCACGATCCCCTGCGGCGTGCGGATCTCGAAGCGGTGCGGGTACTCCCCGGCCGTGGTGAAGTAGCGCCGGGCGCCGTCGAGAGGGTGTGAGTAGCGCCCCGGCATCCGGGCAAGCGCCACCCAGTTCGCGGGCCGCACCACCTCGCGAGCGATGAAGCCGAGCGGCCTGTCCCCGAGCAGGCTCACGCCGGCTCCGCCAGCGCCGCGTATGAGGCCTCCACCTGACGCAACGAGCTCTCGATCGAGAGCTCGTCCCGATGGTCGCGGTACCAGTCGAAGGCGGAGGCCCGCAGCTCCGAGCCGCCGGCGACGGCGCGGACGATCGCGTCGGCCAGGACCTCCGGGTCGGCGGAGTCGACGACGAAGCCGTTCACTCCTTCCTCGACGAGCTCCGTTGCCGCGTTCTCGCCGCCGCGCACCACGATCGCCGGCGTCCCAACCGAGACCGACTCGACAACGACCACCCCGTAACCCTCCCGCTCGGAGGGATGGAGCAGGCAGGAGGCGGAGGCGATCCGGCGCATGAGCTCGTCGTGGGCGACCTTGCCCGGCAGCTCGACGACGCCGTCCAGGCCGAGCTCGCGGGACCGCGCGCGCGTCGACTCGGTGTCGGGCCCGTGGCCCAGGATCACGCAGCGCAGCCCCGGGATCCGTTCGCGAGCCATGGCGATCGCGGCCGGAACCGCGGGCACGCGCTTCTCGGGGATGTGCCGTCCCGCGGAGACGACGAGCGGCTCCGGCCTGTCGGCCGTCGCCTGATCGCGGCCGAGCCCATCGGCCCACGAATCGCCGGCGTACTCGCCGGTCAGCCTGCCGATCGGCGCGCGGTGTCCGTAGGCCCGCAGGCGCTCCTCCGCCAAGCGCGAGAAGGTGAAGCTCCGGTCCGGTAGCCGAAGGCAGAGCCGTTCGACCGCAAATCCGATCCGACCCTTGAGCGGACCGAGATACGAGCGCCAGTAGGCCGGCCCCCAGACCTCGTGCCAGTCGGCGATCAGGCGGGCTCGCGAGCGCGAGAGCCATAGGCCGAGCCTCGCGCCGAGCAGTGAGAAGTAGGGGAAGGATGCGCTGTGGACGGCGTCGTAGCGGCGACCGTGCCGCAGCAGGTGCCAGAAGACGCCGAGTCCGAAGCGGAGCGGCGGCCAGATCCGACGCCGGCCGGACCGCGTGTAGAGCTCACTCCGCGGCGAGACCGCGAGCGTCTCGAAGGACGTGCCAGGGCCCTCCTCGCGCCACTGGCGCCGGGTCAGATAGGTGATCTCATCGCGCTCACCCAGCCTCTCGGCGAGGTTTCGGTACCAGCGCTCCGCCCCGCCGACGGTGTTCGGGAAGAGGCAGTCGTAGACGATCGCAATCCTCATCGAGCGCGCTCAGCGCCCGAGAGGCTCAGGCGCCCTCATGGCTGTAGCGAGTGACCTTGCCGGCCAGCTGGTCCTCGAGCGCGGCGACGTCGGCGTCGACCATCAGCTCGACCAGCTCCTTGAAGCGGACCTTCGGCTCCCAGCCAAGCAGGTCGCGTGCCTTCGACGCGTCGCCGAGCAGCACGTCGACCTCTGCGGGCCGGTAGTAGTTCGGGTCGATCTCGACGTACCCGTCCGGATCCAATCCCTGCCGAGCGAATGCGATCTCGACCACCTGCCGCACGCTGTGGGTCTCGCCGGTGGCGATCACGAAGTCCTCGGGCTCGTCGGCCTGGAGCATCAGCCACATCGCCTCGACGTAGTCGGGGGCGTAGCCCCAGTCGCGCTGGGCGTCGAGGTTGCCCAGGTAGAGCTTCTCCTGCAGCCCGGCGGCGATCCGCGCCACCGCCCGGGTGATCTTGCGGGTGACGAAGGTCTCGCCGCGACGCGGAGACTCGTGATTGAAGAGGATCCCGTTGACGGCGAACATGTCGTAGGCCTCGCGGTAGTTGACCGTGGCCCAGTAGGCCGCGACCTTGGCGACGCCGTAGGGGCTACGCGGGTGGAATGGCGTCTCCTCGTTCTGCGGGGGAGGCGCGACGCCGAACATCTCGGACGAGGACGCCTGGTAGAAGCGCGGGCTGACACCGGCCTCGCGGATCGCCTCGAGCAGCCGCACCGTGCCGGCGCCGGTGATATCGAAGGTGTACTCCGGGATGTCGAAGGAGACCCGGACGTGGCTCTGGGCGCCGAGGTGGTAGATCTCGTCCGGCTGGAGCTCGTAGAGCAGCTTGACCAGCGCGACCGAGTCGCTCAGGTCACCGTAGTGGGTGAAGAGCCTGACGCCCGACTCGTGGGGGTCGTGGTAGAGGTGGTCGATCCGGTCGGTGTTGAAGCTCGAGGAGCGGCGGACGATGCCGTGCACCTCGTAGCCCTTCTCGAGCAGGAGCTCGGCCAGGTACGAGCCGTCCTGGCCGGAGATTCCGGTGATCAGCGCGCGCTTGGTCGTCCCGGGGACGCGGGGTAGGAACGGGTGCGCATCGTTGGCCTCAGGATTGCCCATCGCTCGAATAGGAGCGAAATCGTCGCAGGGTTTCTCGTGGGCTGCTTCGCTACACCCGGCAGCGCCCTAACATCGCGCGGTCATGGGTGCCGAAACCAGGGCACGCTCGACCGCGGTCGAGTCCGAGCGGGCTGCGTACGATGAGGGTGCGGTACTCGAGCGGTCGGACGCCTGGGTTCAGAGGGTCCACCACGTCCTCGAGACGCCCAACACGGTGCGTGGCGAACGGCTCTTTGCTCAATTGATCGCCGAGAGTGTTCGAAACGGGGGACGAGTGCTGGACGCCGGCTGCGCGACCGGCCAGACCGCGAGGCAAGCAGTGGAGCTTGGCGCCAGCGATGTCCTGGCAGTTGACGTCTCACAGAGGTTTCTCGAAGCGGCCGAGCAGCTGGGCGACGGCGAAGGCAAGATCGAGTACCGGCTTCATGATCTGCACGATCCCCTGGACGGCCGCTTCGACTTGGTCGTTGGTCGCGCCGTCCTTCATCACATCGATTGGCGCTCGTTTCTCCAGCGAACGTTCACCGAGAATCTGCAGCCGGGCGGACAGATGGTGTTCATGGAACCGATGACCCATCCGATGACCGTCGCCTTCCACCGTCTGGTCCGCAGCGCTCACACCCCCGGTGAGTACCCGCTGAGCCGAAGGGACGTTCGCTGGCTCGAGCAAACCTTCAGCCCAATGCAGGGTCCACCCGATCAACTTCATTTCGTTCCCGGCGGGTGTGCTGTCCTCCTACCTGTTCAGGACTCCCGACAACGCCCTCACCCGTGCGGCCGACGCAATCGACCGGCGGCTCGCGGGACACCGTTCGATGCGCGGGTACGGCCGGCAGGGAATCCTCGTAATCGAAAAACCGAGCTCGAATGGCAACGTCTGACCTGGTCCACTAGGCGCGGCTATCCTGCCGCCCCGCTGGACCGACCACGGCGATCCACGAATCCGTGCTCTCCGTCATCACCCCCGCGCGCAACATGGCGCGCTTCCTGCCCGACACGCTTGACAGCGTGGCGGCGCTGTCCGCGCCCCATCAGCACATCGTGGTCGACGGCGACTCCGACGACGGCACTGTGGAGCTGCTCGAGGGGCGGGAGGACCCCCGCCTGACCTGGATCTCCGAGCCCGACAGCGGGCAGACCGAGGCGGTCAACAAGGGGCTGAGGCTCGCTCGCGGCGATCTACTCGCCTGGATCAACGCCGACGACGCCTACATCCCCGATGCGGTCGACCGGGCCATCGACCACCTCGCTCGCAACCCGCAGACGGGGGCGATCTTCGGGGGGGTCAACTACGTCGACGAGCACGGCGAGGTCTTCCGGACGCTGGTGCCCCCGAGGTTCAGCTGGCGGAGATACCTCTACTTCGGCGCCTTCGTCACGACGCCGACGATCATCTGGCGCCGCGAGCTGCTGGCGCAGGTCCCCTCGCTGAACCAGGCCTACGTCGATGCCGCCGACTACGACTTCTTCCTCCGGCTCCTGCGCGGGGTCGCGAGTCGACCGGATCGACCGAGCCACTGCTCGACTTCCGCTACCACGCGACCAGCAAGACGACCACCGACGTCTGGGTCCAACTCGACGAGGCGATGCAGATCCGACTCGGCTGGGCACGCAACCCGTTGCAGCGAGGGATCATGCGATCTTGGGAGGGCATCAGACGTGCGATTCTGCCGCGGATCTCCTCCTGGCCCCACCCGGAGCCGCGCGGGGTCGTGTCGCTGCTTCGTCGAATCGGCGCGCGAGGCTAGCCGCCAGGCGGCCACCGAGTGCCGTCACGTGTGACCGCGGAAGAGCACCCTGCCGTAGAGCGCCTTCTCGACCCGGGCCGGCATGGGTCGCCAGGCCCAGAACGTGCGGTAGGCGAACCGATGCAGGGGCCCGAGGTCGGTCTGCGCGGCGAACTCCCTGCGACGGGCGAACAGGTCGGCGTGCTTCGCCCGGAGCTGGCGGTAGACGTGCCGGTAGCGGCGGCGGTGCTCCTCCTGTCCCGAGTGCTCGTGCTTGCGGTACTCGTGAGTGACCTGCGGGATCTGCAATCCGCGCCAGCCGCGCTCGAGCGCGCTCAGACAGAAGTCCCAGTCCTCGTAGCCGTCGATCGCCGGATCGAATCCGCCGGCGTCCTCCCAGCACGCCCGTCGGACCAGGCCGAGCGCGGCGCCTGCGATCGAGCGGTGCAAAAGGATGTAGGGGTCGAAGTCGGGGAAGCGCGGAATCCCCGACCAGGCCCCGATCAGCTTCATCAGGCCGTAGCAGTAGCCGACGTCGGGATTTGCCTCCAGGGGCGGGCGCAGGGTGTCGAGCGCATCGAGCGTCAGCCGGTCGTCCGCGTCGACCATCAGCAGCAGGTCGGAGTCGGAATGCTCGAACCCGGCGTTGCGGGCGGTCGCGACCCCGGCATTCCGCTGCCGGATCAGCTCGACGTCGTCGGGCAGAGCGTCGAGCGCCCGCTGCGTCTCCTCGTCGGTCGAGCCGTCGTCGACCACGATCACCTTCGGCGGCCCGCCGTGCTGACCGAGGGCGCGATCGACCGACTCGAGCACGAAGTTGCCGTGGTTGAAGCACGGGATCACCACGGTGATGTCGTTGTGGCGGGGCATCGGTCAGGGCCGCAGGGTAGTGCCCACTAGGATCGCGTCCGATGACCGAGGACCGCGAGCCGCGCCCCGTCTCCAGGTCGAGCTCCGAGCTGATCCGGTGGATGAGCATCCAGGACGCCAACTCGGCCGGATTCGTGCACGGCGGCGTGGTGATGCGGATGTGCGACGAGGCGGCCGGGATCGCCGCGATCCGGCATTCGGGCTGCCGCGTCGTGACCGCCGGGATGGACCGGATGACGTTTCTCGAGCCGATCCACGTCGGGGAGCTGCTTCGTTGCCGCGCAAGCGTCAACGCGGTCTGGAGGACCTCGATGGAGGTCGGCGTCCGAGTCGAGGCGGAGAACGCCGTCACGGGCGAGCTCCGCGAGGCCGGCACCGCCTACCTGACGATGGTCGCTGTCGATGAGAACGGCGAGCCGGTCCCCGTGCCGCCGCTGAGGCCCGAGACCGCCGCTGAGGAGCGCCGCCAGCGCGAGGCCGAGACCCGCAGGCGCAATCGCCTCGCCGAACGGGAGGAGATCCTCGAGGAGCGTCGAGTGCGCCGACCTGACGGACGCGTCCCCCGCGGGAGCGCCATTCGACCTCGTCGTCGGAAACTCGTTCCTGCACCACTTTCCCGACGTCCCGGCGGTCCTCCGCTCCGCTTTCCGCCTCACGCGGCCCGGCGGCTGGTTCGCGGGCCTGCACGAGCCGACGCCGGCGGCCCTCCCGTGGGAATCCGGGGATCTCCGGCAGGTGGCCGAGTACTTCCTCTTCCGGGACCGCTACCTCAGGCGCGGCCGCCATGACGAGGAGCGGATCGGTTCGCGAGGGGACCACCGACGTCTGGCTCTTCGACGCGCGCCGGCTGCGCCAGCTCCTGACCGATGCCGGCTTCGTCGAGCGTCAGGGTCGTCCCCCGCTACCTGCTGCGACCGTTCTTCGTCGCCGCGCTGGGACTCCACCTCAGCGACGAGAGGCCGAGGTTGACGGGCCGCCAGGAACGCGGGCTGCTGCTGGCGTGTCGCCTCGACGCGGTGTTGCGACGAGTCCTTCCCGCC
Source organism: uncultured Solirubrobacterales bacterium (assembly GCA_963695675.1). Lineage (GTDB taxonomy): Bacteria > Actinomycetota > Thermoleophilia > Solirubrobacterales > 70-9 > DASUPK01. The sequence goes on from CAVOGY010000005.1 coordinate 744,042, forward strand.
GGCGCGTTCGGCGGTCTCGCGTTCGCAGCTCGCCGCCCGCCCGAGCCCGGCGACTCGGATGGCTGATGCGCTCACGATCCTCACCCGGCCGCCGAGCCGCAACGGCCCCGGTTGCGGAGGGCAGACGCGCGATCTCCTCGGTGGCCGACAGGACTGTCCTCCGCCGCCGCAGCCAGACCGGCGCGCGCGGGCCCGAGTCGGTCCTCGCCAGCCTGCGGCGTGGCCTCGCGGCCCTGCGGCTCCCCTTCGACCTGAACCCCCGCCGGTTCCGGTCGGCGAGGACCCTCGGCGTCCTGTCCGACCTCGAGGCGCTCGAGGCGGGGATCGCCTGGCGGCGGGCGACCGCCGGCGGCCGGCTGATCGCCGGTCCCAACCTGGTCGTCCTGCCGTCTGACGCCGGATCCCTGATGACCGCGGACGAGATCGACCTCTGCCTCGTCCCGAGCGAGTGGGTGCGGCGGTACTACGAGGCCGACTCCCCCGCCCTCGCCGGCCGGACCGAACGGGAGGAGATCCTCGAGGCGCGGCGAGCCGCCGAGAGCGCGACAGGCTGATCTCGCCGCGTCGCCCCAGCGCTCCTATCCTTTCCGTGCCACAGCACCCAACGGGTCGCGCTGTCGCGCGCCCTCGCATCACACGATGCACATCACCGCTGACAAGAGAACCGAGGAGCCGAAGCCGGGTTACCGCCGATCGGGTCAGCACGACCGTCGTGCTGCCCGCATACAACGAGGGAGCGGCCCTGCCGCACGTGCTCACCGAGCTGGGCGAGTACCTCGATCAGAGCTACGAGGTGCTGGTCGTGGACGACGGGTCGACCGACGATACCGCCGACGTCGCCGAGCGCTTTCCAGTCCGCCTCGTCCAGCACGCCTCGAACCGCGGCAAGGGCGTCGCGATCCGCACCGGAATCGCCGAAGCACAGGGGGAGAACGTCGTGATCATGGACGCGGACGCGACCTACCCGGTGCCGGCGATCAAGGGGATGGTCGATCTGCTCGACGACAACGACCTCGTCCGGGGGATCCGGGAGTCGGAGAGCGACAGCATGCCGGCGGTCAACCGCTTCGGCAACTGGGTCTTCAACAAGCTCCTCGCGATCAGTCACGGCCTCGAGGGAAGCGACCACCTCAGTGGGCTCTACGCGATCCGCCGATCGGCGGCGGTCCGGCTCGGCACCGAGGCTCGCGGCTTCGACATCGAGACCGAGATCGGGATCAAGGCCCGCGCCCGGGGGCTGCGGGAGGCGACGATCCCGATCTCGTATCTGCCCAGGGTCGGCGAGAAGAAGCTCAGCCCCTGGAAGGACGGCCTGCGCATCCTCGGCCGCGTGATCGTGTTACTGCTGATCTACAACCCGACCCTGACCTTCATCGTCCCGGGCCTGGTCCTGATGGCGATCTCGATCAGCGGGGCGATCCTGCTCTCGAACGGGCCGGTTCAGACCTCCTACCTCGGGCTGAACATCCACAGCTTCATCGTCGCCGCCCTGGGGCTGCTGGCGGCATTCCAGCTGGTGATCTTCGGGGTCGCCGCCGCCCTCTACGGGGTCGAGGCCGGCAAGGAGCCTCCGTGGTGGCTGCGCCGGGTCATCTCGGTTCGCTTTCGGCTGGTCGTGGCGCTCCTGGGGCTGGTCTTGATGCTCGGCTCGCTGGCCAAGCTGATCCAGCTGACGATCCAGTGGGCCGGCAACAACGTGTTCACCGACACGCGGGCGCTCGTCCTTTCGACCAGCTTCCTCGTCCTCGGGCTGCAGGTGATCTCCGCGGTGCTCTTCATCTCGATCTTCAGCGGGCGACTCAGCCGGGTCGCCGAGGAGGAGACGGCCGAGCGCAGCACCGCGAGCGGCTAAGCGGTCGCCCGCCGTGCCGCGATCTGATCCCGGACCGGGCACCGCCCCGCTGGTCTCGGTGGTGGTGGTCAACTACAACGGCGCCGATGCCCTGGAGCGCTGCCTCGCGGCACTCGTCGGCGACGGAGACGACGCGAGCGCCGAGATCCTCGTCGTCGACAACGCCTCCTCCGACGGGAGCACCTCGATCGCCGAGGCGGTAGCTGAGCGCCACGAATCGGTCAGGCTGCTCCGTTCGCCGACCAACCGAGGCTATGCCGGAGCCGTCAATCTCGCCGTGGCGAGAGGCTCGAGGGACCTGCGTCGCGGTGCTCAACATGGATGTGGTCGTCGCCGCCGGCTGGCTCGATCCGCTGATCTCCTTCCTGGAGGCCACCCCCGACGCCGGGGCCGTCTGCCCGTTGATCGTGCTCGAATCGGACCCCGGCCGGATCAACGCCGCCGGTCAGGACATCCACGTCACCGGCCTCGGGTTCAACCGCCTGCTCGAGAAGCCGCGGGAGCGCGCGGGCGACGATCCGTTCCGAGTCAGCGGGCTGCACGGCGCCGCGTTCCTGATCCGGCGCGACCTGCTCGAGCGGCTCGGCGGCTGGGACGAGAGCGGCTTTCTCTATCACGAGGACGTCGAGCTCTCCTGGCTGCTCCGGCTCGCCGGCAAGGAGATCTACTGCGTGCCCGCCTCGACGGTGCGCCACGACTACCACCTGACGATGTTCCCCCAGAAGCTGTTCCTGCTGGAGCGGAACCGCTGGTCGATGCTGCTCGCGGACCTCCGGGGCGCGACCAGGCTGGCGCTGGCGCCGCTGCTCGCACTGACCGAGCTGATGATGTGGGGGTACTGCCTGCTCCGCGGGCGCGCATTCGTGAGCGCGAAGCTCGACAGCTATCGCTGGATCCGAGGCCACCGCGGTCGGATCCGCGAGCGCCGCCGGTTGATCTCCTCGGTTCGCAGGCGATCGGACTGGGGCGTTCTGCGCGGGCTGCGCTGGGGATATCCGCTCGACCAGTTCCTCACCCTCGGCAGAGAGCGCGGCGAGTCCGAGCGGAACCGGATCGGCGCTTAGGTCCCGTTTCCCACCAACTCCATATCCTTCCGGCGCTCTTGGGCGCCTTCGCCGGAACCTACCTGTCTGCAGGGGTGATCCTGCTTGCGTCCCTGCTGGTGGGCAGGGCGCTGATGCTGCTGCTCGGCCGACGGGAGGCGTCCTTCCTGGAGGGACCCGTCGGTCTGGCCGTGCTGATCCTGGTCTGCACTGTGGCGATCCGTCTACCGGGCGATCAGGGGACCTCGATCGCCTGCTGCGCGATCCTCGTCGTCGCTTCGCTCCTCCTCCTGTGGTGGCGCCCGGAACCGATCCTCGGACCGGCGGTGGGCACTGCGCTCCCGGTCGCGCTGCTCGCCGGCATCGCCGCCTCCTTCCCCTTCATCGCCAGCGGCCACATCGGCATCCCCGGGGTCGGCCTCAACAACGACATGGCGATGCACCTGGTGGACGTCGACTACCTGGTCGATCAGAGCAGGCCCGTGCCGCAGAGCGTCGTCAACGGCTACCCGCTCGGGCCCCACAGCCTGGTCGGCACGGTGGTCAGCGTCTTCGGGACCCAGCCGCTCTACGGCTGGCTCGGGCTACTGGTGGCCGTCCCGGTGCTCACCGGGATCACCTCGCTTGCGGGGCTCCGCGAGCTGCCAGGCTGGCGGCACCTGGTTGCGGCCGTACTCGTCTCGGCCGCCTACCTGACCGCCTCGGTGCTCGGCATAGCCGGCTTCAAGGAGCTGATCGCCGGGATGTTCCTGATCGCCTTTGCGCTCGGCCTGCGGGAGATCGAGCGGGAGCCTGAGGGACGGATCGCGATCGTGGTCGGCCTGGCCCTGATCACGGCGGCGATGGTTCCGGTCTACAGCTTCCCCGGCGTCGCCTGGCTGGTGATCACCGCCGGCCTGTGGATCGTCGTCCAGCTCCTCCGAGTCCGCGAGGCGGGTGGGCCGGACGCCGTCCGGGCGGTTGTCCGGCGGTCGCGGCCGGTCGTAATCCCCGCCCTCGTCGTTGGGCTGGTTGCCGCGCTGACGCAGCTCCCGAAGGTAATCGACTTCATCCGCTCCGGGTCGATCGGAAGCGTCGCCGATACGGACAGCAAGCTCCGCTACGTCGTCTCGCCGCTGGAGACCCTCGGCGTCTGGCCGAGCGGCGACTGGCTCTTCGGCACCCATGACCTCTCGAGCTTCTGGATCTTCGGCGCAATCGGGCTCGCGGGGGTTGCGTTTGGCCTTGCCTGGTGGATCGCCCGGCGCGACTACGCGGTGCCGGCGGCCGTCGTCTCGGGGATCTTGGTCTACCTCGCCACCAAGTACATCGCGAACGGCGGCCTCTACATCCTCGCCAAGGCGGTGGTGGTACCTGCCTCGGTCGTAATGCTGCTCGTCCTCACCGCCCTGCTCGCACCCGGCGGAGGCTGGCCGAAGCGGGTCTTCGCGGTGGTCTTCGTCGCTCTCGCGGCATATTCGTCATTCCTGGCGCTCCGCGACACGGTGGTGGCGCCACTCCACCGCCTCAACGAGCTCGGTGCGTTCCAAGACGAGATTGCAGGCCGGCCCGTCCTGGCTCTGACAAGCGACCGCTTCACGGACTACGGTCTGCGGACGGCGCAGGTCTCGAGCCCGGCGTTCAACTCGGAGATCCGGGTCGAGTCTGTGGGCTCGAAGACACAGCGCCTGCCGATCGACTTCGACTCTGTGCCGACCAGCGTCCTCAACGACTTCCCCTACGCCGTCACCACCAGCGCGATCTACCAGAGCCAGGCGCCGCCCGGTTGGACGCTGACCGACTCCACGGAGTCATACAAGCTCTGGAAGAGGACTGGGACCACGCCGCCGATCCAGCAGTTCGCCGAGGAGGCGCGTCCGGGACGGATCTACCGCTGCAACCGCCCAAAGTTCAGGCGATTCCGCGACTACGGTGGCGAGCTGCTCACCTGGCAGCCGCGGCCCGTGATCGCGAAGCGGCTCTACTGGAAGGCCGGAGCGCCCAGCGAGATCCTTCCGGAGGGTGCCCCGATCGACAACGAGCTCGAGCCCGGGGAGACGGCCAGTCAGGCGATCAACCTGCCGCCGGGACGCTGGGCGCTCTCGCTGCAGTACGTCAGTCCCGTGACCGGGCTGACCGTCAGCGCCCCGGGGCTGAGCGCTCACCTGCCCGCCGGAGTCGACGCGGCGATCCCGTACCGCCCCGACCAGGGGCCCTATTGGCCTGTCGGCGACGTGACGAGCTCCGGCGGGGAGGTCACGGTCAGCGTGCAGGCGGACGACATCCGCGCCTACCAGAAGCTGCTCGGCGTGGACGCACCGGCCGTGATCGGCAACCTCACCGCCGTGCGCCTCGACGGTTTCATCATCGTCCCAAACGCGCCCGCCGCCTGCGGGCTGTTTGTCGATCACCTGATCGGCGGGAAACAAACGAGCAGGCAGACACAGGTGGGCAAGCCGGCATCCAGCAAGAAGTAGACGCCTCCCTACACTGCCGCGCATGAGAGTCGGGGTCGTCGGGCTCGGATACGTCGGGCTGCCGCTCGCGGTTGCCTTCGCCGAGGAGGGATGCGACGTGGTCGGCCTGGACGCCGATCCGCGTAAGGTCGACGCCCTCGCGGCGGGCTCGAGCTACATCGAGGACGTCCCCTCGGAGCGGCTCGCCCCCCTGGACGGCCAGCTGATCCCGACCAGCCGCTTCCCGGACCTGAGCTCGTGCGAGGCCGTGATCATCTGCGTCCCCACTCCGCTGACCAACTACCGCGAGCCGGACCTGAGCTACATGGTCGACGCCGCCACCTCCCTGGCGGCCGTTCTGCAGAAGGACCAGCTGATCGTCCTCGAGTCGACGACCTACCCGGGGACGACGCGGGAGCGCCTGCGGCCGATCCTGGAGGAGTCGGGCCTCGCGGCGGGTCGCGACTTCCACCTCGCGTTCTCGCCCGAGCGGATCGACCCGGGCCGAACCGACTTCACGATCCGAACCACCCCGAAGGTGGTCGGTGGCCTGACCCCGGCCTGCACGGCGCGCGCGGTCGAGCTCTACAGGCTGATCTGCGACGAGGTAGTCGAGGTCAGCACGCCCGATGCGGCCGAGCTGGCGAAGCTGCTCGAGAACATCTTCCGCTCGGTCAACATCGCCTTGGTGAACGAGCTGGCGATGCTGTGCGAGAAGCTCGAGATCGACGTCTGGGAGGTCGTCGATGCCGCCGCCTCGAAGCCATTCGGCTTCATGCGCTTCGACCCGGGCCCGGGAATGGGTGGCCACTGCCTCCCCGTCGACCCGTTCTACCTCGCCTTCAAGGCCCGCGAGCACGACTTCTACACCGAGTTCATCGAGCTGGCTGGGAAGATCAATCAAAACCAGCCCCAGTGGTGCGTCCGCCGCATCGAGCGGGCGCTGAATGACGTCGGCAAGGCGACCAACGGCTCGAAGGTGCTGCTGCTCGGCGTCTCGTACAAGGCCGGCGTCGGCGACGTGCGCGAGTCCCCGGCGCTGAAGATCATTCGCTTTCTCGGCGACCTCGGCGCCGAGGTCAGCTACCACGACCCGCACGTCCCCGAGCTGCCCGAGCTCGGTCTCGCCTCGGCGAGCCTGGACGAGTCCCTGGCGGCGGCGGACCTCGTCTGCATCCTCACCGCCCATCCGGAGCTCGACTACCAGCGGGTGGTCGAGGACTCCGCGCTGGTGCTCGACTTCCGCGGCGTCACCCGCGGCATCGAGGCCGGGAACCTCGTCCGTCTCTAGCTAGAGCCGTACCGCCCAAGGAACCGAGAAAGCGCCCTTCGCATGGAAAGTGGCACTCCGTCGCCGATCGCGTGGGCGACGTGCAGGGACCTGGCTGCGAGGGGCGATTTGCCGGATACTGCGCTCGGATGATTTCCACCGTGGCCGTAGGAACTGACGGATCCGATCAAATCCGCTATCAATTCCGCGCTTCGCGGCTGGGGTTCGAGGCAATCGACGGGAGGGACACTTGTACGCAGACCGGACAGTTCAACCATTCGGACGGGGCAGGCTCGCGTGGGTCGCCCTACTCGTCGCGCTTGGACTGCTCGCCCTGCTGGCGCTTCCCACCGCCGCTCCCGCGCAGCAGGGCCTTATGACTGGCTTCTCGGACCCCTTTCATTACCAGGCGAACAGCGCCTCCGATCGGGCGGCTTGGGGTCGCGCCAGGACGAACCCGAGCGCCCCTACAACTTTCCCGATCGACGGGCCGGTCCGCGACGCCGAAGCGCGTGGCCTCCAGGTTCCGCCGGTCCGTCTCACGGCGCATCCCTTCCCCTTGCGGCAGCGGACTGAGAGCTCGTATCCGCGCCGCCCTCGGTGGCCACTAGCAGGTCGCCCGCTGCCGAACGCCGGCCGCCTTCAGCTCGGATGCCGGCAGCGGCACCGACCCCTATGGGGATCCGCCCGGCGGCCCATATCACCCCGGTACCTATGGGCCGACCCAGCGGGTTTACCCCGTGCACTTTTGGCAGCAGCTGCTCTGCGTGCATCCGGTGGAGAGCAAGATTCTGGTGAAGAGCAAGAAGAAGAAGGGGAAGAAGCGAAGAAGCGGCGGTACGTGACGTCGGTGACGTACGAGAGGACGCGGGCTGTCCCGGCCCGGCGCGGTTCGACGTCTTCGCCCACCACGCGATCGACAACACCGGCGGCGGGCCGCTCAAGTCCGGCCCCAGCCCCTACGACGTCTCCACACCCGATCTCGGCCGGCTCGTGAGCGTCCTGCGCGGCGCCGAGCAGGCAGGCACGACCCTGCGGCGACCCACTCGGCTGGGTGACGGAGTTCTGGTGCGAAGCGAACGCGTCGAATCCCGATGGGGCGCTCCTCCGAGTCAGGCAGGCCGGGCGTTGCGACAGTCGCAACACCGCCGCCTGGCTTGAAGGCGTAGATCCGGCCGATGAGCTCGTCCACGGCGATCAGCCGTCCGGCGAAACGGCCGAAGCTGAGGGGGGCGACCTGCATGCCCCCTTCGATCAGTCGGACCCTGAGGGTGATCGTCTTGACCCGGCCGTGGCAGTCGATCGCATAGAGCGTCGTCTGGTTGTTGGCCGTTCCCGCGACCAGCAGCCGGTGGCCGAAGCTACCCACCCGGTCGAAGGCGATCGCCCCGAGACAGGGGCTCGACACCGAGCGACGGTCGGCAGCGGCCATTTCCCGCGACGGCTTGCGCGCGACGGTCGGGAGCCAGCCAGAGCCTCGTCTGGCAGCAGAGCGATGATGCCACGTGCAAGGGCATCCCGGCGACCATCGTCGGCACGAACGGCAGCGACGTCCGCAAGGGCTCACCCGGCAAGGATGTGATCGTAGGCTTGGGCGGGAACGACAAGCTCTCGGCCTCGCCGGCAACGACCTGATCTGCGGCGGTGCGGGCAAGGACACGCTCAAAGGCGGTAAAGGCAAGGACAAGCTCTACGGCGAGGCTGGCAAGGACACCCTGAAGGGCGGCGCTGGCAAGGACATCCTCAAGGGCGGCGCCGGCAGGGACAAGCAGGTCCCGTAACAGCCCAAAGCGCTGCTCTCGAATATCCGCTTGGCTCAGGCCAGGCAGGCGAGCTCGCTGGATCGATAGACCTCAAGTGGCGAAGACCTCGTCCCGGTGGAAGGAGCAGCGCGACTTGGGCAGCCGGACCCGCGGAGTGACGGCCAGGTAGGGCTCGCCGGCCGAAGGTAGATAGGCCCCGGCCCGCTCTGATGGGTGAACGGGGTCAATCCGCCGCCGCCGAAGAGCTCGAGCCCGCCGCCGACGGCGGCGACCAGCCGGCCGTCGCTCCTTGGCCCGGCGACGTCGACGACCCCGGGCGCTGCCTGGACGGACTGCCAGCTGACCTGCGCCGGCGCGGAGTCGGCCCCACAGGACACAAACGCGATAGCGGCGAGGATTACCCCGGCGGCGGGTGCAGCCCAGCGGGTCCCGCGTTTGGAAAGCGCCCGTGCGATGGCCGGGAGCGTATCTACGGCTAGTGGACCGCCTTGCCGTTCCCGCGCAGCACGTACCAGTAGCCGCCGAACTCGTAGACCGCCTGGCAGAGCACCTCGCCGGGATCGTTGTCGCCCTGGTAGAAGTAGATGGGGTGGCTGGCGTAGGTCGCCTGGAGCCTGCCGTCGCTGCGACGCGTGGTGCCGATCAGGCCGGGCTTCACACCGGGGCCGGCGGCGGGCTTCGCCTTGACGATGTACGGAGGCCAGGCGGTGGCGCAGTCGCCGGAGCAATTGCTGGTCTTCCCCGTATCCGCCGTGAACAGGTAGAGCGCCCGGCCGCGGCCGTTGAACAGGATGCGGCCGTAGTCGCTGCTGGCGATCTTCAGTTTCGGCCTCTTGGCCGTGGCCGCCGCGTCGACGGACTCCGTCGCAGCCGCTGGCTGCAGAGTGGCCGAGGCCCGCGATTCGGTCTGGCCACTTGAGGATCCGCAGGCGGCCAGGCTGGTGCCGGTGGCAACGGCCGTCAGCAGGACGAGGAGCTTCGGCCTTATGTGCATGGTCGGCAGTCCCGTCTCGCGCCCAGCCGTTACACGCCGTAACTTCCCGCTGAGATCACGAGGACGAGAGGCCGGCGATGGACGAAACGACCAAGCGGATCAGCGCGCTCCTGCACGAGGCGGGCGAGACCCACCACACCGTCTACCGGATCACCGACGGCGAGGACCCCGACTGGGCCTCCTGGTATGCGGACTGGCTGATCGATCACTCAGAGCTGCCGGAGCTGCTTGGCGGCGCGCCGGTACGCAGCCACCTGGTCGCCGAGCTCGTCGCGCTCGAGCGGGAGTACGGCGCTGATCAGGGCTGGGAGGACAGCTACGCCGCTCGGATCGCCGAGCGATTCAGGGTGGGAAGCTGATGGCGAACCCGCGGGCCGAGGCCGAGGACATGCTGGGCGGTGACTACGAGGCTCGCGTGCTCGAGCCCTCGCCTCCAGCGGTGAACGAGCCGCCTTACGCCGACGATCCGGTCGACCCCGGTGAGGTTCCCGAGGGTCGCGAGCTGGTCTCCCCGGTCCGCGGACGAGGGGACCTCACCTGGGACGACATCGCGCGGGAGGAGCCGGAGCTCGCAGCCTGGTGCGCCGAGCGCTGGCTCGGCGCCTGGAAGCGGCTCGAGCCGCTTCCCGCCTCCTTCACCGAGACGCGGGTGGCGCTCCACAAGGTCGCCGAGGCCGTCGTCTCCCCGGCGAGGAAGCCCGAGAACGAGATCGCGCTGCGCTATACGCGCGGGGGGTTCGGCACGCCCTTCTTCGAGCAGGACGGGGTCGACTGCCAGGTGCGCGTCGAGCACGGCGAGCTGGTCCGCCAGCGGCGCAACGAGGAGAGCCGGGAGCCGCTCCCGCCCGAGGTCGATCCGATCGCGTCGAGCGCCCTCGGAGACTTCTACGGCCTGGCCTGCTCGGTGCTCGAGCAGCTGCGGGCGGACGAGCCCGACGGCGATCCCTCGCTGGTCCAGCTCTGGCCGGAGCACTTCGACATCGCGCTCGAGCTCGGATCCGAGTCGGCCGGCCGCCGAGCGAACTTCGGAGCCTCCCCGGGGGACGATGACCATGACGAGCCCTACTTCTACGTCGGGCCGTGGACGGCCGAGGTCTCGGGTGAGCTCTGGAACGCGACGGGCTTCAAGGGCGCCGAGCTCGGCTACGCGGAGCTGATCGCGGCCGAGGACCAGCGACGGGCGGCGCTCGACTTCATGGACGAGCGCTATCGCGCTCTGCAGGAGGCCTAGGGTGCGGTGAGCCAGGGTCGGCGCCGGCGCTTCTGCTCCGTGACCGGGCAACGGGATAAGCCCAGGGCCGGACTCGAACCGGCGACCGCAGCTTTACGAGAGCTGTGCTCTACCAACTGAGCTACCTGGGCGCGACCTGCTGGTTGGGGCGATTGTAGGGTCCCGATCCATGAACGAGCAGCCGCTGCTCACCGAGCGCCGCGACCGCGTGCTCCTGATCACCCTGAACCGCCCCGAGGCGCGGAACGCCGTCAACCTGGCGATGGCCGAGGCGATGGACGCCGCCCTCGACCAGCTCGACTCCGACGAGGAGCTGAGCGTCGGCGTGATCGCGGGCGAGGGCAAGGGCTTCAGCTCGGGGATGGACCTGAAGGCGTTCGCGAGTGGCGAGCGCCCGTGGGCCGGCGACCGCGGCTTCGCCGGAATCGTCCAGAGGCCGGCCGAGAAGCCGCTGATCGCGGCGATCGAGGGGTTCGCGGTCGCCGGAGGGTTGGAGATCGCGCTCGCCTGCGACCTGATCGTGGCTGCGAAGGGCGCCAAGCTCGGCGTCCCGGAGGTGAAGCGCGGCCTGGTCGCCGCGGCAGGAGCGCTGCGGCAGCTGCCCCGGCGCCTGCCGGGGGCGATCGCCATGGAGCTCGCCCTGACCGGCGAGACGATCACCGCGGAGCGTGGCGCCGAGCTCGGTCTCGTCAACCGGCTGGCCGATCCGGGCAAGGCGCTCGAGGTGGCGCTGGAGCTCGCCGGCGAGCTCGCCGCCAACGCTCCGCTCGCGCTCAGGGCTTCGAAGGCGGTGCTGCGGCAGCAGGCGTCGTGGGACGACGAGACCTTCTGGCGGGAGCAGGGCGCGATCATCGGCCCCGTGTTCGCGTCCGAGGACGCGATCGAGGGGGCCACCGCCTTCAGCGAGAAGCGCGCGCCTGACTGGCGCGGCCGTTAAGGCCGCCCGCCTCCTTACGGCGCTTTCGGAGTCACACCTCCGGCGTCACCAGCTCCGGGGATTTCCGCGCAGTGTTCATTCCCACCTGTTGCTCAGCGACGGCGCCAACGGCGTGGGCCCCGCCATCCACATGCAGCAGCTCCCCGCTGATCGCCTCGGACCAGTCCGAGAGCAGGAAGCAGACGGCGTGCGCGACCGGTGTCGGGTCGTCCGCGTCCCAGCCGAGCGGCGCTACGTCCGGCCAACCGGCCGCGAGCCCGTCGAAGCCGGGAATGCCGCCCGCGGCGGGCGAGGCAATCGGCCCCGCCGAGACCAGGTTCGCGCGGATGCCGCGTGGACCGAGCTCACGCGCGAGGTAGCGGTTGACGGCCTCCAGGGCGGCCTTCGAGACTCCCATCCAGTCATACGAGGGCCAGGCCACGGACGCATCGAAGTCGAGCCCGACCACGCTGCCGCCCCCTTCCATCAGCGGGGCGAGGTGCCGCGCGAGCGCCTGGTAGGAGTAGGCGCTCGTCCGGAAGGCCTCGACGGCGCTCTCCGATGGTGTCTCGAGGAAGCGGCCCCCGATCGCGTCGGCCGGCGCGAAGGCGATCGCGTGCAGGACGCCGTCCAACCGCCCCCAGCGCCTCTCGAGCTCAGCCGTCAGCTCCGCCAGGTCGCTCTTCCGAGTTGATGTCCAGCTCGAGCACGTCCGGCGGCTCCGGCAGCCGGGCAGCGGCGCGCTCCGTCATCCGGCGGGTCCGCCCGAAGCCGGTGAGAGTCACCTCGGCGCCCGCGAGCTGCGCCTCGCGAGCCGCAGCGAAGGCGATGCTCTTCCGCGTCAGGACCCCGGTGACCAGCAGTCTCTTGCCGGCGAGCATCAGGCGAGCAACCTTCCGTCCTGGATCGGCGAGAGCTCGTCCTCGGTGGAGGCACCGGACGCGGCGACGCCCGACGTTCCCGCCGACCGGTCGTCCGCCGGCTCCGGTGCTCGCCGCCAGAGCACGACGATCTCCATGGGGGCGACCAGCTCGCCCTCCTGGTTCAGGATCCTCACCGCCAGGGTGACGAGGCCCGTCTCCTCACCCAGTGGCCGCTTCTTCGCCACCCTGGCCCGCACGCGGATCGTGTCACCAAGCCCCACCGGGCGCTTCAACACGGCGCCGTTGAGGGAGCGCAGCGCGAGGACGACGCGCGGATCGATCGGCAGCAGGCCGAGGGCGTAGGAGATCACCAGCATGCCGTGGGCGATGCGTCGGCCGAAGGGGCTCTCGGCGGCCCAGGCGGCGTCCGCGTGCTGCGGGTGCCAGTCGCCTGTCAACGAGGCGAAGGAGACGACGTCGTATTCGGTCACGGTGCGCCCCGAGGACTCCATGGCGTCGCCGATCCGGAGATCGTCGAAGTACGGTGGCGCCTCGCGCCAGAGGCCCTCGCGCGCAGGCGCCGATGGCGCTGCTTGCTGCGACTCGGCAGGGGCGGTGGCGGTCTCGGTGGCGGTCTCCGGATTCATGGCTGGCTCCTTTCGCTCTTGCTCGTTCCCAGCACCGAGAGCGCCCAGATCAGGCGCCGCCGGGTTTCGGCGGGCTCGACCACCTCGTCGACGTCTCCGGCGGCTGCGGCGACCTCCGCGGTCAGGTGCTGCTCGGCGTATTCGGCGGCGAGGCGCTCGTGCTCACCGCGCGGGTCATCAGCAGACGCGATCGAGCGACGGTGGATGATCCCGACCGCCTGGCGGGCGCCCAGCACGCCGATCTCGGCCCCGGGCCAGGCGAGCACCATGTCGGCGCCCAGCTCACGGGAGTTCATCGTGATGAACCCGCCTCCGTATGCCTTGCGCAGGACGACCGTCACCTTCGGCACCCGAGTTGCCGAGAAGGCGTGCAGCAGGCCGGCGCCGTGGCGGATCACCCCGAGCGCCTCCTGCTTCGTTCCGGGCAGGAAGCCGGGGGTGTCGACGAGCACCACCAGCGGCAGGCCGAAGGCATCGCAGCGGCGGATGAACCCGGCCGCCTTCTCGGAGGCCGCCGAGTCGATCGCGCCGCCGAGGTGGTGCGGCTGGTTCGCGACCACTCCCACCGGGTGGCCGTTGAGACGCGTGAGCGCCGTGACCATGTTGCGGGCCCAGCGTGGTGAGAGCTCGATCATCGCGCCGCCGTCCGAGACGGACCGGATCACGGAGCGCACGTCGTAGACCTTGCGAGGACTGGCGGGAACCGCCTCGCCCGGGTCCCCACCCAACGGATCCTGGGGGAGGACCGGATCGGGCGGCACCGCTGAGCTCTGCGGCAGGTGACCGAGCAGATCGCGGACCAGATCAGCCGCGGCGTGGTCATCGGATGCGACCAGGTCGCAGACGCCGTTTCGAGAATGGACGCGGGGACCGCCCAGCTCGTCCATCGTGACGCTCTCCCCCATCACCTCCTCGACCACGTTCGGGCCAGTCAGGAAGAGCCGAGAGCCCTCGGTCATCACCACGAAGTCGGTGAGGGCCGGGGAGTAGGCGCCACCGCCGGCGGAGGTCCCCGTGATCACACTGATCTGCGGAACACGCCCCGAGAGGGCGACGTGCTGCCGGAAGATCGCCCCGTAGCCACCGAGGGCTCCCGCGCCCTCGTCGATCCGGGCCCCGCCCGACGCGATGAACCCCACGACGGGCGCCGACGCCCGGCCGGCCAAGTTCAGTACGCGAATGATCGTCTCGGCCTGCGCGGTTCCGAGCGATCCGCCCGCAAAGCCCTGGTCCTGGGCATAGCTGTAGACCGCGCGGCCGCCGACGGTGCCGGCGCCGGCCACGACGCCGTCGCCGGGCGCCGAGCGCGCCGAGCGCGATGCGACCCGCGTGCGAACGAGCTCGAGCGAGCCTGGATCGCAGAGCGCTTCGAGCCGCTCGAGGGGGTCGAGCCGCTCGCGCTGCGGCGCCTCGCGTTCGGCGAGCATCAGGTTCATGCCACCAACCCCTTTCTACGGCGGCCGCTCACGCGGCCGCCTCCAGGCAGAGGACGACGTTGTGGCCGCCGAAGCCGAAGGAGTTCGTGATCCCGACGGCCGGAGCGCCGTTGAGCGACAGGGCCCTCGCCTCTCCCGGCACGTAGTCGAGGTCCAAGCCCTCGTCCGGCTCCTCGTAGTTCAGGGTCGGCGGCGCGGTCTTCGTGCGGAGCGCCTGCAGAGTCGCCACCCCCTCGACTGCCCCCGCCGCGCCGAGCAGGTGCCCGATCGCGGACTTGGTGGACGAGGTCGGAAGCCGAGCAGCCTGCTCGCCGAGGGCCGACTTGAGCGCCTCGGTCTCGGAGCGGTCGTTGAGGGGCGTAGACGTCCCATGGGCGTTGACATAGGCAAGGTCGCCAGGCTCGACTCCGGCATCGGCCAGCGCTTTGCGGATGGCCCTCGCTGCGCCGTCTCCGCTCGGCTCAGGCGCAGTCAGGTGGTGGGCGTCGGCGGTGGCGCCGTAGCCGGTCAGGTAGCCGAGGATCGTGGCGCCACGCCCCTCGGCGGTCTCGGCGTCCTCGAGGATCATCACCCCGGCGCCCTCACCCATCACGAACCCGTCGCGGCGGCGATCGAACGGGCGGGAGATGCCGGTCTCCGAGGTCGCGCCCATCTCGGCGAAGGCGGCCATCGCCAAGTCGGTGATCGCGGCTTCGGCCCCACCCGCCACGCAGGCGACCGCGTCGCCGTGCTGCACCATCCTGGCGCCGGATCCCAGGGCATTGGCCCCGGCCGCGCAGGCCGAGACGGTGCCGAAGCACTGCCCGCGCAGGTCGTGCTCGATTGCCAGAGCGCCGGCGGCGGCGTTGGCCATCATCTGCGGCACGCAGAGGGGCGAGACTGCTGATTGGCCCTTCTCGCGGAGGATGTTGTGCTCGGACTCGATCGTCGCCAGACCGCCGATTCCGGTCCCCATCACGCAACCGACCTCGGCTCGGTCGTAGGGTGCTTCGTCGAGCCCGGCCTGTGAGATGGCCTCTGCGGCCGCCACCAGAGCGAGCTGCGTGAATCGATCGCTGCGGCGGGCCTGGCGGCGCGTCAGATGGTCGGTCGGCTCGAAATCCGAGCAGCGCCCGAGTCCGTCGGAGATCCCCGACTCTCCAGCGGCCCAGCGCTCGTGCAGCGCGGGGGCGCCCACCCCGAGCGGGGTGACGGCCCCGAGCCCAGTGATGGCGACGCGGCGGCTCATGACTGGCGCTCTGTGACGAAGTCGACCGCGTCCTTGACGGTCGCGATCTTGTCCATGTCGGTGTCGGTGATCTCGATCCCGTAGTCGTCCTCGATCACCTGGGCCAGCTCGACCAGGTCGAGCGAGTCGATGTCCAGGTCCTCGAAGCGCGAGTTGGGCTTCACGTTCTCAGGCTCCTCGCCGAACTCGACGAGCGCGGCGGTCACCCTCTCGGTCACCTGTTCTTTTGTTGCCGTTGTCATCGGTCTTCCTTTCTCCGTTGGGTTGATCAGGCGGACATGCCGCCGTCGATGGGCAGCACCGCCCCGGTCACGTAGGAGGCCTCGTCGGAGGCCAGAAAGCGGATGCAGGCGGCGACCTCCTCGGGACTCCCCGGGCGCCTTGCCGGGATCGCGTCGAGCAGACCGCCCGATCCGTTCGAGGTGACGTCCCGGGTCAGCTCGGTCTCGATCAGCCCGGGAGCCACCGCGTTCACCGTGACTCCGCGACGGGCGACCTCGACGGCCACGGTCCGGGTGAAGGCGATCAGGCCGGCCTTGGAAGCGGCGTAGTTGGCCTGCCCGGGGTTCGCGCGCAGGCCGGAGACGGAGGAGACGTTGATCACGCGGCCAAAGCGCTGGCGCATCATCGGGCCGAGCGCGGCGCGGGTGAGACGGAAGGCCGCGGTCAGGTTGACGTCGAGCACCCGGGTCCAGTCCTCGTCGCTCAACCTCATCGAGAGGGCGTCGGCCGTCATGCCGGCGTTGTTGACCAGGACCAGCACTGGACCGAGCTCCTCGGTGAGCTGAGCCAGCATCCCGTCCGCGGCCGAGGCGTCCGCGACGTCGGCGCCGAGCGTCAGCGCGGTGCCGCCGCGCGACTCGATCGAGCCGGCGACCTGATCGGCGCCCTCACGGTCGCGGCTGAAGTTGACGCCCACCGCCCAGCCCTGCTCGGCGAGGGCCCGGGCCGTGGCGGCGCCGATCCCACGGGAGGCTCCGGTGACGAGCGCGCAGCCCGCGTCTTGGGGGGCGGGACGCGCCTCAGCGGCCATGGTTGTCTTGCCCGCGCTCACGCGCTCCCCTCCCACTCGAGGATCCCGGCGCCCCACGTGAGGCCGGCCCCGAAGGCCGAGAGCAGGACCCGGGACCCCCTGCGTAGGGACCCATTGCCGGCGGCCTGTGCGAGCGCGATCGGGATGCTGGCGGCCGAGGTGTTCCCGTAATCGGCCAGGCAGTCGATCACCCGGTCGGACGGCAGGTCCAACCGCTCGCCGACAGCGGAGATGATCCGCGAGTTGGCCTGGTGGTAGACGAACAGATCGATCTCCTCGAGCGCCAGCCCGGCGTCCGAGACGACCTCCAGCGTGACGTCGCTCATCGCCCCCACCGCGGCGCGAAATGTGGCCCGGCCGTCCATCCGGATCAGGCGCTCGTCGTGGGTCGCCTGGATCAGGTCCCCGCGGCCCCCATCCGATCGCAGTGCGACCGGGCCGATCAGCCCCGGACCACCGGGGGTCACGACCGCGGCGCCGGCGCCGTCGCCGAAGAGCCCGGCGGTGCGCCGGTCGCCATAGTCGATGACCCTGCTCATCACCTCGGCGCCGACCACGAGCGCCGCGCGGGCGCGTCCGGATTCGAGCTGCGCGGCCGCCAGGGAAAGGGCCGACAGAAAGCCCGTGCAGGCGGCGCCAATGTCCATCGCTCCCGCCGGATCCGCCCCGAGCCGGCTGGCTACGAGGGGGGCGGCGTGAGGCTGAAGCTGATCCGGGGTCAAGGTCGCGACGAGGACCAGGTCGATCTCGGAGGGGTCGACGTCGGCGAGGGCAAGCGCACGTGAGCCCGCGCCGGCCGCGAGGTCCACGAGCGTCTCGCCGTCCGCCCGGTGCCGTCGCAGAACGCCGGTGCGCGAGGAGATCCACTCGGAGTCGAGGCCGAGGGGGGTGGCCAGCTCGTCGTTCTCGACCACTCGTACGGGGAGCTCGGCCGCGATCGCGGCGATACCCGGCCCCGAGGTTCTCTTGGTCCCGTTCTGGCTCGCTGCGCCGGTGGTCCTGGCAATCAGCCCGTCGGGATGGACGAGGGAGGCGAAGACGTCCCACTGCTGTCCGGGGCCAAGCTCAGGCAAGGGTCGCCTCCCGGCTGGGCAGTGTCTCGACCTCGGCGTCGTCGATCGTGCGGCGGACGAGGCCTGCGAGAACCTTGCCGGGACCGACGTCCAGGAATCGGGTCACTCCGAGCTCCCTGAGCCTGCGGAGCAGCGCCGTCCAGCGGATCGGGCTGACAAGCGACGAGGCGAGCGCATCGCGAACGTCCTCGCCGAAGAAATCCGCGCTGGTCGAGGAGAGGACGGGAAGGTCGGGCTCTCGGAAATCGATCTCCTCCAGCGCGGTGCGGAACGGGCCGATCCCCGAGGCCATCGCCTCGGTGTGGAACGCACCGGCGACGGCGAGCTTCTTTGCGCGGATGCCGGCCCCCTTGGCTCCGGCCTCGGCCGCCTCAATCGCGGGGAGCGGGCCCGAGAGGACGAACTGCTGCGGAGAGTTCTCGTTCGCGACGGTCAGTTGATGGTCGGCGGCGAGCGCCGTGGCGCCATCGCGGTCGCTGCCGACGGCGAGCATTGCCCCGGGCTCGCCTCGGCGCGCCGCGTCATCCATGACGCGGCCGCGGGTGACCACGATGCGCAACCCATCGGCGTCATCGATCGCTCCTGCCGCCGCCAGGGCCCCGACCTCGCCGAGCGAGTGGCCCGCGAGGTACTCCGCCCGCGGCCGGCCGAGCTGCTCGTAGCCGGCGATCGAGGCGCAGTAGACCGCCGGCTGGGCGTAGGCGGTGCCTTCGGCAATCCGCTCGAAGGGGTCCTCACCAACCAGCTCGGTCGCGAGATCGAGCAGGTCGGGCCGAACGGCGGCGACGAGGTCGCGGCTCGAGGCGTCGCCTACACCCTGCCCCGGAAACAGGATTGCAGAGGCGTAGTTGGCGTCCATCACTCTGATGACTAACCGCGAACCGCCCGCTGGTGAACAGTCGAGGGCGCGATGCCCCCCGTTCGGGGGGGTTCAGGGGGACGGTGCGGGGGGTGGATCCCCGAGGGTGATCAGGGACCACCGCCGAGGCCGAGCTGCTCCGCTTTGCGGGCGGCCTCGGCGCGGTTCCGCACGCCGAGCTTCCGGTAGAGAGCCGTCGTGTGGTCCTTGATGGTGTGCGGTGAGAGGAAGAGGTGCTCCGCGATCTCCCGGTTGGTCGCCCCGGCTCCGATGAGCTCGAGGACCTCCCGCTCGCGGGGCGAGAGGGGCGTCGCCGGCCCTTCGGTCTGGCGCGCGAACACCGTCATGCCCCTGCCCACCATCCGCACCGCGTTGGCGACCTCGTCGGCACTCCAGTCCTTGGAGATGAAGCCCGCAGCTCCGGCCGCCCTCGCCGCCTCAGGCGAGATCCAGCCGGCGCCCGAGATCAGCAGGACGCGGGTGTTCGGCGAGACCTCCCGCAGCGCCTCACAGAGCTCGGCCCCCGAGCGTTCGCCGAGGAAGAGGTCCACGAGCGCCACATCCGGCTTGCTGCGCCGGGCAAGCTCCACCGCCTCCTCGGTGGTCGAGGCGACCGAGCACTCTCCCATCCAGGGCTGGCGCCCAAGCAGCAGGCGGAACCCCCACTGGACGACGGCGTGATCGTCGACGACGAGCACGCTCAGCTTGCCGCCGCCGTTCAGCTGCTCGGCAGCACCAGTCGCACTCGCCACTGATCCTCCTCCCGGCCGTATTCGAGCATCCCCCCTCGCTGCAGGGCTTCGTAGGCGGCCAGCCGCAGGCCCATCCGCGAGCCGCCGCCCGCGCCGGCGCTCCCGGCCGGCGGCAGTCCGTCATTGCGCACCTCGAGCAGGAACGCATCGTCCGGCGCGTCGATGATCACCCTCACCTCGGTCGGGTCCGCGTGCTTCTCGGCATTGCGGAGGGCCTCGTTCAGGATCGACACGGCCAGCGGCTCGAGCCTCTCCGGCACGTCGACACCATCCCGCCAGTCGACCTCGAGCGGCAGGCGCTTGTACTGGCGGCCGAGACGGTCGAGCTCCGAGCGCAGGGCTCCCTCCTGGAGATCCATCAGCGAGCTTCCAGCGGAGCCGATCAACGCCTCACGGAGGTCGCCGAGGGCGGCCTCGATCTCTGCCGCGGAGCGCTTCTGGTCCTCGTCGGCCAGCGGCTGGTCTGAGCCGAGCGCCAAGGAGACGCCGAAGAGCCGCTGCGTGACCCGCTCGTGCACCTCGCGGGCCAGGTCGATCCTCTCCGAGAGGCGCCGGCCCCGCTCGAGCTGGCGGGTCACCTCGCGAACGTGGCTCGCCAGGGCCGCGGTGCGGCCCAGGGCGTGCATGGTCCAGCGCTCGACCTCGGTGAGCTCGAACGGCTGGCCGTCGCGGTCCGCGAAGATCACGCCGAGCCAGCGCCCGGCGGCCGCCACGGGGGTGCAGGTGAGCTTGACGACGCCGGGAAGGTTCGAGTAGCGGGCCGGCACGTCCCTGGCCAGGTCGGTCGTCTCGACCACGCGGTCCTCGGCCAGCGCCCGCTGGGCGATCGGCGTCTCCTCCAGCGTGCCGTAGCCGTGGACGATGAACTCGCGGTAGACGCCGTGGCTGCCGGCGGGGAGCACCAGCTTGCGCTCTGCGTCGTACAGGAAGAGGACCGCCCGCTCCATCGAGGTCTGGCGGCAGACCGCCTCGCAGATCCGGTCGTAGAAGTCGTCGAGCCCACGATCGGTGTCGAGCTCGAAAAGAAGCTGCACGACCACGTCCAGGGCCTCGGAGCTGAGCGATTCCTGCTCACTGACCATCCTGAACTCTGTAGCCCAGCAGAATCGGGTCGGTTACGCTGCCCGGCCGCGCCAATACCGCCGACGTCCCCCGTCTCGTCCACGCCTCCCATACGCGAGACTAAACCCGGAAAAGGAGATGTAGGCGAATGCGCAAATACGTGATCGCGATGATCGTCGGCCTGGTCGGTGCCTTAGGCCCTTCGAGCGTCGCCGCGGCGGAGGTCACCAGCCTGAGCATCGGCTCGCAATGGTCGCCAGCGAAGCAGGACAAAAAGAGGCGCGGACCAGCGAAGGTCTTCATCGAAACCAATGAAGCGCACGCGGGCGCCTTGTTTGGCCAGCCGGGGTGTACGACGGGCAATGAGCTCACGTGTTACGCCACCCCTCCCTCGGTCCAGAGCCTGATCACCTTCCCGAAGGACGTCGCAGTCGATCCGGGCAACCTGCCGGAGTGCAATCTGGCGTCCCTCACGGGCAAGTCCACGGCCGCCGCCAGGGCAATCTGTTCCCGGTCGATTGTCGGAGAGGGAAGCAGCGTGGGCAGGACCCTGGACGGCCGGACCCTGAACGGGGTGATCACGGCGTTCAAGGGTGTGCCGTCGGGCGGTAACCCGTCGCTCTATCTGCACCTCGACATCGCGGGCGTCGCAACCAAGCCGATCCTGAACGGCATCGTCCGAGGCAACACCCTGACGCTGCAGATTCCGCCGGTCCAAGGCATGGTGAGCGAGCACTTCGACACCACGCTCAACCCGGTCGTCACCCGGAAGAAGAAGGACAAGAAGACGGGCAAAGTCAAGAAGACGTTCCTGATCTCCATCCGGTGTTCGAAGTCGCGCACCTGGACGACCACCGAGACGATCACATACGAGACCGGCAAGACGCTGACGGACAGCGCGTCGCAGAAGTGCAAGCAAAAGAAGAGGAGGTAAGGCCTCGCACGAGAAGGGGGAATTCGGATCACCCGCGCCGCAGCCGGTAGAAGCGCTCCTCGAAGCGGAACAGCCGCGCGATTGGATCGGGCTCAGCGTCAGCCACCTGGACGTCAGTGATCTCCCATTCCGGGAACGCCTTTTCGATATCGGCCCGGCTCGCGCCACGCGGCAGCGGGCCCCTCCGCCGGGGAGCGAAGCAATCGAGAATCAGGGTGGCGTCAGGGCCGGCGACTGCGGACACTTCCTTGCCCATCGCCCGGCGCTGGGCCTCGTTGAAGCCGTGGAAGGTGCCGGTGTCGAGCACCAGCCGGAAGCCTGAGCCGACGCCTGACTCGCGTAACGCCGTCACGTCGCCGCGCACGAAACGCATCTCGATACCGTCCTCGCTTGCGCGCGTCCGCCCGCGGTTCAGAGCTTTCTCGACGGTGTCGACGCCGGTCACCTCCCAACCCCGTTCGGCGAGCCGCACCCCCCAGACCCCGCTGCCGGTGCCGATGTCAAGCGCTGTGCCGTAGGGAGGACGGCGCCCGTCCTCCTCGCGGGCGACCAGCTCGAGGAGCTCGTCGGCGTAGGGCGGGTGCTCGGCGAGGTCCTCCCAGGGATGGAACCCGATCGCGTAGGCGAGCCTGTAATTCATGGCGAGCCTCCCACCTCGACTCCGGCTGCCTGCAGGTTCTTCATCACGACGGGCATCGTTTCGCCCAGGATCTCGGTTGGACTGAACTCGACGATCTCGGCCCCTGCGTAGTGGACAGGGGTGTGGCCTGGTGGGACGTAATACGCGTCGCCGGCCTCGTAGGTCTCCTCGCGGTCGGAGAAGCGGAAACCGACCTGCCCCTTGATCACGTAGCCCCAGCGGGGAAGCTGAGCGCGATCGTCGGGGAGGCCGCGAAACAGCTCCGCCAGATCGGCGTCGGCGGTGTGAGATTCAAAGCAAACCGAGTAGCCGCCCTCGAGGTTCTCGAGTCGTACGTCGAGCCCTTCGATCGCGATCCTCTCGGAGGCTGTGGCCTTGGATACGTTCGGCATTTCGCGCCCCTTTCGTTTGAACAGCTGGAGGCTGAGGCTAGGCGCGCAGGGGCTGTCCCACATCGGCTGAACCACCCAACTTCCGCCACGGGTCAGCCTGGGTGGTTTCACCCACGCGCTCAGACCAACCGGTGTTCGTAGGCGTAGGCGGTAGCCGCGGTGCGCGAGGAAACACCGAGCTTGGCGAAGATGTTGCTCACGTGACGGTCCACCGTGCGCTCGCTGAGCACGAGCTCGGCGGCGATCGCCTTGTTGGTCTTGCCGGCGGCAAGGTGGCCCAGCACCTCGAGCTCGCGTCCGGTCAACCCATGAGTGAGGCCGCGGCCAGCGCCGGTGAGTGAGCCGATCCGGGTGACGTCCGGCATCGCACCTAGCTGCGCGTAAGCGGCGCCGGCCGCCTCGAGCTCCAGCGTGGCCGTGTCCTCGTCGTCCAGGGCCCGGCAGGCAAGCCCGACGAGCTCCCGCGCGCGTGCCGCTTCGTAGGGCGCTTCCAGCTGGTGCCATACCTCGGCCGCCCGGCGGAGCGAGACCAGAGCGGCTCCTGGGTTGCCCTGGGCGAGCTCGACCGCCCCCCGCGCCTGGGCGGCCATCGCCCCAAGGGCGCCGTCCTCGTGGCCCTCGGCGATCGACTCGAGCTCTCCGGAGGCTGCGCGGGCGGCGTCCCGCTCATCGACGGCGAGCATGATCTCGACGTATGCGGGCAGCAGTCCGGCCCGCATACCGGGCTCGGAGACCTCGGCTTCCACCCTGCGAATCGCTGCTGCGGCCGCGCTGGCCTTCCCCTGCGCCAGGCGCATCAACGCAAGGCCCGGCTGCGGCTCCCACCCGTGTCCACTCGCCTCCCTGTACGCCTCCTCGGCCGCCCGGTAATCCCCGAGCAGGCGGTGGATCTCCCCCCGCTGGTAGCAGGCCTCCCCTGCTGCCGCCGGGTTCTCTGCCCGCAGGCAGCGCTCGGCTGCCCGTCGTGCCTCCTCGATCGCCTCCAACCAGGCGCCTCGCAGCTGCATGATCTGGGCGCGATGCACCAGACAGCGTCCAGTGAAGGCGACCAGGTCGGGCTGGCGCTCGCACCAGCCGCTCAGGGCGGTAGTCCACTCCTGCGCACGGCGAAGCTCGTGGGCATCCTGGCAAGCGAGGATTACTCCGCAATAGACGATCCCGGAGGCGATCGGGGAGAGCTCCCCAGCGGTGACCGCCACCATCGACTCGTCCAGCAGCACCAGGCCCTCCTTGAGGCGCCCAAGCCGGACCAGGATGTGGCCCTGCTCATGGGCGGCCAGGGCGAAGAGATCCGGGTCGTCGAAGCGCTCCCCGATTGCCGCCGCTTCGGCCGCGGTTGCGGCGGCCGCCTCCAGGTCGCCGCTCCCCTCCAGCTCGAAGACGCGCGGCAGGAGCAGATAGCCCCGCTCAACCCGGTCGCCCCCTTCCCGCTCGAGGAGCCGCTGGGCGCGACCGATCCACCCGCCGGCGCGACCCATCTCCCCACCGGATGCGAGGGTAACGCCGATCCAGAAGGCGCAGCGAAGGGCGGCCAGCCCCTCGCCCGTGTTGAGATGCGCGCGGTAGGCTCGCTCCAGCAGTCGCAGGTAGTCCTCCTCCCGCCCGAGCATGTAGGCCGTGGTTGCGAGCAGCTCAAGGTCCTCCGCACCGAGCTGGTTCGACCGTTCGGCGGCCGCGAGCGACTCGTAAGCGTCCGTCCACGCGTGGTCTGCAAAGGCCTGACGCCCTCGTTCGAGCTCACCGACGTCATCCGCCACAGCGCGATTATCGTCGCCACGTATCTGTCACGGGTGGGGCTGCCCGCGGGAGGGCGAGGCGATACCTGGCGGACCTAGGTGGCGTGCTCGGCGAACCGGTAGCCCACGCGGCGCACGGTGAGGACCAGCTCGGGATTTTGCGGGTCGCTCTCGACCTTCTGGCGGAGGTTCGAGATGTGGACGTCGCAGGCGCGGACGTCGCCGCGAAACTCCGTCTGCCAGAGCTCCTCCATGATCTCCTTGCGCGAGAAGACCTGGCCGGGGCTCTCGGCGAGCAGTCGGAGGACCTGGAACTCTGAGCGGGTCAGGTTGATCGGCTCGCCCCGCACCGTGACCAGGTGCCGGGCAAGGTCGATGGAGACCGGCCCCGCCTCGATCGCGGCCCCCTCGGCGCCGGTTGAGCGGTCGAGCTCACGGCGGCGCAGCTGTGCCCTGACCCTGCCGAGCAGCTCGCGCACCGAGAACGGCTTGGTGACGTAGTCGTCGGCACCGACCTCGAGTCCCACCACCTTGTCGACCTCCGCGTCCTTGGCGGTCAGGAGGATGATCGGCACCGGACTGTGGGCGCGGACCTCGCGGCAGAGATCGAGGCCGCTCTTGCCGGGCATCATGATGTCGAGGATGAGCAGGTCGAAGGGGTCGTCCGAGATCTGTCCCTCGGCCTCCTCCCCGTTCGCCGCCAGGGTGACCTGGAAGCCCTCCTGCTCGAGCGCATAGCCGACGGACTCGCGGACCGACAGCTCGTCGTCGACGACGAGGATCCGGTTCGAGGCGGGAGGCGCTGGGTTCATGCGACCGGTGTGGGGGTCGGCTTGGCGGCTCGCAGGCGCACCCAGAAGGTGCTGCCCTTGCCGGGCTCCGAGCGCAGCCCGATCTGCCCACCCATCACGTTCACCATGCGCTTCGCGATCGACAGCCCGAGGCCGAAGCCCTCGCCCTCGAGCACGCCCGAGCCCCGGTAGAAGCGATCGAAGACGCGATCCTGCTCCTCGGCTGGGATCCCTTTTCCGGTGTCCTCTACCTCGATCGTCACGCTGGCTTCTTGCCCCCGCGAGGCGCGAAGCGTAACCGTGCCCGGCGCCGGGGTGTAGGCGCAGGCGTTGGCGAGCAGCCCGATCATCACCTGGCGAAGCAGGACCGGATCGCCCTCCGCGACGAGGTCGGGTTCGACCTCAGCGCGGAGCTCCACGCCCTCGGGGGTCTCGATCCACTCGGTCGCCTCCTCCGCCGCGAGCGAGACGTCGACGACCTGGGTTGGATCGCGCTCGCCGGCGGCCTCGACCCGCGCCAGGGTGAGCAGCGACTGGGTCAGCCTGGTCATCCGCTCGGCGTCGAGCGCGAGGCGGATCAGGAAGCGGTCGCGGTCCTCGGGGTCGTCCTTCGCCCCGCTCTGCAGGACCTCGATGCCGCTCATGATCGCCGCCAGCGGGTTGCGCAGCTCGTGCGCCGCGTTGGAGACGAACTCGGCCTCCGCCTGCTCGCGCTTGAGCTCCTCAGTCCGGTCCCGGACCACCAGCAGCACCGCGTGCTCGGCCCGAACCCGGCGCGCCTGTACCCCGTAGAGGCGGCCGTCGATGGGGAGCACGGGGATCTCGTCCGAGCCCTGCTCCGCCGCCCGCCGCAACGACGGAATCAGGGCCGGGGCGGGTCTGCCGTTTCGCAGCAGGCGACCGGCCGCGGGGTTCGTGAACCGGACGGTGCCATCCTCGCCGGCCACGATCACCGCCTCCGTCAGCCCGTCGAAGATCGCCGAGAGGCGGTCGCGCTCGGTGGCGAGCATGCTGAAGCTCCGGCGGAGCTCCTTCTGCATCGTGTTGAGCGACCGCGTCAGGTCCCCGATCTCGTCGCCTCCGCCGGGCGGTACCGGGGCGTCGAAGCGGCCAGCGGCCATCTGCTCCGCCGCCCTTGCCAGGCGCCGGATCCGGATCGCGATCAGCGAGGAGGCAAGGAAGCCGACCAGCACGCCGATCGCGGTCGCGATCAGCAGCGCCCGTAGGCGGTCGCCCCGGAGCTCGTCGAAGGCGTGGGTCAGCGAGGGGGGCGGCTCGGCGCTGACGATCACCGCCCCGCGGACGGGCACCTTCGTGTCGCCGAAGATCGGAGCCGCGGCGACCGTGACGTTGTCGGGGAGATTCGCCTCGTAGCGCCGGCCGTCCAGTGCGACGCGAAGGGCCTCGGGCCGCTGCTGCACGGCGGCGAGACCGGCGAGGTCCTGGCCGGGAGCGAATGGGTGTCCATGCCGGTTGAGCGCCCAGGCCTTGAGGGTCCTGGTGTTCGCCTGCGCGAGCACGTTCGCGGCGTGCAGCTTGTCGACGCTGCCGAGGTCGTCAGCGAGGCCGGAGGTCTTGCCGACGGCCAGGTCCGCGGATTCGCTCTGCAGGGTGCGACCGGAGGAGTCGTCGACGAAGACGTAGACGGAAGCCGCGGTGATCAGGCTGACCAGCGCGAAGGCCGCGCCGAGCCAGAGCCGCATCGGAATCCGGCGGCCTCTCTCCCCACGCTTCATGAAACGGGTTGTTCCTTCGGCTTCGCCTCGGAGCACCCTCGCATTCCCCTCGGCCATGGTGCACAGATTGTTACCGCTTGCTCACACTTCCGCTGCAAGGGTCGCAGCCAGGCGTAGCCAGAGCGCCTCGAGGGCAAGTTCCTCGGAGACGTTGACGCGCAGGCGCCGCCGCGTGTCGAGGACCCACTCGAGGGCGGCGCGGGCGCGTGCCGGGTCGAGTCCCTCCGCGTCCTCGGCCAGTTGGTCGAGGCGGTCGGTGTTGAGCACCACGTCCTCGGCACCGGCCGCAATCGCGGCAAGGTCGCGGTACCAGGCGCAGCAGAGTGCGAGGCCCAGGTCGAGTGCCTGGGTACGGGCGCGGCGCTCGGTGCGCCTCACCTGTTCGATCGCCTCGCGCGTCAGCTTCCCCTTCCGGCCGCGCCGAGCCGCGCCCTCGGCCTCCTCGAGCAGCCGGCGCTCTTCCTCGGCGCCCGCCTGCTGGCCCGCCTCGCTGGCGGCCTCGAGCAGCGCGCGCCATGGCTCGGCTGCGCCAGCTTCCGAGCGCGGGGCCCGGGCGGCGGCCTCGGCGGTCGCCCGAAGAGCCGCGCCGCGCTCGCTGGTCAGGAGCCGGGCGAGCTCGGCGTCGCCGCCGCTGAGGCGGGCGGCGGCTGCCGCTCCTTCAGTCGCTCCCAAGGACTCCAGCACGGCGTCCGGCGCCAGCGGGCCGAACTCGATGGGGGTGCAGCGCGAGAGGATCGTTTCGGCGAGCTGCTCCGGCTCCGAGCAGATCAGGATGAGGTGCGCGAACGGCGCCGGCTCCTCCAGGGTCTTGAGGAGGGCGTTCTGGCTCTCGTCGCGCAGGTCCTCGGCCTCCTCGATCACGAAGACGCGGCGACTCCCCTCGGCCGGGCTGAGGCTGGCGGCGCGGATCACCGACTCCCGGACGTCCTCGACCAGATGCTGCGCGCCCGGGGGACGCAGCCAGACGAGGTCGGGGTGGGGCGAGGGGTCGAGCAGCGCGCGCCGGCGGGCATCCTCCGGGCTCGGGGCGCCGTCTGCGAGGAGCTCGGCGCCGAACGCTCGCGCCGCGGCGGCCTTGCCGGAGCCCCGCGGCCCGCGGAAGATGTAGGCGTGGCCGGGTGAGATCAGCGCCGCCGCCAGGGCGACCCCCGCTCGCGGCTGGTGCCGGGTCGCTTCGGCCAGCGCCTCGGGGGTCGCGAGACCGCCCCGCGCCGCTTCCATCACGCCGTGACCGCCTGCACCTCGGCGAGCACGGCCGCGTGGACGGTGCCGCGCTCGGCATCGCCGTCGATCACCCGGATGCGCTCGGGGTGCCGGCGGGCCACCTCGTCATAGCCCTCGGCCACCCGGCGCTGCAGTTCGATCCCCTCGCCCTCGAACCGATCGGCCCTGCGGCGCCCAATCCGCTCGGCGGCCCGATCGGGGTCGAGGCGGAGCAGGATGGTCAGATCCGGCCAGACCCCGCCGGTCGCCAGGTCGCAGATCTCCTCGACCCGCTCCATTCCGAGCCCGCGCGCCACACCTTGATAGGCGACGCTCGAGTCGCTGAACCGATCGCTGACCACCGCCCGCCCCCGATCCAGCGCCGGGGCGATCACCTGCGCGACCAGCTCGGCCCTCGCTGCGCAGAAGAGAAGCAGCTCCGCAATCGGGTCGAGCTCGAGCATCGGATCCTTGAGGAGCTCGCGGATTCGCTCGCCGGTCTCGGTGCCTCCTGGCTCTCGCATCAGCACGACGTTCTCGCCGAGCGCCCGGGCGAGCAGCCTGGCCTGCGTCGACTTGCCTGAGCCGTCTATCCCCTCGAGCGAGATGAACATCCGAACTCAGGCTAGCCCCAGGCCCCACCGGGGCCGCCCCGCCGGGGTTCAGTTCGCGCAATCCGCGGGCGTTTCCGGGCCACCGGCCAGCCGAAGGGTCGCACGCTTGCCGCCTGCACCTCCGCGGGCGGCGGGCGGATCTCGGCGGGTAACTAGCTCTTGGCCCGGGGCTTGGAGCGCGAGCCGTTCTTGGCACGCGCGCCGTTGCCGGTCTTCGAACGCGAGCGCGATCCGTTTCGCGCCCGCTTGACCTTGGTCGCCGAGGCCTGGCCGGCGATCTTCTGGGCCTCCTTGACGGCCTCCTCACCCTGGGCCTCGGAGTCGGCCTGCCCATCAGCCGCCGCGGCAGCCTCCTTGGCGGCCTTCGCCTTCTCTCGCTCCTCGCGCCGGCGCTTCATCTCGGCCATTGAGGGGCACTCGTCGTTCAGGCAGAGCTTCCACGGGCGACCCCGCCAGGGGATCACCTGGAGGCGCGGCGTCCGTCCGCAGACCGAGCAGATCTCCTCGATCTTGTAGAGACCCTTGACCCGTTGCGGAAGCGGGAAGGTCTGGTCGCAGGAGTCGGGCGAGTCAGGGTTGTCGCCGTCCCAGCCCTGGCAGCCGACGAAGCGCTTGCCCGACTTGCGCGCCTTGATGATCCGCAGCATGTTCGGGGAGCCGTCGGGCTGCTTGCGTCCCGCCTCCTGACAGACGATGCACGGCCCCAGGATCCGGTCCTGGTCCATCCCGGCCCAGACCTCACGGGCGAACTTGCGCCACTTGGCGTCCTCGTCCTCGGTCTTCACGTCATCGCCCATCTCGTCGAACGCCGAGCGCAGCATGTCGCGGCTGTCCGCCAGGACCTCGTCCCTGCTCATCGCGCCGGCGGCGATCTGGTCCATCTCCGACTCCATCTCGGCGGTCATGTCGGGCGTGGCCATCCGCGGGACGTAGTGCTCGAACGCCTTCGACATCGAGATCCCCGTCTCCGAGGGCTCGGGCGGGTTGCCGAAGACGTAGCCGCGGTCGTAGAGCTTTTGGATGATGTCCGCGCGGGTGGCCTTGGTGCCGAGGCCGCGCTCCTCCATCATCTCGATCAGCTTGCCCTGGCTGATCCTGGGCGGCGGCGGCGTCTCCTTGCCCTCCAGCTCGACGCCCTCGAGGTCGAGCTGCTGCCCCTCCTCCAGCTTCGGGATCTCGGTGTCGGCGGAGCGCGCGTAGGTGTAGATCGCCGCGAAGCCCGGATCGATCACGACCGAGCCGCGCACGAAGTAGGTCTCGCCCCTCACATCGGAATCCTTGTTGGAGCCACTCTTTGCGATACCTGGCGCGGGGGCGGTCTCGATGTTGGCGCGGGTCGACTCGGTGACCATCGGCGGCGAGAAGGTGGCCAGGAAGCGGCGGGCGACCAGCTCGTAGACGCGGCGGTGCGCCTCCGAGCGGGCCTCGAGGCGCTTCGGGTTGACCGCCTGCGTCGGGTAGATCGGCGGATGGTCGGTCGTCTCCCGCTTGCCGCGGGTCGGCTCCAGCGAGCGCCCGTCGAGGAGGAACTCCGCAGTCTTGAAGTCGTCGATCGCGACGAGCTCCTTGACCAGCTCCTTGGTGGCGAGGGACTTCGGATAGACGGTGTTGTCGGTTCGCGGATAGGAGATGTAGCCGTCCATGTAGAGGTCCTCGGCGATGCGCATCGCCCGCGAGGGGGTGATGCCGAGGCGGTTCGAGGCATCCGTCGTGAAGGCCGTCGTGTTGAGCGGGGCGGGCGGCTGGCGCGTGTTCTTCCTCGCGCTGATCTCCTTGACCGTGCCGGGGCTCTTCGAGTTGGCAACCGCGGCTTCGGCCTCCTCCTTCTTCCAGAACCGGTCGGTGGTGTGCTCCGCCGTGAAGCTGCCGTCGGGATGCGCGAAGCTCGCGGTGACCTCCCAGAAGGGTTCGGGCTCGTGCGCGCGGCGCTCGAGCTCGCGCTGCACGATCAGCCCGAGGGTCGGGCTCTGGACCCGGCCCACCGAGAGGAAGTTGGAACCGAACCTGCGGGTCGCCATCGAGACGGCGCGGGTCAGGCTCGCCCCCCAGATCAGGTCCATGTCCTGGCGAGCGGCGCCGGCGTTGGCGAGCGGCATCGAGAGCTCGTCGAGGTTGCCGAAGGCGCGCTGGATCTCGTCCTTGGTGAGCGCGGAGTAGCGGGCGCGCTTCACGCCCGCGAAGTCGCCGTTCACGCTGGTGGCGAGCTGCGGGTTGGCCTCGACGACCTCCTGCAGGGCCTCGAGCCCGATCAGCTCGCCCTCGCGGTCATAGTCGGTGGCGATCACGATGTCGTCGGCGTCCTTCGCGACCTTCTTCAGAGCGCGCACGACGTTCTTGTCCGTCGGCTCCTTGATCAGCTCGGCGTCGATCAGGTCGCGGGGATTGGTCTCCTGCCAGTTGCTGTAGGACTCGGGGAATGCCGGGTTGACGACGTGCCCCTTCAGCCCGATGGTCGTCTGGGGCCCATCGGGCCCATCCCAGCTGTAGTAGGGGGTCTTGTAGGACGCGCCCTCGGTGGCGGTCCCCCCACTCAGGATCTCGGCGATCTTCTTCGCGCTGTTGTTCTTCTCTGTGACGATCAGTCGCATGTGGCCCGTTCCACGGTAGCCGCGACTCGAGATGTGACCCCACCGGGTGCCAGAGTGCTCCACAGAGCAACCCCTTACTCGAGCCCGGCCGATGCGGTCGGCGAGGGTAGCAGGGGGTTCGCCTCCCGCCTGCCGGTTTGGCGCTCTTTTGCCTGATCCGTTGCGCTCCGAAACCCCTCACACCGCCCTCAGCCCGCTCTCGTAGGCTGCCCTCGTGAGGTCGGTTGTCACAGGCGGCGCCGGGTTCATCGGCTCCCATCTGGTCGACGCTTTAGCCGCGCGCGGGGACGAGGTGCTGGTGCTCGACGACTTCTCGAGCGGCAAGCGAGAAAACCTGACGGGGGCCTTGCGCGCCGGGGTCGCGGTGACCGAGATCGACGTGGCCGACTCCCCCGCGATGCTCGCGGCCGTCGAGGGGTTCTCGCCGCAGAGCGTCTTCCACCTGGCGGCCCAGATCGACGTGCGTCGCTCGATGTCCGACCCGGCCTTCGACGCTCGCCTGAACGTGGTCGGCACCGTCAACGCGCTCGAGGCGGCGACTCGCGCGGGAGCCTCGAAGTTCGTCTTCACCTCCACCGGGGGTGCCATATATGGAGAGGGGGCCGAGCGCACCGATGAGTTGCCTTTCGCCGAGACGGCGCGCTGCGAGCCTTTCTCGGTCTACGGCCAGAGCAAGCTGGCAGCCGAGGGCTACGTCGGCTTCTACGCACGAGCCCGGGGCCTCCCGGCCACCACCCTGCGTCTCGGCAACGTCTACGGCCCCCGGCAGGACCCGGCGACCGAGGCCGGCGTGGTGGCGATCTTCTCTGAGGCGGGCAGCGATGGCCGCCGCCCTACGGTGTTCGGCACGGGCGAGCAGACCAGGGACTACGTCCACGTCGCGGACGTCGTCGCGGCGCTCCTCGCGGCGGAGGCGGCGGACGACCCCGGTCCGCTCAACGTCGGCACGGGAATCGAGACGTCGGTCCTCGAGCTCGTCGAGCTGGTTGGGATGGCAGTGGGGCGCAATGACTTCGAACCCGAATTCGCGCCGGCCCGCGAGGGGGAGGTGGAACGCACGGCGCTCGACACCTTCCTCGCTGCCGAGAGGCTCGGCTGGCAGGCGGAGCGCACGATCGAGACCGGTCTTCGGCAGACCCTCACGACCGGGGCCTGACCCCCTCTAATCTCTGCCTCATGCCGGCACAGGCGTTCGAGGGCAAGGAATGTGTCTGCCAGTTCCAGCGCGGGATCTGCGACCAGACCTGCGTGCGGGACATGCTCGAGACCCCTCTATATATGGCCGCGATGAAGCTCAAGGGCCGCCGCTGCCTGGTGATCGGGGGCGGCGACGTCGGGCTCGAGAAGGTCGAGGGCCTGCTGCTCTGCGACGCCGACGTCCGGCTCATCGCTCCGGACGCCGTCTCGGAGCTCGCCGGCTACGCGGCCGAGGGCTCGATCGCCTGGGAGCGGCGCGAATTTCGGGACGGTGACCTGGACGGGGCATTCCTCGCGATCGCGGCGACCAACGACACCGACGTCAACATCGCAGTCTCCGAGGGCGCCGAGCGGCGGGCGATGCTCGTCAACGTCGTCGACGTGCCCCCACTCTGCAATTTCATCCTGCCGGCGATCGTGCGCAGCGGGCCGCTGGCGATCGCGATCTCCACGGCCGGCGCCTCCCCCGCGCTCGCCAAGCGGATGAAGCGCGAGATCGGGGAGTCCTACGGCGAGCCATACGCGCGGCTCGCGGTGATCCTCAACGACCATCGCGCTTGGGCGAAGGGAACCCTCCCTACCTATCAGGACCGCAAGGAGTTCTTCGAGGGGATCGTCAACGGCGACCCCGACCCGGTCGACCTAATCAAGCAGGGCCGTGAGGCGGAGGTGCAGCGGCTGGTCGAGGCCGCCAAGGAGCGCAGCGAGGAACGGCTTCGCCATCAGGTCGCGGCCGCAAGCGGCCGCTAGCCGGCCGGCAGCGCGTAGATCGCCACGGCGGCGTATTGCACGGCGGCCGCCGCGATCACCAGGAGGTGGAAGATCTCGTGATAGCCGAACACCTGCGGCCGCGGGTCCGGCTTGCGGCGCGCGTAGACGATGGCCCCCGCCGAGTACAGGGCGCCGCCCAGGGCGATCAGCCCGACGCCGACCGGGCCGATCTCATCCCAGAGCTGCGGCAGGGTCACGATCGCCACCCACCCCGTGCTCACGTAGACCAGAGCGCTGAACCAGTAGGGCGCGCTGATCCAGACCAGGTTGAGGACGATGCCCGCGGCCGCCGTGGCCCAGATCACGATCAGCACCACGCTCGCCAGGGTCCCGTGCATGACGAGCAGGGCGAAGGGGGTGTAGGTGCCCGCGATGAAGACGAAGATCATCGTGTGGTCGAGGCGGCGCATCCAGCGTCGCACCTCCGGAGTCCAGGTGACGCGGTGGTAGAGGGCGCTCGTGCCGAGCATCGCGGAGAGTGAGAACGAGTAGATCGACATCGCGATCACGGCGCGCGCGCCGCTCGCGGCGAATATCAGGGCCGCGCCCGCACCCAGCGAGACGAAGAACGCCCACTGATGAGAGACGCCGCGGAGGCGTGGCTTCTGGGAGAGCTTGTGTGCGACTTCGTGCGCCGCAATCGCGGCGGTCTCGCGCGCCGCGGCGACCTGCTTGCCTGCCGCGTCCCGGGCGGCCCCGAGTCGTTCCCCTGCCCCGGCCCTTGCACTGCCGAGCCGCTCGCCGGCAGCCCCGGCCGCGTCTCGCGCAGTCGCGAGTGGATCGGGGCCGGAACGTGATTCGTCGCTCGCCCTGGCCATTGCCCAACCATAGCCAGGCCGGGCGCGGCGAAGGTGAACGCGGTGCGAACCCCGCCGAGGGGCGCTGGGCTGAGCTTCACGACCTACGCCGAGCAGTTCGGCATCAGCCCTGAGGCCGGCCGCCAGGCGCCGCGAGCGGCAGGAGGCCGAGTCCAGCTAGCCGGGCTGATCCGGCCCGCGCAGCCACACCGACCACGGCCGGATCGACTCGATCGTCAGCAGCTCCTCGGGCCAGGGATCCTCGGCGAGGCGGGCGCGAACACTCAGCTCGTCGTCGGCGTCGATGACGAGCAGGGTGTTCTCGCCGTCCCCTTCCCCGATCGGGCCGCCGAGGACCACGAATCCGTCCTCGGCCAGCCCGTCCATGAACGCCGCGTGCTCGTCCCAGCCGGCTTGCTCCCGACGGGCGCGGGAGTGATCCCAGGCCGGACCCTTGCCCCGCTCGACCAGGAAGTAATCGGCCATCGCCTGGAGCGTACGCCGGACTGGCGGACGCTCTGCTGCCAGCAGTGCAATGATGACACTACATGTAGTGGTATCAGCCCTCATTGCCGGTTCCGAACACTAGGCTCCGGTAGACTTGAACAGGTGAACTGTCCACGCTGCGACTCCTCCACCAGGACCCTCGAGACTCGGCGCGTGCCGGACGGCGCCGTCCGCCGCCGCCGCGAGTGCACGTCTTGTGGTCACCGCTTCACCACCTACGAGCGGGCCGTCCCCGAGAGGCTCGAGGTGGTCAAGCGGGACGGCAGTCGTCAGCCGTTCGACCGGGAGAAGCTCCGCACCGCGCTGGTCCGGGCCTCTCACAAGCGGGACGTCGATCCGCGCCGGCTGGAGGAGATCGTCGAGCGCGTCGAGGCCGCGGCCCGGCACGCCGGGGGCGAGCTGAGCGCCGCGCGGATCGGGGAGCTCTGCCTCGAGGGACTGGCGAAGCTCGACCGCGGCGCCTATCTGCAGTTTGCGGGAACTCTTCCGGATGCCGCTCGGAGCACCTCATGAAAATCCCCGCAAACACGGAGGAAGCACGGCCCCGGTTCCGTCCGAAGCCCAGAGGATGCTGCAGTGCTCACCCCAAAAGCCGAGTGATAGGAGACAGCTGATGGCCAGGGCCACGTCGAAGGCAGCAAGGACGACCGAGAAGCGCCTGGTCATCGAACGCCGTTTCTCCACGGCCGGGGTGCACCCCTACGACGAGCTCGAGTGGGAGAACCGGGACGCGATCATCGGCGATCCCCAAGCTGAGGGGGGTCCCGTCTTCGAGCAGCGCGGAGTCGAGTTCCCGAAGAGCTGGTCGCAGAACGCCACCAACATCGTCGCCCAGAAGTACTTCCGCGGGCAGCTCGGGTCCTCCGAGCGAGAGACTTCCGTCAAGCAGATGATCAGCCGAGTCGCCGGCCGGATCGCCGAGGTGGGCCGGGAGGCCGGCTACTTCGCAGGCGAGGAGGACGGCGGCGCCTTCGAGGATGAGCTCACCTCCATCCTGGTCAACCAGAAGGCCGCCTTCAATTCGCCGGTCTGGTTCAACGTCGGCTGGAAGAAGCCGGGTAAGGAGCAGGCGTCGGCCTGCTTCATCCTCAGCG
This sequence comes from uncultured Solirubrobacterales bacterium, assembly GCA_963695675.1. Lineage (GTDB taxonomy): Bacteria > Actinomycetota > Thermoleophilia > Solirubrobacterales > 70-9 > DASUPK01. The sequence goes on from CAVOGY010000005.1 coordinate 779,499, forward strand.
TCGAGGACGACATGGACTCGATCCTCGCCTGGAACACCAAGGAGGGGATCATCTTCAAGGGCGGCTCGGGCTCCGGCATCAACCTGTCAAAGATCCGCGGCTCGATGGAGCCGCTCTCCAAGGGCGGGATCGCCTCCGGCCCGGTCAGCTTCATGCGCGGTGCCGACTCCTGGGCAGGGGCGATCAAGTCGGGCGGCGGCACGCGCCGCGCGGCCAAGATGGTCGTCCTCGACGTCGATCACCCGGACATCGAGAGGTTCATCTGGTGTAAGGCCGACGAGGAGAAGAAAGCGGCGGCGCTGAAGGCCGCTGACTTCGACATGCGGCTCGACTCCGAGGCGTTCGCCTCGGTCCAGTTCCAGAACGCCAATAACTCGGTCCGGGTCACCGACGAGTTCATGGAGGCCGTCGCCAACGACGAGGACTGGGACCTGACCGCTCGCACCGATGGCAGCGTGGTCAAGACGGTGAAGGCGCGCCAGCTGATGGACCAGATCGCCGAAGCCGCCTGGCAGTGCGCCGATCCGGGGGTCCAATACGACACCACCATCAACCGCTGGCACACCGACCCCAACACCGGGCCGATCACCGCATCGAACCCGTGCTCCGAGTACATGTCGATCGACGACTCGGCCTGCAACCTGGCCTCCCTGAACCTGATGAAGTTCCGCAACCCGGACGGGACCTTCAACGTCGAGGACTTCACCCACGCGGTCGACATCGTCTTCCTGGCGCAGGAGATCCTGGTGGGCTTCTCCAGCTACCCGACCGAGCAGATCACGCGGAACGCGAGGGCGTTCCGCCAGCTGGGGCTTGGCTACGCGAATCTCGGCGCGCTGCTGATGGCGGAAGGCATTCCCTACGACTCGGGCGAGGGCCGTGCGATGGCCGCCGCGATCACCGCGCTGATGACGGGGCGCGGCTATCGCAAGTCCGCGGAGGTCGCGGCCGCGATCGGGCCGTATGAGGGCTACGCCGAGAACCGCGAGCCCCATAACGAGGTGATGCGGATGCACCAGTCCGCCGCCTACGAGATCGACGACGAGCTCGTCGAAGAGGCGCTGCTACACGCGGCCCGGGAGAGCTGGGACGAGGCGGTGGCCCTCGGCGAGCAGCACGGCTACCGCAACGCCCAGGCGACGGTCCTGGCCCCGACGGGGACGATCAGCTTCCTGATGGACTGCGATACCACCGGCATCGAGCCGGACTTCTCACTGGTCAAGTTCAAGGAGCTGGTCGGCGGCGGGCAGATGAAGATCGTCAACCGCTCGGTCAACCTGGCTCTCGAGACGCTCGGCTACTCGACTTCCGAGATCGAGCAGATCGACGCCTACATCAACGAGCACAACACGATCATCGGGGCGCCGGGCCTGAAGGACGAGCACCTCGAGGTCTTCGACGTGGCCGTCGGCGAGCGCTCGATCTCGCACACCGGCCACATCGACATGATGGCCGCGACCCAGCCCTTTCTCTCGGGCGCGATCTCGAAGACGGTCAACCTGCCGGAGTCGGCGACCGTCCCCGACATCGCCGACGCCTACCTCGACGGCTGGAAGAAGGGCCTCAAGGCGCTCGCCATCTACCGCGACGGCTCCAAGACCGCCCAGGCGCTGAAGACCGACGCCGGCGAGAAGAAGTCCGAGCCGGCCAAGGAGAAGGCGCAGCTGGAGGGTGCCTCGCCAGTGCCCCAGCGCACCCGCATGCCGCAAGAGCGCGAGTCGATCACCCACAAGTTCCGGATCGGGATGCAGGAGGGCTACATCACCGCCGGCAAGTACCCGGATGGGTCGGTCGGCGAGATCTTCCTCACCGACATCGGCAAGGAGGGCTCGACGATCAAGGGCCTGATGAACGCCTTCGCGACCGCGATCTCGATCGGCCTCCAGTACGGCGTGCCACTCGAGGTGTTCGTCAAGAAGTTCAGCTACGTGCGCTTCGAGCCGGAGGGGATCACGACGAATCCGGAGATCCCATTCGCCAAGTCGATGCCGGACTACATAATGCGCTGGCTCGCCAGCCGCTTCATCGACGACATCGACTACCTCGAGCAGCTCGGGATCCTCACCGACGAGGTTCGGGCCAAGAAGGAAGCCCAGCAGGCCTTCCCGATCGACGACACGAACGGCCACGCGAATGGCGAGGGCAACGGAAACGACTCCACGGAGCCGCCGACCGAGGCAAAGCCCCCTACGGCCGCGCTCACGGACACGCCACCGGTCGTGCCGGCGAAGATCGGAGCCGACCTCGAGCTCGGTCCGGCCTGCGACCAGTGCGGGGGCATGATGCAGCGGACCGGAAGTTGTTACACGTGTCCCTCGTGTGGCAACAACACCGGCTGCGGCTGAGCCTCAGAGCTTCCCTTTCCGCGACACTCGCTCTCGCCGGGCTCCTCCTCTCTGCGCAGGCTGCGTTCGGCGTTCTCCAAGGCGGCTACGACGAGGCCACGAGGAAGCTCGAGGAGGGTTTCAAGATCGTGGCGACCGAGCGGATCGGCTCGGACACCGAGTGCTATCCGGCTCCGGAGGAGATCGCGGCGTTGCTTCGGCGGGAGATGGGGATCGAGGTCGTGCTCGCGTCGAACCTCGATTCGGTGCAGGGCTTCGACCTCGTGAACGTGATCAGGGAGGAGACCGAGTGCAACCGCCTGGTTCTCGCGGTTCGCGCCGGGGCGAAGGGGAGGGTGTTCGTTCTCGATTCCGACTACGGCCCGGTCTACGTGCAGGGTGGCGGCGGCCTCAGTCAGGAATCGCTCGCCGGCGGGACCGGCCCGCTCAGGGATCTCACGGCCGCAACCAGCGTCTTCCGGATGCATTCGCTTGACGAGACGGCGCGCTTCGAGGTTCACTGCCGCGGGGGGACCTCCCCACTCGGCGGCGGCATGTTCAACGCGACGCCCCTGGGCGGCGACGGAGAGGGCATCTACCCACACTCCTATGAGCGGCTCGGGGTTCAGAGCGGATTCCACGTCACGGCCACGCTCATCGATCCGAGCAAGGCTCGCACCACCCCGCACCGCGGGCTCCTCCAGGTGATCTGCGGACGCGGGCTCGTCCCGACGGCCTCGCCGCACGAGACGACGTTCGTCAGGCGGCACGGGACGGGGACCGTGACGGCTCGCTGTCCCGAGGGCACCCAGCTCTTCTCCGGCGGCTTCCAGCGCACCAACTTCACGACGCCCGGAATCGTCGGCTACGGCGGAATCATGTACGGCGGCAACTACATCACCGAGTCGAGGGCGGTGGGGACGACCGCGTGGCGGGTCAGCGCCGGAGCGACCGACAGGGACGGCGGCGAGCTCACCGCGATCGCCTATTGCGCGGAGGATCCGAGCCTCCCGCTCACGGAGGTCTCGGCCTCGGCCCCGGTCGACGAGGGCGAGGCGGCGACGGCGACGACACCGCCGTGCCCGGCGGGCCGCGCACTGATCGCCGGAGGATTCAGCTTCGGTGGCTCCCATGACGCCCTCTTCGCCGACGGGGCCTTCACCCGCAGGGGCACCTGGTCGGCCACCGGTTACGGCTGGTTCGGCTCGGCCGAGCTGACCGCGTACGGCTACTGCGCCAAGGCGCGAGACACGGTGGATCGCACCGCCTTCCCGGTGCCGCCCCCCGCCCCCGCGCAGCCGGCCGACGAGGAGGAGGATCGCTCAGCGCTGATCTACGTCGGCCTCGGGCTGCTTGGCCTTGCGCTCGCGGTCCTGTTCCTCCGCCGACGGCAAGTCCTCCGCCGCCGAGCAGGGCACGGTTAAGGGCAGGACCTCGCCCACCAGAAGCGCCATCTGGTGGGGCGCACGGTGATCAGGCCCAGGGCCGAGCTCGCCGCCGCCCGATCCCCGCCCGGCAGGCTGGCGAGGGTCACTCGCTACCCTCGAACGAGATGGCTACCTGCACCCATCTCGACCAGATCACCGTGGAAAAGCCGGAGGAGTTCGCCGGCTGCGAGGACTGCCTGAAGATCGGCGGGACTTGGGTGCACCTGCGCGTCTGCCGGAGCTGCGGCCACGTCGCCTGCTGCGATTCCTCTCCGAACAGGCATGCCAGCCAGCACGTCGCCGCGGCCGACCATCCGATCGTCAGCTCGCTCGAGCCCGGCGAGGACTGGTCGTATTGCTACGTCGACGACGTCGCCTTCATCGTCTGACGCTCAAAGCGCACGGAGCCCTCGGCACGCATCACGTCAGCGGCGGCGCGCCGCCCCGACTGGATGGCTCCGTCCATGTAGCCCATCCAGCGGGTCGCGGTCTCGGTGCCGGCCCAGTGGATCCTGCCCACCGGCTCGCGGAGCTGGCGGCCGTATCCCGTCCAGGCGCCCGGCCCCAGCACGCCGCCGTAGCAGCCACGCGAGTAGGGCTCGGTGCTCCAGTCCTTCTCCACGTAGAGCACCGGGTGCGCCGCGCGGCGACCGAACAGCCGCTGGAAGCCGCGCAGGACCGCGTCCCGCCGCTCAGACTCGCGGACCGCGGCGAGCTCGCGCGCGTCCCGCCCCTCGAGAAAGCCGATCAGTCCCGGGCTGCCGTTGGGCGGGGTGTTGTCGAAGACGACCTGGGCCGGGCCCGGCAGGCTGATCGCCTGGCCGCTCAGTCCATCGGCGCGCCAGAAGGGATCGTCGTAAACAGCCATGCACTTGATCACGGAGCCCATCGGCATCCGCTGGGTGAGCTGGTCGCGCGGGCCGGGCAGCGGCGGGTCGTAGTCGATCCGGCCGGCGAGAGCGGGCGGCACGGCGACGATGGCATGGCGCGCACGCACCTCCCCGGCAACGACTCCGCCGGCGTCCGTGCGGATCGCGTGGACCGGGGCCGAGAGCTGGACGCGATCGCCGAGCTCCTCCGCCATTCGCACCGAGAGCTGCTGGGTTCCCCCCGCGAGGCGGTCCTGTTGGGCCCCGCCCTCGGTGTCGAGCAGGTCGTCCCAGCCGTCGGCTGCCGCGGCATAGATGAGGACGTGGAGCAGCGAGATGTCGGCCGGCTCGACCGCGAACACCGCCCGGCAGGCGGTGGCGAGGGCCTCGCGCGCCGTCTTGGTCTTCGCGGCGTGCCGGATCCAGGTGGCGAAGCTCTGCTCGTCGAGCAGCTCGGCCTGCTCGGCCGCCCAGGGGGCATCCGGATCGATTCGCTTGATCAGCCGCTTCAGCTTCAGATCCGCGCGCCCGTAGTCGAGCATGACCACTGGACCGAGCATCGGGATCGTGCCGCGGTAGCGCTTCACCTTGCCGCGGTTGTCCTCGAAGAGGTTCCGGCCCTTGGTGTGCGTTGGGTAGGTGTCGATACCCAGGTCCCGGGCAAGGCCCAACACCTCGTGCTGGGTCGGGCCGACCCACTGGCCCCCGAGCTCCACCACGTCTTCGGGGTGCTCGCCGACCGACTGGCTCAGGGTTCGCCCACCGACCCGTTCGCGGGCCTCGAGCACCTGCACGTCAAGTCCTGCGCCGCTCAGCTCACGCGCCGCGGTCAACCCGGCGAGGCCCGCACCGACGACAACGACGTCGCAGTCATGCATCGCGGGCAAGTATCACCGATGCGGGCTATGAGCCGGGCTGGCGTCAGGTGGTGGTCTAAACTAATCTTACGTGAACGTAAGCTTTGTCAGTTCGGGATTGCGGCGCCTTCGTCCAGGGGTGGAGGCCGGCCACCACGACTACAAGTGGTGGGCTCTGAGCTGCACCAGCCTCGGCATGCTGCTGGCGACGATCAACTCCGGGACCCTGATCATCGCCCTGCCGGACCTGGAGCGGTCCCTCGGCACGTCGCTCCTTCAGCTCGTCTGGGTGATCCTCGCGTACATGATCGCCTCGACCGTGCTGGTGCTCACCGCCGGGAGGCTCTCCGATCTCTTCGGCCGAAAGAAGGCATACGTCGGCGGTTTCCTCTTCTTCACGCTCGCCTCCCTGGGCGCCGGATTCTCGGCGGACGGCACGCAGCTGATCCTCTGGAGAATCCTCCAGGGCGTAGGCGGCGCGCTGCTCTTTGCCAACGCCGCCGCCCTGGTCACCGACGCCTTCCCGAAGGAGCAGCTCGGCCTGGCGATGGGCACGAACACGATGGTGGCCGCCATCGGGCTGGTGATCGGGCCCGTCCTCGGCGGGGCGCTGGTGGCGATCTCCTGGCAGTGGGTCTTCTGGTTCAACGTGCCACTCGGCCTCATCGGGGCGATCTGGGGGGCGCTTGTCCTGCGTGAGCTCTCCTCGCGCGATCCGGAGCGCGGCCTCGACCTGCTCGGCACAGCCGTCTTCCTCGCCGGGCTCACGGGCCTGGTCTACGGCATCTCGAAGGGTGGGTTGTCCGGCTGGACCGAGCCGGTCGTCATCTGGTCTCTGGTCGCGGCGGCCGTGCTCCTTCCCGCGTTCGTCCTGATCGAGCACGAGGCGACCGCGCCGATGCTCGACCTGTCGATCTTCAAGAACCGGCTGTTCGCCGCCGCGACCGCCGCCGCGTTCATCAATGGCCTGTCCCGCTTCGCGCTGCTGTTCGTCTTCGTCTTCTACTTCCAGGGCGTGATGGGCGACGACCCGATCACGGCCGGCATCAAGCTGACGCCGATGGCGATCGGGATGCTCGTCTCCTCGCCGCTGGCCGGGATCTGGGCGGACCGTCGAGGCTCGAGGATGCTGGCCGCACTCGGGATGCTCGTCAGCGCCGCGGCGCTCGCCGGCATGACCACCCTCGGCCAGGACAGTCCCTACTGGCAGAGCACTCTCTGGCTCGGCCTGGTCGGGATCGGCTCGGGGATGTTCAACTCCCCCAACACCGCAGCGATGATGGGCACCGTGCCGGCGAACCGGCGAGGCGTCGCGGCGGGCGTGCGCACGATGCTGCAGAACACCGGCGCGGTGATCTCGATCGCCTTCGTGCTCGCGATCGTGACGGCGGCCGTTCCCAAGGACGTCCTCTTCAAGATCTTCTCGGGACTCGCCTCCGGGCTCTCCAGCTCGGAGCTCGCCCCGTTCATCCACAACATGCACACCGCGCTCTGGGTGCTGGCGATCACCTCGCTGATCGGAGCCGGCGTCTCGCTCCTTCGGCCGAGCTATGCCGGCGGCGTTGAGCCGGTCGATGCGGAGCGCCCCCAGAGTCGGCTCGCGGACAGGGCGGCGGCATGAACGACGAGCGTCGCTATCGGATCGGGGACCTGGCGAGGCTCACCGAGACCACGCCGCGGACCATCCGCTACTACGAGGAGATCGGGCTGCTCGCCTCAGACCAGCCCCGCGAGCCGGGCGCCCACCGCACCTACGGCGAGGAGGATCTCGAAAGGCTCCGCGAGCTGCTGCGGCTGAGGGAGCTGCTCGGCGTATCGCTCGAGGAGCTGCGCGAGCTGGCGGCCGCCGAGAGCGCGCGTGCCTCCCTCCGGCGCGAATGGCACGAGGGAATCGAGGACCCGGTCAGACAGCGCGAGGTGCTGGAGCAGGCTCTCGGACACATCGACTCTCAGCTCGCCCTGTTGCGGCACCGAAGAGACGAGATCGAGAAGCTCTCCGAGGAGCTCGAGGCCAGGCGCAGGCGAGTGCGCGATCGGCTGCGGAACCTGAAGCGGCGCAAGGTCAGCCCGGCAGGCTGACCTCCCCGTCGATAACCGGGATTACGCCCCCGCCCACCCGTGGGCGGCCCTCCACCATCTCCACCTCGAGCACGCTCGGGCGTCCCATCTCCTCGCCCTGGCTGATCACGATGCGCTCGCGGCCGGCCTCGGCCGAGAGATAGGCCCCGAGCGGACCGGCCGCGGAGCCGGTTGCGGGGTCCTCCCCGCCGATCACGGCGCGCGAGAACATCCTGGCGCGGGCTCTCTCGGCCTGCTCGTCGACCCAGACCAGGTAGAAGGTCGGCGTCTCGCCGGCACGGGGCTGTGCGTCACGAAGCAAGGCATCGATGGACTCGAAGTCCGGGGCGGCGCGGGCCAGCGAGCCGGCGTCGGATACCGGCACGATCGCCGTGGGTAGCCCGGTGGAGACGATCTGCGGCGACAGATCCTGATGGGCCTCGGCGAAGTTGAGGCCCACGGCGTGCATCGCCGCCTCAGGGTCGAGCGTGGTGCCGAACTCCGCCTCGTTCTGGAGCATCTCGGCCCGCCAGCGCCGGCCGTCCGAGCTCACCTCGATCGGCTGAAGGCCCGCCCCGGTCTCCTGGACGAAGCTCGCTCTGTCCAGGCGGCGCCAGCGCGCCACCGCCACGGCGGTGCCGAGCGAGGGATGCCCGGCGAACGGGATCTCCTGCTGCACCGTGAAGATCCGGTTCCGGTAGTCGGCGCCATCGGCCTCCGGCGACTGCACGAAGGTCGTCTCCGCGAGCCGCAGCTCGCGCGCCACGGCGAGCATCGCCTCGTCGGCGACGCCGTCCGCGTCGTCGACCACGGCCAGCCCATTGCCGGCCAGCGGCCGCTCAGCGAAGACGTCGAGCCAGGCAATCGGATGCTCCATATCCACATGATCGCGATCGTGCGAGTGGGTCTGCGGCGCGCCTTACTTTGTCAGCGCACAGCGTTACCAACTAGGGAGAGAGACATGGACGAGCGTTATCCCCTCACCTACTCGGTGGACTACCCGGACCGTGACCTGGACCGGCTGACCACCTTCTTCCGAATCTTCACGTTGATCCCGATCGCGATCGTGCTCGGCACGGTGTCCCATGTGACCTACGGCGGATGGGACAACGCCGGAACGGCGTATGTCGCCGCGGGCGGGCTTGTGTTCGGTGGACCGCTGCTGATGATCCTGTTTCGCAAGAAGTACCCGCGCTGGTGGTTCGACTGGAATCGCGAGCTACTGCGCTTCACCCAGCGGGTGGCCGCATACGGCGCTCTGATGAGTGACGTGTACCCGTCGACTGACGAGCAGCAATACGTCCATCTGGAGATCGACTACCCGAACGCTGAGACCGATCTGGCAAGGGGGATGCCCCTGGTCAAGTGGTTCCTGGCGATTCCCCACTACTTCGTGCTGATCTTTCTCTACATCGCGGCGTTCTTCGTGGTGATCTTCGCCTGGTTCGCGATCCTGTTCACCGGCCGCTATCCGCGGTCGGCGTTCGACTTCGTGATGGGTGTGGAGCGCTGGGCTCTTCGAGTGATCGCGTACGCGTTCATCCTGGTCACCGACAAGTACCCGCCCTTCTCGCTCGAGGAGCAGACCGGACCCACGCAAACGGGACCCACGCAGACCGGACCGACCGCCGGGTGACTCAGTGACCGTGGTGCTCGTGCATCACGGCGTGCCCGCGGCCACGGGCGATCAGATAGCGGTTCGCCCAGAAGGCGAAGGGATAGGCGATCGCGAAGCCAGCGGCGATGCTGCCCCAGAAGAGTGGGTCTCCGAGCCCCGCTTCCAGGGCGCTTGGGATCAGGACGACGGTCCCGTTGTCGATCAGCTCCATGATGGTGATCGAGACCGTGTCGGCAGCCAGCGCCGTGGTGACGATCGTGCGTGGCGCGAGCCGAGCGCGGATCAGCGGCAGCGAGGTCAGCAGGAAGCCGAAGAAGTAGGCGAGCGCAACCGCCAGCGCGATCTGCGGGACGTTCCCCCATCCGAACGCGGTCGCCAGCGCCATCCCGGCGACCTCGCCGATCACGCAGCCGGTCAGGCAATGGTTCGTCGCCGCAATCGCGAGCCCGTTGAGCTCCGAGCGCGACTGCAAGTGGGGAGAGGCCTCCATCTAGTGGGCGTGCCCCGGTGCGTGCATCCCTCCGTGAACATGCTCCGGCTCGCCGCGGCGAGTCGTCAGGTAGATGAGCACGGCGAAGATCACGGCCGCGATCAGGTTGAGGACGAGCTTGTAGTCGAGCTCGACCGAGCCGAAGATGTCCGAACGCGAGGGGCGTGTGTCCGGGATCAGCCCGGCCAGGCTGAAGAGGCCGTCGACCAGCAGCGCTGAGAGCACGATGGTGACGAACATCAGGGCCGTGATCCGCAGCGCGTACTCGCGCCCGTAGTACTTGATGTAGGCGGCGACGATCGGCAGCACGATCAGGTCGGCGAAGATGAACGCGATCACGCCGGCAAAGCCGATGCCCGCCGGACCAGAGCACGGCAGCGAGGGGAGCGTTGCCGATCGAGCAGACGAAGCTCAGCACGGCGATGATCGGGCCGACGATCACGTTCTCGAGCGTCTTCAACCCTGAGGGCGCGTCCTCGATGAAGAGGAAGTTGAAGAAGTCGTCGCCGAGCAGCCCGATGAACCCGGCGAGGAGGAAGCCGATCGTGATCTCCTTCCAGAGCATCGTCCAGTCGGCCGCGGAAGTTGTAGGCGACGTCGGACCAGGCATCGATGGAGGTCAGCCTCTCCCTCCAGCCCCGCTCGGTCTCTGAGGAGTGGTGCACGTGTCCCGCCTGCGCCTGCTGGGCGTGACGACGTGCCTGCTCCTCGAGCTGGGGCGAGACGAAGCGCCGCAGCAGGATCGCCATCAGGGCGATCAGCACGATCCCGCCGACGAACTCCGCCAGCGTGAACTGCCAGCCGATCAGGATCCAGATCACCAGGCCGAGCTCCCAGACCAGGTTGGTGGAGGCGAACTGGAAGGCCAGCGAGGTGACGGCCGAGGCACCCTTCTGGAAGAGGGACTTGGCGATCGCGATCGCGGCGTAGGAACAGGAGGAGGAGGCCGCGCCGAGGCCAGTCGCCTTGGCAAGCGGCCCGACGCCGCTGCCGGAGAGGGCCGACTCGATCCGCTGACGCGGCACCCAGGCCTGCACGATCGCCGAGATCGCGAAGCCGAGGACCAGGGCCCACCACACCTCGTAGGCCATCAGGAAGGACTGCTTGAAGCCCTCCCCGATCGTCGAGATCACGTCCGCCACGGTTGACGACTATACCCCATAGGGGTATGCTGGCCGACATGGCGAATACCCAAACACCCGGATACAAGGCATCGAAGGAGCAGCTGCTGAAGCGGCTCGCGCGCGTCGAGGGTCAGGTCCGCGGGGTGACCCGGATGGTGGAGGAGGACCGCTACTGCATCGACGTCCTCACCCAGATCGAGGCCGCCCAGGCCGCGCTCAACAAGATCGCGCTGGGTCTCGTCGACGACCACGTCCGCAACTGCATGCGGGGTGGCAAGGGCGCCTCCGAGGAGCAGGTCCAGGAGCTGATGGGCGCGGTCGGCCGGCTGGTCAGCTCCTGAGCACGGCGTTAGAGTCGGTGCTGTCTGGCTACGGGTTCAGCACGCCCGCCAGGACGGGAGTGATCAGCGCAGCGATCTGGCGGTGGCCCGCCTCGTTGGGGTGCAGCGTGCCGGCGGTGCTCGCGATCACGTCGCGAATATGGATGAAGTCGACGCCGCCCGGGCCGAGCGGCAGCGGCTGGCCGCTCAGGCCCTCGCCCAGGGTACGGACCCAGCGTTGGGGCCCGGCGCAGAGCCCGTGACCGCGAAAGCGCTCGGCGACGCCGGTCACCGCCCGCCAGTCGTGGTCCTCGGCGGCCGACTCGATCCGGGCGTTGAGGGGCTGGAGCACGTGCTCACGCGCCCAGCGCGACTCGTCCGGGCTGACCCCGCCGAAGAGCATCGCGCAGTCTGAGCCGTCCGCCGCGGTGGTCGGATCGAAGTAGTCGACGATGATCACCCGCTCCGCCGGCACCAGCGGATCCAGCGCAGCGGCCAGCCGGTCGTAGCGCTCGGGCAGCTCGGCCAGGCGCGCGTTCACGTAGTCCTCCAGGGTCGGGAACCTGGCGCTCGCCTGGGCGAAGGGGAAGTCCGGGTTGAAGTGCTTCTCCCAGCAGCGCTTCACCAGGTCGCAGAACTTGACCGCATTGGAGAAGCCGACGTCGTTGGCGCCGATGCTGATCATCACCGCCGCGAGCCCGCCGGAGCCCTTGGCGAGGGCGGCGGCGTCGCGGACCTGGTCGATCTGCGCTCGCCCGGGCTGGAAGGGCGCGGGCTCGATCCCCTTGTAGGGCTTCAGTAGCCCCTTCTCGATGCTCGCGCCGGAGCAGGCGTAGTTGAGGAAGCCGATCTCGGGATGCTCCTTCTGCACCTCCCTGGCGGCGATCGTCTGCCCGGCCGTCGCCGAGCGGTGGCACGCCCGGCTCTCCCAGCGCGGCCCCGAGGAGGCCGGGTTCCCCTCGCCAGAGGCGACCGAGTCCCCGATCGAGACGATCGCGCTGCCCTGGTTGGGCGGCGGTGAGCCATCGCCCGAGCCGCAGCCCGCACTGGCGACAGCAACCGCCAGTGCAGCCGCCCAAGCGAGGAGGGCTCGTCGAGGGCCCCTCATCCCGCGCCCAGTCTAGGGAGGGGTCCGCTCCCAATTCGTCGGGGGGCTCTGCGAGGCTCCGCCAAGGTGCTGGATCTTCAGCCGATACGGGATTGGCTGCGGAGGGTGAACTGGCCGTGGGACGCGCTGCTGGTGCTGCTCTGCGCCGGCGTCGTCGTCTCGCTGATCTTCGGCTGGACCGAGGCGGCGGCGCTCTTCGCCGGGTTCCTCTTCGGAGCCACGCTGATCCTGCGCTTTCCGCCCGCGGTCGCCGGCGCCGAGCCGCTCGGCGCCTTCCTGCGCGGCCTGCGGCCGCTGATCCTGCCCGGGGTGATCGTCCTGATCGCCGGCACCGTCGCCTACTCCTGGCTGGTGCCGCTCCTGCTCATTCCCGCGCTGGTGGTCGCTGCCTGGTATCTGCTGATCTCACCCGAGCTCGCTCCGACCCGGGAGGCGTTCAGCGAGACCGCGGGCTGGCTCCAGCGGGGCCTGGGTAGCTGGGGGCACATCGTCGTTGGATTCCTTCTCCTGGCCGGGATCGCCGGGATCGTCATCGTCGTCGCCGGCCTCAGTCCGGACGTCTCGCTCTACGAGGACCGGCCCGGGATCTCGAACGCGATGCTCACGATCGCCTTGGTGGCCTGGATGGCCGCCGTGGTACTCCGCCTCGGCGGCTTCGCCACTTCCTGGTTCCGGGCGGTCGTGGCGATGATCTCCGTGCTGGCGGCGCTCCGCGTGCTGATGGTGGCGGGCCTCCTCGCCGGCCACAACTGGCTGATCCGCCACGCCGAGTGGCTGACCGCCGGCCACCTGCTCCTGCTCACCGTGCTCGGGCTCGGCGTGATCGTCGTCGGCGACGCGATCGTCAGCCTGATCCCGCGGCTTAGGTTCCTCCCCAGCTGGGGCGCCTTCCCGGCCTGGCTCGGGCGGATCCTGCGCGGGCTCGGCTTCGGCGCCGCGGTCCTCGCCACCGTGGCGCTCGGGATCGCCGCCTTCTACGGCGTGATCAGCTCCGAGGCGAACGGCCGCGACGGCATCACCCCGAGCGACGAGGTGATCGCGGGCAAGGTGGTGAGCCCCAAGCGGGTCCCGCTCCTCCAGCTCGCCGAGCAGTACCAGCCCGTGCTCGTGATGACCGACGCGGAGAAGTGGGCGCCGGTGAGCGTCGACTCCTACCTCCAGGACACGACGCACCCGGCGACCATGATCCGGCCGGATGGAAAGCGCCAGCGCGCGCCGGCGACGGCCAACCTCCCCACCTCCTCCTCCTGCCACGGCGCCCGCCCGCCCTGCTTCCACATCACGATCGACTGCCCCTCGGGCTCGGACGACTGCGCCGAGGGCCAGCCGGACCGCACCGACCAAGGCGCCGCCATCCCCGACTACCGCGACGGCGCCGTCTACGTCCGGATCATCACTCGCAGACAGCCCGGCGGATCGCCACAGGCCTTCAACGGCACCGGCCCCTTCGGCAAGAACCTGAAGACACTGATCCAGTACTGGTACTTCTACCGCTACGACGAGTGGACCCGGCCGATCCTCGGCGGCCGGATCGTGCAGCGCCACGAGGGCGACTGGGAGGCAGTCACGGTCGGCTTTTCGGGCAAGGCGCCGCTCTTCGTCGGCTACTCGGCCCACTGCGGTGGCTCGTGGGTCGCCTGGTCCAAGGCCCAGCTCGCCGAGACCGCGCCGCCGCGCGTCCACCCGCTGGTCGCGGTAGCCGAGGGCTCACACGCCAACTACACGCGAACCCAGGACCGGCGCGCCCCGGACTGGGCGGGTTGCAAGGGCGTCCCGCAGGGGACCACCACGGTGCTCAGCTACGCCTCCAACCTCCGCGACGAGACGAGCTACGGCTGGGACTGGCTCCCGGCCCGGACCTTCTTCGTCAACAACATGAAGCAGCCGATGGAGTTCCCCGGAACCTGGGGCGGCAACGACTACACCGAGCTGATCAACGAGCGCGACCAGCGTCTCGGCCCCAGCGGCCACGGCCCCGCGACGCCGAGCCTGCAGCCTCTCTGGTACGACCCGGTCACCACCATCTTCTGCTCGAAGCATTGGCACGGACCCCAGCCCTGCGGCGGCTGAGAAGCGTGGTGAAGAGCACGACCCCATCTGCCGATCACCAAGGTTCCGAGCGGCTGGTGTGACCCGCACGCGGAGGCGACTGAGGAGGAGTACCGATTTTGGATGAGAAACCCCTGCAGTCGCGCCTAGGACGACCGATCCAACCTCCCGCCCAGCGCTACAGTCACCGGGTGGACTGCCCGGCTTGCGGTCACGCCAATCCCCCGGGCGCGACGTTTTGCGGCGAGTGCGCGGCGCGGATCGGCGAGACCATCGATTGTCCGCGCTGCGGCGAGCGGAATCCCGTCGGCCAGCGCTATTGCAACGTGTGCGCGGCCGAGCTCCCCCCTGCTGGGGGTGGTGGGGTCGCCCCGGCCGAATCCGGACGCGAGCCGAGCTCGTATGTGCCCCGGCACCTGGCGGCCCGGATCCGCGCCGAAGCGGCGGCGCTGGAGGGTGAGCGAAAGCTGATCACGGTGCTCTTCTGTGACGTCGTCGGTTCGATGAGCATCGCGGAGCGCCTCGGTGCGGAGAGCTGGCTCTCGGTGGTCGATCGCCTTTTCGCGTTGATCTCCCAGCAGGTCCACCGCTTTGAGGGCAAGATCGACTCGTTCACCGGCGACGGCGCGATGGCGCTGTTCGGCGCCCCGATCGCCCACGAAGACCACGCCAGGCGCGCCGGCTACGCGGCGCTGGCGATCCGCGACTCCGTCGCCGAGCTCTCGAGCCTGCTCGAGGAAGAGCACGAGATCGACCTCAGGCTGCGTCTCGGCCTCAACTCGGGCGAGGTCGTGGTGGGGGCGATCGGTGACGACCTCAGCCTCGATTACGCCGCGCTCGGTCACACCGTTGGCCTCGGGAAGCGGATGGAATCGGCGGCGGAGCCCGGCGCCATCTACCTGACCGAGCACACTGCCCGGCTCGTCTCGGGCTACCTCGATCTTCGCGACCTCGGCAGGCAAGAGGTGAAGGGGGCGAGCGAGCCGCTCAGGGTCTTCGCTCTGCGGGGGGTGGGGCCGGCACGCGGCGCGCTCGATGTCTCCCGCCTCCGCGGGCTGACCCCGTTCGTGGGGCGCGATCGGGAGCTCGAGCATTTGGAGGAGGTTGTGGAACTGGCGCTCGCCGGCGAGGGACAAGCGGTGGGCCTGGTGGGGGAACCCGGCGTCGGCAAAAGCCGTGTCTGCGCTGAGTTCGCGGCTGGTTGCCGCGAGCGCGGGATGGCGGTCATCGAGGCCAGCGCCCACGCCCACACGAGCGCGGTGCCGTTCTTGGCTGTTCTCGAGATGCTGCGCTCCTTCTTCGGGGTCGTTCAGGGCGACTCGGACGAGGTGGCGCGGGAGCGGGTTGCGGAGCGCCTGCGGGCGATCGACGTTCACCTTCTCGAGGAGCTCCCGCTGCTCCTCGACTTCCTCGGGATCTCCGATCCCGGGCGTCCGCTCGAGGCGATGAGTCCCGAGGCCCGCCAGCGCCGACTGCTGGCCCTGGTCAGGGGCCTCGTCCATGCCCAAGGCGCGGATGCCCCGACGCTGATCGTGCTCGAGGATCTGCAGTGGGTCGACGCCGCCAGCGAGCGATTCCTGGCGAGTCTGGTCGAAGCCCTCCCCGGAACTCGAAACCTCGCCCTGGTCAACTTCCGTCCCGGCTACCGGGCCGAGTGGATGGGGCGCACCCACTACCGCCAGCTGCCGCTTGCCCCCCTGGACGAGGAGGCCGGCGCGGCGCTGATCTCCGAACTGCTCGGTTCGCACCGCTCGCTGGTCGAGCTTTCCGGCCTGATCCGCGAGCGCGCGGCCGGCAATCCGTTCTTCTGCGAGCAGATCGTCAGCTCGCTCGCCGAGCGCGGGGTGCTCGAGGGGCAACCGGGCGTATTCAGGCTCGCCCATCCCGGGATCGAGATCGAAGTCCCAGCGACGGTCCAGGCGGTGCTGTCTGCGCGAATCGATCGTCTCGCCGACCGCGAGAAGCTGGTGCTGCAGAACGCGGCCGTAGTCGGGCGTGAGTTCCCGCGCCGGCTGCTGGGGGAGGTGGTCGCATTGCCGGAGGCCGAACTCGACTCCGCGCTGCGCGAGCTTACGGATGCCGAGCTCGTCTTCGAGGCGGAGCTTTACCCCGAGTCGCAGTACGCCTTCAGGCATCCGCTGATGCGGGAGGTCGCCTACGGCCTCCAGCTCTCCCCCGCGCGCGTGCGCACCCACGCGGCGATCGCGCGCGCCCTGCAGGAGCTCGACCCAGACCGCCTCGATGAGCACGCCGCCCTGATCGCGCAGCACTCCGAGGAAGCGGGCGAGCCGCTGGAGGCGGCCCGCTGGCACGCACGCGCCGCTGTTTGGGCCGGTTTCCGCGACCCCGCTGCTGCGCAGAGCCACTGGCAGCGGGTGCGCGAGCTCGATCCCGAGCTGCCCGCGAACGACGAGGCCGACGCGCTCCGCTCGACCTCCCGTCTGATGCTGATCGCCATCGGATGGCGGCTCGGCGCCGAGGTCGATGAGTCCCGGCGGCTCTTCGAGGAGGGACGGGAGACCGCCGAACGGACCGGCGATCGAGCGACGCTGGCCCTCGCGCACGGGGGGCTCGGACTCACGGTCGGCACCTGCGGCGGCGACATTCCGGACTGGGTGAGTCTCGCGGACAGGGGCGTCGAGATCGCAGAGCAGGTCGGAGATCCCAACCTGATCGTGAGCGCGCTGGTCGCCGCCGTCTACCCCCGCGTTCTCCTCGGCCGCCCCGAGGAGGCCCTCGCCGGAGCAGACCGCATGCTGGAGTTGACTGCCGAGGATCCGCAGATCGGCGCCGGGATCATCGTCGCCAACCCTCGAGCGATGGCAGCCTCGTTCCGCGCGCTACCGCTGATGTCGCTGGGGCGCCTCAGCGAGGCCCGGCGGGCGCTGGTCGATGGCGCCGAGCTCTGCCGCCGCTGGGACCGCGAGTCGCTCGGCTGGACGCACGGATACCACTGTTTGATGGCTGTGTATGGCGCCGAGCCGGCCGGAACCGACACCGTCACGCACTCCAGGCACGCGGTGGAGATCGCCGAGGCCCTCGGCGACGCGTTCTCACGCGTCTCCTCCTCCGGGTGGCTCGCCGTAGCGCACGCCATGGTCGGCGAGCTCGACCAGGCCCAACAATGTTTCGAGCGCACCCTCACCCTGATCGCCGAGCGCGGCGTGGGACTCGAGCTCGAGCCGCTCGCCCGCCAGTGGCGGGCCGAAGCCATGGCCAGATCCGGCGAGCCGGAGCAAGCCCTCGCCGAGGTCGAGCTGGCCCTGCGGCTGACCGAGGAGCGCGGCGTGAGGGCGTATTCGGCAGGCGTCCGCTGCTCACTCGCGGAGATGCTGATCGAGCGACGGGATCCGGGTGACGCGGAGCGGGTCGCCGGGCTGCTCGACGAGGCGGAAGCCGTCGCTGGGGAGATCGGCGCCCTGCTCGATCTGGTCGCCCTCGGGCGGGCGCGCGCCGGCCTCCATGAGCTGCGCGGCGAATCCGACGCGCGCGAGCGGGCACTGGCCGAATCCCTCGAGCTGGCCAGGCGCATCGACGCCCGCGGCCTGATCGCCGAGCTGGAAGCCGAGACCGGCGCTCGGTCGGCGTCTTTCGGCAGCGGCGTGACCCGCTGAGGCGATGCGCCTCCGAGCCTTTCTTCAGCCACCCTGAGAGCGTTAGGCTGACCGAGCTGTGGCGAGCGCAGCCACTGACCCACTCTCCGGCATCGCCAGCAGCGAGGAGGAGCTCGACTGCTACTCGGGGCTCTATTCGAGCCGCGCCAGGGTGCTGCGGCCGGAGAATCTGGATCAGCTTCGTCGCATCTTCGCCTACGCCCGGGAAGGCGGGCGCCGGGTGACGTTCCGGGCGGGCGGGCATTCCTTCGACGGTCAGTCGCTCGGCGACGACCTTGTCGTCTCGCTGGTGCGCTTCGACCAGATCGAGGTGTTCGCGAACGAGAAACGGATGCGCGTCGGGCCCGGAGCGACCTGGGGTGCGATCCTCGCGAAGCTCCAGCCCCTGGGCCTGGCGCCGGCCGTGACCGTGACGACCGAGCACGCCACGGCGGGGGGCACGCTCTCGGGGGACTGTCTTTCGAGGTTCTCGCCGGCCTACGGCAAAGAGGGGAATTGGATCGATAGCTTCGATCTGCTGACCACGGAGGGGGAGCTCCTGACCTGCGGGCGACCCCGGGAGGGAGTTCCGCAATCGGACTGGACGCGAGAGGAGCGCGTCTTCCAAGGGGTCATCGGAGGGCTGGGGTATCTCGGCGCCGTCGTCGCGATCAGCTACCGGGTCCTATCGGTGGGCGAGACCGAGGGCCGGATCGGGGTGCTGACGAAGATCAACAAATACAAGACATTCGAAAACCTCGCGGCGGACCTGGTGCCGCAGGCCGAGCAGACGTATCAAGAGGAGTCCGATCCCCAAGACCCGAAAAAGCTCGACGCCATCTCGTCGGCGCTCGATACCCGCGCGAACGGCGCCGAGGCCGCCCTGCTCTTCCGCTCGGCCTTCACCTCCGAGCCACGTCGTCGGTTGATGGCGCTCTATCGACCCCGGCTAGCGGTGCGCATCCTCGTCGAGTTGCTGATGAGGGTGCGGTTTCTCTCCGGACCGCTGTGGCGCTTCTGCTTCCGCTTCCTCTACCGCAACGACGAGGAGTACATAGACGATCTCGACGGCTTCACCTTCTTCATGGACGGCAACGCGCGGGTCAGGGGCGCGGCCAAGCGCTTCGGGATCAAGCTCGACATGATCCAGCAGACGTTCGTCGTCCCCAGCGATACGAGGGCGGAAGGGGGCTGGGACCGCGCCCGGGACGACCTGGTCGAGTGGCTCGACTACACGCACGACTTCCTGCTCGAGCGCGGCCTGACGCCGACGATCCACGACGTCCTCTTCATACCCAAGGACTCCCCCTTCCCCTTCCTCTTGTCCGCGAGCGCCGATCTGCCCGGGTTCGCGGTGTCATACGCCTTCGAGACATCGGAGAAAGCGGAGCTCGAGCGCATCAAGGAGGCCTTCAGCGAGATGGCGGAGGTCCTACGGGAGAGGTTCGGAGGACGCGTCTATCTGGTGAAGAACGTCTGCGCCGAGCAGAAGACCCTGGCCGCGATGTACGGCGACCACGCAGTCGCCTTTTTCAATCTCAAGCGCGAGCTCGATCCCCACGGAGTCCTGCGAAACGCCTTCCTGGAGCGCAACTTCGGCGACCTGCTCGAAGCAGGCTCTACAGCCAACTAGGGCGACGATTCCGCGTAGCTGAACTCGATGTCGTCGGTGCTCACCCGCGGCGGCTGGGCGGCCAGCAGGACGCGGGCGAAGACGCGGCCTAAATAGCGAGCGGCCCGCCGAGGCGGGCCGCTCGAGGTTGAAACGGGACCAAGTCCCGCGCTCCACACAGTGCTTGAAGTTTAGGCGCGGAGGGCGCCGGACTCGAACCGGATCCAGCCCTCGCGGACCGGACGCATCCAATCTGTGTGGAGCGTCTCGCCTTGAGACTTCAACCCTCCGCACCGGGCCTCAATCCACCAACTGATAGGTGACGACTGGCGCGCTGGATGCGCCGAAATATCCGGAATCAGTCGTAGAGCGCGAACGCCGCCAGCACGACGTAGATCGCGATCAGCGCCAGGCCCTCGAACGTCTGGGCCTCGCCGTCCCCGGTGATCTGCCAGACGGAGATCGCTGTCAGGAAGAGGGCGCCGATATACACGGGTGCCAGCTCGAAGGTCAGGTGAGTGCTGAAGAGGAAGGAGGTCAGCACGAGCGCCGGAAAGAGGAAGGCGGCGATTTGCGCGACCGAGTTCTTCACCACCGAGATCGCCAGGTCGGACTTGCCCTTGGCGGCGAGAAAGATCCCGGTGAAGTTCTCGACCGCGTTGCCGGCGATCGCCACTATCACCAGGCCCGCGAACGCCTTCGAGATCCCGAGGGACTGCACCGCCGGATCGAGGGCGTGTATGAACCAGTCCGAGACGAAGGCGGCGCCGGTGCCCGCCACGGCGAGCAGGGCGACCGCAAAGGTCATCGACAGCCGGGGTCTGTTCTCCCCCGTCGCGGCCTCGTCGCGGGCAGGGTCCGAGCGGAGGTAGCGCCACAGCCACGCCGCGTAGACGACCAGGAGGCAGATCGCGCCGACCGTCGAGATCCCCTCGATGTGATGGCTCGCCTTGTCGGACGAGGCGACGGAGAGCCCGATGATCACGATGACGAAGATGGAGACGAACAGCAGCGTGGCGGTGTCCTGGGGAAGGCGGGGACGGAAGCGCATGCAGCCGTCAGGCGCCCGGACCGTCCCGGTGACGATCACCAGCCCAAGCACCAGCAGCGCGTTGGCGAAGATCGAGCCGATCAGCGAGGTCTGCGCCACCACGAGCTCGCCCGATCCAAGCGCAAACAGCACGATGAAGAACTCGGGCAGGTTGCCGAGCGTCGACTGCAGGAAGCCCGTGACCGCCGGCCCAAAGCGAAGCCCGACCTGCTCGGTCGCCAGTGCAACTACCCAGGCGAGCCCGGCCAAGGCAAGGGTCGCCGCGGCGAAGGCAGGCACCGCACCTGCGCCCGAGTAGCGGAGGACCCCGGCGATCGCGGTGATCGCCGCCGTCCCCACAAGTAGGAGCCGCTCCCCTGTGGTCACGCGGGGAGACTCTCAGGTTCACCGTGGCCTACTAGGGTCAGCGCGACGACAGGCCCGGACGCGGGTTTCTAGGAATAGCTACAGGAGGGAGACGGGATGCATCGGCTCAGACGCCATCTCAGCTACGCGAACGTCGCGGCTTCACTCGCGCTGGTGATCGCCATCGCCGGTGGCACAACGGCGATCGCAGGCAGCGCCAAAGCGCCGAAGAACTCCGTCGTGTCGAGGAGCATCAAGCCAGGCAATGTGACGGCCAAGGACCTAGGCACCACGGTCAACGTCTCGGCGACAAGTACGGTCAGCGACCCGTCGCCGTTTGATGGGGACTATGCGACGGGCGGCGCTGAAGCGCAGTGTCCACCTGGTGCGCGTGCCTTGAGCGGAGGGGGTGGGACGGGGGGCGTAAGACGGGTCCTTCAGTTCTCGGGCCGCGTAGGCGAGGGTTGGCGGATTTCGATCGGCACCGATGATCCCGGGTCCACGCCAGTGTCAGCGACGGTCACCTGCCTGCTTCCGACACCGGGAAAGGCCGCGAACGGAACCCTAGCCGTGCACGACAACCTTGCGCTTTCGCGATGCTCCAGCCTCGTACGGGTAGCCGCTCTGCCGTTTGACGAGAGCGCGGAAGACATAACCCACGCGGCCGATTGTCTGTGTGAAGCGATACAGGCCTCTGAACCGGCCGTCCTGGTCGGTGCGCAGCTGCTTGAAGGTACGCCACTTGCGACCGACCCGGGCCTGCAAGGCCACCGCCCGGCCATCCCCGTTTGGTCCGGGCACTGCCTCCGCGGAAATGGACCGGGTGTCCGTTCGCAACGGACTTCTCTCCGACCGACAGGGACGGGCACCACCGCGGAATCAAGCCGCACCTGCTGCTCAAGGGTCGCGGGTGTTGTAGCGATACACGAGCGTCGACCGTACGCGAGGCGCCGGGCTCGAGCTTGGTTGCGAACCGTCCGTTGGGCTGGGTCGTCGCCATCGTGACGAGCTCACGGGAGGCATCTGCGAGTGCGATCGTCTGATAGACGCATACCGTGGCTCCGGCAACGGGACGACCGCTGGATGTCGCCAGCGCTCCTCGGATGACGGGTGCGTCGGTAGATCGGACCGATGCCTGCGCTCGAAGCCTGCCACCTACGTCGGCCCCTGCGTCGAGTCGTGCTGCCGGTTGCGATCCGGAGGCTGGACAAGAGTTGTCGACGTCCACGAGACGCCGGAGACACGGCGTGGACTGATTGCCTCCGGCGTCGGTGCTGCAGATGCGCAGGTCGTTTGGCCCGTTGACCCACCCGGGATCGTTCTGCGTGTCGAGGAGCAAGGTCCGTGGACCCGGGGAATCAGCACAAGGCTTGACACGGTCGTAGCTTCCGCCGGCTACGAACGGCACGCAAATTGCGTCCACTTTCGAAGCCACGCCGTTGACGTAGACGGTGACGGAGCGGACGCCGCCGCCGGCGTCAGTTGCGGCGGCCTGGACCGCCTGAACTCCGCGAACCGTCCCGCCGTCGAGAATCTCCCCGCTCGCGGTGATCTGCGGAGCAACTAGATCGTCAACCTCAACCAAGACGTTGGTGCTCCACGCGTAGGCCTTGTTGCTCGTGCAGGACTGACCGGTGCGCCAGCACATCAACCAGATCCCGAAGTGATCGGTGTTCGACAGAGAGGAATGGGCCCACTGGTTGGGGCCGTTCCCGCCGTTCAACGGTAGATAGCCGCCGGCGGCCGTGGCCATTGCGGGCCCGTACCCATCGTCGTTCCCGTAATGGACGTCGACGTCGGCCGTCTTGAAGACCGTTCCACCAGGGGCGCCGACTTGCCAGACCAGGCGACCCCAGGGCCCACTCGTGCCATGCGCGTCGAGGCGAAGCCCATATCCAGAGCCGGTTCCGCACTCGTTCGAGTATGAGATCCGGTAGATACCGGCGCCAATCGTGTACGGATCAGTTGCATAGGGCTGGGCGGACGGCGTGCACTCCTTGACGAAGTAGTTCGCATGAGCAGGTCTCGGCGCAATCAGCCCGATCAGCCCGAGGATCACGAGCGCGGCGATCGCGACCAAGACCCGCCTGCCGCGGCGACCTCGAGCAGGGTTGATGTGGAACTCCCGCGCTGCGTTCTTCTCCACTGGATCCATCGGCCTCCTAAGACCGCGCAGCTCGAAAGTCGTCCCCCGTCTCATTTCTCGATCCCGAATCCGCTGGCGGAGCCGCCGCTCCCAGTCGACCCGCCGCCCCCGCCGGATGGGCCGCCGAACTCACTACCTCCGGTGGATGTCGACGACGATGTCGCCTTCGGCGCCGACTCGAAATTGAACTGGCGGACTTTCTGCTGCACGGGCGTGGGCTGCTCGTCGACCGGGGCGGTCGGCGTTGCCTCGGCGGCGACGACCTGATCGCTTTCCGTCGGCCGCGCCGGCCTGTCTTCCGGAACCGTGGTCGCCGTCGGCTCGACCGGCCGCGCCGGGCGCTCGAGCGCCGGCCTTGGCTCGCTCGGAGCGCCATCGACCGCACCCGGATCCACCAGACCTGTGGCCACGCAGGTCGCTCCGCCGGCGGCCGTCGCGCCGCAGATCGCAAGGACCTTGGCCACGGCCGCAACGCCGGCACCGCGGGCGCCGCCTGCTGTGGCCAGCGTCGCGACCTCTCCACTGCCACCGCTTCCGCGCGAAAGCACCGAGAAGGCCGCCTCGCGGACCTTGTCCACAGCGATTCCGGCGCGCTCGGCGATCCACTCGTGCGCGACGCCGCCCATCGACTGATCGAGCAGCGGGCCCCCTGGCATCAAGTCGAAGACCCGGCCCGGGATCGCGCGATAGGCCCGCAGCTTTGCGCGGCAAGTGGCGCAGCTCCTCAGATGGAACTCGACGGCTTCGGGGGATCCGTTCGCACCCTCACCGTCGGCCATCTCCGAGAGCGCGGCGGCAAGCTCCTCGCAGCGGCGGCCCTGTTCGATGTCGGCAAAGACCTGGAGGAATCGCTTCCTCCCCTCCGCCATGCACCTGTTGATCTTCGTATAGGACCAGCCCGTGATCTCGCCGATCTCGGCGTACGAATAGCCTTGGGCCTTCAGAGTCAGTGCACGAACCTCTTGCGGCTTCAGCGCCTGAAGCGCCTCTCCGCTCCGCGTGACTCGCTCGCGCCGAGCGAGCCGGTCGGTCGGCCCGGGACTCTCGGAGGCGATGAAGTCGAGTGGATCGCGGTCGTCGTCCTCGCTCGGCGGCCGCGGCGAGCCCAGGAGCCGCTCACGCTGACGGCGCACCGCCAGCGCCTCGCGCTTCGTGACCGTCTGCATCCAACGGACCAGCGCATCCCCCTCGATCAGCGGTGCTTTGGTTAGCAGGATCTCCAGGGCGCGCTGGTAGGCGTCCTCGGCGTCATCCCCGCAGATCGAATAGCGGCGCGCCGTCCGCCGAAAGACCTGGTCGTGGCTCTCGATCAATGCGCTCGCTGCGCGACGCCGCGACTCGGGCGAGGCGGTTGCCTCTCCGGCCTCGTCTCCGGATCGAGCATCGGCCTGAACTCGATCAGTTGTTCCGCCAAACGCACCCAGGCGCCTCACCTCCGACACATCCAGGTGAGCCGAAAACTGCCACGACTCGCCCCGCGCCGCCAGCGGTCGTGTCCGCAATTTGCGCACGCCGCTGGGCTTAAAGACTCCGCAAATTGCGCGATCGCCGTGACGATCTTCCGATCTTCGTCTCCTTGCCGACCCGGCAACGCCCTGCCATAGTCAGCCGGTGTCCGTAGGGAGGGGAGTGATCGCGCTGGCCACGCCTGGCCGTTGCCATCGCGTGCGGGCTCGGTGCGGCTTCCGGATCGCAGGCCGCACCGGTCGGCGCCCAGCCGCTGGCGAAGCAGCGGGTGAAGCTCGTCTTCTTCAAGGCCCGGGTCCGCTCGGACGGCTTCGTCACCCCGGGGCAGGCGGAGACCGTCGCCGTCTCCCACATGCCGCCGCGAACCAGATTCAAGATGGCGATCGAGCCTCCACCCACCACGCCGCAGTGCGGCGAGTTCTACTTCTGCGACTTCGCGCCGGTCTCGCCCGCGCCGGGCTCGGCGCCGTTCCGGACCTCGGGCAAGGGGCGGGCCCTCGTCACCTTCGTGATGCCATCGACCTACAACATCGCCACCGACCCCTTCGATCCTCGCACCCGACGCCCCGTCGGCTTCGCCAACGGCCAGGCGGTCCACATCGACGTCGACGGGGTCAGGCGGCTGCACCGGATGAGGAAGATCGGCTTCGGCTTCGGGCGGGCGATCGTGCAGACGAGCTCCTAGCTGCGAGCGGACTTTCCCCGCCGCCGAAATCCCGAGCTATCCTCGCTCGCCCGTGAGCACCTGCATCGTCACCGGAGGGGCGGGGTTCGTCGGCTCGCATCTGTGCGAGTACCTGCTCGGGCGCGGTCACCGGGTGATCTGCATGGACAACCTCGACACCGGGACGCTCGAGAACATCGAGCACATCCGCGACGAGAACTTCGAGTTCCGCTACCAGGACCTGACCGAGTACGTCCAGGTCGACGAGCCGGTCGACTTCGTCTATCACCTGGCCTCGCCGGCGAGCCCGATCGACTACGCGCGGCTGCCGCTCCACACCCTCAAGGTCGGCTCGCACGGCACCCACCACATGCTCGGCGTGGCGAAGTTCAAGCGGGCCCGCTTCCTGCTCGCCTCGACCTCGGAGGTCTACGGCGACCCGGAGATCCACCCCCAGTCGGAGGAGTACTGGGGGAACGTCAACCCGATCGGCCCGCGCGGCGTCTACGACGAGGCCAAGCGCTACGCCGAGGCGCTGACGATGGCCTACCACCGCCAGCAGGGCGTCGACACCTGCATCGTGCGGATCTTCAACACCTACGGCTCGCGGATGCGCCCCCACGACGGCCGCGCGATCCCGACCTTCCTGCGCCAGGCCCTCCAGGACAAGCCGGTGACCGTCTTCGGCGACGGCAGCCAGACGCGGAGCTTCTGCTACGTCGACGACCTCGTCCGCGGCCTCGTCCAGCTCGCCGAGTCCGACGTCCACCTGCCGGTCAACATCGGCAACCCGGACGAGTACACGCTGCTCCAGCTCGCCGAGACCGTGATCGAGGTGGCGGGATCGCGGTCGGAGATCGTCTTCGAGTCGCTGCCGGTGGATGACCCCAAGGTCCGCCAGCCCGACATCACCCGCGCCAAGCAGCTGCTCGGCTGGGAGCCCGAGGTGGGCCTCGGCGACGGGCTGAAGCGGACCATCGACGAGGCCGGCGTCGAGCGCCTCGTCGGGCAGCCGAGCTAGCTGCCCGCCAGCTCGGGGTCCAGTCCCGCGTCGCGCAGCGCCTGCTTGCGGTCGGTGGAGATCTCGAGCTCTGTGACCTTCCCGTCCCGGAGGCGGAAGCGAGCGCAGCCGGGGAGCTCGCCGAGCGGCACCCCACTCGCCTTGCCGCTGCCGCTGAACCGGTTGAAGGTCACTACCTGGTCGCCGGCGTCGAAGTACTCGAACGCCTCGGAGCGGAAGTTCTCGAAGGTGTGGAGCCAGCCCGTCCACTCGCGCCCCATCGCCTCCACGCCGCGTGCGACGCCCTCCCTGAGGCCCTCGGGCGTGCGGAAGACGATCTCCGGATCGGCCCAGTCGACGGAGGTGAAGTCGCCACGAGCCCACGCCTCGTGGATCCGGCGAACCATGGCAACGTTCTCGCTCGACACCCCGCGGGCAGTATCGCGCCCCCGGGGCTTCGCAACCCGTTTACGGGATCGGCCGGCCCGGGTACTGGATCTGCTGCACGGACCAGCCGTTGCCGTCCGGATCGCTGAAGAAGACGAACCGCCCCCAGGGGAAGTCCTGCACCTCTGAGACCTCGACGCCGCGCTCGGCGAGCTCTGCCCGAGCCGCGTGGGCGTCCTCGACGACGAGCTGCATGCCCTCGAGGCTGCCGGGCTCCATCTGATGGGCGCCGGTCGTGAGCGCGATCGAGCAGGCGGATCCGGGAGGGGTGAGCTGGACGAAGCGGATCTCGTCGCTCACCCGATGGTCGTGATCGTCGTTGAATCCCACCTGGTCGACGTAGAAGGACTTGGCGCGGTCGACGTCCGAGACCGGCACCTGGATCAGCTCGAGTCGCCAGTCGATCTTGGTCTTGGTGTCCGCCATCGAGATCTCCTTTCGGTCGGCGTGGGAAAGTAAGCTTCCCTTGCTTGGTGAGTTACTTAGCCGCTAAATATCTTAGTAGATAAGGGATCGTGATGTCTCCCCGTCGCTGGCCAAAGAAGGACCTGATCGACGAGCTCGTCAGCGAGTTCCGGGTCTCTGGCAACCAGGACAGCGCCTTCGACAACCTGGCGGCCGAGCGGCTCGGCGTCAACCGAACCGACCTGCACTGCCTCAACATCATCGAGAACAGCGGGGGCCTCACCGCGGGCGAGCTGGCTGATGAGGCGGGACTCACCACCGGCGCCGTGACCGGGGTGATCGACCGGCTCGAGCGCGCGGGCTACGCGCGGCGCGTTTCGGACCCTGCCGACCGCCGCCGCGTCAAGCTCGAGGTCACGCCGAAGTTCTATTCCCGGGCGAACAAGATCTGGGGGCCGATGGCGGCCGATTGGGAATCCCGCCTATCGAGGCGCTTCACCGCCGAGGAGCTCGAGCTGGTCACCGAGTTTCTCCGCGCCACCAACGAGCTCTCCCGCAGGCACCTGGAGCGCCTACGAAAGATGGGCTGAAGGCAGCACCCGGCTGCTATCGAGTACATCCTGGCCCCCGACCTGCTCGTATAGGAAGCCATATGGCGGCGACCCAGCAAGAGAAAGGCCAAGCTCTCCGCGCTTTGCACGAGGGCGAGCCGTTCGTGATCCCCAACCCCTGGGACGCGGGGACCGCCAAGCTGTTGGCGGGCCTCGGCTTCAAGGCGCTCGCCACCACCAGCGCCGGGCTCTGCTTCCGGCTCGGGCGGCCGGACAAGGTCCTCACCCTCGACGAGGTCACCGCCCACATCACGGAGCTCGACCGGGCGACCGACCTGCCGGTCTCGGCCGACCTCGAGAACGGCTACGGCCCGGCGCCCGAGGACGCCGCGCGCGCGATCACGCCGCGCCGCCGAGGCCGGCGCGGTCGGCGGCTCGATCGAGGACTACGACCCCGAAGGCGGCATCTACGACTTCGACCACGCAGTCGAGCGGGTGGCGGCGGCGGTGGAGGCGGCGCGGGCGCTCGACTTCCCGTTCATGCTCGTCGGGCGGGCCGAGAACTTCTTCCGCGGCAACCCCGACCTCGACGACACGATCAAGCGGCTTCTCGCCTACGAGGCGGCGGGCGCCGACGTGCTCTACGCGCCCGGGGTCCGGGAGATCGACGGGATCAAGGCGATCTGCGACGCGGTCGCGAAGCCGGTCAACGTCTTCTCGATGGGCCTGAGCCGCGACAGATCTTCGCGGCCGGAGCCCAGCGGATCAGCACCGCCGGCGGCCTCACCTTCGCCGCCGCCAACGCGGTGATCGAGGCGGCCGAGCGGATCCGCGACGACGGGGACTTCTCCGGCCTCGGCCTGCCGAACCGCGTCACCGAGCTCGGCGCCTAGCGCGCCCGCTACTCGGACGGGACGTCGGTCGGCATCTTCATCTGCCGGCCCGCGAGCTTGGAGAAGACCCGGTCGGGAAGGACGCCCTTGAGGCGGGCCCCGATCTTGGCGTCGGTGCCGACCAGGTACCGGTGCCGGGGGTTGTCCGAGCTGATCGCCTTCCAGATCACGGTGGCGACCTTCTCCGGCCGGATGCCGCGGTCGGCGGTCTCGTTGAGCACCTCGCCGAAGCGGGCGAGCTGGCGGCCGTAGAGGCGGCGGGCGTCCTCCGGCATCCTCTCGACTCGCTCGCGGACCGCCTCGTTGCCCTTGCCCCAGATCTCGGTGTCGATCGAGCCCGGCTCGACGATGACCACGTCGATCTCCCAGGGCCGCAACTCGTGGCGCAGCGACTCGCCGAGCGCCTCGACCCCGAACTTGGAGGTGTTGTATGGCGACATGAAGGGGCTCGCGACGCGGCCGCCGATCGACGCGAGGAAGACGATCGTTCCCTTCGCCCGACGGATCAGCGGGATGAAGGCCTGCGTCACCGCGACCTGGCCGATCAGGTTCACTTCGAGGGCGCCCCGCAGGTCGTCGAGCGACATGTGCTCGATCGGGCCGCCGCCGCCCCCGACCCCGGCGTTGTTGACCAGGCCGACCAGGCCCTGATCGCGGAGCCCCTCGGTCACCTGTTCCTCTGCCGAGGCGATCGAGTTCTGGTCGGTGACGTCGAGTGTGATCGGCGTGAGCCGGTCGGAGCTCCGTCTCCGGAGCTCTTCAGCATCGGGCTGCTTGCGGACGCCGGCGAAGACCCGATAGCCCTTGCGGTCGAGGAAGAGGGCGGTGGCCCGGCCGATGCCGGTCGACGCCCCCGTGACCACCACCGCGCCGGACTCGTTGCCAGCCATCAGGTTGCAGACCCTAGCGCCCCGGTAACGCTAGGTTCCCGCACTGTGACTGCCTCCGTGCTCGCGGTGGTCGGAGCGCGGCCGAACTTCGTCAAGGCCGCCCCGGTCGTCGAGGCCCTTCAGGGAATCGACGGGATCTCGGTACGGCTGCTGCACACCGGCCAGCACTACGACCGGCCGCTGTCCGGCAGCTTCATCGAGCACCTCGGCATGCCCCAGCCCGACGCCAACCTCGGGGTCGGATCCGGCACCCATGCCGAGCAGACCGCGGGAGTCCTGATCGGCGTGGAGGCCGACCTGCTGGAGCACCCTGCCGACCTGGTGCTGGTCGCGGGCGACGTCAACTCGACCTCAGCCGCCGCGCTCGCCGCGACCAAGCTCGGCGTCTCGGTCGGGCACATCGAATCGGGCTTGCGCTCGCGCGACTGGTCGATGCCCGAGGAGGTGAACCGAGTGGTGACCGACCACGTCTCCCAGCTCCTCCTCTGCACGTCCGAGGATGCGGTTGCCAACCTCGCCGGGGAGGGGATCGCCGGCGACGGCGTGCAGCTCGTCGGCAACACGATGATCGACAGCCTGCTCCGCATCCTCGACGACAGCGATCGCGACGCCGTGCTTCGCGCGCACGGCGTCGAAGCGCGGTCGTTCATCCTGGTGACGCTCCATCGCCCAGGCGTGGTCGACGACGCCAAGCGGCTCGGTGAGGTGATCTCGGTGCTCGGCGAGCTCGGCACGAACCTGCCCGTGCTCTTCCCTGCCCACCCGCGCACGACGGCGCGGGTTCGCGACGCCGGGATCGAGGTCCCCGACCAGGTGCGGATCGTCGAGCCGATCGACTACGCCGACTTCATCGCCCTCGAGGCGAACGCGCGCCTCGTGGTCACCGACTCCGGGGGCGTGCAGGAGGAGACCACGGTGCTCGGCGTGCCCTGTCTCACCTACCGCACCACCACCGAGCGCCCGATCACCGTGGAGCGGGGCACGAACGAGCTGGTCGGCGTCGACCCGGACGCGCTGCTCGAGGCGGCCCAGCGAGTGCTGGTCGCCGAGCCGCCGGCCAATGCACCCGAGATCCCGCTCTGGGACGGGCAGGCAGGGCCTCGGGCCGCGGCGGCGGTCGAGGCCTTTCTCGGCGGCTGAGCATCGGCGAATTCCCGGCAGCCCGCACGCGCCGGGCTCGACGAGTAGCGGGCGGGATCTCTCATTTCAGACAAGCGGCAGGAGCCGCTGTGCGCCGCACGAATGCCCGCAGCATGAAGAGCGCAAGCCGAACGCTGGTGAAGTCACCGCCGGAGCTCTGGCAGCTGATCGACCAGCCCGATCGCATGCAGGGCCTGATGTCCGCACTGCTCGGCCGGGCCACCGAAGTGAAGGTGAAGGAGCGGAAGCCGGAGTCGATGCTGCGCTGGCAGGCCGCCGGTGACGGCGATCAGGCTTGGATCGAGGTCGGGCTGGCGGAGAAGGGCTGGGGGACGCGGGTCGAGGTGAGCGCTGAGAGCCCGTCCGAGCCGACCAAGCTGGAGGGCTGGCTCGAAGCGGTCCTCGAGGAGCTGGCGACCCCGCAGAAGCGCCCCTTCGAGAGCGTGGGCGCCGCGCCGGAGCGCGAGGCCCCCGCGGCGACGGCACCCGTCGAGGCGCCGCCGGCGGAATCCGCCGTCCCGACGCCGCCCGCGGAGGATCCCCGGCCCGTCCGGCCCGGGAAGTTCCGCCGCATCTTCGGCTTCTGATCCGGCGACTCGACGGCGCTAATCGAGATAGTTGAGTGTGCAATGATCTTGGGGATGAAGGCCTTCGTCCTCGAGGACTTCGACTCTGAGCCCGCCCTCGGCGACCTCCCGGAACCCGAGCCGGGCGAGGGCCAGGTCGCCGTCCGGCTCAACGGCTCCTCCGTGAACCCCGTCGACAACGCGATCGCCTCCGGCGGGCTCCGTGGGATGGCCGAGTACGAGTTCCCGGTCATCCTCGGCCGGGACTTCGCCGGCGTGGTCGAAGAGGTGGGGGACGGTGTCGATGCCTATGCGAATGGCGACCAGGTCTTCGGATTTATCGGTGCGGCGGATCCTGAGGTGCACAACGGGGCCTGGGCGGAGCTCGCCCTGGTTCCCACAGCTGGCGGGCACGTCACCAAGAAGCCGGCGGAAGTGGACTTCGCCAGCGCCGGGGCGGCGTCGATCGCCGGCTTGACGGCGCTCGCCGCCATCAACGCCCTGGAGCTGAAGGAGGGCGAGACAGTCCTGATCGTCGGCGCCACCGGCGGCGTGGGGAGCTTCGCGGTCCAGCTCGCGAACCGCGCGGGAGCTCACGTCATCGCACCGGGCCTTCCGGAGGACGAGGGCTACCTCCTCGACCTGGGCGCAGATCACGTCATTCCACGCGATGGCGACGTGGCGGCCCAGGCTCGCGAGCTCGAGAGCGGCGGCGTCGCGGCCCTGATCGACACCGTCTCCTACTCCCCGGACGAGCTCGAGGTCTACGCCGCCGCCCTCGCGGATGGCGGACGGGTCGCCTCCCCTACGAGCGCGGCGGGCGAGGGCCCGGGCCGGCACAACGTGAACGGCTCGGGCGCCGACGGAGCGATCGAGCAGCTCGCGCAGCTGCTCGCTGACGGCGCCCTCCGCGTGCCGCTCCAGCGGACGTACCCGCTCAAGGACGCCCGCACCGCCCTCTCCGACCTGCCCGGCGAGCACACCCAGGGCAAGCTCGCCATCGCCGTCGCCGCCTGAGTCTTCCGAGCGCTCACTCGGCAACCCCTATCTATCCTGTCCGCATGGCCACCCGGCCAAAGGACGAGGCGAAGACCGAGGGTGCGGACAGCGGGGCGTCCGACGGCGCTCCCGACAGCGAGCGGCAGCAGGCCGCGGTGGACGAGGACCTGCACCGCTACATCGCGCCCGTCGTCGGCCCCGACGACCCGCGGAAGATCACCGACTCGGGGATCGAGATCAAGCGCCTCTACGAGGAGGACGACGTCGCGCCCGGCCTCCAGGAGCGGCTCGGCGAGCCCGGCGAGTACCCGTTCACCCGCGGCATCCATCCCGGCATGTACCGGGACCGGCTCTGGACGATGCGCCAGTACGCGGGCTTCGCCAGCCCCGAGGACACCAACGAGCGCTATCGCTACCTGACCGAGCACGGCTCCACCGGGCTCTCGATGGCCTTCGACCTGCCGACGCAGCTCGGCCGGGACTCGGACGACCCCCTCTGCGCCGGCGAGGTCGGCCGCACCGGCGTCCCGATCGACACGATCGAGGACATGCGGATCTGCTTCGAGGGCATCTCGCTGGCCGAGATCTCGACCTCGATGACGATCAACGCCCCGGCGGCGATCCTGCTGCTGCTCTACGAGCTCGTCGGCGAAGAGCAGGGCGTTCCGTCCAAGGAGCTGCGCGGGACGGTGCAGAACGACGTCTTGAAGGAGTACGTCTCGCGCGGCAACTACATCTACCCCCCCGAGCCGACGATGCGGCTCACCACCGACATCTTCGCCTACTGCAACGAGAACGTCCCGAAGTGGAACACGATCTCGATCTCCGGCTACCACATGCGCGAGAAGGGCTGCTCGGCGGTCCAGGAGGTCGCCTTCACCCTCTCCAACGCGATCGCCTACGTGCAGGCCGGGATCGACGCCGGACTCGACGTTGACACCTTCGGCCGTCGCCTCGCCTTCTTCTTCAACGGGCACAACAACGTCTTCCAGGAGATCGCCAAGTTCCGCGCGGTGCGCAGGATGTGGGCGAAGATCATGCGCGACCGGTTCGGGGCCACCGACGAGAAGGCCCAGACGATCCGCTTCCACACGCAGACGGGCGGGGTGACGCTACAGGCGCAGCAGCCGGAGGTGAACATCATCCGGGTCGCCCTGCAGGGCTTTGCCGCGGTCGCCGGCGGCACCCAGTCCCTGCATACCAACGGCTTCGACGAGGCGCTCGCCCTGCCGACCGAGCGCTCGGCCCGAATCGCCCTGCGCACTCAGCAGGTGCTCGCCCACGAGTCCGGCGTCGCCGACACCGTCGACCCATTCGCCGGCTCCTACTTCATCGAGTCGCTCACCGACGAGATCGAGGAGCGCTCGCGGGAGCTGATCAAGAAGGTCGAGGACCTGGGCGGATCGGTGAACGCCCTCGAGTTCATCCAGAAGGAGATCGAGGAGTCGGCGATCTCCTACCAGGAGCGCTACCGGACCGGCCAGGACATCATCGTCGGCGTCAACAAGTACGTCAGCGACCAGGTCGACGACGTCGACATCCTCAAGGTCGACCCCGAGTCGGAGAAGCGCCAACTCGAGCGCCTTGCGAAGTGGAAGGCCAACCGCGACCAGGCGGCGGTGGATCGGCGGCTCGAGGAGCTTCGCGAGGCCGCCCGCGCCGACGCGAACCTCCTCCCGCCGATCAAGGAGGCGCTGCGGGCCGGCGGGTCGATCGGCGAGGTCTGCGGCGCCATGCGCGACGTCTTCGGCGAGTACCGGGGCGGGGCGTTCTTCTAGGCGCCGCTCCGACCTGGTGGACCTGAGCCGCGGGCTGGTCAACTTCGGCGTCAACCGCGGTTGGCTTCGCAAGCTCTTCCGTGAGGGCCAACCGACGCGGCCACCTGTCTTCTAGGCAGCGGGGCCGCCACCTAGAATCGCCCGGATGCGAGAGAAGAACCCGGTCACCCACGAGGAGAAGCTCGCCTACCTGCGCGAGCTCCGCGAGGAGGCCATCCACGCGGGCACCGACGAGGCCGTCGCGAAGCAGCACGAGAAGGGCAAGCTCACCGCGCGCGAGCGGATCGACAAGCTGCTCGACCCGGGCTCCTTCGAGGAGCTCGACACATTCGTTCGCCACCGCACCCACGAGTTCGGGATGGACAAGCGCCGGCCCTGGGGCGACGCGGTGGTAACCGGCTACGGGACGATCGACGGCCGCACGGTCTTCGTCTTCTCCCAGGACTTCACCGTCTTCGGCGGCTCTCTCGGCGAGGTGATGGCGGAGAAGATGGTCAAGGTGATGGACCTGGCCGCCAAGGTCGGGGCGCCGGTGATCGGGATCAACGACTCGGGGGGTGCGCGGATCCAGGAGGGCGTCGTCTCGCTCGGCGCCTACGGCGACGTCTTCGTCCGCAACGTCCAGTGCTCCGGGGTGATCCCGCAGATCAGCCTGATCATGGGACCCTGCGCCGGCGGCGCGGTCTACTCCCCCGCGATGACCGACTTCATCTTCATGGTCAAGGAGACCTCGCACATGTTCATCACCGGCCCCGAGGTGATCAAGACGGTGACCGGCGAGGAGGTCGAGTTCGAGGAGCTCGGCGGCGCGATGAGTCACAACAGCAAGTCGGGCGTCGCGCACTTCGCCGCCGACGACGAGGAGCAGTGCCTGGAGGACGCGCGGTACCTGATGAGCTTCCTGCCGCTCAACAACCTCGAGCTCCCGCCCCGAGTCGAGCCCACCGACGATCCCGACCGCGAGGATCCCGAGCTCGACTCGATCGTCCCCGACGACCCGCAGAAGCCGTATGACATGCGGGACGTGATCTCGCGGATCGTCGACGACGGCGAGTTCTTCGAGGTCCACGAGCACTTCGCCCAGAACATCGTCGTCGGCTTCTCCCGGCTCGACGGCCATCCGATCGGCGTGGTCGGAAACCAGCCGAAGCACCTCGCCGGTGTGCTCGACATCAACTCATCGGAGAAGGCGGCCCGCTTCGTCCGCTTCTGCGACGCCTTCAACATCCCGCTGCTCACCTTCACCGACGTCCCCGGCTTCCTGCCGGGCACCTCGCAGGAGTGGGGCGGGATCATCCGCCACGGGGCGAAGCTCCTCTACGCCTTCACCGAGGCCACCGTCCCCAAGCTCACCATCGTCACCCGCAAGGCATACGGCGGCGCCTACGACGTCATGAACTCCAAGCACATGCTTGCCGACTTCAACTTCGCCTGGCCGTCGGCGGAGGTCGCGGTGATGGGGCCGGAGGGGGCGGTCAACATCATCTACCGGCGCGACCTCGCGAAGTCCCCCACCCCCGAGGAGCGCCGCGACAAGCTGATCGACGACTACAAGGCGCACTTCGCAAACCCCTACTCGGCGGCGGAGCGCGGCTACATCGACGACGTAATCGAGCCGCACCAGACCCGGCCGAAGCTGATCCGAGCGCTGCGCACCCTGCAGACCAAGCGCGTCGAGGGGCCCAAGCGCAAGCACGGGAACATCCCGCTCTAGGCATGGGAAGAGTCGTCGTCGGCATGAGGACCTCGGTCGACGGCTTCGTCGCCGACCGGGACGGCAACTCATCTGCCCTCTACCCCGACATCGGCGAGCTCCGAGAGAACGAGGTGGTCAAGCAGGCGATCTCCTCCACAGGTGCGGTCATCCTCGGCCGGCGCTCCTACGACATGGCGGACGGGGACCTGACCGGCTACGAGTTCCAGGTGCCGATCTTCGTGCTCACGCACAACGCCCCGGAGGAGAAGCCGAGGGGCGAGAACGATCGTCTGTCGGTCACGTTCGTCGACGAGGACATCGAGACCGTGATCGGCCGGGCGAAGGAGGCGGCCGGAGAGAAGGACGTAGTCGTGATCGGTGCGGACACCTCCCAGCAGGCCCTGAACGCAGGGCTGGTCGATGAGATCGGCATCGGCATCGTCCCAGTGCTCTTCGGCGAAGGCATCAGGTTCCTCGACCAGCTCGGATCGAATCGGGTCGAGCTGGAGCGGACCAGGGTGACCGAGACCGCGGCCGATACGGACATCCGCTTCCGCGTGAAGAACCAGACGGAGAAGGCGTCCAGGCAAAGGGCGTCTGCGGACCGCGAGGTGGATTGAGGCCATGGCCGACCGGAACGGGAAACGTCAGCCACCGCGTCCGCAGATCGAGATCCAGGGCGCGACCGCGTCCGCAGACGAGGCGGCAGCGATCGCCGCGGCGCTCGAGCGGTTCCTCTGGGAGACGTCGCCCGCACCCCAAGCCGCGCCGCCGAGCCGCTGGCAGCAGGCCGCGCTCAGGGAGGGGGTCGAGGCTCGTTCGCAGCTCGCTGGGGGATGGGGTCTTCGCTGACCCGCAGCCTGCGACTTGCCACGCGGGCTCCATTCGAATAGAACACCGAGCGTAAGGACACCCATCCCGCTCATAGAGGAGGGCCCGTGGCCGTCGTAAAGATCATCGAGCTGGTCGGAAGCTCCAAGAAGTCTTCGGATGACGCGGCGCAGCAGGCGCTCAAGCAGGCGCAGAGCTCACTGCGGAACATCCGGGCGGTCGACGTGGTCTCCACCGGGTTGCGCGGCGAGAACCTCGACGAGTGGCGCGCCCACGTGCGGGTCGCGTTCCTGGTCGAGGGCACCGACGTCGACTGAGCTTGGGAGGAGAGGTGGCGGCGGGCGCCCTGCAGGGCGCCCGCCGTCCCTTGACGCCTAGAGCTTCACCATGGGCGCCTCGACGGCGCCGTCCCGCCAGCGCTCGTAGATCGCCTGGCAGATGGCGAGGTCCTGAATCGCCAGGCCGGTGGAGTCGAAGAGCGTGATCTCGTCGGCGTGGCGGCGGCCCTCCGCGCCGCCGGTGATCACGTCGCCGAGCTGGGTCACGTGATCTCGCTTCACCAATCCGGCATCGACCCCATTCGAAAGCTCGCCGCCGGCGCTCGCCTGCTCCCACTCGTCGCAAAAGAGGCGGCAGCGCTCGATCGCCTCGAGCTCCACCTCCTGCTTGCCGTGCGCGTCGGCCCCGAGGACCGCAATGTGCTGCCCCGGCCGCAGGTCGCTCGCCAGGATCACGGGCTCGTCCCCCGGGGTCACCGTGACCACCACGTCCTGCGCGGCGGCCTCGGCCCGGTCGCCGCTCCGCCAGCCGAGCTCCGTCGCCAACCCGCCTGCCACCTCGGGGCGCACGTCGGAGCAGACACCTGGTCCGTACCCGGCGGCCCGCAGACAGCGCGCCGACCAGGCGCCGTTGACGCCGGAGCCGATGATCCCGACCGATTTCGCGCCCTTCGCCGCCAGTACCTGCGCCGAGACGGCCGCGGCCGCGCCGGTCCTCAGCGAGGTCACCGACGAGCACTCGATCACCGCGAGCTCCTCTCCGGTCTCCGCATCGGAGAGCAGCACCTCGCCACGGACTACGGGCAGGCCCTTGGCGCTGTTGCCCGGAAACGAGGTCACCCACTTCAGCAGTGCCAGGCCGGCCCCTCGGGCCGGCATCGCCCGGAAGTCACCGTGCGGTGGGCTGTCCAGATAGACCTTCGCCGGCATCTCCCACTCCCCCCGGCCGAAGCGCTCGAACGCCTCTTGGGTGCGCTCGATCGCCGTTCGAGGACCGATCGCCGCGAAGACCGCCTCGCCGGAGATCACCGGGATCTCAGTCATGCCGTGGATTCTCGTCGCTGGTTCGGGCTCGACTCTCGATTCGGTGCGATGAATCTGATCGGGTAGCGGGGTCTCACAAGGTGAACTCAACAAGGAAAGGAGCCAGCATGCTCGAGAACAGCAAGGCGTACAGCGGATTCGCCGTCGACGACATCGACAAGGCTGTCGAGTTCTACCGCGGGACGCTGGGCCTGAAGACGTCCGTGCTCGACGAGGGCAACCTGATCCAGATCGACCTCCCCGGTGACCGGCCGGTGCTGGTCTACCACAAGCCGGACTTCAGTCCCGCCACCTACACAATCCTCAACTTCCCGGTCGACGACGTCGATGCGGCGGTCGACGAGCTCGCCTCGCGCGGGGTGACCTTCGAGCGCTACGACGGATTCGAGCAGGACGAGAAGGGCATCGACCGCAGCGGCCCGGCCGATGGGATCGCCTGGTTCACGGATCCGGCCGGGAACATCCTCGCGGTGCACGGCGAGATGTAGCGCGCCGGAAGCCCGCCCGGCTAAGCTCGGCGGCCTCGCGCGCCGATAAACACCTGAAACTCGATCAGGTTTGCTAGATTGGCCCGGCGGTAAACGCCGGGCAAGGCTACGTCGACGAAAGGACCTGCCGCTTTCCCATGGAGCCGGTCTCCGCCCCCGAAAAGAAGGGCGCTGCCACCAACGGCACGCCCAAGGCGAAGAAGCCCGTCGACCCTGCCTCCCTCAAGCAGGACCCGACCAAGAAGCAGCACGGCAAGGGCAAGCTCGGCTCGCTCGAGAACCCGGAGGTCTACGACGACGTTCCCGGGCACGTCATCCCGATCCTCGAGCGGGAGTTCGACGACTTCGACACCGAGGCCGCCCGCTTCCTGCGGGGTGAGCAGACCGAGGAGCAGTTCATCGGCTTCCGCCTCAAGCAGGGCGTCTACGGCCAGCGCCAGCCCGACGTGCAGATGATCCGCGTGAAGCTCCCCTTCGGCGGCGTCAGCCCCGAGCAGATGGAGGCCTTCGCCGACGCGATCGAGCAGTTCGCGCCCCTCAACAAGGGCCACATCACGACGCGCCAGAACATCCAGATCCACCACATCCCTCTGCCGGACGCAGCCGAGTTCGTCCGCCAGATCAGCGAGGCGGGGCTCTCCTCGCGCGAGGGTTGCGGTAACACCATTCGGAACGTGACCGGCGACCCGTGGGCCGGCGTCGCCGACGACGAGCCCTTCGACATCACCCCCTACGCGGCGGCCTACTCGCGCTACTTCGTCCGCCACCCGACCACCCAGCTCATGCCGCGCAAGGTGAAGACCGCCTTCACCGCCAGCGAGGCGGACCGCGCGATCACCGGCATCCACGACGTCGGCTTCATCCCGAAGGTGAAGGAGGTCGACGGCAAGCAGGTGAAGGGCGTCGAGATCCGGATCGGGGGTGGCACCTCGATCATGCCCCGCGTCTCTCCCACTCTCTACGACTTCGTCGAGCTCGACAACGGCGACTACCTGAAGGTCACCGAGGCCGCCCTGCGGATCTTCGACCGCCAGGACTGGCTGCGCGAGAACCGCATGCGGGCCCGCATCAAGGTGCTGATCGACAAGATCGGCATGGACGCCTTCCGCGAGCTCGTCGAGGAGGAGCTCGAGGGCGATTGGGTGAACGAGCGCGACTTCTCGATCGACCACCTCCTCTTCATCCACGACGAGGAGGACAACGCTCCCGGCGTGCCGCGGTCCTACGGCAGCCCCAACGGCGACAAGAGCGAGTTCGAGGCCTGGCTCGACGCCAACGTCCAGCCCCAGCGCCAGGAGGGTTTCGTCACCGCCACGGTCAAGGTGACCCGGGGCGACCTCACACCCGAGCAGTTCCGTGGCCTCGCCCAGATCATGCGCGACTTCACCGGCGGCTACGCCCGGACGACCGTGCAGCAGAACATCGTCCTGCGCTGGATCCGACCCGAGTCCCTCTACGACCTCTGGGTCCGCCTCGAGGAACTGAATCTCGGAGACGCCGGAGCCTTCAGCGTCACCGACGTGGTCAGCTGCCCCGGCACCGACAGCTGCAAGCTCGGGATCACGGCCTCGATGGGGCTCAACGAGGTGCTGCAGAAGCGGCTCGAGGAGATGAAGATCACCGATCCGCTCAGCAAGCAGATCCACATCAAGATGAGCGGCTGCCCCAACGGGTGCTCGCAGCACCACATCGCGACGATCGGCTTCTACGGGGCGTCGATCAAGGTCGGCGACCACACGATTCCCGCCTACATCCCCCACATCGCCGGCAACTTCGAAGGCGGCGACGTCGTCTTCGGCCATCGCCTCAAGGCTCGGCTGCCGGCGAAGCGCGTGCCGGATGCGGTCGAGCGCTGGATCCGCCACTACGAGGAGAACCGCAACGACGGCGAGAACTTCAACGCCTTCGTCGACCGGACCGGCTTCGACGCGTTCGAGGAGCTGATCTCCGACCTGAAGCTGCCGGTCGAGTTCAGCGCCGACAACCTCCTCTACTTCATCGACTGGAACCGCTCGGAGCCCTACAAGGTCGAGCGTGGCGAGGGCGAGTGCGCCGTCTGATGGAGCCGACCGCCACCAGGGGACTGCCGGGCACCGAGGCGAACGGAAACGGGCGCAAGGGAATCCTGCACGAGGCCTCCGCGACCGAGCACGCCGCCGTGCCCGCCGCCGAGCTCGACGGCCTCGGCTTCGACCCCGAGGCCGTCGCCACGGAGCTCGAGGACGCGAGCGCCGAGGAGGCGCTCCGCTGGGCCCTCGACACCTTCCATCCGGGGATGTACATCGCCTGTTCATTCCAGAAGACGAGCTCGGTGACGGTCCACATGGCGAGCAGCCTCAACCCGGATGCGCGCTTCTTCTACCTCGACACCGACGTCCTCTTCCCCGAGACCTACGAGACCAAGGACCGCCTCGCGGAGCGCTACGAGATCAACTTCCACCGCTACAGCTCGATCACCCTGGAGCAGCAGAAGGGTCTCTACGGCGACGAGCTCTGGAGCCGCGACCCTGACGCCTGCTGCGGGATCCGCAAGGTCGAGCCGATGCGCTCGGCGCTGGCCGCCGTCGATCTCTGGGTCTCGGGCATCCGCCGCTCGGACTCGCAGACCCGCGCCGGAGCGCCGAAGTTCGGCTGGGACCAGCGCTTCGGGCTCTGGAAGCTGAACCCGCTCGCCGACTGGTCGGAGGAGCAGGTCTGGTCATACATCCACGAGCACGACATCCCCGTCAACCCGCTCCACGATCAGGGCTATCCGTCGATCGGCTGCACGCACTGCACCCGGAAGCCCGCGGCCGGCGAGGACGCGCGGGCCGGTCGCTGGGCCGGACTCGACAAGACCGAGTGCGGCCTCCACGGCTGAGGGCGCCAGACTCGCTACGCTTCCCGGCTTCCTGATCGACCTGATCGCCTTTCTTCCGTCGCCAATCCCTTGACTCAGACCGCTACCGCGCTGCAGCTCACCGATCGCCAGACCGCCGACTTCGAGATGATCGGCAACGGCGGCTTCGCCCCCCTCACGGGCCCGCAGGGCTACGACGAGTGGAAGAGCGTCGTCGAGAACATGACCCTCGTGAGCGGCGAGTACTGGCCGATCCCGATCACGCTGGCCACGGACCTCGACGTCTCCGAGGGAGACACCGTCGAGGTGACCAGCGACGAGGGCAAGGCGCTCGGCCGCCTCAACGTCACCGAGATCTTCGAGCGTGACCTCGAGGCGGAGGCCGAGAACGTCTACCGGACCACCGACACGGAGCACCCGGGGGTCGCCGCCATCTTCGAGGAGGGCGGGCGCTGCATCGCGGGCACCTACGAGGTCGACGACCTACCCGATCACGAGGATGCCTTCATGCGCCGCTACTTCACCGCCGAGGAGTCGCGCAAGGCCTTCGAGGAGCGCGGCTGGAAGCGCGTCGTGGCTTTCCAGACCCGCAACCCGATCCACCGGGCCCACGAGTATCTGACCAAGTGCGCGCTCGAGATCACGGATGGTCTCTTCATCCACCCGCTGATCGGCAAGACCAAGGCCGGCGACATCCCGGCCGACGTGCGGATGCGCTGCTACGAGGTCCTGATGGACGATTACTACCCCCAGGACCGCGTCATCCTCGGCGTCTTCCCCTCGAAGATGCACTACGCGGGGCCGCGGGAGGCGATCCTGCACGCGATCGCGCGCCGCAACTACGGCTGCACCCACTTCATCGTCGGACGCGACCACGCGGGCGTCGGGGACTACTACGGGACCTACGAGGCACAGCTGATCTTCGACGAACTCGACATCGACAAGCTCGGCATCCAGCCGCTCTTCTTCGAGCACTCGTTCTGGTGCAACAAGTGCGAGGGCATGGCGTCGGGCAAGACCTGCCCGCACGGAGCCGACGACCACGTCTTCCTGAGCGGCACCAAGGTGCGGGAGATGCTCGGCAGCGGCGAGTTGCCGCCCGAGGAATTCAGCCGCCCAGAGGTGGCTCAGATCTTGATCGACTCCTACAAGGAAGAGGGAAATGGCTGACGACAAAGGCTTCACGCTCTGGTTCACGGGGCTTTCGGGCGCCGGCAAGACGACCATCTCCCACCTGGTGGAGACCGAGCTGCGCGACCGCGGCTCGCGGGTCGAGGTGCTCGACGGCGACGTGGTCCGCGAGAACCTCTCCAAGGGTCTCGGGTTCTCCAAGGAGGACCGCGACACCAACATCCGCCGGATCGCATTCGTCGCGGACCTCCTCTCCCGTAACGGCGTGCCGGTGATCACCGCCGCGATCTCCCCCTACCGCGAGCTCCGCGACGAGGCGCGCGAGCTGATGGGCAACCGCTTCATCGAGGTCTTCGTCAAGGCCTCGGTCGAGGTCTGCGCGGAGCGCGACGTCAAGGGCCTCTACGAGAAGGCCTTCAAGGGCGAGATCAAGGAGTTCACCGGCGTCTCGGATCCCTACGAGCCGCCGCTCAATGCCGAGCTCACGCTCGACACCGAGCACCAGTCGGCGGAGGAGTCGGCCGCGGCGATCCTCTCGCTGCTCGAGGAGCGCCAGTTGATCCCGGCGGCGCAGCCGGCCTAGCCATATGCGAGGGCGCTCCGCAGATGCGAGGGCGCGCCGCCAGGCGCGACCCGTTTAGTGGGAGAGGAGCGACCCGTTCAATGCGGGGGAGGCAGCTCCGGCTCGCCGAGATCGTAGGTCGGATAGGCGCAGAAGGAGTCG
Organism: uncultured Solirubrobacterales bacterium; assembly: GCA_963695675.1. Taxonomy (GTDB): domain Bacteria; phylum Actinomycetota; class Thermoleophilia; order Solirubrobacterales; family 70-9; genus DASUPK01. Next base: position 822,321 of record CAVOGY010000005.1, read on the forward strand.
AACATCTTGTGGGAGGGGCCGTGAAAGTCCGAGGAGGCGGTGGCAGCGAGCCCGCGCTCCCTGCAGACCTCCAGCAGGAACTTCGTCTGGGCCCGGTCGTGAGCCGGATAGAAGCACTCAACGCCGTCGAGGTCGAGATCGGCGATCAGCGCGGCGACCTCCTTGGGCTCGCTCATGTCCCAGAAGGGGTGGGCGAGAACCGCGGCGCCGCCGGCTTCGTGGATCAGCTCGGTCGCCTCGGCGGCATCCGGCCAGCGACGCGCGACGAAGGCCTTCGCTCCCGGCACCAGCCACTCCTCGAAGAAGGCGTTCATCTCCTCTGGCTTCACGCCGGCCGCCCTGGCGATGTGGGGGCGGCCGACCGACGAGGCGTTCCCGGCCTCGGCGATCGCGTCCTCGAAGCGCACCGGGACGCCCTGCGCATTGAGGCGCTCGACGATCTCCTCGGCGCGGGTGATCCGCTCACGCTGGGCCCGGCGGCAGGCGGGCGCGATCGCGGTCGTGTCCACCCAGTACCCGAGCATGTGCATGTCATCGATGCGTCCGTGCACACACGACATCTCGGTCGCGGGCACCAGCACGATCCCCAGCCCCGTTGCGGCCTCCGCGGCCTCCGCAACACCATCGATCGCGTCGTGGTCGGTGAGCGCGAGCGTCGTCACCCCAGCCTCCGCCGCCGCGGCGACCACCCCCGCGGGCGGCAGCTCGCCGTCGGAGAACGTGGAATGGCTCTGAAGGTCCATCATCGGCGGCGCAGGATATGAGGATCTCCGCGAAAGCCGACTACGCCGTCCGCGCCGCGGTCGAGATGGCCGCGGCGGGCGACGAGCCCGTCAAGGGCGAGGTGATGGCCGAGGCGCAGGGCATTCCCCTCCAGTTCCTCGAGCACATCCTGCTCGAGCTCAAGCACGCCCGGCTGGTACGGGCGCGGCGCGGCGCGCGCGGCGGCTACTGGCTCGCCCAGCCGCCCGAGGAGATCACGCTGGCGAGCGTGATCCGGGCCGTCGAGGGCCCGCTCGCGAACATCCAGGACCAGGCCCCGGAACAGACCAAGTACCCGGGCAACGCCGAGCGGCTCAGCGACGTCTGGATCGCGGTTCGGGCCTCGCTGCGCCGGGTGCTGGAGCACGTCACGATCGCCGACCTCCGCGACGGCAAGATCCCCGACGACGTGCTCGAGCTGACCCGGGACGAGGGCGCCTGGGTCACCCGCTAGCCCCATTCGTCACTACAAAACCAAGCAATTAGGGGGAAAAGGCGGCTTCCGCTATCTTCGCCGTCTCTTTTAGGACTGACTCGGTCATAAAAGGGAACAAGGTTGGGAACGGCCTTCGTCCAGCGGCCGCACACCACTTCAACTCCCCCAAATGGATCTACAGATCGTCTTCTTCGGCTTCGGCGTGGGCTTCCTGGTCGGCATGACCGGGATGGGCGGCGGCTCCCTGATGACCCCGCTCCTGGTCCTTCTGTTCGGCGTCAAGCCGACGACGGCGATCGGCACCGACATCGCCTACGCGGCGATCACCAAGACGGCGGGCAGCTGGCGTCACCTGAAGCTGAAGACGGTGAACATGCCGCTCGTCTACTGGATGGCGATCGGCAGCGTGCCGATGGCGATCCTCGGCGTCTGGGTCCTCGACATCCTCAAGCGCCAGCTCGGAGACCAGCTCGACGAGACGGTCTTCGCCATTCTGGCGGCCTGTCTGCTCGTGGTCGGGTCCGCCACGCTCCTCCGGGGCTTCTTCCTCTCCAAGAAGATCCAGGAGCGCGACGACTTCGAGATGGACACTCGCCACAAGGTCGCCGCCGTGGCTATCGGGGCCACCACCGGGTTCGTGATCGGCCTGAGCTCGGCCGGCAGCGGGACGCTGATCGGGATGATGCTGCTCACCGTCTACCGGCTCCGGCCTCAGAAGGTCGTCGGCACCGACGTCGTCCACGCCGCGATCCTGCTCTGGGCCGCCGGGATCGCCCACGCGATCGGCGGGAACGTGGATTACGGGCTGATGGGCAACATCCTGGTCGGGTCGATTCCCGGCGTGATCATCGGGAGCCAGCTCTCGGTGAAGTGGCCTCAGGGCCTGCTCAGAGGGGCGCTCGGCGTGATCCTGATCGCGGCCGGGCTGACGATCATGAACAAGGCCAACACCGACCTCGTTCCCTGGGTCGTCGCCATCGCCGCGGTGGCGGTCGCCGCGCTCTTCGCGGTCCAGATCGCCCTCCGCAAGGAGGTCGAGCACGACCCCGAGGAGCAACGCGAGCTCGAGGCCGAGCGCGAGCAGGAGGCGGAGCGCGAGCGCGAGCCGGTGCTCGCCGCGGCTAAGGAGTAGACAGGTCGGCTTCGCCATCAGGTCGCGCCGGCAAGCGGGCCCCCAACACAAGTCGCTCCGGCCTTCGGCCTTCGCTCCCGAGTAGGGGGCCCTGGCCGGCGCTTAGCCGCAATACTCCGCCGCCGTGTTCGAGAAAGTCCTGATCGCGAACCGCGGCGAGATCTCCATCCGCGTCGCCAGAACGCTCAAGGAGATGGGCATCGGCTCGGTCGCCGTCTACTCCGAGATCGAACGCGATGCGCCGCACGTCCGCGAGGCCGACGAGGCCTTCCTTCTTGGTCCAGCCACGCCCGCCGAGAGCTACCTGAACGTCGAGAAGATCCTCGAGGTCGCGTCCACCGCCGGCGCGGAGGCGATCCACCCCGGCTACGGGTTCCTGGCGGAGAACGCCCCGTTCGCAGCGGCCTGCGAGAAGGCGAAGATCACCTTCATCGGTCCGCCTGCCAAGGCGATCGAGGCGATGGGATCGAAGACGGAGGCGCGCCAGATCATGCAGAAGGCGGGCGTGCCGATCGTCCCGGGCGCCACCGAGCCCGTCAGGGACGTGGAGGAGGCGAAGAAGCAGGCCAAGGAGATCGGATACCCGATCGCCTGCAAGGCGGCCGGCGGAGGCGGCGGCAAGGGCTTTCGCGTCGCCCAGAGCGAGGACGAGCTCGAGGAGGCCTTCGAGGGCGCCTCCCGCGAGGGCGAGAGGTTCTTCAGCGACCCGACCGTCTACCTCGAGCGATACCTGGAGGACCCGCGGCACGTAGAGGTCCAGATCCTCGCCGACGCCAAGGGCAGCGTCATCCACCTCGGCGAGCGCGACTGCTCGATCCAGCGCCGCCACCAGAAGCTGATCGAGGAGTCGCCCGGACCCCAGGTCGACGAAGAGATGCGCGAGCGAATCGGCAAGATCGCCACCGACGCGGCGGCCGCGGTCGGCTATCGCTCCGCCGGGACCGTGGAGGGGCTCCAGGTCGGCGAGGACTACTTCTTCCTCGAAATGAACACCCGGGTCCAGGTGGAGCACTGCGTCACTGAGATGGTCACCGGCTTCGACATCGTGCGGGAGCAGGTCAGGATCGCCGCGGGCGAGAAGCTCTCGATCTCGCAGGAGGACGTCGAGCTTCGTGGCCACGCGATCGAGTGCAGGATCAACGCGGAGGCCGCCCACAAGAACTACGCGCCCGCCCCCGGGCGGATCACCAGCTATCGCGAGCCGGCGGGACCCGGGGTGCGGGTCGACTCCGGGGTCGAGGCGGGCTCCGAGGTGACGCCGATGTACGACCCGATGTTCGCCAAGCTGATCGTCTGGGACCTCGACCGTGAGAAGGCGACGGCGCGAATGCTGCGCGCCCTGGGCGAGTACGAGATCGAGGGGATCACGACGCTCGTCCCGTTTCACCGGGCCCTGCTCGCCACGAAGCAGTGGGCCAAGGGCGAGACCTGTCGCGACCTCACCGAAAACCCCGAGTGGCTCAAGTCGCTCGCGCCCGAGGCCGCCGCCCCAGGCGGCGAGGAGGCGGCCGCCGACGGCAAGGCCGAGCGCAGCTACCAGGTCGAGGTCGGGGGAAAGCTCTTCGACGTCAAGGTGATCGGCGAGGTCGCTCCGGCCACCGCCGCAAATCCCGGCACCGGTCTCAGGAAGCCGCCGAGGCGCGAGCGTGCCGCCGGCGGGGGTGGCGCCCCGGGCGGCAGCGAGGACCTGACCTCACCGCTTCAGGGCACGGTCCTGCGGGTCGCCGTCGAGCAGGGCGCCGAGGTCTCCGAGGGCGACCTGATCGCGGTGATCGAGGCGATGAAGATGGAGAACGAGATAGCCGCTCATCGCTCGGGCAAGATCACCGAGCTGCCGATCTCGGCGGGCGCCTCGGTCACCAGCGGGGACCTGCTCGCCAAGATCGAATAAGACGGGTCGCGCTGTCGCGCGCCCTCGCATCAGCTCTACTTGGCGCCGAGCTTCGCCGCGGCGTCGCGCAGGTTCCGGACCGTGGCGTCGGGGGCCTTGCGGCTGTCGAGCTTCTCGCCGTGGCGGTTCACCCAGATCACCGGCACGTTCAGCTTCAGGGCGGGGCCGACGTCCGCCTCATAGCCCGAGGCGATGTGAACCCAGCCCTTCTTCCCGCCAATCCGGCGAGCGCATTCGCGCAGGTGGGTGGGGTCGGGCTTGTAGCTACGGACCTGCTGGGCGGTCACCACGAGGTCGAGGTCGGTGCGCAGATGGCGCCGCGAGATGCCGAGCAGCTTGTCGTCGACGTTGGAGATGATCCCGATCTGGTAGCGCTCCTTGAGCCGGTCCATCGCAGCGTTCGCCTCGCGAAAGGGAGGCCATGACCCCACGCTGTCGGGCAGGAACTGGGCACGGGAGGGCTCGATCGTCCAGCCGATCTCCTCGGCCGTCTGGGCGGCGGCCCTGCGCAGGACCTCCGCGTAGAGCTCGTACGACCCCGACATGATCTGAGCCTGGATCTCGAAGAAGCGGTCCAGGAACGGCTTCTCGTCGATGGTGAGCCCGTCCCGCTCGGCCTCTCTCCTGAAGGCGTCGCCGATGCCCTTCTCCCAGTCGATCAGGCTGCCGTAGCAGTCCGTCGTCACCCACTCGATGTCTTTCAGCTTCGGAAGGGCCATGAGAGCCGCGGGATTATGGCAATTTGCCTTTTTTTGGCGCCTTCGCCTGTCTCGGCGGCTCGATCTGGGCCTCCGGTAGGCTCTCGCGGCCTTGGATCTGCTCGAGTACCAGGGAAAGCAGCTCTTCGCTCGCCATGGCGTTCCCGTACCCGAGGGCCGGGTCGCCGACACCGTCGAGGCCGCGGTCGAGGCGGCCGAGGAGATCGGCTACCCGTGCGTGATCAAGGCGCAGGTCCAGATCGGCGGTCGCGGCAAGGCCGGAGGCATCAAGGTCGCCGAGGATCGCGCCCAGGCGGAGGAGCACGCGAACGCGATCCTCGGGATGGAGATCCGAGGCCCCCGCGGCGAGGGGCCCTTCACCGTCCACCAGGTCTGGGTCGAGCGCGCCTCGGACATCGACGCCGAGTACTACGCCTCGATCATCCTCGACCGCTCCGCCAAGAAGCTGCTGACGATGCTCTCGACGATGGGCGGCATGAACGTCGAGGAGATCGCCGAGACGGATCCCGACGCCCTTGTCCGGCGCCACATCGAGCCGCACGAGGGCTTCGGGGACGCCCAGGCCCGGGCCCTGGCAGAGGACGCCGGCGTCGCGGAGGACGCCCGTGAGAAGACCGGCGCGCTCCTGGTGAAGCTCTACGAAGCATTCGACGAGGGCGACGCCACCCTGATCGAGGTGAATCCGCTGGTGGTGACGAAGGACCGGAACGTGCTGGCGCTCGACTCCAAGGTGACGATCGACAACTCGGCGCTCTTCCGCCACGAGGAGCTCGCCGACCTCGAGGAGAGTTTCATCGAGGACCCGCAGGAGCGGATGGCCAAGGAGAAGGGGCTCACCTACGTCAAGCTCGACGGCGACATCGGCATCCTCGGCAACGGGGCGGGGCTATGCATGTCGACACTCGACGTCGTCGCCCAGGCCGGAGGCAGGCCCGCCAACTTCCTCGACGCCGGCGGCGGCTCCAAGGCGGATGCGATCGTCGATGCGCTCGAGGTGATCACCTCGGATGAGAAGGTCCGAGCGATCCTCTTCAACATCTTCGGCGGCATCACCCGCGGCGACGAGATCGCCAAGGGGATCATCGAGGCTTCGCAGCGGGTCGAGATCGAGGTGCCCGTGGTGGTCCGGCTGGACGGGACCAACTCCGAGGAGGGGCTGGCGCTGCTCGCCGACGCCAACCTGCCGAACCTGCACGTCGAGAAGACCATGCTCGGAGCCGCCGAGAAGGTCGTGGAGCTCGCCAAAGCGGCCTGATGTCGATCATCGTCGACAACGAGACCAAGCTCGTCGTCTCCGGGTTGACCGGGCGCGAGGGCAGCTTCCATGGGCTGCGAAACCGCGACTACGGGACCGACGTCGTCGCCGGGGTGACTCCGAAGAAGGGCGGACAGGACGTCGACGGGATCCCGATCTTCGACACGATCAAGGAGGCCGTCGACGAGCGCGGGGCCAACACGTCGATGATCTTCGTGCCGGCCCGGTTCGCCGCCGCAGCAATCGACGAGGCGATCGACGCAGGCATTGGCACGGTGATCGCAATCACCGAGCACATCCCGGTCCACGACATGCTCCGCACCTATTGGAAGGCGCGTGACGCCGGCGTTAGGCTGATCGGTCCGAACTGCCCCGGCGTGCTCAGCCCGGGCAAGGCGAACGTCGGCATCATTCCAGCGCAGTTCTTCGAACAGGGATCGATCGGCGTCGTCTCCAAGTCGGGGACCCTGACCTACCAGATCGGCAACGAGCTCAAGCAGGCGGGCCTCGGCAACTCCACGATCGTCGGGATCGGCGGCGACCCGATCGTGGGCTCCGACTTCATCGACATCCTCACCCTGTTCGAGCAGGACGACGAGACCAAGCTGATCGTGATGGTCGGCGAGATCGGTGGCGACGCCGAGGAGCGGGCCGCCGAGTTCATCGCCGAGAGGGTCTCGAAGCCCGTGGTCGCCTACATCGCCGGCTTCACCGCCCCGCCGGGTAAGCAGATGGGGCACGCCGGGGCGATCATCTCTGGCTCATCCGGCACGGCCCAGGCGAAGAAGGAGGCGCTGGAGGCCCAAGGGATTCGGGTCGGCAAGAGCCCAACCGAGACGGCCCAGCTCGCCGGCGAGACGATCGGCGCGAAGGCCTAGCGCCTAGGCGGTCTGACGCGAGGAGCGGCGGCGCAGTTTCGCGCGCGCCCGCGCCGCACGCTTCTGCTCCTCGCTCTTCGTCAGGGCCTTCTTGCGGGGCCGCTCGCCCGATGCGGCCACGGCCGGCCCCGGCTCGACCGCCGGGGTGACTGGTGTCGCCACGGAAGCTTCCCGCTCGTCAGCGGGCCCGGTCCTGCGCTTGATCTGCTCCTGCTCGATGCGCCCGCCGAGCAGCTCCTTGGCGGCGCGGACGGCCTCCTTCGGCGTCAGGTAGGTCGCCCAGGAGACGATCCTCGAGTCCTCGACTAGCCAGAGCCCGCCGAACCGGCGATCGACCACGGCGCCGTCCTTGGGCTTGCCCCGCTCCCGGCAGATGCCGACCACCTTTCCGGATCCGACCTCCGCGACATCCTCGAGGTCGAAGCGGAACGTCTCCCAGCTGTCGAGGTAGCGGCGCATGGCGCGCTGGACCTTGTCGTGGCCCCAGACCAGATCGCCGTCGGGACGGGATGCCCGCTCGTCCCAGCGAACCAAGGGGTCGGCGAGGGCGAGAGCGATCTCGCAGTCACCGTTCCCGTAGGCCTGGAGCGCGATCTTGACGAGCTCGAGCGACGCCGGCATCGCGCAACAGTATGCCTTCCCGATCGGCGGCCTCCATCCCCCGCGAGGTGGAGTATGGCACCGTTCGTATACTCGACGCGCCAGTGGCCGAACCGACGATCAGCTTCGCGCGTGGCGCCCCGAGCGCCGACATCCTTCCCCACGAGGCCGTGCGGGTGGCGGCCGCTCGGGCGCTCGAGTCCGACTGGGAGAAGGCCCTCAGCTACGGCACCGGCCGTGGCCACCCCGGGCTCTGCGAGTGGATCGCCGAGCTTCACGGCGTCGCGCCCGAGCAAGTGATGGTCACAAACGGATCGATGGAGGCGGCGGCGCTGCTCTTCAGGCACCTGGTCTTCGAAGGGGATCGCGTGATCGTCGAGCAGCCGACCTATGACCGCACCCTGCTGCTCCTGCAGCAGGCCGGGGCGGACCTGATTCCGGCGCCACTCGAGGCGGACGGAGTCGACCCGGCGGCGGTCGACGCAGCGACCGCGGAGGGAACGGTGAAGCTCGCCCATGTCATCCCGAACTTCCACAACCCGGCGGGGTGCACGCTCTCGCTCGAGAAGCGGAGCGCCCTGGTTCAGCTGGCGGCCGATCGGGACTTCACCCTGTTCGAGGACGACCCCTACAGGCTGATCTGCTTCGAGAAGGCCCGGGGCAAGACCATGCTCGAGATGGACGGCGCGGATCGGGTGATCCACGCATCCTCGTTCTCGAAGTCGGTCAGCCCCGGCGTCCGCGTCGGATACCTGGTCGGTCCCCCCGAGCAGATCGCCACGCTCGCCAAGCGGGCGAACGAGACCTACATCTCACCCAACATGCTCGCCGAGTCGATCGTCTTCGAGCTCTGTCGCTCCGGCGGCCTCGAGGAGAACCTGAAGGTGGTGAACGCGGCTCTGCGCGACCGGCGCGATGCGCTGGTCGAGGCGCTCCGCGAGCACATCCCCGAGGCCGAGTTCGTCGTTCCCGAGGGCGGCTACTTCCTGTGGCTGGACCTGAACGACGACGTCGACACGAAGGCGCTTCTGGCGGAGGCCAAGGAGGAGGGCGTCACCTTCGTCGCCGGGCCCGACTTCATGCTCGAGGGCGGCACCGCTAGCCTGCGGCTCTCCTTCGCCCCCGTCCCCGCGGACGAGGTGCCCGAGGGCGTGCAGCGCCTGGCGCGGGCCCTGGAGCGGACGCGGGCGGAACGCCCGGCCGGGGCGGAAGCCGCCTAGACGCGATCCCCGAGGATCTCGCGAGCCCGCCGGTAGAGATTCAGATCCTCCGCCCGGGTCGGGTAGGGCTTGCGCTTCTGCTCGTTGCGGTGGGCCTCGATCGCCCTGGCGATGGCGACCAGCCGGCGCTCGGCCAGGTTGCGGTCGGTGATCAACGTCCTGGTGGTTGCTTCCATCTCTTTCCCCTGTTTGTTGAGTGACTTACTGAACTATACGCCGCTGCAGAGTGTCGCCAAGTCTCCGCACCCGACCTCAAGCTGCGGCTAACAGCTGGTAAAGATGGCGAGCGGTCTAGTCGCCGCTAGCGCCCGTACCGGTCAGAGCTGATCACCAGCTGGTCCGGCAGCGGCGGGCGCGGCGGAGGAGCCGGATCGGCTCTCACTGAAACCGTCTCCGCGACGCTCTTCGAGACCGGGTGCCGGCCGTCGTCCGAGCCCACTACGACCTCATCGGGGCTCGAGCTCTCCAGCGTGCCCTTCAGGCCGGGATGGATGCCGGTGCTCTTCAGGTAGTGCAGGATCTCCTCGGCCTCGTTCTCGAAGCGCAGGATCTGGACGTCGGCGCCGGGCTCGACGTCGGCCAGGAGCACCCCCTCCTCCCTCGCGCCCTCGACGATCGGGTGTCCGTGCGGACAGGTCTTGGCATCGCCGATCGCCGCGAGCATCCTCTCCTCGAGCACCGGCGACATCGCGTGCTCGAGCCGCTCCGCCTCCTCGTGGACCTCGTCCCAGGGGATCCCGAGCACGTCGGTGAGGAACCGCTCGATCAGCCGGTGGCGCCGGACGATCGCCTGCGCCTCGCCGCGGCCGCGGTCGGTGAAGGTGAGCGACTTGTCGTCGGCGCGCTCGACGTAGCCGTCCCCCTCGAGCCGGCCGATCATCTCGTGGACGGTGGGGGGTGAGAGCTGCATCGCGCGGGAGATGTTGGCGCCGTTGATCTGCAGCCCGGCCTCCTGCAGCCAGAACATCGTCTGGAGGTATTCCTCCTCCGCCACAGTCGCCTGGGCCATGTGGCGATGCTACCGAGAGCGACTGCGCCGCTTCTCGAGCGAGCGCCGGAGCGCCTCGAGCCGGTCATCCCAATCGGCGCCCACCATCTGGATCCAGTGCGCCGCCTCGTCGAGGGGCTGGGGCCGGAGCTTGTAATGCGTCTCCCTGCCGATGCGGGTGACGCTGACAAGCTCGGCCCCGCGCAGGGCGCTGAGGTGCTTGGCCACGGCCTGGCGCGTGATCGGCAGCTGAGCGGCGAGACTGCTGGCGGTCACGGTGCCGCCGCGCGCGAGTGTCTCGACCACGCGCCTGCGGGTCGGATCGGCGAGCGCGACGAAGACGGAATCGACCTGTCGGTGCGCCGGAGCCCTCAAGCGACGAGTGTGAATCTGAGTGAACGGCGAAGCAGCGCGAAGCGGGAGGCCCAGGCTCCAGAGGCAATCGCGGTCGGGCCGATCGGCGTCTCGACCACGGTCACCCGCGTGCCACCAGGGAGGGCCTCGATGCTGAACTCGACGAAGCTCTCGCCCTCGCCCGGACGCGACCAGGTGAAGGCGAACCTCTCGCTTTCCTCCATGGTCTCGACGGTTCCGGTGCGGTGGTCGTCGCCGTCGCGGACGGCGATCTCGCCGCCCTCTACGGGATCGAGCTCGACCTCCGGCGCCAGCCACTCCTGCAGGCGGTCCTCGTCGGTGAGCGCCTCCCAGACCTCCTCCGGGCTGGCCTCGACCAGGGTCTCGCGCTCGACCCAGGGCGCCTTCTCGTCCGGCTTCCGCTCCACCGAATTGTCATCTCGCAACTGCATGGTTGCCTATGGTACCGTAGGTCGTGCAACCGCAAGGTTGCGTTGAAATTCTTTGACAGGAGGTCGCGATGCCGCTGGTTCCGATGGTCGTCGAGCAGAGCGCGAGAGGCGAGCGCTCCTTCGACATCTACTCCCGCCTGCTCGGCGAGCGGGTGATCTTCCTTGGCCAGCCGATCGATGACCAGGTGGCGAACCTGATCGTCGCCCAGATCATCCATCTCGAGTCCGAGGACCCCGACAAGGACATCTCCCTGTACATCAACTGCCCCGGCGGGGTCGTGTACTCGGGGATGGCGATCTACGACGCGATGCAGTTCGTCAAGCCCGACGTGCGGACCATCTGTTACGGCATCGCGATGTCGATGGGCGCGCTGCTGCTCGCCGGCGGCGCGAAGGGGAAGCGGATGGCGCTCCCCAACTCCCGGATCCTGATCCACCAGCCGAGCGGCGGTTTCGAAGGCGTTGCCTCCGACATCGAGATCCACGCCAAGGAGACGCTCGATCTGAGGGATCGCCTCGACGCGATCTACGCGAAGCACACTGGCAAGTCCAAGAAGCAGGTCCACGCCGACATGGAGCGCGACCGCTTCTTCAAGGCGAATGAGGCAGCCGAGTACGGCCTGATCGACCGGGTGATCGAGCAGCGCGAGCTCGAGCAGCGGCGGACCGGGTTCTCCGCGAACGGCGGCGGCTAGGCTCCGGCCAACGTCGAGACGATCGCCTCGTAGACGCCCTCGCCCATTCGCCCCTCCGTGACGGTGACGTTGGCGCGTCCGCCGATCGCCTCCCGCAGGGCCGGATCCCGCTCCGGGCCGTTCGCCGGCACGAAGAAGCGGCCGACGACGGCCGCAACGTCGAGATCCTCGACCGAGTCTCCGATCGCGATGCACTCCTCGGCGCCGTAGCCGCGGGCCCGCATGTGGAAGGCAACGGCGTTCGCCTTGCTCGCACCCTCCGGCACCAGGTGGTAGGCGTGCGCCGGCCCGTCGATCCCCTCCATGGGCGCGAAGATGGCGCCGTTGTCGATCAGGCGCAGCCCATTGTGGCCGTGCTCGGCGAGCAGCCGATTCCCCTCACCGACGTCCACCTTGCCGCGGAAGAGCAGGGAGAACTCACGCTCGCGGTGCCAGGGGCTGTGCCACTCGAGCCGGCCCGCGAAGTGCTCGAAGAGCTCGTCGGGGATGCCACGGTCGACCATCGTCTCGGCGAGCGTCATGCCCGGGTCGGCTTCGAGACCTCCCACGAGCGCAGTCCTCTCTCCGTCGATCACCACCAGGCAGCCGACCTCGCAGATGTAGGAGGTCGAGCCGATCAGCTTGGCGTCCTCGATCACGGACGACTCGCGCCGGCCGGACTTGATCACCACCTCGGCCCCGGCGCGGTCGCACGCTTCAAGCGCCCGGGCCTGGAGCATCGAGAAGCTGCCCTCCGAATCGCGGAAGACCGAGCCATAGCGGCCGAGCAGGGTGCCGTCGAGGTCCGTGTAGACGCAGCGCAGGGCCAAGGCCGTCAACCGTAGTGGGGTCTACGAGAGGGTGCTCCTCGGGAGCAACCCGTTTAATGGTGGCTGTGGCGCAGTGGAAGCTGAGCGACCGGAGACTCGACCTGGACGGGCCCCTCGGCGTAGGCATCGTCAACGTCACCGAGGACTCGATGTTCGAGGGAGCGCGGAGCGGAAGACCCGAGCGCGCGATCGAGGACGGCGTGGCCCTGGCGAAGGCGGGGTTCGAGATGCTCGACGTCGGTGCCGTGGCGGCGCGCAGCGGGGCGCCGGTAGCGCCCGAGGACGAGGCCGAGCGGCTGATCCCGGCCGTCGAGGGCCTTGCCTCCCGCACCGAGCTGCCGATCTCCGCCGACACCGTCTCCTCCGAGGTCGCCGGTCGGGCGCTCGACGCGGGGGCTGTCGCGATCAACGACATCGGCGGCGGCTCCGATCAGATGCTCGAGCTCGCCGCGGGATCGGGCTGCGGCCTGGTGATCATGCACATCGAGGGACCGCCGCGCGAGGATCGCCCACCGCGCGCCTACGACGACCCCGTCGATCACCTGAAGGGCTGGTTCGCCGACCGACTCGACGCCGCCGTGAAACGGGGAGTGGAGGAGGAACAGATCGCACTCGATCCCGGCCTCGACTTCGATCTCTCCGTAGCGGACGACCTGGAGGTGATGCGGCGCCTCCCCGAGCTCAAGGAGCTCGGCAGGCCGCTGTATGTCTCGCTCTCGCGCAAGGACTTCCTGGGAGCGGTGCTGGCCGGGTCGTGGGAGGACCGGGCGCCGGCGAGCGATCGGGAGTGGGCGACCGCAGCGGCCGTGGCGCTGGCGGTCACAGCGGGAGCCGACCTGCTGCGCCTGCACGATGAGACCGCGCTCCAGTCGATGCGGATCGCGGCGGCCATCGAGGCGCCGCGCGGGGCTCGCGTTGGCTAGCCGCGCCGCGGTCGCCGGGGGCGCCTGGGAACCAGCGCTGGACCCCGCGCGCGAGGACGGGCGCCTGGTCGCCGAGTCCGCCGAGGCGGCGACGATGGCGAAGCTCACCGATCTGCCCGAGTCGCTGCATCCTGCTCTCGCCGAAGCGCTCAGGGCGGCTGGGATCGAGTCCCTCTACTCTCACCAGGCAGCCGCCTACGAGACGGCCCGGAGCTCCCACCTGATCCTGACCAGCGGCACCGCCTCCGGGAAATCGCTCTCTTTCAACCTGCCCGTGCTCGACGGGATCGCCGATGAGCCCAAGCGGCGGGCGCTCTACCTCTATCCGACCAAGGCCCTCGCCCAGGACCAGGCCCGCAAGCTCGGGGAACTGCGCCCGCCGGGGCTGCGCGAGGCGATCTACGACGGCGACACACCACGCGAGGACCGGCCGTCGATCCGGCGTCGCGCCAACCTCGTCCTCACCAACCCCGACATGCTCAACGTCGGCGTCCTCCCCCACCACAAGCGCTGGGGCGACTTCCTCGCGAATCTCGGCTGGGTCGTGGTCGACGAGGCCCACACTTATCGCGGGGTGTTCGGCTCCCATGTGGCGAACGTGCTGCGGCGGCTGCGGCGGGTCGCCCGCCTCTACGGGGAGGAGCCTCGCTTCGTGCTGGCCTCGGCGACGATCGCCAACCCGCGCGAGCTCGCGGAACGCCTCACCGGACTCGACTTCGAGCTGCTCGACGACGACGGCGCACCGCGGGCCGGGCGGGAGATCGCGATGTGGAACCCGCCGGTGATCGAGCAGCGGACGATGACGCGCCGCTCGCCCGTCTCGGAGGCGGCGGATCTGCTGGTCGAGCTGGTCTCACGCGGGGTGCGGACCATCTGCTTCATGCGCAGCCGCCGCGGAATCGAGTTGATCAACAGGTTCGCCTCGGACGAGCTGGCGCGCCGGGGGCAGGGCGAGCTGGCTGAACGGATCGCTCCGTACCGGGCCGGCTACACGCCGCAGCAGCGCCGCGAGATCGAGTCGCAGCTCGCCTCGGGGGATTTGCTCGCAGTCGCCGCAACCGACGCGCTCGAGCTCGGGATCGACGTCGGCGAGCTCGATGCGGCGATCTGCGTCAACTTCCCGGGCACGGTCGCCAGCCTGCGCCAGATGTGGGGGCGCGCCGGCCGGAGGCGCCGAGGCCTCGCCGTCTACGTCGCTGGAGCGGACGCGCTCGACCAGTTCTTCTGCCGCCATCCGGACGAGTTCCTGGAGCGGCCGGTCGAGGCGGCGATCCTCGACCACCGCTCGGAGCAGATCCAGATGCAGCACCTGCTCGCGGCCGCCTACGAGGCGCCGCTCGGCCCGGACGACGATGAGATCCTGGGCGTGGGCTGGCGAGAGCGCGCCGAGCGCATGGTGACGATGGGAGAGCTGCGGCGCGGCCGCGGGGAGCGCTACCTGACCCGCAGCGGCGAGTTCGTCGCCGGGCGAATCGCCCTGCGGTCGGCCTCGGCCGACAGCGTCGCGGTGGTGGATTCCACCTCCGGCGAGATGCTCGGCAACGTCGAGGCCGAGCGTGCCTTCTCGACCGTCCACCCCGGCGCGATCTACCTGCACCTCGGGCGCTCCTACGAGGTGGCCGAACTCGACATCCGCTCGCGCCGGGCGATCGTGAGGCCCTTCGAGGGCGACTACTACACCCAGGTGAAGAAGGAGACCGAGGTCTACATCGAGGGGATCGAGACCCAGCGTGGCGCCCTCGGGGTCGAGCTCAACTTCGGCACGGTCTCGGTCTCGGAGCAGGTGATCGCCTACCAGCGAAAGCGCCTCGGCGACAACAAGGTGATCGACATCGTCTCGCTCGATCTGCCGGAGCAGGACTTCGTCACCCAGGCCCTCTGGTACGTGTTCTCAGATCGGATGGCGGCGGCGCTGCCGAGCGAGGTGCTGCTCGGGGCCCTGCACGCCTCCGAGCACGGGCAGATCGCGGTCCTGCCCCTGATCGCGATGTGCGACCGCTGGGACATCGGCGGTCTCTCCACCAATATTCATCACCAGACGGGCTCGCCGACGATCTTCATCTACGACGGGCACCCCGGCGGAGTCGGGATCACGCGGCGCGGCTACGAGGAGTTCGAGCGCCTGGTCTCCGACGCGGACCGCCTGATCCGCGAGTGCCCCTGCGACGACGGCTGCCCCTCCTGCGTGCAGAGCCCGAAGTGCGGCAACCTCAACGAGCACCTCCACAAGGGGGGCGCGCTCGAGCTGATGGGCCGGATGCTGCGGGAAGGGAAGACCACGGCCCGGAAATCGGGGCAGTCAGCCGGCTGAGGAGTCCTGTAGCGAGACCTGGGCCGCTTCCAGCGCCTCGGCCTTGGTGGGGAAGCCCTGAAGCCGCACGATCGTCCCGTCCCGGAACCAGAAGACATCGGTTTCGTCCGACTCGATTCGCAGATCGCTGCCCCGGCCCAGGGCGACGAGTCTCGTTTCGACGACGACCGCATGGCCGAGGTCGATGATCTCCCGCGGCTCCCAGCGCAGTTCAGCCCACACCTCCTGCAGCATCCGCCAGAACTCCTTGGTCGCCTCGCGGCCGCGGTAGGTCGTCGTGTCGGGCACGTCGGGGCGGCCGTGAAGCTCGAAGTCCGGCGCCAAACTTGCCCAGAGATCCGGCGCCACCTCCTCGGGGTCGACGAACTCGTCACTGCTGCGATCGATCGCGTTGATGACCTCGTAGTTGCGCCGCACGAGCGCGACGTTCTTCTCCGACACAGCACTGCAGTATCTCGCTCGAGCGGCGGATGGGCCAGACCGCTCGGCGAACCCGGCCACACCTGACACACTCGCGGTGATGACGCGGCGGCTGCAGATCTCGGTGATCGGCGCCGGCGAGGGCGACGAGGAGATCCTTCGCGACGCCGAGGAGGTGGGCCGCGGGATAGCCGAGGCAGGGGCCGTGCTCGTCTGCGGCGGGCTCGGCGGTGTGATGGAGGCCGCCTCGAGGGGCGCCTCCGAGGCGGGCGGCACGGTACTTGGGATCCTCCCCACCCTCTCGCCCGCCGACGCAAACCCCTACGTCAGCCACGCGGTCGCGACCGGGACCGGTCACGCCCGGAACCTGGCGGTGGTCGCGTCCGGGGAGGCGGTGATCGCGGTGGGTGGTGAGTGGGGAACGCTCTCCGAGATTGCCTACGCGCGCAAGCTCGGCCGCCCAGTGGTCGCAATCCGGAGTTGGACTCTGCGCAACAGGGCGGGCACCGACCTCGGGATCGTCGAGGCCGAGACCGCCGAGGAGGCCGTCAGCGCGGCACTCGCACGATCAGGGCGCTCGGCCCTAGCGGGCCCGGAGCGCCAGTAGAGACGGCGCGCCCAGTGCGGCGCCTCCAAGCGGCCTGGCGCGCTCTCGGATCCCCGCCAGAGAGGAACGGCCCGGACCGGATCGCCCCGAAGTGCGGCCCCGGCAGTCCGGTCTCGATCGGCTCAGGAGGCTGTTCGGTGCGCGCCGGAGACGGAGGCGACGACGAGGGCCGCAACGCCGACCGCGACGATGCTCCGCGTCACGACGCGAACGCTAGCCTTTGCGCCTCCCGGCGAGGTAGCTCAGTTGGTAGAGCACACGACTGAAAATCGTGGTGTCGGCAGTTCGATTCTGCCCCTCGCCATCGCACGTCGGCCTACTCCCGCAGCCCGGCGGCTTCGAGGGCGCTGCTAGCTCAGATCGACTTCTCGATCTCGCACTTGGAGGCGGTGTCCTTGCCCTTGCCGCCCTTGCAGAGGTCCCGGCTAGGGCCGCCCTTGAGCGCGTCCTTGCCCTTCTGGCCGAGCAGGGTGTCCTTGCCCGAGCCGCCGCAGATCGTGTCGCTTCCGGCGAGGCCGGAGAGCTTGTCGTTCCCGCCCAAGCCGACCATGACGTCCTTGCCGGAGGTTCCTTTGCGCACGTCGTTGCCGCTCGTGCCGACGATGGTCGCGGGCTTGCCCTTGCAGGTGGGCGCGGGTGCAGCGGGTTGAGGGCAGGGTCCCTGGATGGTGGCATTGGTCGGGCACTGGTCCTGGGTCTCATCGCCGAAGCCGTCGCGGTCGGAATCCGGCTCGACGTTCGCCGCAACGAGGATCCGGGCGGACAACAGGCCGGTGGTCGACTGCGTCGAGCCTTTCGGGGGTTCGGTTGGGCTTTCGAAAAACCTGACCTCGTCCCCGGCCGGCTGGCCTGGCCCTCCCAGCAGGCAGTTCGCCGGTGCGCGCATCCCGAGCACGTCGCCGACCTGCACTGGGAGACGAGTCGCGAACGTCCTCACGGCGCCCCCCACGAAGGTCTCCGTGCCGGTCGAATCCACGTAGATGAACTGGTCAGGGGCCGCCGTTGGTCGCCAGACGAACAGCCTTCCCGTTAACTCGCCGAGCGTATCGCCCTGAAAGCTCCAGCTCGTGATCACCCCGTAAGGGCCCGAGGGGACGGCATATCGAGGGTCCCCCTCGGTGGCCGACTGAATCAGGTAGACCTGACCGCCGCAGGTCCGGTTCGGATCTCCGGTCTGCCCGAGGCTCACAGCAGCCCCGGCGGCCGATGGAGCGGCCAGTGTCGCGAACACCGCGCCAGCCGTGACCGCGACAATCAGGCGAGTCAGCGGATCGCCCCCTCCCATCCCCGAAAACCTACACGAACTCGAATTTCGAAATGGGCGCGCTGGACTGTCATGCGGGCCCCCTAGGGCAGCTGGCCGGGCCCTCCACTGCCGCTGGGCACGTTCCCAGGTGAGTCGGTCGGCGCCTCGGTCGTCGGGGTCGTGCCCTGACCCTGGCTCGTCGACGGCGGCGTGCTTGGGGTGCTCGGCGATTGGACGGGCTGTGGCGCGGTGGGCTTCGGATTCGAGCCTTGCGAATCGGTCGTGCCGCTGCCGCTGCCATTGGAGGTGCCGCTGCCGCTGCCGGTGCCATTGGAGGTGCCGCTGCCGCGTGCCGCTGCCGGTGCCACCGGCGGTGCCGCTGCCGCTGGAGGTGCCGCTGGCGCTGCCGCTGCCGGCCGGCGAGGGGGAGGCGGTCCTCACCACCCGAGTGAACCGATGGGATTGAGGATGGGATTGAGCAGGGGCCGGGGCCTGGGGGTTCTGGGTCCTGGCGCTGGCCTCGGACGGGCGCGTCGACTGGGAGCTGAGCAAGCCGGGCAGCAATTCACCGCCCCAGACCCCAAGCGCGATCAGCCCTGCGGCGAGTAGCGCCAAGGAGGCCGCGCTGGCAGACCTCACCAGACGTCGCGCCCGCGCGAGCGGCACCAGAGTCCACGTCGTCATCACGAGAGCGAGCGCGACCAGGATCAGCCCTGGCGATCCCGCGGGCGCGTTCATCTCCGCAGCTCCCTGCGCGAACCAAGCGAGAGCCGCCGTAACCGAGTCGTGCCCCTCGGTGACAGTTAGCACCTCGTAGGCGTCGCGGCCGCGCAAGACGAACGCCGTTGCGACGGCCAGCGCGACCGCTGCGGTTGCCGCGAGTTGCACCCCTGCGAACTTGAACAAGGGCATGGTGAGCTGAGCCCGATTCTCGCGCACGTGCAACATGACCACGGCGGCGGTGACGACCGAGTAGATCAGGGCGTTGCTGAGACAGAACCAGTAGTAACCCCGTGCGGAGCCGGGATCACTCATGATGATTGCGGCAACCGAGCAGGCGAGGGCCAGCGCCGGGTAGGGCAACAGGGCGACCAAGGGCAGCCGTCTCGGCCTGGTCACCCTCTTTGGCGTCACCTTCAAGGTGAACTGCTTCCTCGAGACCCACCCTGCAAACGCCTGGACAACCCCCCAGAGCACCCAGGGCCACCTGGTAAAGGTGAAGAGAAATCGTCTCCCAGCTGATCAGCTTGGCGTCCGCTGGCCGGTGGTATCCCTGTCGCCGCACCCACCAGAAAATGGCGAGCCCGGCGAGGCCGACCAACCCTGCCCGGATGAAGAACTCGAGCAGGGGACGCCCACCCAGGGAGTGTCGGTCAGTATCGCGGCGACCGGAAACACCAGGGCCATCAGCATGTAAAAGGCCCACAGCGGGTACCAGATCTGGTTGTATCCGAGCTTCACTTTCTCGCGGACGCCCAGGCCGCCCCAGTAGCGCTTACTGACCTGCAACAGGATGTTGGTCAGGCTCCGAGACCACTGGTATTCCTGAACGATGCAATCGGCGAAGGTGGAAGGCCCGTCTCCGTGCGCCATGGCATCGATCGCGAACACGCCGCGCCAGCCGTGGGAGGCCAGCATCAGGGAGGTCGAGAAGTCCTCCGCCAGCTCAGGACCAAGGCCACCGACCTCCTCGAGCGCGGCGGTTCGTACCGCGTAGTGAGAGCCGATGCACACGGGCGCGTACTTCCCCGAGTATCCCGCCTGTTGCGCACCGTGGAGGGGGGCCTCCCAGTAGAGGCGCCCTCGCGCAGCCCAGCATTCGGTCGCGTTCTTGTCGCAAACGCTCGGCGCCGCTACGTAACCAACGGTCGGATCGCCAAACGGTCGAACCATCTCCCGCAGGTATCCCGGGGTCGGGACGTGATCGGCGTCCAGTTGCGCGACGACGTCGTAATCCCGGTAGCCCCAGTGGTCGTAAAAGTAGGCCAGATTGCCTTCCTTGCACCTGGTCCTACGAGGCCACGTCGGGCGGTGGTAGCCCTCGACTCCCTCCCGGCAGGAGACCTTGACGCCGTGTTCCTCGCACCAGCGCAGCGTCTCCGGCGAAGGGGACTCGTCCGCCAGCCAAACGTCGTAGGGGTAGGGGTAGTCCTGCCGCAACATGCCGTCGAGCGTTTCCGTCAACATGACCCACGGTTCGGAGGGTGCCTTGGTCACGATGATGGCCGTTCGCAACCGCGGGATAGGGAGACTCGGATTCGGCCGCTTCATCCGATACGTGAAGAAGAAGAACCATCCCGACTGGAGCATCGAGTAGAAGACCATCGCCGAAATGACGACCATCCCGGCTGGAGTCACCCAGTGATCGCTCTGAAGCCACCAGATCCAGAAGGCGACCACGGTGCCGATCCAAACTGCCAAGAGCGCGCGATATGACCGTTTCTGGCTGGCGGTCATTAGGTCCACGAGGTAGCGCGGGTTGTGGCCCGTCTCATCGGCCGGCGGGATGGGGCGGGATCCTGGCGCCCTTTGCCTGATTTCGCCACCTCTGCCCCCGCCGCTCCGTGAGCGAAACGCGTTAGTCGCAGCGCCGGATGCTGGCCGTAGTCGGCGTCGCTCAGCAATCGCTCCGCCGCAGAGCTCGGCCAGCACGACGAGCATCAATGCGAGCGTGATGAGCTCGAGCGTGGAGGGAGGCCCTCGGTCCGATCCAGACCCCTCCGGCTCGTGGAGGGCCGGCGTTGGTCGAGCGGAGGGTTCTACCGTCCCGCGCGTGAAGCCCAATCGTCTCAAGGTCTTCACCCCAACGACTCCGCTTCTTCCGGGCTGCTCCTTGCTCTGGAAGCTGAGGGCATCGACCTCTCCGACCGGCACGTGCCGAGCGCGTGGCTCAGCTTTGACGACCGGCGCCCCGGCGAGCTGTATTGACACGCTGAGTAGGGCCGCTATCAGTCCTTTTGCGGCGAGCCCAAATAGCTTGCATTCATCGTCTCGTGACCTCAGTCGAGCTTTGAATGGACCTCGGGCGTAGAAAGGCCCCCGGCGTCTGCTTGACGGAACCCCCGAAGGGGTTAGCCAGGGACCTGCTCCCCTCGCCTGTTGACACCTCAGGCCGCTGCTTTTCGTAGGGCTCTGCATCCCGAGAATCGTCCCAGGTCCGCCATTCTTCCTTCGGATGTTCTCCTGCGATATCGCCCACGCAGTATCTCGCCAAAGGTCCTGCTTTCCATGCAAAAGCGGTGGTGGTTTGAAGCCGTGGGCAACTCACGGGCAACAGGCCATCCGGAAACAGCCGCAAGCCCCCAGGAATCCCGCTGACGACTGAAAATCGTGGTGTCGCCAGTTCGATTCTGGCCCTCGCCACTTCCGGCATGTAGGCCGCGGGTCACGCCAGCTGCTCGACGATCCGGGCGGGGGGATGGCCCTCCATCTCGAGGGCCTCCAGCACGTCGGCGCGCCTGACCTCGCAGAGGATCACGGGGGTGATGGCCCGGACCGTCGCGGTCCGGGGCACGTCGTGCAGGAGCGCAACTTCGCCGACCCACCCCCCAGGCCCAACACTCCCCTCCACATTCCCGCCCTGCTCGACGGTGACCTCTCCCGCCAGGACGATCCCCATCGTGTCTCCAGGGGCGCCCTGCTCCCAGAGAGTCTCTCCCGCCGCAAGCTCACCGCGGCGAGCGCGATCGGCGAGCTGCCGGACCACCGTCGAGCCGAGGCGGGCGATCCAGGGCACGCCGTGGAGCGCATTGTGGAGGGATCCACTTGCCAGATCGGTGTCGGGGGACGGTGGTCGACGGACCAGCCCGGAGTGCTCGCTCCCGGTGAGCGCCCAGACGAACTCGGACCGATCGAGCTCCAGGAGCCCGAGTGCGGTTCGAGCCCGGACGGTCGCCGTGCGCTGGATGCCGTGAAGGAGCGCGATCTCGCCGAACGAATCGCCGGAGCCGAGAGTGCGGAGGAGATCTCCCCCGGCGAGTACCTCGGCCGTGCCCGACTCGATCACGTAGAAGGTTCGGGCGTCTCGGTCGCCTTCACGGATGGCTTCCTGCTCGGGAGCGATTCGTCTTTGCTTCAGGGCCGCAGCCACCGTCTCCAGCTCGACCACCCGTAGCGCTGCCAGCAGTGGAACTCGCCGGATCAGCTCGATGCGCGCGACTCGGCGGCCTGCCGCCGAGTCGACCCGCGAGAGTCTGCTCCAGGCTGCCAGCGCGAAGAGAGCGGTGGCGGCGCCGGCGGCAGCGATGGCGCCCCGTGCGCCTAGCACGGCCGCGAGCACAGGCACCAGCAGCGTTCCAGTGCCCTCAGCGGCCTGCTTCAGGGACTCGGTCACGGCGGTCATCTGGCCCAGCCGGCGGGCGTCCGCGACCCGCGGCAGGACGGCTGTGGCGGAGAGGTCCGCCAGCGCCATTCCGACACCCCATACGACGAGCAATACGAGCGCGGCCGCCGGCGTCGCCAGCGCAGCGACGCCCACCAGCATCAGCCCAACCACCGCGAGGCTCGCTCCAAGAGCGGCCGCCAGTCGCGGGCTCCCGACGAGCAGCGAGGCTGCCGGCACCGCGATCACGGCGCCGACACCGGCCGCGGCCGCGAGCTCTCCGAATCCGGACGCGCCCATGTGAAGGAAGCCCTCTGCGGCGAGAACCGCGAGTCCGAGCCAGGCGCCACGAACCGCCGTTCGCACTCCCGCCAGCTCGATCACCAGCCTTGAATCCGCGTGCCCGGCAATCGCAGCGAACGCGCCGAGCCCCTGGCGGGCCGCGGCGAGCACCCCGTCCCCGCCGGCCGCCTCCGGCGTGGAGGCGCCTCCGGGCCGGCGGGCGATCACCTCCGTTCGGACGCCCAGGGCCCCTGTCAGCAACGCCGCGAACGCGAACAACACCGTGGCGCCGGCGAATACCGCCGAGAGCGAGATCGTCGCGATCAGCAGTCCGCCGAGCACCAAGCCGGCGGCCTGCAAGACAGTCCGGGTCGTCGAGAGTGTGCCGGCGATAGCCCCGAGCTCGTCCGGTGACCGAGCCATGAAGGGGAGAACGGCGGCCTGCGCGGGCCGATAGGCGGCGGACACCGCAGCATCGACAGCGAGAATGGCGGCCACCACGCCCAGAGGCCATCCGGCAGCGAGCGCGGCCGCGGCCGCGCCGACGACGATCGCCCTGCTCAGCGCCGTCACCGGCAGGATCCGTTCGGGTGGTCGGTGCTCGCTGAGGGTGCCGGCGATGGGACCGGCAATCGCCGTCGGTAGGTATAGGACCGCGAGCAGCCCGACTGCCGCCTGGCCGCCCACCTCGAGCAGGTAGACGGCAAACGAGGCGGCGATCATCCATTCGGCGACGGTGAGGGCACCGAAAGCCGCCACGAGCAGGCGCCCGTCTCTGCTTCGCAGGGCCTGCCCCCAGGCGGCTGCGATTCTCACCGGCGCATTGTTTCAGTGCACGTGCTGCCAAGCAGACCGTGGTAGCGAGCGGCGGCTGAGGTACGGGCGACCACCCCGACGGGACCCTCCCCGAGATGCCGGGGAGGGTCCGGTCGTATTCGGGGCGATTCGTTAGAGACTCCGTCCCTGATGGCACGCAAGAAGGCGATCGTCGGTGCGCATCTCGCCCCCGCCCGACCACTGAAGGAAGCCGACGCGGTTGGCGCTGACTGCGTCCAGATCTTCCTCTCGGACCCGCAGGGTTGGGAGAAGCCGGCGCCGAGAAAGGACGCCGAGGAGCTGCGCGCGTCGAAGATCCCGCTCTACGTCCACGCGCCGTACCTGATCAACGTCTGCTCGCCGCGCAACAACGTCCGCTACGGCTCTCGCAAGATCCTGCAGCAGACCTGCGCGGCGGCGGCGGAGGTGGGCGCGGCGGCGGTGATCGTGCACGCCGGCCACGCCGAGGACGGGATCGCCCAGGGCGTGGGTCGCTGGCCGCGGACCCTCGAGATGCTCGAATCGGACGTCCCGGTGCTGATCGAGAACACCGCAGGGGGCGAGAACGCGGTCGCCCGGCGCTTCGATGCGCTCGCGCGGCTCTGGGAGGCGGTCTCGGCGGCGAACTCCGGCGTCGAGACCGGCTTCTGCTTCGACACCTGCCATGCGCACGCCGCCGGCGAGGAGCTCGGCGACGCGGTCGCCCGCGTGCTCGAGATCGTCGGGAGGATCGAGCTGCTCCATGCAAACGACTCGCGGGACCCGCCCGGGACCGGGGCGGACCGCCACGCCAACCTGGGCAGGGGCCAGATCGGGGCAGAGGTGCTGCGCGAGATGATCAGGGCCGCTGGGCCGCCCGTCGTGGTGGAGACCCCGGGTGGACCCAAGGACATCGGGGCCGATCTCGACTTCGTGCGCACCGCGCTCGCCTAGCCGTGATTTGGCGCCCAGCCACGCTGGACAAAGGACGCAATTCGGCTACGAGGCCAAGTCGGAGGGGCGCAACCGGGTCTGCGAGCGGCCCGTGGTCCTCGACGGAGGCCACGTCCTCAACCGCGATGCAGGCCCCCAGCGCGGCAACCAGCACAGCGAGCTGAGCCAGCGCCGAGGTCGTCGGGCCGAGCGCGATCGTCGCGAGCGCGAGCACCAGCGCGACCGCGCGCCAGGGCTTGAACGGGAGGCCGAGTGCGCGCCGGAAGAGCGCATGCCCGCCGAGGTAGATGGCGGTCCCGCCTCCGAGCGCGAGGGCGCGGGCGAAGCTGAGCGGATCGAAGGCATGCCCGATCGCGCGCTCGAGCGCCGCGGCGATGCAGACGATCCCGAGCAGGATCAGCAGGTGTGCCCAGTAGTAGGCGACGTTCGCCGCGTAGAACTCGCGCCTGGTCGGGGTCATCTGGCGGAGGGCGCCCTCCGCCTCCTCGTCGTCGCCCATGAAGTAGACCCACCAGAGCTCCGTGCTCAGGGTCAGGCCCAGGGTCGCCACGGCCAGCAGCTGCCAGGTGATGTCGAGGCCGGAGGCGCCGATCCCGACTGCGACGACGGACTCGCCGAGGGCGACCATCACCACCAGCCCGTGGCGCTCGACGAAATGGGAGGGCCGGATCCAACCCGCCTCCTCGGGCACCAGGGCGGGCGTGATCGCGAAGATCGCCACCGCGAGACCCCAGAGCGCGTACTCGGCGGCGCCCCCGATGATCGCCCCCACCAGGATGAGCATGCCGGCGACGACGTTCATTCGCGCGAAGCTCCAGACACCGGCCACCGACCAGCTCGCCGACTGCATGTAGAGGACCGTGTGGACTGCGATCACGGCCAGGTAGGCGCAGGCGAAGACAACGCCGTTCTCCGTGAAAGCGGTCGGGATGCTCAGCGAAATCGCGAAGAACGCCGCCATTCCGACGAGCAGAGGCAGGCGCAGCGCCGTCCGCTCGGGGGGCACCGCGTTCGTGAGCCAGGCGAAGCCGGCGTACATCCACCAGATCGCGCTCAGCATCAGGACGATCTGAGCGAGGGACTCCCCGTCGGGCTTGGCGGCCAGCAGGGCGGTCAGCTGCGTGATCGTGAAGACGAAGACGAGGTCGAAGAAGAGCTCGATCGACGAGACCCGAAGCTCTTCCTCCCGATGCGGCGCGGCTGCCTCCACCCTTGGAGCTTGCCTGATCGCGGATTTCGGGCCCGTCGCGGCGGCGCTCGGCGGAGAGTTCGGTCCGGGTGCGCCTCTACTTTCAAATACTGATGACTGAGACCCTGTTCGAGAACGGAAACGGAAACGGCGGCGCGCCATCCCCCGCGGGGCCCATCCTGCTGCGCGAGCTCTCGGACGGTGACGAAGTCTGCGGGGCATTCGTGGTGCGTGAGCGCGAGCGACGCCAGAAGCGCAACGGTGAGCACTACCTGCGGATCGTGCTGGCCGACAAGACCGGGACGGTCCCGGCGGTCGCCTGGGAAGGCGTCGCCGAGTGCTTCGAGGTCTGCGCGCCGGGCTCCGTCGTTTTGGTCAGCGGGAGCTTCTCGATCCATCCCCAGTTCGGCCGGCAGATCAAGCTTGCCGCCGTGCGCCCCGCCGGCCCCGGCGAGTACGCCGCCGAGCAGCTGGCCGAGGGGCCGACGCGGGCCATTGACCTGCTCGAGGCGGACCTGCGAGAGCTGATCGCAACGGTGCAGAGCCCCGCTCTGCGCGAGCTGCTCGATCACTTCTTCGCGCCCGGCACCGAGTCCTGGGCGCGCTTCCGCGAGGCGCCCGCCGCCAAGCACTACCACCAGGCATACGCCGGGGGACTGCTCGAGCACACCCTGTCGGTCGCCCAGGCGGTGAGCGCGGCAGCCAACTTCTTCCCCGGCATCGACCGCGAGATCGCGGTCACTGGAGCAATGCTCCACGACATCGGCAAGACCGAGGCCTACAACGACGACCCGCTCGCGATCGAGCTGACCGACGCCGGCCGCCTCGAGGGTGAGATCCCGCGCGGCTACTACAAGGTGCGGCGCGAGATCGAGCGGATCGAAGGTTTCGATCCGGACGTCGCCCAGGCAATCCTGCACATCATCCTCTCCCACCACGGGCAGCTCGAGCACGGCTCGCCGGTCGTACCGGCCACCCGCGAGGCGACGCTGGTGCATGCGATCGACAACCTTGGCGGCAAGCTCGGCAGCTTCGACCGGCTGGAGCGCGAGCTCGCCGATGGGGAGAGCTGGTCACGCTTCGACCGCGGCATCGACGCCTCGGCCTTCTTCCGCTCGCGCGCCGCCTAAAACCTTCCTAAGTCCACCATCCCCCACGGCGCCTGCGGCGTATTACGCAGGTCAACCACTGCGAGAAGGGATGAGTCGATGTTGAGCAGAACAGGACGGTGGATCGTCGCCGGGATCGCGGCGCTGGCCCTCTCTGTCGGCGGTGCTGGAGTCGCCCTCGCCGGACACCACCACCATCACCACCACGGGATCCCGCAGCACAACGGCGGAGACCACGACGCCGATAACAACGGCGGGCCCAGCGACGGCGACGGCCGGATTTAGGCCGTCTCATCGCGGCCGGGTTCTAGTCGCCGCGCTCGCGCTGGCGAGCGCCGCGGCACTGGCCGCATGCGGCTCCTCCGAGCTCTCCGGACCGCCGGCGCCCGCGAACCCAGCGAGCTTCGCTTGGGTGCATCCGGCGCCAGCGCCGTCCGGATGGCGGACGAGGCCGCTGCCCTCGGGCAACGCCAGCCTGGCCTATCCGCCGAACTGGCGCCTGACCAGAACGGATCCGGGGACCGTCACCGCCACGCTCGACCAGGACGGCGAAATCGCCGGCTACCTGAACATCACGCCGCAAAGCGGCGCCGAGAGCCTGACCAACTGGGCGAGCTTCCGGCCCGCGCACAATCGCGAGGAGGGCGATCGCGACCTGAGGCCCCTTTCGTCGGCGACGGGGCTGCATTTCCGCGACGGAACCGGCTCCTGCGTCCAGGACACTTACACGACGTCGACCGACCACCACTATCGCGAGATCGCCTGCATCGTGCGCGGCCCGGAGGCGACGACGGTGATCGTGGCCTCGGCACCGCCGACTCGGTGGGCTCCGCTCTCGTCGACGCTCGAACAGGCCGTGTCGAGCTTCGACGCTCGTGGCCAGCAACCGCCGCCAGGCTGAGACGGCTGCGCAAATTGCGGAAATGGATTCGGAGGCTCGACATACGTCGTTGGGAGCGGCGAACCCCGCCTCTATCCTGCGTCCGCGATGGCCAAAGACACCGAGAAGCTGATCCGCCAGCTCTCGCTGATCTCCTACCTCATGGCCCAGGGCAGGCCTACCTCGGCGCTCGAGATCAAGCGCGAGGTGGAGGGGTACAGCGACATGAACGACGATGCCTTCGCGCGCCGCTTCTACGCCGACCGCGCGGAGCTCGAGAGCCTCGGCATCACGCTCCAGGTCGAGAAGCCCGGCGAGAGCCTGCAGGGCTACGAGTCCGAGCTCTACTCGCTGCCACCCGAGAACTACTACCTGCCCGAGATTCGCTTCGGCGATGACGAGCTGGCGGCGTTGCAGACAGCCCTCCACCTTCTAGACGGCGAGTTCGCCTATGCGGAGCCGCTGCGGCTGGCGCTGCAACAGGTCTCGTGGGGGCGTCCTAGCCCGCTGACCGCTCCGGAGCAGTCATCGGTCGAGGTGCGGATGACGGCCAAGGCCGACGGCGCCGAGGTCTCGCAGCGCCTTTCCAAGATCGAGACCGCAATCTCCCGGCGCAAGACGATCGAGTTCACCTACTACACGATCGAGCGGGACTCCGAGGAAAAGCGAAAGGTGGACCCCTACCACCTCGTCTACCGGGGGGGTCAGTTCTACTTGATCGGACACTCGCACGAGCGGGACGCGGTTCGCGTCTTCAGGCTCTCGCGGATCCGCGGCAAGGTCTCATACGCGTCGAAGGCGGAGCACGACTTCGCGCCGCCCCAGGACTTCGACCGCCGCGACTACGCTCGGCGCGCCGAGTGGCAGCTCGGCGAGATCCAGGGGACCGCGAAGATCTTCCTGCGCGACCGGATCGCCTGGCTGGTCGAGCGCGACTTCGGCGCCTACGGTGAGTTCCGCAATCCCGGCCGCGGCGACGGATCGCCGGGCAAGGGCCGCATCCTCGAGACCGAGTACGCCTCCAGCCGCCAGATGGTCGCCTGGGTCCTGCACTGGCGACGCAATGCGACCGTGCTCGACCCGCCCGAGCTGGCCGACGAGGTGGCGGAGCGCCGGGAGCTGCTCTCGCAGCGGCACAGCGCAGACTTCGAGCCGGCCGAAACGGTCCGGACGGTGCCGCCGGCGCCGCGTTCGGCCCGCTCCAACGGGCGCTCCGAATCCTCGATCCGGCCCGAGCGCTTCGCCCGTCTGGTGACCCTCGCCGGGATGCTGATCGAGTCCGCGAAGGGCGAAGCCCGGCTGCCGGTGGCCGATGTGAAGGAGCGGCTGCACGTCAGCGACGAGGAGCTCCGCGACGACATCGACCTGCTCAATGTCGTCAACTTCGGCGGGGGGACCTACGTGCTCTACGCCGAGCTGCAGGGCGAACGAGATCGAAGTCGACGCCGAGCCCTACGGCGACAACTTCGCCCGGCCCGCGAGGCTGCTGCCGCTCGAGGCCAAAGCCCTGGTCGCGGCGATCGATCTGTTCGGCGACCACCTGCCGCAGAGCGGGCTCGTCAGCGCCCGCAAGAAGATCGTCACGGCCCTCGGACACGATCCGTCGGAGGAGGGGCTGGAGATCGCGGTCTCGGGAGGGGACGATTCCGACGTCGCGCGGAAGGTGAACAAGGCGATCGAGGGCCGCCGCGTGCTCTCGATCCACTACTACAAGGAGAACGAGGACGAGTTCACCAAACGCGACATCGAGCCCTACCGGCTTGCCAACGGACCGGAGGGCTGGTACGTCGCCTCGTACGACCGCCGGCGCGAGGACGTCCGTCACTTCCGCCTCGATCGGATCAAGGAGGCCGAGATCTCGAAGGAGAGCTTCGAGCCCCGCCCGGAGGTGGAGGAGATCGCCGCAATCGAGGGAGGGTGGCTCTCGGGTGAGCAGGTCCCGGCGGCCGACGTCGCCCGGGTCTGGGTCTCCCCCGAGCGCGCCCGCTGGGCCCGCGAGGAGCACCCCGTGATCGAGGAGCTCGCCGATGATGCCGTCGTGATCGAGGTGCCCTACGGCAGCACCGAGTGGCTGCTGCGGGAGATCCTCAAGGGGGCCGGGGAGCTCGTCGTCCTCGAGCCCGAGGCCGCCCGGGAGGCGATCGCCCGCGAGCTCGAGGTGGACGCCGGCGCCACCGCCGTCAAGGCCGCCTAGGCGCCAAGCGCCGAGCCGTGTGCTTCGACTTCGACTCGCGGCCGCCAGAGGTTCCCCCTGAGCTGATCGGCCCGCCGATCGCCGGAGGAGCTGCGGCCGAGTTGCTGACGCTCGAGTCCGCCGACGGGACCGCCTTCTCGGCGTCGCTCGCCCAGGCGGGCGAGGGAGGCGACCCGGGGGTGGTGATCATCCCCGACGTCCGCGGGCTCTATCCGTTCTACATCGAGCTGGCCGAGCGGTTCGCGCAGGCCGGCCATCACGCGATCGCGTTCGACCATTACGGGCGGACTGCCGGCCTCGGCCCGCGGGACGACGAGTTCGACTACATGCCCCACCGGCAGCAGGTGAAGCTGAATCAGGCGCTGCAGGATCTCTCCGCCGCCATCGACGAGCTTCGCCGTCGAACCGGCGTCGGGCCGGTGGCCACCGTGGGCTTCTGCTTCGGCGGGTCGCTCTCCTTCGTCGCCGGGGCGGATCCCGATCTCGACCTGACTGGGGTGGTCGGGCTCTACGGCGTCCTCGATCGATCGCGCTTCGACGGCCGAGGAGTGCTGGCCCAGGCGGCGGACATCAGGCGCCCGGTGCTCGGCCTATTCGGGGGAGCCGACGAGGCGATCCCGTCGGACCAGATCGAGGAGTTCGAGTCGGCGCTCTCGGCGGCCGGGGTCGAGCACCAGATCCACGTCTACCCCGCCGCCCCGCACTCCTTCTTCGACAAGAAGCAGGACGAGTTCGCGCAGGAGTCGGAGGACGCCTGGCGGCGGATCCTCGGGTTCCTGGCTGAGATCAGGGAGCGCGCAGCCCAGGCCTGATTCGTCTACTGCGTGGCCGTCTCCATCGCGGCGTCCTTCGCCTCCTCGGGAGGAACGCCGGGGGCGTACCGATGGTGGATCGCCAGCGCGTTGCCGTCCGGGTCCTGGAAGATCGCCTGCTTGCAGACGCCGCTGTCGATCACGTCGGTCACGAACTCGACGCCGCGGGACTCGAGTTCCGCCTTCGCCGCCTCGAAGTCGTCGACGTGGAACTCGAGCGGCGTGGTGCTCGAGCTGAAGTCGATGTTGAAGGCGTCGACCTGCAACAGCGCGATCGTCACGGTCCCGGTCTCGAACTCGCCGGCCGGCATGTCGCCCCACTGCTTCCCGAACGGCAGTCCGAGGGTCTCGCCGTAGAACTTCCTGGCGGCCTCCCAGTCCTTGGTCGGGAACGCAATGAAGTCGACGCCGTTGATCAGTTGTCCGCTGTTCGCCATGTCCTCACCTTTGCATATTCGTTATGGATGACCCACGTGCGTGGCGGGCGCCTCAACGGCCAGCACCTGCCCGGTCCTCGGCTCTTTGAAGATGCCCTCCGGACCGTTCCACTCGGCGACGTTGAGGAACAACGTCCTGCCGTCCTCGCCGCCGAGCATGCAGGCGAAGCAGAAGCGGTCGAGCTCGATCGTGTCCAGCACCTCGCCACCCTCGCGGACGCGCACGCAACTCTGGAACTTGGGACTCCAGACCGCGCCCTC
The DNA here is from genome assembly GCA_963695675.1 of uncultured Solirubrobacterales bacterium. Lineage (GTDB taxonomy): Bacteria > Actinomycetota > Thermoleophilia > Solirubrobacterales > 70-9 > DASUPK01. Next base: position 853,253 of record CAVOGY010000005.1, read on the forward strand.
GGCGTCCATGCAGATCCCGTCGCCGCCCTCGCCGAGATCGGCCCAGACCCGGCGGCCGGAGAGCTCGCCGTCGCCGCCGATGTCGAACGCGGTCAGCCGGCCCTCGTAGGACTCGGCGACGATCAGCGTCGAGTTGTCGGGCGTTACGACCATCCCGTTGGGGAAGGCGAGACCGTCCGCCACCTGCCGCGCGGTGCCATCGGGTGCGACCAGGGCGATGATCCCGGGCTTCGGGTCCTCGCCGCCCATCAGGTCGAACTCGACGTTGTTGACGTAGGTGTTGGCACGGCCGTCAACGACGATCTCGTTCCACCCATGGTCCGAGAGCCCGCTGAGGTCGACTTGGGGCACAAGCGAACCGTCGCCCTCCATGCGAAGGAGCTGCCGCCCCGCGGTGACGAGCATCGGCCCGCCGGGCAGCCAGTCGATCGAGAAGGGAAAGGCGTCAACCCGCGTCATCACCTCGCTCCGCCCGGCAAGGTCGAGGGCGATCACCTCGTGCTCGACCCAGTCGGAGAACCAGAGCCGGCCCTCGTGCCAGCGCGGCGATTCGCCCAGGCCTATCCCCTCCATCAGGACCGCTGGCTTTGTTCTTCCGGCGGGCGTCACGACCCCGCGTCCGCCGCCTGCGAGTAGCGCAGCGAGCCGGGCGTGGTCAGCAGCTCGCCGGTCTCGAGCAGCGTCTTCAGGCCCGAGAGGATCATCGGCCAGCCGCCGTAGAGCTCGGGGTTGGCGTCGATCGGGAGCTGGTCATGGACCACCGTCAGCTGACAGGAGTCGGCGACCTGCCTGATCTCCCAGGTCACGCGCGACGCGCCCGCCGCCTTCACCTCGTCGCTCCAGAGCGCCGTGAAGGTCTGCACGAGCCGATGCGGCGGATCGACCTCGATGTTCTCGCCCTCGGCGATGTCGATCACGCCGGGAACTCCCGAGCTGTACCCGGACCCCGGCGTCCACTCCGAGGTCGTGCCGACTCCGAAGCTGTACTTCGCCCGGATCTCGGGATCGGTGATCGCCTCCCAGAGCCGCTCGGGCGTGGTCTTGATGTAGATCTCGAACACCGTCATCGCGGTCTCGCCGTTGGGATCCGGCGTCAGCCGGATCTGATGCGGCACATCGAACTGCTCAGTCATCGTTTGCCTCCTCGAGTTCTCTCTTCAGGCCCGTGAGCGAAGCGGCCCAGGGCTCGGCGTACTTGCTGACCCAGCGCTCGTAGACGAGCCGGATCGGGACGGGGTTCAGGAAGTGGAGCTTCTCCCGGCCGCGCTTGCGCGTGACCACGAGGTTCGCCTCCTCCAGAACCTTCAGGTGCTTCATGACGCCGAAGCGCGACATCGGCAGCTTCCGTTCGAGCGCGGTGAGCGTCTGCCCGTTGCGCTTGTAAAGCCGATCGAGCAGCTCCCGCCGGGTCGGGTCGGCCATTGCCTTGAAGACCTCGTCCATAGTCCGGAGTATATGTGACCTTTTGGTCACATGTCAAGCGGTTGCCGCAGAGGTGGAGAATGCCGCGGATGTCGAAGTCGGCCGACGTCCGGGTCCTCGTGGCCCACAACCCCGGACCGATGACCCTGGAGGGGACGAACACCTACGTGGTCGGGCGCGATCCGGCCGTGGTGCTCGATCCGGGCCCGGCTGAGGAAGCTCACATCGAGGCGATCCGCGCGGCGAGCTCCGAACGCGGCGGGATCGGGACGGTACTTCTCACCCATGGCCACGCCGATCACAGCGAGGCGGTCGCGACGCTGGGCATCGAGCCCACTCGGCCGGCCGACGGCGAATGGGTCGGCGGGCTGCAGGCGATCGCCACTCCCGGCCACGCCGCGGATCATCTTTGCTTCCTCCTGCCGACCCGCTCGGATGACGCGGGACCATACGCCTGCTTCACGGGGGACCTGATCCTGGGCGAGGGCTCGACGATCGTCGGTCCCCGCGGGACGGGCGGCTCCCTCGGCGACTACATGGAGTCCCTCCGGCGGCTGCAGGGGCTCGACCTGGAGGTGCTCTACCCGGGTCACGGCCCGCAGGTGGACGATCCGCAGGCAAAGATCGCGGAATACATCGCGCACCGCCAGCAGCGAGAAGACCGGCTGGTAGCCGCCCTGAATCGAGGCGAGCGCTCCAATGCCGCCCTGCTCGCCGAGGTCTGGAACGACGTGCCCGAGCAGCTTCGAGACGCTGCCGCGATCGCGATGCAGGCCCACCTCGAGAAGCTCCAGGACGAGGGCCGGCTTCCGTCGGACTTGCGCGACTGACCTGCCTCTGCCCATCCCCTGGTATGAAGTTCCGATGGGCATGGATCTAGGCCGCCTACTCCGAACCGGCGCCAAGGGGATGGGGATCGGCACGGCCCTCTTCGGTGGGACCGCGGCAGGACTCTGGTGGCAGCTCTTCCGCCGCCCCCTACCCCGTACAAAGGGGGATCTGAGTGTCCAGGGCCTGGAGGGCCGGGTCGAGATCGCCCGCGACCGCTGGGGGATGCCGACCGTACGGGCGCAGACGGCGGCGGACCTCTGGTTCGGCCAGGGCTTTTGCCACGGTCAGGACCGGCTCTGGCAGTGCGACGTCCAGCGGCGAATCGCGTCGGGCCGAATCTCGGAGGTCGCCGGGCGCAACGGGCTGCCTGTGGATCGGCTGATGCGCACGCTGGGCCTGCGGAGGGTCGCCCTGCGCGAGGAGGCGGAGCTCGAATCCGATCTCCGCGCGATGCTCACCGCCTACTGCGTGGGGCTCAACGAGGCGGCGCGGACCGCCTCTGCGCCGCCCGCGGAGTTTCAGCTCCTGCGCTTGGAGTTCGAGCCGTGGAGGCCGGCCGACATGTTGGCGGGCGGCAAGCTGCTCTCCTTCGGCCTCTCCACGAACTGGGAGCGGGAGCTCCTGCGCGCCGACCTCGTTCGCGAGCTCGGCGAGGAGCGCGCGGCCAAAATCGACCCGACGTATCCGAAGGGAAACCCCGTCGTGCTGCGGCCCGGGGAGGGGTTCGACGGTGACGGCCTGCGGCTGGCCGAGCAGATCGGCCGAGTGCGTGACCAGATCGGCCTGGCCGCGGCGGCGAGCGGCTCGAACAACTGGGCGGTGAGCCCGGCCCGCTCGGTGACGGGGGGCGCACTGATCGCGGGGGATCCGCACCTGCCGAGCGGGATGCCCGGCGTCTGGTACGAGCTCGGCCTGGAGCTCGAGGGCAGGTTCTGTCGAGGCGCCTCCATCCCGGGCCTGCCCGGGATTTCCCTGGGCCAGAACGACGACGTCGCCTTCGCCTTCACGAACGTGATGGCGGACGTCGAAGACCTCTTCGTCGAGCGAATCGAGGACGAGAGCTACGAGTTCCGCGGCGAGCAGCGCCCCCTCGAGATCATCGAGGAGCTGATCGCCGTCCGCGGCCAGGATCGGGCCGAGCGCCAGGAGATCCGACTCACGCACCACGGCCCGATCGTGAACCGGGCGCTCGGTGCGGATGACGAGCAACCGCTCGCCCTGCGCTGGGCGGCGCTCGACGAACCCGCCATCTCTCAGGCGTTTCTGGGCGTCCTGGAGCCCCGCAGCGGGCCGGAGCTGGTGGAGCTCCTGCGCGGGCTGACCATGCCAGTCTCGAACCTCGTCTGGGCGGATCGGCACGGATCGATCGGCTACAAGATGGTCGGCCGGATCCCGATGCGGAAGGGCGACTGCCCGGATCTGCCGAAGCCGGGGTGGACCGGCGAATTCGAGTGGGAAGGGTGGATCCCATACGACGAGCTGCCGGAGCTCGTCGATCCCGTGCAGGGCTACCTCGTCACCGCGAACAACCGCGTGGTCGAGAGCTCGTATCCGCACCACATCACCAGCGACTGGCTGGACGGCTATCGCGCGGCGCGCATCGAGCAGCTGCTCGCCGAACACGAGCAGCATGACCTGGACGGTTTCCGCCGCATGCAGACCGACCTCTATTCGATCCCTGGCGATGAGGTCGTTCACCGGCTGGCCCGCCTGGAGCCGGCCAGCCAGCGCGAGACCAGGGCGATCGAGCGGCTGAAGAGCTGGGATCGCACCCTCGGCCCCCGGACCGTGGCGGGGACGATCTACCAGGCCTTCCTGCTTCGCCTGGCCCGGGAGTTCACCAGGGCGGCGATCGGCGACCGGGATCTCGCCGAGCGGTATCTGGATCGCGCCGACAACGGCTTCCTCGCCCACGTCACCTCGCCCTGGCGCTGGCACTCCCACCTACTGGAGCTCTGGGAGGAGGCCAACGAGGAGCTGATTCGCGGTTCCTGGGACGAGCTGGCGCTCGAGGCGTTGCGCGGGGCCCTGGATGATCTCGAGGAGCGGTTCGGACCGGATCCGGAGCAATGGCGCTGGGGTCAGGTCCACGCGCTCGAGTTCCCCCACGCGCTCGGCGCCGGGCATCCTGTCGCGGACTGGGTGTTCAACCGAACACTCCATCCCGGTGGCGCGCAGGAGACCGTCGCGCAGGTCGCCTACAACCCCGTCGACCCCTACCACGCGATCTGGGCGCCGAGCTGGCGGATGGTCGCCGACCCCTCAGCGCCGGAGCGCTCCCAATGGCAGGCGTTCACGGGCCAGTCCGGCCACGCCTGGAGCGGGCATTACGACGACCTCCAGCCGCGCTGGGAGGCGGGGAACATGCAGCCGATGGCGGGTGAGGGGCCGTTCGAGATCCTGGTGCTGACTTCGGCCAATGGCCCGGCCGGTCGGGCCTGATGCCCTCGCGTCGCGGCCAGATCAAGCTCACCGAGGACGAGCAGCGTGAGCTGATCGACCGCGAGAGGATCGTGGTCATCTCCTCCCTCGGCCCGCGCGGCTGGCCCCACGTAGTGCCCCTCTGGTACGTCCCACGGGACAGCGAGATCTGGATCTGGACGTACGCGAAGTCGCAGAAGGTGAAGAACCTCGAGCGCGACCCGCGCGCAACCCTGTTGATCGAGACCGGGATCGAATACCAGGAGCTGCGCGGCGTCCAGATCGAGGCGGAGGCCGAGCTGATCCGTGACATCGATCGAATCGTCGACTACGCGAAGGAGCTCACCATCCGATACAGCGAGGGGATCGAGTCGGTCGAGGGCGATGCCGCGGCCGGCCTGCGGGCTCAGGCCCCGAAGCGGGTCGCGATCCACTTTCACCCCAAGCGGATCGCGACCTGGGACCACCGCAAGCTCGGCGGTGCCTATTAGGCTCGAGGGCGTCTGCTTAGTTCTGGGCGTTTTTCTGCAGCGCCAGAATTTCGAGGACATTTTTCCCCGGAAAGTGAAAGAATCCTCGCCCTCACGTGATGGACTTCTCGCCCAACGGAATTCGATGCGACGGATCGCAATAGCTCTCACCGTCGCCGCGACGATGCTGCTCGGCGCGGGCTCTGCCCAAGCAGGCGTGGTCTCGAGCGGCAACGGGGTCATCTCCTACGTCGCCAATCAGGGCGAGAAGAACGACGTGGTGGTCAGCACCGCCACCTTGATCGGCGTGCCCGTCTACACGATCCAGGATGCGGATGCCAACCCGATCACGGTCGGCGGCGGACTGTGCGAGTCGGAAGGCGCCTTCGCGAGGTGCCGTCAGGACGGTGTGAGCAGCTTCATCATCGACGTGCGAGACGGCGACGATACGGCGCAAATCGCCACCGTGGGTGAAGGGGGCGCCCCGCCGGTGGGCATCGGCGCGTTGATGATCGGCGGCCGAGGCATCGACATCCTGATGGGCGGCTTCGGCGGCGACATCCTCAAGGGCAACGACGACCGCGATTCGCTGCGCGGTCGCAAGGGCACGGATACCTACAAGGGCGGCCGCGGCCGGGACAACCTGCAGACCCTCGACGGAATCAGGGACACCTTCATCTCGTGTGGTGACGGCCACGGCGACATCGTCCGAAAGGACAGGATCGACCCGAAGGCTCACCATTGCGAGTTCAGCAACCGCGGGAACCCCTCTAAGCCCCACTAGGCCGCTGGCAGACCTTCGCATCCCTTCCCCCCAGGTCCGTTCGGTACTTGCGGCCTAGCGTCTAGCCTGCCGCGACATGGAATCGCTGAAGGGGCTGATCCTCTCCGGGGGTGCCGGGACGCGCCTGCGCCCGATCACGCACACCTCGGCCAAGCAGCTCGTTCCGGTGGCCAACAAGCCAGTGCTCTTCTACGGGATCGAGGCCCTGGTCGAGGCGGGGATCACCGAGATCGCCGTGATCATCGCACCCGAGACGGGTGAGGAGATCAAGCAGGCAGCCGGCGACGGCTCGGCCTTCGGCGCCTCGATCACCTACATCGAGCAGGAGGCGCCGCTCGGTCTCGCACACGCGCTGCTCACCGCCGAGGGCTTCCTCGGCCAGAGCCCGTTCGTCATGTACCTGGGGGACAACCTGCTGCGCGATGGGATCGTCGAGCTGGTCGAGGTCTTCCGCCGCTCCGAGCCCGACGCGCTGATCCTGCTCACGCACGTCGACGACCCCGGCTCCTACGGCGTTGCCGAGCTCAACGGCGACCGAGTCGTCCGCCTGGTCGAGAAACCCCAGGACCCGCCCAGCGACCTCGCCCTGGTGGGCGTCTACATGTTCGGCCCCTCGATCTTCGACGCCGCGCGGAGCATCGAGCCGTCGGCGCGGGGCGAGCTCGAGATCACAGACGCCATCGGCGCGCTGATCGAGTCCGACAGCCGCGTCGAGCCCCACGTAGTCAAGGGCTGGTGGAAGGACACCGGGAAGCTCGAGGACATGCTCGAGGCGAACCGCCTGGTGCTCGAGGACATCGAAAAGCGGATCGATGGCGAGCTCGACAGCGAGTCGCGGGTCGAGGGCCGGGTCGTGATCGAAGAGGGCGCCAAGCTCGAGCGGACGGTGGTTCGCGGTCCGACGATCATCGGAGCCGGCGCCAGGATCTCTGATTCGTACATCGGGCCCTACACCGCGATCGACCGCGACGTGCTGATCACGGGCTCCGAGGTCGAGCACTCGATCGTCCTGGCCGGCTCGAGCATCCGCGACCTGCACGCCCGCATGGAGGCGAGCCTCCTTGGCAAGAACGTCAGCCTGAGCCGCAGCGAGGGAATGCCCAAGACCCTGCGCTTCCTGGTCGGCGACAACGCCGACATCTCAATCCCATGAGGGTGCTGGTCACGGGAGCCGGAGGCATGCTCGGCCAAGACGTCGTCCGCGTCGCCGAGGACATGCGACACCAGGTGGTCGCGCTTACCCACGACGACCTCGACGTGACCGACCCCGCGAGGGTCGAGCGGGTGATCATGCGCGAGCGCCCGGGGGCCGTGATCAACTGCGCGGCCTGGAGCGACGTCGACGGTGCCGAGGAATCCGAGCCGGATGCATCCCTGATCAACGCCCAGGGCGCGGGTTTTGTGGCGGACGCGGCCAACAAGGTGGACGCCAAGGTCGTCTACATCTCGACCGACTACGTCTTCGACGGCACCAATGGCCCGTACGGCGAGTCCGACGACCCCGCGCCGATCAACGCCTACGGGCGGACGAAGCTGGCCGGCGAGCGGGCGACCGCGCTGGTCAACGGGCGCAGCTTCATCGTTCGCACCTCCTGGCTGTTCGGCCCCCATGGAGGGAACTTCGTGGAGACGATGCTCCGTCTCGGGGGGAGCGGCGGGCCGGTGGTGGTCGTCCACGACCAGGTTGGCTCTCCAACCTACACGGGGCACCTGGCGGTCGGGCTGCTTCGCCTGATCGACAGCGCGGCCTATGGCATCCACCACATGACCGGCGAGGGCAGCTGCTCCTGGTACGAGTTCGCGATGGAGATCTTCCGCCAGGCCGAGGTGGTCACACGGGTGATGGCATCGACCAGCGACATGATGGAGCGGCCCGCGAAGCGGCCCGCCGACTCGGTCCTGGTGAGCCGCCGCTCCGCGCCGATCAAGCTGCCGCCCTGGCAGCGCGCCCTCTCCGACTATCTGGCCCGCCGCGACCAGGCCGAGGCGGCGCCCAGGCGGCGATCGAGCGCCTCCCGGCGACAGCCGATGCTCGATTGGACCCGGCGGGAGCGCGCCGAGCGTGAGGCCGACGGGGAGGAGATCCCGGAAACGGGCGACGGCGAGGGACAGGACGCCGCATGAGGCTGCTCATAGCCGGCGGCGCCGGCTTCATCGGCTCGAACTACGCGCGGCTTCGCCTCGAGGGGCATCCCGGGGACACGGTGCGCGTGCTCGACAAGCTGACCTATGCGGGTCGCCGCGAGAACCTCGAGGGGCTGCCTGAAGAGCGCCTCGAGCTGATCGAGGCAGACATCGCCGACCGCGACGCCGTCGGGGCCGCCCTCGACGGCTGCGACGCGGTGCTCAACTTCGCCGCGGAGTCCCACGTCGACCGCTCGATCGAGGCGCCGGGGGAGTTCATCACCACCGACGTGTACGGGACCTACGTGCTGCTCGAGGCGGCCCGCGACGCAGGGGTGCGCCACCTCCAGGTCTCGACCGACGAGGTCTACGGAGACTTCTTCCAGGGCTCCGCCACGGAGGAATCCCCGCTCAACCCCTCGTCCCCCTACTCGGCCTCGAAGGCCGGGGGCGACCTGCTGGTCGCGGCCTTCGCGCGAACCTACGGGGCGGAGGGCCTGATCGTCCGGGCCTCGAACAACTACGGCCCGCGCCAGCATCCGGAGAAGCTGATCCCACTCTGCATCCTGAACTCGCTCGCCGGCGATCCGCTGCCGGTCTACGGGGACGGCATGCAGGTCCGCAACTGGCTCTTCGTCGAGGACTGCTGCGCGGCGATCGACACCGTCCTCGAGCGCGGCGAGCCGGGCAACGTCTACAACGTGGGCGGCCCGGACGAGTTGCCGAACCTCGAGGTGGTCAAGCGCATCCTCGCCCTCACAGACCGCACCGAGTCGCTGATCGAGTACGTCAGCGACCGGCCCGGACACGATCGCCGCTACTCCCTCTCCGGCGCTCGACTGCGGGAACTCGGCTGGGAGGCGACGGTCGGCTTCGATGAGGGAATCGAGCGGACCGTGGCCTGGTACCGGGAGAACGAATGGTGGTGGGCGCCGATCCGCTCCGGCGAGTACCGCGAGTACTACGAGCGCCAGTACGGCAAGACGCTGGGCGCCGGCCCGTGAACTTCCGCCGCCTGCCGACGGAGATCGAGGGCGTCGTCCTGATCGAGCCGACCGTCCATGGCGACGAGCGCGGCTTCCTCTTGGAGACCTTCCGCGACAGCGAGATGCAAAGCCTCGGCATCGAGGTCGACTTCGTCCAGGACAACCAGAGTCGCTCCGACGCCAGGGTCCTCCGCGGCATCCACATGCAGCGCGGCCAGGCCAAGCTCGTCCGCTGCCTCCGGGGGCGGATCTTCGACGTCGCCGTCGACCTCCGGCCGGACTCCCCGACCTACAAGCGGTGGGAGGGCTACGAGCTCGACGACGTCGATCATCGGCAGCTCTTCATTCCCGCCGGCTTCGGGCACGGTTTCTGCGTGCTCTCGGAGACCGCCGACGTCCTCTACCGCCTCTCCAGCTATTACGACCCCGACCTCGAAGGCGGCATCGCCTGGGACGACCCCGAGATCGCTGTCCGCTGGCCGGTCTCCGACCCGATCCTCTCCGAGCGCGACCGGAACGCGCCCCGGCTCGCCGACGTGGAAGGCTCGCCCACCGCCTAGCCTCCCGACGCCCGAGCGATGAGTTTTGGGCGCCGGGGACGTCATAGGGGTGTCACATCGGCGCCCTGAGGCGCGTCATCTGATTTGAGTGCACATGAATGCGCGGCTTGCTACAACGCAAACAGGAATCGCATCGAGCTCGGGAATGAGCTCCCCAGGAAGGGGGAAGTCCGGATGACCCGTCGCCTAACCCGTCTCGCTGACATCGCATACCGCCGCCGTGGCCGCGTGGTCCTGCTCTGGGTCGTCGCCATGGTCGTGATCATCGGGGTCGGATCCTCGCTGGCGGGCGACTTCAACGCGAACTACGACACCCCGGGCTCCGAGTCGAAGGCCGCGAGCGACATCACCAAGCAGCGCTTCGGCGGCTACTCCGGCCAGGAGATCAACGTCGTCGCGAAGGATCCCGCAGGCTTCGCCAACGAGGCCGCCGCCGCGCAGCGCCTCCAGCCATTCTTCACCCAGGCCGAGAAGGTCGAGCACATCGCGGGCCACACCTCGATCCGCCTCTCCGCGAACCGGCAGATCGCGACGACCACACTCCCGATGACGGTCCCCGGCTGGGACTTCACCAAGGACCAGGGCACGCAGCTGATCAACGCCGCCGAGGACAACGACGGCAACGGGCTCGAGCTCAAGCTCGGCGGCGACCCGATCTACGCCGCGCAGTCCCAGTCCAGCCCGGAGGGCTACGGGTTCCTCGGCGCCGCCATCGTGCTCCTGATCGCCTTCGGCTCGATAGTCGCTGCGGGACTGCCCCTTGGAGTCGCCCTGGTCGGCCTCGGGATCTCCTCGGCCGGGCTCATTCCGCTCCTGGCCAACGTGATCGACGTACCCGACTGGACGACCGCGGTCTCGGGCCTGATCGGGATCGGCGTCGGCATCGACTACTCGCTTCTCGTCCTCACCCGGTTCCGCTCGGCGCTGAGGGACGGCAAGGATCGGCACGACGCCGTTGTCGAGGCCGTCACGACGGCCGGCCGCAGCGTGCTGATCGCGGGCTGCACCGTGGTCATCGCCGTGCTGGGTCTGATGCTGACGGGGCTCAGCTACATGTACGGGGTCGCGATCGCGACCTCCCTGGCGGTACTCACCGTGATGTTCGCCTCGATCACGCTGCTGCCCGCCTTCCTCTCCTACCTCGGGCCGAGGGTCGACAACCTCCGGATCCCGTTTCTCGGACGCGCCCTGCGGCCCGATCGGCAGACGACGGGCGAGTCACCTGCCGCGCGCTGGAGCCACATGGTGCAGCGCCGGCCGTGGCCGGCGGCGATCATCGCGCTGGCGATCCTGCTCGCGCTGGCGGCACCGGCGCTCGGCATGCGCCTCGGGTTCCCCGACGCCGGCAACGACCCGCCCGACACGATGACCCGTCAGGCGTATGACCTGAACACAGAGGGCTTCGGGCAAGGCTCGAACGGCCCGGTTGTGGTTTCCGCGACGCTCTCGGGTCCCTCTGACAAGGCCACGATCGATCAGCTCGCCAACCGGATCCGAGCCGATCAGGACGTCAAGTTCGTGCCGCCGCCTCGCTTCAACTCCGCTGGGGACGCGGCGATCATCACCGTAATCCCGAAGAGCTCGCCGCAGGATCAGGCGACGGAGGATCTGGTCCACCGGTTGCGGGATGACACCGTGCCGACCGCCGTGGGCAGCAGCGGGGCCGACGTCAAGATCGGCGGCGTCACCGCGGCGCTCGAGGACCAGAGCACCTACATGACCGACCGCATGCCTCTGTTCATCGCGGGCGTGGTCGGGCTGTCCTTCCTGCTCCTCCTGGTCGCCTTCCACTCGCCGCTGATCTCGCTGAAGGCGGGTGTGATGAACCTGCTCTCGGTGAGCGCCGCCTACGGCGTGATGACGCTCGCCGCGAACGGCGGCGGGCTGAGCAACCTGATCGGGATCGACCACGAGGTGCCGGTCGCTCCGTTCATGCCGGTGATGATGTTCGCGATCCTCTTTGGACTCTCGATGGACTACGAGGTCTTCCTGATCTCGCGCATCCGCGAGGAGTATCTGAAGGACGGGAACACGAGCCGCGCGATTGCCGACGGGCTCGCGAAGACGGCCCGCGTGATCACCGCGGCCGCGGCGATCATGGTCGTCGTCTTCCTGTCGTTCGTCACCTCGAACGAGGTCTTCCTGAAGCTGTTCGGTATCGGGCTCGCGTCGGCGGTCTTCCTCGACGCCACGATCGTCCGGTTGGTTCTGGTGCCGGCCGTGATGCAGCTGCTCGGCAAGTGGAACTGGTGGATCCCCAGCTGGCTCGAGCGGCGGCTGCCGCGGCTGGACGTCGAGCGGGTCGCCCCCGCCGGCGCCGAGGGCTAGTCGTAGCCGGCTAGCTCTCGGCCACGTCGCGGCGGAGGAAGACGAGCCCCGCCGCGACGAGGGCCGGGACCCCGTAGAGCGCGCAGACCCAAGCCGACCGAATGATCGGATCCCAGTCCGCCGGGGTCCTGAGCAGGCCCTGCCAGGCGCTGAACTGGGTGCTGAGCAGATAGGGATGCAACCCGCTGAGGCCCGGAATGATGTCGAGCAGCTGCACGAGCAGCGAGAACATCAGGGTCCCCACGATCGCGGCACCACTGTTTCGGAAGACGGCCGAGAACAGCAGCCCGATGCAGGCGATGGCGAGGATCGGCAGCAGGTACACCAAGAGGCTCGCGCCGACCAGCAGAAGCCCTCGCGGGGCCGACACAACGGTCCCCGAGAGCGTGGTGACCGGGTTGAAGCCGGAGGCGAGGATCCCGGCCACGGTCGCGACGACGCCCGCGACTGCGATCGCCACCACCGCATAGGTGGCGGTGGCGAGGAACTTGCCGGCGAAGACCTGCTCGCGCTCGACGGAGCGGGTCAGGATCATCTTCAGGGTCGCGTTGCGGTCCTCGGAGGAGATGATGTCTCCGGCCACCAGCGCGGTGATCAGGGGGAAGAGCCAGACCGAGCCGAACAGGAGCATTACGAGCGGAACCGCCAGCCCGGTCTCCTGGACGTAGCGGCCGAAGGCCACGTCGTTGGGGTGACCGCCACCCGTCACCAGGGCGACCACGAAGATGATCGGCACGGCGGCGGCCGCGCCGAGGCCGAGATAAGTGCGCCTCTGAGCACGGAGCTTGCGCAGCTCCCAGCGATAGACCGTGAGGACTCCCGGCATCAGACCGGCGCGCCTTCCTTGCGCGGAATCCTCTCGGCCGGCTCAGGCGACCCGGCCCCGCCCTCGGTGAGCTCGAAGAAGAGGTCTTCGAGGGTCGCCTGGCGTGGAGTCAGCTCCAACACCTGAGCGCCGGATTCGGCCAACGCCAGCGAGAGCGCCCCCACCGCACTCTCGTCCGCCGCCTTGAAGACCAGCCCATCGGGTCGCCCGTCCTCGATCTCCTCGATCCCACGCTGTGCCTCGGAGACACGGCGGGCGCGGACGTCGTCCGTGGTGCGCAGCCGGTAGCTGATCCCGGCGCGGCTGCGAAGCTCGCTGAGCGAGCCCTCGTATGCGACCCGTCCCCGCCGGATGATCGCCACCCGGTTGCAGAGCTCCTCGACCTCGGTCATCAGGTGGCTCGAGAGCAGGACGGTGATCCCCCGGGCGCCGAGGTCGCGGATCAGCTCGCGCATGTCGCGCATCCCCGCCGGATCGAGTCCCGTCGCCGGCTCGTCCAAGAGCAGCAGGCTCGGGTCGCGGAGGAGAGCCGAGGCGATCCCCAGCCGCTGCTTCATCCCGTGCGAGTAGCCCTTGACCTTGTCCCCCGCACGATCAGAGAGCTGCACCGTCTCCAGCACCTCGTCGATCCGGCTCGCTGCATCGCCGCCGTCGAGGGAGCCATAGAGCTCGAGGTTGGTGCGGCCGCTGAGATACGGGTAGAAGGTCGGGGCCTCGACGAATCCCGCGACCCCCTCGAGCGCCCTCACGCTCACCTGCGGGTCGCGGCCGAAGAGCCGGACGGTCCCGGCGGTTGGGCGAATCAGCCCGAGCATCATCCGCAACGAGGTCGTCTTCCCTGCCCCGTTGGGACCCAGGTATCCGAACACGTCTCCCGGATTTACGGTGAGATCGACCTCGTCGACCGCCGCGATCTTCCCGTAGCGCTTGACCAGCCCGCGGATTTCGATCGGCGGGGCGTCCCGCATCGACTACAGGCCCTGCGCCGCAGCCTGGGCCGTCGCCGAGTCCACCGAGCCGATCACCGTGTAGTCGACGCCGCTTCGCTGGAAATGGATCAGGGTGCCGAGCGGCGTCTCGAGCTCCTCGCCCGGGACTCCGTTGATCGACACCTTGGGCAGGGAGATCTGGCCCTGATCGCCGCTCGTGCCGGAACTCGTCCTGGAGTCCGCCGGATGCTCGATCACGGCGATGCCGTCGAGCGCCTTGCCGTAGGTGACCAGCGCGGCCGGCTGGTCACCGCTGTGGATCAGCCTCACCTCGCTTCGGGAGAGGCCCGCGAGCGAGTCGGGCGCCGCGATCTCGAAGGGGACCGCCTTCTGCACCTCCGCCAGGCCGGTGACCGGAGCGGAGTCAGCCTGCCCGGACTGCTGATCGCTGTTGCTGCCCTGCGGGGTCAGGTCGGTGACCTTGGCCCCCGCAGGCGGCGTGACATCGAAGACCGACGAGGAAACCGGGCCGTAGGAGATGTCGGTCACCTCGAGCTGGATCACCGGTGAGCTGTCCCCCTTCGCGTAGACGGCGGCGCGCAGGGGAGTGCCGTGGATCGCGTCCCAGGCGAGCTCCGCTCCGCCGACCAGGCCGCCGTTCTGCTTCGGCTCGATCCGGACCGTGTATGCGGGCTGCCCGGCCACGTCCGAAGGCTCGGCGCCGCTCACCGTCGCGTGCTCCATCAGGCGGCCCAGCTCCTTCTCGATCTGCACCACCGATGGTGGTTGGTCCTGCGCCGCGTCCCCGGAGTCCTTGTTGCCGGCGGGAAGGGCGGCCCTGAAGACGGTGTTCGTGCCCGAGTCATAGACGGTGAGCTGATGGCCGTCCGAGAGGACCTGGGCGTCGCTCGTCGCGCCTTCCGAGCCGGCGTCCGCCTGCAGCTCGAGCCGGAGGTGGCCGTCGGACGACGCCCAGAGCCGTCCAGAGGCGCCGCTCAGAAGTGGGCTCCCTCCCTGGACGTCGGAGTTGTTGATCAGGTGGTTGGTGAACTGGACCCTGGCCGTGACCCCGTCCACCTTTGGTGCGGTGAGCGCATCGTGGATGGCCACGGGCAGATCCTTCGGGGGTGGGGTTGGACCCCCACCCGTGGCGGCCAGTGCCAGCGCGGTGCCCCCCGCGCCGATGCCCACCAGGGCCGCGCACAGGAACAGCAGCCGGCGGGTCGAGATGCGGCGCAGGAACGCAATCACCCTACGAAGGCTAAGCCGCCTTCCTAAATGAATCCATGACCGCCTTGTCTGCGTCGGCGCGGTGATCACGGGATCCGTGGTCGCGGATCTGTAAGGTCAGTAGGTTGGCCATGAGTACGTCCGCGACCCAAGAGTCACCCCTGGAGCTCTTCTCCGGGCCGGTCAGGAAGTGGTTCCAGGCGTCGTTCGAGGCCCCCACGCCTGCCCAGGCGGCCGGCTGGCCGGCGATCGCCTCGGGTGCCCACACCCTGATCTGCGCCCCGACGGGCTCCGGAAAGACGCTGGCGGCCTTCCTCTGGGGGATCGACCGGCTCGCCCGGGAGCCCGAGCGGCTCGGATCGGGAGTGCGAATCGTCTACGTCTCGCCGCTGAAGGCGCTTTCCTACGACATCGAGCGCAACCTGCGCGCCCCTCTGCAGGGGATCGGCGCGCCGATCTCGGTCGCGCTGCGCACGGGCGATACTCCCCAATCCGAGCGCCGGGCGATGCGCCGCGAGCCGCCGGACATCCTGATCACCACACCCGAGTCGCTCTATCTGATGCTCAGCTCGCAGGCGCGCGAGATCCTCGGCGGGGTCGAGGCCGTGATCGTCGATGAGATCCACGCGGTCGCCCCGTCAAAGCGCGGCTCACATCTGGCGCTGACGCTGGAGCGACTGGACTACCTGGCGGCCTCTGCCGCGGGTGGCGCCGCGGGGGGCCCCATCGGAGGACGACGCCGTCGCCCGCAGGATGGGGGGCCCGCGGCGTCAGGACCCGCGGCCCGAGGCGTGCAGCGGATCGGCCTCTCGGCCACGCAGCGTCCGCTCCAGCGGATCGGTCAGTTCCTCGTCGGCACCGGCCGCGACTGCGAGGTGGTCGACGCGAGCGAGCCCAAGCCGCTCGATCTGCAGATCGTCGTCCCCGTCGAGGACATGGCGGAGCCGAGCCCGCTGTCGAACAAGCGCCGGGACGGGGCCGACACGGGCAAGACGCCTCACCCGAACCTCGAGCACTCGCCCGAGCGGATCGACCCGGGGCCGATCGAGGCATCCCTCGACCCCGCCACCAACACGCGCTCGATCTGGCCGGCGATCTACCCGGAGCTCCTGCGGCTGGTCCTCGAGCACAACTCCACCATCGTCTTCGTCAACAACCGCCGGGCCGCCGAGCGGATCGCCAAGCGCCTCAACGAGATGCACAACGACGAGCTCGAATCGGAGCTCCCGGCGACAGAGCACGCTGGGCAGAGCGATTCTCGGGCGGGTGGCGCGGCGAGGAACTCGACATCCGAGGACACGCCTGTACCACAGGATGTCGAGGCCTCGCCGCGACAGGACCGCCCGCCGAGATCGCCCGCGCCCACCACGGCTCCCTCTCCCACGAGGAACGCGCCCTGGTCGAGGAGCTGCTCAAGTCGGGCGAGCTCCCCTGTCTCGTCGCCACCTCATCGCTCGAGCTTGGTATCGACATGGGAGCGGTCGACCTGGTGATCCAGGTGGAGTCGCCCAAGTCCGTCACCCGCGGGATCCAGCGGGTGGGTCGCGCCGGTCACACCCTCGGTGAGGTCTCGAAGGGCCGGATCTTCCCGAAGTTCCGGGCCGATCTGCTCGAGTCCGCGGTGGTCGCCCGCCGGATGCGCACGGGCGAGATCGAGGAGACGGTGATCCCCCAGAACCCCCTCGACGTGCTGGCCCAGCACCTGGTCTCGATGGCGGCGCTCGACGAGTGGGAAGTGGACGAGGTCGAGCACCTGGTTCGCTCTGCGCAGCCCTTCGCCGAGCTCTCCCGCGAGCAGCTGGAAAACGTCCTCGACATGCTGGACGGCCGCTACCCGTCCGATAGGTTCGCCGAGCTGCGCCCGCGGATCGTCTGGGATCGCACCAAGGGCAAGATGCGCGGTCGCCCCGGAGCCAGGCAGCTGGCCGTCGCCAACGCGGGCACGATTCCCGACCGGGGCCTCTACGGGGTTCACTTGCCAGATGGGAGGCGCGTCGGCGAGCTCGATGAGGAGATGGTCTACGAGGCGCGGCCGGGACAGACCTTCCTGCTCGGGGCGAGCACCTGGCGGATCGAAGAGATCACCCGCGACCGGGTGATCGTCACGCCCGCTCCCGGCACTCCGGGTGCGGTCCCGTTCTGGCGCGGCGACGGGATCGGCCGACCTGCCGAGCTCGGAAAGGCGATCGGCGCCTTCTCGCGCGAGGCCGTCAACGCCGACCCGAAGAAGCTCGCCAAGCAAAATGACCTGGACAAGCTCGCCGCGCAGAACCTCGTCAATTACCTGACCGAGCAGCAGGCTGCGACCAGGGTGGTCCCCTCGGACGAGGCGATCGTTGTCGAGCGCTTCCGCGACGAGATCGGAGACTGGCGCCTTTGCGTGCTGTCTCCCTGGGGTGGCCGGGTACACGCCGCCTGGGCCCTGGCCCTGTCGGCCAAGATCCGGGACGAGCGGGACCTCGAGGCCGATGCGATCTGGTCGGACGACGGGATCGTGGTCCACCTGCCCGACGCCGACGAGCCGCCCCCCGCCGACCTGGTGATGATCGAGCCCGATGAGATCGAGGACCTGGTGATCCGCGAGCTCTCCGGCTCCGCCCTGTTCGGCGCTCGCTTCCGCGAGAACGCGGCACGCTCGCTGCTGATCCCGCGAGCCTGGCCCGGCAAGCGCACGCCGCTCTGGCAGCAGCGTCTCAAGTCCCAGAGCCTGCTCGAGGTCGCCCGCGACTTCCCCCGCTTCCCGGTGATCCTCGAGACCTACCGCGAGGTGATGCGCGACGTTCTGGACCTCCCTGCCCTGAAGGATCTGCTCCGCGACCTGCACTCGCGCCGGATCACGATGGTCGAGGTCGAGACGCCGACGGCATCGCCCTTTGCCTCCTCGCTGCTTTTCGACTACGTCGCGACCTACATGTACGAGGGCGACACGCCCAACGCGGAGCGCCGCGCAGCCGCGCTCGCCCTCGACCGCGACCTGCTCGCCGAGCTGCTCGGCCAGGAGGAGCTGCGCGAGCTGATCGACCCCGAGGCGCTCGAGGAGGTGGCCGAGCAGCTGCAGCACCTGACCGAGGCGGGCCAGGCCAAGGACCGAGACGGGCTCCAGCAGATTCTCCGCCGCCTCGGCGACCTGACCGCCGAGGAGTGCGAGCAGCGCACCGAGGAGGGCTATTCGGCCAAGTCGATGCTCGACAAGCTGGTCAAGGAGCGTCGCGCAGCGGTGGTCAGGATCGCCGGCGAGGAGCGCTACATCGCGGCCGAGGACGCCGGCCTTTACCGCGACGCCCTCGGCGTGCCGCCGCCGGCCGGCCTGCCCGAGAGCTTCCTGGAGCCGGTAGACGACGCCCTCGTCTCCCTGGCCCGGCGCTACGCCGCGACCCACGTGCCCTTCCCCACCCGCCAGCTCGCCGAGCGCTACGGCGTCGACCCGAGCTCGGTGCTACGCGAGCTGGAGCGCTCCGGAGACGTGGTCCGCGGAGAGCTGCTCCCCGGAGGCACCTCGCGCGAATGGTGCGAAGCCGATGTCCTGCGGCGGCTGCGCCGCGCCAGCCTGGCCCGCCTGCGCCAGGAGGTCGAGGCCACCGACCAGCGGGAGCTTGCCCGCTTCCTGCCGAGCTGGCAGAACGTCGACGCTCACGGCCGCTCGGGGGCCGGCCCGGATCGCCTGCGGGAGGCTCTGGTCTCCCTGCAAGGGGTGGCCCTGACCCCGAAGACCTGGGAGCGCGACGTGCTGCGGCGGCGCCTCGGCGAGTACAGCCCGACCTGGCTGGACGAGCTCTGCACCAGCGGCGAGCTCGTCTGGGTGGGCGCCGGGGCCCTGGGGCGAAGTGACGGACGGGTCGCCCTCTACTTCCGCGAGGACGTCCGGCTCGCCGGCCCCCCACCGGCAAACGCCAAGATCGATCCGCCCGAGGGCGAGATCCACGACGCGATCCGAGAGCGCCTGGCACACGGGCCCTGCTTCTGGCTCGACCTGCTTGAGCTGGACGGCTCGGCTGAGGAGCTCCACGAGGCCCTCTGGGACCTCGCCTGGGCCGGCGAGGTCACGAACGACGCCTTCGCGCCCCTGCGGGCGCCCCGCCTTCGCGCGGCCCAGCGCTCGGAGCGAGGCGGGCGTCGCTTCGCTCGCCGGCGGGCGGCGGCCGCGGGGACGGTGATCGGGCGCTGGTCGCTCACCGCGCCCCTGTTCGAGGACGCTCCCTCGGCGGGACCTCGCATGCGCGCATTGGCCGAGCTGATGCTGGAGCGTCATGGGATCGTCACCAGGGAGACGGCAATCGCGGAGGGCATCCCCGGCGGCTTCGCCTCCATCTACGGCGAGCTCCAGAACCTGGAGCTGCTCGGGACCGCCAGGCGCGGCTACTTCGTCGAGGGCCTCGGCGGCGCCCAGTTCGCCCTACCGGGCGCGGTGGAGCGGCTGCGCAGCCTGCCGCGCGCCGAGGGATCCCTCCAGGTGCTGGCCGCCACCGATCCGGCCAATCCGTACGGGGCGACGCTCTCCTGGCCGAAGCTCGAGGGCCAGCGGCGGCCAGCTCGGACGGCGGGTGCCTACGTGATGCTCCGGGACGGCGAGCCGCTGCTCTACGTCGAGCGCGGCGGCAAGGGGATCCTCCGGCTCCAGGAGCTCAGCGACGAGGAATTCGCCGCCACCCTGGCCGAGCTCGCGGAGGCCGCTCAGCGCGGGGTGATCGAGCGCCTGGCGATCGAGCGACTCGACGGTGAGCCGGTGATCGGCTCGGGCATGGAGGAGGCCCTGATCGAGGCCGGCTTCAGGCGCCAGCCGCGCCGCCTGGTCGCCTGAGATGCGAGGGTGCTCCGCAGATGCGCGGGCGCGCGTCAGCACGACCCGTTTCAGGCAGCAGGAGCAACCCGTTTAGTCATGGCCGAGGGCGACTCGATCCTGAGGCTCGCCAGGCGGCTCGACCGGACGCTGGCGGGGTCGGCGCTCGCGGCGCGCACCCCGGGACCGCGACGCCCAGTGGGTCTATCCGTCGACCGGATCGACGGCAGCGTGCTGGAACGCGTCGAGAGCCGCGGCAAGCACCTGCTCTTCCACTTCGACCGCGGCACCGTCCTCCACAGCCACCTTGGCATGCGCGGCTCCTGGCACCTTTACGGATCCGGCGAGCGCTGGCGGCGGCCGGCGGCGCAGGCCTGGATCGTGCTCGCCGGCGACGACTCCGAGGCTGTCAACTTCGGCGGCTCTGTGATGCGGATCGCGACCGAGATGCAGCTGCGGCGCGATCCGCGTCTGGCGCGGCTAGGGCCCGACCTGCTGGCCGCGGACTTCGACGCCGCCGCGGCAGCCCGTGCCCTCCGCGCGGCTGGGCCCCCGGTGGAGATCGGCGAGGCCCTGCTCGATCAGAGCCTGGTGGCGGGAATCGGCAACATCTTCAAGTCGGAGGGCTGCTTCGCGGCCGGGATCAATCCATGCCGCCGCCTCGAATCGCTGAGCGACGAGGAACTCAAGGCGCTCCTCGAGGTGATCCGCGGCCTGATGCTCGAAGCGGTCGAGACCGGCCACCAGCCTCATCGCGTCTACCGCGAGGTCGGCAGGCCATGTCCGCAACTGCCGGACGACGATCCGGTCTCGCGCACAGGGCGATTCGGCGCGGCTCAGCTACTGGTGCCCCGCGTGCCAACCTGGCTGAACGCGCGATAATCGAGGTCGGATGGAGAGCGGAGCAAGAGAAGCGATCGTTGAGCTGCTGGGGGGTGTTCCTCTGTTCTCTGAGCTCTCTTCGGAGGAGCTCGACGAGGTCGCCCGGGTGGCGATCCCCCGCAGCTACCCGCGCGAGACGCGGGTCTTCCACGAGGGTGACCCCGGAGAGGCCTGCTACGTCGTCAGCCAGGGCAGCTGCCGGGTAACGCGCCAGCACTCGGATGGGCGGGTGATCACCCTGGCGACCCTCGGCCCGGGGGCGATCTTCGGCGAGCTGGCGATGCTCGATGGAGAGCGGCGCTCGGCGAGCGTTGAGACCGCGGAGAACACTGAGCTGCTGGCGCTGCCCGCGACCGACATGCGGGCCCTGATCGCCTCGCACCCGGGGATGGCCAAGAAACTCATCGTGGCTCTAACTCGCCGCCTGCGGGAGGCGAACGAGCGGATCGCGCGCCAATCCTTCCAGACCGTTCCGAGCCGGGTCGCCGGAGTCCTCAACCAGCTGCTCGCCGAGGAGACGGTCACACCCCTGGTTTGCGACAGAGTCACGATCCGGCTGCGCCAGTCCGACCTCGCCCAGATGGCCGGAACGTCGCGCGAGAGCGTCAGCCGCTTCCTCGCCACCCTCGAGCGGGCCGGGGTCGTCCAGGTGGGGCGCGGCCGAGTCACCGTTATCGAGCCCGCGCGGCTGGACGCCTACATTTTCTAGCGGACACCAGGCCGCTCTACTCTGAGCGAAGGCGAAGGCCTGAGCGGTTATGTGGAGCGGCCGCTTGTGGCCGCGATCTGATGGCGAAGCCGTTCAACCACACCACCGCGATCTGATGGCGAAGCCGCCTCCCGGCCGCGAACCGGACTTCGCCGAGCAACGCGCCTGGATGGTGGAGCGCCAGCTCCATCGGCGCGGGATCGAGGACGAGAGGGTTCTGGCCGCCATGGCGGCCGTTCCCCGGGAGCACTTCGTCCCCGAGTCTGTGCGCTCCAGCGCCTACAACGACTCGGCGCTCCCGATCGGGCACGAGCAGACGATCTCCCAGCCGTGGGTGGTCGCCGCCATCTGCCAGGCACTCGACCTCGACGGTGACGAGAACGTGCTCGAGATCGGGACAGGCTCCGGCTACTCGGCGGCCGTGCTCGCCGAGCTGGCCGACTCCGTGATCAGCCTGGAGCGCGTGCCCGATCTCGGCGAGACGGCCATGCGCAAGCTCGAGGAGCTGGGGGTCGCCAACGTCGAGGTGATCGTCGGAGACGGGAGCCGCGGTTACCCGGCGGCCGCTCCGTACGAAGCGATCGCCGTCCACGCGGCCACGCCGGAGGCCCCCCACAGCCTGCTCGCGGAGCTGGCGAGCGATGGCCGGCTGGTCGTGCCGATCGCGACCGGGTCGGCGGACCTCCTGACCGCCTTCGTCAGGGAGAACGGCGACCTGCACCAGGAGACGATTGGCCCGTGTCGCTTCGTGCCCCTGATCGGCGCCGAGGGCTTCAGGCCGCCCGAGAGCGACTGACAGAGCGACTGAAGTAGGCTCGCCCGGTGAATTCCGCTCTTTACGTGCTCAACTTCTACTCGCCGATCTTCGTCGACCAGCTCCGCAGCGGCCGGAAGACGGCGACCATCAGGCTGGGTGACAAATCGCGCAAATACAAGCGCGGTCAGGTCGTCTGGATCACGATCGGCTACCGCCATCAGCCGCGCGAGAAGATCTTCGCCGCCGTGATCGACGACGTCGAGGTGAAGAAGGTGCAGGAGCTCTCCCCCCGCGACGTCGAGCACGACAACCCGGAGTTCCGCCGCCGCGAGGAGACCGTCGATTTCCTGGCCACGATCTACACGCGGCCGATCTCCGACGAGGACACCGTCACGGTGATCCGCTTTTCCCAGATCGTCGAGCGACCCAGCACGCAGTTCGGGAACGGCGAGACCCCGTCGCGGAACTGAACCGTGCGCTTGGCCGCCTCGTAGATTCAGTCGATGGCCGAATACCGGTTCCTCACCACCTGGCTTTTGCAGGCTGAGCTCGATCGGGTCTGGGACGCGATCTACGACTCAGAGCGCTGGCCCGAGTGGTGGAAGGGCGTGCTCGAGGCCGACAAGCTCGAGGAGGGCGATGACGCCGGGATTGGCCAGTACGGCCGCTATGTCTGGAAGTCCAAGCTTCCCTACCGACTCGAGTTCTTCGTGCGAACCACCGAGGTCGAGCGACCGCACCTGCTGGTGGGGGACGCGAGCGGCGAGCTGGCGGGAGTCGGACGGTGGCGCCTGTTCGAGCGGGACGGCGTTACGGCCGTGCTCTACGAGTGGAACGTGCGCACGACGCGGTCCTGGATGAACCTGCTTACCCCGATCGCCCGCCCGATCTTCGCCGTCAATCACGACTACGTGATGCGCAACGGCGGCCATGGGCTGGCCGAGCTGCTCGGAGCGCCGCTTCTGGCGATCGACTAGAGGCCGAAGCTCACCTCTGGCTACAATCAATCGGGCTGGCTGGCACTCTCCCATCGAGAGTGCCAAGAGACTAGAAGCTACGAAACCCCACAACCGACCACAGGAGGAATGCCGATGAAGCTGAAGCCGCTCGGCGACCGCCTGATCGTTCAGGCGGTCGAGGAGGAGGAGACGACCTCAAGCGGGATCGTCCTCCCCGACACCGCAAAGGAGAAGCCGCAGAAGGGCAAGGTGCTCGCTGTCGGCGAGGGTGCGATCAATGAGGACGGCAGTCGCCGCCCGCTCGACGTGAGCGAGGGCGATGAGGTCCTCTACTCCAAGTACGGAGGCACCGAGATCACCGTAGACGGCGACGAGCTGCTTGTCCTGCGCGAGTCGGACGTGCTCGCGAAGGTCGCATAGCCGAACAACTTAGGAAGGAGGAAGCAAACAAATGGCTCATAAGGAGCTGAAGTTCGACGAGGACGCGCGAGGCGCCCTCCAGGACGGTGTCGACGCCGTGGCCAATGCGGTCAAGGTGACGCTCGGTCCAAAGGGTCGCTACGTCGTTCTCGACAAGAAGTTCGGAGCGCCCACGATCACCAATGACGGCGTCACCATCGCCCGCGAGATCGACATCGAGGACGTCTTCGAGAACCAGGGCGCTCAGCTCGTCCGTGAGGTGGCGACCGCCACCAACGACGTGGCCGGCGACGGCACGACGACGGCAACGCTGCTCGCCCAGACCATCGTCCGCCACGGCCTCAAGAACGTGGCCGCCGGCGCCAACCCGCTCGGGCTGCGCCGCGGCATCGAGAAGGCCGTCGAAGAGGTGGTCGAGAACCTCCGCGAGAAGCAGTCGAAGGACATCGCGGGCAAGGAGCAGATCGCCCGAGTCGCCGCGATCTCCGCGGCCGACGACGAGATCGGCAACATCATCGCCGACGCGATCGACAAGGTCGGCAAGGACGGCGTGGTGAACGTCGAGGAGGGCCAGACCTTCGGGATGGAGCTCGAGTTCACCGAGGGCATGCAGTTCGACAAGGGCTACATCTCGCCCTACATGGTCACCGACCAGGACCGCATGGAGGCCGTGCTCGAGGACCCCTACATCCTGATCGCCAACCAGAAGATCGGCTCGGTGCGCGACATCCTGCCGGTCCTCGAGCAGGTGATGCAGGGTGGCAAGTCGCTGCTGATCATCGCCGAGGACGTCGAGGGCGAGACCCTGGCGACCCTGGTGGTGAACAAGCTCCGCGGCACGTTCACCGGCGTCGCGGTCAAGGCGCCGGGCTTCGGTGACCGCCGCAAGCGGATGCTCGAGGACATCGGCATCCTCACCGGCGGCGAGGTGATCACCGAGGAGATGGGCCTGAAGCTGGAGAACACCCAGCTCGACCAACTCGGCAAGGCGCGTCGCGTCGTGGTCTCGAAGGACACGACCACGATCATCGACGGCGCCGGCGACTCCGAGCAGATCAAGGGCCGCATCAAGCAGATCAAGTCCGAGGTCGAGACGACCGACTCCGACTTCGACCGCGAGAAGCTGCAGGAGCGGCTGGCCAAGCTGGCCGGCGGCGTCGCGGTCGTCAAGGTCGGCGCGGCCACCGAGACCGAGATGAAGGAGAAGAAGCACCGCGTCGAGGACGCCCTGCAGGCGACCCGCGCGGCCCTCGAAGAGGGCATCGTGCCCGGGGGCGGCGTCGCGCTGCTCAACGCCCAGGACGCGATCTCCCTCGACTCCTACGAGGACGACGACGAGCGCACGGGCGCGTCGATAGTCCAGCGCTCGCTCGAGGCTCCGATCCGGCAGATCGCCGAGAACTCGGGCTTCGAGGGCTCAATCGTGGTCGAGAAGGTCCGCGGCCTGAAGGACGGCGAGGGCCTGAACGCGGACACCGGCGAGTACGGCGACCTGGTCGCCGACGGCGTCATCGACCCGACGATGGTCACCCGCTCGGCGCTGCAGAACGCGGCCTCGATCGGAAAGAACATCCTCACCACCGAGGCGATCGTCGCCGAGCCGCCGGAGAAGGAGCCGGCCGGCATGCCCGGTGGCGGGATGCCCGACATGGGCGGGATGATGTGATGCGAGCCGCCCGCAGACGCGAAGCGGAGCAGGCGGCCAGTATGTGAGGTCCCGCGCTACTCTCGCCCTAACAGGCGAGTGCCCGCACATCGCGGGCGACTTCGAGAGAGGCCCGGCTTGCGCCGGGCCTCTTCTTTGCCTAAGCGCCGAGCACCGCGCCCATCGGGCGCGGCTCCACGCCCAGGCTCTCCACGTCCGCCGTCCCTCGCCGGGTGGTCATCGGCACCTCCATCAGCTCGGCCTCCTCCCAGGTCGCGAACACGGAGGGGCCGGCGAGCAATTCGAGCGCCCGCAGCCCCGCATACACCAGGGGAAGCGGCACGTGCACCAAGGGCCGCTCGCGCCCGCTCGCCTCCACCACCAGCTCGACGATGTCGTCGTAGGAGAGGAGCTCGGGACCGGCCAGTTCGTACCGGCCATTCGATCCCAGCCGGCCCGACCCATCGCCGTTGATGGAGGCAACGACGCAGCGGGCCACGTCGCGCGCCCAGATCGGCTGGTAGAGGGCGTGGCCCGATCCCGACACAGGCACCGCTGGCAGGAGGGCGAAGCGCTGCAGCAGCGTGATCCAGGGGTCCCCGGGCCGGTAGATGATCGAGGGTGCGAACACGGTGGTCGACAGCGGGGACTCCCGCACGGCCCGCTCGGCGAGCGCCTTGGCGCGGAAGAACCGGGTCCGCTGGAACGCTGTCGCGCCCATCGCCGAGAAGAAGACGAAACGCTCGACTCCCGCCCGCTCGGCGGAACGAAGCAGGCGTTCCGTGGCGAGCCCATTGAGCTCCTCGATCGTGCCGCCCGGCTGGTCGCGGATGGTGGCGGCCAGGTGGATGACGATGTCGACGCCGCGCATCGCGTGCCGGAGCGAGAACGGGTCCCCGACGTCCCCGAGAGCGATTTGCACGTCGACCCGGTGCTCCCCGAGCTTCCGCGGATCGCGCACCAGGGCGCGGACCTCCTGGCCCTGAGCGAGCAGCGGAGGCAGGAGCTCTCCGCCGACCACGCCGGTTGCTCCCGTGAGGAGGATCACGCCGTCACCTTAGCCAGCCGTTGTTGGCCGCCCGCTGAGCCCTCGGCTCGCCTAAAATGTCGCGTCCCGCGGCGCCCTATGGGCGCCGCAATCGCACGACGACCCGGGAAAGGAACAGGCGCCTTGGCATACGTCATCGCGGAGCCCTGCATCGGCACCAAGGACAACTCCTGCGTAGAGGTCTGCCCCGTCGACTGCATCCATCCGACGCCCGACGAGGCCGACTACGACAACGTCGAGCAGCTCCATATCGATCCCGACGAGTGCATCGACTGCGACGCCTGCGTGGAGGCTTGTCCGGTCGACGCCTGCTTCGCCGAGGACCAGCTCCCCGACGAGTGGTCGAAGTACACCGAGGTCAACGTCGACTACTACAAGTCGAGGGCTTAGACGGCATTAGGAGACCCCGCCCGCTTCCGCGTAGGCGGGGGCGGGCCGAGCCTCAGCCGGGCGCTGCCCCGCCCGCAAGATCGGAGCCGCCACCAGTCCGAGGTAGAGCAGTAGGTAGACGTTCCTGGCGGCGACCGGCCAGACGAAGCTGCCTGTGAGGGCATCGACCCCGTCGTAGTTCTGGAGCCCGATCTGCGTGAAGAGGATCGCGACCAAGAGGACCAGGTTCTCCCTGCCGAGCCCGTACGCGCAGGCCGAGACCGGCAGCAGCCAGAGCAGGAACTGGGGCGAGAGGACCGGCGCGAAGACCACCAGCACCGCGAGCAGCGCGGTGACCAGCTGGAGGTTGGATGCCTTCGAGCGCCAGCCGGCCCAGACGAGCCAGAGGTAGCCCGCCGCCCCGATCACCACCAAGATCCAGCGGGCGGCGGTCGCTCCCGAGGCAGAGATCTCGAACCCGCCGTGGCCTACCCCAGTCGAGATCCCCGAGGCTCCGAGGACATGGGCGACCTCGAAGGCGCTCGCGCCGAGGCTCTCCACCTGCAGGGTGCGCTCGGTGTGGTAGCCGACCGCCGAGCCGAACTCGTCGCCCGTCAAGATCACGGCCGCGGCGCTGAGCAGGAGCGGGATCGCTCCGGCCACGATCACGCGTTGTAGGTTCCTCTCGCCCCGGAGCAGGGCCGGGTAGAGGAAGATGGGGAAGGCCTTGATCGCCACCCCGACCGAGAGCAGCGCCGACCAGGTGGCGGAGCGGCCCCGGTCACGCGCCAGCACCGCCGCGAGCACGAAGAAGGTGGGAACGAGGTCGAAGCGCTGGAGGGCGAGAGGCCCATAATCGATCAGCGACCTGTCGAGCACTACGCCCGAGAGGGTCACCACCCCTACCGTGTAGATCCCGATCGCGGAGAGTACGCGCTTCGTGTCGCCGGGTAGGGCGAGGGCGATCAGCACCACGATGCCGAGGTCGAAGGTGAGCATCTCCCACATGAAGCCGTCGACAAAGCCCTGCGTGCTGTCGTCGACGTAGACCGGCGCGATCAGGACCGGCACCGAAAGAGGCGGGTACTCGATCCGCTGGTCGCGGTAGGGCAGGTCGCCTCCCTTGATGGCCTGGGCCTGGGGCGCGAAGTCGCTGATCAGGATCGACGACCAGTCACCGATCGTCGGGACGAAGAGCGCGAGATGTAGGGCGCAGACGAGGGCCGCGGCGGTCGCCCGCCAGCGGGTTGCCACCTGCCTACTGCGCCATCGGCAGCTCTGTCCCGCTGACCCCGCCGCCGTTAGATCCGGCGGCGGTGTTTGTGGCCGCCGAATCTGGAGCCGCGGGGACCGCCTGCATGACCGGAAGCTCAAGCGGGGTGGCGGCCACGATGCCTCGAGCCGCCTCGCGAATCATCTGGGAGGCGGGAGCGTCGGGGTCCTCGATCACGAGGGGCTTGCCCTCGTCGGCGTGCTCGCGAAGCTCGCCGGAGAGCGGGATCTTGGCGAGCAGCGGCACGTCGAGCTCGTCCGCGAGCAGCTTGCCCCCGCCCTCGCCGAAGATCGCCACACGCTCGCCCTGCGGGCCAGTGAAGGCCGACATGTTCTCGATCACCCCGAGCACCTCGAGATCGACCTTGGCGGCCATCTCGGCGGCGCGCCGGGCGACGCTCTGGGCGGCCGGCTGGGGAGTGGTGACGATCAGGATCTTGGCCTGCGGCAAGAGCTGGGCGAGCGTCATCGAGACGTCTCCAGTGCCGGGAGGAAGGTCGAGGAGCAGATAGTCGAGCTCGTCCCAGGCGACGTCCTCGAGAAACTGCTGGATCGCCTTGTGCAGCATCGGACCCCGCCAGACAACGGCGGCGTTCTCCTCGACGAAGAAGCCAATCGACATCACCGTTGGGCCCGCGGGCGAGACCGGCGGGATGATCTTGCGCTCCGGCGAGACGTCCGGCTTCCGGTTGATGCCGAGCATCCTCGGGATCGAGTAGCCGTAGACGTCGCAGTCGAGCGCGCCGGCCTTGTGGCCCTCGGCGTGAAGCGCGGCGGCGAGGTTCGCGGTCATGGTGGACTTGCCGACGCCGCCCTTACCGGAGGCCACGCAGATCACGTTCTTGACCTGGGCCAGGGCGCCCTCGGGGAGGTTCGGTCGGCCCAGCCTCTGTTGGAGGTCCGACTTCTCGCCATCGGAGAGGACGTCGAATCCGACGTCGACCGAGTCGACTCCCTCGAGCTCGGCGACGTTCTGTTGGACCGCCTGCTGAAAGTGCGAGCGGATCGGGCAGCCGGGGGTGGTGAGCGAGACGACGACCTCGACGCGGCCGTCCTCGCGGATCTCGATCGAGCGGACCATCCCCAGGTCGACGATCGACCGGCGCAGCTCCGGGTCGATCACCTGCGTGAGCTTCTCGGTTATCTGCTCCTTGGTGGGCACGGCCCAAGTGTACGCAGACGTGAAAACCGGGCCACTCGGGCCCGGTTTTCAGGGAGGAGAGGTTGCTGCTTCCCACCCGCGAGAGTCGCGGAGGGCTCCTCCGGGCACGCCACCTCTCAGGGCGACCCGGGCTAAGCGTCAGATGCGCTCGCGCACCCGCTTCACGGTCGGCTCCAGGCGGTCGCGGTAAACCGGCTCGACGCGCTCCTTGACTATCGGCTCGAACCGCTCCCGGTAGACGGGCTCGACGCGATCCCGCGCCTTACGGGCCTGGCCGACGAGCTGCTCCGTGACCTGACGGCGGACATCTCCACCCTTCGCCTCGGCCTTCTCGAGCTCGCTGCCGAGCCGCTTGCGGAGCGCCTCGATCTCGGCGCTCCTGCCCTTTCGATCGCGGAGGTTCTGGACACGCTTCTGGAGGATGTCGACCTCCCGCGAGCGAGTCTCAGGCTTACGCCACGTCTCGGCGGTGTTGTTCACCGCCTCGGCAACCGTCGGAACGGCGCCGACCGCGACGTCCACGGCCTGCAGCGCCTGCTCGGAGGGCTTGCGGGTCTCGGGGGCCGTCTGGGTCTTCTCCTGCGTGTTTGCAGGGCCCGTCTGGGTCTTCTCTTGCGTGTTTGCAGTCTTTCCAGTCTTTGCAGCCATCTCGGCTTTTGATCCCTTCAGCTCGCTTTTTCTCGGACTCATCGCTCGGGGCGAATTCGGCAGGCTAGCACCGAACACACGTTTCACGAACACATGTTCCTAACCAGCACCAGAGGTTCGGTTACACGGCTTCGCCATCAGATCGCGGCCACGAGCGGCCGCTACCTGAAGAGCGCGAAGAGGCTCCGCTCCCGCACGGCCCCCACCCGGTCGACCCACTCGGCAGGGCTGTCCAGCTCCTCCGGCCTGGGCAGGGCGTCCGGGCCGCTCCAGGCGCGATTCAGCGTTCGGATGCCGTGGGCGCGGACCACCTCGTCGGCGAAGGCCTTGCCACGCCGGTATTGCGCCAGCTTCATCTCGAGGCCAAGCACCCTGGAGAGGATCGAGTCGAGCAGCCCGCGGCGCTCGCGATCCCGGTCGAGGGCACGGCGCAGATCCGTGTAGCCCGGATCGAGCCGGTCGCCGACAGCGTCCATGACATGCTCGGCATAGCCCTCGACCAGCGTCATGATCGCCGTCAGGCGATCGATCAGACTGCGCTGGTCCTCCGACAAGAGCAGCGTCGCGAGCTCGCCGCTCTTGACCGACCGCAGCAGTTCGCGCGGGTTGAGCCGAGCGAGCTTGCCGAGGACCTCGCTGGGCTTCACCTCGAGAGCCGCCTTCGCGAAGAGCTCCTCGGCGATCTCGCCGAGGTGCTCGCGAAGCCAGGGGACCGCAGCGAAGTGCACGGCGTGGGTCGTCTCGTGTAGGGCGATCCAGCGCAGAAAGAGGTCGCGATCCACCTCCAGGCGGGCACGCGCGGCAGAGAGGTTGGGTCCCACGAAGAGCAGCCTGGGTGCTCGGGCCGGCCCGATCAGCGCGACGTCATACTGGCCGATCACCCGCTGCGAGAGGTAACCGACCGTGAGGCCGACCTCAGCGCCGGTCGCGGCCCGCACGATCGTCCGCTGCAGCCCCGACGCCCTACCGTTGCCGGAGCCCTTCATCCGGTCCTCCAGGTCCTGCTCCACCCTCGCCGAGAGGTCCTGGAACGACTCGAGGTTCACCCGCGCCCACTCCCCCCGGTCCACCAGCTCGGCGGCCGGCATGCGACCTCTGGGCCGCAGACCCGTGTACCGGCGGACGAGGTGGGCGGCGCGATCGGACTCCGAGCGCAACTCCAGCTCGGTCCCGTCCCACTCCGGGCCCGTGCCCCCCAGCCCGATCGCCAGCCGCTCGGCCAGGCCCCAGTCGACCAGGCGCTCAGGCATGAACGGCGTCCTGGGCGTCCCGCAGCACGCGCAGGTCGCTTGCCGTCCGCGCCGCGGCGACGTCATAGCGCGCTGCGAGGTCGAGGGGCGTATCGGCGAGCGCGCCACCCGCGAACTCGAGCGCTGCCCCGGCGCACCTGGCGATCAGCTGACCTGCCGCCGCGTCGACGGACCGCGCGTTGCGCGTGGTGATCATGCCGTCATACCGTCCGGCGGCGACGTAGCAGAGCGCCACCGCGATCGATCCCGGTACGCGAATACGGTAGGTGCGGCCCTGGAGCAGCTCGGCCGCCTTCAGGACCCGCTCGGGCTTGGTCGCTTCGAGGGCGATCACCTCTAGCCCCTCGCCGGTCGCGACCTCCAGCGGGCGGCCGTTCATCAGCGCGTCTCCGTCGATGCTCGCGGTGAACTCCTCTGCTGCGCCGAACTCGTAGACGTATCCGAAGGTGACGTCGTCCATCGAGTCGCCCTCGGCCACGGCCACGCTGAGGCTATGGAGGGGGATCGTCCGGCGGGCGTTGAGCGAGCCGTCGATCGGATCGATGATCACCCGGATAGGTGACTCGCCGTCGCCGAAGGTGACTGATCCGCGCTCCTCGGAGACGGCGGTGAACGAGTGGCCCTCCCGATGAAACGCCTCGAGCTCGGCGAAGATCGCATCCTCGCAGAGGCGGTCGATCACCAGCGTCCGGTCGCCGCCCTCGCCCACACCCTCGAACTGAGTCCGCTGCTCGATGGTGCGGTGCTCGTCGAAGATCCGCCGCTGCACCTCCACGGTGCGGCGGCACGCGGCCGTCCACTCCTCGTCGCTCGGGCCCCCGGCGCGAGACGCCTGCGCCGCGTCGCCGGCGCCTCCTGCCTCAGTCATGAGCGAGCACCCGGCGAGGTTAGCGACTGGTTTCGCGCGGCCAGCGGGAAGTTGCCTCGAGGCGGCGGACGCATGATCTAGCCTGGAATCGATGGGAGACGAGCGCGACCATGTCGCTCCGCGGCTGACCGAGCAGCAGGAGGTGGTCGTCGCCCACCAGGACGGCGCGCTGCTCGTGCTCGGTGTCGCGGGAAGCGGGCGCACCGAGTCGCTCGCGCGCAGGCTCGGCCGCCTGATCGACGAGGGGCAGCGGCCACTGGTGCTGACCAACTCAGTAGCGGCGGCGCGGCGTATCAAGAGAAAGGCGGAGGAGGCGATCGCAGGCGCCTACGAGGAGCTGGTCGTCCACACGCATCCCGTGGCGGCCGCCCGGCTGCTTCGCGAGCACGCGACGGAGGCCGAGCTGGATCCGTTCTTCGACTCCCTGAGTCCGGCAGAGCGCCTCGCGATGCTGCTCGACCGACTCGACGAGCTGCCCCTGCGCAGACACGAGATCCGAGGAAACCCTGCGGGGCTGCTGGCGCGAATCGTCGACCGGATCGACGCCCTCAAGTCCGCCGGCGTGACGGCGGATAGCTTCCAGCGGTGGGCCGCTGAACAGGCGGGCACCACGCGCTCGGAGCGGGATTCCGCGGCGCGAGAGCGTGAGTTCGCGGAGATCTACGAGCTGCACGACTCGATGCTCCGCTCGGCGGGGGCGATGGACGACATCGATGCGGTCCTCGAGCTGAGCAGACTGCTCGGTGAGCGACCCGCGCTCGCCGACGCAATCTCCCACCGCTTCCCGCATTTGCTCGTCGACGAGCTCGAGGACGCCTGCCCGGCGGAGCGTTCGCTGATCGCGGCGCTCATCCGCGGCTCCGCCTCCACGGTGCTCTCCTGCGACGACGAGCAGGGGTGCGCGCCGTGCCGGACTGCCTCGGCATGGGCCCGGCGGGAGTTGAGCCCACGGGAAGTCATCCTGGAGCCGACCTGGCGCTACGGCGGAGATCTGCTGGACGCGGCCCACGCGGTGGTGGCGCCCGCGGAGCGGGGCGCCGACGTCCCGCGCCGGGCCGCCGGGCCCGCCACGCGGGTCCGCTTCTGGTCGGGCATCAACGAGCGCGCCGAAGTCCAGGCGATCGCGCGCGACATCGAAGCGGCCCTGGCCGCGGGCGAGGTGATGATGGAGCGGGTCTGCGTCGCTGTCCCGAAGGGCGGGGGCCGGGCCCGGGCGATCGCCGCCGCCCTCGAGGAACGGCGGGTGCCCTACCGGCTCAGCGGGCCAGGCGCCTTCTTCCAGCGGCCGGAGGTGCGCGACGTGATCGCCTGGCTGCGCCTGCTCGCCGATCCGACCGACGCCGCCGCCGCCGTGCGTGCCCTGACCCGGCCGCCCGTGGAGTTGCGATCCGTCGACCTCGCTCGCTGCACGACCATCGCTCGCCGCCGCAAGCTCGACATGGTGTCCGCGCTCGAGGCGTCGCTCGAGAGTCCCCAGATCCCGCCCGAGGCGCGCGATCGCATCCGTGAGTTCCTCCGGCTCCATCGGGCCGCCGCCCGGGCGATGGGCGAGATGCGCGCCGACGTCTTCGTGCGGCGGCTGATCGAAAGGATCGGCTTCCGACGCCACCGGCTGTTCGCGGCCCACCCGGAGGCGGCCGAGCGGCTGCGGAACCTGTCGCGACTCGGCGAGCTCGCCGCCGCCTGGACCCGCCGCGAGCCCACCGGCTCGAACCGCGACTTCGTCCGCTACCTGGTGGCTGTCTCCGAGGCGGGCGTGGCGCCGGTCGAGGAGCCGAACGACCCGATGGCCGACGCGGTCCGGGTGATGCCACTGGAGCGGACGAAGGGTCTCGAGTTCTCGCGGGTCTACGTCATCGGACTGCAGGCGGGGGCGGTGCCGGGCCCGGCTCCGGCCGGGCCTCCGGTTGTTCCCGAGGGCCTGGGAAGCGGCACCCCGTCGCACGAGGACGACGCGAGGCACCTGCTCTACGTCGCGATGACGCGGGCGACCGAGGAGCTGGTCCTGACCCGGCCCGCCGGCACCGAGGCGGGAGCCGCTCGCCCGTCGCCCTTCTACGAGGACGCCCGCGCCGTCCTCGACGCCGGCGAGCAGGAGCACGGCGAGGAGCTCTTCGGCCCGGCCGAGGGCCTGCAGGCGACCTACCGGATGATCCAGGACGAGGTGCTCGAGGAGGCCTGGCGTGCGGGCGGGAAGCTCCGGGAGCCGCGCCTCGACACCTACGTCGACGTCACCCGCGCGGTCGGCCGCTTCTTGGAGCTGGTCAAGCTCGCGGGGCTGATCCAGGGGTCGAGCGAGGAGCCGGTGGCCGACTCCCTGGCGGCGATCAACGACCTTCTCGACCAGGCGATCTCACCCGAGCAGCGCGATGCTCTGCGCGACTCCGGCCTCGACGCATACCTGCTCGACGAGGAGGGGGCGGCAAAGCGGCGGCGCGAGCTGATCGCCCAGCGCGATGAGCCCTCGCTGGAGGCCTTCCTCCCTCGGCGCGGGGAGGGACTGGCTCTCTCCGCCACCGACATCGAGCTCTACCGCACCTGCCCGCTGAAGTACAAGTTCGCGCGAGTCTTCGGGATCCCACAGGAAGCCACCATCAACCAGCGCTTCGGGATCGTGATCCACCAGGTGCTGGAGCGTTTCCACGGCCAGCAGGCCGGGGGAGAGCCCGATGCGGGCAGTCTGGAGCGGCTGATGGCGCTGTTCGCCGTCGCCTGGCGGAGGTCCGGGTTCGGCGAGTCCGATGACGAGCTTCAGTTCCGCGAAAAGGCGATCGACGCTCTCCACCGTTACCACGCCCGCGAGGTGGCGAGTGGCTCGCAGCCACGCTGGGTCGAGCGCAAGTTCGACTTCCGGATCGGCCCCCACCATCTGCGGGGCCGCGTCGACCGCGTCGACGAGCTGCCGGGCGGCGGCTACGAGCTGATCGACTACAAGACCGGCGACCCCAAGCCGCAGCGCGAGCTCGAGTCGGACGTCCAGCTCGCGATCTACCGGCTCGCCGCCCGCGAAGCCTGGCGCCTCGAAGGGGCGGCCGGCAGCTACTGGTACGTGCTGGCTGACGAGAAGGTCGCGGTCGGCGGCTCCCCGGACGACCTCGAGCGGGTCGAGGGCGTCGTGCTCGAGGTGGGCGATGGGATTCTCGGCCAGGACTTCGAGCCACGGCCCTCGCCGGAGATCTGCTCCTGGTGCGATTTCAGGTTGATCTGCCCGGCGTCGGAGGCCTGACGCTCGCTGTACATTTGTACAGGATTGTGGTACATTTGTACACATCATGTTGGCGTGGATCTATCTGGCGGCTGCGATCGCGAGTGAAATCGTCGGCACGGTCTTCCTCCGGTTCACCGACGGCTTCACCCGTCCCGCTCCCTCGACCCTGGCCATTGCCACCTACGCCGCCTCCCTCTGGCTCACCGCGCTTGCCCTCCGCGAGCTCGAGATCAGCCTCGCCTACGCCGTCTGGGCCGGTGTCGGCACCGCGGCGGTCGCCGTGATCGGGATGGCGGCTCTCGGCGAGTCAGTGAACGTGCTCAAGGTGGCCAGCATCGCCCTGGTGATCGGCGGGGTCGTGGGACTGAACCTCTCCGGTGCCAACTAGCCTGGCCGACATGGCACAGCAGGCAACCGTGGGTCGCCGGGAGCAGATCCTCGAGGCGGCTCTGCGCGTCCTCGGCCGGGCGGGCCGCCAGGCGGTGACCCACCGGGCGGTCGCGGAGGAGGCCGGCGTTCCCCTCGGCTCGACGACCTACTACTTCGACTCCAGGGATGACCTGCTCCGGCAGGCGCTCGAGCATGTCGCCGCCAGCGAGGTCGAGCGCTACGGCAAGCTCGGGGAGGAGCTCCGCTCGGTGAAGTCACCACGCGAGCTGGCGGACAGGCTGATCGCGGGGCTGGTCGCGGCTGCCGAGGACCGAATCGCCTACATCGCCGAGTACGAGCTCTGGCTCGAGGCGGGGCGGCGACCCGAACTCCGCGCCGCCGCACAGAGCTGGTGCGACGCTGAGCAGCGCTCGGTCGCGGGAGCCGTGGAGGCACTGGGCAGCGCCGATCCCGCCACCGACGCCAGCCTGGTGGTCGCCGCCCTCGATGGGCTCGGCGAGAGGATCCTGGCCCGGGAAGACGACCCGGCTGAGGCCGCGGCGGAGCTGCGGCCGGAGCTGCGGCGCCTGATCGAGCGCCTGGTCGGCTAGTCGTTTCCCTGCTGTCGCAGGTAGCGCTCGAAGTCGCGGGCCAGCGCTTCGCCCGAGGGAACGTCGTCTTCGAGGATGTCGAGGCGCTCGGACTGTTCCTGCTCGAGGCGCTGGACGAGCTCCTCGATCTCCGGGTTGGCCGAGACCGCGCGGCTCACCTGACTCTCGTAGGACTCAGCCTCCTCCTCGAGGCCGGAGGCCTCGACCGCCACCCCCACGAGCCCCTCGAGGCGGCGCAGCAGCGCCAGCGCGGCCTTCGGATTGGGGACCGCCGCGACGTAGTGCGGCACGGCCGCCCAAAGGCTCGCGGAGGGGATGCCTTTGCGACCGCAGGCGTCGTGAACCACCCCGACGACGCCGGTCGGGCCTTCGTAGGTCGAGCGGGTCAGGTCGAGGCGCTTTACCAGCTGCTCGTCCGAGGCAAGGCCGGTGATCGGCACAGGCAGGGTGTGGGCGACGTCGGCGATCAACGCGCCCAGGGTGACGACCATCTCCACGCCCAGCCCCTCGGCGGTCTCGGCGATGCCGTCGGCAAAGGTGCGCCAGCGGAGGTTCGGCTCGGTGCCGGCGAGCAAGACGAGGTCGCGTTCGGAGCCGTGTGGCGTCGCGGCAAGGAGCACGTTGCCGGGCCATTCGATCTCGCGAGTCTGACCTTCGGTCAGCCGGATCGTCGGCCTGTTCGCCTGGAAGTCGAAGAAGTGCTCCGGGTCGACCTGGGCGATGACCTCGGCGTCGAGGGACTCCGCCGCTGTGGTCAGGGCGGTGGTGGCGGCGCCGGCGGCATCGTTCCAGCCGGCAAACGCACAGATCAATGCCGGGGAGCGAAGGTGAGGAGGCTCGGCCTCCCAGACGAGCGCGTCCATTCATTCGAGACTAGCGAGTCGGGCACTCCGAGGTGTCCGGTCGAGCTTGGAGACTCACGCGATGGAACAAGCGGCCAGGACGTCTCGCATCGCCGAGCTGCGGCCGGGGCAGCGGTTCCACGGCGTCTATGCCTGCGTGCGCAAGGACCGGCTTTCGGCGCGCAACGGCTCGATCTACCTGAGTTTGGAGCTGCGCGACAGCAGCGGCTCGATCCCGGCGCGTGCCTTCCGCGAGGTGGACCGGCTGGCGGCACGGTTCGAGCGCGGCGATGCCATCCGCGTCTCGGGGAGGGTCGAGCGCTTTCGCGGCGAGCTGGTCGCGGAGGTCGAGGAGGTCCAGCCGATCGAGGCCTCCGAGCTCGATCCGGCCGAGTTCCTGCCGGCGGCCTATCGCGACGCCGAGGAGCTCGACGGATTTCTCGAGCACCTCACCCGCGAGGTACACGATCCTGCTCTCCGCGAGGTCGTCGAGCGGGTCCTCTACACAGAGCCGGTCGCCGCCGATTTCCGCCGCGCACCCTGCACGCGGGCCGGCCATCACGCCTACGTGGGTGGGCTGGTCGAGCACACCGTCGCGGTGGGGACCTTGGTCGGCGACGTCTGCCAACTCCATCCGCGCCTCGACTCCGATCTGCTGATGGCGGCCGCCCTCCTCCACGACGTCGGCAAGTCGCGCGAGTTCACCTACGGCGCCGAGTTCGGGATCACCGAGGAGGGCCGTCTGATCGGCCACCTGGCGCTGGGCGCGGAGATCGTCGGCTCGGCCGCCGGCGCTCTGCCGCCGGATCGTCGTGCCTCACTGCTTCATTGCGTTCTCTCCCACCACGGCGCCGAGGGAGGACGCGGGGGGGCGGGTGGGCGCGGTTTCGCCACCCCGGAGGCACTCGCCCTCTATCGGCTGAACGCCCTCGACGCAGGCGTCAAGGGCGCGCTCGAGCAGGGTCTCTAGGTCGATCGGCGGGTCGCAGCGCCCGGATGACGAGCTGCGTCGCGATCACCAGCGCCAGCCCCGCGAAGACCAGTTCGAGCGCTCGCTGGGAGATCTCGTTGGCGACGACCACTCCGATCCCGACCCCGAGCGGCGAGAGCCCTCCGATGACGAGCCCGTCCCGGACCCGGACGTTGCCGTAGCCGAGCTGGCGCCACACCGCCACGAGCGCGACTGGGACGATCGCCAGCAGCGAGGTCGCCTCCGCCCTGACCTGCGACTCGTCGAGGAAGATCGCGAGTGCGGGTACGAAGAGGACGCCGCCCCCGACTCCGAGCAGGCCGCCGACCATCCCGCCGGCGAATCCCATGATTGCCGCGGCGATCTCGCTCACGGCACGATCAGCTCGATTGCGATCACGACGAGGAGCACGGCAAAGAGCAAGGAGATGGCGCGCTCGGGCAGGCGCTGTTGGAGGGCGGTGCCGGCGATCGCTCCGCCGATGGCCGGGATGCCGACCAGCGCGGCGTTGGGCGGATCGACGTTGCCGTAGATCGCTTGCAAAGCGACCGCGAGCGTCGCGATCACGACGATCGCCATCAGGCTCGTCCCGGTCGCCTCTCGCTCGCCGTACCCAAGCCACACGATCAGCAGCGGAACCATCACGCTGCCGCCGCCCACGCCGAGCAGGCCGCTGAAGGCGCCCGCAGCCGTCCCGATCACAGCCAGCTTCAGACCCCGGGGCATGGCGGGCGATACTAGAGCGCGTGAATGGCGGGAGCGCAGAGGAAGGCGGCACAGACAACGGCCGGCTCGACTCCCTGATTGCGCCGCTCCGTGAGCATCCGGAGCGGTCTGCGGTACTCACCGACGTCGATGGGACGATCGCACCGATCGTGGCCGAGCCCACCGATGCCGCTGTCCCCGAGAAAACGCGTCAGATCCTGCGCAGGCTCGCCGAGCGCTACGCGCTGGCCGGCTGCCTCAGCGGCCGTCGTGCCCTCGACGCGCGCCGGGTCGTCGGCCTCGATGAGCTCGCCTACTCCGGAAACCACGGATTCGAGCTGCTGCTCCCCGGGGAGGCCGAGGTGCGACCGGATCCCTCCCTCGACGGCCACGAGGCCGATGCACCTCGCTTCGTGGCCAGCCTCGATCGATCCGAGCTCGAGCGGGTGGGTATCAGGACCGAGGACAAGGGCGCGATCGTCGCGCTGCATTGGCGCGGAGCGCCCAACGAGGGCGCCGCCGAGTCACTGGCCGAGGAAATCGGGAGCGAAGCAGAGTCGCACGGACTCGTCCCGCATCGGGGGCGCAAGGTGCTCGAGATCCGGCCCAAGGTCGCGATCAACAAGGGCATCGCCGTTGCCGCTCTGATCCAGACATATGCGGCGGCCACAAACACCGCCGCCGGACTTATCGACGCGGCCCTCTACGGCGGGGACGACCGCACGGACCTCGACGCATTCGCGGCCCTGCGGACCCTCGCTGAGCGCGGCGAGCTCCAGACGGCGGTCTGCATCGCCGTGGCATCCGACGAATCCCCGCCCGCGGTCTCCCGGGCCGCGGACCTGACCGTCCCCGGGCCCGAGGGGTTCGTCCGCGTGCTCGAAGCCCTGGCCGAATAGGGTCGCCGGAAATGGCGTTCTGTGACCTGCTGCGGATGACGGTGCTGCTCGCCGCGGGGGCGGCGACCGTCCTCGCCACGGTGACGGTGATCGCCGTCGCCGGGTCGAGTGACACGCTCACCCTGATCGTTGCCGCGGTGTGGTGGACGATCGCCCTGGTCGGAGGCCTGATCCTCGGGCGCCCGGCGCGCGCCGCAGAGGCGATGCGGCCGGTCCTGGCCCAGGCGCGCACGGCGACGAGTCTTCCCTCGATCGGCAATCCGACCCGGGCCGCGCTGGCGCGGCTCTGGCCGATCGGGGCCTTCGCCGTGATCGCGGGCGGGCTCGGGTTCGTCCTCCCCGGCGTCGCGGCTGTCGGGACCGGCTTCGCGCTTGCGGCGGCGCTCACCTGGCGGGCCCGCGAGGGTGCGGTCGCCGCCATCGAGGACCGTGACGGCGTCCGCTTCTACGTCGAGCCCGGGTCGGCGCTCCAGCCCGTCAGGCTGATCCGAACGCCCGGCCTTCGCCGCGATCGACCGCCGCCGGGTCACCCGCCTCCGCCACCGAGGGCTCCCGCTTGACGGCTTTGCAACCAGTCGCGACCGACTTCGGCCGCCCCACCCAGCATTAAACGAGTCACCCCGCGGCTTTCGCCGCGGGGCGCTCTCGCATATCGGGCTTCGCCCTCGCTTCCCAAATGGAGCGGCCTGTGCGGTCGCTAGGCCGGAGCAGCCTCGGCCTGAGCGGCCTCGGCGTTCGCCATCTCCACGTGCGCCTTGCTGTCGCGCGTGCGGATCAGGACGAGCGTCGCGACGAAGCCCAGCAGCGCGATCACGGCGCCGCCGAGGAAGGCGCTCTGGAATCCCTCGGTGAGCGCGTTTGGCAGCGTCGAGTGGCCGGTCGCCATCACGTTGTCGGTCCGGGTTGTGGCGATCGTCGAGAGCACCGCCAGCCCGAGCGCGCCGCCGATCTGCTGCGAGGTGTTGATCAACCCGCTCGCGAGGCCCTGCTCGCGCTCCGGGACGCCGGCGACCGCTGCGATCGTTGAGGTGACGAACCCGAAGCCAAGGCCGATCGCCGCCAGTAGGGAAGCGCCGACGATGTCGGTGAGGAAGCCGCCGCCGACCGACACCTGGCTGAACCAGAGGAGGCCCGCAGCGACGAACAGCATCCCCGCCGCCAGGATCGGCTTGAAGCCGAAGCGGGTGACCAGCTGTCCGCCGAGGCCCGCGGCAACGACAATCGTCAA
This sequence comes from uncultured Solirubrobacterales bacterium, assembly GCA_963695675.1. Classification (GTDB taxonomy): domain Bacteria; phylum Actinomycetota; class Thermoleophilia; order Solirubrobacterales; family 70-9; genus DASUPK01. Next base: position 893,762 of record CAVOGY010000005.1, read on the forward strand.
GGCGAGCGGCAGATAGGACAGGCCCGCGTGGATCGCGCTGTAGCCGAGCACCTGCTGCATGTAGAGGGAGATGAAATAGAACATCGAGAACAGGGAGGCGCCGAGCAGCAGGCCAACGACATTCGCGCCCGTCAGCGTCCTCATCCGGAAGATCCGGAAGGGAACCAGCGGCGCCTTCGAGCGCAGCTCGATCGCGACGAAGGCTCCTATCAGCACCGCCGACAGGGCCAGCAGGCTGACGATCTTGGTGGACCCCCAGCCGGAGCTGCTGGCGTCGAGGAAGGCATACGCCAGAAGCGAGAGACCCGCCGTGATGCTCACTGCGCCGGCCGCGTCGTAGTGACGCGTCGCCGACTCGGAGCGGCTCTCGGGAATCAGCCCCGGCGTGAACGCAAGCGCGATAGCCGCGACTGGCACGTTCACCCAGAGCACCCACTCCCAGCCGAGGCTCTCCGTGAGGATTCCCCCGAGCAGGACGCCGGCCGCTCCGGCCGAGCCCGCGACGGCGCCCCAGGCGCCCAATGCCTTGTTGCGCTCCGACCCATCCTTGAAGAGGGTGGTGACGATCGAGAGCGCCGCCGGAGAGACGATCGCGGCGCCCAGGCCCTGCGCCGCGCGAGCGGCGATCAGCTGGCCCTGGGTCGCGGCGAAGCCCGCCGCGAGTGACGCGATCCCGACGACCGCCAGACCGGCCATGAAAACCCGACGTCGGCCGAGCAGATCAGCCGCGCGTCCGCCGAGTAGCAGGAACCCTCCGAACGCGATCACGTACGCGTTCACGATCCAAGGCAGATTCGCCTCGGAGAAGTCGAGGCCCTTGCCGATGCTCGGCAGCGCAACGTTCACGATGGACGCGTCGAGTACCACGATGAACTGCGCGACGCACAAGAGGATCAATGCGGTCCACCTGCGCTCTAGATATTCCTGTGCGGTTGTCATCCCCGACTCCTTTCTCTGGTGCGGCTGCTCCGCCGCCTATCGACTTCCGGCTCTCTTGCCGGCCTCACCCTGACGACGAACGGACTCTCTCGAAATGGACATCTCGGTGGTGTATGGTGTATTCGGAACCTGAATTCCGGTTTCGTCTAGAACTATACGGAATTCCGATTCCGTTTGCAGAGTGAGCATCGGCACACTTCGTAGGAATCGCCGCGAGGGGAACGAGACCCAATGACAGCCGTGACAGAGACCAAGGCAGCCCCAGCCCGGAAGAGCGCCGTCGAGCGGGTGCTCCGGGCCGACGCCCGCCGCAACCGCGAGGCCGTCATCGCAGCCGCCAAGAAGCTCTTCGCGGACGAGGGCCTGGACGCGCAGATGCCCGACGTCGCCAAGGCGGCGAAGGTCGGGGTTGGGACCGTCTACCGGCACTTCCCCACCAAGGAAGACCTGATTGCGGCACTTGCCGCCGAGCGCTTCGAGCGTCTCGCGGAGAAGGCGCGCGAGGGGATCGAGGCCCCGAGTCCATGGGAGGGCGTTTGTGACTTCATTCGCTTCTCCGCCCAGATCCAGGCCGACGACCGTGGCCTCTGTGAGGTGATGGGCTCCCGCCCCGAGGTGATGAGCGCCTCCGCATACGCGGTGGGTCTGCCCGAGCTCTGCGAGAAGCTCGTCAAACGGGCTCAGCGCTCCGGCGATCTCCGCAAGGATCTCGAGTGGGAGGACATCCCGATGATCGCCTGCGGCCTGGGGCGAATCACCCCGGCGGAGATGGGCCCGGCCACGGGCCGGTGGCCGAGGCTGGTCGAGATCATCATCGATGGCCTGCGGGCGCCCGGGAACGCGAAGCTGCCGAAGCCCCTGACATAGAGCGGGTTGCTCCTGCGGAGCACCCTCGCATTAAGCCCGCTTCCGCAGCGGCGCGAACGAGCGCCACGTGCGCGTGTTCGCGATCTGATCGGCGCTGAGCCACGCCCGCCGTGCGGTCGCGACCGAGTACTTGATGTTCGCCAGTGTCTCCGTCCCGTGGGCGTCGGTGTTGCAGACGATCCGCACCCCCGCCTCTGCGGCCAGCTTGGCGTGATGCTCGTTGAGGTCGCGGCGATTCGGGTTTCCGTTGATCTCCATCATCGTGCCGGTGCGCACCGCCGCCTCGGCAATCCGCCTGATGTCCACGGCGTAGGGCTCGCGACGCAGCAACAGCCGGCCGGTCAGATGCCCGATGCAGTCGACCAACGGGTGCTCCATGGCCGCGATCACCCGCTCGGTCATCGCCTTCTCGGAGATCGCGAACGAGGTGTGGACACTCCCCATCACCCAGTCGAGCTCGGCGAGCAGCTCGTCCGGGTAATCCAGCGACCCGTCGGTCCCGATGTTCACCTCCGAGCCGGCGAGCAGTCGGAAGCCCCCCGGCGCCGAGTCGTTCCACGCTCGGATCTCGTCGATCCGCCGGGCGAGTTGCCTGGCGCTCACGTCGTTGCCGAAGCCGTGGCTCGCGGAGTGGTCGGTGATCGCCAGGTAGGCGTAGCCGCGCCCGCGCGCCGCCTCCGCCATCTCCTCCAGCGAGTTGCGCCCGTCCGAGAGGGTCGTGTGGCAGTGGAGGTCGCCGCGAATGTGTTCGACGGTGACCAGGTCCGGAAGCTCCCCGGTGTCCCCCGCGTCGATCTCGCCGCGGCCCTCGCGCAGCTCGGGCTCGATGTAGGGCAAACCGAGTAGCTCGTAGACGCCCGCCTCGTCGGCGAACCGGCGGACCTTCTTGCCGTCGACCTCGGCGACGCCGTGCTCGCTGACCGAGAATCCGCGGGCCAGCGCTCGCTCACGGAGCTCGACGTTGTGCTCCGCCGAGCCGGTGAAATGCTGGAGCAGGTCGCCGAAGGTCTCCTCGGTGCCGATCCGCAGATCGACCTTGAGGCCGGAATGGGTGAGGATGCTGGCGGCGGCGTCTCCTCCGTGGCGGGTCTCGGCGGAGAGGCCGTGCGTGGCCAGGGCCTGGACCAGGCCCGCGGGGTCGTCCGTGGTGGCAATCAGGTCGAGGTCCTTGCAGGTCTCGGTCCATCGTCGGGCGGAACCGGCGAGCTCGATCCGGTTCGCCACCCCGAGCTCCTTCAGGTCGCCGCAGATCTCGTCCGCGATCGGAAGCACCTGCGAGAGCAGTAGGCGCTCGCCGATGCCATCCTCGGTCACGCCCTCGAGCGAGGAGAGGATGTTCTCCTCGGTCTTCGGGCCGAGGCCGCGGATCGCGCTGATGTGGCCCTGCTCGGCCGCCTCCTTCAGCTGCGTCAGGTTCTCGACCCCGATCTCGTCATAGATGCGCCGAGCCGTCTTCGCGCCCAGCCCCGGCACGCGCGTCACCTCCACCAACGTCGCCGGGAACTTCGCCTTCAGCTTGTCGGCCGAGGGGATGCTGCCGGTCTCGATCAGCGTCTCGATCTTCTGCGCCAGGGTCTTGCCAATCGCTGGGAGCTCCGTCAGCCGGCCCTCCTCGGCGAGCTGCTCGATCGAGACGGGGCTCTGCGCCACGGTCCGAGCCGCCTCCCTGTAGGCGAGCACCCGGAAGCGGTCGGCACCGTCGAGCTCGTAGAGGATCCCGAGCTCGCGCAGGGCGGCGGCGATCTCCGCGTTGCGCATGATCAGACAAGTTATTGGGGAGCCGAAGGCGGCCTGGTGGCGGCGATTCTCCCTGCCCTGCGGCTAACTAGCCTTAGCGCGTGCCAGACGCCGCGCCCGGGGCTGAACGATCCTGGGTCATCCTGCCCACCTATAACGAGGCCGAGAACCTCGAGCGGATCGTGGGCGCCGTCCTGGAGCAGCTGCCGCCCTCCGGCAAGGTCCTCGTGGTCGATGACAGCTCGCCCGACGGCACTGGCGAGATCGCGAACCGGCTGGCCCGCTCGAATGAGTCGGTCCGGGTACTTCACCGGGCCCGTAAGGAGGGGCTGGGGCCCGCCTACCTGGCCGGCTTTCACGTAGCCCTCGATGCCGGCGCCCAGCGAATCATCGAGATGGACGCGGACTTCTCGCACGACCCGGCCTACCTGCCGAGGCTGATCGAGGCCACCGAGAACGCCGACCTCGTGATCGGCTCGCGCTACGTGCCGGGCGGCGGGGTGACCGAGTGGGGACCGATGAGGAGATTCATCAGCCGCGGCGGGAGCGCCTACGCCCGGATGGCGCTGGGCCTGCCCATCCGCGACCTGACCGGCGGCTTCAAGTGCTTCCGCCGCGAGGTGCTCGAGGCAATCAACCTCGACACGATCGAGGCCCGGGGCTACGCCTTCCAGGTCGAGACGACCTATCGCGCGATCAAGGCCGGCTTCCGGGTGGTCGAGATTCCGATCGTCTTCAGCGACCGCCGCGACGGGACATCCAAGATGACCAGCGCGATCGTCGCCGAGGCGATCTGGCGGGTCCCTGCAATGAGATTCCGGCGCCGGTGACTTGCTTCACTTTGTAAAGTAAGTGTTGAGGGGCTGGCTAGACTCAATAGCGGACCTTCAATCCACGACCGAGGAGACCATCGTGCCGGGCAAGCTTTCTGATGTAACCGACGCCACGTTCCAGTCCGACGTGATCGACGCCGAGGGGCCGGTGCTCGTCGACTTCTGGGCCCCCTGGTGCGGTCCCTGCCGCGTGGTCCATCCCGTTCTCGAGGAGATCGACTCGGAGCGGGACGATCTCAAGATCGTCAGCCTCAACACCGACGAGAACCCGCAGACCGCGGCCAAGTACGAGGTCCTCTCGATCCCGACGATGATCGTCTTCAAGGGCGGCGAGCCCGCCACCCGCCTGGTCGGCGCGCGCCCGAAGGCTCGCCTCGAGCAGGAGCTCGAGCCGGTTCTCGCGTAGCCGCCACCAGGTCGCTCCATCATGAGCGAAGGGCGAAGCCCTGAGCGGTTGTGCGGGGCGGCCGCTTGTGGCGGCGATCTGATGGCGAAGCCGTCCTCGTGACCCTCGTCCGCTACTACTGCGCCGCCACCCTCGACGGCTACATCGCCGAGTCCGACGACACGTTGGACTGGCTGCTCAGCTACGAGGGGGAGTTCGAGGGAGCCGACTCGGACGAGGGCCAGGGCGGGTACGAGAGCTTCTACGCGGGAATCGGGGCCATGGTGATGGGCTCGGTGACCTACGAGTGGGTGCTCGCACACGGCGGCGGCTGGCCCTATGCGGACAAGCCGACTTGGGTCCTGAGCTCGCGCGAGCTCGATCGACCGGAAGGCGACGGGGTCGACATCCGGGTCGTCGACGCCAAGATTCCGGATCTGATCGACGATCTGCTCGCAGCGGCGGGCGAGCGGGACCTCTGGGTCGTCGGTGGCGGCAACGTGGCATCCCAGGTCGCCGATCACGACCTTCTCGACCGGGTGGAGGTGACCATCGTTCCGGTCGTGCTCGGCCAGGGAAAGCCGCTCTTCGACCGGCGCCTGCCGGGCGGGGCGATGCAGCTGATCGGAGCACGGACCTTCTCGAGCGGGATGGTCGGCCTGACCTACGAGGTCAGGCGGTCCGGAGCCCGCGAATCCGGTCGGGGCTGAGCTCCCTCAGCGAGTCGAGCACGAGCGCCGCGAGGGCGAGGGCATCGGGATCGGGAGGGAAGTCCTTGTTGGGGACAGCGATCACCACCATCCCCGCCGCGTCTGCCGAGCGAATCCCGTTACCCGAGTCCTCGATCGCCGCGCACGACTCCGGATCGACTCCCAGGCGCCTCGCCGCCTCCAGATAGACGTCGGCTGCGGGCTTGCCGCGCTCGACCTCCTCCGAGGAGACCGTCGCGGCGAATGCGTCGGCGAGTCCCGCCTTCTCGATGACCAGGTCGATCACGTTCCTGTTCGAGGATGAGGCCACCGCCAACGGCCACTCCCGAGCGAGGGAGCGCACCGCCTGGACGGCACCAGGAAGCAGCGGGAGCCGCTGCCGGTAGCGCTCCACGAGACGCTCGGCGACTTCCGAGGAGATCTGCTCTGGCGGAACAGGCACCGCGAGCTCGTCGTGCATGTACCGGGACCACTCGGTCGAGCTCATGCCGAGCATGTCCCACTGGGCCCGGTCCTTCCAGTGACCACCCGACTCTTCCGTGAACTCCTTCTTCACCTCCACCCAGGCGGTCTCGGAGTCGAGCAATACGCCGTCGAGGTCGAAGATGACGGCGGCGATCCGGCTGCCGGCCGGCTTGGGCGCCGCCACTCAGGCCTTGCTGACGGCGATGCGCAGCTCGCGCCCCTCGATCGTGGCCTTCTCGCCCGCGCCGTCCGCGCCGTAGTCGACCGAGGTCGCCAGGGTCTCCCCCGCAATGTAGGTCTCGTGCTCGCGGGCGGCGGCGAGCAGCTCGTCGTCGCCGCCGAGTTCGAGCGCGATCCGGTCGGAGACGTCGAGGCCAGCCTGCTTGCGGGCCTCCTGGACGGCGCGGACGACCTCGCGAGCCAGCCCCTCGCGGCGCAGCTCGTCGTCGAGGTCGAGCTCCAGGGCGACCGCGTGACCGGCCTCTGCCTCCACCTGGTAGCCCTCGAGCGGCTCCATCACCAGGTTGATGTCGTCGGCCGACAGCGTGTGCTCCTTGCCATCGATTGCAATGCCCACCTCAGCGCCGACCTCGAGCTGCTCGGCGACACCGCCGGCGTCGAGCGCCTCGACGGCGGCCGCCACCTGGGGCATCTTCCTGCCGAACCGCGGACCGAGCGACCGGTAGTTGGGCCTGACCCGGTAGGAGACCAGCTCCGCTTCGGAGCGAACGAAGTCGAGCTCCTTGACGTTGAGCTCCGAGGCGACGACGTCGGCGAGCCGCTCGATCGCCGCCCGCTCCGTCTCCGAGGCGACGACGACCGCCCGGCGGAGTGGCTGGCGCAGCTTCACCTTCGCCTGCGCGCGGGCCGCGCGGCCGAGTTCGATCGTGCGCCGGACCGCGTCCATGCCCTCCTCGAGCTGCCCCTCGATGAGCGCCTCGTCCACCTCGGGGAAGTCGCAGAGGTGGATCGAGTCCGGGTGCTCGCTCGTCCACTCTGCGACCGGCTGCTCGAGCGCGGTCTCCTCGCCGAAGAGCAGGTTCGCGTAGATCTCGTCGGCGATGAACGGCGTGAACGGGGCGAGCATCTTGGCCGTCTCGCCCAGGCAGAAGCGAAGCGTCTCCAGCGCCGCCAAGTCCCCATCCCAGAAGCGGCGGCGGTTGAGCCGCACGTACCAGTTGGAGAGCTCCTCGGTGTAGTCCGCGATCGCGCGGGCGGCCGTCGTGCAGTCGAAGCCCTCCATGTGCTCGCGGACCTCCGCGATCGTCCGCTGCAGGCGGGAGACCGCCCAGCGATCGAGCTCGGTGGCGTCCTCGGAGCCCCCGCCGGTCCACCTCGGAAGGTACGGGAGCTCCCCGGTCTCGACGCCCGAGGCGTTGGCGTAGGTGACCCAGAACGAGTACGTGTTCCAGAGGGTGAGGAGGAATTGGCGAACCGCCTCGCCAACCGTCTCGACCGAGAAGCGGTAACCCGTCCAGGGCTGCTGCGAAGCGAAGTAGTACCAGCGGAATGCGTCGGCGCCGTGGCGGTCGATGACGTCCCAGGGCTCGACCACGTTGCCCCGGCTCTTGGACATCTTCTGCCCTTCCGGGTCGAGGATCAGGCCGAGGCAGACGACGTTGCGGTAGCTCGAGGTGTCGAATAGCAGGACCGCCTCGGCGAGCAGGGTGTAGAACCAGCCGCGGGTCTGGTCGATCGCCTCGCAGATGAAGTCGGCGGGGAAGCGCTCCGCGAACAGCTCCTCGTTCTCGAACGGATAGTGGAACTGGGCCCACGGCATCGAGCCGGAGTCGAACCAGGCGTCGATCACCGAGAGGACCCGGCGCATCGTTCCGTCGCAGCCCTCGCGCTCGCAGGCCCAGCTGACCTCGTCGATGTAGGGGCGATGGAGGTCATCCGGGATCTCGCCCGCCCGCTCGCGGATGTCCGCGATCGAACCGGCGCAGAACCGCTCTTCGCAATCCTCGGCGTCGCACTCCCAGATCGGCAGCGGCGTGCCCCAGTAGCGGTCGCGCGAGAGCGCCCAGTCGACGTTCCCCTCGAGCCACTTGCCGAAGCGGCCGTGCTTGATGTGCTCGGGGTGCCAGCCGATCTCCTCGTTGGCCGCCAGCAGCCGGTCGCGCACCTCGGTGGTCTTCACGTACCAGCTCGACTTCGCGTAGTAGAGGAGCGGCGTGTCGCAGCGCCAGCAGTGCGGATAGGCGTGAAGGTAGGTCTCGGCCCGGAGCAGCTTCCCCTTCCCCTCCAGCGCCTTGATGATGTCCTGATCGGCCTCCTTGACGAAGCGGCCGGCGAAGTCCGTGATCCGCTCGTCGAAGCGGCCGCGGTCGTCGACCGGATTCTGCAGCTTGATCCCGTACTGCTCGCCGAGCCGGAAGTCGTCCTCGCCGAATGCGATCGCGGTGTGCACGAGGCCCGTCCCCTCGTCGGTGCTCACGAAGTCGGCCAGCAGCACGGTGTGGCCGCGCGGGCCGTAGTCGGTGATGTAGTCGAAGGGCGGCTCATACGAGGTCCCTGCCAGGGCCTCACCGGGGAAGTGGGCGAGCACCTCCGCGCCCTCGCCCAGGGCGTGCTCGACCCGATCCCGTGCCAGAACGAAGACCTCGTCGCCGAGACGCGCCCGCACGTACTCGATCTCCGGGCCGGCCGCGACCGCGGCGTTCGTGATCAGCGTCCAGGGCGTGGTGGTCCAGACGAGCAGTTGATCGCCGGGCTCGAGCGGAGACTCCGGGATCGCGTCGCTGGGGGCGGGCTGCCGGATCGGGAGCTTGACGTAAACGGAGGGATCCTCGACGTCGTGGTAGCCGAGCGCCACCTCATGGGAGGAGAGGGCGGTGCCGTCGCGCGGGCAGTAGGGGACGACCTTGTAGTCCTCGTAGAGCAGCCCGTCATCCCAGATCCGCCTCAGCGCCCACCAGACCGACTCGATGTACTCGTTGGTCATCGTCACGTAGGGGTCGTCCAGATCGAGCCAGAAGCCGATCCGCTCGGTGAGGCGGTTCCACTCCTCGACATAGCGGAAGACGGACTCGCGGCAGCGGTCGTTGAATTCCGCGATCCCGTAGTCCTCGATCTCCTCCTTCGAGGTGATCCCGAGCTCGCGTTCGACCTCGAGCTCCACAGGCAGGCCGTGGCAGTCCCAGCCGGCCTTGCGGGGCACCAGATGGCCGGTCATGGTCCGGAAGCGGGGATAGATGTCCTTGAAGACGCGGGCGAGGACGTGGTGCGAGCCGGGGCGGCCGTTCGCGGTCGGCGGTCCCTCGTAAAAGCCCCAGAGGGGATCTGACTCGCGGTTGGCGAGTGAGCGATGAAAGACGTTGCGCTCGCGCCAGCGCTCGAGGATCCGCTCCTCGAGCTCGGGGAAGGACTGCTTCGGGTCAACAGGCCGGAATCTCGCCATGAGCGGCGGATTCTGGCAGCCGTGAGCAGCCGGGCCCGAGCCGGCTGTTGGGGATCAGTCGGGCAGCGTGAGGGATCCGTCGTCCTCGATCGTCCAGCGCGGGTTGTGCGCCACCTCCCAGGGGTGTCCGTCAGGGTCGATGAAGATTCCCGAATGTCCGCCCCAGAAGGTCTTGCCCGGCTCTCGCCCGATCGTGGCGCCGGCGGCGCGAGCCTCCTCGATCACCCGGTCGACCTCCTCCGGCGAGCGGGTGTTATAGGCGAAGGTCACGCCACCCCAACCTCCGGCGTCGCTGACCGCGCTGTCCTCCGCCAGCTTCGCCCGGTCCCAGAGGGCGAGGGCCATGCCGCCTGACTGGAAGAAGACCACGTCATCCCCCTCCTCGGCCCCGCTGCGCCAGCCGAGCGCCTCGTAGAAGTTGCGGGCGCGGTCGAGGTCGGAGACCCCTAGCGTGACGAGGCTGAGGCGCTGATCCATTTGAGCTCCCTTCAGGTTGGATTGAGCCCGACGCTAGCGGGCAATCACATCGCTGCCTTGAACATTTCGGACGTTCAGTAGGTTCCGAGCGTGAGCGCCTATAGCGAGTTCGCTCCATCCCGCGACCTGCATCCGCTGGTCGCCTGTCGATGGATGCGGGTCGTGCCGGAAGGCTCGCCGTCCAGCTCGACGCTGATCCTGCCCGATGGCTGTATGGACCTGCTCTGGCGGGACGGCGAGGTGGTTCTCGCGGGACCCGATCGGAGGGCCAGACCGACCCCGATCAGCCCAGGCCAGGTGATTCGCGGTGTGCGGCTCAGGCCTGGCGTGGCTGGCGCCCTGATTGGGATGCCGGCAAGTGAGGTCCTCGACGGCCACTTTCCCCTACAGGACGTGCTTGGGACCACGGGCACGGAGCTACGCGAGCGGCTCGGCGAGAGCGGAGACGACGCTGCGTTCGAGCTCCTCGAAGGGCTGGTCAGCTCCCGGTTGCGGGACCGAGGACCAGACCCTCTGGTCCTCGCGGCCACCCGCCGGCTCGGCTTTCCCGGCAGTCGAGTTGAGTGGCTCGCAGACGCGCTCGGTATCAGCGATCGCCAGCTCAGGCGCCGCTTCCACCGGTTCGTCGGATACGGGCCGAAGACGCTCGACAGGATCCTGCGCTTCCGGCGATTGGTCTCACAGTCACCCGCGATCAGGAGTGGGGATGGTGATCTCGCGCGGCTCGCCGCCGAGCTCGGCTATGCGGACCAGGCGCACATGACCCGGGACTGCGTCGCCCTCTCGGGCCTCACCCCCGGCCGGCTGGCCGCCACCTGGGCGACCTGAGATCTTCGTCGAGGAGGGTTTAGGACTCGTCCAGAAGGGTTTAGGACCCGCGCTGGCGAGCAGCATGCAGATATGACGATCGGCTCTTCTCTGTTCCTCATCGCGGTCGGCGCCATCCTGCGCTATGCGGTCAAGGACAACTGGCAGGCAGTGGACATCCCAACCGTCGGCCTGATCCTGATGATCGTCGGCGCGGTGGGATTGGTCCTTGGTCTCTACCTGACCTTCGTTCGAGGCAGGCCGGACCCGACGCTCGACGACTCCGCCAAACCTCGCCGCCGCACGGGCTACTAGCCCGCTACGCCGCGCGGTCGAGCTTGCGGCAGAGGTCTGCGAGCTGCCGCTTCTCGGTCTCGTCGAGTACGCCGAACGCCTCCCGGACGCGCTCCGCGTGCGCCGGGAACGCGTGCGTGACGAGGTTGTAGCCCGCCTGGGTGAGGGCCACGGCGACCGCCCTGCGGTCGCTCTCCAACCTGCTGCGATTGACGAAGCCGCGGTTCTCGAGGGTGTCCAGCACCTCGGTCGCGGTCGCCTTCGAGGCCCCGAGACGGCGGCGCATCGTCCGCAGCTCGAGGCGCCCCCCGGCGCTGGTCAGCAGGACGAGCATGGTGAAGCCGGTCGCGGAGACGCCGATCCTCTCGAGGTCCGCCGCCAAGCGGCGCGTCAGGTTCGCCTCGGCCCGCACCAACGCCTCGAGGGCCCGATGGGCGAGCGGATCGATGGGGCGAAGGGGCGTCGCCTCGTCGGTCACGGATGATCAAGTTATGGGCCGCGGCGGACGTACGATCACATGATGCGCCAGCCCATCGCCCTCACGGTGGTGGCCGCAGCCATCCTCCTGATCGGCGGCTGCGGCAACAAGCAGAACGACGAGGCCCCCGCGGCCTGCCTGGCCGGCAACCAGGCGTATCTGCGGTCGCTCGAGCGCGCTCCGGCGCCGGTTCGGCTGGCCGGGACCACACCCATCTCCGACTGCCTCGTCCCGGAGCAGGATGCGGGCCAGCTCGCCAGCATCGGGCAGGAGATGATCGTCGCGGCGACCAAGCTCAACGCCGAGGCCCGGCGTGACCCGGCGGGCCCGGCTCCGCTCGAGCTCGGCTACCTGCTCGGCGCGGTCAGCAAGGGAGCCGATCCCATTCACACCGACCTCGTCCGTCGGCTCAACTCCGCCGCTCGCTTCAGCCAGACCGGCGGGACACTGCCGGCGAGCTTCGAGCGCGCCTTCGGACGGGGCTATGCCGCCGGCCGCCAATCCGGGTAGATAGCCTGAGTGGATGGCGACTCGAACCGAACTGTGGGGTGATGAGACGTCCAAGGCCGTCAAGAACTTCCAGATCTCGGGCCAGCCGATCCCCGCTCCAGTCATCCACTGGCTGGGCAGGCTGAAGGCGGCTGCGGCGCGAACGAACGCCGAGCTGGGCAAGCTCGACGCCGACCTCGCCGAGCGGATTGCGAAGGCGGGCGACGAGGTCGCCAATGGCGAACACGACGACCAGTTTCCGATCGACGTGTTCCAGACCGGCTCAGGGACCTCCTCGAACATGAATGCGAACGAGGTGATGGCGGAGCTCGCAGGCGACGAGGCTCACCCCAACGATCACGTCAACATGGGGCAGTCCTCCAACGACGTCTTCCCCTCGGCCGTGCACCTCGCCGCCCTGGGCGAGGTCCACTCCGACCTGCTCCCCGCCCTCGACGAGCTGCGCGCCGCGCTGGAGCGCAAGGCCGACGAGTTCGCCGACGTCGTCAAGGCGGGGCGCACGCACCTGATGGACGCGGTCCCGGTCACCCTCGGCCAGGAGTTCTCCGGATACGCCGCGCAGATCCGCCTTGGAGCGGAGCGGGTTCGCGCCACGCTTGGCCGGGTGGGACAGATCCCGCTCGGCGGCACCGCCACCGGCACGGGGCTCAACACCCATCCTGAGTTCGCCGCGAGGGTCCGCGAGAAGCTCAGCGCCGAGACCGGGCTCGACGTCTCCGAGCCCGCCGACCCGTTCGAGGCGCAGGGCAACCGCGACGCGCTGGTGGAGCTCTCGGGCGCCCTCAAGACAGTGGCCGTCTCGCTGCTCAAGATCGCCAACGATCTCGCCCTGATGGGCTCAGGCCCCAGGGCCGGCCTCGCCGAGATCATGCTGCCCGAGCTGCAGAAGGGCTCCTCGATCATGCCCGGAAAGGTCAACCCGGTGGTGGCGGAGGTCGTGATCCAGGTGGCCGACCAGGTGGTCGGCAATGACACCGCAATCACGATGGCGGGGAGCCAGGGGCAGTTCGAGCTCAACGTGCGGGTGCCGCTGATCGCCCGCAACCTGCTCGACTCGATCAAACTGCTGGCCGCCGCCGTGCGCACGCTCGACGAGAAGTGCGTCAGCGGAATCGAGCCGAACGAGGAGATGCTGGAGCGTCACGCCGAGGCGACGCTGGCGACCGCCACGGCGCTCAATCCCCACATCGGCTACGACCGCGCCACAGAGATCGTCAAGGAGGCCAATGCCTCCGGCCGGCCGCTGCGCGAGGTGGCGCGGGAAATGGGAGTCGACGAGGAGATCCTCGAACAGGCGCTCGACCATCGCAAGATGGCGCGCCCGCACGACTGAGCGCTCACACTTGGGAATCGTGTCCGGGCGCGCCGGCTCACAGCAGGTGCGGATCGCAGCGTCCGTCGCCGTCGCGCTCGCCCTCGGGTTCTGGCTGTTGATCGTCGTCCGGCAGGTCGCCGACGGCGGCTTCTACTCGGACGACTGGGCGATCCAGTGGGAGTGGCACACCTACGGGTTCTCCGAGGCGGTCTCGCGGCAGTTCGACATCCTCGGGGCCAAGCCGCTCCTCGGCATCCTGCTGATCGGCTCATACGAGGTGCTCGGCACGGATCCCGCCCGCCATCACCTGATCGCGGCGTTGCTCACCCTCGGCTGTACGGTCGGCTTCTACTTCGTGATCCGCGGGCTTCGCTTCCCGCCCGAGGACGCGATTCCGATCACGCTGCTGGCGCTGCTCTTCCCCTGGGCCTCCTCGGTCAGGCTGTGGCCCACCGGCTCCCTCAACAACTTCGCCGTCCTGCTGCTGTTCGCGGGTTTTCTGATTGCCCTGCGCGGCCTGCGGGTCGAGGGCCCGCGGGGCGTGTTGATCCACGTCGCGGCGACGGCCTGCTACGTGGCGAGCATCCTCACCTACGAGGTCACCACCGCCGTCGCGCTGTTCGCCTGGACCGCATACGCCTGGCTCGGCGGGTGGCGCGCCGCGCTACCTCGAATGGCGCTCGACGTCCCGGCGGTCGCCGCGGCGGCGATCTACACGGAGCAGAACACCAACAAGCACGTTGCGAGCCTCGCGGAGCAGCTTCGCCACATACCCGACATCGCTCGTGAGGGTGGCGATCTGATCGCGGGCACGTTGCTGCCGGTCTCGATCCCGGCGGAGATCTCCCCCGCCCTGACCGCGATCGTCCTGGGCGCCGCACTCGCCGTCCTCGTCCTCGCCGCGCTGCGCTCGCGCGCTCTTGCCTCGGCTGACGGGAGGCGTGCCGGGATCCGCTGGCCGATCGTCGCTGCAGCCGCGCTTGGGGCCCTCGCGCTCTGCTGGGCGGTCTACATCCCGCAGGCCTTCTACACGCCCACCTTCCGGGGCCTCGAGGATCGCGTGAACATCCTCGCGCTCTATCCGGCAGCGGTGCTCGTCTGGGCGGTGCTGCGCTCGGCCGGCTCGCTCTTGGGGCGAAACGGCTACCGATGGGCCGTAGCCGGCGCGATCGCCGTGGCGATCGGCTACGGGATCCAGGATCTCTACCAGCAGGACAAGTGGCTGCGCTCCACCGAGCTCCAGCCAAAAGTTCTGTCGGCGGTAGAGCGGGCGCGTCCTCCCGACGGCGCCGTGGTCCTCGTCTTCGACTACCCGGCAGAGACCGCTCGCGGCGTCCCGGTGCTGAACGTCAACTACGACTTGTTTCCGGCGGCGCGGCTGGTGACCTCGAGCTCGATCGAGACTTATCCAGTGTTCGAGGGGTCGAGGGTGCGCTGCTCGCCGAAGGGCGTCGCGATCGACTGGCTGGCGACGCCCCTCTACGACAGGATCACGCTCGCCGAGCAGGGCACCGCGAAACTCCAGCCGTACTCCAATGTCGTCTTCGTCGACGTCGGAATGAGACGGCACGAGCTGATCCGCTCACGCGGGCAATGCGCCCGGGCTCTAGCGACGTACAGGCCGGGCCCTTGGTTGGATCGCTCCAGCGGCTGAGGTTTGGACGCTAGCCCTGGAAAGTGACCAGGCGCTCCTCGGTCAGCTCTCGGACCGCGTAGTCGGGGCCCTCGCGGGTGTTGCCCGAGTCCTTGACGCCGCCATAGGGCATCTGGTCGGTGCGGAAGGTGGGCACCTCGTTGATCAGCACGCCGCCGAACTCGAGCACCTCGCCGGCCTTCTTCGCCCTGCCCAGATCTCGGGTGAAGACCCCGGCCTGGAGCCCATAGCGTGAGTCGTTCGCCATCTCCAGCGCCTCGTCGAATGTCTTGAAGGTGTGGATCGTCGCCACGGGCCCGAAGATCTCGTCCTTCCAGGTGTGGCACTCGCGCGGGTCGTTCCTGATCACGGTCGGCGCGAGACAGCGATCCTCGTCGACCAGCTCGCCGCCGGTCAGGATCTCGCCGCCCGCAGACTCGGCCTCGTCGACCCATGACTTGACCCGATCTCGGTCGTCGCGCGAGATCAGCGGCCCGACGTCGGTGTTCTCGTCCATCGGGTCGCCGGTCACCAGGGACTCGACGTTGGCGACGAAGCGCTTGGTGAAGTCGTCGGCGACCGATTCATGAACCAGGATCCGCTGCACGGAGATGCAGCTCTGGCCGGCGTGGGAGAAGGCGTGGAGCTTGGCCTTGTCGGCGGCCTGCTCCCAGTCGCCGTCGTCGTTGACGATCAGCGGGGCGCTGGAGCCGAGTTCGAGGTTCGCCTTCTTGTGCGGGGCCTTGGAGCGGATACCCCAGCCGACGGGCGCGGAACCGGTGAACGTGATGGCACGGATCTGGTCGCTCTCGACGATCGCATTGCCGACGTCGGACCCAGACCCGCAGACGACCTGCAGCCAGTTCGGGGGCAGCCCGGCGTCGTAGAAGACCTCCGCCAGCTTGATTGCCGAGATGGGGGTGTGCCCAGCGGGCTTGAGTACGACCGCGTTGCCGGCGGCGATCGCGGGACCGAGCTTGTGGGCCACCAGATTGAGGGGGAAGTTGAAGGGGCTGATCGCGCCGACCACGCCGTACGGGACTCGGATCACGATCCCGAGCTTGCCCTCCCCCGCGGCACCTGCCTCCATCGGCACGGTGTGGCCGGTCAGGGTGCGGGCGGCGACGGCGGAGAACTGCATCGTCGAGACACAGCGCTGTGCCTCGACCCGCGCCGTCTTCACCGGCTTGCCGGCCTCGGCGGCGATCGTCATGGTGAGGTCGTCCTCGCGCTCGCGGACCAGCTCGGCCGCGCGGTCGAGCACGGCGGCGCGTGCGTGCGCCGGAAAGTCGCCCGCATCGAACGCACGCTGCGCGGCCTCAACGGCCTTCCCGACTAGCGCCGCATCCCCCTTCGGCACGCGACCGACCACGGTCCCGTCATAGGGGGCCTCCACCTCCGACCACTCGCCGGTCTCGATCCATTCGCCGGCGACGTAGAGCTTGTGGTCGGTGGCCTGAATCGTCTCGGTCGCCATCGTCTTCTCCTTGACTCTCCTTGAAATTCCCTACTCACAGCCTAGCCCGCCGCAACTTCCCGCCGAGAGGGCCGTTATTCCTTGGGACGATGCTTCGGGGGCTGAGGACGATCGTGCTGGCGGCGGTGCTCTGCGGTCTCGCCCTCCCCGCGTCCGCCTCGGCCAAGGTCTGGATCGTCAAGGGCGCCGGCTTCGGCCACGGCGTGGGGATGAGCCAGTACGGCGCCTACGGCTACGCGAAGAATGGGTTCGGCTACCGCGACATCCTCGCCCACTACTACACCGGCACCACGGTCGGGGCCGTTACGGATCAGACGGTGCGGGTGCTGCTGCGAGACGACGCCCGCAGCGTCAACTTCCGCGGTGCCGGCTCGGCCTGCGGGGCGGCTCTCAAGCCGGGCAAGGGCTACGTCGCGAAGCAGAAGGGGTCCGGCGTGGTGGTGCGCTCCAAGAAGGGCAGGGTGATCGCGCGCTGCGGGCCGACGATGACCGCGGCCGGAGCCCCGACCGTGACCGTCGCCGGCAAGGGCACCTACCGTGGCTCCCTCGAGGTGCGGGGATCCTCGGGCGGCCTCGACGCGATCAACGTCGTGAACCTCGAGGACTACGTCAGGGGCGTGGTATCGAAGGAGTCCCCTGCGTCCTGGCCTCCCGAGGCACTCGAGGCCCAGGCGGTGGCCGCCCGCTCCTTCGCGCTCTCGACGGCAGCCCACGGCAGCAGCTTCGACGTCTTCGACGACACCCGCAGCCAGGCCTACGGCGGCGTCGGGGCGGAGACCGCCAAGACGGACCAGGCGGTGAGAGCCACACATCTGCAGGTCGTCCTCTACGGCGGCCGGGTCGCGCAGACCTTCTTCTTCTCGACCTCGGGAGGCCACACCGAGAACAACGAGTTCTCCTCGCTCGGCTTCGGCCAGCCGCCGATCCCGTACCTGCGGGGCGTGGACGACCCGTACGAGGCGGAGGCGGGCTCGCCCTACGAGCGCTGGAAGCGGAAGTTCTCGCTCGGCCGGATGAACTCGGCCCTGCGGGGGCTCGGCCTGCGCGGCAAGCTCAGGAACATCGTCGTCACCCAGCGCGGAGTCTCGCCTCGGATCGTCCGCGCCAACCTGATCGGCACGGGCGGCACCACCACCGTCGTGGGCCCGCAGCTGCGCGACGCCCTCGTGCTGCCGGATACCTGGGCGTTCTTCAAGAAGAAGTAGTTGCCCCGAACCGCTTGGAAGCCGCTACCTCCGCTTTCGTAGTCTGAGGGCGTGTCCACTCAACCGTCGGCGCCGTCCCGGACGCTGACCGTTGCCGGTACCGAGGTTGCACGCATCGGGCTCGGCACCAATCGCCTCACCTCGACGCCCGAGAACCGCGCCTTCCTGCGGCAAGCCGTCGAGGCCGGCCTCGGCCTGATCGATACCGCTCACGTCTATGCGGGCGGCGACAGCGAGCGCGCAATCGGCGAGGCGCTCTCGCCGAAGCCTGGCGGATTGGTGGTTGCGACGAAGGGCGGCTACAGCGGGAGCGGCAGCCCCGAGGCGCTCCGCGCGCAGATCGAGCAGAGCCTCGAGAGCCTCCGGACCGACGTGATCGATCTCTACTACCTGCATCGTGTCGACCCGCAGATCCCTCTTGAGGAGAGCCTCGGCACGATCGCGGAGTACCGCGACGCGGGCAGGGTCAAGGAGATCGGGATCTCTGCCGTCGACCTCGAGCAGATCGAGGCCGCCCGCAAGGTCGCGCCGATCGCGGCGGTTCAGAATCACTACAACGTCGCCGAGCGAAGCTCGGACGACATCGTCGACTACTGCGAGGAGAACGGGATGGTTTTCGTTCCGTACTACCCGCTCAAGGGAGCCTCGCCGGGGTCTCTCGGTGCGATCGCAGAGAGCCACAACGCATCCCCGGAGCAGATCGCGCTCGCCTGGCTGCTTCGCCGCTCGCCGGTCGTGCTGCCGATCCCGGGCACGCTGTCGATCGAGCACCTTCGCGAGAACCTCGGAGCGCTCGAGATCGAGCTCACGGACGACGAGTTCGAAGCGCTCGCATAGCCGCCGACCCGCGAGGCGCTACCCGTCCGGGTACGGCTGCACCGGGATGCCGTGGTCCCTGTCCCGCGTGCCGAACTCGTACGCCGCCGCCCCTGAGACCTCGAGGGTCTCCGTCGGCCGGCCGTCGAGCTCGACCTGCAGGTCGAGGTCCGAGATCGAGCAGTTGAGCGTGTTGTGCTCCGGGCCGACCGGGTCGGCGTAGATCCAGGCGACGAAGTCCTTGGCCGGCGCCCGGACGCTGCCGCTCACCGCCACGCCCTTGCCCTTGAGCCCGAAGCGCGCGCTCGTCGGCTGCTCTGAGATCTCGGTGCTCGGGATGTGGCCGAAGCCGCCGAGCCGATGCGGGGTGCCGTCCAGCATCAGCATTGCGTTGCCTACCCACGGGGTGGTCGCCCCGCCCACCTTGATCCGGCCGACCGCCATGTCGAAGTAGTCCTCCGGTGAGCGGCCCTCGAAGCCGCAGCCCTGGACCCAGACCCAGCGCTCGGCGTGCTCGACGCCCCAGTTGTGACCGATCATCCCGCGCCACCCCTGGACCTCGATCCGCTCGGCGTCCACCTCCAGCCGCCCGTTGAAGACCGCGTCCGGGTAGGGGCTCAGGAACTTGGTCTTGGGAAGCCGGGTGCGGTAGAGGAAGTCGCGCGGTAGGTGGTGGAAGGGCTCGTGCGAGTCGGCGAAGCTCAGGTCCCACTTGGCCTCGAGCACGTCCGTCGCGACGCGTCCGGTGGCGCGACCGTCGGTCAGAGTCGCGTCGGCGACGCGGATGTAGAAGTCGGGCGCGGCGGCAAGCTCGTCGGCGCCGAACTGGCGCTTGGTGGCGCGGGGCCCCGCGGCACTCGAGTCGAAGAGGACGAACCAGAGCGCACAGGTCGGAGCTTCCCCCGGGCGCTTGTGAACGGTATGACGGATCCAGGCGCCGCGGCCCCCGCCGGGCTGGGTGAGCTTCAGGTAGAGGCTCTCGTAGTGCCCGGCCTTCTCCGGGACGTCCGGGAATCGCGCCTTGGTGCGCATGGCCGCCGGGACGCTATCGCTCGACGCCTTCGAGTCAGGCGGTGAGGCGAGCCGCCCGCGAGCGGACCTCCGCTACGAGCTCGTCGGCGGCAGGCACCACCCGGTCTCGCATCAGGACCCGTCCGGCGACCACGGTGGTGTCGACCACCGAGCCGCTCGCCGCGTAAACCAGGTCGGCGTCGAGGTCGCCGGCGGAGAGCTCGGGGTCCGAGCTGCGCAGGAGGAGGAAGTCGGCGGGCTGCCCCACATCGAGTCGGGTGCCCCCGAGCATCGGCGAGCGCAGGCCGCGCGCGATCGCCATGGCCTGACCGGCGGGCAGCGTCGAGGGGTCGCCGCTGGCGTGCTTCTGTCCCAGGGCGAAGAGCTTCACCTCCTCGAACATGTCGAGGTTGGAGTTCGAGGAGACGCCGTCAGTGCCGAGCCCGACGGCGACGCCAGCTCGCGCCGCCTCGGGATACGGAAAGATCCCCCCGACGGCGAGCTTCATGTTGGCGGCGGGATTCGTGACCACGGTCGCGCCGCGTTCGGCGATCAGCTCCAGCTCTGCTTCGTCGAGCCAGATACCGTGCGCGAGCAGCGTCCGCGGTCCGAGGAAGCCGAGCTCGTCGAGATAGGCGGCAGGACGCTTACCGTGGGCCTCGAGGCAGTCAGTCACCTCCTGCTCGGTCTCGGCAAGATGGATCTGCAACGGAATCTGTCGCTCGGCGGCGACCTCGGCGATCCAGGCGAGCGACCCGGAGCTCACCGTGTAGATCGCATGCGGGCCGAGGCTGGGGCTGACGCGGGGGTTGGCCTCGGCGATCCGGTCGAGCGACTCGAGCACCTCGCCCCTCATTCCCTCGCCCCTGGCGGGGTCGAGTTGGTCGATCAGGACGCTGCTGATCGCCGCGCGCACCCCCGCGTCGACCGTCGCCCGGGCGGCCTCCACCCCGTGCCAGTACATGTCGAAGAAACGCGTGGTTCCCGAGCGGATCATCTCCAGGCACGCCAGGCGGGTACCCCAGTAGACGTCGTCCGGCTCGAGCTTCGCCTCCGCGGGCCAGATCCGGGTCCGCAGCCAGTCCATCAGCGGCATGTCGTCGCCGAAGCCGCGAAAGAGGGTCATCGCGGCATGGGTGTGACCGTTCACCATCGGCGGGCTGAGCAGGAGGCCGTCCGCGTCGATCACGTCGTCGCCGGCTTTGGGGTGCACGGACGGGCCCGAGCTCGGTGATCACCCCGTCCTCCACCCTCAGGCCGACCGCCTGCCCGCGGAGCACCGCGTCGGTGATCGCGAGGCTCAACTGAGCGGCGTCCCGGTGGCGAGGGCCGGCAGTACGGACTCGAGCGCGGCCGACAGGGTCTTTGAGGTGCGGTTCCGCCCGTGCTGATACTCCTCGACCGTCAGCGGCACGTTCGAGATGCCGTTGGCGAGGTTGTCGATCGTGCAGACGGCCGCGTACGCCAGCCCCGCCTCTCCGGCCAGCACCGTCTCGGCGGCGATCGTCATTCCGACGACGTCCGCGACCCTGGCCAGGGCCCGGACTTCGGCCGGCGTCTCGAAGCGCGGGCCGATCGTCTGCGCGTAGACGCCGCCGTCGACGAGCTCGGTCTCGCTGCGGTCCCGCCACGTATCAAGGATGACCTTGCGCCAGTCGGGATCGAAGCCGGGAATGGAGTGGCCTCGCGGGTCGTCGTAGAAGCTCGGGGCGATCTCCGGCGCGTAGAAGTCGTCGGGGCAGATCAGCGTGCCGACCTCGAGCCTCTCGTCAAGGCTCCCGGCGGAGCCCAGGGCGAGTACCCGGTTGCAGCCGAGCTCGCACACGGCGCGGACGTTGGCGCGGTGGTCGACGAGGTGGGCGGGGACGGTCCGGTCGAAGCGGTGCCGGGCGATCGCGACGGCCCCTCCGCCGTCGATCGCCTCGACCGGACGCGGGCCCCCCACGTCGACCACGACTCGGTCGCCCTCGATCGGCTCGGCGCCCTCGGGAAGGCTGTAGCCGTAGGTCAGCCCGAGGCGATCACCGGTCGGTCGAGGCGCCGTCATCGTCGCGACTCTAGTCCGAGCCACCGGCTATGTCCTGATGTGGACCACCTCGCCGTCGCGGACGACGTAGTTGCGGCCCTCGATCCGCAGCGTGCCGCGTTCGCGCGCGGCGGCGTACCCGCCGGCGTCGACCAGCTCTTCCCAGGCGATCACCTCGGCGCGGACGAAGGCGCGCTGGATGTCGGTGTGGACGCGGCCCGCAGCGTCATAGGCCGTGCCGCCACGGGGGAGAGTCCGCGCCATCGCCTCCTTGCCAGCATCCGCCGTGAAGAAGGTGATCAGGTCGAGGAGCTCGAACGCGGCGCGGATCAGGCGCTCGAGCCCAGACCGCTCGATGCCGAGCTCGTGACGCATCTCCTCCGCCTCGTCGGGATCGAGCTCGCCCAGCTCCGCCTCGACCCGCGCCGAGATCACCACCACCTTGGCCTCCATCTCGTCGGCATGTGCGACGAGGTCCGGCGGCGCCTCGGTCTCGCCCTCGTCGACGTTGACCACGTAGAGGACCGGCTTGGCGGTCAGGGGCGAGAGCTTGCGAAGAGCGTCCGGCGCAGCCTCCGGCACCGGGACCTCGCGCGCCGGGCGCCCGGCGGCCAGCGCCTCGACGATCCGGTCGAGCCAGTCGCGCTCGGCGATCGCCTCCTTGTCGCCCGATCGCGCCTCCTTGCTGACTCGCTCAAGGCGGCGCTCCGCGCTCTCGAGGTCGGCCGCGAGCAGCTCGGTCTCGACCAGCTCGGCATCCGCAACCGGGTCGATCCGCCCCTCGGGGTGGGCGACCGCGCCCGCGCCGTGAGCCCGGATCACGTGGCAGATCGCGTCCGTCTCCCGGATCGAGGCAAGGAACTGGTTGCCGAGGCCCTCGCCCTGGGACGCGCCCTTGACCAGGCCGGCGATGTCGTGGAAGTCGATCGTCTCGTGCACGACCTCCGAGGAGCCGACCGTCTCTGCGACCGCCTCGATCCGCTCGTCAGGGACCTGGACGACGGCCACATTGGGCTCGACAGTGGTGAACGGATAGTCACCGGTCTCTGCCCCTGCAGCGGTCAGGGCGTTGAACAGCGTCGACTTGCCCGCGTTCGGGAGCCCGACGATCCCGATCTTCATCGGCGGCGTCGCACCGGCCTAGAGCGGGGCGATCAGGCCGAGGCCGATGCCCAGCAACGCCCCGGCGATCACGTCGGACGGGTAGTGCATGCCGAGGTACGGACGGCAGGCGGCGATCGCGGCCGCCAGGACGTAGAGAATCGCCGCCTCGGGCGCGATCCGCGTCATCGCCGTCGCGCAGGCAAACGACGAGGTGGCGTGAGCCGAGGGGAAGCTGAGCGCACTCGGAGCGCCTCCCAGCGGCGGCAGACCCTCGAGCACCGGCCGCGGGCGCCTGACGATCAGCTTGACCGCATAGTTGAGGCCGATTGCGACCGGGCCGAGGATCCCCGCGAGGATCCAGTCCTCGCCGTTGTCGGGGTTGGCGAAGGCGAGCACGATCCCGATCACCAGCCAAACGGCGCCGTACTCGCCGATCCTGCCCAGTCCCTTTGCGACGGCTTCCGCCGTGGGCCCATGGAAGCGCGTCCGCATGGCGTAGAGCAGCCGACTGTCGAGGCGAGCAAGCACGGCGGCGCAGGATAAGGGGGCGCCGCATTAGCGGCGTGCGGGCCTGATCCGCGACAATCGGTTCATGGCCGAGACAGCCAACAGGGTGATGGTGCCCGGCTACCGGCACGTGCCCGGCAACCATTGCGGCTCGACCGCGCTGCGCAACCTGCTCGGCTTCCACGGCACAGAGATCTCCGAGGAGATGGCGTTCGGGCTCGGCGCGGGTGCCTGCTTCTACTACGTCGTCCTCGACGAGCACTCCCCGTCGCGCTTCACGAACGGCCGGGCGGCTCGGCTCGAGGAGAACTTCCTCGAGCTCACCGGCGCCCCGCTGCGCCTGAGCACCGACGCAGACCCGGAGGGCTCCTGGCAGATGGCGAGGGAGGCGGTGGACGAGGGGAGGCCCGTCCTGCTGCTCACCGACCTCTACTACCTCGATCACTACGGCCGCTCGGCCCACTTCCCCGGCCACGCGGTGGTCCTGGCCGGATACGACGAGGAGCTGGCTTGGCTCTCCGACACGGCCTTCGAGGACCTGCAGACCACCTCGCTTGAGGGCTTGCGCGAGGCGCGGCATTCCCAGCAGCCGCTCTTTCCGCTGGAGGGCCACGCGATCGAGCTTCCGGAGGGCGTGGAGCTCGACCGCGATGACCTGCTTGCTCATGCACCAAAGGCGATCGAGCGGGCGGCCAGCCAGATGCTCGAGCCGCCGCTCGGCGACTTCGAGGGGCTGCCGGCGATGAGGCGCTTCGCCGCCGAGGTGGCCAGCTGGCCGGAAGTGGCCGAGGACTGGCAGTGGTGCGCGCGCTTTCTTTACCAGGTGGTCGAGCGGCGCGGGACCGGCGGGGGCAACTTCAGGCGGATGTATTCCCGCTTCCTGGAGGAGGCGGGCTTCGAGGAGTCAGCGCTCGCGGCCGAGGCCGCCGAGGACTGGAGCAACCTTGCCCTCGCCGCCCGGACCGCGAGCGAGCCTGAGCAGCCGGATCCCGAGCAGTGGCGGGCGCTGGGCGACGAGGCCGCGCGGGTGCTCGACGCCGAGGAGCGGCTCTGGGCCGCCCTCGCCGCGCGCGGCTAGCCCTTCACGAACCTGGCGAAATACCCGAGGGCGTTGCCCACCCGTCGTTCGTAGGCGAGCCCGACCCCGCCGGCCCGCAGCCGCATCGGCGCGAGCCTGACGTAGTGCGGGTCCCCGAGCAGCTCTCCGACCACCAGCCGCCCGCCGGGCTTCAGCACCCGCTCCAACTCGCGAAGAGCCGCGTCCTGATCCGGGATCTCGCCGAGGACGGTGACCAGGAACGCGGCATCGTAGGTCCCGTCCTCGTAGGGCATCGCCGGTGGCGTCGGACTGCGTGGGCGTCACGTTCGAAATTCCCCGCTCTCCGGCCCGTCTCATCGTGTGGTCGAGCATCTCCTGCTGGAGATCGAGGATGTCCACCTGGCCTCCGGGCTTGACCCACTCGGCGACGTCGAGCGTGTAGTAGCCGGTCCCGGGACCGACCTCGAGGATCCGCTCACCCGGCCGGGGGTCGAGTATCTCGCGAAGCCGCTGCCGGGTGATCAGCGGATGCGGCGCCTCGACCCAGAAGCGCTGCCCGTAGGGGCAGGCGGACGGGTTCTTCCGCCACCAGAGCGCCGCCCCGGCGACGCCGGCGGCAGCGCCGAGCACCAGGTGGCGCAGCTTCATCCGGTGAAGCCGATGCGATGCTCGCCCGGGGCGCCGCGGATGAATACGATCCGGGTCAGATCGAGGGTGACGGCGCCGTCCTCGCTCTCCAACTCGAACCAGCGGGCCGCTTCGGTCGAGCTCTTCGCGGTCGAGGAGATCTCCTTACGGAGCTCCTTCAGCTTCGCCTCGGCCACCCGGACGCCGATCACCTGGCCTCCGACGAAGCCGATCTCGACCCGCTCGGCCGCCATCAGTGTCCCTCTGCAGGCTCGACGATTTCGGTCAGCACCCCGCCGGTGGAGCGCGGGTGAACGAAGGCGACTCGCGACTGCCGGATCCCGACCCGCGGCTCCGAATCGATCATCTCGATCCCCGCCTCCTTGAGCTTGCCGAGCACGCCCTCGATGTCGTCCACGGCGTAGGCGACGTGGTGCAGGCCCGGGCCCTTGTTGTCGAGGTACTTGCCGATCGGGGTGTCCGGCCCGAGCGGACGCAGCAGCTCGACATGACCCTCCCCGATGTCGAGCAGCACCGCCTCGACCCCCTGGCTCTCGACGGTCTCGCGGTGCGCCACCGGCATCCCGAGGGTGCCCTCATAGAGGGCAACCGCCGCGTCGAGGTCATCGGTGGCGACGCCGATGTGGTCGATCCGGCCGAGCACGCGCTTGAGTCTACGTCGCGGGCAGCGGATCGCCCTGCGCCCGCTCGCCGTCGGCTTCCTGCTCGACGCGGAGGATCTCGCGCAGCGCCGCCACCCCGACCTCGAGCTGCTCGGGAGTCGGCTCCTTCGTGGCGATCAGCCTCTGGATCTCGTAGCCCGGGCGATGGAAGGCGCGCGCGGCGGACGTATCGGAGTTGCGCTCACTCCAGGCGAACATCTCGGCGGCCAGCGAGGCGCTGGCGACCCCCACGGCCGCCCTGGCGAGCGGGCCGGGCCGCTCGAGCGCGCGCTCGAGCAGGAGCTGCCCCGCCGCCGAGAGCACCAGCATCGGGACGACCAGGTTGGACCCGCAACGATCGTGCTCCTTGGTGGCGGAGGCTGGATCGTCGGAGCCGGCCTCGTAGGCGCCGATCGCCTTGTGCTCGACCCCGTGGTAGGCGGCCAGGTCACGATCACTGAGCGCCACCATCGCGGGGGCGAGGCCGAGGGCCGCCTGCAGCAGCTCACGTGCCGCGCTCGAGCCCCGTCGTCGGAGCGCCCGGCTCGCGCTCGAGGCGACCAGCATCGCGCCGATCACCCGGATGTCCTCGAAGGGAAGCCGTGCGGCGCGCAGCCTCATGCGCACGGTCGGGATCAGCATGAAGGCCTCTGCCAGCCTCAGCGGCCCGCGTAAGAGCGGCACCCGGGCGGCCAGGTCCGGAGCCAGCGCAGGCTTCCGGCCGGAGGCGACCTGGATCTCGCCGGAGTCATCCCGCGCGGCCGCCGACCATGAGGTGGGGCCGTGGATCAAGAGCCCGTTGCGCAGCGCCATCCCGCCGAGACGCAGGACGTAGTCCTCCTGCGCCGAGGCTTTGTCGCCGTTCTGGCTCGCGTCGCTCACCCGAGCATCCTCCGTGGCAGCTCGTAGAAGAAGCTCGCCGCCAGCTCGACGTCTGACGTGGGAACGCGCTCGTCCGCTCCATGGACGAGCGGCGCTGCCTCGACCAAGCCGATCTCGCGATGCGGGCAGAACCCATAGACCACCGCGTCCGGGAAGGCGGTGCGGAACGGGTTGCTGTCGCTGAACCCGGGCATCACCATCGGCGCCAGGCCTGCACCCGGGTCGACCTCGCGGACCCAGTCGCGGATGGCGTCCGCGAGGGGCGACTCCATCGGCGAGCTGTTGCCGACCACGCCCTCGCTGAACTCGACGGTGTAATCGCCCTCGCCGATCAGCGTCTCGAGCTGCCTGAGCGCCTCATCCTCGCCGTAGCCCGGCGGCACGCGGCAGTCGATCAGCGCCTCCGCCTCCGACGGGATCACGTTCGCCTTCCTGCCCGACTCGGCGATCGTCGGCGTCAGCGTCACGCCAAGCATCGGCTCGACCAGGTAGTCGGCGAGCAGGGGCTGCTCGGCCCGAAGGCGGTCGAGCCCGGCCCGCACCCCCTCTTGGCCGGGGAAAGGCTCACCGAGGAGCGCCTCCAGCAGTGCCTCGCCGACCGGCGTCGGCTCCGGCGTCGGCTGCTCGCTGAGGGCGGAGATATAGCCGGCGAGCTTGAGCAGGGCGTTGTCGCCGATTCGCGGCAGGGAGGCGTGCCCGGCCCGGCCCCTGGTACGGAGGCGCATCCGGAAGATCCCCTTCTCGCCAACGCTGAGCGTGTAGAGGCGCCGGCTCCCGAACTCGACCAGCCCGCCGCCGCCCTCGTTGACGACGAAGTCGCTGCGCACCGCGTCGGGATGGCGCTCACAGAGCCAGTGTGCGCCCAGCCCGCCGCCGACCTCCTCGTCGGCGGTCAGCACCAGGAGGAGATCGCCCGCCGCGGGGCGCCAGCCGCTGCCGCCGAGCATGACGCAGGCCGCGACCTCGGAGGCAACCTGGCCCTTCATGTCGAGCGCTCCCCTGCCGCGGACCCAACCGTCGACGACATCGCCGGACCAGGGATCGAAGCTCCACTCGTCGGGGTCGGCGCGGACGGTGTCGACGTGGCCGAGGAGGGTGAGGGTCGGCCCGTCCTGGGCACCGCGCAGCCTGGCGACGAGGTTCGGGCGACCGGGCTCCGCCTCGAGCAGATCGCACTCGAAGCCGGCGGCGGTCAGCGTCCCGCGCAGGAACTCCTGCACGGGCCGCTCGTTCCCGGGCGGGTTCACCGTGTTCGTCTGGATCAGGCGCCCGAGAAGCTCGACCGCCCGGGGGCCGAGGCCCTGGGGGACGGCGGTCGTGGCGGTGCCCTGCTCCATCGGGCCCAGCTTAGGGCCTCAAGGGAGGGGCGCTCCGGCCAAGGCGAGCGCGGCACCTTCAGAGGCGCCATGCCGCGGGTTCATACTGGAAGCGCATGGGGAACCCGAACGTCGAGCGCGTCTACGAGCTCCTCGCCGCGTACCTGCAGGGCAACGAGGAGAGGATCCGGCAACTGATCGACCCCGAAGGCGAGATCTACGGCGCCCCCGGCATCGTCAATTCCGGTACCTACGGTGGCTATCAGGGCTTTCGGCAATGGGTGAGCCAGTGGGAGGAGGCATGGGCCGAGATCAGCTACGACCTCGGTGAGATCGTCGAGGTGGATGAGTCAATGCTGGTCGTGCCGGTCCACGTCGTGGGCCGCGGGGCATCCAGCGGCGTCGAGATCGACACCGTCTTCGGCTGGCTCTACGAGTGGAGGGATGGGCGGGCGACCCGTTTTCACGTCTACCCGACTGTCGGGGACGCGACGGAGGCGGCCGGGCGCCTGGCCGGCGAGCACGCATGAGCGAGCGGCTCTTCGAGACCGGCGGCGAGGCGCGGCGCACCGGCGTCCCGCCCGAGCAGGCGCCGCTCGCGACCAGGATGCGCCCGCGATACCTGGACGAGTTCGTGGGGCAGAGTCACCTGCTCGGCGAGGGCTCGGCGCTGCGCGTCGCGATCGAGTCCGGTGAGCCCCACTCGGCGATCTTCTACGGCCCGCCCGGGACCGGGAAGACGACGCTGGCGCGGATCATCGCGGCCCGGATCGAGGGCGCCTTCGAGGAGCTCTCCGCCGTCAACGCAGGGCGGGCCGAGGTCAGGGAGGTGATCGCCCGCGCGGAGGAGCGCCGCGCCTCAGGGCGGCCGACGATCTTCTTCCTCGACGAGATCCACCGCTTCAACAAGGCTCAGCAGGACGCCCTCCTCCCGGCCGTGGAGGAGGGGCTGGTGACCTTGATCGGGGCGACGACGGAGAACCCCTACTTCGAGGTCAACTCGGCCCTGCTCTCCCGCACTCAGATCTACGAGTTCCGGCCGCTCGCCGACGACGAGATCGAGGGCCTGCTGCGGCGCGCGCTGACCGACGAGCGCGGGCTCCCGGGCTCCCCGCCGATCCCGGACGAGGCACTTCGGATGCTGGCGGCCCGGGCCGGCGGCGATGCCCGCGTCGCCCTGGCGGCGCTGGAGCGCGCGACCGAGACCACCGCCGCGGCCGGCGAGAGCGAGGTTTCGATCGCGGCAGTCGAGGACGCCCTGCAGCGCAAGGCCCTGCTCTACGACCGCCAGGGCGACAAGCATTACGACTACATCTCGGCCTGGATCAAGGCGACCCGCGGATCCGACGTGGACGCCTCGATCTACTACCTGGCGGTGATGCTGGAGGGGGGCGAGGATCCCCGCTTCATCGCTCGGCGGATGGTGATCTTCGCCTCGGAGGACATCGGCAATGCCGATCCGCAGGCCCTCGTGATCGCCAACGCCGCCGCGCAGGCGGTCGACCGGGTCGGCCTGCCGGAGTGCGCACTCAACCTGGCCCAGGCCGCCGCCTATCTGGCCCTCGCACCGAAGTCGAACGCCTCCACTCGCGCAATCTCCAGGGCCGGGGCGCACGTCCGCGAGCACGGCGCCGCCGAGCCGCCGCCCTACTTGCAGGATTCCCACTATCCCGGCGCTCGCAAGCTCGGCCGGGGCGAGGGCTACCGGTACCCGCATGACGAGCCGGATGCCGTCACCGACCAGCCGCTCGCACCCGAGTCGGTCCGGGGCGAGCGCTTCTACGAGCCGACCGACCGGGGCTTCGAGGCGGAGCTCCGGGAGCGACTCGAGCGACTGCGCAAGCTACTGGGCGGACGCGACCAGCGTTAGCCGCACGTTAAGCGCAAAGGTCCTTGCCACCGCCGCAACCTTTCCGGCAAGGACGTGTTCTGAGGGTCGTCTGACGCTCTGGCAATCGTGCGGTTCGCCGGAGCCGGCGCGTAAAAAGCCGGGGAGTGGACACGGAGGCCGGGAGCTCGGGGATTGCTCTCGGCCTCCACTTCTTTCGGCCGACATGGTCGGAAGAAGGGAGAGAGGGGAGAGCGGCCTCGGCGGGAGGCCGCCTCCCCGCGTCAGCTTCCTGCGGGCCGGGTCGCGGTGAATTTCCGGCCCGGCGGCGCCCCGTAGAATCGCTCCGACCGAGCGCAAGCTACGAGAGGAAGCAGCGATGGAGGCGAGCAGCTCCCGCAGCACCAGCACCGGCCGGAAGTCAGGCGCCGACGGCGGGAGCGGCAACGGCACCGCGCGCGCGAAGTCGGAGAAGAAGGCCAAGTCCGCGAAGCGATCCAAGGGCCGGCCCTCTCTCGAGTCCTTCAACCCGGCGACGGGGGAGCTGATCGGCGCCGTCGAGACGCTGACCCCCGCCAAGGTGCAGGGTGTCGTCGACGACGTCGCCGAGGTGCAGCCCTTCTGGGCCGCGCTCTCACTCGAGGACCGTGCCCGCTACATGCGTCGCGCCGGCGACGTGCTGCTCGAGGACATGGACGCGATCGCCGAGCTGCTCACCAACGAGCAGGGCAAGCCGCGAGTCGAGAGCTACACGATGGAGGTGCTTCCCACGGTCGACTCCCTCAAGTGGATCGC
>CAVOGY010000006.1:0-9332 GCA_963695675.1 uncultured Solirubrobacterales bacterium
GGTCGGGACCGCGGCGGGCGCGGCGGCCGCGAGCATCTCGTGGAGCTGCTCCTCGGGCAATCCGAGAGGCAGCACCAGGTCGATCGCATCGGCCCCGGCCTCGAGCCAGGCCCGGACGGCGTCCGGCGCCTCTGCGTAGGTGCCCATCACGGTCACCTCTCGCGCCAGCGGCTCCGCCGCCGCGGGCAGCTCGGGCGGCCCGTCGCCCTTGTTGGCGGCGAGCAGCGCATCCACCTCCCGCGCGAATCCGAAGTGATCGCGGAGCATCCGGGGATAGATCGGGCCCATCCGAGTCAGGTAGGCGATCAGCCAGCTCGCGGCGATCTGCCGGGTCGCCGCCTCGTCCTCCCCGATCGCGAGCGGGACGCTGGCGTTGACCGCGGTCGGGGTGGGGGCCTCGGCGCGCGCCTCGCCCTCGGCGAGCAGGGCGCGCCCGTCGGCCAATCGCGACCGGGCCCAGAGGAAGGGCAGCCATCGGTCGGCGAGCTCGCCGGCGAGGCGGACCGAGGCGGGCGCGAGGGCCGCCAGGGAGATCGGCACCGGTGCGTCAGGCGGTGCCCCAAGGCGCAGCGCTCTGACGCCCTCTCGCTCGAGCGGCACCCGGTCACCCGCGAGCAGCGCCCTGATGGCGACGAGTGTCTTGCGCATCTGCTCGACCGGCTGCTCCCAGGTCAGCCCGTGCAGGCCCTCGACCAGCGGCGGGCTGCTGGCGCCGAGGCCGAGCTCGAAGCGGCCCTCGGATGCCCGCTGCAGGCCCGCCGCGGCCATCGCGATCGCCGCCGGGGTGCGGCTCCAGACCGAGAGCACCCCCGTGGCGAGCCGGATTCGCGAGGTGACCCCCGCGATCTGGGTGAGCAGCACGACCGCGTCCTGGGTCCAGCCCTCGGCCGCCCCGAAGCGCCAGTACCCGAGCCTCTCCGCAGCCACCGCGAGCCGGATCGTCGCCTCCGCGTCGGCCTGGAAGGGCGTGATGCCGGCGCCGACCCGCGGGCCGCCGTCCTGCTGCGAGCCTGCCTTCTCGGTCGTGTCGGAGGGGGTCATGGTCGAGGCTACGCGGACGCGCGCAGAACGGATTGGACCACAGGCGGCGATACTGCCGCCGGTGGACCCCGGATCGCTCGAGTTCTGGGAGTGGTTCTACGAGCCCGCCAACAGGGGTACCTGAGCTGGGACGGGGCCCGCGAGGCGGCCGGGTTGGTCTGAACGCCGCCACCAGGCCTTGCACTCCCCGGCCCGACCGGCATAGGGTTGGCGCAGGGCACATAGAGGAGAGGAGAAGCCATGTCGGAACAGGATGTGGAGACGATTCGCGGCGCCTACGACGACTTCAACAGCGGCAACCCGCAGGGGGTGCTGGAGATCCTCGTCGAGGACGTCGTATGGGTCGAGCCGGGCGGCGGCAATGCCCCATCCGGCACATTCAACAGTCCGCAGAGCGTCGGCGACGACGTGTTCAGCACGATCGCGCAGTACTTCGACGAGTTCCGGCCGACCCCGAGAACTTCGACGACCAGGGAGACCGGATCGTGGTCACCGGCCGCTTCAGGGGCAAGGCGAAAAGCGGCGCCGAGCTCGACGGGGCCTTCGAGCACGTCTTCGAGATGAGGGACGGCAAGGTCGCGCGGTTCGAGAACAAGCCCGACCAGGAGGCCTGGACCACCGCCTGGAGCTGAATCGGCGGCACAGGGGAGGGGCCCGGTGTACCTAGCACCGGGCTCCACCTCCCCGTTTTGCGTCCCCCTAAGTCAGGACGCAGGCTCGCGCGACCCCAACTCGCGCTTGTGGTTCGAGGCAACTCGCGGAGGTGAGCGGAGGGCGCCGGATCATCTCGACCGGAGTCGCCGTCCGGACATCGGCATCTCGGTTTGCGTCCTTGCTCACCCCTGAAATCCCTCCTCGGCCCGACTCTCCCCGGACCCGGCCGGATTTACACGCGATTGCCGACGAAAGCGGTTGGGTAGGGTGGCGAGGTGAACTTCCGCCGGCTCGGCGATTCCGACATCGAGGTCTCCGAGATCTCCCTCGGCTCCTGGCTCACCTACGGGGCCGGGGTGGAGCGCGAGCACACCGAGGCCTGCACCATCGCCGCCCTCGAGGTCGGGATCAACTTCTTCGACACCTCCAACGTCTACGGCCAGGGCGCCGCCGAGTCGGTCTGGGGCGAGATCCTCAAGAACTTCAGGCGCGCAGGAGTTCATCCTCGCCACCAAGCTCTTCTTCCCGATGGACGAGAACAGCGGCGGCCTCTCCCGCGAGGAGGTCCACAAGCAGATCGACGCCTCGCTCGAGCGCCTGCAGACCGACTACGTCGACCTCTACCAGTGCCACCGCCCCGACCCGGAGACTCCGATCGAGGAGACGATGGAGGCGCTCACCGAGGTGGTGGCGGCCGGCAAGGTGCGGGAGATCGGCTTCAGCGAGTGGACGATCGAGCAGATCGAGGCCTCGCTCGAGGTCCCCAAGACGAAGAAGTTCGTCTCCTCCCAGCCGCAGTACAACATGATCTGGCGGGCGCCCGAGGCCGAGCTGATCCCCTTCTGCCGGGACCGCGGCATCTCGCAGATCGTCTGGTCCCCGCTCGCGCAGGGAGTGCTGACCGGCAAGTACAGGCCCGGCGAGCCGCCGCCGGAGGACTCCCGCGCCGCCTCCGAGTCGATGAACTGGGCGATGGACCGCTACCGCTCGGACGAGTTGCTCGAGGCGGTGCAGCACCTGAATTCGATCGCCGAGCAGGCCGGCCTCAGCATGGCGCAGATGGCGCTCGCCTGGGTGCTGCGGGAGGAGAACGTCGCCTCTGCGATCACCGGCGCCTCACGGCCGGAGCAGGTCCACTCGAACGTCGAGGCCTCGGGCGTGGAGCTCACCCGGGACACCCTCGACGCGATCGACCTCGCGCTCGAGGACGTCATGGTCACCGGGCCACGGCTCGCGAACTTCGTGGGCGAGGGCGTGAAGCACCGCTAGGCGGGCCCCGGCGACGCGGCGGCTCCGATGGAGCCGTCTGTTGGCGCGGTCAGACCCCGCGGGCGAGGATGGCGGCGATCACGCCGATCAGGCCGACGATCATGGCCCCGCCCACACGCAGCATGACCAACCGAAGGTCGTTGATCTCGGTTCGCAGCTCAGCGAACCCCTCACGCGTCTCCAGTCGGAGATCGCGGATGTCCTGGTCGATCCGGCTGAAGCCCTCCCGCATCGCGGCTGCCAGATCGTCGAGACGCTGGTCGGTCCACGCTGCCCGTTCCATCGCGGCAGCTAGGCCGGTTCGCCGTCCGCCTCGTAGAGGACCGGGGCCGGAGGCCCGGCATCCTCGGTCGCCGGATCGAGGTAGAAGATCTCGAGGACGCGATCGGGGGCCATGAACGTGACGCTCTCGTAGCCCGCGACTCCTCGCCCGGTCAGTTCCTCGACCGTGCTGATGAACTCGTCGCGCATCGCGCTCTGGAAGGTCCGCCGCGCCTCGCGGACGAAGTCCCGCCGGCCCTTCTCGACCATCGTGTGCTCCACGGTGATGAAGACGTCCTCCATCTCGATCAGCAGGAGGTTCGGGTGCGCGAACAACGCCTTGGCCTTGGTCGCCCCACGGCCATAGAACCGCTTGTGCAGGCCGATCAGCTCCCGGGTCAGCGTGGAGAGCAAGTCCCGCTTCTGTTCAGCGGTTGAAACCGGCGTGGGGTCGCTGATTTCCATGAAGGCGTCCTTTCCTCGAGGCGAAGCTGTTTAGGAGCGTACAGCGCATAACGGGCTACACTCGCCATGCCAGCGTGGGGATCGATTCAGGGACTTATCGCTGGTACGCATCACACGAGTCTCGGCGCTCCCGTCAACACAGGCGAGCCGCGCAGGAGCCGCGTAGTTCGTAATCGAGGATGAAGGGAGCCCGTATGGGCGAGTTACCTCAACCGATGCTGCGCGTCGATCATGAGCGAAGCGCGGACGCACACGTGATCAGGCTGGTTGGCGAGATGGATCTCGGCAATGTCGACGAGGCCAGGGCGGCGCTGATGTCGGCGATCGACGGCGACGACGTCGACGTCATCGTGGACATGAGCGAACTCGAGTTCATCGACTCGATGGGCATCGCGATGTTGCTCGAGGCTCAGGCCGCCTCTCGGCGAGATTCCAACCGCCTTCGTTTCCGTGGGTCCGGCAATGAGGTGGCGAAGATCCTGCAGCTGACCGGGGTGGATGAACAGCTCAGGTTCGTGGACTGACCAAAGAAAAGGGCCCTCGGCTGAGGGCCCCTCCCTAAGTGGTTCGAAGTGTGGTTCGAACGAGCTAGCCGATCGGCTTCACGCCGGTCGCTGCCGGGCCCTTCGGGCCCGCCTCGGTCTCGTACTCGACCTTCGAGCCCTCCTCGAGCGAGCGGTAGCCGTCGCCCTCGATCGAGCTGAAATGGACGAACACGTCGTTAGAGCCATCGTCGGGTGTGATGAACCCGTAGCCCTTGTCGTTGCTGAACCACTTGACGGTTCCGGTAGGCATCTCGCCTCCTCTTACCTGTGCTGCGAACGCGAGGAAGCATTGATGCTGCAACAACGCGAGCGCTACGCACACCTTTGCCGGGATCACCGGCCTAACGCGCGGGACGGTAGCAGCCCGGGAGGCCGGGGGGAGCATTGTGAGCGTGACCGTCCGGTGGCCGGATCTGCTAGGCGTCGCCCCGCCGGCAGAGCACCTGGTAGACCGAGGTGAAGTCGATCTCGAATCCGTTGCGGGCCGCCCGCAGGTAGAGGCGCCAGACGCGCAGGCGCTCCGGACCGGCGAGCTCCTCGGCCCGCTCGCGGTGCTCGTCGAGGCGAGCGATCCAGTGCCGCAGCGTCTCGGCGTAGTCGGAGCCGAACTCCTCGACGTGCTGGGTGATGAACCCCGCCCGCTCGAGGGCGAGGATGACGCGGGAGACCTGCAGGGTCTCGCCGTCGGGGAAGACGTAGCGCTCGGAGAAGGGGCCGCCCTCGACGCTGCCGTGGCGAAGCCGCGAGATGCCGTGGTTGAGGAGGCGCCCACCTGGACGCAGCATCGAAGCGAGCTGCTCGGCGTAGCGATCGATCTGCGCCTCGCCGACGTGCTCGACCATCCCGATCGAGGCGACCGCATCGAAGTTCTCGCCGGCCAGCTCGCGGTAGTCCTGGACCCGGATCTCGATCTTGTCATCGAGCCCG
This sequence comes from uncultured Solirubrobacterales bacterium, assembly GCA_963695675.1. GTDB lineage: Bacteria > Actinomycetota > Thermoleophilia > Solirubrobacterales > 70-9 > DASUPK01. The sequence continues at coordinate 5,163 of CAVOGY010000006.1, forward strand.
GCGGCGGCGACCCGCTGTCGCGCAAGCTCCGCCTGCGGCTCGGAGAGCGTGATCCCCACCGCTTCTGTGCCGTGCCGCAAGGCAGCATGGATGACGAAGCTGCCCCAGCCGCAGCCGACGTCGAGCACCCGCTGGCCGGGCTCGAGGCCGAGCTTGGTGCAGACCAGCTCGAGCTTCGCCTCCTGGGCCTCCTCGAGGGTGGGCGGCTCGTCGCGAGAGAGAAGTCTCTTGGGCTTCGACACCCGTGAGAAGAAGGCGCAGGAGTAGGTCAGCGACTCGTCGAGGAAGAGCGAGAAGAACTCGTTGCCGACGTCGTAGTGGTGGCGGACGGCCTCGCGGTCGCGCTCGGTGGTGTGCTTGCGGCCGCGCAGGTGGAGCTCCGCCTTGGGGGCCGGGGGCGGGCGGCGAACGCCGGCCGTGCGCAGCGCGGCGGCCATCAGCCGGGCCTTGGTCGCGGTGTTGACCGGCGGCGGCCGCCACTCGTTGAGCAGTCCGATCACCTCGTCCATGTCGTCGACCTCGATCTCCCCGGCGACGTAGGCCCGCCCGAGGCCGAGCTGGCCGGGGGCCGCGACGGCATAGGCGAGCGCGTCCTCGGAGCGAGCCGTGAAGGTCGGACCGCCGCCATTTGCGCTGGTCGAGGGGATCCGGGAGCCGTCCCAGAGCTCGATCGTGAAGGGCCGCTCGGGAAAGGCGCGCTCGATCTCCTGGGCCAGCGGCTCGGTCGACATGGCCCGACACTAGCGTGGCGCGAGATTCAATTCGTGTTAGGGAGGCCGAATCTCACCCATCGCTTGGTAAATGCCGATAGGGTGCCAACCGGAACCCGAGGCGAAACGGCGGCGCCCGGAGCGGCTCGGCGAGGACCACCACAAAGGAGACACAGATGTCTGACGCAGCCGCTGGAGCGACGGCGCATCGCATCGGCTCGTCGGCACCGGCGGGGCCCACGATGCCCGCCCCGACGCGACCTCGCGCGCCGCTCGCCGATGCCGTCCAGCCCGTCGAACACGAGACCCGCGACCGGATCATCACCGGGCTGCTCACGGTGGTCCCGTTCCTGATGCTCGGCTTCGTCGGCTGGCAGCTCTGGGGAGGCTGGCTCCACTGGAGCGACTTCGTCGTCTTCGGCCTGATCTACATCCCCACCGGCTTCGGCATCACGGTCGGCTTTCACCGCCTCTTCACCCACCGCAGCTTCAAGACCGGGCCCGCGGTGCGGGCCGTGATCGGCGCCCTCGGCTCGGCCGCGATCGAGGGGCCGGTGATCTCCTGGGTGGCCGACCACCGCAAGCACCATGCCTTCTCGGACAAGGAGGGCGATCCCCACAGCCCCCACGTCGGACACGGCGAGGGGGTCTGGGCCCAGTTCAAGGGTTTCTTCCACGCCCACGTCGGCTGGCTCTTCATCCACACCCAGCGCGGCAACAAGAAGCGCTTCGCTCCCGATCTGCTCAAGGATCCGGTGGTCCGCTTCATCGACCGGACCTTCGTGCTCTGGGCGGTGGTCGGCCTGGTGATCCCATTCGGGCTGGGGGTGGCGATCGGCGGCACCGTCCTCGCCGGGCTGAGCGGGATGCTCTGGGGAGGCGCGATGCGGATCCTCATCCTGCACCACGTCACCTACTCGATCAACTCCCTCTGCCACATGTTCGGCAAGCGGGACTTCGAGACCACGGACGAGTCGCGCAACCTCGCCTGGCTGGCGATCCCGACGTTCGGCGAGGCCTGGCACAACAGCCATCACGCCTTCCCGAGCTCGGCGGTCCACGGCATGAAGGCGAAGCAGGTCGACCCGTCGGCGGGGGTGATCTGGATGCTCGAGAAGCTCGGTCTCGCCTGGGACGTCGTCCGGATCGCGCCGGAGCGCCAGGCCGCCAAGGCCGCCTGACGGCGTCCGGCGAATAGCGGTCTTCTACGGATGCAGTCGAGCCGCGGTCGCCACTAGGGTCCGCGCCGTGGCCCGGCGTCTCGTCCTCGTCCTCGTCGCCTCGGCAGCGATCGCGTCGGGACTTCTGCTGTCCGCATGCGGCGGAGGGGATGACAACAACGAGACGAAGGGCGTGCAGGCCGTCGACGCGGACTGCGGCGACGTGCAGTACTCGGGCAGTGGGGATGCCTCGAAGCTGATCGTCTCCGACCTGCCCCTCCGCGGCGACTCCGCGGAGCGCTCCAAGCAGCAGAACGAGGCGATCGTCCAGGAGATGGCGAGCAAGGGGTGGCAGGCCGGCCCGGACATCCAGGTCGCCTTCCAGGCCTGCGACGACTCGATCGCCTCGACCGGCGAGTGGGACGAGGCCACCTGCAAGTCGAACGCCCAGGCCTACGCCTCGAACCCCGACGTGATCGGCGTGATCGGCACCTACAACTCGGGCTGCGCGGCGCTTGAGATCCCGATCCTCAACCAGGCGAGCGGCGGAGGCCTGGCGATGGTCTCTCCCGGCAACACGCTCGTCTGTCTGACCGAGAAGGCGAGCACCTGCGAACCGAACCAACCGGATGTCCTCTACCCGACCGGCAAGCGAAACTACGCGCGGGTGGTCCCGAACGACGCCGTTCAGGGCGCCGGGATGGCGAGCTTCGCCAACGATCAGGGGGTCAAGAAGCCATTCATCCTGATCGCCTCCGACGACCCGACCAGCGAGGGCCAGGGCCGGACCTTCGAGGGGGCCGCCAGATCGCTCGGTATGCAGATCGCGGGCGTCGAGCACTATGACTTGAAGGCGAAGAGCTACACGGACCTGATGAACAAGGCCAAGGCGGCGGGCGCCGATGCCGTGTACCTGGGCGCGATCCTCGAGGAGAATGGCGCGCAGCTGATCAAGGACAAGGTCGCGGTGCTCGGTCCCAACGACGGCGCGGTCAAACTGCTCGCGCCGGACGGTTTCGCGCAGCAATCGACGATCGACCAGGCCGGCTCGGACGCGGCCGGGATGTTCGTCAGCGCCCCGGGCAAGGAGCCGAGCACCCTCACCGGCGCCGGGGCGGCCTTCGTCGAGCAGCTCAAGGCCCAGGTAGGCGACCAGCCCATCGAGGTCTTCGCGCCCTACGCCGGACAGGCGGCCCAGGTCATGCTCGAGGCGATTCAGGCGGGCAAGGATCGCGCCGGGACGATCGCCCAGGTCTTCAAGACGCAGATCAAGGACGGGATCATCGGCAGCATCGCGATCACGCCGAGCGGGGATCCGACCCCGCCCCCGATCAGCATCTCCAAGGCGGCGGCCACCTTCGAGCTCGAGAAGACGGTCGTGCCGCCGCCCCAGCTGATCACCGCCGCCCGCGGCGGCTAGCGACCTCCCGGACGGGTCCCGGGAGCTAGGCGCCCCGGGCGAGGATCGCGGCGATCACGCCGAGCAGAGCGATCAGCATTGCTCCCTGGAAGCGGATCATGATCAAGCGCAGGTCGTTGATCTCGCCACGCACCTCGGCGAAGCCTTCACGCATCTCGCCGCGCACCTCGGCGAAGCCTTCACGCATCTCTGTTCGCACCGCTCTGAACTCGTCGTGCATCTCGGTGCGCAACGAGGACAGTTCCCCGTCGACGTGATCGAACCGGTCCTCGAGGCGCTTGTCGGTCCAGGCGGATCGCTCCATCGAGGAAAGGCTACTCCGGCAATCCGCACGAATTGCGGCCGGGTGCGCCGCCGCGTGGCTACGTCGAACGCGAGCGCGAGCTCGCGGAAGCCGCCTGAGCGCGGATCCCAAAAGATTGATTCGCTAAGCTAATTAGTGATGCAAACCATTCCCGAAATTCCAGAAGTCCAGGAACAGCTCGCGCCGCGCCTGAGGTGGGCGATCACGCGTATGGCGAGGCGGCTGCGCCAGGAGGCCGGCACCGACCTGGGTCCCTCGCAGACCGCCGCGCTCGCCACCATCGAGCGCCACGGCCCGCTCTCCCCGAGCGAGCTCGCCAAGCGGGAGCGAATCCGGCGGCCGACGGCGACGCGCATCGTCCGTCATCTGGAGGTCGCGGGCCTGCTCGAGAGGGTCAGGGATCCCGAGGACGGCCGCGCGTCGATCCTGAGTGTGACCTCTGAGGGGCGACAACTCCTCCGCCGTCTGCGCGCCCGCAAGACGGCCTACCTCGCCAAGCGCCTCGATGGCCTCACCGCGGAGGATCGCCGTACCCTCGAGCGCGCCGCCGAGCTCTTGGAGGGGATGCTCGAATGA
>CAVOGY010000007.1:0-177500 GCA_963695675.1 uncultured Solirubrobacterales bacterium
GTAGTCGCTGTCGGATCCGGGCCAGTGGGCTGCCATGTCCTGGTATGTGACGCGCCCCATGAGATGGGCGTCCGTGCCCCGCACCGTCTCCAGTTTCCACTGCTTGGCAGCGTCGTCCTCCCGCTCCCCCAGCCAGGGCTGCGAACCGTCGGGGAGGGCGACGAAGCCATCGATCGAGATGCCCATCTGCAACACCAGCCTTGTCATGCCACGCCTCCTCGTCTTCGGGATCAGATACGAGGACTGGCGGTGAGGGCGAAACTAATCGGCGGCGACTCTCCGCCACTTGTCCAGAGTGGCAGCTGGCCAGGCCCCAACTGACCTGCCTCCCAGAAATCGTCTCCCCAAGAATCCGTGGTCGGAATCGTGTCTGAGTGAGGCTCCGAGCATGGGCACAGAAGGCGCTTCTGCTTATCGCGCGAAGCAGAAGGCCGGGCACTCGGGAACTTGTACCTAATCCCGCAGCGTGCGCGACAGCCCGAAGTGTGGGAAGACGCTCTTGTCCCCGAACCAGGTGATGGCGGAGACCCCATCGCCTTCGAGAGTCAGCACGAAGATCGCGTGGGCGTACGCGATCCCGGTTTGCGTGTCGGGCAGGTAGCAGCCGAAGGCCGGCTGGGTGTTCGCTCGCGTGGGCACGACGCGCAGCGGCCTGCCACGCACCTCTTCCCGATGGCGGAGGAAGGCGCCGATTGCGTCATGACCCTGGTACTCGAGTGGCAGGGGCGGCATCGTGAGCCGGGCGTCCTCGGTGAGCAGGGCGACCATCTCGTCGACGTCGCCGCTCTCGACGGCGTCGGCGAAGCGCCCGACCAGCCGGCGCTCGACGGCGGAGTCGGGGCGCGGGGCGCGCTCGCGGTCGGCGTCCGGCAACCGGTTTCTCAAGGCGGCACGGGCGCGCTGCAGGGCGCCCTTGACCGACGTCTCGCCTGTGTCGAGCATGTCGGCGGCCTCGACGGGGCGGAAGCCGAGCACGTCACACAGCACGAGCACCACGCGTTGGCGCGGCGGCAGGGTCTGGAGGGCGGTGATGAACGCGAGTTCGATCGACTCCTTGGCCTCGTAGCGCGCCGCCGGCCCCGGGGAGCGATCCGGGATTCCCTCTAGCAGGGCGTCGGGGTAGGGCTCGAGCCAGACCGGCTCGATCAGGCGCGTCGGCTCCAGCGCGTCACTCATGGTCTGCACCTGCTTGGGACGGCGCGACCGGGCCCGCAGCGCGTTCAGGCAGCGGTTGGTGGCGATCCGGTAGAGCCAGGAGCGCACCGAGGCCCGGCCCTCGAACGTCTCGAGGCCGCGCCAGGCGGCAAGCAGCGTCTCCTGCACGAGGTCCTCGGCGTCGTGCATCGAGCCGAGGATGCGGTAGCAGTGGAGCTGCAGCTCCCGCCGGTGGGGCTCGGTGAGCTCGCGGAACGCGCCCTCGTCCCCGGCGCGCGCCCGTGCGAGCGTGGCCTCGACTAGCGCGTCGCCCGGCACGAGGCGCTCGCATCGGCTGATCCTGTCGCGGTCATCACCGGTAAGGACACCAGTTTGCGGCGGAACGGACCGACCGTTCCCTTATCGCCCCGGGCGGTGTCTCAACGGTTGAACGAGCCAGGAATCAAACCGACACCGAAGGAGGCAAGAGATGAGGAAGCTGATCGTTTCGAACAACGTGACACTGGACGGGAGAGTGGACGACGTCCTGGATTGGTCGATTCCGGGCGACGACGAGGACTTCGTCAAGCGCAACATCGACCTTCTCAGTCAGAGCGATGGCCTGATCCTCGGCCGCAAGTCGTACGAGTTCTTCGCCGCGGTTTGGCCATCACGATCAGGAGAGTTCCCGGACCTGATGAACGGCATCGCGAAGTACGTCGCGTCGACCACGCTCGAGGACCCCGAGTGGCAGAACACCCAGCTGATCGAAGGGGATGTCCCGGAGGCCGTGGCCAAGCTCAAGGAGCAGCCCGGTAAGGGCCTGATCGTGTACGGCTCAGGCGACCTCACGAACACCCTGATGGGGCACGACCTGATCGACGAGTATCGACTCTGGGTCCATCCGGTCGTGCTCGGGAGGGGGAGCAGTTTCTTCGAGGACGGCGCGGAGCGAATGGACCTCGAGCTCGTCGACTCGACCGCGATCCCGTCCGGGGTTGCCATTCTCACGTACCGGCCGCAGCGGTAAACAGGCTGCGCGCGCGTCGGGCTCAGCCGGCCTCTGATCTAATCGCCTGGCCACAGAGACCACCGACCGAGGGAGAAGCATGGGTGCTCAATGGAATGATGGACGGCGCTTCGAGGGAAGGGTGGCGGTGGTTACCGGGGGTGGGGGGACCCTTGGTGGAGCAGTTGCCAGAGGCTTCGGTTCGGAGGGCGCCTCGGTTGCGATCGGCTATCGCTCCTCTCGCTCCCAGGCCGCGGAGGTCGTGGCGGAGCTGGAAGACCGCGGCGGGCAGGCTCACTCCGGCCACCTCGACGTCACGGATCAGGACTCGGTAGACGCGTTCGTCGCCGACGTCGTGGAGGGCTACGGTCGGTTGGACGTCCTCGTCAACGCCGCCGGCCGCCTCGACGAGGCGGACACGGTGAGATTCAGCGAGCTGGACACAGCCGCGGCGAGCGCCCTCCTACAGGTTGATGTGATCGGAGCCATGCGGATGTGTCACGCGGTGAGGCCGAGGATGCTCGAAGGTGGCGGCGGTGCCATCGTCAACTTCTCGAGCACCTACGGGAACGGGATAAATCCCGACAACGCGATCAACTTCGTTCCCGTCACCTACTCCACCGCGAAGGGAGCGATCCGCGGCCTCACCACCACGCTGGCCCGGGACCTGGCCCCGGAAATCCGCGTGAATGCGCTTGCCCCCGGGCCAATCTCAGGCGAATGGGAGACCGAGTGGGGAGTCTCGCCCGAGCACATCGACGAGGCAATCGCCATGAACCCGCTGAAGCGTTTCGGCAAGCCGGAGGAGATCGCCGAGACCGTCCTGTTCCTGGCTTCGGACGGGGCCGGGTACATCACCGGTCAGGTGATCCACGTGGATGGCGGCTGGGTGGTGGCCGGGTAGAGCGTGCGCTGCTCGACACGGCGCTGGAGATCCATCCGCGTGATCCCCGGCGGTTGCTGCCGGGTACTGGCCTGGTCAAGCCTCTTCTTCTCGTTGACTCTCCGCCTGTCAACGCACCGAGCTGAACGCTGCCCGGAGCTCGGCCGAGAAGAGCTCGGGCTCCTCCCAGGCGGCGAAGTGGCCGCCTTTCTCCACCTCGTTGAAGTAGGCGAGAGTGGGATACACCTGCTCGACCCAGCTGCGCGGAGCCCGGAAGATCTCGTCGGGGAACGTGGTGAAGGCGACCGGGAGCGAGACCTCCGGAGGAGCCTGGCCGGCCGCAAGAGCTTCGGCTTGGGCTCGTCCGCTCTCCCAGTACGACCGCGCCGCCGAGGCCCCGGTGCCCGTCAGCCAGTACGTCGTGATGTTGTCGACGATGTGTTCCGGGGTGAGATTGCCCGCCGGCTCCCCGTCGAGAAAGGCGCGCGAGATCTTGTAGTAGCTGTCGGTGTCGTGGTCGAGCATCCAGGCCGCCAGGGCGACGGGTGAATCGAGCAGGGCGTAGCCGATCGTCTGCGGTCGCGTCGCCTGCTCCAGGAAGTAGCCAAAGCCGCTCGCCCTGAATGCGGCGAGCGCATCGCGCGCCGCGCGTTCCCCCTCTGATTCCGCCGGCAATTGGTCGGTCATGCCCAGCGCCGGCGCGAGCAGGTTCGTGTGAATGCCGAGCAGCCCCTCCGGTGCCTGGCGGCCCATCGCGTCGGTGACGGAGGCGCCCACGTCGCCGCCCTGGGCGACGTAGCGGGTGTAGCCGAGGCGGTGCATCAGCTCCGCCCAGGCGCGCCCGACGCGGCCCGGGTCCCAACCGACCTCCGTCGGCTCTCCCGAGAAGCCGTAGCCGGGCAGGGACGGCAGCACCAGGTGGAACGCGTCCTCGGCGCGTCCGCCGTGCGCGGTCGGGTCCGTGAGCGGGCCGACGGCCTCGAGCAGCTCGATCACCGAGCCGGGCCAGCCGTGCGTCATGACCAGCGGCATCGCGTCCTCGTGGTCCGACTTGACGTGGATGAAATGGATCTCGACCCCGTCGATCTCGGTCACAAACTGCGGGAGCGCGTTCAGCTTCGCCTCGCACGCGCGCCAGTCGTAATCCATCGTCCAGTAGCGGGAGAGCGCCTGGATCGTCGCCAGTTGCACGCCCTGCGAGCGATCGTCGACGAGCTCCTTGGAGGGCCACCGGGTGGCGGTTATGCGTCGGCGAAGCTCGTCGAGATCCTCTTGCGGAACCTCGATGCTGAACGGTCGGATCGCTCCATCTTTGGCAGTGCCCGGATCGGCGGCGGTCTGCTTGCTCGAGGCTGAGGATTCCATCTGCGGCTCCTGACTTGCGATTTCCGGGGCCGGTGAAGCCCCTCACTCGATTGCGGGGCGCAGACGGGGTCGAGGCACTCGGCGCCATCGCGCCGCGCCTAACCCTACTCGTCTGGTGGGGAACAGGTCAAGGGCCGCAGGAGGCGCACCTCGGTGGCGAAGAGCTCAGCGGGCGAGACCGCTGCTTTCCATGCAAACCGGAAAGGCGACGTTCGAGAAGACGGGCCGAACTTCTCGGGTCGCAGTGTGGGAGCTTCAAGGATGCGAGTCCCGCGAACGGGATTGCCGGTGAGTCTTCGGGGGCGGATCTGCTGAAGGTGAGCCGGGGCTATCCGGATCGGCTTTAGGTGGCGCCTCCACGGGCACTGGGGCGGATACGGTCAGCGAGCGCTTCCCGTAGAGCTTCTTGTAGACCTCGCTCTCAGCCAGTTCCCGATCGGAGTTTCGCGCCTGCCTCGCTTTGATCGCCGGCGCCGAGCGCAGCAGCAGCACCGCCGCCACGGCAATGACGCCAACCCCGAACAAGATGAGCGCGATCAGCGCGAGCACTGGGGCGATCTTAGGCGTCGGCGATGCAGCCCGTCACCGGAGCGATGTCAAGCTGCCACGGGCAATCGCCTACTCCCAGAAGTCAGTCGAGTTCCGGCCCGCGAGGCACGACTAGGGGGAGCACGTACCACAACATCCCAAAGATCACCGCAGCCATCACGCCACCGATGATGGTCAGCGTGGGGCTGTAGATGAAGTCCGCGATCAGCATCACGGCGCCGGTCATCGCAGCGGCTAGAAAGCCGATTCCGCCGATTGCCATCTTGTTTGAGGCCCGCAGGATCCGCTCCTTGTCCCGCTGCCGAAAGCGCAGCCGATGCCAAGCCGAAGGTGCAATCAGCAACGCAGACGAGATCGCGGTGAACGAAAGGATGGCGAAGAAGAGAGCGCGCTGAAAGTCAGTCGTGGTCGTGAATCCTTGAGCGAACGGAACCGCGAGCAGGAACGCGAATAGCACCTGAACGCCGGGCAGTGCAACCCGCAGTTCGTTGAGCAGTTCGATCAGCTCGCGACTGACACGCTCCGCCTGGTCCTCGCCGGGGGCGCCACCTCCCTCGTGATGCTGCGCCATCCTGCTGACGAGTTCCCGTATCCGGTGGGGCCGAAACGGCAGCCGGCAGAACTCAAAGCAACGACATTCACGGAGCGGGGTCAGGTACTGGGAGGCTGTCCAGGCCAAGCACGCCCGCTGCGGTGCGCGCGGCGAGTTTCTCGTCGTGAGGTGCCTGCCCAGCCAGCGCGATGACTGCGCCCTCGAGAGCCCCCATGAACGCCAGCGCGACCACCCTGGCGGGCGGGCCAGGCGGGATCGACCCGTCTCTGCGCCCTGCCTTGATCAGGCGGGCGACACGCTTGATTGCCGTTTCCGAGATCCGCTCGATCTCCCGGCCGACCGGATGGTCGTGGCCGCTGAACTCGACTCTGAGTGCCATCACGACTCGGGCAATGTCACGCCGGCAGAAGATGGCGTGACCGCGCGCGAGCCCGATCAGCTCAGCGACCGGATCAGGCTCCTGTTTGGCCGGCTCACCGACCTCGCGGATCCAGTTCTCGTTGACCCAATCGATCACCGCCAGGGCAAGGTCTGCCTTGTCTTCGAACTGGTGGTACAGAGCGCCACGTGTGTAGCCCGCCTCGCGCGCGACCTCCTCAAGCCGAAGATGGCCGTAGCCGTAACGGGACAGGCCCCTCGCGGCCGCCTCGAGCAGGGCGCTCCTTGAGCGCGCGCTTCGCTCCGCCTGCGTGGGGCGGCTGGCGCCTGGTGCTTGGGCGATCGTCGACTCAGCTGGCGTCATACGTACAGGCATGTATGTATATTACGGCAATGGAATGCGTTGGGCGCCGTCAATTGGCCGTGAGGCGAGTCGGGTGAGACTGCCGAGTTCAGCGCACACATCCCGGCCCTGGCGGATCCACGAGCTCACCCGGGACTTCGAGCTCGAAGACGTCTGGGCGCTGCCCACGCCCGGTGGGGCGGATGAGTTCCATCTGCTGGTCGAGGGCTTCGCGTCGGCCGACCCTTCGCGGAGCGCCTCTGCCCCCGTCCGTGCCCTCTTCGCGATCCGGTGGAAGCTCGGGGAGCTGCTCGGCTGGGATAGCCCGGACACCGGCATCGGCTCGCGGGTGCCGACGCTCCGCGACCGCCTGCCGGCGGATCTCCGTGAAACCGGGCGGGGGCCGAAATTCGACGGCCTGCCCTTCACGCCGCTCTACCTGCTCGAGGACGAGTGGGCCGCGGAGATCGCCAACCGGACCATGCATGGGGTCCTGCACTTGGGCTGGGTGCCGGACGGGGCGGGTGGGTACCGCGGCCAGATGGCCGTGTTGGTGAAGCGAAACGGCCTGCTCGGCACCGCCTACATGACGGCGATCAGGCCATTCCGGCACCTGCTCGTCTACCCGCAGATGCTGCGAGACATCGAGCGCCAGTGGCAGGCGCGGACCGGCGAGACGACGCCGGCATTGTCGATGAGCTGATCAGGCTCACGGCGGCGGCTCGGCAAGAGCAGCGTCCACTTCACGCCTGGCGCCCGAACCGCGTGGCACACCCACCCGAACGGTCAGACCATCTACGTCACCGAGGGCGCCGGCCGGTGCCAGCGTCGCGGCGGGCCGATCGAAGTGATCCGACCCGGTGACCGCCTTCTAAGCTCAATCTATGAGCAAGAAACGGACCGTATGGGTCCTGGACACTGAAACCAAAGGCACCGGCGCCGAGATGGTGCCGCTCGAGAGGCTCGAGAAGGAGCGCAAGCACCATAAGGGCGACCGCGAGCGGATCAGGGTGATAGCCCGAGACGACTCGGATGCTGGGAACGAGCCCGCCACCGAGCCCGAGGCGCCACGGGTCGCGCGCCGGTTCAAGATCGTCAACGTGCTCAGCCGACAAGTGCTGGCCGACGACGTGGGGGTTGCCGAGACCCTTCAGGCCCTGCGCAGCGTCAGCAGCGTCGTGGACGTCAACGTCTACGTCTGGGAGCCGAACGAGGAGGATTGGCGCCCGTTGACGATGTCCGAGCGAAGGACGCTCTGGGGCTTTCGCAACGTCGGCTGACACGCCCGCGTCGTGAGACAGTTGATGCATGAGTCCGGCGGACGAGCAGCAGCCGAGCAGATCGAATCGACGGCGTCCGGCGCGTGACGCCTTCACGGGCCACACAGCCTGGGCGCGCAACCTAGCGGCGCCGGTTCGCGACTTCCTGAGCCAAGAGACGGGCGGTGCCGTTGTCCTGTTGGCGGCGGCGGCCGCGGCGCTGATCTGGGCGAACTCGCCCTGGTCGGACTCGTACGAGTCGTTTTGGACGACCAAGCTCTCGATCAACGTCGGCAGCGGGGGGATCTCCCTCGACCTGCGCCACTGGGTCAACGAGGGCCTGATGACGTTCTTCTTCCTGGTGGTGGGGCTCGAGGCCAAGCGTGAGCTCGACACGGGAGAGCTCCGCGAGAGGCAGCGGATCGCGATCCCGGTGGCCGCGGCGATCGGCGGAATGGCCGTGCCCATTCTGATCTTCCTCGCCTTCAATGCGGGCGGCGCCGGGGCGCACGGCTGGGGGGCGGCGATGTCGACCGACACCGCCCTGGCTCTCGGTGTGCTGGGGCTGGTGGCCCCAGGCGGCACCCGCCTTCGGCTTCGCCTGCTCACCCTCGCCGTGGTCGACGACCTGGTGGCACTGGTGGTGATCGCGGCGGTCTACTCGGACTCTCTCTCCTGGCTGCCGCTCGCCCTGGCGGTCGCCTGCTTCGGGCTGATGGTGGCGCTCCGGTACGTGTCGGCGAGCTGGCGCCGGCAAGCCGCGGTGGCGCTCGGCGTAGCGCTCTGGATCGCGCTGTACGAGTCCGGGATCGACCCGGTCGTGGCGGGACTCGCGATCGGGCTCGTGACGAGCGCGTACCGGCCGGCGCGCGAGGAGCTCGAGCGGGTGACGGAGCTGACGCGATCGTTCCGGGAGCAGCCCACGCCTGAGCTCGCGAGGACCGCGCAGCGGAGCGTGGCGTCCGCAATCTCGGCGAACGAGAGGCTCCAGTACGAGCTTCACCCCTGGACCAGCTACGTGATCGTCCCGGTGTTCGCACTCGCAAACGCCGGCGTTCACATCGATTCTGAGCTGCTCAGCGACGCCGTCACATCGCCGGTGACCCTTGGGATCTTCTTCGGCTACGTCCTGGGTAAGCCGCTCGGCGTCCTCGGGGCGAGCTGGCTCGCGTCCCGACCGTGGGTTGCCGGCCTTCAGCGTTCGCTGAGCTGGCCGGTCATCGCCGGCGGCGGCACGGTGGCGGGAATCGGGTTCACCGTCTCCGTATTGATCTCGAGCCTCGCGTTCGAGGGTCAACCGCAGCTCCTCGAGCAGGCGAAGCTCGGCGTCCTGGCGGCGGCAATTACCGCCTCGCTTCTCGCCTGGGCCGTGTTCAGCGTGATCCGAAGGCTGCCCGCTCCCGTCAGGGCGCGGCAGACTCGCCGGGACCACGGAAGAGCTGCTCGACCTCTCCGAGGAGATCGACCCGGATCGCGACCACATCCGCGGCTCCGAGGCAGCTCCCGTGACGCTGGTCGAGTACGGCGATTACGAATGCCCGTATTGCGGCCAGGCCGAGCCCGTCGTCCGCGAGCTGCTCGACTCGTTCGGCGACGACGTTCGGTACGTCTGGCGCCACCTCCCCCTCAACGACGTCCATCCGAACGCCCAGATGGCGGCGGAGGCGACGGAGGCGGCCACCGCCCAGGGGGCGTTCTGGCAGATGAACGACAAGCTGCTCCAGCACCAGGAGGCTCTCACCGCGGACGACCTGACGCGCTACGCGGAGGAGCTGGGCCTCGACGTCGACCGGTTCTGGGACGAGCTGCGGCGGCGCAATTACGCGGATCGTGTGGCCGAGGACGTAGCCAGCGCCGACGCCAGCGGGGTCGCCGGCACGCCCACCTTCTTCATCAACGGAAGGCTGCACCAGGGCGCATACGACATCGACACCCTCACCGCCGCGGTGGAGAGGGCGAGGCGCACGGCGCTGCTGAGGGGCGCTGCACGCGCCCAGCCAGAACTCGAGCGCGTGCCGTGAGCGGCCCTCGCCGGGCACGGGCTGTGCTCAGGCCCGCTCTTGCGAGACCTGCCTCGTCAGCCCTGACCACCCGTCGATCGGGTCGGTCGACCGCACGACGTGCATGCCGGCCGCCGCATAGCGCTCGAATGCGGCGTTCGCCTCAGCGGTGTAGTCGACGACTCCGGGGACCACGATCGGAGACGTGCAGTCCCCGAGCAGGTAGGTGCGCTCGGCAAGCCGCACGCCGATCTCCTCCTCCTCGAGGAGATCATCGATGGTCCACGCGAGACAGTGGCTCTTCGCCTGGCCGGCGATGACCACGGCATCAAAGCCCAGGAGCTTCTCGATCAGTGGCCTGTTCTTACCGCCCAATGGGTCACCGTCCGGTCCCTCGATCACCTCGGGCCCGAGCATCGAGTAGTGCTCGGTGAGCGGGTTGTCGCCCTTCACCTGGAACTCGGGGTTGCTGTGTCTCGCTGTGCCGTGGAAGAAGACGGCTTCCTCGAGCGCCGAGACAAGCGCGTGCCCGATCCCGCCGAGCATCGCGTGGTAGGGCCAGATCGTGAGGTCGTACTTGCCACCCTCGGCGAGCCGCCGCGCGTAGTGCAGCAGGTGGCGTTGGGCATGGTCCGCGTCGATGCCGAGCGCCCGCGCGACGGCGGTGTTCATTCTCCAGCGGCCCGATTCCACATCTTCGACCGGGACGAGCGTGAAGGGATCCGGATGGTTGCCGTGCTCGTCGACGAGCCAGATCGCATGAAAGACCTGCATCGCGTGGTGGGTATCCAGGCTGGGGAAGATCTGCGTGATCACGCCCAGGTTGCGGTAGATGAACTCGCAGAGGCGGCGGGAGTCGTCGACCGCGGCCCTTCCCGAGCGCCCGCCGACGAACAGCTCGAAGTCGGGGATACAGAACGTGTTCTGCACGTCGACGGCGAGTAGGGCGAGGCGAAAGGAATCGTCGCTTGCCGGTGCCAGTCCGTGCTCCTCTGCCCACGCCGGGGCCTCGCGTGCCCGGTCCTCGTAGGGGACCCGCCAGACCTCGCCCACGCGATTCGGCTGGAAGTGGGGCGGGAGCGGTAGCTGGGACATCGTGCCCTTCCCCGCGATGCTACTCGCCGGGAAAGTGTCGGACCGCGACCAACACGGGCCGGAGGGGAAATAGGCTCGATCGCGACACGCGAACCGAGGAGGAGCCCATGGAGCTGGAAGGAAAGGCGGCGCTCATCACGGGCGCCAGCGGCGGCATCGGCGCCGCGGTTGCGGGCAGGTTGCACGACGCGGGAGCGTCGGTCGGGTTGCTCTCCCGGCGCGGCGACGATCTCGGTCTCCAGCGCTCGCTCGGCGTCAGCTGTGACGTCCGCGACCGCAGCGCTGTGGCCGACGCCACCGACGCCGTCGTCGAGCGCTTCGGCCGCCTCGACGTGGTCGTCGCCAACGCGGGTGTGGGGGCCTACGGCCCGTTCCTGGAGCTCGACCCGGAGCTAATGGAGGCGATGATCGACGTCAACCTGAAGGGCACGCTCTACACCGCGGCCGCGACGCTCCAGCATCTGATCGATTCGGGAGAGGGGGACTTCGTGGCGCTCGCGAGCGTCGCCGGTCTCCGCGCGTTTCCGGGCGAGGCCGCCTACAACGCGTCGAAGTTCGGCCAGGTCGGATTCACGCGAGCACTCGACCACGAGCTGCGCGAACGCGGGGTGCGGGCCACCTGCATCTGCCCCGGCGGTGTGAAGACCGGCTTCGCGATCGGGACCGGTCGGACGGACGGAGATCCCGAGCTCGACGGCATGCTGACCGCGGACGAGGTCGCGGATGTGGTGCTGTTCGCGGTCACGCGGCCGAGGCGAATGCGGATCCTGACCACGAGCTTCCGCCCGATGACCGAGGCCTCCTGGGGCTAGGTCGCCGGCTCCGGCCGCAGCCGGCCCTGGCGCTCGTGGATGCACTCGGCGCCTGAGCCTGGCTGCGTATTGTTGGGGCGTGCCATCGGTTGAAGGCCTGAGGGCGGCCGACCTGGTCGATGCCATGGGGCGGCTGCACCGGCATCGCTGCCACATCCTCGACCTGGTCAGCCCGACCCCGGGCCGCGTGCTCTTTGGCCCGGCCGTGACGATCTCCTACTTTCCGAGCTGCTCCGCTGCGCTCGACCCCGACCGCTTCAACCTCGGCAACCTCTTCTACGAGGCGGTCGGCGACGAGCCGGAGGGGAAGGTCGTGGTGCTGGCGAGCAACGGCTATACCCACGTCTCGATGGGCGGGGGCACGAAGCTCTCGCGCCTGCAGAACCACGGCTGCGCGGGGGTGATCACGGACGGCCGCCTGCGCGACTTCGACCAGCTGGCCGCCTACGACTTCGCGGCATACTGCTCGGGGGAGGCGACGCGGTGGGGAGGGGGAGAGGTGACCCCATTCCAGGCGAACGTGCCGGTCGTCCTCTCCGGCGTGGGCGTGATGCCGGGCCAGTACGTGTTCGCGGACAGCTCGGGAGCGGTCCTCATCCCGGACGGTCAGATCGAGGACGTGATCGCGGGTGCCCGAGCGGTCGTGGCGGAGGACGCTGGCTTCATGGAGGAGATGAAGGGGGAGCGCCTGGGGGGGCCTGGCTCCGAGGGAGGCCGATCGAGGTGACAGATGCATTCGTGCTCGGCGGCGTCCGAACCCCGGTCGGCCGCTACGGGGTGGGCTCTCCCACATCCGCAGGCGAGTAGCTCACGGGGCCGGCCAGTAGCGTTGAGCGATGACCGTTGATGGGCCCCAAATCGGCGCCGGTATGCCCGAGACGGCGGAGCGTGATGGGGCCTTCCCCCGTCTCGACGAGGGTCAGATGTTCCGCCTGCGCCTGCTCGGCGAGCGCCGGGCCGTGGAGCCCGGCGACGTCCTGTTCGAGGCGGGTGACGCCGAGAGCGACTTCTACGTGATCGAGTCGGGGGCGGTGGCCATCGTCCAGGGCTACGGCAGGGAGAATCGCGTCATCGCGCTGCATGGAGCTCGCCGATTCCTCGGGGAGCTCGGCATGATCTCCGGGCAGCGCCTCTACCTGACCGGTGTCGTCCGCGACCGCGGCGCCGTGATCCAGGTGCCCTTGGAGAGGCTCCGCGAGATCGTCTCGCAGGACAAGGCTCTCAGCGATCTGATCCTGGGCGCGTTCATCGCACGACGCTCGATCCTGATCGACGCCGGGACCGGAATCAAGCTGATCGGCTCGCGTTTCTCCCCCGACTCCCGGCGGCTGCGCGAATACCTCGTACGCAACCGCATGCCCCATCAGTGGATCGACCTCGAGGAGGACGAGCAGGCGGACGCCCTGCTCAGCGGCCTCGCCGTCGAGCCCGACGAGACACCGGTGGTGGTGGCGAGCGGCGGCGAGATCCTGCGCAAGCCGACGAACGCCGAAGTCGGGCGGGCGATCGGCATCGCCGCCAAGGGCGCGCCCCCCGCCATGTGCGACCTGCTCGTGATCGGCGGCGGGCCCGCCGGGCTCGCCGCATCGGTCTACGCCGCCTCCGAGGGGCTCGACACCCAGACGATCGAGGCCGTGGCGACGGGCGGCCAGGCCGGCACCTCGGCGAAGATCGAGAACTATCTGGGATTTCCGGCAGGGGTCTCCGGCAGCGAGCTCACCCAGCGGGCCGGCCTACAGGCGATCAAGTTCGGCGTGCGGCTCACCGCCCCGGCCGCGGCCGTCGGGCTGAGGAGCTCACCGGGCCGGCACGAGATCGAGCTTTCGACGGGCGAGGTCGCGACCGGTCGGGCTGTCGTGATCGCGACCGGCGCTCAGTACAGGCGCCTCGACGTGCCGCGGCTCGAGCAATTCGAGATGGGCGGCGTTTACTACGCGGCGACGCAGGCCGAGGCGCAGCTCTGCATGGGCGATCCCGTCGTGATCGTCGGCGGCGCCAACTCGGCGGGGCAGGCGGCGATGTTCCTCTCCCGCCATACCGTGCGCTGCAGGCTGCTGATCCGCGGCGATGACCTGGGCAAGTCGATGTCGCGCTACCTGGTCGACCAGATCGAGCGAAACGATTCGCTCACCGTCTGCAGGAACGCCGAGGTGGTGGAGCTCGGCGGGGATCGCGAGCTGGAGTCGGTGACTGTCGCCGACACCCGCACCGGGGAGCGGACCACCATTCCCGCGAAGGCGGTCTTCGTCTTCATCGGTGCCCAGCCGCACACCGAATGGCTCGACGGGCAGCTGGCGACGGACGATGCCGGCTTCCTGCTCACCGGTCGCGACGTCCAGGGCGAGGATCTCGCCGAGTACGACGGCGACCGGCCGCTCTTCCTGGAGACGAGCCGCCCCGGGATCTTCGCCGTCGGCGACGTCCACTCGGGCTCGATCAAGCGCGTCGCATCGGCGGTCGGCGAGGGATCGATGGCGGTGCGGCTGGTCCACCAACGACTCGCCTCGGAATTGCCGAGCGCCGGCGGTCAGTAGCGTCTGGGCATGGCTTCCGGCTGGCCTGCCCTCTCATACGAGGCCTGGAGCGCGACCTGCGACACGCTTCACGCCCACACCCAGGTGCTCGGAAAGCTCGAGGTCGAGCTCGCTCCGCCTGAGCCGCAGCTTCAGCACGCCGCCCTCCGGCTCACCCCACGCGGCTGGGAGACGTACACCCTCCCGGCACGGGACGGCTCGGGCGCGATCGTCGTCGCACTCGACCTCCGGACACATGAGGCGCTAGTCGAGCACACCGATGGGCGGGAAGCTCGGATCCCGCTTACACCGAATCGGGCCGTGGCCGACGTGACGCGCGACGTCCTGGATGCGGTGGCCCGCCTGGCAGGGAGGGTCGAGATCAACCCGACGCCCCAGGAGGTCCCCTGGACGGTCCCGCTGGACGAGGACCGTGAGCACAGCACCTACGAGCCCGACCAAGTCGCGACGTACTTTTGGGCTGCGACTCAGGCCGACCTGGTGCTTGCGGAGTTCCGCGCGCCGTTCCGCGGGCGCGCGACGCCGGTCAACGCCTGGTGGGGGACGTTCGACTTGGCTATGTGGTTCTTCAATGGGAAGCCGGCCGATCCGCCGGGCGACGACTTCATCACGCGTAACGGCGGCGATTCGGAGCTGATCGCGATCGGGTGGTGGCCCGGAGACCCGAAGCACGACGGGTCGGCTTTCGTCGCGTTCGCGTATCCGGCGCCCGAGGGATTCGCCGACGCGGACCTCGATCCCAAGGCCGCGCACTGGGACCCGGATCTCGGCGAGTTCGTGCTCGAGTGGGAGGACATCCGAGCCGAGCCCGATCCGCACGCCCTGGCGCTCGAGTTCGCGCACTCGGCCTTCGGCCACGCCTGCAAGGTGTCGCGAGTGGGATCCAGTCCTGGCCGGCAGCGCCGAGGGCAACCCGCCGCCGATCCACTGAGTCCGGTGTCCATTTCTCCGTCCTCCGTTCGTCTCAGGGGCGAAGATCCCACCAAGGAGGAAAACCATGAAGTACATGCTGCTGATTCATCAGGGGGATGCGCCGACGCCGGATGACCCGGAGGCGTGGGGCAGACTCTCCGAAGACGAGCAGAAGGCCGTCTACGCCGGTTACCAGGAGGTCAACCAGACCCCGGGGGTGACGCCCGCCGGCGAGCGGCTGCAACCGCCCGAGACGGCGACCACCGTCCGCGTGCAGGACGAGAAGACGCTGACCACGGACGGGCCCTTCGTCTCGATCAAGGAGGCGTTGGGCGGTTGGCTCTTCTTCGAGGCCGAAGACCTCGACGGCGCGATCGAGCTCGCGTCGAAGATTCCGGCCGCCCGGCTGGGCGGAGCGGTCGAGATCCGGCCGCTCGCGGAGGGTTAGCCGATCCTCGAGCGGGTCTTCCGCGACGAGTGGGGCCGCGTCCTGGCCAGCCTGATCGGTTTCCTCGGCGACTTCGACCTCGCCGAGGAGGCCGCTCAGGAGGCCTTCGCGGTCGCCGCCGAGCGGTGGCCGCGGGACGGGATGCCCGAGAACCCGCGCGCCTGGCTGGTCACGACCGCTCGCAACCGCGCGATCGATCGGATCCGCCGCGATCGAACCCTCGCCCAGAAGACTCGGCTCCTGGATCTGCCCGAGGCCACGGAGGACGAAATGGATGACAGCGCGATCCCGGACGAGCGGCTCGAGCTGCTCTTCACCTGCTGCCACCCGGCCCTGGCGCTCGAGGGCCAGGTGGCCCTCACGCTGCGCACCCTGGGCGGGCTGGGCACCGAGGAGATCGCGCGCGCCTTCCTCGTTCCGCGCGAGACCATGGCGAAGCGGCTGGTCCGCGCAAAGCGCAAGATCGAGGAGGCGGGCATCCCGTTTCGTGTGCCGCCGCCTCACCTGCTGCCCGACCGACTCGCAGCGGTGCTCGGGGTGATCTACCTGATCTTCAATGAGGGCTACGGCGGGCGCGGCGACCTCGCAACCGAGGCGATCCGGCTCGGACGTGCTCTCGCCGAGCTGATGCAGGACGAGCCCGACGTGCATGGGCTGCTCGCGTTGATGCTCGTGAACGACGCGCGGCGGGAGGCGCGATTCGTCGGCGGAGAGGTGGTGCTGCTCCGTGACCAGGACCGAACGCTGTGGGACATGGACCAGATCGCCGAGGGAAAGGCGGAGGTGGACCGCGCGCTTGCTCTGGGCGGCCGCGGTGCCTACGTGCTCCAGGCGGCGATCGCCGCTCTGCACACCGACGACCCCCAGGAGTGGCGGGAGATCGCCGCCCTGTATCGGGAGCTCGGTCGCCTCACGGGGTCACCGGTGGTGGAGCTGAACCGGGCCGCCGCCATCGCAGAGGCAGGCGACGTCGAGGCCGCCCTCGCCCTCGTCGATGACCTTGATCTCGACCACTACCACTACCTGCACTCGACCCGCGCGGAGCTGCTCCGCCGGCTCGATCGCACCGAGGACGCGCGGGCCGCCTACAGCCGCGCGCTGGAGTTGGTCCACTCGGACGCGGAGCGGCGTTTCCTCGAGCGGCGGCTGGCCGAGCTCAGGCCGGAAGCGGGACGGCGGCCTCCGGGGTCGCCACCCTGAAGCTGAAGCTCTCCTCGAGATAGAGCTGGACTGCGTCCGCATCGTGGCTCTCGTATCCGATGGAGAGATCCTCGCCCGAGTCGAACAGGAAGTCGCCGCCACGCATGCTCAGCACGGCGGCGCCCTCGACAGCGGGGGCAAAGACGATCGGCCCGCCGAGGATCTGGTGCAGGTGCTCGAGCAGCGGGTAGCCGCCGTGCTCGCTCGTCTCGAGGACCCGGGTGTGAGCCTCGGGGCCGAGCGCGAGTCCGTAGGGGCCGCCGACGCCGGCCACGCGCAGCGCGTCAACGGCCACCGCGACGTGTCGCGGATATCTCGCGCAATCCTCGCCGAGGGTGATCGGATCCTGCGTGGATGACTGGGTGACGCCGGTGATTCCGGCGGCGCTCCAGCCGTGGAAGACGGCTGCATTCTCGGCCGCCGCGATCCGCGCGGCGGCTTGATCGAGCTCGTCGAGGTCGATGTCCTCGGCGCCTCGGTCCGCGTCCTCGAGCTCCGACCGGGCGACCGAGAATCGGGCGCGCAGCTCGACCAGGCCGAGGACCCGCCGCTGCCGCGCGATGACGCCTTCACCCGGGACGTCGCTGACGTCCTCGGCACGGCCGAGGTTCGTCGACGAGTGCTCCCAGCCATTCGGCCCGTCGAAGTCGACGAGCTTCCGCGCGGCGAGCGCCGGCGTCAGCCGCTCGCGTGCCTCTTCATCGAGGACCCGCCATCCCTTCTCGGAGACCGGAGCCTGCTCGCGGAGCAGATGGCTCATCGCACGCTCCCCCGCAGGCTGCCGATCCCGAGGGACTCGCTTCCAGCGAGCGGTGCCCCCTTCTGCGCCTCCTCCTCCGTGGCCTCCTCCTCCGACTCCTCGCCGTGCTCGACGATGTCACCCTCCTGGAAGAGGATCCCCCTGGCGATCTCCCGCCACAGGGGTGTGCGCCGGAGGAGAAACTCGAGGTCCATGGAGAAGTGCTTGAACTCCTCACCTTGAGCATCGCGCATGATCCCGCGCGCCTGCGCGTCGGGCTCGACGGCAAGCCGCTGCTCGTACCAGCCGATCGCCTCCGCCTCCTCGGTCAGGGAGGCGCAGAGGCGGGCAAAGGTCCGCGTCCCCTCAGGCAGCTCGTCGGCGGGCTCGTGGTACTGATCGAATCCCACCACGGCATCCTTTCAGTTCGGCTGCGTTTGGAGCGCGGCACCCACGCGGTAGCGGCTATGGGCAGGTGCCGTCGAAAGGGCGAAGGGCCGCCCCGAGGGGCGGCCCTTCGCTTTTGATACGCGGTTCTGAAACGGGCTCGGGATTGACGGCGGGGCGGGACAGCTCCCACCTCCCTTGCTCGCCGGTGCCCGGGTTGGATTCCGCCGGATGGCCGCGTGCCATCCCACGGCCCCATGGGCCCTTTGAAGGAGACCGACCCATCGGGTGGGTCTCCGAGCGCCCGGACCTAGCGGCCCTGCACCTCCGGCGTCCCGTCAGGCATGGAATTCAAGTTAGGACCACCTCCTTTCTCCGGTAGCCCTATTGAAGCAGGCGCTCCGGCCGGGGCTAGAGTCGCGTTTTCAATGTTCCGCGCCGGACGCGTCCTGCTGCTGGTTCCGACCCTCGGAATCCTGTCGCTGGGCGCAGGTTGCGGGGGAGGAAAGGAGCAGGTCACCGCGGCCGAGTTGGTGCAGAAGGCCGATGGGATCTGCCGCGAGGAGCGGAACGCCTTCGATCGCATCCAGGCGCAACCGCCGCCCAATGCCAAGACGGCGGCGGACCAGACAGAGGAGCTGATTCGCGCCACAGAGAAGGCCAACTCCAACCTCGAGGAGCTGGAGCCGCCGGAGGCGCTCCGGACCCCGTACGAGCTCTACCTGAAGGCCCGTGACCAGGTCATCGACGAGATGAGACGCGGCAAGGAAGCGGCGGACAACCAGGACTCGAACGCCTACGGGTCGGCACAGGCGGCCGTCGCACGCGATGCGCCGCAGCGACGGAGGCTCGCCAAGTCCCTCGGCTTGCGGGTCTGCAGCTCCAGCCCGGGGACGGCCTGAGGCCCGCGACTCAGTCGCCGGTTCGCGCCAGGTAGCCGAAGCCGAGGGTCATCGCGAGGTTGCCCAGGCCCGCGAGCCAGAGGCCCACGCGGGCGCCGGGGCGTGAGAACGCCGGAGACCGCGACCAGACGATGTCGGTGGCGAGCTCCGTTCCGCGTAACCAGGACAGCGCCCACCAGTCCTTCGCCCGGTTGCGGCGGTAGGCGACCAGGTGCGCGGCGGCGAAGGTCAACCAGACCGGGCCGCAGCGCCGGAACAGCTCGCGGGCATCGTCCGAGGGCTCGTCGTGGCCGAGCAGGCGCAAGGTAGGCGAGGGCGCGAGGAGCGCTCCGGTGCCGAGCGCCAGGTCGAAGGCGATCATGTTCCGGTTGAGCCTGCGGAGCTCGCGCTCGAGGGTCACCCGCGCGATCCAACCACATTCGACTCCGCGAAGAAGGGAAACCCCGGCTGGCAGCGAAATCTGGCGCCGTGGCACGGACCGCGACCAAGCCCCATTCGGCACGCAAGAGCCTCTCGGATTTCATCACCGAGCGCTTCGACGATTTCTCGCGCTCGCAGAAGGACGTAGCCCGCTACATCGTCGACCATCTCGACGAGGCGGCCTTTCAGACCGCCGAGGAGCTCGCGCGTCGCGCCAACACCTCCTCATCGACCGTAGTCCGCTTCTCCCAGGCCCTCGGTTTCGACGGCTATCCCGAGCTTCAGCAGGCAGCGATCGAGGAGTACCGCCATAAGGTCTCCGAGGGGGCGCCGAACGGTAACGGCGGCAGCGGCGCGGCGGCACTCTTCAACTTCGACCACTCGGAGTTCGAAGCCTCGCTTGGGGCCGACTACTCGAACATCGAGGAGACGGCGCGCAACCTGACCCGCGAGCAGATCGAGGCCTCGGTCTCGGCGCTTGCCACCTCGAGGGGTGTGCTGATCGTCGGAGTGGAGCAGATGGCGTTCTTCGCCAGCTACCTCCGCCACCTGCTCGGGCTGCTCGACGTCCGGGCCGAGATCGTGGCCTCGCCGAGCCAGGACAACATCCAGAAGCTCTCTCGGATGGACGAGGACACCCTTCTGGTCGTGCTCACCGCCGGCCGCGCCCATCCGCTGATCCTGCGGGCGTTGAAGCTCGCCCGGCACCGGCGCGCCAGGACGCTGTCGATCACCGACGCGACCCTCTCGGACGTGGCCGAGCACTCGGAGCTGATGCTCTACTACTCCTCGAACGGCCCGTCCTACATCCGCTCGAACGCGGCGCTGATGGGCCTCGTACAGGCGCTCGCCCACGGGGTGTACTCGCGGGACGAGGCGGCCCACCGAGACCGCATCCGCGCCTTCAAGCTCAAGTAATCCGGCCTAAAAACGGCCACAGGCCCGGGGGGCGATCCGGACCTGCGGCTGATACCGGGGTCCGGGGGATGGACCCCAATCTTTTTACGCCAATCTTCCGCTTCTGACGCCCTCGCTAACAGTACCCTAAAAGCGAGTATAGACAGCTTGCCCGTCCTCCAACGAGGCAAACGTTGTTCGACACATTCATCCTGGGGGCGAACCGGGCACTCGCGGGCGCCTTCTACTATGGGGTTCGAGATGGCCGAGCGCGCCACATTCCGCCTCAAGACGGGACTCGCCGAGATGCTCAAGGGGGGCGTGATCATGGACGTCACCACCGCGGACCAGGCGAAGATCGCCGAGGATGCCGGGGCCTGCGCCGTGATGGCCCTCGAGCGGGTTCCGGCCGACATCCGGGCGCAGGGAGGCGTGGCCCGGATGTCCAATCCCGCCGTAATCAAGCAGATCCAGGAGGCGGTGACGATCCCGGTGATGGCCAAGGCCCGGATCGGCCACTTCGCTGAGGCCCAGGTCCTGCAGTCGCTCGAGGTCGACTACGTCGACGAATCCGAGGTCCTCACCCCCGCCGACGAGTCCAATCACATCGACAAGTTCGCCTTCGAGGTGCCGTTCGTCTGCGGTGCGACCAATCTCGGGGAGGCCCTGCGCCGGATCGGTGAGGGGGCGGCGATGATCCGCTCCAAGGGCGAGGCCGGGACCGGGAACATCGTCGAGGCCGTCCGCCACATGCGCGAGATCACCGACGGGATCAAGCGGCTAGCCTCGCTGCGCAGCGAGCAGCTGACGGCGGCGGCCAAGGAGTATCAGGCCCCACTCGATGTCGCCCAAGAGGTCGCCGAGCGCGCCTGGCTTCCGGTGCCCCTCTTCTGCGCCGGCGGCATCGCGACGCCGGCCGATGCCGCATTGATGATGCAGCTCGGGGCCGAGGGGAACTTCGTCGGATCAGGAATCTTCAAGAGCGAGGACCCCGCGCGACGCGCGCGGGCGATCGTGGAGGCGACCACGCACTTCAACGACCCAGAGCGGGTCGCTCAGGCGTCGATGGAGCTTGGTGACGCCATGCCCGGGCTCGAGATCGACGCGCTGGCCGCCGATGGCGGACTGCTCCAGGGCCGCGGGGTTTGAGCGGCCGTCTGCGCATCGGCGTCCTCGCGATCCAGGGCGACTTTCAGGCTCACCGGCGGATGCTGGAGTCGCTCGGCGCCGAGGCGACCGGGGTGCGAACCCCCGAGCAGCTGGAGGACCTGGATGGGCTGGTGGTCCCCGGCGGGGAGTCGACGACGATCTCGATGGGGATGGAGCGCGACGGCCTTGACAAGGCGGTGCGGGCTCACGCGGAGTCGGGGCGGCCCATCCTCGGCAGCTGCGCGGGAATGATCGTCTGCGACCGCGACCATCTGGGCCTGGCCGACTACACCTGCCGGCGAAACGCGTTCGGCCGTCAGCTGCACAGCTTCGAGGAGGACCTCGTGATCGAGGGGCTGGGGGAGGAGCCGCTCCGCGCGGTCTTCATCAGGGCCCCCTGGGTCGAGGATGGCGGGCCGGGCGTCGAGGTGCTTGCGGAGGTCGGGGGCCATCCGGTCGCCGTGCGAGACGGCAACGTCCTCGCCGTCGCCTTCCACCCCGAGCTCACCGACGACAGCAGGGTGCACGCTCTCTTCATGGCGATGGCGACCTCGTCCGCGGAGGTCCGCTCGTGAGAGATCCCCGCGTCAACGCCTTGGCCGAGATCCTCGTCCGCCATTCGACCAAGGTGAGCGAGGGGGACGTCTGCACTATCGAGGGAGAGTCCGCCGCGGAGCCGCTGCTCCAGGCGGTCTACGAGGAGGTGCTGAAGGCCGGCGGCAACCCGATCGTCAACATGGCGGTGGAGGGGCAGTCGGCCGCCTACTTCGAGCACGCCTCCGACGCCCAGCTGCAGTGGATCTCGCCGGTGGCCGAGTGGGCCGTCGAGAACGCCGATGTGCGCATCGCGGTGATGGCGAGCCAGAACACCCGAGCGCTCTCCCAGGTTCCGCCCGAGCGCCAGGCGAAGCGCCAGGCGGCGACCCAGAAGCTGATGAAGCGAGCGATGGAGCGCAGCGCCGAGGGCACGTATCGCTGGGCTCTCACTCTCTTCCCCACGCATGCGTACGCCTCCGAGGCGGGGATGGGCCTGGCCGCCTACGAGGACTTCTACTACGGCGCCTGCCTCGCGACCGACGACGATCCGGTCGGTGCCTGGGCGCGTCAATCCGACGAGACCAAGCGGCTCGCCGACTGGATCCAAGGGCGTTCGGAGGTGCACGTAACGGGCGATGGGACCGACCTTCGCCTGGGGATCGAGGGTCGCAACTTCATCGCCGCCGACGGCGAGCACAACATGCCCGACGGGGAGTTCTTCACCGGGCCGGTCGAGGACTCGGCGACGGGCGAGATCCGCTTTCACCTGCCGGCCAGCTACGCCGGCCGAGAGGTGGCGGGGGTTCGCTTCCGATTCGAGGGCGGCCGGGTGGCGGACGCCACCGCCGAGAAGGGTGAGGAGTTCCTGATCGAGATGCTCGACACCGACGACGGCGCCCGCCGCCTCGGCGAGCTCGGCATCGGCACGAACTACGGGATCACCGACGGGACCGGAGAGATCCTGCTCGACGAGAAGATCGGCGGGACGGTGCACCTCGCGGTCGGGCGCTCATACCCCGAAACGGGCGGCGTCAACGAGTCCGCCATTCACTGGGACATGATCTGCGACCTCCGTAAGGGCGGACAGATAGAGGTCGACGGCGAGCCGCTCCAGCGCGACGGCCAGTTCGTGATCTAGGCCAGGCGCCGCAACCCTCGCGCGAGGAACGGGTTTACAGCGTCAAACGGTAGGTGCTCGGCTGGGGAGAACGAGCCCTTCACGTGAAACGGGTTGCTCCTCGCTTCTCTGCGGAGCACCCTCGCATAAGGAGGGACGGCATGAACGGAGGCAAGCTGGGCCGGGTGGGCCTGATCGCGGTTGCGGCTCTGGTCCTGGGTCTCGTCATGGCGGCGCCGGCCGCCCAGGCAAGGAAGAAGGTGGTGACGAAGGAGTTCGAGGTGGGGGTGGGGGCGCCCGCCGGCGGCGTGCCGCTCAACATCCCGGACGGGGGCGGGGGGGCCGTGCAGCTGGTCCGCGATCCGATTGCGGTCAAGGGACTCAACCCACGAGGAAAGATCAAAGACGTCAATGTCGGCGTTCGGATCACCCATCCGTTCGCGAATGACCTGGAGATCTATCTGGCCTCGCCGCGCGGGGTGATCAACCTCTCCCATGACGTCGGCGGCAACGGCAACAACTACGGGGACGGGTTCGCCGGCTGCGCCGGAGGCCTGACGACGTTCGACAGCCAGACTCCCACCTCGATTGCGACGCCGGGGTTGCAGGCGCCGTTCGTCGGGTTCTTCGCGCCGCAGGAGAGCCTCGATCTCCTCAACGGCCTGGGGGACAAGAAGGCGACGAACGCGACCTGGTCCCTGCTGGTCATGGACGACAGCAACCTCCATGGGACCGGCACCGTGGACTGTTTCAATTTGACCCTAAGGGCCACCAACCCGAGATAGAAGTCGGTAGCAACGAGCCGAAACGGGGCGCCCGCGGGCGCCCCGTTCTCGTTCGGAAGACGGCTCTTAGAATCGAGGGCATGTCCGGTCACTCCAAGTGGTCCTCGATCAAGCACAAGAAGGGCGCGGCCGACGCGAGGCGCGGCAAGCTCTTCACCAAGCTCGCGCGCGCGATCACCGTCGCGGCGCGGGACGGCGGTGGGAACGTCGAAGCCAACCCCGCACTGGGCCTGGCTGTTCAGAAGGCCCGCGATGCCTCGATGCCCAAGGACAACATCCAGCGCGCGATCGACCGGGGCACAGGGGAGGGCGGCGACGCCGCCGCGATCGAGAACGCCCTATACGAGGGGTACGGCCCGGGCGGCGCCGCGATCCTGGTCGAGGCTCTGACCGACAACCGCAACCGGACCGGCGCCGAGGTTCGCCATGCGTTCGAGAGGCACGGCGGCAGCCTGGGAGAGCCTGGATCGGTCTCCTGGCAGTTCGAGAAGCGGGGCGTGATCCTCGTGGACGGCGAGCGTTTCGACGAGGACGACCTGATGCCGGCGATCGACGCGGGCGCCGAGGACGTCTCCGAGGACGGCGACCTGCTCAAGATCACCACCGCCGCCTCAGACCTGGCCGCCGTCCGCTCCGCCCTGGAGGGTGCCGGGGTGGAGGTTCAGTCCGCCGAGGTCTCCATGGAGCCGAAGAGCACGGTCCAGGTGGGGGAGGGAGACGCGCCGGCGCTGCTGCGGTTGATGGACGCCCTCGAGGATCAGGATGACGTCGATTCAGTGCATGCCAACTTCGACGTGCCGGAGGAGATTCTCGAGAGGGCCGCGGCGACATCCTGACTTAAAGGACATCCGCCCCGAGTCCGAGAATGAAGGGGGAATGATCGTCATCGGCATCGATCCGGGTATCGCCAACACCGGGTTCGGTGTGGTTCGCACGGTCGGGGAGCGGATGGTGGCGCTCGACGGCGGAGTGATCGAGATCCCCGCCGACCTGCGTGTCGAGCAGCGGCTCGGCAGGCTGCACGAGTCGCTCGGAGAGCTGCTCCGCTGGCACGAGCCCAAGGCGATGGCGCTCGAGGACCTCTTCTTCGGAAAGAACGTAGGCTCGGCGCTGAGCGTAGGAGAGGCCCGCGGCGTGACCCTGCTGGCCGCCGCCAGGCACGCGGTTCCGTGCTTCGACTACACGCCGCAGGCGGTGAAGAAAGCGGTGTGCGGCTCCGGCTCCGCGGAAAAGAGCCAGGTGCAGCGCATGGTTGCGAGCCTGCTCGGCCTGCCGAAGCCGCCCGCGCCTGACCACGCTGCCGATGCTTTCGCCGTCGCGATCTGCCACGCGGGATCCGCGGCGGCCCGCAACGCTCCCGGGCATTTCGGTCGGGTGAGTCCCGGGGCCGCTCCGGCGATCGCGGCGCGCCAGCGCTTGGCCGGCTAGCGACCGCCAGGCGCACAGTTAAGGCCGCGACCTGATGAAGGCATCCGGGCCGGCGCCCAGAATCACGGGGCATGATCGCCTCCGTCAACGGAGAGGTTCTCGTCCGCCGTCCCGATCACGTCGTGGTCGATGCCAACGGCGTCGGCTACCGGCTCGCCGTCTCGGCCGAGACGCTCAAATCCGTGCCCGCGCGCGGCAAGCGGACCTCCCTGCACGCCCACCTGGTGGCGCGCGATGACGCGCTCAGCCTGTACGGCTTCTCGAGCGAGGAGGAGAGGGACCTCTTCCTGCACCTGATCTCCGTCGGCGGGGTTGGGCCGAAGGTCGCGATGGCGGTGCTCTCCGGAGGCCCGGTCAGGGAGCTACTCCGGGCGATCGCCGCCGGCGACTCGAAGCGGTTTCAGGCCGTCCCCGGGATCGGCAAGCGCACGGCTGAGCGGATCATCGTCGAGCTTCGCGAGAAGGTCGCCGGCGAGATCGAGGGCGACGCCGACGGCCCAGCGCTCGCCGCGGACGAGGACCCGCGGGCGCTGGCCCGCGAGGGCCTGCTCAACCTGGGCTACACGCCGCCCGAGGCGGAGAAGCTTCTCTCCGGCGCGGATGGAGAGAGCCCCGAGGAGATCGTGCAGTCGGCCCTGCGCAGCGCCGCGGGGGCGAAGGCCGCATGATTCGCGTAGCCCCCGTTGATGCGAGGGCGCGCGACAGTGCGACCCGTTTCAGGTTGGAGGAGGCGGAGCGTTGATCGAGCCGGGCAAGGGAATTCGCACCCCCGGCGTCGCCGACGACGAGATCGTCATACATGACACCAGGGCCGTCGGCGCGGACGACGACTTCGACCGATCGCTGCGGCCACCGAAGCTCGAGGATTTCGTCAACCAGGCTCAGGTCACCGAGCAGCTCGGGATCTTCATCGAGGCGGCCCGCCGGCGGGGCGAGGCGCTCGACCACGTGCTGCTCGCAGGGCCGCCCGGCCTGGGCAAGACCTCGCTCGCCCACATCATCGCCACGGAGCTCGAGGTGCCGATGGTGCAGACCGCGGGGCCCGCGCTCGAGCGCAAGGCCGACATCGCCGCATTCCTGACGGGGCTCGAGCCAGGCAGCGTGTTCTTCATCGACGAGATCCACCGCCTGGGCCGGGCCGTGGAGGAAACGCTCTACCCGGCGATGGAGGACCGGCGGCTGCCTGTCGTCCTTGGACAGGGTGCGGGGGCGCGCACGGTGACCCTCGACCTGCCCCCGTTCACCCTGATCGGCGCGACCACGCGAACTGGCCTGCTGACGACGCCACTGCGCGACCGCTTCGGCGTCCGCCACCGGCTCGAGCACTACGACGCGGCGGACCTCCGCGAGATCGTCCTGCGCTCCGCAGGGATCCTCGACGTCGAGGTCGATGCCGACGGCGCTGAGGAGATCGCCGGCCGCGCCCGGGGCACGCCGAGGGTGGCGAACCGCCTGTTGCGCCGGGTCCGTGACTTCGCCGAAGTCAAGGAGCGGGGCCGGGTCGACCGCGAGCTCGCCTCCGATGCGCTCGAGATGCTCGAGGTCGACCGGGCGGGGCTCGACCGGCACGACCGCCGGCTCCTCGAGCTGATGGCCACGAAGTTCGCCGGCGGGCCGGTTGGGCTCTCCACGCTCTCCGTGGCCGTCGGGGAGGAGGCGGACACGATCGAGGACGTCTTCGAGCCCTACCTGCTTCAGCAGGGGCTGATCAAGCGGACCCCGCGGGGCCGGGTCCTCACCGAGCGGGCGTATGAGCATCTTGGGCTGCCTGTCCCCGAGGGCATGGCCAGCCTGTTCTAGGCACGATCTGGGCACGAGCAGGCGCAACGGGTTGGCTAGCCTTGAGCAGGAATGCCGTACTTCATCTGCCCGAACTGCGGGAACAGGGAACTGAGCGGGGAGCGCACTGCGGGGTTTTCGACCCGGCCCAAGGGCTGCTCCAAGTGCGGCTTCGGATTCCTCTTCGAGCTGCTCGACGACTACATGCCGGCGCCGGGCGCGGCCTTCTTCACCTGCGACCAGGAGGGCCGGGTCCTCGATCTCGGCAAGGGAGCCTTCGAGCTCACCGGACTCAAGGACGAGCAGGTGATCGGCCGACCGATCCGCGACGTTCTCGGGCTCGAGTGGATCGACAAGGGGGATGGGGGCGAGACCGCAGACACCGACGGCGACGGCGATACCGACCCGATCGAGACCACCCTGGAGTGGGGAGTCCGGTCACTCGGAAAGCGGGTTGCCGTGAATGCCGAAGGGGATCTGCCCACCGAGGCGGTGGCCGATCTCTTTCCGGCTTATGACGACGACGGCGGCCTCTTGCTGGTGTTGACGCCCGAGTAGGTCCGGCTGACCTCAGGCTGTGTTGCAATGGGGGCCGACACCTCGGCTGAGACCGCTAGCTTGACCACCTAACCCGTGAGCAACCGCCGTCGCAATCTCTTCATCCTGGCCTTCGTCGCCCTGCTGATGATCGGCTCTGGCATCGTCGTTGCGACCAAGACGACGACCCTGGGCCTCGACCTGCAGGGTGGGACCGAGCTGATCTTCCAGGCGCGCCCGACACCGCAGAACCCGACGATCGACGGTTCGGACATCGACCGGGCGATCGAGATCATCCGCAAGCGGACCGACGCCTTCGGCGTCTCCGAGCCGGAGATCTCCAGGGTGGGCTCGGACTCGATCCGGGTGGGGCTGCCCAACGTGAGCAACGCCGCCACGGCCAGCGAGCAGGTCGGCCAGACCGCGCAGCTCTACTTCTACGACTGGGAGCCGAACGTCATCCCGAACTCGGCGAAGACGAACGTTCCCCGCAGCGAGTCCTCGTTCGGCCGCCTCTACGACGCCGTGCTGCTCGCTTCCCAGCAGCAGCCGAACTGCTTCGAGAACAAGTGCACGACAGCGGGGCCGCGCTACTACCTCTTCAACTCCCAGACACATCAATGGATCGCCGGGCCGACCGATACGCAGAAGGACCTGTTCTCCGAGCTGCCCGGCCAAAAGCAGCCGCCCAACTCGTTGATCCTCACGGTCCCGCAGGGCACCGTGGTTGTCGAGAAGGAGGGGCTCAACGGCAATCCCGCGCCGGACAACCCGAACGACCCCACCGCGGAGTGGTTCGTGATCCGGGACCGTCCCGCGCTCTCGGGGACCGACATCACTGATCCGAAGCCGAACTTCGACCAGTTCAACCAGCCCATCGTCACCTTCAACTTCACCGACACCGGCCGGCAGGAGTTCTCGGACGTCACCAAGACGATCGCCCAGCGCGGCCTCCAGAACGCGCCGCCCGGCGTGGCGGGGAACGTGGACGTGGCCTCGCAGTACTCGGGGCACTTCGCGATCGTCCTCGACCAGCAGATCAAGTCGCGGCCGATCATCAACTTCGTCGAGAACCCGAACGGGATCGACGGCCGGACCGGCGCCCAGATCAGCGGCCTCACCCAGGATGAGTCCCAGAACCTCGCCAAGATCCTTCAGTTCGGCGCCCTGCCGGTAGACCTCACGCAAATCTCGAGCTCGACGGTCTCGGCCACCCTTGGCCAGGAGGCGCTCGACCAGGGGCTGAAGGCCGGGATCGTCGGATTGATCTTCGTCTGTCTCTTCCTGCTCGCCTACTACCGCTTCCTCGGTTTGGTGGCGGTGATCGGTCTCGCGATCTACGGCCTGCTCTTCTTCGCCCTGATCAAGCTGATCCCGATCACGCTGACCCTGCCGGGGATCGCGGGCTTGATCCTGACTATCGGGGTGGCGGCCGACGCCAACATCGTCATCTTCGAGCGGATCAAGGAAGAGGCGAGGGGCGGCAAATCGATGCTGAGCGCGATCTCGGCCGGCTATCGCCGGGGCATCGCGACGATCATCGACGCGAACGTGATCACGCTGATCACGGCGTTCATCCTCTTCGCCCTGGCGACGGCGAACGTGAAGGGCTTCGCCTTCACCCTGGGCGTGGGGACGATCGTCTCGCTGTTCACGGCCGTCGTCTTCACCCAGGCGTTCCTCGGCCTGTTCGGCCGGGCCCATTTCCTGCGTTCTCCTGCGATGCTGGGTGCGGGAGCGCAGCGCGTGCGCTGGCGCTTCGACTTCAGCAAGGCGAGCAAGTACTTCTTCACCCTCTCCGGGTGCATCCTGCTGATCGGCGCGATCTCGTTCGCGACCCGACAGCTCAACCTCGGCATCGACTTCGAGGGCGGCAGCCGGATCACCGTCGGGCTGCAGAAGCCCGCGACCGTGGACGACGTTCGCTCGACGGTGGAGGGCGCCGGAATCAGCCAGCCGGAGATCACCAAGGCCACCAACAAGCAGCTCGGGACGAACGTCTTCGAGATCGACTCGAAGGCGAGTCCCGAGGAGATCCAGACCGTTCAGCCCGCTCTCCAGTCGCAGTACGGGATCGTCGCGAATGGCTTCAACTCGACGACGGTCGGGCCGACGTTCGGCCAGCAAGTGGCCAGGAGCGCGATCGAGGCGATCATCTTCTCGTTGCTCGTGATCTTCGCCTATGTCGCGTTCCGGTTCGAGCCGAAGTACGCCGTGCCGGTGATCATCGCCCTGATCCACGACATCCTGATCACGGGAGGCGTCTACTCGCTGACGGGGATGGAGGTGACCAGCGGTACCGTCGCCGCGTTCCTGACCATTCTCGGGTACTCGCTCTACGACACGGTGATCGTGTTCGACCGGGTGCGCGAGAACGTGCCGCGGTTGCCGCGAGCGACCTTCTCCCAGATCGTCAACCGCTCGATGAGCGAGGTCCTCACCCGGTCGCTGATCACGGGTCTGTCGAGCGTGTTCCTGGTGACGGTGCTGTTCATCTTCGGCGGCGCGACGTTGAAGGACTTCGCCTTCGCGATGATGGTCGGGCTCGCCTCCGGTACGTACTCGTCGATCTTCATCGCTTCGCCTGTCCTCACGCACTGGAAGGAGCGCGAGCCTGCCTACCGACGACGCCGCGAGCGGATCGAGGAGCAGATGGGCTATGTGCCGGCGTTCCCGGAGGAGAACGTGATCGCCCGGGTGGAGGGCGGCCCCGAGGAGCCGGCGCCGAGCGAGCCGCCAGTCCCGGTCGCGCCCGCTCCGAGCCGCTCCCAGGTGCCCGGGGTTGTGCCCGAGCCGCCGGGTCCGGTTCCGCCGCCGCCCGCGCCGGTCCCACCCGAGCCGCCGGCTCCGGTGGGCGCACCGCGCGATGGTGGCTCCGATGGTGGAGACGGCCAGGCTCCGGATGGAGACAGCCGGGCCGAGACCGGAGCTGACGGAACGGGGGGCGCCGAGCGCCCCGCGGAGTCCGATCGCCCGGAGCTCAGCGAGGCGAGCGCGGCGGCACTACGGCGGGTTCGCCAGCAGCAGTCGGGCGGCCGTCGGCAGAGGCGGCGCAAGAAGCACGGGAGAAACCGCTGATGGCCGCTCTGGTCTGGTTCACGATGGGCGTTGCGCTCTGGCACTTCACGGTCTTCGTCCCCGATCGGTTCAGCGGCGGGATCGTCGGCGCCTTCCTGGGAGCCGGCGCCGGCGCGATGGTGAGCGGCGCGATCGCCCAGATCGCCCTCGGCAAGGGGATCGGAGACACCGATCTCGCGACCGCGCTGTACGCGGTGCCGGGCGCCCTGCTCGGCCTCGCCGTCGTCTACCTGATCGGCGTGCGCTCCGGCGTGGAAGCGGAACAGATCTAACGAAGCACCGTTCCGTTGCGGCCCCGCGGGCCTTCCAGAGGGCCCGCGGGGCGCGACGGGGCGAAACCAGCGCCATGGGCGACTTGTTGGCGGTATGCGCACACAACTCGCCAAGGGGCTGGACAACGCGATTGCGGAGATCGCCAGCCGCCAGCACGGTGTCCTTTCGGTGGCACAGTTGCACGCAGCCGGCGTGGACCCAAGCGCCATCAAGCGCCGGGTAAGCGGCGGTCGTCTTCACCGCATTCACCGCGGTGTCTACGCCGTCGGCCACCCAGCACTCAGCAACGAAGGCGGATGGATGGCGGCGGTCCTGGCCTGCGGCGAGGGTGCCGTCCTCAGTCACCGCAGCGCGGCGGCGCTCTGGAGAATGCTGCCGAGCTATCGCCTCGGCGTGCGCGACAGTCCCGCCACCGCGACCGTTGACGTAACCGTGTCTCGTGGCGCTGGTCGTGCGAGCCGAGACGGGATCTGTCTGCACCGATCTCGAACGCTTTCTCGGTCCGATTGCACCCGCATCGCCGGGATCCCGGTGACGAGTGTTCCCCGCACGCTCGAGGACCTCCACCGCATCCTCTCCAGACAGATGTTCGCTGGGGCTCTTCGGCAGGCTGAGTACCTCGGCCTCCCAATCGGAGACAGGTTCATCACCGACAGCACACGAAGCGAACTCGAGTGGAAGCTGCTCCGTCTCTGCCGACGTCATCGGCTCGCTAAGCCGGAGGTGAACGTCCGCGTGGAAATGTTCACCGTCGACTTCCTCTGGCGCTCCTCTCGCCTCATCGTGGAAGTCGATGGCTGGGAATCCCACCGCACACGATCTGCGTTCGAGGCTGATCGAGCCCGGGACGCCAGGTTGAATCTCCTCGGGTACAGGGTGCTGCGCTTCACCTGGCGCCAGGTGAATTCCGACGGCGCCGGCGTGGCGGCTGCGATCCGAGGGCTTCTATCTCCGACCCCGCCGCGCCTCTGACTCTTATCCGCGAGGTTGGCGAGTTGTTGTCGCTATGCGCCCAGAACTCGCCAACTCTGTAAATGCCGCCGGTTCCGTCGGGCGTCGAACTTAAGTTGGCTGGATGGCCTCGACAGAGCCGGCCCGAGCTTTCCAGGCTGATCCTTACGACTACGGGGAGGTTCGGCGCCTGAGCGCCGAGCTGGCGCTGGCCGAGCCGGTCGCGATCACCCTCGTGCGCCGCGGCTACCGCACGGTCGACGCGGCACGGCGTTTCCTCGAGGCCCGCGAGTCTCACGATCCGTTCGAGTTCGACGGGATGGAGGAAGTCTGCAAGCAGGTCCTCGCGGTCGCCCGGCGCCACGGCCGGATCACGATCCACGGCGACTACGACGTCGACGGCATCAGCTCGACCGCGATCCTCGTCTCCACGCTCCGCTCCCTGGGAGCCGAGTGCGACTGGCTGATACCCGACCGGCTCAACGACGGATACGGCCTGACGATGGCGAGCGTCGAGAAGTTGCGGCGCCGCGGCACCGAGCTCGTCATCACAGCCGATTGCGGGATCGGCTCTGTCGAGGAGGTGTCCTCCGCACGCGCCGCCGGGATCCAGGTCGTGGTCACCGATCACCACCTGCCTGGCGATCGGCTCCCCGAATGCCCCATCGTCCACCCGATCGTCTCCGAGTACCCCTTCGAGGGCCTCTGCGCCGCCGGCGTCGCACACAAGCTCGCCATCGCCCTCTGCGATGCGGCGGGACGCGGAGCGGTCGAGACGGTGGGTGGCCGCCGCCACCCTTGCGACAAGGACCTCGACCTCGTGGCCCTGGCGACGGTCGCCGACATGGTTCCCCTGGTCGGCGAGAACCGCCGCCTCGTCCGCGAGGGGCTGCGCCTGCTGCGGGACAGTCCGAGGGTCGGCCTGCGAGCGTTGATGGCCGTCTCGGCGGTTGATCCCGAGACGATCGATGCCGGCGCGCTCGGCTTCCGGCTCGCGCCGAGGATCAACGCCGTCGGGCGCCTCTACCGAGCGGACGCCGGTGTCGAGCTGATGCTCACCGATGACCCCGACCGTGCTGCCGCGATCGCTGCCGAGCTCGACCGCGCCAACGCGGAGCGCCGCTGGGCGGAGCAGAAGGTGATCGACGCCGCCGAGCGCGCGCGGTCCGCGCTGCCCACTGCCCAGGCCGATGCCCCCGCGCTTGTCCTGACCGGCGAGGGCTGGCATCGGGGCGTCGTGGGCATCGCGGCCTCCCGGATGGTGGAGCGCCACTACCGGCCCACGATCCTGCTCTCGGTAGATCAAGCCCGGGCCAAGGGCTCGGCCCGGAGCATCCCCGGCTTCGACCTAGTCGCCGCGCTCGCCGCATGCGACCCGCACCTGGTCCGCTACGGCGGCCACCGCGCCGCGGCCGGCCTCGAGCTGGAGGCCGATCGCGTCGACGCCTTCCGCGAGGCATTCGTCGCACACGCCGCGTCGGAGATCGACCCGGCAGACCTGGTGCGGATCGAGCACCTCGACGCGCTCGTCGGAGTCGGCCGGGAGGGGATCGGAATGGACCTCGCGCGCCAGCTCGAGTCGCTCGGCCCCTTCGGAATGGGTAACCCGGGGCCCCGGCTTCTGGTTCCCTCTGGCCGCCTCACCGAGGTGCGGCCCCTCGGCGAGGAGGCCAAGCACTCGCGGTTCCAGCTCGAGAGCGGCGCCGGTCGTGCCGTAGGGGTCGCCTTCGGGATGAACGGCGAGATCTCGAGGCGGAAGGACCAGCTCCTGGATCTGTCGGTGGAATTGGAAGTGGATCGCTGGAACGGCGCCGAGCAGCCCCGCGTGGTCGTGCGCGAGCTCTATCCGGTGGAGCAACCGCCTGAGGCGGATCCAGAGCCAAGCTTCTGCGGCGAAGGCTGCCCGGCCCCCGACGAAGAATGGTGGGATCGACTCGAGCGGGAGATGGCGAGAGTGGCCAGTGGCCGCCCGGGCGCGCTGCTCGACGTAAGGGCGGCGGATGGGCCGCGCCGCGAGTCGATCGACCGGCGCGGGGGTGCGGCCGTGGCATCGCTGGCCGAGCTGATCTCGAGTGGGGAATCGGTGCTCGCGATCTGCGCGGACGCGGCGCGCCGCGCCAAGCTTGCCTCCTCGGCCGCCGACCCGAGGCGCTTCGGTGCGGCCCGGCCGCGGGTCGCCTGCTGCCGCTGCGGGAAGGACGCACTGGACCGCGCGCTGGCGACGGCACCCGACGCCGGGCTCGTGCTCGCCGACTGGACGTCGGTCGCCCTGCGGCCCGGTGCTCCTCGCGACTTCCGGCACGTCGTACTGATCGATCCGCCGCCCAGCGAGCCGCTGGAGGGGCTGGCCCAAGTCGCCCAACGTCAGGCGGCGGCCGCCGATCAAACCTCCGGATACCTCCGCCTCGCGTGGGGGCCTCCCGAGCTCGAGTTCGCCGAGCGTCTCCTCGACCGCGAATGGGACCTGCAGGCGGCGATCGGGGAGATCTGGCGCGGCCTCGGCGAGGCAGGGGGTGGGGCCGAGGGTCCGGACCTCCGCGCTTTGCTCGCAGGCGGCTCCCGCTATCCGCGGACACCCGAGATCGCTGCTCGGTGCGTACGGGTGCTTGACGAGCTCGGACTGTGCGAATGGCTACCGACTGGCGGCGTCGCTGTGCTGCGGGTTTTATCCTCGGAGAGGACCGATCTGGGGCGATCGCGCGCTTTCGCGGCGTGCATCGCCAGACACCAGGAGGCCATCCGATTCCTGCGAAGCAGAGCACAACAGGCGTAGCGAGCACCAAGGACGGGGCGCTCCCCGACGGCGTCCAGCTGCGCGACGAGGAGCGCCGCGGGCACACCCGCGTCGGCGAGCCCGCGGGCCGCTCGCGCACGCCGCGCGCCGACTCGATTACCCGCGAGCTCACCCCCGACCAGCGGGCACTGCTGGGCGACCTCTTCGCCGTTCTCGAGGAGCACAAGTCGGATACGGCCGAGCAGATCGACAAGCAGGAGATCGAGCGCGCCTTCGCCTTTGCCTGCGAGAGCCACGCAGGGCAGGAGCGCAAGTCTGGCGAGGACTTCATCACCCACCCGCTCGGCGTGGCGCGGATCTGCGCCGGCCTGCGGCTCGACACCGCGACCCTCTGCGCGGCCCTCCTCCACGACACGGTCGAGGACACGAGCGCCAGCCTGGAGGAGGTCCGCGAGGACTTCAGCGACGAGATCGCCCAGCTCGTCGATGGAGTCACCAAGCTCACCGGCATCACCTTCAAGAGCCGCGATGAGCGGCAGGCCGAGAACTACCGCAAGATGATGGTGGCGATGGCCACCGACGTCAGGGTGATCCTGATCAAGCTGGCCGACCGCCTCCACAACATGCGCACCATTGGCGCGCTGCCCAAGCAGAAGCAGCAGGAGAAAGCTCGCGAGACGCTCGAGATCTTCGCTCCCCTCGCGCACCGGCTCGGGATTCACGCGATCAAATGGGAGCTCGAGGACCTTGCCTTCGCGACGCTGCACCCGCGAAAGTACGACGAGATCAAGGAGCTCGTCGCCCAGCAGCGGGCGGAGCGGGAGCGCTACGTCGAGGAAGCGGGTCAGTTTCTCGCCAGGGAGCTTGCCAAGGTCGGCATCGAGGCCGAGATCTCAGGCCGCGCGAAGCACTTCTATTCCATCTACACAAAGATGACCCGCAAGGGCAGGGAGTTCAACGAGATCTTCGACTTGACTGCAATGCGCGTCCTGGTCGGCTCCGTGAAGGACTGCTACGGCGCGATCGGCATCGTGCACTCCCTCTGGAAACCACTGCCCGGGCGCTTCAAGGACTTCGTCGCGATGCCCAAGGCGAACGCCTACCAGGCGCTCCACACCACCGTGATCGGCCCCGAGGGCCGGCCGCTCGAAATCCAAATCCGCACGCCCGAGATGCACGAGCTCGCCGAGTACGGGATCGCGGCACACGTGATCTACAAGGAGGGCACCTCCTCTGGCGACCCCCGCAAGGAGAAGATGACCTGGCTGCGCCAGCTGATCGAGAACGAGCGCGACCAGGGCCCGAAGGCCTTCTTGGAGGCGCTCAAGGTCGACCTCTTCGAGGACGAGGTCTTCGTCTTCACG
The DNA here is from genome assembly GCA_963695675.1 of uncultured Solirubrobacterales bacterium. Taxonomy (GTDB): domain Bacteria; phylum Actinomycetota; class Thermoleophilia; order Solirubrobacterales; family 70-9; genus DASUPK01. The sequence goes on from CAVOGY010000007.1 coordinate 35,552, forward strand.
CCAAAGGGCGAGGTGAAGAACCTGGCTGCCGGCTCGACGCCGCTCGACTTCGCGTACTCGATCCACACCGACGTAGGCCACCGCTGCGTCGGGGCGAAGGTGAACGGCAAGATCGTCCCGCTCCACTACCAGCTTCGCAGCGGGGACATCGTCGAGGCGCTGACGGCCAAGCAAGGCCGCGGGCCGTCGCGCGACTGGCTCAAGCTTGTGCGGACGACCCGCGCCCGGAACAAGATCCGGGCCTGGTTCTCACGCGAGGGTCGCGAGGACGCGGAGCACAAGGGGCGCGACGAGCTCGCCCAGGCCTTCAAGAAGCGCGGCCTGCCCTATCCGAAGCTCGCCGGGTCGCCCCTGCTCGTCGACGTGATCCGGGAGATGGGCTTCCGTAAGGCGGACGACTTCTACATCGCGCTCGGCCAGGCGAAGATCTCGACCAAGGTCGTCACAAACAAGGTGCTGCAGCGGCTCAAGCGGGGCGAGGCGGTCGAGGAGGAGCCCACCGAGGGCCTGATCAAGGGCACTGACGACGCGAGGCGCCGGACCCGCGAGGCAACCAGCTTCGGCATCAAGGTCAAGGGGATCGACGACGTCGCAGTGAGGCTCGCGAAGTGCTGTCGACCGGTCCCCGGCGACGACATCGTCGGCTACGTCTCGCTGGGCCGGGGGATCACCGTCCACCGGGACGACTGCCGCAACGTCGCCGCTCTGAAGAAGGCTCCCGAGCGCTTCACGGACGTGAACTGGGAGGGCGACAACGAGTCCTCCTACCGGGTGGAGCTCCAGGTCGATGCCTGGGACCGCACCCGGTTGCTCGAGGACCTCTCGCGCACCTTCGCCGAGGCTGGCCTGAACATCCTGGAGGCGCGCTGTGCGACCAAGCACCCGATGGTGAAGAACCGCTTCGTCGTCGAGGTGGGGGACACGGAGCAGCTCAAGCAGTGCATTTCGCGCCTGCGGAACATCGACTCGGTGTTCGACGCCTACCGCGTGACGCCGACCGCCTAGCCCCTCGGGCAATCCCCTCACGCAGATCTGCCGTATAAACAGCGAGTGGTCAGGAGGAGGGACAGAGGCAGGCGGGTGTGGTTCGCCATCGCCGTAGCGATTGCCGCTGCTCTCTTCGTCGGCGGCCTGGCCTTCGCATCCGCCCCGATCATCGGGCAGCCCGACAACACCTACTCGGCCCCGAGCTACACGATCGATCAAGGGGAGGTCGCGCAGTTCCAGGTGACCGGCAGCACCCACACCGTGACCGCCAACCAGAATGGCCCCGACGGTAAGGCGCTCTTTCGCACTCCCATAATCTCCGGCGGCACAGTCGGCGTGAACGGCACCCAGTTCCTAGGCGCGGGTGACTACACGTTCTTCTGCATGGTGCACCCGAGCACGATGCAGGCGACCCTTCACGTGAGCGCGAACGGCACGCCTCAGGCCCGTCCCTCCGCAACTCTTGCCCTCCGCACAACGAAGATCTCCAAGGCCCTCAAGAAGGGACTGTTGGTCGGGATCAACGCGAGTACGAAGATCGACGGCGTCGGGATCATCGCCAAGCTCGGCAAGATGACGATCGGTCAGTCCAATGGAGTTTCCCTGGCGGCGGGACAGCAGGTCGACGTCGTCAAGCTGAGCAAGGCGGGGAAGACCAAGCTCAGGGGCCGGTCCACCGCCAAGGTCTCCGTCACCGCCGAGATCCCGTTCGGCTCGGCCGCCTCGGCGAAGGGCAAGCTCAAGTAGCTCGAGCGACGGCCTTTCGCACGCGCTCGGCCACCTCGCGCATCTCCTCCTCCGAGGAGTATTTCGTGCGCGGCCAGAAGAAGCCGCGGAGCCCGTCCTTTTGCCTGCGCGGCACGACGTGGATGTGAAGGTGGGGAACGCTCTGGCTGACGACGTTGTTGAGCGCCACGAAGGAGCCCGGCTTCCGCATCGCCTTCGGAATCGCGACGGAGAGCAGGCGCGCCTTGGCGAACAGCGGCCCGACCAGTTCATCAGGTAGATCGGCGAGGGTCTCGTAGTGATCGCGGGGCACGAGCAGCGAGTGCCCCGGGAAAAGCGGCCGGTTGTCTAGGAAGGCGAGCGTTCGCTCGTCCTCGAAGACCACGTGCGCGAACTCGTCCCCGGCGACGATCTGGCAGAAGCGGCAGGTTGCCTCCGAGGCCATTGGCCGGGCAGCTTAGTCGTGCATTCGATCCAGCCAGAAGCGGTAGGGTCGGTTCCCATGTCGCGCAAGGAGTCGGTACGGGCACTGCTCCCCGCGGCCGCCTTGGCTGCCGTCATTCTCCTCGGTCCGGGCCCGGCAAATGCCGGCATCGCCGTGAAGACCGGCAGTTACAAGGGCTCCACGACGCAGCAGGCGGTCAGCCCCCCCTTCCGGAAGATTGAGTTCACGCTGAAGAAGGGGAAGGTCATCCTGACGACCGAGCCGACCGTCGCCAGGGGGCTTTGCGTCTCGGCCCCGGTCTTCACCCTCGGCGGCGCAACGGCGACGACGAAGCTCGGCAAGGACCGGGCATTCACCTTCACCCACATCTTCGTGGGCAGCAAGTTCGACAAGATCCACGGGATGTTTGTGAGTCCGGACGAGGTCGAGGGATTCGCGATCTACCACTTCTTGGGCCAGGACCTCTGCTCCGGGGGTAGCAGCAAGGTCAACTTCACCGCGAAGCACAAGTAGGACGGCTTCGGATCAGGTCGCGCAGCGCGGCCTCGCATACGCGACGACAGTCAGCGCGCCCGGCTCCACCGAGAAGCTGAGCTCGCTGTACTCCCCGAGGTAGTCGCCGTCCACCTGGACCGGGAAGGGCCGCGGGAGGCCGTCCTCATCCATGGAGATGGAGCGGACGGCGGCCTTGCCGACGTCACCGAACTCCTCGATTTGGCGATGCCGCGAGGCGTGGAGCCGCTTGCTCAGCACCCGCGCCGCGATCGGCAGCATGTCGCGCTGCTTGCCGCGGCGGAGCAGCGCCATGGAGATCGTCCCGTCGTCTAGTCCGATGTCCTCGCAGATCCGCACCGGCACGTTGCCGAAGTAGGTGAATGGGTCCGAGTTCTGGGCGATCGCGGTGACGCCCTCGTAGACCCCGCCATCGACCTCGAGCTCGAACCGCAGCGGATCTCGCAGATACTGGCGGTAGAAAGCGCTGATTGCCGCCCAGGTGTAGTACCACTGCCGCGCCTGGGTCTTGAGCCGTGGGTGAGCGTCGACGCGCTTGACGACGGTGGCGTCGAGGCCGACACCGCAGGCGAAGACGAAGTGGCGCCCGTTGCACCGGCCGAGGTCGATCTTGCGAGGGTGGAAGTCGTCGGCCAGGCCGATCAGGTGCTCGGTCGCGTCGACGACGTCGTGCGGGATGCCCAGGGTGCGGCAGACGACGTTGGTCGAGCCGCCGGGCAGCACCGTGACGGGGACGTTGGTGCCGGCAAGACCGTTCGCGACCTCGTTGAGCGTGCCGTCGCCGCCGAAGGCGACGACGATGTCGTAGCCGCCGTTACGGGCCTCCCGGCCGATCTCGATCGCGTGCTCGGCGGCTTCCGTGTCGACCGCCTCGACGTCGTAGCGGGCCTGCAGCGCGTAGACGACCAGGTTCTTGAGCCGGTCGGAGACCGTGGTGGCGTATGGATTGACGATGATCAGCATCCGCTTCTTGACCGCATCCGGGGTAAGGGGAACCGCGGGGGTCGCCGGAGCAGGTTGCCTCTGGGCAGGGGCGATCGTTGCCACGCCTCTCTCCTAACCCCCGCTCAGCACGGGGTTACCACCCGGGATCAGATCCCCGAGCCGGTCGGCCGGCAGATCGGAGGTAGCCTCGTAGCGCACCACCTCTCCATCCTCCACCTCGCGAACGTATCCGGCGTTGACGAGCAGGTCGACGTGGCCGATCACCTCGGAGAGGGTCAAGAAAGCCTGGGTCACCGCCACGTCTCCCCAGAGCGCCTGGGCGAGCTCATGGCCAGTCCGCTCCTCCTCGGCGATCAGCCGGTAGAGCTTCTCGGCGCGCCGCTGGTGCAGCCTGAAGCGCTCGTCGATCAGCGCGACGTGGTCGATGATCGGCTCGCCGTGGCCGGAGAGGACGATCTCGGCCGGCAGCTCCCGGGTCCGCTTCAGCGACTGGAGGTAGGTGACCAGCGCCTGGGTGCGCTCGGCGGAGCCGTCGAGGGGGCGAGAGATCAGTGGGTTGGACGAGATGTGCTTGATCAGGTGATCGGCCGCGATCAGAATCCGGCGCTCCTCGTCCCAAAAGAGCGTGTCCGACGGGCTGTGGCCGGGACGGTGCTGGACCTCCAGACTGCGGTCGCGGAGCTCGAGCGCCTCGCCGTCGTGGAGCGGCCTGGTCACCGTCGCCTTCGCCCCCCAGGCCCGGAAGCTCCCGGAGACCTGCCGCAGCGCCGTCACCACCTCCTCGGAGATCCCGTGCCGCCGCATCAGCGCGGCCGCCTCGGCGTCGTCGCGCTCGGCGTCGCCGCCGTAGTTCTCGACGAAGGGGACCACCACGTCGATCGCGGCCACCTCGGCACCTGAACGCTTGGCGACGATGTCCACCAGCCCGAGGTGGTCGATGTGCTGATGGGTGATGATCACCAGCTCGATCTCTTCGATCCCGTGGCCGAGCGACTCGACCTGGCGCTCCAGCTCGTCCAGCGCCTTGCCGGAGTTGGGGCCCGAGTCCACCAGCGTGAGGGGTTGATCCTCGAGCAGGTAGGTGTTGACTCGACCCACCTGGAATGGGGTGGGTATCCGCATCACGCGGATCCCGGCGTCGGCTATCCGTTGCCAGGCCGCGTCGTCGTCGCTCACGACCGGACCAGCCCCAGCACCTCGTCTCGCTTTGCCTCCATGTCCTCACGGGAGACGAGCGATTCGAGGTTGAGGCGCAGAAGGGGCTCGGTGTTCGATGGGCGCACGTTGAAGTGCCAGTCCGGGTAGTCCACCGAGACCCCGTCCAGCCAGCTGATCTCTCCGTCGGTGTAGCGCTCCACGATCTGTCGCATCTTTCCTTCCTGGTCCTCGACCTCGGAGTTGATCTCGCCGGAGATGAAGTAGCGAGATCGGAAACCCGCGATCAGCTCGGAGAGCGGGCGCGCCTCGCGCGAGACCAGCTCGAGCATGTGCAGCGCCGGTAGCGTCCCGGAGTCGGCGCAGTAGAAGTCGCGGAAGTAATAGTGGCCGGAGACCTCGCCGCCGAACGCCGCCCCGGTCTCGCGCATGCGGATCTTGAAGAAGGCGTGGCCGACGCGGCTCAGGGCTGACTTGCCTCCGACGGCCGCGACGGTGTCGGGAACGGCTCGACTGGAGCGCGGGTCGTAAAGGATGGTCGCACCGGGCTGCTTGGCGAGGACGGCGCGGGCCAGGAGCGCGCAGACGAAGTCGCCGTCGCAGAAGACGCCGTCCGAGTCGAGGAAGAAGCAGCGGTCGGCGTCTCCGTCCCAGGCGATCGCCAGGTCGACCGGTTCCTGCTTGACGTGCTCGACGATCAGGCGGCGGTTCTCCTCCAGCAGAGGGTTCGGCCCCGCATCGGGAAAGTCGCCGTTGGGCTCCCAGCGAGACGTTGTTACTTCGAGGTTGAGCCGCTCGAGCAGCGGGCCGACCATCGGGCCGGCCATGCCGTCGCTTCCATCGGCCAGGACCCGCAGGGGGCCGATCGCGTCATCATCGGCGATCGACAGCATGTGCTCGTGGAAGTCGGGGTAAATGTCGATCTCCTCCACCGAGCCGCCGCCCGGGGGGTCTGGCAGGCCCGCCTCGATCTCCGCCCGGACGTCTTGGATCCCGGCGTCACCCGAGAGCGCCAGGGCACCCTCCCTGAACAGTTTCACCCCGGTGTATGCCCTGGGGTTGTGCGAGGCGGTGACCATCGCGCCGCCGTCGAGCTCGCGAGACCCGACCAGGAAGTAGCTCATCTCGGTGGCGATCTGGCCGGCGTCAATCACGGTGACGCCCTCCTCGACCAGACCGGTGCGGACCGCCGCGGACATCTCAGGCGCGCTCAGCCGCATGTCGCGGCCCAACCCGACTCGGAGCTCAGAGGCAACCTTGCCGCGCAGCCGGGCCAGCACGCGGGCGAACGCTCGGCCGATCAGGTGCGCGGTGGCGGCGTCGATCTCCTCGCCGTAGATCCCACGGATGTCGTAGGCCTTGAAGATCGTGGCGGGCGGAGCGGTGATCGCCATGATCAGCCGAACGCCCCCCGCACCGTCTCGTAGCTGTCCTCGAGGGTTTGGTTCATTACCCGGGTGTCGCCGAGGACTGGCATGAAGTTGGTGTCACCGCCCCAGCGCGGGACGACGTGCATGTGGATGTGGTACTCGACGCCCGCTCCGGCTACCCGCCCCTGGTTGAAGCCGACGTTGTAGCCATGAGGGGAGTAGCTCGTCTCGAGGGCGGCGATGCCGCGCTGGGCGAGCGACATCAACTCCCCGACCGTCTCGGTGTCGAGTTCCTGGAGGGTCGCGACGTGCTCATACGGCGCCACCATCAGGTGGCCGTTCGTGTACGGATACTTGTTGAGGATCACGAAGCAGCGTTCGCCTCGGTCGACGATCAGGTTCTCGGCGTCGTGCTCCGGCCCCTCCTCGACGCCGGCGCAGAAGATGCACTCGCTCTCGTTGTCCTTGGAGGCGTCCTTCACATACTCGAGCCGCCACGGGGCCCAGATGCGTTCCACACCCACGCATCGTATTGGCGGCTTCGCCAAATCGCCGGGGCCGCAAGCGCCGCTCGCTACATCTGTCGCGGCTGCTTCGCAGCCCCTCCGAAACGGGGAGCGGCTGGCGGCCCCTACAGCCAGCCTCGCCGGCGGAAGTAGGTGACCATGCCGATCAGCAGTGCCACCATGGCCGCCGCAATGATCCAAAAGGCAGTCGTGTCGCCTTCCCCCGGGACGCCTACGTTCATGCCCCAGATGCTCGCCACGAGGGTGAGCGGGAGGACGATGACGCTGATTGAGGTGAGCACGCGCAGGATGTCGTTGACCCTGTGCGAGATCACCGACTCGTTCGTGTCCTCGAGCGCCTCGACCACCTCCTTGTCGTTCTCGAGCATGTCCCAGATCCGCTCGTTGGCGTCGACGATGTCGTCGAAGTAGATCTCCAGATCCATGTCGGGGGAGAGGTAGCGCTCCTTGACCCGCTCCAGGTCGCGCAGCACGGGACGCTGCGGACGGATCACCTTGCGGAAGTTGATGATCTCCTGCTTCACGTTGGAGATGTCGCGCACTATTTCCTCCGAGCGCCCCTCGAAGATCTCCTCCTCGAGCACGTCCAGCTTGTTGCCGATCTTGCGCAGCATCGGGAAGCAGTAGTCGAAGCTGTCGTCGACGACCCGGTAGAGCAGGTAGCCCGACCCGCGGCTGAAGAGCTGATCGCGGAGCTCCTCCTTCTGGCGGCAGCGCTCGAACAGGTACTCGACCGGCTGCACCGGCTGGTTCGGGATGGTGATCAGGAAACCCGGCCCCACGAAGATGTCGAGCTCTCCCGCGTTGAGCCGCCCGACGGAGCGGTCGAAGACCGGGAACTGAAGGACGATGAACAGGTAGTCGTCGTAGAGGTCGATCTTCGGCCGCTGGTTACGGGAGAGGACGTCCTCGTAGTCGAGCGCGTGAAATTCGAAGTTCTCCTCGAGCCAGGCCTGCTCGAGTGCACCGGGTTCCTCGATCTTCACCCAGCGAAGGCCCTCGGCCGCGATCTCCTCGACCTTGGGCGCCTGCGGCTCAGGCGGAAGGGGCGCGACGAGCTCGTCGGCGCGGGTCCTGCGCAGTCTGGGGCGAGGGAGGTTCGGCATCTTCCGCACCACCATCAGACGGGTTGCTCCTTGCGGAGCACCCTCGCGTCATCGTCGCTTCCATTTCCATGGCTAGTCCACTGTACTGCGAGGATGATTCGTCGGCGCACGTCCGTGCCCGGATTTGCGCATGAAATGGGGATTCCGGGCGTTGCTATATTCCTTCAGCACATAAGCACCACATCAAGAGGGGTGGAGGGACTGGCCCGATGAAGCCCCGGCAACCCCCTCGGACCTGGTCCGAGGAAGGTGCCAAGTCCAGCAGGTGCCCGTTTTCGACGTAGGGCCTGGAAGATGTGGGAAGAGCGCTCCAATTGGAACCTCCGCCCACTGCAGACCAGGCGGAGGTTTTTGCGTAGAGGTGCTCGTGGCAGTCGAATCGCTGAAATGCAAGGAGTGCGGAGCGAGCTATCCGCTCGACGCCCGGTTCGTCTGCGAGCAGTGTTTCGGGCCACTCGAGGTCGCCTATGACTTCTCGCACCTCGACCCAGCCGAGGCGCGTCGGAAGATCCAGGCCGGGTCGCGCGGCATCTGGCGGTATTCGGACTTCCTGCCCTTCGAGAAGCGGCCCGGCGATCCGCTCGAGCCCGGGCTGACGCCGCTGATTCGTGCCGATCGTCTCGCCGAGAGGCTCGGGCTGGGCGAGCTCTGGATCAAGAACGACGCGGCAAACCCGACACACTCCTTCAAGGACCGCGTCGTCGCCGTGGCCGTTGCGAAGGCGAAGGAGCTCGGCTTCGAGACCGTCGCCTGCGCGTCGACCGGGAACCTCGCCAATGCCGTCGCGGCCCACTCGGCGGCCGCCGGTCTCGACTCCTACGTCTTCGTCCCCGCCGACCTCGAGGAGCAGAAGCTGCTCGCCACCGGGATCTACGGCACGAACCTGGTCGGCATCCGAGGCACCTACGACGACGTCAACCGGCTCTGTACGGAGCTCAGCCAGGCCCACCCCTGGGCCTTCGTCAACGTCAACCTGCGGCCCTACTACTCGGAGGGCTCGAAGACGCTGGCGTTCGAGACGATCGAGCAGCTCGGATGGGGCCTGCCCGACCGGGTCGTCGCCCCGATCGCCTCGGGCTCGCTCTTCACCAAGCTCGCCAAAGGCATGACGGACTGGCTGGAGATGGGGCTGGTCGAGGGCGATCTGCCGGTCTTCTGCGGCGCGCAGGCGGAGGGCTGCTCGCCCGTGGCGACCGCGTTCGCCGAGGGCTGGGACGTCTGCAAGCCGCAGCGGCCCGACACGATCGCCAAGAGCCTGGCGATCGGCGATCCCGCGGACGGCCCCTACGCGCTCGACCTGGCGCGGAGCACAGGCGGCGTCATCGAGTCCGTCACCGACGAGGAGATCCGCGACGGCATCCGGCTGCTCGCCGAGACGACCGGCGTGTTCACCGAGACGGCCGGCGGAGTGACGATCGGCGTACTCGCGAAGCTCGCCGAGACGGGCGAGATCGGATCGGATGAGCGCGTCGTCGCCTATATCACCGGCGAGGGGCTTAAGACCCTCGACGCCGTGCGCGAGTCGTTCCGGATGCACGAGATCGAGCCCACGATCGACGCCTTCGACGCGGAGTTCCGGGGCGCTGAAGTCTCGGCGTAACGGTGCTGTGGTGGGCCAGCGATGACTAAGATCACCGCCCGACGATGAGCATCACCGTGAAGATCCCGGCGCAGCTCCGTGCCGCCACCGGCGGGGAGGGAGAACTCGAGGTTGAGGGGTCCACCGTGGGCGAGGCACTGGACGCCGTGTTCGACCAGCACGACGGGCTCCGCGAGCGGATCACCCAGGACGGCGACCTGCGCCGCTTCGTCAACGTCTACGTCTCAGGTGAGGACATCCGCTTCCAGGACGGCCTCGACACAGCCGTCTCAGACGGCGACGAGGTGACGATCCTGCCGGCCGTCGCCGGCGGCTGACCGTCGCAACCGGATCACGCTGTGGATGCGTCACTGACCACGATGCGCCACAAGCTCACCCCGTGCGCCGTCAGAGCAGCGACGATGCTCGCGATTGCGGCGATCGGCCTGCTGCCGGCGAGCGCCGAGGGCGGCAAGCACCGCCACAAGCCCGCCGGAGTCAAGGGGGTCGTGCTCAACTCGACGTGCCCCGGACCCTGTACCGAGCCGCCACCTCCGTCGCCTCCTTACACCGGCCCGGTCACGGTAACCGTGCGCCGGGCGAGCGATGGCAGCTTGGTCGCAAGCCGCGATACAAGCGACGGCCACTTCAGGATCAGGGTGAAGCGGGGCCTGTATGACGTCAGCTCGGTCCCCCCGAACCCGCCGTCCTGCCCGCCGCAGCAGCTCTGCCCCGCCCAGGGCGGCAACCAGCGCGTGGCGATGATCGTCCCCTGCCTAACCGGCGAGACCAAGCGCGTCCAGATCCGCCGCCACCGCTTCACCTATGTCGAGCTCCACGTGCAGAACGTCTGCATCGTGTGATCAGAGTCGAACTCTCTCGGTCGGGGTGCGCGAGTAGGGCAGGAGCGCCGGCTTCGATGAGAAGCGGCACCTTGGGGAGACGGTGCCAGGTTTTACCGCCCACGAACAGCAGTCCGTGCCGTCCGGGGCGGAAGGCGCCTGCCCCGCATCGCGGAGCCCTGCCCATAGTCCGCGCTGCTCGGGTAACGCCTCTTCCCTGATGTACCCGTGTTCCCGCTGGTCACTCATTCAGAGCGACCGACACGGCGTGCTCGGGCGCGAAACCCGTCACATGCACCGCTAGAGCGCCGAGCACCAAGATCCAAGCAGCGCGGCTTCCATTCAAAGCAGAGCGCGTCGTACCAGGGAGAGGTGCAGTAAGCGCGCCCGGCAGGATTCGAACCTGCGACCTACTGCTCCGGAGGCAGTCGCTCTATCCCCTGAGCTACGGGCGCGGGATCCCAAGTTTAGGCTTGGCGGGCCATGGATCTCTCGGTGGTCTTTCTCGGCACCGGCGGCTCCGTGCCCTCGGCGCGGAGGGCGACGGCGTGCGTGCTGATCAGGTCCGGGGGCGCGCGCATCCTCGTCGACGCGGGGGAGGGCGCCCAGCGCCAGATGATCAACTCGACCGGTCTCGTCCAGGTCGACGACATCTACATCACCCACTTCCACGCTGACCACTACCTCGGCCTGCCCGGTCTGCTCAAGACCTACGACCTGCTCGAACGGCGCGCACCGCTCCGGATCGCTGGTCCCCCGGGGCTCCATGCACTCTTCGAGGCGCTGCGGCGCATCTTCGGCAAGCTCCGCTACGAGGTCGAGCTGATCGAGCTCGGACCGGGTGAGGCCGTCGGGCACGACGGCTTCGAGATGCGCGGCTTCGCGGTCGAGCACCAGATGGCGGCGCTCGGCTATGCCTACGTTGAACCCGAGCGCCCCGGCCGCTTCGACGTCGCCGCCGCCCGCGGCCTCGGTATCACCGACGACCGCGACTTCGGCCGCCTGCAGCGGGGGGAGACGATCTTTGTGGACGGCTCCGAGGTGCGGCCGGATCAGGTGATGGGCGATCCCCGGCCGGGCCGGAAGGTGGTGATCACCGGGGACACCGGGCCATGCGAGATGACCCGAGTCGCAGCGCACGCCGCGCAGCTGCTCGTCCACGACGGCACCTTCGCGGTGGAGGAGTCGGCCCGGGCGGCGGAGACCGGCCATTCGACCGCCCGCGACGCCGCCCAGCTCGCGGCGGATGCCCAGGTCGCCATGCTGGCAATCGTCCACGTCTCTTCCCGCTACAACGTTTCGGCGGTTCTGAACGAAGCGCGCGCGACATTCCCCCACACGTTCGCGCCGCGCGACTTCGACCTGGTCGAGATCCCCTTCCCGGAGCGCGGCGAGCCGCAGCTCGTTCAGGAGGGCGCCAGGCGGCGGCCCGAGCCGCAGGCCGAGCCCCTCCCGATTCCCGGCGACTAGGCCGAGGTCGCGAGCCCCGCGATCGCGACGGCGACGACGGGTGCTCGATCTTCCGCACAGCGAGATCATCGCGCGTTGCGGCTTCGCATCCCTTCGCGGTCTGGACGCGCTGCTACGCTGGCCGCGCAAGCCCCTTTAACCCGGTCCGGTGAGGCCAGGAAGGAGCACAGCGGTGAGCGACGAGAAGGTCGTGCTCGATCACGACGATCTGAGGCGGACGCTGGTCCGTATCGCCCACGAGATCGTCGAGAAGAACGACGAGTCGGATCAGCTGGCGCTGGTCGGCATCCATACGCGCGGGGCCGTCGTCTGCCGCCGCCTGCATGCGCTCGTCGGGGAGCTCTCGGGCGCCGACGTTCCCCTCGGCGACCTCGACATCTCCTTCTATCGGGACGACATCGAGCGCCGCGAACCGCGCGACGCTCCGGTCGTTCACGACTCCCACCTCGACTTCGACCTCACCGGCCGCACCGTCGTTCTGGTGGACGACGTGCTCTACACCGGTCGCACTGTGCGCGCCGCGATCGACGCGCTCTTCGACTATGGACGCCCAGCACGTGTCCAGCTGGCAGTGCTCGCCGACCGCGGCCACCGCGAGCTCCCCATCCGCCCGGACTACGTCGGCAAGAACCTCCCGACGGCGCCGGGGGAGCGGGTGAACGTCCGGCTCGAAGAGACGGACGGAGTCGATGAAGTGGCGATCACGCCTGCTGGGGCAACGGCGACAGCGAAGGAGGAGTCATGAGGCACCTGCTCGGAGTCGAGGGCCTCTCGCGCGAGGACATGGAGCGCGTCCTCGATCGGGCCGAGAGCTTCGCCGAGGTCGGCCGCCGTGACATCAAGAAGGTGCCGACACTGCGTGGCCGCACCATCGTCAACCTGTTCTACGAGGCCAGTACGCGGACCCTCTCCTCCTTCGAGCTGGCAGCCAAGCGGCTCTCTGCCGATGTGGTCAGCGTCAAGTCGGCGGGCTCATCGGTCGACAAGGGCGAGTCCCTGAAGGACACCGTCGCCACACTCTCGGCCTATGACCCGGCCGCGATCGTCATCCGCTCCCCGCACGTGGGGGCGGCGGGCCTGGTGGCACGCTGGACCGAGGCATCCGTGATCAACGCCGGCGACGGCAAGCACGAACACCCGACGCAGGCGTTGCTCGACGTCTTCACGCTGCGCCAGCGTCTCGACTCCCTCGAGGGAACGAACATCTGGATCGTCGGCGACGTCCTGCACAGCCGCGTCGCCCGCTCCTGCCTGCTGGCCTTCCAGAAGATGGGGGCGAAGGTGACCGTCTGCGGCCCCCCCACGCTGATCCCACGCGGCATCGAGGCAACCGGCTGCGATGTCTCGTACGACCTGGACGGGCTGAGCCAGGCCGAGGTCGTCTACGCGCTGCGGATGCAGCGCGAGCGGATGAGCGAGAGCTTCGTGCCCTCGCTCCGCGAGTACGCCGCCCGCTACCAGATCGACTCGCGGCGGCTCGCACCGCGCCAGCTCCTCATGCACCCGGGGCCCGTGAACCGCGGCGTCGAGCTTGCCCCCGAGGTGATCGACTCGCCGCAGTCACTGATCACGGCCCAGGTGGAGAGTGGCCTGGTCGTCCGGATGGCGATCCTCTACGAGCTCATCGCCGGCGGCGACCGCGCCCGGCCCGAGCACGGCCCCGCGCCCGCCGACACCCCGACGATCGGACAGCCCGCTTGAACGTCGCGGCAAACGGATCGGGAAGAAGCGCCGAGGCGCCCACGCTGGTCGGGCGTCCGGGGCCGCCCGCCAACCTGGTCGTGCGGGGCGCCCGCCTCTTGGATCCGCGGTCAGGGCTCGATTCGAACCTCGACCTCGTAGTCCGCGACGGGGAGATCGCCGAGCTCGCCGAGCCGGGCGGAGCCCCGGACGTCGATGGGGCGGAGATCGTCGAGGGGGAGGGCCTGCTCGCCTTGCCGGCCTTCGTCGATCCGCACGTCCACTTCCGGGTCCCCGGCGAGGAGCACAAGGAGGATCTCGAGACTGGCACCCGCTCGGCCGCGGCGGGTGGCTACTGCGCTGTGATCGCGATGGCGAACACCTCGCCCCCGATCGACTCGGCTGCCGTACTGGGCTCGGTCCGGGAGCGCGCCGAGCGCGAGGCATCGATCCCCCTCGGCTTCGTGGCGAACGTGACCCGCGGGATGGCCGGGGCGGAGCTGACCGAGATGGCCGAGCTGCACGAGGCGGGCGCGATCGGCTTCTCCGACGACGGGCTGCCGATCGCCAACGCCAGGGTGCTGCGCCGGGCACTCCAGTATCGGCGGCTGGCGGGCGGCCTGATCGCTCTCCATGATGAGGACCCCGACCTTTCCGCGAGCGGCGTCATGCACGAGGGGGAGGTCTCGGCGGCCCTCGGGATGGCCGGCGTTCCGGCGGTCTCGGAGTCGACGATGATCGCCCGGGACTGCTCCCTCGCCCTCTACGAGGATGCGCCGATCCATGTCCAGCATCTCTCGGCCCGCGCCTCGGTCGAGGAGATCACCCGCGCCAAGTCCGCCGGCGTCTCGGTCACATGCGAGGTCACGCCGCACCATCTGACCCTCACCGACGAGGCCGTCCGCAGCCTCGATGCCCGCTTCAAGATGAACCCGCCGCTCCGCACCGAGGATGACCGCCAGGCGCTGATCGCGGGGCTCCGGGAGGGGACGATCGACTGCATCGCGACCGATCACGCGCCCCATGCCGCCGAGGAGAAGGAGGTGCCCTTCGAGGAGGCGGCCTGGGGGGTCACCGGGCTCGAGACCGCCTTCGCCGCGCTCCACACGGACCTGGTCCTGCCGGGCGTGCTTGCGCTCGACGTCCTGGTGGAGCGGATGACCTGCGGCGGCGAGCCCTTCGGGATCGAGGCTCCTCGTCTCGAGGTGGGAGCCGCGGCCAACATCACCCTGATCGATCCGGGGCTCACCTGGACGGTGGGGGAGGAGGGCTATGAGAGCCGCTCCTACAACAACTGCTTCGGCGGCCGGGAACTCATCGGCCGCGTCCTGATGACCGTGGCCGCCGGCCACGTCGCCTTCCGGCAGCGGTCCTTTGCGCTGGGAGTCGCCGAATGAGGCAGCTCCTCGGTGGGGGAGGTGTGGCCGGTTGAGCGGCAGGCTCGAGGCCGATCGGACCGCTCTGATCGTGATCGACGTCCAGGAGGGATTCCGCCAGGCGATTCCCGACTTCGAGCGGGTCGCGAAGGCGACGGCGACCCTGATCGGAGGGGCCGAGGCGATCGGGATCCCGATCGTGATCAGCGAGCAGTATCCGAAGGGCCTCGGGGAGACGGTGCCTGAGGTGGCGGATCATCTCCCGGAGGGCACCGAGCGGCTGCAGAAGCTGATCTTCTCGGCGGCGGAGGCCGAGGGCTTCGACCTCGGCGGCCGCGACCAGGCGCTCATCTGCGGGGTGGAGACCCACGTTTGCGTCAACCAGACGGCGCTCGACCTGCTCGCCTCGGGCATCGAGGTGCAGATCGCAGAGGACGCCGTCGGCTCGCGAAGCGAGGAGAACAAGGGGGTCGGCCTGCACAAGATGGAGCGGGCGGGAGCGGTGATGACCAGCGTCGAGACCGCGCTCTTCGAGCTCCTCGGCCGCGCGGGGACCGACGAGTTCAAGCGGGTGCAGAAGCTGATCCTGGACTACGCGCCGAACCAGGAGCTGGTCCGGTGAGCGGCTTCGTCCTCCTCGAGGACGGCACCCGCTTCGAGGGGGAGCTGCTCGGATCCGGCGGCGAGATCACCGGCGAGGTCGTGTTCAACACCTCGATGACCGGCTACCAGGAGGCGGTCACCGATCCTTCCTATGCGGGCCAGATCATCATCTTCACCTATCCGCTGATCGGCAACTACGGGGTCTCGGCGGACGCCATGGAGTCCGAGCGGGTCCAGGCGCGCGGCGTGATCATGCGAGAGGGGAAGAACGGCGAGGACGCGGGAACCGCGGAGGGCGGCTGGCTCGACTGGCTGCGCGACAACGGGGTCGCGGCGGTCGGCGGGATCGACACTCGAGCCCTCGTCAGGCACATTCGGGACCGCGGTGCGATGCGCGGCGGGATCTTCCCGGTCGAGCTTGGGGAGGCCGAGGCCCGCGAGCGAGTCGCGGCCGAGCCCTCGATGGAGGGCGCCGACTTCGCCCGCCAGGTGACTCCGCAGGAGCCGGTCGAGATCGGGGGAGACGGACCGCATGTGGTGGGGATCGACACGGGGATCAAGCTCTCGATCATCAGGCAGCTGCGGGAGCGCGGCTGCCGGATCACGCTTCTGCCCTGCGACAGCTCCGCCGAGGACGTCCTCGCCCGCGACCCCGATCTGGTGTTCCTCGCCAACGGCCCCGGCGATCCCGGCGCCCTCGACTACGTGGTCGAGAGCGTGCGCGGCGTGGTCGGCAAGAGGCCGGTGGTCGGCATCTGCCTCGGCCACCAGCTGCTCTGCCGAGCGGTCGGCCTCGAGACCTTCAAGCTGCCCTTCGGGCATCGCGGCGCGAACCACCCCGTCAAGGACCTGGAGTCGGGCCGGATCGACATCACCTCGCAGAACCACGGCTTTGCGGTGCTCGGTCCGGGCGGCGACCGGACGATCGACCGCGACGAGCCGGTCCGCTGGCAGACGGACTTCGGCGAGGCCGAGCTGTCCCACCTCAACCTCTACGACCGCACCGTCGAGGGGCTCGTCATGAAGGACGTTCCGGGCTGCACCGTCCAGTACCACCCGGAGGCCGGCCCGGGCCCGCACGACGCCCGATACCTCTTCGACCGCTTCCTCGAGTTATGCGAGGCCCCCGCGCAGGCGAAGCCGAGCAGGGAGCCGTTTGATCATGCCTAGGCGCGATGACATCCAGAAGATCCTCCTGATCGGCTCTGGGCCGATCGTGATCGGCCAGGCGGCCGAGTTCGACTACTCCGGCGTGCAGGCCTGCAAGGTGCTGCTCGAGGAGGGCTACGAGGTGGTGCTGGTGAACTCGAACCCGGCGACGATCATGACCGACCCGGAGTTCGCCAACCGGACGTACATCGAGCCCCTGCTGCCAGGGCCGGTCGCCAAGGTCATCGAGCGCGAGCGCCCGGACGCGCTGCTGCCGACCCTGGGCGGGCAGACCGCGCTCAACCTCGCCAAGGCGCTTCACGACGACGGCACGCTGGAGCGCTACGGCGTGGAGCTGATCGGCGCCAAATACGAGGCGATCCACCGCGCCGAGGACCGCGAGGCGTTCCGGCGCACGATGGGGGAGGCCGCGCTGCGGGTCCCCTGGTCCCAGATCGTCACCTCCGTCGCCGAGGCCGAGGCCGGGCTCGCGGAGGGCACGATCAGACTGCCCGCGATCGTTCGCCCGGCGTTCACGCTCGGCGGCCACGGCGGCGGTGTCGGCAACACCGAGACCGAGCTAGCCCAGGTGGTCTCCGAGGGCCTCGCCGCCAGCCCGATCAACCAGGTGCTGGTGGAGGAGTCGGTGCTCGGCTGGGGGGAGTTCGAGCTCGAGGTGATGCGGGATCGCAACGACAACGTCGTGATCATCTGCTCGATCGAGAACGTCGACCCGATGGGGGTGCACACCGGCGACTCGGTGACGATCGCCCCGGCACAGACGCTCACCGACCGCCTCTACCAGGAGCTCCGCGACCAGGCGATCCGCGTGATCCGCGCCGTCGGCGTCGAGACCGGCGGGTCCAACATCCAGTTCGCCGTCAACCCGGAGACCGGAGAGGTCGTTGTGATCGAGATGAACCCCCGCGTCTCGCGCTCCTCGGCGCTGGCTTCCAAGGCGACCGGTTTCCCGATCGCGAAGATGGCCGCCAAGCTGGCGGTCGGCTACGCGCTCGAGGAGATCCCAAACGACATAACGCAGGCGACGCCGGCCTCCTTCGAGCCGACGATTGACTACGTCGTCACCAAGATGCCGCGCTTCGCCTTCGAGAAGTTCCCAGGAGCGGAGGGCCGACTCTCCACCCATATGAAGTCGGTGGGCGAGGCGATGGCGATCGGGCGGACCTTCCGGGAGTCCTTCGCCAAGGCGATGCGCTCGCGCGAGCTGGACACCGCGCCCGACATCCCGGCGTCGACTGGCGAGCTGCTCGAGCGTCTCGCGACGCCATCACCAGACCGCTTCGACCTGATCCACGCCGGCTTCGAGCGCGGGGTGGAGCTCGAGCGGATCCGAGAGGCGACGATGATCGATCCCTGGTTCCTGCGAGAGCTGCGCGCGCTGGCCACAGAGGGGGATGGGACCGACGGGCTCGGGCGCACCTACCGCTCTGTCGACACCTGTGCGGCGGAATTCGAGGCGCGCACCCCTTACTTCTACTCGGCGCACGAGCGGGGCTCCAACGGCTCGGGTGAGGTTGAGAGGGGAGATCGGCCCTCGGTAGTGATCCTCGGCTCCGGCCCGAACCGGATCGGCCAGGGAATCGAGTTCGACTACTGCTGCGTACACGCCGCGATGACGGCTCGCGACCTCGACCGCGATGCGGTGATGATCAACTGCAACCCCGAGACGGTCTCGACCGACTACGACACCTCCGACCGGCTCTACTTCGAGCCCCTGACGTCCGAGGACGTGCTCGCCGTCTGCAGTATCGAGCGTCCGGAGGGAGTGATCGTCCAGTTCGGCGGCCAAACGCCACTGCGGCTGGCCAAGGCGCTCGAGGACTCGGGGGTGCCGCTGCTCGGTACCCCGGTCGATGCGATCGACCTCGCCGAGGACCGCGGCCGGTTCGGCGCGCTCCTGAAGAGGCTCGAGATCAACCATCCGCCGTACGGCACCGCCCTCTCCGCCGACGAGGCGGTCGCGATCGCAGAGGGCGTCGGCTTCCCGCTGCTCGTCCGCCCGTCCTACGTCTTGGGTGGCCGCGCGATGGAGATCTGTTACTCCGCGGACGCCCTGGCCGCCTACCTCGAGCAGAACGTCAAGGCCGACCAGGAGCATCCGCTGCTCCTCGACCGCTTCCTCGAGAACGCGATCGAGGTCGACGTCGATGCGCTCGCCGACGGAGAGGACTGCTTCGTGGCCGGCGTCATGCAGCACGTCGAGGAGGCCGGCGTCCACTCGGGTGACTCCGCCTGCGTGATTCCGCCGATGAGCCTCGGCGAGGAGATGCTGGAGGAGATTCGCGAGACGACCAGCAGGATCGCCCTGGAGCTCGGAGTGGTCGGCCTGATCAACGTCCAGTACGCCGTCGCGGGGGGCGAGCTCTTCGTGATCGAGGCGAATCCGCGCGCCTCGCGCACCGTCCCGTTCGTGAGTAAGGCGATCGGGGCGCCGCTCGCGAAGATCGCCTGTCGGCTGATGCTCGGCGAGTCCCTCGCCGATCAGCGGCTGCCTGATGAAGCGCCGACCCACGTCAGCGTGAAGGAAGCCGTCCTGCCCTTCGCCCGCTTCGCGGGGGCGGATGCCGTGCTCGGGCCCGAGATGCGGAGCACCGGCGAGGTGATGGGGATCGCGGCCGACTTCCCGACTGCCTTCGGCAAGGCGCAGGCGGCCGCCGGGGTCTCGCTGCCGCAGGAGGGGACGATCTTCATCAGCGTCACCGACTCCGACAAGCCCGCCGCGACCCAGCTGGCGACGCGCTTCCACGACCTCGGCTTCAAGGTGATCGCGACGGCCGGCACAGCTCAGGCGATCTCCGCGATGGGGGTGCCGGTGACCAAGATCAACAAGATCGGAGAGGGCTCGCCCCACGTCGTCGATTGCATCCGATCAGGCGAGGTGGACCTGGTCATCAACACGCCGACCGGCTCGGGCGCGCGCGCAGACGGCTACGAGATCAGAAGCGCCGCGGTGCGCCACGGGATTCCGTGCGTGACGACGATGACCGGCGCCTCGGCGGCGGCCCGGGCGATCTTCGCCGCCGCGCGCGGCGACGCAGACGTCCGGACCCTGCAGGAGCTTCACCAGCCCGAGGAGCGCGAGCCATCGAGGAGATGACCATCGACCGCGCCCCGAGGCTGGGCCAGCGCGTCCGGGCCCCCTTCGGCCGCCGCCGCTGCGAGGTGAGCCGGAACCTCGCCTCCGGCGGCTACCGGATCTTCTCCGCGCTCGATCCCGACGGACCCGAGCCATCGGCCGGCCAGTTCTACATGCTCGCTGCCGACTCCGGCTGGGGCGGCGATCAAGGGCGTCCGTACCTGGCCCGAGCCTTTTCCGTGGCCGACGCCGAGCCCACGGACGACGGGGTGAGGCTTGACTTCGTTGTCCAGGCGGTCGGCCCCGGTACATCACGGCTCGCCGAGCTCGAGGCGGGGGAGGGGCTCTGGATCCACGGTCCGCTGGGCCGCCCGTTTTCGGCGCCCAGGGAAGTGTCCGACGGCGCCGCCGGAGCGATCCTGGTTGGCGGCGGGATCGGGGTGGCGCCCCTGGCGATCTGGCGCCGGCAGCTGCTGGCCGCCGGAATTCCGGCCCGGCTCCTCCTCGGGTTCCGGGACCGAGCCAACTCCGGGGGGCTAGAGCTTGTCGAAACGGGTCGCTCCTCGGCTTCGCCTGCGGAGCGCCCTCGCATCTGCAGCGAGATCCGGCTGGCGAGCGAGGACGGTCACACCGGCCACCGTGGCTATGTGACGGACCTGCTCGCGGTTCTGCTGGAGGGCGATGACGCCCAGAGCGCGGCGGTCTACGCCTGCGGGCCGCCGGCCATGCTCGAGGCGGTGCGGACGATGTGCGCCGACCGCGGAGTCGCTTGCGAGCTCGCCATGGAGGCGCCGATGGCATGCGGCTTCGGCGCCTGCTTCGGCTGCGCGATCCCGCTCAGCTCGGGCGGCTACATGCGTCTCTGCGTCGACGGGCCGGTGGTCCGCGGCGACGAAATCGAGACCACGCTGGTGCGGGGCTCGGGTCATTGATCGACTTTTGCGGGATTGAGCTGCGCCACCCGGTGATCAACGGCTCCGGGACCTTCGACGCGATCGCAGCGCGGCGCGCCTTCGGAGACGAGCTGCTCTACGAGTTCCCCTTCTCGGCGTTCGTCTCCAAGACGATCACGCCCGAGCCCCGCGCCGGCAATCCGCCCCCCCGGCTCTGGGAGACCCCCGCCGGCCTGATCAACTCGATCGGGCTCCCGAACAAGGGCCTCGACGGGTTCCTCGAGCACGACCTTCCCCAGCTCGCCGAGCTGCCGGTCCCGCTGATCGTCTCGGTGATGGGGACGAGCCACGATCAGTTTGCCCGGTTGGTCGAGGGCGTGGGCGGCCGAGACGAGGTGGCGGCCCTCGAGTTGAACGCCTCCTGTCCCAACGTGAAGTCCGGGCTGGTCGTCGGCGAATCGCCCGAGGAGGCCCGCTCGCTGTTGCAGCGGCTTCGCCCCCTCACGCAAAAACCCCTGCTCGTGAAGCTAACACCGAACGTCGCGGACCCGGTCCCCGTGGCCCTGGCCGCCGAGGAGGGCGGGGCGGATGCGGTCTCGCTGATCAACACCCTGCGCGCCGCGGCCATCGCTCCAGGCTCCGCCGACCCGTGGCTCGGCGGAGGCACCGGCGGCCTCTCCGGCCCCGCCGTTCGGTCGGTCGCCCTGGCGCAGATCGGCGCCGTGGCGTCCGCGGTCTCAGTCCCGGTGGTGGCGATGGGAGGCATCTCGAGTGGTCGCGACGCCACCGAGATGATCTCGACGGGCGCAAGGATCGTTGCGGTTGGCACCGAGAGCTTCCGAGATCCGGCCGCCGGATCGAGGATCGCGGAAGAGCTGGGGGCGGAGCTGGAACGGATCTCCGGTTAGACGGGAGTTTTTTTCAGATTCCCCGAAAAGGGGTTTCCGCTCTCGGTGGCCGCGGATATACTGCCGCCCCGTGCAGGCCCCGGTGCAGTCCTCCAACGCCGCCCCCGAGAGATCACTGGACCAGCGGATGGACGCCCTCCGGAGGGCCAACGACATCCGGTCGAAGCGGGCCCAGCTGAAGCGCGACCTGAAGGACAGCAAGGTCAAGATCCAGACGCTGCTGATGGATCCGCCGGAGTACGTCCAGACGGCGAAGGTCATCGATATGTTGATGGCCGTTCCCAAGTACGGCCGGGTGAAGACCAACCGGATCCTCAATCAGTGCCGGATCTCGCCGTCGAAGACGATCGGCGGGCTCTCCGAGCGCCAGCGCGCGGAACTCGTCGCGCAACTGCGCAAGTAAGGCAAGTCAAGCGCGCTTTTCGCAGCCGTTCCTGCGGTCATGATCCGCGCTGTGGGGAAGGTCTTCGTCATAACCGGTCCCTCCGGGGTGGGGAAGGGGACGCTGATCGAACCCCTGCTGGAGCGAATCCCGGGCCTCGAGCTGTCGGTCTCCGCGACGACCCGCCCGCCCCGAGCCGGCGAGGTCGACGGGCGCGACTATCACTTCCTGACCCCAGAGGAGTTCGAGCGACGCGTGGAGACGGGAGACTTCCTGGAGCACGCGACCTACATCGGCCACCGTTACGGCACTCTCCGCGAGGAGGTCGAGCGCCAGCTTGAGGAGGGTCGCTCCGTCGTCCTCGAGATCGAGGTGCAGGGCGCCCGGCAGGTGCGCGACGCCATGCCGGATGCCGTGCAGATCTTCATTGCGCCGCCCGACCCGAAGGCCCTCAGGAACCGGCTCGAGGCCAGGGGAACCGACTCACCCGAGGCGATCGAGCGGCGTCTGCGGACCGCCGAGATCGAGCTGGACGCCCAGGGCGAGTTCCCGCACGTGGTGGTGAACGACGAGGTGCAGAAAGCGTCCTCCGAATTGGAAGGGCTCGTCCGCGGCGAGCTAGCCCTGTGACCCCTCCGAGGGCTGTGCCGGGTCCGGCGGCCTCGGATCACTGTCCCGCGGCGTCCTCGGTCAGCCGTGTACAACGAGTACGCGGCCTCCTGCTCCTTGCAGGACGACGCCCGAGTTCCGCCGGATCGCCGGCGGCACCCCCGACGGGGTCACTACACTGACGCTCCCATGTCAATGATCCGACCCAGAGTCGACAAGCTCCTCGAGCAGACCGATACCCACTACGCCGCTGTCCTGGTTGCGGCGAAGCGGGCCCGCCAGATCAACGCGTACTACCACTCGCTCTCCGAGGGAGCGTACGGCGAGTACACGCCCCCGATGGTCGAGGTCCCCAGCGGGAACTACCTCACCATCGCCCTGGAGGAGACGGCGGCGGGCAAGCTCAACTACGAGTACAAGTCCTAGTCCGCTAGGAGGCCCGATGGCCCGCATCCTGCTCGGGGTGAGTGGCGGAATCGCCGCCTACAAGTCGGTTGAGCTGGCCCGCCTCGCCACCACGGAGGGCCACGCGGTTCGGGTGCTGATGACGCCGGCGGCGCAGCGGTTCATCGGCAACGCGTCCTTCGAGGGGATCGTCGGGGCCCCGGTGCTCACCGACGAGTTCGAGCGCGACCCCACCCGGGGAGCATTCCCCGGCGACCCGGTCCCTGAGCACGATCCGATCGGCCACCTCGAGGTGGTGGCCAATGCGGACGCCTACCTGATCGCACCGGCCTCGGCGAACACGGTCGCCAAGCTGGCCGCCGGAATCGCGGACTCGATGGTCACCACCTCGTTCCTCGCCTGCACCGCCCCAAGGCTGGTCGCTCCGGCGATGAACGACCGGATGTATCGCGACGCGGCGACCCAGGCGAACCTGGCGACGCTCCGGCAGCGGGGGATCACCGTGATCGACCCCGCGGAGGGCGCGCTCGCCTCGCGAGGCGAGCAAGGTCTTGGCAGGCTTCCTGAGCCGCGCACGCTGCTCGCTGCGATCGAGCAGGCGGTGCCCGGGCCAAGCGGGCCGTGGGATGGGCTGCGCATCCTCATCTCCGCGGGCGGCACCCGCGAGCCGATCGATCCGGTGCGCTTCATCGGCAACCGTTCGTCGGGCCGGATGGGGCTGGCGCTCGCCCAGCGGGCCGGCCGGCGCGGTGCCGAGGTCACGCTCGTCGCGGCCAACGTCGCCCTTTCTGCGCCCCCGGGCGTGAGGCGGATCGACGTGGAGACCGCCTCGGAGCTGGCCGACGCCATGGGCAGGGAGTTCGACTATGCGGACGTGCTCGTGATGGCGGCGGCTCCCTCCGATTTCCGCCCGAAGCAGGCCGCCGGCGAGAAGATCCACCGCGAGGGGACGAGCGGCTTTGAGCTCGACCTGGAGGCGACCGAGGACATCCTCGCCATCCTCGCCGCCCGCCGTCGCGAGGGTCAGACAATCGTCGGGTTCGCGGCAGAAACGGACGCCGGACTCGATCGGGCGCGCGAGAAGCTGGAGCGCAAGGGCGCCGATGCGATCGTTCTCAACGACGTCTCGCGTCGCGAGATCGGCTTCGAGAGCGCTGAGAACGAGGTCGTGATCGTCGAGCGCGGCGAGAAGCATCACGTCCCCATCACCTCAAAGGAGGCGATTGCGGACGCGATCCTGGACCGGATCGAGGCGATCAGGTCACGCTCGGGCGCTCGGCGCGCGGGAGCTGGCGAGTAGTCCGCCCTCGGGGTCTTTGCCGGTCCCCTTACACTGAATTCATGGCCCAGGACCACCAGATTAAGCGCGGCGAATCGCTCTACTCGCTCTACCGGCGGGGAATGGAGCTGCTCGAGGACGGGGATTTCGAGGAGGCCACCGTGCCGCTCAAGGAGGCAGCGCGACAGGCGCCTGAGAAGAGCTCCGTGCGCGAGGCGCTCGGCCGCGCGTTGTTCCGGAGCCGCCACTACGCGGAGGCGGCGACCGAGTTCGCGGCGGTGGTGGAGACGCATCCCGTGAACGACTACGCCCACTTCTGCCTGGGTCGGGCGCTCACCAAGACCGGCGAGACCAGACGTGCCCGCCACCATCTCGCCCTTGCCTCAAACCTGCGTCCCGACCGTCGCGACTACCGGATCTACAGAGAGCGACTGGCGGCCGGCACCTGACGCCGACCGATGACTTCGATTCACCTCCTGGCCGTTCCGTATGAGGTCGGAGCACGCCGCATGGGGGTCGGGCGCGGGCCCGAGCGGTTGCTCGAGGCCGGTGCGGAGGAGGCGCTGAGCAGTCGGGGCGCCGACGTCCGCCTCGAAGTCGTGGAGCTGCGGGAGCACCACAGGGAGGAGAGCGGCGCCAGCGAGGCGGGAGCCGGTTTCGAGCTGATTCGGCTGGTCGCCGAACGCGTCAAGAATGCCGTTGATGCTGGGGCGTTCCCGGTGATCCTCTCCGGCAGCTGCTTTGCAGCTGTCGGCGTGGTTGCGGGCATCGAGGAAAAGTCGCCGGGCGTCGTCTGGTTCGATGCCCATGGCGACTTCAATGCTCCCGAGAGCAGCGCCGACGGGTATTTCGACGGCATGGGCGTTGCGATCCTCACGGGCGGTGCGTGGCAGTCGATGCGCGCCGCCATCGCGGGCGACCCGCTCCCGGAAGGCGCGGTCATGCTCGTCGGCGCAAGAGCGTTCGATCCGAGCGAAGAGCCGCGTTTGGAGTCATCGAGCATCCGTCGGCTGCCCGCGGATGCAATCGAATCAGGGGAAGCGGTCGCACGCAAGACGAGCGAGCTCGACCCACGGCCGAGCGGGCTGTACCTCCACGTCGATCTCGATGTCCTCGACCGTGACGAGGCCCGGGTAAACATCTACAGCGAGCCCGGCGGTCTCAGCGCGGACCAACTGGAGACGCAGGTCCGCTCCCTGCTGGATACCCGCCCGGTTCGAGCCGTCTCACTCACCGCATACGACCCGGGGGTCGACGCCGAGGGGCGGGTGCCGCCGATCGCCCTGCGCCTTCTGGAGGCCGTGGCCGTGCGCGTCGCCCGAGATCCATGAGGGCGCTGGTCCAGCGCGTCAGCCAGGCGGCTGTCGACGTGGAGGGGGAGAGGGTCGCGCAGATCGGCCCCGGGATGCTGGTGCTGTTGGGCGTGTCGCGCGACGACACCGAGGCGGAGGCCGATCGGCTGGCCGAGAAGGTCCGCGCTCTTCGGATCTTCGACGACGCCGATGGCAAGATGAACGAGCCGCTCGGAGACCGGGAGATCCTCTGCGTCAGCCAGTTCACGCTCTACGGCGACACGCGCAAGGGAACCCGGCCGAGCTACACCCAGGCGGCGCCGGGGGAGCAGGCGGGGCCGCTCTACGACCGCTTCTGCGAGACGGCCGATGCGAAGAAGGGTCGTCTTCGGGGCCTGCATGGGGGTTGCGCTGATCAACGACGGCCCGGTCACGGTGATGTTGGAGGTCTAGGGTCCGCCCGACAGGTGTCCCAATCACGGAATGACCGCTGCTGGCCGGTTGGCGCGTGCCTGAGGCGTGGCTATACTCGCCCAGGAACCTTTTTTCGCACCGAACCGCGTGTCGAAAGGTGGGCGAGCGCCCGCCTTTTTTTGGGTCTACGAATGGATAGTGAACTTCAGCAGCTACAGGAAATCATCGAGACACGGCTCTCAGAGCGGGAGCCGGACGTCGAGCTGCTCGCGCTCGAGCGGCCCGCGTCGGAGCGCCTGCGGCTCGTGATCGACAGGCCGGATGGCGTTGACATCGCCCTCTGCGAGCGTGTCACGGGCGATTTCCGTGACCTGCTCGAGTCCTGGTCACTCGAGGTTTCCTCTCCGGGCCCGGAGCGCCCGCTGACGAAGCCGGAGCACTTCCGGCGCTTCGTCGGGCGGCGCGTGCGTGTTCGAACCCGCGAGGAGTTCGCCGGCCACAAGAGCTTCACGGGTCGGCTCACCGGCGCCGACGACAAAAGCGTCAGCGTTGACTCGGGCGACGGTCCCGTGGCGATCCCGCTCACGGCAGTTCGCCGCTCGAATTTGCTGTCAGACGGAGCCACGAACGGAGGTGTGGGGGCATGACCCAGGAGATAGTCGACGCCGTCAAGATGCTCGAGCAGGAGAAGGGAATCGCGGCGGACACCCTGATGGATGCCCTCCAGGACGCGCTCCTCTCCGCCTACAAGAAGACCCCCGGCGCCGCCAAGTACGCGACGGTCGAGCTCGACCACAACACCGCGGACTTCCGCGTCTACGAGCTGATGGTCCCCGAGGACCTCGAGAAGCGCCTGCTCGACGAGCAGTTCGAGGACCAGATCCAGGCCGCCGAGGCCGCCGAGGCGGCGGGCGAGCCGATCCCCGAGATCGAGATCAACAGGCCGACCGTGGATCCGGAGACGGGCGAGCGGCGGGAGGCCGAGGAGCCCGAGGTCGAGCTCGCGCGCCTCCAGCCCTACCGAGACCAGATCGAGACTCGCGACGTCACGCCCGAGGACTTCGGGCGCATCGCCGCCCAGACCGCCAAGCAGGTGATCCTGCAGCGGATCCGCGAGGCCGAGCGGGGCATGATGTTCGAGGAGTACAAGGACCGCGTCGGCGAGCTCATCACCGGGATCATCCAGCAGTCCGACAACCGCTACACCCTGGTCCAGCTCCGCGAGCGGGTCGAGGCCCTGCTGCCGCGCTCCGAGCAGGTCTACAACGAGCGCTACGACCACGGCATGCGCGTCAAGGCGGTGATCACCGACGTCTCGGCGGACACAAAGGGCCCGAGCATCGTCGTCAGCCGCCGCAACCCCGAGCTGATCAAGAAGCTCTTCGAGCTCGAGGTCCCGGAGATCGCCGACAAGCTCGTGGAGATCACGGGTGTCGCGCGCGAGCCCGGCTGGCGCTCGAAGATCGCCGTGGTCTCGCACGCCGACGGGGTCGACCCGGTGGGCGCCTGTGTGGGGCCGCGTGGCTCCCGGGTGCGCATGGTCGTCTCAGAGCTGCGCGGCGAGAAGATCGACATCATCCCGTACAACGACGAGCCGGCTCGGTTCGTCGCCAAGGCGCTCTCCCCGGCGCGGGTCCGTGAGGTCCTCGTCGACGACGAGACCAAGGAGGCGACGGTGATCGTTCCCGACGACCAGCTCTCGCTGGCGATCGGGCGCGACGGACAGAACGCCCGCCTCGCCGCCCGGCTGACCGGGTGGAAGGTCGACATCACCTCGGAGACCGAGTTCGCTCAGCAGGAGGAGGACATCGAGTACGAGGGTGAGGAGGCGGCCGACGGCCGTTGCAAGGCGATCATGACCACCGGGCGTCGCTGCCCGAACGCCGCGCTGCAGGGCTCGCAGTACTGCGGCCTGCCCCAGCATCAGGCGCTGGCTCGGTTCAGCGCCAACCAGGTCGCCGTACTCAGCCCGCTGAGCGACGAGGAGGTCGCGACCCTGGCCGATGGCAACGCCGACGACGCCACCGTCAAGCCGATCGTCGAGAAGGCCGAGAGCCAGTTCGACGAGAGCGCTGAGGCGGAGGAGCAGGAGCCCGAACAGGTCGAGGAGGCCGAAGAGGCAGAGGAAGCCGACCAGGGCGGAGAAGAGGCCCCGGCCGAGGGGGCTCCCGCGGAGGAAGAGGCTCCGGCCGCCGAGGTCGAGGAGGCGGAGCCGGAAGAGGCCGAGCAGCCCTCGGAGGACGAGCCCTCCGAGCACGACGAGCCGGAGGAGGAGCCCGCCGACGACGAAGAGCCTGCCGAGGAGCCCTCGGCCGAGGAGTCCGGGGCTTCGGACGGCGGCGCCCCTGAAGAGGAGACGGTCAAGGCCGGCGAGGAGCAGACAAACGAGTAGGAAGATGGCGAAGAAGCGCGTACACGAGATAGCCAAGGCACAGGGCATGACCAGCAAGGAGCTCCTTGCTGCACTCAAGGCTGCCGGCATCGAGGCGAAGGCCGCTCAGTCGAGCGTCGAGGAGTCCGAGGCTCTCGCCGCGCTGAAGAGCTCTCCGGATGGCGCCTCGTCCAGCGCCGCGACAAAGACGGCCGCGCAGCCGAAACAGGCTCGGGGCGCAACGGGCACCGCCGCCGCGAAGCCCAAGTCGGAGGCTCCGGCGAAGCAGGCGAAGTCCGACGGACCGGCCAGGGCGCCGAAGCCCGCCAGCGGGGACGGTGCGGCTGCAGCTCCCGCGAAGAAGGGCCCGGGCAAGCGCCGCCGCCGCGTCGTGATCGACTCCCAGGCCGCCCGCCGCGACCACATCGCGAGGACCCAGCCGCCGCCCCGGCCGCCGCGTCGACGAGGCGGCCGCCGCCGCCGCCCGCTGCTCGAGGAGCCCAGCGACAAGGAGCTGAAGCAGCCAGAGGAGCAGCCCCCGATCAAGGTCAACTCCGGCGCCACCGTCCGTGAGGTCGCCGAGAGCCTGGGCCTCTCCGCCGCCGAGGTGATCAAGGCCTTGATGAAGGAGGGTGAGATGGCGACGCTCACCCAGACGCTCACCGACGAGTCCGTCGAGTCGATCGCCAAGCAGTTCGACCGCAAGATCGAGATCGTCACCGCCGCAGAGGAAGAGGTCGAGGAGCCGACCGTCGAGGAAGACGACCAGAAGGACCTCGCCGAGCGCCCGCCGGTCGTCACGGTGATGGGCCACGTCGACCACGGCAAGACCTCACTGCTCGACGCGATCCGCCAGACGCAGGTCGCCGCCGGCGAGGCAGGTGGGATCACCCAGCACATCGGCGCCTACCAAGTCCAGCACGACGGCAAGACGCTCACCTTCCTGGACACTCCGGGCCACGAGGCCTTCACGGCCATGCGAGCCCGCGGCGCCAAGGTCACCGACGTCGCGGTGATCGTGGTCGCGGCCGACGACGGCGTCATGCCGCAGACAGTCGAGGCGATCGACCACGCTCGCGCGGCCGACGTCCCCATCCTGGTCGCGGTCAACAAGATCGACAAGGACGGTGCCGATCCGAACCGCGTCCGCACCGAGCTCGCGCAGCAGGACCTCAATCCCGAGGAATGGGGCGGCGACACGGTCTACGCCGACGTCTCCGCCAAGACCAAGGACGGCCTCGACAACCTGCTCGAGATGATCCTGCTGGTCACCGAGCTCGAGGAGCTCGGGGCCAACCCGAACGCCCCCGCCTCCGGCGCCGTGGTCGAGTCCCGGCTCGACCCGGGCCGCGGCCCGGTCACCGGGGTCCTCGTGCAGCGCGGCACCCTTCGGGTCGGTGAGGCGGTCGTCGCCGGGCCGGTCTGGGGCAAGGTCCGCGCCATGCTCGACGACAAGGGTGAGCGAGTCGAAGAGGCCACGCCCGGCACACCGGTCGAAGTGCTCGGGTTCGACGGCGTCTCCGAGGCAGGCGAGCACGTCCAGGTGGTCGAGAACGAGCGCAAGGCGCGCGCCCTCGCCCAGGAGCGCGAGACCCGCCTGAAGACCGAGCAGCTCGCCCGACGCGCCGCGCGCAAGGTCACGCTCGAGGAGGTCTTCGAGCGCGCCAAGGAGGGCCAGCTCAACGAGCTCAACATCGTGCTCAAGGCCGACGTCTCGGGTTCGCTCGAGGCGCTCGAGGACGAGATCGCGAAGCTGCCGCAGGAGCAGGTGCCGGTCAACGTGATCCACGCGCAGACCGGCGGCATCAACGAGTCCGACGTGATGCTGGCCGCGGCTTCGGATGCGGTGATCATCGGCTTCAACGTCCGCCCGCTCGCCGAGGCCCGGCGCGCGGCTGAGAACGAGGGCGTCGACATCCGCACCTACACGGTGATCTACAAGGTCACAGAGGAAATGCGCGCGGCGATGGAGGGCCTGCTCGAGCCGGAGGAGGTCGAGGAGGCGCTCGGCCAGGCCGAGGTCAAGCAGACCTTCAAGGCCTCACGCGTCGGCACGATCGCCGGCTGCCTGGTCACCGACGGCAAGGTCACGCGCACCGCCGGCGTCCGGCTGGTTCGCGACGGGACGATCGTCTGGAGCGGCAAGGTGGGCTCGCTGCGGCGCTTCAAGGACGACGTGGCCGAGGTCGAGGAGGGCCTGGAGTGCGGCATCGTCCTCGAGGGCTTCGCCGACATCAAGGAGGGCGACGTCCTCGAGTTTTTCGAGACCCGCCAGGTCGAGAAGACTCTCGAGTAGGCCGCTGCAAAGCGGCGCATACCTGCGTCCTCGCGCGATCGTCTCGCTCACCTAGGATTCACCTAGGCTCGCTTCGCCGATCGCGCTGCGTCCTTGGTCTGCTTGCTTTTCGCGGCCTATGAATCCATTCGTTGAACTCATCGAGATTCGCCTGCATTTCGGCGACGTTCAGGACCTGAAAGGAAAGCGCAAGCTCGTCAAGTCGCTCAAGGACAGCGTCCGTCAGCGCTTCGGCGCGTCGGTCGCAGAGATCGACGGGCACGACAAGTGGCAGCGCTCGACCCTGCTCTGCGCGCTGGTCGGAGACGGGGACGTCTCGGACCGGGCCGACGGCCTCGTGCGCTTCGTCGAGAGCCGCTGCCCCGATGGCTGTTCGTTCGAGCGGGACCTGCTCAGCCTGCGTGACATCCGCGACTAGCTGGGGCGACGGTTTGGAGGTGCCTGAGTGCCCCTCTGCCACGACTGTTATCTTCGCCGGGCGATGCCGACAGCCCGGATGCGGCGCGTCAACGAGTCGATCAAGGAGATCCTCGGGGATGCGATCACGACGGAGCTCAAGGACCCGAGAATTGGATTCGTGACCGTGACCGAAGTGGACACCTCTCCCGACCTGCGCGCTGCGCGCGTCTACGTCAGCGTGCTCGGGACCAAGGAGGAGCGGGAGCGCTCGCTTGCAGGCCTGCGCTCCTCGCACGGTTTTCTTCAGGGCAAGATCGCACGCGCGATGAGGATGAAGCGAACCCCGACCTTGACCTTCGAATACGACGAAAGCGCAGAGCGCGGCGATCGCATCTCGCGTCTTCTCAAGGACGAATGACTGAATCGACAGAGCTCTTGACTCGCGACCTCGACCGCGTCGCAGACGAGATCCGTGCCGGCGACCGGTTCCTGCTCACCACCCACGAGAACCCAGATGGTGACGCCCTCGGCTCCCTCCTCGCGATGCACCGGATCCTCGAGGCGCTCGGCAAGGACACGGTGATGTTCCTGGCCGCCAAGGAGTTCCCGCTCCCGGTCGAATACCGCTTCCTGCCACTCGAGGAGGTCTTCCACGAGCCGCCCGCCGACATCGCCGACCGAGTGGTGATGTTCCTGGACTGCGGGAACATCGACCGGATGCCCGTGGACTTCCTTCAGAACGGAGACAACAAGGTGATCAACATCGATCACCACCATGACAACACCCGCTTCGGGACGGTCAACCTGGTGGACGTCGACGCGTCCTGCACGGCGGAGATCGTCTACGACCTGACCGGCCTGCTCGACGTTCAGCTGACGCCCGAGATCGCCAACTCCCTCTATGTCGGACTGGTCACCGACACGGGCAAGTTCATGTACGAGAACACCGATGCGCGCTCGCATCGAATGGCGGCCGACCTGATCGAGGCCGGGGTGGAGGTGAACGACGTCTACCGGCGCCTCTACGAGCACGCCCCCATCGAGAAGCTGAAGCTGCTCGCGCGCGCGCTGGAGGGTATCGAGCTTCGCGACGGCGCCAGACTCTCGGTCACGTACATCTCGGTCGAGGATTACGCGGTCACCGGGGCCAGTGAGGCGCTCACCGAGGGGATCATCGACCACCTGCGGACAATCGATGGGACCCTGGTCGCCGCCGTCGTACGCGACCAGCCCGACAGCGACCGGGCCGCCCGGAAGGTGAGCATGCGCTCGACCGACGGGCGGGTTGACGTCTCGGCGATCGCCCGGCTGCACGGCGGCGGCGGTCACCGCCGGGCGGCGGGGTTCGGCACCGATCTCGCGTACGACCAGGTCGTGGAGTTCCTGGTCGGCCAGATCGAGTCCCAGCTCGCAAGCTGATCGGGTCATGAACACACCGAAGCCGACCCCCGCCCGGGGGCTGCTAGTCGACAAGCCGGCGGGCGTCACTTCCCACGACGTAGTCGCCGAGATCAGGCGGGAACGGGGAGGGAAGGTGGGCCATGCCGGGACGCTCGACCCCTTCGCGACGGGCCTGCTGGTCCTCCTGCTTGGCCAAGCGACCCGGCTGCAGCGCTACCTGCTCGAGCTTCCCAAGGCCTACCGTGCCACTGCGCGGCTCGGCTGGCGCTCCTCAACCGCTGACCCGGACGGCGAGCTGACCGAGACGGGCCGGATCCCCGAGCGACTCGAGCTGCCCACCGGCGAGATCGAGCAGCGGGTGCCGATGACCTCAGCCGTCAAGGTCGGCGGCGAACGCCTCTACCGCAAGGCCCATCGCGGCGAGGCGGTCGAGACGCCGATGCGGCGTGTCACCGTTTACCGCGCGGAGCTGCTGGAAAGCGATGGGGAGCGTGCCACCTTCGAGATCGAGTGCTCGAGCGGCACGTACGTCCGCACACTGATCGAGAGCCTCGAGGACGCCTACTGCGAATCGCTGCGCCGCATCGGGATCGACAGTCTGCGGGTGCCGGAGGCAAGCCCTCGGGAGATCTCCGTCGAGGAGCTGATGGCGTTCCTTCCAGAGCGGTTGCTGGACGATGACGAGGCCGCCGCCGTGCGCCACGGACGGCAGGTGCTGGAGCCGTTCGATGTGCCCCCTGAACACGTCCGGCTGACCCATGGCGGGCGCCTTGTCGCAGTCGCGCGCGTCGATGGAGAGAATCTGCGGCCCGAGGTGGTCCTGACTTGACGATCCAGGTGACCAAGCTGCCCGACGCGGAGCCACGCGACCGCCACGTCGCGATCGGGGTCTTCGACGGCGTCCACAAGGGCCACCAGGCCGTGATCGACAGGGCGGACACGGTTCTCACCTTCGATCCGCACCCACTGTCGGTGATCAATCCGGACGCGGCGCCGAAGCTGATCATGCCCTTCGAGGTGAAGCGAGACGTGGTCGACGGGCTGGGAGTGGAGGAGCTGGTGGTGATCCCTTTCGACAAGGAGTTCATGAAGATCCCGGCCGAGGAGTTCATCTCCCGAATCCTCGTCGAGAGGCTCGGGGCCAAGAAGGTCTCGGTCGGCGAGAACTTCCGCTTCGGGGCCAAGGCCCACGGGACCCCGCAGATGCTCGCCGAGCGCGAGGAGTTCGAGACGCGCATCGTTCCTCTGGTCGAGGTCGACGGCGAGACCGTCTCCTCGAGCAGGATCCGGGCTCTTGTCGCCGCCGGAGAGGTCGACGCGGCAATGCGCTGCCTGGGGGCGCCGTTCATGGTCGAGGGCAGGGTGGTCGAGGGCGACCGCCGCGGCCGCGAGCTTGGCTTCCCGACTGCCAATCTCGTACCAGACGACCACCTGGTCGTCCCGGGACACGGGGTCTACGCCGCGTTCGCCAACGGGCACCCGGCGGCCGTCAACGTCGGCATCAGGCCCACCTTCGACACCGGCAGGGGACTGCTGATCGAGTCATTCCTGATCGACTACGACGGGGATCTCTACGGGCAGAAGCTGCGTGTCGCGTTCGTCAGCCGGCTGCGCGGTGAGCGGCGGTTTCCGAACGTCGAGGACCTGATCTCGCAGATGCATCGTGACGTCGCCGAGGCGCGCGAGATCACCGCGGAGTACGAGGGCCGCGGCGCCTGAATCTCGCGACTGGCCCGTCAACAAAACGGCGGCTGCTCTGATTCGCGTCCGCCGCCGCCTGTCGCCGCTACCCTGTGGCGTCGATGCCGCTGACCAAGGACAGAAAGCAGGAGCTGATCGGCAAGTACGGGCGGTCGGGCGAAGACACCGGCTCCGCAGAGGTGCAGGTCGCCCTGCTCACCGAGCGAATCAACGAGCTCACCGAGCACCTGCGGGCCCACAGCAAGGACCATCACTCCCGCCGTGGCCTGCTCAAGATGGTCGGCAAGCGCCGCCGAATCCTCCGCTATCTGGAGCGCAACGACCTGGAGCGCTACCGCTCCCTGGTAGCGGAGCTCGGCCTGCGCCGCTAGCGCCGGCGAATCTGATGATCGCGGCCGGCGCGAGAGCACCCGACTTCTCCCTGCCGGACCACGACGGGAACCAGGTCGGCCTATCGGACTTCGCAGGCCGCAAGCTCGTGCTCGCCTTCTACCCACTCGACTTCAGCCCGGTCTGCACCGACCAGCTGAGCCTCTATCAGGAGGTGCTGGGGGAGATCGAGGCACGCGATGCGAGCCTGGTGGGGATCAGCGTCGATTCCTCCTACTGTCACCACGCCTTCCGCGAGCACCTCAACCTGACGATGCCGCTGCTCGCCGACTTCAACCCCAAGGGCCAGGTCTCGCGCGCCTACGGCGCGTGGATCGACGTGGTCGACCACGGCAACCGCTCGCTGGTCCTGATCGACGGGGAGGGGACCGTGCGCTGGGCGCACGCCTCACCGACGCCTCTCGAGATCCCCGGGGCGAACCTGATCTTCGACGCCCTGTCCGGCTAGCTGGGGGCCGGGGGGTAGAGTCGACGAATCTGGAACCTGCGGATAGGAGATCGCCATGTACGCACGGATAGCGAGTTTCGAGGGTGACCCCGATCGCGTCGAGGAGGCGGTCGAGGCCGTCAAGGGGCAGGTGGAGTCCAATTGGGCATCCCCCCCGGAGGGACTCGAGCGCGCCAAGGAAATGTGGATGCTCGTCGACCGTGACAATGGAAAGGGCATCGGCATCACGCTCTACGAGACGGAGGAGGACATGCGCCGGGGTGACGAGGCACTGAGCGCGATGACACCCCCGGTCGCCGACGACACCGGGCGCCGGACTGGCGTCAGCTTCTACGAGATCGCCCTGCGCAAGCAGCGCGACTAGGACTTCGGGCAGAAAAGGCGGGCATCTCTAGCGTGCTCTGGCTCGATGAGCGAGCTGACCAGCGCATCGGTGCCGCCGATAGGCGCGGACGATCACGTCACGGGGGAGGGCACCGAGACGATCGTGTATGCCGACTTTGGATGCCCCTACTGCGCCGCCGCCTGGTCAGGGCTCCGGCAGCTACCGCTGCGGCTCTGCCTCCGGCACTTCCCGATGGCGTCGACGCACCCCCGCGCACCGACTCTGCACGCGGCCGCCGAGGCGGCCGGGCTGCAGGGAGCCTTCTGGGAGATGTGCGATTCGCTCTATGCCGATCGGGGCCGGGTGGATGACCCGCACCTCTGGGAGCGGGCGGAGCGCTTCGGGTTGGATCTCGACCGCTTCAACTCGGATCGCCGATCCGATGCGGTCCGGGTCCGAATCGAGCGGGACTTCACGAGCGGCGTCCGCGCTGGCGTGCCCGGGACGCCGACCGCATTCGTCGCGGGCCGTCTCATCAGCGCGGACCTGGTGGAGGCCCTGAGCAAGCTCGCCCTCTAACGAGCGCGAGCGTGCTCCAAAGTGTTGCCGAGGGGGAACCCGTTCAGCGCTTGAAGTCGCCTGCCAGCGTGTGACCGGCGGGGACGACCTTCGGCGCCGGTGGCCTGATCACGCCGCCGTCCGGCCGCTCGAGGACCGGCAGGCGAAGCTGCAGATTCGGGACCGTCACCGGCATCTGGCCGTTCGAGACGCGCCCGTAGGGGGCGTCGTTGGGCAGCAGCTCGAGCTTGGCGACGTGCCCGGCCGCAAATTTCCAGCCGTCGGCGTGGAGCTGGAAAACCTGCCGGGTCGGCGCGGGACCGGAGTTGACGTCGGGCCGGTAGAGCGCGCGGGCGACGAGCGTCTCGGTCCCGTCCGGGGCGACGTCGAGCAAGCGCGCGGCGACCTGGGAGGTAGGTCCGACCGAGTTGATGTCGGCGATCACCGTCGGCGAGCCCATCAGCGTGTAGCCGGGGCCGGTCGCCGCCGGCAGCCGGTAGGTCGCGACACCGGGCTGGTCGGAGCCGGAGGCAGTCGCGCAGGCGCCCGGGCCGGTGATCGGGTCGAAGGCCTGGCCGACGGTGGGATCGCCGGCCACGGGGGAGATCGTCTGCGGTGCGGCGGAGTCGTAGCGCACCTCACCCGGTGCGGCCTTCGCCCAGTTGGCGGCGAAGTAGGGGCCGGCCGACGGTCCTCCGCAGACCTTGGTCAGCATCTCGACCTGGCCTGACGCGGGGGCCCGGCCGATGCCCTTCAGGTAATAGTCGAACCACGCCTCCTGACGGGCGCGGAGCACGGCGGTGTCGGCGGCCTTGTTCTGGCCGCGCTGATGGCCGTAGTCCATGAAGAAGAGGTTCAGCGGGGCGCCCGGGTACTGGGTCCGGGTCCGGTTGTAGAAGCGGATCGCCTCGTCCGGCGGGAAGAGGTCGTCGGTCCAGCCGTTCGAGATCAGCAGCGGGGCCGGGGGCTCGGAGTGGTCGATGTAGTACGAGGAGTGGTGACTCGTCACCTCATCGGTGATGTCAGCCGCCAGCGGATTGCCGTCGTAGGGCTCGCCGGCGTTGATCAGCGCGAACCAGGTGGTCAGGTCCGCATCGGGATCCGTTCTCGGCGGCGGGTAGTTGCTCGATGCCTGTCCCAGTGCGTAGAGCCCGGCGACGAAGGACTGCTTCTCCACCCCGATCCGGTTACCGTAGGGAGCATCGGCCACGTAGTCGAGTGTCCGCCCATTCGGCATCAGCGAGTAGGCGAGATCGGTCCACGGAATCTCCGGCGCCGCCGCGGCGATTCGCATCGCGAGGCCGCCGGGGCTCGTCCAGGGAGCGAGTGACCCGTCGGGGAGCATGACGCGGTCCTTGAGCGCCGCCAGGGCCATCGAGATCCCGCCGCCGTAGGAGGGACCCGTTGCCGCGATCTTCTGCGGCTGGGTGACACCCTCGTCGGCGAGCACCGACAACAGGTACTGGGCGTCCCGCACCTCGTAGCGGTTGTCCATCAGGTGGTTGTAGCCCTTGGTGCACTGGGGGCTGAACCGGTCGGGATCCTGGCCGCCACAGGAGTTGCCCCAGCCACGGTCGCTCATGCTGAAGACCGCATAGCCGCGGCTCGCCCAGCCCTGGGTCCGCTCGTTCAGGCCGATCTTCGTTCCGCCCCAGCCGTGGAAGGTGCCGATCGTCGGATAGGGCCCGTCCGCAGCGCCGGCCGGTGCCGGAGGCAGGATCACGTTGACGTCGATCTTGGTGCCGTCGAAGGTGTGGGTGGGGCCGCTGCAGAGCCGGACGTCTCCGGCGGAGGGCTGCGGAGCGCAGCCGATGTCGCCGCCGAAGACGGTCGGGATCGCCGCCTGGGCGCTCGGCGCGAGCGCCAGAGCGCCCAGCGTGAGCGCGGTCGCGAGCGATGTCCGAAGCAAGCGCCTCTCCATTCCCGTGCACCCCCCAAGGTGCATGCCAACCGTACCCAAGCCGATCGCAGCATGCGCCAGTTCGGTCGAGCGGGCGCGAGGTCGCGGTCGCTAAGCTTGCGCAGACAGAGAACGAGAGTTCTGAGGCCAAAAGCGGTCGCCAACCGGGCGGCCGGAAGGGAAACACAACTTATGAGCATGTTCGACGTAACCCGCGTCTCGGTGGAGGTAGGCGGGGAGGAGATCTCCTTCGAGACCGGAAAGCTCGCCCGTCAGGCGAGCGGAGCGGTCGTTGTCCGCTCCGGCGACACGATGGTCCTTAACACCGCGACCGCGGGCAACGACCGCGACGTCGACTTCCTGCCCCTCACCGTGGACGTCGAGGAGAAGCACTACGCCGCGGGCAAGATCCCCGGCTCCTTCTTCCGCCGCGAGGCGCGGGCCGGTGAGAAGGCGACGTTGACGGCGCGGATGATCGACCGTCCGATTCGCCCCCTCTTCCCGAAGGGGTGGCACCGCGAGACGCAGCTGGTCTCTCAGCCGATGTCCGTGGACCACGTCCACCCTTACGACATCCTGGCGATGAACGGCGCTT
Organism: uncultured Solirubrobacterales bacterium; assembly: GCA_963695675.1. Lineage (GTDB taxonomy): Bacteria > Actinomycetota > Thermoleophilia > Solirubrobacterales > 70-9 > DASUPK01. The sequence continues at coordinate 73,688 of CAVOGY010000007.1, forward strand.
CCGCCGCACTCGCGATCTCCGATATCCCGGTCGCCAAGCACGTCGGCGCGGTCCGGATCGGCAAGCTGGACGGCGACTTCGTCGTCAACCCCGCCGAGGAGGACCTCGAGCGGCTCGACATGGACCTGATCGTGTCGGGGACCGACGAGGCCATCCTGATGGTGGAGGCCGGCGCCGACGGCGTCACCGAGGCCGAGATCCTCGACGCGCTCGACATCGCGCACGGCGAGATCAAGAAGCTCGTCGCGACGATGGAGGAACTGCGCGAGAAGGTCGGCAAGGAGAAGGTCGAGATCGAGCCGCCCCAGGTGGACGAGGCGACCTACGAGTCGATCAGCAGCTCCCACGGCGCCAAGCTCGACGAGGCCACGCAGGTGCAGGCGAAGCTGGAGCGCCAGGATGCGATCGACGCCGTCGAGGAGGAGGTGCTCGAGCAGTACGCACCTCCGACCGAGGACGAGCAGCCCGACCGTGAGCGGCTCGCAGAGGTAAAGACCGCCTTCGCCAAGCTCGAGAAGGACATCATCCGCAAGCGCATCGCCGTCGACAAGAAGCGCCCGGACGGTCGCGCCCAGGACGAGATCCGGTCGATCGAGACCGAGATCGACCTCGCCCCGCGGGTGCACGGCTCGGCCCTCTTCACGCGCGGCGAGACGCAGATCCTCTCCAGCGTGGCGCTCGGCACGACCCGCATGGACATGAAGGTCGACAACCTCGGCCTCCAGGAGACCAAGCGATTCTGGCACCACTACAACTTCCCGCCGTTCTCGGTCGGGGAGGCCGGCTTCATGCGGGGACCGAAGCGCCGCGACATCGGCCACGGGGCGCTCGCGGAGCGGGCGCTGTCTGCGACGATCCCGTCGGAGGAGGACTTCCCGTATGTGATCCGGGTCGTCTCGGACACCCTGGAGTCGAACGGCTCCTCGTCGATGGGCTCGGTCTGCGCATCCTCGATGGCCCTGCAGGCGGCGGGCGTGCCGGTCAGCGCACCGGTCGCGGGCGTCGCGATGGGATTGATCAAGGAGGGCGACGACTACACCGTCCTCACCGACATCGCCGGAGTCGAGGACCACCTGGGCGACATGGACTTCAAGGTCGCCGGGACCGCCGAGGGCATCACGGCTCTCCAGATGGACATCAAGATCACCGGCGTCACCCTGGAGATCCTCAAGGACGCGCTCGAGCAGGCCCATCAGGGCCGCCAGTTCATTCTCGGCAAGATGGCCGAGGCGATCGACCATCCGCGCGAGCAGCTCTCGCAGTTCGCGCCGAAGATCACCTCGATCAAGATCGACCCGGAGAAGATCGGCGCTCTGATCGGCAAGGGCGGCGAGACGATTCGCGGCCTTTCCGAGGAGTTCGAGGCCGAGATCGACGTGGACGACGACGGCACGGTGCGGCTCTACGCGCCCACCGGCGAGCTCGTCGACGCCCTCGCGGAGCGGATCACCTCGATGACGAAGGATGTCGAGGTCGGCGACCGCTTCAAGGGCAAGGTCGTGAAGACGACCAACTTCGGCGCGTTCGTCGAGCTCACCAAGGGCACCGACGGCCTGCTTCACATCTCCAACGTGAAGCCGGGCGAGCGGGTCGGCACGGTCGAGGATGTCCTCAACCAGGGCGACGAGATCGATGTCACGGCAGTGGAGGTCGACAAGGAGCGAGGCCGGATCGGCCTGCGGCTGTCGGACGACCCGGACGTGGAGGGCAAGTCGGCTGACGAGCTCGCCGGCGTCGGCACCGGTGATCCGGGGCCGCCCCGCGGCGGCCGCCGTGATGGCGGTGGCGGCGGGCGCAGGCGCGAGCGCGACGGCGGTGGCCGCCGCCGCGAGCGCGACGGCGGCCGAGGCCGCTGAGCCGGGCCCGCATGGCCGACAGGGCGCAGGTAACCGAGCTCGACTCGGGCATCCGGGTCGTCACCGAGGTCGTTCCCTCGGTGCGCTCGGTGGCGCTCGGCCTCTGGGTTCGCACAGGCTCGAGGGATGAGACGCCGGCTCAGGCCGGCGTCTCGCATTTCCTCGAGCACCTGCTCTTCAAGGGAACGAAGCGCTACTCGGCGATCGAGATCGCCGAGATCTTCGACGGCCTCGGGGCAGCGGTGAACGCGGCGACCGGCAAGGAGTCGACCAACCTCCACGCGCGGTTCCTCGACACCCACACCGAGGAGGCCTTCGACCTGCTCGCGGAGATGCTGCTCGGGCCGACCTACCCGGAGATCGACTCCGAGCGCGATGTCGTGTTGGAGGAGATCGCGATGTACGAGGACGAGCCGCAGGACAAGGTCCACGACGTGCTCGACCGGGCTGTCTTCGGCGGCCATCCGCTCGGCAGGCGGGTGCTGGGCGAGGCGGAGGTGATCAGCTCGATCCCGATCCCGGAGATCGACGCCTATCACCGTGCTCGCTACACGGGCGCGAACATCGTCGCCGCAGCCGCCGGGAACGTCGACCACGACGCGATCGTCGAGCTGACGCGGCGCCACGTCGAGCCCCCTGCGGCAACGGGCGACGGTGCGGCGCTGGAGGCTCCCGAGCTGTACGGCGCCCAGGTCGCCTTCCAGCAGAAAGACACCGAGCAGTTCCACATCTGCTTCGGCGGCCCGGGTATCGACTGCGCCGACGAACGCCGCTATGCGCTCACAATCCTTGACGCGGTCTTCGGTGGTTCGACCTCATCCCGTCTCTTCCGCGAGGTGCGCGAGAAGCGGGGCCTCGCCTACGCCGTAGGCTCATACACGCAGCAGTACGTGGACAGCGGCATGATCGCCCTCTACGTCGGGACGCGCGAGGACAACGTCGAGGAGGCCTGCGGAATCATCGGCCGCGAGCTCGGCTCGATCCACGCCGAAGGCATCACCGATGAGGAGCTGGCGCGCGCCAAGGAGCACGTCAAGGGCCGGATGGTGCTCTCCTCCGAGTCGACCGCGGCCCGCATGGGCAGGATCGGCAAGGCGGTCCTCTTCGACATCCCGCTGCTCACCCTCGACGAGCTGCTCGAGAAGGTGGACGCGGTGACCGGCGAGGAGGTGGCGGAGCTCGCCCGCGACCTCTACGAGCCCGCGTCCCTTTCGGCCGCGGCGATCGCCCCGAGCGAGGACCGCTTCCGGGACGCGCTGGCACCGGTCAACGAGGCGCTCGCCGCGGCTTAGGCTGCGAGTACCGCCGAGGGCCGGCGAGCTCCCCCGGCGAGCTCCCCACCTTCGACCGGAGCGTGGCCATCCGGCGGATCGCGGGCCCCATAAGATCGCCGATCATGGCCGAGTCGATCAAGGTCGTTGTCTCCGGCGCCGCTGGTCGGATGGGGGAGACCGTCTGCGCTGCGGTGGAGTCGGCGGAGGACGTGGACCTGGTGGGCCGCGCGGACCCGGCGCTGGATACGTCCGTGACTGACGTCCTCTCCGGAGGCGAGGCCGACGTACTGGTCGACTTCACCACGCCGGAGGCCGCGCCGGCGAACGTCATCGAGGCGATCAATGCTGGCGTCCACGCGGTGGTGGGCAGTACCGGCTTCGACGTCGAGGAGCTTCGGGAGAAAGTCCTGAGTGCCGAGGGCGCGGGCAAGTGCTTCGTGGCGCCGAACTTCGCGATCGGGGCGGTGCTGATGATGCAGGCCGCCAAGCTGGTCGCGCCCCACATGTCCGAAGCGGAGATCGTCGAGCTTCACCACGACCAAAAGAAGGACGCCCCTTCCGGCACGGCTAAGCGGACCGCGGAGCTGATCCGCGAAGCCGGCGGCAATGTCCACGAGCCGATCCATTCCGTGAGGCTCCCGGGCCTGGTCGCGCACCACGAGGTGGTCTTCGGCGGGCAGGGGCAGACGCTCACGATCCGCCACGACTCCACGGACCGGACGAGCTTCATGCCCGGCGTCCTGCTTGCGGTCCGCAAGGTCAGCCGGTTGCCGGAACGGTTCGTCGTCGGACTGGAGAATCTGCTCTGAGCGGTACTCTCTTGACGCGAGGGTGCCCCGATAATGCGAGGGCGCGCGACAGCGCGACCCGTAAGAAGCTGGAGGGGCAACCCGTTTGAATATGGTCGAGATCGGAGGCGTAATCACCGCGATGGTGACCCCGTTCGCCGAGGACCGGTCGGTGGACGAGACCGCGGCGCGCAAGCTCGCCCGGCGCCTGATCGAGAGCGGCTCGCACGGTCTCGTGCTGGCAGGCACGACCGGCGAGTCTCCGACGCTCACCGACGAGGAGAAGATCTCGCTGCTGCGAGCGATCCGCGACGAGCTCGGAGGGGACGTGCTGCTGATCTGCGGGACCGGCTCCAACGACACGCGGCACTCCGAGCGGCTTTCGGCGGCCGCGGCCGACAACGGGGCGGACGCTGTGCTCGCCGTGACCCCGTACTACAACAAGCCGAACCGGGCTGGGATCCTCGCCCACTACAACGCGATCGCCAAGGCGGCCGGGGTCCCCGTGATCCTCTACAACATTCCCTCCCGGGTGGTGGTCAACGTGCCTCCGGACCTGCTCGCAGAGCTCGCCCATATCGAGAACGTGATCGGCGTGAAGCAGGCGAACGATGACGAGCTGCAGCCAATCGACGGCCTCCGCGTCCTCGCCGGAAACGATGGCACGTTCCTTCGCACCCTCGAGATGGGTGGGCCGGGAGGGGTCCTGGTCGCCACCCACCTGGTGGGCCCCGAGATGAGGGAGATCTACGACGCTGTCCAGGCGGGAGACGTCGAACGGGCGCGCCAGATCGATTCGTCCCTCAGGCCGGTCTACGAGGTCTTGAGCAAGAACAACCCGATCCCGGTCAAGGCCGGCCTCGAGCTGCTCGGGATCTGCTCGGCGCGGGCGAGGCTGCCCATCGTCGAGGCTGACGACGAGCAGAAGGCGGAGGTGAGGCGGGCGCTCGAGGCCCATGGCCTGTTGGCCGGGAGCGCCGCGTAGGTTTGAGCAGCTCGAGCATTCGGATCCTCCCGCTCGGCGGACTGGGAGAGATCGGCAAGAACATGACCGCCATCGAGGTGGATGGGCGGATCGTGGTCGTGGACACGGGCCTGATGTTCCCGACGGCCGACATGCTGGGTATCGACCTCGTCCTGCCCGACTTCTCGACGCTGCGGGACCGCGCCGATGACATCGAGGCGATCGTCCTCACCCACGGCCACGAGGATCACGTCGGGGCGCTGCCCTACGTGCTCAGGGAGATCGGAGTCCCACCGGTGATCTACGGGGGGCTGCTCACGATCGGCATGGTCCGGTCCAAACTCGATGAGCACAAGCTGCGCGAGGTTCCGCTGCAGGAACTGCCCGCCGGCGAGCGTGTCGGAGCTGGACCCTTCGGGATCGAGCTTGTCCACATGGCCCACTCGATCCCCGACGCCCGCGCCGTCGCCCTCAGCACGCGAGCTCGGCACCGTCCTGGTGACTGGCGACTACAAGTTCGACCAGACGCCGGTCGACGGAATCCCGGCAGACGTCTCTCGGCTCGCCGAGCTCGGCCGCGAAGGACTGCTCTGCCTCTGCGGAGACTCCACCAATGCAGATCGCCCCGGGGTGGCGCCGTCCGAGTCGAGCGTCGGCCCCGCGCTGCTCGAGGTTTTCTCCCGCTGCCCGGGACGGGTCATCGTCACCTGCTTCGCCTCCAACATCCACCGCGTCCAGCAAGCGATCGACGCGGCCGCCCGGCTCGACCGGCGTGTCGCGCTCGTCGGCCGGTCGATGCGCAAGAACTTCAACATCGCCTCGAACCTAGGCATGGCGGACGCTCCCGACGGCCTCTTCATCTCGCCCAAGGAGGTCCAGGACTTCCCGGACGAGAAGGTAGTAGTGATCTCGACGGGCAGCCAGGGCGAGCCGCTCTCTGCGCTTCGCCGGATGGCGCACCACGATCACCCGGACGTCGAGCTCCACTCCGGAGACACCGTGATCTTCTCGGCGACGCCGATCCCCGGCAACGAGCAGTCCGTGAACGAGACGATCGATCGGATATTCCAGATCGGGGCGCAGGTGGTCACCGCCGCCGACGCGCCGATCCACGCCTCGGGTCACGGCTGGCAGGAGGAGCTCAAGTTGATGCTCAACCTGACCAAACCGCGCAACGTCTTCCCGTTCCACGGCGACCACAAGCGGATGCGCCTGCACGCCGACCTCGCGGAATCGGTCGGCATCAAACCCGAGTGCATCTTCACCGGGCGGAACGGTCTGGCCCTTGAGATCGACGAGTCGGGCGCGAGCTTCGGGGAAGACGTCCACGCCAGCATGATCTTCGTGGACGGCGTCTCGGTCGGCGAGCCCGACGAGTTCGCCCTGCGCGACCGGCGCAAGCTCTCGGACGATGGTGTCTTCATCGTGGTGGCGACGATCTCCTCGGACGACGGGTCCCAGGTCGCCGATCCCGAGGTTATCTTCCGGGGGGTTCCGTTCTCCCAGGACGCCGATGGCCTGCGCGACGAGCTCCGTGGCGTTGTGGCCGACACCCTCCGGGAGGCCGCAGAGGACCAGGTCCGGGAGATCTCCCTGCTCCAGCAGGACCTTCACGACGACATCGCGGAGTTCGTCTACGAGAAGCTCCACCGCCGGCCGCTGGTCCTGCCGGTCGTCGTCGAGGTCTGAGGGGGCCGAGCTGCCCTCGGCTCGCCGGGCCCCGGCCACGGCCGACGAGGAGATCATCTACGCCGACAGCAGGAGCGTCGTTTCCGAGCGCTCGGAGGCCGAGCGCCTCCGCCGGATCGAGCGCGGGCTCGTCTTCGGATTCAACGAGCATGGGCCGCAGGCAAAGAAAAGCCCCCGGCGGTCGAGGGAGGGGCGACCACCGGGGGCGACGCTTCGGCCCGAAGGCCTCAGCGGGTCTCGCCGTGGTGTGTGGGGTTTCGCACCGCGGCGAGGTGTCTCGTCCGCCGGCCAATCTAGGCGGGGTTCTTGAACGTTTGCTAAAGCTTTTCTCGATCGGGCTCCGCCACTTCGGGGGCCTCGATCTGCTCTTCGCCGACCTTCTCGAGCGGCAGGCGGATCGAGAAGCGGGCGCCGCCGTAGGTGCTGCGCCCGGCCGAGACAGAGCCCCCGTGGGACGCCGCCACCGCGCGGACGATCGCAAGGCCGAGCCCGCTGCCGCCTCCACCCGCCGTGTCGGAGGGACCATCGCCACGCACGAACCGGTCGAAGACCTGCTGCTCGATGCCCGACGGGATGCCCGGGCCGTCGTCGAGGACCTCGAGCAGCGCTTCGTCCCCGTCTCGCCGCGCAGTCAGCTCGACGGTGGTCCTCTCGGGCGTGTGCCTGACGGCGTTCTCGAGCAGGTTGCGGACCATGCGGTGCAGCTCGTCCGGGTTCCCGCGCAGCGGCAGAGGGCCCTCGAGCTGGCTCTCCAGCCGGCGCTCGCCCGTCAGCGGCTGGACCTCCTCGAGGGCGTCGGCAGCGATTTGTGCCAAATCGAGGTCGGTACGGGCAACCTGGCGCCCAGGATCGGCGCGGGCCAGGAGCAGGAGGTCGGAGACCAAGCCTGACATCCGCTTGGTCGAGGAGAGGGCCGAGTCGACGGCCTGCCGGTCGTCCTCGGAACTCGTCCCGGCCGCCTCCAACAGCTCGAGGTTCGCCTGGATGCTGGTCAGCGGGGTTCTGAGCTCGTGGGATGCGTCTGCGACGAACTCGCGCTGGCGCTCGAGCGACTGCTCGCGTTCCGAGCGGGCCTCGTCGAGCGCCTGGAGCATGCCGTCCATGGTGCGCGCCAGCTCGCCGACCTCGTCGTCGCTGGCCGGCGCGGGTATGCGCTTGGAGGGGTCGCGCGTGCTGGTGATCTGGCGTGCCAACCCGGTCAGCGTCTTGATCGGGCGCATGGCGCGGTCGGCAACCGCCAACCCGGCGAGCAGGGCGAGCAGCGTGCCTCCGACCACTCCGGCGCCGAGGAAGAGCCAGAGGCGGGCGACGGTCTCGTTGACGCCCTCGTCGGGGCGCGCATACTGGACGAAGCCGGGGAGCGACCCCGACGCCCGGATCGGCTCGGTGGCGACGCTCAGCGCGCCCACATTGCGGATCACCCTGCTCGGAGGGCCCAGGTCGACTCCCGGATTTGTCCCAGAGAGCGGGCGTCCGTACTGATCGAGAATCTTGACCTGGGCATCCTCTGGCAGCGCGAACGCTCTTAGGTCGGGGCTGTCGACGACAGGCCCGTACAGCGCGTCGGTGGAGACCCGGGTCTCGGCCGCCAGCGACCGACCGGCGCTGCGCAGCTCGTCGCGGAAGTCGCTGCGGATACGGTTGCCGACGACCTGACCGAGGACGAGCGCGAAGACGACCAGGATCAGCAGGGTGAGGCCGGCGGTGGTGATGGCGATCCGCCACCGGACCGGAATGCGCTCGAAGAGGGGAAGGCGGTTACCGGCGACGGGCCACTTCACGCGGCCGCCTTGAGGACGTATCCGGCCCCCCGCTTGGTATGCAGCAGCCGCGGCTCTCCGCCGGACTCGAGCTTGCGCCGTAGGTTGGAGATGAAGACGTCGATCGTGTTGGTCTGCTCGAACGGGTCGTAGCCCCAGACGTCCTCGAGCAGCCGCTCCCGGGAGACGACCAGCTTATGGTTCCGGGCCAGGTACTCGAGCAGCTCGAACTCCCGGTTGGTGAGCTCAATCTCACGGTCGCCGCGCTTTACCTCGCGGGTGTCCGGATTGACCTGCAGGTCGCCGACTACGAGAGAGGCGCTCCCGCGCGGCGGGCGCCGTCTCAGCAGCGCCCTGATCCGGGCGAGCAGCTCCGAGCGCTCGAAGGGCTTCGGCAGGTAGTCGTCCGCGCCGATATCGAGACCCATGACGCGGTCCTCGGTCTCCGTGCGCGCCGTCAGCATCAGGATCGGCACGTCGCTCTCGGCGCGGATTCGCCGGCAGACCTCCATGCCGTCGAGGCGGGGGAGACCGAGGTCGAGCACGATCAGGTCGGGGCTGAACTGCTCGGCTGCGGTCAGCGCCTCGGCGCCATCGCCCGCGCTGCGCACCTCGTGGCCCTCGGCGCGCAGCGAGCGCCGCAGCACGTCGGCGATCGCCTCGTCGTCCTCGACGACCAGCACTCGTGCCGTGGCTGTTGCCTGTTCCATCACGCACTCAAGGGTAGATGCCGATCGGTTGCTTCCGGCGTTTTTTGAGGGAACGTTTAAGCGGCAACCAGCCGCATTTTGACAGCGGCGGCACAGCCGCCGAGATGCGAGGGCGCGCGACAGCGCGACCCGTGAAGTGGCTGGGGCGGCCGCTTGTGGCCGCGGTCTGGTGGCGAAGCCGTGCCGCAGGGGACTGCTTTTGCGCGTCGAATGGGTGGGCGGATGCTTGCAGACCGCATTTTTGGGGCGTCGGAGCGGCGTGATCCGCCCCGGCGCAAACGGCAGCCTGTCCGCCCGCCGAAGCGGCGGGGAGGAGCGCGCGGTCGGGCGCGCGGGCGTGGTCGATCCTCGCCCGAGGTGTTGCAGCGCCGCCTCGATCTGGCGGGGCTCGCGGCCATCGGCATGGCCGTTTACCTGGGCTACGTCATCTACCTCGGCTGGAACGGGGGAACGGTCGGGAACGGCTCCGAGACGGCGCTCTCCTATGCGGTGGGCGCCGGAGCCGTCGTGGTCCCAGTCGCGCTCGCGCTCGCCGGCATCGGATTGATACTGAGGCCGTTCCTGTCCTCGCCTCGATCGGTCGCCGTGGGCGTGGTTGCGATCGCCTGCGGGCTCCTGCTCGCGCTCGCGGCGCAGACCGCCGGTCTCGGCCCCGATGGGGTCCGCAAGGGCCTCTTCGACCCGGACTTCTTCCCGCACTACGGGGGCGGCATCGGCGAGACCCTCTACTGGGCGACGACCACGCTCTTCCAGCGCCTCGGGGCGCAGATCATCGCCGTGCTGCTGCTGATCTCGGGCCTGCTCTTGATCACCGGCCGCTCGGTCTCGGACATGGTCCGTGCGGGGCGCCGCGGCTTTGACCGCACCAAGCGCGGCACGCTCGGATTCGCGACCGCCGTCAAGGAGAGCCGGATTCGCACTGACCCGGACCTGATCGACACGACGCCCGTCGAAACCGAGCCCATCTTCGGCCCGCCCGAGCCGGTGGAGGGCGGCAGCGACGACTACCAGGTCCTAGTTGGAGGCGGGGATGACGAGCAGGAGACCGAGCGCATCGCCAACTTCGACGAGGCCGTGCGGGTGGCCGACGAGTCGGACACCGACGAGATCGCGGTCTGTGAGGGAGAGGGAGAGGGCGAGGTAGACGGGGAGCCCGCGGAGCCCGGGAAGCCCGAGACCGGGCCGCAGCCGGTTGTCGACCTCACCCCGATGGGCGAGAAGCGCGGAGGCGTCACCGAGTCCGAGGAGATCGACTACGAGGTGCCCATCGCAGAGGAGGTGCTCGAGCGCGGCAAGCCGGACAAGGGGCCGGACATCAGGGATCACGAGGCGATCGCCCGGACGCTGCTCGAGACGCTCGGGCACTTCGGGGTGGAGGCGCGAATCGTGGGCACGGTCACCGGGCCCCACGTGAGCCGCTACGAGCTCAAGCTCGCGCCCGGGACCAAGGTCTCCAAGATCACCCAGCTGAAGGACGACCTCGCCTACGCCCTCGCCTCGACCGACATCCGCATCCTGGCGCCGATACCGGGCAAGCAGGCGGTCGGAGTAGAGGTCCCGAACCAGCGGCGCCGTCTGGTCCGACTCGGCGACATCTACGCCGGGCGCCCGCAAGGCTCCTCGCCACTGGTCGCCTGGCTCGGCAAGGACATCTCCGGCAGCGCCGTCTGGACCGATCTGCAGAAGATGCCGCACGCCCTGATCGCGGGGACGACCGGGTCGGGGAAGTCGGGCAGCGTCAACGCGATCCTCAGCTCGATCCTCTTGCACGCCTCTCCGAACGAAGTCCGACTGGTCCTCGTCGACCCGAAGCGCGTCGAACTCAACCACTACGAGAGGATCCCGCACTTGCTAACGCCGGTCGTGACGTCGCCGCGGCTGGCCGCCAACGTGCTCAACAACCTGATCGCAGAGATGGAGAGCCGCTACGGCGTGATGGAGAAAGCGCGCTCCCGCAACCTGGCTGAGCTCAACCACGTGCGCGAGCGGGAGGGAGAGGCGCCGCTGCCGCACATCCTCTGCGTGATCGACGAGCTCGCCGATCTGATGATGGTCGCGCCCGCTGAGGTGGAGGACGCGATCATCCGCCTCGCTCAGAAGTCGCGGGCAGTAGGCATCCACCTGCTGCTCGCGACCCAGCGCCCGTCCACGGACATCATCACCGGGACGATCAAGGTGAACATCCCGGCGCGGATCGCCTTCGCCGTCTCCTCGCAGGTTGACTCACGGGTGATCCTCGACCAGGGCGGCGCCGAGACGCTGCTCGGCCAGGGCGACATGCTCTTCCGGCCGGCCGGCACGTCGAAGATGCAGCGGATCCAAGGCGCCTTCATCACAGAGGCAGAGATCGCCAAGCTCACTGAGCACTGGTCGGAGCAGGGCGAGCCGGACTTCGCGGAGGAGCTGCTCGAGGCGACCCAGCCGCCGTCCGACGACGGCGGTGACGACGACTTCGACCCCGACTCGGACGACCTGCTCGATCAGGCGGCGCATCTTGTCGTCGAGAGCGGCACGGCGTCGGTGTCGATGATCCAGCGGCGCCTGCGCGTCGGATACACCCGGGCCGGGCGCCTGATCGACATGCTGGAGCGCCGCGGCATCATCTCGGGCTACGAGGGCTCCAAGCCGCGCCAGGTGCTGGTCTCGCTGGCGGATCTGCCGCGGGTTCTGGGCGGGGGGGAGGTACCCGAAACCCGGGCTGGCCCGAGCGGGCCCGAGCCTGTCGCTGCGCCGATCGACGAATAGCCGCGGTCGCGACTTGTGGACGGTCTTGGGGTCAATAGCTCCCCAAACGGTCCAGATCTTCACTCAGGGAGAATGAGGACATGAGCGTCCGCGCGGGGATCCTGATCACCGGCACCGAGGTGCTGAGCGGCTATGTCACGGACCGCAATGGGCCCTGGATCTCGGAGCGCCTGGCCGACCTCGGCGTCGAGGTGGCCGAGATCACCGTCGTCGGGGATCGCGCCGAGGACCTGGAGGGTGCGCTTCGCCACATGCGAGAGGAGGGCTTCGACCTGATCGTCACCAGCGGTGGTCTTGGGCCTACGGCGGACGATCTGACGGCTGAGGTCGTCGGCCGATTCGCCGGACGCGAGATGGTGCTCGATTCCGGGATGGAGGAGAAGATCGGCAAGATCATTGCCCGCTACGCGCGGAGGCTGCGCTTCGACCCGGAGGCCGTGCGCGAGGCCAACCGGAAGCAGGCCATGGTGCCGGAGGGCGCGACGGCCCTCGATCCGGCGGGCACCGCCCCCGGCCTGGTCGTTCCCGCCGACGGACAGGTGGTGATCGTCCTGCCGGGCCCGCCGCGCGAGCTTCAGGAGATGTGGCCGCGCGCGTTGGCGGCGCGGGCGGCCGAGGAGGTCCTTGGCCGGGCTCAGCCCTACCGGACGATGTCGATCCGGATGTTCGGCATCCCCGAGTCCGAGCTCGCCAAGGCGCTGCGGGAGATCGAGGAGGGCGACGTGGACCTCGACCAGCTGGAGGTCACCACCTGCCTGCGCGGCGGCGAGCTGGTCACCGACGTTCGGCATCGCCCCGGCTCGGAAGAGGCCGCGGAGGCGCTCCGTACAGGGCTCGCTGAGCGGCTCGGCCGGTTCACCTACACCGAGAGCGGTGAGTCGATCGAGGAGGTCGTCTTCCGGCTGCTCGGCGACCGAACGATCGCCGCGGCCGAGTCCGAGAGCGGCGGCCTGCTGGCCAGCCGCCTGACGCTGCGGCCCGGGTCGTCCAAGTGGTTCGCCGGCGGTGTCGTCTCGTACTCGAACGAGGCCAAGATCGAGTTGCTGGGAGTCGATGCGAAGCTGATCGAGGCGCACGGTGCGGTCTCGCCGGAGGTCGCCGAGGCGATGGCCGATGGAGCGCTCGGGCGTTTCGCCGCGGATCTGGCCTGCGCGGTCACCGGGGTGGCGGGCCCCGACGGCGGGACCGAGGAGAAGCCGGTGGGTTACGTCTGCTTCTGTGCGAAGACCGCCGGCGGCGAGAAGCTGGCGCGCGACCCGATCCTGCCCGGCAACCGCACCGACGTGCGCGAGCGCTCCGTCGTCGTCGCGCTCCACCTCGTCCGCTATCTGCTCGAGGGACGGGAGCCGCCGCGGTGACCGGTCCGCTTCGCTCCACCGTGGCGGCGAGGCTGGTCCTCACCTTGGTTGCGTTGCGGGTGATCGCCCATGACAGCGGACACCAGGTCCACGTGAACCGGCCGGGCCTGGTCGCGCGGATGATCCTTGGGGTCGTCGGGGCGGCGCGGACCCGTGGCTGACCGCAGGTTGGTGGGTGCCGTCGTTGTGGGAGCGCTCGCGCTGCTCGCCGCGGGCTGCGGATCCGACACGAGCACCGCCGATCACCGCCAGGCGCTCGAGGACTACGTCAACCGGGTCGAGCCGATAAGGCTAGGTATCAACGAGCTGCTCGATCGCGCCGATCCGATCCTGGGTGGGTACGCCGACGGTGACTTGAGTGCGGCCGAGGCCCGCCGCCGGCTGGGGCACCTCGAACGCGGCGTGGCGGACTACGCCGTCCGGATCGCGGCGCTGGAGCCGGTTCCCGACGAGGTGCGTGCCGTCCACGACGCCTACGCGCACACCTTCGTCCTCCAGGACACCTACCTGAGCGCGCTGGTGGCGGCGCTCCGCGAGCGCGACTTCGAGGACCTGCCCCAGTTCCAGAACGGGCAGCGGGCCGCGATCATCGCCTGGCGGACCCGCCTCCAGGTGCTCGCCGACCGCTGGGGAGCGAGGCTCCCCACGGACATCCAGGTCGCAGGCCGCGGCGAGATCTCCCCATCGCCGACCGGCGGTTAGCGTGACGCGACATCCCGGCGCGAACCCGTCCGGTGGCCGACGGCCGCGGGACTCAGGCAAAAGTATCACCTGGCACAAGGTGCCCGTGCAGGGGAGAGAAGGGGCGCGCCGCTGCTCATCCGCCAGATGACCGGTGCGGCACGGCGAGCGGCAGTGGCGGCCGCTGCGGCGTTTAGCGTTCTCGCGTGGCCAAGGAGCGGCTCAAGAGCCCCAGGGCCCGCCTGTTCGTGGCGCTCGACCTGCCGGAGGACGTGCGCGCGGGCCTGGTCGCGTGGCAGAGCACGGCCCTTGCCGACCCGGCCCTCCGCCGGGTCAAGCCGGAGTCGCTCCACATGACCCTCCTCTTCCTCGGCTATCAGGCCGAGAAGGACTCGAAGGCGATCGCCAAGGCCGCGTTCGCTACCGACGCGAGCGCCCCGGCGGTGGAGCTCGTCGCGCAGCCGCTAGGCGTCCCGAAGGGGAAGCGGCCGCGCCTGATCGCGCTCGACGCGCGCTCGGATGAGACCGTGGCACTGCAGAGGGAGCTGGAGGAGAGGCTGGTGGCCGGCGGCTTCTATGAACCGGAGAAGCGGCCGTTCTGGCCGCATCTGACCGTCGCCCGGGTGAGGGCCGAGGCGCCCGGGAGCCGGAAGCCCGCCCAGATCAGGAACTCACCGCACCCGCTGCCCGAACACATGTTCCGTTTCTTCCGTCCGACTCGTCTGGTGCTCTTCAAGTCTCATCTGCGCCGAACCGGCGCGGAGTATGAGTCCCTGGCCGAGTTGGAGCTTCCGACCGCCAACAACGACTAATGCAGAGAGGTGAGGTGATGGCAGATCAGAAGCCCAACCTGAGAGAGGCCGGCGAGAAGGACGCGAAGGCGCGAGACCAGGCGCTGCAGGCCGCGGTCAAACAAATCGAGCAGAACTTCGGGCAGGGCGCGCTGATGAAGCTCGGGGACGTCGGTGCGATGAACGTGGAGACGATCTCCACCGGCGCGCTACCCCTGGACATTGCCCTCGGCGTGGGCGGGGTCCCGCGCGGCCGCATCATCGAGATCTTCGGGCCCGAGTCCTCCGGAAAGACGACCCTCGTCTACCACATCGTCGCCGAGGCCCAGGCGCGCGGCGGGGTCTGCGCCTTCGTCGACACCGAGCACGCCATCGACCCCACCTACGCCCGGAAGATCGGCGTCAACACCGACGAGCTGCTGATCTCCCAGCCCGACTACGGCGAGCAGGCGCTCGAGATCGTCGACGTGCTGGTGCGCTCCGGCGCCGTCGACGTGGTCGCGGTCGACTCCGTGGCGGCACTGACCCCGAGGGTGGAGCTCGAAGGCCAGATGGGCGATCAGCACGTGGGCCTGCAGGCCCGTCTGATGTCTCAAGCGCTGCGGAAGCTTGCGGGAAATCTCAATCGCGCTAAGACGATCTGCCTGTTCACAAACCAGATCCGGGAGAAGATCGGGGTGATGTTCGGCTCGCCCGAGACCCAGCCGGGCGGCCGCGCGCTCAAGTTCTATTCCTCGCAGCGCCTCGACATCCGCCGGATCGAGACTCTCAAGGAGGGCACCGAGGCGGTCGGCAACCGGGTCCGGGTGAAGGTCGTCAAGAACAAGGTGGCGCCCCCGTTCCGCCAGGCCGAGTTCGACATCGAGTACGGCACCGGCATTTCGAAGGAGGGCGGCCTGCTCGACATGGCCCTGGAGCACGACCTGATCCAGAAGTCGGGATCGTTCTTCTCCTACGGCGAGACGCGACTCGGCCAGGGCCGCAACAACACCAAGGAGTTCCTGCGCGACAACCCGGAGCTGGCTGCGGAGCTCGAGCGAAAGATCCACGAGCAGCTCGGGATCGGGGAAGAGGGCGAGACACGCCCGGAGGCCGAAAAGGAGGCCGATGCGGCGAAGGCGGCCGATGCCGTCAGGGAGGCGAAGAAGCCGGTGGGGAAGGCCGCCTAGGCAGCCGGGAGCCGGGTCCTGGGAGGCTCCTGGTTCGCAGGTGCCATGCCACAGCAGGGCAGGAGAGCTCAAGACGACGCCTACAAGCTCGCGCTCAAGGCGCTTCGGTACAAGGAGCGCACCGAGTCAGAGCTGCGCGACTGGCTCGCCGAGCGCGGGGTGGAGGAGGCGGAGATCGCCGAGGTGATCGCCCTGCTCGCCGAGGCCGGGGCGATCGACGACGCGAGCTTTGCCCGCCGCTACGCCGAGGACAAGCGCCAGCTGGCCGGCTGGGGTCCGGATCGGATCGCGAAGGCGCTCGAGGCCCGCGGGGTGGACAGGGCGCACATCGAGGCCGCCCTCGCCGGCGAGGACGAGAGTTCGCAGCTCGAGCGTGCGATCGCGCTGCTTGGGGACCGCGGGATGCCCTGCGGCGGGGAGCGAGACCGCGAGCGTGCCCTCCGCCTCCTGGTCAGGCGCGGATACCCCCTCGAGCTGGCATATGAGGCGGTCAGAGGCGCCGAGAGAGCCTCCCACGAGGTGTCCTGAGCTCGCGCCTGACGCCTGTCCGCCATCCCTGAGTAGGATCCGCGCCGGATGGACGGCAACTTCTTCTTCGTCGTCGGGATCGTCCTGGTGTGTGCCGCGGTCACGCTGGCGTTCTTCGGCATCCGCGGCAGCGGTTCGTTCCCGCCCAGCCGCGGGGTGATGGTCGGCGTGATCGGCCTGTTCGCGGCGGTCGTGGCCACGACCATGGCCTTCGCCATCGTCAAGTCGAACGACGAGCAGAGGGAGCGCAACGAGAAGCAGGCGAAGGAGGAGCAGGCGGCGCAGGGGACCACCACGGCGGCCGGGCAACCGCAGGGGGGTGGGGCGACGGAGACCCTCGACGTCTCCTCGCCGGCCGACGGCGGCCTCGTCTACCAGCCGAACGGCCTGACCGCGAAGCCGGGCAACATCACGATCACCTACGACAACCCCTCGCAGGTCCCGCACAGCATCGCCGTCGCCGCGGCGAACGGCAACGTGCTCGGCGAGGTGCAGCCCTTTACCGCAGGCAACGAGTCGGTCAATCTGACCAACGTGGCTGCGGGCAAGTACGTCTTCTACTGCACCGTCCCGGGGCACCGCGAAGCGGGAATGCAGGGCGACCTGACGGTCGTCGGCGGCCCGACTCCGTAGCCCAGCGCCGTGCAACTGGCGCCGCCGCCGCTACATTTGATGCGAGGGCGCTCCGATGACGCGAGGGCGCGCGACAGCGCGACCCGTGAGATGTCGGAGGAGCGACCCGTTTGATCATGGAGCGCCGCTACCACGTCACAACCTTCGGGTGTCAGATGAACGAGCACGACTCCGAGCGGATGAAGGGGATGCTCGACTCGCTCGGCTACGTCGAGTCCGAGGATCGTGAGGGCGCGGACCTGATCCTCTTCAACACCTGCTCGATCCGGGAGTCGGCGGACAATCGCTTCATCGCCCACCTCGGGGAGGCGAAGCGCCTCAAGTCGGAGGATCCCGCCCGTGTCGTGGGCGTCGGCGGCTGCTGGGCCCAGTCGGTGAAAGACGAGGTCTTTCGCCGCTTCCCGTTCGTGGACGTCGCCTTCGGCCCGGGGCAGATCCACCGGCTCGCGGAGTTCCTGACCTCGGACTCGCTCACCGCCCAGGGCTACTTCGAGTTCGAGGACGTCTCGGGGCACCTGCCGATGAAGCGAGCCCGCGAGTTCCAGGCCTGGGTGCAGATCTCCCAGGGATGTAACTGCGTCTGCTCGTACTGCATCGTGCCCTCGGTGCGAGGCCGCGAGGTGAGCCGCGATCCGGACGAGCTGCTCGCCGAGGTCGAGCGCCTCGCGGCAGACGGGGTCCGCGAGGTGACGCTCCTCGGCCAAAACGTGAACAGCTACGGGCGGGACCTCCCCAAGGAGCACCGGATCGGCTTCGCCGACCTGCTCGGCCGTGTCGACGCGATTCCGGGGATCGACCGGATCCGCTACACGAGCCCCCACCCCAAGGACATGCGCGAGGAGGTGATCCTGGCGCACGCCGAGCTCGACTCACTGTGCGAGCACATCCACCTGCCGCTCCAGTCAGGGTCGAGCCCCGTGCTCAAGCGGATGCGACGCACGTACAACCGTGAGCGCTACATGGACCGCGTCGCGCTGATCCGAGAACACGTCCCCGACTGTGCGATCACGACCGACATCATCGTCGGCTTCCCGGGCGAGAGCGACGCGGACTTCGAGCAGACGCTCGAGGTCGTCGACGAGGTCGGCTACGACGGCGCCTTCACCTTCATCTTCTCGCCGCGGCGGGGAACCGAGGCGGCCGAGCTCGACGATCAGCTGCCGCACACGACGAAGCGCGAGCGGATGGAGCGCCTGGTGGCACTCGTGCAGCGGAGGGCGCGCGAGCGGGCCGAGCGCTTCGTCGGCCGGACGATGGAGGTCCTGGTCGAGGGGCCGAGCCGTACCGACCGGACCCGGCTTCGCGGCCGCACCCGGCACAACAAGACGGTCAACTTCGACGGCACCGCTGCCCCGGGCGAGCTGGTCGAGGTCGAGGTCAGCGGCGCAACCTCGACGACACTGACCGGCACCGAGCGGCTGCTGAGCCGCGCGGCCTGAGCCGCCTCGCGGAGGCACCCTGGTGCAGGTCCTCGCGCTCTTCGGCCCGACGGCCGTCGGTAAGACCGGGGTGGCGATCGCGGTAGCCGAACGCCTCCGGGAGCACGGGGAGGACCCCGTGGCGGTGAACTGCGACTCGATCCAGGTCTACCGCGGCCTCGAGGTGCTGAGCGCTGCGGCCGACGCGGCGCAGCAAAGGCAGCTCGAACATCGGCTGCTCTCCTTCGTCGATCCAAGCGAGGAGTTCAGCGCCGGCCGCTACGCCGAGCTCGCGCACGCCGAGATCGACTCGCTGCTCGCGGATGGCCAGCTTCCGATCGTGGTCGGTGGCACCGGCCTCTACCTGCGAGCCGCCCTGGCGGACCTCGACCTGCGCCCGCCGGTGCCTGAGGAGATCCGCGAGGAGGTGGAGCGGGAGCTCTCCGAGCGCGGCCCAGGCGCCCTCCACGCCGAGCTCGCCCCGGAGCTCACTGCCGGAGTCGATCCGAACGACCGCAAGCGGGTCGCGCGGCTCACCGAGCTGACGCGCGCCGGCATCGAGCCGGCCGGCGGCGCCGATGGCCTATGGACGGCCGAGCTTCGACACCCGACGCTCCTGGTCGGGCTCGCGATGGCCCGCGGCGAGCTCGAAGAACGGATCGACGCGAGGGTGGACGAGATGATGGCCTCGGCGGCGGCCGACGAGGCCAGGCGGGCGGCGGCCGCGGGCGCCTCGCGGACGGCGCGGGCCGCGCTCGGTTTCGAGGAGCTGCTGGCGGGCGATCCTCGCGCCATGAAGCGCGCGCACCGCCAATACGCGCGCCGCCAGCTCACCTGGATGCGCCGGATGGAAAACGTGGTCGTGATCGACAGGACGGGCCGGGACGAAGCCGAGGTGGCGGAGGAGATCCTCGTGCTGCTGGATCGGGTCCGGGGGTGATACTGCCCCGGTGACCATCGAGAGCGCCGCCCAGCGCAACATCGAGCTCATCAGTGGCGTCGGGCTCTTCTCGAGCACCAAGCACTTCCTCGACGGCGATGCCGCAAGGGGCGCTACGTGAAGTTCGAGAAGTGGACCGCGCTCGGCAACGACTATCTGATCGTCGAGGCTGCCGCGCTGCCCTGGGCGCCGAATCCGGAGAGAGTGAGGCGGCTCTGCGATCCGCACTTCGGTGTGGGATCCGACGGTCTCCTGCTGCTCGCGCCGGTCGAGGACCCGGCGTACGTGGCGGAGCTCCGGATCTACAACCCCGACGGCTCCGAGGCGGAGCTGTCGGGCAATGGCGCCCGGGAGGCGGTCCTCTACCTGCGGCGCTCGGGCTGGACAGACGCCGACGAGTTCACGATCCTGACCAAGGCCGGGCCGATCAGCCCGACGATCCGCTCGGAGCGCGAGGCAACGCTGGAGATAGGCTCCGCCAGCACGGCCTCCGCCGACTACCCATCCGGCTCCGAGGATGGACGAGGAGAGGTCGTGGCCAACGGCCGATCCTGGCCATTCCAGCACGTCTCGGTCGGGAACCCGCAGTGCGCGATCGACGTCGGCGCGGAGCTCGAGTCGCTCGATCTGGCAGCGATCGGCCCGGAGATCGAGAACAGCCCGCTGTTCCCGAACCGAACGAACGTCAGCTTCTACCGCACCGACGGCGATCGGATCCGCGCTCGGATCTTCGAGCGCGGGGTGGGGGAGACCCTCGCCTCGGGCACCGGGGCATCCGGCGCGGCGGTGGCGGCGCACCTGGCGGGAGCGCCGGCGAAGCTCGTGCTCGAGCTCGACGGAGGGGAGCTGGAGGTGGAGATCGGGGAGGACCTCGCGGTACGGCTCACCGGTTGGGCCGAGCCGATCTACTCCGGCGAGCTCTCGCCGCAGCTGCTGCGGGCGCTCGAGGAGCTCGGCTAGGCGCCGGGCGCGCGGCGCCGGCATTTCCACCTAGTCTTTCCGGCTCGATGGCAGTCCCTGCGAAGAAGAGGGGCCTGGCGGCCCCCTCCCAGCGACTCGAGGCGATTCCGCCCTACATGTTCGCCGAGCTCGAGCGCAGGATCGAGGCGAAGCGCGACGAGGGCATCGACGTGATCAGCCTGGGCATCGGCGATCCTGACACCCCCACCTACCGGTACATCGTGGAGGCGATGCGGGAGGCCGTCGGCGACCCCGAGGCTCAGAAGTACCCCAGCAACCGCGGGCGTCCGGAGTTCCGCCGGGCCTTCGCCGACTTCTATCTGCAGCGCTTCGGCGTCGAGATCGATCCGGTCACCGAGGTGATCCCGGCGATCGGCGCCAAGGAGTGCATCTACAACCTCTGCTTCGCCTTCCTCGACCCGGGCGACGTCGCCCTCGCCTCGGACCCCGGGTATCCCGTGTACACGGGCGGGCCGGTCCTGGCGGGCGCCGAGGCGCATCTGCTGCCGCTCCGCCCCGACCTCGATTTCGTCCCCGATCTGGATGCAATTCCCGATCAGAAGCTCGAGGCCGCGCGGCTCCTCTTCATCAACTACCCGAACAACCCCACCGGAGCGGTCGCGCCCGACGGCTTCTTCGAGCGAGCCGTGGAGCTCGCCGGGCGTCACGAGATCCTCGTCGTCCACGACAACGCCTACTCCGAGATCACCTACGACGGCTACGTCGCGCCGAGTTTCCTGGCAACACCCGGAGCGAAGGAGGTCGGGGTCGAGGTCTTCTCGCTCTCCAAGGGCTACAACATGACCGGTTGGCGCTGCGCCGCGATCCTCGGCAACGCCGAGGCGATCAAGACCTACTGGCGGCTGAAGACCAACGTCGACTCCGGGCTCTTCGAGGCGGTGCAGCTCGCGGGGGCCGCGGCCCTGAGAGGGCCGCGCAAGCAGATCGAAGAGATGTGCCGAATCTACGAGCGGCGCCGCGACCTGGTGGTGGACGCCCTGCGCGACATCGGCGTCGAGGTGGAGCCCCCAAAGGGCACGATCTACATCTGGGCTCCCGTGCCGGACGGCCACACCTCGACCTCTTTCGCCGAGAGGGTCCTCGAGGAAGCCGCGGTGGTGGTCTCGCCGGGATCGATGTACGGCCCGAGCGGGGAGGGGTTCTTCCGGATCTCCCTGACGACGCCCGACGAGCTGCTCACCGAGGCAATAAAGCGGCTTCGGGTTCATTTGACGCCCTAACGGGCATCACCGGGGAACCGGCGCGAAACGGGCCACGAGTCCGTAGCGTTGGGTTTTCGGACGGGCCCCCCGGGCGGGGGGCGAATCGGCCTTTATCGGCCACTCAGCTAAAGGCGCCACCCTGATGCGCCGAACTTCCACCCAATGAACGAAATCGGACTGATACTGGCCTTCGGCTGTGCCCTCTTCTCCGGCGTGGCCCTGCTCTGCAAGCATCGCGGGGCCGTCGCGGCACCGGACGTCGCGATGCGCAGCCCGCTGCGCAGCGCGGCTGCTCTGTTTCGCTCGCGCTGGTGGGCGATCGGCTTCTTGCTCGCCACCCTCGGCTGGGGATTGCACGTAGCCGCCCTCTCGATGGCGCCGCTCTCCCTCGTCCAGGCGGTGATCGCCGGCGGGCTGGCATTGCTGGCCGTTCCGGCGCGTCGCTGGTTCGGGATCGCGGTGGGGGCGCGGGACCTGCTGGCGCTCGGTTTGTGCGCGGCTGGACTCAGCTTCCTCGCGCTGACCGCCGGGCACGGACGCGAGAGCGGTGCCTTCACCGGCTCGATCATGCTCGCCTTCGAGGGCGGCACGCTCGGGCTGGTCGGCGTGCTGCTGTTCGCGTCCGCCCATCGGCGGATGGTCAGCCGGGGATGGATGCTGCTCGCGGTCGCCGCGGGAACGTCGATCGGCGTCTCCGACGTTGCGATCAAGGCACTCGCCGTGACCGTGCCGGGCTCGCCGCTCAGCCTGCTCAGCCCCTGGACCGCCATGGCCATCGTCGGTGGGATCGGAGGGTTCCTCGCGCTGGCTCGCGGGCTCCAGCTCGGGGAGCCGGTGGCCGTGATGGTCGCCTTCTCTGCGAGCGCCACACTCGCTGCAATCACCGGCGGGATCCTGGTCTTCGGGGATCCGCTCGGCTCGGATGCCCTCGATGTGATCGCGCGCTCCCTTGCGTTCGTCGCCGTGATCGCGGCGGCCGCGTTGCTGCCCCTGGTGCCGCAGCGAGCCACCGAGGCCCGCGTGACGCCCCAGCCTGCCGCCTGAGCCTGACGGCTGCTCGCCTGCGACCACCCGCGCTGCCCCTACCATCCGGGGAGTGCAGAGAGGTCGCAACGGACGCCGGGCCGGTAAGCGAGGGCGCTCCGCAGGCGAAGCCGAGGAGCGACGCATTTCATGAAGCGGAACGGCTCGGCTGGCGTAGTCAACCCGCGCGCCCGACAGCGCGCCTTCGCGATAGGCGTCGTCCGCGACGGGGAGCACCGCGAGGACCCGCTCGCCGAGCTGAAAGAGCTTTTGGGTACGGCCGGGGTCGCGACGGCGGGTGAGCTGACACAGGCGCGAGCCGAGCCGGATCCCGACCGCTACCTGGGCCACGGCAAGCTCGCCGAGCTCAAGCGCGAGATCGCGGCCGCCGACGCCAACCTCGTCGCCTGCGATGACGAGCTCGTGCCGCGCCAGGAGCGCAACCTCGAGCAGGAGCTCGGCGTCCCGGTGATCGACCGCACCGCCGTGATCATCGACATCTTCGCCGACCATGCCCACACCGCCGAGGGCAAGCTTCAGGTCGAGCTCGCGCAGCTCGAATACAACCTCGCCCGCATGCGGGGGTTGTGGACGCACCTCGAGCGTCTCGGCGCGGGCCGAATCGACGGCGGCATCGGTACCCGCGGTCCCGGCGAGTCCCAGATCGAGACGGACCGCCGCCTGGCGCGCGATCGGATCACGGCCTTGCGGCGCCAGCTTCGGGGCGTCGAGCGGAACCGGGCCGTGATGCGGGCCGAGCGCGAGCGCGCCGCGCTGCCGTCGGTCGCTCTCGCCGGCTATACGAACGCGGGCAAGTCCACGCTGCTCAATGCACTGACCGGGGCCGTGGTCGGCGTGGGGGAGAGGCTCTTCCACACGCTCGATCCAACCACCCGGGCCTTCACCTATGACGGGCGGCGCTACCTGCTCACCGACACCGTCGGCTTCATCCGCAAGCTTCCGCACCAGCTGGTCGAGGCCTTCAAGGCCACGCTGGAGGAGACCGTGCTCGCCGACCTGATCCTGCACGTCGTCGATGGATCGGAGCCCGAGGACGAGCGGATCGATTCGATCACGGCCGCGGACGCGGCGCTGGAGGAGATCGGGGCGGGCGCCTCGCCCAGGCTGCTGGTCATGAACAAGGTCGATCTGCTCGAAGACGAGCAGCGCCGAGAGCTCTCGCTGCGCCACCCCGACGCCGTGCTGGTCTCGGCCGAGAGCGGCGAGGGCCTGGACGAGCTTCGGTCCCGCATCGCCGACTCGATCGGGGCGACGCTCACCAGCGTCGAGTTGCTCATACCCTTTGACGCCGGTGATCGGCTTTCGGAGCTTCACGAGGTCGCTGGTGACCTCGAGCGCGAGGATCGCGCGGACGGGGTTCTCGTTCGCGCGCGGCTTCCTGCCGCGCTCGCCGATCGGTTCTCCGACCTCGAGGTCAACGGGGGCCGAGCGCGATCCCGAGGACGCGTTCGCGCCGGCCGAGACTGAGCCCAAGAGCAACGGCGGGGCGGCGGCCGTGGCGGTCGCCGAGGAGGACACCTCGCGCGATCGGATCGGGGACCTGCGATTCGTCAAACTCAACGAGAAGGCCACGCTGCCAACCCGTGCGCATGACAACGACACGGGCCTCGACCTCTACGCCGCCGAGTCGGCTCGGCTCGCACCCGGCGCGCGGGTCAGCGTCGGCACCGGGCTCGCTGTGCAGATTCCGGACGGCGTCGGTGGGTTGGTGCTGCCGCGCTCGGGGATGGCGATCAAGCACGGCGTCACCCTGGTCAACTCGCCGGGGCTGGTCGACCCTGGCTACCGCGGCGAGCTGCGGGTGCTGCTCCTCAACACGGACCGGACCCTCGATTTCCAGATCTCCGCGGGCGACCGGATCGCCCAGCTGCTGTTGCTCCCGGTCGCGCACGCCAACCCGCGGCAGGCCGACGCGCTCGACGACTCGACCCGCGGCGAGGGCGGCTTCGGCTCGACGGGCTTCTAGCTCGACTCGCTGAAGGAGACCTGCGGGGCCTCGCGCTCTGCGGCCTCGGTGATCTCGAAGTAGGGCTTGGCCGAGTAGCTCATCTGGTTGGCGACGATCGACGCCGGGAACTGCTGGATGCGGGTGTTGAACTGCTGCACGTTCGAGTTGTAGATCCGCCGCGAGGCCTGGATCTCGTCCTCGAGCTCGGAGAGCTGGCGCTGGAGCTGCTGGAAGTTCTCGGTGGCGCGGAGCTGCGGGTATTGCTCGGCGACCACTCGCAGGCCGCCCAGCGCGGCGGTCAGCTGCCCCTCGGCCTTGCCCGCTTCCTCCGGGCCGCTCGCCTGCATGGCCGCGGCGCGCGCCTGGGTCACCTTCTCGAAGGTCGAGGATTCGTGCGAGGCGTAGCCCTTGACCGTCTCTACGAGGTTCGGCACCAGGTCGTGCCGGCGCTTGAGCTGCACGTCGATGCCGCTCCAGGACTCGCCAACGCGCTGGTTGAGGCTCACCAGGCTGTTGCGGACCAGGACGTAGGTCAGCCCGATCAGCAATAGCAGCGCGACGATGATGATCACTACGACCATGGGTTGATCCTATACGGCTGGCTTAACGGGCACCAAGCGCCGCCTCACTCTCGCTCCGCGGCGCGAAGGGCCGAGGCGTGCGAGGCGGCCTCCAGCTCGTCGCCGAGCGGCTCGAGCTGCGGCTCGGAGCCCGTCTGACGTCCGATCGCGAGCGCGATCAGGTGGTCGGCGAGCCAGGCGTTCTTGGGCAGCAGCGGGCCGTGCAGGTAGGTGCCGATCATGTTGCGGCGCCTGACGCCCTCCTGGCCGTCGCTCCCGTTGTTCCCGTGCCCATGGAGGACGCGGCCCAGGGGCTGCGCATCCGGGCCGAGGTGGGTGCGTCCGCCGTGGTTCTCGAACCCCGCCAGCACCCTCGGCCCGTGCCCAAGATCGACCTCGATCGAGACGTTCCCGATCAGGCGCGGCCCGGGCTCCCGCACGGTCTCGAGGTCGGCGATGCCAAGGCCGGTGATCGATTGCGCGCCCAGCTGGTAGCGGCGACCGAGAAGCTGGTAGCCGCCGCAGACGGCTAGCAGGGCCGCCCCGTCGTCGACGGCCGAGGCGATCGCGTCGCGTTTCGTCCGCAGCATGTCCTCGGCGACCAGCACCTGGTCTCGGTCCTGCCCGCCGCCGATGTAGACCAGATCGTGTGCGGCAGGATCGAAGCCCTCGCCTGGGCCGGCGGCGGCGTAGTCGAACGGGATGCCCCGCCATTCGCAGCGGCGCTGCAGGAAGAGGATGTTGCCCCGGTCCGCGTAGATGTTCATCTGCTCGGGGTAGAGGGCGAGCAGGCGGAGCCCTGGGCCGCTCACTCGGGGACCTCGAGCAGCACGACAGTCGAGTCGGCCTCGTTGGGACCCGAGCTGATCTGGCGCCTCCCGGCGCTGCGCAGGCCGGCCTCCTCGGCCTCGAGCTCCAGCC
Organism: uncultured Solirubrobacterales bacterium; assembly: GCA_963695675.1. GTDB lineage: Bacteria > Actinomycetota > Thermoleophilia > Solirubrobacterales > 70-9 > DASUPK01. The sequence goes on from CAVOGY010000007.1 coordinate 99,648, forward strand.
GATCCGGGCTGACACGGTGGAGCACTTCGTCATGCACGGAGCGCTCCATGCGACCGTCGGGGAAGACGCGCTCCCGCAGGCGGCGGACTTTGAGGACGTCATCGCTCACCTGGACCCAGAGCGGCTCGCTCGAATACACGCAGCCGTCGAGCTCGCGCATGTCGGGCAGGATCTGCGTGGCGGCGGCACCGGCGCTCAACAGGGTGGACTCGTCCACGACCGTCAGCGCGACCGCGGAGCCGGGCTCCATGAGGTCGCCGAGACGCCCGAGGAGCGCCGGCCTGGCCGCCCCGTCGAGCACCTGGATCACGTGCAGCGGGCCGATCGCAAGCTTCGGGCGGGACGGCAGGCAAAGGTCGGCGGGCGAGCCGAGGTCGGCGGCGACCAGAGAGAGCGGAAGTCCACGCTCGGAGGCGGAGCGCTCGAGCGCCGCGGCGAGATCGGGGTCGCGCTCCACCGCGATCACCTCATGGCCCTCGCCTGCGAGGTGGAGCCCGACGCGGCCCGCCCCGGCGCCGAGCTCGAGCACCGGCCCATCCGCGGCCTCGGCCAGCTCGGTCCAGAGGGGCAGATCAGCACCGTAGGAGCCGAACTCCACCTGCTGCCAGATGGCCGCCTCTGTCGCCTCCGGCGCAGCGGTGTTGCGGGCTCGGCTCATGCCCAGAAGTCCGCCGCGAGCCCGCGGTGGGAGAGCAACGTCCGGAGCTCGAGCAGCGCGGTGTAGGTGGGAAGGGCGAAGAGCCGGGCCGGGGCCTCGGAGACGGCCTCGTCGAGCGAGCTCTCGATCGACTCGATCACCTCGATCGAGTCCTGGGGCCAGCCCGCGTACTTGAGGCGAAGTGCCATTTCCGGGGCGCGCGTCCCCGCACAGATCACGCGGCGTACTCGGTCCGCCAGGAGCTCGAAGTCCGCGTCCCAGATCCAGGAGACGTCGCGGCCGTCCGCGATCCGATCGTTGAGGGCGAGCCAGAGATCGATCCCGCCGTCGGTCGACTCGAGCCGCAGCGTGCGGAGCACCTCGTTCGCGCCGGCGGGGTTCTTGATCAGCAGGATGGAGACGGGCTTGCCGGACACCTCGATCACCTCGACGCGGCCGAAGATGGCGCGCATGGACTCGAGGCCCTCGCGAATGCGCTCGAGCGACACGTCGGAACGCAGCCCGGCGGTGAGCGCCGCGAGTGCGTTGTAGACGTTGTAGAGGCCCGGCAGGGGGAGCTCGAGGTCCAGATCACCCTGCGGCGTCGTGACGTGTACACGCGAGCCGGAGATGCCGTGCAGCTCGATCTCCGTCGCCGCGACGTCCGGGGCCGGCCGGTCGGCGTCGCAGTTGGGGCAGGTGTAGTGCCCGAGGTGGCCGACGAAGGCGCGGTCGTAGACGTAGGGGGCACCGCAGCGCCGGCAGTGCTTGGCGTCGTGCGCGTGCTGGAGCTCCGGGAGGGCCACGCTGGTGTCCTCGATGCCGAAGTAGGTGACGCCCGGCCTGCGCCGGAGCTCGCGGTCCCGGCCCAGGTCCGCGATCAGGGGGTCGTCCGCGTTGAGAGCGAACTCGCACGACCCCTGGAGATGGGCGACGAGCCCAGCCCACTCGTCCGCGACGTGCTCGAGCTCCCCGTAGCGGTCGAGCTGGTCCCGGAAGAGGTTCCCGAGCACGAGCAGGCGCGGGCGGAGGTGCGGCGCCACCCGCGGCAGCCAGCCCTCGTCGAGCTCAAAGAGACCCTCGTCGCCGCGCTGCTCGAGCAGGGCGGTGGCGACGCCCCAGTGCATGTTCGAGCCCGCTCGGTTGTGGACGGGCACGCGGCCATCCGTCCGGAGGATGCCGGAGATCATCCCAGCGGTCGTCGTCTTGCCGTTGGTCGAGCTGACCACGATCGACCCCCCTTCGAGGCCTTCAGCGAGACGGTCGATGGCGTCCGGCGCCATCCGAACCAGCATCCGGCCGGGGAGGGTCGTCCCCCCGCCGCGGCCGCTGCGGCGACTCAGAGTCCCCACGGCGCGCGCGAGGCTGCGCTTCGCGTCGAACAAAACGCTCATTGGTCCGGCGCAGCTTAGGCGGGTTGCGGAGGCGCGATCACGCGGAGCGCACGGCACAGCACGCGTAGGGTCGCCGGAAGGTCTGCGAGGTGCTCGCCGTCCGCGTAGACCCCGAAGTTGCGATCGGCGGTCACCGTCACGATGGAGCCGGCCGCCGGCAGCTCGATCACGCCGTCTTCTTCGATATGAGTCCCCTTGAACACCTTTGGCAGGTTCGTGAGGTACCTGAGCTTGCTGATCCCGTCGATGACAACGATGTCGAAGAGGCCGTCGTCGAGCTTCGCGTGGGGGGCCACGAACATGCCGCCGCCGAAGGCCTGGCTGTTTGCGATCGCGACGGAGTAACCCCTGTAGGTGGTGGGGTCACCGCCGCCCACGGCTACCTCGAAGGTCGCGGTGCGCCAGGCGACCATCGCGCGGAGGGCGGCGTACGCATAGACGAGGTTCCCCTTGACGAGCCGGGCCTCGTTGGCGATCCGATTTGCATCGGAGTCGAAGCCGAAGGAGGCGATGCCGAGGAACCGGCGACCGTTCACCTCGCCGACGTCGATCAGCTGCTCAACTCCCGCCTCGAGGACACCCACGGCTCCGGCCGGATCCGAGGGGATGCCGAGAACTCGCGCCAGGTCGTTGCCGCGCCCGCCGGGGATGATCCCCATCGCGGCGTCCGTCTCGGCGAGCGCGCCGCCCACCTGGCCGATCAGGCCGTCGCCGCTCATCACCACGGGAATCTCGCCGGCGTCGGCCGTCCGGCGCGCTTCGCTGACACCCTGCTCGAGACTCTCGGTCAGAACCACCCGATACCGGATCGACCGGCGATCGAACTCGCGTTCGACCTCTGGCAGGTGCTTCAGCGTCCGGCCGCCGGCCGAATGTGGGTTCACCAGAAGAACGTGGGAGCGGTCGGGATTGATCGCGTGCATCTACTTGGGGGCGCCCTCGGGGGCCTGGCGGCCGACGAAGTAGGTGCCCTCGGCTGCCGTACCGCTCTCGATTCGCTCGATGCCGTGTCGCTCGAAGCCGCGCCGCAACACCGCCTCCGGCGTGTAGAAGGGCGTTCTCCGCCCCCAGCTCGCGGCGATCACCGCGAACCCGCTGTCCCTCAGCACGCGGGCGATCTCCGAGAAGAAGGGCGGCATGTTGAGCTGAGCTACGAGGTCGAACGAGTCGTCTTCAAAGGGAAGCTGAGCCGCGTCGGCAACCTTGAAGGCCACCCGGCCCTCGGGGTCGAGGCCGATCCGAGCCTGCGCGCGGCGCACCATCTCCTCCGAGAGGTCGATGCCTCTGACACGGGCGTGCGGGAACTCGCGGGCGATCAGGAGGGCCCCGTCGCCCAGCCCGGTGCCGATGTCGAGTGCCCGCTCGGGCTCCGGCCGGACGTGGAGCAGGCCGGCGGCAAGCGGCGCCAGGTAGCCCGGGGCGGAGCGGTTGACACGGTCACCCCAGGTGGATGCCTGTCCCTGCCAGTAGCGGTGGCTCCAACCTCGCAGCAGAGGCCAGGTGAACGGCGCGCGAGCCACGATGGCGTTGATGGCCCTGCCCGTCAGCCGGACCCGGTTGGCGGGCTGCGAGGGATCCGAGTCGTGATCGACTGAGGTGGCCACGCGGCGATCATTGCAGGCGCCCGCGGGTACGCTTCGGCGCCTTGAAGCTGCGGCGAACAGCGCTCGCGGTTGCGCCGGCGGTGCTGGTGCTGGCCGGATGCGGCGGCGGGGGAGGGGACACCTCGACAGCCGCAGCCCTGCCCGTCGGTTGCAGCCGGGTGCCGGCGCCGCAGCCGAAGCAGATCAGCCTCTCGCGGCCGAGCGCCACGCTTGACGGCCCCGCGACGGCGACCGTCGAGACAAGCTGCGGCAGCTTCGTGATCGCCCTCGACACCGCCCGAGCACCGAAAACGACCTCGTCGTTCGCCTATCTGGCCCGCCGGGGTGTCTACAACGACACGCAGTTCCACCGGATCGTGCCGGGGTTCGTGATCCAGGGCGGGGATCCCACCGGCAGCGGCACCGGCGGCCCCGGTTACTTCGTGGATGAGCCACCGCCGCGGAACCTCTCCTACCTCCGCGGGTTCGTGGCGATGGCCAAGACGGCCGTCGAGCCCCCCGGGCGCTCCGGGAGCCAGTTCTTCGTGGTGACGGAGCCGGATGCCGGTCTGACGCCCGACTACGCGCTGCTCGGGCGGGTGACCAACGGCTTCGACGTCGTGCAGCGCATCGAGCAGCTCGGCACTGCCGGCGGCACGCCCAAGGCGCCGGTGGTGATCCGGCGCGTCACGATCCAGGGCGGCTGATGGAGGGGGCTCGGGCCGGCGAACTGCAACCGAGCGAGTTCGACGTCCCCTCGGGCGGCGTCGAACTCGGCGGCGAGGAGGTGGGGGAGGGACCGCCGATCGTGCTCCTGCACGGGTTGACGGCGACCCGCCGCTACGTGCTGCACGGCTCGGTTACTCTGGCGCGGCGCGGCTATCGCCTGGTCTCCTACGACGCCCGCGGGCATGGGGCCTCGTCTCCCGCGCCCGAGGACGAGGGCTACGACTACGGGGCGTTGACGCGAGATCTGGCAGCAGTTCTGGCGTCGCAGGCTCCCGGTGGCCGGCGGGTCCTGTGCGGGCACTCGATGGGATGCCACACAGCTGTGGCGCACGCTCTCGAGCATGCGGGCGAGGTGGCCGCACTGGTCCTCGCCGGTCCGGTGACGCTCGGCATCCCTGCCACAGACGAGACGCTCGCCTACTGGGATCGGCTCGCGGAGGGATTGGACAGCGACGGCGTCGACGGCTTCATGGAGGCCTACGAGGCGTCTCTCGAAGTCGCCCCTTCCTGGCGCGAGACGGCCCTGCGGATCACCCGTGAGCGGATGATGCTCCATGAGCACCCGGAGGCGGTGGCCAGGGCGCTTCGGGAGGTGCCGCGCTCGCTGCCCTTCGAGGGGCTTGCCGAGCTCGAGACGCTGGACGTGCCGGCCCTCGTGGTGGCGAGCTACGACGAGACCGACCCCGGCCACCCCTACGCAATCGCCGAGGCCTGGGCGGAGCGGCTGCCCGCCGGCAGACTGGTCAGCGAGGAGCCGGGCAAGTCCCCACTCGCCTGGCAGGGCGGCCGCCTCTCGCGGGTGATCGCCGAGTTCCTGGATGAGCCGCCGGTGCGGGGGCGGTTGGGCGACTCGTCCTAGCCCGGCCGGTCCTGGAGCCGGATCACGAGGCGGAGGGCGGACCAGGTCTCGTCGATCGCAGCGACCTTGTTGTCGACCAGGCGGTTGGCGAGGCCGAGCTCGCGGGCGACGTCCTCGGTCATGTCGGTCTCGACGCCCGAGGCGCAGACGGAAATGCGACGCGGTTTCCCTCCTTGATGCCGAGCTTCTTGGCGAGTGATGTGCGCGAGTGTGCGGCCATGCCGCCAACGTAGCCGAGCGGCTCCGCTGAGCCGGACGTAAGACCCGCCTCGTATATTGAGGGCGTGAGCCAGGACGACGGTTATCCGATCCACTATGGGGCCGTGCAGCGCGGCACCCCGGTCTACGCGTCGGACGGGCAGCCGGTGGGCAAGGTCGATGAGGTCGTCGACAACTATCGGGAGCGCATCCTGGACGGGTTCGTGATCGAGACCACGGACGGCGAGCTCCGATTCGTGGATGCACCGGAGGTGGCGAGGACGGCCGAGCGAGCCGTTCGACTCTCGATCGACTCCGCCGCCGCGGCGCAACTGCCGCCGCCCGAGAAGGCCGCCCCGAACTTCAGCCCGCGGCGGAGCGGGCGCCTGGGCAAGCTCCTCGGCGGCAGCTGGCGGCGGCGCTAGACCCCGAGCCGCTCCTTGAGCAGCTCCGCATTCCGGAGCGCGTAGCCCTCCCAGTCGTTGTTGAAGTAGGCGTAGACCTCGGTCTGCCTGCGCCACTGCGCGATCCGGCGCGCCCAGCTCTCGATTTCGGAGCGGGAGTAGTTGCCGCCCCGGCCGCGGTTGCCGCGGTGAAACCGGATGTAGGTCCAGTGGGTGGTGCGCTCGAGAGACTGGAACGGGCGGGTGGGATCGTCCCCGATCACCAACGCGACCCCGTGCTTGCGGAGGAGGGCGTAGACCTCCTCTGTGAACCAGCTCGCGTGCCTGAACTCGCACGCGTGGCGGCCGGGAGGAAGCGCCGCCAAGGCGCCGGCGAGCCGCTCGTCGTCGCGGTGGAAGTTCTCCGGCAGCTGCCAGAGAACGGGCCCGAACTTCTCGGTTCTCGTCAGCGGCGCGAGCCGCTCGTAGAAGCGCTTGATGCCTGTGTCGAGCATGGTGAGGCGCTTGACGTGGGTCAGGTAGCGACTCGCCTTGACAGCGAAGATGAATCCATCCGGGCTCTGATCGAGCCAGGACTCGACCGCCGAGGGCGAGGCGAGCCGGTAGAAGGTGCTGTTCACCTCCACGGTGTCGAAGTGCTCGGCGTAGCAGGCCAGCCAGCGTCGCTGCGGGAGACCCTTCGGATATAGGCGTTCTCGCCAGTGTGGATAGACCCAACCCGAGCAGCCCACATGGACCGGTCTGCGCGCCAACTCAACCGGCGCCGCGCCGGTTCAGGACCAGGATCGCGATGTCGTCGCGGGGCTCGCCGCCGTGCCGCTTGATCGCCGCCTGGGCCACCCCTTCAGCGATCTCGTCCGCGCTCTTGCCGGCGTACGCGGCGAGCTGATCCGCGAGCCAATCCGGATCGCCCCGCTCGCCGGCGTCCCGAACGTCGAGGACGCCGTCCGTGTAGAGGATCAGCGAATCGCCGACCGCGAGCCTCGCGTCGGCGTCGGCCAGAATGGGGGAGGGGAGGACGCCGAGCAACGTCCCCGGTTCGCCAATCGCGTCGACCCGTCCGCTCTTCCGGAGGACCATCGGGAACGGGTGGCCGCCCAGGGCGACGGTGAGCCTTGCCTCAGCGCGCCCGTTCGAGGGCGCCTGGATTCGCGCCAGCGCCGCCGTGCAGAAGCGAAAGTCGGCTCGCTCCGAACTGATCGACTCGTGCAGGGTACGCAGGACCTCGCTCGGGGCGCTCTCGGGCGTCGACGCGGTTCGGACCGTGTACCGGGCAAGCGCGGTCAGCGAGGCGGCCTCCGGGCCCTTGCCACAGACGTCGCCGATCACCGCCATCCAGGTTCCCGAGCCGCTGCGGAAGACGTCGTAGAAGTCACCACCGACCTCGTACGCCTCGCCCGCCGGCAGGAAGCGCGACGAGGTCTCGAAGCCACTGATATTCGGCAGCGATCGCGGCAGGAGGCTGTGCTGCAGGACCGAGGCGATGTGCGCCTGCTGCTCATGCAGGCGCGCGTTGTCGAGGGCGAGAGCCGCCCGGTCTGCGAGGCGCTTCGCCGTTCGCTGCGCGGTCTCGTCGAAAGCCTCGGCCGGGCGCAAGATCCACAGGGTCAGGGCGCCAAGCACGGAGCCGCGCGCGCCGAGCGGTAGGACGATGCACGCCTGGAAGCGGTGCCTCCGCAGCATTTCCCGCTCGTTCTCCCTGGTTGTGATCCGGTCGATCTCCTCGTCGCTGAGCTGATCGAGGTTCATCGTTCGACCCGTGCGAATCACTTCCGCGACGGGGTGGGGGCCATGGGGGTCGATCGGCGCGTCCGCGCGCAGCTTGACGAACATCTCGGCGAGATCGGTTCCACGGCTCTGGGCGGCTACCCGCTCGATCAGGCCCTCAGGGGTGACCATGTCGACCATCGCCACGTCACCCAGCGTCGGGACAGCAAGCGTGGCGAGATGCTGCGCCCGCTGGCGCTGGTCGAGGTCGTCCTCCATCAGGCCGCCGGCATCGGCGAGCAGTTCCGAGGCCGCCTGCTCCCGGTTCAGGCGCGCCCTCAGACTTGCAACCCAGATCCCGCCCAGAGCTCCGGCTACGACGACCGCAGTCGAGATCAACCGCTGTCCGTCCTCGAGGCCGCTCCAGAGCGGCGAGAGGAGGGCGAGCACGACGCAGAAGACCGCCACCACCGCCGTCTCCGGAAGGGAGGCGCTCATCGCGGCGATGATCGGCGGAACCGCCAGGAGCCCGATGAAGACCAGCCGGTCGCTCAACGCGGCGTCGAGAACGATGATCGCGGTGGCGATCAGCATCGCAATCAGCGCCGGCCCGGACAGCTCCTGCAGGCTTGCGAGGGTGGGTGGGGGAGAGATCAGCTCCCGATCCCTGAGCGGCATGACTCAAATCGTAAATCCGTATCGATTGCCGGCCGACTTCCCTGCGACCGGGATGGTTGGATGACGGGGTGGCTGAGCACACCGAGAAACAGCCCGGCGAGGCGTGGGACGCAATACGGCGGACGCGGCTCGCCGCCGAGCGCACCGAGCTCGCCTGGTGGCGGACAGCGCTCACCTCGATCGCGGTGGCAATCGGCGTCGGGAGAGTCGTTCCCGAGCTCAGCGGGACGACTACCGAGTGGCCCTACGTGATCGTCGGGATCGGTTGGGCGCTCTATTCGGTGGGCCTGTTCACCTACGGCTCGATCAGGTCGCGCAGGGTCGAAGCTGCCCTGGACAGCGGCCGGATGATCCCAAGCTCACGCACGGAGACGCGCTGGCTGATGGTGTTCGGCGTGGTCCTTTGCCTGGCGACGGTCGGCCTGATCGCCGCCTCGGCTTGAAGGTCGTTATGTCAACTTGGGGCGCTGCGGACCGAGCTCAGATCGGTCGCGCCCGCTGACCGCGCCGCCCAGCGGCTGGTCGCCGCGCTCACGACGAGGTCAAGGCCAGGCAGGCGCATGTCGACGTCTCGGCTGCCGAAGGGCGAACGTCCGGTCCCGGGACATACTGGAGGGCGACACCTTCCAGACGGTTGGGCTGGATGCACACGAGCGGATGACGGAGGCGGACGGGTTGTAGAGGTCCGCGGGTACCGGGAGATCGGCGACTACAACTCGAATCCGTTCGTCCGCGAATCCGGTGGTTCGACAAGGCTCTGGCCTGACTCGTGCGCGGGTTCACATAACGCGCGTTCCCGTGCGTTCCGTCCGGCACGCGTAGCGCCTCGGTCGGGCTCTGAGGGCCACCAGCAGGCTGCGGTGAGGGACGAGGACGGTGGCGCGCACGACCATGCGCTCGGCCGCAGGTTTGATCGCGCGCCGTGCGCGGCACAAGGGTGAGGTCAGCGAATAAGGAGCTTTGATCTTCCATGAGTGAGCGAACGATTCAAGAGCAGATCGTCAAGTACCTCGGCGACATCCACGCGATCGAGGAGCAGGCGCTGGTTCAGATGAAGATGGCGCCCAAGATCGCGGGAGATGCCACCCTCGAGGCCGCCTTCGAGCGGCACATCGGCGAGACCGAGGAGCAGAAGCGACGGGTGGAGGAACGCCTCGAAGCGCTCGGCGGATCCCCGTCGAAGGTGAAGGACATCGCCGGCACGGCCACCGCGCCCGCCTTCGCCCTCTTCGCCAAGTTCCAGCCGGACACACCGGGGAAGCTCACGTCGCACGCCTTCTCCTACGAGCACATGGAGGTCGCGGCGTACGAGATCCTGTCGCGCATCGCCGAGCGGGCCGACGATCAGGAGACCGTCCGGGTCGCGAAGGAGATCGCCGGCCAGGAGAACGAGATGGGCCGCCGGCTGTCCGGCAACTGGGATGTCGCTGTGGACGCGTCCCTGAGGGACGTCGATCCCGATGACTTCGGTGACCAACTCAACAAGTACCTCAGCGATGCCCACGCCATCGAGTCGCAGGCGGAGCAGATGCTGAAGAAGGCCATCGACATCGGCGGCGACCCGAAGCTGAGCCAGGATTACGAGCAGCACCTCGAGCAGACCAAGAAGCACAAGTCGCTGATCGAGGAGCGGCTGGAGGCGCGAGGCGCGAGTCCGAACGCCCTCAAGGATGCTGCGATGAAGCTCGGTGCGCTCAACTGGGGCACCTTCTTCGCGGCCCAGCCCGATACCCCCGCAAAACTTGCCGGCTTCGCATATGCGTTCGAGCACCTCGAGATCGCGTCGTACGAGCAGCTCCGCCGCGTCGCGGAGAGAGCGGGCGACGAGTCGGCGGCCGGCGTCGCGCAGACGATCCTGCCCGAGGAGCGGCATGCCGCGGAGACGATTTGGGACGGCTTCGACCGTGCGATCGACGCTTCGCTCGAGTCGGTCGGAGTGACGGCTTGAGCGCGCTTAAACCGTCGTTTTGCGGGGTATTTCGGCCCACGCCCCTGAGAAAGGAGGTCTGACATGGCAAAGGACCACGGATCATCGATCAAGAACGACAAGCAGTACGAGGGGCTGCGCAAGAAGGGCATGAGCAAGCAGCGCGCCGCGAAAATCGCCAACTCCAAGGGGTCCTCCAAGCGCGGAGGAAAGAAGGGCGGGAAGAAGAGCGGCTCGAAGTCCTAGGTCACCCGCTCGATGGCGGCGGACGATTCACGCCGATCGATGAGGTCGAGCACGGCCTCCTCGATCGGCCCCTGAACCTCGGGCCAGTCGGCGGGATCGTCCGGGAGCCGCTCGAACACCCCCCCGACGGTGAGCCCGCCGTCGAAGCGGTCGAAGACCCGCGGGTCGATGTAGGAGGCCCGGCAGACCGCCGGCGTGTTGCCCAGGTAGCGCGATACCTGATTGACCGCGTCCCGCTTCGCTCGGTTGCGCCCCCCCTTGGTGCTCATGTCGCGCTCCCGTGCGGAGGCGGCGAGCACGACGGCGGCCAGCACCGTCGCGTTCCAGGTGCGGAAGTCCTTGGCGCTGTGGTCCTCCCCGATCGTGTCCTTGATGTAGTCGTTGATCTCGGTGGAGCGGATATCGCGCCACTCCTCTCCGTTGCGGTAGGCGAGCAGCTCGTGGCCCCCTCCCCTCCGCTCTCGCAGAGTCTTGACCAGTCGCGAGACCTTTCGATCGGCGATCGTCTGGACCCGCCGCTTTCCTCCCTTCGCCTCGTAGTCGAAGACGAGTGTGGTGCCATTGACGCTCACGTGCCGCTTCCGCATCGTCGCCAGCCCGTAGGTCTCGTTCTCCTCGGCGTAGTCCTCCGAGCCGATCCGGAAGAAGCCGCGGTCGAGGAGCCTGACGGCGCAGGCGAGCACCCTCTCGCGGGAGATCGGGCGTCTGCGCAGGTCGCGCTCGACCTGGGCTCGCAGCTTGGGCAGTGAGCGGGCGAAGTCGACCATCGCGTCGAACTTCTGCCGGTCCCGGCGCTCCCGCCAGAGGTCGTGGTAGCGGTACTGTTTCCGGCCCCTGGCGTCCACTCCGGTCGCCTGGATGTGCCCGAGTGGATCTGCGCAGATCCAGACCATCTCCCAGGCCGGCGGGATGGCGAGCGCGCGGATCCGCTCGAGGACGTCGGGATCCTCGATGCGCTCCCCGCTCTCGTCGAGGTACTCGAAGCCCCTCCCCCGCCGCCGACGCGAGATCGCCGGGTTGGCACAATCGACGCGTCTCAGGCGCGGCATGGTGGTGCAGGACTACCCGCGGAGGCGATAGTTAGCCGATGGCGATCGAAATCGGCACCTCGAGCTGGTCCGACCCGGGCTTCGTCGAGCACTGGTATCCCAAGGGGCTGCCGGCGAAGGACCGGCTGGGCTTCTACGCCGAGCGCTTCGATGCGGTCGAGCTCAACTCGAGCTTCTACGCGATCCCGGCGAGCTCGACGGTCGAGAACTGGGCGAAGGGGACGCCCGCCGGCTTCCGCTTCGACGTCAAGCTGCACAGGCTGCTCTCCCGGCACGCTTCCCAGATCAAGGAGCTGCCGAAGGACCTCAGGGACGATGTCGAGACCAATGAGCGGGGACGGGTGCTGCTCGATGCCGCGCTGCAAGACGAGATGGTCCGGCGAACCGCCGAGGCGATGACGCCGCTGGCGGATGCCGGCAAGCTCGGCGCCTATCTGCTTCAGCTGACACCGGCGTTCGATCCGCGGCACAACGAGCTCGACGAGCTCGCTCCCGTAATCGACGGCCTCTCCCCCGTGCCGGTCGCGATCGAGTTCAGGCGCCGGAGCTGGGCTTCATCCAAGCGTTTCGAGAGCGTGCTCGATTGGCTCTCCGCCCACGATGCGGTCTTCGTCTGCGTCGACACCCCGCCGGGAGATCACGTTCCGATCTTTCCGCCGATCGACGCCGTCACCAACGAGGCGCTCGCCTACATGCGCTGTCACGGGCGCAACACCGAGGGCTACCTGCACGGGCGCAGTGTCGCCGAGCGGTTCGACTACGACTATCCGAAGGACGAGCTCGAGGAGATCGCCGGTCGCGCGCGGGCGCTCGACGCCGACGCCGAGCAGGTTCAGGTGATGTTCAACAACAACGCCCGCGAGCTGGCGCCGAAGGCCGCGCGCGGGCTGCGCACGATCCTGGGCCAGGATCCGGGGCCGGAGCCCTAGCGCCAGGAGGCCCAAAGTAAGACCGGCGAGGCGACCCCAGGGGGATGAAGGCCGCCTCGCCGGGTTGGCCAACGTTGCTGGACGCCTTTTACGGGTGCAAGTTGGCCGGGGGATCCGGATGCGATTCAAACCCTATGCAGGCACGAATGGGCGGTCATCCGGGCCGATCCGCAGATCGAGTCCGTAGTAAGCACGGTGCCCGGGCGCGACGCCCCCCACGCACGCCTGAGGCGTGGCTTGTCCGCCAGAATTTGGACCGTGAGCAGCGATCCTGCATCAGGAGTCGGCATCCTGACGGCCCTGGCGGCCGGGATCGTCTCGTTCCTCTCCCCCTGCGTGCTGCCTCTCGTGCCGGGCTACCTCTCAGCCGTCACCGGGGTCGCCGCGGCCGACCTCGAGCGGGCGGATTGGCGCCGCGTGATCGTCCCCAGCCTGCTCTTCGTCACCAGTTTCTCGGTGATCTTCATCCTGCTCGGACTGGGTGCGACGAGGATCGGCAGCACGTTGCAGCAGCACCAGCTCCTCCTCGACAAGATCGCCGCGGGGCTGATCATCGCCATGGGAGTGTTCTTCATCGCAGCCCTGTTCATCTCGCAACTCAACCGCGAGTGGCACGTCGAAACCCTGCTCGAGCACGCCGGGACCGGCGGCCCGCTCGTTGCCGGCGCTGCTTTCGGCGTCGCCTGGACGCCCTGCATCGGCCCGACGCTGGCGGCCATCCTGAGCGCCGCCGCGGTGTCTGGATCCGCCGCGCATGGCGCCTTCCTGCTCGCGGTTTACTCCGCCGGCCTGGCGATCCCGTTCCTGCTCACCTCGATCGCCTTCACCCGGATGACGACGGCTTTCGCGGTCGTCAAGCGGCACTACCCAGTGATCATGGCGATCGGCGGCGTGATCCTGATCGCATTCGGAGTCGCGATCCTGACCGGCTGGTTCGACACCTTCAACCGCTGGGCGCAGGACCTGCTCGACAGCCTCGGAATCAACGTCTCGAGCGACGTCTAGCCGCGACCTGCCGAAGTGGCCCCGCCGGGCTGTGACCGAGGCTCGCGTTCCGGCCCGTCTAAGCTGAATTCAGTGATCAGCGACGTAGGTGAGCAGGACTTTCAGACAAAGGTCGTCGAGCGCTCCAAGCACGTGCCGGTGGTGGTCGACTTCTGGGCCGAGTGGTGCGGTCCATGCCGGACGCTGGGACCGGCCCTCGAGGACGCCGTGCGGCGGCGCGGAGGCGAGATCGAGCTCGTCAAGCTCGACACCGACGCGAACCCGCGGATCGCGCGGGAGTTCGGCATCCAGAGCATCCCCGCGGTGAAGGCCTTCCGCGACGGAAGGGTCGTGGCGGAGTTCATCGGCGCTCAGCCCACGGCGGCGATCGAGAGCTTCCTCAACCAGATCGCTCCGTCGAAGGCCGATCGGCTGGCGGAGGCCGGCGATGAGCAGTCGCTGCGCGAGGCGCTCGAGCTGGATCCCCGCCACGCACGGGCCGCGGTCGGCCTCGGACGGCTGCTGCTCGGCCGCGGCGACGCCGACGAGGCGCTCGAGGTCCTCCAGCCGTTCCCCCACGACTTCATCGCCGACGGGCTGGCGGCCCGCGCCGAGCTATCCGCCTCCGAGAACGGATCCCGCGCGAACGAGCTTCAGGCCGCCTTCTCGGCCTGGGACCGGGGCGAGCCCGACGAGGCCCTCGAGCAGCTTCAGGAGGTGCTGGCGGCCGAGCAGGACCCGGACCGCAAGGACCTGCTCCGCCGCGTGATGGTGGCGATCTTCACGGAGCTCGGCGCCGACCATCCGCTGGCGCGCCAGCATCGCCGCAGGCTCGCGGCTGCTTTGAACTGAGCGCTGGCCCGGCGGCGGCTAAGGCTTCTCCGGGGCGGCGGGCACCGCCACCTCGATCGGGATCCCGAGCGCCTCGGCCTCCTCGATGCCCTCACCTTCCTGGTCGCGGGAGCAGATGATCCGGAAGGAACCTGTGCCGAGGTTCGGGTCGGCGACGATTGGCAGGCCACGGATCTCGTCCCAGCCCAGCCGTTCGAGCTCGAAGGGATTCATGCGCACCTCGCTGGCCGGGAACGGGCAGTTCGAGTTGTGCTGGTCGATCGCCCGCGAGATCGCCTCGAGGTTCTTGGCCTCAGCGTTCGTCACCGCCGCCCCAACATACCGCCCTCCGTCGGGGGGCGGGCCTAATCTTCGCCGGTCGCAGGTGATCGCCCACGTCGACATGGACGCGTTCTATGTCTCGATCGAGATGCTGCGACATCCCGAGCTGCGCGGGAAGCCCGTGGTGGTCGCGTATGACGGTCCCCGAGGGGTCGTCACCACGGCCTCGTACGAGGCGCGCAAGTACGGCGTCCACTCCGCCCTGCCGATGGTGACTGCGCGCCGCCGCTGTCCGGAGCTCACCGTGCTCCCGGTCGACATGCAGCTCTACCGGCGCGGCTCGGTGAAGGTGATGGAGACGCTGCGGGAGTTCAGCGACGAGGTCGAGGTGGTCGGTCTCGATGAGGCGTATGTCGATCTCTCCGGCTCACCTGTGCCCCAGTCCCGGGCCCAGGAGATCAAGCGCCGCATCAAGGAGGGCACCCGCCTCGTCTGCTCTATCGGCCTGGCGCCCAACAAGCTGATGGCGAAGATCGCCTCGGACCTCGACAAGCCCGACGGGTTCTTCGTCCTCGACCACGACAACTGGCTTCGGGTGGTTGGCGAGAAGCCCGCCTCGCTGCTGCCGGGGGTCGGCTCGCGGACCTTCGAGCGCCTGCAGTCGCTCGGGATCGGCACGGTCGCGGAGCTCGCCGGGACCGACGAGCAGACGCTCGAGCGCGCCTTCGGGCCCAAGCACGGCAGGGGCCTGCGCGACCGCGCCAACGGGATCGGTAGCGAGCGGCTCACGATGGAGCGCGTGCGGAAGTCCGAGAGCCGCGAGACCACCTTCCCCCAGGACGTCACCGACCGCGAGGTCCTCCGCGACACCGTGGACCGCCTGGCGCGGTCGGTCTGCAAGAGCCTCGCCTCACACAGCCGCGGGGGGCGCACTGTGACGCTCAAGATCCGCCTGCGGCCGTTCAAGACCTACACCAGGTCACGCACCCTCCCCTCTCACACCGTCGAGCCGGAAACGGTCGCGGATACGGCACTCGACCTGCTCGAGCGCTTCGATCCGCAGGCGCCCGTCCGGCTGGTCGGCGTGGGCGTGGCCGGGCTGGTGAGCGACGAGACGCCCGTCCAGCCCGGCCAGCTCGCCGTTTAGCTAACGGGTCGTCAGCACGGTCCCCGTGGATGGGAACCCGAGCTTCGCCTTGGTGGCGGACGTCAGGTCGTACTCGCGGTTGCCCGAGTAGGGACCGCGATCGATCACCGGGACGGTGACCGTGTGCCCGTGATAGCGGAGCGTGACCCTGGCGCCACAGGGGAGCGTCATGTGGGCGACACCCAGCTTGCCGGGGCTCAGCGTTCCGCCGCAGGCCAGGCCGCCTCCGTAGAGGCCCGGGCCGTAGTAGGAGGCCTCTGCGGGCCGGTAGACGTTGACCCTGAAGCGGTGCGAGCGGACGGATGAGCCGTCAACGCGCGCACGCGCGCCGTAGACGCCGGCGCGCGGTGCGCGCCAACGCAGCTCGTAGGCACCGTCGGCCTGGCTGTGCGTGCGGAGCTTCCACCCGCCCACCCGCAGAACGACGGTCCGGCTGTCACCCGGGGTTAGTCGGCCATGGAAGGTGACGACCCGATGGGACATCACGTGCCGGTTGGCGCGGAGGCTGACGGCGGTGGCGGGACCGCCCCCGGCACTCGCCTCGGGGGCGGTATCCGACAGGGCCGGAACGGCGTCCGAGGCGCCCGCGATGCCTGCTGTGATCATCGTTGCCATGGCGGGCAGCAGCGCTAGCGCAGCCCGCCTCCGCTTCCAACGGAAGCGACGCAAGTGAATACACCTTGCCTCTCTCTGCCGCCTACGGGGTTAGCTGACGGGCTCGCGACGCTTTCTCCGCGCCGCTAGGGGCGGAACACCGCCCCATTCGCCCCCGGCCGAAAGACTGCTCGGGCACGCGCTTTCCTCTCTGGTCTGGCGTGCCCGCCGGCGATTGGGTCCCCCGCTCGCGTGATGTCCGTCAACGCGATTAGGCGAGTTGTTTGGCGACTTAGGGCCGGGCAGGGTAGGTGCGCAATTTGCGAACTTGTGTGACGGCGCTCACAGTTGGTATGCGACCATCAATGCCAGTGACGGACCGCCTCACCGGCCTCGACTCCTCGTTCCTCCACCTGGAGAGGGATGGGACCCAGATGCATGTCGCCTCGACCACGCTGTTCGAGGGGCCCGCTCCTCCCTACCTCGAGTTTCGGGACCACCTCGAGTCGCGCCTGCCCCTCGTGCCCCGCTTTCGCCAGAAGCTTCGCTTCGTGCCCTTTGGACAGGGCCGCCCGGTCTGGGTCGACGATCCGCACCTGAACCTCGCCTATCACGTGCGTCACACCTCTCTCCCGGAGCCCGGATCCGAGCAGCAGCTCCGGGTGCTCGCCGCACGGATCTTCTCCCAGCAACTCGACCGCTCGAAGCCGCTCTGGGAGATCTGGCTGGTCGAGGGGCTGACGGGAGGCCGTTTCGCGATCGTCGGCAAGACCCACCACGCGATGGTCGACGGGGTCTCCGGGGTTGACATAACCACGGTCCTCTTCGACACCGAGAAGGAACCCGCCGAGACCCCGAAGCCGCTCGAGCGCTGGGTCCCGGAGCCGGAGCCGACCAACGCCCACCTGCTCGCCGAGGCGCTCCTGGAGCGGGCGATCGACCCGCGCGAGATCGCCCGCGGCCTACGGCGGATCATGCGCGGCCCGCGCCGGGCCCTGCAGAAGGCGACCGAGGCGGCCGTCGCCGCGGGCACGTTCGCCTGGACGGGGATCGGCGCGCCGAAGAGCCCGTTCAACTTTGGGGTCGGCAGCCACCGCCGCTTCGCCTGGGTCCGCGCGTCGCTCGCCGACATGAAGCACGTCAAGAATCAGCTCGGCGGGACCGTCAACGACGTCATTCTGGCGGCCGTCGCGGGTGCCCTGGGCCGGTACATGCGCTCCCGCGGCCACCCCACCGTCGGGCTCGAGCTGCGCGCGATGGTCCCAGTGAGCGTCCGGACCCACGAGGAGCGCGGCGCGCTCGGCAACCGCGTGACATCGATGATGGTTCCCCTCCCCGTGTGGTGCGAGGACCCGGCGCGGCGGATGGAGCTCGTCCGCCAGTCGATGGGCGACCTGAAGCAGTCGAAGCAGGCGATGGGCGCGACGCTCCTTACCCAGCTCGCGGACTTCGCGCCGCCGACCGTCGCCGGCCAGGCCGCGCGCCTCCAGTCGAGGCAGCGCTTCTTCAACCTCGTGGTCACCAACATCCCGGGCCCGCAGTTCCCGCTCTACCTGATGGGGCGCCGCATGCAGCGCGTGTTCCCGATGGTCCCGCTGGCGAAGAACCAGGGTGTCTGCGTCGGGGTGATGAGCTACGACGGCCAGGTCAACTTCGGCCTGATCGGCGACTACGACGGGTTGCCCGATCTCGAGGATCTGGCCAAGGACCTCGAGGCCTCGATCAGCGAGCTCATCGAGGCGGCCGGCGGCCGGCGGAGCATCTTCCGGCGCTTCGTCCCGCGTCAGGCCGGCGTCGGCGCGGCTCAGCAGAACGGGGGGAGCGAGCGCGAGGAGTCCGCGGCGGGCTAGGTGGCCCGCTCCTGGGCGAAGGCCTCCTTCAGCGTCGCGCGCCTCGCATCGCCCCAGACCGGCTCGTCGTAGCGGGCCCGGACCATGACCTTCTGGAGCATCGCCAGGTCTTCCTGGCGAGCACGGTCATAGCTCGAGCCCGATACCGAGTCAGCGTGCCCGGGGTGGACCATCCACTCTGTTACGCCCGGTGGCGGATTTCGGATCTCGGGCGGCTCTGCCGGCCCCTTGCTCTCGGTCCGGCCGACTAGGAGGTCGGGTGTGTCGATCCCCCGCTCGCGCAGCCACTGCCGGTGATCCGGGTTGACCGACCGGACGGGCGCTCCGATCTGCTGAGCGGTCTGAAAGACGGGCGTCGCCAGCTCCGGGCGAGCGTGGCAGTGCTTGTGCCCGTTCAGGAACGATGGCCAGCGGCCGAACAAATCGCCAAAGCGCTCGAGCTGGACTCGCAGCGCGGTGCGGGCGGGCGCGCCGCTGCGCGAGCCCCAGCGGCCCTCGAACTCGATGTGCAGGCCGATCTCCACACCCGACTCGAGCAGAGGCTCGGGATCGCAGTGCTCGCGCTCGACCATCGCGCTGACGCAGTCCAGCGCCCCCATTTCGACCGCCTCCAGGATCCCCTGGTTGTAGGAAGGCCAGTAGCCGTAGTCGTCGCCGGTGATCACCAGCATGCGCCGATTGTCTCCCTGTGAGGCGGCCATCTCTCACTCATGATTGCCGACGTGCGCCGCTGACGCCCCAAGGGTGCGCCTGGCTAGGAGACCTGCTGGATCGCCGCCTGGATCTGCTGAAGGGTTGGGATCGTCGAGCCCCCGATGGCCTTCTGCCCGTTGGGGCCCTGCACGACTATCGACGGGGTGCCGGTGAAGCCGAACGACTGCGCCTGGCTGCTCCCTTGCTGGATGACGGCGTCCCACTTCGAATCGTTGCGATCCGTATTCCACTTGTTGATGTCCGGGACACCTGCCCCCTTGGCAAGGCTCGTCAGGAAGTCGTCCGTGACGTATCCCGAGTTCTCGCGGCCTTGATTCAGATAGAAGAGCTGCAGGTAGTTCCAGAAGCGGTCCTGGTCTCCGGCCGCGAGGGCCGCCTTCATCGCCGGCATCGAGTCCGGGCCGATGACTAGGAAGGGACGAAAGTCGTACTTGACGTTGCCCGGCTTGACCTCGCTGGAGATCAGCTGAGGCGCCACCTGCTCCGAGAAGAACTTGCAAGAGGAACACTGGGGATCCCCGTACTCGATGATGTCGACGGGGGCAGTGGCGTCACCCAGCACGGCGCCGCTTTGCGAGATGCCACTCAGCTGAGCGGTTACCTGCTGCGCACCCTGGAGATTGGAGGGCGTGCCGCCCCCGCTGTCGCTTCCGCCGGACTGGCTGATCAGGATAAGCGCGACGATCACGGCGACTGCGGCGAAGCCGGCCAACACCAGATACTGGACCCGGCGCTTTCGGGCCAGCGTCCCAGCCTGCTGCGAGTCCACCGCCTGGCGCTCCGCGCGGAGACGCTCTCGCTTTTGGCGCCTACCTTCCATGCGAGGACTGTATCTGCGGAGTTCCGAGGTCTTGGCCCGCGTAGACGAAGGCGCGGGTGGCCGCCACTGCGAGCGAGAGGGCCATGAGGATCGCGCTGGCGACGCACCACTGACAGATCGCGTCGATCACGAAGAGCTCGAGATAAGTCAGATAGGCGCTGAATCCGAAGCCCACCAGCGCGGTGAGGAAGCCTCCGATCCGCCCAGGGTCGCCCGGTGCGATCGCCGCGGCGAGCAGCAGTGCGTAGCCGAAGATCCCGATGACGGCCACGTTGATCCCCGCCAGGTGGGAGTAGTGGCTCTTCGCAACCGTCTCGCAGCCGTGTCCGCCGGCTATGCACTTCGGCGTCCCTCCCCCGCCCTCGGCGATGGCGATGTAGGTCGCGACACCGACCCCGGCCAGGGCCAGGACGGCTGCCGCCACGCGCAGATTGCGCTCGGAGAGCATGCCCCAATGCTATGAAGCCAGCGTGAACGAACCCCTAAGCCGCTCGCACACGATCCGCAGGGCGCACGCAGGCGACGCGGCCAGGATCGCCGAGATCTTCAACCAGGGGGTCGCGGACCGCGTGGCTACCTTCGAGACCACCCCAGCCACCCCGGAGGAGGCCGAAGGCTGGATCGCGAGCGACATCGTCGTGGTGGCGGATCGCGCCGGTACCTCGGTCGCCTGGGCCAAGGCGAGTCCCTATGCCGACCCTCACCACTACTACGACGGGGTCCGTGAGGCGACGCTCTATGTCGAACGTGGGGCGCGGCGGACCGGCATCGGCCGAGAGCTCCTCGCGGCGCTCGCCGACGCGGCCGCCGAGGAAGGCGCGCACAAGCTGGTTGGGAAGATCTTCACGTCGAACGAACCCAGCATCGCGCTGGTGAGGGGGCTCGGCTGGCGCGAGGTGGGCACCCACCTGCGCCACGGCAGCCTCGACGGCGAGTGGAGGGACGTGCTCGTGGTCGAGAAGCTCCTCGATCCGCCCGAATAAACCACTCGTTCCCGGGTCTTGGGTGTTGTAGCTCAGGGAGAATGCAGGAGGGAGGATGAAGAAGGCACTCGCGGCCGTCGTCGCCGTGATCGTCTCGAATCTGCGACGCCCGGCTCGGACCTAAGCCAATTCGAGCAGCGCCCAGAAGGGATGCTCGCGCGGGGGTATCCGCGGCGGCACGCGCCGGTACTGACGGTTGCGGGCCCAGTCGAGGTAGCCGCTCAGGCGCCGGGAGATGGAGCGAAGCGTGGCGGGCGTCGGCTCCACCACGCTGTGGTCGAGGGCCCAGATCCAGGCGTTGGCCTCCGACTCGAGGCGCGGCGCCGAGCGCCCGCGGCCGACGAGGTGCCCGATCTCGTGGAGCGCGATGAAGTAGGAGACCTGGCCGCGAATCGGCGGGATCGAGATCTCCAGCTTGCCGCCCCGCCAGCGAATCGCGCGCCCCCGCGATGATGCCCCCACCAGCTCGATGCCGTGCCCGCGGCAGAGATCCTCCACATGGGCCTCCAGCAGCTCCAGGCCACGGCGCTTTGGCGGCTCCCTGCCTTCCCTGAACACGCGCGGCAGAGTAGCCAGCGGTGCGGATGAGTCAGACCGCGCGGCGGAGGAAGCCATACTTGAGATGTGGCGGAATCGACACATCTGCGCCTGGCGCTCGCCCAGATCGACCCCACGGTGGGCGACATCGAGGGCAACGTGCGCCTGATCTCCAAATCGATCGAGCGTGCGCGCGACAGCGGAGCCGAGCTGGTCGTTCTCCCCGAGCTGTGCGTGTCCGGATACCCGCCTGAGGATCTCGTCCTGCGCCGCGACTTCCTCGAGGCAGTGCGCGAGGGCCTCGAGTCGATCGCAGTCGAAGTGGAGGGCATCGTCGCACTCGTCGGCTTTCCGGAGCGGGTGGAGCGACCGCCTGACGAGCTCGAGCACTTCGACCCGTTGATCGACCCGCCCCCTCCCCCTGCCTACAACTCGCTCGCCGTCGCCGCGGACGGAGAGGTGCGCGGCATCTACCGCAAGTGCGACCTGCCCAACTACGGTGTCTTCGACGAGCGACGCTACTTCGAGCCGGGCAACGACGCGGCGCTGATCGAGGTCGACGGGGCGCTGATCGGGCTCACGATCTGCGAGGACATCTGGCACCCGGGCTTCCCCGAGACCGAGGAGGTGGCGGGCGGTGCACACCTCGTCGTCAACTCCTCCGCCTCGCCTTATCACCGTGGCAAGGGGATGGCCCGTGAGCGGTTGGTCGCCGAGCAGGCCCGCACCAACGGCACGGCCTTCGCACTCTGCAACATGGTCGGCGCCCAGGACGAGCTCGTCTTCGACGGGGCCAGCGTGGTGGCCGGCCCCAACGGCGAGGTGATGGCCCGAGCCGCGCAGTTCGTGCCTGAGCTGTTGCTCTGCGATCTGCTGGTTCCCGCCGGCGGCGCGCAGTCAGACGGCGCCTCCTCGACCCGGAGAGTCCGGACGCTGGCGGAGGTCAGCTCCGGGGCCGACCCGTCGGGACACTTGGAGCCTCGGCTGGCCGACCCGATCTCGACGGAGGAGGCCGAGGTCTACTCGGCGCTCAAGCTCGGCTTGCGCGACTACGTCGAGAAGAACGGCTTCGAGCACGTTGTGGTCGCTCTATCGGGCGGGATCGACTCGGCGCTGGTCGCGCTGATCGCGGTGGACGCACTCGGCGCGAATCGGGTCACCGTCGTCGTCATGCCCTCCCCGAACTCGAGCGCGGAGACCCAGGCCGACGCCAGGAGCATCGCTTCGAATCTCGGCGTGGAGCTGATCGAGATCTCGATCGCGGAGGCGATGGACGCCTACGCCCGGGCGCTGCGGCAACCCTTCGAGGGTTCGGAGCCTGGGCTGGCCGAGGAGAACGTTCAGGCGCGGATCCGGGGCAACCTGGTGATGGCGCTGTCGAACAAGTTCGGCTGGCTCGTCCTCACCACCGGCAACAAGAGCGAGCTCTCGGTGGGCTACGCGACGCTCTACGGGGACATGGCCGGAGGCTTCGCCGTGATCAAGGACGTCTTCAAGCTGCTCGTCTACCGGCTGGTCCGCTGGAGGAACGAACAGGAGGACCGCGAGCTGATCCCCGACTCCGTGCTCGAGCGCCCGCCCTCGGCGGAGCTGCGCCCGGACCAGCTCGACGAGGACTCCCTGCCGCCCTACGAGATCCTCGACCCGATCCTGGAGGCCTACGTGGAGCGAGACGAGGGAATCGAGGCGCTCGTCGACGAGGGGCTTCCAGAGGACATGGTCCAGGAGGTGGTCCGAATGGTCGACCGCGCCGAGTACAAGCGGCGCCAGGCCCCGCCGGGGATCCGGGTCTCGAACAAGGCATTCGGGCGCGACCGGCGCATGCCGATCACCAACCGCTTCGGCTCGATGCGGCCGTTACCTCGTTAGTCACGGCGCGGCCGGACCGCGATCGTCACACGTGCGAGGGCGCAGGCCCGGCCCTCGTCGTCGCTGATCTCGACGTCCCAGACCCAGGTGGTTCGCCCGCGATGCCGTGGCTTGGCCGAGGCGTTGATGTACCCGCCGGCGATCGGGCGGAGGAAGGTGGTGTCGTTGGCCTGCCCAATCGCCACCATGCCCTCCTCGCGCACTGCGCCGTAGGTGGCCGCCGAGGTGAGGCTCTCGGCGAGGGAGGAGAAGACGCCGCCGTGGACGATCCCGGAGGGCTGCAAGTGTCGCGACTCGACCGCGATCCTCGCTTGGGCGTCATCCGGATCCAGATTGACCCACTCGATGCCGATCTCCTCGGCGAAGCCGGACGGGGTGGTCTCGCGCTGCCCCATTGACGCGGGACCATAGTCGGAGGCCCGAGGCCTGATACTGCCCGCATGCGCTTCCTGGTCTGGACGGGGGTCGAGGAGTGGCTGACCGAGACGGCGAGCGTGGACCTGGATGACGGCGGCCTGCGCGCGAGCGGGATCCAGCTCGGAGCGGAGCCGGCTCCCTCTCGCGTCGACTACCGGCTCGAGGCTCCGGGCTTCGTCACGCGGGAGCTCGAGTTGACCGCGACCGGCGAGGGATGGAGCAGACACCTGTTGCTCCGCCACGACGGATCGGGAGGCTGGCGGGCCGGGGTCGACGACCACGGGGAGGTGCCCGGCGGGGACTGGGTCGGCGAGCTCCCGGACCTCTCGGAAGCGCGCGACATCGACATCGAGAACTCGCCCCTGACCAACACGATGCCGATCCTGCGCCACGGGTTCCAGCGGGAAGGATCCGGAGACTTCGTGATGGCGTTCGTCACCACGCCCAGCTTGAGGGTGGAGGCCTCGCCGCAGCGATACGAGCACGTCCGGGCGGCCGGTGAAGGCTCGGTCGTCCGCTACCTGAGCCGAGACGGGACCTTCACCGCGGAGCTCGAGCTCGACGCGGACGGCCTGCTCACCTTCTATCCCCGTCTCGCCAGGCGGGTTCAGGCGGGCGAGAGGGCCGCCCGGGAGCGTCTTAACCGGAGCTAAGAGCTGCATCAAGCGCAGCGCCGCTGCCCTACGCTGTCTCGCCCGTGGCGCTCACGGATGAACAGCGCGCGATGCTCCAGCTTCTGCTCGAAGGGGGGCAGAGCTATGAGGACATCGGATCCCTCCTGGGGATCGGGCCCGACGAGGTGCGCTCTCGGGCGCGTTCCGCATTGCGCGAGATCGGCGGCGCGGACCCTGACGCACAGGTGGGCCTGAGCGACTACCTGCTCGGGCAGGCCGACCCGATCGGCCGCGCGGATGCCGTCCGTCACCTGCAAAGCGATCCCGAGGCGAACGCCCTTGCCGAGAGGCTGGTCCAGAACCTGCGGCTGCTCGCGCCGAAGGCGCAGCTGCCGGAGATCCCCGAGCCGCGCGGTGGTCCTAGGGCCCCGGCGCCCTCTCCCCCACCCGCCGCGCCCCCGCAGGCGCCGGGCCCGGGTCCCCAGGCCACACCGGCTCCCGTCGCGGCGCAGAGCCCGGGGCTCGCCTCCCGGGTGGCCGGAGTCTTCAGCGGCATCGGCGGGCTTACGGGCCGGCGCCGGACGCAGTTCCTGGCGGGCCTCGCCGCGGCCCTGGCCGTGGTGATCGTGGTGATCGTCGTGGCGACGAGTGGAGGCAGCAGCAGCGGGAGCGACTGCAAGCCCGTTGATACCTCCGCGGCGCAGCAGGCCGGAGTGCCGACCATCAAGCTCACCGCGATGGGGCCCGCGGCGAACGCTGACTGCCCGCCGAGCGGTCAGATCACGCTTGGTTCACCGCAGCCGGCGTCGAATCAGCAGAACCAGACCCCGACCTTCGTCCTGCAGGCCAACGCGGTCCATCTGCAGCCCAGTGAGAACAGCGACCGGTACCTGCTCTGGCTTTACAAGACCGACACCCAATCTCTGCCGCTCGGTCAGGAGACCGTCGACTCGAGTGGAAACCTGACGGGCGGCGTCCCGCTGATCGCGCAGCAGGTGCTGCTGCTCCCGGCGTTCGACTCGATCAGGCTCTCGAAGGTATCCGCCGCTCAGGCGCAGCAGATCCAGCAGTCGCTCCAGGCGCAGGGCAAGAAGGCGACCGGCGTCGTCCCGTTCGTCGGTGACGCGGTGCTTCAGGGCAGCATCTCCGAGCTGGGCCTCAACCAACTTCTGCAACAGGCCCAGAGCCAGGCGGGCCAGGCACAGCAGGGCGGCTCGGGCAAGAAGGGCTGAGCGCCCCCGCGCCGGGCCATGGCGTTGAGCGAGGACCAGCGCGCCCTGCTCAGGTTGCTCGTCGCCGGGGACAGCTATGAGCAGGTAGCGGAGGTGCTTGGGACGAGCCCGGACGACGTCCGTAGGCGGGCGCATGAGGCGGCCACCGTCCTTGAGAACGAGCCCGACCCCGGCATGCCGCCGGAGGCGGTCAGCCAGCGGCTGGCGGCGCTCGACGGTGGCGGTACGCCAGTCGGGACAACCGGTCCAGCCGCGCCGACGGGCGGCGACCGCAGGAGATTGGCCCTCTGGATCATCGGGGGAGTTGCCGCTTTGACCGTGCTGGTGGTGCTGCTGGTCGTCGCGGTCGGTGGCGGCGGTGGTGAGGGCGGGTCCAGCTCAGGCGGCGGCCAGGAGGACGTCGTCCCGGTCAGGCTGGCGCCCGTGGGCGGCTCGAGCGCGCGCGGCGGGCTGACGATCATCCGGATCGGAGACCAGCCCGCGGTCGACCTCGAGATCAGGGGGCTCAAGCCGACCCGAAAGGGCGAGACCTACGTGCTCTGGTTCGTCGGCTCGGGCGGGCGGAGCCTGCCGGTCGCCTTCCAGGCCGTCGGCGCCGATGGGCGGATCACCGGGCAAACGCCGATTCCCAGCGCGGCGACGGGACTGCTGCCGAGCTTCGACACCGCCGACCTCACCCTGACACGCCAGCGCGAGGCTGCGGCCGCAGTCCAGCAGGCCGCGCGGAGCGGAATGCTTCCCCAGCCCGTCGGCACGAGCGTGCTGCGCGGCCCGCTGCGGGGCTAGCGCCCTGGCAGCAGCTTGCCCGGATTCATGATTCCTGTCGGGTCGAGGCGCTCCTTGACGGCCCGCAGCGCCTCCAGCCCGACCTCCCCCACCTCCGAGCGCATGTAGGGGGCGTGGTCGCGGCCGACGGCGTGGTGATGCGTGATCGTCCCCTCTGCCGCGACGATCGCCTCGCAGGCGGCCGACTTTGCGGCCCGCCACTGGTGGATCTCCTCACCTCGCCGAGCCCGCGTGAGGAAGGTGAAGTAGAGCGACGCGCCGTCGGCGTACGCGTGCGAGACGTGACACATGACGATCGACCGGGAGCCCAGCGCTCCGCGGAGCGCCTCGCCGACGGCTCGGTACAGCCCGTCGAGCCGGGTCCAGGTGTGGGCGGTCTCGAGCGTCTCCACCAGCACGCCGAGGTTCATGAGCTCATCGCGCAGGTAGGGGCCGCCGTAGCGGTTTCGCTCCCACGAACTGCCCACGGAGCGACCGACCGGGACGGCGCCGCCCAACCGCAGCCTCATCTGCGAGAGGGCGCGCCTGCGGCGGACGGCGTCCCGCTCGCCCTCCCAGCCGCAGATCACGAGACAGCCGCCTTGGCGGCGGCGCAGTGAGAGGTAGGCGTCGAGGGCCCGCTTCCGGAACCCCGCGGTGCCGGCCAGGTTCAGGGAGACCCTGGTTTCCTCCTCGTCAGAGAGCCGCAGTACGTCGGGGGCCTCGTGGCGCTGGGCGAGGTCGCGGACGATCTCCCGCCCGGCGTCGAAATCCTCGGCCATCCACCCCTCGTAGACCCGGGTCTGCGGCGCCGGCCGCACCCGGCAGCTCACCTCGGTGATCACACCGAGGGTCCCCTCCGAGCCGAGTACCACCTCGCGAAGCGATGGCCCGGCCGCGGTGTGCGGGATCTCGCGGGTGCGAAGTCGGCCGGCGGGAGCGCTCAGCTCGATCGAGGTAACCAGCTCGTCGAAGCGGCCGTATCCACTCGAGGCCTGCCCGGCCGAACGGGTGGCGGCGAAGCCACCTATGGTGGCCTCCTCGAAGGACTGCGGGAAGTGCCCCAACGTTGCGCCGAGGCCGCCGAGGGCCGCCTCGGCCTCCGGGCCGCTCAGCCCCGGTCCGAGGCGGGCGGTGAGCGATCGCTGGTCGAGCTCCGCGGAGCGCAGCCGCCCGAGATCCAGGGAGACCACCGCCCCGTGGCCGTCGGCGATCGCGTCCAGGCCCCCTACCACGCTCGTCCCGCCCCCATAGGGAACCACCGCCACGCCCGCCGCCGCGCAGGCCGCCACAACCGCTTCCACGCCGGCGGCGTCCACGGGCCTGAGCACGGCGTCCGGGGCATGCGCCAGGTGCCCGGTGCGCAGGCGGACCAGGTCCGGATAGCCGCGACCCGCCGCATGGCGGACGCGGTCGTCCGGCCCGTCGAGGACCTCGCCTGCCACCGAGCGCACGGTGTCGGGGACAGGACGCGGCTCGGGGAGCGAGACCTGATCCAGGGAGACGGGCTCACTCTCGTCACCGGAAGCGACCCCGAGCTCGTCGCGCACCGCCGCGACCGCGGTCGCGGGCAGCTCCAGGCGGCGGTCGGGATCACCCCATCCCCACCACTTCATCTGTGCGGTCAGGGCGCTAGCCCTCCGTCCCGGTCGCCGCCGTCTCCAGTCCGTTGAGCGCGTCGTTCAGCGTGCGCCGGATCGCCCTCCGCATCATGGGTGAGCCAAGCCGCGAGAGCCCGCGCAGGCGACGCTCCAGAGCCATCGTCACCTCGGTCTCGCCGTTCAGCGCGTCCAGCTCGATCTCGGTGCGCGCGATGCGCACGAAGCGCTCGAACGGCGTGCCCTCGACGGTCTGCTCGAAGACGTAGCGCTGGCCGTCGCTGGCGTCGACGCAGCGGAAGTCCGCCCGGACGCCCCGCCCCCCGCGCGTCCCCAGCACCTGGGTCCAGCTGCGCCCGGCCGGGTCGCCCTCGCTGACGTTCTCGACACGCTGCGTGTTCGGCCACCAGCGAGGCAGGTGGTATGGGTCGGCGATCACGGCCCAGAGCGCGCCGGCGGGCGCGGCGATGCGGCGCCTGCGCACTACGCGTGCCACGAGCCGAGGAGTTACTCCTCGCCGGTCAGCTTCCGCAGGTCGCGGACCAGCAGCATGTGCGTGAGATTGCTGCACGCCGCGGCCAGGCTCTCCAAATTCTCGATCGCCTCCTGCCGGCGGTTGTGGTTCGTGGAGCGCAGGCCCGGACCGACCACGGCCTCGAGCAGCACCGCCTCGCGATCGGTGGCGGTGCGCAGCACCTTCAGGTTGCGCCCGCCCACCCCGAACCTGGCGAGCTCGGCACAGGCCTTGACGACCTCCCGGTCGGTGTCGTCGTAGACCTTCGTGCCGTCCACCTTTCCCGGCTGGACCAGCCGCCAGTCCTCGAGATCCTTGATCAGGTCGGCCCCGACGCCAGTCTGATCGCCGAGCTCCTCGAGGGTGAGGCGGGTGCCCTTGCCCGCCTCGACGCTGGCCGCACGCCGCAGCGAGGCGGCCTCGCCGCGCTCCTCGCGGGCACCCGCGGCCAGCTCCTGGCGGATCACCCGCAGAGGCAGGAACTCGTCGCGCTGCATACGCAGGATCGCCCGCAGGCGCTCGACGTCCGCCTGGCTGTAGAGGCGGTAGCCGCCGGGGGTGCGGCGCGGGGAGAGCAATTTCTGGTCCTCCAGATAGCGGATCTTCGAGATCGAGATGTCCTCGAACTCGCGGCCGAGGATCTTCGCCACGGAGCCGATCGTGAGGGCCTTGCGGTTGGACGGGGCGCCGTCCGAGCCGCCTTCCGCGGTCCGTCGATCGAAGGGTGTGGGCGTGGAGGCTTCCATGGTCACTTCTCCAGGTAGCTCAGCTTGTACTTGCCGATCTGGATCTCGTCGCCGTCCTCCAGTTGGTGGGACTCGATCCGGCGGCGGTTGACATACGTGCCGTTCAGCGATCCGAGGTCGTCGATGTAGAGGCCGTCCTTGCGGCGGACAAGCAGCGCGTGGTTGCGCGAGACCGTGACGTCGTCGAGGAAAACGCCCGCGTCGGGAGTTCGGCCGATCGAAACCCGCTCGTCATCGAGGGTGAAGCTCTCCCCCGCGCGGCCGCCGCCCGAGCGAATCACCAGCGCCGCGCCGTGGCGCTCCACCACCTCGTCGATGTCGACCTGGTGCATCTCGCCCGACTCGTCGACCGTGTAGGTCATCGTCGTCGGCTCGTCCTTTCCCTCGGGACGGGAGAGATAGGCGCCGCACTTCTGGCAGTAGTTGGCCCCCTCGGCGTTGACGAAGCCGCATTCGGGGCAATGGATCGCCACCGTCGCCCCCGGTCTAGGTCGGAGGTGTGGTCGGGGGCTCGATGCGACCCGCGAGGATCTCGCCGAGCCGCTGCACGTCATCTCCCTTGATCATGGTCCCGCCCTCGGGTCGTGTCTCACGGAGGCGGCTGACCAGCTCCGCCCTGAGGATGTCGATCTGGCCGTGCAGGATTCGGCGGCGATACGACACCTCCTGCTCCTCAGCGGTCAGCTTGTCGATCAGGTCCTTGAGCTCCTGGTCGCTCATCGAGCCGATATCCGGGAACGCCTCTTCCTCCAAGGACTCCTCCAGTTCTCTTTCGGCGAGCGATTATAGGTCGGTCGACCAGTCTCAACCGTTACTTCAGGGTTTTGGCTACGCGGTTGCAAGCTCCCTGAGGCCGGTCCGGACGTAGGCGACGGTCCCGAGGACACCGAGGGCGACGCCGAAGATCAGCATCGCATCCCAGACGGGGCTCTCCGAGATCATCGCGAAGAAGATCGCTGCCATGATCGGCCAGATCGCGATCCGGCCGAGCCAGTTGATCTCCAGCTCGCCCACCCGCCGCAGGGCGACCTGGGCGAGGATCAGGGTGATCACCTCGCGGGCCGCGAGCACGGCCAGTGCCCAGCGCGGGAGCAGCTCGAAGTGCCAGCAGACCGCCGCCCCGCAGAGGATCGCCAGCCTGTCGACGACCGGGTCCAGCAGTGCCCCCATGCGGCTGTACTGGCCGGTGGCGCGGGCGAGGAAGCCGTCCACGTAGTCGCCCACCGCGACGGCCCAGAAGATCGCCGCGGCAGCGGGGTCCCGGCCGTCTCCCGAGGAGAACGCCAGGTAGAGAAAGACCGGCAGCGCCGCCAGGCGGACGTATCCGACCGCGTTCGGGATCGTCCAGGGCCGCAGCGGCTGGCCGGGCCGCGTCTGGCGCGGCGGTGGGCCCGAGCGGTCGAGGCCGAACTGCCGGCGGAACCCCTTGCGCCGCCCCTTGCGGGAGGATTGTGCGCGGCCACTGGCCATCATCCGAGGATATGGAAGGAAAGGCGAAAACCGGGATCTCCCCCACCCGCGCTGAGGACTTCGCTCAGTGGTTCCAGAGCGTCGTGCGCGACGCCGAGGTGGCGGAGCTGGACCACGTGCGCGGAGCGATGGTGATCCGCCCGTGGGGCTACGGGATCTGGGAGCTGATGCAGCGACGCGCTCGACGACGCGATCAAGGAGACGGGCGCCGTCAACGCCTACTTTCCGCTGCTGATCCCGCTGAGCTACTTCGAGGAGGAGGCGAAGCACGTCGAGGGCTTCGCCAAGGAGATGGCAGTGGTGACCCACCATCGTCTCGAGCAGGGCGAGGACGGCTCTCTGCATCCCGCCGCCGAGTTGCCCGAGCCGCTCGTCGTCCGCCCGACCTCGGAGACGGTCATCGGCCGCTCGTTCGCGAAGTGGATCAACTCGTACCGCGACCTGCCGCTGCTGATCAATCAGTGGTGCAACATCGTCCGCTGGGAGCTACGTCCCCGAGTGCTGCTCCGCACGACGGAGTTCCTCTGGCAGGAGGGTCATACGGCCCATGCGACCGGCGAAGAGGCGCTGGAGGAGACCCGCAGGATGCTGGACGTCTACCGCGACTTCACCGAGTCGCTCCTGGCGATCCCGGTGGTAGTCGGCGAGAAGCCCGAGTACGAGCGCTTCCCCGGCGCGGAGATCACGCTCAGCATCGAGGCGATGATGCAGGACGGCAAAGCGCTTCAGTGCGCGACGTCCCATTACCTCGGCGAGAACTTCGCCGCGTGCCATGGAGATGGAGTTCACCGACCAGGACGGTGAGCGGAAGCTCTGCCACACCACCTCCTGGGGCCTGACGACACGGATGATCGGCGCGGTGGTCATGACACACGGCGACGACAACGGCCTCCGTGTGCCTCCCCGGATCGCGCCCCGCCAAGTCTGGATCGTCCCGATCACGAGGGGCGATCCCACCGCCGTCCTGCAGGCCGCGGATGACCTGCAGGCCGAGATCGCCGCGCAGGAATGGGAGGGCACGTCGGTGCGCGCCGAAGTCGACAGGCGAGAGCGCAAGCCGGCGGAGAAGCGCTGGGAGTGGATCCACAAGGGCGTTCCGATGGTGATCGAACTGGGCGAGCGCGACCTGGAGCAGGGCGTCGTGACGATGACGCGTCGCGACGACCCCGAGCTCAGTCGCGATGCCATCCCTCGCAAGGGCGCCGACGAGGCGGTGGTCGGCGTCCTCGGCGACATCCAGATTGGCTACTACCAACAGGCGAGCGAGCTGCTGCGCGAGCGCACGCGCGACGACATCACGACGCTGGACGAGTTCCGCGAGTTCTTTTCAGGGGAAGAGACCGGGTCCGGCGGCTTCATCAAGGCGCCCTGGAGCGAGGAAGAAGACACCTTGGAGACGATGGCCGAGCTCGGCGTCTCGGTCCGCGTCATCCCCTTTGGCGAAGAGCTGCCCCCGGACGCCCGGTGCGTGATCACCGGCGGGCCGGCCAGGGTAGTGGCGATATTTGCGAAGGCCTACTGACGCCGGTGAGGGAGTTCGGCGAGCAGGAGCTCCACCGAACACCCGGCGCGGTCTACGAACCGAAGATATCCGATCAGAGAAACCGTAGTTTCCACGGATGCATGCTCAGAGTTTCAGCAACGAGAATACTCAAGGTTTAGGTGTCACAAAATTAGGTAGGAGCGGGGGCATCCTTATTGGGGTGCGGTAAGCCCCGACAGGAGCCGGATCTTCACCATCGAGCAGGGAGGTTTCTGATGAGTTCAAGCGTCGCTACATGCACCCGTAAGCACCTTCTGCTGGCCGCCATCGCGGTCGCAATGGCATTTGCCGTTCTGATGGCGGTGGCGCCGCGCGCGCTCGCAGCCCAGCAGGTGATCACCTCAGCGGGGCCTCTGGACAACATCTTCCTGAACGACAACCTCGCCTGTCAGGCGAATCACACGGGCGACACGCAACCGGAGTTCTTCGGTGATACGAACCCCGGCGCCTGCGGCACCTTTCTCACGACCGGGGGCGTCGACTACGGCCCCAACGACATACCGGCCGGCAACAACTCGCGCACCGACTACACCCTGGTCAGTCAGACGCCGGTGACCGGAACTGGGACGGCCGCTGACCCGTTCAAGGTCGTCACCGTTGTCGACTTGGCCGCCACCGGGCTTCGGATCACGCAGACAGACAGCTATGTGGTCGGAGATGAGAATTACCGAAGCGACATTGCCGTGACCAACTCTTCGAGCGGCGCCGTCGATGCCACCCTCTATCACGCCGGCGACTGTTTCCTGCAGGACTCCGATTTGGGCTTCGGCTTCGCCGATTCCAGCACCGGGGCCATCTACTGCACCAAGAACGCCAATAACAACCCGCCGGACCGAATCGAGGGGTTCGCCCCGCTCAGCCCCGGTAGCCACTTCATCGAGGATGGGTTTGGCACGGTATGGGACGCGATCGACGCGGCTGGAACCCAGTTCCCCGACACCTGCCGTTGCACGGACTTCATCGACAACGGTGCCGGCCTGAGCTGGCCGATCTCCATCGCCCCGGGGGCCACAGTCACCCGCTCGCTGGTGACAACCTTCTCACCGACCGGCATACCGTTCGGAGCTGCGCCGCCGACGCCGGCGGCGCCTGCGGCGCCGCCCATAACCGCCACCTGCAAAGGACGCCAGGCGACGATCGTCGGCACCCCCGGTCCGGAGACCCTGACGGGCACCAACGGGCCGGACGTGATCCAAGCGCTCGGCGGCAAGGACACCGTGGTGGGTCTGGGAGGAAATGACCTCCTCTGCGGCAGTAACGGCAGGGACACCCTCAAGGGCGGCAAGGGCAACGACACCCTGGTCGGAGGCGCGGGCGCGGACCTGCTCCTCGGCGGCGCCGGCAAGGACCGCCTCTTCGGCGGAACCCCGGGGGCCCCAGCGCAGAAGTCGAAGGACACCTGCCGGGGTCAGGGCGGCGCCGACAAGAGGAAGAACTGCGAGAAGGGCGCCGGATAGCGAATTTGGGTTCAGGCATCCGAGGAGCTTCGGGCCGGGCAAGCGGGTCTAGTTGAGACCCGACGCGCTCGGCTCGAAGTCCTCCCATGGTGCGGTTGGTCGCCAGTAAGGATGCGGTCGCGTGATCGCCGGGGCTTGGACGGTCAGGTAGGCATCGAGCAGCCCGGCCGCTTCCCGTTCGGATCCCGGCATCAGGGGCCCGTAGCGGTCCAGGGTGCTGAAGGGCCTGTCCGGAAACGACTTCCTGTGCGGAGGTCGCGGTAAGGACAAGCTTTCGGGGGGTCCGGCAGCGACACCCTGATCGGGGGCGCCGGTCCGGTCGTGCTGAACGGCGGGCCTGCCAGTGATCACCTCTCCGGTGGCACCACCGGGGCGCCTCCGCGAGGTGCGGTCGAACCAACTTCCCCACGGACTCCTCAGCTCATCAATGACAAGTTGAGGCCTTAGGCGGGCTCGCCTTGGCGGGGCCTGACCGTCTCTGTGTGACTGGTCACAGAGAGGAATAAAGCGCGTCGTCAGCCGTCCGTCGGTGGGAACTGGCAAACAACCCGAAGGAAGGGAATCCAGATGACCACTCCCACCAGCAATTCAAGACCACTCCGGTTCGTCGCAATCGGCGTTTTCGTTGTGCTCGCAGCGATGCTGATTGCCGCCGCGGACTCGTACGCGAGCGGCAAGGTCAACGGCGTACGGGCCGCGGTCAACCACGGCACGCTCAATGTCACCGGCAGCGACGGCGGGCAGCAGGTTGCGCTTCGCCTGAAGGCCAATGACCCGAGCACGATCCAGGTCGACGCCGGCGACAACGGCTCCGCCGACTTCTCGTTTGCGAGCCGCGCCGTCGACGCGATCAAGGTGAAGCTCGGCGACGGCAACGATTCCGCTCGCATCGACGACTCGAACGGCGCCTTCACCGGCAATTCGAGTTCGAGACCAACCACGATCGCCGGCGGCGGCGGCAATGACTCGCTCGAGGGCGGACAGACGCAGGTCGCCGCAGAGAACGAGACGTTCAAGGGCGGCGACGGCAACGACACCGTCGACGGCGGCAAGGGCAACGACACCGCCTACCTCGGCGCCGGCAACGACACATTCCGCTGGGATAACGGCGAGGGCTCGGACGTGATCGAGGGCCAGGACGGCACTGACACGATGGTGTTCAACGGCAATTCGGTCGCTACGGGCGAGCACGTGACGATGTCTGCGAACGGAGGAAGGCTCACCTTCTTCCGCGCCGAGGGCAACGTCACGATGGACACCAACGACGTCGAGATCGTCGACGACAACGCTCTGGGCGGAACCGACACCGTCCTCGTCAATGACCTGACGGGCACCGACGTGACCCAGACCAACGTTGACCTCGCCTTGACGCTCGGCGGCAATGCCCCCGATGGCGTAGTGGACACTGTCACCAACGCCACGGACGGCGACGACACGATCGTCTCGGTCGCGCACGCGGATGCGACCGACCAGCTCAACGGACTGATTCAGCTGCACTGAGCAGCCGTCCAGACCGGCTCGGAGCTAGCGGGCCCCGGCTCACAGAGCCGGGGCCCTAGCTCTGAGGGCCTAGCGCTAGGCGCGGGTGAAGCGGCGCCCCGCGGTCGGCGAGGCTTTCTCGTCGAGCGCGGGGCGCTTCACCTTGACCGGCTTCAGGTAGGGCTCGCCCTCCTCCAGCTCGGGTCCCTCGGCATCCGCGAGCACGCGCTCGGATTCGGTCGGGGTTTCGGCCTTCTCCATCTGCGCGATCCGCTCGGGTGTGAGCTCACCGGCATTCTCCTCCTCGATCTTCGCCAGCCAGTCGGCGCCCTCTCGCGACTTGGCATCGTCCACCTGGACCTTGCCGCGGTCGAGGGACTTGTCGATCTCGACGAAGAGCGCGTCCACGAGCTCACCCTGTTTGACCTTCCGCAGCGGCTTGCCGTGGGCGAAGATCAGCCCTTCGTCCTTGGCGCCGGTGATGCCGAAGTCGGCGTGCGACGCCTCGCCGATCCCGTTCACCGCGCAGCCGAGCACCGCGACCTCGATCGGCTCGGTGTAGGCCTCGAGCCGTTGCTCGATGTCCGCGACCACGGTGTCCATGTCGAACTGAAGGCGCCCGCAGGTCGGACAGGCGATCAGGACCGGGCCGCGCTCGCGCAGGTGCAGTGCCTTGAGGATCTCCCAGGCGACCTTGACCTCCTCCTCGGCGTGGAAGGTCGAGAGCGAGATCCTGATCGTGTCCCCCACCCCGTCGGCAAGCAGGGTGCCGAGCCCGACCGACGACTTGAGCGAGCCGGACCACTTCGTGCCGGCCTCGGTGATCCCGAGATGGATCGGATAGGGGATCTTCTCCGCGAGCAACCGGTTGGACGCGATCGTGTTGGGGACGTTGGTCGACTTGATCGAGACCTTGAAGTTCTCGAAGTCGAGCGACTCCATCAACTCGACGAACTCGACCGCCGCCTGCACCAGCGCCTCGACCGGGTTCTCACGCTCGAGGGCATGAAGGTGCTTGGGCAGCGAGCCGGAGTTGACCCCGATCCGCATCGGGACGTTGGCCTTGGTCGCCTTCTCGGCGACCTCCGCGACTTTCTCGGGGCCGCCGATGTTGCCCGGATTGAGGCGGATGCAGTCCGCCCCGGCGTCGATCGCCTTCAGCGCCAGGGTGTGGTTGAAGTGGATGTCGGCGATCACCGGGATTGGCGATTGCCTGACGATCGTCTTCAGCGCCTCCACGTCCTTGTCGCGCGGCACCGCGACGCGCACCAGGTCCGCCCCTGCCTCGGCGACGGTGCGGATCTGGTCCATCGTTGCCTCGAGATTGGCCGTCTCGGTCTTGCACATCGTCTGCACCGCGACGGGCGCACCGCCCCCGATGGGGACGTCACGTACGAAGATCTGGCGCTTCGAAGCCACGCGCACAGGGTAGCCGTGGGGGGATCCTGCGCGTGGACCATCTCGTGAATTCCGTCCGCATGCCG
The DNA here is from genome assembly GCA_963695675.1 of uncultured Solirubrobacterales bacterium. GTDB lineage: Bacteria > Actinomycetota > Thermoleophilia > Solirubrobacterales > 70-9 > DASUPK01. Next base: position 135,918 of record CAVOGY010000007.1, read on the forward strand.
ACCGCAACTTGCTTGTGTGGGTAGGTGGCTCCGCCGAGCCGCGTAGTCCTAGGCGCCGGCCTGCTTCAGCTTCGTCTTGAGGCCTGCGACGCCGTCGGAGCCGTCCACGCGGATCCGGTGGAGCTTGTACATCTCGTCTCGGGAGGCCTCGCCCGGCAGCTCCGTGGTCGCGCCGAGGTAGCCCGCGGCCCGCACCGCCATGACGGTGGCCGGGTTGAACTTGCCCGCCGGGTAGCAGAAGAAGTTCACGGGCTGGTGGAAGCGTCCCTTCAGGATCTCGCGTGAGCCGGTGACTTCCCGAGTGAGCTGTGCCCCTCTCATCCGGGTCAGATCGAGGTGGCTGATCGTGTGGGCGTCGAGCTCCCAGCCGTCGTCGATCAGCCGCTCGATCATCGCGTCGCTGAGTTCCCCCCCGATGTTGCCGACGAGGAGGTTGAGGTCGCCGGGCCAGTGCAGCCTCATCAGAGTGCGCCGGGCGTAGACGTAGTCGCCCCGGTAGCCGTCGTCGAAGGTGAGCACCACGGGCTTCTCGGGGAGCCTGGCGCCCTTGTACCAGGCGTCGTAGAGCTGGTTCAGCGTCACCGCCGCATAGCCATTCCCCTTGAGCCATTCCATCTGCCGTTCGAACGTGTCCGGGTCGACGAAGAGCTCGGGTAGCTGCGCGCTTGCCGGTGGATTGGCGATCACGTGGTACATCAGGATCGGGACCGGCGCCTTCGTATGGACGAGTTTGCCTTTGCCGACTGGCGGCCCCAGCCCCCCGCGGCTGAGTTTGACCACGTGCTCGGCCGCGCTGCCGCCGCCGGCGCCCGAGCCGACCACCGCGCCCACCACGGCACTCGCGATCGCCGCGCAGATCAGTGCGTTTCGACGCCGAAGCGCTGCCCTGCGCCGCCGCTCCTGCTCGCGGCGGAGCCGCCGCCGCCGCTGAATGTCATTCATCGGGCTAGCCCGAGTAGAGCGCCTCGATCTCCTCGGCGTACCTCTCGTCGATCGGCTTGCGCTTGAGCTTCATCGTCGGGGTCAGCTCGTCGCCGCCCGGCTCCCACTGCTCGGGCAGGATCGTGAACTTCTTGATCTGCTCGACGCGGGAGAGCTTGGCGTTCGCCTGGTCGACGGCAGCCTGGATGGCATCCCGGACCTTCTCCTCCCGCGCCAGTTCCTCGAGCGACTTCTCCTCGAGGCCGTTCTTCTTCGCCCAAACCGGGGCGTATTCGGGATCGAGCACGATCAGCGCGACGTTGTACGGCCGTGCGTTGCCGATCGCCGCTGCCTGGCCGATCAGCGGGCTCGCCGTCTTCAGGTGAGACTCGATGTTGGCCGGCGACATGTTCTTGCCCGCCGCGTTGATGATCAGCTCCTTCTTGCGGTCGACGATCTTCAGGTAGCCGTCCTCATCGATCTCACCGATGTCACCGGTGCGCAGCCAGCCGTCATCGGTGAAGGCCTCCTGGTTCTTCTCGGGCAGGTTCCGGTACCCCGGCATCACGCAGTCCGCCTTCACCAGGACCTCGCCGTCGTCGTCGAGCTTGATCTCCACACCCGGGGTTGGCGGGCCGACCGTGCCCAACTTGATTTTGTCGGGCGGGTTGATGGTCCCCAGTCCGCAAGTCTCCGACATGCCCCAGAGCTCGCCGACAGGGATCCCGATCGCGTAGAAGAACTCGAGCACCTCGAGCGGCGTCGGCGCGGCGCCGGCGTTGACCGCGAGCGCCTCATCCAGGCCGAGCTGCTTGCGGAGCTGCGAGAACATCTGCTCGTCCGCCTGCGCCGCTGCCTCGGCGACCTCGGCGGGGATCTCCTCCCCGGCCTGCTCGAGGCGCACCTTCTCGAGTGAAGCCTCAAGGCCCTTCTCGGCCGATGCGCGCTGCTCGTCGGGCAGCCCGGCGAGCATGGCCTCGACGCCCGTTTTCAGCTTCTCGAAGATCCGCGGCACCGCGAAGAACCAGGTCGGGTTCACCTTGGGCAGAAATTCAGCAATCCGCCGCGGATCCGAGCAGACTGTGACCGAAAGCCCCTTGGTGACCGGCAGGTAGTAGTGGGCGTTTCGCTCGGCGACGTGCGCGGCCGGGAGCCACGAGATCACCTTGCCGCCGCGCTCGGGCAGCTCGATCATCTCGTCGGCCGTCGCCACCGCGAAGAGCAGGTTCCGGTGGGTGAGCTGGACGCCCTTCGGAGGACCCGTGGTGCCCGAGGTGTAGATCAGCGTGAGCAGGTCGTCGGGCCCGATGGACTCGACGCTCTCGGCAGGATCGAACTCGGGGTCCATCTCCATCAGCTGGCTGAGCGTGTGGTCGCCGCCCTCGCCGTCCACGACGACGACGTTCTCGAGCTTCGGCAGGTCCTTGCGGGCATCCTGGATCCGATCCAGGAAGGCCTGCTCGGTGATCACCACCTTGCTCTCGGCATCCGAGAGCAGGTACTGAATCTGCTCGGGAGCCGAGGTCTGATAGATCGAGAATGGAACCGCCCCCAGCGACACGGCGGCGAGATCGCAGGGGATGAACTCCCACCGGTTGTTGAGCATGATCGCTACGGTGTCGCCCTTCCCGACGCCGAGCTTGGCCAGCCCGCCGGCGATCCTGTGGACGGCGTCGCGAAGCTCGTTCCAGCTGAGCTCCTTCTCGCGGGCTTCGTCGCGGATCGCGAGGTCGTCGCCGAGCCGATTCGCCTGCTCGTAGAAAGCCTTGACCAGATTCTGCGCGGGCAGCTCGGGCGCTTCGCCGCCGCTCGCGTGGCGCGCTGAAGCCGTGACCTCCACAGGCAGCTCTCCTTTCCTCGGTAGAACCTCGGAAAAACGCTACACCAGGAGGAAGAGATGCCGACCAGATCGTCATTCGTTCGGCCTGGACGCGAAGCTGGCTAGCCCTCGCGGAGAACGGTCCTAACGGACGTTGAAACCCTGCCCGTTCAGGCGGTCGATGTCGTTGGTCAGGCCGATCACAAAGAGCGCCAGGATCAGCAAGAACCCGAGCGCGCTGGCGCGCTCGATCACGCTGAACGGCACCCGTTGCCCGCGGACTTTCTCCACCAGGCTCCAGAAGATGTGACCGCCGTCGAGCGGGAGGAACGGGAAGAGGTTGATGATCGCCAGCGAGAGGCTGATCACCGCGAGCAGGGTGAGCGCCTCTCGCGCACCGAACGCGATCGTCTGGTGGGCGACGTCGCTGATTCCAACCACGCCGGAGAGCTGCTTGCGCTGCTCGGGCTGGAAGATCCGCACGAAGGTTGAGACCGTCTTGGAGGTCACGACCCACATGAAGCTCGCCGCACGGCCAGCGGCCTGAGGCGCGGAGAGGTTCTCCGGAACCAGCCCGCCCCCCTGAAAGCCGAAGCCCACTCTGTAGCGACCCAGCGGATCGCCCTCCTTCAACGGCGGGGCGTTGGCGTCGTAGTACGGCGTCACCCGCACCGTCACCCGCTTGCCATCCCGCTTGACGACGAATAACGCAGGGGTCGTTGCGCGGCAGTTGTCGACCGGGGTCCCGCTGCAGGTGTGTGTGTTCACCTGATTTGCAATCGCGTCAGCGCGATCCCCGAGCTGGCTGTCCGTCGGTCGGGACCCGCCGTTCTTAGGACGCACTCCGTCCACGGAGATGATCTGGTCGCCTGGCTTGAGCGCATGCTCAGCGGGGGTGCCCTGCTCGATCGATCCGACCTCGAGAGTGGTCGCACTCTCGGTTCCGAGGGCGAGGAAGAAGAGGACCACGAACGCGACCAGGATGTTCATGGCGGGTCCGGCGCTGATCACGGCGATTCGCTTCCAGACCGGCTGGTTGTAGTAGGCGCGTTTCAGGACGTCGGGCGGAAGCGGCTCCGTGCCCTCGATCGACTCGGGAGTCTCGGACCCGGAGCCGGCCCCCTCGATTTGCTCCAGGAGCCCGGGCTTGTCGAGGCGCTCGCCGCGTTCCGCGGCCTCGAGCTCCTCCGGGTTCATCCCCGTGATCTTCACGAAGCCGCCAAGGGGAACCATCCCGATCCCATATTCGGTCTCGCCACGCCTGATGCTGACGAGCTTGGGCGGGAAGAAGAGGAAGAATCTCTCGACCCTCATCCCGGTCACCTTGGCCACGACGAAGTGGCCGAATTCGTGCAGGATGATCAGCGCGCAGAAACCGGCGACCACCAGCACCCAGGGCCAGGAGTCGTGAAGCACCTGCGAGAGCGATGCAAGGAGGATCACGCGACGGCCAGGCCCTCGATCAGCCCACGGGCGTGGTCGCGCGCGGCGGCATCGACGTCGAAGAGGTCCTCGAAGTGACTAACGGGCCCGCCTGGAATCGCCTCGAGGGTGCGATCGATCACCTCCGGGATGCCGGTGAACCCGATCCGGCCGCCGAGGAAGGCCTCGACCGCGACTTCATCCGCAGCATTCAGGACACAGGGAGCCGTCCCCCCCACCTCGCCGGCCTCGCGCGCGAGCCGCAGGCAGGCAAAGGTCTCAGTGTCCGGCTGCTCGAAGGCGAGCTGACCCACGCTTGCCAGATCCAGGGTCGGGACGTCGACGTCGGCCCGCTCGGGGAGGTGAAGCGCGTAGGAGATCGGCACCCGCATGTCCGGGTAGCCGAGGTGCGCGAGCGAGGCCCCGTCGTTGAGGTGGACGAGCGAGTGGACGATCGACTGTGGATGGACGACTACGTCGATCCGGTCGTAGGGGACGCCGAAGAGGTGGTGCGCCTCGATCAGCTCGAAGCCCTTGTTCATGAGCGTCGCCGAGTCGATCGTGATCCGCCCGCCCATCTCCCAGGTGGGGTGGGCGAGCGCTTCGCCGGGCGTCACACCGGAGAGGTCGGTGCGGCCGCGGAACGGCCCGCCGGAGGCGGTGAGCACGAGGCGCTCGACCGTGCCGGGCGGCTCAGCGCGGATCAGCTGGTAGAGCGCCGAGTGCTCGGAGTCGACCGGGACGATCCGGGCGTCCGTCGCCTCGGCGAGCGCGGTGACCAGCTCGCCTCCGATCACCAGACTCTCCTTGTTGGCGAGGGCCAGGTCGATGCCCTCGGTGAGGGCGACGATCGTCGGACCGAGGCCGGCCGCGCCGACAACGGCGTTGAGGACCAGATCGGGCTTGGAGGTCAGGATCAGCTCACGGATTCCCTGCTCGCCGGCGAGGACCTGTCCCCCCCATGCGGCGGTGGCCCGCTCGGCCGCCTCCGGGTCAGCCAGCGCGACCGCGGGCACGCCGTGCTCCCGCGCCTGTTCGAGCAGCGGCTCCCAGTTCGACTCTGCCGAGAGGGCGGCGACCTGTAGGCCATCGCTCCCCGAGATCACCTCGAGGGCCTGTGTGCCGATCGACCCCGTCGACCCGAGTATCAGCACTCGCTTCACGGCGACCCAGTGTAGGTGTCCCTCGAAACCCTCCGTAAAGCACCTTTTGCGCCCCAACATGAATCGGGTCGCTCCTCAGCTTCGCCTCCGGGGCGCCCTCACACAGACGGGAGGCCCATGGGCCTCCCGTCCTCGAGCGTCGTGGCTTGATCCCGCCCTAGCGGACCTGGATCGCCGAGAGCTCGAACTGCGGCACCTTCAGGTCGCCGATGGTCTCGTTGCAGGCGACCGAGAAGGTGTGCTGCCCGCCCTGCGGAGTGGTGACGATGTTGATGCCGAACCCCTGGATTCCGCCGGGCGTGTGCACGTTGGTCTTCGTGCCGACGATCTCGGTGTTGTCGACCTCGAGGTGGCAGACACCGTTCGCAGGTGAGCCGCCACCGTCGAAGGTGCCGTCGAAGGTCAGCAGGTACTTGCGCGGGAAGCCCGTCGACCCGTCCACCGACACCGAGGTGCATTTGGTGAAGGTCGTCAAGCTCGTCGGGTCACATGGCGTCGTGCCCGTCTGCGCGTTCGTTTCGCTGACCGGCAGGACCTTCAGGCGCGCGTCCTTGCTGAGGCCCTTGTACTCAACCTTCTTGCTGGTGGCCGCGTACGCGCCTCCGCCGAGCGCCACGCAGAGGGCGACGAATCCGATCACGGCACCGGCAGACGGCCGGCGCTTGAAGAGCTTCCTCATCCAGAACCACTCCCTTTCTTGCCGTCGTGAACGTTCGGGTGACGAAACAGCATGAGGCGGAGAAGTTGCGCCATTGGGAGGATGCATGCATGCAGATGGGCAGGCGCAGGCGAAAAAAGTCCGATCAGGGGATCGACTCGGAGAGCATCCGCGACGTCGTTCGCAAGACCGACGCAAACCCACAGCTCGTGGCGACGGCCAGGTTCCTGCGTGGCCTGATTCCGGGGGCCGAGCCGGAGACCGCGGAGATGCCCGAGCCGATGCAGCGACTGGTCCAGGAGATGCAGCCCAAGGGGCCCAGCACGATGCGCGAGATCGGTAAGGGGGCCTTGCAGGCTTGGCAGGCGCTATCGGAGGCCCAGCGGCGCCGACGGGGAAGCGCGGACGTGGCGATCCTCTTCACCGATCTGGTCGGGTTCTCCGACTGGGCGCTCGAGGCTGGCGATGAGGCCGCCTTGGAGGTGCTGCGCCAGGTCGGCGACGCGGAGCAGAAGGCGATTTCGGCCAACAAGGGAGCCGTCGTGAAGCGGCTCGGGGACGGCGCGATGGCCGTGTTCGCCGATCCAGAGCAGGCGGTGACGGCGGCGCTCGACTCGCAGCGGGCGATCTCGAAGATCAAGGTCGAGGGCTACCGCCCAGAGCAGCGCGCCGGAGTGCACAAGGGCACCCCGCGGAAGGTGAAGGGCGACTTCCTCGGCGTCGACGTGAACATCGCCGCCAGGGTTGGGGACTGCGCCAAGGGCGGGGAGGTCCTGATATCCGAACCGGTGCGCGCGGGGCTCGACGGTCGCCACTTCAAGTTCGGTGCGGACCGTAATCTCGATGCGCCGGGGGCGCCGCCTGACCTGACGGTCTGCCCGGTGAAGCCGCGCCGCCGCAGCTAACGGCAGAGTTGCGGACGGTCTGGGTGTCCATAGACCCCTGAATCGTCCCGGGAGTGCCGCTTGCTCGACCTCTAGTAGACGAACGCGACCGAGAGGTAGTAGCCCGCGACCACGGTGAACAGCACGGCGTCGAGGCGGTCGATCAGGCCTCCGTGGGGGCCGAAGAGGCTGCCGGTGTCCTTGACGCCAAGGTCGCGCTTCAGCATCGAGGCGAACAGGTCGCCGATCGGCGCGATCACGGCGATGCACATTCCCATCAGCAGCGCGTCGATCCCCGGCAGCCAGTCCTGGTAGAGCCCCGCGAACCAGAACCCCAACGTCGCGCCGACGAAGCCGCCGATCAGCCCCTCGAGCGTCTTGTTCGGTGAGATCCGCGGCGTGATCTTGCGCGAGCCGAACAGACGGCCGGCTCCGTATGCGGCGGTGTCGCTGAGGAAGGTTGCGACTAGCACGTCGATCAGCAGGGCGCCGCCGTGCAGCGGCAGATCGCGCAGCAGCACGGCGTGCGAGAACCCAATTCCCATCCAGGCGACGCCGAGCACGGTGAAGGCGATCGAGGTGGTGATCAGCTCGTGCGAGCGGCGGACGGCCGCGAACACGAAGGCGACCGGGAAGAGCGCGGCGAAGACGAGCAGGATCTGGAAGGAGCTGCCGTAGTGGGCCGCGATCACCATGCCGGCGACCGTGAGATACCCCGGCAGCAGGATCGGCCGGATGGATGCCGCCATGCGGAAGAACTCGCGCAGGCCGAGGATCCCGAGCATGATCATCGCGAGCATGAAGACGGTCCCGCCGATACCGACGATCGCGATCGCGAAGGCAATCCAGGGGATCGCGATCACCACGCGCGAGGTGGTCTCCGACATCTCCGGGACGAGCCGCTGCAGGCGGGAACGAGCCGGTGGCGCCGGTTCCCGCCCGACCCCGGCTTCCGGCTCCTCGAAGTCGAGCAGGTCGTCGGGGTCGGGCAGGAAGCTTCGCTCCCTCCTCTCCTCCCTCTGCCATTCCTCGCGCTCCGGCCCGAACTGGAACGAGGGCGGGTCGAGGTCCTCGCTCGTCACTGCCTCGCCCCGAAACGCCGCTCGCGCTCCTCGTAGGTGGCCAGCGTGGCCTGGAAAGCCTCCCGGCTGAAGTCCGGCCAGAACTCCTCCCGGAAGACCAGCTCCGAATAGGCGCACTGCCAGAGCAGGTAGTTGGAGATCCGCTGCTCGCCGCTGGTCCGGATCAGCAGGTCGGGATCGTGCATCTCCGGCGCGTAGAGGTGGCTCCGGAATTCCTCCTCCCCTCCCCCGCCGTAGGCGGCCGCTGCGTCGAGGATCTCGGCCCGACCACCGTAGTTGAAGGCGACGAACAGCGTGATCCGCTCGTTGCCGGCGGTCTCGGCCTCGGCCCAGTCCATGCGCCCGGTGAGCTCCTCGCTGATCCCGTCCCGACGGCCGATGAAGCGCATCCGGACGCCCTCCTCCTTGAGCTCCGGCGTCTCGCCGTCGATCCGGTCGGCGAACATCGCCATCAGGCCGTCGACCTCCTCTCGCGGCCGCGTCCAGTTCTCGGTCGAGAAGGAGTAGACGGTGAGCTCCTTGATTCCGAACTCCACGGCGTCGCGAAGACGCTCCCGGACGACGTCGGCGCCCGCGCGGTGGCCCTCGATCACGGGCAGGCCTCGCTGTTGAGCCCAGCGCCCATTCCCGTCGGTGATGATCGCGACGTAGTCGGCTGGCATCAGGAGGACCTCCAGGCCCAGCCGCGGCTAGACCTCGAGGATCTCCTCCTCTTTGCCCTTGAGAAGGGAGTCGATCTCCCCGATCGCCGCGTCGGTCTGCTTCTGAAGCTCCGTCTCGCCGTGGTGCTCCTCGTCCGAGCCGGCCTCGCCCTCCTTCTTCAGCTCGCGCAGGTCCTGCATCACATCGCGGCGGATGTTGCGCACCGCGACCCTGCCCTGTTCGGCGACCCCGTGGACGACCTTGACCAGCTCCTTGCGCCGCTCCTCGGTCAACTCGGGGATCTGCAGCCGGATCACGTTGCCGTCGTTGGAGGGGGTGAGTCCGAGGTCGGACTCCATAACGGCCTTCTCGATGGTTGAGATCGAGGACTTGTCGTAGGGCGTCACCGTGAGCATTCGTGCGTCGGTCGCCGCCACCTGCGCCAGCTGCTGCAGGGGTGTCTGCGCTCCGTAGTAGTCGACGTCGAGCCGGTCGAGGAGGTGCGGCGAGGCCCGGCCGGTGCGCACCGTGGCCAGCTCGTTGCGGGTCGCGTCGACGGACTTCTGCATTCGCTCCTTGGCGTCTGCGAGGAACTCGTCGATCATCTCGATCGTCATGTGCGCACCTTGGGTGCCGGCTCGGTTGCGGGCTTGCTCGACACCAAAGTCCCGACCCTCTCTCCGCTGACGATCCTATCTACGTTGCGTTCGTCGGCCATGTTGAAGACGTAGATGGGCAGGTCGTTGTCCATGCAGAGCGAGAGGGCGGTCGAGTCCATCACCCGCAGGCCGCGTTCGATGGCCTGGCGGTGGCTGATCTCCGGCAGGAACTCGGCGGTTGGGTCGATCGAGGGGTCGGCCGTATAGACGCCCTCCACCCCGTTCTTCGCCATCAGGATCGCCTCGGCGTGGATCTCGAGGGCCCGCAGGGCGGCGGCGGTATCGGTGGTGAAGAACGGGTTGCCGGTGCCGGCCGCGAAGATCACCGCCCGGCCCTTCTCCAGATGGCGAATCGCGCGGCGGCGGATGTAGGGCTCGGCCACCTCGGTGACCGCCATCGCCGAGAGCACACGGGTGTCCACGCCCACCTTCTCCAGCGCATCCTGGAGAGTGAGCGCGTTGAGCACGGTGGCGAGCATGCCCATGTAGTCGGCGGTCGCCCTGTCCATTCCCTCGGCGGCACCCTCGAGGCCGCGGTAGATGTTCCCGGCGCCAACCACGATCGCCACCTCGACCTCGCGGTCGCGGACCTCGCGCACCTGGTTCGCGATCCGCTCGATCTGGGTCGGGTCGGTGCCGTAGTCGAGGTCGCCCATCAGGGCCTCCCCGGAGAGCTTCAGCAGGATCCGGCTGAACTGAGCCGAAGCCAAGTGGCCTACTCCTGCCCCACCTCGAACCGCGCGAAGCGGGCGATCCGGACGTTCTCGCCCGTCTTCGCCGCGACCTCGGTGCGCAGATCGTCGATCGTCTTGCCCTGATAGCGCTCCTCGTTGAAGTGCTTCTGGTCGAGCAGAACGATCTCGGATGCCCACTTGCGGAGCTGGCCCTCGACGATCTTCTCGACCACGTCGTCCGGCTTGCCGTCGGCCCTCGCCTTCTCCTCGAGGATCCGCCGCTCGTTGGCGACGTCCTGATCGGGGATGTCCCCGAAGGAGACGTGCTCGGGGTTCATCGCGGTCACGTGAATCGCCACTTGGCGCGCGAACTCCCTGAAGTCCTCATTGCGGGCCACGAAATCCGTCTCGGACTGGACCTCGACCAGGGCTCCCTTCCGCCCGTCCACATGTACGTAGGAGGCGATCACTCCCTCCTCGGTGCCGCGGCCGCTGCGCTTGGCTGCCGAGGCGGCGCCCTTCTTGCGGAGGATCTCGATCGCCTTCTGCTCGTCGCCCTCCGCCTCCTCGAGCGCGTTCTTGACGTCCATCATCGGCGCTCCAGTGCGCTCGCGGAGGGCCTTCACATCGGCTGCCGAAACCGCCATCAGGATTCACCACCACTCTTCGCGGGCTCTGGTGTCGGCTCGGTCTCCTCGCTCGGCGGCGGCTGCGGGATCGCCTCGCCCGCCTCACGGTTCGCCTCTGCCTGGTCCCCCTGTCGATCGTGGGCGACCTCTCCGGCGGGTTGTGGCTGGGGTACCTCGCTCGCAGCCTGACGCTGGGACGCGGCCTCCTTGGCGGCCGCCGCCTGCTCGGCCTCCTGTCGCGCCTTCTCCTCCGCCTCCTGGCGGGCCTTCTCCTCGGCCTCGCGGCGCTGGCGCTCTTCCTCCTCGCGGCGCTTTCGCTCCTCCTCCTCTGCCCGGCGGCGAGCCTCCTCCTCGCGCCACTTCGCGGCGGCACCCTCGATCGCAGTGCCGAGCGTGCCGACGATGAGCTCGCAGGAGCGGATCGCGTCATCGTTGCCCGGGATGACGTAGTCGACGGGGGTCGGGTCGCAGTTCGTGTCGACCAGGCCGACGATCGGGATCTCGAGGCGCTCGGCCTCCCGCAGCGCGATCTCCTCGGTCTTCAGGTCGATGATGATCACCGCGTCCGGAAGCCGCTGCATGTCGGCGACGCCGCCGAGGTTGTACTCGAGCTTGCGCAGCTCGGCCTCCATCGACATGCGCTCCTTGGTGGGCAACAGGTCGAGGCGCCCAGCCTCCCGCAGCTCGCGCAGCTCGTGGAGGCGCTGGATCCGCTTTCGGATCGTGTTGAAGTTGGTCAGCAGCCCGCCCAGCCAGCGCCGGTTCACATACGGCATCTCGCAGCGCTCGGCCCAGTGCTGGACCGAGTCGCGGGCTTGCTTCTTGGTTCCGGCGAAGAGGACGACTCCGCCCTTGGCCGCGACCTCGGTGACGAACTGCGTCGCCTGCTTCAGCAACTCCTCCGTTTGGAGGAGGTCAATGATGTGAATCCCCTCCCGCTCTCCGTAGATGAAGCGGCGCATGCGCGGGTTCCAGCGCCGCGTCTGGTGGCCGAAATGAACTCCAGCCTCCAGCAGCTCCTTGATGCCTACGTCGGCCATCTGCCCTTCCTATCGCTTGTTGTGTTCATTTGCCCCGCCGTGGCTTCGAGGACCCGGGAGGCCCGGGCAGCGTCCCGTCACCATTCAGCGAGGGTCGGGTGCAAAGTCCGCGAGATTGTAGGTGCTGAGCGGAAAATGGCCGACCCGGGACCGTGTCGGGACGCATTTGGCGCGTTCCTTCGCCTATTCCGAAGAAAGGCGACAAATGTTCCGATCAGCGGCTCCTCGGAGCCGTCCGCGTGGCGCCGCTCTTCCTTCGGCCGGCTTTCCCGTGTGCACGCTCGAGGGCCGCGCGGAGGTCGTCAGGCAACTCGGAGGTGAACTCGAGCTGCTCGCCGGTTCGCGGGTGCGTGAAGCTGAGGCGCGAGGCATGCAGGAACTGGCGCCTGAGGCCATGGCGGCCGCGGGTGCCGTACTCGGGGTCGCCCGCCACGGGATGGTTGATCGCCGCGAAATGAACACGGATCTGGTGGGTGCGGCCGGTCTCGAGGCGGGCGTGGACGAGGGTGTCGGCGGGGAGAGTCTCGATCACCTCGAAGTGGGTGCGCGCCTCGCGCGAAGCGATTCCCTGGACCGCCATACGCGTGCGGCGGCGCCGGTGCCTGCCGAGCGGGGCGTCGATCGTCCCCGTGCGGCTCCCCAGGTGGCCCTCGACCAGGGCCGTGTACTCGCGGACCACCTCGCGGGCCTTCACCATCCGAGACAAGGCCCTGTGCGCCTCGTCGTTCCGGGCGACGAGCATCAGTCCCGAGGTGTCCTTGTCGAGCCTGTGGACGATGCCCGGCCTGCCGCCCTCTCCCCCGCCGGCGATCCCCTCCATCAGGTCCACCAGCGTCTCGCCGGTGTGCGAGGGAGTGGAGTGGACGACCAGGCCGGCCGGCTTCTCGATCACGGCCAGGTCCTCGTCGAGGTGAAGGATCAGCTCCGACTCGGGTCTCATGGGTGTCTCCGTCGCGTCTCCAAGCGCTCGACGTCGATCAGGAGCAGGAACACGCCGACCACGATCGAGACATCCGCCAGATTGAAGGTGGGCCAGAGCGGCAGGTCGATGAAGTCCGTGACCGCGCCGTCACGCACTCGGTCAGCCAGGTTCCCGAGCGCCCCGCCGAGCAGCAGCGCCGCGGGCAGCCAGACGAGCCAGCCGCCGTGTGCCCTCGCGGCGAGGAAGACCAGCAGACCGACGAGCACGACGATCGCCGCGCCGATCAGGGCGGCGGAGATGTCTCCCCCGAGCCCGAAGGCCACGCCCTTGTTGCGCACGTTCTCGAATGCCAGGAAGGGCAGCACCTCGACCCGGTCTCCCGGTGCGACGAGTGAGGTCACGAGTGCCTTGCTGCCCTGGTCGATGGCCACGACCACCCCGCAGGCTGCGAGCGCGGGAACGATGTATGCGAGGGCGCCCCGATGATGCGAGGGCGCGCGACAGCGCGACCCATGCGACGTCGGAGGAGCGACCGATTTCATATGGATCGCCTCAACCGGCGATCAGCGCCACAACCACGCGCCAGACGATGCTGAGGACGATGATCGCCAGGATCGGGCTGATGTCGATCGCGAAGCCGCCCCCACCGAGCGGCGGGATCACACGGCGGAAGATGTTCAGATAGGGGTCCACCACCTGGTGGACGAAGTCGACGCTCGTCCGTAGCCACGGGTAGTACGGCATCCGGGGGATCCAGGAGAGCAGGATCCGGATGAAGATCAGGATGAAATAGACGAGGAAGACGGCGCTGACGTAGTTGGCGACGTCATCGCGCGTGATCGCGAGCCAGAAGCTCACTTGCGAGCCCTCTCCAGCGAGGCGTCCACCGCGGCGAGCAGCGCTTCCCGGAAGTGCCGTTCGTCGAGCGCCTTGAGGCCGGCCTCGGTCATCCCGCCAGGCGAGGCCACCGCCTGCTTGAGCTCGGCCGGCTCACGCAGCTCGAGCAGTCCGCCCGTGGCGCTCATTGAGCGCGCGACCATCCGCTTGGCCTGATCGGTGGTCAGGCCCTCTTTCACGCCGACCTCCAGGAGGACCTCAGCCATCAGGGCGAGGTAGCCGGGCGAGCAGCCCATGATCGCCGTCGCCGCGTCGATCAGCTCCTCGTCGAGCTCGATCACCTCGCCGATCAGGCCGAGTAGCTTCGCGGCCCGCCTTCGCTCCGTCTCACCGACGGTCCCTCCGTAGACGACGCAGAGGACGGCCTGGCGAATCTGCGCGCCGAGGTTGGGCATGACTCGAATCAGGTCGATCCCGGGAAGCTCCTCGTGGAGGGTCTTCAGCGAGGTGCCGGCCAGGATCGAGAGCACCGGGGTACCGGCCTGAACCAGGTCCGGCGCCACCTCGTCGAGGACATTCGGCTTGACGGCCAGGATGACGAGATCCGAACTGTCGGCAAGGGCGAGATTTCCCTCGATCGCCTCGCCCGCCACCTCCTCGGCGAGCGTCCTGGCTCGCTTGGGCTCCGCGTCGGCGAACAGCATCGCCTCGGGGGCGTCCGGCTCACCTTCGGCCGCGGCCCAGCCGCGAGCGAGCCCGCCGGCCATGCTCCCGGAGCCCACGAAGCCGACCCTCATGGCCGGGAACTCTATTCGGAGGCCTGACGGGCCCGGCGCTCGTACTCTGCCGGGACCTAGGACTGGTTGAAGAAGCCGCCCTCGAGGATGCGGGCCTTTTCCTCGGCCGACACTTCGACATTCTCGGGCGTGAGCAGGAAAATCCCCTGCGAGATCCGCTGCATGCCGCCGCCGAGCGCGTAGGTCATGCCCGAGGAGAAGTCGATCAGGCGCTTGGAGAGCTCTCTGTCGGTGGACTGGAGGTTGATGATCACCGGCTTCGAACGCTTGAACTCGTCGGCGACCTGCTGGGCGTCGTTGAAGGTGCGCGGAGTGACGACGTGCATCGACGCGACCCCTCCGCCGTTGCCCGCGGGCGCTCGGCGGCGGCCACGGCGAGGCCGTGGTTCCTCCGCGGTGTCGTCGACCGTGCTGATGCGGCTGCGGCGTGGCGCCTCCTCGTCGCCGAAGATGTCGTCGATGTCGTCGTCTCGCCCGCGCCGGCGAGACGACCGAACGGGCTCACGAGGGGCGGCGGTGTCGTCGAGCGTCCTCTCGCTGCCGGTATCGCCCTCGTCGTACTCGCCCTCCTCGATGTAGTCGCCCTCGACGAGGCCGAAGTACTCGAGCGCGCGTCTCCATGTATCCCTGATCGCCATCTCGGCTCAAATTCGGCTTGACGGAGGTTATTCCTCCACGCGGCGGTTTCCCGATTATGAAGCCTTAGCCGGCTGGACGGCTCGATTCATGCCCACAGAACCGAGCCCAGCCGGAGGATCGTCGACCCCTCTTCGACGGCGACCCGCCAGTCCTGGCTGGTCCCCATCGAGAGCCGCTCGAGGCCGCGAGCGCGCGCCAGCTCGGCCAGCCGCGCGAAATACGGCCGGGAGTCTTCCGGGTCCTCGGTGAAGGGCGGCATCGTCATCAGCCCCGAGACCCTCACGGGGCAGCGCTCGATGAACATATCGAGCTCTGCGGGTTCGATCCCGCCCTTCTCCTCCTCGCCCGAGAGGTTGACCTCGACCAGCACCTCCGTCCCCGGCGTTCCGTGGCGGCCGAGCTGCGTGAGCGCCGAGTCGGACGCGACCGAGTGAATCAGCCGCACCCGCGGCAACAGGGCCTTCACCTTGCGGCTCTGCAGGTTGCCGATGAAATCCCAGGTGAACCGGTCGCCCCAGCGCTCCTGCTTCTCCTCTAGGTCCTGAAGCCGGTTCTCGCCGACCAGGGTAATCCCGGCCTCTGCGAGCGCCCCCATGTCGTCGGTGCGGATGTACTTGGTCGCGGCGAGGATCTCGACATCCGTGCTCGCGGTCTCGCGGATCTCATCGAGGTTCGTGCGGATGCGCTGCGGGTCGATGTCGGTGACCGGTTCGACCACGGCTAGTCCATCCACACGAGCCCAGCCTGGCGGCCGGTGCGCTCGCCGTCGCGCCGATGGGAATAGAACAGCTCCGCGTTGCAGCTCGTGCAGAGCCCGGAGGACTCCACGGCGGTGACCCCGACCCGCTCGAGCAGGGCCGTGGCCGCGGCGGTCAGGTCGAGCATCCGTCCCCGGGCGACGCCGTCGAGGTGATCGAACGCCGACAGGACCTCCTGGCCCACCTCGTAGCAGCACGGCCCGATCCCGGGTCCGATCGCGGCCGCCTCGGCCTGAACCATCTCCACAGCCTCCCCGACGATGCCGCCGGCGAGCCCGCGCCAGCCGCAGTGGGCCATCACCACGCCGGCGGGCCCCACCATCGCCACCGGCAGGCAGTCCGCCACCATCACCAGGGGCGTCAGCTTGGGGTTGGAGGTCGCCTGCGCGTCGACCTCGTCCGGACTCCTCGCCACGTCCGCGTAGACGCGTGGCTGCTGTGGGGTCTCGTGGCGCGCCAGCCTCGTCCCATGCACCTGGCGGCCCATCACGACGCCTGCGGGGTCCCGTTCGATCGAACCGGCGAGCCTGCGGCGGTTCTCGCCGACGCGGTCGCGCTCGTCGCCGGTCAGGATCGCGACGTTGAGGGCATCGTACGGCGCCTCGCTCACGCCGCCGAGGCGGGTCGAGAACACCGCCCGGGCGGCGGGCAACTGCGCCTCGAGCCAGCGGAGACCGTCGCGCTCGCGCCACTCCATTCAGGGCAGGCTAGATGAGCCTCGGTCGGCTCAGAGGCCGGGCAGATGGCGCGCTGCGAAACCGCTGGGATATGCGTCGAACGGGTGCCAGCGCGGACCCGAGCCTCGCGCGTCGCCGACCGTGTCCCAGCGCAGACCGGCGATGACTGCGTAGACGTGGCCGGAGTTGGCGTAGACCGTCAGCCAGCGTCCCTGCCCCGGGACGCCCCACGACATGAACTGCCCGGAAGTCATCGGGGCCCCGACGAGCCCCCCACCGGCCAGGGCGAAGCTGACCGCCCCCGAGCAGTCGTATCCGGACGAGCGCCAGGAGGCGTGGCCACCGCCGAGCCTGTATGGCTGGCCGACGAGCAGGTTCGCGGCGCTGATCGCGGACTTGATCTCGTCGGGCGCGGCGGGCGGCGCGAGAGCGGTCTTGTTGAGCAGGAGTGCGGTCCGGGCCGCTGAGTCGGAGCCGAGGGCCGGGTGGGTCCGCGTGTAGACGCGCTGTCGCTCGGAGGGCGGCGGCGGCGCGTATGAGCCGTTGGTGCCGGCCGAGGCCGGGGGCATCCCGGTCGCCGGGTCGATGTCCGCGGCCGCCGCGGCGGCTGCCTTGGCCCGGACACGAGTCGCCTTGACCTCTGCCGGCGACTCGGTTCTGACCCGGCCTTGCCAGGGCAGCGGCGGCAACTCCGCCGCGGCGGCCTCGTGGGCCGTCGCGGACGGGCCACCCGTCGCGTGGTCGGACCCGGCTGCGTGCACCCACACCGCTCCAGCGGTCACCACGACGGTCGCCGACGCGAGCGCGACTCCGATCTTGACCCGAAATCCCCCGAGCAATTCCATATGCCTCCTTGCCTGCGCATCGTCGAGTCTAGGGACGAGCGCTCGATCACACGCCGGTTCACCCGGCGGTCAGGGCGAAAGGCTCCGGCGGCCATGCCCGCTAGTCCTCCGGGATCTCGCCTCGGGCGGCCGCCAGGGCGATGCGGAGCTCCTCGTCGCGGCCGGAGATCTCGCCGTCCAGCTTGCCCGACAGAGCCGCCTCGAGTCCCCGGCCGATCGCCGGTCCCTCCGGGATGCCCTGCTCGAGCAGGTCGTCGCCGGTGATCTCGAGCTGCACATGGCGCCACTCCGAGGCGTAGCGGTCGAGCCATTCCGCCCCGAGCGCGCGAGCGACGAGCAGCTGCGCGGGGTCCCAGGTCGCGGCGAGACTGACGGCGTCCGAAGGGCGCTCGGGCGTGGCCGCCGCCAGCTCCCGGATCTGCGGCAGCGGCCGCACGATTGCCAGCATCACCGCCAGCTCGCGATCCACCCAGTCCGACCACGGCTGCGCCGAGGCCAGCCGGACCACCTCGGCGACCCGTCTCGGCGCCTGCTGATCCAGGCTCGGCATCACACCCCAGTCGACGATCAGCGCAAGGGACTTCGCCGGGTCCTCCTCGGCGGCGATCCGCTCGAGCTCGTTGTCGATGCGGTCCTCCGAGACCGTCGATAGGTCGGCATCGCGCAGCAGCGCGGCGGTGCCGGGCTCGAGCTCGAAGCCGAAGCGCGCTGCGTAGCGCGCCGCGCGCAGTGCCCGGGTCGGGTCGTCGACGAACGAGGCCTTGTGGAGGACGCGGAGCAGACCGGCCCGGAGGTCGTCGAGCCCGCCGTGGGGATCGATCAGCTCCCGTTCGCCGGTCAACGGGAATGCCATGGCGTTCACGGTGAAGTCCCGGCGGGCGAGGTCCTCGCCGATCGCGGCGGGCCTTACCTCAGGGAGGGCGCCCGGCCGCGGGTAGCCCTCGGCGCGGGCCTGCGCGACGTCGATCTTCACGCCGCGCTGCTCCAGCCGCCCGGTGAGAAAGAGGGCGTCGCGCTCGACTGTGAACCCCGGCATGTCGGCGAGTGCCGCCGGGTCCCCCTCGATCGCGACGTCCAGGTCCGCTCCCCCGATTCCAAGCAGCAGGTCCCGAACCACGCCGCCGACCAGGTAGGCGGGCACGCGCTCCGCGATCCGCCTGAGAAGGTCGTTCGCCGGCAGCGAGTCCACCAGCTCGGGGAGCCGCGCGGGTTCGATTTGGCTTGAGCCGGGCATTAGCGGCTTTCCTACCATGCTCGGCGATCGGAAACATCTGGAACAGCCTGTGGAACAACCACCGGTGGACGACGATTGGCACGATCGCCGGGGTAGCCGCGGTGGTGATCGCCGTGGTTGCCTACCTGATCCTGAAGCGACCGGCAGACAAGTCCTGCCAGGCGCCCTGCACGATTACCAGCGAAGCGCCAACGCCGGTCTCGGGCCTGACGGATTGGCCGATGTACGGGCTCAATTTCGAGCGGACCCGCTACCTGGATGCCCCGGCGGTCAAGCCGCCCTACTCGATTCGGTGGCGTTTCAAGGGCGGCCACCTGCTCGAGTACTCACCCATCCTGGTCGGCGGGCAGCTCTTCGGCATCAACAACGAGGGGCTCGCCTTCTCCGTGAAGACCAGAACGGGGAAGGCCCGCTGGAAGCAGCAGATCGCCGACCTGAACGCCTCGGCGCCCACCTACAGCGACGGGGTGATCTACATCTCGAATCTCGAGCCGGGGCAGGTGGTCGCCCTCGCCACCAGCGACGGACATCAGATCTGGAAGCACCCCCTGCCCGGGCGCACGGAGTCCTCCCCGCTCGTCGTCGGCAACAAGGTGATCGTCGGCTGCGAATGCAACACCGTCTTCGCGCTCGACAGGACAACCGGCAAGTCGATCTGGGAGCGGCACGTGAACGGCAGCGTGAAGGCCGCGCCCGCGTACAGCGATGGCGTCGTCTACGTCGGGGACTACAGCGGCGAGCTGAATGCAATTCGCGTCAAGGACGGCTCCATCAAGTGGCAGGCGGGCTCGCAGGGATCGAGCTTCGGGCGGTCCGGTCGCTTCTACGCGACGGCGACCGTCGCCTTCGGCCGGGTCTATGTGGGGAACGTCGACGGGCGCATGTACAGCTTCGACGAGCAGACCGGGCGGCTGCTGTGGAGCCACTCCACCGGCAACTACGTCTACGCCGCGGCAGTGGCCGCCCGCACCGCCGACACCCCGGCCACCGTGTACTTCGGCTCCTACGACGGCACTCTCTACGCGCTGGACGCTCGCACCGGGGGCGAGCGCTGGAGCGTCCCGGGTCTCGGGGCGATCTCGGGGGCCGCCAGCCTGATCGGCGACACCGTCTACGTCGCGGACCTGCGGACCACCTCGACCTTCGGCTTCGACGTGCGCAACGGCCACAAGGTCTTCGAGTACACCGACGGCGCCTACAACCCGGTGATCTCGAACGGACAGGACCTATTCCTGACCGGCTACAAGACTCTCTACGAGCTGCGGCCAGGGACCGGCCAGGCCGTCAACGGGATCCTCGAGAAGCCGAGCAAGCCCTCCAAGAAGAAGGCCGGCGGAAAGACCAGCTCGAAGAAGTAGCCCCGAAGCCTCAGGCCTGGCGGACCGGGATCCCGGCCCGCTCCATCCGCTGCTTGGCCTCGGCGATCGTGTGCCGGCCGTAGTGGAAGATCGAGGCGCAGAGCACCGCGTCGGCGTGCCCCGCCTCGACCGCCTCGACGAGGTGGTCGAGCTCGCCCGCCCCGCCCGACGCGATCACCGGCACGCTGACCGCCTCCGCCACCGCGCGGGTCAGCTCTAGGTCGTAGCCGTCCGTGGTCCCGTCCCGGTCCATGCTGGTCAGGAGCACCTCCCCCGCCCCGAGCTCGGTCGCTTCCTGCGCCCAGGCGACCGCCTCCCGGCCCTCGACCCTGGTGCGCCCGCCGTGCGTGTAGACGTCCCACTCGGCGTCGCCGAAGTAGCCCGGGGGCGCTTGGCAGGTCCGCGACGTATCGCCGGCACCCCGCCTCTTCGCGTCGATTGCGATCACCACGCACTGCGATCCGAAGACCTCGGCGAGCTCCGCGATCAGCTCGGGCCGCTCCAACGCTGCCGAGTTGACGGATACCTTGTCCGCGCCCGCGTCCAGCACCGCCTGGGCGTCCTCGGCCGAGCGGATACCGCCGCCGATGGTGAACGGGATGAAGACATTGTCGGCGGTGCGACGGGCGAGCTCGACGATCGTGTCGCGGCTCTCGTGCGAGGCGGTGATGTCGAGGAAGACGAGCTCGTCGGCGCCCTCGGCGTCGTACCGCTCGGCCAGCTCCACCGGATCGCCGGCGTCGCGGATGTCAACGAAGTTCGTGCCCTTGACGACGCGCCCGTTGTCGACGTCCAGGCACGGGATGACGCGCTTCAAGACCATGCCCCGAAGGCTAGGGCTCCGCAGAAAGCATGTGGACGGCTGCGATATCCATGGACCCACAACCGTCCACAAGTCGCCTCAATCCCAGTCGCCTGCGACATATGCCCAGGCGATGAAGAGCATCTGCACGGGCAGGCGGGTGTAGAGCGTGGCGCGGCCGCCGGGGATCCCCTGCTCGAACTTCTCCGGCTCGAGGGCCATGTGGACGTTCGCCGGGAAGACGGCAAGAAGCGTGACCATGCTCCAGAGGCTGCCCGCGCGGCGGGTGCGGGGATGCATCGTGGCGAGACCGCCGGCCATCTCCGCGACTCCGCTGACGTAGACCAGCTCCCGGTGGCGCGGCAGATACGGCGGCATGATGCGCTCGTACCAGCGGGTCTTGACGAAGTGCATGATGCCCGCGAAGACGAAGAAGGGCCCGAACAACCTCCTCATGCGCGCGGAGCCTATGCCCCGAGCGCGGCCAGCGCCTCGGCCACCGTGAAGCGCCGCTCGTATAGAGCCCTGCCGACGATCACGCCCCGCACATTCTCGAGCCCAAGCGCCGCCACGCCCCTGAGGTCGTCCAGCGAGCCGATCCCGCCCGAGTAGATCAGCTCGCCGTCGGTCGCGCCGGCCGCCTCCCGCAGTGAGTCGAGGTCGGGCCCCTCCATCAGTCCGTCGACGTCGACCGGCGTGTAGACGAACCGCTGGATCCCGCGCCCGGAGAGCGCGGCGATCACATCTGTCGTCTGTCGCTCGGATTGCTCGGTCCAGCCCTCGGCAGCGACCTTTCCGGAGCGGGCATCCACCGAGGCCACGACGCGGTCCCCGTGGGCGGCTGCGATCGCCGCCGCCATCTCGAGATCACGGACGGCAGCCGTGCCGAGCACGACCCGGTCGGCGCCCGAGGAGATCGCCTCCTCGACCTTCTTCGAATCGCGCAGACCGCCCCCGAACTGAACCGGGACTTCGACCGCGGCGACGATCCGCCGCACGTGCTCGAGGTTGACCGGCTCCCCGGCTCGGGCGCCGTCGAGGTCCACCACGTGCAGCCACTGTGCGCCGTCGTCGACCCAGCGGCGGGCCGCCACCACCGGGTCGTCGTCGTAGGCCTTCTCCTGGTCATAGTCGCCCTGGACCAATCGGACGGCCTTGCCGCCGCGGATGTCGATCGCCGGATAGAGGATCAAGTCGCTCTCGGATAGCCGCGGGCCGGGTTAATGCGAGGGCGCTCCGAAAGGAGCGACCCGTTTGATGTCGGGCGAGGCGCAGATGCGCGCGAAGTTGGCGAGCAGGCCGAGGCCTGCCGAGCTCGACTTCTCCGGATGGAACTGGACGCCGTAGAGCGGCGGCCGCTCAACCGCGCAGGCGAAGCGCGCCCCGTAGGCTGCTGTACCGAGCACGTCGCCGTCGCTCACCGGGCGCGGGGCAAAGGAGTGGACGAAGTAGAACGGCGTCTCCTCACCCAGCCCCTCGCTGAGCCGCGAGGGATGCGCCCAGTGGACCGGCGACCAGCCGATGTGGGGGACCTTGTAGCCGTCGGCCTGGAGGGGGCCGACGATCCCGTCGAGCAGGGCCAGCCCGCGCGCTCCTTCGTTCTCGACCGAGGACTCGAAGAGCAGCTGCAGGCCGAGGCAGATGCCGAGCACCGGGGCGCCGGCCTCGATTCGGCCCGCCACCAGCTCGTCGAGGCCGAGCTGGCGCACTCGCTCCATCGCCCGCGGGAAGGCGCCGACGCCGGGCAGGATCACCCCGTCCGCGGATTCGGCGCGGGCGTGCTCGGAGGTGATCTCCACCTCGGCCCCGACGCGCTCCAGCGCCTTCTCGACCGAGCGCAAATTCCCCATCCCGTAGTCGAGGATGGCGACGCGGGTCATTCGGTCAGCGTGCCCTTGGTGGAGGGCACCCCGCTCTCGTTGGGATCGATCGAGACCGCCTGCCGAAGCGCCCGCGCGAACGCCTTGAAGCTGGCCTCGATCATGTGGTGCGTGTTCGAGCCCGAGCGAATCCAGATGTGGAGCGTCATCTTCGAATTGTTGGAGACGGCGCGGAAGAATTCTTCGGCCAGCTCCGAGTCGAAGCCCGCGATCGTCACCTCCGGGAGATTGGCGTCGAAGGCCAAGAACGGCCTGCCGGAGATGTCGATCGCGCACTCCCCCAGGGCTTCGTCCATCGGCACGAGCGCCGACCCGTAGCGCCTGATTCCGGCGCGATCGCCCAGCGCCTCGTCGATGGCCTGGCCCAGGCAGATGCCGACATCCTCGGTCGTGTGATGGGCGCCGGTCTGGAGATCGCCCGTCGCCTCCAGGTCGAGGCCGAGCCGACCGTGACGGGCGAGCAGCTCGAGCATGTGGTCGAGGAAGCCGATCCCGGTCGAGACCTCGACGTCCCCGCCGTCGAGCTCCAGGCGCAGCCGGACGCGGGTCTCCTTGGTCTCGCGGTTGATCTCTGCTGTGCGGCTCATGTCCCCCGCTCCCTTGCCCGCGTCTCGACTGACTCGGCGTGCAGCGGGAAGCCCTCGGCGCGCGCCAGGGTAGCGACGGTCGGGGCGAGCGCCTGGGCCGCCGCCTGCGTGATCTCGACGGTCGCGATCCCGCGCCGGAAGGCACCCGGGCCGAGCGGCCCCTGAAAGCGGCCGGCTCCTCCGGTCGGGAGCACGTGGTTCGAGCCGGCGGCGTAGTCGCCGAAGGCCGTCGCGCTCCGCTCTCCGACGAAGACGCATCCGGCGGTGTTGACCGTGCCCGCCAGGAGGTCGGCGTCCTCGGTCACTATCTCGAGGTGCTCGGGGGCGATTGCGTTCGCGAGCGTCACGGCGGTCGCAGTATCGGGGACGGCCACCAGCGCTAGGGTCGCGTCCTCGGCGATCCCGCGCTCGCCGGCCACCCGAGTGACGCTCTCCTCGATCCCGTCGAGGATCACGGTCTCGACCGCCGCGGCGACCAGAAGGCCGTCGAGGCCGTGTTCAGCCTGGGCGCAGAGGTCGAGCGCGATCCAGTCGGACTTGGCCGTGTCCCCGGCGATCACCATCAGCTCCGAGGGGCCGGCGATGCCGTCGATCCCCACCTCGCCGACGAGCTGGCGCTTCGCCTCCTGCACGTAGCGGTTGCCGGGACCGGCGATCACGTCAACGGGCGGGATCCCTGCCGTCCCGATCGCGAGCGCCGCGATCGCCTGGGCGCCACCCATCGCATAGACCTCGTCCGCGCCGGCGATAGCCGCCGCGGCCAGGATGATGTCCGGGCTCTGGCGATCGCCACTGACCGGCGGCGTCGCCAGAACGACGCGGCCGACGCCCGCAACCTTCGCCGGAATGCAGCCCATCAACACGGTCGATGGATAGGCGGCCATTCCGCCAGGCGCGTAGATGCCGGCGGAGGCGACCGGGACCTCGCGCAGCGCGACGGACTGGCCCTGCTCGAGCCTGACCTCGCTCTCGTCAGCGAGCTGGGCCTCGGCGACCGCCTCGATGTTGGCGGCCGCGGTCTCGAGCGCGGAGACGAGCTCGCCCTCGAGCCGTGACGGCGCGGTGCTGATCGCGTCATCTGGCTGCCGCATGGTTCCCGATCCCGACCCCCCGCCGAAGCGGGCCTCGAGCTCGGCGACCGCGCGATCGCCGCCCTCTCGAACGGCGTCGATGATCTCGGCGACCGCCTCGCTCACCTCGCCGAGCGCCGGCTGCAGCGTTCGGATCTGCGCCGCGAGCGCCGACGGATCCTGCCCATCCCAGTCGAATCTGCTCACCTTCACCGCAGGCCCTCCGGCCGAAGCCGCTCGACCAAGTCGTCGACCTCTGCGGCGCGCAGCTTGTGGGAGACGCGGTTGGCGATCAGCCGGGCGGTCGAGGTGGCGATCTCCTCGCGCACTTCCAGCCCGTTATCGACCAGGGTGCGGCCGGTCGCGACGAGGTCGACGATGCCGTCGGACAAACCCGAGAGTGGGGCGAGCTCGACAGACCCCTTGACCTCGATCACCTCAGCGCGCCGTCCGGTTTCCTCGAAGTGCCGCTCTGCGACGCGCGGGTACTTGGTTGCGATCCGCATCCCGCCCAGGCGGCGCTCGTCCTCGTCGAGGGCCGGGTCCCCGATCCGCCCGGCCAACACCATCCGGCAGGCGCCGTAGCGAAGGTCGAGGACCTCATAGACGATCCGATCCGGCTGCTCGAGCAGGACGTCCTTGCCGGTGATGCCGAGGTCGGCGGCCCCGGCCTCGACGTAGGTCGGGACGTCGGAGGGGCGCATGGTCACCATGATCAGGCCGCCGGTCTCGAAGACCAACGCGCGGGATTCCGAGCGAAGCCCGGACGTATCGAGCCCGATTCGATCCAGCGCGTCGAGAGTCTCCTCCCAGAGCGCGCCGCGCGGGATCGCCAGCTTGAGCGGACCGCCCTCGCGGGCCCGGGTCGCCTCCACCACGCGCGGCATCAGGGCTCCTCCGTCCTCAAACGGGGTCGCTCCTCCGAGGCATCACGGGTGGCGCTGTCGCGCGCCCTCGCGTCTGCGGAGCGCCCTCGCATCTGTCGCTCCTCCTCGGCCTGTGCGACGTGCAGCCGCTCCAGGTAGAGCGCGAAGCCGGCCGCCGGCAGGTCGCGACCGAAGCGCCCGAGCAGCGCGTCGTATCGGCCGCCGCCGCCGAGGATGTGTCCGAGCGCCGGGTCATAGACCTCGAGGATCGCCCCGGTGTAGTAGCCGAGATCGCGCAGCAGCCCCAGGTCGAGCCGCACGCGATCAGCGACGCCCCGAGCGGCGAGCGCGTCGTATGTCGCGCGCAATCGCTGGGTGGCACGCTGCACGGCCTCCCCGCCGAGGGCCGTGGCGCGCTCGAGGACCTCCCGCCCCCCGCGGATGCCGGGCAGCGCGAGCAGGGTTACCCGGCGATCGGCGTCCAACCCCTTGGCGAGGTCGACGGCCGTCTCCAGCCCGACCAGGTCGTGCGCGGCCAGCCGATCGAGGATCCGGTCGCGCAGCTCGCCCTCGATGCCGAACTCGACGAGTAGCTGGCGGTAGAGGTCCGCGTCGCCAAGGCCGACCACCGCGCGGGTCAGACCCGCCGCGTCGAGCGCCGCGCTCAGAACACCGATCACCTCGGCCGTTCCCTCCGGAGCGCGGGCGCCGATCAGCTCCAGCCCGGCCTGGGTGAATTCGCGCATCTGCCCGCGCTGCGGGTTCACGGCACGGTAGGCGCGGGCAATGTAGGAGAGCCGGAAGGGCGGCTCCTCGGCCTGCAGCCTGGTCGCGACCAGGCGCGCGATCGGGATGGTCATGTCCGAGCGCATGGCGAGCAGGTCGCCGCGCTCGTCGAAGAAGCGGTAGGCCGCGTTCGCGTAGCGCTCATCGCCGCGGCGGAGCACCTCGGCGTACTCGATCGTCGGCGTCGCGACCTCCCCATAGCCACGCTCCTCGAAGGCGGCCCTGAGCGCCGCCTCGAGCGCGC
The DNA here is from genome assembly GCA_963695675.1 of uncultured Solirubrobacterales bacterium. Taxonomy (GTDB): domain Bacteria; phylum Actinomycetota; class Thermoleophilia; order Solirubrobacterales; family 70-9; genus DASUPK01. The sequence continues at coordinate 161,813 of CAVOGY010000007.1, forward strand.
GAAGCTCGCGCATCTCCTCGGGCAGAATGTCGCGTGTCCCCGGTGGGGTCGGGTGGGTACTCATGATTACGTTACGCCGCCTCCTCCCGCATGAAACGGGTTGCTCCTGACGGGGCGCCCTCGCGTAAACCGGGGGCGGCTCGCTTAATCATCCCGGCGCCGCCGTTAACAGGCTGCAAGCTTCCAGACGGCATCCGCCTGAATAAGATCGCCGCAGCGACCCGAACCCGAGGAGGAGAGACAGATGGCCATAGTCGTGATCCAGGAGATCGAGGCGCCGGTCGAACAGTACGACCAGGTGAGCGAGAAGCTCGGGGATACGCCCCCGGATGGCTTGATCGTGCATGCCGGGATCGATCTCGGCGACGGCAAGATGAAGGCGGTCGACATCTGGGAGTCAGCCGAGAAGTACCAGGGCTGGGTGCAGAATGAGCTGATCCCCGCAATCGCCGAGGTGAACCCGGACGCCCCCCAGGCGCCGGAGCCCGAGATCCACGAGGTCCACGATCTGGTGAAGTCCTGAGCTGAGCCGGATCAGGCCGGGACGCGCTCGGAGGCGACCCGCTCGATGCGGGCGCCGAGGTCCCGGAGCCGCACGTCGATCCGCTCGTAACCACGGTCGATCTGCGCGACGTTGCCGATCTCCGAAGTGCCGTCCGCGGCGAGCGCCGCGATGAGCATCGCCATCCCGGCTCGGATGTCGGGGCTCTCCAGACGGGCCCCATGAAGACGGCTCGGACCACTGACGACCGCCCTGTGGGGGTCGCTCAGGTGGATCCGAGCGCCCATCGCGACCAGCTTGTCGACGAAGAACAGCCGGTTCTCGAACATCTTCTCGTGGATCATGATCGTGCCGTCCGCCTGCGTGGCGAGCGCGAGCGCGATCGAGGTGAGGTCGGCCGGGAACGCGGGCCAGGGGCCGTCGTCGATCTTCGGGATCGCGTCGCCCTGGTCGTCACGGATCGTGAGCTTCTGCTCTGGCGGAACGAGCAGGTCGTCCCCCTCGATCATGGTCTGTAGCCCGAGCCGCCTGAAGTGCCGCCTGATCCCCTCCAGGTCCTCCGGCACGACGTTCCGGATACGGAGCTCGCCGCTGGTCGCGGCCGCAAGTCCCATGAAGCTCGCGATCTCGATGTGATCCGAGCAGACGTCGTGCTCGGCGCCGCCAAGCCGGTCGCGGCCGACCACGTTCATCACGTTCGAGCCGATCCCGTCGATCTCCGCGCCCATCTTGCAGAGCAGCCGCGCCAGGTCCTGCACATGGGGCTCCGATGCCGCGTTCGCGATCGTGGTCGGCCCCTCTGTGAGGGCCGCGGCGAGCAGCGTGTTCTCGGTTCCCATCACCGACGGCTCGTCCATGAAGATCCGGGTGGGCTTCAGGCCCTCGGGGGGAGCGGAGAGCTCGATCCAAAAGTCGCCCGCCACCCTCGCGCCCAGATCGCGAAACGCATCGAGGTGCGCGTCGAGGCGGCGGCGCCCGATCGTGTCGCCCCCGGGAGGCGGCATCCTGACCTCGCCGCAGCGCGCGAGCAGCGGCCCCGCGATCAGGAACGAGGCGCGAATCCGCTTGGCGAGCTCTTCGTCGACGTCGGTGACCGAGACGTCGTCGGCCTGCAACCGCACCTCGTTCTCGCCCGTCCAGGCGACGTTCACGCCGAGCCGTTCGAGCAGCCCGAGCATCGACTCGACGTCGCGAATCCGGGGGACGTTGCGCACCGTGAGCTCGTCCTCCGTGAGCAGGCACGCGGCGAGGATCGGCAGCGCGGCGTTCTTGTTCCCGGCCGGCACGATCTCCCCCGAGAGAGGCACGCCGCCCTGGATGATGAACTTCTCCATGGGCGCCTAGAGTAGCCAGCCCCATGGCGGACGTCTCACGACAGGATGCATGGCAGCTCGTCACCGAGTGGGTCGAATCCGACTCGCTGCGCAAGCACCTTCTCGGGGTGGAGGCGGCCATGCGCGCCTACGCCCGCAAGTGGGGCGACGACGAGGAGATCTACGCGGTGACGGGCCTCGTGCACGACCTCGACTACGAGCGCTACCCGGACCTGGAGACCGGCCACCCGCGATATGCGATCAAGGAGCTGCAGCAGCGTGGCTATCCGCAGGAGGTGATCGACGCGGTCGCGGGGCACGCCGAGTTCATGGGCGTCCCCAGAGAGACGCGCTTGGCGAAGACGCTCTACGGCGTCGATGAGCTCTCCGGGTTCGTTGCCGCCTGCGCCCTCGTGCGGCCCACCGGGATCGAGGGGATGAAGCCGAAGTCCGTGAAGAAGAAGCTCAAGCAGCCCTCGTTCGCGGCGGCTATCAACCGCCAGGAGGTGCAGCGCGGAATCGAGGAGCTGGAAGTCGACCCGGACGAGCACATCGCCCTGATCATCGAGGCGCTCGCAGAGCGCTCCGATGAGCTCGGGCTCGGAGCCCGAGAAGGCGCAGGGTCCGAAAGCTAGCCCAGTGCCACGCTGGCTGAAGATCACGCTGGGCGTGATCGCGGGACTGATCGTCCTGCTGCTGCTCAACGCGGTAGTCGTCTCCAACGCGACCAAGGACGCCTACGTCCGCGACGACGGCGCGCGGCTGGTGGACACCTCGCATGGCGCGCTGCAGGTGCTCGAGCAGGGCAATCCGCAGGGCAGCCCGATCGTGCTGATCCACTGCTACACGTGCTCGATGGACTGGTGGGACAGTCTCGCGCCGCTCTTGGAGGCGGACCACCGCGTCATCCGGGTGGACCTGCTCGGCCACGGAGGCTCCGACAAGCCGAGCACCGGTTACTCCATCGACGACCAGGCGAGCGCGGTCGCCGAGGCCCTCGCGAAGCTCGGCGTGGTCGATGCGACCGTGGTCGGCCACTCCCTCGGCGGGAGCGTCGTCACTGGGCTCGCCGAGCAGAGCCCGCGGCTCGCCTCGCGTGTCGTGATCATCGACCAGGCCCCCGAGGACGGCTTTGAGCACGAGTCGATCGCCCAGCACCTCAGCTATTGGCCCATCGCGGGCCAGGCGCTCGACCGCCTCATGCGTATCTCGCCAAAGTCGGTCGTACGCGACCAGTACAGCGATGCCTTCGCGCCGGGCTACGACATCTCGAGCGGGTTCGACAATCCCGACCAGCCGGTCGACGACCTGCGAGCGATGACCTACACCTCCTATGACGACACCGTCGATCAGGAGAAGAGGTTCGTCGATGAGGGACCGCTCGATCAGCGCCTCGCCGCCCTCCACGTTCCGGTACTGGTGATCTTCGGCGCCGACGACCAGATCTACGACGCGCAGGAGGCGATCGCGCGCTACCGACAGAACGTGCCGGGTGCGCAGACCCACCTGCTCCCGGGTGCCGGGCATTCGCCGAACGTCGAGCGGCCGAACCTGGTGGCGCCGCTTGTCCTCGCGTTCGCCTCCCCACGGCCCGCAAAAGCAGCTGTGCGGAAGAAGCCCCCCGGATGACGGGTTGCTCTCGGCTTCGCCTGCGAGCACCCTCGCCTAAAGCGAAAGGGCCCGATTTCTCGGGCCCTTTCTAAGAACAAGGTTTCCCTTGTTCCATTGATCAGGACCCTACCCGTCGCGAACGCGAAGTCAAGCGCCTGTACACGAACGTTTCCGCTAGTTGCGGGGTTTGCCCCTCAGGCAGCTTGCGCGGCCGGCGCCTCGGTGAGCTCGAGGGTGTCGGCGGGAGCGTTCTGGCTTCGCGAGAGCGCGATGAAGGGCAGGGCGAAGGCTGCGATCCCCGCGGAGACCAGATAGGAGGCCGCGTAACCGGAGGTGTCCGCGACGCGGCCCAGAACCGGCTGTGCCCAGACGCCCCCGGTCGAGGCCATCATCGAATCGAAGGAGAGGATCGTCGCCCGCTGCCGCGAGGGGATCATCCCGTTGATGTAGGTCTGCCGGATCGGCATCGTGGCGGCGAAGAGAAGCCCCCAAACGGTCGTCAGGCCGATCACCGGCCAGAAGCTCTGGATCGCACCGATCAGTGCGAGGGCGATCACGCTCAGCCCGGCCGTGACGAGCAGGGCCGAGGTCCGGCGACGGAAGAGGGCGCGGACCCGAGGCGCGGCGACCCCACCGAGGATCTGCGCTCCCGCCACGATCGCAGCGGCCAAACCCGCGATCTCGTATGCCTGCGGATCGCCGTAGAGCTCGAGCAGATACGGCTGCAGTGCATAGAAGGCGTAGATCCCGACGCCGCCCGTGAACAGGGCCTCGACCATCAGCCACTTTACGGCCGGAACTCGCCAGCCGTAGTCGATCGAGTTCGCCGCGATCTTCCTCATCTCCGCGAGGGGTCGCCCGCCTTGCTCCGGCGTGAAGCCGACATCGTGCATCAGCCTGAAGGCGACGACGAACATCACGATCAGGATCGCGCCGCGGAGGACGAACGGGGTTCCCAGGCTGACCTGCTGGGCGATGAAGCCCCCGGCGACGGAGCCGCCCAGCATGCCGGCGCCGGTGACCATCTGGCCGCGGCCGAAGACGGTCTCGAGCGGCCCGCGGTAACCCGTCGCGGTGAGGGCGTCGACGAGCCAAGCCTCGACGGCGCCGGAGAAGAAGGTGAAGCCCAGGCCGAGCAGGAGCGAGACGATCGCCCACTGCCAGAAGGGCGCCTCGATCTGCCAGAGCAGTACGTAGAGCAGGCTCGACGCGGAGAGGGTGAGCGTGCCGAGCAGGTAGGAGGTGCGCCGCCCGATCGTGTCGGCGACGATCCCGGTCGGCACCTCGAAGAGGACCATGCCTCCGGTGAAGAAGGCGTTGGCGGCAAACGCCTCCAGGTTGGAGAGGCCGGCGTCGAGCAGGAAGATCGTGTTGATCCCCCAGATCAGCGACGCCGCCAGGGTGTTGCCCAGCAGGAGCAGCAGATAGGTGCGCTGGATCGAACGAGACGTCGGCACGTTCTGAACCTACTGACCGGCCGTCTCCCGCCGACTCATCGCTCGATCAGTCCCCGGACAAGCGAAAGGGCCCGGTCTCCCGGGCCCTTCCTTTGAACTGAACCTGATTGACCCGAAGGTCAACCTGCTCTGTTCAAGTGGCGGGAACCCTACTGGCCTGCGAAGCCCCGTCAAGAGGTCCAGCGAACGGAATCCCCGCAAGCTGCGGGGAAGTCACCGCCAGCGTCCGCCCGCTTTCGCCCACTCCGTCAGATGATCCACCGAGCAGAAGGCGTCGGGGACCCGGTGCTCCCCGCGGTGCCGGACCAGGAGGACGTGCGCATCGGAGAGCTGCTCGCCGCAGTGCGAGCACCGCGTCGCGCCCTCGTCGAGAGCCGTCGGCTCCGACATCTCGCCCGGCTCCCAGTGAGCACCCTGGATCGACCAGGGAATCAGGTGCTCGAGGCGGCAGAAGACGGCGCGGCGCTCCCCGGCCGGCTCATAGGCGCGGAACCCGTCGTCGGGCTCGACCTCGGCCCCGCACCACGTGCACGTCTCTTTCATACCGCCATCTAACGGGTGCTCCTCCATCCTGAAACGGGTGGCGCCGGGGGGCGCCCCCTCGCGTTAACGGAGCACCCTCGCATAATGCACTCGGATGAGCGCTCTGCGGATAGTCGTACTCGAGGGCGACCAGACCGGGCAGGAGCTGCTCGAGCAGGCGCTGCGCGTGATCGACTCCGATGTGATCGGACTGGATCTGGAGCTCGAGCGCTTCGACCTCTCGCTCGAGAACCGGCGGAGAACCCAGAATGAGGTCTGTATCCAGGGAGCGAAGGCGATGGCGGACGCCGGCTTCGGGATCAAGGCGGCGACGATCACCCCGGAGGGCGCCGAAGACGTGGGCAGCCCGAACCGTCTGATCCGCGAGGCGATCGACGGCAAGGTGATCGTCAGGACCGGCCGCCGGATCCCCGGCGTGAGCCCGGTGGCGGGGATCCACCACCCGATCTCGGTGGTCCGGATGGCGGTGGAGGACGCCTACGGCGCCGATGAGTCTCGCGCTGACGAAAACGGCGACGAGGTCGCGCGCCGCACCGAGGTGATCCACCGCTCCAACTGCCGTGCCGTCGCCGAGTACGCCTTCCGAACGGCGCGCGAGCTCGAGGGACGCGTCTACGGAGGGCCGAAGTGGACGGTGAGCCCGATCTACGAGGGGATGCTGAAGGAGGAGATGGACGCGGCGGCCGAGCGCCATCCGGAGGTCGACTATGAGCCGCTGTCTGATCGACGCGACCTACGCCGGGCTGCTCACCGGGCGCGCCGATGCCCCGCTGGTCATCCCCAGCCTCAATCGCGACGGCGATCTGCTCTCTGATCTCGTTCTGCCGCTCTACGGCTCGATCGCCGGCGCCGAGTCCGTGCTCCTCTCGCTGGACGGCGAGCTGGCGGTCCGTGTGGCGATGAGTGAGGCGCCCCACGGGACGGCCCCGGCTCTGGAGGGGAAGGACATCGCGAACCCGATGGGGATGATCCTTGCCGGGGCCGCGGTCCTTCACTACGCCGGGGTCGCGGGGGTCGAAGGGGCTCACCGCTCCTCACGCGCGGTCTACGAAGCGGTTTTCGACACCGCCGCCGCCGGCATCCGCACCCCCGACCTGAAGGGGCACGCCGGGACGACCGAGTTCACGGACGCGGTGATCGAGCGGGTGCGCGCTCAGCTCGGCTGACCCGATTCGGCCTGGAAGTCCATGCGACCCGCCAGCCGCTCGTCGGCGCCGGGGCGGACCAGCTCGTAGAACGCCAGTCGCTGGCCGCCGGGGGTGCGGAGCTCCGCAGCCGGCCCATGCGGGAACTCGAAGCGAGCGTCGATCGCGGCACCTCTCTTCTGGAGGTCTGCGATCGCCGCGTCGAGATCGTCAACCCGGTGCAGCACGACCGGAGCCTCACCCTCGAGGTGGCCGGCGAGCAGCAGCCTGGGGCCACCGTCGGACAGCCTCACCTGGGCGACTCGAGTTCCGAACGCCTCAATTGCGAAGACCACCTCGGCGCCAACGACGTCGCGGTAGAAGGCCAGGTCGCGGGCCACGTTCGTGCTCGGCATGTAGAGGAAGTCGAAGGACTCGATCCGGGGCACGCTCAGACGACCGGGCCCTGATTCGCGGGCGCGCCCTGATCGATGTCGACGACGCGGCGCCACTGGGTGATCAGACCGTTGCGGATCACGAAGGCGGTCTTTGCGGTCTCCCCCACGCCGTTGCCGCATGCACCGGGGCCGGGCCGCTCGGTGAGCTCGAAGGTGGCGATTGTGAACTTGCCCGTTGAGATCGCCTCGGTCAGCTTCGCGCCGCACGGCAGCGATCGGTTGAAGGCCTCCACCTCTCCACGATCGGTGAGACGAAAGGCCGGGGTTCCGTTCTGGACCACGCTGGGGATCGCGAACCGCTCGCTCGCCGCGATGACATCTCCGGCGCGGAGCTCGTCGGCCCAGCGTTTGATCACCTGAACCGTGTCGGGGTCGGCGCCGCCAGGGATAGTGGTGTCGCTGTCTTTCCCCGAGGAACCGCAGCCGGAGAGCGCGACGACACCCAAAGCTGCAAGGACAACGATGCCGCGAGCGGTCACATACAGATCATGGCAATGCCGGCCGGCGAGCCGAACTTACTCCTGGTCGCGCCGCTCTGAGCGGTCGCGGGCGGCCAGCATCCGCTCGAGATAGGCCGACTTCTCGGCGCGGCGCCGGTGCTGGCGCTCCTCGTCCGGGGTCAGCGAGGCGGCGATGGCCTCGTGCTCCTCGGTCACCCGATCGTGCTGGGCGCGGCGCAGCTCCTCGGTTATGGGTTCGCGATTGGCCACTTCGCGCAGACTACTCGGGCCCCGCCGGTGCGTTCAGCCTTAGAGAGGCGTCTTCGCCCGCTCCTGCCTGCCCTTGGCCCCGCTCTTTTGGACCGCCTTGCGGCTCTTGGAGAACGGCTTCTGGAGCCACCTTCCGAGCCGGCCCGGCGCCTTTCCGGTGGTCTGCTGCCCCAGCTGGAGCGGCTTGTCGCCGGCCCGCTGGAAGTGGCGCGATAGCCGTGGCGCGAGGAAGGCGAGGATGAAGAGCAGAACGCAGAAAACGATCAACGCGGCGATCAGCATGTCCCCTAGGCTTCCCCGCCGCCCATCTCCTTAACCCATTTTCCTTGACCTTTTGTCGCGGGTATACGAACATACGTTCGATGCCCGTCGCATGCGCCCTGATCCCCCGCTTCCGGCTGATTGCCGCAGTCGCGGAGCCGAGGATCTTGAAGCGGCCGGCGGCGCTGGCCCCGGAACCGGGCGCTGCGCAGCTGATCGGGGAGGTCTCCGCGACCGCGGAGAGGTTCGGGTTGAGGCTGGGGATGAGGATGGGAGAGGCGCTCGCCCGCTGCCCCGAGCTGGCCCTGATCCCACCGGATCCTGAGCGGGCCGAGAGCTCCTGGGAGGAGGCGCTGCGGCGGCTCGAGGGGATCGGCGCGGAGGTCGAGTCGGGCCGCGCCGGCGAGGCGTTCTTCGAGGCGGGCGGCCTGGGTGGCCTCTGGGGAGGGATCGAGGGCGTGCTGGAGGGTGCCCGAGAGGCGCTGGGCTCCTCCGCGCAGCTCGGCGCCGCGCCGAGCCGCTTCTGCGCGTACGTGGCCGCCGATCAATCGAGGGTAGTTCCGAAGGGAGGCGCGCCCACGTTCCTGGCGCCGCTGCCGGTGTCGCTCCTCTGCGGACGACTGGGCGGAGACGAGGCTGACGACCTCCCCAACGAGCTCGAGCGGCTCGGCATCTCCACCCTCGGACGGCTCGCCGGGCTGTCCCGCGATGCGGTCGCCGATCGCTTCGGGCGGCTGGGGCTGCGGGCGCTGCGGCTGGCCCGCGGTGAGGATGAGGAACTGCGGCCGCGCCCGGTGCGCGAGGTGATCGCGGTGGAGCTGGAGCTTCCCGAGGCGGTCTCCGGCCAGCAGCTCGAGCGGGCACTCGAGCTGCTGATCTCGCGGCTGCTCGCCCACGGCGCGCGACGTGGCCGGACCCTGCGGGCGCTGCGGCTCTCCGCCCGCCTCGCCGCCGGTGGGGGGTGGCGCCGTCAGGTCGCGCTGCGGCGGGCCAGTGCCGATCGAGCCCGGCTCGCCGATGCCCTCCTCCCCCACCTCGCCCTCCTGCCCGCCCCGGCCGCGACGCTACGGCTCGAGGCCGTATCGCTGGGACCGGAGACGGGGGAACAGCTGACGATCTCGAGCCCCGAGCAGGAGAGGCACCGGCGGATCTCGGAGGCGGTGCGCCAGACCCGTTCGGCCGCGGGTTCTGAATCGGTGCTGCGGGTGCTCGAGGTGGATCCCGAGTCACGGGTGCCTGAGCGGCGGGAGGTGCTGATGCCGTGGTCCGAGGGTGCTCCGCAGGCGGAGCCGAGGAGCAACCCGTCTTGATGGCGAAGCCGTGAGACCCAACCGGGTCAACAAGCCCTGGCCGGTCCCGGTCCAGGTCGGCTCGGACGGAGTGCCGCTGGCGGTGGGCCGGCTGGCGGTCGAGTCGGTTCGCGAGGAGTGGCTGGTCGAGGACGGCTGGTGGACGCAGAGGCCGTTGCGGCGGCGCTACTTCGAGCTGGTGCTCGAGGACGGCAGCGACGTCGTCGTCTTCTGCGAGGCCTCATCAAACGGGTTGCGCTCTCGCGCACCCTCGCATCAATGGTTCCGGCAGCGGGATTGATGTACGTCGAGCTCCATTGCCATTCGGCCTATTCCTTCCTGGACGGCGCCTCCGACCCGGCCGAGCTGGCGGCCACGGCCGCGGGGCTAGGCCACGAGGCCCTGGCGCTGACCGACCACGACAACGTCTGCGGGGCGATGGAGTTCGCCCACGCCTGCGGGGGGGTCGGGGTGCGCCCGATCGTTGGCTGCGAGCTGACCGTGGAGGTGCAACGGCGGATGCCTCGTCCGGTGCACGTCACCCTCCTGGTCGAGGACGCGAAGGGCTGGGCCAATCTCTGCCGGCAGATCACCGCTGCCCATCGAGGAACCCGTGAGTCCGCATCAAACGGGTTGCGCTCTCGCGCACCCTCGCATCGACGGGAGGCGCTGCCGCCCTCGATCCCGATCGAGGAGCTGGAGCGCAACACCGATGGGCTGGTCTGTCTCTCTGGCTGCGCCCGTGACGGCGCGGTCGCCGGAACGTGGGAGCGCGGAGATCCAGCCGGTGCGGAGACGCTCGCCCGGCGGTTGCTGGGAGCTTTCGGCCGCGACGGGTTCCGGATCGAGCTGCAGCGGCCGCTCTGGCGCCACGACCGTTCGCGCAACCGCTGGCTCGCTTCGCTCGCGGAACGCCTCGGCGTTCCGACGGTAGCGACCGGCGGCGCACATGCCCACGAGCGGTCGCGCCTTCCTCTCCAGGATGCGCTGGTGGCGGTGCGGCTGGGGGCGACGCTGGACGAGACCGAGGGACTTCGCCGGGGCAACTCGGCGTCCGCCCTGCTCTCCAGTGAGCAGGCGGCGGCGCGGTTTCACGACCATCCGGAGGCCGTCTTCGAGACGGAGCGGCTCGCCGATCGCCTCCGCTTCGATCTCACCTGCGAGCTCGGCTACAGCTATCCCGGCGCGGAGGACCGGGGCGCGGACCGTCGGCTTGCAGAGCTCTGCCGGGTGCGGCTGATCCACCGCTATGAGCAGGCGCCCAACCGTGCCGAGGCCGAGCGGCGGCTGGAGGAGGAGCTGGCGCTGATCAGGGAGCTACGTCTCTCCGGCTTCTTCCTGCTTCATCAGGACATGTTGGAGCTGGCGCGCGAGGTCGCGGTCGAGGTGCGTGGGCCGGATTCCGCCCGGCGGCTGCTGCCGCCGGGTCGGGGGCGGGGCTCGAGCGTCAGCTCGCTGGTCTGTTACCTGACCGGGCTCTCGCACATCGACCCGGTGAAGAACGACCTCTTCCTGGGGCGCTTCCTCAACGAGGAGCTGACCGAGGTCCCGGACATCGATCTCGATTTTCCCCGGGACATCCGCGAGAAGCTGATTCCGCGGGTGCATGAGCGCTACGGGCCGGAGCGCTCGGCGCTGGTCGCGTCCTTCGCCACCTACCGGGCACGCGGGGCGATCCGTGATCTGGGCAAGGCGCTGGGCCTGCCGGCCGGCGAGGTGGAGCGGCTGGCCCGTGCGGTCGACGTCTACGAGGCGAGCCGCGATGCCTGGGCGCGGATGGAGGAGACGCTGGGCGGGCTGCGGTCGCGGTCGCCTCGCTGGCGGGCGCTGGCCGAGCTGCTGCCGGAGATCGCGGGGCTCCCCAGACACATCTCCCAGCACCCGGGCGGGATGGTGATCTCGACCGCGCCGCTGGTCGAGCTCTGCCCGGTGCAACCGGCGGCGATGGAGGATCGGCAGATCGTCCAGTGGGACAAGGACTCGTGCGCCGACGCCGGGTTCCTGAAGATCGACCTGCTCGGGCTGGGGATGCTCTCGGCGGTCGAGCGATGCGTCGACGAGATCGCGCGCACCCGCGGGGAGCGGATCGATCTCTCCCACGTTCCGCTCGACGACGAGGAGGTGTGGAGCACCATCCAGCGGGCAGAGACGACCGGTGTCTTTCAGATCGAGAGCCGGGCGCAGATGCAGATGCTGCCCCGCACCCTGCCCCGGAATCTCGACGATTTGACGGTGCAGGTGGCGCTGGTGAGGCCGGGTCCGATCCAGGGCGGCGCGGTCCATCCCTACATCGAGCGGCGCAAGCGGCTGCGGGAGGATCCCTCCTACGAGGTCCCGTACGAGCATCCCTCGCTCGAGCCGGTGCTGCGGGACACGCTAGGGGCGATCGTCTTCCAGGACCAGGTGCTCGAGGTGGCGATGGCGCTGGCCGGGTTCTCGGTCGGGGAGGCCGAGGGGCTGCGCAGGGCAATGAGCCGAAAGCGGTCGGAGGCGGCGATGCTCCGCTACCGGGAGCGGTTCATCGAGGGGGCTGTGGGGCGCGGGGTCTCGCGCGAGGTGGCGGAGCGGGTCTTCGGGCAGATCGAGGGGTTCTCCGGGTTCGGGTTTCCCAAGGCGCACTCGGCGGCGTTCGGGTTGCTCGCCTACCAATCGACCTGGCTGAGGGTGCACTACGGGCCGGAGTTGCTCTGCGGCCTGCTCAACGAGCAGCCGATGGGGTTCTACCCCCCGGATGCGCTGGTGCACGAGGCGCAGCGGCGGGGGGTCGAGATCCTGCCGCCCGACGTCAACGTGAGTGAGGTCGATTGCCGGGTGGAGACCACAGGAGCGGCGGCTGGGTCCTCGGGGAATCCGCCGGTCCGAATCGGGCTCGGCTATGTGGCCGAGCTGACCGAGATCGATGCCGAGGCCGTGGTCGAGGAGCGCCGGCGGGGTGGGTCCTACCGGAGCATCTCGGACCTCGCCGGGCGCTCTGGCGCCGGAGCGGCCTCGCTGCAGCGGCTTGCATGGGCGGGGGCATGCGATTCCCTGGTTCATCGGCGGGTGCCCGTCGAGGTCAAGGTGGATCAGACGGGCCACGAGTTTCCCCTGAAGGGCTCCGGCGCCCGCGCGGAAACACCCGCGGACCCCGATGCGGATCTAAGGCGGCCCGCCCTCTGGGAGATCGGGGGAGCCGCGCGCGCCAGCCGGACGGAGGATGGGGCGCAGCTGGCGCTGCCGCTCGATGGGTCCCCCACTCCCCCACTGCCCCCGCTTGGGCCGTGGGATCGGATCGTGGCGGACTACCGGACGACCGGGATGACGCTCGGCAAGCATCCGATGGAGCTGTTGCGGGGGTCCCTGCCGACCGAGGTACTCCCCAGCGAGGGCCTGGCCCGCACGCGCGACGGCGCAAGGGTCAGCGTGGCCGGGATGGTGGTGGCGCGCCAGCGGCCGGCGACGGCCAACGGGGTGGTCTTCATGCTGCTGGAGGACGAGCGCGGGACGATCAACCTGATCGCGCCCCCGTCGGTGGTCGAGCGCTGTCGCCTGGCGGTGAGGACCTCCGGCTTCGTGCTGGCCGCCGGAAAGCTCGAGCATCGGGAGGGGACGACCAACGTGGTCGTCTCGCGGATCGAGCGCCTGCAGCCGACCGAGCTACCAAGGCCGAAGCCCGAGCTGGAACCGCCCGTCCGCAGGGAGACGGGACGCGATCCGGGTGAGCAGAGGGAGCCCGGCGAAAACCCGCGCCGCGAACCGGCGCTCGCCGGGTATTCCACGGTCGGTCTCTCCAAGCGCGGCTTCGACGGGGTCCGGGAGGCGGCAATGGCGGAGCTGGCGGCCTCGCTCCCCGCTCCGCACAGCTTCGGTCGCCGGGGTCGCTAGCCGAGCCGTCGTCTGCCGGCGGCGCCTCAGCCGAGGCCGGGCTTGGTGGTCATCAAGAAGATCGCGGCGATCAGCAGGATCCCGACGATCGCTCCGACGACTCCCTCCGCCCTCCCCCAGCCCTGGCATTTCCGGCGGTCAGGCGGCCCTTGCAAGTTCCCCTGCAAATGCCTGGGTTCCGTCCGAGGCCATCCTTACCTTCCCCGCCCATGTCAGGCAAGCTCATAGACATAAGAGAGCGGCTGCTCGACGCAGCCGACCTGGTGGTCGACTTCGCCACGCTCGGCGAGTTCGGGATCGAGCCCGAACCGGCGCGGGACTGCGAGCGGCGCCCTTCGGGCCTCGCCTCGGGCGCTCCGCATCATCTGCACGATCGGGCGGGCGTTCCCGAGCGCATCGCCGCCTAGAACCAGCTTCCGGCGGATCGCAGCACCCGGAACTCTCGAGCCGACCAATTTGGGAGGGCCCGCGATTGCGGGCGTAGAAAGAGCCGCCCCTCGGGGCGGCTCTTCAATAAGACCGGCGGCGACCTACTCTCCCGGGCGGTTGCCCGCCAAGTACCATCGGCGCTGAGAGGCTTAACGGCTCTGTTCGGAATGGGAAGAGGTGTTTCCCTCTCGCTATCTCGCCACCGAAAGCTTGCGAGACGGCCCCGTGGACCTTGAAAACCGCACTAGGCCTGGGCAAGAAGCAAGAAAATCCGTCAAGCCCTCGACGCATTAGTACCGGTCTGCTGATCGCATTGCTGCGATTGCACAGCCGGCCTATCGACCTGGTGGTCTACCAGGCGTCTTACTCCCTCAAGGGGATGGGAGAGCTCATCTCGAGGCTGGCTTCGCGCTTAGATGCTTTCAGCGCTTATCCGTGCCGCGCGTAGCTAACCAGCAGTGCCCTTGGCAAGACAACTGGTACACCAGAGGCGCGTTCATCCCGGTCCTCTCGTACTAGGGACGACTCCTCTCAACTCTCCAACGCCCACAGAAGATAGGGACCGAACTGTCTCACGACGTTCTGAACCCAGCTCGCGTGCCGCTTTAATGGGCGAACAGCCCAACCCTTGGGACCTGCTCCAGCCCCAGGATGCGACGAGCCGACATCGAGGTGCCAAACCGCGCCGTCGATATGGACTCTTGGGCGCGATAAGCCTGTTATCCCCGGAGTACCTTTTATCCGTTGAGCGGCCGCAATTCCACTTTCCACGGCCGGATCACTAAGCCCAACTTTCGTTCCTGCTCGACCCGTCGGTCTCGCAGTCAAGCTCCCTTGTTGCCTTTACACTCTACGCACGATTTCCAACCGTGCTGAGGGAACCTTTGGGCGCCTCCGTTACATTTTAGGAGGCGACCGCCCCAGTCAAACTGCCCGCCTGACACTGTTCACGCCCCGGGTAACGGCGGCGTGTTAGAAGCCCAAAACACCAAGGGTGGTATCTCAAGGGTGGCTCCCCTGCGGCCAAAGCCACAGGTTCACTGCCTCCCACCTATCCTGAGCGAGATATTCCGGACTCCAATATCAAGTTGCAGTAAAGGTTCACGGGGTCTTTCCGTCTTTCTGCGGGTACTCGGTATCTTCACCGAGACTCTAATTTCACCGAGCCCCTCGTTGAGACAGCGTCCAACTCGTTGCGCCATTCGTGCAGGTCGGAACTTACCCGACAAGGAATTTCGCTACCTTAGGACCGTTATAGTTACGGCCGCCGTTTACCGGGGCTTAGCTTTGCTGCTTCGCCACAGAAGTGGCTAACAGCGCCGCGTAACCTTCCGGCACCGGGCAGGCGTCAGCCCCTATACGTCGTCTTACGACTTAGCAGAGGCCTGTGTTTTTGGTAAACAGTCGGTTGGACCTTTTCACTGCGGCCCCCTCGGGCTCCACCCGTATGGGTTTCACCTTACCGGGGCGCCCCTTCTCGCGAACTTACGGGGCGAATTTGCCGAGTTCCTTAACGAGGGTTAGCTCGCTCACCTCAGTATTCTCTACCTGTCCACCTGTGTCGGTTGTAGGTACGGGCACGCATGTCCTGCCTAGAGGTTTTTCTCGGAGGCATGGCTTCAGGGACTGGCCGGCGATCAAGCCAGCTGGCATCGCACCTCGCCGTAACGCCGCGGCGGATTTGCCTACCGCGACTGGCTACGTACTTGCCCCAGGACGACCATCGCCTGGGTTCCCTTAGCCTTCCCCGTCACCCCATCGGTCATAGCGGACACGACGTGGTACAGGAATATCAACCTGTTGGCCATCGGCTACGCCTTTCGGCCTCGCCTTAGGTCCCGACTGACCCTGAGCAGACGAACTTTACTCAGGAAACCTTGGACAATCGGTGGAGGGGATTCTCACCCCTCTCTCGTTACTCATGCCGGCATTCTCACTTCCGGCTCCTCCACGACGGCTTACGCCCCCGCTTCACAGGCACCGGAACGCTCTCCTACCGCTCTTACGAGCTCACAGCTTCGGAGGGTGGCTTGAGCCCCGTTGAATTCTCCGCGCCCGAACACTTGACCAGTGAGCTGTTACGCACTCTTTCAAGGAATGGCTGCTTCTAAGCCAACCTCTTGGTTG
>CAVOGY010000007.1:182500-1037206 GCA_963695675.1 uncultured Solirubrobacterales bacterium
CGGGCGAGACGCCCCCCGGGGCCCCGCAGAGGACGACTGGCTCAGCATCGGGGACGATGCCTTCGAGCCCGGCTACCTCTCCCCGCTCCGCGAGCGTGATGACGGGCCGGCGGGCCCGCCGACGCCCGGTGAGGCCCGCAACTTCGCCAAGGAAGCCCGCCGACGCGCCTCGCGTCGACCGAGCCCGATCCTCGATCTACAGGTGGAGAGGGAGAGGCTCGAGCGCGCTGCGGAAGAGGAAGAGGGCGACTTCGAGTCGATTCTGGAGCGCCAGCCGCAGAAGAGCGCAGCGGCGCGGCGCGGCTCCGCGATGAGGAACGCCGTCCGTGGCGGCCTCCAGGGCCTGCGCCGAGTGGGCGGTGAGAGGATCGCCGAGAGCCGCGATCGGGTTCACGCCCTCCGCGAGCGCGTCCCCACCCGGGTGGCGCAGCCCCGTCCGGCCGGTGGTGCCGGCAGGCCCCCTCCCCCACACCTTCCCCGTCGAATCAGCTCCCGGCGACCCCGCAAGCCGAAGCCCGGCCGCATCAAGAAGCTCCGCCTGCTGATCCTGATCGTCGGCCTCGGCATGCTGGCGATCGTCTCCACCTTCTTCGGGATGATGATGGCGATTTCCCAGGACCTGCCGCAGCTCGAGAACAAGAAGGAGTTCGCGGAGGCCAAGAACTCGGTCGTGGTCGACGACCAGGGCAACAAGATCGGGGCTCTGCTCAACAACAACCAGCGGATCCTGGTCGAGTCGGGCGACATCTCCCCCTACATGAAGGAGGCCGCCGTCGCGATCGAGGACCGCCGCTTCTACGAGCACAGCGGTGTCGACATCAAGGGCATGTTCCGAGCCGGACTCGCGGACCTGGTCCCCGGCGGATCCACGCAGGGGGCCTCGACGATCACCGAGCAGTTCGTCAAGAACGCGCTCGAGGCGCAGGGCAGCCGGACCATCTTCCAAAAATTCCGCGAGGCTGCGCTCGCGTACCAGATCGAGCGCCACTGGGACAAGGACAAGATCCTCACCGAGTACCTCAACACGATCTACTTCGGCGAGGGCGCCTACGGCATCGAGGCTGCGGCACGCACCTACTTCGGCTGGAACCATCCCGGCTGCGGCAGGAGCGGGCATGAGATGTGCGCCAAGGACCTGACTCCGCCGGAGGCCGCGATGCTCGCCGGGATCATCAGCTCGCCGTCCGCCTACTCGCCGCGCATCAACCCGCAGGCGGCGCTGGACCGGCGCAACCTCGTGCTCCAGAAGATGCTGAACGAGGGGGACATGGACCAGGCGGAATACGACGAGGGGATCAAGACCCAGCTCCCGGCACCTTCCGAGATCGCCAAGCCCAAGGACGACTCCCTCTCGCCCTACTTCACCTCCTGGCTGCGCCAGCAGGTGGTCGACCTTTACGGACCCGGGCGTGCCTTCGGTGGCGGCCTCACGGTCCAGAGCACCCTCGACCTCGACATGCAGAACACGGCTCAGGAGATCGCCCAGAGCACCCTGGCAGGCATCGCCCCGACGGCCTCAGTGGTCGTACTCGACAACGAGACCGGCGGCGTCAAGGCGATGGTCGGCGGCAATGACTTCAACGAGGAGCCCTTCAACATCGCCACCAACGGCCACCGCCAGCCGGGGTCGGCCTTCAAGCCGTTCACCTTGGCGACCGCTCTGAGCCAGGGCATCTCGCCCAGTACCAGCTACGCCTCGAACGAGAAGATCTTCAAGGTTCCCCACTCGAAGAACGAGTACTTCGACGTCCACAACTACGGCGACGAGTACTACGGCAGCTCCAGCCTCGAGACGGCGACCATCCACTCGGACAACTCCGTGTACGCGGAGCTCGCCCTCGGCGACACCCTGCGATGCACGTCGGGCTGTGGCGGGAGTCCCGCCGTCCGGGGCGGGACCAAGCGGATCGCCCACACCGCGCACGAGATGGGCATCGACACGAAGTTCTCGACGAATCCCTCGATGGTGCTGGGAGCGATCGACCCGGGCGTCAGCCCGATCGAGATGGCACACGCCTTCGAGACGATCTCGACCGGCGGCGAGCGTGTGGGCGGCAACCTGGATTCGAGCCCCGGCCCCAACGACAAGCCCGAGCAGCTCGGCCCCGTCGCCATCGACAAGGTCAGCTCGCCGGGTGGCGACACGATCGCCGAGGACAAGACCCGGAAGATCCGCGTCCTCTCCTCGGGCGTCGCCTCGACCATGAAGAACATCCTTCGCGAGAACGTCCTCGCCGGAACAGGCGTACTGGCCCAGTCGGCCGGCTCCAATGCCTGGGGGAAGACGGGGACGACCGAGAACAACGGCGACGCCTGGTTCTGCGGCGGCACCGATCACTTCACCGCCTGTGTCTGGGTGGGCCACAGAGACAGCACCGAGTCGATGTCCACCGACTACAACGGTGGCCCAGTCGACGGCGGCACCTACCCTGCGCTGATCTGGGGACGGATCATGAGCGCGATCGAGTCGATCTACCGCGAGCAGAAGGCCGCCGAGGCCCACAAGGGTGACTCGAGTAGCACCAGCACCACCGACATCGGATCCTCCGGTTATTCCGGATACTCGTCGGGCTCGTCTGGGTATTCCTCCAGCGGTGGCGGTGGCAACACCGGCGGAGGCGGTGGCGGCGGCGGCGACACCGGTGGAGGCGGCGGCGGCAGCACCGGTGGAGGTGGCGGCGGCGGCCCCGCCTCGACCCCGGCGCCCCCGAGCTCGGGCGGTGGCGGCGGCGGTGGCGGCGGCGGTGCGCCCAGCGGCGGCACCGGCGGGACCGGTCTCTAGGGGCGCTCTGCCGCACCATTTGAAGCGGCGGCGTTAGTCGCCGCGCCTGATGATTGCGGCGCTAGCGCCCCCGACCGGCGGCGACGCCATCAACCGCGGGGCGTGGCCGCGACACGTATCGGCTGTCTGCGGCGCAGTAGCGCCAGGGGAGCTCCGCGGCCTTGGTGATGCCGATCCGCGTCGCCGCCACGATCTCGGTGCCGTTCCAGTTCTCCGGCCGGGGTGAGAGCTCGAATGGAGGCGCGAGGAGGTCCGCGCCGTTCAGGGACAGGCCGACGCCAAGCGCCTCGGTGAGCTTGCCCGGCCCGGAGCAGAGCTGATCGATCTCCTGGCGCCGCCGGCGCTCGCGCATCAGCTCGACCCCCTCGGTCGGCTCCAGCGCTCGGATCAGCACGGCGGCGGCGCTGCCCTGCGGCTCGGCCACGGCGTTGAGCAGGCTGTGGATGCCATAGGAGAGATAGACGTAGGCATGTCCCGGAGGGCCGAACAGAACCTCGTTGCGCGCGGTGCGCCCGATATAGGCGTGGCAGGCCGGATCCGAGGCCTCATAGGCCTCGGTCTCGACGATGATCCCCGCGGTGTTGCCGACGGCGAGCTCGCAGCCGATCAGGTCGCGCGCGACCTCGTGCACGGAGCGATCAAAGAACTCCCGGTTCACGCTCGCAATGCCGTGAGCGCCTCGCGCGCCCGTTCGAGTTGCTCCTCCACGCGCGCGGAGGACGTGCCCCCGGCGGAAACTTTGGATTCGATCGTCCGACCGGACTCGAGGGCCCGCCGAACCGCTTGCCGGGCGTCCTCGGGCACGCCGTCGAGCTCGGAGTCGGTCAGCTCCGAAAGCACCTTGCCCGACTCGATCGCCGTCCGCACGAGACCGCTCACCAGTCCGTGGGCCTCGCGGAAGGGGACCCCCTCCCGCACCAGCGCGTCCGCGAGGTCGGTGGCGGCGAGCATCTCGTCTTCCGCCGCCGCCGCCAGCGCCTCCCGGTTGAACCGGATTCCGGCAAGCATGCCGGTGGCCGCGGCCAGGCAGAGCTCGAGGTTGTCGATAGCGTCGAACAGAGGCTCCTTGTCCTCCTGGAGGTCCTTGCTGTAGCCGAGCGGCAGGGCGTGCATGGTGCCGAGCAGGCTGGCGAGCGACGCCGCCACCCGTGGGGCCTTGCCGCGCAGCAGCTCAGCGGCATCGGGGTTCTTCTTCTGGGGCATGATGCTCGAGCCCGAGGCGAAGGAGTCGGGCAGCTCACAGAAGCCGAACTCCTGGCTCGACCAGAGCACGATCTCGGAGCCGAGCCGGGAGAGATGCATGGCGCAGATCGCCGCGGCCGAGAGGTAGTCGAGGGCGAAGTCCCGATTCGAAACCGCGTCCAGCGAGTTCGCGTAGGGGCGCTCGAAACCGAGGTCCTCCGCGAGCGCGTCGCGGTCCACGTCCCAGTTGAGCCCGGCCACCGCCCCGGAGCCCGCGGGCATGTCCGTGGTGGCCTCTGCGGCGCGGAAGAAACGGCGGGCGTCGCGCTCGAACATCCAGAAGTAGGCGAGCAGGTGGTGGCCGAGGTAGACGGGCTGCGCGCGCTGTTGGTGGGTGTAGGCCGGGGCCGGCCAATCGCGGTGCGCCTCCGCCTGCGTCGCCAGGGTCTCCATCAGGGACTCGAGCAGGGCGATCGCCCGGGCGGCATGCGCCCGCACCAACAGCGCCAGGTCGGTCGCCACCTGGTCGTTTCGCGACCGCGCGGTGTGGAGCTTGCCGCCGAGCGGCCCAATCAGCTCGGTGAGGCGCCGCTCGATCGCCATGTGGATGTCCTCGTCGTCCTCGCGGAACGCGAAGGTCCCCTGATCGAGCTCGCCACCGACCTTGTCGAGGCCCTCGGTGATCTGCGCGAGCTCGTCCTCGTCGAGCACGCCGAGCTTCGCCAGCGCCCGGGCGTGGGCCTTGGACTGCTCGATGTCGAACGACCCCAGCCGCCAGTCGAAGGAGATCGAGGAGTTGATACGCCGGAAGAGCGGGTCCTGTTCTTCGCCAAAGCGAGTCATAAAACGGGTTGCGCCTCCGACATAACACGAGTCGCGCTTGCGCGCGCCTCGCATTAACGGCGCACCCTCGCGTCAAGTCTAGGGCCGGCGACCCAGGGCTTCGCCGAGCGCCGTACAGACCCGATCGACCTGTGACTCGGTCATCGAGGTGAAGAACGGCAGGGCGAGCGAGCGCTCGGAGACCCGCTCGGCGATCGGGAACTCCCCGCCCACAAAGCCAAAACGCTCCCTGTAGGGCGGCAGCAGGTGGATGCAGGGCAGGTAGGCCTTGGAGGCGATCCCGTTCTGCGCGAGCGAAGAGATCACCGCGTCCCGATCCACACCCACCGGGAGCTGGACGACGAAGACGAACCAGCTGCGTCGCTCGTCGCCCCTGTTCTCGCAGGGGAGCACGATGTCGTGATCATCATTCTCGCCCGCGGCCGCGGCACCGACCTGGGTGAGCCGCTCGCGGTAGAGGTCAGCGACGTTGTCGCGGGTGTCGAGCAGCTCGCCAATGCGCTCGACCTGAGCGATGCCGATCGCGGCCTGCAAGTCCGAGAGCCGGTAGTTGAAGCCGATGCGGTTGTGCTCCACCTCGGCCATGTCCGGCGCACGACCCTGGTTGCGCTCGCTCCTCACTCGCTCCGCGACCTCGCGCTGGGAGGTGACCAGGACCCCGCCCTCCCCGGTGGTCATCTGCTTGTTCGCATAGAAGGCGAACGTCGCGATGTTCCCGGCAGTGCCGATCCGCCGGCCCATTCGGTCCACGGCGCCGAGCGCCTGCGCCGCGTCCTCCATCATCCCGAGCCCTCGTTCGCCGGCGATCTCGGCCAGGGCCGGCAGGTCGGCCGGATAGCCGAAGATGTGGACGGGCAGGATCCCGGCGCTGGCGTCGGTCACCGCCGCCGCGACCGCGGAGGGATCGACATTGAAGGTGACCGGGTCGATGTCGCAGAAGACGGGTCTTCCGCCCTCATAGAGGATCGAGTTGGCGGTCGCGACGAAGCTCAGTGGACTGGTGATCACCTCGTCGCCCTGCCCCCAGCCCATGGCCCTGACCCCGAGATGGAGCGCCGCGGTCCCGCTGGAGACCGCGACCGCGTAGCCGCCGCCCAGCCACTCGCCGAAGTCCTGCTCGAATTGCTCGAGCTTGGGGCCCAGCGAAAGGGAGCCAGAGCGGACGACTTCCAGCAGCAGCTCCTCCTCGCGCGGGCCGAGCTCAGGTCGTGCGAGCGGTATCGGTTCGTTCACTCGGTGCGGAGCCCTGTTCGCGTGGCTGGAAGGCATACTCGAGCGAGTCGACCAGGGCCTCCCAAGAGGCCTCGATGATGTTCTCCGAGACCCCGATAGATCCCCACTCGCGCTCCCCGTCCGAGGAGTCGAGCAGTACCCGGGTGACCGCGCCGGTTCCGTGGTGCTCGTCGAGGATCCGGACCTTGTAGTTGGTCAGCTCGATGTCCGCCAGGTGCGGATGCCGGTCGGTGATCGCTCCGCGCAGCGCCTTGTCGAGCGCGTTCACCGGGCCGTTGCCCTCGGCGGTGCGCAGATAGCGCTCGCCGTCCACCCATATCTTGATCGTGGCCTCGGTGACGACCTTGCCGTCTTCGCGCTTCTCGACCAGTACCCGGAAGCCCTCCAGCCGGAAGAGGGACTCGTAGTGATCGCCCTCCCGGCGCAGGAGCAGATCGAAGGAGGCGTCGGCCGCCTCGTAGTGGTAGCCGCGATGCTCGCGCTCCTTCAGGGTGCGTAGGGCCCTCGCCGCCTGCTCGTCGTCGAGCGTGATGCCCGAGCGCTCCGCCCGCTGAAGAACCGTCCCCTTGCCGGAGAGCTCGGAGACCACCAGCTCGCGCTCGTTGCCGATCTGAGCCGGATCCATGTGCTCGAAGGTCCGAGTGTCGGCATTGACCCCGGCCACGTGCATGCCGCCCTTGTGGGCGAAGGCGTTGCGGCCGACGAAGGGCTGGTCGGGGTCGGGCGTGATGTTGAGCAGCTCGTCGACGAAGTGTGCGATCCCGGTAAGCCGGACGAGCTGCTCGTCGGTGACGCAGCGATAACCCATCTTCAACTGTAGGGCGGGCAGGATCGAGGTCAGGTTGGCGTTGCCGGTCCGCTCCCCGACGCCGTTCATCGTGCCCTGCACGAGGTTCGCCCCCTGCTCGACGGCTGCCAGCGAGTTCGCGACCGCACACTCCAGATCGTTGTGGGTGTGAATACCAACGGCGACGTCGAGAGCATCGACCATCGCCGTGGTCGCCTCGGCGATCTGGGCGGGCAGGCTGGAGCCGTTCGTGTCGCAGAGCGTGACGTTCTCGGCGCCCGCCTCCGCAGCCGCCTGGAGGCACTCGAGGGCGTAGCCCGCGTCGTTGCGGTAGCCGTCGAAGAAGTGCTCGGCGTCGTAGATCACCCGCTTGCCCGCCCCCACCAGGTGGGCGATCGAGTCGCGGATCATCGCCAGGTTCTCCTCGCGGCTCACCTTGGTGACCTTCTCGAGGTGCAGGCCCCAGGTCTTGCCGACCAGCGTCACCACCGGGGCGAAGCCCGTGGCGAGCAGCCGCAGCGCCTCGTCCTCGGCGGCCTCAGTGTCGCGGCGCCGGGTCATGCCGAAGGCACAGACGGCGGCCTGATCGAGCTCGACGTCGGCGAGCATCTCGAAGAGCTCGAGCTCTTTCGGGTTCGAGCCCGGGAAGCCCGCCTCGATGAAGTGGATGCCGAGCTCGTCGAGCTTGCGGACCACCCGCACCTTCTCCTGCGCAGAGAGCGACATGCCCTGGCCCTGCATGCCGTCGCGCAAAGTCGTGTCGTAGAGGAGTATCTGTCGCATCGCTGCCTTTCTGGCTTCGTCAACGGCGGCCTCCTCCGCTTCGCGTCCGGGGGTCGCGGGGGCGGACTGGAGTGGCCGCTAGGCGGCCTGCGTAATTCGCCCTGTGAAGCGGTGCAGCATCAGGAACCCAATGTACCGGAGGCGGGTTCTCCAACCTCCTCGGCCTCCACCTCGGCACGCGTCGGGTCAGGCGGTGGCGTGCCGGTGGGCTCCCCGACCGGATCGAGCCACTCGCGGTACTCCTCGAGGCGCCCGTGGAGCGCGTCGTCGAACTTGCCCTGGATCACGCGGGTGATCTCGCCGGGGTCGCCCAGGTTGTGATCGTCGATCTCACGGATCGGCACCAGCTCGGCGGCCGTGCCGGTCAGAAAGACCTCCTCGGCCAGGTAGAGCTCGGCGCGCGCGACGTCGCGCTCGACGACCGTGTAGCCGAGGTCGCGCGCGATCTGAATCACCGACTTGCGGTTGATCCCGTCGAGAATCGACGAGCTGTGACCGGGGGTGACGATCGCGCCCTCGCGGACCAGGTAGATGTTCTCGCCGGAGCCCTCGCAGACGAAGCCGCGCTCATCGAGCAGGATGGCTTCGTCATAGCCGGCGTTGGCGCTCTCGGTCTTGGCGAGGATGGAGTTGAGGTACTGGCCCGAGGCCTTGGCGTGCGGGATCAGCCCGGCGGGCGAGATCCGCCGCCAGGAGGAGACCTTGGCGCTGACGCCCTTCTTCTTGCCCTCCTCGCCCAGATACGCGCCCCAGGGCCAGACGGCGATGACGACGTCAACCGGCGCGCTCTTGGCGTAGAGGCCCATCTCGCCGTAGCCTCGGAAGGCGAGCGGGCGGATGTAGCAGCTGCGCAGGCCGTTGCGGCGGATCAGCTCCTTGGTCGCCGCCCGAATCTCCTCGAGCGAGTAGGAGAGCGGCAGATAGTAGAGCTCGGCGGACTTGGCGAGGCGGTCGAGATGGTCCTGGTGGCGGAAGATCGCCGGGCCGATCTCCGCGTCGTAGCAGCGGATTCCCTCGAACACGCCGCTGCCGTAGTGGAGCCCATGAGTGAGGACGTGCACGTTCGCCTCGTCCCAGGGGACGAACTCACCGTTCTTCCAGATCAACTCGGCCTTCTCCACGAGTCGGTCAGTATGAACGATGCGCGTCACGCGGGGCAACAGAATTCCTGCCTAAAGCCCCGCAATCACCGCCGTAGTCATCTCTTCGGTCCCCACGTCCCGCGTGCCCTCGCCGCCGGCGAGGTCGGGCGTGCGCAGGCCCTCCGCCAGGGCGGCGTCCACGGCGCGCTCGATCCGATCCGCATCCTCGTGCATCCCGAGGCCGTAGCGCAGCATCATCGCCACGGACAGGATGGTCGCCAGGGGGTTGGCTATTCCCTTGCCGGCGATGTCCGGCGCCGAGCCGTGGACCGGCTCGAACAGCCCGGGTCCCTTCTCCCCCAGGCTCGCCGAGGGCAGCATTCCGAGTGAGCCGGTGAGCATCGCCGCCTCGTCGCTGAGGATGTCGCCGAAGAGGTTCTCGGTCACGATCACGTCGAACTCGGTCGGGCGCGCGACCAGCTGCATCGCCGCGTTGTCGACCAGCAGGTGGTCGCAATTCGATCCCTTCGTACTCGGGCCCGAGGCGGTTGACGGTCTCACGCCAGAGCCGCGAGGTCTCGAGTACGTTTGCCTTGTCGACGGAGGTGACCCGGCTCCGCCGCTCGCCCGCCGCCTCGAACGCGACCCGCGCGATCCGCTCGATCTCCTCGACCGAATAGGCGCAGTCGTCATGGGCGCGGTCGCCGTCGCGCCCTGACTCGCCGAAGTAGATCCCGCCGGTGAGCTCGCGCACGACCAACAGGTCGGTCCCCTCGATTCGATCCCGTTCTCAGCGGGCTGGCGTCCAACAGCGCCTCGCTCGGGCGCACCGGCCTGAGGTTCGCGAACAGCCCGAGGCCCTTGCGTAGCCCGAGCAACCCCTGCTCGGGGCGGGGCGCGTCGGGATCGGTCGTATCCCACTTGGGCCCTCCGACGGCGCAGAGCAGGACGGCATCGGACTCGCGACATGCCTCGAGCACCTCGTCTGTGAGCGGGGTGCCGTACTCGTCGATCGAGGCACCCCCGATCGCGTGCTCGGCGATCTCGAAGTCGCCGACCGCCTGCAGCACCCGGTACGCAGCCTCGGCGAGCTCCGGGCCGATGCCGTCGCCGGGGAGCAGGGCGATTCGCTGGCTCATGCCAGAGACTCTATGCGGCGTCGATATTCAGCCGCACGTAGCGCAGCTCGTCGGAGTTCTGGATCGATTCCAGGACAGCCTCGGTGAAGGGCTCTCTCAGGTCCTCGGGCAGCCGCGCCCGGTGGGTGGCGAGACCACACGCCGAGATGAAGTCGCGTGGGTCCTCCGGGAGGAGGACCGAGACCTCCTCCAGCCAACACCGGACCTCGTCGAATCCTGCGCCGCGAAGCCTCCTCTCGGTCTCCTCCGGCCCGTAGAAGTTCCACGGAGCGTAGTCCGCGACGTGAGCGGCGAACGGCTGGTTGGCCGAGGCTGCCTTTACGGCCTTGACCCACGCCTTCACGTTGCCGCGGCCGCCGCATTGAGCGACCAGCCTGCCGCCCGGCCGGATGACGGATCGCAGGCGCGAGAAGAGCCGATCGTGGTCGCGGATCCAGTGGAAGGTCGCGTTGGAGAAGACCGAGTCGACAGTGTCCACATCGGCCTCAGCCCGGATCAGGGCCGGCTCCAGGTCGAGCAGATCTGAGGTGATCAGCGCGACCCGGTCGTCTTCCGCGAACGCCTCCCGCGCCACCTCGATCATCGAGGGAGATCCATCGACGCCGATCACCCGCCCATCCGGCAGCTTGTCGAGCAGCAACTTGGTCGCGCGGCCGGAGCCGCAGCCGGCGTCGAGCACGGTCTCATCACCCTCCAGCGGCAGGCGCTCCAGCACCTTGCGCGCCCACTCCTCCTGGGGCGCCGCGAGGCGGTCGTAGTTCCTCGCGTCCCAGTCGGTCGTGGTGTGCCGGCTCAGGGAGCCTTCGTCAGCCGGCACTGGTCG
Source organism: uncultured Solirubrobacterales bacterium (assembly GCA_963695675.1). Lineage (GTDB taxonomy): Bacteria > Actinomycetota > Thermoleophilia > Solirubrobacterales > 70-9 > DASUPK01. The sequence continues at coordinate 193,155 of CAVOGY010000007.1, forward strand.
CCTCGATGTTGAGGCGCACATAGTTGAGGGTCAGCGGGTCGTCCTCCAGCTCGAGCACCGCCTCGGCAAAGGAGCGGCGCATCCCCTCCGGCAGGCGGGAGAGGTGCGGCCCCATCGTGACCGTGGTGGTGAAGTCGTAGGGATGCTCGGGCTGCACTGGCTTGTTCTCGAGCCAACAGCGGGTCCGATCAAAACCGGCGTTGCGCAGGCGCGCCTCGGTCTCGCCCGGTGAGGCGAAGTTCCACATGATCGTCATGCCCTCGAAGTGGCCGGCGAACTCCGGACGGGTGGCGACGCTGACGATCGCCTGCGCGTGCTTCGCAACATTGCCCTCTCCCCCACACTGCGCGTTCAGTCGGCCGCCGGGCTTGAGCGCGGCGTGCAGGCGAGAGAAGAGCAGGTCGTGGTCCGGGACCCAGTGAAAAGTCGCAGTGGAAAAGATCACGTCGACCGGGTCAGGGATCTCGAGCTCAGAGAGGTCGGCCACCAGGTAGTCGGCGCGGTCGCCGAGGGCCTCACGGGCCTTCTCGATCATCGACTCGGAAGCGTCGACGCAGAGAACCCGGCCCTCCGGGAGGCGCTCGAGCAGCTTTGCCGTGACGCGTCCGGATCCGCAGCCGGCGTCCATCACCAGCTCGTCGCCGGCGAGCTCGAGGCGGTCGAGCACCTCGAGGCCCCACTCGTACTGCGGGTCGGAGACCCGGTCGTAGGTCTGGGCGTCCCACTCGCGGGGCCCAACGTTCATGGGGCCGGCCGCGCTCAAAGCGAGGTGGTCACCGGACCGGTGTCGGCGCGGCCCGCAGCCTCGAACTCGTCGATTGCGTCAGCCCGCTGCAGCGTCATCGCCACGTCGTCGAGCCCGTTCAGCAGGCGGTGCTTGATGTCCTCGTCGATCTCGAACTGGAAGACACCCTCGGCGCAATTCACGGTCTGGTCGTCGAGGTCGATGCGCGCCTCGCCGGTCCCGCCGACGGCCCGGCAGTGCTCCTCGTCGAGGACCACGGGCAGCAGCCCGTTCTTCGTGCAGTTCGAATAGAAGATGTCCGAGAACGAGGGAGCGATGACGGCGTCGAACCCGTAGTCCTTGAGCGCCCAGACGGCGTGCTCGCGGGAGGAGCCCGAGCCGAAGTTCCGGCCCGTGACCAGGATCGGGTGCGGCTCGAGCTCGATCTCGCCGGAGCGGAACCAGTCGTAGAAGAGGAACTCCCCGAAACCGGTGCGCTCGATCCGCTTCAGGAACTGCTTGGGGATGATCTGGTCGGTGTCGACGTCCGAGCGATCCAAAACCGCAACGCGGCCCTCGATGATGTCAACTGGATCCATCGCCATCTCAGCTCCACTCCCTGATGTCGACGAACCGGCCCTCGACGGCGGCTGCGGCAGCCATCTTCGGGCTGACCAGGTGCGTGCGGCCGCCGGCGCCCTGCCGCCCCTCGAAGTTGCGATTGGAGGTGGAGGCGCAGCGCTCTCCCGGGCTGAGGATGTCCGGGTTCATGCCCAGACACGCCGAGCAGCCCGACTCGCGCCACTCGAACCCGGCGGAGCGGAAGACCTCGTCGAGGCCCTCCGCCTCGGCCTGTGCCTTCACCTGCTGCGAGCCCGGGACGACCATGCCGCGAAGGCTCGAGGCGATCTTGCGTCCGTCGAGCAGGCCGGCCGCCTCGCGCAGGTCTGAGATCCGCGAGTTCGTGCAGGAGCCGATGAAGATGCGGTCGAGTGGGATCTCGGTCATCGGAGTCCCGGGCCGCAGGTCCATGTAGGCGAGGGCCCGCTCCCCGGCCTCGCGGTCGGCCGGGGAGTCCATCGCGCCCGGGTCCGGCACCGTGTCCGTGACCTGCACCACCATTCCCGGCGTCGTTCCCCAGGTGACCATCGGCGAGATCGCCGAGGCGTCGATCCTCACGTCGGTGTCGAAGTCGGCGCCGTCGTCGCTGGGCAGCTCGCGCCAGCGCTCCACCGCGGTGTCGAAATCGGCCGGGACTCCCGGTCGGCCGCGGAGGTAGTCGAAGGTGGTCTCGTCGGGGGCGACCAACCCGGCGCGGCCGCCGCCTTCGATCGTCATGTTGCAGATCGTCATCCGGTTCTCCATCGACAGCGCGCGGATCGGCGCCCCCGCGTACTCGACCGCGTGGCCCCGCATCCCCGCGACACCGAGCTGCCCAATGGTCGCGAGGATCAGGTCCTTCGCCGTGACGCCGAAGCCGAGCTCACCCGTGTAGTCGATCCGCATCGTCTTCGGGCGCCGCTGGACGAGGCATTGGGTTGCGAGGACGTGCTCGACCTCGGAGGTACCGATTCCGACCGCCAGCGCGCCGAAGGCACCGTGGGTCGAGGTGTGGGAGTCGCCGCAGACGATCGTCAGTCCCGGCTGGGTCACGCCCAGCTCGGGGCCGATCACGTGGACGATGCCGCGCCGCTCGGAGCCGAGCGAGTAGAGCGGGATCCCGAACTCCTCGCAGTTGCGCTCCAGGGCCTCCACCTGCCGGCGCGAGAGCTCATCCGCGATCAGCCCCGCGACGGGAGTCCCGTCCGTCGGCACGTTGTGATCGGCCGTCGCGAGGGTCTTGTCGGGCCGTCGCACCTTGCGGTCGGCGAGACGAAGCCCGTCGAAGGCCTGCGGCGAGGTGACCTCGTGGACGAGGTGGAGGTCGATGTAGACCAGGTCGCGGTCGACCTCGTGGGCGTCCCAGATCTTCTGGAAGAGGCTCTTGGCCATCGGTCCCTAGCCTCGCCTGAGCCCGGCGGCGACGACCGCGATCAGCCGGGCATCGGTCTCACCGTTGTTCTCGAAATGGTGCGGCAGGTCTGCGTCGAAGGTGACGCTGTCGCCCTCCGTGAGCTCGTGCCGCTGGCCGTCGATGAAGAGCTCCGCGGTCCCCTCCAGCACGACAGTCGTCTCGCGGCTCCCGGGCTCGTGTACCGGTGGGTCGTCCGGAGCGCCGGTCGCGGCACCCGGCACCAGCGTGTGGACGGAGACGTCGGCGCGCTGGCCGGGCAGCGGCGGGGTGAGCTCCTCCACTGTGTGCCCGCGCCGCCTGCGGGTGCGGCCGCTGCCAGCCCGAACCACCACTACGTGCCGGTCTTCGTCGAGGCGGAGGAGCTGGGAGAGCGTCAGATCCAGACCGACGGCGATCTTCTGAGCCACCGCGAGCGTCGGGCTGGTGTCCCCACGCTCGACCTGCGAGAGCATGGGGGCGCTGACGCCGCTCCGCTCGGCGAGGTCGCGCAGCGAGAGGTCCATCGCCTCGCGCAGGCTCTTCACCCGCGCGCCCACGGCGCCCTCGGCTGTGAGCGCGGTGCCGTTCGAGGCCTTGGGTCGAATCGTGGCCGACATCGGACGTTGTACGTTATCACGTACGAGTGTATGTCTGCGCTCAAGCCGGCTCGAGCACGACGATCGGGATGCGGCGGTCCGTGCGGCGCTGGTAGCTCTCGTAGGGGCGGTAGGTCTCGACCATCATCGGCCAGAGGCGCTCGCGCTCCTCGTCCGTCGCGTCGCGCGCCCTAACCCGGCGCTGCTCCCCCTTCCACCAGGCGGTGGTTTCGGGATTGGCCTTCAGGTTCAGGTACCAGGCAGGATGGCGGTCGATGCCGCCCTTCGAGGCGACGATCACCAGCCGCTCGTCGTCCTCACCGCAGATCAGCGGGTGGGTGCGGCGCTTGCCGCTCTTTCGCCCCACTGATTCGATCAGGATGACCGGGGCCCCATACGCGGTGCCTCCGATCCTGCCGCGGCTCGCCTTGTAGATGGCGGTGTGCAAGTCGGTGAAGCGCTCCCAGAACCACCAGAGCGGGGACCTCGCCTGGGGAGCGTCGGGCAGCCGGAGCCTCACGGTCCGGCCAGCCTATCGGCGTCGCCTACGGGCCCGGGGTGCGCTCCACAGCGCCGGCGGCGGTCGCCTCCTCGGCCTCGCGGATCGCGACGCCCTCGAGGGCGTTCGAGATCGCTCGGACGAAGGCACGGGCCGACGCCTCGAGGATGTCGGTCGCCACGCCCTGGCCGCTCGCCAGCCGGCCGTTGGCGCGCACGGACACGCTCACTTCGCCGAGAGCATCGGTGCCGCCGGTGACGGCCTCGACCTCGTAGCGCTGTAGCTCCGCCTCGGTGCCGGTCGCCTCGCGGATCGCCCCGAATATGGCATCGACGGGGCCGTCGCCCGAGGCCTGCGCGACTGACTCCTCGCCGCTTGGCAGGACCACGCTCACGCGCGCCTCCGGGGCACGCTCCGAGCCGGCCTCGACCTCGAACCAGCCGAGGTTGTAGGCCTCCGCGCGCTCGCGCATCTCGTCGGAGACGATCGCCTCCAGGTCGAGCGCGGTCACCTGCTTCTTCTTGTCCGCGATCTCCTTGAAGCGCTTGAACGCCTGGTTGAGCGCCCCGCCTTCGACCTTGAAGCCGAGCTGCCGCAGGGCGTCCTGGAGCGCATGTCGGCCGGAGTGCTTGCCGAGCACGATCGAGTTGGACTCGAGGCCGACCTCGGTCGCGTCCATGATCTCGTAGGTCGAGCGCTCCTTGAGCACGCCGTCCTGGTGGATGCCCGATTCGTGGGCGAAGGCGTTTCGCCCCACGACCGCCTTGTTCGGCGGCACCGAATAGCCGGTCAGCCGGGAGACCATCCGACTAGTCCGGGCCAACTCGCGCGTGTCGACGCCGGTGTCCAGACCGTGCACGTCGCGGCGCGTCCGGAGCAGCATCACGATCTCCTCCAGCGAGCAGTTGCCGGCCCGCTCGCCGATCCCGTTGACGGCGCACTCGACCTGCCGCGCGCCGGCGAGCAGCCCGGCGTAGGAGTTCGAGACGGCGAGGCCCAGGTCGTCGTGGCAGTGGACGGATACCTCGACCTTGTCGAGCCCCGGGACCAGCGCGTAGAGCTTGTCGAAGTAGGCGGCGTATTCGCCGGGGGTCGTGTAGCCGACCGTGTCCGGGATGTTGATTACGTTGGCGCCCTCCGCCACGGCGATCGCGCAGACCTCGGCGGTGAACTCGAGGTCGGCGCGGGTCGCGTCCATCGGCGAGAACTCGACGTCGTCGCAGTAGGACTTCGCGAGCGCTACGGCGGCCTTGGCCTGACCCTTGACGTCCTCGCGGGTCGTCCGCAGCTGGTGGGTGATGTGGATGTCCGAGGTCGAGATGAAGGTATGGATCCGGGCCCGCTCGGAATCCTTGATCGCGTTCCAGGCCGCATCGATGTCCGCCTTGTGGGTGCGGGAGAGGCCGCAGACAATCGGGCCCTCCACGTTGTGCGCGATCGCCTCGACGGCCTCGAAGTCTCCGGGCGAGGTGATCGGGAACCCGGCCTCGATCACGTCGACACCGAGGCGCGCCAGCTGCTGCGCGATCTCGACCTTCTCCTGCGTGTTCAGCGAGATTCCGGGTGACTGCTCGCCGTCGCGCAGCGTCGTATCGAAGATGTGGACCCGGTTCTCGTCTGAGACCGGACCGGCTACACCGCCTGCATCACTCATGTCTAGCTCCTTCTCCTAAGACTTCCGATGACCTGTTGATGAGTACGCGGCTCTCGCGCCGCCCAGCGCTATTCCCCCCGAAGGGGGAGGAGAAGGAGAAGCGCCAGGCTGTCGAGCCGGTGCGTCATCGAAGTCAACGGAGAGTAGCGCAGCCTCTTAGTCGGGCACAATCCGCGCGCGCTCAAGGTGAATCCGGCCGTGGCGAGCGTCACGGTGATCGTCGGCGCCAACCTGGCGGGCGTGCTGGGGGCCCTCCTCGCGATCCCGACCGCGGCGTCGCTGGGGGTGGTGATCGACGAGCTGGTCTTGTCAGGTGCTGCGGGCTCCGCCGGTCCGCAGCCTGAGGCGGCTGACTAGCTCACCGCCCTGGTCCAAAACGGCTCGCCGCGTGAACCGGCGAAGCGCGCCTCCGAGCGCTCCAACTTGTCGCGGCGGTAGAAGAGCTTGGCCCAGACGGAACGGGGCTTCGCGAGCCGGAAGGCGCCCGGGACCCCGGCGACCGGAACCAGGATGCTGAGGATCGCCATCCCGAACTTCTCCTTCGCGGCATTGACGAGCGCAACGATGACGCCGAGGAGACCAATCGATCCGACCACCGCCTGAATCGCGTCCGCGACCTCGGTGGTCCCGTCGATCCATCCGCGCAGGCCAACCAGCACAATCCCGGCGACGGCGGCGGCAACGATCACGGCGTCGATCGACCGACGTCCCTGCTTGGACCAGTAGACGTCCTTCAGGTTGAGCCAGAGGGCGAACTCGTCGAGCGTCAGGCCGGTTCCGATGCCGAAGCCGACGGCGATGAACTCGCGCCAGGGATCCCCCGGGTGGATGGCGACGCCGACGTAGCCGCAGATCAGCAGCAGCAGGATTCCCCAGACAAGGTGGTGGATGTGCGTCCCGCCCACATCGACGTTGCCCGGCCACCAGCTCACCTGGGCGCGGATCATGTGCGCGCTCGTACGGATGAACCCGAACGAGACGAGGAAGGAGACGAAGAAGAGGAACTGGGTCTCGCGCCCGGTGTCGACGATGCCGTCGCGGTAGGCGCTGGCGATGCTCGCCACCGTCAGCATGCGCTGACTCTATGGAATGGATCGCGTGCTCTCGCAGCCCTTGGCGGCGTCGATCCCACCCGAGCCGCGGCAGAGGTCCCGGCCCCCTCCCCCGCTCAGCTTGTCCGGCCCACCGCCCGCGAACAGCCCGTCGTCTCCCGCGGCGCCGCTCAGGTTGTCGGCGCCTGCTCCACCGACGAGCTGGTCGCCGCCGCGGCCACCGGCGATCGAATCCGGGCCACCGCCGCCATCAAGAAGATCTCCGAAGGCGCCTCCGACCAGGCGGTCCCGCCCCGGGCCGCCGGAGAGGGGTCGCCACCGACCGTCGATGACGGCGCCGAGCATCAGCCCGAGCGAGGGATCGGCGTCGAAGGTGTCGGCGCCGCGACCGAGGTCCCCGACGATTGCCCCGATGTATCCCGGCGCACAGCTCACCTGCTGGGCGGTCGGCTCAGCGGGCTTCGCGTTGTCGAGGCTGCAGGCGGTCCCGCTACCGTCCGGGTCCCCGAGGCCCTCGGGTGCTGTGAGCGTCAGGCGCCCGCTGGGGCCCGTGAAGGCGCTGATCCGGTTGTCGATGCCTCGGTAGTCGTTCACCGTCATCACCGTGATCGAGGCCGACGCCGTCGCGTCGCGGGCCTGGATCGTCCAAACCGAGGTCGTCACGCCCGGGCGCGCGGACGCGCCCATGGGCGAGATCGCGGCCACGGTTGCGAGCAGCACGAATGCGCCGAGCGCCTTTCCGGCATGCAACTTCATCCGCCCCACATAACCCCGGTAAACACCGATCAGAGCGGGCGTCGCACGCCTCAGGGGACGAGCACGACCTTGCCGATGTTCCTGCGCTCTGCGATGAAGCGGTGGGCATCGCCGGCGCGCTCGAAGGGAAAGGCTTCCGCGACCACGGGCTCGAGGTCGCCCGCGTCGAGCTCCTCGATCAAGGGGCCGGTGATCCGCGTTAGGTCCCCCTCCCGGTCCCACCAGTGGAGCATGTTGAGCCCGAACACACCCTTGTTCTCGTTCAGGATCGAGAGGCTCTTCCACCAAGGCAGGGTCGCGAACGGCATCCGGACCAGGCTGCGGGCGATCGCAGGCATGCTCCGCGAGGTCCCCTCCTGGAGCTCGGCGACTCCGTACATGATCAGCCGCCCGCCGGGACGAAGCAGCCGGTAGTCCTTCCGGAAACTGCTCGGGCCGAGCGCGTCGAAGGCGACGTCGATGCCCTCGCCTCCGGTGATCCGGTTGATCTCGGTCTCGAAGTCCCGGGTGCGGTAGTCGATCGGATGAGCGACGCCGAGCTCCGCGATCGCCGGGTGCTTGGCCGCCGACGCGGTGCCGAAGATCTCCGCGCCACGCCGGCGCGCGATTTGAATGGCGGCCGTTCCGACCCCGCCGCCCGCGGCATGGATCAGGACGCGCTCGCCCTCCGTCACCCCTCCCATCACAACCAGCCCGCAGTATGCAGTCACATAGTTGACCGGGATCGCGGCTCCCTGCTCAAAGCCGAGCCGATCGGCGAGCGGCAGCACTTGCCCGGCGGGCACGGTGACGCGCTGTGCGTATCCCCCGAACCTGACCCCGGCGACCACCCGGTCGTTGGCCGAGGGCCACTCGACCCCCTCTCCGACCGACTCGACCACCCCCGCGACCTCGTAGCCGAGGACGCAGGGCGGCTTGGGTGCGTCCGGATAGACCCCGACGCGGGCGGCGGTGTCCGCGAAGTTGACACCTGCCGCCCTGACATCGATCCGCACCTCACCGGCTCCGACCGGCGGCTCGGGCCTCTCCTCGACGCGAAGCACCTCGGGCCCCCCGTGGCCGGTGAGCACGACGGCCCTCATGTGCCGACCCTACAGCGAGACCGCGCGCCCGACGAAGAACCCGTCGAGCTCGAGGATGCGATCAATGGTCGACTCGTGGACGGGCGCGTCGGTCGTGAGCGCCATGACGGCCGTGTCGCCCTCGGGCTCCGCCCCCACCGCCGCCGAGACGATGTTGACTCCCTCCTCGCCGAAGATCGTGCCGACCCGCCCGATCATCCCGGGCTGGTCGGTGTAGCGGAAGATCGCCAGGTGGTTGGCGAAGGGCAGGTAGAAGTCCTCGCGCCAGACACGAGCCAGGTGTGGGATGTTGCGAGGACCGACGCCGGTGCCGGCGACTTCGACCGACTCTTCGCCGGTATGGAGGCGGACCACGACCAACTCGGTGAAGTCCTCCGATGTGGCGTCACGCATCTCGGTCAGCTCGATGCCGCGCTCCTCGGCGATGTGGGGGCCGTTGACGAGGTTGACGGGCTCCTCGGTGTGGCCGGAGAGGATCCCCACCAGCGCCGCGATGCCGAGGATGCGGGTGTCCTGGTCGGCGAGACGGCCGCGGAACTCGACCTCGACCCGGTCAGGCGCCCCCTCCCCCAGGCCCTGTGCCAGCCTGCCGAGCTTCTCGCAGAGCGGCACGAACGGTGCCAGCTGCTCCATCACCTCGGGCCGGACCGCGGCGATATTGACAGCGGTGGTGACAACCCCACCGGTGAGCGCAGCCGTCACCTGCTCGGCGGTGACCACGCCGGCGCGGTCCTGCGCCTCGGCCGTGGAGGCCCCGAGGTGCGGCGTCACGACCACGTCCTCGCGCTCGAGGATCGGGTGCCCGATGAATGGCTCCTCGGGGAAGACGTCGAGCGCCGCGCCGGCCACCCTGCCCGACTCGAGCCCCTCGACGAGCGCGTCGAGGTCGATCAGCTCGCCCCGGGCGCAGTTCACAATCCGGACGCCCTCGCGCATCTTCTCGATTGAGTCGGCGTCGATGACGTTGATCGTCTCGGAAGTCTTCGGCAGGTGAAGGGTGATGAAGTCAGCCCTGGCGTAGAACTCGTCCAGATCGTCGACTCCCTCGACGCCCAACTCCCTGAAGCGCTCCGCGGACACGAACTTGTCATAGGCGACCACCGGCATCTCGAAGGCCTGGGCGCGCGCGGCAACGAGCTGCCCGATCCGTCCGAAGCCGAGTACGCCGAGGGTCTTTCCATACAGCTCGGCGCCCTTGAAGCGGGCCCTATCCCATCTGCCGCCGGCGAGGGAGGCGTGGGCCTGGGGGATGTTGCGACAGAGGGCGAGAATCAACGCCATCGTGTGCTCGGCCGCGGCGATCGAGTTCGCTTCGGGTGCATTGGCGACGACGATCCCGCGCTTGGTGGCCGCCTCGACGTCGACGTTGTCGACGCCGGTCCCGGCCCGCCCGATCACCTTGAGCCGCTCGGCACGGTCGATCAGCTCCCCGCTGAGCGTGGTTGCCGAGCGGATCAGGATGCCGTCGAACTCTCCGATTCGCTCCTCCAGCTCGCTGCCGTCCCAGTCCAGGCCGAGCTCCACGTCGAAGCGCTCGCGCAGGAGCTCCACGCCTGCATCGGCGATCTTCTCCTTGACCAGAACCTTCATCGCTTCACGTCGTCGGAGTTCTCCAACACCCAGTCGATGCAGGCGGTGAGCGCCTCCACGTCGGCAGGGTCGACCGCGGGGAACATCCCGATCCGCAGCTGGTTGCGGCCCAGCTTCCGGTAGGGCTCGACGTCGACGATGCCGTTTGCCCGCAGCGAGCCGGCCATCGCCGCGGCGTCCACCTGTTCATCGAAGTCGATCGTTCCGACCACACGCGAGCGCTTCGCCGGATCGGCGACGAAGGGAGTAGCCAGCTCCGATGCCTCAGCCCAGCCATACAGGTGCTGCGATGAAGCGCGGCTCCGAGAGACACCGAATTCGAGACCGCCCCCATCCAGGAGCCACTCGATCTGGTCGGCAAGAAGAAACAGCGTCGCGACCGCGGGCGTGTTGTAGGTCTGTTCCTTGCGCGAGTTCTCCAGGGCGATCGCGAGCGAGAGGAACGGCGGCTGCCAGCGGCCGCCGTCGGCGCCGTCGAGCTGCTCGATCCGCGCAATGGCGGCTGGGCTCAAGACGGCGAGCCACAGTCCGCCCTCTGCACCGAAAGCCTTCTGCGGCGCGAAGTAGTACGCGTCGGCCTCTCCGACGTCGACAGGCAAGCCGCCGGCCGCCGAAGTGGCGTCGATCAGGACCAGGCTGTCGCCCGAGCTCTCCGGCCGCTCCACCGGAACCATCACTCCGGTCGAGGTCTCGTTGTGCGCCCAGGCGATTACGTCCGCCTCGGGGTCAGCGACCGGAGCCGGGGCGTCGCCGGCCTCGGCCTCGACCACGATCGGGTCGGAGAGAAAGGGAGCGCCGGCGGTCGCCTTGACGAACTTGGATGAGAACTCACCGTAGGTGAGGTGCAGCGGCCGCTCTCGGACGAGCCATGCCGCGGCGGCGTCCCAGAAGGCGGTCGTGCCGCCGTTGCCGAGCGCGACCTCGTAGCCGTCGGGCATGTCGAAAAGCTCACCGAGCCCCGTGCGGATGCGGGCGACGAGGTCCTTCACCGGGGGCTGGCGGTGAGACGTGCCGATCAGCTCGTTCTGCGTAGCCAACTTCTCGAGGGCCTCGGGCCTTACCTTCGAGGGCCCGCAGCCGAACCGGCCGTCGGCCGGCTTCAACGCATCGGGGATCCGGACCATCGTTCGTGTCATCGAATTCAGCGTATTAGGCAGCGATGCTGGACTGCCCTCCGTCGCGTGGGGTAGGGTGGCCGCCGCGTCCGTGGGCCGGCCCGGCCGGGGCCGCAATCCCCGGAGACCTCGACCTGGGAGTGATCCATGTACCCAATCACCTACGAGGCGGATGCCATCCTCGATGGCCGGAACCGTCTCACATCGTTCTTTCGCTACATCGTCTCCATCCCGTGGCTGATCGTTGCCGCCGTTTATGGCTGGGTGGCCGAGATCGCGGCGGTCATCGCCTGGTTCGCGATCGTCTTCACCGGGCGGTATCCGGACGGGATCTACAACTTCAATGCCGGGTATCTCCGCATGTACTCGCGCGTCTACACCTTTCTGCACCTGATGAACGACGAGTGGCCCCCGTTCGGCGGGGAGGAAGCGCCCGACTATCCGGCCCGTATCGGCGTACCTCCGCCACTTGACCAGTACAACCGCTGGAAGACGGGCTTCCGGCTCATCGTCGGCATCCCCGTGATCCTCCTCGCGATCGTCCAGTCGATCATCCTCTACGTCTGCGCGATCATTGCCTGGTTCGCCATCCTGTTCACGGGCAAGCTGCCCGAAGGCCTGTTCAACCCGATGCGCTCGGCGCTGGCCTACCTGACCAGGGCGACCGGGTACTTCCTGCTGATCACCGAGGACTATCCGCCGTTCTCGTATGAGCAGGCCGGGCCCGCTCCGGCCGGCGAGATCAGCCCTGAGGCGGCCAGCCGCACGCCCGAGAGTAAGCCTCCGCTCGACTAAATTCGGCTCTAGGGACCCGGCCGTCCTGGTGGTCGGGCCCTGCTAGCCCTCGATCCAGGGCATCATCGAGCGCAGGCCCTTGCCGACCTGCTCGATCTGCGAGCCGGCCGCCTCCTCGCGCATGCGCTGGAAATTCTCCTGGCCGGCCTCGTTCTCGGCGATCCACTCCTTCGCGAACTCGCCCGACTGGATGTCGGCGAGGATCTTCTTCATCGCCTCACGGGTCTCGTCGGTGATCACCCTGGGCCCGCGCGTCATGTCGCCGTACTCCGCGGTGTTGGAGATCGAGTGCCGCATGCCCTGGATGCCGTGCTCGTACATCAGGTCGACGATCAGCTTGAGCTCGTGCAGGCACTCGAAGTAGGCGAGGCGCGGGTCGTAGCCGGCCTCGACCAGGGTCTCGAAGCCGGCCTGGACGAGCTGCGTGGCGCCCCCGCAGAGGACGGCCTGTTCCCCGAAGAGGTCGGTCTCGGCTTCATCCTTGAAGGTCGTCTCGATGATCCCGGCGCGGCCGCCGCCGATCCCAGCGGCGTAGGCGAGGACCTGGTCGCGGGCGGTGCCGGTGGCGTCCTGGTGCACCGCCACTAGGCACGGGACGCCCTGCCCCTCTTTGAACTCTCGGCGGACCAGGTGGCCCGGCCCCTTCGGGGCGACCATGCCGACGTCGACGCCGGCGGGCGGCTCGATCTGGCCGAAGCGGATCGCGAAGCCGTGGGCGAACATCAGCAGGTTGCCGTCGGCGATCCCGTCGGCGATCTCCTCGCGCCAGATCTGGGCCTGCTTCTCGTCGGGCAACAGGATCATCACGATGTCGCCGCGACTGGCCGCCTCGGCGACGTCGAGGACCTCGAGCCCCTCGCCTTCCGCGTCGGACAGGCTCGAGGAGTCGGGCCGCAGGCCGACGACCACCTCCATGCCGGAGTCCTTCAGGTTGAGCGCATGGGCGTGGCCCTGCGAGCCATAGCCAAGGATCGCGATTGTCTTCCCCTCCAGAGTGGAGAGGTCCGCGTCCTTGTCGTAGAGGACTTCGTCTGCCGAGGCCATGAGGCGGCGGATGCTACAGACACCCGTTTGGCGGGCCCGGGCCCTGATCGAGGCTAGGCCGGCTCCATCAGCTCGCCGCGGAGCAGCTTGCCGGACGGAGTGCGGGGCAGGCTTGTGACGAAGTCGACCCGCTTCGGCACCTTGTACGGCGCGAGTGAGGCGGAGCAGTGCGAGCGGAGCTCCTCTTCCCCGGCGCCGGCGCCCTCGCGGAGGACGACCAGGGCGCAGACGGCCTCCTGCCATTTGGGATCGGGGCGGCCGACCACGGCTGCGTCGGCGACCGCCGGATGCGCGACCAGGACGGCCTCGACCTCCGCCGGCATCACGTTCTCCCCTCCCGTCACGATCACGTCGCTGCTGCGACCGGTGACGTATAGAAAGCCCTCCTCATCGATGTGCCCGAGGTCGCCCGTGTGGAGCCAGCCGTCGGAGTCGATCGCCTCACGAGAGACCGTCGGCCCCTGGACCAGAATCTCCCCGTCCTCGATGCGGACGTGGGTGGTGAGTAGCGGCCGCCCCGCCGAGCCGAGCTTGCGCTCGGCGTCTGCCGGCGCCAGGGTGGTGACCTGCGAGCAGGTTTCGGTCATGCCATAAGTCTGCACCACGGTCGCGCCTCGATCGAGCGCGTCGCGAAGGGCGCCGGGGGGCACCGGCCCTCCTCCGATCAGGATCGCGCGCGGCGCAGAAAGGTCGGCGTCAGCCTCGAGCAGCCGGATCAACTGGGTCGGGACGAGGGAAAGAACCGAGATGTCCCCGGAGACGAGCGTGCTCGCCACCTGGTCGGTGTCGAATCCGTTGAGCAGCACGGCAGTGGTCCCGTAGATGACCGAGCGCAGGATGATCGAGAGTCCGGCGACGTGGCTGAGCGGCAGGCAGCAGAGCCAGCGGTCGCCCGGATCCACCCCGAGATTGAAGGCCGACCCGACCGCGCTGAACAGGGAGTTCCCGTAGGTGAGCCCGATGGGCCGGGACTTACCCTTGGAGCCGCTGGTGAGGATCCGGCATTGGAGATCGTCCATGTCGTGCTCGCCCAGCAGTGGCAGGTCGGCCTCGGTCTGCGTGAGCTCCGCCGCATCGTTCAGATCGACCGCGGGTCGCTCGGCGGCGAGCACGGCCTCTCGCTCCTTATCGGTGAGCTGCGGGCTGAGCGGTAGCGCCACCGCCCCGAGCTTCATCAGCGCGTGCAGCAGCACGACCTCCTCGCGGCGCGGGTGCATCGTGAGCGCCGCCGTTCCGCCCCTCCTCACCCCGTATGCGGCGAGGCGGCGGGCGACCCAGGTCGCCTCCGCCTCGAGCTCCGCGTAGGTGACGCTGGAGGCCTCGGTCACCAGCGCGGTCCGCTCGGGGCAACTGTGCGCCCGCTGCGCGAGCCAGTTGTCGAGCTTCACGCTCGGAAGCCTAAAAGAGATGCGAGGGTGCACCGGACGCGAAGCGGAGGAGCAACCCGATTAACGCTGGGCTATGGTTGCCGCCGTGCCGAGACGCCACAAGGACGCACCTCCCGAGGAGGAGCTCTACGCGCCGATGGAATGGCGCGCCGAGGGCGACTACGAGGACATCATCTACGAGCGGGGCGACGCGATTGCCAAGATCACGATCAACCGGCCTGAGGTGCGCAACGCCTTCCGGCCGCCCACCCTGGCCGAGCTCCGCGATGCCTTCACCCGGGCGCGCGACGACATCGACGTCGCGGCGATCATCTTCACTGGCGCGGGAACGGAGGCCTTCTGCTCTGGTGGCGACCAGCGGATCCGCGGCGACGATGGCTACATCGGCGAGGATCAGGTCGCCCAGCAGGGCGTCGGCCGGCTCGACGTCGGCGACCTCCACATCCAGATTCGGCGCCTGCCGAAGCCGGTGGTCGCGATGGTCGCTGGCTACGCCGTCGGCGGCGGGCACATCCTGCACCTGGTCTGCGACCTGACGATCGCCGGCGAGAATGCCGTGTTCGGCCAAACCGGCCCGCGGGTCGGCAGCTTCGACGGCGGGTTCGGCGCGTCCCTGCTCGCTCGCAACGTGGGCGTCAAGAAGGCCAAGGAGATCTGGTTCCTCTCACGCCTCTACGACGCTCAGGAGGCGCTCGCCATGGGACTCGTCAACACAGTCGTTCCGCTCCCCGAGCTCGAGCGCGAGACGGTGGCCTGGTGCCGCGAGATGGCGGCGCTCTCCCCGCTGTCGTTACGCCTCCTCAAGGCGAGCTTCAACGCCACCGAGGACGGCCTCGCCGGGATCCAGCAGCTCTCCCACGACGCGACGCTGCTCTTCTACATGACCGAGGAGGGTCAGGAGGGTCGTAACGCCTACCAGCAGGGGCGCAGCCCCGACTTCTCCAAGTACCCGAAGAGGCCCTAGTGGCCCACCGGGGAACGTTGTGCCTGGACCGGCGAGGCTCGGGCGCCGACAGGCAAGGACGCAGGGAGGCCGCGTACTCGGTCGTACGCGGCCGACCGAGGACGCAGCATGGCGGCGCTCCGAGGCCGCCGGTTCTGGTGCAAGGTTTCGCGGGGAGCCACTAGCTTGAGGATCTGGCTGATGGCGGCGCGTCCGCGGACGCTGCCGGCGGCGATCGCGCCCGTGCTCGTGGGGACGGCCGCCGCGATCGAGCAGCACGGCGATCTGCGCCGCGTCGGCGCCTTCATCGCCGCGCTGATCGGCAGCATCTTCATCCAGATTGGAACCAACCTGGCCAACGACTATTCGGACGCCAAGCGGGGGGCCGACACCGTCGATCGGCTGGGGCCGGTTCGGGTCACCGCGTCCGGGCTGGTCGCGCCGCGCAGCGTACTGATTGCGACGTGGGTTGCGTTTGGGATCGCTGTGGTGGCCGGCATCTACCTCGCCACCGTGGCCGGCTGGCTGATCATCGTTGTCGGCGCCGCCTCGATCGCCGCCGGCGTCCTCTACACGGGCGGGCCCCGGCCCTACGGGTACGCCGGCCTCGGCGAGCTCTTCGTCTTCCTCTTCTTCGGCCTGGTCGCCGTGAACGGCTCCTACTACGTGCAGCTCGAGCGGCTCGACTGGCTGCCCTTCGGTCTCTCGGTTGCGGTTGGCTGCCTTGCCACCGCGATCCTTGTCGTCAACAACGTGCGGGACATCGAGACCGACCGCCGCGCCGGCAAGCGCACCCTGGCCGTGCGAATAGGCCGGGACGGCGCGCGCCGCCTCTATGTGGGCCTGATCGGCGCCGCCTATCTCGCCCTGGTAGTCACCCTGGCCGCCAATGGCGGGCCCTGGTGGGCGATCCTCGGCTTGATCTCAGCGCCCCTGGCGCTTCAGCCCGCCAGCGCGGTGCTTACCCGCACGGACGGGCCCGCCCTGAACGGCGCCCTCGCCGGGCACCGGCGCTCTGCTCGGCGCCTTCAGCCTGGCGACCTGCGCCGGGCTGCTGATCGCCGCATAGCATCGGTGCATGCGCCTTGAGGAGATCGAGGTCATCCCCTACTCGCTGCCGTTTCGCGAGCCGTACCTGACCGCGAGGGGGGAGCTCCGCGAGCGCAAGCTGATCCTGGTCCGGATCCGCGGCGAGGGTCTCGAGGGTCTCGGCGAGACTGCGTCGCTCTCGCTGCGGGGCGGTCCGGGCATCGACGAGATCGCGGCAGAGATCCGCGAGCGCTGCTGGCCCGGCCTGCTGGACGGGACGCTGGATCCGAAGAGGATCTGGTCGGCGATCGCGCGCTGCCGCAATCGCGGAGCCTCGGCGCAGGCGGTCGCGGCGGTGGACATCGCGCTGCACGATCTGGTCGGCCGTGAATCCGGCGATCCCGTCTGGCGACTGCTCGGCGCGACCGAGGTATCACCCGTCGTCTGCAACGCGACCCTGCCGGCGGCCAACCCCGCGGCGACCCGCCTGATGGCGGAGGACTGGGCGGCCGAGGGCTTCCGCACCTTCAAGCTCAAGGTCGGGCTGGCCGGAGACGTGACGCAGGTCGCCACCGTCCGGCAGACCCTCGGCGACGAGATCGCGATCAGGGTCGACGCCAACGGAGCCTGGGGCGTCCACGACGCGGCCGACCGGCTCGAGGCCCTCGCGCATCACGAGATCGAGCTCGCCGAGCAGCCCGTCGGAACCTTCGAACAGATGGTTGACCTGCGGCGGCGGGTGAAGGTCAAGATGGCGGCCGACGAGAGCCTGGTCTCGCCATACGACGCGCGGCGTGCGCGGGAGCTCGGTGCCTGTGACCTGGCCGCGGTCAAGGTTGCGAAGGTGGGTGGGCTCGGAGCCGCCCTCGAGATCGCGGGGACGATTCCGTCGTACCTGTCGAGCTCGCTGGAGGGTCCGGTCGGGATCGCGGCAGCGGCGCACGCAGTGCAGGCGTTGAGGGCCGAGGGTGATGATGCCGGAGTCGCTCACGGCCTTGCCACCGAACGGCTCTTCTCGGCTTCGGTGGGGCGTGGGGCCACGGCGGAGCGCGACGAGCTCCGACTGGACGAGCGCCCCGGGCTCGGGGTCGAGATCGACGAAGACGCACTTGCGGCCCGCCGCCTCGACTGAACTACCGTTCGCAGCGGTGGACGCGACCAATCGCAACACCGCCCTCGCCTCCGCCATGGTCGAGGAGCTGGCACGGAGCGGCGTTCGCCGAGCCGTGATCTCCCCCGGATCTCGCTCGACGCCGCTGGCGGTCGCACTCTGGCGGCAGCCCGAGATCGAGGTCAGCGTGATTCTGGACGAGCGCAGCGCCGGCTTCTTCGCGCTCGGCACCGCGCTGGCCACCGCAGTCCCGGCCGCGGTGCTCTCCACGTCCGGGTCCGCCGCGGCGAACCTGCACCCTTCGGTGGTCGAGGCCGACGAGGCGGGCGTGCCGATGATCGTGCTCACGGCGGACCGGCCAGCAGAGCTTCGCGACGTCGGCGCGGGCCAGACGATCGACCAGCTGAAGCTCTATGGCGACGCCGTTCGGTGGTTCTGCGAGGTCGGCACTCATGAGGCCGACGACGATGGACTGCTGCACTTTCGCTCGGTGGCCTGCCGGGCGTACGCGACGGCGGCTGGGGAGCCGCGGCCGGGACCCGTGCACCTGAACGTGCCGTGGCGAGAACCGCTGGCGCCGATCCTCGCCGAGGGCCAGGTGAGCGCCACAGACCCCGTCGCCCTCGACGGCCGTGGCGATGCACCGCTGCACGTGGTCACCCCGGCAAGGCCCCGCGCCAGCGAGTCTCTGCTGGACGGCCTCGCCGAGCGAATTGGGGGCGCGCCGCGCGGCCTGATCGTGGCTGGCCGCCAGCCCGATCCCGGGCTGGCGGGGCCGGTCGCCGAGCTCGCCGCGGCCGCCGGGTACCCGATCCTGGCCGAGCCCACCTCCCAGCTCCGCCGGGGCCCCCACGACCGCTCGCTGGTCGTCTCCACGTACGACGCGATCGTTCGTGATCGCCCGCCGGAACTGCGGCCGGAGTTGATTGTTCGCTTCGGCGACCTCCCCACCAGCAAGCCGCTCCGTCAGTGGCTGGCGGCGATCGACGGCCTGGACCAGATCGTCATCGACCCGGTCGGAGCATGGCGCGAGCCGACGCGTCGGGCGACCACGCTGGTCCGCGGCGAGCCGGTGTCGACGGCACATTCGATGAGCGAGCGGCTATCGCGCCTGCGGCCGGGCGCCGCCACGGTGGCCGGATCGCCCTACGCCGCCAGCTGGCTCGAGGCCGAGCGCGTGCTACGGGAGACGGTCGACCGCCGCGTCGAAGCACTCGGGGAGCTCAGCGAGCCGGGCGTCTGGTACGCCCTTGGGCGGGCCCTGCGCGACGGGGACTCCGTGTTCGCCGCGTCGAGCATGCCCGTCCGCGATCTGGAGGCCTTCCTGCGGCCGGGGCCCGAGGGCGTCCGCTTCGCCGCCAACAGGGGCGCCAACGGGATCGACGGGCTGGTCTCGACCTCCGCCGGTCTGGCAACCGGGAGCGGCAGCCGGACCTGGTCGGTGCTCGGCGACCTGGCCCTCTTCCACGACCTCGGCGGACTCGCTGCCGCCCGCGAGGCAGCGGAACTGCGCCTGATCGTGATCGACAACTCGGGCGGCGGCATCTTCCATTTCCTGCCACAGGCCGCGGCGATGCCGGATGGTGAGTTCGAGGCGCTGCTCGGGACCCCGGCGGGCCTCGATCCGGCGGACGCCGCGAGGCTCTTCGGCCTGACGGTCGCCGTCCCCGCGACCCCGACCGAGCTCGACGACGCCCTAGGCGGAGACGCCCGTATGGTGGTGGTGCGAACCGACCGCCGCCGCAACCTCGAGCTGCACCGCGAGCTTGCCGAGGCCGCGACCGCGTCGCTGGTCAGCTCCTTTCCTTAGGAGGCCAACAGGGGCAGCAGTGCCTCGAACTTGAGCTCGGACTCCTGCAGCTCGGCCGCCGGATCCGAGTCGGACACGATCCCGCACCCTGCGAACAGGTGCGCCTCGCGGTCGCGGAGCAGCGCCGAGCGGAGGCCGACGCAGAACTCGCCGTCTTCCGCCGCGTCCATCCAGCCGACCGGGCCGGTGTACCAGCCCCGGTCGATTCCCTCGAGCTCCTGGATCAGCTCTAGGGCGGAAGCTCGCGGCTCGCCGCCGACCGCAGGCGTCGGATGGAGGAAACCGGCGAGCTCGATCGCGCTGTTGGACTCGGCCAGCTGGGCGCGGATCGGCGTCGCAAGGTGCTGGAGGTTGCCGACCTTGACAACGATCGGCTGGGCCTCGGCATGGACCCAGACGGCGTGGGGACGCAGAGTGCGCTCGATGCGCCGCACGACGATCCCATGCTCGTCGAGGACCTTCGGACTGCGCAGCATCGCCTCGCCGAGGTGATCGTCCACCGCGGGATCGGCGCTGCGCGAGGTTGTCCCTGCGAGCGCGACGGTCGCAGCCACTGCGCCTGAGCGCCGCACGAGCAGCTCTGGGCTCGCGCCGACGAACGCCGCCTCTGGCGTCCCGAAGCAGAAGCAGAAACAGGATGGGAAGAGGTCGCGGAGGGCGCCGAGCAGGGCGGCCGGATCGTGCGCCGACGGCGCCTCGACGGTGAGCTCGCGGGCGAGGACGACCTTTTCGACCGCGGTGGAGCGGATGCGCTCCACGGCCGCCGCGACTATCCGCTCGTAGCGCTGGGGCGGATAGCGCCCGAATATCCGTGTGGCGGCGCTCGGGTGGGGGTCTGCCGGCGTCAGAGCAGCGGTGTGCAGGGAACCGAGACGGCCGGCGGCGCGCTTCAGAAGGTCATCGGGAGCGGTACCCGGCTCGAAGTAGACGGACGCAGTCAGGAAGGCGCCTTCGGGACCGCGGGCGATCGCAATCTCGGGTAGGACGGCGAGCGCCGGCGGCAGCGAGGACCAGATCGGCGCTGACCCGCCGCGCGGCGCGAACCCGAAACCGGTGGCCCAGACGGGCCCGGCACCGGCGGGCAGCTCTTCGGGCTCCTCCGCAACCCGGTCGTGCGTGGCGCGGGCGCAGCGCTCGGCCAGGTCGCGGAAGCGTTCCTCCCCCCTGCTCACCACCTGGACCGCGGTTCCGAATCCCGCCAAAGCAAAGCCACGGTCGGGCTGCTCCCAGCAGAACCAGCGATCGCCGGCGAGCCTCGAGCCCGCCGCGACGGCGACTGGGTCCAGATCCGGATCCATCTCGACTGTGGCCGAGGCAAGGCGCGAGGGCCCGGCCGCGACAGCACCTGAGAGCGCCTCGTCGAGAGCGGCGAGAGCCTGTCCGGCGTCGAGCGCGACGCTCACCGCGGTAGCCCTAGCCGTCTGGCTTGGAGCGGGCGATCGCGACCTCGCCCGTGCGGACCATCTCGATCAAGCCGTGCGGGCGGATCATCCGCTCGAACGCTTCGACCTTGTCGGCGCTCCCGGTCACCTCGATGGTCAGCGACCGCCGGGAGACGTCGACGATCTTGGCTCGGAAGATCTCGGCGAACTGCATGATCTCGGCGCGGCTTTCGATCGGAGCTGACACCTTGAAGAGGGCCATCTCGCGGGCGATCGTCTCGCCCGGCTCCATGTCCCTGATCTTGATCACGTTCACCAGCTTGTGGAGCTGCTTGGTCACCTGATCGATCGGATGCACGGCGCCGTCCACGGTCAGGGTGATCCGCGAGACCTCGGGATCCTCGGTCGGGCCGACCGCCAGGGTGTCGATGTTGAAGCCGCGGCGGCTGAACAGGCCGGCTATCCGGGCCAGCACCCCGGGCCGGTTCTCGACCAGGATCGAGAGGACGTGCTTGCGTCCGGTGAGCGCGCCGGCCGCCGCGTCCAGGTCCTCGAGCTTGATCAGATCGGGGGTTCCGGCTTCCATCTCAGCCCACCATGTCCCGCGCGGCGGCGCCCGCGGGGATCATCGGGTAGCAGTTCTCGTCCTTGGTGACGTGGACGTCGAGCAAGACGGGGCCCTCGGTGGCGAGCGCCTCGCGCATCGCCGCCTCGACTTCGTCCTTGTCGTCGACCATCATCCCCTTCATCCCGAAGGCCTCCGCCAGCTTGGGCCAGTCGGGGCTCGGCCCCATCTCCACCGCGGAGTAGCGGCCATCCCAGAAGAGCTCCTGCCACTGGCGGACCATGCCGAAGTAGCCGTTGTTCATCAGGAAGACCTTGACCGGAATCTCGTGGCGGACGGCTGTGGCGAGCTCCTGGCAGGTCATGATCAGGCTGCCGTCGCCGGCGAGGCAGACGACCGTGTCATCGGGACAGGCGACCTTGGCACCGATCGCCGACGGCAGGCCGAAGCCCATCGTCCCGAGGCCGCCGGAGTTGATCCAGCGCCGCGGCTCGTCGAAGTCGTAGTACTGCGCGCACCACATCTGGTGCTGGCCGACGTCAGAGGTGATGATCGCGTCGCCCTCCGTCGCCGCGTGCATCGCCTGGATCATGCGCTGCGGCTTGATCTCGCTATCGGCGGAGTCCTCGTAGGTGAGCGGATACTCCTTCTGCCAGGAGTGGATCTGATCCCACCAGGCGTCGAGCCGGCCGCGGTCGGCCTTGATGGCGCGGTACTCCTTGGTCAGCTTCGGCAGGACCTCCTTGACGTCCCCGACGATCGGGATGTGCGCCGGGACGTTCTTGGAGATCTCCGCCGGATCGATGTCGATGTGCACGAACTTGGCGCGCGGCGCGAACTCCGAAAGCTTGCCGGTGATCCGGTCGTCGAAACGGGCGCCGATCGCGACGATCAGGTCGGCGTTGTCCATCGAGTAGTTGGCCGTGCGGGTGCCGTGCATGCCGAGCATTCCCAGCCACTGCTCGTCAGGCGCGGGGAAGGCACCCAGACCCATCACCGTGCAGGTGACGGGGAAGTTGTCGGCGGTGCAGAGCTCGCGGAGCTCCTCGGAGGCGTTGGCGTTGATCACGCCGCCGCCCGCATAGATCACGGGGCGCTGGGCGTTGGCGAGCGCCTTGGCGGCGATCCGGATCTGTTTGATGTTCCCCTCGGTCGAGGGCTTGTAGCCCGGCAGGTTCGGGGTCTCGGTGATCGGCTCGTACTCGATGTCGGCGCGCGAGAGATCCTGCGGGACGTCGACCAGCACGGGACCCGGCCGACCCGTCGAGGCGATGTGGAAGGCCTCATGGACGTAGTCCGGGATGTTGCGGGGGTCTTGGACCATGAAGGAGTGCTTGACGATCGGCATCGTGATGCCGTTCACGTCCGCCTCCTGAAACCCGTCCGTGCCGATCAGCTCGGTGCGGACCTGGCCGGTGACGAAGACGGTCGGGACCGAGTCCATGATCGCGTCGGCGATCGGCGTGACCAGGTTGGTGGCCCCTGGCCCCGAGGTGGCGAAGGCGACACCCACCCGGCCGGAGGCTTTCGCGTAGCCCTCGGCCATGTGACCCGCGCCCTGCTCGTGGCGGGCCTGGATGTGGGTGATCTCGGCGTCGTGGACCGCGTCGTAGATCGGCAGGTTCGCTCCCCCGGGGATGCCGAAGATGTGTCGCGTGCCCTCGGCCTTGAGGGCCTCCATCAGAGCGTCAGCGGCGCGCATGGTCAGGCGATGGTAGCCAAGCGCCCTTGGCGGGCGCGAATCGTTCCTGTCCCGTCGGAGCGGCGCCGTTTTTAGCGAGCGCCGGCGGGCTCCTGCGAGGGCCGCCACTGGGTCCGGGGGTCGATCGCCGAGTCGATCACGCGGTTGCGGTGGCGATCGATCGTCTTCAGCATCGAGCGAACGAGCTCGTCGCCGAGGTGGCTCGGCTGCAGACCAATGTCGAGCAACTTCGTGTGGACGGGGTTGTAGTAGTGCTCCTCGAGCTCGATGCGCGGGTTTTCGAGGTGATCGATCTCGACCTCGAGTCCGACCTCTGAACCGGCCCGCTGCACGAGGTCGGCGAGCTCGCCGACCTTGAAGGACTCCGTGAACTGGTTGAAGACGCGGTACTGCCCGGCGTCGGCCGGGTTGTTGACCGCCAGTTCGACGCACTGGAGCGTGTCGCGGATGTTGAGGAAGCCGCGGGTCTGGCCGCCCTTGCCGTAGACGGTGAGCGGGTGACCGATCACCGCCTGCACGCAAAAGCGATTGAGAACGGTCCCGAACCACTCGTCATAGTCAAAACGGGTGCAGAGTCGCTCGTCGCGTGCGGTCTCGTCGGTCTCGATGCCGTAGACGACCCCCTGGTTGAGGTCGGTCGAGCGCAGCCCCCAGATCCGGCAGGCGAACTGGATGTTGTGCGAGTCGTGGACCTTCGAGAGGTGATACAGCGAGCCGGGCATCTTCGGGAAGGGCAGCGTGTCCTTCCGGCCCTTGTGCTCGATCTCTAGGAACCCCTCCTCAATGTCGATGTTGGGCGTCCCGTACTCGCCCATCGTGCCGAGCTTGACCAGATGGCAGTCGGGCGCGTGATCGCGAAGGAAGAAGAGCAGGTTGAGCGTGCCGATCACGTTCGTGTACTGGGTCTCGACGGCCTGCTCCCGGCTGGCCATCGAGAAGGGCGCCGAGGGCTGCTCCCCGTAGTGGATCACGGTCTCCGGCCTGGTCTCCACGACGATCTCCTCGAGGAAGACCGGGTCCTCGATCGCACCGATGTAGGAGCGGATCTGCATGCCCGAGACCTCGTGCCAGGCGGCGATCCGCTCCTCCAGAGAGCGGATAGGAGTCAGTGAATCGGTGCCGTGCCGCTCATGCCAGCGGCGGCGGGAGAAGTTGTCGACGACGGAGACCTCATGCCCACCGGCCGAGAAGCGCATCGCCGTCGGCCAGCCGAGATAGCCGTCGCCCCCGAGGATGAGGACGCGCATGTGAACGCGGCAGGGTACCGCCCAGCCGGGGCGCACCGTCGCGCCCGCCGGTGTATGGGAGCAGGGCTATTCTGGCCGCCGCCTTGACCGTCCCGGTGATCGCCTCGGTCTTCCCAGAAGAGCTGACCGCGCTCCGCGCGTTCGGGCTCGTCTTCGCCGTGCTGCTGATTGCGTTCGCCATTTGGCGGCGGCGCTCGCTGTCGAACGGGGCGGTCCTCCTCGCGATCTTCGGCGGGATCGCGCTGGCGATCGTCTCCGGGACCGAGCTGCTCAACTCGCTGCTGTCGGCGTTCGCCTTTGAGCGCGGCAACGGCGGGCGGATCCTGGGCCTCGCCGTATTCGCAATTGTGATCCTGTTCCTGCTCGTCCTGCGTGCGCTGACCGAAAGCGCGCGGATGAACCAACAGCTCTCCGCTCTGCTCGAGGGTCTCGCCTGGGAGGAGTTCCGTGAGGCGAAGCTGCCGCAGCGCTTTCGCGACAAGGTCGCTGTTGTCATTCCCGCCTACAACGAGGCCGAAAGCGTCGGCGACGTCGTGCGGCTGATCCCCGACGAGGTCTGCGGCGAGAAGACAGCCGTGCTGGTGGTTGACGACGGCTCACGCGACGACACCAGCGAGGCCGCGGCGAAGGAGGGTGCAATCGTCGCCCGCCACGTGATCAACCGCGGCGGCGGCGCCGCCTTGCGAACGGGCTACAGGCTGATGGCGGAATCGGGCGCGCTCGTTGTGGTGACGCTCGACGCCGACGGCCAGCACCTGCCGAGCGAGATGGAGAGGCTGGTGAAGCCGGTGCTCGACGACGAGGTGGACCTCGCCCACGGCTCGCGGATGCTGGGCGAGGCCGACCCGAACTTCCGCTCTCGCGAGCTGGGAATCGTCTTCTTCAACAAGCTGGTCTCCTTGATCACGCGCACCAAGGTCTCGGATTGCTCGAACGGCTACCGCGCGGTCCGCACCACGGTGCTGCCCCAGCTGGTGCTACGCCAGGAGCAGTTCCACACCTCGGAGTTCCTGATCGAGGCGATCAAGCGCGGCATCCCGGCGAAGGAGGTCCCGGTGACCGTCGCCAAACGCGCGCACGGCCACTCGAAGAAGCCGGCGGTGGCCCGCTACGGCATCGGCTTCGCGAACGCGATCGTCCGCACCTGGCTGCGCTGAGTGGGCGGCGCCCTATCGGTTTATCTCACGGGTAATTGCCACGCACCCCTTGCAAACGTCATGCCCGGTCCGCCGGGCCAGGGCGAACCTCTGAGGGGTCGGGCAGGTAGAGGTCCGTCCCACAACGCGGGCAAACCTGGACGTGGAGCTTGAGGACCTTGTTACAGGTCGGGCAGCGCCGCTCGGGCTCCTTGTGCTCCGAGCGGTAGAGGACCGCCGCGATCAGGCCCAGCAGCGGCAGGACCGTCCCGACCAGGAACCAGAGGAAGAAGGAGCTGCCCTTGCGCCGGCCAACGATGCCGGTGGTGAGGCCGAAGAGCAGGGCGACGATCAGGTAGGGAGCGCCGGCCATCTGGCTCAGGGTAGGACCGCCGCGCTTACAGCCGCTCTTTGATCAGCTTGGTGACCGCGCCGCCGTCGGCGCGCCCCTTGGTCTCCTTCATCACCGCGCCGACGATCCGGCCGATCGCCTTCTCGTTGCCCTGCTGCACCTGCTCGGCGGCCTCCGTCTCGGCCTCGATCGCCCGGTCGACGATCTCCTCGAGCTCCGAGGAGTCGGAGATCTGGGCGAGCCCCTCCTGCTCCACGATCTCGGCCGGGTCTCCTCCATCGGCGACCAGCTTCGCCAGCACCTGCTTGCCGGCCCCATGGGAGATCGTCCGGTTCTCGACCAGTCCGGCCAGCGCAGCCACCGCCTCAGGTGTGACCTTGGAGGCGAGCGGATCGTCCTCTGCCCCGGCCTGGCGGAGCGCTGCCACCAGCTCGCCGGTCACCCAGTTGGCGATCGTCTTCGCCGCTGCTCCGTCGGCAGCCTCGACGGCCCGCTCGAAGTACTCGCCGAACTCCGCGTGGAAGGCGAGGGCGGTCGCCGCCTCGTCCGAAAGTCCGATGTCGGTCAGGTAGCGCTCCCGCCGCGCCGCGGGCAGCTCGGGGAGCGACTCTCGCGCCTCCCTCAGCATCTCGTCGGTCGGCACGACCGGCACGAGGTCCGGCTCCGGGAAGTAGCGATAGTCGTGGGCGTACTCCTTGGAACGCAGCGGCGTCAGGGAGCCGTCCTCGGGATGGAAGTGGAGCGTGTCCTGGACGACCTCCTCCCCGCTCTCCAGCAGCCCGCGCTGGCGGGCGATCTCCGCCTCGATGCCTCTCTCGAGGAAGCGGAAGCTGTTCATGTTCTTGAGCTCGGTCTTCGTGCCCAGCTCGTCCGAGCCGGCCGGCCGGATCGAGACATTGGCGTCGACCCGCAGCGAGCCCTCCTCCATGTTCACGTCGGAGACGCCGAGCTGGCGAATCGTTGTGCGCAGCAGCTGCGCCCACTCGCGGGCCTCGTGGGGGGAATGGAGGTCGGGCTCGGTGACGATCTCGACCAGGGGCGTCCCGCCGCGGTTGAAGTCGACGAGAGAGGTGCCTGAGCCGTGGATCCGGCCCGATTCGCCCACGTGGATCATCTTCGCGGCATCCTCCTCGAGATGGGCGCGGTGGATGCGAACGTCGCCCAGCCGGCCGTCGACGGCCAGGGGCTCGTCGTACTGGCTGATCTGGTAGCCCTTCGGCAGGTCGGGATAGAAGTAGTTCTTGCGGTGGAAGATCGACCGGGGCGCGACATCGCACTCGAGCGCCGCCGCGATCATCAGGGCGTAGCGGATCGCCTGCTCGTTGATCGTCGGCAGACTGCCGGGGTGCCCGAGACAGACCGGACATGTGTGGACATTTGGCTCGTCGCCGAAGGAGGGGGCGCAGCCGCAGAACATCTTCGTCTTGGTGGAGAGCTGGATATGGATCTCGAGTCCGATGACGGGCTCCCACATCTCACCGGTCTCGCCGGCGCGCGCCCTCGCATCATCTGCCATCACAGGCCCCACCCCCTGACGGTCGCCTCATCGGCGCCGAAGTAGTGGCCGACCTCGTGGAGCACCGTCTGCCTGACGCTCTCGCGGCTGGTGTGGTGCTCGCGGTAGATGATGATCCGCTGCAGGCCGCCCCTTGGATCGAACAGACCGAGCAGCCGCCCGCTCGGGTGCCGATCCTCGATGATCACCGCGACGTTGTTGAGCTTCGAGGCGATGTCCGGCGGCAACGAGTCCAGCGCGTCCTTGACCGCTTCGCTGAACTCCGCGTCGCTGAGCACCGGCGCGCGTCTCATCCCGCCGCTCCGTTCCCGTCACGGCGGAAGCCGATCGCACCCTCGAGGGCGTGGGCCGCGTCGAGCATCGCCGAGTCGCTGAAGGCCGGGCCCGCGATCTGGAATCCAACCGGCAGCTCCGGCCCGCCGCCGTCGGGCTGCGCCACGCCGGCGGGGACCGAGATCGCCGGGATCCCGGCCAGCGGCATCGGCACGGTGCAGTAGTCCGAGAGGTACATCGCCAGGGGATCGTCCGTGCGTTCCCCGAGCTTGAAGGCGACCGTCGGCGAGGTCGGGGTGACGACGAAGTCGAAGCGCTCGAAGGCTCTGGCGAAGTCCTCGGCGATCTTGGTGCGGACCCGCTGGGCGCGGCCGTAGTAGGCCTCGTAGTAGCCGGAGGAGAGCGCGTAGGTGCCGAGCATGATGCGGCGCTTCACCTCCGCGCCGAATCCCTGCGCCCGGGTGTCCTCGTACATCTCGGTCAGGTCCTCGGCCGCGACCCGTAACCCGTAGCGCACGCCGTCGAATCGCGCCAGGTTGGCCGAGGCCTCCGCCGGAGCGAGCACGTAGTAGGCGGAGATGCCGTGCCTGGCGTGCGGGAGCTCGGTCTCGGCGACCTCGCCGCCGAGGTCCTCGATCAGGGCCACGGTCTGCTCGAAGACCTCGCGGACGCCGGATTCGATCCCCTCCGCCTCGCCGGCGAGCTCCCTCGGCACCCCGAAGCTGAGTCCCTTGAGGTCCTCGCGGCTGGGCAGCGCGATGCCGCCGTCGATGCCGATCGAGGTCGAATCGCAGTGATCTCTCCCCTCGACGGCCTGGAGCAGCAGAGCCGCGTCGGTCACGTCGCGGGTCAGCGGGCCACACTGGTCGAGCGAGGAGGCGAAGGCGATCATCCCGTAGCGAGACACCGCGCCGTAGGTGGGCTTCATCCCGACGACCCCGCAGAGCGCGGCCGGCTGGCGGATCGAGCCACCGGTGTCGGTGCCGATCGCGCATGGCGCCAGCCGCGCCGCGACGGCCGCCGCGCTCCCTCCGGAGGAACCGCCCGGGACGCGACCCGAGTCCCAGGGATTGAGCACCGGCCCGTAGCCGGAGTTCTCGTTCGAGGACCCCATCGCGAACTCGTCCATGTTGGCCTTCCCGAGCACCCGGGCCCCGGCGTCGCGAAGCAGGCGGACGGCCGTGGCCGTGTATGGCGGCCGGTAGCCCTCCAGGATCCGCGAGCCCGCCGTCGTCGGGATGCCCTCGGTGCAGAAGATGTCCTTCACCGCCACCGGGATCCCGGCCAGGGGGCGCTCGGGATCGAGGGTGTCCTGCGCGGCGCGGGTGCCCTCGAGGTCCGCCTGGCCGGCGTCCTCGGCGGTCCACAGAAAGGCGTTCAGCGAGTCGCCGGCGGCCGCCTTGCGGTAGGCGTCGAAATACTCGTCCGCCGACAGGTCTCCGGAGCGGATGCGATCGGCCGCCTGCGCGACCGAGAGCTCGATCAGCTCGTCCGCCATCAGGCGACCGCGGCGGCCTCGGTTCGCGCCATCATCACGTAAGCCACGCTCACCGCGCCGGCGCTACGCCTGCGGGGACGGGACGCGGAAAGAGCCGGAGGCCGGGTCTGGCGCCCGCTCGAGGACCTCGTCGCGCGACCAACTGGGGCGCGGCCTGTCGGGCCGCAGGACGTTCTCGAGCGCGATCACGTGAGAGGTCGGCTCGACGCCGTCGAGGTCGAGCTCGGAGATCCGGTCGACATGCTCGAGGATCCCTGAGAGCTCGCCCGCCATCCGCTCGAGCTCGTTGTCAGTCAGCCGAAGCCGCGCCAGCTTGGCGACGTGAAGCACCTGCTCTCGGTCGATCATGGGCGGATCATAGGCACCGCCCTCGCGCGGGTGGCGCCGTGGGAGGGGCCCACGGACGCGATTGCTGAGCGTCCGTGGGAGGTTCCTACGGCGACAGGACCCGCGCGCCGGGCGTTCCATAGGATCCGCCCGCCATGACGGGGGAGAGAGCCGAGCGGTTCGTCGTCCTCAGCCTGCGTCTGATGGCGGTCGGCTTCGCCGTCACTGGCTTCTTCTTCATCGCCTGGCCCGACGGGACGCTCGCCCGCCTCACCGAGCTCGGCCATCACTTCGGCTTCCACACGCCCGCGCCGAAGACGGAGGAGCGGCTCTGGCTCTCGCTCGGCTTCGCCTACATGGTCGTGATCACGGCGATTGCCCTGATCGCCTCCACGGACGTCGTCCGCCATCGTCCGATGCTGCTCGCGCTCGCCGCGGGCAAGGCGGCCTCGTCGAGCACCTCCCTGATCTTCTTCATCGAGGACGACGTTTTCGTCTACCTGCTCAACGGGATCGTCGACGGTTTCCTCGTCTTCGCGTCTCTACTGCTCTGGTCGCTTGCGGGCCGGGTTGGTTCACCGGCCGCACCCCCCTGAAGGCGCCCGCCGGGGCTGCGAGCCGCCGAGCTGCGCACTCTGCGAGCGATCGCGGAGGCCATCGCGCCTGGTGAGGACGGCCTGCCCGCCGCCGAGAGGCAGGTACCCGTCGCCGAGCCGCTGGCGCGCTTCCTCTCCCGGCTGCCCGCCCGAACCGTGCAGGTGGTGCGGCTGGCGCTGCGGGCGTTCGAGTGGCTGCCTTTTCCGCGGCGCTTCAGCCGGTTGAGCGTCGAGACGCGCTCGGAGTACATGGCGAAGATGGAGGGATCGCGGTTCGCGGTCTACCGCGACCTCCTGCTGCTCGCGAAGCTGCTGGCGATGATCGGCTGGACCCGCGACGAACGGGTCCGGACGGCCGTCGGCTTCGAGGCGCGCTGCGCCGTCGCCGAGGGGGAGCCCGAGCCGGTCTCGAGCGGCGTCGGCGACCTGGAGCCGCGCGGCGCCGGCGAGGAATGCGACGTGGCGATCGTCGGCTCCGGAGCGGGTGGTGCCGCCGTGGCGGCGACCCTGGCCGAGGCGGGACTCGACGTGATCGTGCTCGAGTCAGGACCGTACGTGGATCGCGCGAGCTATCCGAGCGATCCGCTCGCGGGGCTCCCCCTGCTCTACCGCGACGGGGGGATGACGATCGCCTCCGGTAAGCCTGCCATTCCGGTGCCGGTGGGCCGCACCGTGGGCGGCACCACCGTGATCAACTCCGGAACCTGCTTCCGGGCTCCGCGCGAGGTCCTCGAGTCGTGGCGCGACCACGAGGGCCTCCCCTGGGTGATGGAGCTCGACCCGCTCTACGAGGCGGCGGAGAAAGTGCTCGCGGTGACCCCGCTCGACCCCGAGACGATGGGTCGGAATGGCCAGCTCTGCATGGAGGGCGCCCGGGCACTGGGCGCGAGCGGCGGGACGATCAGCCGAAACGCCGGTCGCTGCGTGCAGTGCAGCTCATGTCCGCTCGGCTGCCGGATCGACGCCAAGCGGGCCGCGCACGTCTCCTATCTTCCCCGTGCCGTCGCCGCCGGGGCCCGGGTGCGGGCCGGCGTCCAGGTCCAGCGGGTGCTGACTGAGGACGGCCGGGTCACCGGGCTCGCCTGCCGAGCGGGCATGCCGACCACCGCCGCGCAGGAGCTGCGCCGGAACGGACGCCCGGCCGCGGGCCGCGACTGGGCGGTGCGCGCGAAGGCGGTGATCAGCGCCGGCGGCGCCTTCGGCACCCCCGAGCTGCTGCTCCGCTCCGGGATCCGCCATCCGGCGCTGGGGCGACATCTGCACATCCACCCTGCCGCCTGGATCGGCGCGCGCTACGAGGAGGAGGTGCGCGGTTGGGAAGGCGTCATGCAGAGCTATTACGTCGACCAGTGGCAGTCGGAGGGGATCCTGCTCGAGGCGACCTTCACGCCCCTCACCTTCGGCGCGCAGTGGCTGCCGGGAGTGGGGGCGGCGTTCTCTGATCGGGTCGCCCACTTCGACCACATCGCCTCGATCGGGGTCCACCTCCACGACCGCTCCGAGGGCCGGGTCGGGCTGAGCTCGAACGGCTCCCTGCGGCTCTCCTACCACCTGGTGGAGGAGGAGGCGCGGCGCATCCAGTTCGGGATCGCCAGGGCAGCCGAGATCCACTTTGCCGCCGGCGCCAGCGAGGTCTACCCGAACGTCGGCCCCGTTTCGGTCATCAAGCGCGGCCGGCTCGATGAGTTCGAGTCGATGGCGTTGCGGCCCGCCGGCCTGCGTCTCGAGGCCTTCCATCCGATGAGCACGGCGCGGGCTGGCACCGATCCCGGGGCCAGCGTCTGCGACCCCGACGGCGCGGTGCGCTCCACAGAGGGCCTCTACGTCGCCGACGCGAGCCTGCTGCCGACCTCGGTGGGCGTCAATCCGATGATGACGATCATCGCCTGCGCGACCCACGTAGCGCGCGGCGCGGCCGCCGCTCTAAGCGGCTGACGGTTGGATGCCCCGCGGCTCCTGCATTCCGAGGTAGCCGCCCAAGGTGACGCCAGCCGCGGCGACGAGGCCGAGCCACGGCCCGATCTCCCTGCCCACGTCTGCCCCACCCGGCGGGTTGATCAGGCGGTAGGCGATCAGGATCAGCGCCAGTCCCCCGAACAACGCGCTCACGGCGGAGCCGGCGACCGGATAGCTGACCGACAAGCGGGTGAGCACCACGATCGCAACAGAGAGGGCGGCGATCGCGGCGGCGGCCATCACCAGGTCGATCACGCCGAACGACTGCCAGGCGGTGGCGTTCTCACCACCTGCCGAGTACCAGGGGAGAAAGCTGACGACGAGCAGGCCGAAGCCGGAGACCGCCCCGACCAGCTCGCCCAGCCTCAGCACTGAACGGGTTGCTCCTCGTTGCACTCGGAGCACCCTCGCATCTCAGTACCTCTCGCCCCCGACGTCCTCCTGCATGGAGAGGTAGCCGCCGACAGCGATCGCCGCACATGCGATCAGGCCAAGGAAGAGGCCGACCTTCCTGTCGGCATCGCCGGGTGTGTCGAACACCTGGTAGAGGATCAGAAGCGTGCCTACGCCGGCGAGCAGCGCGGTAGCCAGCGACGCCATCGGCGCATCCGCGCCATCGCCCAACAGGCCCAGGACCGCAGGGAGGAGCGCGACCAGGATGACGATCAGCAGGTAGACGTCGAGCGGGTTCTCCGCCTCCCAGAGGCTGAAGTTCTTGGATCCGCCGAACGTCGTCCCGCCGACGGTCACGGCACCGGAGACGCCGAACCAGGGCAGGAAGCTGATGATGAATAAGGCGATCGCGGCAACCGCGGCGATGAGCTGCCCCTGAGACAACCTGTTCCCTTGCAATGTTCCTCCTCTGTCGACGTCAAACGGGTCGCGCTGTCGTGCGCCCTCGCACAGCTGCCGAGCCTATATCTCTCCGGCGATCTCCTCCTGCATAACGGCCTCCTCCTCCTGCATACCCCTGAATCCCCCGAACGCGATCACGAGCGCGGCGCCCAGACCGATGAAGGCGCCGATTTTGCGGTCCGCGCCGTCCGGGAAGTCGACTGTCAGGAAGGCCACCACCAGAATCACCGCGACGGCGCCGAGGAGGAACGTCGCCGCGGAGACGAAGGAGAACTCCTCAGCGCTGTCGGTGAGCGCGAGCAGGGCCGGCAGGAGAGCGACGACGGCCGTGATCAGCAGGTAGATGTCGAGCGTCGAGCCTTTCCAGATGTTGTCGGCGGTGCTCGAGCTGGCGCCCTGGGGTACGGGAACTCCTGACGGGAGCGACGGGCCGCTCACCCCGATCCAGGGTAGGAACATCGCAATCAGCAAAGCGACGGCTCCGACCGCCGCGATCATCTGCCCCCGAGACAACCTTGCCATTCCCACCCCTCCTCTGTCGCGATCTGCGAAGCGCCGAGGACCCTATACGGACGAACGAATGTGAATGCCGCCGCCGCGCCGTGCGCGCGCCGCCTGCACGGTGTTGACGAGCAGCATCGCGATCGTCATCGGGCCGACCCCGCCGGGCACCGGAGTGATCGCGCTGGCGACTTCGCGCGCCGCCTCGAAGTCGACGTCTCCCACCATGCCGTCGTCGGTCCGGTTCGTGCCCACATCGATCACGGTCGCACCGGGGCGGATCATGTCCGCCCGGATCAGATTCGGCTTCCCGGCAGCGGCGACCAGGATCTCGGCTCGGCGACAGACCTCGCCCAGGTCCCGCGTGCGGCTGTGGCAGACGGTGACCGTGGCGTTCGCGCCGAGCAGCAGCGAGAAGAGCGGCCGGCCGACGAGGTTGGAGCGGCCGACGATCACCGCCTCCTTACCCTCCGCGTCCACCCCCGTCGATCTGATCAGCTCCATGACACCCTGCGGCGTCGCCGGCACCAGCCCCGGCTCCCCGCGGGCAAGCAGGCCCGCGCTCGTCGGTGTGAGCCCGTCGACGTCCTTGGCGGGATTGAGCGCCGCAACGATCGCATCGGCGTCGATCTGCGCGGGAAGCGGTAGCTGGACCAGGATCCCGTCGACTTCGTCGTTGCCGTTGAGCTCGGCGACCAGCTCCAGCAGCTCCTCCTGAGGGATGGAACCCTCCGGCTTGTGGTCGAACGAGCGGATCCCGACCTCCTCGGACGCCTCGTGCTTGCGCCGCACGTAGATCGCCGAGGCCGGGTCGTCGCCAACCAGCATGGTGGCGAGGCCGGGCGGGCGGCCGAGCTGGCCGGTGAGCTCCTCCACCTCTCCCTTGACGCGCTCGCGGACCGAGGCGGCGACCGCCTTGCCGTCGATCACCGTCGCTGCCACTAACTCGCCTTCCGCAGGGGTGCGTAGTCCGCCATCAGCTTGCGCTCCGTTCCGTCGCCAGCGAAGCGCACCACTATCACTCCGCCCGGCTCGACCGCCGTGACGACCCCGTCGCCGAAGCTGGCATGCACAACGTCGTCGCCGGTAACGAACGAGAGCGTCGGACCGGGCTCCGGTGCAGACCCCGCGCCGCCCAGCGACCAGCCGGTGAGCGCCTGTTCCTCGGTGCCCTCACGCTCCACGAGCTCGTCTGGGAGCTCGGACAGGAAGCGGGAAGGGAAGCCGGTCTCGCGACCGGCGAACATCCGGCGGCTGCGGGCATGTGTCATCCAAAGCCGCTTGCGGGCCCGCGTCATGCCGACGTAGCAGAGCCGGCGCTCCTCCTCCTCGTTTCCCTCCTCGAGCGAGCGCGAGTGAGGGAAGACGCCCTCCTCGCAGCCGATGATGAAGACGCCGTCGTACTCCAGGCCCTTGGCATTGTGGAGGGTCATCAGCGTGACCTTGGACTCGTCGCGCTTGAGGTCGTCCTGGTCGGTGTAGAGCGAGATCGCCTGCAGGAACTCCTCGAGTGGCTGCAGCTCCGACGGCCCCTCGACCTCGCGGTTCGCGTCGAACTCGGCAGCGACGCCGACCAGCTCCTCGAGGTTCTCGATCCTGCCCTCGGCCTCGATCGTGCGCTCCGCCCGGAGCGCGTCGAGGTAGCCGGAGCGCTCCAGCAGCGCCTTGAGCAGGTCCGCGACGGGACCGCCCTCGAACTCGGCGCGCAGCTCCTCGATCAGCTCGGTGAACCGGGAGATCGACCGGATCGCGGCGCCCCCCAGCCTCGGCACGGCCTCGGGCTCGAGCGCGATCTCCCAGATCGTCCGTCCGGTGGTATTGGCATGGGAGCGAAGATGCCCCTGGCTGGTGTCGCCGATGCCGCGCCGCGGCGAGTTCACCACCCGGGAGAAGCTCACCTCGTCCGCCGGGTTGACCAGCAGCTGCAGGTAGGCGACGGCGTCCTTGATCTCGGCGCGCTCGTAGAACTTCGTGCCGCCGATCACCTGGTAGGGAAGCTCGTAGCGGACCAGGATGTCCTCCAGCACCCGACTGTGGGCGTTGGTCCGGTAGAAGACCGCGATCTCGTCACGGCTCATTCCGTGCTGGTCGATCAGCTCCTCGATCTCGCCGGCGACGAAGCGGGCCTCGGCGTGCTCGTCCTCGAGCTCGGCGACGTGGATCTTCTCGCCCTCGCCGAGGTCCGACCAGAGGCGCTTGCCGAGACGGCCCGAGTTGTGCGAGATGACCGCGTTCGCCGCCTCGAGGATCGTCTCGGTGGAGCGGTAGTTCTGCTCGAGCTTGACAACAGCGGCATCGGGAAAATCGTCGGAAAACTCGAGGATGTTGCGGACCTCGGCGCCGCGGAAGCGGTAGATCGACTGGTCCTCGTCACCGACGACGGTCAGGTTCCCATCCTCCCCGCAGAGCAACTGCAGCAGCCGGTACTGCGCGTGGTTCGTGTCCTGATACTCGTCGACGAGCACCCAGCGGAAGCGCTCGCGGTAGCGCCGCCGGACATCCTCGAAGAGCTCGAGCACGTTCACCGTCCGCATCAGCAGGTCGTCGAAGTCCATCGCGTTTGACTCGAGCATCCGGCGCTCATAGAGGCGATACGCCTGCCCGACCATCTCCTCGAACGGCCCGCTCGCCGTCTCCTGATAGGTCTCGGCGTCGATCAGCTGGTTCTTTGCCTCCGAGATGCGGGCCCGGACCGCGCGCGGCGGGTAGCGCTTGGTGTCGACTTCGAGCTCATCCAGGCAGCGCTTCAGCATCCGCAGCGAGTCGGCCTCGTCGTAGATCGTGAAGCGGCTCGTGTACCCGAGGCGCTCGGCCTCGATCCGCAGCAGCCGCGCGCAGGCCGCGTGGAAGGTCATCACCCACATCCGGCGCGAGACCCCGCCGACCAAAGAGGAGACACGCTCGCGCATCTCGTCGGCGGCCTTGTTGGTGAAGGTGATCGCCAGGATCTGGTTGGGATGCGCCAGACCGGTCGCCAGCAGCCAGCCGATCCTATGCGTCAGGGCGCGTGTCTTTCCCGACCCCGCGCCGGCGAGGATGAGCAGCGGGCCCTCGCCGAAGGTGACCGCCTCACGCTGGGGACCGTTGAGGTCGGCGAGCAGGCGCTCCACCTGATCCGCGCCGACCTCGATGGGTGCGCCAGCCGCCTGCTCGCCTATCTGATCGGGCGCCTCCTCGGGCGCGAGCTTGACTTCCTCTCTACCGCGGGCCACCGGGCGAGAATAGCCCGGCTGACGGGCGGCTCAGCACCGCGCCTGGGACGCCCCCGCAGGGGCGCCCCGAACGGGCGATCAGCCCTCGAAGTACGTCGCGCAGGGGCGAAGAGCTAGTTCCCCGCGAGCACTCCAACTGCGAGCGCGGCGTGCCGCTATCCGCCAGCCGAGCTCGGCCCCTGCTTCGGTCGGAGCTCGGTGACGTCGGCCTGCCTGGCGTCCTCACCCGTGAAGTCGGTGAGCCGCTGCTCCAGCGACGTGATCCGGTCGGAGAGCTCCTTGATCGCCTCGGCGATCGGGTCGGGCAGGTGGATCCAGTCGGTGTCCGGCCCCTCGACCCGCTTGCCCTCCACGCGCACCGGATGGCCGGGATTGCCGACGACGGTGGTGTGGTCCGGAACGTCCTCGATCACCACGGTGTTCGCCCCGACCTTTGCGTTGCGGCCGACGGTCACGGGGCCGAGCAGCTTGGCGCCCGACCCGACCGTGACGTCGTCCTCGAGCGTCGGATGGCGCTTGCCGCGGGCGAAGCCGGTGCCGCCCAGGGTGACGCCTTGATACAGCGTCACCCGGTGTCCGATCTCGGCGGTCTCACCGATCACCACGCCCGAGCCGTGATCGATGAAGAAGTCGGGGCCGATCTTGGCGGCGGGGTGGATCTCGACGCCTGTGATCGCACGGCTCGCATAGGCGATCGTGCGCGGAACCAGCGGCACCTCCGCCTCCCAGAGCGCGTGCGCCACCCGGTGCGCGAGCAGGGCCTGAACCCCGGCCCAGCCGGTGAGGATCTCGAGCGTGCCGATGCCGCGAGCGGCGGGGTCGCGCTCACGGGCGGAGGCGACGTCGGACGACACCTCCTGGATCACGCGCCTCAGCGTTCCTATGCCAAGCACGCTTCGAAGCTTAGGGAGCAGCGACCGCTAGGAGGGGGCGAAAAACGGCAGCGACATGTAGCGCTCACCCGAGTCCGGCACGATCACCACGATCCGCTTTCCCGCCATCTCCTCGCGTGCGGCCAGATCGAGCGCGGCACGCACCGCCGCTCCCGCCGAGATCCCGATCAGCAGCCCCTCGCGGCGGGCGGCCGCGCGGGCCGTATCGAGCGCATCCTCATCGCTGACGCCGACGAGCTCGTCGATCACCTCGCCGTCGAGCACGTCGGGCACAAAGCCGGCGCCGATCCCCTGGATCTTGTGGGGGCCCGGCTGTCCCCCCGAGAGCACCGGCGAGGCAGCAGGCTCGACGCCGATCACGGTCACGTCGGGACGGCGCTCCTTGAGCACCTGACCCACGCCGGTGATGGTGCCGCCCGTGCCGATGCCCGCTACGAACGCATCGACCTGACCGTCGAGGTCGCGCCAGATCTCCTCGGCCGTGGTCCGGCGGTGGATCTCCGGGTTGGCGGGGTTCGAGAACTGCTGCGGGATGAAGCCTCCGTTCTCGGCGGCGAGCCGGTTGGCGAGCTCCACTGCCTCGTTCATGCCTCCCAGGGACGGGGTCTCGTAGACCTCGGCGCCGTAGGTGCGAAGCAGCGCGGTTCGTTCGCGGCTCATACCCTCCGGCAGGGTCAGGATCAGGTGATAGTCACGCGCCGCGGCGACCAGCGCCAGGGCAATGCCGGTGTTGCCGCTGGTCGGCTCGACGATCACGGAGCGGCCGCGCTCGATCAGTCCGTCGCGCTCCGCGGCGTCGATCATCGCCACTCCGATCCGGTCCTTGACCGAGCCCCCGGGGTTGAAGAACTCGAGCTTGGCGATCACCTCGCCGGGCAGGTCAGCGCCCAGGCGCGGCAGCGCGACGAGGGGCGTGTGCCCCACCACGGCGGAGCTCTCCGCTCCCACCCGGAGGGTGGTGAGGGTCCCGTTGGCGGCCATCGGACAAAACTACCGGAACCGGGTCAGGTTTCCGGTGATTCCGTTTCCGGGCCCACCGCAGACCTTGAAGCCGTACCGACGGGCGAGGGCGCTCGCCTCGGCGTTGTGCTCTGCGACGCGTGTCTGCAAGCTTCGAATCTCCTTGGCGTTCCTCTGGTCATAGGCGTCGGCCCAGTCGTCGAGGTCGGTGATCTGGGCGCTGAGGATCGAGAGCAGCGATGCGAGACTGGCCGCGTCGGCACTCGGATGTTGGAGCGCCAGCAGTTCTTTGACCTCGGCCATCTGGTTGTCGGCCTGCTGGTGAAGAAGTGTGGCCACTTCGCGGGTCTCTCCCGACGTGATCGGTGCCAGTTCGGCCACCTTGTGCTCGAGCTTCTTACGCTTGGCCTCCTCGGTCTTGCAGATCGCATCAGCGTGTGCGATGTACGCGGCCTTTGTCAGCGGCTCTGCGCTCGTCTGCGTCCCGACTTGCGTGCCGGTCTTCGTGCCACCACCACCGCATCCCGCAATCGCAAGGCCGGCGACTACGGCAATAGCCCCAACAAGCCGAGCCACAGGATCGCCTGAAGAGGAAACTCCCGACAGGCCTTGCCGCCTCCGGTCTAACCGGGGGTGGCCCCCGACGACCAGGCCGACTTCTTCCAGGCATCTCGCGCTTCATTGGCGTGCTCTTCGGTTGAGACAGTTACCCAAGGAACAGAGGCTGGGGCCTTAACCGATCAACAGTCCAACGAAGGCGACGAGCATCACCAACGCGCCGAGCACAATGGCGACGGTGGCCTTGCCCTCGCCGCCGGCCTGTGGCGCGGCGGCCCTTGCGGAGAGACCGAGGGCTACGGCGCCGGCGGCGAACCCGAAAGGAAACCCCGTCCAGAAGACCACGATCAGGACCAAAGAGACGATCGCGAGGATCAAGGCGGAGCGAGCGGCGCGCCCGGCAGCCCGTTCGCGAGGCAGCAGCCAAAGGAAGATCCCCGCAATGAGCGCTAGGGAGATCAGCGTCGCGACGACGAATCCGATCGCATCGCCCGTTGACGTGTTGCTGCCAAGCCACCCAATCGGCATCCCTATGAGCAAGAGCAACGCCGCGACACCGGCGATTGGGCGATCTCGCTGCGCGGGCGGCTGAAGCTGCTGTTCAAAGGTCTCCACGGACGCCCTTATACCGGAGATCTTCTGGCGCCAGCGATCAGCGTGCTCCAGATCGCGTTCGTCGCTCTGGACGAAAAGCGGCAGGAAGGCGGCTAGGCTGAGATCCGGCTAACCACGGAGGTTCCCCATGGCAACGTTCGCCATCATCGCCGAGCATCCGCCCAACCTCTGCCCGACTTCCAATGCTCAGACGCGGCAGATGATGAAGGAGGGCGCCAGCCAGATCCCGCAGCTCGCCGAGCAGCTCGGCGTCAATATCGTCACCCTGCGCATCTTCGGCCCGGACCACGTC
The DNA here is from genome assembly GCA_963695675.1 of uncultured Solirubrobacterales bacterium. Lineage (GTDB taxonomy): Bacteria > Actinomycetota > Thermoleophilia > Solirubrobacterales > 70-9 > DASUPK01. Next base: position 232,772 of record CAVOGY010000007.1, read on the forward strand.
ATCCTCGCGGTCGTCGAGGCGGACGACATTGATTCCGTCAGGAACTTCGCCTTGAAGAGTCGCCTCATGCAGTGGAACACGGTGAACATCCACGCCACCTACTCGATGGAGGAGGCGATCCCGCTGATCGACGAGTTGGAGCCCATCTTCTAGGGCATGAGATCAGGCAGGACACGCGTTCCGGACTCCGCCCTCGAAGCCACCTGGCTGCGGGAGTAGGCGATGTCGCGGGAGGAGCGCATCGCGGAAAACGAGGTCTTTTGCCGGGACCTCAACAGGAGTAAGGACGACTGGCTCAGCGGCGGCGTTCTGGCGGCAGGTTTTCGATGCGAGTGCTGGCGCATCGATTGCACCGTCCGCATACGACTGTCCAGGCGGGAATGGCAGGAGGTCCGCTCGCGTCCGGAGCGCTTCGCTGTCGCGCCCGGGCACACAGCCAACGACGTTGAACCGGGCGTTGAAGAGGTGGTCAAGGAATACGAACACTTCTGGATCGTCGAAAAGCGCGGCGAGGCGGGAGAGATAGCCGCAAAGCGGGAGTAGGCGATGTCTGAGGAGAACGTGGGAGTCGAGGCGCTGCGCGATAACGGCGACATCGTGATGGCTCTTATTCGATTTCAGGCGCTCGGCCGGGGTGGCGTTAGGGTCGATCAGCAGGACGGGAACGTCCTTACTTTCCGTGGCTCAAGAGTCACCCGGTTCGAGGCCTTCCCCGATCCCAAGGAAGCCCGCGAAGCCGCCGGGCTGGAGTAGCTCACGCCCCATCCAAGATGAAGCGCCGAGGACAAAGTGACTGACGAACAGGAAGGAGTCGCGAGGGCCATGCAGGAGTCGCTGGCTGTCTTCGCCCGGCTCCGCGAACAGATGCGCAACGACGGCCCACAGGCTGTGGCGGCTTCGCTCAAGTCGATGCCCGAGGACGACATCCGGCAAGTCCTGCTCGCGCTGGTGCTGACGACCGAGCGTGCGGGGGAGCAGAGGAGTTGAGGCTCGAAGCCGCTGGGCTTCGGGAGTAGGCCAATCATCAGACCCGTTTCCCTCGGCGCCCGCCAGCGATCACCCGGCGCTCCGCGAGATCCCGCTGCCGCCGTCGGGACCCTCCCCCGATAGATTGAGCGCGGTGGCGCGATCGCGATCTCTCGAGCCCAAGGCGGCGTGGGGCGCGGTCGAGCTCGGCTTCGCGGAGATTCTCGATCTGAGGACCGAGATCGAGCGTCGTCGCTACGGAGCCCCGCCCGGGGCGAGACCGGTCTCGCTCGTAAGGCACGCGGCAAGTCCGGAGGGGCCCGGCACGATCTACCTCTGCCAACACGCGATCCGCTCGAAGGCGACCTTGCGCCGGGGGGCGGCCGAGGTCGCGGGCGGCTTCGCCGCCTGGAAGGAGGCTGGCCTTCCAGTCGAGGAGGTCGATTAGGGACTGCAGCCTCCTCGTCCTCCGGGTGGCGGGCCGCGAAACCCACCTCGGACACCGGCTCGCCCCGTCGCGGAAGGGATTGAGATCGACCAAGCACTCACGAGCCGTTCCTCCCCGCCGCCTCGGATGAACTAGCCACCGAACTCAGAGACCGACGCTCATCTGCGGTGTACTGCTGAAGTTGCTTATCGAGCGGATTCGACTTGCCCATGCGGTTTTCCGCTTGGTGGTGCGGGGCTGATCAGATGTGGTACATCCCCGCGCCGGCCTCCTCGGCCTCGCGGCGGGCGATGTCGGCTATCGAGGTCGAGCGAAAGGTCGCCCTGAGGGCCTCCACCCCCTCCTCCCAGATGCCGCCCGCCTCCTTGCCCTCCTGGCCGACGACGCCGTCGAGCGCCTGGACCACCTCGAGAACGTTGATCTGGTCGGCCGGCCGGGCGAGCGTGTAGCCGCCCTTGGCGCCGCGGTGGCTGACCAGGATCCCGGCGCGCCGCAGCGTCGAGAAGAGCTGCTCGAGGAACTGCACCGGGATGCCTCGACGCTCGGCGACCTGGCCGATCGGCATCGGGCTGTCGCCGGCGCGCGCCAGCTCGGCCAGCGCCACCACCGCATATCGTGACTTCGAGGTGACCGAGATCACGCCAACCCTTTTACCGGGCCGGGCGGCGTCGCGGTGAATCCGCGCCACCGCGCCCTGTTGCGGGCGATCGCACCGATCGCGCTGATGGGCGTGATCTTCTTCCTCTCGGCGGAGCCGGCGGCCGGCCACCACCCGTGGTGGGAGGTCATCCTGCGGAAGCTCGGCCACGTCACGGGCTACGCCCTGCTCACCGGTCTCTGGTGGTGGGCACTGCGTGGGGTCGTCCGGAGGCCGCTTCTGATCGCCGTCTGCATCGCGCTCGCCTACGCCTGCACCGACGAGTACCACCAGACCTTCGTCCGCGGCAGGACCGGGACCCCGGTTGACGTCGGCATCGACGCGATCGGGATGGCCGTCGCGGCCTGCCTGATCAGCGCACGCCGGCCCTCCCGCGGAGCCCGAGGGAGAGTCGACACTGGAGAACGGGGAGCTTCTAGATCCAGCCTTGCTCGGTCGCCATGAGCACAGCCTGGGCGCGATGGGGTGCTGATCGGCACTGCAAATCGATTGTCTACCCCATACGTTGAATCAAGGGGGACGCCCGTCGGCCGACTCCGCAGAAAGCCGCTCGACGGCGCGCTCGATCCGCTCTAGGGAGCGGTCTTTGCCCAGGGCAGCAAGCGATTCGAAGATCCCCGGCGAGACCGAGGTGCCCGTGATCGCGACCCGGATCGGCTGATAAAGCTGTCGCGGCTTGACGTCGTGCTCGGCGAGGATCCGGCCCAGCGCGGCCTCGAGCTCCTGGGGCTCGAAGGGCTCGGCCCCGCGCAGCGCCTCGAGGGCCTCGCTGAGCAGCGGGAGTGCGCCGTCCGTCATCACCTTGCTCCAGGCCTTCTCGTCGGTCTCCGGCTCCTCGAAGAGGAACACGATCAGGGGCCAGACCTCCTCGAGCGTCTGGGCCTTCTCCTGGGCGATCGCGCAGGCGGCGCGGAGGCGCTCATCGGGTTTCCGGCCGATCTGGCGCGCGACCGCCGCCGTGTACTCGTCGAGATCCATCTCGCGCATGAAGCGGCCGTTCAACCAGCGCAGCTTCTGCTCGTCGAAGATTGCGCTCGAGCGACGGACCGCAGCGATGTCGAAGCGCTCGATCAGCTCCTCGGTGCTCATGATGGTCGTGTCGTCCTGGGTCCCCCACCCCAGCAGGGCGAGGTAGTTCCGCACCGCGGCCGGCAGGTAGCCAGCGTCGCGTAGCTCCTGCACGCTGGCGGCGCCGTGGCGCTTCGAGAGCTTCTTGCCGTCCGGGCCGTGCAGGAGGGGGAGGTGCGCGTAGCGGGGCGGGAGCTCCCCCAGCGCCTCCATCACGAGCAGCTGCTTGGGCGTGTTGGAGAGGTGGTCGTCGCCGCGGATCACGTGCGTGATCCCCATATCGGCGTCATCCACCGCGACGGCGAAGTTGTAGAGGACCGATCCATCGCCCCGAGCGATTACGAAGTCGTCGGAGCTCTCGTTCGGGAAGCGGACGTCTCCGCGGATCTCGTCGGCGACCACGGTGTCGCCGGAATCCGGGACCCTGAGCCGGACCGCCGCACCCGCATCGTCCGAGGGCTCCCCGCGGTAGCCGCGATTGCCGTGCTCCTTCTTCCACGCGGCCACGTCCTCGCTCGTCGCCGAGTCCCGGTAGGCCGCGCCCGACTCGAGCAGCTGCTCGAGCGCCTCACGATGGCGATCGGCACGACCGGCCTGGCTCACCGGGCCCTCGTCCCAGTCGAGTTCGAGCCAACCGAGCGCGTCCAGGATCTGCTCGACGTTCTCCGGGGTCGAGCGCTCGCGGTCCGTGTCCTCGATCCGGAGCACCATCTCCCCCCCACGCCCCCGGGCGTAGAGCCAGTTGTACAGTGCCGTCCTCGCGCCCCCGATGTGCAGGGCGCCCGTCGGTGACGGGGCGAACCGGACGCGAACGGGGACTGATGGATCTGAGCTCACGATGCTGATCGGCGCCCATGTTTCCACAGGGGGTGGCCTGTCCCGGGCCATCGAGCGCGGGGAGGAGATGCGCTGCGACGCGATCCAGATCTTCAACCAGAGCCCGCGGATGTGGCGCCCGACGCGCTACTCGGACGACGACTTCGCCGAGTTCCGTGAGACCGTGAAGGGCTCGCGGGTGAACGCCGTCGCGATCCACATGATCTACCTGATCAACCCGGCAGCGAAGGACCGCGAAATGCAGAAGAAGAGCCTCGAGTCGCTCACCCACGCGCTGCGGGTCGGCGACGGAATCGGCGCGCTTGGCGTCGTAGTCCACCCCGGCGCCCTCAAGGACGACACCCGGGCGAACGCGAAGAAGCGCGCGATCAAGCTGATCAAGGAAGCCCTCGCCCGCAGCGAGCGCTGCCCGATCTTCTACGAGAACACCGCCGGCTCACCGCAGCTCCTGGGCCGGGACTTTGACGAGACGGCCGAGCTGATCGACAAGACGGGAGGGCCCAAGCGCCTCGGTCTCTGCATCGACTCCTGCCATCTCTACGCGACCGGGTACGACATCGCGACCCCCGAGGGGATGAAGGCGATGGTCGACGAGATCGACGCCAAGGTCGGCCTCGAGCAGCTCAAGCTCCTCCACGTGAACGACGCGACCGACCCGCTCGGCTCGAACCGGGACCGCCATGCACCGATCGGCAAGGGAACTATCGGCCGCAAGGGCCTGCGGGCATTCCTCGGAGAGCGACGCATCCAGGGGGTCCCGGCGGTGCTCGAGGGGCCCGGCATCGATGGACGCGCGCCCGACCGGAAGTCGGTGGAGCTCGTCCGGCGGCTCTGGCGGGAGGCGATCGGCAAGGCTTGATCAGCCCTTGCAACTGTCGATCGGACGGTCCAACGCCGGCCGAACTGCTCTAGGGCTTCCAGCAGTAGAGGATGTAGATCGCGTAGGGGTCGTGCGCGATGGCCCTCGCGTAGTGCGTGATGGCGTCCACGTAGAGGCCCGACGGGTTGTAGGCGCGAAGCGCCATGCCGTAGCGCGGCGGGGCGCCGTTGTCGTGGAGCAGGTTGGCGGCGGCAAGGATGGCGTCGTGTGGGTCGTGGATGTCTCCCCCGTTCCCATAGATCCGCCAGGTCGAGGGGATGAACTGCATCGGACCCTTGGCGCCGGCAACGCTGTCGCTCTTCACTCGGCCGAACTTGGTTTCGACCAGGTGGATCGCAACCAGGTAGCGGATCCCGACGCCGTAACGGTCGTGCGCCTCGCTGTAGAAGCTCTCCAGGTCCGCAAGAGACGGCGGCAAACCGGTCTTGAGCTTCTGCGGCCGGGCTCCCGCGGAGAGCCGCTGCAGGTCGCTCGCCGCGGCGGCGAGTTGGCGCATCTCGCGCGCCAAGCCGCCGGGCAGCAGCGGGATCACGGCCGCGGCGGCGTTCGGATTTCGGGCGAGCGAGCGCGCCTGGTCCTCGACGAACTCGGCGCGGTCGATCACCTCCGCGGGCGGCTGGGTGGTCGGTGGATCGGCACCCGCACGCCATGAGTCGATCGCCGATCTCAGCGCCGCATCGTTCTCGGAGAGCTGCGACGCGTGGTCCTGAGGTGGTGGCGAAGCCGAGCTCCCGCCGCAACCGATCAGGCCGAGGGCAATCATCGCGGCTGCGACGAGTGCCCTTGTCGTCCGGCGACCCATCGCCTGGACTGATACCGCCTTTCGCGCATACGATGCGCGTGTCAGTCCCTGGGAGAGGTGAGATGACGACGAGCAACGGGCTGTGGCTACGCATGACTCGGGTCCTGCCCGCTCCTCGCGAGGACGTCTACAGGGCGATGACCGATCAGGAGGAGTTCGCGAAGTGGTGGGGCCCGAAGGGGTTCACCTCCCCGAGCGTAGATTTCGAACCGCGCGTGGGCGCCGACTACCGAATCGCGATGCAGCCTCCCGATGGGGATCTGTTTCACCTGTCGGGGGAGTTCAAGAAGGTCGACCCCCCAGAACGGCTGGCGTTCACGTTTCGGTGGGAACCTCCCGATCCGGACGATCGAGAGACGCTGGCCACGCTGACCCTCGAGGACCGAGGTGACGAGACCGAGGTGCAGTTCAGCCAGGGAGAGTTCGCGACCGAGGAACGGCTAGCGATACACGAGGGAGGCTGGACCGACAGCTTCGAGCGGCTGGAGGACCTGCTCCGCTGACCAAGGTGCTCAGGTCAGCGAGTTGCGGAGGTCGAAGGCGCGAATCGACTCGGGATGGTCGTCCGGCGCGTCGAAGAAGCGGCGGTTGACGCACTCGTAACCCGGGCCGTCTCCCTCGTAGGCGCGCTCGACGCTGAACTGGCAGTGGGGCAGCGGATCGCCGGTCATCTTGATCCCGCCAAAGCCCTCCCGCGTCCGCTCGGCCAACAGGAACATGTCGAAGTCGATCTCCGCGCCGAAGACCTTGTTCATGCACCCCATGTAGCGGGCGCCGGTGCGCGCGTCCTCGTAGGTGTAGAGGTACTTGCACCCCATCTCGAGGCAGCCGGCGGGGTTGACGAGCTTGTCGCAGAACGAGCGGCACCGGCGACACTCGCCGGCCGTGCTGCGTTGTTGTTGAGTCTGCCCGGACACGAGCGTTCAGTCTAGGAGGCCGGAACCACGGGTTGGGGATCGCCAGGATGCGGCGGCCCTTGCGCAAAGTGGGGCAAGTCTGCTAGTGCCCCGGCGACTGTCTCATTCACGCCGCCGCGCGGGATCCGGCCCCGAGCAGGGCATCGAGCTCGGCGTCCAGGGCGGCCGAGGGACGTACGCGGTAGTCGCTCCCGAACCGCAGCCGGCGAGAACCCTGCCTGGTCTCCATCTCGAGCAACACCTCGATGTCCCCAGGGAAGTGCTCGAAGATCGCCTTCAGCTCCTCGATCAGGGAGGCGCCGAACCGGGCGGCGTCTATCTTGAGGAGGACAGGCCCCAGGTCCCGGGTGGCGCGCGCCTTGGCCACCTCGTCCTCGCTCGGCCGGAAGACCTCGAGCTCCTGCACGAGGAGCTTGGAGTCGCCTCGCTCCTTGTGATCGAGCCTGCCCCGGACGACGAGCACCGCGTCCACGACCACCTCGTCACCGGTGTCGGCGAAGACCTGTCCCAGGATCAGCATCTCCACCTGGCCCTCGACGTCGTCGAGCGTGGCGAACATCATCGGGTCGCCGCGCTTCGTACGGATCCGCTTGCACTCGGTGACGATCCCGCCGACGGTGACGATCGACCCGTCGGCCTTGCTCTCGAGCCCGGACAGCGGGCAGTCCACCCTCGCGCGGAGTGCCTCCTTCACCTCGGCCAGGGGATGCGATGAAAGGTAGGTCCCGAGGGTCTCCTTCTCGAGGCGAAGCAGCTCGCGCTGGTCGAACTCCTCTGACGCGATCGGGGCGTGATGGGAGCGGGTAGGGCCGGACTCCTCGGCGCCGCCGCCGAGGTCGAAGATCGAGGACTGCCCCATGCGCGAGTCCTCCTGAGAGCGCTGGCCGAAGGCCGTGGCCGCCGGCAGCGCCTCGAGCATGCCACGGCGGGACGCGCCGGTCGAGTCGAGCGCCCCGCACTTGACCAGGCACTCGACCGCGCGCTTGTTCACCGCGCGGGTGTCGACGCGCTCGCAGAAGTCCCAGATCGAGGCGAACTCGCCGCCCTCGGCGTGAGCATCGAGGATCGCTTGGACCGCCACGTGGCCGACGTTCTTCACCGCATCGAGCCCGAAGCGGATGCTGTTGCCCGAGACGACGAAGCCGTGGTCGGAGGTATTGACGTCCGGGGGCAGCACATCGATCCCCATCTCGTCGCAGCGGTTGACGAAGAACGGGACCTTGTCCTTGGTCGACATCACCGTCGAGATCAGCGCTGCCATGTACTCGGCCGCGTAGTTGGCGCGCAGCCAAGCGGTTCGGTAGGCGATCAGCGCGTAGCAGGCGGCGTGCGAGCGGTTGAAGGAGTAGTCGGCCGCCGCCTCCATCAGCGACCAGAGGTCCTGGGCCACACGGCGGTCGGTGTTGGACGCGCCGAGGCCCTCCAGGAACTTGTCCTTCATGGTGGCCATCAGATCGCGCTTCTTCTTGCCGACGGCCTTGCGCAGGTCATCGGCCTCTGCCGGGGTGAAGCCGGCCATCTGCTTGGCGATCTCCATGAGCTGCTCCTGGTAGATCACGCAGCCGTAGGTGGACTCGGTGATCGGGCGCAGCCGCGGATCGCGGTAGCCGACCGACGAGGGGTCCCCCTTGCCGCGGGCGTAGTCGCCGATGTAGCGCATGGCGCCGGGGCGGTAGAGCGCGACCAAGGCGACCAGGTCCTGGAAGTCGGTCGGGCGGACACTCCGAAGCGCGTCGCGCATCCCGTCGGACTCGAACTGGAAGACCCCGATCGACTCCCCGCGAGCGAGCATCTGGTAGGTCCTGGCGTCGTCGAGCGGGATGTCTTTGATGTCGATCCGCTCGCCGCGGGAGCGCTCGATGATCGCGACCGCGTCTTCGATCACGTCGAGGTTCCGGAGGCCGAGGAAGTCCATCTTGAGGAGGCCGATCTCCTCGATCGGGCCCATCGAGTACTGGGTGACCGTCTTGTAGGCGCGCTCGGCTTTGCCGTTCCCGTTGCCGTTGCCATTGGCCGCGCCGCGGTCCTCGGCGAGCTGCAACGGGACGATCTCCTGCAGCGGCCGGTCGGCGATCACCACGGCCGCGGCGTGAATCGAGTGATTGCGGACGATCCCCTCGAGGCCTTGGGCGGTGTCGAGGATCCGGCGCGCGTCCAGGTCGGAGTCGTAGGTGCGCTTCAGCTCCTCCCCCGGCCTCAGGCACTCCTCGAAGCTCGGGTTGCGGCCGAGGATCGGCTCCGGGATCTGCTTGGCGAGGCGGTCGCCGGTGGCGTAGTCGTAGCCGAGCACCCGGGCGGCGTCGCGGGTTGCGGCCCTCGGAGCCATCTTGCCGAAGGTGATGATCTGGGCGACGCACTCGCGCCCGTACTTGTCGGCGACGTAGCGGATCACCTGCTCGCGCCCGCGGACCGAGAAATCGATGTCGATGTCGGGCATCGACTTGCGGCCGGGGTTGAGAAAGCGCTCGAAGAGCAGGTCGTTGGCGATCGGGTCGATGTCGGTGACCTCGAGGGCATATGCGACGATCGATCCCGCCGCGGAGCCGCGGCCCGGTCCTACGGCGATCGCCTTCTCCCTCGCGTACTTGACGAAGTCCCAGACCATCAGGAAGTAGGACTCGAAGCCCATCTCGGAGATCACCCCCAGCTCGAACTCGAGGCGCTCGCGGGCCTCGGCGGGGATCGGGTCCCCGTAGCGGCGCCGCAGACCCTCGATCGCAAGCTCGCGGAGCATCTCCCCCGGCTGGGTGCCCTCGGGCGTCGGAAAACGCGGCAGCAGCAGCTGCCCGAGCTGCATCTCGACGTCGCACCGCTCGGCGATCTCGAGCGTGGTGGCCACGGCCTCCGGCATGTCCGAGAAGGATTCCGCCATCTCGTCGGCGCTCTTCAAATAGAACTCGTTGGTGTCGAAGCGGAGTTTCGGCTGTTCGATCGTCGATTTCGTCTGGACGCAGAGCAGCGCCGCGTGGCTGTCGTAGTCCTCGCGGCGCAGGTAGTGGACGTCTGCGGTGGCCACCAGCGGCCGGCCGAGCTCCTTCGCCGTCCGGACGATCCCCTCGTTGGCCTTGTTCTGCTCGGCGACGCCGTTGCGCTGCAGCTCGAAGTAGACCTGCTCGGGCCCGAACGCCTGGATCAGGTCGTCGATATGCGCGCGGGCGTCGGCAGGGCGGCCCTCGACCAGGCGGCGGCAGAAGCGGGACTGCAGGCAGCCGGTGAGCGCGATCACTCCCTCGGAGTGAGCCGAGAGGAGCTCCATGTCGACGTTCGCTTTGCCGCGCGAGAAGCCCTCGAGGAAGCCGGCCGAGCTCAGCTTGACCAGGTTCCGGAAGCCTGCCTCGTTCGAGGCGATCAGGGTGAGATGGTTGCGCTCGTACCGGGTCGCTTGGGGCGTCGCGGTGCGGTCGTCGACCAGGTAGGCCTCGAGACCGATTATCGGCTTGATCCCGGCCGCCTTGCACGCCTTGTAGTGCTCGACGGAGCCATTCATCACTCCGTGGTCGGTGAGGCCGAGTGCGGGCATGCCGAGCTCCGCAGCCCGGGCCGCGAGGGCATCGATCTTGCAGGCGCCGTCGAGCAGCGAGTACTCGCTGTGGACGTGCAGGTGGACCGCTCCTGCGCTCACCGGTCGATCATGCCAAGCGCACCGGAGCGAACCTCAGGCCAGGAAACTGCATCATCTTGGTGACTTCCCTCTTTGCGGATGCGGATACGGTTCACCCGTTGATCTGGCTGCTGCGACACGGTGATGCGGAGAACGGGAGCGGTAAACCCGACGACGATCGCGACCTGACCGAGAAGGGCGAGGGTCAGTCGAGGGATGCCGGCAGGGCGCTGAAGGCGCTCGGCGTACAGCTCGACGTCTGCCTCACAAGCCCGAAGGTGCGGGCGAAGCGGACCGCAGAGCTCGCCTGCGCCGAACTCGGCGTGCCGGTGGAGGAGGACGACCGGCTGTCCGGCGGCGACTTCGACCCGCTGGAGCTGGCCGCGGGCCGTGGCGAGGTGATGCTGGTCGGCCACGAGCCCGACTTCTCACAGGCCGTCGCCCTCGCTACTGGGTCCCGGGTGAAGCTGAAGAAGGGAGGGATCGCCGCGATCGACGACCATCTCCTCCACGCGCTCCTGCGCCCGAAGGAGCTGAAGCGGATCGCCGCCGACTGACGCCACGGACCCCGCGCTCGGCGATTTATCGGCACAGAGGGTCAAGGCGCGCCCAGCGGGGGCGCAGAGCTTCCTCGGCTAGGGGCTAAGCGCAGGACCAGGCACTCGGGCCTGAGGCGCGCCAGATCTCCCCTGCAATCCGATCCTGCTCGGCCTTGGATCCGTCCTGCGGCGCGCCCTCGCCGCCGTAGGCACGCCAAGTCGAGGGCAGGATCTGGTAGGCGCCGCCCGCCCCGCTCGAGGCGTTGTAGGCGTTGTAATTGCCACCCGACTCGCACATGACGATGGAAGTGGGGATCGCGTAGGGGCCGCCCAGATAGGCGGGCGCAGCGGAGCCGGCCTGCTGCTGGGCGGCCTCCAGCTGGGCAGCCTCCTGCTCGGCGACCTGCTGCTCGAGCTGGGCGACCTCGCCCTGGGCCTGAGAGAGGGACTCCTGGGTCGACGCCCGCGCATCCGCCACGGCTGTGGCGGCGTGGCTGGCGGCCTGCTGGCTCGCCACCAGGCTGGCCCTGGCGGAGCTGAGCTGCTGGGCCTGCGCGTCGACCTGCTGCTTCAGGTCGGCGACCTCATGGACATGGCCGGCCACCTGGTCGCGCAGGGCTGCCACCCGGTCGGCGACTCGCTTGTCCGCGTTGTGGAGCGCCTGGAGATAGTCCGAGCGCGTCGTCAGATCGTCGTACCCGTCCGAGCTGAGCAGCACGGTGATGTAGTCGGGGGTGTCGCTCTCATAGATCGCGACCAGCCGCTGATCGAGCGCCTTGACCGCCGCCGCATACTCCGAGCGCAGGCGTTCGAGCTTGCGCTCGGCGGCGGCGAGCTGCGTGGCCAGCTCGTGCGAGCGGGCTTGGGCGGTCTGCACCTGCGCGTTCAGCACCATCGCCCGGGCGCCGTCCTGGTGCGCCTGCTCCGTAAGCGAGGCGATCCGGGCGGTCTGCGCGCTCACCCGATCCGAGAGCTGCCCGGCGTCCGAGCGAGCCGCCTCGATTCGATCCTGCAGGGTGGGATCCGACGCCCCCGCGAAGTTCACCCCTAGTGCGACGATCACCGCCGCCGCGCAGCCGATCCCGAGCGCGGCGCGCCGTCGCTCTGCCGCGCGGCGAAACTGCCTGCGTGGGGTGCTGCCGGAGTATTTGTCCGCTGCCGTCATCTCCTTCGATGCCTGCGGGGTTAGCTGACGGGCTCACGCGGAAAGAGACGCGTTACGCCGGAGCTGCATTGCCGGCGATTCGCCCCTGGCGACCGTGTCGCCTCTGGGTCCCCCGCTCCCTCTCATATGCGCCATCTCCTCGCTTCGCGTCCGGAGATGGCTGAGGGATTCGGCTCTCTCGAGCCTGGAACCGTAGCGAACGCTCTCATAGGCGCGTCGCACGGGTCGCGCTCGAACGGTGCCGATTACGTGCTGCAAGAAATCGTGCAGCGGGGCGCGGTCCCGCGCCGCTTACGCCGCCACCGGAAGACCCGGCACGTCGCGGTAGGCGCGGCAGACCTCCCGCAGGATGCCCAGCATCTGCTCGGCGGCGGGCGAACGCGCCTCGCTCTCGCGCGTGACCGTCCAGACCCTGCGAATCGGCTGCGCGCCCCTCACCGCCCGCAGCTCGATGCCGTCGTGCCCGCCGGCGAGCTCGGGAAGGATCGTCACCCCGAGGCCGCCCGCGACAAACCCCTTGAGTACCTGGTAGTCGTCGCTCTGGAAGCTGATCCGCGGCTCGAAGCCGGCCTCGCGGCAGAGCCCGAGCACCTGGTCGCGACACGAGCTGGCCTGCTCGCCACAGAGCCAATCCTCGTCGGCGAGATCGGCGATCCGCACCGATTTGGCGGCGGCCAGCGGATGGCCGGGCGGCAGCGCGATGCGCATGGGCTCCTCGTAGATCAGCTCCGCCTCGACGTCGCGGGAGAAGTCGAGTGGGAAGGCGGGATAGTCGAAGAGCACCGCAAGGTCGACGTCGCCCCGCTTCAGCGCGGGAAACGAGTCCTCGGGCTCATCCTCGGTGAACTCCAGCGCGACCTTCGGGAAACGCTCCCGGAACAGGGGGAGCGCCCGGGTCATCAGCGTGGCGCTCGCGGTGGGGAAGCTTGCCAGGCGGAGCCGCCCCCCCTCGAGTCCGGCGATCTGAGCGAGCTCGCGCTCGGCCTCCTCCAGACGGCAGATCACCGCGTCGCCGTGATCCATCAGCGCCTCGCCGGCGGCCGTCAGCTTCGGGCCGTCGCTCGTTCGTTCGAGTAACGGGATGCCGACCTCGCGCTCCAGGACGGCGATCTGCTGGCTGACCGCGGATTGCGAGAGATGGAGGGACTCGGCGGCGCCGGAGAACGAGCCGCGCCCGATCACCTCCCGCAACACCCTGAGCCTCCGCACATCGAGCATAAGTGAAACTTATCAGGCTCAGAAGGAATCCATGTTGCGCTGATACCTCACGAACGGCACCATCCGTGTCGTTCTAGCGATGAATCCATCGAGCCGACCGCGTCTTACGGACAAACGAGCGAGAGGAGTGGCAATGGAGGCACACGCGGGAACGATCACGATCGACCAGCTTCGAGAGGCAGACCCGCGCGAGGCCACCCGGATCCCGGTGCGCCGCCCCGAGGTCGAGGCCGCTCCGGTCGAGAAGACAGCCAAGCGGCTGGGCTTCTTCCGCAAGCGCGTCTGGGCCGATGACCCTCGGCCCCGCTCGATCCCCGGCTCGGACCACAGCCTGCTGGTCCTGCCGCCGAAGGCCTACTGAGTACTAGTCGCTCTCTTCCTCGCCGCCTCGCGTGGCCAGGTATGCGCCAACGGCCAGTGCGGCCAGCGCCGCACCCGCTCCGGCGGCCATGCGGATTTCCCGCCCATAGCGCCAGCGGACGAAGCCGACCACCAGCCGACCGATCAGCTCATAGATCCAACTCATTCTTCGGCCTCCTTTCGAATTCTGTGGGCGAGCCGGCTCTGCAGTGTGAAGAGCTCGATGAACCCGGGGCTCGCGTGCTGTGAGAACTCTCCCCCGGATTCGCCAAATGATGCAAGCGAGCGGTCATAGAGAGCGTACGGCGAGCTGCGTCGGACCGGGGTGACGCTGCCGCGATAGAGCCTGAGCCCCACCTCGCCGCTCACGAACTCGTTCACGGAGTCCATGTAGGCGTCGAGATCGCGGCGCAGCGGCTCGAGCCACAGCCCCGCATAGCAGAGGTACGCCCACTGGCTCTCGAGCGCTCCCTTGAAGTTGTTCTGGTGAATGGTGCAGACCAGCTTCTCGAGCTCGCGGTGCGCCGCCAGGATGATCGCGGCGGCCGGCACCTCGTAGAGATCGCGCACCTTGAGCCCCACGACCCGATCCTCGATGTGGTCGACAATCCCTACGCCATGGCGCTCCCCGATCTCCGCCACCCGCTCGAGGAGCTCCACGAGCCCGAGCGCATCGCCGTCGAGTGAGACCGGGCGGCCGCACTCGAAGCCGACCGTGACGGTTTGCGGCTCATCGGGAGCTTCCTCTGGCCGGGTAACCAATTGGAGGACGTCATCGGGTGCGGCTGCCTCGAGGTCCTCGATCGTCCGTCCCTCGGAGGAGCGGCCCCAGAGGTTGTCGTCGATCGAGTACGGGGAGACCTCTGTACCGCCCTTGACCGGAATGCCCTTTTCCCGCGCGTAGGCGATCTCCTCCTCACGCCCCATCTGCCACTCGCGGACCGGGGCGAGGATCCGCAGCTTCGGATCGAGCGTCGCGATCGTCGCCTCGATGCGCACCTGGTCGTTCCCCTTGCCGGTGCAGCCGTGCGCGATCGTGTCGCATCCATGCTCGCGGGCGGCCTCCACCGCGAGCTTGCCGATCAGCGGACGGCCGAGGGCCGTGAACAGCGGATAGCCGCCGCCGTAGAGCGCGTTTGCCTTGATCGCCCGTAGGACGTAGTCGTTGGCGAACTCGTCGCGTGCGTCGACCAGCACCGTCTCCACCGCGCCCAGCTGCTCCGCCTTGCCGGTGACGGCGTTCCAATCCTCCCCCGGCTGCCCGAGGTTGACCGTGAGCGTGACGATCTCGGCGCCATAGCGCTCCTGGATCCACCTCAGCATCACGCTCGTGTCGAGGCCGCCCGAGTAGAGCAGGAGCACGCGGCCGACCTCGGCAGGGTCGGCCTGGTACGACGCGATCCGAGGTGCCTCGTCGGCCATAGAGCGGGGAAGTGTGGCGTGTTTGTTCAGGCCCCGCTGAGAGAATCCCGGCGGTGCAGCGGGGGATACGAATCCTCTCGATCATGCTGATCACGGCGGGGATCGTCGTCCTCGCCGACGCCGGACTGACCCTGGTCTGGCAGGAGCCGCTCTCCGCGGCCTACGGTTCCCTCGAACAGAGCCAGGCCGAGGATCAGCTCGACGACCTCGAGTCGCAGTACCCGAGCGCTGCGGACCTGGCAGCGATCGCCGGCGTCCAGGGCGAGGCGGCGAGGGCGCGGATCCTCGCCGACCGATTCGAGCCCCACCTGCAGGAGGGCCACGCCATCGGGCGCATCAAGATCGACCGCATCGGCCTCGACATGGTCGTCGTGCAGAGCACTGACACCGCCTCGCTGCAGAAGGGCCCGGGCCACTACAAGGCGACCCCGCTGCCGGGCCAGCCGGGCACGGTCGCGATCGCCGGCCACCGGACGACCTACCTGGCGCCGTTTCGCCACATCGACCAGATCGAGGACGGCGACGAGGTGCGGATCGAGATGCCCTATGGCGCCTTCACCTACGTGGTGCAGAGGCACGAGGTCGTTGACCCCAGCGATGTTGGGATCCTCAAGCCCGTCGGCTTCGATCAGCTGGTGCTGACCGCCTGCCACCCGCCCTACAGCGCGGCGCACCGCTACGCGGTCTTCGCGCGGCTTTCGCGAATTGATCTGTTCGCGATCAGCGGCGAGGGCCGCTGGCCCGCTCCCTAGGGCGCACCGGGTCTGCGGCTAGAGGCCGCCCGAGCCTCCGCCCGGAGTCGTCGTGTCGTTCGGGCTGGGGACGGGGACGCCGCCGTTCGGGGCGGTGGCTGTCTCGGTGGTCGTAGTCTCGGTCGTGGTGGAGCGGGTCGGCACGGCGGTCGACTCGGGCGGGACGGTCGTGGTGGTGGTCTTCGAGTTGTCGGCGGCGACGATGATCAGGCCCACCGCGAGCCCGATCACCAGGGCGAGCAGGATGCCGATGATCCAGCGCGTCCGCGTGTCCACGGTGGGAAGGCTAGTCCAGGGTCCGGCCGACGATCTCGAGCGCCTCGTCGACCTCGGCCTCGCCGATTACGAGCGGCGGCAGGAAGCGCAGGGTCTCCCCTCCGATCGGATTGACGATCAGACCCTCCTCGAGAAGGCGCGCGGCAGCCTCCCGCGCGTCGGCTCCCTCGAGGCGGGCACCGACCATCAGCCCGCGCCCCCGAACCTCGCCGATCGCGTCGAACCCATCCAGGCCGGCGCAGAACCTCGTCCCGAGGTCGCGCACGCGCCGCAGGAGCTCCGCGTCGTCGAGCACATCGAAGGCCGCGAGCGAGGCGGCGGCAATCAGCGGCCCTCCGGCGAAGGTCGAGCCGTGGTCGCCCCGCTCCAGGACGTCGGCCGCCGCGGCGCCCGTGACGCAGGCACCGACCGGCAGTCCCCCGCCCAGCGCCTTGGCCGTAGTCATCACGTCGGGACGCGCCGGCAGCTGCTCGTAGGCCCAGAGCGAGCCGGTCCTGCCCATCCCGGTCTGGATCTCGTCGAAGACGAGCAGCACGCCGGCGGCGTCGCAGGCTTCGCGCGCGGCGGCGACCAGCTCGTCCGGAATCACGTGCACCCCCGTCTCCCCCTGGATTGGCTCGAGGATGACGGCGGCCGTCCGCTCGCCGACCGCCGACGTGAGCGCATCGGCGTCATCGCGAGGGACCGGCCGGAAGCCCGGTAGATACGGGGCGAAGCTCTCGCTGGTCGCGAGCCCGGGGGTCGCTGATAGCGATCCCATCGTTCGGCCGTGGAAGGCCCCCTCCAGGACGACGATCTCAGGGTCGGAGATGCCCCGGGCGTGGGCGTGCTTGCGGGCCAGCTTGATCGCGCACTCGTTCGCCTCGGTCCCGGAGTTGCAGATGAACGCCTTGCCGCCCAGGCTCGATGTGCAGAGCCGCTCCGCGAGCCGCACGCCGCCTTCGGTCAGGTAGAGGTTCGAGGTGTGGGTCAGCCTGCCGACCTGCTCGCGCACCGCCTCGACGACGGCGGGATGGCAATGGCCGACCGAGCAGACGGAGATCCCCGCCAGGAAGTCGAGGTACTCCTTCCCCTCGGAGTCCCAGAGCCTCGCTCCTTCGCCGCGCACGAACTCGACCGGCGCGCGCGGGTAAGTCTGCATCAGCCAGCGAGCCTCGAGCTCCTGCAGCTCGGCGAGCTTCATCGGCCCGTCCTCATGCGGTGATCTTCGTACCGATGCCGGCGTCGGTGAACAGCTCGAGCAGTAGAGAGTGCGGACGCCGCCCGTCGACGATGTGGGCGGCCTCCACCCCACCCGAGATCGCCTCCACGCAGGCCGCGAGCTTGGGCCGCATTCCGCCCTGGATGCCGTCCAGCGAGGCCCTGACCTGGTCGGCCGTCGCCGTGGAGATGCGGGATTCGGGGTCCTTGGGATCGCCCAGCCAGCCGTCCACGTCGGTCAGGAAGATCGCCCTGTGGGCGGGCATCGCCGCAGCGACCTTGCCCGCGGCCTCGTCGGCATTGACGTTGTAGGAGGCGCCCTCGCGGTCGGTCCCGACGGAGGCGATCACGGGGACGTAGTCCTCGGCGATGTGGTCGATCACATCAACGTTGACCCGGTCGATCTCGCCGACGAAGCCGACGTCCTCGGTATTCGCGACCGGGCGCACCTCGAACAGTGAGCCGTCCTCGCCGCCCAGGCCGACCGCGCGCTGGCCGTGGCGGTTCAGCCGCACCAGGATGTCCGAGTTGATCTTGCCGAGCAGCACCATCTTCGCCACCTCGACCGTCTCGGCGTCCGATACCCGCAGGCCCTCGACGAAGCGGACCTCCATGCCCATCCGCTCCATGTAGTGGGTGATCTCCGGGCCGCCGCCGTGGACGATCACCGGGTTCATGCCGACGTACTTGAGGAGGACGACGTCACGGGCAAATGCCTCCCGCAGCTCCTCGTCGCGCATCGCGGCGCCGCCGTACTTGATCACGATCGTCCGCCCGTGGAACTCACGGATGTAGGGCAGCGCCTCGAGGAGGGTCTCGACGGAGTTCATGCGAGCGGTCTCCGGTTCACGCGAGGGTGCTTCGCCAGGAGCAACCGGTTTCGGGTTGGAGGAGTCCGCGTTCATGAGGTGTACTCGGCGTTGATCCGGATGTAGTCGTGGGTGAGGTCGCTGAAGTAGACGTGGGTGCTCGCGCCACCGCGTCCCAGATGCACCGAGAGCTCGGCCTCGGGGAGCTCGGCCGCCAGCTCCGCTGCCTGGATCCGGTCCGGGCCGAGCTCCTCGAGCTGCTCGCCGGCGAGGGCCATCCCGGCTGCCTGGGCGATCCGACCCCAATTCGAGTCGCGGCCGAATAGCGCGGTCTTGACGAGCGGGGAGTTGGCGATCGCCCTGGCGACGCGGTCTGCCTCGGGCTCGTCGGCGGCTCCGATGACCTCGACTCGGGCCACGCGCGTGGCCCCCTCTCCGTCCGCCACGATCTCGAGGGCGAGCTGCAGGAGGACGGCCTCGAGCAGGCCATCCGGGAGCACTGCGCCGGTGGTGCCGGTTGCCTGGAGAAGCACGGTGTCGTTGGTGCTCATTTGACCGTCGACGGTGATCCGCTCCATGGACCCGGCCAAAGCCGAGCGCAGCGCGGCGTCCGCATCGGGGACCTCGGCGTCCGTCTGGACGAAGCAGAGCATGGTCGCGAAGCCCGGCTCGATCATTCCGGCGCCCTTGGCCTGTGCCGAGACGGTGACGCCGCCGGCGCGAACGGCGCATCGCTTCGGCCCCTTGTCCGTGGTCATGATCGCCTGCGCGAAGTCCTCGCCGCCCTCAGCCGACAGGCCCTCGACCGCCTCCAGCACACCGGTCGTGACGGCTTCGATGTCCAGCGGCACCCCGATCGTTCCGGTCTCGGCGACCGCCACGGTCCGCGGTTCCACGCCGAGCGCCTCGGCGGCGGCATCCCGCATCGCCAGAGCGTCGCTGTACCCCTGCTCGCCGGTGGCGGCGTTGGCGTTGCCGGAGTTGACGGCCACGGCGCGGATTGCATGCGCGTCGCAGTCATCCCGGCAGACCAGCACTGGAGCGGCGGCGGCGGCGTTGCGGGTCAGCGCGAGGGCCGACCGCACTCCCGGCTCGTCGCAGGCCAGCACCCCGACGTCGGTGCCGCCCCCGTCCTTCAGTCCACACGCCACCCCCGTGGCGCGGAAGCCAGCTGCGAGCTGGGCGGGATCGAGCTCCTCCACCCCCTCGGGCGGGTTCACCCAGCGCGAGGCGAAGAAAGTCCTGGTCGCGCGACTCACGAGATCCCCTCCCCCTCCGGCAGGCCGAGCATCAGGTTGAGGTTCTGGATCGCCTGGGATGCGGCGCCCTTCCAGAGGTTGTCGATCGAGGCGAACGCCATCGCCCGGCCCGAGGCCTCGTTGAGGGCGAGGTGGATCAGGCAGAGGTTCGTCTCCCGGACGTTGCTCACGCCCGGGGGTTCCGAGGTGACCTCGACGAAGGGCTCCTCGGCATAGCGCTGCTCGTAGAGCGACAGCATGCGCGCCGGGTCGAGGGGCTCCGTAGTGCGGACGTAGCAGCTCACCAGCTCGCCCTGGTCGTAGGGCATCAGGTGGGGAACGAAGGTCAGCGCGTACTCCGTGGGGGTCTCGCCGTTCCCGGCGAGCTCGGCGAGCTCCTGGGCGATCTCGGGGGTGTGGCGGTGGCCCGCGACCTTGTAGGGCTTCGTGTCGTCTGATTCCTTGACGACCGCCATCTCCTCGGCGGCCGCGCGGCCGGCCCCGGTCACGCCTGACTTGGCGTCGATCACCACGTCCTCGATCAGCTCCTTCGCGGCGAGCGGCGCCAGGGCGAGCAGGCTGGCGGTGGGGTAGCAGCCGGGGTTCGCCACCAGCTCGGCCCCGGCGATCGCCTCCCGGTGGAGCTCCGTCAGCCCGTAGACGGCCTCGGGCACGAGCTGGGGGGCCCCGTGCTCTCCGTACCAGCGCGAGTAGGTATCGAGGTCGTGCAGGCGGAAGTCGGCGGAGAGGTCGACGACCTTCACACCCTGCTCGCGCAGCGCCACGACCACCGGCGCCGCTGCACCATGCGGGTAGGCGACGACCGCCGCGTCGACGTCGGAGCCGTCTTCCGCCGCCGGCTCTTCGAGGACGAGATCGACCCCGTACTCGGGGTAGAGCTCGTTGAGTGGCCTGCCCGCATCAGTCCGGGCGGTGACCCGCGCCAACTCGAGGCTCGGATGCCGCCGGATCAGCTCGGCGGCCAACGCTCCGGCGTACCCGGAGGCCCCGGCCACCAGGACCCTATTCACGGAGCGACCCCCCGATCCTCCCGACGGCCGACTCGATCGCCCTACGGCGCTCGCCGACCTCCTCATCGGTAAGGGTCCGATCGGCGGCGCGGAAGGTGAGCCGCAGCGCCAGGCTCTTGCGGCCCTCGCCGAGCTGCTCGCCCCGGTAGAGATCGAACACCTCGGCCGAGCGCAGCAGCTCGCCGCCCCCCTCGAGTACGGCAGCGCGGACCTCGGCCGCCGGAACGTCTTCATCGACCACCACCGCCACGTCCTGGTGGACGGCGGGATAGGAGATCACGTCCTCGTAGGTCTCCTCGCCCAGCGGCGCCGCGGCAACCAGTGGGGCGAGGTCGACCTCGAAGCCCGCGGCGCTCTCCAGGTCCCACTCCCGGCAGACGAGCGGGTGGATCTCGCCGATCCAGCCGGCGTCCTCGCCGGCGATCGTGACGCGTCCGGAGCGGCCAGGGTGCAGGAAAGGCTCCTCCCCGGGAACAATTTCGACCGTCACCCCCAGCTGCGTCGCCAGCGCCTCGAGCGCTCCCTTGAGCGAGTAGAAGTCAGCCTCGACGGGATCGGCCCGCCAGCCGCCTGCCCTGAGGGAGCCGGTGGCGAGGCAGCCGATCCGCCACGGCTCGAAGGCGGGTGCCGGTCGGTCGCCGACGAACTTGCCCGCCAGGACTCCGTCGTGAGGCGAGGAGCCCTCGCGGAGGTAGGCGCGGCCCGACTCGAAGAGGGCAACCCGCTCCGCCCCGTGGGCGAGGTTGTAGCGGCACCCGTCGAGCAGCGAGCCGAGCACCGCAGTGCGCTCGACGGAGTGCTCGATCGAAAGCGGATTGGAGACGCGGATCGGCTCCGCCCTCAGATCGCCCTCGGGAATCCGGAGACGGGTTGGCATGCCGGGGTCCGTGAGGCTGAGGCTGACTACGGCGTCGAAGCCGATGTCGCGCATCACGTCCTCGGCGCGCCTGCGCAGCCTCTGCTCCCGGCTCAGCCCGCCAGCCTGGCCGCTCGTGGAGGGAAGGGTCGAGGCCAGGTTCTCCGCATAGCCGTGGATCCGGCCGACCTCCTCGATCAGGTCGACCTCGCGGGTGACGTCGTAGTGCCGGTGGAGTGGCACGGTCGCCACCAGGTCGCCCCCGTCGCGCTCCACCGCGAAGTCGAGCCGCTCCAGGTAATCGACGCACTGCTCCGCGGTGATCGGCATACCGAGGAGCCGCTCGACCCGCTCGTGGCGGAGCCCGACCCGGTGGGGCTCGGGGATCTCGGCGGCCTCGTCGATCGTCCCCGGGACCAGCCTGGCACCGCAAACCTCGACCATCAGCCGCGAGGCGATGCGCTGGGCCCGGATCGCGAGCTCCGGATGGAGCTGCTTCTCGAAGCGGTTCGAGGCGTCCGAGCGCAGGCCGAGCTTGCGCGAGGTCCGCAGGATGTTCACCCCGTTCCAGTTGGCGACCTCGAGCAGGACACGCGTCGTCGAGTCGGAGACCTCGGAGACCTGGCCGCCCATGATCCCGGCGATGCCCGAGGGCCCGTTGCGGTCGCAGACCAGCACGGTCTCGGCATCGAAGGTCCGCTCGACCCCGTCCAGCGTGATCATCTTCTCCCCCTCCTTGGCGGTCCTGATGGTGAGCGCGCCGCCGGGCACCTTGTCGAGGTCGAAGGCGTGCAGCGGCTGCGCCGTCATCAGCATCACGTAGTTGGTGATGTCGACCACGTTGTTGATCGGCCTCATTCCGGCTGCGATCAGACGGGCCTTGAGAAAAAGCGGCGACGGGCCGACTTCGACGTCGGTGAACACCCGAGCGGTGAACCGCGGACAGAGCTCGGGCACCTCGACGGCGACCGAGGCGTAGTCGGTGACCTCCCCCTCGCCGGTCGCCTCCGCGTCGCCCTCCCACGGCGCCTCCGCCAGGTCGGCACCGGTGATCGCGTGGACCTCGCGGGCCACCCCGTGGACACCGAGGCAGTCCACCCGATTCGAGTTGACCTCGAGCTCCAGGACCGACTCGGCGACGGGAATGACCTCGCCGAGCGGCGTACCGGGCTTGACGCCGTCGTCGAGCACGGCGATCCCGTCGGCGTCGTTGCCGATCTCGAGCTCGGCCTCCGAGAGAATCATCCCGTCGGACTCGACGCCGCGCAGCTTCGCCTTGCCGAGCTTGCTGCCGTCTGGCATCACGGCGCCGGGCAGCGCAACTGGAACCGTCTGCCCGGCCGCCACGTTGGGGGCACCGCAGACGATCGTCCGGCCACCCTCGCCGGCGTCCACCTCGCAGACGCTGAGCCGGTCCGCGTCGGGATGCTGCTCGACCGAGAGCACCTTGCCGACGACGAAGCTGTCCGACGAGGGCGCGCCGACCTGTGCGATCCGTTCGACCTCGGTGGTGTGCATCCCGATCTCGTCGCCGATCTCCTCGAAGGTGAGACCGGGATCGCAGTACGCACGCAGCCAGCTTTCTGGGACCTTCATCGGAACTGCTCCAGCACGCGGACGTCGTTCTCGAAGAACTTGCGCAGGTCGGGGACCCCGTACTTGAGCATCGCGATCCGCTCGATCCCCATCCCGAAGGCAAAGCCCTGGACCCGCTCGGGGTCGTAGCCGTTCTCCCTGACGAAGCCGTAGACGTTCGGATCGACCATGCCCGCCCCGAGGATCTCGATCCAGCCGACCCCCTTGCAGATCGGATCGCGCGAGCCGTCGGGGAGCTTGCCGGTGCCGCCGCAACGGAAGCAGGAGACGTCGACCTCGACGCTGGGCTCGGTGAACGGGAAGAAGCCCGGCCGGAAGCGAGTCTCGCGCTCCGGCCCGAAGATCGCCTTGGCGAACTCGTCCAGCGTCCCCTTCAGGTCGGCGAGCGTGATGTCGGCACCGACCGCGAGGCCCTCGACCTGGTGGAAGATCGGGCTATGCGTCGCGTCGAAGGGGTCTGAGCGATAGCACCGGCCGGGCACGACGATGAAGATCGGCGGCGGCTGGGCCTCCATCGAGCGGACCTGCATCGGCGAGGTGTGGGTCCTGAGGACGACGTCCTCGGGCCCCGGCGGAAGCTCCTCGCCGTCGGAGGGGATCCGCAGATCGGCCCGCAGGGTGGACGGATCGACGTAGAAGGTGTCCTGCGCCATCCGCGCCGGGTGACCGGGTGGATGGTTGAGCGCCGTGAAGTTGTAGTAGTCGAGCTCGACCTCGGGCCCCTCCATCACCCGGTAGCCGAGGCCCACGAAGATGTCCTCGATCTCCCTCTGAGTGCGGATCAGGGGGTTCTGGGCGCCCGCCGGCGCGGGCGGCGCCCCGGGGAGGGTGACGTCGACCGCGTCCTCGGCCAGCCGGGTTCCGAGCTCGCTGGCGTCGAGCTCGTCCCGCTTTCTCCGGAGCATGTGCTCAATACGCACCCTCGCTTCATTTCCAGCCTTGCCGACAGCCCCGCGTTCGTCCGCCGGCAACTCTGAGATCCCCCTCAGGATGTTCGGCAGCTCGGCCTTCCTCCCGAGGAACCGGATGCGGAGTTGCTCCAGCTCGTCCATGGTCGTCGCAGCAGCAATCGCTGTCTCGGCTTCCTTGTCGATCTGTTCGATCCGCTCAACCATCGCCCTCTCCCCCACCTATATCGGGTTGCTCCTCACTCATGAAACGGGTCGCTCCTTTCGGAGCGCCCTCGCATATGCGGGGCACCCTCGCACATCGATATCCGCTGCAGGGCAATCGCAGCCGCCGCCGCGACGTTCAGCGACTCGGCCCCTTCACGAAGCGGGATCGTCACGTGCGCGTCGCAGCGCTCGAGCGTCGCCGCGGGCAGCCCCTCGCGCTCGGCGCCGAGGCACACGGTCGCCATCCCGTCGAGAGCATCGAGCGGCTCGCCGCCATGCGCGATCAGCGCAGCCCGCGGCTCTGGCGTTGCGTCGATCCCGCCGCGCAGCAGCGGCTCGGCGAACACGGCTCCCATACTGGCCCGCACGGCGTGCGGGCCGAAGGGGTCCGCGCAATCCGGGCCAAAGACCACCGAGCCGCCGACCAGGGCGTTCGCCGAGCGGATCACGCTGCCGACGTTCCCCGCGTCGGAGACGCCGTGGAGATAGACGCAGGGGGCCTCGGCCTGATCGGCCCAGGCCTCTCGCCAGACGCCGATCGCGCGGGTCCCGGACGCGAGGGTCGAGAAGCGATCGAGGAGCACAGGCTCGACCTCGGTTCCGCCGAGACCCTCCCCGGCCGCGGTCAGCAGCTCGACGGGCTCGGCGCCCGCGGACCGCGCCGCGTCGAGCAGATCCTCGCCCTCGCCGACGAAGAGACCCTCGCGCTCGCGGCTTCGCCGCCTGCCGAGGCGGCGGATCAGCTTGAGCTTCTCGTTGTGGGGGCTGGTGATCATCGTCATAGGTGTCCTGAAATGAAAAAGGCGGCTCCGCTTCGCGGACCGCCCGGGGAATCTGGCTCTGGCTGCCTCGAGCTAGGTGGCGGCAGCCTCCCGGGCGAGCTCGACAAATCGGCGGAATCCATCGGGGTCGTTGACGGCGATATCGGCGAGCACCTTGCGGTTCACCTCGACCCCGGCCTGGTCGAGGCCATGGATCAGCTCCGAGTAGCTCATCCCCTCCCGCCGGGCCGCGGCGTTGATCCGCGTGATCCAGAGCCGGCGAAAGTCACGCTTGCGGTTGCGCCTGTCCCGATACGCGTAGGCGTCCGAGCGCATCAGCTGCTCGTTCGCGAGCCGGTAGCTCGAGTGCTTGCGCCCGTAGTAGCCCTTGGCGCGGTCGAGGACCTTCTTCTTGCGCCGCTTCCGGGCGACGGCGTTCGTCGCGCGCGGCATCAGCGACCACCGCCCGCGAGTAGCGTCTTGACCCGCTTGCGGTCCGCACGCGAGATCACCGAGGGCCGCCCGAGGCGCCGCTTCCGAGCGGCCGACTTCTTCTCGAGAATGTGGCTCGAGTTTGCGCGCCTGCCGCGCAGCTTGCCCGTGGCGGTCTTGCGGAACCGCTTCTTCGAGCCGGCGTGGGTCTTCATCTTCGGCATCGGGCCGACTATTGAAGCAGAGATGCCAGGGTGCTCCGCAGGCGTAGCCGAGGAGCAACCCGACTTGTGGTGGCGCAGTGCCGAGCGCGGTGCGGCTAGCTGGCCGCGGCCTGCTTTTCCTGCCCCGCCGTACGCGTCGGGGCGAGCAGCATGGTCATGTTGCGGCCCTCCTGGAGGGGCTCCTGCTCCATCGTCGCCATGTCGGAGACGTCCTGGAGCAGGCGGTCGAGGAGGGCCCGGCCCCGCTCGGGGTGGCTTTGCTCGCGGCCGCGGAACATGATCGTCACCTTGACCTTGTCCTGGTTGCGCAGGAAGCGCTCGACGTGGCCGCGCTTGGTCTCGTAGTCGTGCTGGGCGATCTTGGGCCGCAGCTTGATCTCCCGCACGTTCACCTGCTGCTGGTGCTTGCGCGCGGCCTTGGCCTTCTGCTCCTGCTCGTACTTGTACTTCGAGTAGTCGAGCACGCGGGCAACCGGCGGCTTCGAGTTGGCGGCGACCTCGACCAGGTCGAGGTCGCGCTCGCGCGCATACTCGAGGGCCTCGGGAGTCTTCACGATCCCCACCTGCTCCCCGGTCTCGTTGATCAGGCGCACCTCGGGGACCCGGATCCGCTCGTTGATCCGGGTCTGATCGCGCTCGGGCGGTCGGCGGTCGAAGCGGGAGACCGCCACTAGCTGAGCATGAGGTAGATCTTCAAGCTGATGGGCGAGGGTGGTTCGGGTAGGCGGGCACGAGAGCGCTTAGACGCGCGGCGTGGTGTCGGTGCCCGGCATTGCGGGCAGTATAGACACCCGCTCTGACTCCCAGGGCGCCTCGACGAATGAGCAGCTAATCGCCCACCTCCCCATGCATGCGTGCGGTCAGGCCGCTGACTTCCATCGCGCCCAGGTCGCCGTCGCCGTGGTGGCGCACGGAGACCGACCCGGACTCGATCTCCTTGTCGCCCACGACCAGCATGTAGGGCGCCTTCGAAAGCTCGGCGTCGCGGATCTTGCGGCCGACGGACTCCGTGCGATCGTCGACTCGCACCCGGAAGCCGCTCGCCCGCAGCTCGCGGGCGATCTCGCCCGCGCGCTCGTTGTGGCGGTCGGCCACGGGTAGGACAACCGCCTGGACCGGTGCCAGCCACAGGGGGAAGCGACCGCCGTAGTGCTCGATCAGGATCCCCGCGAACCGCTCCATCGAGCCGAGAAGAGCGCGGTGGATCATCACCGGACGATGCTCGGCGTTGTCGGCGCCCGTGTAGGTGAGCTCGAAGCGCTCCGGCATCTGGAAGTCGAGCTGACAGGTCCCACACTGCCAGGAGCGACCGAGGGCGTCGGTGATGTGGAAGTCGATCTTCGGGCCGTAGAAGGTGCCCTCCCCGGGGCTCACGTCGTAGGACCGGCCCTGCCGCTCGAGCGCCTCGCGCAGCGCCTCCTCGGCCCGATGCCACTGCTCGTCGGTGCCGATCGACTTCTCCGGCCGGGTCGAGAGCTCGACCCGGACCTCGTCGAAGCCGAAGCGCTCGTAGAGCTCGTCGATGGCGGTGCAGATCGAGTCGACCTCGTCGGTGACCTGGTCGAGCGTGCAGAAGACGTGCGCGTCGTCCTGGGTGAAGGCCCGGACCCGAAGCAGGCCGTGGAGCACCCCCTCGCGCTCGTAGCGCGAGACGAGGCCGAACTCTGCGAGGCGCAAGGGCAGCTCGCGGTATGAGTGACGGCTCGAGGCGAAGACCAGGCAGGCGCCCGGGCAGTTCATCGGCTTGAGCGCGTACTGGCGCTCCTCGCCCGAGCCCTCCCGCTCGGAGGGGGCGGTGAAGAACATGTTCTCCTTGTAGTTGTCCCAGTGGCCTGAGCGGTGCCAGAGCTCGACGTCGAGCACCTGCGGGGTCTTGATCTCCTCGTAGTGCCGCGCGTCGAGCTGCTTGCGCACCTCGGCCTCGATCAGCCTCAGCAGCACGGTGCCCTGGGGCAGCCAGAAGGGCATCCCCGGCGCCTCCGGGAGGAACTCGAAGAGGTCGAGCTGCGGGCCGAGCTTGCGGTGGTCGCGCTCGCGGGCCTGGCTGAGCCGCTCGAGGTGCTCCTCGAGGTCCTTCGTGTTCAGGAAGGCCGTGCCGTAGACACGAGTCAGCATCTGCCGGGTCTCGTCGCCGCGCCAGTATGCGCCCGCCAGCGAGGTCAGCTTGAAGGCGCCGATCCTGCCGGTCGACGGCCCGTGCGGCCCGCGGCAAAGGTCCTCGAAGGGGCCGTTGCGATAGAGCGAGACCGTCTTCGCCCCCTCGTCGCGCACCAGATCCTCGATCAGCTCGACCTTGTAGTCCTGGCCTTCCTTGCGGAAGAGCTCGATCGCCTCCTCGGCGGGCAGCTCGCGCCGCTCGAAGGGCTCGTCGGCCTTGACGTGCTCGGCCATCCGCTCCTCGATCCGCGCCAGGTCCTCCTCGCCGGGACTGCCGTCGGGGAACTCGATGTCGTAGTAGAAGCCGTCGGCGATCGGCGGGCCGATCGAGATCTTGGCCCTCGGCCACAGATCGAGGACCGACTCGGCGAGGACGTGCGCCGCGTCGTGACGGATCAGCTCGAGGGCCTCGGGG
The DNA here is from genome assembly GCA_963695675.1 of uncultured Solirubrobacterales bacterium. Classification (GTDB taxonomy): domain Bacteria; phylum Actinomycetota; class Thermoleophilia; order Solirubrobacterales; family 70-9; genus DASUPK01. The sequence goes on from CAVOGY010000007.1 coordinate 260,515, forward strand.
CTGCGGTCGGTGACGATCTCGATGGACTCGCCGCCCGCCAAGGGCACGGAGAGGTCGTGCAGCTCTCCATCGACCTTCACCGCGAGTGCGGCCTTCGCCAAACCGGAGCCGATCGCCGCGGCGGCGTCCGCCCCGGTCGCGCCGTCTTCCAGCTCCAGGGTGGAGCCGTCGGGGAGCTCGACCTGGATCTTCTCTGCGGTGGCCATCGCGGCTGATGCTAGTGACAGGTCCGACGCCGACGGGGTTGACTACGGTCGCCGATCGCCATAGCGTGAGCAGGAGATCGTGTTCGAGGGGAGGATCGATGAATAGGTATCTCGTCTGGCCGGTCGCGCTGTTTGTCTTGCTGCTCGCCGCGCCGTCCTCGTTTGCGAGCGTGGGCAAGCAGTCGTACGAGGGTCCGGTGGCCAGCGAGGGGGTGGACGGGCGCGCGCCGACCATGCGGCTAAAGGTCGACTTCAAGAAGGTCCATCACAAACGCGGAGCGCCCAAGAGCCTGATCCTCTTCGCCCAACGGGCGGTCGCGGTTTATTGCTCGAACGGACAGAAGACCTATGCCGGGCCAGGCACGGAGCTCGACGGCGGTCCGGGCGTCTTCGATGAACTGGGGGACACCGGACAGAGGATCAGGAAGGGCAAGTTCTCGGTCAGCGGCCTCAGTGCAGACGAAGGCGACACCCAGACGATCACCGGCCACGTATCCAAGAAGGGAAACGCCACCGGCACGATCCGCATCGTCTCCTTCAATCCCTTCTACGGCCAGTGTGATTCCGGAGTGGTGAGCTGGACCGCCTCGCCGGTGGGGGTGTTCTCACCGCCGGCGCAGCCCCCCTGCGCCTTCCAGGGGACCTGCCCGCGCTCCGCCCGCGGCGGTGGCTAGCCGCTGTAGTCGAACGTCGAGCCGTACCCACAGACGCCGCGGTAGCTGAAGGCGAGCGGGCCATCCTCGACGACCAGCTCGTCAGCGACCAGCTCCTCGCCGCTGCGCTCGTGTCCCGGGATCACGCAGGTGACCGTCTCCGGCCCCTGGTACCGGTCGCGGATTCGGACGCTGACTTGATCGCGGATCCGTAGGAGCTGACGGCGGCGAGTGTGTTCGACGTCGATCTCGACCGGGCGGACCGCGACGAGCTCGCTCGCCTTCCACGCCCACGGGAAAGTGTGTCTCCGCGTCCCCGCCGAGACTGCCGGTGAAGATCGCCTCGAGCGCGTCGTGCTGTTCGGCGGTCGACCTCGCATCGAGGTACAGGATCCAGGTCCACGGCGAGCCCTCCTCGTCGTCGCTGTAGGTCAACGCCAGCGCGACCGGCTGCCCGCCTAGATCGACCCCGTCCGCGGCCCCCTCATCGATCAACCAGGAGAGGACGCCCATGCAGACGCCGTGCGTTGAGCGGCCGCCCGCGACGCCGTCGATCCGGCGGCAGGGGCAGATCGGGTCGCAGCTGCATGACTCGAAGTAGCTGCCGCGAATCCGCCAGCTCATCTCTCCGTCCCCATGACCAGATGGGCGCAACTGGGCTCGAACCAGTGACCTCCAGCTTGTCGAGCTGGCGCTCTCCCAACTGAGCTATGCGCCCGGGGTCGAGAACGGTAGCAGCGGCCCTGCCGGCCGCCAAGAGCTAGGCGACCGGGGCCGTCGGCGCGTGGATCTCGTGATGCGGGTGCTCCATCAAGCCCTTGGCGCGGGTGGTGATCTTGAAGGTCTCGAGGGTGTCGTACCTCGGCTGCCAGTCCGCCGTCGACTTGAGCTTCTCGGTCGAGACGACCCACGGATAGCGGACGAAGTCGAGGTTGCCCGCCGGGCGCCTCGGTCCGGGGGACGTGCAACTTCCAGAGCGCATTGTTGAGGCGCTTCATGTTCTTCAGTGAGATGTTGCGCGTCTTCTTGCCCGACCATCTCGGCGGCGCGACCCCAGGTGAGCAGGCCGTCGCCGGCGAGGTTGAAGGCGCCGCGCGTGCTTGCCGTCGAGCAGCGCGATCAGCGCCGAGACGACGTCGTCCTCGTGGACCAGCTGGAACTCCTCGTCGACACCGTCGAGCAGCGGGACGAAGGGGTTGTTCTGGAAGGCGCGGACGATGTAGTTGTCGACGCTCGGCCCGAAGACGATCGACGGCCGGACGATCGTCATCACCGCGTCGGGGTTCTCGAGGGCCCAGAGCTGGGCGATGCGATCCGAGTCGGCCTTGTGCTTGCGCGTAGGAGAAGTCGGGGGCGCCGCGCACCGGCCAGTCCTCGGCGATCGGCTTCGGATTGTCCGGGAAATGCGCCGTAGGCCGTCGCCGACGAGGTCTGGATCGACCTGCTTGACGCCGGCGTCCGCGGCGGCCTGCAGAACCGCCTGGCGTGCCGTTGACGTCGATGTCGTACATCTTCGCCTCGTCGCGGATCGGGTTGAGCACGAAGGCGAAGTGGAGGAGCGCGTCGATCTCGTGCCGCTCGAGGAGCTCCTGCATCTGCCGGCGGTCGCGGATGTCGGCCCTGACGAACTCCGTCTTCGGCCAGGCGCGAGGCGGCGGGCGGAGGTCGACGTCGATGATCTTCTCGGTCTCCTCGCGCCCCGAGAGCTCGTCCGTGAGCCGTCCGCCGATGTACCCGGAGCCCCCTGTGATCAGGTAGCGCACGAGCCGCATCCTATCCTGGCCGGGCGGCCAGCGTCTGCGAGCGATCGCTCACCATCCGCCGGTTACGGGAAACCCACACGATTGCGCGGGAAATCCGCACAGTTCTGCGACATCGCGCGAGAGACGCAACCTTCCGAAGGAGGGCGTGTTAGTGTCTCTTGACAAGGCTCAAGTTCAGTCGTTCCCGCGTCCAAGACTTGAGCCACGAGACTTGAAGGACCGACGGGCCGGCGAACGGGACTTTCGCCGGCGGCACGTCCTTTCGGAAATAAAGGGCCCCTTCACCGGGGCCCTTTTCCGTGCTCGGGGCTGACTGCCCCCGAGTGCTGGAAAGCAAACGGACGGAGCGATACGGTCGGCGGGCGATGGATCGCCCCCGCGTGCTGCTGGTGCCCACCCTGACCGAGGTCGAGTGGAAGATCAGGCCGCTGATCGAGGAGTGGGCCGAGGTCGCCTCGTTCGACGCGCCGGGCGTCGGCGACGAGCCGGCCACCGTCCTGACGGCCGAGGCGATCGTGGCTCGAGGCGTCGCCGAGATCGAGCGGCGGGGCTGGGAGCGCTGCGTGATCGTCGGCGACGAGGTCGGTGCGGCGCAGGCCGCCCACGTCGCCGGGGCCAGACCGGCGGCCACTCGCGCTCTCGTTCTCGGTCATGCCACGCTCACCTTCGGCCGCGATGGACCGCGGCGCCCCCTGAACGGAGAGCTCTTCGACGCGCTCGTCCAGCTGGCGCACACCGACTACCGGAGCTACGTCCGCGCACTCTGTCAGCTCACCCAGCATGCATACGACGACGAGCTGGCCGACCGGTACATGGAGCGCGTCCCGCGGGAGGTGGCCCTCGGCTACCTCGAGCATCTCCTGCCGCGCATGGAGGCCGAGCGGCTGGAGCCGATCCTCAGATCGCTGGGCGTACCGATGCTGTTGGTGGAGCACCGGGGCTGCCTGGGCTGGACGGCGGAGGGCTTCGAAGACGCGGTGGCGGCCTTCCCCGAGGCCACCAGCGGCTCCGTCGAGATCAAGGCGAGCTGCGATCCCCGGTTCGCCGAGCTCATCCGCGAGTTCTGTGAGGCGCTGTCCGAGCCCAGCGGCGCTCCCGCCGCCGAGCAGGCCTCCTAACCCTGTTTCCGCGGAGTCTCGACCTCAAGCGTGAGACCGTCGACGCCCGTGACTGTGACCCGCTCGCCGACCTCCGCCCGCGAGGCGCAGCGGGCGTGCCAGATCTCACCCCGCAGACGGACTCGCCCCCGAGGATCGCAGGTCTCGATCACCTCGCCCGTCGTCCCGATCAGGCCCTCCACCCCGGTCCTCACCCGGTAGCGGCGCAGGAAGCGGACCCAGAAGCCGACCTCCGCTACCTCGATCACGATGCCGAGTGCCACCGCAGCAATGCCCCAGCCCGGCGGGAGCACGAATAGGGCGAGGAGGATCGCGCCAACGAGCAGCATCGGCCGATGCTATGGCGAATGACGCTAGGCGCACTTGGGGGAACGCGCGCGGCGCCGGACGGTTGGGGTTGCGCGTCGGGGCGTTGTCGTCGCTTAGTGGAACCTCGGCGACGACGAAGGGCTGGGTGGGCTGCATCTCCGCCCGCTTTCCGTGCACGCTCTCGCGCACGGATTCGACGACCTCGCCCACCGCCTCCTCGCTGGGCTCGATTTCCCGATTGAGGTCGGCGATCGTCGTCCGGAGAGCATCCATCTCCTCGGCATCCTCCCAAGAGGCGCCGTCGCCCTTGGCCATCACCGCCTGCTCACCTCACCGACGTCCCCGATCGTCAGGTCCCCGGTGAGGCGATCGAAGGAGAACGCCATGGGTTGCGCAGCCCGTAGGAGTAGATCTCGTCCGCGCCGAGGGTGGCACCCGCGAACGGGTTGTCGGCGGGAATCGAGTACTGGAAGGGCGCAGCTCGTCCTGGCCGATCAGCAGCTAGTTGCGGCCCTTCTTCCCCTTCTACTTCTTAGGGCCGCCGCTGCAGAGCCCATCCGGGTCGGACGTGGCGCAATGGTTCTTTATGAAGGCGACCGTGCCATTGCCATTCCAGAACAGGTCGTTCGGCAAGTTGTCGAAAGCCTTGTTGTGGGCGACCACATCGTTCTGCGGGTCGGTTCCACCGGGCAACTGGGTGACCGCGATGCCGCCAGACAGGAACGAGGCGTCGCTCGGCTGGTTGCCGCGAACGTCGTTGTGCGAGACGCTCGTGTCGAACGCCCCGAGCAAGCCAATGCCGAGGCCGGACATGGGCGGCTCGTCCTCCTGCGGATCGCCGGGGCAGGCCTTGTTGTTCTCCAGCACGCGGTTGTGGTCGATCTGGAAGTTGCCGGCCGGACCGGGGGCGTCGGCGAGCGCGAGCAGCCCGGCGCAGTTGCCGATGAGCCGGTTCTGGCTCACGTTCCCGCCCACCGCGTCGCGCAGCAGGATCCCCTCGCCGTTGTTGTCGATCGAGCGGTTGTGTCGCACGACGGCGTTCGCCTCCGGCGAGTCGCCGACGTAGAGGCCGGGGGCGGCGTTGTCGCTAGAGAGGTTGTGGAGGTAGTGCGGGCTCTTGGAGACTGAGCGCGAAGGCACCGTAGCCGCCGTTGTCGAGCAGCTTGTCGTGGGAGACCCGCAGGAGCTCGGAACCGAAGGCGAGGATGCCGGCCCCGCTGAAGTGCTCGATCGTGAAGCCCTTTATCCGCACTCCGGTCACGTAGTCGGTGATCACGTCGTATTCAGGTCGACCTGCTCCCAGGACACAGATCCCGGTGACCGGCTCGATTGGGGGGCAGGGCGTGTCGTTGGGGTTTGTCGGGGGATGCAGCCGGACGTGGTTGCCCTTCAGGCGGATACCGTCCTTGTCGATCAGGAGCGACTCTTGATAGGTGCCGCGGTGGACAACGACGGTTTCCCCGGGCTTGGCCGCATCGATTGCCGCCTGGATCGACTCGCCCTCGCGGACCTGGTGCGTCTTGGCGTACGCTGGCGCGCCGCCCAGCAGACCGGCCAGGACGATCGCCGCGGTGGCGCACAGAGCTCGGTGATAACGAGAGATGATCAGTTCTCGATCGGGGTTGGCCCGCAGCCAAAATACTACTCCGGGCGTTCGTCGCTCACGCCTTGAACGTTTCCTGCACGACCTCGACCGCCTCAGCTTCACGGGCCCCGCGTACAGAGATTCGACACCGTGGGCGACGGCGGTGGCGAGGCCGAGCGCCTCGTGGGCGGACGAGCCGTTGGCGACGGCGAGCCGGCAGAGCTCCTCGTCGTAGCTGACAAACCGGCGGTTTGCGAGACCGCACTGGCTCCGCAATCTCCGCCCCGTCCCTTCGCGAGATAGTCTCCGCGCCGCATGTCGAGAAGGCAGACTGGAATGGTGGTCGTCCTCGTGGGCGTTGTAGCCGCGCTGATCGCCGCGTTGGCTAATCCGCTCGGGATTGGGGACCCCGGGTGGGGCTGGAAGCAGAGCGTGCTGCTCGCCATCGGGATCCTCCTGATCATCGCCGGTGGGGTCATGGCGCTTCGCTCTCCCAGCAGCGGGACAGCTCCACCCGGCCAGTAGAGGGGCTACGGCAGTCGAGAGCGAGCCGTGAAAGCCGCCGGGCAGCGGGAGTAAGCCAAGACTCACCAGCAACGGTTGAGCGAGCCGAACGTCGGGTCCCCCATGCCACACCTCCAGGGAAGGAGGGGCACGCTTGATCTGGACGATCCTCGCAATGCTCGTGATCTGGTCAGCCCTCTCAATCCTTGGGTGCTTTGCTTTCCCGGCCTGGATGCGCGCTGGCGAACTCGGAACCAGGTTCCTCTGAGTCACGTCATTTGACTTCGAAGGTGGCGATCCTGATCGGCATCGCCTCCTCGTGCGCCACCATCGCAGCGAGCATCTCGGCATGGTCAGGGACCCGTCGCCTCTGACCTAGCAGGGAATGTTGATCTCCCAGGTCACGGGCGCTTTTCCGGCTCGAGCGCCGAGACTGGAATCCTCACAGCACCGAGGGGCTAGGCGGGCGGCGGCCCAGAAAGTACGAAACCCCGCCTTAGCAGGGGTTCCGTGGAGAGGCGCCTACCGGAATCGAACCGGTGTAAACGGCTTTGCAGGCCGCTGCGTAGCCACTCCGCCAAGGCGCCAGGCTGATCAGAGCCTAGCGACGGGCCTCTGAGCTGGAAACGCCCCGCAAGGCCATCCTGGCCTTCGGGGCGGTGGAGTCAAGGCAAGCGGCTGATGGGATTCGAACCCACGACCTTCTGCATGGCAAGCAGACGCTCTAGCCAACTGAGCTACAGCCGCGCGAGGCCCGATTCTAGCTTCGCCGTGCGGTCTCCCGCCTCGGCGCCGCTCGGGGTGGGTACCCCATCGTCGTCATTGCAACCGGCTCCCTGCCCATTCCTGCCCATTCGAGGGCGCGATCGAGGGCCGCCAGGTGCTCGCCGCTGAGCTTTTCGCGGCCCTTCGCCGCCTTCGCGTGGACGCGCAAGACGAATCTTGCATCGGTACCTCGAGCGTGGGAGCCTGCGGCCCGACCCGCGATGACGAGGAGGAGAAGATGCCGAAGTACCGATTCGACGCCAAATACACGGTTCAGGGCGAGGAGGGCGTGCGCAGCAAAGGCGGTAGCGATCGGCGGAAAGCGGTGGCCGACATGGTGAAGAGCGTGGGCGGCGAGCTCGAGTGCCTTTACTTCGAGTTCGGTGACCAAGACGTCTTTTCAATCGTCGATCTTCCCGACGACGAGGCCGCCGCAGCGGTTGCCTTGATCGCCAATGCCGCAGGAGGAGCGACGGTGAAGACGACCGTGCTGCTCACACCCGAACAGGTAGACGAGGCGGCGGATCGTGCGGTCGAGTACCGTCCGCCGGGGCTCTAAGTAACCACGCAGCTGGCCGCCAATTCCTATCTTCAACGCCTCGCCCCGCTTCGCTCACGCCTGGTACCCGACGCTGTAGCCCCAGCTGAGCTACAGCCGCGCGAGGCGAAAGGTGTAGGCGCGCACCTGCCGGGTCCGGCGCCTACTCCCCCTAATTTTGGGTATGGTCCCCGGGACTTGGGGTTACCAATCACGGAAGGGGACCATCGATGCACCGAAAGGCTCTGACCGCGCTGGTCGCAGCTGCCGCGATCTCTGCCATCGCCATCACACCATCGGCCGCCTCGGCCTGGGCGCCGGCCGACCAGGGGACCGTCCATCCAGGGGTTCAGGTCTTCACGGAGGGCGCGCAGTGCACCGCGAACTTCGTCTACCAGGATGTCTCGAACACCTATCTCGGGCAGGCGGCGCACTGCTCGGGCACCGGCGCCGCCACCGACACGAACGGCTGCGACTCGGGGTCGCTGCCGATCGGGACGCCGGTGGACGTCACCGGGGCAGATCACCCGGGAGTGCTCGCCTACAACTCGTGGCTCACCATGCAGTCGAAGGGCGAGACCGACGAGAACACCTGCGCGTTCAACGACCTCGCCCTGATCCGGCTCGATCCGGCTGACGTGGCGAAGGTGAACCCGTCGGTGCCGCAGCTCGGCGGACCCACCGGGGTGGGCGCCTGGGGCGCCTCGGGCTCAACCGTCTACAGCTACGGCAACTCCGAGCTGCGCGGCGGCGTCACCGCGCTAAGCCCGAAGCAGGGAGTGGTCGTCCAGAACACCGCAGGCGGCTGGAGCCACGACGTCTATACGGCGACGCCCGGGATCCCGGGTGACTCCGGCAGCGGATTCTTGAACGCGAGCGGCAGCGCCATCGGCGTTCTCAGCACGGTGCAGCTCGCACCGCTGGCCGGCTCGAACGGCGTCGGCGACCTCCCCAACGAGATCGCCTACATGCATGCCAACGCTCCCGGATTCGCCGGGGTCAACCTGGTGCCGGGAACCGAGCCGTTCAACGGGAACGTCGTCCAGGCCGTCCTGAAGGGAATCGGCCTCTAAGGCATATGCAGCTACCTCGATGAGAAGGCTGGAGAGGCCGGGTCTCCGAGGGCCCGGCCTCTTCATTTCCTCAGCCTGAAGCCGACTCGAGCTCCGCCAGCTCGTCCTGGGAGAGGCGCACCGCGGCCGCCCCGAGGTTCTGCTCGAGGTGCTCGACGGATGAGGTGCCCGGGATCGGCAGGATGACGGGCGAGTGCGCCAGGAGCCAGGCGAGCGCAACCTGCCCCGGCGACGCTTCGTGTCGCGACGCGATCCGGTCCACGGGACCGCCCGGCTGGGCGAGATGGCCCGCCTCGATCGGAGCCCACGGGAAGAAGGCGATCCCGAGCTCCTCGCACCGATCGACGACATCCTGCGAGGAGCGATCGATGAGACTGAACCGGTTCTGGACGGAGACGACCTCGACGATCTCGCGGGCGGTCTCGAGCTGGTCCAGAGAGACGTTGGAGACGCCGATGTGGCGGATCTTGCCCTCCGCCTGGAGCTCCTTGAGCGCACCGATCGAAATCTCGTACGGCACCTTCGGATCGGGGCGGTGGTGCTGGTAGAGCTCGATGGTGTCGAGCCGCAACCGTCGGAGCGAACCCTCGCAGGCCTCCCTCAGATGCTCCGGGCGCCCATCGGCTGGCCAGCCACGTCCCGGACCGGTCCGAACCAGCCCGCCCTTGGTGGCGATCAACAGATCATCCGGATAGGGATGGAGGGCCTCTGCAATCAGCTCCTCGCTGACATTCGGCCCGTACGAGTCGGCGGTGTCGATCAAATTGACGCCGAGCTCCACCGCGCGCCGCAGGACCGCGATGGCGCCGTCGTGATCGGGCGGAGGCCCCCAGATTCCCGGACCGGTGATCCGCATCGCTCCGAAGCCGAGCCGGCGAACCGTCCGCTCGCCGATTGCGATCGTGCCGACGGCGTCATCGGTAAGTGCGGGAGCCACCGGGTGACCTTAGCGACGGGCAGCCGCCGGCTAGGCGGCGCGGTCGAGCGCCTCGTTGAGGAGCTCGTCGGCGCGCTCGTTCTCGCCACGCCTCACGTGGCGGATCGACCAGTTACCGAGGTCACGTAGCGCATCCCTCACCTCGGCGTGCAGCGGACGGAGGTGCTCCTGCTTCACCTTCCACCTGCCGCGAACCTGCTCCACGATCAGCATCGAGTCCCCGACGAATTCGACCTCGTCCGCCCCGAGCTGCTTGGCGAGATCGATGCCGAGCAGCAGCGCGCGGTACTCGGCCACGTTGTTGGTGGCCTCGCCGATCGTCTCCGCGCGCTCGGCCAGCACCGCTCCGGAGGGATCGGTGACGACGGCTGCGATCGCGGCCGGGCCCGGGTTCCCGCGCGAGCCCCCGTCGACGTTCACGATCAGTCTCTTGGCCACGTGCGGCAAGCTACCTGCCGCAACCGTTAGGCCCGGACTTCCTCCTCGGCGCGGGCCTCCGAGATCACCTTCTGGGCCAGGTGCGAGGGGATCTCCTCGTGCCGAGCGAACTCCATCGTGTAGTCGCCGCGACCGCCGGTGATCTGCCGCAGGTCGCGCGCGTAATCGAGCACCTCGGCCATCGGCACCTCGGCCTTGATCTCCGTCGCGGAGCCCTTGGCCTCCATGCCGAGCGGCCGTCCGCGCCGCGAGTTGAGATCGCCGACCACGTCGCCGACCACGTCCTCGGGCACCGTGACCGTGAGCAGCATGATCGGCTCGAGCAGCACCGGTTCGGCCTGCTCCATCGCCTGCTTGAAGGCCATCGAGCCGGCGATCTTGAATGCCATCTCCGAGGAGTCGACCGAGTGGTGTGAGCCGTCGTAGAGGGTGACCCGCACGTCCTTGACCGGGTAGCCGGCGAGGGTGCCGTGCTGCATCGCCTCGGCGATCCCCTTCTCAACGGCGGGGATGAACCCCTTGGGGATGACCCCGCCCTTGATCGCGTCGATGAAGTCCAGCCCAGTGCCCGGCTCGGCCGGCTCGAGCTCGATGTGGGCGTCCCCGAACTGGCCGCGCCCGCCGGTCTGTTTCTTGTAGCGCCCGTGCGCCTTGGCTGCCTTGCGGATCGACTCCAGATAGGGAACGCGCGGCGGGTGCAGGTTGATCTCGGCGCCGAAGCGCTCCTTCATCCGATCCGTGATCACCTCGACGTGGATCTGGGTGAGCCCGGCGATGATCTGCTCGCCGGTCTGCTGGTCGCGGTGGACGTCGAGGGTCGGGTCCTCCTCCTCGAGCCTCCGGATCGCGCTCGCCGCCTTCTCCTCGTCGCCCTTGGTCTTCGGCTCGAAGGCGAAGGCCATCACCGGCGCCGGCAGGTCGAGCGGCGGGAAGGAGATCCTCGTGTCCTTACCCGCCAGGACGTCGCCGGCACGGGTCTCCTTCAGCTTCGCCACCGCGCCGATGTCGCCGGCTCCGAGTTCCGAGACCTGTTCGTGCTCCTTGCCGTGGGAGACGAGCAGCTGGCCGATCCGTTCCTTGGCACGGCGGGTCACGTTGGTGACTTGTGAGTCGCCCTTCAGAACGCCCGAGTAGACGCGGAACAGGTTGAGGCGCCCGGCGTAGGGGTCGGCGAGAGTCTTGAAGACGTAGGCGATCAGCTCACCGTCCTCGTCGGGCACGATCTCGATCTCCTCGCCCTCCCCACCGATGGCCGTGATCGCGCCACGCATCGCGGGCGAGGGCAGGTCCTCGACCAGAGCCTCCAGCAGCCGGGTCGTCCCCAGGTTCTTGGTCGCGACCCCGCAGGCGACGGGGAAGATCTTGCCGTCGGTCACCCCCCGCTTCAGCACCGTGACGATCTCGTCGTGGTCGATCTCCTCACCCTCGAGGTAGCGCTCCATGAGCTCGTCGGAGTTCTCAGCCACCTCGTCCATCAGCTTCTCGCGGTACTCCTGCGCCTGCGCCTGGAGCTCCTCGGGGATCTCCTGGGGCTCGGGCGCCCCCCTCCCCTCTCCCTGCGCGACGAAGGCCTTCATGTCGATCAGGTCGATCACGCCGCGCACCTCGTGCTCCGAGCCGATCGGGATCTCGGTTGCGACGACGTGGTTGCCGAAGGCGCTCTGGAGCGACTCCAGGGCCCGGAAGAAATCGGCCCGCTCGCGGTCGAGCATGTTGACGAAGACGAGGCGGGCAAGGCCTTCGCGGTCAGCGCGCTGCCAGAGCCGCTCGGTGTGGACCTCGACGCCCATCACCGCGTTCACGACAACCACCGCGGCATCGACCACCCGAAGCGCCGCGATCGTGTCGGCGATGAAGCTCGGCTCCCCGGGCGTGTCGATCAGGTTGATCTTGCGTCCGTCGTGCTCAAACGAGGCGACCGCGGCGCCGATCGACATCTCCCGCTCGTGCTCGTCCCCCTCGAAGTCGGAGACGGTGGTGCCGTCCTCGACACGGCCGAGGCGGTTGATGACACCGGCCTCGAAGAGCAACGCTTCGTTGAGCGACGTCTTGCCGCTGCCGCGATGGCCGATCAAGGCGACGTTCCGGATTCGGTCTGCGGCCTTGTGAGGCATTGGGCACGGACCCTATATGCATCGCCTGCGGTTGCCAAGGCGCCGCTCCGGCGGCCCCAGGCGCGCCTAACCCGCGCTTCTTCAGCTTGGAGCGCAGCCGCAGAACGGCCTTGGAGTGGAGCTGCGAGACGGCGTGATTCAGTGACACCGCACTCGGGCGAGTCTCAAGCGCGAGGATGACTTCGAGCGTATTGGCGTTGCAACCAGGATGGCTCGACTTGGGTGTAAATCTGCGTCGTGGACAGACTGGAGTGGCCGAGCAGCTCCTGGATCGTCCGCAGGTCCGCCCCGCCCTCGAGGAGATGCGTCGCGAAGGAGTGGCGCAGGGCGTGGGGCGAGACCCCGCCGGCGATGGCCGCCTCGCGCACCCAGCGTTGAAGGCGGCGCCGGACGTCGGAGGGATGTAGCCGCCTGCCGCTTTTCGAGACCAGCAGCGCTTCCTCGCCGTCCGCGCCGACGAGCGCGCGCCGGCCACGCTCGAGGTAGCGGCTGAGGGCCGCCTGCGCGGGTTCTCCCATCGGGACGAGTCGCGTCTTACCGCCCTTGCCCTCGACGCGTAGACGCTCCCCCTCGAAGTCGGGGGCGTCGGTGTTGAGGTTGACGACCTCCTCCGCTCGCAAGCCACAGGAGTAGGCGAGCTCGAGCATGGCTCGATCGCGCAGCTCGAGTGGGGTGCGGGTCGGGATGCGATCGAGAAGAGTCTGCATCTCGTCGCGGCTGAGGACGCGAGGAAGCTTGCGGCCCCGCTTGGGGGTGGCGACCAGATCGGCGGGATTCGCGCCCACCACCCCGGCGCGCACGAGCGCCCCGTAGAAGGAGCGGATCGCGGCCAGCTTGCGCGCGACCCCCGCCTTCGAGATGCCCCGGTCGGAGAGCTGCGCCGCAAAGCGCCTCAGGTCGCGGTGCCCGAGCGCGTCCGGCGCCCTGCCGCTCGCGCTCGCCCACTCGGCGAGCTGGCCGACGTCGTTGGCGTACGCGCGCCGCGTCGAAGCCGCGGCTGAGCGAATAGCCAGGTCGCGGTCGAATGTCCGCAGCGCCTCGCGCCAGGGCTCGCTCAGAGCGGGCTCTCGGATCGCCTCGCGCATGTACATAACTTCGCCAGAACCGGCCGCGCCCCTGCGGGGAGCCACGCTGTGAGCGCCTGATTACTGGACGTAGATCGGGTCCCCGACGTCCACGCGGTCGTACAGGTCGATCACGTCGGGGATCGACATCCGGACGCAGCCGTGCGAAAACGCGTGGCCCAGGGAATAGGTCTCCAAGGTGCCGTGGATGCCGGCCCCGTCGAAGATGCCGATCCAGCGCGCCTTGAGCGGATCGGCCGGACCCGGCGGGATCACCTGCCCGGCGAGGCTGCCGGCCCAGGCGGAGTTCGGGACGTGCCAGGAGGGATTGACCTGCTTGTCCAGGACGTGGTACAGGCCGGCCGGCGTCTCGAGACCCTGCTGGCCGACCGCCACCAGGTAGCTCTTCTCCAGCCTCAAGCGGTGGAAGAAGCGGAGCGTGTAGCTGGCGCGGTCGATTGTGATGTAGCGCGCATACTGGTGGGGCAGGTCCTTGCTGGTGACCTCCGGCTTCGTCTGCTTGACGACCGGATGGATCGCCTGGTCGCGGCCCGGCGAGCGGGCGGCGTCGTAGATCGCCGCGGTCGTGGGTCCCTTCTCAACTGCGAGCCCCGCCTCGCCGGCCTCCTTCTGCAGCTTGGACCCGCCCTCGACGGGCACCACGGTCGCATCCACGGGCTCCTGGTCGATCTGTTCGGCGAACTGGTTGACGAAGTCCTTGACCGCGGATTTGTCGTAAGCGACGCGAGGCTCGAGGTCGGCGTTGACCTCTCCACCGGTCGCGTACCGAGTGACGCGATCGACGATGCCACCCTCCCGGCTGCGGTCGATCGCCTCCTGGACCATGGCGTCGACATCGGCGGTCTCGTTGAGGCTCTTGGCGCTGAGCGTGTAGTCCTTGCCTTCGTAGGCCACCACGACCGGCTGCTGGAGCGGCGCGACAACCTGACGCTTGATGATCTTCCTGGCCGAATCGGCATCGCCCCCGCCGACGTCGACACCGCCGATCTTGATGCCCGACGCGATCTGATCCTTCTGGGAGTCGTCGTAGGCCCGGACGGCGACCGCCAAGAGCAGCAGCATCGTGATCGCCGCCGCCACGGCGATCAGGACCTTGTGAGATCTGTTCAGCCTTGCGCGCACTCGGACGTCTTTAGATCAGCCTTCCCCTGCGGCGGAATTGTACTTTTCGGGTCCCCCGCAACATGTTTCGGCCGGCTCTCGCAACCGCGTTTGCGGGTAATCGGCCCGGTTTCGAGCGCGCTCTAGGATGCCCGAGGCCATGTCGCCAACCGTCACCGGGAGCTGATGAGGACGAAGGACCAGGTTCGCCGGGACGTCTGGAAGGCGATGGACCGCGAGGGCGTCTCGCGCTTTCCCGGCGCCGAGGGAAGGATCCCGAACTTCGCCGGCGCCAAGCGGGCGGCAGAGAAGCTCGCCGCCCATCGTGTCTGGAAGCGCGCCCAGGTGCTCAAGGTCAATCCGGACTCGCCTCAGACCCAGGTCCGCCGGATCGCTCTCGAGCAGGGCAAGACCCTGATCATGGCGGTGCCGCGGCTTCGGGACGTCCACCCGTTTCGGCTGCTCGAGCCGCGCAAGCTCTCTGCCAGGCAGCTGCGGGAGGCGGCGACGATCAAGGGGGCGATGCGCCACGGCCGCGTCATCGCCGACGAGGACCTGCCCGAGATCGACTTCGTGCTCTGCGGCTCGGTCGCCGTCAACCTGAGCGGCGCCCGCGTCGGCAAGGGCGGCGGCTTCTCGGATCTCGAGTACGGCCTGCTTATCGAGGCTGGCAAGATCGACGACCACACCACGGTCGCCACCACCGTCCACCCGATCCAGATCCTGGGCGAGCACCTGCAGACAACCGCCCACGACCTTCCGGTCGACCTGATCGCGACACCGCGCGCAGTGATCGAGGTCGAGCGCCAGTACCAGCGCCCGCGCGGGATCCTCTGGGACCACCTCCAGCCGCCGCAGATCCGCGAGATTCCGATTCTGGAGCGGATGGGGTACGCCTAAACCGCTTGTCAATGCGGTTTCGGGCTTCTCGGTCCGGACCTGTTCGGCACATCGCAGCGTTCGTTTGGGTGCGCCGCAGCGCGGGCTTGGAAGCTCGTCCGTATTGGCATGAAGCGTTCGACCTCGCTCATCGCAAGTAGCCTTGGCTGATGTACAAGGGGTATCCGCAGCCTTGGCGAACGTGGCTGCTGATCTTGAGCGCGCTGATCGTCGCGGTGATCATCGTCCAGTTGGTCACCGGCGGTGGCTGGGTGCTTTTCGTGGTCGTAGCTGCGCTCATCCTGGGCCAGTACGCGCTGGCGCGCTACGCCCGTAGACAGCCGTAGTCAGGCTCCGGACCTCGCTCATCCTTTCTCACCGCATTGGCGTAGACCAAGGCGCGGTTGATTGGACTCACGAACCAGGTCTTCAAGGTAAGACGTCTCGCCAGGCAACCCTACCCCCTGCCAGATAAGGTCCAGCACTGGCAAGCGCCGTTGTAACGGGGTCCTCCCAGCGGCGCCGCCGAAACTCTCAGAGCTAGGACAGGAAAGGAGTTCCTGGTATGGCAATGCGGAAATACGTGATCGGGATGATCGTTGCCTTGGTCGGCGCCGTGGCGTTATCGAGCGTGGCCTCGGCGGCGGTCACCGGCGTCAGCATCCAGAATACGGTGACCCCTTCGAAGGGCGACAAGAAGATCCGCAGCGGGGTTTCGACCTTCTTCTCCAGCAACGACACGCACGAGGGCTTCCTGCCTTGTCCGCTGGGAACGGCGGCCAGTCCGACGTGTCGTGCCTTCCCGCCCTCGGTGCGGAGCGTGCTCACCTTCTCCGAAGAACATCAGGTTCAACCCGGGCAACCTGCCGGACTGCCCCCTGTCGCGGCTCGTGGGCCAGTCCACGGCCGGCGCACGGGCGGCCTGCCCCCAGTCGATCGTCGGAAGTGGATCGAACACCCAGCTGTTCTCCGATGGCCGGACCATCAATGGGGTGATCACGGTGTTCAACGGGGCCCCCTCGGGCGGTTTCCCGACGCAGTACCTGCACGTCGAGTTCCCGGGCGTCGCAACCAAGCCGATCCTGAACGCGACCATCCGCGGCAACGTGATAGACACGCAGATCCCTCCCGTCCAGGGTTCGGTGATCGAGCGTTTCGCGGTCACGATCGACAAGGTCGTCACCGGCAAGAAGAAGAACAAGAAAACCGGCAAGGTGAAGAAGACGTTCTACGCCTCCGCCAATTGCGCTGAGCGCAACTACACGGTCCGCGAGGACGTCACCTACCAGGACGGCACCATGCTGTCGACCACGATTCCCGGTAGGTGCAAGCAGACGAACAAGAAGTAGTGGTACGGGCTTCTCTGCTGAATGCATGCTTTCAGGAAGGTCTGAGAGGGGCGGCCGAGAGCCGCCCCTCGAAGCCGCCGGGCTGCGGGAGTAGGCCAGGCGTCAACGACCTCGAAGGGAGCTGTGGCTGCTGACGAACGCTCGGTTTCTGGCGGGATCCTGTTCGCCATTTGTTCGCCAGTCAGACACCGAAACAACCGGAAACAACCGGGTCCAATCGGTAGGTTTCGTGCGTGGGAGAGGCCCTCCGTGCCTAGTCGCCAGATCCGCGAGATTCCGATTCTCGAGCGAATGGGGTACGCGTGAGTGTCGAGACCGCCAGTCGTGAGTCCCCGGAGCGGCCCGTCCGCGACGAGCTCCGCCGGATCGCCTCGGACACCGCCTTCGCGGTGCGCCTGGCGGCCGGCCGGGTGGAGCTCCCGCCGGCGACGCCCTCCGACGGCCCCGACCCGTACGGCGACCCCGATCCGGAGTGGCTCCGGATCGACTGGCGCGAGCACCTCAGAGAGGTCGAGGTGGTCGGCGCCCGGGTCAACTATGTCGAGATGGGCGAGGGCAACCCGGTGGTCTTCGTCCACGGCCTCTCGGGCGCATGGCAGAACTGGCTCGAGAACATCCCTCATTTCGCCCGCTCCCGGCGGGTGATCGCGCTGGACCTGCCCGGCTTCGGGGCCAGTCCGATACCGCCCTGGGAGATCACGATCCCCGCCTACGGCCGATTCGTGCGTGACTTCTGCGAGCGGCTCGGTATCGAGCGCTGCTCGCTGATCGGCAACTCGATGGGCGGCTTCATCGCCACGGAGGTGGCGATCACCGAGCCCGCGCGGGTCGACGAGCTCGTCCTCGTCTCGGCGGCAGGCGTCACCTGGGCGCGCGCGCGACGCGAGCCGGCGGAGATGATGGCCCGGGTCGGCCGCGCCGCGGCCCCGCTCATGCTCGGCTTCCAGATGTCCGGGATCAGACGGTCGAAGTTCCGCAAGCGTGCGTTCCGCGGCGTCTTCCATGACCCCAACGCGCTGCGGCGCGAGATGCTCTGGGAGAACGTCATCCCGGCTCTGAAGAGCCCCGGCTACTTCGATGCGATGAGGAACCTCTTCGGATACGACATCCGCCACCGGCTCGAGGAGATCGGCGTGCCGACCTTGATCGTCTGGGGACGCAACGACCGGGTCGTCCCAGTACCGGCGGCGTTCTCCTACAAGAAGCGCATCGGCGACAGCGCCGAGCTCGTCATCTTCGACAACTGCGGGCACGTTCCCCAGATCGAGCGGCCGGTGCGCTTCAACCGGGCCGTCGAGGATTTCCTGAAGCGCTCCGGCGAGCCGGACTGACGCCATTCTGAGCAGGCCTCGGTGGCAAGCCTTTCCGCCGGGGAGGCTAGGAGGTGACTGCGCCCTCTGAAGCGCTCGACACCGAAGCCGCGTACTTGGCCATCACGCCGCGGCGGTAGTGCGGTTCGGGCGGCCGGTAGGCCTCGATGCGCTTGGCGATCTCCTCGTCGGAGAGGTCGACGTCGAGGCGACGGGTGTCGATGTCGAGGGTGATCTCGTCGCCGTCCTGGACGGCGGCGATCGGCCCACCGCGAATCGCCTCGGGCGCCACGTGGCCGGCCATCAGGCCGTGCGTCGCTCCCGAGAAGCGCCCGTCGGTGAGGAGAGCGACCTGGTCGCCGATGCCCTCACCCACCAGCGCGGCGGTCACCTGGAGCATCTCGCGCATCCCCGGACCGCCCGAAGGGCCCTCGTTGCGGATCACGACGACGTCGCCGGGTTTGATCTGCCGGTCGTGGACGGCCTTGAAGCACTCCTCCTCCGAGCCGAAGACCCGGGCGGGGCCGGTGTGGCTGCGGCGCTCCTCACCGGCGACCTTGACCACGCACCCGTCGGGGGCGAGGTTGCCGCGGAGGATCACGAGACCTCCAGTCGGCTTGAGCGGATCCGACAGCGGGCGCACGACCTCTTGACCGGGCGTCTCGACCGCAGCATCGGCCTCCTCGCCGATCGTCCTGCCTGTGACGGTGAGCGCGTCGCGGTGCAGCACCCCCGCCTCGTCGAGCCGCTTCACGAGGACCCCGACTCCGCCGGCCTCGAAGAGGTCCTTGGCGACGAAGCGGCCGCCCGGCTTCAGGTCGCCGAGCAGCGGAGTGCGCTCGGAGATCCGGTCGAAGTCGTCGATCGTCAGCTCGATCCCGGCCTCGTTCGCGACGGCGAGCAGGTGGAGCACGCCGTTGGTGGAGCCGCCGGACATGCAGACGGTGGCGATGGCGTTCTCGAGCGACTCGCGCGTGATCAGCTGGCTGGGCCGGAGATCCTCGGCCAGGACTTGCATCACCAGCTCGCCGCACTCGCGGGCGACCTGTTCGCGGGCGACGGCGACGGCGGGGATCATCCCGGAGCCCATCGGCGTGATCCCCATCACCTCGAATGCGCAGGCCATCGTGTTGGCGGTGAACTGAGCCCCGCAGGCGCCGGCGCCCGGGCTGGCGCAGCCCTCGAGCTCGTAGAGCTCGTCTTCGCTCATCTCGCCGGTGGCGTGCTTGCCGATCGCCTCGAAGACGTCCTGGATCGTCACGTCCTGGCCCCGCCAGCGACCGGGCAGGATCGAGCCGCCGTAGAGCATCAGCGAGGGGACGTCGAGGCGGGCAAGCGCCATCACGCAGCCGGGAATGGTCTTGTCGCAGCCGGAGAGCGCGATCACGGCGTCGAACTGGTAGCCGCGCGCCGTCAGCTCGATCGAGTCCGCGATCACCTCGCGGCTGACCAGCGAGGTCTTCATCCCCTCGGTTCCCATCGTGATTCCGTCGGAGATCGCGATCGAGTTGAACTCGAGCGGGGTGCCGCCCGCGGCTCTGACGCCTTCCTTGACGTGCTCGGCAAGCCCCCGGAGGTGGAAGTTGCACGGCATCGCCTCGATCCAGGTATTGGCGATCCCGACGGTCGGGCGGCGCAGGTCGTCGTCGCCGAAGCCGATCCCCTTCATGTAGGCGCGCGCGAAGGCTCGATCGGGGCCGTCGAAGACGGCGCTCGACCGCGGCCGCGGAGCGCCGTTCGTCTCCGCGACCTCCTTGGGGGGCGTGCTCACTCCGACGCCTTCCAGTTCTGCAGGGCAGCCAGGTCTCGGCGCACCATGGCCGGATCGAGCTGGCGTCCCAGCGGGTGGACGTTGGCCGTTCCCATCGTGTGCGCCTCGTCCATCCGCAAGGCGAGCCATTTGGCGAGCACATCGTCGGCGTCGGGCAGCCTCTCCCCCGCCTCGGGGTCGGAGCCGTCGCGAAAGCGAACGCAGTATTCGGAGAGAAGCTCTCCGCTGCGGGCGTCATAGCCGACGATCGGCCGCTGGGGATAGATCAGATAGCCGTACTCGCCACCCTCGTCCTCGACCGATAGGAAGCCGAGTCGCTCGTACATCTCGAGCGACTCCTGACCGGCAGTCGAGCGGAGCAGCTCGCGCGCCCGTTCCTCGGCCCGGCGCTCACGGGCCGGATCTCTGGCAAAACGGCCGAGCACCTCAGCCCCCGGCCGCCTTGGGGAAGAAGATCACCCGCTCGGCCTCCTCGGGGATCTCGGAGAAGTCGCGGACCATCGTCGCCTCGCGCCGGCCACCGGGACCCTCGTGCGGGACGGCCGCCCACATGCCGAGGTCGAGCTGGCGGCGGAACTCTTCGACGAGACGCTCCTCGTCCTCGGCCAACGACGGGTCGCCCTCCGCGAGCAGCACGTCGCCCCTTCCCGGAGTCATGCGAAGCAGCTTCATGGACCGATTATGCCCAGTACGTCCACTGGTCCGGCACCTGCGCCGATTCCACGAAGTCCGTGGGCCACCGCCTCCGATGCGATCCGGCGGGCGGTGCGCGCTGCCTCCAGGGGGGTGTCACCGAGCGCGAGGCGGGCGGCGAGCGCGGAGGAATGAGTACATCCGGAGCCATGGGAGGCGCCGCCCGGATGGCGGGGACCCTCGATCAGCTCGAGCTGCTCCCCGTCGAAGAAGCGGTCGGCGCCGTCCTCGGTGTGGCCGCCCGTCACCACTGCGGCATCCGGACCGAGCGCACGGACGGCGCGCACCAGCTCCTCCGGCGGGGCCTCCTCGCCGAGGCCGGTCAACTCGCGCGCCTCGGCGACGTTCGGAGTGGCGACGGCGGCGCGCGGCAGGATCCGCTCGACCAGCGCCTGCTTCGCCTCCGGCTTCAGCAGGACCGCGCCGCTCTCCGCCACCATCACGGGATCGACCACCACTGGGGCATTCCCGACGAGGTCGAGCGCCTCGGCGACGGCCTCGATGGTGGGCTCGTCGAAGAGCATCCCGATCTTCACCGCGTCGACGCCCATGTCGGTCGCCACGGCCCGCACCTGGTCGAGGACGAACTGGCGCGGCAGCGTCTCGACCGAGACCACCTCGTGTGTGTTCTGGGCGGTGAGCGCGACGATCGCCGAGGTGCCGTGGACCCCGCAGCGGGCGAACGCCTTCAGGTCCGCCTGGATCCCGGCGCCTCCGCCGGAATCCGAGGTCGCGATCGTCATCGCGACCGGAATGACTCGATCGTTCTCCACGGCGAACAGGCTAGATGGGAGCTGGTCGCGGCTAGCCGACCTCCGGCGCCAGCGAGGTACGCTCGTAGCGCCCGGCCGAGTCCGATCGCACGTAGCCGCTGAGCTCGAGCCTGACCAGCGCGGCCGCCAGTGCGCCGGGCTCGAGCCGTGATGCCATCGCCAGGGCGTCGGCGCTGCTCGCCCCGCGCTCCACCAGATCGAGGACGGCGACGAGGTCGGGCTCCAACGCAGGACCGCGCGCCGCGGCGGGTCGATCGGGCCGCACCCCTGGGCCGAGCAGCGCGTCGAGCACGTCCTGGCCATCCCGGATCACGTGCGCGCCGTCGTGGAGCAGGCCGTTGGGGCCGGCCGCGGGAGACGACCCCACCCGGCCCGGAACCGCGCCGACCTCCCGGTTGAGCTGCTCGGCCATGGTCGCCGTGATCAGCGATCCCGAACGCTCGCGGGCCTCGACCACCACGGTCATCGCGCCGAGGGCCGCCATGATGCGGTTGCGCGCGGGAAACGTCCACCGGCGCGGGAGCGTGCCGGGCGGCAGCTCGCCGATCACAAGCCCGCTGTCGACGATCTCCTCGTAGAGCCGCGCACTGCGCGGCGGGTAGGGGACGTCCACCCCGTTGCCGAGAACAGCGACGGTCAGACCGCCGGCCTCCAGTGCCCCCGCATGGGCACAGGAGTCGATCCCCATCGCCATGCCGCTGATCACCGTCAGGCCGGACGCGGCGACCTCGCGGCTCAGCTTCGTGGCGAGCTCCCGGCCGTAGCTGCTCGGGCGCCGGGAGCCGACGATCGTCACGGCGCTCTTCGGGACGAGCTCGGAAAGCAGCGCCGGGTCCCCGCGGCCGAAGAGCAGGGCGGGCGAATCACCGAGATCGGCGAGCCCCTCCGGATAGCTCGCATCGTGCCGACAGCATGCCCACGCTCCCGCTCCCTCAGTGGCAGCGCGCAATCGCTCCGGGTCCCGCTCGGCAGCCCGAGCGAGGAAGGAGGCCGCCCGGGAGCGCGCCATGGCCCGTGCCAGGTCCTCATCCGAGAGGGCGAGGATCTCGTGGGCGCGCCTGCCGGGCGTGTCGCTCACCGCCGTCTCGATGTGGCCTGAGAGCGAGGCGACGAGCCAGGCGCGCCGCAGGCAGTCGGGGCAGGCGCGCGGCCGGGCCCCGGCCCCCATCAGTCGCCTCGCCGGCGCCTGTCGAGCGCCTCGCTGATGTGCTCGACGCCGATCGCCTCTTCGCCGGCCAGGTCCGCGATCGTGCGCGCCATCCGCAGGCACCGGTCCCAGCCACGGGCACTCAGGCCCAGCTGCCGCTGACCGGACTCAAGTATCTGCCTCGAGGGTTGGTCGAGCCGGCAGTGGCGGTGGAGCTCGGCCGGGGTCATCTCAGCGTTGGTCCGGCCGGGCCCGAGCCGGGCCTCCTGCCTGCGGCGAGCTCGCAACACGCGCTCCCGCACCGCCCCCGACCCCTCGGTCTCGTCGTCGTTGAGCTCCTCGGCGGGCGGAGGATCCACGGTGAGGGTGATGTCGATCCGGTCGGCGAGCGCCCCGCTCAGCTTCGCCAGGTAGCGGGCCACCGCCCCGGGGTTGCAGTCGCACTCGCCGGAGTCCGGGCCGTTCCCGCAGGGGCACGGGTTCGACGCGGCCACCAGCATGAAGCGGCAGGGAAGGAAGACGGTGCCGGTGGTCCTCGTCACCGTCACGGTCCCCTCCTCGAGCGGGACCCGCAGGGCCTCCAGAGCGTCGCGGCGGAACTCGCCCAGCTCGTCGAGGAAGAGCACGCCGCGATGGGCGCGCGTCACCTCGCCCGGCCGCGGCGGCGACCCACCACCGACCAGAGCCCGTCCCGAGACCGTGTGGTGCGGCGCCCGGAAGGGCCGCCGCAGTCGCGGCCCGCCATTCTCACCGCAGACGCCGGCGATGCGGGTGACCTCGATCACCTCGTTCGGGCTGAGCGGCGGCAGCAGCGACGGCAGTCGTTGAAGCGCCAGGGTCTTGCCGCCGCCCGGTGGGCCGATCAGGAGCAGGCTGTGCGCGCCGGCGGCCGCGATCTCGAGGCAGCGGCGAAGGACGGGGTGCCCCCTGAGATCGGCGAGATCGGGGAGCTCCTCGTGATCAGGTCTCGGGGGCTCCGCCGGAGGGACGGGATCGATCCCGCCGTCTGCCAGCTCGCGCAAACGGCTCACGTGGTCCACCGCCACCACCTCCAGGCCCCGGACCAAGGCGGCCTGACTCGCGTCCTCCGACGCCACCGCGACGCCGCGCATGCCCCAGCCGCGGGCGCCCTCGGCCATCGCTAGCGCCCCTGGAACCGGGCGGATCGCCCCGTCCAGGGCGAGCTCCCCGGCCAGCGCGTAACGATCGAGCACTCGGGTGGGCAGCTGCCCGGTGGCCACCAGCAGCGCCGCCGCGATCGCCAGGTCGAAGCCCGGTCCCGCCTTGCGAAGGTCCGCCGGGGCGAGGTTGGCCGTGATCCGATGCTGCGGGTAGTCGAATCCCGAGTTGACCAGCGCCGAGCGCACGCGCTCCCTGGATTCCCGGACCGCGGCGTCGGGGAGGCCGACGATCGTGAATGAGGGAAGCCCGCCTCCGATGTCGACCTCGACGTGGACAGGCTCGGCCGCGACCCCGATCAGCGCGAAGGTGCGGGCGAGCGCAAACATGGGGCGACGGTATGCCCGTGGCGCTCCCGCCTGGCGCACGGAGGTCACATTGCCGTCGCCGAACCGTTGCGATCCACGCGCGCCGGCGGCGCCGCAGTCCGTCAGCCTCGCGCCATGACCTTCGCCAGACTCCGCCTCGGCCGGAGAGCCGAGCAGCTCGTCGCGACCCGGCTCGAGCGATCGGGCTGGCGAATCCTCGCGCGCAACGTTCGCCTTCCGTCGGGCGAGCTCGACCTGGTCGCCCTGGACGACGGGACTCTCGTCTTCGTCGAGGTCAAGGCGGGCCGTACCGGCGCCACCTTCGGCCCGGAGCGGCCGGCTCACGCGGTCGGGCGCCGCAAGCAGCTCAAGCTGCGGCGGCTCGCGCGCGAGTGGATCGCGGAGCGCCGGGGTCCGTCAGGCGTCTCTGGCTATCGGTTCGACGTCGTCGGGGTCCGCTTCGGCGAGGATGGCCTCGCGGATATCGATCACATCCGCGCCGCGTTCTGAAAACGGAATCACCTCGGCGTCCCCACCGAGTACGGCGAGATCGAGCTGTGAATAGGCGACGCTGGCGAACGAACGCCGATGGAGCGGGCAGATGCCGTTGCGCCGGATGGCGTCGCGGTGCTCCGGGGTCGAGTAGCCGACGTTCCCCTCGAAGTTCCAGCCCGGGTAGAGCGCCGCCACCCGCCGCATGTAGCGATCGCGCGTCACCTTGGCCACCACGGAAGCGGCGGCGATCGCCGCGCTCCGCGCGTCCCCATCGACCACCGGGGTGTGCTCGAGCTCGCAGGCGGGCAGCGGGAATCCGTCGACGAGGCGGGTTGCGTCCTCCTGGGCGACCGCGTGCATGCAGTCGGTGAGCGCCGCGATATTCGAGACGTGCAGGCCGAAGCTGTCGATCGCCCTGACCGAGCGAACCGCCACCGAGACGCGGGTTGCGGCCCGGATCACGCACGGATAGAGCTGCTCGCGCTCATCGGGCGTCTTCTGCTTGGAGTCGTCGAGCCTTGCCAGGGCGCGGCGCTCCGAACGGCCGATCCGCTCGAGATCGATCAGGACGCCCGCTGCCAGCAGCGGCCCCGCCAGCGAGCCGCGCCCGGCCTCGTCCACACCGGCCACGAAACGACGGCCGAAGGAGCGGTCGAAGCGGAACAGGCGGGCGGCAGTGCGGCGCTTGCGCCGCCCCGTGCGCGAGCTAGAAGAACCCGACCCGGTCGGGGGGCCAGTAGGTGGCGAAGGCCTTGCCGATGATCCAGTCTCGGGGGACGGGTCCCCAGAAACGGCTGTCGTCGCTCGACCCACGGTTGTCGCCCATCATGAAGTAATGGTCGGGCGGGATGGTGATCTGTTGCGGCAAATTGCAGGCTCCGCCTGGCGTGCAGGGGCGGATGAAGTCCTCCTCGGCGATCTTCCCGTTGACCACGGGGTGCCCGTTCTCGATGCTGAGCGTGTCGCCGGGGCCGGCGACGATCCGCTTGATGAAGTTGACGTCCGCCTTCTCGGGTGTCGGCTGATCGCAGGCGGCGCCGCTCGAGCCTCCGGCGCCGGTCCGTGGGTCGCCGCACTGCCCGCCGCCGACGCCGCCCTCGGCGCCCTGAGGCGGATGAAAGACGACGATGTCTCCGATGTTCGGGTCCTTGAAGTGGTAGAGGAAGCGGTTCACCAGCACCCGCTGGCCGACGTCGAGGGTGGGCTCCATCGACTCGGAGGGGATCTGGTAGGGCTTGACAATGAATGCCTGGATACCCAGTGCCAGGCCGAGAGCGAGCGCGACGATGATGACGAGCTCGAGGAGCGCGCCCTGGGTGCTGTGGGGCCTGGGGACTCTCAGCCTTCTGCCTCGTCGGGGGAGGGGTGGGCCTTCGCCTCTGGCTCCGGCTCTGATTCCGCCTCCGCCGTCTCCCCACCGTCCGCCGCCGGCTCCTCGGCCTGCGCCGGCTGCTGGCCCTCCGGGGTCTGTTCGCCCTCCTCCTCGGGCGGCTCGACGACCTCGGGCTCCGCCTCGGTGATCGCCACCCCCTCGGCGTCGACCGCCTCCGCCTCGTCGGCCGCGACCACCATCTCGTCCTCGATCCCCCAGCGGCGCTCGGCGACCCGAGCGCGCTTGCCGACCTTCCCGCGCAGGTAGTAGAGCTTCGCCCGCCGGACATCGCCTCGCGCCACGACCTCGAGCTTCTCGATCTTCGGCGAGTGCAGCGGGAACGTCCGCTCGACCCCCACGCCGAACGACTGCTTCCGCACGGTGAACGTCTCACGGGCGCCGCTGCCCTGGCGCTTGATCACGATGCCCTCGAAGACCTGGGTCCGCCTGCGGCTTCCCTCCACGACTTGGAAGTGGACACGCACCCGGTCGCCGGCGTCGAATCGGGGGCGCCGCTTGAGGGCGCGCTTCTCGAGGCTTTCGATGACTGTGCTCATCCGGTGGTGACGGTCGCGGTGTGGCCTGAGCGACGCCTAAACGGCGCGCGGGGCGGGGACCAAAAAATGCGCGTACCGGTCGGCCCGCGCAGCGACGCGAAATGCTAGCGGAGAAGCTCTATTCCCCCCGCTGGCGCGCTTGCGTCCGCCGCCACTCCCGAACCCGGCCATGGTCGCCCGAGAGCAGCACGTCGGGCACCGCCCAGCCGCGGTAGCTGGAGGGCCGGGTGTAGTGCGGGTACTCGGGCGCCCCCTCGAGCGCGGCGCTGTAGGACTCCTCGATCGCGCTCTCCTCGTCGCCCAGCGCGCCGGGGAGCTTTCGCAGCACGGCATCGGCGATCACCATCGCGGGCAGCTCCCCGCCGGCGAGCACGTAGCGGCCGATCGAGATCGTCTCGTCCGCCAGATGTTCGAGGACACGCTCGTCGAAGCCTTCGTAGCGACCGCAGAGCAGGGCGAGATGGCTCTCGGTCGCCAGCTCGGCGGCCAGCGTCTCGTCGAATAGGCCCCCGGACGGAGCAAGGGCAATCTTCCGGATGCGGTCGCGGTCTGAGTCGTAGACCTGATCCAGAGCCGCGTCGACGACGTCGACGCGCATCACCATTCCGGCTCCCCCGCCGTAGGGTGCGTCGTCGACCTGGCCGGCGCTCAGCGGCGTCGTCTCACGGTAGTTGTGGAAGCGCAACTCATTGCCGCCCGCGAGCGCATTGGAGACATGGCGCTGGCGCAGGAACCAGTCGAAATGCTCCGGGAAGAGCGTGAAGACGTCGATGCGCACTCGAAGCTCAGTCCAGTATGTCGACGACGACGCGCTTCTCCTCGCGGGTCGCCGCCGCCTTCAGCACGGAGCGCAGCGCATTTGCGACGCGGCCACCTCGGCCGATCACACGTCCGAGATCGTCTTCGGCGACCTCGAGCTCGAGCACGACCTCCCCGTCGATCTCCTCGACCTCCGTCACCTCGACAGCCTCGGGATCGGCGACCAGGGAGCGGGCGAGGAAGTCGAGCAGCTCGCGCACCGGCAGTCCGCCTAGCGGCCGGTGGCCTGGATCCCCTGGGTGCGAAGCAGCGTCGCCACCGTCCGGGTGGGCTGTGCGCCGCGCTGGAGCCAGTGCCGCGCGCGGTCCTGGTCGATGACGATCAGCGACGGGTCGGTCTGCGGGTTGTACTGGCCGATGGTCTCGATGGTGCGACCGTCTCGCGGCGAGCGCTGATCGGCGACCACAACCCTCCAGATCGGGTTCTTCTTGCTCCCGACCCTGCGAAGTCGAATTCTC
Organism: uncultured Solirubrobacterales bacterium; assembly: GCA_963695675.1. Lineage (GTDB taxonomy): Bacteria > Actinomycetota > Thermoleophilia > Solirubrobacterales > 70-9 > DASUPK01. The sequence continues at coordinate 287,814 of CAVOGY010000007.1, forward strand.
ACGGACATGCGGCGGCGGAGGTTAGACGATCGCCTAGCGCATCCCTTTCATCAGTTGCTGCGCGTCGGGCATCTTGCCCTCGGAGAGCTGCTTCATCAGCTTGTTCATCTGTCCGAACTGCTTGACGAGCCGGTTGACCGCCTGAACCGTGGTCCCAGACCCGGTGGCGATCCGCTTGCGGCGGGAGCCGTTGATCTCGCTGGGATGGGCCCGCTCGAAGGGCGTCATCGAGAGGATGATCGCCTCGATCCGATCGAGCTCGCGCTCGTCGACCTGCCCCATCCCCCGCATCGCCTTACCCATGCCCGGGACCATCCGCATCAGGTTGCCGAGCGGGCCCATGCGCCGGACCTGCTTCATCTGCTGCAGGAAGTCTTCGAGCGTGAATTGCTGCTTGCGGATCTTCCGCTCGAGGTCGGCGGCCTGGTCCTCGTCGAACTCGTCCTCGGTCTTCTCGATCAGGGACATCACGTCCCCCATGCCGAGGATCCGGCCGGCCATCCGGTCCGGGTGGAAGCGCTCGAGCTCGTCGAGCTTCTCGCCCGTGGAGGCGTAGATGATCGGCTTGCCGGTGACCGCCCGCACCGAGAGCGCCGCCCCACCGCGGGCATCGCCGTCCAGCTTCGTGATCAGCACGCCGTCGAAGTCCGCCACTTCGGCAAAGCTCTCCGCGACGTTGACCGCGTCCTGGCCGGTCATCGCGTCGACGACGAGCAGGACGTCATGGGGCTTGGTGACCTTACGGACCCTGCCGAGCTCGTCCATCAGCTCCTGGTCAATGTGGAGGCGGCCGGCGGTGTCGACGATCAGGACGTCCCGGTTGTCACGGACGGCTTGATCCCGGGCCCAGGCGGCAACCTTGACCGCGTCGGTCTCGCCCGGCTGGAAGTAGACGTGCGCCTTCGCCTGGGCCCCGAGCTTCTCGAGCTGCTCGACAGCGGCGGGGCGCTGCAGGTCGCAGGCGGCGAGTGCGACGTCGCGGTGATCCTTGGCGAGCAGCTTGGCGAGCTTCGCGCAGGCGGTGGTCTTACCGGAGCCCTGGAGACCGGCGATCAGGATCACGGTCGGCCCGCTGGGGGCGAAGACGAGGTCCCGCCCGGCGCCACCCATCAGCGCGGTGAGCTCGTCGTTGACGGCCTTGATCACCGTCTGACCGGGGTTGAGCGCCTCCGAGACCTGTTCGCCAGCGAGCCGCTCCTTGAGCGCCGCGGTGAAGTCCTTGACCACCTTGAAGTTGACGTCGGCCTCGAGCAGGGCGAGGCGCACCTCGCGCAGCGCCTTGTTGACGTCGTCGTCGGAGAGCTTGCCGCGTGAGCGGACGTCGGAGAGCACGCCCTGCAGGCGCTCTGAGAGCTGATCGAACATGCCGGCCCAGCTTAGGCGCTAGGGGCAGCGGTCGAGGCGCGCGGTGAGCGGATCGGCCCTTCTGCCGCGCGCGTCCCCGTTCGGGCGGCACTTGCGGCTGTGCTTGCCGGAGGCGTGTGCCCTCGCGGGACGCTCTCGGCTGCCCACAGCGAGGTAGCCGAGCAGGTAGGGGGTCGGATCGACCGGTGTGCCGAAGTGGCGGACCTCGAAGTGCAGGTGGGGACCGGTCGAGTGGCCGGTCGAGCCGACGTAGCCGATCGTCACCCCACCGGAGACACGCTGACCGACCGAGGCGGCGATTCGGGACATGTGCGCGTACCAGCTCTCGAAGCCGAGCCGGTGCTTCACCACGACCAGGTTGCCGTAGCCGCCCGTGTTGAGCCCGGCGAAGGAGACGACGCCGACGCCGCCAGCGTGAATGGGCGTCCCCTTCGGCTCGGGGAAGTCGAGCCCGGTGTGCCAGCGGCCCGGTGGGATCCAACCGAAGCGGTCGCCGATCGACCCCGGGACTGGGCGGAAGAAGCGCACCGGGCCGATGGGCCCGGCGGTCACGACCTGGGTCCCCCGAAGGGCGTTGAGCGTCGCTGGCCCGGCGACGCCGTCGACCCGCAGGTGTGCGGCGGACTGGAAGCGCCGCACCGCGTTCTGCGTGTTGGGCCCGAACCCCCCGTCGAAGCCCCCCGGCTCGAAGCCGCGCTCGTGGAGGAGGAACTGGAGCGCCGCGACGTCCCAGCCGCGCTGGCCCCGGCGCATGGGCCGCGCCCCGAGGTTCGGCTTGCCGCGCTTGCCGAGTGCCGCGCGCGTCTGCGGTCCCGCGATCCCGTCCGCGGTGAGCCCGTGCTTTGCCTGAAATGTGCGGACCGCCTGCTGGGTCCACGGGCCGGTGGTCCCGTCGACCGGATGCGGGTAGAGGCCGAGCGCCCTCATCGCCACCTGGAGCGCGGCCACGTCGGCGCTGCCGGCGCTGGCCGAAGCCGGAACGACCAGGAGCATGGCCGCCGTCGCGGCGAGCAGGGCGAGGAACCTGGAGCCTCTCGATGGCACGATCCTCAGGCTCCCTAAAAATGCGGTAGAGGCTGCGAGGGCGGTTGCATCCCGAGTAACCCCGGTTCACCCGGAAGCTACTCCTCGATCAGCGCCCTGGCGAACTCCTTGGCGTCGAAGGGACGCAGGTCTTCGAGCGACTCGCCGATCCCGATCAGCTTCACCGGGATGCCGAGCTCGGAGGCGATCGCCAGCGCGACCCCTCCCTTCGCGCTGCCATCGAGCTTGGTGAGCACGGCACCGGTGACCTCCACCGCGTTGGCGAACTCCTGGGCCTGCCGAACCCCGTTCTGCCCGGTGGTCGCGTCGATCACGATCAGCGTCTCCTGGGGGGCGTGATCGAGCCGCCTAGAGATCACCCGGCGCACCTTGGCCAGCTCCTCCATCAGGTTGCCGTGCGTGTGGAGGCGCCCGGCGGTATCGCAGATCACCACGTCGGCGTCCCGGGCCTCGGCCGCCGCGACCGCATCGAAGGCGACCGCACCGGGATCGCCCCCCTCCGAGCCGCGGACGATCTGGGTGCCGGCCCGGTCCGCCCACTCGGCGAGCTGGTTGACGGCCGCGGCACGGTAGGTGTCGGCGGCGGCGACGATCACGTCGAGGCCCAGCTCCTTCTGGAGGTGCCAGGCGATCTTGCCGATCGTCGTGGTCTTGCCGGTGCCGTTCACCCCGACGACCATCAGGACCGAGGGCTGGTCGCGGAGGTGAATGCGGCCGCCTTCGTCGCCCTGGGGCGATGCCGTCTCCGCCAGCACCTCGATCAGCCGATCCCGGAGAGCCTCACCGCCATTGAGCTCGCCGGCCTCGACCTCGTCCTCCAACCGCCGAACCACCGCCGCGGTGGTCTTCGCGCCGACGTCCGCCAGGATCAGCGCTTCCTCGAGCTGCTCCCAGGTTGAATCGTCGATCCGCTCGGCGAAGCTCGAGGAGAGCTCGGCAGTCAGCGCCTGCCGGCTGCGTGAGAGGCCCTCGCGCAGGCGGCGAAGGACGCCCGCCCGCTCCTCCTGCGGCCCCTCTGATGCGACAGAGCGGTCGCCGAGGTCGAACGCGTCTTGCCAGGTCCTCGCCATGGCGGCGCAGCGTAGCGGCGTCGTCCGCGCGGCCTGTGGTACCCGATTGGTGCCTGAATTGCTGCCCGGGCCGAAGGCGCCCAGAATGCACCCTTCGGCCTGATTTGCAATGGGGGGGGTGCACGAATAGTGTCGCCGCAGTCCTCCGACATTAGGGAGAGCCGAGGAGCGTCGGCAAGGGCTGCAGTCCATGCCGTTGTCGTCGTCCCGGCCTCCCGGACAACGAGTCCTGTCAAGGGAGGCTCAACGGAAAGGGAAACAGCATGATCCGTATTAGACGGAAGCCCTCGCCCGCCATGATCGTGGCGATTCTGGCTTTGATCGTGGCGATGGCCGGAGGCGCGTACGCCGCCGCGGTGCCCAAGAACAGCGTCGGGCCGAAGCAACTCAAGAAGAACGCTGTGAAGACCGGCAAGATCGTTAACGGAGCGGTCACCGGCGACAAGATCGCCGGCAATGCGGTCACTAGCGACAAGATCGCCGGCAAGGCGGTGACCAGCGGGAAGTTCTTCCTCAGCGTCGTGGCGAACCTGAACTTTCCCATCATCTCTGCGTCGGACTGCGGCACCTTGCCCGTCTCCACGCCTGGCATCACAGCGAATGATCACGTCGTGGTCACACCCCCGCCGGGCTGGGCTCCCACGTTCGTTATCGGCGGGATTCCGGACCCTGCGAACAACCAAGTCCTTGTCCAGGCCTGCAACAACTTCGGTGCGGGTGGCGGTGACGCCGACGCAGGTGGCGGCCCCGTAAAGGTCCTGGTGATTCGCTGAGCGAAGCGGAGATCGGCTGATCGATTCGAGCGGGCGGAGCCCGGCTCCGCCCGCACCGCCTACAGCTCGGCACCCTCGGTCCTTGGGGTGAGCGGAGGGAGGCGCCTCGGCGCCTCCCTTCCTATGCCGCGGCCTCGGTCGCCTCGGGCGGCTCGGCCGGCTCCAAGCCGGTGCCGAGCTCGTCGCGCGGCAGCTTGCGCGAGACGACCTTGGTGATGCCGTCCCCGCCCATGCTGACGCCGTAGAGGATGTCCGCGGCGTCCATCGTCCGCTTCTGGTGGGTGACCACGATGAACTGCGAGCGTTCCGCGAAGCGGCGGACGAGCCGCAGGAATCGGTCGATGTTGATGTCGTCCAGGGCGGCCTCGACCTCGTCGAGGATGTAGAAGGGACAGGGGCGCGCCATCAGCACCGCGAAGACGAAGGCCAGGGCGACCAGCGACTTCTCGCCACCTGAGAGCAGGGAGAGCCGCCGGGTCGACTTGCCCGCCGGCGTCACCTCGATCTCGACCCCGCCGTCCTCGTCGCGCGGAGCGAGCTCGTCAATCTCGTCCTCGTCGCCCTCCTCGCGCTCGGGCTCCTGCCCAGCGAAGGGCCGTGGTGCGCCTCCGACGTCGACGCGGCGCAGACGGCCGCGACCGCCCGGAAACAGCTCCGCGACCATCTCCTCGAAGCCCCGGGCGGTCGCCTCGAAGGTCTCCTCGAAGGCGGCCGCTATCTCCCGATCCGTCCTCCGGATCAGCGCTCGCAGCTCGCTGATCGCCTTCTCGAGGTCCTTGCGCTGCTCGGCCAGCTCGCTGACGTGCTCGCGCGCCTCGGCGTACTCGCGCCCGGCCAGCGGGTTGACGGGACCGATCTGCTCGCGATTGCGCTCGAGCTTGGCGAGACGCGCCTCGATCCCCTCGCGCTCCTCGTCCTCCAGAGGCTCGGCCGCCGCCCCGAGCTGATCGCCGAGGGCCACTCCGAGCCGCTCGAGCTCGGCGGTGCTCTCGTCCCGATGCCCGCGTAGCTGGGAGGCCTCGACCTCAGCCACGGTCATCGCCTCGCTCGCCTCCCGGAGCTCCCCCTGGAGCCCGAATTCCTCCTGTGAGCACTCCCGAAGCTCCGCAGCGATCCTTGCGCCGCCGTCGTCCCCGCCGGCCCCCAGCGAATGGGCGCGCTGCTCGAGGCTGGACCCGAGGCGGAGCAGCGCCTCGCGGGCCCGTCCGAGGGCCGGCAGGGTCTCGCGCTCCAGCGAGATGCGGCGCTCGAGCTCCTGGCGGTCCTTGAGGTGCTTCTCGCGCGCCCGCTGCGCCGCCTCGGCGTGGCGCCGCTCCGCCGCCAGCTCTGCCTCGAGCTTGGCGCGCCTGATCGCTCCCGACCCGGACCCCTCGTCGGAGCGTTCCGCATGGCGCTCGGCGAGCCAGGTGGTCCGGCTGGCCTCCTCGGATGCCTCGTCGAGCTCGCGACGGGCGTCTCGGAGGGCTCGTTGGCTCTCCTCCTCCCGGCCACGGGTCTCGGCAAGCATGGAGTCAGCGCGTTCCAGGTCTCGCCTCGCTCGCTCCTCGGTCTGCTCGCGCTGGGCAAGCCGGGAAGCGAGCCCCTCGCGCTCGGAGCGAGCCGCCAGAGCGGGATCGGTTCCCTCCCTCGGCAGCCTGCGCACCTCGCCGGCGCGGGCGTCGTAGCACTCGCCGTCGACCGTCACGGCCACTCCGCCGAACCCTTCCGCCAGGCCGTCGAGCTCGTCGACGAGCCAGGCGTCGGAGAGGAGGCGCCCGGTGATGGCCCTTGCCCCGTCGCGAGCCTCGATCAGCTCGAGCAGCGGTCGTGCCCCCTCCTTCGGGGGCTCGGAAGCAGCCCGAGCCTCGCCGTCACCCCGGATCAGGGCCCGCGCGGCGCCCTCGGTCCGCGCAAGTCGCTCCCTGCCCTCATCGACTGACCCGACGATTGATGCCCTCAATCGCTCCCCGAGAACCGCCGAGACGGCCCGCTCGAGTCCCGAACCGGTCTCGATCAGGCCGGCGAGCGCATCGTGCCGTCCCTCGACGGCTGCAGCGGCGAGCTTGGCCTCGACGGCGGCCAGCTCTCCCGCGAGGGCCGCGCGGCGCTCTGCTGCCTTGCGGGCCTCGGCAGACGCCCGCTCGTGCATCTGGGTCGCCTGGCGAAGCGCTGTGCTCGCCTTCTCCGCGGCGAGCGCGAGTGGCTCCAGCGCGGCCTTGGCCGCCGCCCGGCGCCGCTCGGCATCCTCGGCCGCCTGACGTAGCCGGGCTCCCTCCTCGGAATCGCCGGCGCCGAGCTTGGCCAGCTCGGCCTCGAGCTCGGCGATCCGCGCGGCGCCGGCGCCCTCGTCCGGCTCGGTGTCGAGCGCGTCGAGGCGCAGCTGGCGCTCGCCCAGCGCGCTGCGCAGGTCGCGCTCGGCGAGCTCCAGGGACTCAGCACGGGCGCGGACACGCTCGGTCGCCGCACGCGCCTCCGCCAGCAGCTCGCCGTGGCGGCGCCGGCCCTCCTCCCCGGCCGCGATCCGCTCCTCGATCGCGGTGCGGCGAGCGCGGACCTCTTCGAAGCGCTTCTCGACCGAGTCGCGGGTGGCCCGCACCTCGGCCAGCTTCGACTCCGCGGCAGCCAACTGCTCCTGCTGGGCGCGGAGGTCGTCGGCGACGATCCGCGCGCGGAGCTCGTTCGACCCGCGCAGCAGCTTCGCCGTGCGCTCGGCCGCCTCGGCCTGCCGCTTCAGCGGCCGCAGGTGGGAGCGCGCCTCACGTTCGACGTCGTGAGCCCGCTCGAGGTTGTCGCGGGTGCGGTCGAGCTTGAGCTGGGCGTTGTGCCGGCGCTTGCGGTGCTTGCCGAGCCCGGCCGCCTCCTCGATCAGGAGGCGCCGGTCCCGGGGCTTCGAGTTGACGATCTGCTCGACCTTTCCCTGGCTGATCACCGAGTGGGCCTCGCGCCCCATGTTCGTGTCGGCAAGCGCCTCGACGATGTCGACGAGCCGACAGCGGGCGCCGTTCAGCCTGTACTCGCCATCGCCATTGCGCTCGATCCGCCGCGCAATCGAAATCTCGGAGAACTCGCTGGCGGCGCGACCCTCGGTGTTGTCGATCACCACCTCGACCTCGGCAAAGCGGCGCGGCGACTGCCCGTTGCCGCCCGCGAAGATCACGTCGCGCATCTGCTGGCCGCGGATCGCGGTGGGACTCTGCTCGCCGAGCGCCCAGAGCACCGCGTCCGTGATGTTCGATTTGCCCGAGCCGTTCGGCCCGACGATCACGCTGACGCCCGGCGAGAAGGTCAGCCGGGTGCGGTCGGGGAAGGACTTGAAGCCCTTCAGGTTGATGGCCTTCAGATACATCTAGGGCGCAAGGGTCGCAGAGGACTTGAAGGCTCGCGGGTAGGCCGGACGCAATCGCTAGGAGCGCAATTTCTCCAACGCGCGCTGCGCGGCGGCCTGCTCGGCCTCCTTCTTGCTTCGCCCCGACCCGCTGCCGATCTCATCACCGTCGACGGTGGCCCGGATCTCGAAGCGCCGGTCGTGCGGCGGGCCCACCTCGTTGGCCACCTCGTAGTTGACGGTCTCGCCGTCGCGCGCCAGGCGCTCCTGGAGCTCCGACTTGAAGTCGAGGCGCTCGCGCGTCGCCTGCTCTACCTCCTCGTTGAAGGCCTCCACCACCGCCTCTGAGCTGCGCTCGAAGCCATGCGCCAGGTAGCAGGCGCCGATCACGGCCTCGCAGACCGAGGCCAGCGTTCGCTCGGATGCGAGCAGCGTCTCGACCGGAAGCCCCTCACCTTCCGTTGGCGCGCGCTCGGCGAGCATCTCCGGGAGTCCGAGCTCGCGGGCGACCTCGGCGCAGGCACGCCCGCTGACGGCCTGGTTGAGGATCTTGGTGAGCTCGCCGATGTCGGCGTCCGGATGCTCGTCGTAGAGGAGCGTGGCGACCGAGAGGCCGAGGACGCTGTCGCCCAGGAAGGCGAGCCGGCCGTAGGACGCGGTGCGGGCCTCGACCCACGACGAATGAGAGAGGGCCTGCCGACGCAGCTCTTCGGGGGTGTCCGCGAACAGCTCCGCCAGCGAGGCGGTACCGGGTGTCATCGGATCAGACCGCCGCCTCCCTCCTCGTCATCTAACGGGTTGCTCCTTCGCCCTCGCTCTCGAGCACCCGAGCATCATCAGGAACTCGTGCGCAGACGAAGTCGACGGCGTCGCCGACGGTCTCGATCTCGGCCGCCTCCTCCTCGCTCACCCGAATCCCGTAGCGGTCCTCGAGCTCCATGACGAGCTCGTAGAGGTCGAGGGAATCGGCGTCGAGATCCTCGCGGAATCTCGTCTCCGGCTGGATCCGATCGGGGGCCACCTCGAGCTCGGTGCTGAGGTGGTCGCGGACCAGCTTCATCACCTCGTCGCGCTCCATCCCGGCCATTATCCCTTATCCCCCCGCCGTCCCCGACGGCTCCTCGCGAAGCGCGACACGGGTGGCCCCGGACGTAGCCAGGAGCTCCGCCGTCCGCTCGACGGCCTGCTCCTCGACCGCGTGATGTGCGAGCCGTACGGCATTGGCGATTCCCTCGGGGGTCGAGCTGCCGTGGGCCACCACCGCGACCCCTCGCAGGCCGAGCAGGATCGCTCCGCCGACGGCGTTCGGGTCCATCCCGCGACGCAGCCCGCCGAGGGCCGGCCGAAGCATCAGTCCTCCCGCGGCGGACAGCGGGCCCGACCGCGCGGCGGCGCGGACGGCGTCCGCCACGGCCTTTGCGGTCCCCTCGAGCGTCTTCAGGGTGACGTTCCCGGTGAAGCCGTCGGTGACGATCACATCTGCCTCCGCGCTGAGTAGGTCCCTACCCTCGAGATTCCCGATGAAGCGGATCGCCTCGGATCCAGTCAAGGCCTCGTGCGCCTCGACGACGTCGATGCGTCCCTTCTTCTGCTCCTCGCCGACGGAGAGCAGCGCGACCCGCGGGCTCTCGACGCCGAGCACCGCCGCGCTGAAGGCGGAGCCGAGAAACGCGAATTGGATCAGGTGCTGCGGGCGGACGTCGGTGTTCGCACCGCAGTCGAGGAAGAGAAGCGGCGGGCCATCGGCCCCGGGGATCGGGATCTGGCCGGCGAGCGCCGGCCGATGGACGCCCTGGGCGCGCTTGAGAGCGAACAACGCGGCGGTCATCGTGGCGCCCGTCGATCCGGCGCTCACAAGCGAGCTGCAGCCGCCATCGGCGACCGCCGCAGCCGCGCGAACCACCGATGCATCCGGCGTCGAGCGCACGGCCGGGACGGGCTCCGCCTCGTTGCCGATCCACTCGGTCGTCTGATCGAGCTCGACACCGTCGGGGAGATCGAGGCCGGAGGGACCGAAGATCCTGATCGGGATGCCGTCGGCGGCGGCGAGCCGCGCTCCGTCGAGCACCAGTTCGGGTCCCCCGTCCGCCCCGTAGGCGTCAAGAGCGACTGGTGTGGACGGCTTCGCCATCACTTCGCCGCCTGCTCCGACATCCAACGGGTTGCGCCTGCGCCATTCACGGGTTGCGCTGCCGCGCACCCTCGCATCTGCGGAGCACCCTCGCATCCCCGCGGCCGGCTCTCATCGATAACTTCCTAATCCTGCGGGGAGGCCTGTCCCGCCGACGGCGCCGCCGTCTCGGGCTCCTCGTGGCGGATCACCTCACGGCCGGCGTAGGTGCCGCACGTCGGGCAGACGCGGTGTGGCAGGCGCGGGCTGTGACAGCGCGGGCACTCGTTCAGCCGCGGGGCGGAGACCTTGTGCTGTGCGCGCCGCTTGTCGCGCCGCGCCCTCGACTGTCGCTTCTTGGGGACCGCCATGGGGGCGGGATGGTAGCCGGGAGTGGCTAGGCGCGCGGGTCCTGTCGCCCGCAGGAACCTCCCATGGACGCTCAGAAATCGCGTCCATGGGCCCCTCCTACGGCGCCACCCGCGCGAGTAGCCACCGGTTACTCCTCCAGTTTCAGCTCTCTCAGCTTCGCCATCCGCGGGTCGCCGCCCTGCCGATGGCGGTGGGCCTCCGGATCGGCCTCGTTGAGCGACTCGCCACAGACGGGGCAGAGCCCGGCGCAGTCGGGACGGCAGAGGGGCTGAGACGGCAGGGCCAGGACGAGGGCGTCGTTCGCCCAGCGGTCGAGGTCGAGGTCGCCCTCCGAGACGTAGGGGCTGCGCAGCTCCTCGTCGTCAGCGGGCGGCTGGTCGACCTCGCGAGCGTCGATCTCGAGCTTCGTCGTCGCGTCCTCGAGGCAGCGGACGCAGGAGCCTGTGAGCTCGCTGTGGAAGCGAAGCCGAAGCGCATATCCCGTGGTGGTGCGGGAGACGTCGAGCCTCGCTTCACTGCCGCCGCCCGCGGGCGAGTAGGTCTGCCCACCGAGCTCGATCGGAGCGAGCCCGACCTCCAGATCGAGCACGCGGGCCTGACCCTGGGACAGCGCGAGGCGCTCGAGATCGACGATTCCGCCTTCCGCATACACTCGCTTCGAGGGTAGCGAGCCAAGGTGTGCGCGCAATTCCACTGGAACCCGGAGACGTACCTGGGCGAGATCCGGGCAGAGGTCCCGCGCTACGACGAGCTACAGAGGGCAGCCGTGGACGCGATTCCCTTCGCGCCGGACCGGGTCCTCGAGCTCGGCATGGGCACCGGGGAGACCACCCGGGTCCTGCTCGAGGCCTATCCGGACGCCTGGGTGATCGGGCTCGACTCGGACCCGAACATGGTCTACCGGCTGCGCGAGGAGTACGACGACGTGCAACTCGCTCGCATGGAGGATCCCCTGCCCGATGGCCCTTGGGATCTGGTCATCTCGGTGCTCTCGGTTCACCACCTCCACGACGACGCGAAGCGGACGCTGTTCCGGCGCGTGCGCGAGCAATCCCGCGCCCTGGTGATCGGTGACGTGGTCAAGGCCGAGCCGCAGGTGACGCCGATCGATCCCGGCTTCGACTTCCCGGACACAGCCGAGGAGCTCGCGGCGTGGTGCGGGGGCGAGATCACCTGGACTGCGGACGACCTCGCGGTGGTCCGAGCCACCTACGACTGAAGGGAGCCTGATGACCCACCACAACCCGGAGCGACCCGGGCCACCGCCCTCGGCGGAGGAGGGCGTTGTCCTCTATGACAAGCGGGACCGGATCGCCTACGTGACGATCAACCGGCCCGAGGCGCGCAACGCCGTCAGTCCCGAGGTGCACCGCGCGATGATCGCCGCCTGGGCCGACTTCAGCGCGGACGACTCGGTAGACGTCGCGATCCTGACGGGAACCGGCGAGGCGTTCTGCGCCGGGGCCGATCTGAAGGAGTACATCCCGCCGATCATCGTCGACCAGAAGCCCGATGACCTCCGTCAGATCGCGGAGCTCGGCCTGAACGGCTTCACACGGGGTATGCACAGGATCTACAAGCCGATCATCGGTGCGATCAACGGCTGGGCGCTGGCGGGAGGATTCGAGACGGCGCTCGCCTGCGACATCCGGATCGCCTCGCAGCGCGCGATGTTCGGCTCATTCGAGGCGCGCCGTGGCTTCCACCACGGCGACGGCGGCATCGTGCGCTTGGTCAACGCCGGAGGGGTGGGGGTGGCGATGCATATGCTGCTGACGGCCGAGCCGATCGATGCCGTCCAGGCGCTCGAGTGGAACCTGGTCTCGAAGGTGGTCCCGCACGAGAGCCTGATGGACGAAGCCGAGACGGTGGCCCGCCAGATCCTGCGCAACTCGCAGCGCGCAGTGCGCTCCGCCAAGCAGACGATCCTCGACACCGTGGGCAAGACGCTCGACGAGCAGCTCCGCAACGAGGCCTGGAACGCCTACACCTGTGCGGACCCCGACGAGACGGCCGACCTGCTCGGGCGCTTCTATGAGAAGAGGGACGCGGGCCGCGCCGGGACCCATCGGACAGGGCTCGAGCCGTTGTCATAGCCGGGGCGGGCGATCTCGAGCTTGCGACGGACGTGCTCCTCCAGCCACAGCGCGAACTCTTCGATCCGATCGTCGATGGTCAGAAAGGTGATCAGTTCCATCGCGGCCCGGAGACCCGGCCCTCGCTTACCGAATCCTGGTTGGCCGGCTAACCGATCTCGGAGGGCTCGCGCTCGCGACCTTGGAGCCTGTCGCGACCACGCTGCACCGCCTGCAGGAACTTCTGGAGATTGACTTCGAGCGTCGAGAGGATGTCGTCCGCGTAGTCCTCCGCGCCGAGGCGAATCTCGCGCTCGCGCTCGCGGGCCTCCTCGACGATCTCCTCGGCGGCGCGCTCGGCCTGGCGGGTGATTTCCTCGTTCGCGACGAGGCGGGCCTGCTGCTCGCGGGCCTCCTTGACGATCCGCTCGGCTTCACGCTTGGCCTCGGCGAGCATCTCCTGACGCTCCTTGACGATCCAGCGCGCCTGCTTGATCTCCTCCGGGATCGTGGCACGCATCTGGTCGAGGAGGTCATAGATCTCCTCGCGGTCAACGCGCACCTGATCCGTGAGCGGCACGGGCCGCGCGTTATGGACCAGGTCATCGAGCTTGTCGATCAGTACGAGAACGTCCATTTGAGGTCGCTAAAGCTTACGCACCGCGCGACCTGAGCGGTCGCGGCACTCGCTTCTACGGCGAACTGCAAGCTCCTGCCCAACCTTCCAGGCACGACATCACAGGCGGCGGCGCTACCCGCAGCGACGGCGCTCGCTGCGATTCCCACGTCGCGCCGCCTAGCCGGCCAGCCGTTCCGCAAGCGCTTTTGCAACGGGAGCGGGCACCAGATCTCCCACGTCCCCACCGAACGTCGCCATCTCCTTGACGCCCGTCGAGGAGAGAAAGCTGTAGTTCGCGGAGGCGAAGATGTACATGCTCTCGATGTCGGGGGCGAGCTTGCGGTTGAGCTGATTCATCTCGAACTCGTACTCGAAGTCCGAGATCGCCCGCAGCCCCTTGACCACCGCGCTCGCGCCCTGCTCCTTGGCGAATTCGACCAGCAGGTTCGAGAAGACCTCCACCTTGACATTCCCGAACTCGGCGGTGGCATCGTCGAGGAACGCCTTGCGCTCCTCGGCCGTGAACAGCGTTTTGGCCTTGCGGACGGGCTGGTCGACGACGCCCACGACCACGGCGTCGAATACGTTCGCCGCCCGTCCAATCACGTCGAGGTGGCCGTTCGTGACCGGGTCGTAGCTCCCCGGGCAGACCGCGATGCGGGGGTTGTCCTCGCTCATCGCTCACCACCGTAGATGCGGACCATGGTGTCGCCGTAGGTGCGCTCGGTTAGGAGCGGCAGGGAGAGCTCAAGTGGTCTCGCCGGGGAGGACTCGACCATCACCCTCCCCCCCTTCGCGAGCGCGCGTCGTATGAGCGGATCGAGATCTGCGGCAAGGCGGTCGGCGAGTCTATAGGGCGGGTCGCAGAGGACGAGGTCGAAGGATCCGGCCTCCGCTCGGCGGAGGACGCGTCCTACGTCGGCCCGCACGGCGCGCGCACGCTCGGTCAGTTCGAGGGACTCGAGATTGCGCCGCGCGGCAGCCGGTCGCGTATCGACCAGCGTCGCCTCCGCGGCTCCCCGGGAGAGCGCCTCGATGCCAAGGGCGCCGCTGCCGCAGAAGAGATCCAGGACCCGGGCGCCGGAGAGGTCCCCGAGGATCGAAAAAACCGCCTCGCGCACCCGTTCCGTGGTCGGCCTGAGGTCGCGGGCACCGCGCGGGACGCGGATCCGGCGGCCGCCGAGCTCTCCCCCGGTGATCCGGAGCTCGGGCATCGTTCCTCAGGCAGCCACCTGCTCGATTCGCTCGTCGCCGAAGCGGCGCCGGGACTCGTCCATCAGTGGACCGAGCGCTGCTGACTCCAGGGACCCGTGCCGCTCACGCAGGGCGAGAACCCGGCGGCGCGCCTCGAGCAGAAGCCCGGTGTCCTCGGGGAGCGAAGCGGCGCGGAAGCGGGGCAGTCCGTGCTGCCTGGTGCCGAGGATCTCTCCCTCCCCTCGGATCGAGAGGTCCACCTCCGCCAGAGCGAAGCCATCCCCCTGCTCAGCAATCGCATCGAGCCGCGCCCGCGCCGCATCGGACTCCGGGTCGCCGAAGAGGATGCAGAATGACTCGTGCCGGCCGCGGCCCACCCGGCCGCGGAGCTGGTGGAGCTGGGAGAGCCCGAAGCGCTCCGCCCCCTCCACCAGCATCACCGTGGCGTTGGGGACGTCGATGCCCACCTCGATCACGGTGGTAGCCACCAGGACGTCGGCATCACCCGAGGCGAAGGCGTCCATCGCACGCGACTTCTGCTCGGAGGACCTCTGGCCGTGCAGGAGCTCGACCCGGAAGTCGCGCAGCTCGGTCTTGGCGAGGCGGTCTGCCTCCGCCTCCGCGGCCTTGGCCTGAACCGTCTCGGAGTCCGCGACGAGCGGGCAGACGACGAATGCCTGGCGCCCCTGCCGCAGCCGATCGCGGATGAACTCGTAGGCCTCCGGACGCAGTTCCTCGCCAACCACCCGGGTGTGGATCGCCTGCCTGCCCTTGGGCAGCTCGCGGAGCGCGGTCGTGTCGAGGTCGCCGTAGGCCGTCAGCGAGAGTGTGCGCGGGATCGGGGTGGCGCTCATGTGGAGCACATGCGGCAGGCGCCCGCCGGGCCCTTTGGCGTCAAGGGCGGCGCGCTGCCGGACCCCGAAGCGGTGCTGCTCGTCGACGACGGCGACCGCGAGAGAGGAGAACTCGACCGTCTCCTCGATCAGGGCGTGCGTGCCGACGACGAGCTGCGGCTGGCCGACCGCCAGCGAATCGAGAAGCTCACGGCGGCGCACCGCGGGGGTTGCCGACGTGAGGAGGGTCGCAGGACTAGGTTCTGCTGCGAGCAGCGATTCGAGCGTGCGGAAGTGCTGCTCGGCGAGGGTCTCGGTCGGCGCCATCAGCGCCGCCTGGTGGCCGGCCTCGATCGCGCGTAGCATCGCGTAGAGGGCGACCACCGTCTTGCCCGAGCCCACTTCCCCCATCAGCAGGCGCTGCATCGGCTGCGACCGCCGAAGGTCGGCGTCGATCTCGTCGATCGCCCGCCTCTGGTCGCCTGTCAGGGCGAACGGCAGGGAGGTCAGCCAAGGGCCGACGCGGGCACCCGCCTCGGGGAGCTCAATGCCTCGCTTGCCCGAGACGCGCCGCCCTCTGCGCGAAACGAGCGCCGCCTGGTAGAGGAAGAGCTCCTCGAACGCGAGCCTCTCCCTCGCGGCCTCCGCGGCGTGCTCGTCGGCCGGGAAGTGCGCGGCGGCCAGAGAATCCGCGGCACCCCCCATGCGCATCTCCTGACGAAGCCGGCCCGGGATCGGCTCGACCGCATGACGGGCCATCGGCATCGCCTGCCAGACCCACTCGCGGATCCGCTGCGGGCGCAGACGCTCGCTCGCCGGGTGGACGGGCACGATCCCGGTCGTGTGCAGTCCCACGGGGGCATCGCCCGGCTCCGACTCAAGAAACTCGTGCTCTGCGACGTTGAAGCCGCGTTTCTCGAGCTTTCCCCGCAGCAGCAGCCTGGTGCCCGGACGCAGCCGATCCGCGAGCCAGGCACGGTTGAACCAGACAGCCTTGGCCGTGGCGGTTGAGTCCGAGACCTGCGCCTCCAGGATCGTCAGGCGCCGGCGGCGGGTGGGCCGCAGCTTCGCGCTCGCGACCTCGACCTCGATCGTTGCCTCCTCCCCCAGCTTCAAGTCGCCGATGCCCACCGGTGTCGCGCGGTCGCGATAGCCATGCGGGACGTGGCGGAGTAGGTCGCCCAGGTTCGAGATCCCCAACTCGGCGGCTGCCGCAGCCAGCTTCGGGCCGGCGCCCCGGAGCTTGGTGATCGGCGCGTCGAGGATCGAGGGGCGCGGCAAGGTCCGCAGCGGCGCGGCGAGAAGTCGGTCGCGTCCCAGCTGCTCGCCGCTGCCGAGGGCGCGCGGTATATAGGTCGCCGCCGGAGCCGGATCGCGTTCGAGCGCGACGTCCATCGCGAACAAGGCTAGGCGGCCAGACGGGCGTAACGACCCGGGGCCCCGGCGTACTCTGGATCCATGGAAACACAGCGCGCGAGGGAGTCCGTCTGGGACTATCCGCGACCGCCGCGGATAGAGCCGCTGGACCGCCACGTCCGGGTCGTGCTCGGCGGCGAGACGATCGCCGAGAGCGACCGGGCCGTCCGGGTGCTCGAGACCGCGAGCCCGCCGACGATCTACGTGCCGCCCGAGGACATCCGCATGGACTTGCTGATCAACGCCGGGGACGAGGTCCACACCGAGTGCGAGTGGAAGGGCACGGCCTCGTACATGCACGCCGAGGCCGGCGGCAAGCGGGCCCAAAGAGTCGCCTGGTACTACCCGGACCCCAAGAAGGGCTTCGAGCAACTCACGGACTACC
The DNA here is from genome assembly GCA_963695675.1 of uncultured Solirubrobacterales bacterium. Lineage (GTDB taxonomy): Bacteria > Actinomycetota > Thermoleophilia > Solirubrobacterales > 70-9 > DASUPK01. The sequence continues at coordinate 304,374 of CAVOGY010000007.1, forward strand.
TCGCCTTCTACCCGCGCCGGGTCGACGCCGCCTACCTGGACGAGGAGCTGGTTACGCCGCAGCCGGGCGCCTACTACGGCGGCTGGATCACCGAGGAGATCGAAGGCCCCTTCAAGGGCGACCCCGGCTCCGAGGGCTGGTGATCACACCGCGGCAGACGCGCCGAGGACCGGCAGCCCGCCGCTCATCTCACTGTGCGGCGAGCAGCCACCAGTAGTTCGGCTGGCCCCCTTCGTGGAGTTCGAGCTCAACGCCTTCGGGGGCCTGGCCCTCGAGATCGCTGAGGGGAATCGGAGCGCCCTCTCCGCCGATGACCGTGAGGATCTCGGCGCCCTCAGCGAGGCGAGCGATCGTCTCCATCAGGGTCGATCCGGCGCCCCCCCAGGCGACGATCTCGTCGCCGACGAATCCGACGGCGTCACCGGCGACGAACCGGCCCTTAGCGTCGTCGCGAGCGGCCGGAGCCACCGAGCCCGCCCGGATCCCGTCGAGTGCCGCGTCCAAGCGTCTCGCGTTCTCGTCGATCGTTGTTGTTGGGTCGAGCTCGACCAGCGCCGCCACCCCGGCCTGCTGGGAGGTGCACGGCACCACGCGCGCCTGCTTGTCGGAGAGCTCGGCCGCCCGCTCGGCGGCCATCAGGACGTTCGGGTTGTTGGGGAAGACCAGGACCTCCTCCGAGGGCACCTCGTGGATCGCCGCGAGCAGGTCGTAGATCGAGGGGTTGAAGGTCTCTCCGCCGTCGACCACGAACGCCCCCAGGCCCTCGTAGAGCTCGCGCATGCCGCGACCGGCGACCACGGCAACCGCCGCGCAACGACCCGCCTGCAGGCGCGCAGTCCGCTCGGCGATCTGCTCGCGCATGTCGGCGACGTCGAGCTGAGAGACCCGGCCGTCGTGCTCGAAGAGCGCCATCGCCGCCTCAGGCTCGTCGGTGTGCACGTGGACCTTGAGGGTGGCCTCGTCCCCGACGACGAGGACCGAGTCCCCCAGCTCCTCGAGCTTCGGCGCGAACGCGCGGCTGTCCATGCCCGAGCCGGTGACGATGAAGTTGGTGCAGTAGCGGTAGCGGCTGTCCTCGTGGTGCGGACGGGTGTCGGGCGCTGGAGCGTAGTGCGGGAGTGCGGAGGGTGTGGCTGCGTCGCCACGCAGGCCGGCCACCACGCCGGCGAGGATGACGACCAGGCCGTATGCCCCGGCGTCGACGACACCGGACTCGCGCAGCACCTCGAGCTGCTCCGGCGTCCGCGCCACGGCGGCCTCTCCGTCGCGGACAGCGTCCTCGAGCAGCACAGCCAGCATGGCGTCCTGCTCCGCCGGGGTCGCATCGGGCGAAAGGCGCGCCTCCGCCATGTGGGCGAGGCGCCGTGAGATCGAGTGGGCCATCTCCCGGAAGACGGTCAGCATCGTCCCCTCGGCCGGCTCCCTCACCGATTCGTAGGCCGCGTCGGCAGCCCGTGCAAACGCGGCCACGACGAGCATCGGATCGACGAGCTCGCCGGGGCGGCTGGCGAGCTCCTCGGCTGCGCCTCGCACGATCTGGCTTAGGATCACCCCCGAGTTGCCACGCGCGCCCATCAGCGCCGCACGAGCGAGCGCGTTGACCAGCTCGGTGCGGCCGACCTCGTCCACCAACTGGCCGTCGAGCCGGTCGAGCTCGTCGCTCACCGCCCGCAGCGTGAGCGCCATGTTGTCGCCGGTGTCGCCATCGGCAACGGGGAAGACGTTGAGGTCGTTGACCTCCTGGCGGCGCTCCTCGAGATGGGCAGCTGCAGCGCTGACTACTCGCCGGAATCGCTCTATTGAGGGATCGGCCATACCGGGGATCAACGGAACCCTAGAAGGTGACCGACTGCTTCGCCATCAGATCGCGGCCACAAGCGGCCGCCCATCATAAGTCGCGGCGGCTCCGCCGCCGCTCCGAAGTGGTGCGGCCTGGTGGCCGCTACGCCGCCTTGGTGATCTTGTTCGACTTCAGGCAGCGCGCGCAGACGTAGACGCGCCGAATGCGGCCGTTCTCCTCCTGGATGCGGACCTTCTGGAGGTTGGGATTGAAGCGCCGGCGGGTCGCGACCATCGAGTGGCTGCGCGAGTTGCCGAACGCGGGGCGCTTGCCGCAGCTGTGACATACCTTTGCCATCGGAGGCAGGATGGTAGCTAGATCGAATCCCGCAGCTGCGCCATCCGCAGCACCGCGATCGCCGCGTTTCGCCCCTGATCCCGCTTGTCGCCGCCCGCCCGGGCCTCGGCCTGCTCGCGGGTATCGGAGGTGATCACCCCGAAGGCGCAGGGGACGCCGGTGTCGAGCTGCACCCGCTGGATCCCGGAGGCGGCCTCGGCGCAGACGTAGTCATAGTGGTTGGTCTCGCCGCGAATTACCACTCCCAGACACGCGACCCCCGTGAAGCGGCCGGACTCTGCGCACCACTTCGCCGCCACCGGCAGCTCGAAGGCACCGGGGACCTCGTAGGTGTGGACCGAGGTGGGCGCCACCCCCTCCTCGCCGAATGCCTCGACCGCCCCGTTCACGAGCCGCTCGGCGAGGTCCTCGTAGAAGGTCGCCACACAGACCGCGAACTCCATGGTCGCCAGATCCGCCATATCGCGGAACCTATCCGGAACGTGGCGGCCCTAGTCGCCGGGCGGGTAATCCCTCGGCGAGGCCGCCTCCCGCCGGCTCTCCTCGTCCTTGCGGTGCTCCTCGTAGATCAGCTGCTCGTCGAGCGGCAGCCCCTGGTGGTGCAGCGCGTGGCCGAGGCGCTCGCGCTTCGCATTCAGGTAGGCCTCGTTGTGCGGATTGGGGACCGCCTGGATCGGCACCTGATCGGTCACCGAGAGCCCGTAGCCCTCGAGCCCGAGGATCTTCTTCGGATTGTTGGTCAGGATGCGGATGCTCGACAGCCCCAGGTCGACCAGGATCTGGGCCCCGATCCCGTAGTCGCGCAGGTCGGCGGGAAGCCCGAGCTTGAGGTTGGCGTCGACGGTGTCGAGGCCCTCCTCCTGGAGCTTGTAGGCACGCAGCTTGTTGAGGAGACCGATGCCGCGGCCCTCCTGGGAGAGGTAGAGCAGCACGCCCATCCCCTCGCGCTCGATGTTGGCGAGCGCCGCATCGAGCTGCTCGCCGCAATCGCAGCGCAGCGAGTGGAAGACGTCGCCCGTGAGGCACTCCGAATGCACCCGGACGAGTACGTCCTCGGAGCCCGCCACCTCCCCCTTCACCATCGCGACGTGGTGCTTGTCGTCGATCAGTGAGCGGTAGCCGACGGCGGTGAATTCGCCAAACGCGGTGGGGAGCTTCGTCGAGACGATCCGCTCCACCAGCTTCTCGGTGCGGCGCCGGTAGGCGATCAGATCGGCGACCGTGACGATCTTCAGGTCATGCTTCGCGCAGTAGTCGATCAGGTCGGGCACGCGCGCCATGGTGCCGTCCTCGTTCATCACCTCGCAGATCACTCCGGCGGGGATCAGGCCGGCGAGCCGCGCCAGGTCGACCGCCGCCTCGGTCTGCCCCGTCCGCTCCAGCACGCCGCCGTCCTTCGCCTTCAGCGGGAAGACATGCCCCGGCTGCACGAGGGCCTCGGGCTGCGAGTGGGGGTCGATGGCGACCTGGATCGTCCGGGCCCTGTCGGCGGCGGAGATGCCGGTGGTGACTCCCTCGCGAGCCTCGACGGAGACGGTGAAGGCAGTCTGGAAAGGCGCCTCGTTCTTCGCGGCCATCAGGTTGAGACCGAGCTCCTGGCAGCGCTCGTCGGTGAGCGCAAGGCAGATCAGCCCCCGGCCGTGGGTGGCCATGAAGTTGATGGCCTCGGGCGTCGCGAACTGCGCGGCCAGGGTGAGATCACCCTCGTTCTCGCGGTTCTCATCGTCGCAGACCACCACCATCCGCCCGCGGCGGATGTCCTCGATCGCCTCCTCAATCGTCGCGAAGGGCGAATCGCTCTTCTCGGCGCTCAGGTTGGGCTCCTTGGTCGGCTTGGCCATCGCTATTCCTCGGATAAGGGTGACACGCCCACGTCGGCTTCCAGCTGTCGCCTGACGTAGCGGGCCAGCACGTCGCACTCCACGTTCACTCGGGCTCCCGGGACGAGCGAGCCCAGGGTGGTTCGCTCCAGGGTCTCTGGGATCAGCGACACCTCGAGCGCCGAGCCGGCGAGCTCGGCGACAGTGAGGCTGACTCCCTCGATCGCGATCGAGCCTCGCTCGACGACATAGGACAGCAACTCATTCGGGAGTTCGAGGCGGAGGCGTTTCGCAAACCCGTCTTCGGAGACCTCGACGACGGTGGCGGTCCCATCTACGTGGCCCTGGACCACATGCCCGCCGAGGCGATCGGTGGGTCGTAGCGGCAGCTCGAGGTTCACGCGGGAGTCGGAGTCGAGATCTCCCAAGGTCGTCAGCGACAGGGTCTGGTGCATGACGTCCGCCTCGAAGGCGCCACTGCCCGCCGAGGTGGCCGTCAGGCAGGCACCGTTGACCGCCACGGAGTCGCCCGCCTCGAGCTCCGAGGCGAGCGCGGCGCGAATGCGCAGACGCGCCCCCTCGTCGGAGCCCTCGACCGCATCGACCGTCCCTAGCTCGTTGATGATCCCGGTGAACATCAGCACGTCACCACTCGCGAAGCCTCGCGCGGACGAGCAGGTCCTCGCCCACCTGCTCGTAGCTCGTCGCCAGGGGCCGGACGCCATCGGCGATCCTGATCGCCCCCTGCCCCTCCAGCGCCGCCCGCGCCTCCGCGGCGCCGACGAGCAGGGGCGCGATGAAGAGGCGGACTTCGTCGATCTCGCCGGCGTCGAAGAGCGCGCCGGCGAGGGTCGGACCCCCCTCGACCAAGAGGTCCTGGATCTCGCGGCGCCCGAGCTCGTCGAGGGCCCCCTCCAGCCGGGCCCGTTCAGTGCGGCCGGGGGCGACGATCACCTCCGCGCCCGCGCCCGCGAGCGCGTCCCTCCGGGCCGACGCGGCCTCGGGAGCACAGATCACGATCAGAGGCGCCTCGTCGATCGAAGAGACCAGCGCCGAGTCGACGGGCAGCCGAGCGCGGGAGTCGAAGACCACCCGAGCGGGCTGCTTGCCCGCGCCCTCGAGGCGAGCGGTGAGCAGCGGGTCGTCGGCAAGGGCGGTCCCGATTCCTACGGCGACAGCGTCGGAGTCTGACCGCCAGCGGTGGACGAGCTGGCGGCTCTCGACGCTCGAGATCCAGCGGGAGTCCCCGGTCGGCGACGCCACCCGGCCGTCGAGGGACATCGCGGCCTTGTAGCTGACCAGGGGCCGCCCGGTTCGGGCCCGCTTGCGGAAGGGCTGGTTGAGCAGCCGCGCGGCGGCGGCCTCCGGACCCCCCGCGAGCTCGACTTCCACCCCGCCGTCGCGGAGCATCCCGGGCCCGCGGCCGGAAGCCTTGTCGGTCGGGTCCTCGGACGCGTAGACGACCCGCGAGATGCCCGCCTCGAGGATCGCCTCGGTGCAGGGGGGCTGGCGCCCCGTATGGGCGCAGGGCTCGAGCGTGACGTAGAGGGTGCAGCCGGCCGGATCCTCACCGGCGGTCCGGCACGTCTCGATCGCCGCCCTCTCCGCATGCCACTTCCCGAGCGCGGCATGGAAGCCCTCGCCAACGACGTCCTCGTCGCGAACCAGCACCGCGCCGACCAGCGGATTCGGGCTGACCCGGCCGCGGCCCCCCTCGGCGAGCTCGAGCGCCCGGCGAAGAAAAGATGCGTCCTGTTCGGTGCCGACCGTCCCCACGGGTGCCTCCTTTGCGACGGGGCCCGACCGATTGACTGGTCAGTCAGCCAAAGATTGTAGACGCGAGGGTGCACCGAGGCGGACACCGAGGAGCTGATGCGAGGGCGCGCGACAGTGCGACCCGTTTGATGTGGATGGCGAAGCCGGGCCGTAGGCTTCCGCCGGTGCGGAGACGCGTGCAGCCGACGGACGAGGCGAGGAGCTACGGGCGGCGGGCCAGCCTGCTCTCCGTCGGGGTCGGGATCACCGGGCTGATCACCTACCTCTACTTCGCGATCGCCTCGCACGAGCTCTCGAAGGAGCAGTACGGGCAGGTCGCGGTGCTCTGGTCGGCGGTCTTCATCGTCGTCTCGGTGCTGCAGCGCCCGGTCGAACAGCTGCTCTCGAGAACCGTCTCCGAAAACCTGGCCAACCGTTCCCCGATCGGTCACACCGTCAGGGTCGCGGCGACGATCCAGCTTGGGGTTGCCGTCGCGTTCGACGCGATCGCGCTCGCGCTTCGCGGACCGATACAAGATCACCTCCTGCACGGCAACTCGACGCTCTACTGGATCGGGGTCGCGGCCGTGACCGCCTACGGGGCGAGCTACTTCGCGCGCGGCTTCCTCGCCGGCAGCCACCGCCTGACGGTCTACGCGCTGCTGATCATCAGCGAATCGGTCGCGCGGACAGCGTTCCCGACCGCCGTGGCGCTCGGCATCGCCTCGGGCCAGACGGCGGTCGCGCTCGGCATCGTCGCCGCCCCGACCCTCTCCCTGATGGTCGTCCCGTTTGCCTTCCTCCGCCGTTTTGGGGGCGCGCGGGCCGGTCCCGAGCCCGCCGCCGAGTCCCCGTCGGCGCCCGACACCTCGGAGTTCACCCTGGCCCGAGGAGGCCGCTTCGCGGCTGGCGTGTTCCTGATCATGCTCTCGGAGCAGACCTTCCTCAATGCCGGTCCGCTGCTGGTCAACGCCACCGCCGGCGCGGCGGCCGCCGGCTACATCTTCAACGTGTTGATGATCGCCAGGGCGCCGCTGCAGCTCTTCCAGGCGGTCTCCACCAGCCTCCTCCCGCACCTCACCCGCCTCGGCTCCCAGGGAAACGAGGAGGACTTCCGCGCCTCCGTCCGGGTGACGATCCTCGCGATCGCGGGCTTTGCGGGCCTCGTCGCGCTCGCCATGCTGATCGCGGGACCGCAGCTGATGCAGATCGCGTTCGGCAAGAATCACGCCTATCAGCGGGCGGACCTGGTGATCGTCAGCATCGGCATGGGCCTGTACCTATCGGCCGCAACGCTCAACCAGGCGGCGCTCGCGAAGGGGCAGGTCCGCCGCGCCTCGTTCTGCTGGACCGGCTGTGCGGTCGCCTTTGTGATCTGGATGCTGATCCCGCTCATAGACAACGACTTCCACCGGGTCGAGGTCGGCTACCTGGGAGCGGCCACCCTGCTCTGCGGGCTGCTCTACTGGCTCTACCGGCAGCCGATCATGCGACCCGAGAGGCGGGTCGAGCCGGGCTCGACGGAGGAGATGGAGCTCCAGCTCGCCTCGGCGGACGAGGCCGGCTAGCGATCACCAGGTCGTAATGCGAGGGCGCGCGACAGCGCGACCCGTTTGACTGAGTGTGGGGCGGCCGCCCCTGATCGCGATCTGATCGCGAAGCCGTCAGCCAGGGCCAGCGACGGTCGTGCCCGGCCGCGTGGGGGCGAACATCGACTCGAGCTTCTTGAGGGCCTCCACCGTCCCCATTGCGATCAGCACGTCGCCGGGTTGCAACACCGTCTCTGAGGCCGGCTGCGGATGCACCCTGCCATCTGCGTTGCGCACCGCTGCGATCGTGGTCGTCCCTCTGACCTCTCCGATCCTCTTGCCTACCCCTTGGCAGCCCTCGGATACGTCGATCTCCTCCATCCGGTACTCGGGTGCTACGTCGACGACACCCGTGACCTGGGGCTGCAGAGCAAGCCGCGCCATCTCCGCACCGCTCGACTTGTAGGGCGAGATCACCCGGTCGGCGCCGGCTCGGAGCAACTTCTTCTCCGAGTCTTCAACGCTGGCGCGGGCGACGATCGTGATGTCAGAGCGGAGCTCCCGCGCCGTCAGACAAGTGAAGATGTTCTCCGCGTCGGAGTCGACGCAGGCGAGGACGGAGATTGCCCTGTCGATTCCGGCCGCCTTCAGCACCTCGTCGTCCGATGGGCGGCCGAGTAAGAAGGGCGCGCCCAGATGGTCCGCGAGCTCCTTGTTCTCATCGAGCTCATCGATGATCACGAAGTCGTCTCCGCCGACCTGCAGATCGCGGGCGACCTGGCGACCGACCCGGCCGAAGCCGCAGATCAGGTGGTGATCGCTCAGGTCTTCGATGTTCTTCAGGGTGCGGCGCTCCTCGAGGATCTCCCCCAGGTGCCCCGCGACGAAGAACTCGGTCACCGTCACCAGGGCGTAGAAGAGCGTACCCACGCCCAGCATGATCAGAAGGACCTTGACGATCTGTCCCGGCAGGTCGGCCGGCTCCGGCGCGGAGCCCACGGTGGCGACGGTGTCAAGGGTGAAGAGGAATCCTTGCCACAGCGAGACATCCTCGGTGAGCGAGTAGGCCACCGAGCCCGCCACCTGAATGGCGATGATCAGCAGCAGCAGCGCCGCCAGCCGCCGCAGGAAGGGCTCGAACTCCCCGCGCTGGCCGGGGCTGTTGAAGCTTCTGAACCGGCTCAGCCGGTCGGGTTGGTCGTTCGCCACGGCGGCCCTAGGAAGCGCCCGCCGCCTCCGCGATCGCGACGTACGCCGCCGCGGGGTCCTGGGCTCCGAAAACGGCCGAGCCTGCAACGAACAGGCCTGCCCCCGCGTCCGCCACGCCCCCGGCGGTACTCGGATCGATTCCCCCGTCGACCTCGATGATGCCGTCGCCGACCACCGATCCGAGCCTCCTCACCTTGTCGGGAGAGTCCGCGATGAAAGGCTGGCCTCCCCAGCCGGGGTTTACGGTCATACACAGGAAGACGTCGGCGTCGTGGATCGACTCGCCGACGGCGGCCACGGGGGTGCCCGGGTTGATCGCGAGCCCGGCCAGGCAGCCGAGGTCCCTGACCGCGTTCAGGGTGCGGTTGACGTGCGGTGTCGCCTCGGCGTGGAAGGCGATGGAGTCCGCCCCAGCTTTGGCGAACTCCTCGATCTGCGAGTCAGGATTTTCGATCATCAGGTGGACGTCGATTGCGCCACCCGCGTCGTGGACCTGGTCGGCGATCGAGGCGGCGACGAGTGGACCGATCGTGATCGGGGGGACGAAGTGGCCGTCCATCACGTCCACGTGGATGATCCGTGCGCCGGCGGCCATCACCTCCTCGATCTGGGCGCCGAGGCGGGAGAAGTCGGCGGAGAGGATCGATGGTGCGACGCGCTTGCTCGCGTACAGATCGCGCGGCGTGGTCGAGGCCTTGCCGGTCGCGGCTTCCAAGGTCAGATCGAGCTAAGCATCGAGTGACCGCAATGCTGGCACCTCATGTCCTCCGTGCGGCTCATGCGGCTGATCGTCTGGTGTTCGCCGCAATTCGGGCACTGTGAGACGAGCTCGAAGCGCCGCAGGCAGTAGACGCAGACGAAACGTCCCGGCAGCTGCGCCGGACGCAGCCACGGCTCGCCGCACCCCGGGCAATTCGGTCGCCCGAGCGCCTCACCGGTGGGCTCCTCTGCCCCCGCCATGCTTCCCAGACCGCTGTCGATCGGTTCGGCCACGTGACGAGGGTAGCGAGCGCTACAGAGCCTTAGTTGGGGCGCGGTGGCCTCGCAGGAAATCGGCCGCGCTCATCGGCTTTCCGCCGGGCGGCTGAACGACGTCCAGGCGGAGCGCTCCATCCGAGGCCCCGAGCACGAGCTCCTGCCCGCGGGCCTCGATCGTGCCCGCCGACGGGCCGTCATCCACGGCCCGCGCCACGCGAACGCCAAGGCGGTCTCCGCCCTCGAGCTCCAGATACGCCCCGATGTGAGGGTTGAGCGCCCGGACGGCGCGCTCGAGCTCGATCGCGGGCCGCGACGGCTCGAGGCGACGTTCCTCCGGTGTGACCTTCTCCGCGTAGAGGGCCTGCGAGTCGTCCTGGTCCGTGAACTCGAGCTCGGCCCTCTCGAGCCGGTCAAGCGCCGTCACCAGGACCTCCCCGCCGACCTCGGCGAGCTTCGCGGACAGCGACGCGTAGTCGTCGTCCTCGGCGATCTCGATCTCCTCCGAGAGGGCGACCGGGCCCGAGTCGAGACCCTCCGTGACGCGCATGATCGTCACCCCCGTCACCCGATCGCCTGTCATGAGAGCCCGCTCGATCGGGGCCGCTCCTCGCCAGCGGGGAATCAGCGACGGGTGCACGTTCAGGATCGTGAACTCGCTGAGCAGCGGCTCCTTGATCAGCTGGCCGAAGGCGCAGACCACGATCGCCGCCGGGTCCGCCGTCCGGATCACCTCCAGCGACTCGGGCGAGTTCACATTCGGCGTCTGGTGGAGCTCCAGATCGAGCTCCCGGGCCGTCCCCGCCGCCGGTGGAGAGGAGAGCTTCCGGCCCCGGCCCCGGCGGCGATCCGGCGGCGTGACGACCAGAGCCGGCCGGTGCGGGCTTTCGGCAAGGCGCCGGAGCACCCCCGCCGCGAAGTCGGATGTGCCCAGGTAGGCGGTCCTCAACCGCCCGTGCTGGCGGACGGCTCCTCGGTCTCGCCGGATCCAGCCGGGCCGCCGTTGGCGGCCGATTCATCGTCGGGCCGCTCGGGGGCGTAGGTACCGCCCTCGCGAAGGGCCCGGAGCGCACCGCGGCGCTGGTCGCGCTCGGTCCGCTCGAGCATCAACACGCCGTCGAGGTGGTCGACCTCATGCTGGATCACCCGCGCTTCGAGGCCGGATGCCTCGACCGAGAACGGTTCGCCATGGACGTCCACGCCGCGCGCCCTGACGAAGAGGGGGCGCTCTACATCCACCACGATGCCCGGCAGGCTCAGGCATCCCTCCTCCGCGGTGGCGGAATCATCCGAGCGCCACTCGATCTCCGGGTTGACCAGGACGGTGGGCTCGGCCTCCGAGCCGACCTGGAAGACCAGTATCCGCCGCAAGATGCCCAGCTGGGTGGCGGCTAGGCCGACTCCGATCGCGTCCCGCATCAGGCCGATCATTCGCTCCCCCTCGGCCGCCACCTCCTCATCGAACTCGGTCACCGGCGAGGCAGCCGAGCGCAGGACGGGATCGCCGAATTTGACCACTTGGGCGAGCGCCGCCGAGCGGCGCTCGAGCGCCTCGGGATCGAGCCCCTCAGGCTCCCCAGCCTCCATCGGCTGCTCGCCGTCTCGGGCGAGCAGGTCCTCGTCGAGTTCCTCGACGGGCGTCTGTGTCGTCTCCTCACTCACACCTTCGAGTCTAGTCCGGGCACATCTCGTCACGACCCCGGCAATGAATGGACACAGTACTCAGCGTCTCAGGGCATTTCGGCGGCCAGGGTCTGCTGCATGGCCCATCTCCGTCAGACTCGTCCTGCTGAGCGAAACAAAGCTGACGCAAAAGCCGTTGTGGGCTTGGCGGAACGGCAGCACGGCGTTCTGAGTTCGGCTCAATTGCAAGATTGCGGGGTGAGCCGCGCGGCGATCTCGCGTTGGGTCTCAGCCGGGAGGCTCCATCGAATCCATCCCCGCGTCTACGCCCTGGGGCACACTGTCCTCTCCATCCAGGGTCGGCTTTTCGCCGCTCTCCTATACGCCGGTCCAAGCGCAGTCCTCAGCCACACGACTGCCGCCTGGATCTGGTCGCTGATCGAGACCGAGCCGACCCGGATCCACCTCACGGTCCCAGGCAGGCGCCGTTCATTGCCCGCAGTTCGGATCCACCACTCCCGCAACCTGGACGTGGCTCATCGCCGTGGCCTGCCGGTGACATCCGTACCGCGGACGCTGCTCGACCTGGCCGGAGTTGTCTCTTTCCGCCAGCTGAGGCGTGCCGTCGCCGAGGCCGACTACCGTGGCCTGCTCGATCCGGCGGGGCATCGGGGGCTCACCGGCCGTGGTCGGCGTGGATCGCGAGCGCTCATTCGTGCGCTTGCGATCCACCTACCTGAGCTGGCGCAGACGCTGAGCGTTCTCGAGGAGCGGTTCCTCGAGCTCTGCGAGTCATCAGGGCTGCCGATGCCCGAGGTGAACGCCAGGGTTGGGCGTTCGCGGGTCGATGGGCTCTGGCGCGACCGGGCCGTGGCGGTCGAGCTCGACGGCGCGTCGGCGCACGGCGGCTGGGCCGCGATCAAGCGGGATCGGGACCGCGAGATGGCTCTGCGCGCGAAAGGCTTTCGGGTGGTCCGCTACACCTGGGACCAGATCACCGGGCGCCCGGACCAGGTTGCGGCGGATCTCCATCGGTTGCTGACATCGTGACCGCGCCCGACCGGGCCTTGATCGCCGGCGGGCGTGCCGTCAGAGACGGCGTCCTCGGCGCAAGCTTCCAGCGGGCCGGGCGGAGGGCACTCCGTTATTGCGGGTCCACGTCGACCGAGATCGAGACCTGCTGGAGCGCGCGGTCTCGGACGGCCGTGGCGACGGCGTCCCGGACGGCCTCGACCGCGTCATGCCGCCGATCCGACTTGACCAGCAGGCGGCGCCGGTGGCGGCCGCGAAGCCGGAAGAGAGACGCCGGCCCGAGTAGGTCATCGTCCATACCGAGCCGATCCCCGACCAGCTCGCGCACGGTCTCGGCCGAGCGCTCAAGGCGCTCCTCGTCTTCACTTGCCAGCGCGATCTCGATCAGATGCGAGAAGGGCGGGTATCGCAGGGCACGGCGCCTCGCGAGCTCACCAGCGAGGAAGCCGCTCGCGTCGTGGCGGGCGGCGTGGCGGATGCTCGGCGCCCCCGTGGCCAGGGCCTGCACCAGCACCCGGCCGCCCGCCTCTCCGCGGCCGCTCCGTCCGGCGAGCTGGGTGATCAGCGCGAAGGTGCGCTCCTCGGAGCGGAAGTCGGGCAGCCGCAAGGCGCCATCCGCATCGAGGATGACGCTCAGGGTGACGTCCGGAAAGTCGTGCCCCTTGGCAACCATCTGGGTCCCGACGAGAACCCCCGACTCAGCGGACTCGAACCGCCTCAAGACCTCGGCGTGGCCGCCGGCCGCCGCGCTGTCCGAATCGAGCCGGAAGACCTCGAGCGGTGCCAGGAGGTCGGCAAGCTCCGCCTCCACTCGCTGAGTCCCCGATCCGACCCGTGCAATCGTCACCGACGAGCACTCGGGGCATGCCTCGGGCTGCGTCTCGGCGTGCCCACAGTGGTGGCAGCGCAGGCTGCCGTCCCGGTGGAGGATCAGCGACACGTCGCAGTGCGGGCACTGCCAGGCGTGGCCGCAGGAGCGGCAGGTGAGGTGCGTGGACCATCCTCGCCGGTTGATCAGCAGGATGGCCTTGCTGTCGGCGCGTGCGACCTCCGCGAACACCTCGCGCGTACGCGGATGCAGCGGACCGGGGACGCCGCCTCGCATGTCGACGATCTCCACCGGCGGCAGCCGGCGTCCGTCCACCCGGCTTGGGAGCTCCAGCCGTTCGAGCTCGTGCCAGCTTTCCGGACGGGGGGTGGCCGTGCCGCAGAGGAGCACGGCGCCGGCCTCCGCCGCGCGCCGCCGCGCAACCTCCCGCGCGTCGTACCGCGGGTCGCCCTCCTGCTTATAGGAGGAATCGTGCTCCTCATCGATCACGATCAACCCGGGATCCGCAACCGGGGCGAACACGGCGGACCGGGGCCCAACGCAGATCCGGGCCTTGCCCGACCGCAGCCGCCTCCACTCGTCGTAGCGGGCCCCAGCGGGCATCCGAGAATGAAGCAGCGCCACAGAGTCGCCGAAGCGCCGCCGGAAGCGGTCCATCGTCTGCGGGGTCAGAGCGATCTCCGGGACGAGCACGATCGCCCCCCTCCCCCGTGCCAGCGCCTCCCGCGCCGCCTCGAGGTAGACCTCCGTCTTCCCGGAGCCCGTCACGCCGTGGAGAAGGAATCGTCGGCCGGCCGCGCCGCGTGGCTCAGCGAGGGACGAGACGATCGCGCCCAGCACAGATTGCTGTCCGGCGGTGAGGTGGACGCCGCCTCGAACTGCGCCCACCCCTGGAACCGCATGCCGCCGTCGGCGCTCGACCTCGCGGGTCGTGACCAGGCCGCGAGTCTCGAGGCGCCTGAGCGTCGCCCGGTTGGCGCCCGCCGTCGCCGCCAGGGTCCGTGCGAGCTTCGGCCCCGCCACGAGCGCCCGCAGTACCGCCCGTTGCCGGAGGCCAAGGCGCTCGCCGCCCGAGATCGCGGCGAGGCCCCCCTCAGTCGCCTCGACCTCGAGCTCGACCAGCGGGCGAACCCGGCGCGCCTCCGCACCGGTCCCGACCCCCGGCGGCAGGACCAGCCCCAGGCCGCGGGCGGGCGTCGAGCAGTACTCCTCTCCCACCCACTGGCCGAGCTCGACCAGCTCCGGCGGCACCCCGGCCTCGAGCGCCTCGACCGGCTCGGCGAGGCGGCCCTCGGGGAGCTCGCTGCGCTCGGCCAGACCCACCACCACGCCGACCACTCGCCGTCGCCCGAACGGAACCACGAGCACCGATCCGACGTCGACGCTGTCCATCGCCTTCGGTACGCGATAGTCGAACGGCCCGGAGACACTCCGGGTGGTGAGCAGCGGCTCTACCTTCGCGATCGTCACCCGCTCAGGCTATGAGCGGCGACGGCGGTAGATCTAGGCGGGGTCCTCGGCCACGATCAAACGGGTTGCTCCTCGGCTTCGCCTCGAAGCACCTTCGCATCCAGTCCGGCGGCCTCGCGCAGCGCGTCCACGCGGTCCGTCCGCTCCCAGGTGAAGTCGGCGTCCTCGCGGCCGAAGTGACCGTAGGCCGCCGTCTTCTGGAAGATCGGCCGGTGCAGGTCGAGGTAGCGCCGGAAGGCGGCGGGACGCAGGTCGAACCTCTCCTCGATGATCCGGGCGATCTCGGAGTCCGCGAGCTTGCCGGTTCCGAAGCTCTGCACCATCACGGAGACCGGATGGGCCATTCCGATCGCGTATGCCACCTGCAGCTCGCAGCGGTCGGCGAGCCCGGCGGCCACCACGTTCTTCGCCACGTAGCGGGCCGCGTACGCCGCCGAGCGGTCCACCTTCGACGGGTCCTTGCCGGAGAAGGCGCCCCCACCGTGCCGCGCCGCACCGCCGTAGGTGTCGACGATGATCTTGCGGCCCGTGAGGCCGGCGTCACCGACCGGTCCGCCAATGACGAACTTGCCGGTTGGATTGACCATGAAGTTCTCGAGCAGCTCCTTCTCGGTGAAGAGCTCCTTGTACTCGGTGTGCAGCACCGGCTCGAGTACGTGCTCCCAGAGGTCGTTGCGGATCATCTGCTCGCCGGCCTCCTCCCGGTGCTGGGTGGAGATCAGGACCTTGGCGATCTCGACGGGACGGTCGTTCTCGTAGCGGACGGTGACCTGGGTCTTGCCGTCCGGGCCGAGGTAGGGGATCACTTCCGCCTTGCGGACCTCGGCCAGCTGACGGGCGAGCTGATGGGCGAGCTGAATCGGCATCGGCATCAGCGCCTTCGTCTCCCGCGTGGCGTAGCCGAACATCATCCCCTGGTCGCCTGCGCCGGCCGAGTCCAGCTCGTCCGATGACTCTCCCTCGCGCTGCTCGAATCCCTTGTCGACGCCCTGCGCGATGTCGGGGGACTGTTCGTCGATCGCGGTCAGCACGGCGCAGGCCTTGTGATCGAAGCCGTAGCGCGGGTCGTCGTAGCCGATCCGGCGGATCGTCTCCCGGGCGATCGCCGGGATGTCGACGTAGGTCTCGGTGGTGATCTCCCCGGAGACGACCACGAGGCCGGTGTTGACGAGGCACTCGCAGGCAACCCGCCCCGATGGGTCGTCGGCCATCACCGCATCGAGGACGCCATCCGAGATCTGGTCACAGACCTTGTCCGGGTGGCCCTCGGTGACCGACTCGGAGGTGAAGAGGTACTCGTTCTCGGAAAGCTGTTGCATGTGCTCGTTCTATTCGTCGATTGCCAGGAAGAGCTCTGAGCGAAGCTCGTCTTCGCTCCCACTCACGGCAAGGCCGAGAGATTGAACGTGCGAGATGTCTTCGCCGAGCGAGGCATACAGTGGATTCTCCGCCAGGCCGGCCCGCTGCGCCAACCCAAAGATCTCATCGAGGTTGAGGAAGACTAGCGCCGAGACCCGATCTGGGAGGCCATCGACGGCCCGCTGATAATCGGTCGAGTCGGCCAGGGTGTCGCCGCTCGAGCGCACTTGCGCGATCCCCTCGGGCCGGGTGGAAATCACCAGCTTGCCGTCGAAGATCGCATAGGAGAGCTCCACGCCGGGCGAGATCTGCAGCGAGTGGACCGTCACACCGTCGATCTCCCTGGACTGGAAGCTCGGAGCCTGCGGCCCGCCGGTCCGAAGCGATTTCAGCAGAGGGCGCTGGAGTGCCGCCAGGGCGTCGCCGGCCTGCTTCTCGTCGACGTCATCGACGATCAGGCTTGCGTAGGGCGCGGCGTTGGTCGGCTCGGCCACCAGTGCCGCCTGGCCGCCGAGGGCGGGAAGCAGGTCCTTGAGCGGATCGACGCCCGCCTGCTGCTGCAGCCTCTGAGCCAGGCCCCTGAGCGAGCCGGCCAGCCCCTGGGCGCCTGCCCCCGCCGTGACAAGAGCCTTGGTGATCGCCGGGCCGAGGTCGCCGACGCCGACATAGCCGAGCGCACGCGGGCCAGCCTCGTCGGCGAGCCCCGGATCGAACCTGGGCAGCGTCGCGAACACCGTCGGGCTCTGCTGCTCCAGCTTCGGATCGAGCTCGCTCACCACATTCACCTCGACGCCATCGTCGTGCGCCCTCGCGGACGCGGCCATCCCGCTGGTCGCCCCGTAGTCGACAAAGGTGTCGAGCTGGGTGGCGCCGCCCTGGCGTCCGACCAGGAACCGTTGCACGCCGAGCCGTGAGAGATAGACCTCCGCGACCCGCACGTCCGGAAGCTCGTCGCGGGCGGTGTTCTGGTCGGAGCCCTCAAGCGCCGGCAGCTGACCCGACTTCGCCGCCACCGCGGCGCGAACGGCCCCCAGCGCTCCGAAGACGAGCTGATCCCCCGACCGAGCCGTGGCGACGCCGTTGGAGTAGACGGTCAGCGTCGCATCGCCGAGCTTGGACTGCTTCGACTTCCCTCCGGGTGAGAGGCTGGCCGCGAACTGGTTGGCCTTGGTGGTGTCGCCGACGCCGGTGATGTAGGCCTCGGGCGTGGTTTTGTTCGGCCCGGGGACTCCGAGGAGCGCCAGGTCGTCCTTAGCCCAGGGCAGGACCTCCCGCGAGAGGTCAATCGGCTTCCCGGCTGGACCCGCGAGATCGCTGGTGTCGCTCTGGAGCAGCGCGGTGAAGTTGGGGAGGGCGTCGCGCAGGTCCTGAGTCAACTCCCACTGATGGCTGTCGCTGTTGACCGTGAGGTGGGCATAGAGCACGGCATTCTGCGGCACGTAGGCGATCGTGTCGTTAGAGGGAGCGCACTCTTTCGCGGCCGAGATTCCGCAGGGCACGCCGGGGACGGGCGCGAACTTGACGATTAGATAGACGACGACGATTCCTGCCGCCGCGAAGATCCGCATCCGGGTGCCGCGCGAGCGCGTGGACCACCAGGCCGCGGTCGCCCCCCGGGCCCGTTTCAGTCCCCGCCACGCGACCTGTCCCTTCTCGCGCAGCCAGTAGCCGATGGCGCGGAGACGCGTCTTTGCGCGGAAGAGCAGCTCCCTCGACCCTTTCGGCTCCTCGGGAGGCTTTGACCCCTCGGGCGGCGTCGGTTCCGGACCCGTCGGCGGGGGAACCACCGGCGGTGGCGAGGCGGCGGATGGCCCGCCCCGACCAAGCCGCGGGCGCGGTAGGCGCAGCTTGGGCCGCGCAAGGCTCAGCCGGTGGAGAAACCGGGCGCGGCGACCTTCCTTGTCTTCCTCGCTCTTGCTGCCGGCCTCGCTGGAGGCTTCCTCGCCTCCAGAGCCACCGGGTTGAGCCGTACTCACGGAACGCCGGTTATACCCGGCCCGCGCGCTGCGCGCTCCGGTTCCGACGACGCTTGCGCGGCACGTAGTCGATCACCAGGGGCACGCCCTGCATGTCGTATGCATCGCGCAGCCGGTTCTCGAGATAGAAGGCCCAGTCGCGGCTGATCAGCCGCCGATCGTTGACTTGGATTGCGAAACGCGGAGGCCGCCGTCCGACCTGGGCCGCGTAATAGAGGCGTAGACGCCTGCCGTGGCGCTGGGGCGGCGGGCGATCGGCGACCACGCCCGCAACGAATTTGTTGAGCTCAGGGGTCGGAATGCGCTCGGCCGCTCGGCCGGCGAGCCTGACCGCCTCCCGCAGCACGGCCGCGACCCCCCGCCCGGTGAGCGCCGAGCAGGTGAGCACGGGCGGACGAAGGCGGAGCTTCTGCCCGGCCCTAGCTCGGACATCGTCCAGGTCACCCGCACCAAACGGGGACTCCTCCCGCATAGAACGCGTGGCTCCGGGGGGCAGCCCCCTCGCATGATCGGGGACGCCTCGCACGAGGTCCCACTTGTTGAGGGCGAGCAAGGTGGCACAGCCCGACCGCATCGCGAGCTCGGCGACCCGGAGGTCCTCGGCGGTCAGGCCCTCGGTCGCGTCGCAGACCACGATCGCCGCGTCGGCGCGCTCGGCGGCGCGCTCAGAGCGCAGCTGCGCGTAGTAGCCGACCGTCCCCGCGACCTTGCCGCGCCTGCGCAGCCCGGCAGTGTCGACGAGCTCCACCCGCTCGCCGTCGAGCACCGCCTCGGTGTCGACCGGATCGCGAGTGGTGCCGGCGCGCTCGTTGACGATCACCCGCTCGGAGCCGAGCAGGGCGTTGAGCAGCGACGACTTACCGACGTTGGGTCGTCCGAGGATCGCGATCCTGGGGACCGCGTCACCTTCCTCCTCCTCTCCGGCTTCCACCCAGTGCCTGCGCAGCTCCTCCACCAGGCGGTCGAGCAGGTCACCGCTGCCGAGGCCGTGGGCGGCGGAGACGGGGATCGGCTCACCGAGGCCGAGCGCGTTGAGCTCGGCAGCGAGATGCTCGTCCTCCGGCCGGTCGATCTTGTTGGCGGCGACCACGACAGGCCGAGCCGAACGGCGCAGCAGGTCCGCGAGCTCGGCGTCGCCCGGTCCCAGGCCGCTACGGGCGTCCACGACGAGCAGGATCACCTCCGCGTCCTCGATCGCCGCCCTCGCCTGGGACTGGACGGCGCGTGCCAGCTCGTCCGAGTTGGCCAGGTCCACACCGCCCGTGTCGATGAGATCGAAGCTCAGGCCGTTCCACTCGCATTCGAGGGCGCGGCGGTCCCTGGTCACCCCCGGCTCGGCGTCCGTCACCGCCTCGCGCCCGCCGGCCAGCCGGTTGATCAGGGCGCTCTTCCCCGCATTCGGGAATCCGACCACGGCGACCGCGGGGCGGCGCCGCAATGGCCGGGCAGTCGCGCTCGACCCGCCGCGGGAGGCCTCCATCAGGCAATCCCCCTCTCGCGAGCCAGCTCGGCGATCCGCTCCACGACCTGGTCCGGAGTCAGGTTCGTCGTGTCGACCGCGACCGAATCGTCGGCTGCGCGCAGCGCGCCGTGCTCGCGGCCGCGGTCGCGCCGATCTCGGTCCTCGATCCCCTCTCGGACCTTGGCGACGGACTGACCGGTCTCGGCCGCGCGGCGGCGCGCGCGCTCCTCCTCGCTCGCCGTCAGGAAGACCTTGAGGGGGGCGTCGGGGCTGACCACGGTCCCGATGTCCCTGCCCTCCGCGACGTAATTGGCCGCCGCGATCAGCTCTCGCTGGCGCTTCACCATCGCCTGCCTCACCTGCGGATGTACCGAGACCTTCGAGGCGGCCACCGTCACCTCTGGCGCGCGGATCCTTCCGCCCACGGGCTCGCCGTCGAGCCGGATCGAGTCGCCGTCGAAGGTGATGTCGAGAGTCCACGCCATCTCCCCCAGTCGCTCGCCATCCGCGAGGTCGAGCCCCCGGTCGAGCGCAGCGAGCGCGACGGTGCGGTACATCGCCCCGGAGTCGAGATAGGTGAACCCGAGCGCCCTCGCGACGCTCCGGGCCACTGTTGACTTGCCGGCCCCGGCTGGGCCGTCGATCGCGATCACCATCAGCTCCATTAAACGGGTCGCCTGAACCAAACGGGTCGCGCCTGGCGGCGCGCCCTCGCATAACGCCGTCGCACCTAGGGTCTGCCCCGCTGGGGGCGCGGATATAAAGTGCCGCGTGACGATGGAGAGCTGGAACCTGA
Organism: uncultured Solirubrobacterales bacterium; assembly: GCA_963695675.1. Classification (GTDB taxonomy): domain Bacteria; phylum Actinomycetota; class Thermoleophilia; order Solirubrobacterales; family 70-9; genus DASUPK01. The sequence goes on from CAVOGY010000007.1 coordinate 324,346, forward strand.
ACGAGTTCGAGGTCCTGCCGCATCAGCCGGAGGTGCTCGACTCCGAGTCAGAGGGCAGGGCGATTCTGATCAACCTGCCGAAGGGCGAGCAGCTCCAGGAGCACCAGGTGCATGAGCGCGCCTGGCTGCTGGTGATCGACGGCAACATCGAGCTCAATACGCCCGACGGCAAGTGGGCCGCCGGCGGGGCCGGCCTGCTCGCGGTATTCGATCCTGCCGAGCGCCACGAGGTGCAGGCGGTCGACGACTCGCGGATCCTGCTGGTGCTCTCCCCCTGGCCGGGGGACGGCCATCCATCGGCCGCCAGCAGCTCCACCTGAAACGGCCGCTTGCGGCCGCGCCTGGTGATTGCGGCGCCCGCGGCCGAGCCCGTTGGCGAAGCCGTCAGCCGGTAACCAACATTTGCAGGTCCCGCTCGAAGCGCGGGTAACTCACCGCCACCGTCTCGAACCCCTCAACCTCAACGCCCTCCCGCGAGGCAAGCCCCGCGACGGCTCCGAGCATCGCCAGCCGGTGATCGCCGCGCGCGTCCAGCATTCCGCCTCGCAGCTTGCCGGTCCCTCGCACAGCGAAGCCGTCCACCTGCGCCTCGATCTCTGCACCGAGCGCCGAGAGCCCGTCGACGATCCCCGCGATCCGGTCCGACTCCTTGGCACGGAGCTCCGCCGCGCCCTCTACAACCGTCTCGCCCTCGGCGAAGCAGCCGAGCAGGGCAACCAGCGGCAGTTCGTCGATCGTGGATGGGACGTCCTCGCCCGTGACGGTCGCGCCGCTCAGCGGGGAGTGCCGGACGATGAGGGTGGCTATCGGCTCGGGGCCCGGCTCTCGGATCTCGTCGACGGTCATGGCGCGATCTCCCTCGTGAGCAGCTCCCATCTCCACCCCCATCCGCGAGAGGATCGAGAGCAGCCCGATCCGGGCGCGGTTGATTCCGACCTCACGCAGACTGATCTGGCTGCCCGGCACCAGCAGCGCGGCGACCATCAGGAACGCGGCCGAGGAGAAATCGCCGGGGACCGGAACGTCCCCCGCCTCGAGCCGCTCGGCCCGCGAGACCGTGACGCGACCGCCATGGCGGCGGATGTCCGCGCCCGCGGCCGCCAACATCCGCTCGGTGTGGTCACGCGTCCAGTAAGGCTCGTGGATGGTCGTCTCCCCATCAGCCAACAGCCCAGCGAGGAGCATGCAGGACTTGACCTGGGCGCTCGCCACCGGCATCTCGTAGTCGATGCCCCTGAGCGCCGAGCCGCGCACGCGAAGTGGCGGCAGGCGCCCGTTACGGCAGTCGACGTCGGCGCCCATTCGGCGCAGCGGCTCTGCGATCCGGTCGACCGGGCGACGGCGGATCGACTCGTCGCCATCGAAGGTCCACTCGCCCGACAGCTGCCCCGCCAGCCACCCCGGCATGATCCGCAGGAGCGTCCCGGCGTTGCCCACGTCGATCTCCGCCGGTCGCGGGCCGCGCAGGCCGATCCCCTCGATCTCGACGAAGAACCCCCCGTGGTCATCGGCCTCGCCCTCCCTGACCTCCGCTCCCACGTCCCCAACCGCCCGCAGCGTGGCGCGGGTGTCGGCCGACTCCAGGTAGCCGGTGATCCTGGTCGGCCCGTCCGCCATCGCGCCGATCAGGGCGGCTCGATGGGAGATCGACTTGTCGGGGGGAGGCTTGAGCTCTCCGCGCAGAGGCCCGGCGGGCTCGAATCTCATTCCGCCCGGGAGACATCGTGGCCGAGCTCCCGGATCATCTGCTCCGCGCGCTCGGCCTCCTCGTCGCCCGCGATGTAGAGCGAGATCGCTCCGGAGGTCATGTCGGCTGCCGGATAGAGCGCCATGTCCTCGATGTTGACGCCCGCGCGACCCAGTTCGAGCGCGACCTCGGCGACGATCCCAGGCCGATTCGGCACAAGCACCCGCAGCTCGTGGAGCGGGCCACCGGCGATCTCGGTCTCGATCAGCTCGCGACGGCGTCGTCCGGCCTGCTCGTGCCACGCGATGACGGCGTCGCGGTCCGCCGTGCGCAGCAGCTCGGCCGCCTGGTTCAGCCTTTCCACCGCCGCGTCGATCTCCGAAGCGACCGCCTCGCGATTGCCCGCGAAGATGTCGCCCCAGATCGCCGGATTGGCACCGGCCACCCTGGTGGCGTCGCGAAAGCTCGGTCCGACCTCGGGAAGGTGCTCCGCCTCCTCGTCGAGCGCGCTTGCGGCCTGGGTTACCAGCACGTTGGCCACCACGTGCGGCAGGTGGCTGACGCTCGCCATCAGCCGGTCGTGGGTCTCCGCCTCGATCGCCTGGGGCCGGGCCCCGATCTCGGAGATCGCTCGCTGGGCCCTGTCGTAGAGGAGCCCGCCTGTCTTCGGCGTCGGGGTCAGGTACCAGCGGGCGCCCTCGAAGAGGTCGGCCCGCGCATTCTCGACCCCTGAGGTCTCGGCGCCCGCCAGCGGGTGGCCGCCGATGAACCGGCTGTCCGACCCGAGTGCCGCGATCACGTCACGCTTCACCGAGCCGACGTCCGTGACTGCGCAATCGTCGCCAACGGCATCGAGCGCCTCGGCCGCGAGCCCCGGCAAGGCGGTGACCGGAGCGGCGCAGAAGACCAGCTCGGCGCCCTCGACGGCCGCGGCGACGCTGTCGTGCCCGGAGTCGATCGCCCCGAGCTCCGCCGCCCGATCGAGCAGCTCTTCGTCGGGATCGAACCCAGCCACCTCGGCGGCGAGCCTGGCGCCGGCGGCGAGCCCGATCGACCCGCCGATCAGCCCGACGCCGAGCACGGCGACCTTCATGGGCAGATGACTGGCGCCGCGGCGCTGTGCGGCTGGGGGCGGCCGTGACCGAGCAGGTCGGCGGACGCAGCTCGAAGCCCTTGCTGGCGGCAAGGGCGAGCTCGAGGACGCCGAGATGCGACCGTCACGGCCGTCATCCAGGCGCGCAAGTAGCGGGGTCAGTCATCTCGAGGCGGCTTCGCGCCGCTTTCGCACCGCCGAGGCGAGCCGGTCGAGGGTCAGCACAGTGTTGTCCCAGTCCATGCAGGCGTCGGTGATCGACTGGCCGTAGACCAGGGGCTCATCCGACTCGAGATCCTGCCGGCCGGCGACCAGAAAGGACTCCATCATCACCCCGACGATCGCTCCATTGCCGGCGGCGATCTGATCGGCGATCTCACTGACCACGCCCGGCTGGCGCTCGTGGTCCTTGCCGCTGTTGTCGTGGGAGGCGTCGATCACGACCCGCTCCGCCAGGCCGGCGGCGCGCAGCTGTTCGAGGGTCTCGCCGACCGCGGCGGGCCCGTAGTTGGGCGCTTCTCTTCCGCCGCGCAGGATCACGTGGCAGTCCGGATTGCCCTCGGTGTAGAGAATGGCCGGTGTGCCGCTCACATCGACCCCGGCGAAGGCGTGCGGCGCGGCCGCGGCGCGGACCGCGTCGACCGCCAGCTTGATGCTGCCGGCGGTCCCGTTCTTGAAGCCGACCGGCATCGAGAGTCCCGACGCGAGCTGGCGGTGGATCTGGCTCTCGGTCGTGCGAGCGCCGATCGCTCCCCAGGCGACCACGTCGGAGATGTACTGCGGCGTGATCGGGTCGAGGAACTCGCAGCCGATCGCGAGTCCGAGGTCGGTCACCTCGAGCAGCAGGCTGCGCGCCGAGTGCAGCCCCACGTTCACATCCCGCGACCCGTCCAGATGCGGATCGTTGATCAGCCCCTTCCAGCCGGTCGTCGTGCGGGGCTTCTCGAAGTAGACCCGCATCGCGACGCAGAGGTGGTCGTGTAACTCTGCCGCCCTCTCACCCAGCCGCCGGGCGTAGTCCATTGCGGCCTCCGGATCGTGGACGCTGCAGGGTCCGACGATGACGAGCAGGCGGTCGTCCTCGCGGTCGAGCACCGACGTGACCTCGGCGCGATGGGCGAGGACGGCGTCCTCTCGCTTCTCTTCGAGCGGCAGGTCCTCGAGCATCTCCGCCGGCGAGACCAGCTCGACGACGCGCTCGATCCGCTGGTCCCGAACGCGGTCGGCGTGCTTTCTCGGTAGCTCCTTCATCTCGAAATTCATCCTGTCGTCCCTTCTTTCTACTGGTCTGGCGGTGATCCTTGGGTACGGCAAGGGAACCGTGGGAGACGGCGCCCGGCGGGTGAAGCTTCTGCGTCGGCGGCTACAGGCAGCCGCGGGCCGGACGCCTAGCTAAATCGCCAAAAGTAGAAGTAGGCACGCGTGCGGGCCGCGAAGCGGCTCGAGGGGGCGTCGGAGTGCGTGCCGTGCTGCATGAGCGGACCATTGAAGCAGACGGCCTGAACTTTGTGGCATCGAAGACTTTGCTGCTCAGGCCACGCCGGCGAACGCGGCGAGGAAGCGCGCGTTCTCGACGTGGGTGCCGTAGGTAACCCGTAGGTGACCGGGGGCGCCCAGCGGGGTACCCGGCCGGACCGCTACACCCGCCTTCGCTAGCGACTCGACCACCTCGCCCTCATCGAGGTCCCCCAGTTCGATCCACGCGAAGTTCGTCTGCGACTCGGCCGTCACGAATCCCATCTCGTGGAGTGCCTCCTCGACGAAGACCCGCTCGATCACGTTCTTCTCCACGCGGTCGGCGACGTCGTCCTGATGGCGAATCGCCTCCGTGGCGGCCGCCTGGGCAAGCTCGTTGACGCTGAACGGCTGGCGCACGGCGTCGACGGCGGCGCGGAACTGCGGCGAGCAGAGCGCGTAGCCGACCCGCAGGCCGGCGAGCCCGTGGACCTTGCTGAAGGTGCGGAGGAGGACGAGGTTGGGGCGCCCGGCGAGCAGGTCGAGCGTTGTGTCGGGGTCGTCGTTGGTTTGGTACTCGATGTAGGCCTCGTCGAGGATGATCGTGGTCCTGTCGGGAACGCTCTCAATGAAGGCGCCGACGCGATCGGCGGGCAGGTGGGTGCTGGTCGGGTTGTTCGGGTTGCAGACGATCAGCAGCTGGGTCGCCGCAGTCACCTCCTCGAGCATCGCGTCGAGGTCGTGGACGTATCCCTGCCCCAGCGGGACGCGGATCTCGCGCGCCCCACAAAGTGGGGCCAGGTAGGGATAGATCGAGAAGGAGGGCCAGGCGTAGAGGATCTCGTCCCCCGGCTCGCAGAGGGCGAGAGCGGCCGCGAGCAGTATCTCGCAGGAGCCGTTGGAGACGGCGATGCGCGCCGGGTCGGTCTCATGGTGGTCGGCGATTGCGCGGCGGAGCGCTCGCGCATCGGGATCCGGGTAGCGATGGGCGCGCGCCGCGGCCCGGGTGATCGCATCGATCACCGCCGGGTGCGGTGGGAAGGGCGACTCGTTCGAGGCGAGCTTGATCGCATCCGCGGTCTCGGCCCGCGCAGTGGCGTCTTCGAGTGACGTTCCCGCTTCGTAGTTGGGGATCCGGGCCAGTTTGTCCGCGAAGGTGACCGTCATCGGCGTTTCCATGCTAGGTGGGGTGGCGGAATCTGATGGCCTCGGCCTGAGCGCGCTGGTGCACCTTCTCCTCCCCGTCGCGGCTCCACCCGTGGTGCTCATAGAAGGCGATCGCGGGCGCGTTCTCCTTGAACGTCCAGAGGACGACCTCGTCGTAGGGCAGCCCGGCCAGCCGCAGTATCGCTGCGTTCATCAGCGCCTCTCCGGCGCCCTGCCGCCAGCGATCGGGCTCCACGTAGATGGCAACGAGCTCAGCCACGTTCGGCCCGAGGTCGGGTTCCCGCGAGGGTGCGGCCACGAAGCAGTAACCGGCGAACTCGCCGTCGATCTCCGCGACGTAGCTGAACGCGTCGTCGACCGGGCGAAGAAGTCCGACTTGGATCTCGTGCCGCCAGCGCGCAACCGGTAGGTCCGCCAGCCGCTCCGGGGCGACGATGTCGCGATAAGCGGTGCGCCAGCCGGCAGCCGTCACCGCGAGAATCGCCTCGCTGTCGTCCGGGGTCGCTTCACGGACCCGGACCGAGTCGCTCTCCACTACTGCGCCGCCTTCAGATCCGAGCGCAGCTCCTGGGCCTCGCCGAGATAGGCATGCACGGGGATGTGGTCGTTCGGCGCGTAGTAGTGGACCAGAGCCCGGATCACCGAGGGCATTGCCCCGGGGACGTCCACCTCCTGCGCGCAGAGGAGCGGAACCCTGTCCAGCCCCAGGTTGCGCGCAGCGACGGCGGGGAATTCGGCGTTCAGGTCGTGGGTCGAGGTGAAGATGCAGCTCACCATTTGCTCCGGCGTGAGCTCGTTGCGGCCGATCAGCTCACGCATCAGCTCCTCGGTCGCCTCCACGATCGCCTCGGGGTTGTTGCGCGCCGCTTTCGTCGCGCCGCGGACGGCCCACAGTCGTAGCTCGTCGGTCATGGCGCGGAATCTTTCCAGAGCGTGGCGACCTCTCTTCGATCGAGCCGGCGAGCCTCGCCTCGGCGAAGGTCACCCAGCTCGAGCGAGCCGATTCGGATTCGGGTCAGTTCCTCCACCTCGTTGCCGATCTCCTCGGCCATCCGGCGCACCTGACGCTTGCGCCCCTCCCGGATGGTGATCTCGAGCTTGCGCTCACCGAGCCGCTCGACCTCGGCGGGCGCTGTCCTCCCCTTGTCGAGTCGGACACCGCCTCGCAGTCGGTCCAAGTCGCGCTCGGAGGGCGGCCTGGCCAGGCGCACCAGGTAGGTCTTCGGAACGCCGTACCGCGGATGGGTCAGCCGGTTCGCCAGCCCCCCGTCGTTGGTGAGCAATATCAATCCAGTCGAGTCCGCGTCCAGGCGGCCGACTGGGTAGAGCCGGCGCCGGGAGTCGACCAGTTCGGTGACCGCCCGTCTCCTGCCGGGCTCGCGCGCGGTCGAGACGACGCCGCGCGGCTTGTTGACCGCCCAGACCTCGCGCGGCTCCGTCGCGACCAGTCGGCCGTCCACCTCGACGTTGGATCGCTCGTCGACGTCGCGGGCGGGATCGGTGACCACCTCGCCGCCCACGCGCACCTTGCCGACTGCGATCAACTTCTCGGCTGAGCGCCGCGATGCCACTCCGGCGCGGGCGAGGTACTTGGCGAGTCTCACCCCACGATTGAAGCCGAGCAGGCGGAGGGGCGGCCAGGTGGCCGCCCCTCCGCCTATCAACTACGCGGCTGCTGGAGCTGCCGGGGCCGCCGGGGCCGCATCCTTCCCCAGCTCGTGCCTGATCCCCCAGATGCTCACGACCAGGAACCAGAGCGGCCCGATGAAGAAGAAGATGAAGAACGCGGGCGTGAAGAAGAGCACGCCGAGCACGACGCTGATCCAGGCCAGCCACTTCGGCAGGGCGCCGTGGCGCACCGCCGAGATCCCTGTGGCGAGCACCAATGTCCCGAGGCCCACCGGGAAGAAGAAGAACATGTCGAAGTCGATCCCGTTGATCGCCTGCAGAGCGATCGGGTTGATGTCGTCCGCGAGATCCGCGAGCGCCAGGTGGATCGACCCGGCTACCGCAGCGCCCGCCGCGAAGGCGATCGCGCCGCCGAAGGCGACGGCCGAGAGGATGCCATCCGGTCCCTCAGCGTCCCTGAGCAGCCTGCGCAGCCAGCCGCCGAAGTAGAGGATCAAGGACGATGCGAAGACGATCAGGATTGCACCGACGCTCTCCCTCGTGTTGTGGTCCTGGTAGTGGTTGACGATCTCCTGAGCGGTCTTATCGGTCGCGTCCTGACCTTGGCCGATCAGGATCGTGATCGCGACCACGAACGCAACAAAGAGCACGCCAGTGAACGGCGGGAACCACCTGCTGATTCTTCCCATGCTTGTCTCCTCATCCTCCCTTTTGCTTTCCACCGGTCGGTGAAACGGCGCGAGTCTCTCACCCGGCCCCGACGAAAAACAAGTGGCAATTTCGTGGTAGGGCCTTGGCCCCGAGGGCTCAGCAGCTGCCGAGCTTGGCGAGGTCTGCGCGGTAGGTCTGCATGTCGGCGTGGTTCCAGTCGCCGTGGGTCTGACCTCGGAAGCGCGGGTCGAGCTCCTTGTACAAGGGCGAGGAGAGGCTCTCGTTGTGCCCGATCACCTGGTCGACCGGGAGCGCGAGGCGGCAGCGCAGCCACTGCGTGAGCTGCAGCGAGGCGTTCAGCTGCGCCGGGCGGCCCAGGATGTCCTGGTCCGAGAAGCCGACGTGCTCAATCCCGACGGCCACATGGTTGAGGCCCACGACGTGCCGGCAGCGAATCGAGATCGGCACGAACTTGTAGATCGCCCCGGTCGCCGAGACCGCGAAGTGCGCGCAGACGCCCGGAAGCTGATGGAACTCGACGTCCGGCCGGTCGGGCGCGAAGGTGTTGAAGATCGAAGAGATGCTGCCCGCCGCGGCGTAGTGCTCGACGATCAGCTTCGGGTTGTTGAGGCGCCACTTGTACTGCCCGTAGTGGTGCTTGGAGTAGGCGGCCATCTCCCGCTTCCGCTTCTTCGGATAGGGGATCAGCATCTTGTGGATCGTTGGCTTGGTGGCCGTCGATGTCGACGCGGGGGGAGGCGTCGAGGCGCCCGCTCCGGCTCCCGCGCCCACGCCGATCACCACGACGATCGCGGCCAGCGCGACGATCAGGTGGGTCACCTCAACGGCCCTCCGCGACCGTGATCGTGGCGCGCGCCTGCCGCTCGGCGGAGCGCGCGCTGATCTTGCCCGGCGGCATCTCCACGACGAAGGCGCTGCTGCCCGGGAAGGAGTGCATCTCCCAGGTGATCGCCGTTCCACGCAGGCCCTCGCCGCGGCAGCTCGTGCCCATGCGGACGAGCTTCGCGTAATGCAGAGCGATCGGCGGCCGGCCGTGACAGGCGAGTACCGCACCCCAGGGCTGGTGGTACCAGATCGAGAGATGCGGTTGGATCCGTCGCACGAACGTCATCACCGCCCGAGTCTCCGGCTCGGATGCGGCCCTCGGGCCGGGGTAGTAGCCGCTCGAGTGTGGGACGTCGTCGCGCCATCGGTACGGGAAGTTCCGGTTCAGGTCCACCCCGTGCGAGTTCTTGCGGGTGTGTGCCCTGACCCCGTCCGGGTTAACCGTGTCGATGATCCAGAGTTGCGCGCCTTCCACCGTCGATGCGATCCGGCGGAGGCTGTTCGCCACGCGCAGCCCGGCTGATTCATCGCCGTGAATCACCCCGACCACCAGGGCCACGTTGTCGGAGGCGGCGTCGCCGTAGCGCGTCGCGACGATGGGTTTGCCCCGGACCGACCGTCCGATCACTTCAGCCGCCGGTGCGGTGTCATCGCTGTCGGCCCGGGCGCTTTCGACCGTTCCGACACTCGGCCCGCGCAGTGGACCTGTTGCGAGCGCGAGTGCAATTGCGATCGTCGCCCCCGCCGCCACTCCGGCCAGGACCACACGCCTCATTCCGCCCTCTGCTCACCCGCCTTCAGCAGGCGCTCGCGCAGCTCGCGCTCGTCCTCGGGGGTGGGATCGAACTGCGCCGGATCGGGCAGGGCATCGAGGCCGGAGAGGCCAAACAGCTTCTCGAACAGGGCCGTGGTCCCGTAGGTGACCGCGCCGAACTGGGTCCTGCCCCGCTCCTCGATCATCCCCCTCTCGCTGAGGCTGCCCACCGCCGAGTCCGACGAGACTCCGCGGATCCGGGCGATCTCCGGGCGCGAGACCGGCTGCAGGTAGGCCACGATCGCCAGTACCTCGGCCTGCGCCTGGGTGAGCGGCGGCGTGCGGGGCTTGGCGAGCAGGCGGCGCGCGGCGGCCTCCGCCTCGGGATCAGCGGCCAGCGCGACGCCCCCGGCGATGCGACGCAGGCGGATCCCTCGCTGGTCTCCGGCGAGCCGTTGCTCGAGCTCGTCGATTGCCTCGGCCACCGCCTCCTCCTGGACCTCGATCGCCTCGGCGAGCTCCGCCGCCGAGACCGGCTCCGGTGAGAGGAAGAGGAGCGCCTCGAGTGTCCGCCCCAGGCCGTCGGTGCTCATCATCAATCGCCACCTCCTCCGCTTCGCGTGCTGGCGTGGCTCGTATTACGCACCTCGATGCGGCCGAATGTCTCCTTCTGGGTCCAGGTCGCCTCCCCGCGACGGTAGAGCTCGAGCAGCGCGAACAGGGTGACGGCCTGCGTGAAGCGGTCCTCCCGGCCGAACGCGTCGTCGAAGTCCAGGGTCTTACGCGACCTGAGCAGATCGCGAACCACGCCGATCCGCCGCTGAAGCGAGACGGTCGAGCGAATGTGCCTGGTGTCGGGCTCGGGCGGCAGGGCCAGCAGGTCGCCGAGGGCGACGCCGATGCGCTCGGGCTCGTACACCTTGGTCGCAGCGTCGAGCGCAGCCCGGCGCAGCTCCGGGGGCAGGGAAGCCGAGCGGTACAGCACACCGCCCTCGCGCTCGAGCCGCTCGTGGAGCATCACCGCCGCCTCGCTGTAGCGGCGGTACTCGAGCATCCGGGCGAGGAGCTCATCGGCCGCCTCCTCGGGTCCCAGCTCGTCAGTGTCCTCCTCATGGGACAGCAGCCGCCGCGACTTGAGCTCGCAGAGCGCCGCGACCAGGACCAGGAACTCGGTCACCGCCTCGAGATCGAGTTCGCCCGTCTCGCCGAGGTGGTCGACGTAGGAGGCCACGATCTCCCCCAGCGGCACCTCGGCCAGCGAGATCTCCTCGCGCAGCAGCACGGCGAGCAGGAGATCGAACGGGCCCTGGAAGACGTCCAGGTCGAGATCGAGCTCCGCGACGGAGGTCACGGGCGAAACAGTAGAGGCCGGACCGGAACAAACGGCCGCCAAAATCCGCGGCCGGATCAGCCCGGGCCGACCCCGATCACGGAGCGCACCTCGCCGAGCGTCCCCGACGCGATCGCCCGTGCCTTCTCGGCGCCCTCGCTCAGCGAGCGCTCGAGCGCGGCCTCATCGGGGCGCAGCGCCTCATAGCGCTCGCGGACCGGAGCGAGCAGATCCACCACGGCCTCGGCCACCGCCGCCTTGAAGTCGCCGTAGCCGGAGCCCCCGAACTCACGCTCGATCTGATCCTCGCTGGTGCCTCGGGCCACCGCCATGATCTCGATCAGGTTCGCGATCCCCTCCTTGCCGTCGCCCCGCTTTACCTCGGAACCCGAGTCGGTTACGGCGCTCTTGATCTTCTTTGTCACCGTCTTCGGGTCGTCGAGCACCAGCACGGTCCCCGCCTCGCTGCCCCCGGTCGTCGACATCTTGTTGGTCGGGTCTTGAAGGTCCATGATCCGCGCGCCCACCTCGGGGATCCGATGCTCCGGCTCGACCAGGATCGGCCCGAAGCGCTCGTTGAAGCGGCGCGCGATCTCGCGCATCAGCTCGATGTGCTGGCGCTGGTCCTCGCCGACGGGCACCTCCTGGGCCTTGTAGGCGAGCACGTCGGCGGCCTGGAGCACCGGATAGAAGAAGAGCCCGGCCGAGACCAGCTCGCGCTGGCTCGCGGACTTCTCCTTGAACTGAGTCATCCGGTTGAGGTCGCCGTGCGCGGTGAGCGCGGCGAGGTACCAGGTGAGCTCGGTGTGCTCGCGCACGTCGGACTGCCGGAAGAGAATGCAGCGCTCGGGATCTAGCCCGGCGGCGATCAGGATGGCGGTGGTGTCGTGGACGTTCTCCCGCAGCGTCCCCGGATCCCAGGGGACGGTGATCGCGTGCAGGTCCACGATGCAGTAGATCGCCGGATCACCGCGGTCCTGTCCCTCGACGTACTGCCGGATCGCGCCGATGTAGTTGCCGAGGTGCTTTTGGCCCGTCGGCTGGATTCCGCTGAAGATCCGCACGGGCGCGGACTATAGGAACCAGGCGGGTCGCGCTAGGCCCACGGACCAACCCCGCCAAGCCGCTCTGGCGTGGTCCGGATCACATAGCCGGGCGGCGGGTCGTCCATCGGGGGGAACTTGATGTCGGGCCCGAGATAGACGTGCGCGAGTCGCTGCAGGAGCTCAGCCGCGCCTCCTTGCTGCACGCGGGCCGTTCCCCGGACGACGAGGTACTCGCGGAGGCCCACCTCGCTGAGGCCAGCACCCTCGATCGAGATCGCCACTTGCGGGTTCCGTTCGACGTTCTTGACCTTCTGGTTGCGCGGCAGGTGGCCGCTTACGATCTCGTCGCCATCGAGCCCGACCCAGATGCAGCTCACCTGGGGGCTGCCATCCGGATTCACGGTGACCATGTGGGCGAGCCGGTCCGACTCGATCAGCGTCCGCGCCTCTGGATGGAGATCGGCCATCCGGGTCGAGCCTAGGCCGGCTCGGCGACGGGCTCGCCCTCGCGACGAGGCCTCCCGTCGATCTGGTCGGGGCAATGGGCGCACTCGCCGGCGGGCGCCGCGCGCGGCGCGTCGTACTCGGTCTCCCGCGGCGGATTTCGCAGCCCGATCCCGGCGATCACGCCGCCGACGATCATCAGCGTGCCCGCCATCATCATCGCCAGATGGAAGCCGTCATCCGCGCCTTCGGCGGTGGCGTGGTCGACCTCAGCGGCCTGCGCCGGTGGCAGGCCCTTCGTGTCCGGACGCTGCAGGGGGTTGTCCTTGGCCTTGCTGATCGCCTGCTCGGCCCGCGGGGAGAGCTTCGCGTCGGCGAGCTTGCTGTCGACGGTGGATGTGAACTTGCCCGCGACCACTGCACCGAGCACGGCGATTGCGAGCACGCCGGCGACCCGCGAGACCGCGTTGTTGATCCCCGACGCGACCCCCACGCGATTCTCCGCGACCGAGTTGAGTGCCGTGGCCGTCAGGGGGGCGACCGTCGCCGATAGCCCGAGTCCGAAGATCAGCACGCCGGGCAGCACGTCGGTGACATAGCTCGCGTTCGAGTCGACCCGCATGAGCAGCAGCAGCCCGATCCCGCCGACGATCGGACCGACGCACATCGGCGCACGTGGGCCGGTGCTCGTCGCGATCCTGCCGAACACCGGGGAGAGGAAGAAGAGGAGCAACGAGATCGGGGTGGTCGCAAATCCGGCGGCCAGCGGCGAGTAGCCGACGGTCTGCTGCAGGAAGAGGGTGACGAAGAAGAAGGCGCCGATCAGCCCCGAGTAGACGATCAAGGTCTCGAGGTTCGTCACAGCGAAGTTCCGGATTCGGAAGAGGCCGAGGTCGAGCATCGAGTGCCGGTAACGCGACTCCCAGATCAGGAAGAGGGCGAAGAGGAGGACCCCGCCGATCAGCGGTATGAACACCAGAGGGTCGCTCCAGCCGTGCATCGGCTGCTCGATCAGCGCGAAGACCGGCCCCCCTAGGCCCAGCGCGGACATCAGGATCCCGAGCCAGTCGATCGCGCGATCGGCCTCCGGGTCGAGGCTCTCCTCGACGTGAGCGCGAGTCAGCAGGACGGTGAAGATCACCAGCGGGACGTTGACCCAGAAGATCGCCCGCCAGGAGATCGCCTCTACGACAGCACCGCCCCCGGCCGGCCCGATCACTGTGGCGATCCCGGTCCAGGCGGTCCAGGTGCCCACCATCTTGCCGCGCTCGGCGCCCTCGAACGTCGCGGCCAGGATCGCCAGCGAGCCCGGCACCAGCAGGGCGCCGGTGAGGCCCTGAAGCCCGCGCGCACCGATCAGAAACCCGCTGGACGGGGCAATCGCGCAGAGGATCGAGGTGGCCCCGAAGCCGATCAGGCCGAACTCGAAGATCCGCCTGCGCCCGAACTGATCGCCGAGGGCACCCCCGACGAGGAGCAGGGAGACGGTCGCCAGAGCGTAGGCCTCGACAACCCATTGCTGGTCGGCCAGCCCCGCGTTGAGGTCGTCGGAGATGGCCGGCAGGGCGACATTGACGACCGTCGCGTCCAGGAACACGATCGTCGAGCCGAGGATCGTCGCGATGATCGTGAAGCGCTTGCGGCGGCGCTCATCGGACAAGGCATGTCCAGTCTACGGAGGAGTCTTGTCGGCGCCGGCGAGGAGCGCTTGCAGCCGCACTCCCAACGCGGGAGACTGACCCCGTCAGATGAGGGGACGGGCGGCGTTCATCGCGTTGGCGTCATTGGTGCTGGTCGCCGTGCCAGCCCGCGCCCAGCAGACCCAGGTCGAGCTCCCGATCGGCTGCACCCACGGTGGGGCCCCCTTCCACACGCACGGCCCGCGCGGGAGGAAGAGGATCGCGATCGGCTTCGACGACGGGCCGAGCGACTACACGCTCAGGGTCCTGAGGGTCCTGCGGCAGTTCGACTCCCACGCCACCTTCTTCGAGATCGGTCAGGAGACCTCGGGGCGGGCACGGACGATGAAGGAGATCCTCGCCCAGGGGAGCGAGATCGGAAACCACTCGCTGCATCACGAGTCCGATCCTTCATCGCAGTCGCTTCGTGAGACGAACCGGCTGATCAGAGCCGCGACGGGGTTCACGCCCTGCGACTTCCGTCCACCGGGCGGACGAGTCAACAGCGGGCTGATCGGTCGCGCCCACGCCCAGCGGATGGTCACGGTCGACTGGGACGTCGACCCAAGGGACTGGGCCCGTCCGGGAGTCGGGGCCATCGCGTCGGGAGTTATCCACCACGCGCACAACGGCTCGATCGTGGTCATGCACGACGGCGGCGGCAACCGGAGCCAGACTGTCGCCGCCCTGCCGGCGATCCTCTCCCACTTCCGCCATCGCGGCTACCAGTTCGTCACTGTGGCCGAGCTGCTCGGCCACAGGTTCATCTACCCGGCTTCGCCATAAAACGGGTTGCTCCTCCGACAGGTCACGGGTCGCGCTGTCGCGCGCCCTCGCACGATCGGAGCACCCTCACACATCCGGCGGCTCCCGCAGCTGTTGGGCCGGGGTGAAGAAGTTGCGCCGGGCGAGCGTGATCGCCATCAGGGCGGCAATGGAGACCGCGCCCAGCAGGACGTAGAGCAGGATCAGCTGGAGGCGCACCGCGTCGGTCGGGTCTGCCCCGGCGAGCAGCATCCCCACCATCGTCCCCGGGAAGAAGATCAGCCCGGTCGTCTTGGTCGAGTCGATCAGGGTGATCATTCCGGAGCGCAGGCTGCGGCGAACCAGCGGCGTGACGGCCTGGGAGGAGGTCGCCCCGAGGGCCAGGGTTGCCTCGATCCGCCGGGACTGGTCGTGGACGTCCTCGCCGAGCCTGTTGAGCGCGACGGCCGCCGAGGTCATCGAGTTGCCGACGACCATTCCTCCGACGGGTACCACGTAGCGCGGAGTCGCGGGGAAGATGCCGAGCCCGAGCACCAGCCCGAGCGTCGCCGCGGCCGCTACGCCCAGCGAGATCAGCAGCGGCCAGAAGGCGTCCGGTACGCGCTGGGCCCGCGAGCGAGCGGTGAAGGCCCCGAAGACGACCATCACGGCGATCAGGGTTACGACGAGCACCGCAGAGTCCTCGTCGAAGATCACGGTGATCACGTAGCCGATCGCCGTCAGCTGGATGAACGAGCGGGCCACGGCGATCCCGATGTCCTCCTCGAGTCCCGCATGCCATGCGCGCGAGGCGATCGCCGCGATCGCCACCAGGGCGAGCGCCGCGGCAACCTCGCCGAGCGTCACCTGAATCGAGCCCGAGCTCGCCGCCGCGAGGATCACGAGGCGTCCTCGGCGGCAGCGATCGTCGGCTCCGGGGGCTCCGCGAGCAGCTCGGTCGCCGACCCCTGGGCGATGACCCTGCCCGACTCGATCCTCACCACGTTGTCCGACAGCCGCCTGGCTTGATCGATGTCGTGGGTGACCACGACGAGCGAGATCGCGGTCCGGGCGCGCAGCCGGTTCAGCGTCCCCTCGACCGCGTCTCTCGCTGCATGATCCAGCGCCGAAGTCGGCTCGTCGAGGAGCAGGACGCGCGGCTCCAGCGCGAGCGCGCGCGCCAGCATCACCCGCTGCTGCTCACCGACCGAGAGCTTGGAGGCGTCCCGATCCTCGAACGCGGGGTCGAGCCCCGCCAACTCGAGGCAGCTCCGCGCGTCGAAGCTGTGACCAGCCAGCCGCGGGCCGTAGGCGATGTTGTCGTGGACGGTGCCGTCGATCAGAGCCGGCAACTGCGGCACCAGGCTGACCTCGCGGCGAAGCTCCAGCGGGTCGCGCTCGCGCACGTCCGTCCCCTCGTACATCACCCGACCGGAGTCCGGGTCGGCGAGGCGGTTGAGCAGGCGCAGCAGCGTCGATTTGCCGCTCCCCGAGGCACCGAGGAGGGAGTTGGCGCCCACTGGCAGGCGGGCGCGGACGTCGCTGAGCACGACCTTCCCTCCGCGGGAGTAGGTGATGTCCTCAAGATCGAAGAGCACCTTTCCGATTATCCGACGCGGGCTAAAGGCCGCACGCATAATCGAGTGCCATGGCAAGGAATAAGAGCGCATCGGTCCTCGATCAGGCGCCGGAGGAGGAGATGCCGAGCCGGCTGGAGCCGATGCTCGCCAAGCCCGGCCACATCCCCGAGTCCGATTCGGGTGAGTGGGCCTACGAGATCAAGTGGGACGGAGTGCGGGCCCTGGGCTACGCCGACCACGGCCGCTGGTGCATGCTGAGTCGACGACTCGAGGACGTCAGCGCCCGCTATCCCGAGCTGGCCCCGATCGCCGATGCGCTCGCGGATCACGCCGCGATCGTCGACGGGGAGGTGGTCGCGCTCGACCCCGAGGGCAGGCCGCGGTTCCAGCTGCTCCAGAGCCGCATGGGACTGACCTCGCCGACGGCAATCAAGGCACGCGTGGCTCAGACGCCGGTGGACTACGTGATCTTCGACCTGCTGCACCTCGATGGCCGCTGCGTACGGGACCTCCCCTACGTCCGCCGTCGCGAGCTGCTCGGGGAGCTGGGCCTCGACGGGCCCCGCTGGCGAACCCCTCGCTACCGGCACGGACGGCGGCGCCAGCCTGCTCGAGGCGGCCCGCCGCCAGGGGCTCGAGGGCATCGTCGCGAAGCGCACAGAAAGCCCCTACCGGCCGGGCAGGCGCAGCGGGGAGTGGATCAAGGAGCGCGTCTGGCGCCGCCAAGAGTTCGTCATCGGCGGCTATCTCCCGGGCGAGGGCCGGCGCGGCAATCGCGTCGGCTCGCTGCTGGTTGGCTACTACGAGAAGCGGCGCTCCGAGCTCTCGGAGAGCGAGCCCCAACTCCTGCACTTCGCCGGAGGCGTCGGCTCCGGCCTCACGGAAGACCACATCGACTTCCTGACGCGTGAGCTCGGCAGGCGCAAGCGCGCCGAGAGCCCCTTCGAGGTCGGCGCCCCGACGGGTCCGAAGGCCCGGTTCGCGGTCTGGTGCGAGCCGGAGCTCGTCTGCGAGGTTTCCTGGACCGAGTGGACCAACGAGGGGACCCTGCGCCAGCCCGCCTTCAAGGATCTGCGCAACGACAAGGACCCGCGCGAGATCGTGCGCGAGATGTGAGCACACGATGAGTCTCCGGCGCACAGCCGGTCTTATTGGCATGGGACGCAAGCTTGCGCCCGGTTCGGGGAACCCGCCCAGGGGTAACCTGAGTGTTGTCGAAGGACCAGGATCGAGGTGATTACGCGTGGCTAGGGCGATATGGAGCGGTTCGATCAGTTTCGGATTGCTCAACGTGCCAGTGAAGCTCTACAGCGCCGTCTCCAAGCAGACGGTGCGGTTCCGCGAGCTGCGGGAGGACGACGGCGCCAGGATTCGGCACAAGCGCGTGGCCGAGTCCGACGGCAAGGAGGTCCCCTACGAGAAGATCGTCAAGGGCTACGAGTACGCGCCTGATCAGTACGTCGTCCTGGGCCGCGACGAGCTCGCCGAGCTCGATCCGAAGAAGACGCGGGCGATCGAGATCCAGGACTTCGTCGACCTCGACGACATCGATCCGATCTACTTCGAGCAGCCCTACTACCTCGGCCCCGACAAGGGAGCCGAGCGGGCGTACGCCCTGCTCGTGCAGGCGATGAGGGAGGCACGCAAGGTCGCGATCGCCCGCTTCGTGCTCCGCAACAAGGAGCATCTCGCAGCGATACGGCCGATGGGCGACGTCCTTACGCTGACCACGATGCGCTTCCACGACGAGGTCAGCTCGCCGCAGGATCTCGACGGCGAGGTCTTCGAGGAGGCCAAGCCGAAGAAGCCCGAGAAGCGCGAGCTCGAGATGGCGAAGCAGCTGATCGAGTCCCTGACCAGCGACTTCAAGCCGAATCAGTACCGCGACGAGTACCGCGAGGAGCTGCTCGACTTGCTCGAGCGCAAGGCCGCCGGCAAGGAGGTCGTCAGCGCGCCCACCGAGGAGCCGCAGCCGACGAAGGCGCCCGACCTGATGGCCGCCTTGGAGGAGAGCTTGGCGGCGGTGCGCGGCGAGGAGGCCGAAACCGACGGCAAGGCGCAGGCGAAGCCCAAGTCCAAGGCGAAGCCCAAGTCGAAGAGCTCCAGCAACGGTCGCCGCAAGAGCACCTCGCGTAAGAAGGCAAAGGCATAGCGGCAGGCAAGGAAGTCACGATTGGTCGGCGCAAGCTCAAGCTGACCAACCTCGACAAGGTCCTCTATCCGAAGACCAAGACCACCAAGGCGGAGGTCATCGACTACTACGCGCGGATCGCTGACGCGATCCTCCCCCACCTCCGGGGCCGCCCGCTGACGCTCCGGCGCTTTCCAGAGGGCGTCGGCAACCCGCACGCCTCCTTCTTCGAGAAGAACTGCCCGAAGCACCGCCCGGAGTGGGTGAAGACGACGCCGATCTACGTCGACCGGCGGGCAGGCGAGATCGACTTCTGCCTCTGCGAGAACCGTCCCACGCTGATCTGGATGGCCCAGCTGGCGGCGCTCGAGCTCCACCCCTCCCTATCGAAAGCGACCCAGATGGAGCAGCCGACCGTGCTGGCCTTCGATCTCGACCCCGGGGCGCCCGCGGGCCTGGTCGAGTGCTGCACGATCGCCCTTCGGGTGCGCGAGATCTTCTCGGCCTTCGATCTCGAGTCGTTCCCGAAGGTCTCCGGGGGCAAGGGCCTGCAGGTCTATGTCCCGCTCAACACCAAGGTCACCTACGAGCTGACCGGGCCGTTTGCCAAGGCGGTCGCCCAGCTACTCGAGAAGCAGACCCCGAAGGACGTCGTCTCCAAGATGGCCAAGGTGGAGCGGCGCGGCAAGGTGTTCGTCGACTGGAGCCAGAACCACCAGAAGAAGACGACGATCGGCGTCTACTCGCTGCGGGCCCGCGAGCTCCCCACTGCTTCGATCCCGCTGCACTGGCGGGAGGTGGAGCGCGCCGCCAAGCGCGGCGAGGTCGAGCACCTCCGCTTCGAGATCCCGGATGCCGTCAAGCGGGTGGAGAAGGAGGGCGACCTCTTCGAGCCCGTGTTGAAGCTCAAGCAGCGGCTGCCGGACATCGGGGAGCTCGACGCGGACTGAGCGGCTCCACCTGGCTGGTCCCGCGTCAGAGCGGCTGGCGGACGACCGGCTTGCGGTTGGCCGCCACCTCGTCGAGCCGGCGGACCGGGGTCGTGTAGGGCGCGCCCTGCGCGATCGCCGGGTCCTCTTCCGCCTCGGCGAGGATCGACTCGATCGCCTCCGCGAAGGCGTCGAGGGTCTCGCGCGTCTCGGTCTCGGTGGGCTCGACCATCAGCGCCTCGTCGACCAGCAGCGGGAAGTAGACCGTCGGCGGATGCATGCCATGGTCGAGCAGCCGCTTGGCGATGTCGACCGTCTTGGTGCCGAGCTCCCGCTTCGCCGGCGCGCCGGAGAGAACGAACTCGTGCATGCAGCGCCGGTCGAAGGCGACGGGCATGTACTTTCCCGCCCTGCCCTCACTCATCCGCGCCAGCAGGTAATTGGCGTTCAGCACCGCGGTCTCGGAGGCCTCCTGGAGACCGTCGCCGCCGAGGCTCAGCATGTAGGCGTAGGAGCGGACGAAGACGCCGAAGTTGCCCTGGAAGCCACGCAGCCGCCCGATCGACTTCGGGCGATCGTAATCAAGGTCGAAGCTGGGCTCGCCGCCGTTCTGCCCCTCGCGGCGGACCACCTGCGGCCGCGGCAGGTAGGGCTCGATCCGCTCTGAGGCGGCGATCGGGCCCGCGCCCGGACCGCCGCCTCCGTGTGGCTGTGAGAAGGACTTGTGGAGGTTTACGTGGACGATGTCGAACCCCATGTCGCCCGGCCGTGAGTGGCCCATGATGGCGTTCAGGTTCGCGCCGTCGTAATAGAGGGTCCCGCCGGCGTCGTGAACGATCTTGGCGATCTCCGCAATGTTCTCGTCGAAGAGCCCGAGGGTGTTCGGGTTGGTGAGCATCAGGCAGGCGGTGTCGCCGTCCGCCTTGGAGCGGAGGTCGTCGAGGTCGATGCCGCCGCGCTCGTTGGAGGCGAGCTTCACCACCTCGTGGCCCGCCATCGTCACCGTGGCGGGGTTGGTGCCGTGCGCCGTGTCCGGGGTGAGGACCTTGGTCCGCTCCTCGCCGCGATCGGCGTGGTAGGCGCGGGTGAGCAGCAGCCCGGCCAGCTCGCCGTGCGAGCCCGCCGAGGGCTGGAGGCTGACGTGCGGCAGGCCGCAGATCTCGGCGAGCGACCGCTGAAGCAGCCACATCAGCTCGAGGGCACCCTGCGCCCGTTTCGGATCCTGAGCGGGGTGAAGCCTCGCGTGGCCCGGCAGCGCCGCCACCCGCTCGTTGAGCCGGGGGTTGTGCTTCATCGTGCACGAGCCGAGCGGGTAGAAACCGGTGTCGAGGTCGAAGTTCCGCCTCGAGATCCGGTTGTAGTGGCGAACGATCTCCGGCTCGGAGATCTCGGGGAGCTCGGCAGTCCGCTGGCGGAGGAGCTTCTTTGGGATCAGCTCGTCGATCGGCGTCTCCGGCACGCCGGCATCGGGCATCGTCGCGGCGCGGCGGCCCTCGACGGACTTCTCGTAGATCGTCGTCGCCGGATCACGCTGCATCGGAGTGCCGCCGTCGACGGTCCGCGGAGGAGTCGCGAGATCGCTCACGATGCCACCCCCTCCGCGACCTTGGCGGAACGCAGTTCGCCGACGGCGCGGCCAAGCACCTCCGCGAGGCGATCGATGTCCTCGCGGCCGCGTCGCTCCGTGATCGCGACCAGCAGCCCGTTCTCGTGCTCCGGGTAATCGCGCGCCAGCGGATAGCCCGCGCCGATCCCCTCGGCAGCACAGCGGTCGAGCACGTCGTCGACGGGTGCATCCAACTCGACCGCAAACTCCCTGACGACGGGCGCCTCGTGCAGGAGCTCCACGCCGTCCACCGAGGCCAGGCTGTTGCGCGCATAGGCGGTACGGCGCACGAGCAACTCCCCGAGCTCGACGAAGCCCCGTTTGCCGAGCCAGGCGAGGTGGACCATCCCCGCCAGCGCGTTGAGCGCCTGGGCGGTGCAGATGTTGTGGGTCGCCTTCTCGCGGCGGATGTGCTGCTCCCGCGTCTGGAGGGTGAGCACGAAACCGCGTCGGCCGTCGACGTCGGTCGACTCACCGGCGATCCGGCCGGGCATGCGACGGAGGTGCTCCTCGGTCGCGCAGAAGAAGCCGAACGACGGGCCGCCGTAGTCGAGCCGATTGCCTAGCGGCTGGCCCTCGCCGACCGCGATGTCGGCGCCGCAATCGCCGGGCGGCCGAAGAATCGAGAGCGCGATCGGATCACAGGCGACTACGACGAACGCGCCGTGCTCCTTCGCCGCCGCGCCCAGTGCCTCGATGTCCTCGACGGCGCCCAGGAAGTTCGGCTGCTGCAAAAAGACGGCGGCGGTCTCGTCGTCGACCGCCTCCGCCAGGGCAGTCGGATCCGTGGCGCCACCCTCCAGAGTGACCTCGACCAGCTCCGATCCGTAGCCGGCGCCGTAGGTCTCGAGCGACTCGCGGCTGTGGGGGTGGACGCCGCGCGAGGCGACCAGCTTGCTCCGCCCGGTTGCTCCGATCGCCAGGTACGCGGCCGAGGCCACCGCGGAGGGGCCCTCGTAGAGAGCCGCGTTCGAGACCGGCAGGCCGGTGAGCTCCGACATCGCGGTCTGAAACTCGAACATCACCTGCAGGCCGCCCTGCGAGATCTCTGCCTGATACGGCGTGTACGGCGTGAGGAACTCCGAGCGGCTCGTGATTGCATCGACGATCGCGGGCACGTAGTGGTCGTACATCCCGGCGCCCAGAAAGCTCGTCTCCGCCTCGGCGTGCACGTTCCGCGCAGCGAGCGCCGAGAGCCGGTCGTAGACCTCGGTCTCGGACTTCCCGTCGGGGAGATCGGGTGGGTGCCCGAGGCGCAGCGCCTCGGGGATGTCCTCGAAGAGCTCTTCGGTCGAGCCGACGCCGATGGCGTCGAGCATGGCGCGGCGGTCGTCGTCGGTCGCTGACGTGTAGCGGCTCACGGACCACTCATCGTAGTCAGGCGGTCCGATCGCTCCTCGCCGCGAGTGCCGGCTAGTCGGATTCCTCGAGCAGCTTCTTGTAGGCCGCCGCGTCCATCAGCTGGTCCGCCTCGGAGGGATTCGAGAGCTTCACCTTGACCATCCAGCCATCGCCGTAGGGGTCCTCGTTGATCTTCTCGGGGTTCTCGGCGAGCGCCGCGTTGACCTCGGTCACCTCGCCCGAGAGCGGCGCGTAGACGTCGGAGACCGCCTTCACCGACTCGACCTCGGCATAGGCCTCGTCCTTGGTCACCTGCTTGCCGGCGTCGGCGGGCTCGTAGAAGACGACCTCGCCGAGCGCGTCCTGTGCGTACCAGGTGAGGCCGAAGGTCGCGGAGTCGCCCTCGATGCGCGCCCAGTCGTGCTCGGGGTGGTAGCGAAGGTCGTCGGGATAGCTCTCCTCGGCCATTGTGAAATGGGTTGCTCCTCCTTGACTAACGGGTCGCGCCTGTCGCGCGCCCTCGCACCATCGGAGCACCCTCGCGTAAACCTATCGACCTGCAGCCCTCGCCGGGACTCAGTCCTTCCCGTAGAGCGGGCGCTCGCGGATCTCGGCGCCTCGGTGCCTGCCCCGCACGTCGATCTCGATGGCGGTTCCGGGCTCCGCCAGGTCGGCGCGTATGTAGCCCATCCCGATGCCGACGTCGAGAGAAGGAGACATCGTCCCACTGGTGACGACGCCGACCCGCTCATCGCCCGAGAGGATCGGGTTGCCCTGGCGCGGGATTCCGGTGCCTGCGATCACGAAGGGCTCGAGGAGCTCCCTCGGCCCCTCGTCGCGGACCCTCCGGCAGGCCTCCGAGCCGACGAACCCGGTGTCCTCCTTGACGACCCAGCCGAGAGCGGCCTCGATCGGCGTCCGCTCCTCGGTGAGATCGTTGCCGTACAGGCAGTAGTTGACCTCGAGGCGAAGCGTGTCGCGCGCCCCGAGCCCGGCGGGCGATGCGCCGCCGCCGATCACGGCGTCCCAGACGGTCCTCGCCCCCTCGGGGGCGATCAGCAGCTCGACCCCGTCCTCGCCCGTGTACCCAGTCCCGCAGACGAGGGCCGGCGCGCCCGCGATCGCAAGCTCGGCGGTCCTGAAGCGAGCCGGCAGCTCGCCGTCGGCCAGCCGCCCCACGATCTCGCGCGCCTGCGGGCCCTGGACGGCGAGCATCGCGTAGGCATCGATCCGGTCGCGGACCTCGGCCTCGAACTCGACCGCGTGCGCCTCGAACCACTCGAGGTCGCGCTCGTGGTTGGCCGCGTTAGTCACCGTGAGGTAGCGATCGTCCGCCAGCCGGTACGTGAAGAGATCGTCGAGCACCCCGCCGTCCTCGCGGCAGAGGCAGGAGTACTGGGCGCCGCCGACCTGGATCTTCGAGACGTCGTTGGTGAGCAGGCGCTGCAGCAGCTCGGCCGCCTGCGGGCCCTCGGCCTCGATCTCGCCCATGTGGGAGACATCGAAGATCCCGCACGAGCTCCGCACTCGCAGGTGCTCGGCGCGGATGCCGTCGTACGAGACCGGCATCTCCCAGCCGGCGAAGTCGACCAGCTTGGCCCCGGCCACAACGTGCGCGTCGTACAGCGGAGTCCTCTTCAGCGTGCCTGCTTCCACGTTCGCCACGATACTGCCGGCCGTGACCCTCCCCGATGAGGAGCTCATCGAGGGCTTCGGCGCGGCCTACGAGGCCTTCAACCGCCGCGACACGACGCAGTCATGGAGATCGTCGACCCGGACATCGTGCTCGTCCGCGGGCGGCCAGCCGGAGCTCCGGGGTGCGGAGGCGCAGCGCGCTTTCCGGGCGCCTTAACGCCGCCGGCTACTTCAGGAAGTCCGGGACGTCGATCTCGGACTCTGAGATCCGCAGATCGCTCATCGTCTCGCGACCGCCGCGGACGGGCGCGGGGCGGCGCTCGGCGGCGCGAGCGGTGAACTCCGGCGCCCGGGCGATCATCTCGAAGCCCTCGAAGCCGGTCGCGATCACCGTGACGCGGACCTCCTCGTGCATCGACGAGTCGACCACCGCGCCGAAGACGATGTTGGCGTTGGTGTCTGCGGCCTGAACGCCGAGGCGCGCGGCCTCGTTCACCTCGAAGAGGCCGAGGTCCTCGCCGCCGGTGACGTTGAGCAGCATGCCCTTTGCCCCGTCGATCTGCTCCTCGATCAGCGGCGAGGTGATCGCGGCCTTCGCGGCTTCCACGGCCCGGTTCTCGCCCGTCCCGGTGCCGACGCCCATCAGCGCCGAGCCGGCCTGGTGCATGACCAGGCGGACGTCGGCGAAGTCGAGGTTGATCAGCCCCGGGATCGTGATCAGGTCGGTGATGCCCTGGACGCCCTGGCGGAGAATGTCGTCGGCCTCGCGGAAGGCCTCCAGGATCGTCGTGCGCCGCTCGACGATCTGCAGCAGCTTCTCGTTGGGCACGGTGATCAGGGTGTCGACCTCCTTGCGGAGCCGATCGATGCCTTCCTCGGCCTGTGCCATCCGCTTCTTGCCCTCGAACTCGAAAGGCTTGGTGACCGCGCCCACGGTGAGGGCGCCGATCTCCTGCTTCGCGATCTCGGCGATCACCGGGGCGGCGCCGGTACCGGTTCCACCACCCTCGCCGCAGGTGATGAAGATCATGTCCGCGCCCTTGAGGGCGTCCTTGATCTCGTCGCGCGACTCGGCCGCCGCGCCCCCGCCGACCTCGGGATTGGCGCCTGCGCCGAGTCCCTTGGTCAGGTTGTGCCCGATGCCGATCTTGACGTCGGCGTCAGCCGCCTGCAGCGCCTGCGCGTCGGTGTTCACGGCGACGAACTCGACCCCGCGCAGACCCGCGTCGATCATCCGGCTGACGGCATTCGAGCCACCGCCGCCGACTCCGACGACCTTGATCACTGCCAGATACGAAGTCTCCATTTGTTGGTCCTGCTCCGAGCCCAGCCGCCGATTCGGCTATTTGGGCCAGTCGAAAGTAATAGGGCAAAAATTACGCACTGTCAACGGTCCTTCACGCCTGAACTCTCAAGTCTCGCTTGAGAGTTCCGACGAGGTAAGTCTCGTCTACAGGTCGAGGTACAGGGTTGGTTGAGCCCCCTGGAAACGCCTGCAAATTGACGCATTTTGCGGCCATTGTGCCGTCTGTTTTCGCTGCCCGCCGCGGATCGCCTCTAGGGCCAGGTCGCCTTGCACAAGGCTTTGCAGCACTGCGAGTTGTGCGCCCGGCGCCGCTCAGCCTCCCGAGACGGGACGCTCCGGCACGCTCACGTCGAGGTAGGACGGCGATCCCCTCTCCGGGCTGGAGAGCACGGCGACTGCCGCCGTCCACTTGTCCCGGGCGCGAGACCCGTCGCCGAAGCGCACCTCCGGTCCGCCGTCGAGCTGCACCACCACCCCGCCGTGCTGCTCGTCCCAGCTCGAGTCCATCACCTGGGCGCGCAGCGGCTGCGGCGCCGCGCCCAGGATCGTGGCCTGGGCCGCTGTGTCCCCGTCGAGCCGGGCGCCGTGCGCCACCGGCTCCTCGATTCTCGGCAGGCGCTTGGGATCGAAGCTCGCGCCGGGCAGCAGGTAGCCGTCTCCGGAGACCGCCGTCCGGTTGGCGCCGGTCTTGATGAACCCGACGGGCAGCCTCTCGCGGATGGTCACGTGCAGCGTGTGGGGAAAGCTCGTGCTCGCCCGGACGGTGGCGACGGTCGGGAACTGCGCCACGGCATCCCGGAGCTGGTCGTCCTTGATATGGAGCGTCGTCATGTCTCCCGCCGCCCGCTCGACCGCCGTCTTGATCTCTCGCTCGTGGGTGGTGGCGCCGACGATGGTCACGCTGTCGATCGCGAACCAGGGGAGGTTCCGGAACCAGAGGATGTATCCGGCGTAGAGCACCGCGATCGCGATCACGCCGGCCATCAGCCTGCGGCGGATCAGCGTGCCCCGGGCGGCCGGGCGCGGGCGGGTCGAGGACGCGCGCCCGACGGGCCGGCGCGGGCTCAGCGCTCTGGTTGCCATTCGTTCCGATTCAGCGCTCGAGCCGCCATTCCTCCGGCCAGCTCACCTCGCCGAGAACCTGGACCTCCGGCTCGAGGACGACCCCGAAGCGGTCGTGGACCTTGCGCCTGGCGGCCGCCATCAAGGCGAGGATGTCGGCCGTTGTTGCCTCCCCGGTGTTCTCCACGAAGTTGGCGTGCTTCGGCGAGAGCCGGGCCCCACCGATCTGCAGCCCGCGACCGCCGGCCGCGTCGAGCAGCTGGCCCGCCGAGCGCCCCTCGGCACTCGGGTCCTCGGGGTTGACGAACGTCGACCCGAAGGTCTTGATCCCCGACGGCTGGGCCTCCTTGCGCCTGTGCCGCATCTCCGCCATGGTGGCCTTCACGTCGGCCGGATTCGACTCGAAGAGCGCGAACGTTGCGCCTGCCACCACCTCGCCGTCGCCGAGGTTGGAGCGGCGGTAGCGGAAGCCGAGCTCGGAGGGACGGCGGCCCTCCGAGCCGGCCGCAGTGCACACCGTGACCTCCTCGAGGACACGGCCGAGCTCTCCGCCATAGGCGTTGGCGTTCATCCGCACGGCGCCGCCGACGGTGCCGGGGATGTTCACTCCGAACTCGAGCCCAGCCAGCCCCCACCCCGCCGCTCGGGCCGCCGCCGACGGTAGCCGGGCGCCGCCGCCGCAGGCGATCCGGAGCCCATCGCGCTCCACCTGGGTGAGTCCACCGGCGAGCTTGATCACCAGGCCGCGAAAGCCCTCGTCCGAGACGAGCAGGTTGGAGCCGGAGCCCACCACCCCGATCGCGAGCCCCTCTCGTTCCGCCCAGGAGAGCAGAGCGACCAGCTCCTGCTCGGACTCCGGCCGGGCGAAGAAGTCGGCCGGCCCGCCGGCCCTGACTGTGGTCAGTCGCGAGAGCGGGTAGTCGCGCTCGACGCCGGGCGGCGCGCTCATCGCGGTTGCGCTCCATCCACGAGAGCCTCCGCGAGCTTGTAGATGTCGCCCGCGCCGATCGTGATCAGCAGGTCGCCCTCCTCGAGCCTGGGGCCGAGCGCCTGGACGGCCGTCTCGGTGGTGGGAAGCCACCAGACCCGCCCTCCCCGGGCATGGTCGGCGGCCTCCTCGGCCACCATCAGGCCGCTCACCCCGGCGAGGGGCCCCACGGGCTCCTCGCGAGCCGGGTAGACGTCGAGGACCGCGACCTCGTCGGCCCCGGCGAGCGCCGCGCCGAACTCCGGGGCGAGCACCTTGGTCCGTGAGTAGAGATGGGGCTGGAAGGCCACGATCAGTCGCCGGGGGCCGAGCTCGCGGGCGGCCTCGAGCGTGGCCGAGACCTCGGTCGGGTGATGGGCATAGTCGTCGTAGATGCGCGCGCCGTTGCGCTCACCCTTGAGCTCGAAGCGCCGCGACACCCCAGGGAAATCGCCGAGCGCCCTCGCGCACGCCTCGGCGTCGAAGCCGGCAAGCGAGAGCCCTCCGAGGGCGGCAAGCGCGTTGGCGATGTTGTGGCGGCCGGGCACGCGCAGGACGACCACGGCGTCGATGTCGGCTCCCTGGGCGCGAAAGCGGCTGCCACCGTCGGGGGCGGCGCTGATCTCGGTGGCCAGCAGGTCGGCCCTGGGAGCCGACTGGCCCGGGGCTGCCTCGAGCGCGAACCGGACCACGCGCTGGCCCTCCTGCCCGGGGAGCCGGACGTCCGCGCCGGTGACCATTGCCGTCGCCGGGGCAGCGAAGGCCGCGAACCCCTCCGCGAGCTCGGCCAGCGAGCGCCAGCGCGAGTGGTGATCGAGCTCCAAGTTGGTGATCGCGGCGATCTCCGGGCGCAGCTTCAGGAAGCTTGCGTCGCTCTCGTCGGCCTCGGCGACGACCCAATCGCCCTCTCCCCAGCCGGCGTTGGCGGGCTCGCCGCCCGGTCCAGCGCGGAGCAGCTCACCGCCGAGGAAGAAAGCGGCGTCGGCGCCGATGCCGCGCAGCGCCCAGACGCACATCGCGGCCGTCGTCGTCTTGCCGTGGGTTCCCGCCACGGCCAGCAGTCTGCGCTGCGAGCAGAGCTCGGCGAGGAGCTCGCCACGATGGATCACGGTCTGCCCCCGCTCACGCGCCCTGATCAGCTCCGGGTTGTCCCCCGGAACAGCGGTCGAAACGACCACCTCCGCGTCCGCTGGGACCTGGTCCGCGTCGTGTCCGAGGTAAGGCTCGATTCCCGCGGCCCGCAGGCGCTCCATATATGAGGACTCGGCCCGGTCGGAGCCGGTCACCTGCGCGCCCAGCGCCCTGGTGACGAGCGCCAGGCCGCTCATCCCGGCACCTCCGATCGCGATGTAGTGGAGTCGGCGACCCCGCATCGGCTCAGGCACCAGGCGCCGCCCCCAGGACCTCCCGGGCGATTCGCTCGGCCGCGTCGGGCTTCGCCAGTCGCCGGGCAGCGGTCGACATCGCCCGCAGCCGATCCTCGTCGGAGAGCAGCTCGGCGATCTCCGCGCTGAGCCGCTCGGGGCTCAGCTCTCCGTCCGGGATCATCACCGCGCCGCCGCCGTCGGCCATCCAACGGGCGTTGGTCATCTGATGATCGCCCGTCGCGTACGGGTAGGGGATCAGGATCGCGGGCCGACCGGCCGCCGCGATCTCCATCACCGAGCCGCCCGCTCGGGCGACGACCAGGTCGGCAGCGGCGAGCACATCGCCGAGGTTGGGCTCGTACTGGATCAGCGTGTAGCGCTCCGGGCTGCCCTGCTCGTCCCAGCGCCGCCTGAGCTCGCCGTAGTCCCGACGCCCCACCACGTGCAGGACCCAGGGCTGCCCGACGTGATCGTGAGGAAGGCCCCGCTCGAGCCGAGTGAACGCGTCGAACGCGGCCAGGTTGATCGAGCGTGCGCCCAGGCTGCCGCCGACGACGGTCACGCAGTCCGCCGGCTCCGGGATCCCGAAGCGGCGCCTGGCGACGGTCGGGTCCGCCTCGAGGACAGCACGCGGCACGGGTCTCCCGGTCACCACGTAGGGACCTCCATCCCTGCCCGGGATCGGGAAGGAGAGGCAGACGCGGCTGGCGCGGCGCGCGAGCAGCCGGTTGGCGAGTCCGAGATGGCTGTCGGCCTCGGTGAGCACGAGTGGCACCCCTATCCTGACCGCGGCGAGGCCGACCGGCCCGGCCACGTATCCGCCGCCACCCAGCACGACGTCCGCTCGGCGCCGGGTGAGCAGGCGCCGCGCGTCGCGCGTCGCGCCGACGGCCCTCCACGCCGCGACGGCGGCCTTCAGCGGGTTGCGCCGGTCGAACCCGCTGACCCGCAGGTAATCGATGTGGTAGCCGGCGGCGGGAACGAGGTCCGCCTCGGCACGCTCGCGGGTGCCGAGGAAGCTGACCTCTGCGCCCTCAGCGCGAAGCGCGTCGGCGACGGCGATCGCCGGCACGACGTGCCCCGCCGTGCCGCCGGCCGCTATCACGACTCGTGCCATTGCTTGCTGCGCGCTTTCTCGTTACACGGGTTGCTCCTCGCTTCGCTCGGAGCACCCTTGCATCACGGGTTCCGCCCTTGACCACGCGCAGTCTCGCAGGGCCCCCGGCCGAGCGGCGCCCCCTGCCGGATCCGCTCAGCCTCGAGGCCCGCGCGGTGGGCCGACGGGCGACGTTCAGGATCAGGCCGGCGGCGGCAAGCGTGAGTACCAGGCTCGTCCCCCCGTAGGAGACGAATGGCAGGGGCACGCCGGTGAGCGGGGCCAGGCCGAGCACGGCGAACAGGTTGAGGGCGGCCTGGGCCATGATCAGAGAGGTGAGGCCCGCCGCGAGCAGCTTGCTGAAGCGGTCGCGGGCACGGTGGGCGGCTCGCAGCCCGGCGTAGCCGAACATCCCGAAGAGCCCGATCAGGACAAACATCCCGACCAGCCCGAGCTCCTCTCCGATTACCGCGGCCACCATGTCCGTGTGTGCCTCGGGCAGGTAGGACGCCTTCTGCACGCTCTCGCCGAGCCCGACGCCGGTCAGCCCGCCGGATCCCACCGCGATGGTCGCCTGCTTCGCCTGGAAGCCGCTGCCGCTCGTGTCGCTTCTGGGATGAAGGAAGCCGGTGAGACGGGCTTCCTGGTAGGGGTGAGTCGCGATCATCCCCAGGCCGATCACGGCGATGACGATGGCGACCGGCGCCAGGGTGCGCGGCCGAACGCCCGCCACGAAGAGGATGCAGCAGACGGAGACCGCGGCGATGATCGCCGTGCCCAGGTCGGGCTCCTTGGCGATCAGCAGCACCGAGGCGCCGACAATCAACAGGTACGGCCCGAGGCCGCCGAGCGTCCGGGCGCGCTTCGGCTCCGAAGACAGGAGGTAGGCGCCGTAGAGGATCAGGGCGATCTTCGCGAACTCGGAGGGCTGGAACTTGAAGAAGCCCCCGCCGACCCAGCGCTGCGCGCCGTTCACCTGCGTTCCCACGCCAGGGAGCAGCACGACCAGGAGCAGGAATAGCGATGAGACCAGGATCAGCGGCGTCATCACCCTGACCGCGGCGACCCCGCGCACCGATGCGATCCGCATCACCGCCAGGCCGATCGCTCCGAAGACCAGGGTTCGCTCGAGGTAGTAGAAGCCGTTGCCGCCGCTGCTGAGCAGCGAGCGGGCCGAGCTGGCACTGAACACCATGACCGCGCCGAAGGCGAGCAGGCAGAGGGTTGCGGTGAGCAGCAGGGAGTACTCGGGCGGTGGAGCCGCCCGGTTCTGGGCCCTGCCGGCGCCGCTCATCCGAGCGCCTCCACCAGCTCGCGGAACCGATCGCCGCGCTCCTCGAAGTCGCGGAACGCGTCGAAGCTCGCGCACGCCGGGGAAAGCAGGACGACCTCGCCGGGCTTGGCTTCGGCCGCAGCCGCCTCGACGGCGCGCTCGAGCGTTCCGCAGTCGGTGATTTCGATGCCGGCCTGGGCCGCGGGTGCAAGCTCGCGGGACATGCGCTCGGTGGCCTCACCGATCAGGTAGCAGGCGACGCAGCGCTCGACCACCGCCGGGGCCAGCGGCGCGAAGCTCTCCTGCTTAGGACGACCGCCTGCGATCAGTCGAACGCCGCCGTCGAAAGCCCGGATACCGGCGAGAGCCGAGGTCACGTTGGTTGCCTTCGAGTCGTTGACATAGAGGACCCCGTCGCGCTCCCGGATTCTCTCGAGGCGGTGGCGCACGCCCGGGAAGCTCCGCAGCCCCTCCGCGACGGCGTCGCGCGGAAGGCCGGAGGCGAGCGCCGCCGCGGCCGCCGCCATCGCGTTCTCGACGTTGTGGTTCCCGAGGAGCTGCAGCTCGTCGGCGCGGATCAGCGGCTCCTCGGCCGCGAAGATCACCCCGTCGCGCATGCTGAGCTCACAGTCGGGATCCGCCGCCTCCTCCTCGGCGGGGCAGACGCGGACCAGGCGGGCGCAACCGCCCAGGTCCCGCCCCTGGAGCTCCTCGGTCTGGCCGTTGTAGACGGCGACGTCGTCGTTCCCCTGGTTGGCGAAGATGCGTAGCTTCGCCGCCAGGTAGTTCTCGAGCGTCCCGTGGCGATCGAGGTGGTCGGGCGCGATGTTGACGAAGACCGCACACTCGGGGGAGAAGTAGTTGGTGTCCTCGAGCTGAAAGCTCGATGCCTCGCAGACCACCGTGGCCTCCGGGTCGATGGCGCCGACCAGCGAGGCGAGCGGCGTGCCGACGTTGCCGGCCACGGCCACCGGCCGGCCCGCGGTCCGGTAGAGGTGGCCGATCAGCTCCGTGGTGGTGGTCTTGCCGTTCGTCCCGGTGACTGCGCAGAAGTCGTTCGGGATCAGCCGCCAGGCGAGCTCGAGCTCGCCGGTGACCTCGATGCCGCGCTCGCGCGCCGCCTGAACGACCGGGGCATCCTGGGGCACGCCGGGGCTCTTGACCAGCGTTCGGGCAGGATCGAGTTGCCGTGTTCCATCCACGCCCATGCTGACTTCGACGCCTGCCTGCGCGAGCCCTGCCGCCTCGTCGGGGTCACCGGCGTCGACCCCAAGCACGGTCTCACCACGCCCGGCGAGCACACTCGCGATCGCCGCCCCGGAGCGCGCCAGCCCGACGACCAGGAAGGGCCCCGCGGGCAGCGGCGGGCGTGGTTTCGTGCCTGAGTTCACATAATCATCTTCGCCCCCAGGACCTCACTCCCTGCGTTCCTTCGCCAACGCAGCTCCGCAAGTGGCTGTCAACCGTCCACATCGCCCACGCAATGTCTCGACGCGGAGTGGCGCTTTCCGTGCAAAGCGGCTATCTCGGACGCTTCCGCCCGCTACGTCCCGATCGACTGCTGGTAGAGCGTGAAGCCGATCCCGGCGCAGACCGCGGCGATGATCCAGAAGCGCAGCATGATCTTGGTCTCCGACCAGGCCAGGAGCTCGAAGTGGTGGTGCACCGGCGCCATCAGCAACACGCGGCGGCGGAACGCCTTGAAGGCGGCAACCTGGAGCGCGACCGAGAGCGCCTCGATCACGAAGATCCCTCCGGTGACGATCAACAGGATCTCGGTCTGCGTCATCACCGCCAGCGCCCCGATCGCGCCGCCCAACCCCAGCGACCCGGTGTCCCCCATGAAGATGGAGGCGGGAAACGAGTTGAACCAGAGGAAGCCGATGCATCCCCCGACGAGCGTGGCCGAGAGCAGCGAGAGGTCGTGTTCGCCGCTGGTGATGAATGTGATGGCGGTGTAGGCGAGCAAGACGATTGCGCAGCAGCCCGCGGCCAGGCCGTCGAGCCCATCGGTCAGGTTGACCGCGTTGCTCGATCCCGCGATCACCAGGAAGATGACCACCAGGTAGACGGCGTCGGGGATGTCCAGGGAGGCATCCGAGATGCGCAGCTCGAGGCTCGAGTCGAGGCCGATCGAGTGCTTGGCGACGTACCAGAGCCCAATTGCGAGCGCCGCCTGGAAGAAAAGCTTGTAGCGCGCCGATAGGCCGAGCGAGCGGCGCCGGACGATCTTCAGGAAGTCGTCGGCGAATCCGATCGCCGCGCAGCCCAGTGCCACGCCGAAGACCGCGAGGCTCTGCGTGTCGCGGTCAGAAAGCACCAGATACGGAATCGCGATCGCCGTGAAGACGATCAGCCCGCCCATCGAGGGCGTGCCGGCCTTCTCGTGATGCTCCTCCGGGCCCTCCTCCCGGATGTGCTGCCCGAACTCCTTGAGGCGCAGATATTCGATGAAGCGGGGGCCCAGGAAGATGCAGATCAACATCGCGGCCATGCCGGCGATCAGGATTTCGCCGAGCATCTAGCGACCCGCGAGCTTCTCGGCGACTCGTTCCAGCCCGACCGCGCGCGAGCCCTTGACCAGCACCGCGTCGCCGTGCCCAAGTGCGGCAGCGAGCGCATCGGCAGCCGCATCGGCGTCCCCCACCTGCTGGTCGGGCCGGTATTCGGACGCGTGCTCGCCCACCCCAATGATCAGCTCGACGCCGCGCTCTCGCGCGTACTCGCCGATCTCGCGGTGATAGGCGGCGGCGTCCGGCCCAAGCTCTCGCATCTCCCCCAGCACCGCAAGCCGCCGACCCGCTGCCGAGAGCGAGGCGAGATGGTCCAGCGCCGCCCGCATCGAGATCGGGTTGGCGTTGTAGCAATCGTTGATCAGGATGGCTTTCTCCGGGAGCTCCACCAGTTCCCCACGAAGGCGCGAGAAGACTATCCCGGGCGCCCGATCCGCCATCGCATCCAGCGGGAATCCGAGCGCGACACCGGCGGCGATCGCGGCCAGGGCGTTGTCGAGGTTGTACGCCTCGACGAAGGGCAGCTTGAAGCGATGCTCGCCGACCGGGGTGCGGACGACCGCGCCGGTTTCCCCTGCCTCGGCCATCACGCTCACCGCCTCCACGTCCCCGCCGGCCCCGAAGCGCAGCAGGTTCGGCGCCCGCCCGAGGTGGGGCTCGAGGGGCTTCGAGGCCGCCGGGACCACCGCCGTCCCACCCGGGCGCAGGCCGTCGATGATCTCCGCCTTGGCCGCGGCGATCGCCTCGACGGATCCCAGCAGCTCGACATGCACCGGGCCGACGTTGGTGATCACGGCCACGTCGGGGGCGGCGATCGCGCAGAGCTCCGCAATCTGACCCGGGCCCCGCATCCCCATCTCGAGGACGAGCACGTCGGTCCCCTCCTCCGCGCCGAGCACGGCCAGCGGCAGGCCGATCTCGGTGTTGTAGTTCTCGGGACTGGCGTGGACCTCGCCGGGCAGGAGCGCGCGGCAGACGTCCTTGACGGAGGTCTTGCCGGTCGAGCCGGTGATCCCCACCACCCGGCTTCCAAGCTGCTCGCGCCAGGCCCGCGCCAGCGACTGCAGCGAGGCCACCGGGTCGGCGGCTCCGAGAACCCAGCCCGAGCCTTCCATCGCACCAACGCGCTGCTGGGCGGCGAGCTCGCGGCCCCACTGGGTGCCCACCAGGATCCCCCAGGCGCCCTGACGCAGCGCGGCGGCCCCGAATTCCCCGCCGTTGGCACGCTCCCCGGGGAGCCCGACGAACAGGTCGCCCTCACGGACCTCCCGGGAGTCGATCACGACGCGCTTCGGCCCTCCCTCGCCACCGCTCGCCAGTACCTCCGCCCCGGCCACCGAGGCGAGTCGGTCACCCTCGAGCGAGATCAACTGGCGGCGGCTTTCAGCTTCCGCAGCTCGTCCCGGGCCACGTCGCGATCGTCGAAGGGCACCTTGCGGCCCTCCTCAAACTCCTGGCCCTGCTCGTGCCCCTTGCCGGCGATCACGACGGTGTCGCCCTCGCCGGCGCGCCCGAGCGCCAGCGCGATGGCGGCACGCCGGTCCTGCTCGACCACGACCTGGGCCGGCGGGTCGGCCGGGATCCCGGCCTGGATCTGATCGATGATGGCGGCGGGGTCTTCCGAGCGGGGGTTGTCAGAGGTGACCACCGCGACGTCGGAGAGCTCCGCCCCCGCCCTGCCCATCAGCGGCCGTTTCTCGCGATCGCGGTCACCGCCGGCGCCGAAGACCGAGATCAGGCGACTCCGGGTCAGCCGCCGCGCCGCGGCCAGCACGTTCTCCATCGAGTCCGGGGTGTGGGCGTAGTCGACGATCACCGCGAACGGCTGCCCCTCGTCGATCGACTGGAACCGTCCGGGGACCTGATCCGCCGAGGCGAGCGCCTTCGAAGCCTGCTCGAGGTCCAGGCCCAGGGCGTGAGCCACCGCGAGCGCCGCCAAGGCGTTGGCGACGTTGAAGTCTCCCGGCAGGGGAGTCTCGACGTCGAGCGCGCCCTCCGGCGAGAGGCATACGCAGCGAGAGCCACTCGCGTCGAACGCCACGTCGCGGGCGCTCAGGTCGGCCGCGCCGCCGGCCGCCGAGTAGGTGATGCAGTCCCCGCCCTCCCCGCAGGAGAGCTCCTCGGCCAGGCGCCGCCCGTACGGATCGTCGAGATTGATCACCGAGATCCCTCCCTCGAGCTCGATGATCGGCGCCCC
Source organism: uncultured Solirubrobacterales bacterium (assembly GCA_963695675.1). Taxonomy (GTDB): domain Bacteria; phylum Actinomycetota; class Thermoleophilia; order Solirubrobacterales; family 70-9; genus DASUPK01. The sequence goes on from CAVOGY010000007.1 coordinate 359,874, forward strand.
GCCCTCGCCCGAGAAGAGCAGCCGCTTGGCGCCGAAGTAATCCTCCATATCGGCGTGGAAGTCGAGGTGGTCCTGGCTCAGGTTGGTGAAGACCTTCACCGCGAAGTGGATCGCGTCCGCTCGGTGAAGGACGAGGGCGTGCGAGGAGACCTCCATCGCGCAGTACTCGTCGCCCGCCTCCAGCATGCGGTCGAAGGTGCGCTGCAGGTCGATCGCCTCCGGCGTCGTCCGCTCGACGTCCTCGACCTCGCCACCGATGACCCGCTGGACCGTGCCCAGCAGGCCGCAGCGCTTGCCCGCCGACTCGAGGAGGTGCCGGACCAGGAAGGCGGTGGTCGTCTTGCCGTTCGTGCCCGTGATCCCGACGACGGCGAGCTCCGAGGTCGGGTCGCCGTTGAAGGTCGCGGCGATCGGCGCCATCGCGGCCCTCGCGTCCTCGACCTGCGCCTGAGGCACGTCCAGGTCGAGCGCGCGCTCGACCACCAGTGCCACCGCGCCCAATTCGATCGCCCTGGCCGCGAAATCGTGACCGTCTGTCCGCTCGCCCGGGAAGCAGAAGAAGAGCGTCCCGCCGCCGACGCGCCGGCTGTCGTACGCCAGATCGCGGATCTCAACCGAGGCGTCCCCGCGCACCTCTGCGGCCACACCCGCGGCTCTCAGCAGCTCGCCCAGCTCCATTCCGACGCGATTCTAGGAGCGACCCCCGAACGCAGCCCGCCAGGCCACCACACAGCGATGAATTGTGGACGGTTGCTGGGTCAGATTGACTAGGAGCATTCGGCGAGAGTCCGCCGGAGGTGATCGAGCTGCGCAGTGAATTGATCCTTCATGCCAACGATGTCCAGCTCTGCGCCGAGACCTTCGGCGAGCGGGGCGACCCGGCGATCCTCCTGATCATGGGCGCCGGCGCGTCGATGGACTGGTGGGAGGTCGGGTTCTGCGAGCGCCTGGCCGCCGGGTCGCGGTTCGTGATCCGCTACGACCATCGCGACACGGGCCGGTCGGTGCATTACGCCCCGGGTGAGCCCGGATATACGGGCGGTGACCTGGTCGACGATGCACTCGGGATGCTCGACGCGCTCGGTCTGGAGCGAGCCCACGTCGTCGGGATGTCTATGGGTGGCGCGATCGCCCAGGTCATCGCCCTCGACCACCCAGATCGTGTTGCCTCACTCGGCCTGATCTCGACGAGCTTCGCGGACCGGGACAGCTCTGATCTGCCTTCGATGAACGAGGAGACCGCCGCCCGCTTCGCGATCGAGAAGCCTGACTGGTCGGACCGGGATCGGGTGATCGCCTACCTGGTGGAGCTACAGCGGGCCGGTGCGAGCGAATCCGTGCCGATGGACGAGGGCCCGATTCGCACCGCTGCGGCGCGGATGTTCGACCGCACCGCTGACATCGAGGCGGCGCTCACCAACCATGACCTGATCGACCACGGAGACCCGCCGCGGCGGCGACTCGAGGAGCTCGCCCTCCCCACCGTCGTGATCCACGGGAGGGAAGACCCGCTCTTCCCGGTCGAGCACGGGCGTGCGCTAGCGGAGACCATCCCGTCCGCGGATCTCCTCGCACTCGAGAATGTCGGCCACGAGCTACCCAGGCGAGCCTGGGAGTTCGTCGTCCCGGCGATCCTTGCCAGCTCATCCGCCTCGGCCACTCCCGCCTAGTGCGGCGAGATCCCGAGGTAGGGCAGTGCGAAGGCCGCGATCTGCCCGAACACGGGCGCGGCGACGGCCCCGCCGAAATGCACGTAGCGCGGCTGGTCGACCACCACGGCGACCAGCAGCTTCGGCCGCTCGGCGGGGGCGAAACCGACGAAGGACGCCACGTAGTCGGTGTCCGAATAGGTGCCGTTCTCGACCTTCTGGGCGGTACCGGTCTTGCCCGCGAGCACGTATCCGGGAACGCTCACCGAGGAGGCGGTACCCCCGGGCTCGAGTACGCCCTCCAGCATGCGTCGGAGCTGAGCCGCGACCCGCGAGCTGATCACCCGGTGGGGATCGGTGTCCTGGTCGGCGGGCTGCCCGCCGATCGATTGGATCAGGCTCGGACGGCGCAAGAGGCCGCCGTTGGCGATCGCCGCGTATGCCGTCGCCATTTGCATCGGGGTCACGGCGAGACCCTGGCCGATCGGCAGGTTCCCCATCGTCGAGCCGGAGTAGTTGTCCCGCGCGGGCACGATTCCGCGCTCCTCGCCCGGGTAGTCCAGGCCCGTCGGGCGGCCGAAGCCGAACCGGTTGATCCACTGCGAGAAACGGTCGGGACCCTCCTTCAGACCGATCGTCACGGCGCCGACGTTCGAGGATTGGGCGAGGATCTGGGCGGTGGTCAAGGTGACCGGCGGGCGAGGCTCGGCCTCGCCGATGGTCCGGTCGTAAACGCGGATCTCTGAGGGCAGGTAGAAGCTCGAGTCGGGGGTGACCACGTGGTCCGACAGGGCCGACGCAACGGTGAACGCCTTGAAGGTGGATCCCGGCTCGTAGGTGAATCCGGTGGCCCGGTTCTCGAGCTCCTCCGGGGTCGCGTCCTGAAGGTCCGAGGGGTCGAAGCCGGGCCAGTTCGCCATCGCCAGGATCTCGCCGGTGTTCGGGTTCATGGCGATCGCCGTGGCGCCCTTGGCCTGGTACTGCTGGGCAGCCTCCGAGAGCGCCTGCTCGGTCTTCCCCTGGATCGCTGCGTCGATCGTGGTCTGGATGTCGCCGCCCGTGTTTGCGGGGCTGACCGTCTCCATGCGAAGCGGGCGGCCGAGGGCGTCGTGGACGACGTCCTGCTCGCCGTTCGCCCCGCCCAGCACGCTGTTCTCGGAGTGCTCCAGGCCGGTCAATCCCTGGTTGTCGGTCCCGACGGCGCCGATCACCTGGGAGGCCAGGTCCCCCTGCGGATAGAGCCTGCGGCTGGTCGGGACCGTGGAGATGCCCGCGATGTCGAGCTTCTTCACCCTGGCCGCAACTGTCGCGTCGACCTTCCGCGCCAGGTACTCGAAACCTGAGCTCCGATCGGAGAGCTTGTCGAGCAGGTCGGCCGTGGGCTCTCCAAGGATCTGATTCAGGCGGAGAGCCGTCTGCCCCGGGTGCACGACCTGGTACGGCGTGGCGATCACGTCCGCCGCGTCCTCGGACGCGGCCAGCACCTTGCCGTTCCGGTCGAGCACCCGGCCGCGCTGCCCGGGAATCGGCACCTGGGTGACCTGCTGGCTGCGCGCCTCCGCACGCAGGTCGCCGCCCCGGACGCCCTGCAGCCAGAAAGCCCGAGCGATGGCGAACGAGAAGACCAGCAGGAACCCGCAGAAGAGCAGCCCCAGCCGGCGGTCTATCAGTCGCATCGCCGGCGCCCTGCCTAGAGCCCCACGCCTCCGGTAACGGCCCCCGAGGACCCGCTCGAGGCGCCGCTGCCGGACGGCCCGCCGCCCGAGGCGCCGCCGCCCGTGCCGGTGGTCGTGGTCGTCGGTGCCGAGCTCGTCGTCTCCGTCGTCGGCGTCACCGTCGTCGGCGTCACCGGCGCAGTCGTGGTGGTCGTGGTCGGGCCGGTTGCGGTCGTCGGGACCGGCGCGTACGAGGTGCCGGGCGCGGGGTAGCTCGAGGGCTGGCTCGGCGCCAGTAGGAAGCTGTCGGTCGCCAGCAGGTGCGCGAGGCGCGCTGCATTCGCATTCGCGGCGCTCAGGAAGGTGATCGCCCGCGGATCCGGATTGGCGAGACCGAGCCTGGCGGCCTCCGCCTCCACCTTGACCGCCGAGAGGCGTTCGTCGATCTGCGCCCGAAGCGAGGACACCTCCGTCTTCAGCTCGTCGATCTGGAGTGAGGTGCGACCCGAGCCGGCGGTCAGGCTCAGGCTGAGGACATTGAGGGCGACAATCCCGCCGAGCAGCGCGCAGAGCACGGCGATCCACCCACGGCCTCGTGTCAGCCGCACGATCAGGCCCGAGTCCGAGAAGTCGCGGACCGCGCCGGCGCTGCGCACGGCGGCCTGCGGGAAGAGCGCGGCCCCCGCCATCGCGGGCCTCACGAGGCGAGCGGCAGGAGGCTGGCGCGGCCGTGATCGTGCCGTCGCGGAGCGGGTGCCGCTGCGCGGCCGCTGGCGAGGCTTTCGCTGCGGAGCGGCGGACGCCCGCCGTGCGGTCGCTGCGGCGGCCATCAGCCGGCGTCCTCCGCCTCGCGGATCTTGAGCGCGGCCCGCAGGTGAGCTGAGGCGGCGCGCGGATTGCGCTCGAGCTCCTCGGTGCCCGGTGCGATCGCGCGCTTGGTGAGCAGCTCGGCCTCGGGCTCTCGCCCGCAGACGCAGACCGGGAGCTCGGGCGGACAGACGCAGCCACGGGCACGGTCGGCGAGGAACCGCTTCACCCGCCGGTCCTCCAGGGAGTGGAAGGAGATCGCCCCCAGACGCCCGCCGACCCGGAGGATGCCCCAGGCGAGGGGCAGGGCGCGGTCGAGAGCGTCGAGCTCCCCGTTGACCGCGATCCGGATGGCCTGGAAGGTGCGCTTGGCCGGGTGGCCGCGCCCGAACCGCTCCGACGTCGGAATCGCTGCCTTGATCGCGGTGACCAGCTGCCCGGTCGTCTCGATCGGGCGGCGCCTGGTGATCTCGCGCGCGATCGATCCCGCCCGGCGCTCTTCGCCCAGCTCCCGGATCGCGCGGGCCAGCCGGTCCTGGGGCCATTCGTTCACCACCGTCGCCGCCGAGAGGCTCTGGCTCGGATCCATGCGCATGTCGAGCGGCGCGTCATAGGAGTAGGAGAAGCCGCGCTCCCAGGCGTCGACCTGCATCGAGGACATGCCGAGGTCGAAGACGATCCCGTCCGGACGGATCCCCTCGCCGCGCAGGCCCTCCAGGGCGGCGACGAAGTCGGCTCGCAGGAAGCGCGCGCGGCACGGCAGATCGGCGGCGAACTCCCGCCAGCGCGCCTCCGAGGCGGGGTCGCGGTCGACCGCGATCAGCTCGCCGCCGGGCCCGAGGCGCTCGGCGATCAGGCGGGCGTGGCCGCCGCCGCCGAAGGTGCAGTCGACGAAGGTCTCGCCCGGGCGCGGGTCGAGCAGGTCGATCAACTCCTCGGCAAGGACTGGGTCGTGTTCTGCGGGCACGTACGTAAGGTTCGCCGACGAGGCCGGTGATCCGGCCGCCGTCTTCGTGACGGGATGTGTTCGGGTGGTCACCTCAGCCTCCTCGCTCGTCTTCGGAGAGGTTCTCCGCGACATCCGAGACCTCGGCGTCCATCTCCTTCTCGTAGGCCGCCCAGCGTTCGGCGTTCCAGATCTCGAACCAGTCGTCGGATCCGACGATCACGCAGGGCCCCTCCCCCAGGCCGGCGTGCTCGATCAGCTTCTTGGGGAGGCGGATGCGGCCCGCCGAGTCCAGGGAGTCGTCGAAGGCACCGCCGTGAAAGTGGCGGCGCATCATCCGGCCGCGCCGTCCCAGCGGGTTCGTCTGCCCGAGGAACTGCTGCGTGAAGCGCTCGTAGCCCGCGGGCGCGAACACCCAGACGGAGGGCTCGAGCCCTTTGGCGAGAACGACTCCATCGGCCAGCGCCGCGCGGAACCTCGACGGGACCGTGAGGCGGTCCTTGGAGTCGAGGTTGTGCTCGTACTGACCGAGAAACGACAAAGTGGGCTTCCTCTCCGGAGATTGAGTTGGCTCTCCTGATTCGGAGCGGGCCGGGGTGGTGAGGTGGGAGGAGCCTCATCACCCCGGCCCTATGACCAACTCTTCGGCGCCACGCTAGCCCACTCTGTCCCACTTTGCAACACATCGTGGCCCGGCGGATTGGAACGGTTCCGTCGGACGGAATTGCTACCCGACGCAGCCGGCGCGTGAAAACCGCATGACGATGCCGTTTGCGGGGTCTACCGATGGATTAGGAACGGGCGCAGGTGCAACCCGACCCTGCAAATCTGCGTTGCAGGAAAGAGGAACGCCCCCGAACCTTTCCCAACGATGCCCGCCGCCCTGATCCTCAATCTGACCAGCACCGGCCTCATCACTCTCGGCCTAGTCGGCCTGTCGCTTCGGGGGCTGAGCCCTTCGATCCCTAGAACCCAGCCATGAAGCGATCGATGTTGGCGAGCAGCCCTGCCGCAATCATCAGCAGGACCGAGGGGACCAGAAGGAGCGCGACCGCGAGCTGGATCTTCGGCGCGGCCCGTGCCGCCTGCTCCTCGATCCGGCGGCGCTGGACGCCGCGGAGTGCCGTGGCCTGCTCGCGAAGCTGGTCGGCGAGCGGCGAGCCGTAGCGGCGGGAGCGCTCGATCACGCCGCACATAGCGGCGACCTCGCGCACCGGCGCGCGGCGGCGAAAGGACTCGAGGGTCTCGCTCTGCGACAGGCCGCAGGAGCTCTCCGCGGAGAGCATCGCCAGCTCCCGCGCCAACGGCCCCTCACCCGCGCCCAGCTCGGCGAGACCGGCGAGCGGACTGCGCCCGGCCGCCGCCCCGACCGCGAGCAGGTCGAGCGCGTCAGGGAGTCCAGCACGGAGGATCCGCAGGCGCCGGCGAGCGCGGCTCTCGAGCCAGGCGTCCGGTCCAAGGAAACCCGCCGCCGGCAAACCCACGGCAACGACCCAGGCGAGCCTGCTCGGCGCCGCGGGCGCGACCACCAGCGCCCAGAGAGCCCCGGCAAGCGAGGCTGCGAGCTTGGCGGCGAGGAGCGACGGCGCGGAAATCCGGTCGGCGATCCCGGCCCTGGCCAACCTCGAGGAGAGGCCCAGTCGTGCGTCGAGGACCGCGAGTCGCGGCTGTGCGCCGCCCGACAGCGGGCCGAAGACGTCGGAACGACCGCGTGCAGCGCGGCGCTCGCGAGGAGGGATCAGCTCGACCGCGGCCGCGAGGCCAAGGATCAGCGCTCCCGCTGCAAGCAGAAGAGCGACGGTCACTCCGAGGGCGTCCCCAGACGACGGATCAATGCGAATCCCACTATCTGCAGCGCGCCCGCCGCCATCAGCATCGCCGCCGAGGCGGGCTCGCCGAGCACCCCCGAGATGAAGCCGGGCTGCAGAAGCTCGGCGAACAGGGCGGCCCCCGCGGGCAGCGCCACCACGAGGAGGCCGGTGAAGCGGGCCTGGGTCGTCGCCGCGCGAGCTTCGTCGTCGACCCGATCGCGATCGGCCGCCGCCGCCGCCAGCCGCCGCATCAGCGCCGCCACATCCCCGCCCGCCACCTGCTGGCTGAGCAGCGCCGTCGCCAGCCAATCGATTCGCTCTGAGCCCAGCCGCTCGCGCATCTCGTCGAGGGCGTCCCGAGTGGAGGCCCCGAGCTCGAGGTCCGCCGCGACCCGAGCGAGCTCCGCGGAGGACGCTCCGTCAAGCGAGTCGGCCGCCGCCGTCAAAGCGCCGCGCACCGAGTGGCCGCCCGAGATTGCATCCGCGATCGCCCCCGCGACATCGGGGACCGCCCGCTCAACCGCCCGCCGGTAGCGCTCTCTTCGCTGCGCGACCAGAACGCTCACGCACCAGGGTCCCGCCGTCGCTGCGATCGCGAGCGGCCCCAGCCCCGTGACCAGAAGTGCCAGGGTCGCGATCGCTCCGCTGCCGAGCAGCCCGAGACGCCGCTGTTCCGAGGCGCTCGGCACATAGCCCTCGCGCGCCGCCCGGCTGAGAGGCCTGACTGCCTCTCGCAGCCACGAGGCGATCCGCGGAGCCGACAGCAGCGCCTCACGGACCGCGATTGCGACGAGTCCCCCCGCAAGCGCGGCGAATGCGATCAGCGCCGGCTGGCCCAAGGGCGTCCCTCCGCCCCGCTGCCGACCCTGAACAGGGCCCGCACCCCGACCGAGCCCGCGGTTCTCACTACCTCGGCGACCTCGACCACGCGCCGCGACCCGTCGCTGAGGCGTGCCAGGTGGATGACCAGGTCGAGGCCGCGGCCGAGCTGCTCGCGGATGGCATCGTGCGGCAGCCCGACGCCGGCCATCAGCGCCAGGGTCTCGATCCTCCTCAGCGCGTCCTCTGGGGAGTTCGCATGGACGGTCGAGAGGGCCCCCTCGTGACCGGTGTTGAGCGCCATCAGGAGGTCGAGCGCCTCTCCGCCGCGGACCTCCCCGATCACGATCCTGTCCGGCCGCATTCGCAGCGCGCCTCGCAGGAGGTCCCGGATCGTCACCCGGCCGCGCCCCTCGACGTTGGCCGGGCGGCTCTCGAGCCGGACCACATGGGGCTGGCGCAGGCGGAGCTCGGCCGCGTCCTCGATTGTGACCACCCGCTCGGTGGGATCGACGAAGGCCGACAGGGCGTTGAGCAGCGTCGTCTTGCCCGAGCCGGTGCCGCCGCTGACCAGGATGCTCCGCCGCGCCGCCACCGCGGCCGCCAGCTCGTCGTGGAGCTCCTCGGTGAGCGTGCCGAGCTCGACCAGCTCCCGTGGGCCCGGCCGGGCGGCCGAGAACCGGCGTATCGACAGCGAGGGACCATCGACCGCGAGCGGCGGGATGACGACGTGGACGCGGGAACCGTCCTCGAGTCGCGCGTCGACCATCGGGCTGAGCTCGTCGACCCTCCGGCCCAGCGGTGCGAGGATCCGCTCGATCGCGTCCCTTAGAGACTGCTCCGAGGCGAAGCGAACCTCCGTCGGCTCGATGCGGCCGCGGCGCTCGACGTAAACGCGCTGGTACCCGTTCACCATCACCTCCTCCACCTCCGGGTCGGCAAGCAGTTCCTCGAGCGGGCCGAGCCCGACGGCCTCGCGCAGGATCAGCTCGAGGAGACGCTCGCGGGTCGACGGTTCGAGGATCGCGGCGTCCTCGTCGACCAGCTCGCGCACGGCTTCCGGCAGCGGGCCCAACCCAGCGCCACCGGCGGCGGCCTGTGCTCGGCGCCGCTCCACCAGGCGCCGCCGCAGCTCGGCCGCCAGCTCGTCGAGATGTCTGCGGCGGACGCGCTCGTCCACCCACTGCTAAGCGAAGAACGTGGCCTACTCGCCCCCGTTTGGCTGCGGGGAAGGGAACAAGGTCTCGGTGAAGCCACCCATCTGGTGGTACATGCGGTTCTCGATCCGCAGCAGCCACAGCAGCGAGGCGATCGCCGCCACGCCGCCGATCGCGGCGCAGAGCCCGAGCGGCGCGTCGGTAAATGTCCCGACCGCGATCGCGATCGTCGCCCCGCCGACGACGCTGTTGATCACCGCGATCATGCTGCCGGTGGTGAAGAACTGCTGGCGGCGCTCCAGGGCGACCCCCATGTTCTGCATCACGCCCATCGGGTCGTCGTGGCCAGAGAGCATGAAATAGCGCCGTTCGTCGCCCGCGATCTCCAGGTAGTAGTTCCGGATCCGGTTGATCGCCCGCCCGAGCATCATGTCCTCCACCCCGTTCTCGACGACCCGGATGAAGGTGAAGAGGCCGAGCACGTAGTAGAGAGCCGCGCGAGACGAGCTCTCGCCGGTCGTCTGGGCCCGGGCGCCGGCGAGCCCGAAGTGCTCGGTGGTCATCGCGGTGAGCAGGGCCTGGCGGTCGAGCTCCTCGGCCACGCGCCGAAGGTAGCCTCCGTTGCGGACGTGGCACAGATCGAGGTCCAGCAGGCGGACATCACCAAGCTCGAGGTCGACGCGATCGCGAACGCGGCCAACACCGAGCTCCGCCACGGTGGCGGGGTGGCGGGCGCGATCTCGAGGGCCGGCGGCCCGTCGGTGCAGGCGGAGAGCGACGACCGGGCACCGATCGGACTCGGGGAGGCCGCCGAGACCACCGCCGGTGAGATGCCGTGCCGCTGGGTGATCCACGCCGCGACGATGGTGCTCGGGGGGCCGACTTCGGCGGAGATCATCCGCAGCGCGACAGCCAGCACCCTCGCGAAGGCCGACGAGCTCGGCGCGAGGAGCCTGGCGCTGGTCGCCTTCGGCACGGGAGTGGGCGGCTTTCCCCTCGACGAGGCCGCCAGGATCGAGGTCGAGGAGGTCCGCCGCCACCTCGATCAGGGCAGCGGGCTGGAGCGAGTCGTCTTCGCCGTCCGCGGCGACGAAGCGGAGGGCGCCTTCCGCTCTGCGATGAGTTGAGGGGTCCAGCGCCGTCTCATATTGCAGCGATGGCCTTCGTTCCCCCAGCCCGTCACCTGCTGCGAGCCAAGGACCTCGCGGACGCGCGCTACTTCGAGCATCTGGACGTCGAGGACATGGCTGCGGCCGCGGGCCTCTCGCGTGCACATTTCAGCCGCGAATTCCGCCGCGCCTTCGGTGAGGCACCGCACGCCTACCTGCTCAGCCGCCGCCTGGAGCGGGCGGCGGCGCTGCTGCGGACAACCGACCACTCGGTCGCCGAGATCTGCATGTCGGTCGGCCTTCGAAGCGTCGGCTCGTTCACGACCAGCTTCACCGGGACCTACGGCATGTCACCAACGGCTTACCGGGCCGAGTTCCCACCGGCGGCCAGCCACGCGTTGATCCCCACCTGCGTCCTGCGCTTCTACGGCCGGCCCAAGACAGCACGTTTGAAGAAGACAACGGCGCGACCCGCGTCTAGCTTGGTCGGCGAGCTGTAAATCAAGACAGGAGGACCGATGATCAGGATTTCCACCACGCAGTTGTGGGTGCACGACCAGGAAGAGGCACTCGCCTTCTGGACCGAGAAGGTCGGCATGGAGGTTCGCGCCGACGTGACCCTGCCCGAGCTGGGCGACTTCCGCTGGCTCTCCGTTGGACCACCCGGACAGGAGGACATCGCGATCGTTCTGATGGCGATCCCGGGCCCGCCGGTGATGGATGGTGAGACGAAGAAGCAGGTCGAGGAGCTGATGTCGAAGGGATTCGCCGGGACGGTGTTCCTCGCGACAGACGACATCAAGGCCACATACGAGGAGCTCAAGGGCCGCGGTGTCGAGTTCACCGAGGAGCCCTCGGAGCGTCCGTATGGAATCGACTCCGCGTTCCGGGATCCGTCGGGGAACTCCATCCGGCTCGCCCAGCTGAGCGAGGTACCAGCCTGATCAGGGGCGGGGAAGCAGGCGGATCTCGCGGCCGGCGCTCTGTGCGGCGATCAACGAAAGAGCCTGCTGCTCGGTGACCGCGAGCGTCGCGGACCACGACTCACCCGGTTCGCCCGGCGCCGCCAGCGCCAGTAGCTTTACGGCGCTGGCGGCGATGTGGGCGCTGGCTGAGCGGCCAAGTCCCGCCTGCCGCGAGACCACCACGTCGACCCGGCGGCCCTCCGGCGCGGTCCCTTCGACCGTGAGCGCCTCTGCCCCCGCCACCGCGACCTGCAGCGGGCGGAGCCCCAGCCCGACGCCGGGCTCCCGCGGCTCCTTGGGACGAGGGAGGACCAGCTGGGCGCCCAGCACATAGGAACCGGCCGGGATGGTCGTCCCGGGGGCACGGCCGAGGGCATCCGCGGTGCGCGCCAGGGCTCCCGGCGGGATGAAGCTGGCCGGCACCCGGCGAACGGCAAGTGCCGACTGCGCCAGCCCCACGCCGATCGGCTCGCCCGCGGCCAGCTCCGATGCGGCCACCACCACCGGCCGCAGAGGCCCGTAGCGCGCCTCGAGTCGGGAGCGGTAGCGGCCTGCCACGGTGGCAGCGAGCAAGGCGCAGACCAGCGCCGCGGTCAGGAAGGCGAGCGCGCGAGCCCGGCGGCTCACGCCGCCTGCGCGTAACCCGGCTCCGCCAGCGGAAGCTCGAGCGCCGCAACGCAGCCGCTGCCTGTGTGGCAGAGGGCGAAGCGGCCGCGATGCGCGCTCGCCACATCGGAGACGAGGTCGGTCCCGTGTCCCCGGCGAGGATCCCGGTGGCGCGCCGGGGAGGTCGGCCCCACCCCGTTCGCGATCGTGATCCTGATTCGCCCGGCCACGAGCGCACCCGTGACCACCACTGGAGGGCCGCCGTGCTCGAGGGCATTGGAAAGCAGGTTGTCCAGAGCCTGGGACATCCGAGCGGCGTCTCCCTCGATCGGTGCGGGGCCGGCGTCCCAGTACACGCGGATGCCCCCTGCCCGGGCGGCCTGCGGCCGCCACCGCTCCAGGCAGGCCAGCACCACCTCGCGGCAGGAGAAACGGCGAGTCGGCCGGGACGGCGCCTTGCCGTTGAGCGCGCAGTCGAGATCCTGCAGGGCGCTGGTCGCAAGCTCCAGCAGGCCCCTCTGGCTGGCGGCCGACGGGGTCGCGACGTGCCCCCCGGTGCCGTCCTCGAGGAGCAGCAGAGCCTGGAGCGGGCGGCGGAGTTCGTGCAGGGCCCGGTTCAGGGCACGCTTGTGGCCCGGTGTGATCACCCGCCGAGCAACCGGTAGCCGACTCCCCAGCAGTTGAAGACGTAGCGCGCCCCGTCCGGGTCGAGCTTGCGCCTTAGCCGACTCGCGTGGGAGTCGAGCGTCCGGGTGCGGCCTTTCGATCGGAACCCCCAAACGTCTCGCAGCAGCTCGTCCTTGGTGAAGACGCGGCGCGGCTCTGACGCCAGCGCGCTGAGCAGTGCGAACTCCTTGTTGGCCAGCTGCACCTCACGCCCGTCGACCCGGACGCGGCGCGTCACCGGGTCCACGCTCAAGTCCCCGACGCGAATCGGGCCCTGGCGGCGACCGGAGCGCCGGCGGAGAACGGCCGCTAGCCGGGCCAGCAGCTCCGGGTAGTGGAAAGGCTTTTGGAGGTAATCGTCCGCGCCGGCCTCGAAACCGCGGAGCCTGTCGGCCTCGCTGGTTCTCCCGGAGAGGACGAGCACGGGAAGCTCGGGGTCGAACCGCTCACCACCAGAGCGAATCTCCCGCAGCACGTCGATCCCGGGGGCATCAGGGAGCCCGAGATCGAGCAGCATCAGGTCCGGGTGGTTGTAGCCGCAGAGGCGCAGAGCATCCGAGGCGCTCGGTGCCGGCAGGGCCCGGTAGCGGTCGGCGGTGAGGTGATCGCAGAGCAGCTCGCGCGTGGGATCGTCGTCCTCGCAGACCACCACCGTCGCCAGCTCTTCGACCTGGGGGAGCATCGCCCGGTTGAGCAGCGGGAGGCTCAAACTCTCCCCGGCCTAGACGCCAGGGAGCTAGGGCAATTGGCTATAACCGCGGAGAATGCCGGACTGGGAGCCTCCCTACCTGACGCTGTATCGCACGGGAGAGCTCGCCGATCGAGCCAAGCTGGCGACGCATCTTCTTCGCGAGCCGTGCCGCGTATGCCCGCGACTGTGCAAGGTCGATCGGCTCGAGGACGAGGCGGGGCTCTGCGGAATCGGCCGCCACGCCGTGGTGGCCTCCCACTTTCCTCATTTCGGCGAGGAGGACTGCCTTCGGGGTCAGCGGGGCTCGGGGACGATCTTCTTCAGCGGCTGCAATCTGCGCTGCGTCTTCTGCCAGAACAACGACATCTCCTGGCGGGTGAAGGGCGAGCCCGTACGGCCGGAGCGGCTCGCCGAGATGATGCTCGAACTGCAAGGGATCGGCTGCCACAACATCAACTGGGTCACCCCGGAGCATGTTGTCCCTCAGATCCTCGAAGCTCTGCCACTCGCGGCGGAACGGGGGCTTCGTCTGCCGATCGTCTACAACACAAGCGCCTACGACAGCCCTGAGAGCCTCGGATTGCTCGACGGGGTCGTCGACGTCTACATGCCCGACCTGAAGATGTGGACGGAGGAGCGGGCGCGGCGCTACCTCGCCAAGCGTGATTACTCGAAGGTGGCGCGGGAGAGCGTCAGGGAGATGCACCGCCAGGTCGGCGACCTGGTGCTCGACGATCGGGGGATGGCGCGGCGGGGGCTGATCGTCCGCCACCTGTTGATGCCAGGGATGGTCGAAGAGACCGAGGCGATCCTCCGCTTCGTCGCCGCGGAGCTGGGTCCGGGCACCTACGTCAACCTGATGGCTCAGTACTACCCGGCGGGCAAGGTCGGCGCTGACGGGAAGTTCGAGGAGATCAATCGCGGCGTCAGCGGTGGAGAGTACGAGCGGGCATTGTCGATCGCCGATCAGCTCGGGCTCAAGCGACTGGACCCGCGCAGCCGTGCCCATGGTGAGGCGCTGGCGGCTGCGTTCGCATAGCCCCGGGGAGAGCGCGCCACCGGTGCGCGCGGATGGTCCGGAGCGACTGGCCGAGGTGGCACGCGCGAAGGGAATCCGCGACCAGCGGCTGCTCCAGGCGATCGCCAGTGTGCCGCGGGCCGGGTTCGTGCCACGGAGGTACGGCGGCCGCGCCTACCGCGATGAGCCGATCCCCATCGGGCATGATCAGGTGACGACACAGCCTTCCCTCGTGGCAGCCATGCTCGAGGCACTGGCGCTTGAGGGGGACGAGCGTGTGCTCGAGGTGGGCACCGGCCATGGCTTTCAGACGGCGCTGCTCGCCAGACTCGCCCGTCGCGTCTTCAGCATCGAGCGCCTCGCCGACCTGGCGCAGGCGGCCCGGCGCAACCTCGACCATCACCAGATCCGGAATGCGGTGGTGGTCGTCGGCGACGGGACCGCGGGCTTCCCCGAAGAAGCGCCTTTCGACGCGATCGTGGTCTCGGCGGCCTTCACGAGGGTTCCCGACCCGCTCGTGGCGCAGCTCCGGGACGGTGGGCGTCTCGTCCAACCCATCGGCCGGGGTGGCGCTGACGACGTGACGCTCTTCGAGCGGCGTGGAGGTGTGCTGGAGCGACGAGCCAGTGTCACGGGCGCGCACTTCGTGAAGCTCTACGGCGGCCATGGATTCACCCCGGAAGACCCGCACCAAATCACGCCCTGATCGCTACGGCGACGGCAGCTCCAGCACCGCGTCCGCGGGCGGGCAGCGGACGAGCCGGATCGGCGGAACGTTCCGGCGGATCTCGATCACGCGGCCCGCGGCGTCGAAGAAGAGCAGGTCGAGGCGAAACCGCATCCCCAGCGTGTGCACGCTGCGGCAGCGCGGGATCAGGAGTCCCGCCCCGGCGCGCTCGCGCGAGAGCAGGGCCAGGCCGAGCAGCCGGCTGAGCCGGGTCGTCGCGACCGGGAACTCGACACCGAGGAGCTCGGTCCACCGGAGCCGGCGGAAGCGGAGTGGCGTCACCACCCCTGCATAAGCTTCGGCGCCGATGGAGTACGCGGCACAGCCGGCCGAAGTCGCCCGACCCGATTCGACCTTCCTGCAGCGGGTCTTCCTCTGGATGTTTGTCGGGCTCGCCGTCACCGGCGGCGTGGCCGCCGCGATCGGTTCAAACGATCAGCTGCTCACCGACATCACCGAGTCGCCGGGGATCATCATCGGCGTCATCGTCGTCCAACTCGGGATCGTCTTCGGGATCTCGTTCCTGATCAACCGGATCTCGGTCGGGCTGGCGACCGTGCTCTTCCTGATCTACTCCGCGACCGTCGGGGTCACCTTCGCGTTCATCTTCGATCTCTACACGAGCCAGTCGATCTTCACGGCGTTCCTGATCACGGCCGGGATGTTCGGAGCGCTCGCCGTCTGGGGCGCGATCACCGACATCGACCTCTCCAAGGTCGGGTCGATCGCCTTCATGGCCCTGATCGGGCTGATCCTGGCGACGATCGTCAACGTCTTCTGGGCAAACAGCACCCTCTACTGGATTACCACTTACGCGGGGGTGGGGATTTTCGCCGCGCTGACCGCGTACGACATGCAGAAGCTCAACCAGATCGGCAATCAGGGGCTGACGGGCGACGCCGCGGGGCGCGCGGCGATCATGGGCGCCCTCGCGCTCTACCTCGACTTCATCAACCTCTTCCTCTTCCTGCTGCGCATCTTCGGCCGGCAGCGCTAGCGGCCACCTGGCCGCACTACTTTGAGCGAGGGGCGAAGCCCCGAGCGGCTGTGTGGGGCGGCCGCTCGTGGCCGCGATCTGATGGCGAAGCCGTCCGCTCGCTAGCTTCACGGGGTGGCCGACCCGGCGGATCCACCGACGCTGTACGAGTGGGCCGGCGGCCGCGCGGCGTTCGAGCGCCTGATCAATGCCTTCTACGACCGGGTCGAGCGCGACGAGCTGATCTCGCCGCTCTTCCCCGGCGGCGTCAGCCGCGAGCACCGCGACCACGTGATCCTCTGGTGGTCCGAGGTCTTCGGCGGCCCGACCGACTACACCGACCAGCTGGGCGGCTACCACCGGATGGTGATGAAGCACCACGATCTCGCGATCACCCCGGAGCAGCGCCTGCGCTTTGCGACCTTGATGAGCCTCGCCGCCGATGACGCCGGACTGCCCGCCGATCCGGAGTTCCGCTCCGCCTTCATGGCGTACGTCGAGTGGGGAACCCGCCTCGCCATGCACAACTCTCAGCCCGGCGCGGACGTTCCGCAGCAGGCCCCAGTGCCGCACTGGGGCTGGGGCGAGGCGCCGCCGTACCAGCCATGACCGTGCGAGGCGGATGAGCGTGTCGACCGGAGTGGAGAGGGGCGCGGACGGAAAGCCGCGCTGCGGATGGGCGATCGGGACCCCGGACTACCTCGAATACCACGACAACGAGTGGGGGCGGCCGCTACACGGCGAGGTCGAGCTCTTCGAGCGGCTCACCCTCGAGGCGTTCCAGTCCGGGCTCTCCTGGCTCACGATCCTGCGCAAGCGCGAGAACTTCCGCCGCGCCTTCGACGACTTCGACGTCGAACGGGTCGCCGACTACGGCAGCGCCGACGTCGCGCGGCTGCTCGCCGACGCCGGGATCGTCCGCAACCGGAAGAAGATCGACGCCGCGATCGCGAACGCGAAGGCGGCGCGCGAGATGCATGCCAATGGTGAGAGCCTCGACGAGCTGATCTGGGGGTTCGCCCCGGACAACGCGCCGCCGGCACCAGAGACACTCGACGACCTGGAGCCGACCACCCCCGAGTCGAAGGCACTTGCCAAGGAGCTCAAGCGGCGCGGCTTCGTCTTCGTCGGCCCGACGACCGTCTACGCGACGATGGAGGCGATCGGAGTGGTCAACGACCACCTAGCCGGTTGCGCATTTCGCTAGCAGACCATCGACGCTCGACCCTGGGTTCCCTTTTGCTGCAACCGGACGTTCAGGGGGCGGAGAAAACTGGCGGCGGCACCCCTCATGCGCGAAGATTCCCCAACCGGTGGACGAGACCGCACGCAGAGGAAACTACGAGTCCGGCGCGGACTACGTGCTCGAGTACGGAGAGCTCCGGTTCTCGTTCAACGAGCGTGACTTCGCCCAGCGGGTCGAGCAAGCGGCGGTCAAGCTCGACTTCGTGCGCCAGGGCCTCGACGAGCACGAGCTCGAGGACCTGCTCGAGCTGGCCGTGAACGGCGAGATACGCGAACCCTGTTCTCCTCTGGGGGAACACGTCAACGAGAACTGGGAGGACCTGATCGGCCCCTCCAGCAAGAGCCTCGTCCATTGGCTGCGCCGGCTGGTCTTCCGCGGCGCCTGGCTGGATCAGCGGGTCAAGGAGGGCGAGCTCGACATCGTCTTCGACGAGTCGACCCAGACCTTCGGCTACGTTCAGCCGGATCGCGACTCCGAGCTGATCGAGCTCTCCGCGGAGCCCTCCTGGGGCAGCATCGCCTACGGCGGCCGCGACCGGGCCTAGAGCCGGCTCAGCAGCTCGCTATTGCTGGCGGTCGCGGCGATCTGATCCGCGAGCGCCCTGGCCGCCCGCTCCGGATCCATCTCGCTCAGCTCCTCGCGCAGGCGCCGAACCTTCTCGAGCTCCTCGGGATCACGCAGCTCCTCCTCACCCGACGCCCCGGAGTCGGCCGCGACCAGCGACGGGACGATTCCCTTGGCGGCGAGGCCGGCGTCGAGCCGCAGGAGCAGGTTCTCGGTCGTCTGCAGCGCCTCGCGGACCTCCGCACCGCGATCATCGGAGTCGAGCACTGTCGCGATAACGGTGAGCGACCCGGTCCCGACCTCGCCGAGCTCCCGGCCAACGCCGAACATCCGCTTCACCCGAGCCGGGTCGCGGTAGCCGAGCGCCAGTCTGCTCAGAGAGTCGATCAGGACCACGACGTCCCCACCCCCCTCGGCGAGCCGCTTGGCGTGTCCCATCGCCAACTCGGCCTCCCGGACCTGGTCGCGTGGCTCCTGATCGGCGGTCGCGGCGAAGATCTCCGCGTCGGGCAGGGCGCGCTCCCACTGTGGAACCTCCTCGGGCCGCTCATCGGCGAGCAGGACGCAGAGGTGGGCGTCGGTCTCGGCGATCGCTGAGCCCAGTGCCCGTAGGAGCGTCGTCCGCCCCGAGCGCGGCTGCGCGAGGATGAGCACCCGCTGGCCGAAGGCCAGGGGGCCGAGCAGGTCGACGGCCCGGACCTGCGGGTCTCCCGGCGCATCGGGCGAGAAGAGACGGCGGTGTGGCGGCGCAGCGGTGAGGTCCTCGAAGGGCGTGCGCTCCTCCTCGGGGCTCTGCCCGTTGACGCCCTCGACCCTGACCAGGGCGCGATGACGCTCGCCACGGCGGGGCTGTCGAGCGGGGCCGCTCACCTCGTCGCCGGGACGCAGCTCGCAGCGGCGGATCTGGGAGGCCGAGACGTAGACGTCCCCCTCGGCCTCGTGCAGGCCGCTCAGCCGCAGGAAGCCATAGCCCTGCGGCATCCGGTCGAGCACGCCGCTGACCGGCTCCGTATCGGGCTCGTCGGGTTCAGAGGTGTCGGACCGGTCGCGCCGGTCCCTTTCCGCCGGCTTCTCGGTGTCTGGCTCTTCCTCTGGCTCCTCATCCTCGAGGGGCTCGTGGTGCGGCCGCTCGAGGCCAGCGTCGACCGCCTCCTCGCGATCCGCGGGCTCATACCCCCTCCCCTCCTCGCGCTCCTCGATGGCCTCGATCAGCTCGAGGCGCGGCAGCATCCGGTACCCCGGCACGCCCAGCACTCGCGCGCGTTGGTGAAGGTCGGCGAGATGTTGGTCCTGCAGGGCCATCGGGCGCCGCAATGCTAATCCCGAGGGGAGCCCTACGGCGCCGGCATACGTGCGGGGTCCAGGCCCTCAGCGTCGGCGACCCGGGACCAGGCTTCCTGCTCCGCGGCGACCCGGGACTGGCTCCAACCGAGCTCCTCGCGGAGCGCCCGCGCCACCGCGACAGGCGCCTCGCCGTCGCGCAGCTCGGGCGCTGCCAGCAGCCCGAGCCGGGTGCGCCGCAAGAGCACGTCGGAGACGGAGCGCGCCTGCTCGCGCCTGGCGGCGATCACGACCTCGGCCAGCAGATCGGGGTGGCCCGGCACGATCGGCTGCGCCAGCTCGGGGCGCTCCTCGCATACATCGAGGACGGCACGCGCCGCATGCCCGTAGCGGAAGGCGAGCTGGTCGGTTGCGCCTTCGGGGAGCGCGACGCTCGTCTCCAGATCCTCGGGACGGGCCGCCATCCCGAGGGGAATGTCGTCGGTGCGGCACTCGGCTTCGCGGCCATCGCGTTCGACGATCCGGTCGACGACCTGGGCAGCCATGCGCCGGAAGGTGGTGAGCTTGCCGCCGGTGATGGTGAGCATCCCGGACGAGGTCTCGTAGAGCTCCGCCTTGCGGGAGATGTCCACCGACTTCTTCGGATCGCCGGTCGAGATCAGCGGGCGCACTCCGGCGTATGCGCCCGTCAGGTCATCGGGGCCGAGCTCGGTCCCGAAGTAGCTGTTCAGGGCGTCGAGCAGGTACTCGACGTCGTCCCCGCTCGGGGGCACGTGATCGATGTCGCCCTCGTAGTCGTTGTCGGTCGTCCCCACCAGCACGTGCCCGTACCAGGGCAGCGCGAAGATCGTGCGCTCGCCGCCGGCCGGGACGATGCAGGCCGCCGTGCCGATGTCGAGCCGCTCGGTCGAGACCGTCACATGCGTGCCGCGGCTGGGCCGGATATTGGGGATCTCCTCCTCGGTGTGGAGCTCGTCCGGGCGGATCCGGTCGGCCCAGACCCCAGTGGCGTTGACGACGTTGTCGGCGCGAACCTCGACGCGCTCGCCGGACTCCGACTCCGTGAAGGCCACGCCGGCTGCTTGCCCTCCCTCGTCGAGGACCTCCGTCACCTCGGCGCCGTTCAGGACGACCGCGCCGAACCGCTCAGCCTCGCCGAGCACCGTGAGGACCAGCCGGGCGTCGTCGGTCTGGCAGTCGTAGAAGAGGTAGGCCGAGCTCGGCTCCATCGGCCCGAGCGCCGGGATCAGCTCGGCGGCCTCCTCCCCCGAGATCGTGCGATGGCGGTCCGGAGACCAGTAGTCGGACTCTCTGGAGTGCTCGTTCCGCTGGCTCCGCCCGCGCCCGATGCGCGCGGTCGCCATCACGTCGTACATGTTGAGGCCGAGCCCGAGGCGCAGGTTGCGGCGCTCTTTCCCCGGGGCCGGCACCAGGAACGGGGTCGGGTAGACGAGGTGGGGCGCGAGCCGGACGAGCAGCTGGCGCTCGAGCAACGCCTCGCGGACCAGGCCGAGGTCGAAGTTCTGCAGGTAGCGAAGGCCGCCGTGGACCATCTTCGACGATCGGCTCGAGGTGCCCTGGCCGAAGTCATCGCGCTCGACCAGTGCCACGGAGTAGCCCCGCGACGCAGCATCGAGCGCGACGCCGGCGCCGGTGATCCCGCCGCCGACCACCACCACGTCGAAGTGGTCCTCCCCCATCGCGTCGAGCGCTTCCGCGCGCGAGATCATTCGAGGAACTCGACCACCTGGTCCGCCGGCAGCCGCTCCGGCGCCCGCTGCTCCTGGACCGGTGTGCCGAGGTGGAGCAGCCCGATGAAGCGCTCGTCGTCGGGCATGCCGACGGCGGCGCGGCCCTCGGGAGTGCGGAGGACCTCGGGAGTCCGCCAGTAGCTCGCAAGCCCCCGGCTGTGGGCTGCGAGCAGGACGATGTAGGCGGCGCAGGCGGAGGCGTGGAGGTCCTCCTCGTCCTGGATCGGCTCGCCGGTGAGCGCGCAGGAGCAGACGACGAGGGTCGGCGCGCGGTCGAGCTTGGGGGCCGACTCGGGCCCGGCTGCGTCCTTGAGCCGCTCCAGGGCCTTGGGGCCGACCACGCGAAAGCGCCATGGATTGGTCAGGTTGTGGTTGGGAGCCCAGCGGGCCAGGTCCACCAGCTCCTCGAGCAGAGCCCGGTCGACCTGCTCGGGCCGAAAGGCCTTGTGGGTGCGCCGCGTGCGAATCGCCTCCTCGACTTCCATCGAGGGGGAGGCTAGCTAGTGGCCTGGTCCCGCCGGACGGTCGGGCAGACGGCGCTGGTACAGGACCCAGCCGCCCCATGCTGCGGCCGCGAGTGCGGCCGCGGCGGCGATCGCGATCAGCCAGCCGAGGATTCCACCCCCACCCCCATCGTCGCCGCTGGACGAGGCCGGTGCGAGGGGCTGCGGAGTGGGCTGCTCCGCGGGCTGGGCTCCCGGGGTCGCCGCGGGGTCGCGCTGCTCCGTGCGTCTTTCCCGCCTTCCCGGCCGAGCCCTGAGCGGGGGCGCCGCCGCCGGCTGGGTCTGGGACGGCGGCCCGAGGCGTCGAGACCTGCCTGGGGAGCGGGCTGAGCGGGAAGGCGGCGCCGTTGGCGGCCATCAGGGCCTGCCCGGTGACCCAGACGGGCGTCTGGTCGCTGGAGGAGGAGTAGCGATAGTGGCCGTCGCCTGCCCGGACGCCCGCCAGGTAGTCGAGCGGCGAGCGGCCACCGCTCCGCACCGAGGAAGGCGAGACACCCGCGGCGGCCAGCCCCTGCACCGCCCAGGCCGTCGACTGGGCGTTGGCCGTGCCACCGCTGAGAGCGAATCCCCCGCCCGACCGCTGGACGCTTCGCAGATAGGAGACCCCGCCCCGCATTCCCCTCATCACACGGGTTGCGCTGGCGCGCACCCTCGCACCTCCTCCGGCGGCAAGCGCCTGCAGGACGGCGCCGGTGCTGTCCGGATCGCTTGCCGACCCCGGCGCGAAGCCCCAGCCTCCGTCCTCGTTCTGCTGCGTCCGCAGCCAGCCCACCGAGCGGGAGTTGCCGGACGTCGCTCCGGCGGCCTTCAGCGCGAGGATCCCGAACGCCGTCGGATTCACCTGGCCTCCCCAGGAGCCGTCCCCGCCGCGGCGCGCCAGCAGACGGGCGACAAGGTCGCGCCCCTGGAATTGGCGCGGATCGAGCCCCGCTCCGCGCAGGACGAGGATCGTGCGCTCGATGTCGCCCGTCGTGCTGATCTCGCCGACGGTCCCGGCGAGGTAGGAGATCGGGGTGGCGTCGCCGTGGTCGACGTCGAGCGGGTTGACTCCTGCCGCCTCGAGCCCGAGCACGGCCCAGCCTGTCATCGCCGGGCTCGATTCCTCGCCCGGCGCGAAGCCGAAGCCGCCGTCGTCGTTCTCCGCGCCGCGCAGCCAGGCCACGGCCGAGCCGGACCCGGCACCGGAGGCCTGGGCCCGGTCGCCGGACAGCAGAGCCGGGGCCGCGAGCAGCATGGCGGCGACCAGGCAGGCGGCTGTCGCGGCTCCGCCCGCTCGGGCCGTCGGTGCGGGTGCGCGGCGCCTCCAGGCGTACTCGAAGCGGCGCCGGTAGCGGAGCAGCATCCGGACCATCGCCGGCCCGGCAACGAGCGCCAGGGCCGCGTTCCCGCCCGCGTGGGCGATGTTGAAGGGGACCCCTCTCGCCGAGATGGCCAGGAAGCGGTCAAGCGACTGCTCGCCGCCGTAGGTGACCATCAACGAGAAGTCCAGCAGCGCGCCGTAGGCGAACCCGGCCAGGGCGCAGACCACCGCAAGCCACACCCGGCCGAGCCTCCGGCCGCTGAGAGCCGCGAGCCAGGCGCCGAACAGGCCGGTCATGCCCCAGCCGGCCATCTGCCAGGGCGTCCAGGGCCCCTGCCCGAGCCAGAAGTTGGAGGCCAGGCCGGAGAGCGCGCCCACCGCGAAGCCCGGCGCCCCCCCGAGCGCGAACCCGGCGATCAGCGTGATGTCGGTGGTCGGCACCACATTCGGGATCGGCGAGAAGGCAACCCGGCCGGCAACCGAGATCGCGGCGAGCGCCGCGACCAAGGCGACGATCTGGGAGGGTGGGCGCGAGCGCTCATACCAGGCGAAACCGCCGATCAGCATCGCCGCGAGCACCAAGAGGACGCCGAGCTGCCAGGTCACTTCGCCCCCTCCCTGGCCCGGACCGCCGGCCGGCCGGCCAAGGCGTCGCGCAGGACCGAGGCGCCCTCGTCGACGGTGATCGCGGCGCCGTCGAGGATCCGCGCCACCTCGCTCGAGAAGTACCAGCCGCCCGCGAGGAGCTCGGCCGCGTCGCCATCCGCTGCGACCTCCCCTCGCGCGAGGAGGACGACCCGCTCGGCGAACGTCGCCGCGAACTCGACGTCATGGGTGGCGACCATCACGGCGGTCCCCCGCTCCGCCAGCTGCCGGCCGAGCGCCGCGAGCTCGCCCTTGCGGGCCCGGTCCATACCCCGGGTCGGCTCGTCGAGCAGCAGGGCGCCGGGCAGCTCTCCCTCCCCGGTGTCGCGGCCAGCGACGACGATGGCCAGGGCGAGGCGCTGGCGCTCGCCGCCCGAAAGGTCGCGGGGGTCCGTCTCCTCCAGGCCCTGGAGGCCGAAGCGCCGCAAGGCCTCGGACCCGGCGGCGCCGCGCAGCTCCTCCCCGACCCGCTCGTGGACGAAGAGGTCGCCCGGCCTCTGGGGTAGCAGTGCAACCCCGCGTGGGGCCGCGATGCCACCGCGCTGCGGCTCGATCAGCCCGGCCGCCGCCCGCAGGAGCGTGGTCTTCCCGGCGCCATTGCTGCCCATCAGGGCCACCCGCTCGCCCGGGTTGATCTGGAGCTCAACGCCCCGGAGGGCCTCGGTGCGCTCCTCCCCCTCTCCCAGCTCCACCCAGAGGTTGCGGAATGCCAGCGCCGGATCTCTGCGGCGCGCGCGGGACGTCCTCTCGGCGGGCGGCTCGCTCGGCGCCAGCTCGACGCCCGCCCTCTGCAGGGTGCGGCGCGCCTCGCGGACGCTCGCCGGGGCCTTCAGCCCGACACCGTCGAGCAGCCGCGCGCCGGGCGTGGCCAGGGCGGGATCGCGGTCGAGAGCCCAGCGCAGGAAATCCGAGGGCACGCCATCGAAGGCGACCGCGCCAGCGTCGAGGGCGAGGACCCGGTCGGCAGCCGCCAGGCAGCGCTCGAGACGATGCTCGCCGAGCAGTACGGCCACCCCCCACTCCTCGTTCAACCGTCGCAGGAGCGAGGTCAGCTCGTCGCCCGCCACCGGGTCGAGCTGAGAGGTGGGCTCGTCGAGCAGCACCAGGCGCGGCCGGGTGGCGAGGGCCGCCGCCAGCGCGACCCGCTGCAGCTCGCCGCCGGAGAGCGTGTCCGTGGTCCGATCGAGGAGCCCGTCGATCGCGAGCGCCAGGGACACCTCCTCGACGGCCCGCGATCTGGCGGCCGGCGAGACGCCGCGAAGCTCCAGGGGCAGCTCGATCTCGGCCCTCACGGTCGTGCTCACCACCTGTGTCTCCGGCTCCTGGGCGACCAGCCCGACCACCTCGGCGAGCTCCGCAGGTCCATGGGAGCTCACCTCCATTCCGGCCACCTCCAGCTCGCCCTCGACCTGCCCGCCGTGAAAATGCGGCACCAGTCCGCAGGCGGCCCGCAAGAGGGTCGACTTGCCGGAGCCGGAGCGGCCCGCGATGACCACGAATTCGCCGGGCTCCACCTGCAGGTCGATTCCCCGGAGGGCGTCGCGGGCGGCGCCGGGGTACCGGTAGGTGAGCCCGCTCGTCCGCAACGCGACGTCAGCCACGCGACCGCCACCTCCGCAGCGCGAACGGGACTGCGGCGACCCCGATCAGCGCGACGCAGAGCCCGATCGTGACCGGGCCGAAGGCCATCTCGATGCGGGGGTAGGTCTCGAAGCCCCCAGCCCCGGCGATCCGGGCGAGCGCGGCAATGAGCAGGAGCGCGGCGCCCGTCGCGTAGAGCGGGGCGTCGTCAAGAGAGCGCTCCCGTCGGCGCGCGGGTCTCACACCAAGCGAGTGGCCTCGAAGCTCGAGCGTGGCGGCAACGTCCACGGCCCGATCGAGGGAGCCTTCGACCAGCCGCCGCGCCATCGCCGCGCGACCGACCGGCTCCGCGCCCGGGCCACGCAGGGCAGCCGCCTCTCTCAGGCGAGCCCCGTCGGCGGCGGCCAGCGGGACCATCCGCGTGACCAGCCCGGCAGTCATCGCCGAGCGGCGGGCGATCGGACGCAGCACGCGCAGCACGCGATCCGGGTCGACGCAGGCCGAGTAGACGGCGAAGACGAGCACCACCGCCACCACCCGCAGGCCGATCGCACCACCCGCCGCCAGGGACTCGAGCGTCACGTCGGTGTTGCCCAGCACCGGCATCTCCCAGCCGCGCACCAGCACCGTCTCGCCCCGGTGGCTGACCAGGGCGTTGACGACCACCATGAAGAGCAAGAGCGGCAGGGCGAGCCGCAGCGAGGCCCGGACGGCTCGACCGGCTCCCGCCGCGAGGCCCGCGAGGACCGTCGCGAGCCCGGCGGCGACCAGGACCAGCGGGCTCGGGTAGATGAAGCCCACGGCCGCCAGCGCACCCAGGTACGCGATCGCGGCCCCCGGCGAGGCCCGATGCAGGGGGCTGCGGCCCGGCGTGTAGGCGAGCGCGGGCCTCACGGGACCGGCACCCCGATCGCCCCGGCACCGGGCTGGGCGGCGACGGCGTAGTGATTGCGAAGCTGCTCCCCGAGCAGGCTGGCGGCGGCGGCGACGCCTTTGCTGTCCGTTCCGGTCACGACCCACACCGGAGGTCCGCCCCCTGGCCGGAGCGCGGCTACCAGACCCCCTCCCTTGCCGATGCTGCCGGCGGGCGCCCCGCGCTGGTTGAGCAGCTCGAGCAGCGGCTTGTTCGCCCCGACGAAGCGGGCAAAGACCCCGCTGCGATCGGGCGACTGCGAGAGCAGCGCAGCAGCATGGTCATGTCGGATCGTGGCCCACGGCCCGACCTCGACGGCGATCGCGTTGCTCGGAGCGCCGCCTTCTAGAGCGCCGGCCGCGGCGAGACGCCGGGACACCGTTTGACAGAGCGCCATGGCCGCGCGGCAGTCCACGGCGGCCGGCCAGCGGGTTCCCTGGAAGCCGTGCAGGAAGGGCTCCGGCCAGGAGCCGACCACCGCCGGGACCCGCATGGCGGCGGTCCAGTCGCGGTAGTCCCACCAGATCCGGTCCCCTCCGGAGAGGTCGTACTGGGCGGAGCCGATCGGCGACTCGATTCCGTTCACGTAGAAGAACCAGTCGCTGCTGCGGCCCGCGCTCTGGCTGCCCGCGAGGCCGTCGATCGACTGGATGAACCCGCCGCCGTAGCGCGTCGTGATCTCCACATTTCGGTCCAGGACACGGAGCACAGTGTCCGACTGTTTGATCGAGTCGGTCTTCTGGAGCATGACCTTGCTGCCGTAGTCGCGCGTCACGGTCAGGCTGACGTCACCCTCGTCCTGACCGGGGCCGAGCCCGCAGCCGGCGGCCGCCGCGACGCAGAGCGCCAGGGGGGCCGCCAGGCGGCGGGCCGATCTCACTTCTTGCCCCTCGCCCCCTTGTGCTTGCCTTTTTTCTTCGTCGAGCGGCTGCGGTGCTCACAGTTCTTCGCGAGCTTGTCGCGCTTGTCGGCCTTGGCGCTGTCGTCACCTCCGCCGCAGTTGACGCGGTCCTTGCCGCCGCCGCGCACGTCGACCCGATCGTCGCCCGCGAGCGCGCGTACGCCGTCGTTGCCCGCACGGGGCTTGATCCGGTCGTCTCCGGCCGTGCCAGCGATGACATCGGAATCATCTGATCCGACGATGATCCGGCCTCGCGCCGAAGGGCAATCGCCGATCTGCGCCGCGGAGCAGATGGCCAGCGCTGCGCTCGGGATCTCTGCGCCCCGCGTGGCCTGAATCTGCGCGGCGCCGGGGCCGCTCATCGTCACCTGGGCGTTGCCGGACGCGTCGGCGGTGACCGGCGTCGCGCCGCCGGAAATGACCGCGCCCGCGGCCGGCGTGGCGGTCCCGTCGTCGCCGTAGGCGAGCACCTGCACCGGAAACGGGGTCCCCAGGGGCTCGCGGACAGGGGCGTCGAGCACGAGCTCGGCCGGCGGCGGAAAGTTCGGAGCGAGATACCAGAGAACCTGATCGCCGGCGTGAATCCCGAACTGCGAGCCGCCGACCTGCAGCCCGGTGTGGTTCACCTTCGTGTACCAGAAGGCAGAACCCTGGGCGACGTTGCCGCCGATGCCGCAGACACCAAGGCCGAAGCCGTCGGGCACGAACTTGTCGGTGAAGCAGCAGGGGGTTGAGCCGGTTGCGGCTCTTCGCCGCCTCGACGACGATGCCGAGGGCGTTTGCGCCCTGAACCGGGACGCCCTGCCCCGAGCCGCCGCTGCCGGGCCCGAAGCAGTCGGCCTGCGGGCTGGTCGGCATCGTGCTCGTGTCGCTGTACTGGGTGATGTCGTCGAGCTGGCCACTCGAGCCAACTACACGGAGATCGGCCCCGACGCTGGCGTCGGCGCTCGCCGAGCCGAGCCAGGCAGGCATCAACAGCGACGCCAGCATCGCGATCCAGACGGTGATTCTCATCTGAGCCACCCCTTCCTCGAGGGTCGTGTTGGCTGGCCGGGGACAGGTCTCCTGGCTTCCGGGCTCGGCTGCCGCGCCTTCCCAGGGAGCCGGCGGCTCCCCAGTGGTCTAGTGCTTCAGCCTCATCACCCGGTCACAGTGGCGGGACCGCGCCGGCTTCTCACCGGACTTCCCTTGACCACCGGCCCTTTGTGAACGAGGCATCCTACCCCCGGCTCAGGCCGCCAGGCGGAAATGAAAGGGGCGGCCCGAAGGCCGCCCCTTTCGCAACTTCAGCTGGAAGAAGAAGCGCTTACTTCTTCTGCTTGCACTTCGCGCTCGTCGACCCGGTCTCAGCGTCTTACCGTTCTGATACGTGACCGTTTCGGTGGTCGCCCACTTCTTGGTCGAGCACCTGATCGAAGCGTAGGTCGTCTTCTTGCCGGTCTTCTTGTTCTTCCCGACGACCCTCTTGCCGAGGAGCGTGGTGCTGAACACATCGATCACCGAGCCCTGGACCGGGGGGATCTGCACCGTCAGGTTGTTGCCCCGGAAGACGCCGTTGAGGATCGGCTTCGTGGTGACGCCCGGGAACTCGACGAGCAGGTAAAGCGATGGGTTACCGCCCGAGGGGGCCCCGTTGAACGCCGTGATCGTGCCGTTCAGCTTCCGGCCATCGGAGAACGTCTGGACGTTCCCTCCCCCTCCGACGATTGACCCCGCACAGGCCGCCCGGGCGCTGGCCGTGGACTGGCCAACGATCCGCGACAACGAGCAGTCCGGGATGTTGCCCGGGTTGAACTTGAGGTCCTTCGGGAAGGTGATCGCGCTCTGGATCGAGGGCGGGAACGCGTAACACGACGGGTCATTGGCAGTCCCAAGCGGACAGGGCAGATTCCCCGCGTGCGTATCTGAACTCTGGAAGAAGATGTTTGCTGGCCCGCGCACCTTCTTGCTCTGCTTGGCGGGCGTGAT
This sequence comes from uncultured Solirubrobacterales bacterium, assembly GCA_963695675.1. Lineage (GTDB taxonomy): Bacteria > Actinomycetota > Thermoleophilia > Solirubrobacterales > 70-9 > DASUPK01. Next base: position 388,129 of record CAVOGY010000007.1, read on the forward strand.
GTTGGAAACGATGTTCACGCCGGTGACGTCCGCCGAGGCGACGCTCGAGAGGGCCAGCGCACCGACCAGAGCAGCGATCATCCCGATCAGGTATTTGCGCATTGCATACCACTCCTTTTCTGCTTGGCTCGGGCGCCCGGCCGCCCCTGGAAAGGAGCCACCTGCCCTCGCGTTGCGGTCTCTTGCTGAACCTAACACAGCTAACTGGGCGTAGTTGTGCGGGGTCTACGCCATCCGGAGACCTAGGGCGCGAACTGGTAGACGTGCGGGTAGTCGGTCATCTCCGGGATCTGGCCGATCGAGGGCTGCGGCCCCTGCTTGACGCAGGGGGGCGCTGAGACGCCGGAGGTGCTCAGGGCGTCGTTGAAGCCGTAGAGCTTGATCGCGTCGAATATCTGCTGGGGAGTGCTCAGGGTGGCGCGGGCCGCGAAATCTGGGTTGAGGGGAGTGCTCGGATCGAGCGTGGCGATCGCCCCCGGTGGACTGCTGCAGCCGCCCGTCTCGAAGCTCTGCAGCCCGCCGGCCACATCCAGCGCGCTGCCCGGCGCCGGATAGGCGTTGTTGCGGTTCACGGTCAGCCTGTTCGGGAAGGCGGCCAGGCCCTGGGGTTGTAGGACCGCAGCGGTCCGGAGGTAGTTGGTGACCTGGCCGCCGGTCTCCGCACCAGAGCCGACCGGGTTGGAGGCCGCCGCGACGTTGCCGAGCACGCTGGTGACCTCGCGTCGATACCGGTTCAGGGTCTCGACCAGCGGTCCCAGCTGCTGGGTGAAGGGCTGGATCTGGACGAGCAGCGGCGGCAGATCGTCGTCGAGCAGCCTGCGTAGGGCGGGCAGCCCGGTGAGCGATCGCTTGGCGACCTTGCGCAAACCGACGAAGAAGCCGTGGAGGTCGGGGGTCGCCCGGGCCACCTGCGGCAGGGTCTTGCTGAGCTCGCGGGCAGCTGGATGCAGCTGGGTGATCACCGGGTTGGCGTTGGCCGCGAAGCTGTCGAGCCGGGTGAGAGTCAGGCGGGACTCGTCGAGGAAGGTCGGCAGCGCCTCGAACGTCGCCCGCAACTCCTGGTTTCGCCGGGCGGTGGTTGCGAAGACCGTCCCCGCGTTTCGGATCAGCCCTTGAAGTTGCCCTTGGCGCTCGCTCAGCGCCCCGAAGACCACGCCCGTGTTGCGGACCAGCTGCTTGACGGCCCCCTCCTGCGTGTCGAGCACCCGCAGCACCCGGTTGGCGTCCTCGGCGAACGGCTCCAGGTTGCCGATCGCCGCTGAGAGGTCGGCGCCACGCCCGGCCGTGGCGATCGCCGCCTGCTGCATCCAGGTCTGGAACGCGGCCCGCGTCCTGGAGTCGAAGGTCCGGAAGATCTCGTCCAGCTGCACCGACGGGGCAACCTGAGCGGCGGGCAGCGAGCCACCTTCCGGGATCTTCGGGCCGTTTCCGTCGCCCGGGGTGAGCTCGACGTAGGTCTCGCCGAGCAGGGTCTTCTGACGCAGGATCGCCCGGGTGTTCGCCGGTAGGGGCGCGTACTGGTTGTCGATCTCGAGCGTGGCGACCGCGCGATCCCGGTTCGGGCCCTCGGAGGGGAGGTCGATCTTCTTCACCTTGCCCACCGGGACGTTCGAGATCCGCACGTCGGACTCAACCGCGAGCTGGGTGGCCTCCTTGAAGGGGACCTCGATGCGGTATCCCTCAGGCTTGAACGGCACCGGACCGCCGAAGGTGCTCCAGAGGAAGAGCAGCAGGCCGAAGCAGGAGAAGGCGAAGGCGACGGCCACGGCGACCTGTCCAATCGTGGGGGGCCGAGTCGCCATTCAGCAGCCCCCGATCGCGCCGATCTCGGCCTGGGTGGGAAGGCCCGTCAGCTGACCCAAGGCCAGCAGGAACGGGTGAGTCGAAAAGACGGTGCTCTCCGCCAGATTCGCGGTGTTGCAGGTGAGCATCGCCTGGGCCCGCGCGAATCGGGCCATTCGCGTCCTGCAGCATCGCCAGGTTGTTGAGGTTGTGATTGAGCCAGGGGATGAAGAAGGCGAAGCTCACCTGGTCGCCGGGGGGGTCGTAGGTGAGCCCGTTGAGACCCTCGTTGAGCCGGGTGAAGCCGGTGCGAAGCCCCGGCACTGCCTGACCGAGTGACACCGAAGTCTCGCGGATGTGGTGCACGGGGCTCGCCACCTGGGTGGTGAATGGCCTGATCTGGTCGCGAATCGGCGCCGTCGTCTGCCGGAACAGAGCGGCGAGCGCCTGCAGCGCGGGCTTGGTCGCCTGGGCCCCTGGGATCAGGTCTCGCAGCGCCGGCGCCGCGTTGAGCGCCAGTTGATTGGCGCTGGTCAGCGCGCCCTCGGTCTTACGCAGGGTGGCGGGCAGCTCGCGGATCGCAGCCCTGATCGAGGCCTCTTGCCGCGCGAACGAGGCGAGCGCCGCGTTCGAGGAATCGACGAAGTCGGTGACGTCCTGGTCCTTGTTGCCGAGCTCGGTGCTGAGCAGCTGGAAGCTGTGGATCGAGCGGCGGATGTTCCCGCGGCGCACCGCCAGCGCTCCGCTGATCCGGGCAACGTCGCGGGCGAAGGGGTCAAGCCGGCGGAGAGCACCGGAGAGCTTCTCGCCCCGGTTCTTGGCCGGATCGAGTGCCTCGGCTCCGTTGCCCAGCAGCAGCTTGAGGAACTGCTGAGTGTCGGCGTCGAGCGAGGAGAGAATCTCGTCGGGGTTGACCTGTGGCTGCGTCGACGCGAGCGGGATGGTCGAGCCTTGCTTGACGTTCTCGCTGGAGGTGCCGGGGTCGACCTCCACGACCATGTCGTTGAGCCCCGTCTTCGGTCGGAGCAACAGCGCGGCGTCCGAATTGATCAGAGGCGCGTACTTGTTGTCGACCTGCATGGTCACCAGGGCGTGGCCATCCTCGAGATCGACGCCGGTCACGTCCCCGACCCTGATCCCCGCGATGTCCACCGACTGGCCCTGCCCCGGCGTCACCGCCTGGGCCGCCGAGAACTCCGCCTTCAGCTCGAAGCGGTCGCTGCCGAGCAACGGCACCCAGCCGGGGAGGCTGGTGCGCTGGCCGGCGAGGATCACGAACAGCGCAAAGAGCCCGGCCAAGATGAGGGCGATGATCGCGATCACATCGCGGGAGTGTTCTCTCAATGCGCGCGTCATGGGACTTGGGCGGGGCTGGGCGAGCCGAGGGCGGCGGCGGGCCCGTTGAGGTCGGGGACGGGGTTGTTCTGGCAGGCGACACTGGTGTTGAAGGGCGGCTTCGAGCCCAGCACGGGGCGGGTGCCGATCGGAGCGCCGGCCTCGTGGCTGACGAACAGCTCGTTGCCGGGACCCCCTCCGGGCTGGGGGCCGGTCACGGTCACCGGGCCGTTGCCCGCGGAAGCCTGCAGGAAGGGGCCGTTGCCGTCGAAACTCTGCAGGGAGCCGGCGAGTTGCGCCGCCGCGTAGCCGAACTCCTTGAAGTTCGGGACGCCGGTCGAGAAGTCAAAGCCGGGGCCACTGTCGTCGAGGACGACGTCGCCGGCGGGCAGCAGCACTCTGGTGAAGCAGTTGCTGAGCCGCTCGGTCTGGCTGAAGAATCCCTGGCCCTGGGACGCGGCCAGCGCGGCGCCCGGAGCCGCCAGGCGCAGCTCATCGGCGATGTAGCCGAGCTCATTCCTGTTCAGGAGCAGGCTGGCCTGCTTCAGCCACGGACCGGAAGCCGCGATCGTGGCGGGAAGCTCGCGGATGCCTGGGGTGAGCTCGCGGGCAAAGGTTCGGAGGAAGGGGAGGGTCTGGTCGGTGTGGCGCAGGGCCGGCTCGGACAGCTCGAGCGTTGGGCCAAGGAGCTTGATCGACCGCTCGAGGTTGCCCGACTGGGCCGCGAGGGCACCGAGTGTGGTGTTCAAGTTGCCGACCAGCCCCTGCAGCTGGGACTCGTGGCCGGTGAGCGCCCCGGTCACCTTGGCCAGACTGCCGATGAGTGTCGAGAGGTCGTGCGGCTCGGTCCCCAGAAGGGCCTCGTTGACGATCGCCGCGTCCCGGGCCGCTGTCTGGCCGTAGTCGAACGACTTGTTGATCGCCTGCGCGGCGGTCAGCCCCTGGACCTCCGGATCCTGGGTTGCGTCCTCCGCTGCGGTCGGCTTGTGGTTGAGGGCGGTGCCGTAGCCCGCGAGCAGTTTCTGGAGGTTGGCGCGGTCCGGGGCCTGGAGCGAGGTGAGGATCTGGTCGAGCTGGACGGCAGTCGCGGTCTGGGTGATCGGGATGCTGTCGCCGCTGGAGAGCTCGCTCGCGCTCGGGCTGCCCAGGATGCACGTCGAGGAAGAAATTGCCCTCCAGGAAGATGCGCGGCCTGATCTGGACCTGGGCGTCGCTGTGGATCGGCTGGCCGCTCGAGTCGACCGTGAAGGTGACCTCCGAGTAGTTGGAGTCGCAGTTCGCGGTGAGGCCGTTCTCACAGACGCTCTTGACGCCCTCGACCTTGCCGACGTTCACTCCGGCGATCCGCACCGGCGAGTCCTTGCGGATGTTGGCGGCGTTCTTGAAGACCGCGTGGAGCTCGTACGGGTTCCCGAAGGGGAGCGACTTGGTCCACGCCAGGTAGGTCCCAACGATCACCAGGGCGATCAGGATCAGCGCGTTGCGCATCCGGTGCGGCGGGTGCCCCTTGCGGTAGATCCGCTCGTCGTAGCCCTTGGGGTTCCGTGGCGGCTTCGCCATCACTTCTTCCCCTTCTTCTTGCTCGTCTGCGCCTGGATCTGCCCGCTGGTCGCGGTCCCCTGATTGCCGGGCACGTTCCCGATCGCCACCTGCCCGGGGCTGTAGACCTCGTTGCCGGCCTCGCACTCGCGCTCCTGCCCAGGCGCTGCGGTGTTCGGATAAGGGTTGTAGTGGAGGAAGTTGGCGGTGTCGCCTCCGCCGCTGGCGGGCGCGGAGCTCGGGCCCGTCTCGGAGTTCGGCCCGACCGGCTCGCCAAGGACGACCGCGCGCTGGTTGGTACCCAGGCTGTCGCCGAAGCTGACCATGCTGGAGAGGTTGTGGAGCAGGATCGTGGCGTAGTTGCACACGGACTGGGCAGGCGTGATGAAGGAGAGTGGCGGGGAGAGCACGTTGTTGAAGTCCGTCAGGTCGTTGATCCCCTCGACCGAGGTCGGATCGTTGGCGAGGTTGAGCAGTGACTGCGCGGTCGGATCGAGCTGCGCGTTCAGCGCGGGCGATAGACGCAGGGCCTTGACGCCCACGGCGACCGTCTCTGCCGCCTCCTTGGAGACCGGCGCAAACGCGTGGAAGCCCGGCCGCAGCTCACCGAACAGGACCGCGGTATTGGCGAGGAATGGCCGGATCCTGGGCAGCGTCTCGATCGCCACGTCCTCGGTCGCAGGGGACCTCGAGATCGACTCCTGGATGAAGGGCCGTGCAACGTCGGCGAAGGCACGGAAGGTGGTGTTGAGGTCGCCGAACAGCTGGCCCTGAACCTCCGCGACGGGGGCCACCTCGGCGGCGGTCGCCGAAAGCGCGGAGACGAAGTTGGAGAGCCCGGTGTCGGGTGAGGCCAGGTTCCGCATCACCGGGGTGAGCTGCTCGACCAGCGGGCGGAGCTCGCCGATGGCGGCGTTCAGGTTGACCCCTCTTCCGGCGAGCGCGTTGCCGAACTCGAGCAGGTTGGCCTGAATGGCGCTCCGGGTCGGCTCGTCGAACATGTCGAAGACCTGGTCGATCTCGACGGGCTCCGGACGCGCCGCGGAGACCGGCATCGTCGAGCCGGGCTCGAATCCCTGGCTGGAGGTGCCCCGGTCGATCTCGAGGTACTTGAGCCCCAGCGCCGACCGCGACCGGACCACCAGGGTCGAGTCCTCCGGCAGAGGGTTGAGGTCCTGGTTCAGCTCCATGTTCACCTTGGCGACCTGGGTGGTGCATTGCTGGCTCGGGTCGTTCGGGCAGGGTGCGTCGTCGACCGTCTCCGGCTCGATCGACTTGATCTGACCGACGTGGGCCCCGCCGACCCGTACGTCGTTGCCTGGCACGAGCGTGTTCGCGTTGGGGAGCTCGGCGGAGATCTTGTAGGTGGGGACGAAGGGCAGGCCCTGGTTGGCCTGATACGCGAGGAAGACCGCGACCACGACCACGAGCACGGTGACGGCGCCGACCAGGGTCGGGCTGGCGGCGAGGCTGCCCATACGTCCGCCCCTCATCAGCCGCTCCCCAGCAGGAACCTCAGGAACACGCTCGCGTCCTTGAGGGAAACCTGATCGCCATGGACTTCGGGCTGGCGCCCATCGTTGGGTCCGTCCGGCGGCGCCGGCTGCGACGCCTCATCACTCGGCTGGCTCAGGCCCGGGATCAGCTGCTTGATCTCAGGTACGTCGATCGGCGGGATCGGCGCGGTCGGCTGCGGCACCGACGGCTGGGGCACCGAGGGCTGGGGCACCGACGGCTGCGCCGAGCCCATGCCGGATGCCTTCAGGGCGCTCTTCTTGCTCTTTTTCTGGCCACTCGTCGTGCCCGTGTTCTGGATGAAGGTGGCTTCGCAGCCCTGGACCACGAACGAGGAGACGTCGGTGCAGTTCGTGACCTGGAGGTTGATCCGCAGGAAGTGGCCGAATGAGTCGAAGCCGTTGGTGGCGGCGCTCGTGTAGTAGATGAAGTCGCTCAGCTTCTGGAAGCCCTGGGTCTTGACGAAGGTGTCCAGCAGCGCGGAGAGGTTCTTGCCCACCGGGACGGCAGACGAAGCGGTTGCGCTCAGATCGGTGAGCAGCGGATCGGAGGCGGCCAGCTTTGGCCCAGCGGACTGGCCTGCGTCGCCGAGGCTGGTGAGGGCCGGGATGCCGGCGCGGGCAAAGGGAGCGAGCTTCTGCGTCGCCTTGCTGATGTTCTTGCCCGAGGCCTTGAGGTCGGCGAACAGCGGCGTCCCCTGATCGGCGAACTGCTTCAAGCTGACCATCGTCAGGCGGACCTGATGGAGCGTCGCGGGCAACTTGCTCAGGCCAGCCTCGAGGTCTGCGCCCCGCTCGGCGGTCGCCTGGCCCGAGATCGCGGCGTTGTGGAAGAAGCCGGTGACGTCAGTCCGGTGGCGGGCGAGCGGCTCCAGCGCCGCATCCCCGTTGCTCGCCAGGCTCGCCAGTTCCCGGTTCTGCTGGGCCAGGATGTTCAGCACCCGGTCGGTCTGGCGAAGCGCCGGGTTGGCTCGGTCGATCACCTCGCCGAGGTCCTGGCCGCGAGCGGCGAGCCCGGCCCCCAGCTCGTTGAGGATCAGCCTGAACCGGTCGCGGAAGGGCAGGCGCTGGATGTTCTGGACCAGGTCGAGGTCGACCGTTGTGCCGTTGTTCTCCAGCGGCAACAGGTGCTCGCCGGCCCCGGGCTGATCGTCGGGGATCGTGGGGAGCTCAGGGGGCGGCGTCTGACCCGGGGCGTAGGGCTGCGTCGGGGTGCAGTCGACGTACCGCTCGCCGATCAGCGACTGCGGTCTGATGATGCAGCTGGCGTCGGTACGGAAGTCCTTGAAGCCGGGGTCCGTGATGTCCATGACCACCACGGCCTTGCCTGGGACGGCGTGGTCCCCGCCCTCCCTGCTGACGATCTCGTCGTCGCCGGAGACTGCGACGGAGTCAACAGTGCCCACCTTCGCCCCGGCGACCCGGACCTCCTCGCCGGACACTATGAAGGACCCGTTGTCGAATATCCCACGGACCTTGTAGGTGCCCGACGAGCCATTCGAGCCGATCGCTGGAATGGCGATCAGCATCGCCGCCAGCAGCAGACCAGCGCAGATGAGCGCGATCCGTCTCATGGGCCCGGGAGTACGTCGTTGGGGTTGCAGTCGCCGGGCGGGAATGGCGGACCCGCTGTGAGCATTCCGCCGTCAAGGAAGGGGTTGCTCCCGGCGATTGGCTGTGTGGCGCCGCCGGGGCAACGGTGGAAGACCCTGAAGTTGCTGCTCCCGAAGGCCCCGAAGCCGGCGAACATCTGGTTGACGGGGATCGGGACGAGGTTGGGCGCCGCATAGTTGAAGATCCCCATCCCCGACGCAGCGACGCGAATGTAGTGCCCATCCGCGTCGTAGTAGCCGGCGGCGCGACCCAGGCCGCCAAGCGCGCTGAAGATGTCCGGGGAGTAAGGCCGCAGGAACTTGATGACGTGATTGCCCTGCTGCATTGCCGCGACCGCAGCCGGGATCGCGGTGCTCGCTCTGGACTCGAGGGCGGGAAGGTCTCCGGCTGCATCGGCCAGGTCGTTCGACTTGCCGCGGCGGTTGACTGCCAGGGAGAGGTCGTGGAAGACCGGCACTGACTTCTCCACCACCGGCCTCAGCTGCTTGAGGAAGGGGGCCAGGTTCTTGGTCCCCGTCTTGGAAGCGTTGATCAGCGGGTCGAGGTCGTCGAGCGCTGGGCGGAGGTTGTGGAAGGTCGTGTTGGCCTGCCGGAGAGCGCCGGGAAGTGCCGTCAGTGCGCGGTTGAAGGACTGGTTCTGCGCCGCGATTGCCCCCAGGGCCTGATTCGCGTTCGCGGTCAGCGCCGAGAGCTCGTTGCGGCGCTCGGCCACCGCGGAGACGACGCTGGCGCCGTTGACGAGGAAGCTGGTCAGGTTGCCCTCGTCGCGGTCGAGCTCCTGCAGCAGCCGATCGGTGGCCACCAGCGAGGGGCTCAGGTACTTGTAGGTCTGATTCGCCTCGGGGCCCTTGCCGGCGTACACCGTCGCGGAGCCCTGGATGATGTTCCGCAGGGCCTGGCGCTCCGGAGCTCGGAGGGTGTTGAACAGCTGGTCGAGGTCGACTGGGGTGGTGGTGTCGACCTGGGAGATCGTCTCGTTGTTCTTCAGCTCGGGGGCGTTGTCGGGTCCCGGCTGAAGCGAGACGTAGCGGTTTGCGATCCCCGACAGCGACGTCGCGCGGATGATTGCGGAGGTGCCTTCGTGCAGCGGCCGGTTGACCGAGATGTCGACCTGAGCCTGTCCGCTGTCGGTCAGCTTGATGTCGTCAACGGACCCGACCGGGGCACCTCCGATCAGTACCTGGTTGCCCTTGACCAGCTGTCCGCCGGTCTCGAACAGCAGGCGGTAGTGGTTGCCGTTGCCGCCGCTGGAGAGCAGGAGGACGATGATCGCGATCGCGATCAGGATCAGGGCACCGATCGCGGCCGGGCGGGCAAGGCCGCGGCCTCGTACACGGGCGACCTGCGGAGAGACGCCCCCAGCTCTAGGGGTCACGTCCGCCCTGCCTGGCGGCGGCGGTGCGGTCGCGTGCCACGAGCCTCCGATCGGGTGCCTATGGCGGTCCCTTCCTCCAGCAGCTCCTCACCTGCTTCCGGCAGCCTTCTCACCTGCCGCGTCCTGCAGCTCCGCAGCGATTCTATTCAGGACCTTCGCACCAGAGTGCGTAATTGGCCGTAGTTCCGACCCGTTAACGGGTGCTTAATCGCCTCGATCTTCGACCAGATTCGGGGCTTCCCTGCCCCCGATCGCCCGCCGCCCGGCGTGGGCTGGCGGTCAGTCTTCGTGGTCGTCCTCCTAGGCGGCTGCCTCGGCCACCCGAGCCTGGAAGGCCTCCCACGCCCCGCGGTTGACAGAAATCCTCAATTCACAGGTCTCAACGATCTCGACGTTCTCCTGCGACATCGCCCGCGCAGTATCTCGCGCCTGGCGCTCGCGTCGGGGGCGTTTTTGCGCGACGCGCTAGCCGGCGGCTGTTTTGCCTCGCTGTGTCAAAAAACTGAACTCAGTTACGAGACAAGCTCAGCGACGAACGCTGCCTGCTCGGTGTCGCTGAAGGGACGTCGCTTCCCATCCTCCTCGGCGTAGACCAGGAACGAGCAGCCCCCGTAGTGCGCCTTGGCAGCTTCGGGGATGGAATCGACCGGTCCCGCCACCATGACCACTATGCGCTGATCCCGACCGGGAATCGAGATTTCGGCGTAGTAGGTGGTCGCCATCGAGAGGACTCTAGTTGTCCTCGCAGCCTCAGCCTGCCGTCGCTTGGATCACACCTTGGACGATGCAACCGAGGCAGCGGTCCGGCCGCGCCGCTGCCGTTCATCGCCGCAGACGGGCCACGGCTCAATCCGCGTGAACGATGAGGACCGGGAATGGGGAGTGCTTCAGAACGGCCATTGAGACACTCCCCTCCAACCTTGCGCGGAGCCCGCTCAGTCCCCTGGAGCCGACGATGATGGCAGCCACATCTCGCTCGCGGGCCAGTTCGATAATCGTCTCGGCCACGGTGCCCTTGTTGGCCACGGCGAGTGCCTCGGCTTCAAGTCCAAGCGACTTCGCCAGCTCAGCCCCCTCCTCTGCGATGCGCTCGGCCCGAGCCTGAAGAGCGTCGTGAACCTCCTCTGCCCCTTCACGCTCGACCGGAGACGGCGCGATTATCCGAGTGCCCCCTCGCGTCGCGGTGACCTCGTCTGCCGAAAGGCCCGGCTTCCACACCGTCAGCACTAGTGCGCGGCGTGAGCCGAGGAGCTCGGCGGTTTTGTGGATCGCCCGACGCGCCGCGTCTGAGCCGTCATAAGCGATGAGGACCGGCGCGGTGGCGTTCATTGACGCGATCCTGCCACGTTGAAGGGCTGGATGTCATCAGCCGGATCGTCGGTTCTCGGCCCACAGCGCAGGCACAGTGTCCAACCGTCCGCCTCTCGCTCGAGCACCGGCTCCTCACAAGAGCAGCGGCGTGCGATCGGCGGCTCGTTCTCGGGTGCGATCCGCCAGTGCTCGCCAAATGCCTGTGCTAACTCGGAACTGCGCACAAGGTGATCATGGCGGTACGGGATGCGGCAATCGGCGCATCAACTAACGAACGGGCCGCCCCGAAGGACGGCCCGAGACGTCACGGACTTCCGGCTAATCCAGGCAGCCCGGATTAATGGCCGGCGAGGGCGTCTCCGCGGCTTTGAAGTTGCCCGGACTTCCCTTGAGGCAGTGAATGAAAGTCTGGGGCGGGTTGTTTCCGTGTCCGTTGGGAGCCCAGACCCCCACCACGGGGACGCAGGCCATCGCCGACGCAGCCGTCAGAGCACCGATCACCAGCGTCAGCCCAATCAGAGCGATGATCCTTTTCATCTGTTACCTCCGAGTCGAGTAGCTGCCCCTAGCCAGCCGAGACCCTATCGCTAGTCAGTTGTCCCTCGCAGCCTCGGCTGCGGTCGCCTGGATCACACCGACTACTCGGCGCTCAAGTAGTTCGTGACGTGGAAGCGCCAGTCGGGCTCGATCTTGTCGAGCATCGGATCGAAGGCGTCCGCGCCGGCATCCGTAGCGCTGAGCTGGTAGCGGCGGGTGTCGTCGTCCAGGACCTCGATCGGCTTCATCTCGGTTTGCTCCTCGAGCTTGTCGAGGATCTCCCGCCCTCGCTCGCCATTGGGGCGCAGTGCGATCACGGCAGCCATCGGGCGCCAGTCTATTCCGCCCAGCCGCGTTGCCGTTCATCGCCGCAGACGGGCTCTCGACGGGCCGCTCTCCCGGGAACGAAAACCGGGGCGCTCATCGAGTGCCCCGGTTCCCTACGGAATAGCTATCGGTCAGTCGTTACTTGCCCAAGCCACACTTCCAGCCCTTGCCGTTGTTGTTGAGGGCCTGTCGGTGAGAGTTGGGCTTCGGGCCATTGCCACTGGCGCGCACTGGTGCCGCAATGATGGTTGTCGTTGCCATTGCCCGGAGGATCGGCGAACGATCCGGCAACCGGGAAGGAAAGGGCCAGCGCCGAACCGGTCACCAGCACCGCGATCTTCCGCATCATCCGTGTCTTCATTCTTCACCTCCCCAGCCAAATTCGAGGTGTGCCATACGTGCCTTCCTAAGCGTCGACTAGGGCCACAGGGGTACGGCTGGGGTCAGTGGCAGCTGGGAGCCTGACGGAAGGCTCTCGACCACAGCGCACGCACAGCGTCCAGCCGTCGGCGTCGTGATCGAGTGGCCTTTACCGGGCTGTGGCAGCGGGGCCACGACGCCCGCGGGCTGCCACGGCGACGACTGAGCGCCGCCGTGGTCGAGCCCGTCGCGCCGCCAGAAGCCACCGAGGGTGGCTCCGGCGGGGAGCTGCGAACTTAGACGTCGAAGAACGTCCTCGAGGCGTCGGGGACGCTGGTGCTCACGCCGTTCGTCGTGTCCGTCAGCACGATGTTCGTGTACGAGACGCCGGCGAGCACGAGGCGCTGGCCACCCGGGCAGGAGAAGCTCCCGGCCGAGGGCGGCCCCGCGTCGTGATGGCTCGCCGCGGACGCGCCCGTTCTTGGGCTCGAACGATCCGCCGTCGCTGACATCAGACGTTGACTGGTCTCCTTGTTGGCCGCCTGCGGGTGCTTTCCACCTCCGTTGACGCAGGCGTAGACGGCGGTGGCGTCGGCCGTGAGCGTGTAGTCGATGTTGCCGTTGCCGAGACCGGCTCGTCGAAGCTAACGACGAGGGCGCCATCGTTGTCCACGCTCGAGTCGGCCGACGTGGAAATGCGGCGACTGCCAGCGCGCTGGCAGAAAATGCTAGGAAGGCCGCCACCGCGACTGCGAAGACAGCCAGGACCGCGCTACTGCGCTTCTTCATGCTCCATCACCTTGCTTTCAGGCTGGAGCGTCCGTGCATTTGTGCGGCTTCCGTGCCCTTGCTCTTAGAAGCGTCCGCCCGGGCTACAGGGTTACGCGCGGTTCTCGCTGCTCAGGACCGAGAACGGCGATAGCCCGGCACTCGCCTACTCCCGCAACTGGGCGGCTTAGAGGACGTGCGGGCGTACTCGGAACGCAGTCGCTGACGTTCTCCCCATGCGAGATCGCCCACGCAGTATCTGGCTGCCTGAGCGAATGCACCGCTTCCATGCAATGCGGCACTCTGCGACCGAGCCGGTGGGGGTCCCTTTCGCATGAAAGCGGAGAGTTGCATCGACCTCCTGACTCGCGCCTCCGCGACCCCGCCCCTCCTGTCCCAGAGCGTTGCCCAGATCCGTTGCCCATCGGAGGCCTGAGGGGGGCCGCGGACCCCTGCGACGCATTGAGAAAACGCACGCCTGAGCGGGGCTTTCCCTGAGGCACCGCTACCGGGATTCGAACCCGGGTTTCCGGACTGAGAATCCGGCGTCCTAGTCCCCTAGACGATAGCGGCGTGTAGGTGACCGGTCGGCAGTGTAGCCAAGGGCTTTCTGCTCTCCGGGAGGTCGTCGAACGGGGCGGCCGGGGCGGCCGTCCTCCGATTCCGTTCGGTCGATCCCGACAGAAATTGAACCTATGTTCGGGCGACGATCCCAGCCGGGCCTCTCCATCTACACGCTAGATTTGTCGAACCTGCGGCCCTGGAGGAATTGGCAGACTCGCGGTGTTCAGGTCGCCGTGTCCGAGAGGACGTGTGGGTTCGAATCCCACGGGCCGCATCCTCTGGAGCGCTGAAGTGCACCGTCGGTCGGCTTCGCTGAAGCGCTCCGCTTGCGTGATTGGACCAGTTCGTCGGGCCGAAGGCCTGACCGGCGCGGCTCCCGCGGAGCCGCTTGAGCTCAGACCGTCGCGCCGAGCATCGAGTCGACCGACTCCGGCCGGCCGAGCGCGTACCCCTGGGCCTCGTCGATGGCGAGCTCCTGCATCAGCTCCAGCGTGACGAGGTCCTCCACGCCCTGCGCGATCACCCTCTGGCCGTGGCGATGATCCGCTGCGCGTGCAGGACGAAGAGGTCCCTTCTCAGGGCCTCTCCGATCCTGCTCGACCACTCGAGCTCGCCTCCCTCAACCCCACTCCCGGGCCACGTGTCACCGACGTCGACCATGGCGAAGGATCACCGCAGGCACCCAGCCCCCACAACGTGACGAAGTACTGGACAAAGATCGTGGGAACTACTGATGAGGCGAGCCGGCCAGACGGCGGAGCGCGGACCGCGCCGCGTTGTACCCGTTCATCCCATGCGCCCCGGCTCCCGGCGGCGTCGCGGCGGAGCAGATGTAGACGCCGGGGACGCCGGTGCTGTACGGATCGAGGGCCAGCCGCGGCCTGATCAGCACCTGAACCGGCGTGTTCGCCCCGGTGATGATGTCGCCGTCGACGTAGTTGGCGTTGTAGGCCGCCAGATCGGCCGGACCGCGCACCCTGCTCTCCACGATCCGGTCGCGGAATCCCGGGGCAAAGCGCTCGATCTGGCCCAGCACCGACTCGCCGGCATCGCCGGAGTAGCCGCTGCGGGACGTGGGCGTAGACCCAGACCGGGTGCAGGTCCCCCTGGGAACGCCCCGGGTCGGCCAGGTACTGCTGGCCGACCAGGGCGAACGGACGCTCGGGCATCGTCCCGCGGTTTATCGCCCGTTCCGCGATCACCAGCTCCTCGAAGCTTCCGATCACGTGCACTGTCCCTGCCTTCCGGCAGGCCTCGTTCGTCCAGGGCACACCCCCCTCGACTGCCAGGTCGAGCTTGAACGCAGCGGGGCCGTGGCGGTAGCGGCGGTACGCACGAGCGACCCGGGCCGGAAGGCGCTCGCCCATGATCTCCGCGACGGCCACGGGCGCCAAGTCGAATGCAACGACCTCGGCCCCCTCGAGCTCGGCAAACGAGGTGACCCGCCGCTCCGTCTCGATGTGGCCCCCCCTCTCGCGGAGGGCCGCGGCGAGCGCATCCGTGATCGCACCCGAGCCTCCTTTCGCGACCGGCCAGCCGAAGGCATGCCCCGCGTCGATCAGGGCGCAGCCCACAGCGGAGCTCATCAGCCGGTTGAGCGGACTGAAGGAATGGGCGGCAACGCCGCCGAATAGCGCCCTCGCCTGCGGCGTCTTCCAGACGCTGGCCAGCACGGTGGCCGGCGCCGCCGCCGGGATTCCGAAGCGGGCCAGGCGAAATGGGTGCCGCGGCACGTGCAGGATCGGCACCAGCAGGTCGTCGAGGAGGGCGCCGTAGTGGGCGGATGAGGATCCGAACACCCGCTTCCAGGCGGCCCCGTCCTCACCCATCCCCCGCGCGGTCTCCTCGATCGAGCGCACCATCACCCCGGCCGTGCCGTCGTCCAGCGGGTGGGCGAGATCGACCTCCGGCCAGAGCCACTCCAGACCGTGCTCCTGCAGGTCGAGCGAGCGCAGGAAAGGCGAGCCGGCTGCCATCGGATGCGTGGCCGAACAGTCGTCGTGCAGCAGCCCCGGCAGCGTCAGCTCGCTCGTCCGCGCCCCGCCGCCGATTCGATCCGCCGCCTCGAGCACCGTCACCTCCACCCCGTGCCGGGCCAGCTCCACGGCACAGGCGAGCCCATTGGGACCCGACCCGACGACGATCGCGCCGCTCAAACGACCGGCAGGGGCTCTTCGTCGCCGACCGCGCCCCGATCGACCGCCACCGGGACGTCGTAGCGCTCATCGAGCCAGGGCTGGCGCGTGATCATGTCTCTCACGCCCACGGAGCCCTCCTCGAGCAGCCCGTCCACCGGATCCCAGATCTGGTACCGCTGCCGGCCGCTGCCCGTGGCCTCCGACTCGAGCGCGATCACCCGCACATGGCCACGCTCAAAACCGCACCGATCCTGGATCGCCTCGAGCAGCTGCCTGCCGTGAAAATGCCCGTCGCCGAAGTTCCAGCCGTTGACGACATTCGAGATCAGCTCTCCCTCCCGCACGTCGTAATCCTCGACGTCGTCGACGGCATGTGGGAGCAGCGCGTTCAGCGCCCGCCCGTGCGAGTGCATCGCACGGAAGGACAGCCCCTTGTTGAGCAGGAACCGGGCCGTCTCCGGGTCGTAGAGCTTTCCGACCTGCTCGACGATGATCTTCGCCGGCTTCTTGATGTTGGAATCGAGCTTCTCCTCGGCCCCGCTCCCCTTCCGGAAGAGCCAGGCGGTCGTCGCCCAGTTGCCCGCGTAGTAGCGCATCGACGGCAGAAAGCTGATCTTGTCCGGCCGCAGGCCGCCCGCGACGGGCAACACGACCAGCGGAATCGCGAGGACCGCGATCAGCAGCGGATCGTCGAGAGTCGAGAGCGGCACGTCGCCGTAGTGCCCAAACAGGAAGAGCAGCCCGAAGATCATGAACAGGTTCCACTCGAGCGGCACCGCCAGGGGGAACATCGAGGTGATGTTCAGGTGGAAGAGGATCATTGCGACGATCGCGATCGTCCGAATCGTGTCGTTGTCGACGCTGATCAGCAACAGCGGCCAGACGAACTCCTGGACCGTGCCGAAGTGGGCGATCCCCGCCGCCAGCCGCGACGGCCGCATGTCCTCCGGGTAGTGCCGCCACAGCCTCCGCTTGAAGCCAGGCGAGCGAATCAGCGGCGCGTTGCTCATCATCGTCGAGACGACGAACGGGAAGTGGTGGTTGAGCTTGGACGACGCCGCCCCCCACCAGATGAAGAAGAGGACGAACTGCCAGGCCACGATCCAGTGCTGGACCGGGAAGAGCCCGACGATCAGGACCGTGCCGTAGATCTCTGGCCGCGCACCGAGGAACGAGACCTTGTCGCGCAGACCGAGCAGACCGAGCAGACCGAGCAGCACCGAGATCCCCGCGGGCGGCAGCTTCCCCGCCGATCCCCCTCCGGCATCCACCCCGGACGCCGCCAGCAGGAAGATCCCCGTCGCCACCACCCCCGCATATAGGAGGACGTCGACGGCGGTCCGGGTCGTCCCCTTGGTGAACGGCACCACCTCCGGCCAGGGCGGCAGCCGCACCGTGCCCGGCCGCAGCCAGTAGAGGGCGCCCCCGATCGGCGGCACGAAGCGGAAGCTGAGCGGCATCGAGCCCGCCCCGAGGCCCAGGATCTCCCAGAGCAGCAACCAGACCGCCAGCTTCTCGAAGACGATCGGCTCGGTCCACCAATCGCCTAGGTTCCCGAGCGAGCCAAGGCCGGGCGTCAGCGAGATCACGAACAGCGCCGCGACGCTGAAGATGATCAGCTTGACGACGTAGACGAGGTAGACGAAGGTCGGCGAGCCGAATCCGTTCACTCCCCAGTCCTGCACCAGCGGCTTCAGCCGCGTCAGGTGCGGCTTTGCCTTCCATTCCTCGAGATCGAATGGCGGCGGTGAGGGTTCGAGGAATCCCATCGCAGGGTCGCTCGAACCCTATCCCCTCGTTTCGGCACCGGCGCGATCGTCCAGACTTCGCGGGCATGCTGAGGGCGGCAAGTTGCAGCCCAGACGCGACCGGATCGATCCGCGGCCGATCAAGTGCTGAGCTGTGGGCGAACCCGGGCGTCAGCTGCGGACGCTCCCCATACTGGCGGCCGCGCTCCTCGGTGGTCACGGCCTCGCTCACCCAGGTGCCCGCTTCTCCGCTGCGCCACGCATCCTCAGCCATCACCAGCCGAGCTAGGCGCAACTTCGCGCCCCGGGCCTCGTTATGTTCGATTGATGCTTAGCCAGGAAACGGGTTGCCCTCGCATAATGCTGGGCTGCAACATGTCGATCGGGTGCAGGGGTTGAGCCGGACCCGGACGGTCAGGGCAGGGTTATTGCTCGCAGGCATCGCCTGTCTGACCCTGCTCGCCCTGCTCGTGCGGGGCGAGAAGTCGCGCGCGGCCAGCAGCAAGCCGAACATCATCATGTTCACCACCGACGACCAGACGGTGCGGGACATGATCGCCATGCCGAAGACCCAGGCGCTGATCGGGAATGCCGGGGCGACCTTCCCCCACGCGTTCGTCTCCATGTCGCTCTGCTGCCCCTCGCGGGTCACGGTGCAGACCGGGCAGTACGCCCACAACCACGGCGTCATGGGCAACACCCCGCCGCAGGGCGGCTACAGCCGCTTCAACGACAAGAACGACCTCCCGCTCTGGCTGCAACAGGCCGGCTACCGCACGGTCCACATCGGCAAGATGCCGAACGGCTTCGGCGAGAACGGCACCGGCCCCACCTATGTCCCGCCTGGCTGGGGACCGTATCCGGCAAAGGGCGAGTTTTACGGCTTCATCGGTCCCCCCTCCGCCTACACCGCCTTCACGCTCGACGAGAACGGCGTCGACAAGACCTACAGCGGCGACGATTACTCGACCGATGTCTACGCGGACAAGGCGGTCGATGCGATCAACGACCACCTCACCGCCTTCTCGGGCAGCCCGCTGTACATGCAGGTGCAGTTCTTCGCCCCGCACGACCCAGCCACGCCCGCCACCAAGTACCAGAACGCCTTCGCCACCGCTCCGCTGCCGATCGACGCGAGCTTCAACGAAAAGAACGTCAAGGACAAGCCCGGCTGGATCCGCGTGATCAGGCGCTTCGGACCCGGCCTGATCGCAAAGATCCAGGCGCGCTACCAACGCCGGCTCGAGACACTGCTGTCGGTCGACGACGCGATCGAGCGGATCGTCAACGACCTCTCGGCCCGTGGAGCGCTCAGCAACACCTACCTGATCTTCACTTCCGACAACGGCTTCATGCAGGGGCAGCATCGCCTCCACCAGGGCAAGTTCGCGCCCTACGACCCCTCGGTCCAGGTGCCGCTCGAGATCCGCGGCCCCGGTATCCCGGCCGGCGGCCAGCCCCCGGCGATGGTCTGGAACGGAGACATCACCTCCACCATCCTCCAGGCCGCGGGTGCCGGCCCGGGCCTGCCCCAGGACGGCCGTTCCCTGCTGCCCTACGCCGAGGATCCCACCAAGCGCTCCACCCGCCCGATCCTGCTGGAGACCGGCCCGCCGGGTGCCACCTCCGAGCCGGGAACCGCCGCGGCCGCCACGGCCGGCGGCCGCCGAGTCCACTTCAGCAAGTACGTCAAGAACCTCGACCAGGACCACACCGCCCAGATCGCGCGCGCGATCGTGGCCCCCCGCTATCGCGCGATCCGCACCGGTCGCTACCTCCTGGTCAAGTACTCGAACGGAAACCGGGAGATGTACGACATGTCCAACGACCCCCTCCAGCTCGACTCGATCTACAAGAACTCCCGCTACTTCCCGGTCCGCAAGTTCCTCCTCAAGAAGCTCAAGGACCTGGTCGAGTGCAAGGGGGCCGCCTGCAACACCGAGATCGGCAAGCCTCCGAAGGTCCTGCTGAAGAGCAAGAAGCACCCCCACAAGCCCGCGGCGCCGCCTGCCCCGACGGGCTGAGCCAAAGCACGCTCGGGAGTAGGGTCCGGGCATGGCGACCTCCGAGACGCCCCCTCCCCTCTTCGGCGACTACTACCGCGAGATCTACGCCCAGGGGATGCTCGCCGGCGAGCGCCCGACGCTGCCGATGGCCTGGGCGGAGCTGGAGAGCAGCGCACACGAGTCGCTCGAGGAGCGCGCCATCGCCTACATCTTCGGCGGCGCCGGGTCCGAGGACACGATGCGCGCCAACCTGGACGCCTTCCGGCGCTGGCGGATCGTCCCCCGGGTGCTGCGCAAGGACCTCTCCAAGCGAGACCTGTCGCTGGAGCTGCTCGGGACCCGGATGCCCGCCCCGGTGCTCCTCGCCCCCATCGGCGTCCAGACCCTGCTCCATCAGGAGGGAGAGCTCGCCTCGGCCAGGGCCGCAGCTTCGGTCGGCCTGCCCCTGGTCACCAGCACCGCCTCAGCCACGGCGCTCGAGGAGATCGCCGACGCGAATGGGGGCAGTCCGCGCTGGTACCAGCTCTACTGGCCGAATGACGATGAGCTCGCCGCCAGCCTCGTCCGGCGCGCCGAGGCCGCGGGCTACTCGGCCCTCGTCCTGACGGTGGACAACTACCTTCCTGGCTGGAAGCCGCGCGACCTGCAACAGGCCTATCTCCCGTTCCTGGAGGGGGTGGGCATTGCCCAATACCTCTCCGACCCTGTCTTCCAGTCGGGACTGGAGAAACCGCCGGAGGAAGACATGGGCGCGGCTGTCGGCCATTTCCTCGGCGTCTTCGCCAACCCCCGGCTCACCTGGGAGCGGCTCGATTGGCTGCGAGGGACGACCTCCCTGCCGATCGTCCTCAAGGGCATCCTGCATCCCGATGACGCGCGGGAGGCCCGTGAGCGTGGCGTGGACGGAATCGTCGTCTCGAACCACGGGGGGCGTCAGATCGACGGCGCGATCGCCTCGCTCGAGGCCCTCCCGCCGATCGTCGACGCGGTCGGCGACGGGATGGCGATATTGCTCGACAGCGGGATCCGCTCCGGAGCGGACATCTTCAAAGCACTGGCCCTTGGGGCCGACGCCGTGCTGATCGGCCGTCCCTATCTCTGGGGGCTGGCGCTGGACGGGCAGAGCGGGGTCGAGACGGTGCTGCGCTCCCTGCTCGCGGAGCTCGACCTGACCATGACGCTGAGCGGGTTCACCAGCGTCGCCGAGATCGACTCGAGCGTTCTCAGGCAGGCCTAGCCGGCGCTCGGCGCGTTCGCGTGAAGCGCGACGGTGCAGCCGGATCCATTGCGCACCTCGACGGCGTCGCAGAGCAGGCGGCTGAGCCAGAGGCCTCTGCCGCCCGGGCGGCTCGGCGTGGGCATCAGCTGCCCGGCGAGGACGTCCCCGATCCCATCGCCCGCGTCACTCACCTCGACGATCACCTCGCCGTCTGAGTGCCAGATCCGCAGCGTCGCGGGGGACCGGCCGTGAACAACCGCGTTCGTCGCGATCTCGTTGACCGCGAGTATCAGCTCGTCGGCGCGTGTGCGGTCCAGGCCCGCGCCCCGCGCGAACGACCCCGTCGCCCGGCGCACTGGGGACAGGCCTTCTGGGCCGAACCTGAGCTCAACGGAGGGCTCACCGCGTGGGCGCCCTACCGCGGCGTCGAGCCGCCGGCAGAACTCGAGCGGATCCTCGTAGGCTCCGCTCTCGGAGACGCCGTCAGAGTCGACGATCTCGGGATGGGTGCTCCGCGCGTGACCTAGAACCTCAGCCGGCAGAGCCTCGGCGTCGTAGGGACAGATGAAGGTCACCTGCCGGTCGGCGAAGGCGACGTTGATCACCGATTCGTGCCGTGCCCAGTCGCGCACCTGTGCCTCGTGCCCGATCGCCCACGGGGGCTCGCCGATCAGGCGAGCGCGCCCACGATCGGCGTGCTCGGCTGCCCAGCGAGCGAACTTCTCGCGGGTCCGCGCCGAGGTCTCGTACCACTGCTCGACGGCGTAGAGCGTCACCCCGGTAGGGGTGCCCCCGAGGGCGGCGCGGAGGTTTTCGACATGGCGGTCCTGCACCGCGACGAGGGTTGGCTCATCCCCGCTGATGCCTTCCGTCACAAACGGAAGTGCGACGTCCATGAACTCCTGCTCGGAGCCATAGATCAGGGCCTCGTGGACGAATCCATTCCCGGGTCCGGACGCTTGCCCGTCGAAGTTCATCTCGCTTTTCCTTTACCCGAAGCGCACGCTTTGACGCGGGTTATCGCGCGCTCGCCGGGGAGGCTGGATCACTCGACCGCTCCTCCCTGACCGAACCGGTGTTAGCTCACCGATGCCGAAGGCCAGACGGGCAACCGCGCAGGCCGGCTTGGTAGCGCTTCTCATCACGCTCGCCCTCGCAGGCGGGGCGAGCCCGGCGAGCGCCGGGACGAAGGCGATGGGCATCGACGTCTCGCGGTTTCAGGGGGTGATCGACTGGCCGAGCGTCGCCGGATCCGGTATCAGGTTCGCTTTCGTCCAGGCGAGCCGGGGCAGCGGCGCGGATTGCACGGTCAAGCCGGCCCAGTGCGGCCCCGACCCCTATTTCGCGATCAACCGGCTGGCTGCCGAATCGGCTGGGATCAGGGTCGGCGCCTATCACCGGGCCTTCGCGAGCGGCGGGACGGTCGCGGACGCCCGCGCCGACGCCATCGCCGAGGCCAACGTCTTCCTGGCTCAGGTCGGCTCGCTGCAGCGCGGCGAGTTGGTTCCCGTGCTCGACGCCGAGAGCCCGTTCACCGGGATGACCGCGACCAGCCTGCGGACCTGGATCCGGGTGTGGGTGAAGCGCGTCGGCAGGCACCTGGGTCGCAAGCCGATGATCTACACCAACGCGACGAGCTGGGCCGCGACCGGGAATACGGCCGAGTTCGCCAAGGCCAGGTACCCGCTCTGGGTCGCCGAGTGGGGCGTCTCCCGGCCCACGGTGCCGGCCAACAACTGGGCCGGTCGCGGCTACTCCGTCTGGCAGTTCACCAGCTCGGGCAGTGTCCCGGGCATCTCCGGCCGGGTAGACAGGGACCGCCTCGGCAAGGGCCTCTCCAAGATCACGATTCACTGAGCGTCCGTCGGAACCGAATCGGCTTACGTGGCTGGTTGGCATAAGCTGGGACGGTTGAACGGGTTCATCTCAAGGGGATTCAGCGGTCGCCGCCGGACTCCCGAGGGGTTGGCGGATCGTCTTCCGCCGGGCCAGTACGCGGAGTCAGGCTGGCCCGTTCTGACCGCCGGCCCGACGCCAGACATCCCGACCGACGAATGGAGCTTCCGGATCGACGGCATGGTCGGCCAGCAGCGCGAGTGGAACTGGGAGGAGTTCCACAAGCTGCCCTTCGAGACGATCACGCGCGACATCCACTGCGTCACCAAGTGGTCCAAGTTCGGTACCACCTTCGGAGGGGTCTCGATGGACGTCCTGCTGGAGGAGGTCGAGCCGCTCGACGCCTTCGCGATGTTCCACTCCTACGGCGGGTACACGACCAACCTGACGATCGAGGACGTCAGCGACGGGAAGGCCTGGGTCGTGACCGAGTCCGAGGGTGAGCCGCTCCCACGCGAGCACGGCGGCCCCGCGCGCATGCTGGTCCCGCACCTCTACTTCTGGAAGAGCGCCAAGTGGGTGCGGGGCATGCGGGTGATGGACCACGACGAGCCGGGCTTCTGGGAGACCAACGGCTACCACAACCATGGCGACCCCTGGAAGGAGCAGCGCTATTGGGGCGACTGATGGAATCGCCGGTCACCCCCGTGGAGCAGCGAGCCCCCGGCCGCTGGCAGATCGGCACCGTCACGTCGATCAAGCAGGAGACCCCCCGGGTGAAGTCGTTTCGGATCAGCCTGCCGATGTGGATGCCGCACCTGCCGGGCCAGCACTACGACGTCCGTCTCACCGCCCCCGACGGCTACCGCGCCCAGCGGTCCTATTCGATCGCCTCATCGCCCCTCGACGAGGGTGAGATCGAGCTGACCATCGACCGCCTCGAAGACGGTGAGGTGTCGCCCTACTTCCATGACGTGATCGCCGAGGGCGATCAGGTCGAGGTTCGCGGCCCGTTCACCTCCTACTTCGTCTGGCGCGGGGAGAAGCCGGTGCTGCTGCTGGGTGGCGGCTCCGGCGTCGTCCCCCTGATGGCGATGCTCCGCCACCGTCGGCGGACGATGCCCGAACTGCCGATGCGGCTGGTCTACTCGGTTCGCAGTGCCGACGACGTGATCTATGAGGATGAGCTCGGCGACGCACTGCTCACCTTCACCCGCGAACCGCCGGAGGGGTGGAGCGGACACCGCGGACACATCGATCCCGAGCTGATCGCGGAGGCGGGGATCGACGCCGGCACTGCCTTCGTCTGTGGCTCGAACGGCTTCGTCGAGACCGGCTCCGAGCTGCTCCTCGACGCCGGCTTCGAGCCGCAGCAGATTCGCACCGAGCGCTTCGGACCGACGGGCTGATCGAGGCCGGGGTGCCGGCAGCCACGACGCCGCCCCGCCTCGGCCTGATCCTGGGCGGGCTGATGCCGGTAGCCGCCCCAGCGCTACTTGTGGCCCTGACTACGGATAGACGGTTTCGCCCGTCTCCGAATCGATCACCTCGATCGCCAGGGCGGGGCAGGACTTGGCGGCCTCGAGGATCTCCTCATCGGAACCCTCGCCGATCACTTCCGCCGTCTCACCCAGAGCGAACACTCCCGGGGCGATGTCGACGCAGTCACCGTGCGCGCTGCAGGCGCTCTTGTCGATTCGCGGGATGTAGCTCATCGTTGCTCCTTCCATTGGACTGGGTGCCGAAAGTCGTGTCGATCTCCCTGCGGAGTCGGGCGAAGGCGCGTGGGTCGTCGACCGTGAGCGCACCGACGGGCCGGCCGCCGCGCGTGTAGACGACGGCGAAGTGGCGCTCGTTCGGACGGCCCTCGATCGTCGCCTCGTCCGAGAGCTCGGCGTAGCCCGCGTACTGGATGCGCAGCCCGTACTGGTCGCTCCAGAAGCTCGGCGGCGGCGCCGGGTCCGGCCGATCGCCGCCCATCGCCCGCGCCGCTGCCGCTCCCTGCCGTGCGGCGGCGTCCCAGTGCTCGCTTCGGCGATGCTCGCCGACACGGTGGTCGAAGCTGCGGCAGACGTCGCCGGCGGCGTAGACGTGCGGAATCGCCGTGCGCCCGTACTCGTCGGTCACCACGCCGTCTCCGCCGAGCTCGCTGCCCTCGAGCCATCCCGCGGCCGGGGCCACGCCCACGCCGACCACGACCGCGTCGCAGGCGAGCCGATCGCCGCCGCTCAGGTGAAGCTGCTCGACCGTGCCGTTGCCGCTGGCGCCCTCGAGCATGGTCGAGAGGCGGACGTCAACGCCCTCCTCGGATTGCATCTGCATCAGCCAGCGGCCGATTCCCTCGCCGAGGATCTGGCCGAGGGGCGCCGGGAGCGCCTCGATCAGCGTCACCGCGACGCCCGCCCGGCGGGCCGTGCAGGCGACCTCCTGGCCGATAAAGCCCGCGCCGACGATCGCCAGGCGAGCGCCGCTCTGAAGCTCGTCGCGAAGCCTCCGAGCATCCGCCAGGGTTCGCAGGAAGTAGACGTTGGAGTACCGCTCGAGTGCCGGCAGGGTCCGGGGGGCACTCCCCGTGGCGATCAGCAGATCGTCGTAGGCGAGCACGCTCCCGTCATCGAGCCGAACCCTGCGGCGATCAGCCTCGAGCCCGATCGCGCGGCAGCCGAAGACCAGCTCGACGCAGTGCTCGGCGTACCAGCGGACCGGCCGAAAGCCGATCTCCGACTCCTCGACCTCGCCGGCCAGCAGCCCCTTGGAGAGCGGCGGGCGGTCATAGGGCAGCTCCGCCTCTCCGCAGACCATCTGGATCCGGCCCTCGTAGCCGCGGGCCTTCAGGGTCTCAATGGCGCGCTGGGAGGCGAGGCCCCCGCCGACGATCAGAATGCCGTCGCCGCTCATGCGACTGCCGGCTCCTCGAGCTCGCGGCGCCTGTGCCGCGGCGGAATCTCGACGTCGGGGGGCAGCTCCCGGCTGCGGCCCGCGCGCCGGTCGGCGGCCGACCGTGAGCTCGCGCGTCCCTTGCGGATGCCGTGGACGACCCGGGCCACGAAGAGCCCCGCGACCACGGGAATGCTGGCGACGACGGGGACGAAAAGCCACGGGCTCGAGGCATCGGTGCCGGCCCCGAGCGTGTGGGCCACGCCGAGGACGTAGACGAGGACGGTCGCCTTGTGGGCCCGGCGCCACAGCCGCGGCCCGATGCGCCGCCGGATGTAGAAGGTCAGGCCGAGCAGGGCGGCGAGCCACCCGGCCGTGATGCCGAGGCCCACCCAAAGCGTCTTGTAGGCCATCAGGAAGGGGATCGAGATCCCGGCGGGCCCGGGATTGAGCCACGGATCGCCGAGCAGGGTGAGCCCGTGGACGGCGATCGCAACCAGACCGGTGACCGCCGTCTGCTCGTGGATCGCGCTCAGCACCCGTCCCGCGCCGGGCTTGCGGGAGAGCTTGCCGGCCATCGTCAGTCCGAGGACGACCGAGATCGTCACCAGGCAAAGGGCGACGACCCCCGACGCGCGGCTGGCGAGCCACCAGACGTGCTGGCCGAGCGCCGAGCTCATCGCGGGGCCCCCGCGGGCGAAGCCGCGACCTGGGGGACCCCCAGGCTGCGCCGCCCGATCAGCTTGGCGCTCACCGGGCCGACCAGCTCGACGCTCCCGGTCTCGTCGACGAGCATCCCGCCGCGCTCGGCGAGCATGCGGCGGGCGGCGTCGGGCCCGCTGAGCAGCGCGGCCTTCGAGAGCGTCTCCGCCTCCAGCGCGTCGCGGCCGAGCGCGGTGACGCCGACGAGGCCGGTCCAGGCGGGCTCGCCGGTGCTCGGGTCAAGAAGGTGATGGGCGAAGCCGCCGTCGGGGCGGCGCCAGATGCGGGTGTCGACGCCGGAGCTCGCGATGCCGCCGGCGGACACGTAGAAGATCGCCGCCGCCTCGCCGTCGATCGGGTGGCGGGCATGGACAGGGAAGGGATCGAGCTGGGTCGCGAAGCCGCCTGCCCGGACGTCCCCGCCGCAGTCGACGACGTAGCGCGAGTAGCCGCGCAGCTGCTCGGCGAGCAGGTCCGCCGCGAGCCCCTTGCCGCTCCCGCCGGTGTCGAAGCCGACTCCCGGCGGGCGCCGGATGGTGCCCGTCTCGTCGTCCACCTCGAACAGCCGCCAGACCGCCTCCACGCGCGGGCGCGCCGGCTGGCGCTCAGGCGCGAGCGCGAGGGCATCCGCGAGGGGGACCGGCTCCACGCCGGCGCGCGACTCGGAGTACCCGGCGGCGACGATCGCGCCGAGCAGGGTCGGGTCGACGAGACCGCCCGTCCTCTCGGCGCCCCAGAGGCCGGCCTTGACCGCTCGCCGGAGAAGCTCCGACGCCTCTACCGCGTCGCGGGGATCCTCGTTGAGCGCGGTCAGCTCGCTATCGGGGCGGAAGCGGGAGAGGGTCCCGTCGAACTTCGCGATGAATTCCCTCCCCCGCTCCGCGGCGAAGTGGGCCGGCGGCGAGCCGGGAAGCGGCTCGCCGACCAGGATGCGGACCTCGCAGCCCATGGCGTCGAAACGAAGGTCGTGCATGGTCAAGATGAGGAGGTGGTGATGGGGGCCTGCGCCGCGACCGATCCGGAGGACGAGGAGGTCGAGCTGGAGGCGCCGGCAGGGCCGTTGCCCGCCGGGATCACCCTGGTGATCACAAGCTTCTGCGCGGGCCTCGCCTTGACGACCGGCGCGCTCGCCGTCGTCCCCGGGCCCACCGCCGGGTCCTTCCCGGCGCTGAGCTGGAAGGCGAGGAACTCGAACGCGACGGCGAAGACCGCCAGGGCGGCCATCACGGTGGGCAGCGACCGGGGCTTTGCCGGGCGCTGACGCGCCGGCTGCGGCGGGGACGGTCGCTCGGCCGACGGCTGCTCAGCCGACGGCTGCTCGGCCGACAACTGGTCGGTCGACGGCTGCTCAGTCATCGCGGCCGCCTCCGATCAGCAGCTGGCGCGGGAGCGCCTGCGAGGTCGGGGTGTTGATCCCCGGGGTGCTCACGGCGCCGCTCGTGCCTGTGGAGACACGCGGCACGCCGGAGCCGGACTGGGAGGCGATCTTCGCCGCCGGGACCCCGCCCGTGTGGACCGGGTTGGTGGCGATGGCGTAGCCGCCGAGTCCGCCGAGGCCGAAGATGACCGCTGCGACTGCGAGCTTGCTTCTGAAGTCCTTCACCGGGATCTGCTCCTAGTTGGTGGGTGCTCCGCCATGGTCCAAAACGCCCCACAAGCGGCCGGAGAAGCGCGGGTAAAGGTTGGGTAAGGCCTTTCGCGATCCGCGGGGGGCGCGCTCAGTCGCCGCCGCCCTCGTGTTCGCCGCCGCCGTCACCTCGGTCGTCGCCTCCGCCGCCGCCCGTCCCCCCGCCGCTGGAGCCGGTCTGCACAGCGCTTTGGGAGCTGCCCGAGCTGCTGGAGGAGCCGCTGCTTCCCGTGTGCACCGGGCTTTGGGAGCTGCCCGAGCTGCCGGAGGAGCCGCTGCTTCCCGTGTGCACGGGGCTGCCGCCGTACGAGGAGGAGCTCGCGCCGCTTGAGCCCGTCGAGACAGGCTGGCTCGCCAGGGCGTGGCTCGCGGCCGCGTGCCGCGCGCCCGCCGACTTGCTCCGGTGCCGCTTGACGTGGATCGTCCGGCGGATCACCTTCGTTCCCTCGGCCGCGGGCGTCGCCACGGTGGGCTTGGTGGCCTTGTTAGAGCTGATTGCGTAGCCGCCCAGACCCCCAAGGCCCAGGGCCAAGGCAATGGCGGCGATCTTGGTCCTCACGTCTCGCACTTTCCACTCCTAACGTCGGGTGAGGGGAGGGTCGATTCTCAGCGGGCCTTTGGAAAGGACCGGGGAAGCGCAGGTAAAGAAAGGGGAAGGGATCGTCCTGATTCGGGTCGGAGCCGCCTTCCGCCGGTACATTGGCTCAAATGCCCGGCTCACAGGCCTCGCGGCGAATCCTGTTCGTCGAAGACGAGGCGGCGATATACGAGCCCTTCTCAAAGGCGCTGCGACGCAACGGTTTCGAGCCGGTGGTGGCCCGCACTGCGGCCGAGGCCCTGCAGTCCGCCGAGCGGGTGGATCCGGACCTCGTCCTGCTGGATCTGAATCTTCCGGACGGCGACGGCTCGGATGTCTGCCGATCCCTCCGCAAGGAGTCCGACGTGCCGATTGTGATGCTCACCGCCCGAGGCACCGAGATGGACCGCGTCCTGGGCCTAGAGCTGGGCGCCGACGACTACGTGGTCAAGCCGTTCAGCTCGCGGGAGCTGATCTCCCGGATCCGTGCCGTCCTGCGGAGGCCGCGCACGGACGACAAGCCCGTAGAGGCGATCGTCGTCGGCGAGCTCGAGATCGACCAGGGAGCGCGCGCTGTGCGCCTGGCCGGTGAGCCGGTGGCTCTCGCGCGCAAGGAGTTCGACCTGCTCTCCGAGCTCGCCAGACACGCCGGCCGGGTGGTGAGGAGAGAGGACTTGATGTCGCGGGTCTGGGACGTCAACTGGTTCGGCTCGACCAAGACCCTCGACGTTCACATCCGGACGCTGCGGCTCAAGCTCGGTGACGACAGCGGCAACCCGCGCTTCCTCGAGACCGTCCGAGGTGTCGGTTTCCGGCTGATCGCTCCGGAGGACGGATCACCGTAAGCCTTCGGCTCCGACTCACGATCGCGGTGGCCTACCTGCTGCTGCTCGCCCTGATCGCCTTCGGCGTGCCCCTGGGCGTCAGCCTCGGAAAGCGTGTGGACTCGGAGGTCCGGGCGCAGGCGAAGAGCCAGGCCGAGGTGGTTGCCGCGAGCGCTCCCGAGCTGCTCGAGCACTCCCAGAAAGCCACCCTGGAGCGACTCGTGACCCAATCGGCGCAGGCGCAGCGCGGACGCGTGCTCGTAGTCGACGCCCAAGGTCGGGTCGTCGCCGACAGCGCCGGCCCGAGCGAGGTGGGTGCCGACTACGCGTCAAGGCCGGAGGTCGCCGATGCGCTCAGCGGCCGAACTACGCAGGAGGTGCGCCACAGCTCCACGCTGGGTGAGGACTTGCTCGCCACGGCGGTGCCGATCCTCCGCTCCGGTAAGCCGATCGGCGCAGTGCGAGTGACGCAGAGCAACTCGGCGGTCACCCACGCCACCCACGCGGCCATCTTCCGGCTCGCCCTGCTGGGGGGCATCGTGCTCCTTCTCGGTGCCGTCGCGGGCGGCCTGATCGCACGCGAGACGTCCCGGCCGATCGGCCACCTGGAGCAGGCCGCCCAGCAGGTCGAGCACGGTGACCTCACGGCGGTCGCGCCGGTCGAGGGAAGCAGCGAGCAGCGGGCCCTCGCCCACTCGTTCAACAGCATGACCAGCCGGCTCGCGAGGCTACTGCGAAGCCAGCAGGAATTCGTCGCCGATGCCTCCCACCAGTTGCGAACGCCGCTGACCGGCATTCGACTCCAGCTCGAGGAGCTGCGCGACGGGCTTCCACCCGAGGACCCGCGGGTGGCAGAGCTCGACGCGGGCCTCAAGGAGATCGACCGGCTCGCCGCGATCGTCAACGAGCTGCTCATACTGAGCCGCGCGGGCGAGCGGGAGATGCCCGCTGATCAGGTCGACGTCGCGACCGCTGTAGACGAGGCCGTGGGGCGATGGCGCAAGGCGGCCGGTGAGGCGGGCATCGCGCTGGCCCACGAGCGTGAGGCGGATGCCGGGAGCTGCCTCTGTGCCCGCCCGGACTTCGACCGCGTGCTCGACTCGCTGATCGAGAACGCGCTGCTGTACTCGCCGGCGGGCTCCGAGGTTCAGGTCCGCACCGCCCCGGGTCGGATCGCGGTGCTCGACCGAGGTCCCGGGCTCGAGCCGGGAGAGGAGGAAACCGTCTTCGAGCGGTTTCATCGAGGACTCGCCGGCCGCCGAGGGGCAGCCGGAACGGGGCTCGGTCTGTCGATTGCTCGGGAGCTCGCCGGCGAGTGGGGCGGCAACGTGACGATCGAGAACCGCGAGGGCGGCGGGGCGCGCGCGACGATCGCCCTCCCGACCAAGGCTCTCGCTGCTCCCGTGGTGGTCGGGTCAGGATGACCGCTTCGTCACTGCGCTGGCCCGCCTTCGCCGTAATCGGGCTGCTCGTCGCGATCGGGGTCGCGGTGCTCGCGACGCAGATGGTGAGCGAGAAGATCGGGATCTCCTCCGAGCCGGTGACCGCCGGAGAGTCTCTCTCTCCAAAGCGCGCGGAGGACAAGGCGAAGGTCGCCCAGCGGCCGACCGAACGGACCATGCCGACCCCGACGAGCCCCGCGGGATCCACCGCAACGCTCGAGAGCTCGGGCTCCGCCGGCACCGGAGAGTCGGATGGCGGGCGGCAGGAGTCCGCTGACAAGCCCTCGCGCGGGACCCTCTCCCCGGCTCCGGCGGGGTCCACACCGTCGCCCGAGCAGGGAGATGACTGAATGTCTATCCGCTGCCCGGTGGCTCGAGCGGGTCCAGCGCCATCGGCTCCTCGTGCCATTCCCTGGGTAGGGCCACCTCGACGTCCAGGGACCGGCGTGGTGGCTCGAGATCCTCGCCGGCCTCGGCGTGATAGAGAAGTGGCGCGAGGTAGCGGGCGCTGATCTTCTGCGGCGGCCACCACAGCGTGTCCAGGGAGGCCTCTCCCTCACCGCCGCCGCCCGCCACGACGGCCCGCAGGTTGACCGACTCCTCGCCGGTCAGGAGCTTGCCGCGGAGGACTGGCCTGAACGGCTCCGGGGCCGGCCCCGCGCCGATGCGATGCGCGATGTCCTCGGCGGCAGCATCGGCCTGCTGAGTGGCCAGGCCGCCCTGCTTGATCGGGAAGTTCGTCCCGTCGCCCGCCGCATAGACGTCGTCGACGCCCTTCACACGCGCGTGATCGTCGATCGGGATGAAGCCATGCTCGTCGGCCGGCAGGCCGGCGATCGCAGGGCCCTCGATGACCGGAAGCGCGACGGCCTCCGCCGGACCGAGGATGCGCTCCCCCGGGCTGAGCCGGATTCCGTCGTCGGCGACCTCTCGCACCGTCGAGGCTGGGATCATCTCGATCCCCCGCGCGCGCAGCATGTCGGCGATCACAGCGCTGACACCCGGCCCGAAGACCGTCAGGGGGGCGGATTCCGGCGTAACGATCGCGATCTTCACGTCCAGGCCACTTTGGACGGCCCGTCTCTGCGTCATCAGTGCGATCTCGTAAAGCGGCAGCGACCAGGTCACGCCGGCCGGGACGACGAAGACCAGGCGGTGGTCCCGCTCCTTGGCCCGGTCGAGTAGCCCATCCACCCGGAAGGCGCCTCCCGGGTAGGGGAAGGTCGTCGCTCCCGCGACCGCGGGCACGAATCGGCCTCCCGCGCAGAAGACCAGGAAGTCGTACCTGAGCTCCGAGCCATCGTCGAGCTCAACCGCGTGATCCTGCGACCGCACCGCGCTCACCGCGCGCTGCACGAAGCGCGCACCCTTCTCCGCAGCGAGAGGCTGGAGCTCATAGCGCTCGGCGGGCCCTACGTCGAACGGCTCCTCGACGAGCAGCGGCTTGTAGAGGAAGTCCGGCGTCGGGGCGACAAGCGTCTGCTCCACCCGCCTACCGGCCAGGTCTGCGAGGGCCAGGAGCGTCTCGATGCCGGCGACGCCACCTCCGGCGATGACGATGCGGGCGGTGTTCGGCTCAGTGTTCACAGTAGTCAGCGTGGCGCGGCGCTTTGCTCTGCCCATCGGTGGTGAACACCGGGGCGGTATCGGTAGTTAGCCACACCCCCAACACAGTGTGAGGCGCGGATGAACGAGGCATCAACCGCGCATAGCATGGACGAACACAGACCAAGCGAACCCGAAGGGGGCTCTCGATGCCAGTTTCCACCGCTCTGCTCCGCCGATTCGAGGACCTCTCCCGAGAGGATGTCGACTACGCGGGCGGTAAGGGGGCGAACCTCGGAGAGATGACCGCGGCCGGCCTGCCCGTCCCCCCGGGCTTCGTCGTCGGTGCCCCCTCCTACGCCATCTTCTGCGACGTCGGCGGTCTGCGCGACAGGATCGAGGAGCGCCTCTCCTCCGTCGATGTCGACGACACCGCCGAGCTCGACCGCGCGACCAAGGAAGTACGCGTGATGGTCGAGGAGGAGCCGGTCCCAGACGAGGTCGCGCAGGAGATCCGGGATGCGTACCTCGAGCTCGCCGGCGACCGCGACGACCCGCCGGTGGCCGTCCGCTCGTCCGCGACCGCCGAGGACACCGAGGCAGCCTCCTTCGCCGGCATGAACGAGACCTTCCTCAATGTGCGGGGCCCCGATGAAGTCGTCGACGCCGTACGCCGCTGCTGGTCCTCGCTGTTCGGTGCCCGGACCGTCTTCTACCGCGCCAAGCAGGGCTTCGGTCAGGCAGACATGGACATCGCCGTGGTCGTCCAGCTTCAGATCCTCTCGACCCGAGCGGGCGTCATGTTCACCATCGACCCGGCTTCGGGCGACCACGATCGCCTCGTGATCGAGGGCTCTCTCGGCCTCGGCGAGTCGGTCGTCTCAGGCCAGGTCTCTCCCGATCGCTACGTCGTCGACAAGGAGACCCTCCACATCGAAAAGCGCGACGTGAAGCGCAAGGAGCTGGTGATCGAGCCACTCGCCGACGGAGGCACCCGCACCCGCGAGCTCTCGGGCGAGGAGTCAACGGAGCCCGTGCTCAGCGATGAGGAGGTGCGCGAGGTGGCGAAGCTCGGGATCCGGGACGAGGACCATTACGGAACCCCGCAGGACACCGAGTGGGCCTTCGACGAGGAGGGCATGGCCTGGATGCTCCAGTCCCGGCCCGTGACCGCATCGGGCGGCGACAAGAGCGCCGAGCTCGCTGAGCACGAGGGCGAGGCCCTGGTGCGCGGCCTAGGCGCCGCTCCGGGCGTCGGACACGGCGAGGTAAAGATCGTCTCCGAGCTCAGCCGGGGCAACGACCTCAAGGAGGGCGACGTCCTCGTCACCCACATGACTGCCCCCGACTGGGTGCCGCTGATGCGGCGCTCGGCGGCGATCATCACGGACTCGGGCGGGATGACCTGCCACGCGGCGATCGTCTCGCGCGAGCTCGGCATCCCCTGCGTAGTCGGCGCCGCCGACGCCACCACCAAGCTCCGCGACAGCGAGCTGGTGACCGTCGACGCCACTCACGGCACCGTCTACGAGGGCGAGGTCGCCATGGTGGGCGAGGAGACCGATGAGGGGCCAGCCCCCCTAGGGGGTGGGGCACCCGTTACGGCCACCCAGCTCCTGGTCAACCTCTCCGAGCCCTCGCAGATCGAGCGCGCCGCAAAGCTCAATGTCGACGGCTGCGGCCTGCTGCGCGCCGAGCTGATGGTGATCGAGGCCCTCGAGGGCCGCCACCCCCGCCTGCTGATCGAACAGGGCAAGGGCGACGAGTTCGTCGAGCGGATGGGCAGCGCCCTGACCAGGTTTGCCGAGGGTTTCTCGCCGCGGCCGATCACCTACCGCACGATCGACTTCCGCTCGAATGAGTTCAAGGGACTCGAGGGCGGCGACCGCTTCGAGCCGGAGGAGTCGAACCCGATGATCGGATACCGGGGAGCGCTCCGCTACATGCGCGAGCCCGATCTCTTCGCACTCGAGTTGGCCGC
Source organism: uncultured Solirubrobacterales bacterium (assembly GCA_963695675.1). GTDB lineage: Bacteria > Actinomycetota > Thermoleophilia > Solirubrobacterales > 70-9 > DASUPK01. Next base: position 421,677 of record CAVOGY010000007.1, read on the forward strand.
GATCCGCAAGGTCTGGGACGCGGGGCACACCAACTTCCACGTGATGCTGCCCTTCGTCCGCACACCGCGCGAGCTCACCGCCTGCCGCGACGTGATGCGTGACGCCGGCCTGCTGGACCTGCCCGGATTCGAGCTCTGGGTGATGGCCGAGGTGCCCTCGGTCTACTTCCACCTCGAGCGCTACGCGAAGCTCGGCGTCAAGGGCATCTCGATCGGCTCCAACGACCTGACCCAGCTCATGCTGGGCGCCGACCGCGACTCCGAGGCCGTCGCCGAGCTCTTCGACGAGCGCGACCCGGCCGTCGCGGACTACCTGCGGCTGCTGATCCCGCGTGCCAAGGAGCTCGGACTGGCCACCTCGATCTGCGGCCAGGCACCCTCGGTGCACCGCGAGTACGCGCAGCTGCTGGTCGATGCAGGGATCGACGCGATCTCGGTCAACATCGACGCCGTCGACCGGGCCAGGCGCCTGGTCGCCGCCGCCGAGCGTCGCCTGATGCTCGACGCCGCACGGCGAAGCTAGCGGGCATGGGCGAGCAGCTCTCCGCCCTCGACGCGACCTTCCTCGAGCTGGAGGAGGTCGATCAGAGCGCCCATATGCACATCGGCGGCGTCATGGTGCTGGAGCCTCAGCCCGATGGTGCCCCTCCCCTCGATCAGATCCGCCGTGACGTGATCACGCGCCTGCCCGACCTCCCGCGGTACACCCAGCGGCTCTCCCAGCCCAGGACGGGCGGCCTGCACTGGCCCACCTGGGAGGAGGACACCGACTTCCAGGTCGAGCGTCACGTCTTCCCCGCCGGGCTGCACGCTCCCGGCGGCCGCGACGAGCTCATGGAATGGGCGGGCGAGTACTACTCGCAGCGGCTCGACCGGACCAGGCCGCTCTGGGAGATCGCCGTCCTCGAGCTCGAAGATGGTCGCTGGGCCCTCGTCACCAAGACGCACCACTGCATGATCGATGGCGTCGGCTCCGTCGACCTTGCCACGATCCTTCTGGACACCGAGCGCGAGAGACCTAGGAGCGCGGTCAACGGCAACTCGAAGGGCGGGGTCTCGCTCGCGGCAAACGCCGAGATAGAGACGGTCGCCGAGCCTGAGCCCACGGCCTTGCAACGTGGCGCTGCCCGTCTGGCTCGTCCAGCTCTGCGGCTGGGGCATGCCGCCGTGCGCGCCGGACAATCCGGGCTGCACGCAGCAGAGACCGCGGTCGGGGTCGCCTCCCACCCGTCTCGCGCCCGGGACGCATTCCGGCGCTCCAAGGCCTTTGCCGAGCTGATCATCCGCGACGAGCTGGTCGCAGCGCCTCACACGAGCCTCAACGAGCCGATCGGCGCGAAGCGCACCCTCGCGGTGCTCACCGTCGAGCTGGACGAGCTGAAGCAGATCAAGCGCGCTTTAGGCGGCACCGTCAACGACGTCGTCCTCGCCTCGGCCGCGGGCGGTCTGCGCCGGCTGCTCGAGCATCGCGGCGAGGAGCCGCCCGCCAATGGCCTGCGAGCGATGGTTCCAATGAACGTCCGCAGCGCCGGAGAGCGCCTGGCGATGGGGAATCGCATCTCCTCGCTGTTCGTCCACCTACCGGTCGCCGCCGCCGACCCAGCCGAGCGCTACCGGTTGCAGGTCGACGAGGCGGAGACCCTGAAGGCGGGCACGCAGCACGAGGGCTCGAGCCTGCTCCTCGACCTCGGCAACCATATGCCGCCCGTCCTGCACAGCTTCGTCGCCCGCTCTCTGTTCGCGACGCGCCTGTTCAACGTCACGGTGACGAACGTCCCCGGGCCGCAGGTGCCCCTCTACTACTTTGGTTCCAAGATCGAGGAGATCTGGCCGCTGGTCCCGATCGCCGCCTCTCACGCGATCGGGTTGGCGGTGTTCAGCTACGACGGGACCCTCTACTTCTGCCTCAACGTCGACCGCGATTCCTGTCGCGACGTCGATGTCCTACTGCATGGAATCGAGAGCTCCCTCGCGGAGCTGCGCGAGCTGGCCGCCGTGGGAAGGGCCTGAGATGTTCCAGGTGAGGATCCACGGCAGAGGTGGCCAGGGGGTCGTGACTGCGGCCGAGTTGCTCTCGATTGCGGCCTTCGCCGAGGGCCGCCACGCCCAGGCCTTTCCGACCTTCGGCTCCGAGCGCACCGGCGCCCCCGTGACCTCCTTTTGTCGTGTTGACGACTCGCCGATCCGAATCCGTGAGCCGATCGCCGAGCCCGACGCGCTGGTGATCCAGGACCCGACGCTCCTGCACCAGGTCGACGTCTTCAGCGGCCTCGTTTCGGACGGCTATGTGCTCCTGAACAGCTCGCGGGACTTCGGAGAGCTCGGGCTCGAGACGATTCGCGACGATCGGCCTGCGGGTCGCGCGCTGACGATGCCCGCCACCGAGATCGCCCGCGAGGTGATCGGCCGCCCCCTGCCCAACGCGGTGCTGCTCGGCGGCTTTGCCGCGCTCACCGGGCTGATCTCGATGGAGTCGCTGGCCAAGGCGATCGGGGAAAAGTTCGGCGGCTCGGTTGCGGAGAAGAACGTCGCCGCGGCGAGCCGCGCGCACGACTGGGTGCGGGACGCAATCGGGGAGCCGGCCCGTGCTTAGGCAGGAGGAGGGATCGCGGGCCGTCGCCGAGGCCGTCGCGCTCTGCCGCCCGGAGGTGATCAGCGCCTATCCGATCTCCCCGCAGACGCACATCGTCGAGCACCTCTCCGACATGGTCAGGACCAGCGATCTCGCTCCCTGTGAGTACCTGATGGTCGAGTCCGAGTTCGCGGCGATGTCGGCCGCGATCGGCGCCTCGGCGACCGGCGCCCGCACCTACACCGCCACCGCCAGCCAGGGCCTGCTCTACATGGTCGAGGCGCTCTACAACGCCTCCGGCCTCGGCCTGCCGATCGTGATGACGATCGCCAACCGCGCGATCGGCGCCCCGATCAATATCTGGAACGACCACTCGGACTCGATGTCCCAGCGCGACTCGGGCTGGATCCAGCTCTACGCCGAGTCCAACCAGGAGGCTGTCGACATGCACATCCAGGCGTTCCGGATCGCGGAGCGAGTGTCGCTGCCGGTGATGGTCTGCATGGATGGATTCATCCTCACCCACGCCTACGAGGAGGTCGACATCCCGGGCCAGGAGCCGGTCGACGACTTCGTTCAGTCTTTCGAGCCCCGCCAGGTCCTCGACCCGGCCCAGCCCGTAACGATCGGCGCCATGGTCGGGCCGGAGGCCTTCTTCGAGGTCAAGTACCTCGCCCACGCCAAGCAGATGGAGGCCCTCGACGTGATCCCCCAGGTCGCCCAGCGCTTCGCGATCGACTTCGGCCGTCCCTCCGGCGGCCTGCTGCGCCGCTACCGGACCGAGGGCGCCGACACGATCATCGTCGCGCTCGGCTCGGTTCTGGGGACGATCGAGTCGGTGGTCGATGAGCTGCGCGAGAGCGGCGTCCGGGTCGGCGCCCTCGGCATCAAGTCGTTCCGCCCCTTCCCGCTCGACGAGGTCCGCGAGGCGCTTACCGGCGCCGGCCGCGTGGTGGTCCTCGAGAAGGCGCTGGCGGTCGGGCGCGGCGGGATCGTCTCCACCGACGTACACGAAGCGCTGACGCACAGCCACACTCGCTGCAGCACGGTGATCGCCGGGCTCGGCGGGCGCTCGATCACCCGCGAGTCGCTGCGGGACCTGTTCGAACGAGCCGGTCGCGACGAGCTCGGGCCGCTCGGTTTCCTCGACCTGAAGACCGATCTGGTCGAGCGCGAGCTCGAGCGAGCCCATCGGGACACCCCCTCGGGCCCGCACGAGCAGAACATCCTCAACGACATCGGCGTGGTCGCAGCCGAGCCCCACTGAGGGCGAGCGTGGCCTACCAGGAGATCAAGCTCTATCAGGCCGGCACCTTCGTCGCCGGCAACCGACTGCTCGACCCGGACCAGCGCTCCGTCCAGGCTCGGACGGAGCGGTCCAACGCGCTCACCTCGGGCCACCGCGCCTGCCAGGGGTGCGGCGAAGCGCTCGGCGCGCGCTACGTGCTCGATGCGGCGATGCGCGCCACCGACGGCGACCTGATCGCCACCAACGCGACCGGGTGCCTAGAGGTCTTCTCCACCCCCTACCCCGAGTCCTCCTGGCAGGTCGCCTGGATCCACTCGCTGTTCGGCAACGCACCGGCGGTCGCCACCGGCGTCGCGGCGGCGCTCAAGGCGAAGGGCCGCGAGGACGTGCGCGTGATCGGACAGGGCGGCGACGGCGGCACGCTCGACATCGGCTTCGCCTGCCTCTCGGGGATGTTCGAGCGAAACGACGACGTGCTGTTCGTCTGTTACGACAACGAGGCCTACATGAACACCGGGGTCCAGCGCTCGGGAGCGACCCCTCCGGCGGCGCGGACGGCGAACACGAAGCCGCTCGGCGGCCAGCCCGGCAACGTCTTCGGCAAGGGCAAGAACGCGCCCCTGATCGCGATGGCACACGAGATCCCCTACGTGGCCACCGCCACCGTCGCGGAGCTGCGCGACCTCGAGGCCAAGGTCGAGCGGGCCATGGAGATGCGCGGCGCCCGCTACATCCACGTCTTCGTGCCCTGCCCGCTCGGCTGGGGATCGGCGTCCCGCGACACGATCCGGGTCGCCCGGCTGGTCAAGGAGACGGGGCTCTTCCCGGTCTTCGAGGCGGAGGATGGGGAGGTTACCTCGGTCTCCAAGATCCGCCGGCCGGTACCGGTCGAGGAGTACCTGAAGCTGCAGAAGCGCTACGCGCACCTCTTCGGCGATCCGCCGGAGACCGAGGTGATCGCGAAGATCCAGGAGAAGGCCGACCGTAACATCCGCAACTTCGGGCTGCTGGCCGACGCCGACCAGGGCGGCGACCTGCCCGGCAGCGCCTCCGATATCGCCGGCGCCACGCCGGGGACCGACGATCCCCAGCGCACCGACGAGCAAGAGACCAACCTGATGCGACTGTTGGCGTCCTCCCCGCACGGGCCGCAGTGATGGCCGGCTCCTCCGACAGCGGCGGATCGCAAAGCCTCCCCTTCGCGATCACGCTGGACGTCGCCACGAGCCTCGGAAACAAGACGGGCAGCTGGCGCACCGAGCGCGCGCAGTACGTCGACCGGCTGCCGCCCTGCAACCATGCCTGCCCCGCCGGCGAGAACATCCAGGCTTGGCTGTACGAGGCCGAGGAGGGCGGCGAGGGCTACGAGCGCGCCTGGCGGAAGCTGGTCGAGGACAACCCCTTCCCGGCGATCATGGGACGGGTCTGTTACCACCCCTGCGAGACCGAGTGCAACCGCGCTCAGCTGGACGAGTCGGTCGGAATCAACTCGGTCGAGCGCTTCCTCGGCGATGAGGCGATCGAGCAGGACTGGTCCTTCGATCCGCCGACCGAGTCATCTGGCAAGCGGGTGCTGATCGTCGGCGCCGGCCCCTCGGGCCTCTCCGCCGCCTACCACCTGAGGCGCCTCGGCCACGAGGTGACGATTCGCGAGGCGGGGCCGATGGCCGGGGGGATGATGCGTTTCGGGATCCCCAAGTACCGGCTGCCGCGCGACGTGCTCGACGCCGAGGTCCAGCGCATACTCGACACGGGGGTCGAACTCCACCTGAACAGCAAGGTGACCAACATCGAGGAGTCGATGAAGGAGGGCGGCTTCGACGCGGCCTTCCTCGCGGTCGGTGCCCACATCGGCAAGCGCGCCTACGTCCCCGCGGGCGAGGCCGCGCACATCCTTGACGCCGTCTCGGTCCTCGAGTCGATGGAGGGCGAGGAGAAGCCGCTGCTGGGCCGCCGCGTGGTCGTCGTCGGCGGAGGCAACACCGCGATGGACGTCGCGCGCACCGCCAAGCGCCTCGGCGCTACGGACGCCGTGGTCGTCTACCGCCGAACCCGCGAGCGGATGCCCGCGCACGAGTTCGAGGTCGAGGAGGCCGAGGAGGAGGGCGTCATGATGCGCTGGCTGGAGACCATCAAGCAGGTCGACGGCGGCAAGGCGATGGTGGAGAAGATGGAACTCGACGAGACGGGCTTCCCGCAGCCCACCGGCGAGATCGAGGAGCTGGAGGCGGATTCGGTCATCCTCGCCCTCGGCCAGGAGGCGGACCTCTCGCTGCTCGAGGGTGTCGAGGGCATCGAGGTCACCGACGGGGTCGTCCAGGTCGGGGACAACATGATGACCGGGCATGCGGGGATCTTTGCGGGCGGCGACATGGTCCCCGCCGAGCGCACCGTCACCGTCGGCATCGGCCATGGCAAGAACGCTGCCCGCAACATCGATGGCTGGCTCCGCGGCGAGCCCTATCGCCATCCGCCCCAGCACGAGCTCGCCACCTTCGACATGCTCAACACCTGGTACTACGCGGACGCGCCGCGGACCGTGCAGCCGAAGCTCGAGATTGAGCGGCGGCGCGGGACCTTCGAGGAGGTCGTCAAGGGCCTGGACGAGTCCAACGCGCTTTACGAGGCGCGGCGGTGCATGTCCTGCGGCAACTGCTTCTCCTGCGACAACTGCTACGGCGTTTGTCCGGACAACGCGGTACTGAAGCTCTCCGAGGCGGCGGAAGCGAACGTGAACGGCTACGAGATCGACCTCGACTTCTGCAAGGGCTGCGGCCTCTGCGTGGCCGAGTGCCCCTGCGGGGCGATCGAGATGATCCCCGAGAAGATCTGACGCGAGGCCGGCGCTACGCCTTGAGCGGGGTGGCTCCCGCGCCCCGTGGGACCACCATGACGGGGCAGGGGGCTGCGGCCATGACGCGGGCGGAGACGCTGCCGAGCAGGGTGCCCTTGACCGGGCCATAGCCGCGGGAGCCGAGCAGGAGCAGGTCGAGATCGCTCGCCGCCTCTGCCAGGGCCTCGGCCGGCTCGCCATGGAGAAGCAGCGGCTCTGTGGCGACGCCATCGGGGACGCGGCCCAAAGCCTCCTCGTAGACGCTTTCCCACTCTTTCTCCTTGTACTCGCGGTACTCCTCGGGGCCGAGCGGCGAGAGCAAGCCGCCCAGGACGTAGTGAGGCGGCCCCATCACGCTGAGGATCGCGAGCGGTGCATTCGCTCGCTCTGCGAGGTAGGCCGCCGCGGAGAGGGCGCGCCAGGACTGCGAGGAGCCGTCGACCGCGACGCCGATTCGACCCAGACCAGAGCGCCTGTCGGCGTAGCCGCGGGGGGCGACCGCGACGCTGCACCGCACCCCGGAGAGCAGCGAGCCGCCGAGCGTACCGACCTGCACGCGGCCGGACTTGCCGTGCCGGGTGGACCCGATCACGACCGCGGTCGGTTTCTCCCAGTCGGTCAGCTCGTAGATACCGGCGGCGGGAGAGTCGTTGACCATCGGTTTCGCCGTTACCTCGACAGCGTCGATGCACTCCCGAGCCTTGTCGAAAAGGGGCTCACAGAACTTGGTTACGGCCTCGTCGAAGTCGCTCTCCTCCACGCCGTGACGCGTGTGGGCGATGACCGTGGTGACAATCGGCCTTGCATCGAGGACCTGGCTGAGATTCCAGCCGAACCAGAGCGCGTCGTCTCCCTGAGGAGAGCCGTCGTAGCCGATCAGGACCTTGGTCGCATTCGCGCGCCTCAGCCTAGCTTGACAAACCGCTCGCGCCAGGCATCGAGCCCGTCACCGGCGCCACCCATCGGTTGGCCTCGGCGATCGTCTGGTTCGCGTCGAGCGCTCCCTCCGCGGCGCGGGAAGTGGTCTGGTGCATTCCAGAAGCCTCGCACGGTCGCATCCAACTGGAGGCTCGCTCGATGACGGTCTAGCCTTGCTGGGTTGACGGAGCCGGCACTGGGACCCACCGAAGCAACCGCGTACCCGGCGTACCGAGAAGCGGATGTGGCGCTTCGCGACGGCTCCACCGTCCACGTCCGTCCTGTCCGAGCCGGGGACGAGGAGGAGATGCTCAGGTTCCTCGAGGGCCTGGATCCCGGCTCGCGCATGTTCCGGTTCGCCTCGGGGGGCACCGACCTCGAGGCCGCGGCGCGTCTGATGGTGGACGTCGACTACTCGCAGCGGTATGGCCTGGTCGCGGTTCGCGGGACGAGCGACGACGTAGTCGCGCAGGGGAACTATTTCGGGATCGAGCCCGGGCAGGCGGAGGTCGCGTTCACGATCGCCCGCGGCCTCCAGGGGCTCGGTCTGGGGACACTCCTGCTTGCCCACCTGGCCGAGGTCGCAGAGGAGAACGGGATCTCGCTGTTCGTCGCGGAGGTGCTGCCCGACAACCATCGGATGATCGAGGTCTTTCGCGAGAGCGGCTTCCCGATCGAGATGTCGTCACGGCCCGGCACGATCCACGTGGAGCTCCCGACCTCGTTCTCGGACGAGGCGATCTCCCGCTTCGAGGACCGAGACCGGTTCGCCGCGCGGGCTGCGATTCGCCCCTTCCTCGAACCGCGGGCGGTCGCGGTGATCGGGGCTTCACGTGAGCACGGAACGGTCGGCGGTCAGCTCTTCCACAACGCGCTGGAGTCGGGCTTCGATGGTGTGGTCTACCCCGTAAATGCCTCAGCCGACGTGGTGCAGTCGGTGCGCGCCTACCCGAGCATCGCGGAGGTGCCGGACGAGGTCGACCTCGCCGTGATCGCTGTCCCCGCTCCAGTCGTGATCGATGTCGCGCGCGAGTGCGCTGACAAGGGGGTGCCGGCGCTCGTGGTGATCTCGGCCGGGTTCGCCGAGACCGGGCCGGACGGCGCCGAGCTCCAGCGCCGCCTGGTCGACGTCTGCAGGGGCGCGGGAATGCGACTGGTCGGGCCCAACTGCCTCGGGATCCTGAACACGGCCCAGCGCGCGCACCTGAACGTGACCTTTGCCCCGGCCACCCCGCCGCGCGGCCATGTCGGCTTCGCTACGCAGAGCGGGGCGTTGGGCCTGGCCCTGATCGACCTGGCGAGCGACCGCGGACTTGGCGTCTCCTCGTTCGCGTCGATCGGGAACCGAGCCGACATCACAGCGAACGACTTCCTCGAGTACTGGGAGGACGACGACGCCACCCGGGTCGCGCTGCTCTACATCGAGTCCTTCAGCGATTCGCGTCGCTTCTCGCGGGTCGCCCGGAGGCTCGGGCACCGGATGCCGATCGTGGTCGTGAAGAGCGGGCGCTCGGCGGCCGGTGAGCGCGCCACCAGCTCCCACACGGGCGCGTTGCTGGCGGCCTCGGACGTGACGGTCGATGCTCTCTTCGAGCAGGCGGGCGTCATCCGAACCGACAGCCTGGCGGAGCTCCTCGACGTCGCCTCGCTGCTCGAGAACCAGCCGCTGCCGAGTGGGCGAAGGGTCGGGGTCATCACCAACGCGGGCGGGCCCGGCATCATGTGCGCGGATGCCTGCGAGGCGGGCGGACTCGAGGTCCCCGAGCTCCCTCAAGACATCCGGGCCCGGCTCGGTGAGCTCCTCCCCGCCGAGGCCGGGCTGCTCAACCCGGTGGACATGATCGCCACCGCGACCGCCGAGCACTACCGCGGGACGATCCGAACGCTCGCCGACTGGGAAGGGATCGATGCCCTGATCGTGATCTTCATCCGTCCCCTGCTCACTCGGGCCGAGGACGTCGCGGCGGCGATCCGCGAGACGGTGCAGGAGATGCCTCGCGAACTCCCGGTGCAGGCGGTGTTCATGTCCCCTCAGGACCACGCGGCGATCTCGGGCGGCGGAGTCCCCACGCACCTCTATCCCGAGGACGCGGCCCGGACCCTCGCCCGGGTGATGCGTCACGTCGAATGGCGCGATCGTCCGGCGCAAGAGCCACCTGAGTTCGATGACGTCCGCGCCGACGAGGCGGCGGCGGTCATTGCTGAAGCGCTCGACAGCGGGAGCGAGTGGATGCAGCTAGAGCAGACGGCACGCCTCCTCGAGTGCTACCGGATCGCGATCCCACCGTGGGGGGTCGTCCCCGATCCCGAGCAAGCCGGACGCGCCGCCGAGGAGCTTGGCGGACGGGTGGCTCTGAAGGCACAGGGGCCGGGGCTGGTCCACAAGACCGAGATGGGCGCGGTGCGCATCGGGCTCGCCGGGCGCGCGGAGGTGACCCGGGCGGCGAGGGAGATGGACGAGGCGATCGCCCGCGCGGGGGCGCGGCGGGAGACCTTCATCGTCCAGGCGATGGTCGAGGGCGGGGTCGAGCTACTGGCCGGCGTCGTCGAGGACCCCACCTTCGGCCCGGTGCTCGCCTGCGGGGCAGGGGGCACCCAGGCGGAGCTGCTCAAGGACGTAGCCGTCCGGATCTGCCCGATCACCCTCGACGATGCTCGCAGGATGCTCCGCTCCCTTGCGACCTTCCCGCTGCTGACGGGATTTCGTGGCAGTCCCGAGGCGAACCTCGACGCGCTCCAGGAGCTCCTCCTTCGCGTGAGCGCGATGGTCGAGGCCCATCACGAGATTGCTGAGCTCGATCTCAATCCCGTCCTGGCCGGGCCCGAAAGCGCCATCGCGGTCGACTTTCGCATCAGGGTGAAGAGCGCGCCGCCACGTCGCCCCTGGCCGGCGACCTGGAAATAGGCAAGCGGTCCAACCCGCCCTCAGCTCGCCCCGGTGAGCTCGTGGTAGAGATCCAGCACCAGCTTCTCGACGGTCTCCTGGACCGGCTCGGTCAGACCCTCGCCCGCCTCGAAGTTCTCCCCCTCGATCCCGTACACGACCAGCCGCCCCGGAAGTCGGTCGAGTTCGCGAGCCAGCTCCACCGCCTCGGGAAGGCCCATGGCATGAGTGGATGGATTGAAGACCTCGGCGGGGAGGGGGGCATCGGTCACGTCGAAGCGGTGGACCTTTCCCGGTGTCGAGCCGGAGCTGACCCCGTCGATCACCAGCGCCTCGTCGGCGCTGCTCCAGGACTCGATCAAGGAACCTGGCTCGCCCTCCTGCTCGATCAGGATCACCCCGGGCGGATGGGCCAGGCGAAGCCGGCGCACTACCTCTAGCCCCGCGGCGTCGTCGCGGCGGAAGCGATTACCGATACCGATCAAGGACAGCAGCCTGCGCTCCTCCTCCCGCTCGAGCTCGCGGCCCACCCGGATCCCGGCCTGAGCTGCCATCGACCTCGCGCGCTCGATGTCATGGGCTAGATGTTCGCGCTCCCGCTCCATCATGTGGAGCACCCCCCACTGCCGCTCCAGGAACTGGCGCTCATCCCGCAGGAAAGCCGGGTCCTTCGGCTCGAACTCCCGGTGGACGAAGGTGCGCGGCACCGGTCAGTCCCCGCCGAATCGGGTGCTCACGCGCGATCTACGTCCAGCTTCAGGAAGTGGGTCGAGCAGCTGATGCAGGGGTCGTAGTTGCGGATCGCCTGCTCGCACTCCCACTGGAGGCGCTCGTCCGGGAGCGCTACCCGTGGCCGGACGAACTCGAGCAGGTCCTGCTCGATCCGCGCCTGGTTCTGGGAGGTCGGGGGAACGATCCGCGCCTCGGCGATCGAGCCGTCGTCCTCGAGCCGGTAGCGGTGCCAGAGCATCCCCCGCGGCGCCTCGCTCCAGCCGGTCCCGGCGGAGGCCCGCGGCTCTACCTCGACCGCGGGCGGGTCGGGGGGCTCGTAGTCGGCGATCAGCCGCAGCGCCTCGTCGAACGCGTAGAGGATCTCGACCGCACGCACGACGATCGACTTGAACGGGTTGCGGCATTGGGGTCCCAACCCGGCCTCCTCCGCCGCCTCGCGCGCCACGTCCGAAAGCTGCGCGGAGTTGAGCGAGTAGCGCGCCATCGGACCGAGGAAGTAGGTGCTGCCGTCGCGCAACCGAGACTGGAGCGCGGTCGAGTGCGGGACCTGCTGCTCCGTGAAGTGCTCCTCGTAGGAGCCCGGAGCGATGTCGAGGCCCGAGCCGGAGACGAGCCGGCCGTCCTCGATCGCGTAATGGTCGGGATGCCGGAGCGCGACGAACTCGTAGTCCTGTTCGAACTCGGGGAAGTCGAGCTTCGACACCCAGGCGACGGACTGGCGCGCAAGCTCCCGGGCCTCCTCGAGACCGGGAACCAGCGCGTCCAATCCCGCCCGGCTCGGCGCCTTGTAGAAGCCGCCGACCCGGACGTTGATCGGGTGGATCGCGCGGCCGCCGATCGCTCGCAGCAGGTCGTTGCCCATCGCCTTGATCTTCAGGCCGCCCTCGACCGCCTCGCGGTGGTCGCGCGCCATCGCCCAGGCCGACTCGAAGCCGAGGAAGTCGGGCGCATGAAGGAGGAAGACGTGGAGGGCGTGTGACTCGACCCACTCGCCGCAATACATCAATCGCCTAAGCACGCGAATCCGCTCGTCGACCTCGACCCCGAGCGCGTCCTCCATTGCGTTGAAGGCGCTCGTCATGTAAGCGACCGGGCAGATCCCGCAGATCCGAGCGGTGATGTCAGGGGCCTCTTTGAAGTCCCGCCCCCGCAGGAAGGCCTCGAAGAAGCGGGGCGGCTCGTAGATCTGGAGCTCGACGTTCTCGACCTCGCCGTCGCGGATCCGGACCTGCATGGCGCCCTCGCCCTCGACCCGGGCGAGCGCCTCGGTCCTGATCGTCCGGGTCTCGCCGTGCTCAGCCATCCACCTGCAGGCGCTCGCTCTCCTCCTGGAACGGCTCACGCGCAGTGTGGAAGGTGCGGTAGACCCGGATCACGTCGACCTCGTCCATGCCCAGGCCCTCGAACCAGCCCGACAGCGACGGGGCGTTCGGCGACTCCATCGGCCCGAAGCAGCCGTAGCAGCCGCGGTCATAGCTCGGGCAGAGCGCGCCGCAGCCGGCGTGGGTGACCGGCCCGAGGCAGGGCGTGCCGTGGGCGACCATCACGCAGACGTTGCCGGCGCGCTTGCACTCGACGCAGACGCTGTAGTTGGCGATCGCGGGCTTGCGCTCGTTGAGGAAGGCGCTGATCACCTCGAGCAGCTGGTGGCGGTTGACCGGGCAGCCCTGGAGCTCGAAGTCGACGTGGACGTTGGTCGAGATCGACGTCGAGGTCTCGAGCGTCGAGATGTACTCGGGCGAGGCGTAGACGACCGACATGAAGTCCTCGACGTCGGCGAAGTTCCGCAGCGCCTGGATGCCGCCCGAGGTCGCGCAGGCGCCAATCGTCACCAGCCTCCGCGACTTCGCCCGCACCTCCTTGATCCGCTCGGCGTCCTCGGGGGTCGTGATCGAGCCCTCGACCAGCGAGAGGTCGTAAGGGCCCTCCACCTGGCCGCGCGTCGCCTCCAGGAAGTAGGCGACCTCGATCTGGTCCGGCAGCGACACCAGCTCGCGCTCGAAGTCGAGAAGGGAGAGCTGGCAGCCGTCGCAGGAGGCGAACTTCCAGACCGCCAGCTTCGGTTGCTCGCTCACAGCTCCCTCACCCCGAGCAACGTGCCGATCCGCCCAAGCGGAAAGACGGGCCCGTCCTTGCAGACGAAGCGGTGGGCGAGCTGACAATGGCCGCAATGGCCGATCGCGCACTTCATGTTCCGCTCGAGAGAGACGTGGATCTTGTCGTCCGGCACGTCCCGCTCCTGGAGTGCCGTCGAGACGAAGCGCATCATCACCTCCGGCCCACAGACCATTGCCGTTGTCCGTAATCCCTGGAAGCCCGCGATCGGGATCAGCTTGGTGACCAGGCCGACGCGCCCGTCCCAATCTCCCGCAGCAGTGTCGACGGTGTACTTGACGTCGATCCCAGCCTCCCGCCAGCTCTGGAGCTCGCCGAGGTAGAGCATCTCGTCGGGCGAGCGCGCCCCGTAGAGGAACGCCACCGCTCGGTAGCTGTCGCGGTTCGCGACCATGTGCTCGATCGCGGCCCGCAGCGGGGCCAGACCGATGCCGCCGGCGATCACCACTACATCCCCGCCCTCGGCCTCCTCGAGCGGCCAGCCTTTACCGAACGGCCCACGAACGCCGAGCTGGTCGCCGGGTTCACAGGCGCAGATCGCCCTGGTCGCGGCCCCCACCGCCCGCACCGTGTGGACCAGCCGGCCGCCGCCGATCGAGCTGACCGAGATCGGCACCTCGCCCGCTCCGAAGGCGTAGAGCATCGAGAACTGCCCCGGCCGGAACTCGCCGACGCCGTCGCCGCCAGCCGGCTCGAGCTCGAGCGTCCAGGTGTCCTCGAGCTCCTGACGCTTCCCGGCCACCACGTAGGGGCTCGGCAGCATCGGGTCGGGCAGCATCGGCTCAGCCCGCGACATGTCCGTACACGTCGAGCATTCGGAACCGGGTCGCCTGCAGACGCTCGACGATCACCGGGATGAAGCGGCGCATCAGCTCGTAGCCCAGCACCCGGTCCTCGTCGGCCTTGCCGCGCAGACAGGCGGCGTCGAAGGCGACCACGTGGACCGGGCCGAGCGCCCGGGCGTCGAGGTACACGCGGAAGGGCGGCACCAGCCACGACCAGCCGAGCAGGTCGCCGTCGTCGATCGTCTCGATCGTCAGCGCCGCCGCGCTCGCGGGACGAAGATCTCCATCGCCACCCGGCCGTGGCGGATGACGAAGAAGGTGTTCGGCCGGGTCGCCCTCGCTCATCAGGTACTCGCCGTCCTCGAAGACCTTGTTCTGCGCGCAGCCGGCGATCAGCGCCAGGTGTTCCTCGGACATCCCGTTGAAAGCCGGCGCCTCGGCGAGCAGCTGCTCAATGGTCTGCACTGATCCCCCTCTCCTCCCCTGCATCCGGGCCGAGGTCGGTCGCCCGGATCGCGGCGGCCTCCTCGGTGATGTCGATCGCAACCGGGCACCAGGTGATGCAGCGCCCGCACCCGACGCAACCCGAGGTGCCGAACTGGTCGATCCACGTGGCGAGCTTGTGGGTCATCCACTGTCTGTAACGCGACGGCGGCGAGTTGCGGACGCTGCCGCCGTGGATGTAGGAGTGATCGAGGGTGAAGCAGGAGTCCCAGCGCCGCACGCGCTCCGCCTCCTCGCCGGCCAGGTCGCTCATGTCCTCGACCGTGTGGCAGAAGCAGGTCGGGCAGACGAGCGTGCAGTTGCCGCAGGTCAGGCAGCGCTCGGAGACCTCGTCCCAGCGCGGGTGCTCCGTGTTCCGATAGAGCAGCTCCTTGATCCCGTCGGTATCGAGCTCGCGGCCCATCTGTGACGCGCACTCCTCTGAGACCGCGGCCGCCGCCGCAGCGTCGTTCTCCCCGGCCTCGGTCGCGCCGAGCTCGGACAGCACCTCCTGACCGCGCTCGGACCCAACCTCGACCAGGAAGCGGTGCTCGCCCTCGAGCAGCTCGGTCAGCGCCAGGTCGTAGCCCGACTCGGCTTTCGGCCCGGTGTCCATCGAGACGCAGAAGCAGGTGTTGCCGGCCTTCGAGCAGTTGACGGCGACGATGAAGGCATCGCGGCGGCGGGCCTCGTAGTCGGCGTCAGTGTAGGAGTCGCCGATGAAGACCTTGTCCTGGATGGCGATCGCGGCCAGGTCGCAGGAGCGGACGCCGAGGAAGGCGTAGCGCGGCCGCTCGAAGTCCTGCTCCTCGTACGTGATGGCCCCGTCCTCCGCGCGGCGGGCCTTCCAGAGCGTCAGGTTGGGCGGGAAGAGATGGTGCTTCCAGGAGTTAGGGCCGTTGTTGAAGCCGAAGAGCGCTCCGTCGTCGCGCTCGTGCAGCCGATAGGTGCCGCCCTCCTGCTCGTCGGTGATGCCCTCGGGAAGGTCGGCCGCCGAGGAAATCTCCTCGTAGACGATCGCCCCGTCGCGGACACTGGGGCCGACCACCGTGTAGCCCCGCCGCGCCAGCAGCGCGACCAGCTCATCGAGCGCCGAACGCGGGATCACGGAGGCAACGGTGGGCATCGATCCGGCCAAGACTACGCCCGTCCATCCCAGTCGCGCCGGATCTGCAGGCAGTACGGTTGGCGGCATGGAGCGGACCTACTTCGGACCTGCGTTCGAGGACGCGCAGGTCCACGATGTGATGCGGGTCGGGGTGATCACCTGCCGCCCGCAGACCAAGCTCGCCGACGTAGCTCGGATGATGGTCGGCTACGACGTGCATTCCATCGTCGTCGCGGAGGTCGGCGAGGCCAGCCCTTGGGGGATCGTCACCAGCCTGGACCTGGCCCGCGTCCCCGACAAGCTCGATTCGATGACGGCCGGGGAGATCGCGAAAACCGACCTGGTCACCGTCAAGTCGAACGAGTCGCTCGAAGAGGCGGCAAAGGTGATGGCCGAGCACGGCATCTCGCACCTGATCGCGGTCCAGCCCGATTACGACCGCCCTGCGGGCATGATCTCGGCCAGGGATCTCACCCTCGCGCTGGCCTACGGTCGCTCCTGATCACCGAATACGGTGTCCGATACGAGCTTGATGACCGCTGAGCAGAACGCCATGGGCGAGGCCGGCACGATCACGATCATCCTCGCCGACGACCACGAGATCGTTCGCGACGGGCTTCGACGAATCGTCGAGGCCGAGGGCGATATGGAGGTCGTCGCCGAGGCCGGCGACGCCGACACCGCGCGGCGCCGAACCTCGGGACTGAAGCCGACCGTGCTCGTCCTCGACCTGAACATGCCCGGCGAGCCGAGCCTTGCCTCGATCCCCGCGATCCGAGAGGGGTCCCCCGCGACGGCGGTCGTCGTCCTCACGATGCAGGACGACCCTGCCTTCGCCCGGGAGGCCTTCCGGCTTGGGGCCACGGCGTTCGTCGTCAAGCATGCGGCGGGTGCCGAGCTCGTCGATGCGATCCGAGCGGCCGCGCGTGGTGACACGTACATCAATCCGATCCTCGGGGCCCGCCTCGCGGCCGAGCCCGAAGGCCCGCCGGGCGGGCTCACCCCCCGCGAGGTTGAAGTCCTCCGCTTGGTTGCGGACGGTTACACGAACCCCGAGATCGCGGAGAGACTCGTGATCAGCATCCGCACCGTCGAGACCCATCGATCAGCGATTCATCGGAAGCTCGACACGAGCAGCCGCGCCGAGGTGGTCGCGTTCGCACGCGAGCACGGCCTGGTCGAAGATCAGTAGCTCGGCTCGCGCGGGGTACCGATCACCTCGCCGGCGTCCGGGCCTGCGATCCGCCGCGGCTGGGGTAGCGGTAGTTCGGACCGCACCTGCGTCCCCCGACCCCGCGCGGACTCGATCTCCAGCCTTCCGCCCGCGAGCGTAACCCGCTCCTCCATACCGACCAGGCCAAAGCTTCGCGCGGTTGCAGTCGGATCGAAGCCACTCCCGTCGTCGGCAACGGTCACCTCGACTTGAGTGTCGCCCCGGCTCACCGTCACCGAGATCCGCTGAGGGTCGGCGTGCTTGATCGCGTTGTTCGTCGCCTCCTGGACCAACCGGTAGATCGTCGCCTCCAGCTCCGCCGGCAGGCGACTGGGCTTCTCGTCGCCTCCCGCCACATCGACGTCCACGTCGATCTCCACGCCCGACCTCTCGCTCGATTGGCGCGCGAGCGCTTCGATGGCGGCGCCGACGCCGAGGTCATCCAGCGCCGCCGGGCGGAGTTCCGTGATCAACCCCTGCAGGTTGCGAATGGCGCGGTCGACGTACTCGATCCCAAGTCGGCCCGCCTCGGGCGAGAGCTCAGAGCCCTCCTTCCTGCTCGTGGTCTCAAGCAGCATGCGCAGCGCTCCGAGCTCCTGAAGTGTCTCGTCATGGAGCTCACGCGCCCAGCGGTGGCGCTCCCGCTCGGAAGCCTCGATAGAGAGCTGGAGCTTTTCGGCTTCGACGGCGCGAACGGTGACGATCGTGGTCGCGGCGCTGGCGGCAAACGAGCCAAAGACGCGCTCATCGTCTGTGTCGAACTCCCCATGCCGGGACCCAAGGGCAACGAGTAATCCCCGCGGACGGCCACGCAGCTCGAGAGGTGAGACGAGCGCCGCCAGCCCCCGCAGCTCGGGCACGTCCGCCTGAAGGTCGTTCAGCCAGGTTTCCCCGTCCAGCGCCCGGCGGCCGACCAGGGACTCGGGGTCCTCGCCGGCGGCGGCTACGACCTCCAGCTCGGATCCATCCGAAAGCAGCACCATCGCGCGCTGGGCGCCGACCACGCCCCGGCCGCGCTTCGCGATCAGCTCGAGCAGCTCGTCAAGAGCGACGCCGCTGAAGACCGTGCGCGCGAGATCCGAGGCGGCCTCCAGTCCGCCAAGCGCCTTCCGTAGCTCACCGGCGCGGCGGTCGAGGCCCTCGTACAGGCGGGCGTTCTCGATCGCCACTCCAGACCAGGCGGCGAGCACGACGACGAGCTGCTCGTCGGTCTCATCAAATTCCGCGCCTCCCTCCTTCTCGGTCAGGTAGAGGTTCCCCCAGGCCTCTCCGCGCACCAGGATCGGCGTCCCGAGGAACGTTCTCATCGCCGGGTGCCCGGGCGGGAAACCGTACGAGCGGGGGTACGCCCCGACGTCCGGCAGACGCAGCGGCCGAGGATTTCGGATCAGCTCGCCGAGCACACCGCGGCCTCTGGGCAGGGGGCCGATCTCCCGACGGGTCTGCTCGTCGATCCCCGAGTGCAGGAAACGCTCCAGACCGCTCTTGTCCTCATTCAGGACACCGAGTGCGGCGTACTTGGCGCGAGTCAGGTCGCGGGCGGCATCGAGCACCCGGCGAAGCACCGTCTCCGGGTCATGCTCCGAGACGATCGTGCGACCAACCTCGAGCAGCTGCTCGAGGCGCTCGTCCGTGAGCGTCGGTTCGTTCAAGGCTCGAACCGCCGGTCGCGGCTTGGCATTGCTCCGCGTTTGAGTCGTGGCATGGGTCGTCGAAACTACGTGCCACCAAAGGCTACCTCGCCGCGTCCGCCCCCCGCACCATTAGGGTCGAATCGTGCTGCTCCTCCTCTTGGCCGCCTCCGCCACCAGCCTGGCGACCGGCCTCGGGGCGATACCCGTCTTCTTCCTGGGTGGCCGAGCGTCCGCCTGGGAACCGGCGCTTTGGGGGCTTGCCGCGGGTGTCATGACGGTGGCCTCGGTGGTGGGTCTCTTGAAGCCCGCACTCGACGAGGGATCCACAGCTGCCGTCGGGGCCGGTCTGGCCGCAGGGATTGCCTTTCTCGTGGCGGCTCGCCTGGCGCTTCGAAAATCCGACGTCCATGTCGGAAATCTGCGCGGCGCCGGCGTGCGGACCTCCGTCCTCGTCTTCTCGGTCCTCTTCGTTCACAGCCTCCCGGAGGGATTTGCGATCGGAACGGCGTATGCATCCGATGTCGCGGGCCTCAGCCTGTTCGTGATTCTCGCGATTGGGCTGCAGAACATCCCCGAGGGGACGAGCGTGGCGATTCCGATGAGCGAGGCGGGCTTCAGCCGCAGACAGCAGTTTTGGGCGGCCGTCCTGACCAGTGCTCCGCAGCCGGTCGGCGCCGCGGTCGCATTTCTCCTGGTCGAGACGATCCAGGATCTGCTGGCGGTTTCCTTCGCCTTCGCGGCCGGCGCGATGCTTGCACTCGTAGCCTCGGATCTGTTCCCAAGGACGATCCGCGCTCGCGGCTGGCGTGGGCCCCTGGGAGCGGTCACCGGGGCCGCGATCATGCTCGCGCTGAGCGCCGCCCTCGGGGTGTAGCCATCCTTGGACTCGTCCCGGCCTGCGCTCGCCGATGGCTTGTCTTCGTCTCCGGCTTGAGGGTCAGCGGCCGAACCAGCGGGCAGAGCGGCTCGCGCCAAAGCGTTCCTTCTCGGCGACGAGGGCCTCGGAGGGCTTCTCGAAGGTGCCTGTCGGCTTCGGTCCCGAGAGGAAGTCCACGTCGACCCGGCCGACCCGGCTTAGACCGCTGCTTTCCATGCAAAGCAGCGGTCCTGGCGGTCATCAACCGGGCCTGGAATCTCGGGATGCCCCTCCCCGCACCCCGATAGCTTGTGGGCCGTGGATCGGGAAGACCTCAGACGGGACCTCGCGGCGAAGCTCGACATTGAGGAAGCTCACGACGACGTTCGGCTCGTGACGCTCAATGGAGTTGTGCTCGGGCGACTCGGCCAGAATCGTGACTCCGGCTATTGGGAACTGGATTGGCGCGAAGGGTGGAGGCGGCTGTCAAGTCAACATGCGGGCAGCGGCGAGGCAGAACATGCAGAGACGTGGGCCGTCGAGGAGATCGCCGGGCTGATGGCCGTCGAGCGATCAGCAATCGACGCCGGTAAGCCGTGGGGGAAGAAGTCGCCCCCGCCGGGCGTCAGCTAGTTCGCCTGACCTTCGAAACGCTCCCGGACGGGGCCTAGAACCTGCCCTCGGGGGCCGTATCGCCGGGTTCGCGCAGCATGAAGGTCGAGCGCCATCAGCAAGCGTCCTCGTCGGCTACGGCACGAGCACGAGCTTCCCCTTGGCCGCCGAGCTCTCGAGCATCTCATGAGCGCGACGAGCCTCCGAGAACGGCAGGCGCTCGGCCACGACCGGGTGGATCTTGTCCTCATGAAGCAGCTCGAGTAGCACTTGGAAGTCCTCGGCGAACCAATCCTGGTGGGGGATGCGCAGGATCTGGACCCGGTAGCCCGAGACCCGCCGGCGGGACGAGAGCGTGCCCCAGAGCCAGGTGGCCGTCATCGCCGGCCACCACTCGAGCCACGCACGCAGGCTCTTGTGGCCGTTAACCAGCGTGTTGTAGGCGCCCATCGTGACGAGCCGCCCACCGGGATCGCCCGTGATCTGATCGCCCTTTCGCAACGCGCGGAAGGAGCGCAGCGCCACCTTGCCGCCGATCCCGTCGAGCACGACGTCGACACCTTCGCCATCGGTCAGCTCCCGCACCCGAGTCAGGAAGTCCTCATTGCGGTAGTCGATCGCCGCGGCGCCGAGTCGTTCGACCGCTGCCATGTCGTCCGCCGAACAGGTCCCGATCATGCGCAGTCCTGCCACCGCTCCCAGCTCGAGCGCCGCCGTGCCGACTCTGCCGGCCGCACCGTGGACCAGCACCGTCTCCCCGCTCGTCACCCTCGCCGTGCGGTGAAGCATCTGGTAGGCGGTCATATACGGGAAGATCAGGCTCACGACCTCCGCCGGGTCGAGGTCCTCGGGCACCGCGACCGCGTACTTCTCCTCCACGCAGACCCGCTCGGCATCGGCCCCGTACACCATCAGCACGCCCACCCGGTCTCCCTCACGCAGCCTCTCGCAGCCCGGGCCGAGCTCCTCGACGATGCCGACGAGCTCGTAGCCCGGCGTGAACGGCGGCTTCGGGCCGCCCATGTACGTGCCGGCGCGGATCTGCGCGTCGGTGAACGACACCCCGGCCGCCAGGACCCTGACGCGCACCTCGCCTGGACCCGGGCGGGGAGCATCCTCCTCCACCAACTTCAGAACCTCGGGCCCGCCGTACTCATCGACGACAACGCGCTTCATCGGCTCAACCTCCGTGTTGAGATCGGGTCGAGCATCGCATCGCAAGGCGAAGACACATCGGTGCTGTCAGCCGATCTCGACTCCGTGTTGACCACGGATGTCAGGCCATCGCGTGCTACGTTCGGGAGCCCTTCGACGACATGGAGGTTGCCGTGTCGGCATCTCGCCCCGCACCCGGGGATCCAATCAATGGCACGACTCCACGCGGACTGGCCTCGCGCGCAGGCATTTGGAGCGCCCGGCACCGCAAGATCGCCATCTGGGGGTGGCTCGCGTTCGTGATCATCGCCCTCGGCATCGGCGGCGCGGTCGGGACCAAGACCCTGGAGCGCAACCAGACCGGCGTGGGGGAATCCGGGCGGGCGGATCAGGCGGTGGCGGATGCCGCTCCGGCGCACGCCCAGGAGGTGGTCTTGATCCAGAGCGGGCAGTCGACCGCCGCTGACCCCGCGTTCCGCGTGGTGGTGGTCGACACGCAGCGGAGGCTCTCAGCGCTGCCCGACACCCAGAACTTCGAGAGCCCGCTCGCCCCCGCGAACGCTGGCCAGATCTCAAGCGACGGGCACTCGGCTTTGCTGCGCTTCCAGATCGCCGGCAACGACAGCGAGACGCAGGACCGGGTCAAGCCGGCCGTAGCGGCGGTAGCGGCCGTCCAGCAGGCGCACTCGGGCTTCACCGTCGGGGAGTTCGGCGACGCCAGCACGAACCAGCAGATCAACAAGGTCGTTACGGACGACTTCGGCAAGGCGCTGAAGACCTCGCTCCCGGTCACCCTGATCATCCTGCTGATCGCGTTCGGCGCGCTCGTCGCCGCCGGAGTGCCACTGCTCCTCGCGCTGACGGCTGTCGCGGCCACGATCGGCATCATCGGACCGCTGAGCCACGTCATGGGCGGGGTGGACAGCTCGATCAACGAGGTGATCCTGCTGATCGGCCTCGCCGTCGGCGTGGACTACTCGATGTTCTATCTGCGCCGCGAGCGCGAGGAGCGGGAGGCCGGGAGCAGCGAACAGGCCTCGATCGCCGCCGCGGCGGCGACCTCGGGACGGGCCGTGCTGGTCTCCGGATTCACGGTGATCATCGCGATGGCGGGGATGTACTTCGCGGGGACCCCCACGTTCGTATCCTTTGCCACCGGCACGATCCTCGTGGTCGCGGTGGCGCTGCTTGGCTCCCTGACCGTGCTGCCGGCGATTCTGTCGTGGCTCGGGGACCGGGTCGAGAAGGGCGGCGTCCCAATCATCAAGGACCAGCCCTGGAACGCCGGGGAGAGCAAATTTTGGAACAGGATCCTCAATCCGGTGCTCCGCCATCCGGTGATCGCCCTGGTCCTGTCGGCGGGACTGCTGGTCTTCCTGGCGCTGCCGACCCTCCGCCTGCATACCGCGAATGAGAGCGTCGAATCGCTTCCCCAGGACGTCGCCTCGATCCAGACCTACAACCGGATCCAGGATGCTTTTCCCGGGGGAGGAATCCCCGCCTCGGTCGTGGTCAGCTCTCCGAACGGGCCCACCCCGCAGGTCCAGCAGGGCATCGCTCGCATGGGTGCAGAGGCCGAGGCCAGCCCGTTGTTCGAGCCTCCGATCACGATCGACACCTTCCCGGACCGCAGCGTTACCCAGGTGAACATCCCGATCGTGGGTGACGGGACCGACTCGAAGTCGAACGCCGCGCTGGACAAGCTCCGCGACAGCATCGTGCCGGCGACGATCGGAGCGGTGCCGGGCGTGACTGCCGACGTAACCGGCTTCACGGCCGAATCGAAGGACTTCAACGACGCCACCAAGTCACACCTCCCGATCGTCTTCGCCTTCGTCTTGACGGCCGCGTTCCTGCTCCTGCTCTTCACCTTCCGCTCGATCGTCATTCCGATCAAGGCGATCATCCTCAACCTGCTCTCGGTTGG
The DNA here is from genome assembly GCA_963695675.1 of uncultured Solirubrobacterales bacterium. Classification (GTDB taxonomy): domain Bacteria; phylum Actinomycetota; class Thermoleophilia; order Solirubrobacterales; family 70-9; genus DASUPK01. Next base: position 444,753 of record CAVOGY010000007.1, read on the forward strand.
GGCCGCCTACGGGGTGCTCGTCTGGATCTTCCAGGACGGCCACCTCGAGTCGTTCCTGGGCTTCCACTCCACCGGCGCGATCATCTCCTGGATGCCGTTGTTCCTCTTCGTCGTCCTCTTCGGCCTCTCGATGGACTACCACGTCTTCATCCTCACCCGGATCCGCGAGTCCTACGACCGCGGCATGCCCACCGATGAGGCCGTCGCGCACGGGATCAAGAGCACCGCCGGCGTGGTGACCAGCGCGGCCGCCGTGATGATCGGCGTCTTCGCCACCTTCGCCACCCTGTCCCTCGTGTTCTTCAAGGAGCTCGGTGTGGGACTCGGCGTGGCGGTGCTGATCGACGCCACCCTGGTGCGCGCGGTCCTGCTCCCCGCCTCGATGACGCTGCTCGGCGACTGGAACTGGTACCTGCCGCGCTGGCTCGAGTGGATCCCGCACGTCGGCCCGGTGGGCGCGCCGGCGCTCCCGCCGGCGCCCGGACGCGCCGAGGCGGAGCATCCCGCGGCGTCGCCGGGGCCCATTCCGCGAACCTGACACTCGAATCCAGGGACCCGGCATCCGGCGCCCGGTCGTCTGGAATCGGGGCGACTGGATTTGAAGCCGAGACCTTCGGTCCCCAATCCGGTCTGGCTGTCCGGTGGTTCGATCAGGAAATAGACTCGCCCAGCGGTGGCGGACCGAGCCGAAACCGTCGAGGACCTGCTGCTGGAGGCTCGTCGCGGCCTCGACCGACTTTCACCGGGTGATGCCCTGGCGGCGACTCGGCACGGTGCCGTGCTCATCGACATCAGATCGGATTCCCAGCGAGCGTCTGATGGCCTGATCCCGGCGGCGGTGTTCGTCGCCCGCAACGTGCTTGAGTGGCGGCTCGACCCGTCCTGCGAGCACCGCGATCCGATGCTCGCCCGGCGCGATCACCAGGTGATCGTCATCTGCAACGAGGGCTACCAGTCGAGCCTCGCTGCCGCGAGCCTGCGGCGGCTCGGCCTGGACGCCAGCGACGTGATCGGCGGCTTTCAGGCCTGGAGGGAGGCGGGCTTGCCCGTCACTCAGCCGGAGCGGACGAAGCACGCGTAGAGGAACTGCTGCTCCTTTCCTCGCGGCGCTCTCTTTCCGTCAGCCCGCCATCGGCGGTCCCGCGCCGACCGGCTTGGACGCGACAGCGATCTCGTCGCGGAGCGCCTTCAGGGCATTGACGTAGATCTCCGAGAACGTCGGGAACGGCTGGATCGTGTCGCTCAGGATCTCGAGTGGGACGTGGCCGCGGATCGCCACCGTGGCTTGCTGCAGCCACTCCCCCGCCTCGGGTCCGAGCGCGTAGGCGCCGGTGAGCCGCTCGCCGTCGCTCAGCAGCGTCAGGAAGCCATTGCTGTCGGCGTAGGCGCGTGTGTAGGTGGCGGTCTTCGGCAGGTCCGACACCGGGACCATCGCGCTGAAGCGGCCCGAGTCCGAGCCAACCGCCGCGGCTTGCGGGTCCGTGTAGGTCACACGCGGGACGGCCTCGTAGTTGGCCCTTCGCGGCTCCCCGAGGATGTTCGCAGCGACCACGTCGCCCTGGTACTTGCCGACGTGGGTGAGCGGCCAGATGCCGACAACATCGCCGATCGCCCAGAGACGCTCCGCCGCACGCAGGTGCATGTCGACCGGAACTCCGCGGGCGTCCGGCTCGACGCCGACGGTTTCGAGTCCGAGCCCGCCGACCCGCGGGCGGCGACCCGTTGCGACGAGCAACCGGTCGCCGTGCAGCTCACGCCCGTCGTCGAGCTCGAGGACGTAGTCCTCGCCGTCGCGTCGCGCGGCGTTTGCGCTCGCGGACAGAAGGAGCTCGACGCCTTCGCGTCGCAGATCCTCACCGAGCGCCTCGCCCAGCGGCGCGGGCTCCCGGGCGAGCAGGTGCTCGGCCATGTCGATGATCGCCGCCTCACCGCCAAGTCGGCACACGGCCTGCGCCATCTCAACCCCGACCGGCCCGCCGCCCAGGATGAGCAGCCGGCGCGGAACGGCCTTCATGCCCGTGGCTTCACGGTTGGTCCAGATGCCATCAAGCTCTCGGAGTCCGGGAACCGGCGGCACGATCGGATCGGCACCACAGGCCAGGACCACGTTGTCGGCGCTATGGCGGACGCCGTCGACCTCGACAACGCCCGGGCCGGTCAGCCGACCGCTGCCACGCAGCAGGTCGATGCCGTGATCCGCCAGCCAGCGCTCCTGGCCGGCATCGGAGTAGTCGGAGACCATGAAGTCCCGCCAGGCGAGGGCCGCCTCGACGTCGACCTCGGCACTCGCCGCAGCCTCCCGCGCTCCGTGAACCGCCTCGCCCGGGCGCAGCAGCGTCTTCGACGGTATGCACGCCCAGTACGAGCACTCGCCCCCCACCAGCTCACGCTCGACGAGCGCGACCCGCAGGCCGCCCTCGGCAAGCGCGCCGGCGCAGTGCTCGCCCGGCGAGCCGCCGCCGATCACGATGACGTCGTAGTCGCTCTTCAACTACCGGCACCCTACTCCCGCAGTCCGGCGGCTTGAGGGCGGCTCTACTGGCCGAGAACCCCGTTGACCGTGTTGTCGACGGTGCCGACGGTGTTGTTGACGCTATCGACGGTGTTGTTGACCGTGTTGTCGACGGTGCCGACGGTGTTGTTGACGCTATCGACGGTGTTGTTGACCGTGTTGTCGACGGTGCCGACGGTGTTGTTGACCGTGTTGTCGACGGTGCCGACGGTGTTATTGGCGGTGTTGTCGACGGTGTTGTTCACGGTGTCGCCGACCCCACTCGTACCGCCACCCGTGCCGGGCAGGCTGGTCGTCGAAGAGCCCGACGAGCCTCCACCTGAACCACCCGAGCCGCCGGTTCCGCCGCCAGCACCGCCGGTTCCGGTGCCTGAGGGGCCGCCGCCAGCACCGATGGTGCCGCTGCCACCGCCAGGAACGGAGCCTCCGCCCAGGGCTACTATCGCCCGGCTCAAGTCGCTGGTGGGGTCGGTCCCGCTGGGATCACTGGGATCGGTCTTGCTGGGATCACCAGTCTGGGCGGATGCGGAAATGGTGTCGGGGCCGCTGGTGACCGCGGCGAGGCCGCTGGCGATGCCGGAGAGGCTCGTCTCGAACCCGATCAGGGCAGCGACCGCTATGGGAAGAGCACACAGAGCCGCCCCGGCCAACCCGCGCGACGCGATCCGGCGGCGCCACCAAGCAATTAGTCCATTACCCATTAGGGAGCGTCCAGCTCACAGTCACACATCTCCGAGGCGCACTTACCCAGTTGGCGAGTTGCTCAAACCGTTTCTCTTGACCGGCAGGGAGGGTCGTGACCTGCGATGACCGGTTTCGCCGAGCGCGGGGTTGGCGACGGCGCGCGCCATGACGTCGTGAGCGGCCTACTCCCGCAGCGCGGCGGCTTCGAGGGCTCTTGCTCGATATGACGCCGACGTGTGCGAGAGGGTCCGGGTGGGTACGAAGGAGGCGTGTCAACGATTGCCGTAATCGCCATCGTTATCGCCGTCGTGGTCCTGGTCGCGCTGGTGCTGCTCGCGACCCGACGATCGGTCGAGAGACGGCGTCGCGAGCGCGAACGTGAGCGCGAGCGGCTGCGCGACGAGGTCGCCGGACACCGCCAGGAAGCCGAGGCCCACACCGTGACGGCCACCGAGAAGCATGACGAGGCCGAACACGAGCGCGAAACCGCGGCGGAACACGCGGCGGCCGCGGAAAGGCACGCAAAGCAGGCGGAAGAGCGCGAACGGCGTGCTGCCGAGGCTGAGGAGCGCGCGGGGCGCGAGCAGCGTGCGGCCGAGTTCCACGGCGAGCGGGCGGCCGAGCGTGAGCGCGACCTCGACTGAGCTCAGGCGGGAGCGCTCGGGCTACTGCAGGATCGGAGGGGCGACGAGCACACCACCGGTGACGGCTTCGCTCCTGGAGTCGTGCCTTGCTAGGACGCTTCCCGATGGAAGAGCCAGCCGCCGAGTGCGCCAAGGACAAGTCCAACTTCGGGCGCGAGCTGGAGGTCGGTGGTCACGCTGACGAGGATGCCGAGCACGAAGCCGACGACCGCGCCGATCCCGATTGCGGCTCCGGTACTCAAGGCGCCCACCCTATAGGCCCCGCCACGGCTTTCCCATGCGAAGCGCCGCTTCTCGTCCAAAGCGGCTATCTGACAGGGAGGTCTCCGAGCGGCTCAACCTGCTGCGCTCACACGAACTCGACGCCGTTGTCGGCCAGACACCTACCATGGCTCGCAGTGGGTTACGCGGAGGTCAGGCTCCTGAACGGTGACGTCTTGACGGTGCAGGGAACGTTGGACGAGGTCGAGGCCAAGCTCTCCGATGCTGCTCGATCGGGCCAATCGCGTCTCGCCTGGTTCACGGAGCACGTAAGCGATGTTCCGGTCGGCATCAACCCGGCCCACGTTGCGACCTTGAAGGTCAGCGAGATCTCAGACTGATCGGAGCGTCGTTACTCGGCCAGCGCCTTAAGTGCCGCGGCGACTTTGGCTCGGCAGGTCTGACCGGCTAACCCGCAAACCAACTGGAAGGAAGGTGATCAGAATGAGCACGAATCAGCAGGAATCCGACGGCGCGACGCGGGTCGCCTACATCCTCGGCGTGCCCTTGGCCGAGAACGTCGTGCGCCAGTGGCCGCAGATGGGCGAGATTGTGCGCACCAGCAAGCTCGTCGCCGATGTCGAAGGAAACTTCCCCGAGCTCACGCTGGAAGTCGGCAGGCGTCTGCAACTTGATGATGTCGTCGTGGTCGAATGGACCGGCAACTACGGTGACGGCCGCCTGTACCGGAACGTGACGATCGGCGAGTTGGAGGATGGGAAGGCCGTGCGCGTCACCGACTACTGGGGCGAGCCCACCGTGACACCCGAATGGCGCCAGCCCCTGACCGACCGACTCGATATGCCCGGCGACGGCATTTGGCCGGACTCAGAGCACCTCAGCCACTACTAGGGTGCGCGATCCGCGAGAAGGCGATCACCCACGCTGCGCAGGCGGGCGGACAACTCCGGTAGTCCGCCGACGACCCGCGACTCGGCCCGCAGGTGAGGGCTCCCGGAGGCACGGACTACGCTGACACGGTGGCCATTCGGCGTCGTGGGTTTCGGCGCTCGGTCGCGACTATCTAGGAATCCATGCGATATCTCGAAAGAGCGGCGCTGGCCGGCGCGGCCACCGGACTGCGCTCGACCAGCGCGGTCGCAACATTGATCATTGCCCAAGAGCCGGGTCTGCCGGCGCCGCTGACGAGGCCGGTCGCCGCGTGGGCGGCAGGGCTCGGCGTCACCGCCGAGCTTGGACTAGACAAGCTGCCGTCGACGCCCTCCCGGCTTGAGCCCAGTGGACTCGTTGGCCGGATCGTGATGGCAAGCGTCGCGGGGGCCGTCCTTGCCCGCGGGACGGGGCATGCCGTGCTGCCGGCGGTGATCGTGGCCTCAGCCGCGGCGCTCGTCTCCGCGAGAGTCGGCCACGACGTCCGGGCCGCAGTCGAAGAGCGCATTCTTCCGCCTGCCGTGGCGGTAGTCGAAGATGCGGTGGCACTAAGTCTCGCCGCCGCCTCCGCTCACACACGGGATTCATGACCCCGAACCCGCCGCTCACGCCGTTCGCCGACGAGCTGCCCCTTCCGCGGCAACTCATCGCGAGCGAGCAGGGCGGCCGACTCACCGTGCCGATACGTACTGGCACGCACGGCTTCCATCGCGACCTGCCGGAGTCGCGGCGAGATCTGATCAACCCTGCCTCGTCGACCCGCCGCCGAGTCCTCTCAGTGCGGCGATCTGGTCGCCTACCCGCGAGCCTCCCTCGGCAGCCTTCTTCGGCTCGAGGCCCGTCGCCTCCGAGAGATCGCCCAGATCTCAGGCAAGGTCAGGCCTCCTTTCGCCACTCATAGGGCAGGAACTTGCCGTTGAGGATGATCTCCACTCTGTCCCCCTTCTCGTCCGGCAGGCGCCGAACCGTGAAGCCGAAGCTCGAAGGGGTTCCGACTGGGGATCACCGGACACACGCTGGCCCAGATCGCGCTGGGCGGCTGCATGATCGTGCTGCCCATTTACCTGCAGATGGTCTTCGAGTACAACGCCCTGCAGGCAGGCTTGTCGCTCGCACCGGTGTCCCTGAGCACGTTCGCCGTCGCGTTGTTGGCGGGGCGCAAGGCCGGTGCCCGTCGACCGAGCGCCATCATCAGGGTCGGCTTCGGAATCCTCGTCGTCGGGGTCCTGGTCCTCCTGCCGATCGTCCCGCGCGCCCACGACGGCTGGGCACTCGTCGCTCCCTTGCTGATCATCGGATCCGGACTCGGCCTGCTCGTGTCGCAGCTCAACAACTACACGCTGGCCCCGATACAGGAGCAACGGGTCAGTGAGGCCGCTGGGGTGAACTCAGCCGGCGGCTCATTCGGCCTCTCGTTCGGCCTGGCCTTTGCCGGGGCCATCATGCTGGCCGCCCTGTCGATCATCTTCACCGACATGGCGAAGGACAGCCACGTGCTGGCCCCGGCCCAGCAGCATCGGGTATCCGATGCTCTGGAGGACGACGCAGAGATAATGAGCAACAGTCACCTCGAGGAGGTGCTCGTCGGGCAGCCCGCCGACGTCAAGGCCGAGGTCATCCACATCAACACCGACGCCCGCCCAGAGGCGCTGCAGATCGCCCTGCTCGTGCCACTGTTGGCGGGGCTGGTCGGACTTTTCAACGCCTTCCGGATGGTGCGATTGCCGGACAGGAGGCCATCGAAGTCAGCGGAGGCGGCCGCGCTTACTTGAACGCCACGAGACCGGGCGTGGGCCTGGCCGACGACCGCCTTCTCTTACCTCGGGATGGACTTGCCCACGTGGCGCCATCAGCCTCCATCGAGGGTGCGGCCTTGGGCTGACGTCCACTCGGCGCCGGTCTGCTCGCGGTAGGCGTCGAGGGCACCCTCCAAAGTTCGGAAGAAGTGCACTGGGTCCAGCGGGCCCACCAGCTCGTAGCGCTCGAGCTTTGCCTTTACCGGGTCCTTGAGCTCGGCGAAGACCAACGAGGTGCCGTCGGCGTTGAGCTCCTCATCGAGCTCGGCGAGCATGTCCGCCGCCGTGGTGTCGACGTCGGTGATCGGCTCTGCCGCGACGACGATCCAGCGCGGACGCGGCTCGGCATCTGCGAGGCGTCGAACCTCGTCACGGAAGGTACGTGCGTTGGCGAAGAACAGCGGCGCGTCGAAGCGGAGAATCACCAGGCCGGGCAGTTGCTCGGCGTCGGGATAAAGACGGCGGTCGTGGTGCCCCGACATGCCGGAGACGCGACCGAGGGTGGTTCGGTAGGGCAACCACGCGCGCCGAAAGACGTTGAGGATCGAAAGAGCGACGGCGACGGCGATGCCGGGGAGCACGCCGAGCAGCGCGACGCCGAGGAAGGCTGTCATCGATAGCAGGAACTCGATGCGGCGCTGCTGCCACAGCCGGCGAACACCGGAGATGTCCGCCAGTGACAGGGACGCCGCGATCACCACCGCAGCAAGCGTCGGCTGCGGGAGGCTGCGCAGGAGCCCGGGCACGAGAACGAGCATCAGGATGATGGTCGCCGCGCCGACGAGCCCGGTGAGTTGCGTCTTGGCGCCGGCCTGCTCGGCGACGGCGGTGCGTGAGCCGCTGGTGCTCACGGGGAAGCCCTGGAAGAGCCCTGCGCCAACGTTCGCGGCGCCGATTCCGATCATCTCCCGGTTCCCGTCGACCTCCTGGCCCGTGCGGGAGGCAAAGGACGAGGCGGTCGAGATCGTGTCGGTCAGAGAGACGAGCGCGATGCCGAGCGCTCCTGCCACCAGGAGCGGCAGATCGGAGACCGGGTTCGGCCAGGTGAGGGAGGGGAGGCCCGCCGGAAGGGTCCCCACGAGCGACACGCCATGGTCGCCGAGGTTGAACGCCCCTGCGGCGGCGATCGCAACCACCACTGCGAGCAGGACGCCCGGTATCCGAGGCCGCCATCTCTGGATGACGAGGATCAGCGCGAGACTGACCAATCCGATCACTGCAGCGGCCGCAACCGCCTCGCCCGACGTGATCCCGTCCACGAACGCGCGTGTCTCGTCGATCAGCCCATTCGCGTCGGTCGAGAACCCAAGGAGCTTCGGCAGCTGCCCGATGAGGATCGTCAGGGCAAGCCCGTTCATGTATCCGATCTGCGTCGGCCTCGAAAGAAGGTCGGCGATGAACCCCAGCTTCCCGATCCCCGCAACGATCGTGATGACGCCCACCAGCAGGGCCAGCATCGACGCCAACGCGACCGCGCGCTCGGGATCGCCGCCGGATCCGATGATCGGCAGGATCGTCGCCGCGATCATCGGACCTAGTGAGGAATCCGGGCCCAGCACGAGGATTCGCGAAGGCCCGAACGCCGCGTAGCCGATCAGGCAGAGGACCGACGTGTACAGCCCGGTGATCGCCGGCAGGCCGGCAAGCTGGGCGTAGGCCATCCCCTGGGGTACCAGCAGCGTGGTCAGCACGAGACCGGCGACAACGTCGCGCCGCAACCACGACCCGTGATAGGACGCGAGCATCCGGGCACCGGGCAGCGATCTGACCAGCTTCATCGGCGGTCCACCGAGGTCAATCCTGGCCAAACCTTCGGCTGTCTCGGCTAGATCAGCCCAGTTCGGTCAAGCGGGGTCATCAAACGACAAATTCCAAGCTCCGATCGACGATGCTTACGGTGATGACTGAGACCGGCGAAGCCAACCTCGAGAAGGTCGACCACATCGTTGTCTTGATGCTCGAGAATCGCTCCTTCGACCACATGCTGGGGTATCTCTCGCTCGAAGGTGGTCGCGGCGATGTCGATGGTCTGCGGGCGGAGTTCGCCAACGAGCATGACGGGCGCTCCTATCCGGTCCACCATCTCGACAGCACGGTGATCGAGGACGATCCCGATCACTCCGCCAGCGCCGTCGACCTCCAGATCGGGGGCGGCAAGATGGACGGCTTCGTAGAGAGCTACGCCGAGACGCTCTCCGCGCAACGACGTCCAGGATGCGGATCCCGGTCGCGTGATTGGTTACTACAACGCCGCCGATGTCCCGGTCTACGACCACCTGGCGAGCGAGTTCGCGATCTGCGATCGCTGGTTCAGCTCTGTTCCCGGGGCGACCTGGCCCAACCGTCTGTACGCGATTTGCGGTCGCGCCGCCGGCAGTCGCGATGACCGGCCGCTCCACCTCCCGCCCATGTACAACCAACCCTCGTTCGTGCGACACCTCGACGCCAACGACATCTCGTGGCGCTGGTACTCGTTCGAGGCGGGGACCCTGCGCTTCGCCGATGGGCACTACAAGCTGGGCCACCACGACAGGTTCGCGTTCTTCAGCAAGACCAACTTGAACTGGAGGACCAGCCTCGAGCTCAGGGTCGACGCAAAGGCGCCCAGCTTCCTCGAAGACGCCGCCAATGGTGCGCTGCCGTCAGTCTCATGGATCGACCCGAACTTCAGCAACTTCAACCCAATCGGCTTTCAGCCCAACGACGACCACCCGCCCGCGGACATCAAGGACGGCCAGGAGCTTGTGCTCGCCGTCTACCACGCGCTCGCAACAAGCCCCCAGTGGGAAAAGACGCTCCTCATCATCTTCTACGACGAACACGGCGGCTTCTTCGATCACGTCGCGCCGCCTGCGGCGCCCGACGACGACCCCGACACGTTCGGACGCTACGGCGTGCGGATACCGGCGCTGATCGTCTCGCCGTGGGTGGAGCCGGGGTCTCTATCCAAGACGCTCTTCGATCACACGTCGATCATGAAGACGATTCTCCTGCGCTTCTGCCCAGGAGCCCTCAACGAGCCAAAGCGGCATCAAGGGCTGTTTGCGCGGCTCAGAAGCTCCGGGCACCCCCGGCCCTTGGGAACGCGCGTGTCGCAGGCCAATGATCTCGGAGAACTTCTCACACGTACGACGCCACGACCAGCGGCGGACCGGTACGCGCTGATAGAGGACGCCGCGGAGCGCGCGGCCGTCAGAACGGAAGGCGCGCAAATCGAAGGGGACCCGCTCGCTCGCCGGCCAGCGACGGAGCTCCAGATCCGCCTCGCCGCCGCGACTCGCGAGCTGAGAAGACGAGGGCACCCGGCAGACCGGCCGTAACCGCTTCTCGTCCAAAGCGACAGTGCCAGATGGGCGGACCGGCGCTCGTGCTCGAACCTGGGTTCCGTACGATCGAGCACTTGACGATCCAACGGATGGAGCACGTCGGCATCGTGGTTGACGACCTCGCGGCCGCGATTGAGTTCTTCGTCCAGCTCGGACTCGAGCTGCAGGGGCAGGGACAGGTCGAGGGCCGCTGGGTGGACCGCATCGTGGGGCTCGAGGGCGTCCGCGCGGAGCTTGCGATCGTGCAGACTCCGGACGGCAACGGACGACTCGAGCTGACGAAGTTCCACTCGCCGTCGGACCAGGGCGACAACCGGCCTGCGCAGGCGAACACACCGGGTATCCGGCATGTCTTATTCGCCGTCGACGACATCGATGCCGTCGTCGCCGGCCTCCGAGCCCGCGGCGCTGAGCTCGTCGGCGAGTTGGTGCGCTACGGGGACAGCTACCGGCTCTGCTACGTCCGCGGCCCGGAGGGAATCATCATCGAGCTAGCGGAGCAGATCGGCTAACGGGTAGTTTCCGACTGTCGAGGGATAGTGCTCGGGCGATTCGGAGGAGAACGTCAGATGATCCGCGCTTTCGAGGCATATGAGCGAGGGGATTTCAGCGACTCTCACGCGCAGTCGGCCTTGATCGAGCGCGATTCGGTGGTGGTAGGCGCGACGCTCTGCGGGCAGGGACGACAGAGCGGTATCTCTGCCGACTTCACGTTCTGGCTTGGGATTTCGTCGCAGATCGTCCATGGTCAGGATTGCTCATAGGCCGAGATCGCCGCCGGGTGTCGAGTCCGCTTTGGACGGGCGGCCCGCACGGGAGGCAGGTTCTCGCCTCGGAAGCGAGCGAGCATAGCAGCGACCCGGGAAGCAGATCAGCATGGCATCAGAGAACGTCGTTCTCGTCGACGGCGGTTTCGTGGATGGCTCTGGCTGGGAGGCCGTCTACGGCACCGTAGGATTGCGGCCGTGCCGTTCACGCTCAGGAACCTGAAGGAGGACCTTGAGGACCTTGGGTCCAGGTTCGACGGCGCGCCGGAGCTGGAGTTCCGCTTGGCGACCGAGGCGCTCGAGCTCGAGCAATCCGGCCTGGGCTACCAGCACGTCCCGCCCGGCTATCGCTTTCCCTACGGCCACACGCACAAGAAGCAGGAGGAGGTGTACGTGGTCGTGCGCGGGAGCGGGCGGATGAAACTCGACGACGAGATCGTCGAGCTCAAGGAGTGGGACGTGGTGCGTGTCCCGCCCGGGACGTGGCGAGGCTACGAAGCCGGGCCGGAGGGCCTCGAGATCATCGTCATCGGCGCGCCCAATCTCGGCGAGGCTCCGCGCGAAGACGTCGAGGGCCAGCGCGACTGGTGGGCTGACTAGGCCATCCGGCTGAGCCACCGGGTTGCCTCGTGAGATAGCCGCTTTGGACGAAAAGGGGCGGTTCGTATGGAAAGCGGCGGTTTGCGCGAGATACTGCGCGGGCGACGTGGGAAGAACGTGCACGAGTGGAGGAGTGATGCTGTCGAACGCATCGGTAGCCCCAACTTTGGCCGTTAACGACCTCGAGCGGGCCCGTCGGTTCTATGAGGAACAGCTGGGCTTCGAGGTCGAGGCCCAAGTCGCGGAAACCATCCGCTACCGCTGTGGCAACGGGACCGGACTGGCGATTTTCGAGCGCCCGATGACGCCGATCGATCGAACTGTTGCCGCATTCGAGGTCCCGGACATCGAGACTGAGGTCACCGACCTGAGGAGCAGGGGCGTCGAGGTCGAAGGCGTCATCACGCTGGCCAGCGGTGTTCGTCGGGCATTTTTCAAAGACCCCGACGGCAACATCATCGGCATGCGTCAGATTTGATCGGTGGGCTCGAAGCCGCCGGCCTGACGGACTAGCCGCTTTGGACGAAGAGCATCACTCCGTACCCCGTCCGATTCGGTGGTCGAACTGACCGCCCGCGACCGGCGTTACTGCAATTCCCGATCAACCAGCCCTTGATTGCCGGCGACTCGTAAGCCCCTCCAGGACGACCTCGATGGCGGACTTGGACTTGCGGGGCGCACTGTCCTCGCCGATCGCTTCGCTTGCGACGCGCACCTGTTCGGCCACTTTCCCGGTCCGCTCGGCGAGCATCCCAATGTTCTTGGCCGCCTCGCCGAGACTCTTCGTCGTTGCGCGCCTAGTACCGCGACGACTCGGCAACGGGATGCCGGAGATTCCCTTGTTCTTCTTCCGAGTGAGGGCAAAACCCGCAGCGACTCCCGCAAGCCCCGCTCCCGTGGCGATCAGCGGAGTTTTGAGCTTTTTCGCGCCGGAGGTGACGGCGTTACCGGCGGCGTTCGCGCCCTTGGCCGTTGCATCCTTGGCCGCGTCGACGGCGCCCTTTTGATTCGACGAACTGGCCTTCGCCTTGGGCTTGCGTGTCCTTGCGTTCTGCGAGCGGCTCGCCCTAGAGCGCGACTTGGCGGCCGTGCGGCCGTTTGCCGACTTGCGTGTGTTTGACCGCCCTCCCGAACTTCCACTCGACTTGCTCTTGGTTTGCTGAGCCATACGGAGATCCTTCTCCTCTGGGGTTTCAGGAAATGGCTACCCACCTTCCAACATGATCATTCGCAAAGTGCGAAATTCTGTGCGTTTCAGGTCGAGGACGCCGGCGCGCTCGGTTCCCCACTCGGTCTCCTCCGGCGCGAAGACGCTGCTGCCTGCAACCGCGTGGACGCTGGCGCCGCCGTCGTCCTGCTGTCTCGTCGTGGTCTCGAAGCCGAGCGCCTCCGGCCACGTGATCGCCGCGCGACGTCGCGATAGCTCATACGCGAACAGCTTGCTCATCTGCTCTCACCTCCTGATGGGGATGGAATCGCGCTCCTCGAAGTTTCAGCCGCAGAGCGTTCGCGTAGATCCGCGCCAGGGTTGCGATCGTCATCGGCGGATAGCCGAGCAGGAGCCGCAGCATGCGGCCGCGGGTGATCTCGTGGCGGCGCAGCGCCATGCTCGCGACAAAGGCCGGGCGGCCCCGTTCCAGGTTCCGGATCACAACGCCGAATCTCTCGTCCGGCCGGGTGACGGAGATCTCGTAGGTCTGCTCCATGGGCTGGAAGGGGGAGACGTGCATCCGCTTCCGGAAGGTCCCGATCACGTGCCGCTCGGAAGCGGCTCTCTGCGCGTCCAGCACGTACTCCGTCCGCTCCCGCCACGGCGTGTTGGTGACCTCGGCGATCACGCTGTCAAGGCCGCTCTCCTCGCCATGCAGGAAGAGAAAGGAGACCGGGTTGAACCCGACGCCGAGGTAGCGCGGATTGGCCAGCAGCCTGACGGGGCCTCCCGGCCGCCTCCCCAGACGGGCCTGCACGAGGTCGCGTGCGCGCATCGCCAGGGGCCCCTCGCCGCCCGGGAGGTGATCGGCCTCGCGGAAGCGCGCCGGTGCCGGGCGGCGCGCCGACCAGAGCGGGATCGAGTCGAGGACGCCGGGAACCTCGTCGAGATCGAACAGCGGCATGAAGACGCGGTAGCGGAAGGAGTGGAGGACGGAGTCGAAGCGGCGATGCGCCACCCACCCCTCGTAGATCGCGGAGCCCGTCACGCCGCCTCTGCCAGCGGCTCGGAAACCGGTTCGCTCCGCTGCGTCACCGGTACCACCTCACCGGCCTCCGGCAGTGGACCACGGCCGCCGAGCCTCTCGGACACCCGGAGCGCCGACCAGACGCCGTCCTCGTGGAAGCCCCAGCGCCAGTAAGCGCCGCAGTAGTGCGTCCGCCGGGTGCCGGAGACCTCGTCCCAGCGGCGCTGGGCGGCCACGCTCTCGGGGGTGAAGACCGGGTGGGCGTAGTCGATCCTGCGGATGATCGCGTCCGGGTCGATCGCCTCGCTCAGGTTCAGGGTGACGAGGTAATCGCGGTCGGCGACGAGCGACTGCAGGCGGTTCATGTAATAGGTCACCGTCGTCCGGCCGCTGGGACGGTCGATGAGGTGGTAGTTCCAGCTCGCCCAGGCGCTGCGCCGCTGGGGCATCAGGCGCGCGTCGGTGTGCAGAACGGCCCTGTTCTGCTGGTAGGGAATGGCTCCCAGAACCTCCGCCTCGGCTGGGCTCGGGTCGGCGATGAGTCGCAGGGCGACGTCGGAGTGGACCGCCATCACGACCTCGTCGAAGCGCTCGCACGACTCGTCGAGCGCGACCACCACGCCGCGCGGCACCCGGTGGATTCGCCGAACCGGGGTTCGCAGATGGACCCGGTCGCGGAACGGCGCGATCAGCGCCTCGACATAGCGCCGCGAGCCACCGGTGATCGATCGCCACGCGGGCCTTCCCCTGAGCTGAAGGACGCGGTGGTTCTCGAAGAACTCGGCGAGGAAGCCGGCGGGAAAGCTCCACATCTGCGCGGGGTCGGCGGACCAGACCGCCGAGGCCTGCGGCACGAGCAGCCGCTCCACGAAGTACTGCGAGTAGCCACCATCGGCCAGGAATCGGCGGAGCGATGGGCCATGGCCGCCGCTGCCGACCAGCTTGCGGGACTCGCGGTTGAAGCGGACGAGATCTCGCAGCATGCGGTGGAAGCGCGGGTCGAGCGCGTGCGCGGGCTTCGCGAACAGGCCGCGCGGGCCGGTCGTCGCCCACTCGAAGCCGCCGCGGCCGTCGGAGACCGAGAAGCTCATGTCCGCCGCCTGCGAGGCGACCCCGAGCTCGCCCAGCATGCGCTCGAAGTTGGGGTAGTTGAGCTCGTTGAAGACGATGAACCCGGTGTCGACGGGGAGGGCGCCAGCCGGCGTCTCCACGTCGATCGTGTTGGTGTGGCCGCCCGGGTAGCCCGCCGCCTCGAACACGTGGACGTCGTGGCCGACGCGGTGGAGCTCCGCAGCGGCGACGAGGCCCGAGACCCCGGCTCCGATGACGGCGATCCGCTTCGAATCGGCGAACCGCCTCATCCGCGCACCTGCACGATCGGTCCGCCGAGCTGCGTCTTGCGAAGCCGCTCGCGCAGCCCCTTCCTGGCGTCCTCGCCGACGCGATGGAAGATCGCGCGGAGCGGGAGGTCTAGCACCCTCCGAATTCCCCGCAGCCGCAGGTCGGCGTCCCAGGTGACGCTGCTCGCGGCAGGCCCCTTCGGCTCGATCCTGGCCTCGTCGCGGACTGACACCGAATCGGTCTCGGCCTCGAAGACCACCCGGTGGGGCGGATCGACCTCGACGACCCGGTAGGGGAGATTGATGCTGCGGCCGCGGAACCTTACCTCGAGGTCGTAGCGCGCGCCCTCTGTCCGCGGCTCGCCGCCCACCAGCTCGACCTCGTCGACGCTGGGGTCCCACTCTTCGACCGAGCGCATGTCGGCCAGGTAGTGCCAGACCTCCTCGGCGCTGTGAGGCGCCTCGACCGTTCCCGTGTATCTCGCCATCTCGCCTTTCCTTTCTCTCTCTTGCGTCAGCAGATCGGTGCCGCCGTCGGGGACTCCGAGGCCGTGCAGAGGCACTCGCACTCCCGCCAGAGCCGCTCGCGGTCGTCCGCGGTCTCGCACGTCGATCGCAGGCGGTGCTCGGGGCGGGGTGCGCGGTCGTGCCAGAAGCCGCCGGTCGCCGGCTCGAGGTCGGGATGAGTCCCGAGCCAGACGACCGTGTCGGCCCCCTGGCGGGCGTTGCGCAGCAGTGGGCGCATCACGCGCCGGAAGCGAGGCAGCGAGGTGCGGAGGCCGGGGGTGTCGACCCAGCCCGGGTGCATGGCGTGGAAGGCGATGCGGTCTGCAGGAAAGCACTCCGCCCAGGCACGGTTGAGGGCGACCTGCGCGCGCTTGGTGTGCGCGTAGAAGCGCGCGCCGTCGAAGGCCTCGTCCTCCAGCTGCAGATCGTCGGGCCGCAGTCGCGCCGTGTACATGCCGCCCGAGGAGACCGTGATCACTCGGGACGGCGTCGCCGCGAGCAGGCTGGGAAGCAGCAGCGAGGTCAGCAGGAACGGGCCGAGGACATTCGTCGCGAAGGTGAGCTCGACACCCTCCGCGGTGTACGTCCGCCGCTGGGGGAGCACACCGGCGTTGTGAACCAGTACGTCGAGGCGGTCGAAGCGCGCCTGGAAGCTCTCGGCGAAGCGCCGCACCTCCGAGAGGTGGGAGAGGTCGCAGACCTCGATCGCGATCGCGTCGCTCGCACCCGGCAGGCGCGATTCGATTTGAGAGACCGCGGCCTCGCCGCGCTCTCGGTTCCTGACCAGCATGTGAACTCGGGCGCCGGCGGCCGCGAGACCCTCACAGACCGCTTCCCCGACGCCGGAGCTGCCGCCGGTCACCAGGGCCGCGCGGCGGCTGAGCGTGCGGCGGAACGCGTCTTCCCAGTCCAGCCCCCGCAGCGCGTAGCCGATCCGGGAATAGCCCGGGATGACCGCCAGGTCGAGCGCTCGATCGAGAAGCCCGGTCACCTCGGCACCCCGTCGGGCTCTCGCGAGACCTGGCGCGCGGCGGCCGCGCCGAAGACCTCGCGGCCCTGCTCGAACCGCGTGCGGTCCCGGCGCTCGTTGACGATGCCCCAGGCGAGCAGCCCGAGGGCGGCGCACACCAGTCCGAAGACGACGACGCCGTAGAGGAAGATGCCGATCATCGGCCCGCCTCCCCGGACGAGCCGCGAGCGGGCGCCGAGATCCGCCGCGGGGCGAGGAACGCCCCGAGGGCGAGGATGGAGGGCACCCAGAGCCCGATGAAGATGCCATCGGTGTGCTCGCCGGTGAAGTAGAGGGCAACCGAGAGCCCGAACGAGAGCAACGCCGCGGCCAGGAACAACGCCCTCGCCGCAAGCGTCCGTCCTCCTTGATCCAGCTTCATGGCGTTCTCCTTTGTCCAGTCGCTATCGAGAGTCTGTCCAGAGTTGACACGCCTGCTTCTAACAGCTAGCCTGAGCGTTGTCAAGGGTCTGTCCAATGTCTGTCCGATCTCCCACACCTGACCGAGGGCCGCTCGTCCGCATCGGCGAGCTCAGCCGGCGCACCGGTGTGGGCGTGGACACGCTGCGGGCCTGGGAGCGGCGCTACGGCCTGCTCCGCCCGCAGCGCAGCCGCGGCGGCTTCCGCCTTTACGGCACCAGCGACGAGGAGCGGGTCAGGGCGATGAAGGCCCTGATCGACTCGGGCGTCTCGGCCGCCGAGGCGGCTCGGCTCGCGGCCACGGAGGCCCGCGCCGAGCGCCAGCCGAGCGAGGAGGCGACCGACCATGCCGAGCGGCTGGCCGTGGCACTGGACCGCTTCGACGAGGCCGACGCCAACGCGATCCTCGACGACGCGATCGCCCGCTTCACGGTCGAGGCCGTCGCGAGCCACGTGCTGCTGCCGGTGCTGCACGAGATCGGGACCCGGTGGGAGAGCGGCGAGATCTCGGTTGCGGAGGAGCACTTCGCGACGGCTCTGCTGCGCGGCCGCATGCTCGCGCTCGGCCGCAATTGGGGAGCGGGTCGCGGGCCGCTCGCGGTGCTCGCCTGCCCGCCGGGGGAGCTGCACGACCTGGGGCTGATCGCCTTCGGCCTCGTGCTGCGCGAACGCGGCTGGCGCATCGCGCTGCTCGGCAGCGACACGCCGATCGGCACGATCGCCGACGCGGTGGCGAAGCTGCACCCGGACGCGGTCGTTCTGGCGGCCGTCACCCCGGAGCCGTTCGAGGCCGTCGCCGACGAGGTCAGGAACCTGGCCGGCGGAACGCCGGTGCTGATCGGGGGCGAGGGCGGGGGCGCGAAGCTGGCGACGCGCCTCGGAGCGACCGCCCTCGAGCCCGATCCGGTGAGCGCCGCTGCGGGTATGCCCGGATCGTGATGGGTTCCGACGCTCGCACCGCTCTCGTCACGGGCGCCACCGGCTTCATCGGCGGGCGACTGGCCAACGCCCTCGCCGACGACGGCTGGCGGGTCCGCGCCCTCGTGCGCGACCGGGGCCGGGCGGGCGAGCTCGCCGAACGCGGAATCGAGCTGGTCGAGGGAGACGTTCTCGACGCCGAGTCGCTGCGCGGCGCGGGCGACGGGGTCGAGGTCGCCTACTACCTCGTGCACGGAATGGGACGGGGCGGCGAGGGCGACTTCGAGGAGCGTGAGCGCGAGGCGGCGCGCAACTTCGCCGAGATGGCCAAGCGGGAGGGGGTCGAGCGGGTGGTCTACCTCGGCGGTCTCGGAGACCAGCCGCGCTCGAAGCACCTGCGCAGCCGGGCGCAGACCGCCGAGATCCTGCGACAGCACGGCCCCCCGCTCACCTATTTCCGGGCGGCGATGGTGGTGGGAGCGCGCAGCGAGTCCTACCGGACGCTCCGCTACCTGGTCCAGCGGCTGCCGGCGATGATCGCGCCGTCATGGCTCTCGACGCCGACCCAGCCGATCGCGGTGGACGACGTGATCGCCTATCTGAAGAAGGCGCCCGACCTGCCTGAGTCGACGGGCCGTGAGATCCAGATCGGCGGCCCCGACGTCCTCTCCTACGGCGACATGCTCGACCGGATGGCCCATGCGCTCAAGACCAATCCGAGGCCGCGGGTTCCCGTGCCCCTGCTCACCCCGTGGCTCTCGTCGCTGTGGATCGGCCTCGTCACCCCGGTCGACGCCGGGGTCGCGAGGCCCCTGATCGAGGGGCTCTCCACGCCCACGACCGTCACCGATCAGTCGGGAGCGGAGCCCTTCGGCATCGAGCCGGTGTCGTTCGCCGAGGCGCTCCGCCGGGCGCTCGCCGAGGACTCCGAGGTCAAGATCTCCGGATGAGCGCCGAGCTCCGGCTCTATCCGGACCGGCTCGGCAAGGTGCCGCGGACCGGAGCGGTCGAGTCAGTCCAGGAAGCCGAGCTGCGGCTCGACGAGCCGGCCTCGAGCGTCGTGAACCGGGGCTTCCTCGAGCGCGCGGCGCGCGCCTACTGGCGGCTGATCACCCGCTGGACGCTCGGGTTGATCCGGGTGACCTCCGACGGCGGCGACCAGTGCGTGGTGCTGATCGCCCGTCCGTTCGTCCTGTTGCGGTTTCACGCGCCCGAGTACGAGGTCTCCGAGGACCGCGGCTCGGTCATCTGGCGGATCAAGCGCGGGATCCTGGTCTCGCGGGAGGGGCGGGACAGTGGCTCGCTGCGGCTGGCCGTGGCGGCGGCCGATGGAGCGGATGGGGCGCTGCCGCGTCCACGTCCGCATGGAGGTCCAGAACTTCTATCCGTGGCTCCGCGGCACCGGCCCGTTCGCACGGGTCGGGGTCTGGGTGTACGCGCAGACCCAGCAGCGCATCCACCGGACGGTGACCCGGGGGTTCCTGCGAAGGCTCGCGACGACGGCCGCGGAGGGCTAGTTCGGGGGAGGCACGAGCGGCTCCGGGTAGTCGAGTCGCTCGCGCTCGGCCGGATCGGCTTTCCAGGGCTCGTGAATCGCCCTGCCCTCGAGGCGGGCAAGCTCTGGCACAAAGCGCCGGACGTAGGCGCCATCCGGGTCGAAGCGGTGGGCCTGCCGGATCGGGTTGAGCACGCGGTTCGGCCGCGTGTCATTGCCCGTGCCCGCCACCCACTGCCAGTTCCCGACGTTGTTGGCGAGGTCGCCGTCCACCAGCAGACGCTCGAAGTGGATCGCGCCGCCCCGCCAGTCGATGTCAAGGGTCCTGGTAAGGAAGGAGGCGACGATCAGGCGGGCCCGGTTCGGCAGAAAGCCCTGATCGGCGAGCTGGCGCATGCCTGCGTCCACAATCGGATAGCCGGTCCGGCCCTCCTTCCACGCGTCGAGCCGACCTCGCGGGCTCTTCCAGCGCCGATCGCGCTTCCGGTAGTCGTTGTAGGGGATGTCCGGCCGTGCCGCCATCACCTGGTGGTGGAAGTCACGCCAGCAGAGCTGCCGGGCGAACTCCTCGAGACCCTTGCGCGCGTCCACCCTCGCGAGCACCTCGTTGGCCGATAGGCAACCGAAGTGCAGGTACGGGCTCAGGTGCGAGGTGGCGTCCGCCGACAGGTCATCGGCCCGGTCGACATACTGCGGCGCACCGTTCCGAAGCCACCGACTGAGGAGCTCGCGACCCGCTGACTCGCCGCCGGGCGGCAGGTCGTCCGCGGGGTCCTCACGCGTGAGGTCCGCGAGCCGGGGTATCCGCCCCTGCCGCAGCCGCGACGGCGAGCGCAGCTTTCGCGGTGCGCCGAGCACCTCTCGCTTCGTCGCCGCCTTCCAGGCCCGCCAGTACGGCGTGAAGACGCGGTAGTGGTCGCCGGGCCCCGGAGTGAGCTCACCCGGCGGGATGACGGTGACGCCCTCGAACGTCTTGAGGGGCAGGCCAGCGTCCTCGCACGCTTGCTGGAGGCGTCGCCCGCGGCTGCGCGCATAGCCGCTGACGTCCTCGCTCATGAAGACCCCATCGGCATCGCACTCGCTCGCGAGGCGCAACACCTCTGTGGTGACGTCGCCGCGCCGGATGGCGAGCGCCGAGCCGCGGTCGCGCAGCGAGCGGTCGAGGTCCCGGAGGCTCTCGAGCAGGAAGGCCAGCCGGTTCGGCGTCCCCGGGCGGCCGCAGACGAGCCGGTCGTCGATCACGAAGGCCGGCACGACGCGAGACGAGTGCCGCCCCGCCGCCCCCAGCGCCGGGTGGTCGTGGAGGCGGAGGTCGCGGGTGAAGAGGACGATCGACGTCTTCACCCTGCTCAGGCTAGTAGGGGAGGCGACTCAGTAGTAGCCGACCCAAGCAGGTTTCTGGCCCAGCCGATCTGGGCAGAGAACCTGCCACCGAACTTCGAGCCAGGAGCAGGAGATGAGCAAGACGGCGCGAGATGTGATGACCCCGGAGTGCAAATGCGTAAAGGAGACCGACACGGTGCTCGATGCCGCCAAGCGGCTCTTAGAGCTCGATGTCGGGGCGATGCCGATCTGTGGCGAGGACGACCGACTCAAGGGGATGATCACCGACCGCGACATCGTCGTGAAGGTGCTCGCCCAGGGCAAGGACCCCGCACAGCTCACGACGGGAGAGCTCGCGCAGGGCAAGCCGGTGACCATCGGTGCGGATGACTCCATCGAGGAGGCCCTCGACGTGATGTCCGAACACAAGGTCCGTCGCCTACCGGTGATCGACGGCCACGACTGCGTCGGGGTGATCAGCCAAGCCGACCTGGCGACCGACCTGCCCGACGAGAAGGTCGGCGATCTGGTTGCGGCCATCTCGGCCGCGCCCTGAGCGACGACCGCAAGTAACTCAAGTCCAGGGAAAGGAGCGTGCGATGGCGGAGCTGACGACGTTGGAAGAGAAGCTGGCCGAGGTGACCGGCCTGGCCAAGGCGGCGCAGGAGGCGACGCAGAAGGTCGAGGGCCTCGTTGACGACGAGGAGCTCCAGGGACAGCTGCAGAGGATGCGCGAGGAGGCCGAGGAGACCGAGCAGCGCTGCATCCAGCTCGCGGAAGAACGAGACGGAAAGAAGACGGCGATCCTCGAGAAGGCCCAGGAAACGAAGAACGAGGCCGCCGAGATGATGTCGACCTACCTCGGATCCGACGCTGATGACCTCGACGGGTTCGAGTTCCTCACCATGGCCGAGGCCGGCGAGGTCGGCCACTGGGAGATCCTCGGCAAGCTCAACGAGAAGGCCGGCGAGTCCGAGGTCGGTGAGCTGGTCGAGTGGGCTCTGCCGATCCAGGAGCGTCACCTGAAGGACGTCCGCGAAGGATCGCTGAGCCTGGCCGCGGAGGAGGATCCCAACGCCTGAGTCGTGACATCTATAAGGAAACTTTGGGCGCAGGGAAGAGCCATCCCGTGGGCCGTGGTCTGGGAGGTGGGAAGGTCGCTCTGGTTCAACTCGCGTGACCGGGTGAACGAGAACCTCAGTGCGAGGGAGCGCGAGGATTTCGGGGCCATCGTTCGAAAGGGACGGGGCCGTCCTTGGAACCTGGATGACAGGGAGCGCCGTCGGCTCGTTGCCCTCGTAAAGAAGGCCGCGACCGGCGAGAGCGACTCCAGCTGGAGCGAGGTGGGGGTATCCCTGACGACCTTGCTGCCGCCTCGCCTCGTGACGGATGCCTGGACGCGTCGTCTCCGGCGCTAATCCATGCAAAGCAGCACTCCAGACAGGCGACTGAATCGCCGCGGGGACGACGGGGACGCTGGGGACGCGCGCCGCTCGCGGAGAGGATGAGGATCCGCGGCGCCTCGTCTCGCGGGGTTCGGACGGTCATCCACCTCGCCGCGGACGCCGGGTCTTGAACCATTGATAATCGCCCGGTGACGAGCAGCGAACGTGCAGTAAATGCTCCTGCAGTCACTGCGGAGAGTTCTCGGCTCGGGCTGTTGCTGGGGATGGCGAGCTTCGTGCTCGTGGTCGACACGTCGCTGATGAATGTGTCGATCTCGGCTGTGGTCGACGATCTCGGTACCACAGTCAGCTCAGTGCAGGCGGCAATCGCCCTCGAGGCGCTCGTTTCCGCCGCGTTCATTTTGATCGGCAGCAAGGTGGGAGATCTGATCGGGCGCAAACGCGCCTACATCCTCGGCCTGCTCGGCTACGCCGTCGGCGCACTGGCGATGACTGTCGCCCAGAGCATCACGGTGGTGATCATCTTCTGGGCGATCATCGGTGGGCTCGGCGCCTCGATGTTGCTGCCGGGCATGCAGGCGCTGATCCACGGGAACTTCGAGGGCGACGCTCAGCGGAAGGTCTACGCGCTGGTCGGCGCCGCAGCGGCGATCGCCGCAGCCGTGGGGCCGCTGCTCGGCGGCTTCATCACAACGCTTCTCTCCTGGCGCGTCGGCTTCGCCCTTGAGTTCGTCGTCATCGCGATCGTTCTCTTCAACATCGGGCTTGTGCGCGACGTGCCGTACACGGGTGCACGAGGCGTCGATATCGTCGGCGCGGCACTCTCGGTGATCGGCATGGGCGGCGTGGTCTTGGGGGTCCTCGTCTGGCAGGAGGGAGGCGAATCCGTCGCTGCGCTGATCGCGGTCGGGCTGTTCGGACTCGGATCCCTGGGCTACTGGCTTGTGCGTCGCAAGCGGCTGGGGAAGCCGGCCCTGGTCGATCCCGATCTGTTTCGCTCGAAGGGGTTCCGACTGGGGATCACCGGACACACGCTGGCCCAGATCGCGCTGGGCGGCTGCATGATCGTGCTGCCCATTTACCTGCAGATGGTCTTCGAGTACAACGCCCTGCAGGCAGGCTTGTCGCTCGCACCGCTGTCCCTGAGCACGTTCGCCGTCGCGTTGTTGGCGGGGCGCAAGGCCGGCGCCCGTCGACCGAGCGCCATCATCAGGGTCGGCTTCGGAATCCTCGTCGTCGGGGTCCTGGTCCTCCTGCCGATCGTCCCGCGCGCCCACGACGGCTGGGCGCTCGTCGCTCCCTTGCTGATCATCGGATCCGGACTCGGCCTGCTCGTGTCGCAGCTCAACAACTACACGCTGGCCCCGATAGAGGAGGAACGGGTCAGTGAGGCGGCTGGGGTGAACTCAGCCGGCGGCTCATTCGGCCTCTCGTTCGGCCTGGCCTTTGCCGGGGCCATCATGCTGGCCGCCCTGTCGATCATCTTCACCGACATGGCGAAGGACAGCCACGTGCTGGCCCCGGCCCAGCAGCATCGGGTATCCGATGCTCTGGAGGACGACGCAGAGATAATGAGCAACAGTCACCTCGAGGAGGTGCTCGTCGGGCAGCCCGCCGACGTCAAGGCCGAGGTCATCCACATCAACACCGACGCCCGCCCAGAGGCGCTGCAGATCGCCCTGCTCGTGCCACTGCTGGCGGGGCTGGTCGGACTTTTCAACGCCTTCCGGATGGTGCGATTGCCGGACAGGAGGCCATCGAAGTCGGCGGAGGCGGCCGCGCTTACTTGAACGCCACGAGACCGGGCGTGGGCCTGGCCGACGACCGCCTTCTCTTACCTCGGGATGGACTTGCCCACGTGGCGCCATCAGCCTCCATCGAGGGTGCGGCCTTGGGCTGACGTCCACTCGGCTCCGGTCTGCTCGCGGTAGGCGTCGAGGGCGCCCTCCAAAGTTCGGAAGAAGTGCGCTGGGTCCAGCGGGCCCACCAGCTCGTAGCGCTCGAGCTTTTCCTTTACCGGGTCCTTGAGCTCGGCGAAGACCAACGAGGTGCCGTCGGCGTTGAGCTCCTCATCGAGCTCGGCGAGCATGTCCGCCGCCGTGGTGTCGACGTCGGTGATCGGCTCTGCCGCGACGACGATCCAGCGCGGACGCGGCTCGGCACCTGCCAGGCGTCGAACTTCGTCACGGAAAGTACGTGCGTTGGCGAAGAACAGCGGCGCGTCGAAGCGGAGAATCACCAGGCCGGGCAGTTGCTCGGCGTCGGGATAGAGACGCCGGTCGTGGTGCCCCGACATGCCGGAGACGCGCCCGAGGGTGGTTCGGTAGGGCAACCACGCGCGCCGAAAGACGTTGAGGATCGACAGAGCGACGGCGACGGCGATGCCGGGGAGCACGCCGAGCAGCGCGACCCCGAGGAAGGCTGTTATCGATAGCAGGAACTCGATGCGGCGCTGCTGCCACAGCCGGCGAACACCGGAGATGTCCGCCAGTGACAGGGACGCCGCGATCACCACCGCAGCAAGCGTCGGCTGCGGGAGGCTGCGCAGGAGCCCGGGCACGAGAACGAGCATCAGGATGATGGTTGCCGCGCCGACGAGCCCGGTGAGTTGCGTCTTGGCACCGGCCTGCTCGGCGACGGCGGTGCGTGAGCCGCTGGTGCTCACGGGGAAGCCCTGGAAGAGCCCTGCGCCAACGTTCGCGGCGCCGATTCCGATCATCTCCCGGTTCCCGTCGACTTCCTGGCCCGTGCGGGAGGCAAAGGATGAGGCGGTCGAGATCGTGTCGGTCAGAGAGACGAGCGCGATGCCAAGCGCTCCTGCCACAAGAAGCGGCAGATCGGAGACCGGGTTCGGCCAGGTGAGGGAGGGAAGGCCCGCCGGAAGGGTCCCGACCAGCGACACGCCATGGTCGCCGAGGTTGAACGCCCCTGCGGCGGCGATCGCAACCACTACTGCGAGCAGGACGCCCGGTATCCGAGGCCGCCATCTCTGGATGACGAGGATCAGCGCGAGACTGACCAATCCGATCGCCGCAGCGGCCGCAACCGCCTCGCCCGACGTGATCCCGTCCAGGAACGCACGTGTCTCGTCGATCAGCCCATTGGCGTCGGTCGAGAACCCCAGGAGCTTCGGCAGCTGCCCGATGAGGATCGTCAGGGCAAGCCCGTTCATGTATCCGATCTGCGTCGGCCTCGAAAGGAGGTCGGCGATGAACCCCAGCTTCCCGATCCCCGCGACGATCGTGATGACGCCCACCAGCAGGGCCAGCATCGACGCCAACGCGACCGCGCGCTCGGGATCGCCGCCAGATCCGATGATGGGCAGGATCGTCGCCGCGATCATCGGACCCAGGGAGGAATCCGGGCCCAGCACGAGGATCCGCGAAGGCCCGAACGCCGCGTAGCCGATCAGGCAGAGGACCGATGTGTACAGCCCGGTAATCGCCGGCAGGCCGGCAAGCTCGGCGTAGGCCATCCCCTGGGGTACCAACAGCGTGGTCAGCACGAGGCCGGCGACAACGTCGCGGCGCAACCACGACGCGCGATAGGACGCGAGCATTTGGGCGCCAGGGAGCGATCTGAGCAGCTTCATCGACGGTCCACCAAGGTCAATCCTGGCCAAGCCTTCGGCTGTCTCGGCTAGATCAGCACGGTTCGGTCAAGCGAGGCCGGCGACGGAGCTCCAGATCCGCCTCGCCGCCGCGACCCGCGAGCTGAGAAGACGAGGGCACCCGGCAGACCGGCCGTAAGTGCCCCTCCTCCAAAGCCATACGCGAGAGGCCACATGTCTAAGTAGGGGCGACTGGATTTGAACCAGCGACCTTTCGGCCCCCAGCCGAGAGGATTGCGCTGTAGATCTGTCCGTGGGCGTCCCCAGCGTCCCCGGGATTGGACGATCTGGACACATAGGACGCAGCAGTCGGTACCAAAGCGGTACCACACGCTCCTACCGACGGACGTAGCGGGGCCCGATTCGTCTCTCGCTATCACCGCATGCGTATCCGCGAGACCAGTCGGCACCCCAACTAGGGAGCCGGCGCTGCGGTCTCACGCGAACGCGAAACCGCGGTCGGCTGCCGGCAAGAGTGTTGCTTTGCATGGAAAGCAGCATCGCCTGACCGGCCAGATCTCGCGATTGACGACCTAGTCACCGCCGATTAGGGTCGCCCTATACGGGCGCGAGTGACGCGCACGGGACGCGACGAAAGGACGGCTTGATGGCTACCTACGTGATCACCCATGAAGTGGACGATGTCGAGCATTGGCTGAGCTCGCCGAAGCGTGAGGAGGTGTTCGGGCCCATCGGCGTCACCGTGCGGCCTTTTCGGGACCCAGAGGGATCCAACAAGGTCGCGCTGATCGCCGAGATCCCCGACATGAATGCATTCCAGGAGTTCATGCAGAGCGACGCCGCCGCGGACGCCGAGAAGAACGACGGCGTCAAGTCGGAGACGATCCTCGTTCTGAGCGAAGGCGCCTAGCGGACAGAGACGCACGCCGCTGCGCCTCAAGAATAGGCGCGAGGACGCGACGCTGGCGGGTCGCGCTGGAGCCGTTCCCCTCGCCGCCGTGCCGCTGCGAGCGGCCGCTCTCGTTCCGCGACGAGCAGGCCGCTGACTCACTGTGCCTTCGGTGTACCGAGCTACCGCTTTGCATGGAAAGCACCGACGACAGACCAGCTCGCCAAGCGTGTCGAGGGGCGACCCCGAGTAGGTTGAGTCGACAAGGTCGTTTTTGACGGAAGGAAAGCGCTATGACCGAGATCGTGTTTGCCATTCCCGTCGTGCGTGGGAAGGAGGATGTTCGTCGGCAAGTGAGGACAGAGCTGGCGGGCGCTCGCCGGGATCAATACGAGGCCGCGCTGAGAGACGTCGGAATCACGCGCGTAGCCGTCTGGCATCAGGAGAGGCCAGGGGGCGACACCCTCGCCATCGTTTACGTCGAGGCATCCGATCCTGATGCCTACCAGCGCTTTACCTCGTCTGATGCGGACATCAGTCGGTGGTTCGTGGAGCGGATGCAGGAAGCATATGGACGTGATGTCACGCTGCCGCCTCTTCCGGTCGAGCTGGTTCACGACGTCCGCGTCTAACGGCCGAGCGTGTCCGGCCGTTGATCGTCGCTTCCCACCCGTGGCCCGATCAGCGCACGGAACCGCCACATCCCGCGCAAGGCGAATCGCCGCTTTGGACGAAAAGCGGCTATTTCGCTTTGCATGGAAAGGAGCTTCCTTCCGAACCGGCGCTCGCTTTTCCCGCAGAGCGAGGCGCTGGTTGGCACCCTGGGCGGGGCGAGCGCGGTGGGCCGCCGCCAGATCGAATAGGCGGCCCGATTGATCCCTCACTCCGACCCCTCGGCCTGTTCGCGACCGCTGGAAATGCCCGACTAGGCTGATGCAGAGACTGGGTGTCCGTATACCCTCCTCGGATCTTCAGATGCCAGATTTGCTCTCGACCGTGAAGCTTCGTCTACTCGCTGCAGCGGGTCTCGCGGCACTCTGTGTTGTTGCCGCCATGCCCGCCACGTCATCAGCGGCAGTGCGATCCTGCTCGCCCGTTGTCAACCCGTACCCAGGGACCCGGTATGAGGGCATCAACCTCAGCCACATTCGGGCGGAGGGAATCGGATGTGACAAGGCTCGCAAGGTGGCGAAAGGTGCTCACAAAAATGCACTCGGTATCACTCCCCCGCCCGACGGAATTCGCCGCTTTCAATGGAACGGCTGGAAGGTAGTCGGGGACTTGCGTCCGTCGAGCGACAAGTATGTAGCGACCCGTGGGGGTAAGCGGGTCAGCTGGCGGTTCTAGCCCATATAGCCACTGTTCACCCGGCGAGTTCAAGGCGGTTCACCCCTGCGGGTCGGGGAACCCAACTGCGCATCTCCCACGTCCTCGCCACGGTCGGCCAGGGCTTCTCCGCCGGCCGTGCCTCGCGGCCAATCCAGTCCATTTTGTGGTCAGCGGCGAGACACCAGACACCAACGATTCGCCCTCGAAGATCGTTGACTTCTACCTCGACAACGACAACTCGCAGCAGCTGTCCTCGGCTGTGCTCGCTCTGGGTTGCGTGGCGCTGATCTTCTTTCTTGGGATGCTGCGCCGGGCCTTGCGCGCGGCGCCGGGCGATGAGGGCGGGCTCTCGACGGTGGCTCTTCTCGGCGGCCTTGTGATCGCTGTCGGGGCGTCTATTTTCGCCGGGATCGGCTTCACGCTTGGCGATGCGGCGGACGAGCTTCCGCCCGGGGCCATCCTCACCCTTAACGCTCTCAACAGCGACATGTTCTTCACCGTTGCGGTGGGGACGGCTGTGTTCAACTTGGCGCTCGCACTTGCGGTCCTGCGCCACGGAGGCCTTCCGCGACCGCTCGGGTGGGTGGCGCTGGTGTTCGGGATCGCCGGCTTGACGCCGCTCGGGTTCTTCGCCTTCCTGGCTACGGGAATCGTGATCGTGTGGGCGAGCGTCGTGCTCGCCAGGGACGCCGGCACGGCATCAGGATCGCCCTCCACTGCCAACCCCTGAGTCTGAGCGAGCGAACTGGGATACGCGCCCGGGCCGGCGACTTCCGGCTCGGGCGCCGTCCGAGCGAGGCTCGCTGGGACGATCAAACAGATTGCGAGTCGAGAAGTCGAGCTGAGCTAGGGCCCACAAAGCCGCCGGGCTGCGGGAGTAGGCGCTTCGGACGAGAACGGCGCTCTTGCATAGAAAGAGGCGGTTTGAGCAGGCGCTCCCGCTTCTCGCGCCAGGCGAAAGCGAGGGTCTAAGCCTCTACGTCAGGCGCGCGCCACTGGGAGGCGTTCGATCTCGTAGTGGAGCGTCAGGAATCGCTGACCGGCGAGGTAGAAGCTGTGGTCGGTCCTCAGCTCGCCGTCGGCGAGGTAGACGAAGATTTGTTCCTGGAAATAGAGCAGCTTGAGGACTGTCAGGGCGTCTCGCTCGCTGTCGACGGAGCTCAGGTAGTGGCCCGGGAATGCGAGCTCGGTTCGCGACGTCAGTAGAAAGTCGTGCTGCCCCGCGTTGCGGGGGAGGAGCGTGGCGGTGAAGTTGGCGCTGGGTATCGGGAAGCCGACGCTCACATAGCCGCGGTCCTCGTGCCTGAAGCTCGTGTAGATCCCGACGTAGATCGGCTTGCCCGAGTCCGCAAACGTCCGGATCCAGCCCCGGATGTCGATCTCCTCGTCGCCGTCCAGGGCGATCGTGTCGATCGTGCTCACCATTCCCCGCTGGGCCTCTTCGATGTTGGAGGGGATCGCGGCCTGGCCGAGCGGCTGCGCAACCAGTCGCTTGAAGATCTCGTATCCGGGCTTCATCCAGCGCCGCCACTCGGGGATGATCGAGAGCCGGAAACGGCTGGTGTGCTCGTAGAACTCACGGATCAGCGGATGCACCCGCCCGGCTTCGAAGGTCGGCCCATTCAAGCTCTCGAGCGAGGCGAGGATCCCGACGTCGGGCGGGTTGCGGCGAAAGGTGCCACCCCGGACCTTGGCCAGCTGCTCAACGTAGTCGGCACCGACGTACATCGAGCGCGCCTCGAACGGTACGACGTAGCGCAGCTCCGCCGCCGGCACCTCCTCCGCCATCACTCGGATCAGAGGGCGCCCGCGATAGGCAATCGCCGCGATCGCGCGATAGGCGATCGTGACCACCGCTGCGATCAGCGCCGGTTCGAGACCGCTGTCGAGAGCCTGGAACAGAGCGCCGAGGACGGTGCCCACGAGGAGCCCGAGGGCCGCCTTTCCCGGGCGCAGGCCGAGCAGACCGATGAGCGCACCGCTGATGATCCCGGTGAGCAAGGGCTCCTCCGAGCCGTAGATCAGCCCCAGCACCCAGCCGAACAGCGCCATCAGCAGGGCGCTGCTGAGGATGCGGAGCCAGAGTGGCTTCAGCTCGGCGGGGCCCCTCCCGATGCTGGTGATCACTTCGGCGGGCGCGTACAGCGCGGCACCGATCAGGGCGCCGGCGCCGGCCCCGACCCCGTCGATCGCATCGCCGAGCACCGCTCCGGACGTAGCGCCGAGGGTCACTCCCCAGACCAGCGCGTCGAGAACCCGGCCGGAGCGGCTTCGTCTGCGTCCGTCCGGATCCGCCATATCGGAAGTATCGACGCGTCGCGAGAACTCGCTCCCGATAGCCGCTTTGGACGAGAAGCGGCGATCCGCTTTGCATGGAAAGCAGCACTTTGAGGTCGGCTCCAGCTTCTCGTGCGAGCAAGCAGTCTCGGCTTGAGCCCGGCGCTGAGTACGGACGGGTGTTAGGGTCACTGCGAAGGGGGCAGCAGCATCGACAGGGGGCATAGGAGGAAGCCATGGCAGATGAGAACGTGGCGATCATGCAGCGCGCCTACGACGCCTTCAACGCGGCCGACATCGACACCCTGACGGAGCTCTTCGACGAGGACGTTGTCTGGCACTTGCCGGGGAGGAGTTCGATGGCAGACGACTACCAGGGCCGCGACGCGACTCTCGCCTACTTCGGCCAGATCGGGGAGAGGACGGGGGGCACCTTCCAGGCCGAGCTACAGCAATTGTTCGCCGGCGATGACGGCCGGGTGATCGGCCTCCAGCGCAGCACCGCGGAGCGAGACGGGAAGCGCCTGGATGTCAGCAATTGCATCGTCTTCGAGCTCAGGGACGGCAAGGTCGTCGACGGCCGGGAACACTTCAACGACCTCTACGCCTGGGACGAGTTCTGGTCGTAGGCCGTAGGCGGCCAAGCAAGCGGAGAGGTCCGGAAATAGCCGCTTTGGACGAAGAAGCGGCTATCCGCTTTGCATGGAAAGCAGCACTCCATCGAGAGATACTGCGTGGGCGATGTCGCGGAGCTGGACGGGTTCGGGAGGACGCGTCGGACGCTCGATGCCTGTGCTCTAGGGTCGAACCATGCGGCCGTTTCTCACGATCCTCAAGTGGATCGCATTCGGGCTTGTTGCGTCGCTAGTAGTGATCCAACTCGTCCCCTACGGCCGTGAACACACGAATCCGCCTGGCGGGCGCCAGATCGCGTGGGATAGCCCACGCACCCACGAGCTGATGACCGACGCGTGCATGGACTGTCACAGCAACCTGACCAAGTGGCCGTGGTACTCGAACGTCGCGCCGATCTCGTGGCTGGTGCAATCCCACGTCGATGACGGTCGCGACGAGCTCAACCTCTCGACTGGTGAGCCAGAGGTCGAGAAGATGGTCGAGGTGATCCGTGACGGATCGATGCCGCCCTGGACGTACAAGCTGACCCATCCCGGTGCGCGGCTGTCCGAGCAAGAGAAGCAGGACCTGATCCGTGGCCTGGAGGCAACGTTTGGCGGAGGGTGAGGGCGACTGAGGCGGCCCGGCGGGCGAGCGGCCACTGCGGGAGTCAGACCCGCTCATGGCTCATCAGTCGTCGGTGGTTCGGGGGTCCGATAGTGGGGCCGAGCCCTCGAAGCCGCCGGCCTGGCGGAGTAGCGCTTTGGACGAAAAGCAGCGCTTTTGCATGGCAGACGGGGTATCCGGTTAGCTGCCCGTTTCGTCACCTGACCAGACACGAGGGCGACGAACGATCAGGGCCTTCATGCCTCGGTGATCATTCCCGCCCGCGCAGCCGCCGATTCACCAGTGCTGGTTCGTCCTCGGGGGAGATCGACGGCAACCCACAGGCCAGAGAGCGCGGTCAGGCCAGCGACCACCGCGATCGCTCCGCCGAAGTCGATCGCGTCGGCGAGAAGGCCGGCGACAAGCCCGCCGGCCACGTAGCCCATGTCACGCCAGAAGCGGTAGACACCGACGACCGGAGCCCGGGCAACTGGGCTGACCGCGTCCGAGACAGCGGCGATCAGGGTCGGGTAGACGAGCGCCGTGCCGGCGCCGAGCACGATCGCCGCAGTGACCGCAATGCCAATGCGTCCGTCGGAGGCGGCGAGCAGAGCCAGCGCCGCGGCCTGGATCAGCATCCCGGCGAAAATCAGCGGCTTGTCGGCCGACCGAGTCCGACCAGTGGCCGGCCCAGATCTGCCCGACTCCCCCGCCGAGGCCCCTGCGCCCGATAACCCCGACTTATGGCCCCTCCCCCGGAGGGGATGAGGCTCGATCCATGGGTCTCCGAAAGATCGCATCGGCGGCCCGATTCGTTTCTCGCTACCACCGCACGCGTATCCGCGAAACCAGTCGACAACCCAACTAGGGAGCCGGCGCTCCGGCTCTCACACGAACGCGACAGCCGCCAGCAGTGCTGCTTTGCATGGAAAGCAGCGGTTTGAGGTGACGCTTCTCGGACGCCGAGTCTGCGTGCGCGTCCGCGTAGCGCTGGCTCGTCCGCGACTGCGCGGCGCCAGCTGCAAGGGTCGGCCGTGAGGAGTACGGTGGTTGTTGGAACGGTTGCTGGACCTGCTGACGAGCCGAAGTAGACCCGCCATCCCGCTCGGTCTCCGGTCCGGTTGAAACCCAAGAGGACGCCCCCGTTAGTAACGCGCTAGCGGTCGCGGACTCGACAAGGAGCAGTTCCATGAGCACTACTGCGGACCGATGGACCGGCGCAATGCGGTCGCAATCGGTAGCTGGCTTGACGGACAAGGAAGTTGGCTTCGTCAAGCACTCACACCGTGGCGCGTCTCGGGAGCTCTCCAGTACTACAAGGAGCAACCCATATGAGTGAAGTAGGAACCCAAACCAAGCCCACCATTGAGACCGCTGCCGACATGGGCAGCAAGCAGGATGTCCTGGACTTCCTGGTCACCGAAGAGCAACTCGGCGTGACGCTCCTGACGTCCGCGATCCAGAACGCCAGCGGCACCCCGTCCGAGGCGTTCGAGCCGGTGCTGCGCAACGGCGTCACCACCGAGTACCACCACGTCGAGGCACTCAAGAAGGCTGGCGGCGAGCCGTTGACGACCAGCTATTGGTTCCCGGACGCCGCGTTCGGGGATGGAGGCATCGGCCTGTTCGAGACCCTCGAGGTCGTCGAGACGATCGAGATCAGCCTCTATCTCATGGGTGTCAGTGCTTATGCCCGCGAGGGCGACGACTTCGGCGCGCGCCTCTGCGCCGAGGCGATGGGCACCGAGGCCGTGCACCGCGCGCTGGTGCGCTTTGCCCAGGGAGAACTGGGCAACAAGGAAATCGGGGCGCCCAACGATGAGGGATTCGAGAACTTCGACTGGCCCACCCTCGCCGGGGTCCGCCAGTCGCTCGAGGAGCTCGGCTTCGGTTACGGGACCGAGAGCTCTCAGCCCGGCAAGTTCTACGAGTACCCCGGCGACCCGCTCGCAAGCGGCGTCGGCACGCCGGTCAACCACCCCAACCCGGCCTGACAATGGAGCTGTGGCGCGGCGCGCGAGCGCCGCGCCCGCGGCCCTACCGGAGTTCATGGCCGCAGGTTGGAATCCGCTAGCGGTGCCTCCTCCAGCATTGGATCAACGGTGGGTGTTCTGCCCCATTGCACGGATTGCCGCTGTAGCGCAATATTGGAGTGCCCCCGAGCGATCTCGAAAGGAGCCCCTCATGCCTCCGGGAGATGCCGTGCAGCAAAGACGAGCGGCGCCACGTGCAAAGCGCGTACTACTGCTTACCAGCGAGGACTTGGCCGACGCCAACGAGGTTCCGGAGCCAATTCGTCCGCTGATCGAAGAGGCAGAGGAGATCTACGTCCTCGCTCCGACGCTGACGACCTGGCTGCAATGGGTGGCAACAGACGTCGATCGTGCGCGAGTGTCAGCTGACGAGCGGCTTCGAAGAGTCTTTGACCACATGCACGCGGAAGGCCTGGCGCCCCGAGGGACGGTGGCAGACGAGAACCAGGTCGTCGCGATCGCCGACGCCCTACTTGACTTTGATGCTGACCTGATCGTCCTCAGGCTCCACGCCCCCGCCAGCGAGCACAAGAGCTGGCACGAGCACCGAGTTGCTGAGCGGGTCCGCGCGCACTTCGACGTGCCGACGATCGCTTTCTACTTCGACAACGAAGGACAGGTCGTAGGGCGCGAGGACGCCTGAGGATAGGTGGGGCGACACCAAGGCCGTCGCAGCGGAAGCCCGATGAACGTCCGCTTGAAACGCGTCTATGAGCCCGCGGCGGCGTCGGACGGCTATCGGGTCCTAATCGACCGCCTCTGGCCGCGCGGCGTTTCGCGCAACCAGGCCAGGCTCGACGACTGGAAGCGCGAGGTTTCACCGAGCGCCGAGCTGAGGCAGTGGTTTGGGCACGAGCCGAGCCGCTTTGAGGAGTTCCGCCGCCGCTATATCGAGGAGCTTCGCCAGCAGCGTCCGCGGCTCACCGAGCTGCGGCGCCGAGCACGGGACGGCACGCTTACCCTCGTCTATGCCGCCCGCGACAGCGACCACAACGACGCGGTCGTTCTCGCGGCCGTCTTGCGGCGCGGACTGCCTAGGCCTGGGAAGCGGCGTCGAACTCTCAGCCGCTCGTGAATCTGAGCGCCGCCTAGCGCCGCGAAGAGTGCTGCTTTGCATGGAAAGCAGCGGTTTCGAGCTGAGGCTCGCAGCAGCTAGTCGAGCACGAGGCCGAGGACGACGGCGATCACGAAGACGCTCTGAGTCAGGACCGGCGCCGAGAGAGAGCGATCCCGGTAACTATTTCCCGTACGACCCGTTCGGCAACGAGCGCCGTGACGTCCGCCGAGCCGACCGCGGTCGGGATCACCTCGACAACCTCGGCGCCGATGATCTGAAGCCGCGAGGCGAGCTCGCGGCAGGCCCAGAGCAGATCGGCGGAGGTCATCCCTCCCGGCTCGGGTGTTCCGGTGCCGGGAGCGAACGCCGGGTCGAGCACGTCGACGTCGACCGACAGGAAGATCGGCCCGTCGCCGACCGCATCGGCAGCGCGCTCGGTCACCTCGCGTATCCCCAGTTCGCGAACGTCGTGCATGAACAGGCTGGTAATGCCCCGCCCGGCCTGCCATTCGAACTCCCCCTCGCCGGGCCAGTAGCCGCGAAGCCCGACTTGGGCGTAGAGCTTGGCGTCAATGTGGCCCTGCTCGACCAGGCGATACATCGGGGTGCCGTGAGAGACCTCGACCCCGAAGACCTCGGTGCCCGTGTCCGTATGTGTGTCGAAGTGGACGAGGCCGACCGGACCGTGGCGCTTCGCGCAGGCGCGAATGTCGGGCTCGGCGATGCCGTGGTCGCCGCCGAGCACGATCGGGATGGCGCCCGCCTCCAGCACCTCGCCGACCGTCTGCTCGATTGCCTCGTGGCTGCGCGCGGGGTCGGCGGGCAGCACTGGCGCGTCCCCGTAGTCGATCACCCGCAACTCCGCGAGGCCGTCGAGCCTGGCCTCTAGGTGGGGGCCGGGAGGGCAGCTCGCCGCCCGGATCGCGCGCGGCCCGAAGCGGGTGCCTGGCCGGTCGGAGACCAGGTCGTCAGTCGGAGCCCCCACGATTGCCACGTCGGCGCCCTCGAGCTCGGTGAGATCCTCCGTGTAGGGCATCCCGCTGAAGCTGAGCAGCCCAGCGTAGTCGGGCTTCTCCCCGTACTCTCGCCAGCGCTCCAGCGGATCGATCACGCCCGTGGGATCATGGCAGCGCCTTGCGATGAGCGATCCGATGCGGCAGGAGTCAGGCAGCAGAGTGCCCACCGCCAGTGATCCGCTGGCGGTGACCCCGGCCCGGATGCGCGAGATGGCCACGGCGATTGTCGAGCTGTTGGCCGAGGAGGAGGCCGGGCTACGGGCCAGGCCGGTGGTGAGACGCGCGTCGCCGGAGGAGCTAGCGGAGCACATCACCGCGGCACCGCCCGAGCAGGGACGCCCCTTCGAGCAGGTCCTCGACGAGCTGCGGGCGAACGTCCTCCCCTTCGGAAGCCGGCTCGGGCACCCGGCCTACTTCGCCTACATCCCGGGGAACAGCACCTTCCCCGGGGCGCTCGGCGACCTGATGGCAAGCGTGCTCAACATCGAGGCGAGCAACTGGATGGACTCCTCGGGCCTCGCCCAGCTCGAGCTGACGGTACTCGGCTGGTTCGCCGAGTGGATCGGATATCCAGCGGCAGCCGCGGGCATCCTCGTCTCGGGCGGCTCAGCGGCCAACCTGACGGCGCTCGCCTGCGCGCGCGAGTCGCTGGTCGGGCCGATGCGCGATGACCTCGTCGTCTACGCCTCCGATCAGAGCCACTCCTCGGTGGCGCGCGCGGCGCGCACACTTGGCTTCCGCCCCGAGCAGCTACGCGTGTTGCCCGTCGACGACGAGTTCCGGATGCGCCCCGACGCCCTCGCGGGGGCGATGGCCACCGACCGGGAGGCCGGCCGGCGTCCGCTGATCGTCTGCGCCTCGGCGGGCTCGACCAACACCGGGGCGATCGACCCGCTTGACGAGCTGGCGGATGCCTGTCGCGCCAACGACACCTGGCTGCACGTGGACGGCGCCTATGGGGGCTTCGCCGCGCTCACCGAGCGCGGCAAGCGCTGGCTCGCCGGCATCGAGCGCGCCGACTCGATCACGTTGGACCCACACAAGTGGCTGTATCAGCCCTTCGAGTGCGGGTGCGTGCTGGTTCGCGAGGGCCGGCTGCTCGAGGACGCCTTCCGGATCGCCCCCGACTACCTGAAGGACGCACGCGGCGCTGAGGTGGACTTCGCCGATCGTGGCCTGCAGCTCAGCCGGATGGCCCGAAGCCTCAAGCTCTGGCTCTCCATCCAGACCTTCGGTGTCGGCGCGTTCCGCGAGGCGATCGAGCGCGCCCTCGACCTCGCCGAGCTGGCGGAGCACCTGGTTGGAGAAAGCGAGGAGCTCGAGTTGCTGCGTCCAGCCCGCTTGGGGATCGTCTGCTTTCGCCGACGCTTCGGCGGGGAGCGCTCCGAGGCCGAGACCGAGGCGCTGAACCGCCGCCTCGTCTCGGCACTGGAGCAAAGCGGCGAGGGCCTCGTTTCCTCGACCCGGCTTCGTGGCCGCTACGCGATCAGGCTCTGCGTGCTCAACCACACGAGCACCGAACGCGACGTCCGGCACGTCCTCGATTGGCTCGAGCGGTCGGCGCTCGATAAGCAGGCCCCAGCCGCCGCGTCCGTCGACCTGCAGGAGCCGACGGCGGACCGACACCAGCCGCTCGTCGTCGGTGGCGACTCGGTCGATCGAGTCGAGCCCGGCGAGCTGCGCGCACTCAAGGTCCTCGACGGCCTGGACGACGACCAGATCGAGCTGCTCGCCGGGACAGCACGGACGGTCGAGGTCGAGGAGAATGAGAGGGTCACCACCCGCTGGGGTGGGGGACGAGACTTCTACCTCATTCTCGAGGGTGAGGCGCGCGCCGAGGTCGATGGCGAGGTGGTGCGGACTATGAGGGTCGGCGAGTTCTTCGGGGAGCTGGCGGCGCTCGACTGGGGCGCAGGCTACGGCTACACCCGCCTCGCAACGGTGATCGCCAACTCACCGGCCCGGCTGCTGGTTGTTCCATCCGATGTCTTCAACCGCCTCGTCGACGAGGCACCGGACTTCGAGCGGAGGATCAGCGAGGCGGTCAGGGAACGCCTCCCTCGCTCCTGAACCGATTCGGCGATCCATCGCCGTGAGTTGCCCGGCTCGCCCCGCGGGCTCAGTATTGATGGCCTCGACGCGAACGAAACCGGCTTCAAGCGTCAGCGGAAGCGGGCGACCCGCGGCGACGGGTGGCGGGCAAAGTGCGCTAATCGGCGCGCCGGTGCGCTGACGTAGCCAATCTTCCGGCCACCCTCATGAAGGCCGCTTGCAGAGCCTAGGCTTGGCGCGACCATCGCACAGACCATTGCGCGGATCCCACCTGCAGAGCGGGATCTCGACGCGCTCAATCCTGCGACTGCGCGCCCGCTTCCTGTGCGCGAGGGGCGTCGGGTTGAGAATGAGTTCTGCTTTGCATGGAAAGCAGCATCGCCTGACCGGCCAGATCTCGCGATTGACGACCTAGTCACCGCCGATTAGGGTCGCCCTATACGGGCGCGAGTGACGCGCACGGGACGCGACGAAAGGACGGCTTGATGGCTACCTACGTGATCACCCATGAAGTGGACGATGTCGAGCATTGGCTGAGCTCGCCGAAGCGTGAGGAGGTGTTCGGGCCCATCGGCGTCACCGTGCGGCCTTTTCGGGACCCAGAGGGATCCAACAAGGTCGCGCTGATCGCCGAGATCCCCGACATGAATGCATTCCAGGAGTTCATGCAGAGCGACGCCGCCGCGGACGCCGAGAAGAACGACGGCGTCAAGTCGGAGACGATCCTCGTTCTGAGCGAAGGCGCCTAGCGGACAGAGACGCACGCCGCTGCGCCTCAAGAATAGGCGCGAGGACGCGACGCTGGCGGGTCGCGCTGGAGCCGTTCCCCTCGCCGCCGTGCCGCTGCGAGCGGCCGCTCTCGTTCCGCGACGAGCAGGCCGCTGACTCACTGTGCCTTCGGTGTACCGAGCTACCGCTTTGCATGGAAAGCGGCGGTTTTCACTCGTCGCTCGCCCGAGTCAGTCCTCGCCGGATCCGAGCGGCTCAGAGACGGAGCGTTCCCAGGCCGAATTCTGGTTCTGGATCATCGCCACCAGCGTCGGGAGTGCAACCAACGCCCCGGCGATCACCGCCGCAGCCAGTGAGTGATCGAATACCAGGATCGCCGCCAGGGCAGCGGTCGAGCCCGCCAGCACCGCCGTGATCACCGCGACCATCCCCGCCACAGTCTTGTACCCCTGCCATCGATTCCCCGGCGCCGGCTGCACGATTAGCTGCTCGGCCGGCGAGACCCGGAGCAGGTACGGGGCGATTTCCGGCGCGTGCTCGAGGTAGTAGCCCCGTAGCCGGGCGATTCGACGGGCGTACTCGGTGTCCTCGATTCCGGACTGGAGTACTCGCCCAAAGGTCACAAGCCCGACGAATGTCAGCGTTGGAAGCAGAATCAGGCCGAATCCGTAGAAGGCGGCCCCCAAGCTGCTTGCGGTGGCCACAAGACCGAGGGCGACCAGGCCGCCGGAGACCGCCGCGAGGAACATGTTCGCCCGACCGTTCGACTCGGCGATCGTCGCGGCGCGAGCCCCCTGGAGCACAAAGTGCTCCGTGGTGATGAACGTGACCGCCGCCGAGCGCGGGTCTGGCTCGTCAGTGCTGCGCGGGTCGCTGTCGGTCGCGGCTACCCCTCCTTCCTAGCTCGCGCATGCACGTGTAGTGGGAGTCGTTGACGCCCAGGTGTCGAGCACAGGCGGAGCCTATCGTCGTAGCCTGCTCCTCTTTCCGCGTGAAAGCGGAACGCTGAGCGGTCAGCACCGCTATTGCCCAAAGAGCCGCTTTGGACGAGAAGCGGCTCCCGCGCGAACGGCTATCCAGCCCCGCTAACTGCCGACCACGGACTCCGCAGGCTGAATCGTGGTGATCGGATCGGCATGGCGGTGCACGAGCTTCCAAATTCCGTCCTCGGCTCGAAAGATGCAGGTGACCCGCAGCGCAACCGGGGTCATTTCGTCGCTTCCGCCCACCTTCGCCTCGAATCGCTCAATCTCGACGGTGTAGCCGAACTCGTCGGTCTCGACCTTCGCAAAGCTCTCGAACTCGACCACCCTGCCCTTCCGGTAGTTGGAGGCGGCTCGCTGTCCGGCCTCCTCGATCTGCGCGCGCCCGCGGGCCGGCGGGCCGAATGGATTGGCGAGGGTGGCCTCCTCGAAATCGCCGTAAAGCTCGAAGAACCCGCTCGGGTCTCCGTTGGCGATTTGATCCAGGGAACGGTGATTTGCCTCGATGGCCTGATCGAAGCTCTCGGCAGATGTCATCTGGGTCTCCTTCCGGGCAATCGGCGCCAGGCTATACCGAGGCCGGAGGCTCGTACTAATTCGCGGACAGGTTGCTGCTTTGGACGAAAAGCAGCGGCTCTGCTTTGCATGGAATGCAGCGGTCCTGCCTGAACCCGCGCTCAACACGGAGCGCATCTCGGGCCGGGTAGGATCGTCAGCGAACAGGAGCGGAAGAAGGAGAGTGAGAAGATGGGCGTACAGGACTGCCGCGTTGGCGCCACTGTGCCGGTGACCGACATGGCGAGGGCGAAGGAGTTCTATGAGGGCCAGCTCGGCTTGTCCGGGGGCACTGAGCGGGGGGACGGCGGAGTGAGTTATGACTGCGACGCGGGCACGAGGCTCCATGTGTACCCCTCGCCCGAGAACGCCGGCAAGTCCGACGGCACACTCGCCGCATTCCAGACCGACGATGTCGATGGCCTGGTAGACCAGCTCGCCTCGAGCGGGGTGTCGTTCGAGCAGTACGACACGGATGAGATCAAGACGAACGAGAAGGGAGTTGCCGAGCTTGGCGACGTGAAGGGGGCCTGGTTCAAGGATCCCGACGGGAACACCCTGGCGATCGCGAATCCCTAACCCGGCGGATCGGACACACCGAGCTCTCGCTGAGTGCAGGTTGGAGAAAATCTGGCGCTGTGCTGAAGCGAGTACCGAGCCTCAAACGGAATAACCGGACGGGCGCCCGCAGCATGCTGAATGCGCGTGCCTGCTGGGCTGCGGGAGTAGGGCGATCGCCGCTTTGGACGAGAAGCGGCGAATTTGCACGGAAAGCGCTATGCGGAGCTCTGGGCCGAGCGACCCCTGGGCAGCGGCTCCAAGTGGCTGGTGCCGGCGGATTCTGAGAGACTCGCATCCGAGGACCCGGTCGCCAAAGCAGCCCCACAAGGTCAAGGAGAGATCACATGGCTGACCACACTCTGAGCATCCTGTCTGTGAGCGTCAACAACTTGCCCGTACGCGTGCTGATGAGGGCGAGCGGGCACGACTTCGAAGAAGTCGAGATGTGGGGGAAGAAAGGCACGCCCGAGTTCCTCGCCAAGTCCCCGGCCGACCTCACCCCGACGCTCGAGTACGAGGGGCTGCCCAAGGGGTCGCTCTGGGAGAGCTGCGCGATCATGCAGTACCTCTGTAACCGCGATGGGCTCGATCAGTTCTATCCGACGGACCCGGCCGAGCGTGCGATGCAGGACAGCGCGATGTTCTACGTGGTCGGCACGCTCTACCCCCTGATCCTTCGCGCGACGTATCCGACTCTCGGCTTTCCGCAGTACCCGGGCGAGACAGCGACGTCGGAGGCCGACGACGAGGTGAAGGCGAAATCGGCGCAGGACGCCGCCAACGCGATCGCGCAGCCGCTCGAAGCGATTCACACCCACTTCCTGCACGGCCGCAAGTTCATCGGCGGCGATTCGCCCTCGATCGCGGACATCCGCCTCGCTACGTCTCTCGAGTTCGTTCGGACGATCGACTACGACCTCCCGGCCTGGACCGAGGAGTACATGAGCGCGGTCGAGTCCGCCCTCGGCGACGCCTACTCGGAGCCGGCGGCTGACGTCCGCGAGATGATCGCCTCGGCGAAGGCACCCGCCTGAGGGCTCGGTGTCAGGCGCAGGGTCGTAGGGCAGCGGGTCGAAACGCTTGACTAGCTAGCTCAGCCTGACCCGCCCCCGCCAGAAGCAATGGCGCAAACGCGAGTGCCCGCCGGGCTGCGGGAGGAGCCGCTTTGGACGAAAAGCAGCTATCTGCTTTGTTTGGAAAGCAGCGGTTGCCGCGGGACAAACTACGGCCGACCGACTCGATCCTCCCCCTGGTCACCCAATCCGACCGTTGCGGCTGCCCGTAGTACCGGCGGGTACCCGGACAACAAGGAGGGAGCAATGATCCGAGCGGAGGAAAAGAGTTCTTCCCGGAAGCGCATCAAGGGACTGATCGTGGCGCTAGTAGTCGTGGGTGGGGTGGCACTGATCCCCGCCAGTTCGGCTACAGCGCACGTCCACGGCATCACTCCCCTGGGCTGCTCTGCGCTGCCAGCCCCTGACAATGCCGGCGCCAACCAGACGGACAACACACCAGCCGCGGCGGCGAACGGAGGGCCGATCCCGACTAATGCCCTGATCCCGAGGGACCTCGGCCACTCGCCGCTGGAGCCCGGTGATGGAGGGTCCGGTAGGACGCCGTTCTGTGATTAATCCGGCCTGATAGCCGGACCGATTTTCTGCCGGGCGCCGGGGTCCCCTTGCCCCGGCGTTCGGTGTTCGAGGGCGACGCGAAGCCGCCGGGCTGTCGGACTAGGCGACTACTGCTTTGGACGAGAAGCGGCTATCCGCTTTTGCATGGAAAGCAGTGCTCCGTCGAGAGATACTGCGTGGGCGATGTCGCAGGAGAACGTGGAGCTGGTCGGGCGAGAGTACGAAGCACTCGCCGCTAGAGACTGGACAGCCATCGCCGAGATCTGGCATCCAGAGATTGAACTTGAGGCGGACGAGCCGGGAAGAGGTATCTATCGCGGTGCCGAGGAGATCACACAGTTCTTTGACAGCTGGGCGGAGCCGTACTCGGAGTACCGGATCGAAGCTGAGGAGATACGCGACGCGGGAGACCAGATCGTGGTCGTGGAACGATTCGCGGGGCGTGGCCTGAAAGACAGCGGTTCCGAAGAGTGGCTTGAGGGCAGGCTCTTTCGCCTGATCACGTTCAAGGACGGAAAGATCTGGCGGGTCAAGGAGTGCACGACCCGTGCCGAGGCCTTCCAAGCCGCCGGGCTGTCGGAGTAGCCGCTTTGGACGAAAAGCGGTAGGACCCTTCGTCGGGGAACCGCGACCGCGCGTGGTGAATCCCGTGGGCGAGCGC
Source organism: uncultured Solirubrobacterales bacterium (assembly GCA_963695675.1). GTDB lineage: Bacteria > Actinomycetota > Thermoleophilia > Solirubrobacterales > 70-9 > DASUPK01. The sequence continues at coordinate 487,394 of CAVOGY010000007.1, forward strand.
AGCCGTATAACCAGAGGGAACCAGTTACACCAAAGGAGCCAGCCATGCGGAACGCTCGATTGGCGAGGGCAAGTCTTTGTGGAGCCGTCGTTGCGGCCGCGTCTCTGTGGGCGCTCTTGGGCGCCATGCAGACGTCAGCCCAGAACCCTTACCCATCTCCAGCCCCGCCAGCGGGGTCGCCCACAGCGAAGGCGGCGTCGGTGGTGATCGCAGGCATGAGCACAGGCGCCTACAGCTTTCAACCGCGCACGCTGAAGGTAAAGGCGGGGGCTCGGGTCACTTGGGCCTGGCAAAGCAACGCTCCGCATAACGTGACCTTCGGCAAGCTCGGCAAGCACTCGATGACCGGTCAAACCGAGACCTTCAAGCTGCGCTTCAAGCACGCCGGGATCTTCCATTATTTCTGCAGCGTCCACGGCTTCACCGGAAAGATCGTGGTCCACAAGTAGGACGCCCGCCTACAGGGCGGCAGCGTGAGGATCAGCTGGAAAGTGCCGCTTTGGACGAGAAGCGGCTATCCGCTTTGCATGGAAAGTGCAACTCCTCCGAGAGATACTGCGTGGGCGATGTCGGAGGAGAACGTCGAGGCCGTTGAGAGGTTGATCACGGAAATCTGGGGAAAGGAGACCGGCCCGCCGGATCTCGCAAGCAGGGTGCACCCGCAGGTCGAGATCATCACGTCCGAGGATTTTCCGGAACAGGCGGTCCTGCACGGGCTGCCCGGGTTCGAGCGGTGGACGAGGCGTTGGTCTGAGGTGTTTCTCAACTACGACCTCCAGCCGGAGCGGTTTTGGGAAGCGGACGACCGAGTCGTGGTCGCGCTGCACGAGCGGGGAACCGCTGCACGCAGTGGAATCCCGTTCGACGATCACTACGCGCACCTCTGGACGTTCCTCGACGGACTCGTCGTCCGAGTCGAAGTGTTCAGGAACCAAGAGGACGCCCTCGAAGCCGCCGGGCTGTCCGAGTAGCTGCTTTGGACGAGAAGCGGCCATCCGCTTTGCATGGAAAACGGTGCCCTGACGACCCCCTCCGCTTCCCATGAAGCCGGGTTAGAGTCAGCGACAAACCAGCGATAAGGAGGCCGCCCGTGTACGCAGTCATCACGAGCGTCGAAGTCAGGGGCGAAGCACGACCGCTCCGCCGGCGCCGCCCCCGGTTGCTGCCGCGAAGGCCGCGGCGGCCTCCTCGAGTGGGAACGTCGCCGCGACCGAGACCTCGAGCTTCCCGGCCGCGAGCAGCTCGACGAGCTCGCCCAGTCCGCGGCCGTCGGGCTGCACGATCACCGACGAGATCTCGATGCCCCGCTGCTCGTCCGGTGGGTCCTGGGTGATCGTCGCAAGGTGACCGCCGTCGCGCACGGTGCCGATCGCGTCGGCTGAGCCGTTAGGCACGGCGTTCGCGACGGCGGTCACGCCCAAGCCGCCGCCAATGGCGCGCGCCTGCTCCGGCCAGTCGGGGTCGTGATAGTCGAGCACGTGGGCCGCTCCCAGCCGGCGCAGGCGCTCATGGCTGGCCGGTCCTGCGGTCGCGATCACCTCGGCGCCGCGCGCCGCGGCCAGTCCAACGAGCAGCGTGCCGGTCACCCCGCTCCCACCGTTGACGAGGACCATGTCGTCAGGGCGCACCGCCAGGGCTCCGTCGATCACCTGCGTGGCGGTCAGGGCCGGAATGGGGAACGCTGCAGCGGCCTCCCACGAGAGGGCGCCAGGCTTTCGCGCGAGCACCGTCGCCGAGGCGATCAGCAAGGGCGCCCAGGTTCCCTGGTCCCGCAGCGGGAGGGGGTGGGTGAGCACCTCATCGCCCGGCTCCCAGTCCTCGACGGAATCTCCGATCGCCGTAATGCTCCCGGCGGCCTCGACGCCGAGCGCCATCGGAGGGGCGCGGCCGACGTCCCACTCGCCCGTCCGGACGAACTCCTCCCAGTTGCCGACACCCGCGGCCCGGATTTCGATCAGGACCTCGTCGTCCGCGAGGGGGCGCGGATCTGGGAGGTCGATCCGCCTGACAGCGCCGCCGAACTCGCTGATACCGGCGGCCCGCATCAAAGAGGCGCTGTCTCAGCGTGGGCAGGCTCATGCTCGTCAACGGTCTCTCGTTCGGCCTGGTTGAACCTGGCGTATCCACAGCGGATGAAATCTTCGAGACTCTCCTGCGGCATCGCCCACGCAGTATCTCGCGAGAGCCGCTGCTTTCCATGCAAAGCGGCTATCCGGTGCTGCCCCAGCGCGAGTCCAGGGAGGGCGGGCGAGGGAAAGCGGGGCACCGCCGTCGTGTCGGCAACGGCAACGCCCCAGGCGACCGGGACCGTTGGGAGGTAGGACCGACCGCGTTGAGCCGCACCCTACTGCGCCCTTGGAGGATCTCGGGGGCGACTACTTCCTCAATCGCGAGTGGCCCGAGCGCCTGACCCGACACCTCGTCGAGGCATGGATCGCCGCCTTGGGCGATGTTGCGCAGATAATGGCGTCGCTGGCCGATAACCCTCCGCCGAAAGGACCCCAACATGACCGTGACACTCGGAGTACTGGCGTTGTTGGAGGCGAAGCCCAACAAGGGCGCCGACCTCGCTGCATTCCTCGAAAGCGGCCGTTCGATCGCTGCCGGCGAGGATGGAACCGTCACGTGGTACGCGTTCAAGGTCGACGACACCACCTATGGCATCTTCGATACGTTCGAGAGCCAGGACGGTCTCGACGCGCACCTCGGCGGGGAAATTCCCAAGGCCTTGGCGGAGGTCACACCGGAGCTTCTCGCCAAGGACGCCGATATCCGCACCGTCGAGATTGTCGCGGTCAAATAGGCGCCTTCCCTCCGCGTTCCACGAGTCCCTTGACCACTGCTTACGAGGGCAGCCATGAAACCCGAAAACCCGCTTCGGACGCGGGCTTTCGCCTAGTCGGGGCGACTGGATTTGAACCAGCGACCTTTCGGCCCCCAGCCGAGCACCTATCGGTGTCTATCCGTCCCGGAGCATCCATATCGTCCTATGTGTCCAGGGCCGTGGACGATCCGGACGGATAGGACGATGCATCCGGTACCAAAGCGGTACCACGACATCGGATGCGAACCGGGGGGCCTGGTTGCTGCCGGTGAAACGGTGGTCGGGCCCCGGCCTGAGCGATGCGCGTGCAGCGGGTGATCCAGCGCCGAGCGGCTCGAGCATCCGGGAACTCCGCAGGTCCGTCAGTCGAGGATCGTCACGACGCCAGCGCTTCCGTCAACCCGCACCCGCTCGCCGGTCTTGATCGATTTAGTTGCATCCCCGAGACCCAGGACGGCGGGCAGTCCGTACTCGCGGGCGACGATGGCCGCGTGGCTCATGATCCCGCCGATATCCAGTACGGCGGCCGCGGACCTGCCGAAGGCTGGGGTCCAGCTCGTGGACGTCGAAGGCGCCACCAGGACCTCCCCCTCCTCGAGTTCGTCGAGCTGGTCGGGATCGTGGATAACCCGGGCCGGACCCTCGGCCACGCCGGCCGAACCTGGCACCCCGGACAGTGCGCCGCTCCTGCTGCCGCTTGACGAGGCAAGCCACTCGCGGACCCGCTCGGAGGTGACGCCGAAGAGCATCGCCGTCACGGGATCGGTGCTTCCCTCGGGCACTGGGCCGAGGGCTGGTGGCGCTGGCCATCTCCGCAGCGCCGCGAGGATCTGCTGCCGGCGTGTCACGATCGGTGGCCAGTGCTGCGGCCCCCTTACCGCCGCCACGCTTCCGCCGCTCCAGAAGATCCGAAGCTCGTCCAGGGCCGAGCGAACCTCGTCATGGCGCAGGTAGAAGACGTCGTCAGCCTCGCCCAGGAATCCGTGCCGGGCCAGCAGGGATCCGAACTCCCGCAGCTTGTTCCAGAAAACCGTGAGGTACCAGTGCTCGATGTAGAAGTTGTGGTTCTCGACATATGGGAACACGGTCCGAGCAAGCGCGAGGCTCTCGTCGAATTCAGCACGCGCCTGCTCCGGCAGCAATGCGCGGTGCTCGGTGGTGATCCGGTCGCGCTCGGCGATCAGCTCGTGGTCGGCGCGGGATATGTCCTCCCCAGCCTCGAGGCGCTGGACATACGAGCCGATCACTGCGATCGGCAGCGTCATGTCATCGATCCACGAGCGGTGGTCGCTGGTCAGGCCGGTGCCGTAGGAGAAGCAGAACCATGGCGTCTTCGTCCCATCGAAGTCCGCCAGCCACCGCAGCCCAGTCTCGCTTCCCTGGAGAGCGCTCCTGAGCTCCGTCTCGTCGTCGGCCATCCTCACGGCCTCGGCCACACCGAGCTCGACGGCGAGCCGGGCCAAGCGCCGAAGCTCGGCATCTGGGCGAAGGACCAAGAGGTCGGCCCCTCCCACCATCTTCGCGATCAGCTGGTCGCGGATATCGGGGAACGCCCGCCGGCACAGCTCGTATAGGACCGCGTAGGCCGCGTAACCGATGTTGAGAAGCTCGAAGTGCCGCTGGAGGACGCGGTCGAGTCCTTCGATCAGGCGTGCATAGGCGGCGATCAGGGCGTGGCTCGAGCCCCACCCGCGGCCCTCGGTGACGACCGATTCGCTTTCGAGCTCGGGCAGATCGGGCACCTCCAGCTCTTCGAGTTCGCCGATTTCTCGCTCTACCGTCTCCACCCAACGGCGGTAGAGCTCGTCCCAGTGCGTGTAGTAGTGGCCGGCCCGTCGCTTGAACGCCTCAGCGCGCTCGGCGATCACCTCCTCGTCCTGGACCGAGGTCGGGCTCAGGTAGACATAGCCGTTGACTATCCGATACTCGGTTCCAAGCGACGTCGGCACGGCGAACAGGCGAGTGCTCGCCTGGCTCAGACCGACGACGAGGGAATCAACCAGCAGGGCATCGAATGGACGGACGGGCTCGGACCAGTGCATCGCGTCGCGGAACCAGAAGCGTCCCTCATCGAAGGTGCGGCGATCGTCGCCGACCAGCGCGTGGTAGGGATACATCTCCTCCCAGCCCTCGCAGCCCTTAGGCGTGGGCCCGAATGGGCTCGGAAAGCGCTCTAGCGGTTCCCTGGTCGTCACTCTTCTCCCCTTCGTCGCTGCTGGAACCGAGACGTGACATCCGCATCATTGCGGGTCTTGATGCGGTGCCGCAGTCGGGTCAGGCCCGGGTCGGACCCGGGCCTGACCCACTCGGATCGGCTATCGCCCGGTGCCGAAGGCGGCTGCGAGCTGCTCCGGAGAGAGGGAAGCGATCCCCTCGACATACCGCTTCTCCTTCGGGCTGAGCTTCGGGGCAACCGCTCCGCTGCCAAAGGCGGCGGAGATCTGCGCCGGGGTCATCGAGCTGATCGCCTTGACGTACTGGCGCTCCTTGGCACTCGAGACGGTGGCGCCCACATCGCCGGTGCCGAAGGCGGCGGCGAGCTGCGCCGGCGTCATCGAGCTGATCGCCTTGACGTACTGGCGCTCCTGGGCGGTTGAGTGGTTGCGCTCGGTCCCTTGACGCTGGATGCAGCCGCGCCGGAGGGAGTCGCATTCTCGGTCGTGTTGCTGCCGGTGCTGATCGCCAGACACCGCGACGGTGCAACCCGCCGCGAGCAGGGCAGCGACGGCGACGAATGGCCACCGGCGCCGCATTCGAATCCGGACTGGCACGGTCGTTGAAACGTTCATCTGACTTCTCCCTTGATCTCGCTTGGTTGGAGTGACGGTCACGGCCGGGACGATCCGGTCGAATGACAGCCCTGCTTTGCGATTTGCCTCGGCGACCGCCCCCTCCGAGATCGCCTCGAACTGGCAGAAGCAGGCTTCGTCCCCGATCACGATGGTCGAGCCGAGGTAGCGCACCGTGGGCCCGTCCCGCAGCTCTTCGGTGGCGCGCTCGAGGTCAGCGAGTGTGCCTAGAAGATTGGAGCGGGTCAGCCCCGGGAGGTAGCGCTCAACGACATAGACCATGCCGTCGAAGCTACGGTCAAACGACCCAAATAGAAATTGCTAATCCGCCTGCACTTTGGCCGCTTTATTCGCCGGTTTCACCAGCTGAAGAGCGTGGTTTGAGGCGCTAACCCCATCGCTTTCGGCTTCACTTCGCTGGTTTCGCAGGTGTAGCGTGATCTGCGGTTATGGCGAGCCGGGCGCCGAGTTCGGAGCGCGAGTGGATGCCCAGTTTCCGGTAGGCACGGGAGAGGTGGGCGCCGACCGTGTGCACGCTGACGAACAGCTCCGCGGCGATCTCCTTGTTCGAGCGGCCCTCGGCGGCGAGCCTGGCCACCCGCTCCTCCATCTCGGTGAGCTCCTCCTCGGAGGCACGCCGACGGCCGCTGATCCGCCGGAGCTCGGCGCGCGCCTTCTCCGCCCACAGGGGCCCCTGGAGCTCATCGAAGATCCCGAGCGCCGCCTCGAGCGCGTCGCGAGCGGCACGCTTCTGCTTCGCCTGGCGGTGCGCGGAACCGAGGCAGAGCAGCGTTCGCCCGCGCTCTAGCGGATACGGCATCCCCTCCAACACGGCGATGCCATGCCTGTGCGCCTCGATCGCGGCCTCGAGGTCGCCCTCCGCGGCTGCCAGCAGGCCGCGGCAGCGCGAGGCGCCGGCGCGTGCACACGGGCTGCCGAGATGCTCTGCATTTGCTTCATATGGCTCCAGGTAAGTACCCGCTGACTCGAGTTCGCCGAGCGCGATCAGCGTCTCGATCGTGTCCGCCCAGACGGGCGGGACCGGATCGTTCACGGTCCCCGCGAGCAGCCGCGCCGGGAGCTCGCGCAGGTAGCCGGCCGCCGCGTCCAGGTTTCCCAGCAGGAACTCCAGCCGGCCCAGGTTGGCGAAGGTGGCAATGACGAAAACATCGTTTGAGAGCTCCTTCGATATGGCGAGGGCTTCGTCGGCTGAAGCGCGCGCCTCCTCGACGAGACCGAGGTCCGCTTCGATCAGGCTTTTGAAGCGCCCAGCAAAGGTACGTGTGGTGGGGTCCTGGACCTGCTCGCTGAGTTCGAGCGCCTCCTTGGCGCGATCGAGCGCCACCCGCCAGCGGCCGGCAAGCCACTCCAGATGGGTAAGAACCCACATGATCTGTGTTCGGGTGCCCTCATCGCCTCGGGCCTCCGCCTCCGCATCCAGTTGCTCCACGATTCCGCGCGCGCGGTCCAGCTCGCCGGCGCCCATCAGGTCCCGGGCAAGGGCTACTCGTGGGCTCTCGAGGTACTCAAGCTCAAGGCCCTCCCGCGCCTCGATCTCGACGCCGCGCTCAAGAATTTCTCGTGTCGGGTCGCCCACCCAGGTCGCCATCTGCCCCACGCGCGCGATCGCAACGGCGATCAGCTTCGGGTCGCCGACCCGCTCCGCCTTCTCTAGGGCCCCCCGCGCATCGAGAAGTCCCTTGCCGGCGTCGACCGATGTCAGCCCGGTCCAGCTACGCCAGGTGAGGATCCGTGCAACCCGTGCATCGTCGTCTCCAGCTTCGGCCAGTGCCTGGTCGCAGAGTTCCATGATCTTCAGATGGTTGTCTCTACGCGTCCAGGCAAGCTCGTAGAGGAGATCGGAGCGCTCGACGCCATGTGGAACCTCGCTGAGTAGCTCCTCGAGCATCGTTGCCGCCCGCTCGCGGTCGCCCGCGAGGCGGTGGAAGTTCGCCGCCCGCAGGCGCCGTTGCCGGGCCGGGCCGGGATCGTTGGGTGTCAGGTTTGCTGCGAGCTCGCAGAGCTCCGCGGCGGCGGCTGTCGCGCCGCGGGCGGCCGCGTGCTCCGCCGCGGCCTCGAGCTCGGAAGCGACTCCGGAATCCGGCGCGTCCGCAGCGAGGGCAAGGTGTCGGGCGCGCTCCTCGACGTCACTCACCGCACCTGCGAGCGCCCGGTGAACCGCGCGTCGCTTTGACGGCGATGCTTGCTCGTAGCAAATTGACGAAAGGAGAGGATTGGCGAAGTGCAGCTGCGAGCCGTCGATCGATACGAGACCCTCCCGAACCGCTTCGTCGAGTGCCTGGACCGCCTCGTCAGGCTCGGTGTGCGCTGCGGCGACCAACTCGACAGTTGGCCGGGCGAGCGCCGCGGCGCTGAGGAGGACATCGACGGTCTCCGCCTGCAGCCGGGCGAGGCGTCCGACAACGAGCTCTCGCAGGTTCTCCGGCACGCGCAACGTCCGGCCGGCTGCCGGGCGCGTCTCCGTGCGAACCATCTCACGCCCGAGCTCAAGAGCGAAGAACGGGTTCCCGCCTGAGGTCTCCTGGATGCGAGCCAGCTCCGGCCGCGTCAGGTCCAGCCCGAGCCTCTCCTTGAGCAGATGGTGCAGCGCCGCCAGGCTCAGCGGACGAAGCCAGAGCCGCTCCAGCCGCTCGTCCGCGAACGCGTTCTCGAGCTCAAACGGTGCGGCTACGCTCGGCACCTTTCGCAACGTGGCCACAAGCCCGACCCGCTCATCGCCGAGGCGCCGAAGCGCGATCTGCAGGACCCCGGCCGAGGAGGGGTCGAGCCATTGCACGTCGTCGAGAGCGATGACCACCGGACCGCTCTCCGCAAGCGCCTGCAGCACGTCGAGCAAGGCGAACCCGATGACGCGAGGGTCTGGAGGTTCCCGGCCCGGCTCGGCGAGCAGAAGGGCAACCTCGAGCGCGCGCCGCCTCAGGGGCGCAAGGGAGGACGCCACCTCGTCGAGGATTGGAGCGACGAGGTCGGAGAGCCCGGTGAAGGAGAGCAAGGCTTCGGCCTCAACGCTGCGGTGAACGAGGACGTGCTCGACTCGCTCCTGCGCCCGCCCGACGCCCTCCTCCCAGATGACCGTCTTGCCGATCCCCGCCTCGCCGGAGATAAGAAGCGCCGTCGGACCCTGATCGATCTCATCCAGGAAGGCCTGGATCGAGTCGAGCTCCTCGTCACGTCCGATGACCGACGCGGCCTCGTCTCTCATTTCGCCCCCGACCTCGCGGTGGTCTCTTCACCTGTGGGTGCCGCTAGCCGGCCGACGAGCTCGCCACGCGACTTAATCCCCAGTTTCCGGTAGGTCCGGGAAAGGTGGGCGCCGACCGTGTGCGTGCTGACGAAGAGCTCGGCGGCGATCTCCTTGTTCGAGCGGCCCTCGGCGGCCAGGGTGGCGACCCGCTCCTCCATCTCGGTGAGCTCCTCCTCGGAGGCACGCCGACGGCCGCTGATCCGCCGCAGCTCGGCGCGCGCCTTCTCCGCCCACAGGGGAGCTCCCAGCTGGTCGAAGATCGCGAGCGCCTCCTCGAGCGCGTCGCGGGCGAGCCGCTTCTGCTTCGCCTGGCGGTGGGCCGAGCCCAGGCAGAGCAGGGTGCGGCCGCGCTCGAGCGGGCAGGTGAGCGGCTCGAGCTCGGCGAGAGAGGACTCGTAGGCATCGACTGCCGCCTCGAGGTCGCCCTCCGCGGCGGCGAGCAGGCCGCGGCAGCGGGCGGCGCCGGCGACTGCATATGGACTGCCGAGCCGCCGCGCGTTCGCCTCGTAGGACTCGAGGTACTCACCCGCGCGTTCGAGCTCGCCGAGCGTGATCAACGTCTCGATTGCGTCTGCCCACACGGGCAGGGTGGGATCGGTCCCCCCTGTGGCGAGAAGCTGGCCCGGGAGCTCGCGCAGGCTCTCGGCCGCCGCCTCCAGGTTGCCGAGCTCCAGATCGAGACGACCCACCGCGGCCAGGCAATGAACGTCGCCCAGACTGTTGGAGGTCGCCCGCGTCAGCGCGAGCCCTTCCTTCGCGGAGGCGCGAGCCTCGTCGACAAGCCCGAGATCCGCCTCCACGAGTGTCTTGACCCGTCCCGCCCAGACGCGTGCGTGCGTGTGCTGGGTCTGCTCGGTGAGCTCATCCGCCACCTCGGCGTGGCGGAGCGCCCGCTTCCACCGGCCGGCGAGCCACTCCAGCATGCTGAGCGCCCAGATGATCATCCCGCGCGAGATTTCGTCCCCTCGCGCTGCCGCCTCTGCCTCGAGGTCCTCGAGCGTGGCGCGAGGGCCGTCGATCTCACCGAGACGCATTCGGAGTCGCGCGAGCGCATAGCGCGGGCTGCCGTAATACGAGTGCACGAGCCCGTGTCGCTCCTCGATCTCCACGCCTCGCTCCAGAAGACCGGGCGTGACCTCGGCGGCGTAGCCCTCCGCCGATCCCACCCTCGAGATCGCGGTGGCAAGCAAGGCGGGGTCACCGACGCGCTCGGCATTCTCCAGCACCCCGCGAGCATCCAACAGCGCGGGACGAAAGTCCGCCTTCAAGAGATAGAGCCCGGCGCGGTAGGCGAGGATCCGAGCGGATCGCACCTCGTCGCCCTCCGCCTCGGCCAGGGCTTCATCGCACAACTCGATCATCCTCGAAAGGTCGCCCCAGAGCGTGTCGGCGAGTGCGATCAGGATGTCCGCGCGCTCGGGGCCATGCGGAACCTCGGCGAGAAGACCGTCGAGCAGCTCCGCAGCCCGCTCGCCGCCGCCTGCCAGGCGGTGAAACTCGGCCGCGTCGAGGCGCCGCCGGCGGGTTTCCACGGCGTCCCCGGGAGGCGTCAGCCCGGCGGCGAGCTCGCAGAGCTCGGCCGCCGCCGCGGGCGCGCCGCGAGAGGCAGCATGCTCGGCCGCCTGGTCCAGCTGCGAGGCGACGCCGGAGTCCGGACCCTCGGCGGCGAGCGCTAGGTGGCGGCCCTGCTCCTCGACGTCGGCGACCGCGCCGGCAAGGGCACGGTGAACGGCACGGCGCTCCCGGCCGGTCGCCTGCTCGAGGCAGATGGATGCAAGCAGTGGATGGGTGAAGCGGACTCGAGATTCCTCGAGCTCGATCACGCCCTCGCGCACCGCAGGCTCGAGCCCGTCCTCGACCCCTTCCGGCCTCCCTCGTGCCGTGGCGATGATCTGGACGGTGGGCCGCGCCGACGCCGCGGCGACCAGCAGCAGCTCACGCGTCTCACCGGGCAGACGAGCCAGGCGCTCGCCGAGCAGCGCTCCAAGGCTGTCCGGTACGGGCAAGCGCTCGCCTGGCTCGAGCCCCGTTCCCTGGCGCGCCAGCTCCAGCGCGAAGAACGGATTTCCGCCAGAGGTCTCGTGAACGCGCGCGAGCGCCGCCCGGGACGGTTCGATCCCGAGCCGTCCCTGGAGCAGATGGTGAACGGCACCCAGGCTGAGCGGATCGAGCGAGAGGCGTGTCAGCCCCTGATCCTGGAACGAGCGCTCGAGCTCTCCCGGCACGGTGGCGTCGGGTGCCTCACGCACCGTCGCCAGGATGCCGACCGGCTGACCACGCAGCCGGCGCACGGCCACCTGCAGCACGGCCGCCGACGAGGCATCGAGCCACTGGAGATCATCAATCGCGACCAGGACCGGGCCGCTTTCGGCGAGTACCCGGACGAGATCGAGCAGGGCAAGACCGATCATGTGTGCATCCGGAGGCTGGTCGCCCGGGTCGGTGAGCAGCAAAGCCACCTCTAGTGCTCGTCGACGCGGCGGCGCAAGAGCCGGCGCCACCTCATCCAACACCTCTGCGAGCAGCTCCGACAGACCGGCGAACGCGAATGACGCCTCGGCCTCGACCCCGCGACAGGACAGCACGCGACCGAACCGGCTCCTGAACTCCTCTACAGCCGTCTCCCAGAGGATCGTCTTACCGATGCCAGGCTCGCCGGAGAGCAAGAGCGCCGTCGGACCCTGCTCGATTGCATCCAGGAAGGCCCGGAGCGAGTCAAGCTCATCGTCGCGGCCGATTACCGGAGTCGAGGCCGGCTGACTCATGCCGACAGCCATTGTGACGGCGGGAGGGTCCCGATGCGAGGAGCACGCATCGGCGCCGGCAGGGCCGTGCGATCCGCTCCCAATACCCTCCTGCGACGGTTGAGTCGGGGCGACTGGATTTGAACCAGCGACCTTTCGGCCCCCAGCCGAGCGGCAATCGGTGTCTATGTGTCCCGAAGCGTCCGTCGCGTCCTATGTGTCCATGGCCGTGGACGATCTGGACAGATAGGACGATGCATCGGGTACCAAAGCGGTACCACGGGGCGGGCTCACGATCGGGCACGCCGGTTAGGCGAGCCCTTCAGGACCGAAAGCTGCGCCTTCACGCAAGAGCAACAGCGCCGCCCAGCGCCGCGAAGAGTGCTGCTTTGCATGGAAAGGAGCGCTTCCCCGAGTACGCCTCCTTCTCCCGCGTGGGGCTCGCGAGCGATGCGACCCCATCAACCTCCGCTTCGCGCCAGCCAGAACTAGCGCCACGCGGGTTCTATTGGTGTATGCCGTGACTCACGATCTCGGCCGCGCGCTCCTCCGGCTGGCCCGTAAAGCCCCCCTCGACGGGCATGCTCGGCAGCAGCTTGTCTTGGACGAAGCGGTCGGATTGCTCCTTGGACTCCCACACGGCGGCGATGAGGATGCCTCCGTCTGTCGGCCCAGCGGCGTGGTAGGTCTGTCCCTCGGGCAGACCTCCCGGAGGGTGCACCGCCGCAATGCTTGCCTTGTACTGATCCACGGTTGCGCCCGGCCAGAAATGCGTCAACAGATATGCCATGTGGTCTCCTTCTCTTGGGTCAGGCGAGCCTAGTCGGTGACACAGCCCGCGCAGCCGCCGGGCTGCAGGAGTAGCCGCTTTGGACGAAAAGCAGCGCTTTGCATGGAAAGTGTCATTGCGGGCTGGGCTGCCACTCAGCCGAGTGACAGCCCTCAGCCGGTTTCGGTCCGGATCTCACACCGAGGCGAGGGTCCAGACCACGGTCAGGGCGACCATCGCGCCCGCGATCACGATCGCCGCGGTCGCCTGTCCGCGACCGTTCTGCGCCCGCCTAGCCTGGACGCCGAGGACAATCGCGGCGATCGCAAGCGGCATGCCGATCGCAAAGCCGGCGCCATCGAACAGGTCCCATGCGGCCGTCGATCCGGGCACTGAGAGGACCGCCAGGATCAGCGCCAGACCGGGATAGGTCCGCTGGGCGGCCAGGTCGATTCCGGTGCGGGTTGAGGACTCCATTTGTCATTCCTCCTTGTCGTGACGTCAAATCGGTCGACCCCGACGCTATGTGCCGCTTGGATCCCTGCCATCGAGACCAGCACCGGAATCGCATCCGCGCCCGTACCCGAGTTGCCTCCGTACTGCTACTGAGCGGCGGTGCGCAAGTAAGAGAGGACGGCGAGCACTCGGCGGTGCCCGTCCTCGGCCACGGGGAGGTCGAGCTTCGACAGCACTCCCCGGACGTGACTCTCGACCGTTCTCTCGGTAAGCACCAAGCGCGACGCAATACCCGCGTTGGTGAGGCCCTCGGCCATCAAAGCGAGCACCTCGCGCTCGCGTTCTGTCAGCTCCCCGAGCTCGGCATCGGAGTCGCTCGCGAGCAGAGTGGCGACGACCTTGGGGTCAAGTGCCGAGCCGCCGCGCTCGACGCGCTCAGCCGCATCGAGGAACTCATTGACGTCGAGGACGCGATCTTTGAGCAGGTAACCGAACCCGCTCTGGGACACCAGGTCCACCGCGCCGGTCGTCTCGATGTGCTGTGAGAGGACCAGGACTGCCGTCTCCGGATGGGCGTCTCTGATCCAGCCGGCGGCCCTGATTCCCTCGTCGGTGAAGCTCGGGGGCATCCGCACATCGACCACGGCGAGATCTGGTCGATGCTCGGAGACCGCGGCCCGGAGACGATCGGCATCCCCCACGGCGGCCACCACCTCGTGTCCGCGGTCATCGAACAGGCGCGTGAGTCCGTCCCGCAGGAGTGCCTGGTCCTCGGCAATCGCTACTCGCACGGCAGCTCCGCGGTTAGCGTGGTCCCCTGACCCCGGCGGCTGCTGATCGTCAGATTCCCGCCAAGCGCCTCGACCCGATCGGCGATGCCGGTCAGCCCGGTCCCGCGACCTGGCGACGCCCCACCACGGCCGTCGTCACTGACCGAGAGTGTCAGCCGGCCGTTCTCGCGCCCGGCCCGGACCACCACGCTCGAGCCCTCGGCATGCTTCACGGCATTCACCAGGGCCTCGTTCGCCACGAAGTACGCGGCGGCCTCGATCTCGCCGTCGAATCGCTCGTCCGTAGCCCGAACCTCCGTTGCTATGGGGCTGCGCGACGCCAGCTCGCGCAGCGCCGGCCCCAGGCCCCCGTCGAGGGTGGCCGGGCGGACCCCGCGGGCGAGCTCGCGAAGCTCCTCGACCGCATCGCCCAGTGCGCCCACGGCCGCGTCCAGCTCAGCTTGCGCCTCGCTCTCGCCGGGACCGAGGCCCTGTTGGACGTGGCGCAGGTCGAGGCCGATTGAGATCAGGCGCTGCTGTGCTCCATCGTGGAGATCCCGCTCGAGCCGGCGCCGCTCCTCGTCGGCCGCGGCGACGATCCGTGCTCTGGATTCCTCGACCTCGGCGAGCTGATGCCGGACCTCGACGCGCAGCCGCGCGATCTCGATCGCCAAGCCCGCACGATTGATGGCTGCTTCGAGCAGGTCCGGGCGATTCACCAGCTTCGGGTCGTGCACCACCGTCCCCAGCTGCAGCTCCCCCCGTCGCACGGGTGTCCGGCCTCCAGGCTCGGGGGGCAGCGATGGCAGCAACCGCCCTCGCGCGTCTGCGTGTGCGCTATCGCGGGGGAGCCAGAAGAAGAGCTGCAGGGTCGGATCGGAGACCGCCGCGGCGAGCACGGCCCCCGTCGCCTCCGGCTCCGCCCGCCCCTCGCGCACCTCTGTGAGGAAGCGGTCCACGCGCCGCAGCCCCTCGTAGCCCTCCGGGTTGAGCCTGCGATCGACCAGCGCCTGCACGCGCGATCGCAGCGGGCGGAAGGCAACCGCCACCGCGAGCGTCGCCGCGGCAGTCGGCGCGGTCGAGCCGCGGCCGAGCGCAATCCCTCCCAGAATCGCCACTGCCGCGAACGCCGCGCCCAGGGCGACGGTGAGGACGAGGTAGACCAGCGTGAGGTTGATCAGGCGGTCGATCTCGTAGAGCCGGTAGCGGAGCACCGCCACGGCGATGGCAGCCGGCACGGCAATCAACGGAACGACCAGGGCCAGGCCGCTGACGTCACTTGAGCCGTTGAAGACAAAGGCAACTGTCATCCCGACGAGGATCGCCAGCGGGACCAGCCCCGCGGCGTAGGTGATCCACTTGAGCTGGGCACGCAGGATGGTGCCCGCGCCTCGGAAGCGCGAGCCGATGGCGACGAACCCAAGTACGACCGTGATGGTCATGCCAAGCAGGCCGACCGCCCGCAGGAAATCGACAACAGCGGGCGACGCCGCGTATGGGCGAACCGCCTCGAAAGGCGCCTCGAGAGTCTCGTCGCTGAGCATCCCGGTGACGAAGGTGAGACAGAACGAAGCCACCGCTGCGACCGCGACCGGGCGCCAGCGAGGGGAGGGAAGCCGGCCGTCGGGGAACACGTAGATGACTGCTGTGAGGCCCGCGAACAGCAGCGGCCAGTCGTGGGTATCGAAAACTGCCGCGAGCCGTGTGCCTGTTAGGGAGCCGTCGTGGGCCAGCGAATAGCCCGCATAGGCGGGGGCGAGGCCGGCGAGTACCAGGGCCATCCCGTTGCCTAGCAGGATCCAACCGATCGGATTGCGCGGTCGGCGGGTAGCAAGGATGACGCCGACTGACGTGGACGCCAGGAACGCCGCGGCCCCGAGCGCGTTCTCGACGAAGCTAGCGGCGTAGGGGCCGGCACCAGCATCGAGCACCAGGCCGACGGCGCTTAGCAACAGCGAACTGGCGGCGATGCCCCAGGCCAGTGCTCTCCAGTTCATGAGTGCCAGATCATCCCGGTTGCCTCTCGGCGTGACAACCGCGCCAGTACTGCATGGTCGACTCCGTACTGGCACCTAGGAAAAAATCGGGGCGACTGGATTTGAACCAGCGACCTTTCGGCCCCCAGCCGAATGCGCTACCAGACTGCGCCACGCCCCGGTGACAGGTCAATCCTAGACCCAAGCGGGCGACCGGGATCGAACCGGCGACGGGAGCTTGGAAGGCTCCAGTGTTACCAACTACACCACGCCCGCGCGGCAGCCGATTATAGGTTCGGTCTTGCCCGGTTCTGAGCGGCAGGTGCCGCCTCGTCTGCGAAACTCACCGCTCACGGGATGGTTCTAGGGGCAGGGTCGCCCGCAGCATCTCGACTGCACCGGCATGCAGCTGATCTCACGGCCAAGACTGACGCACGCCCGCGCCATGCTCGCCGCGATGGTGGCGCTGGTCGTGGTGGCCGGCGCGGCGCTTGCGGCACGTGAGGCGGAGGGTGCGCCCGGCCAGCCGAATGTCCTCTTCATCCTCACCGACGACATGACGACCAGCGAGCTGGCCGGCATGCCGAACGTACAGTCGCTGATCGCCGCGCAGGGGACCACCTTCAACGAAGCGTACGTCTCGTTTCCGCTCTGCTGTCCCTCCCGGGCGACGATGTTGAGCGGGCTGTACATGCACAACCACGGCGTGCGCGGCAACTTTCCACCGCTGGGGGGGTGGCCCAAGTTCAGACCCCGAGAGTCGAACGACCTCCCGGTCTGGCTGCGGGGCGACGGCTACTACAACGTCCATATCGGCAAGTACTTGAACGGCTACGCACTGCAGGACCACCAGCTGACCGACCCCCTGCCGGTCCCCGAGGGATGGAACGAGTGGTACGGAAAGGTCTCGGAGGATGCCCTCTACTTCGACTATCAGCTGATCGAGAAGACCGGACCCAGCGCCACCCCCCACATCACCTTCTACGGCGACCAGCCCAGCGACTACCAGACCGACGTCTTCTCGAACCGCGCGGTCAACTTCATCAACGACCTGAATACCTCGACACAGGAGCCGTTCTGGCTCAATCTCTGGTTCAACTCCCCCCACGGCCCCTTCGACCCGGCGCCAAGGGACCTCTTCCGGCTCGCCGGTACTCCCCTGCCGAAGCTTCCCGGCGTCAACGAGAAGGACATCAGCGACAAGCCGAAGTGGCTGCGGCGTCAGGTCAGGAAGCGGCTCAGCAAGAAGCAGCTCAAGCTGATCGACGACGAGCGGCGTCGCCAGCAGGAGCAGCTGCTATCCGTCGATCAGGCGGTCGGCGAGCTGTTCGAGGCCCTGCAGAGCCGCGGCATCCTCAACAACACCTACGTCATCTTCGCCTCAGACAACGGGTTCTTCCGGGGCGAGCATCGGATCGCGAGCGGCAAGTACCTGCCCTATGACCCCTCGTCCCGGGTGCCGTTGCTGATCCGCGGCCCCGGCATCCCGCACGGTGGCGTCAGCAACGAGCTGGTGTGGAACGGCGATATCCCGCAGACGATCGATCAGATCGCCTCCGGTTCCGAGAACCCGGCCGCCGACGGGCGCTCGCTCCTTGGCTATGCGGAGAACCCGACCCGCCGGTCGACCCGCCCGATCCTGCTCGAGGGCGACACGGGGCCGGGCGGGACGGGAGCCGAGTCCGCCCAGACGAGTGCCGCTCATGCGCGCGAGGCGCGGGTGGGAGTCGCCGACAAGCGCGGCGTCCGCAACCTCGAGCAGGAACCCGACGCGATCAAGTCGGCGAACAACACGAACGCCGCTCCGGCCTACCGATCCATTCGCACCGACCGCTACGAGTACACCATCTACGCGAACGGCCAAACCGAGCTCTACGACATGAAGCGCGACCCGGACCAGCTCAACTCACTCGCCCTGGACCCGCGCTACCGCTACGTCCGAAAGTGGCTGTTCGATCAGCTCGCGGTGTTGTCCGCCTGCACGGGGGCGTCCTGCCGGGTGGAGATCGGTCCGGACCCGGCCCCGCTGCCGAAGAGCGCGGTGCGGCCGAAGCGCAAGAAGAAGCAGCGCCACGGGACGAATCAGCCGGCCGTCAAGCCCTAGCGGCTCAGGCCCCGCGGGCTAGGATCCAAGCGCTGGGGCACTATCTCAATTGGCTAGAGAGCCGGTCTCCAAAACCGGAGGTTCCAGGTTCGAGTCCTGGGTGCCCCGCTCCGAGCCCCCGCGGCCGGGTTTCTAGTCGCCCCGTCTCGCCACGACCGCGGTTCGGATCGCCTCGCGCAGCTCCTGCATCGGGGTCCCCTTCTCGACGTAGCCGTCCGCCCCGCGCTCGATCGCGGGAGCGCTCATTCGGTCGGCGGAGAAGCCGGAGAGCACCACGATCGCCACGTCGGGATCGCCCTTGCGGACCTCCAGAATCGCCTCGAGGCCATTCATATCGGGCATGGAGAGGTCGAGCAGCACCGCCGCGGGCTGGATCTCGGCGATCCCCTCCAGCGCGCTCCGGCCATCGCCGGCCTCCCCCACCACCTCGAACCCGGGGTCGTCCTCCATGCCGAACTTGATCAGTTCGCGCAGCTCTGGGACGTCGTCGACCAGGAAGACCGAAATCGGCGCCCACTCGGCCAGGCTCCCGCCGTTGCGCTGGAGCTCAGGGGTGCGCATCGAGGGCGAGCCCGATCACGGCGTTCGCGGCGACTGAGATTTGCCTGGTCATCCGGACATCCCTCCTAGGCCCGTGCGGCCGAGGGCTTATGCCGCCGGAAGGGACATTCTCCCAGGCACCCGATCGCGCCGCATCGGTAGTTCCCCGAGCACGAAATTACAATCGAGGGGCCACGCGGGCGTGGTGGAATCTGGAAGACACGCCGGCTTTAGGTGCCGGTGCTCGAAAGAGCGTGGGGGTTCGAGTCCCTCCGCCCGCACTGCCGCCCGACGGGTAGCTGTAGCGCGTATCCAGGCGAGTCCATAGACTTGCTCGACATGGAAGCGGGAGCGATCCGTCCCGGATACGAGCTCTGGCGACCGAACAGGGAGAAGCCCGAAGCGAAGAGCGCTCGGGCTCTCGTCGTTTTCCTCCTGCTCGTCTCTGCCGCCCTGGCGCTTGTGATCACCCTCGGCGGCTGGACTCGCCTGGAGGGCGGCAAGATCTTCGCCCTGCTCTTCGTCGCGATCTACGTGCTGTTCGCCTTCCTCGTCGCGCGCTGGAACCGCGGCGTCCTCCCCGTGACATCGGCCTTGGCGATCATCCTGGCGATCTTCGCCGGGATCGCCGCCCCAGCCTGGTTCGACCGGGCGAAGGAGGGTCTGAGCGACCCCGCCCTGCCCCCGGACCTGCTTGGCCTCCTCACCCTCCTGATGGTCCCGCTCCAGGTGATACTGATCGCCGTGGCGATGGTCGCGTTCAACCAGGACTGGCACGTGGAGGAGGAGAGGCCGATCGGCGACGAGATTCCACCGGCGGAGCCCCCCGAGGACGAGGGACCGACGGAATCGCGCAGCACGGGCCGACGCAGTGAAAGCAGTCGCAGCAGCCGCTCCATGCGCAGCACACGCGGCGCCGCGACTCGCCGGCCTAGAAAAGCCTGAGCGGCGGCTCGATCAGCGCGGGCCCGTCCTGGCGGACGTCGTTGACCGCGTCTGAGACCTCGATCACCTCGAGCTCATCCGTCGGCACCAACAGTTGCTGGAGATCCCCGAGGCCTGCCTCGGGATCGAGCCAACCCGGCTCGGCCTCTCGGGCGAGGATCACCGGCATGCGGCCGTGAATCGGCGCCACCACTGGCCCGGGCTCGCAGGTGACGATCGCGCACGAGTGAATGGATGAGCCGTCGGCCCGTCGGGCAGCCGCCCACAGGCCCGCGAACGCGAACGGCTCACGCTCCGGCCGGGTGATCCAGACAGGCCTCTTGCCGGTCTCCTCCTCACGCCATTCATAGAAACCGTCGGCGACGATCAGGCAACGATGCGTCAGAAAGGCGTCCCTGAACGCCGGCGCCTCCGCAACCGTCTCCGCCCGCGCATTGATCAGCAGACGGTCGAACGAATCGGCATCCGCGTAGTGCGGGATCAGTCCCCAGCGCAGGATCCCCGGCTCCCGCGCTCCCTCCGCATTCAGCCGAATCGCCAGAACGGGGTCGGTCGGTGCCACGTTGTAGCGCGGCGCCTGATCGATCTCCGCCGACTCGCGCAGCCCAAACCGAAACCGGAGCAGCCGCGGGTCGGGATCGGTGAGCGTGTAGCGCCCGCACATGGGCTGCAGACTAGGGCGCGTCGCGGCCAGGCTTCCGCGCCAAACGAGCGATGACGCGACGCAACGTCTCGCGCACGGAGCCCGGCTCGAATCGCACTTGCTCGTGGGTGAAGCGAAGCGTGGTCAGCCCCGCGGCGGCATGGATCTGGTCGCGGCGACGATCCTTGGCCTGCTGTGACGGCGTGCGGTGATAAGACAGGCCGTCCGTCTCGACCACGAGCCCCAACTCGCGCCAGAAGAAGTCCACGCGGAAGCCGTTGATCTCGCGGCCTGTTTCCGGCATCGGGAGGGCCGCCGAGCTGACGAGCCGAAGAAATCGCCGCTCGAGTTCGGAATCCGTGAGGCGGAATACCCGGCGATCAAGGAGGCGGCGCAATGCGGGGACGCCGCGCTGACGGGTCATCCTCTCCAGCGCACGGCGCAGCCGCTCGGGATCTACTAGGCCAAGCTTGTCGGCCTCATTGACCGCCGCCTCCAATTGCGGCTCGGTAAGCCGGGTGGCAAGGTCGACGAGAGTTCGGATCGGGCTGGTGACCGGAATGCCGCGCCGCGCTCGGCGATCCTCTGACGCAATCACGATCCGACGATGAATGACCAGTCCCCGCGACCGCCGCTTCCTCACCGTGGGCAGTGTCACCTCGATCGGTCCCGGCTGAGTCTTGCGTATCTCCCACAGCTCAGCTGCGGATTGATGACTGAGCAGCGCACTCCGACCGCAAGCCAGCACGGCCGCCATCCAGCGGCCGTGCTGGCCGACGTCTGGCCTGCCAACAGCGAAAACACCCCGACGGACGGGGTGGAGCCAGCCACGCCGCGATCGATGCATGATTGCGCTCGGCGTCAAATCGAGATGGAGTAGCTGCTCTCGCGAGACCACGCCGTGTTGGCGACCCGCTAACACCCGGATGGTCGCCTCGACCGCGTCCCTGTCTGGCTTCTGGTCCGGTTGGCGTCCTATGGCGATGCAAAGGGACCAGAACCCGCTGTTCGCCCCCCTTCCTCGCCGGTTTGTGTATCAGCCATGCCGGAGGTGGGATTCGAACCCACAAGCCCCGAAGGGCCGCCGGTTTTGAGCCGGCGCTGTATTCCAGTTCCAAGCACTCCGGCAGAAGGCAAACGATAGTCGCGCTGCGACGCGATAATCGCCACCGGTGGACGACTCGGGACGCACGGAGGTGATACGCGAGCTCTGCTCCTTCGAGGGGCGGGGCCCCGGGACCGACGCCGAGCGCCGGGCCGCGGGCATGCTCGCGAGCCGGCTTCGAGTGATTGGCCGGCGCGTCGAGGTCGAGCCCTTCTTCGCCCACCCGCAGTACGCCGTCGTCCACCTGATCCACGCGGCGATGGGCGTCGCGGGGAGCCTGATCGCCACGGTGCAGCCCGCGGTCGGATTCGCCCTCGTCCTGCTCGCGGCCGTCTCGACCTACCTCGATCTCAACACGCGGCTGTATCTCGTCCGCTCGCTGTTCTTCCGCCGCGTCTCCCAGAACGTCGTCTCCCCCGGCAACCGACCCGACGCGCCCGCTCGCCTCATCCTCACCGCGCACTACGACGCCGCCCGGACCGGCTACATCTTCTCCAAGGCCTCCAACCGAATCCGGCGGCTGCCAGAGCGCGTCCGTCTCGGGCTCGGCCCGTTCCGGCTCTTCTTCTGGGTCGGCCTCGCACCCCTCCTGCCGATCATCGGCGCCCGCATGGCCGGACTCGACGCGACCTGGCTCTCCGCGCTCCAGGCCATCCCGACGATCGTGCTCATCGTGGCCGCCTTCCTGCTCGCCGACATCGCGCTCTCGGAGATCGTCCCCGGCGCCTACGACAACGCCTCGGGCGTGGCCGCTGTCCTCTCCGCGGCCGACGAGCTGACCGCAAACCCACCGGATCACCTCGACGTCTGGGTGGTCCTGACCGGCTCCGAGGAGTCCCTCTGCGAGGGCAGCAGAGCCTTCGTTCGCGCCCGAGGCAAGCAGCTCGACCGCGACACGACCTACTTCGTCAACGTCGACTCCGCCTCATTCGGACAGGTCGCCTACGAGGTCAGCCAGGGCGCGGTGATCAGCCTGCCCCACGACCGGCAGCTGATCGAGCTCTGCGAGGCCCTCGCTGCCGCCGGCCTCGCGGATGGCGGCGGCGCCATGCCGATCCGCCACCCCCTCCTCGACGACGCCCTTCCCCCACGCGTCCGCCGGATGCGATCGATCACTCTGCGCACGACGGATCCGGAGGGCAACCTGGCCCCCTGGTACCACACGCACGACGACGTCCCGGAGCGCGTCGACCCCGCCGCCCTGACCCGCGCCACCGACTTCGTCGTCGCCCTCGCCCGGCTGATCGACCGCGATGCTGGCCGTCGCGTCGCCCAAGGACCGGCGCCCGAGGCAGCGCCCGTGTAAAGATCGCAAGGTGGAGGAGAGCACCGTCGGGGCGGAGATTCTCTGGGCACCCTCGGCCGAGATGATCGAGCGATCCCAGCTCGCGCGGTACATGCGCTGGCTCGCCGAGAACCGCGACCTCCACTTCGACGACTACCACGCCCTGTGGCGGTGGTCGGTCAGCGAGGTCGAGGAGTTCTGGGGCACGATCTGGGAGTACTTCGGGGTGATCTCGAACCAACCCTACGACGAGATCCTGCCCGAGCGGATCATGCCCGGCGCGCGCTGGTTCCCGGGCACCCAGCTCAACTACGCGGAGCACATCTTCCGCGGCAAGGCCGACGATGAGGTGGCGCTCGTCTACGCCTCTGAGCTGCGCCCGCTCAGCGAGCTGCGTTGGGGAGCGCTGCGCGAGCAGGTCGGGGCAATGCGGGAAGGACTCCGCGCCCTCGGGGTCGGCAGGGAGGACCGCGTCGCCGCCTACCTCCCGAATGGCCCGGAAGCGCTGATCGCCTTCCTGGCCACCGCCAGCCTCGGCGCAACCTGGTCCAGCTGCTCACCGGACTTCGGCCCCGGCAGCGTCGTCGACCGATTCGCCCAGATCGAGCCGAAAGTGCTCCTTTGCGTCGACGGCTACCGGTATGGCGCCAGGGACTTCGACCGCCTCGACACCGTCGCCGACATCGCCGGCCGGATCCCGAGCCTCGAACGGATCGTGGTCGTCCCCTACCTGAGCTCCTCGCCCGAGCTCGCCCGCCTGGAGCAGGCACAGAAGACGCCCCCGATGACCTGGAGCCAGCTGCTCGATCTCGGCGCGGGCGTCGAGCTCGCCTTCGAGCGCGTGCCCTTCGATCATCCCCTCTGGGTCCTCTACTCGTCAGGAACGACCGGCCTGCCGAAGCCGATCGTCCACGGGCACGGCGGGATCCTGCTCGAGCAGCTCAAGAAGAGCTACCTACACCTCGATGCCAAGACCGGGGACCGCATCTTCTGGTTCACGACGACCGGCTGGATGATGTGGAACTTCCTCGTCGGCGCCCTGCTCACCCCGGCCTCGATCGTCCTCTACGACGGCAACCCCGCGACCCCGGATATGGGCATCCTCTGGGACCTCGCGCAGCGCACGGGCATCACCTGCTTCGGCACCAGCGCCGCCTACATCGCCGCCTGCATGAAGGACGGGGTGGAGCCGAGTACCGGCCGCGACCTGTCGCGGCTGCGCTCGGTCGGCTCGACGGGTTCCCCCCTCTCGCCCGAGGGCTTCGAGTGGGTCTACGAGCACGTCGGCTCCGACACCTGGCTGTTCTCGACCAGCGGCGGCACTGACCTCTGCACGGCCTTCGTCGGAGGCGTCCCCCTCCTCCCCGTCTACCGCGGCGAGCTCCAGGCCCGTTCCCTCGGCGCCAAGGTTGAGGCGTTCGATGAGGACGGCAATTCCGTGATCGACGCGGTCGGTGAGCTGGTGATCACCGAGCCCATGCCCTCGATGCCGGTCTTCTTCTGGGGAGACGACGACGGCTCCCGCTACCGCGCCAGCTATTTCGAGATGTACCCGGGTGTCTGGCGCCACGGCGACTGGATCGAGATCACCTCTCGCGGCACGGCCATCATCTACGGCCGCTCCGACTCCACCATCAACCGCGGCGGAATCCGGATGGGCACGAGCGAGATCTACAGGGCGGTCTCGGCGGTCCCCGAGGTCCTCGACTCCCTGGTGGTCGATGTGCCCAGGCAGGGCACCGAGGGGTGGATGCCGCTGTTCGTGGTCCTGAAGGATGGTGCCGAGCTGGACGACGAGCTGGTCGCCGAGATCAAGAGCAGGATCCGGGAGCAATGCTCCCCGCGCCATGTCCCCAACGAGATCTTCCAGATCGCCGAGGTGCCGCGGACGCTGAGCGGCAAGGTCCTGGAGGTCCCGGTCAAGCGGATCCTGATGGGCGAGGCACCCGAGCGCACGGCAAGCCGGGACTCCCTCGGGAACCCCGCCGCGCTCGACTACTTCGAGGAACTGTCGCGCACGCTCTGAGCAGAGATTTCGGGACTTTGTGAACCAGGCCGGAAGAATCAGCGTAGGCAGCGGTGAACACCACGGTCCGCTTACCGGGAGAACCCACCGTGAACACCGCAGGCATCCCATCCCGCCAGAGCTGGAAGCAAGACCTCGCCCCGTACCTTGAGGTCGACCGCCGGCGCAGCCTCGGGCAGATAGCAAGCGTCGTCCTCCCGTACCTCGCCGTCTGGATGGTTGCTGCCCTGATCGAGCCAGGCGCCCCGGTTGCATTCGGTCTCGGCCTGGTCGCGACCGTCTTTCTCAGCCGCATGTACTCGCTCTTCCACGATCTCACGCATAACTCGTTGTTTGCATCGCGGCATGCGAACAGCCGCTGGGGCCACCTGCTCGGGTTCCTGCTGTTCACCCCCTACCGGTGGTGGCAGCGCCAGCACCGCGTGCACCACGCCCACACAGGCGACCTCGACCACCGCGGCGTGGGCGAGATCAACACGATGACCCTCGCCGAGTACGAGAGGGCATCCCGCCTTCGACAGGCTGGGATACCGCCTCTACCGGAACCCTCTCTTGATGTTGCTTGTGGGCCCGAGCCTCGTGTTCCTGTTCGAGCGCCGGTTCCCGCAGCGAGGCATGACCCGGAGGATCCTGGCGAGCGTCGTGGCGACGAACCTCGCGCTCGTGGCCTGGGTGCTGGGCTGGAGCGCGGTCACGGGCTGGCAGACCTTCATCCTGATCCAGGGGACGACGCTGATCGCCGGCGGCGCCATCGCCGCCTGGATGCTCTACATCCAGCACCAGTACGAGGACACCTACTACCAGGCGCCTGGAACGTGGAAGTTCGAGCTTGCCGCGCTGCGGGGCAGCTCCTACCTCAAGCTGCCAGGCCCGCTCGCCTGGATCGTCGGCAATGCCAACTACCACCACGTCCACCATCTGAGCGCGAGGATCCCGAACTATCACCTGCGTGCCGCGCATCAGTCCCACCCGATGTTCTGGCGCACGCCCGTGGTCACGCTCCGCGGCAGCATCCAGACCTTCCGGCTGAAGCTGTGGGACACGGAGAGCGAGTCGCTGGTCCCGTTCCCCGGTCGCCGCGAACGCTCGGGATTGAAACGCGACCGGGCGGAGGCCCGGCTTCGCCATCAGATCGCGGCCACCAGCGGCCGCTAGGCGGGCGTGACCGGATTCCGCCGCTCCGGGGGGCGGCGGTCCTTGCTCGCCGCTAGCGCGAAGCGCCGGACGAGCTCGGCGCGGAGGTGATCCGGCTCGATCACCGCGTCGACGACGAGTTCCGAGGCGAGGTGGAGGATGTCGATGTCCGCGGCGTACTCCTCGCGCTTCTCGTTGACGAAGCGCTCGCGCTCGGCGGGATCGTCGATCTCCTGGATCTGGTTGAAGAAGACCGCGTTGATCGCCGCCTCCGGCCCCATCACCGCGATCTGCGCCTGGGGGAACGCCAGGCAGGCGTCCGGCTCGAACGCGGGGCCGGCCATCGCGTAGAGGCCCGCGCCGTAGGCCTTGCGAACGATCACCGAGAGCTTCGGGACCGTGGCCTCGGAGACGGCGCTGATCATCTTCGCGCCGTGGCGGATGATCCCCTGGCGCTCGACGTCCTTGCCGATCATGAAGCCCGGCACGTCCGCGAGGAAGAGCAGTGGAACGTTGAAGGCGTTGCAGGTCATGATGAAGCGGGCCGCCTTGTCGGCCGAGTCGACGAAGAGGACGCCGCCCTTCACCTTCGGCTGATTGGCCACGATCCCGACCACCCGCCCGTCGAGGCGCGCGTAGCCGACCACGACCTCCTTCGCCCAGCGGTCGTGCACCTCGAGAAAGGAGCCGGCGTCCACGAACGCCTCGATCAGATCCTTGACGTCGAAGGGGTCCTTCTCGTTGTCGGGCACGATCTCCGAGACCGAAGGACCCTGCTGCGGCTCGGCCGGCGGCGCGGCCGGTGGATCCTCCCGCCAGTTGACGGGCATGTAGGACAGGTAGCGCCGGGCGAGGTCGATCGCCTCCTCGTCGCTCGGGCTCAGGAAGTGGCCGACCCCGGAAACCGAGGTGTGCATGCGGGCGCCGCCCATCTCCTCGAGGGTCACCTTCTCCCCGATCACCATCTCCGCCATCCGCGGCGAACCCAGATACATCGAGGCGTTGCCGTCGCGCATGATCACGACGTCGCAGAAGGAGGGGATGTAGGCGCCGCCGGCGGCGCTGGGGCCGAAGAGCAGGCACACCTGCGGCACCTGGCCGGAGAGGCGCACCTGGGTGTGGAAGATACGGCCGGCACCACGACGGCCGGGGAACATCCGTACCTGGTCGGTGATTCGGGCCCCGGCCGAGTCGACGAGGTAGACGATCGGCACCTGGTGTGCCAGAGCACGCTCCTGAATGCGGAGGATCTTCTCGACGGTCTTCGGTCCCCAGGAACCCGCCTTGACGGCCGGGTCGTTCGCCATAAACGCCACCGGACGTCCCGCGACCGTCCCCATCCCGGTGACAACCCCATCGGCCCCGAGGCCCTCGTGCTCCCAGTTGGCGAGCAGCCCCTCCTCGGCGAGTGAATCGGGGTCGAGCAGCCGGGAGACCCGCTCCCGGACCGGCAGCTTCTGCTGCTCCGCGACCTTCCTGCGATGTCGCTCCGGACCGCCCTCCAGCGCGGCGTCGAGGGCCGCCCTGACGTCGCTCACGACTTCCTCAACTATGTCCTCAGGTCCGCTTCGTGCTCGGGCCGGGGCTCTGCGGCGGTCTCGCGCTCGGTGGTGACGGTGTACTCCTCGGTGTCCTGGGGCTCCGCCTGAGCCTCGGCTTCGGCAGCCTCGGTGCCGCTCGCAACCTCGGTCTCGGCCTGCCCGCCCTCTACGCCCTCGTCCCGCGCCGTGCGATCGAGTTGCTCCGGCAGCTCGAAGGCGCCCGAGCGGTGTTGAGACACGGCCGCCGTCAGCTTGGCCGAGAGCTCCTCTGTATCGGCGATCACGTCGTCGCGACGGCGAATCAGGTCGGCTATCACGGCCTCGATGTTCTCGCGGCGCTGGAGGCCCTCCTCGACGATTCGCCGCGCCTGTGCCTCCGCCGCCTCGATTGCCTCACGGGCCTGTGCCTCCGCCTGAGCCTTGGCGGACGACAACACCTCCTCCGCCGCCTGGCGGGTCTGCTGGGCGTATGAGTCCGCGGACGTCCGGGTCTCCGTCGCGTACTTGTCCACCTCCGTTCGGGTCTCTTCCGCCTCCATGTTCGCGGTGTTGATCGTTCCGCGAGCCTCATCCTGGGCCTCGGCGCGGATCTGCTGGGCGCTCTCCTCCGCCTGGGCGAGGATCGCGCCGGTTCGCTGGCCGACGCGCTCGAGCTCGCGCTTCACGATGTCCGACCGGGACTCGTCCCCGGCACCGGTCTCGAGCCAATCCGCAAGTCTGCGCAGGAACTTCTCGACCTCATGCTTGTCGTAGCCCCGCCGGGCGGTGGGGAAGGTGGCGTTTCTGATCCGGTCGACGCTGGTCTGGTCGGCTCCCATGCTCCTGATCCTCCTTGCGCTCGCCTAGCCCGCCTAGCCCCGGGCATCCACGGGGACGGGCCGATCTCCCGAATAATCGTAGAACCCCCTGCCGGACTTCCGCCCGAAGTCGCCGACGGAGACCATCTTCTTGAGCGTCTCGGGGGCTGCGAAGCGTTCCTCGCCGTAGGCGTCCACCATCACGTCGGCGATCGCCGCCAGCGTGTCGAGCCCGACGAAGTCGGCGAGGGTCAGCGGGCCCATCGGATGGCTCGCGCCGGCCATCATGCCGGTGTCGATGTCCTCGATCGATCCGACGCCCTGCTCTTGCGCGCGGATCGCGTCGAGCATGTAGGGGACGAGCAACCTGTTGACGATGAAGCCGCGGTTGTCCTTCGCCGCGACCGTCGTCTTGCCGAGCCTCTTGCCGACCTCGAAGCCCAGGGCGACGGCATCGTCACTTGACCTCTCCGCGCGCACGACCTCGAGCAGCGGCATCACCTGCGCTGGATTGAAGAAGTGGAGGCCGATCATGCGCTCCGGGCGCTTGGTGGCGTCCGCCTGCGCGGCGACCGGGAGCGAAGAGGTGTTGGTGGCGAGGTAGGCATCATCATTGACAACCTCGTCGACCTCCCGCCACATCTCTAGCTTGCGGTCGAGATCCTCGGTGATCGCCTCGATCACCAGACCGCAGTCGGCGAGGTCGGCGTAGTCGAGGGTCGGTGCGATCCGGCCCCGGACCGCTTCCGCATCGGATTGCTCCAGCTTGCCCTTCTCGACGGCGCGGCCGAGCTGCTTCTCGATCTTGCCGATTCCCGTGTCGAGGGCTGCCTGGTCGACCTCCCGGACCACGACGTCCCATCCCTCCTGGGCGCAGATCTGAGAGATCCCGTGGCCCATGAGCCCGCAGCCCAGGACGCCGACCTTGCTGATCGCCATGTTCTTGCGCTCCTCCGCCTCGACTGATTGGCGGCGAGAGCATACGTTCCTCTACGCTTCCCGGCTCCGCGACATGGCGCAACCGCCTGGGGGGTCGCGGGTTTCAGGTCCGATGAGCTTGGGGCGTCCACACAGAACGGGATTCACGCTTGCCGTGCTGGCCGCGGCGATGCTCGCCTGGGCGATCGCGGGGGCGATCGGCTCCCCCTCCAATTCACCGGCGGCCGCGACCCGCCCAGCCGTCCCGAGGGCCACCGGCCCTTGCGACGCGAAATGTCAGGCGGGCCGGAATCAGAAGAAGCAGAACCAGGCTGAGCTACGCAGGCGCAATGCCCAGCAGAAGCGACCAAACGTGATCGTCATCGACACCGACGACCAGAACGCCTCGGACATGTTCGTGATGCAGAAGACGCTCAGCCTGCTCGGCGCCCACGGCACCACCTTCCAGAACAGCTACGTCTCCTACCCCCTCTGCTGCCCATCCCGCGCGACCTTCCTGACCGGGCAGTACGCCCACAACCACGGGGTGGTGACCGATAACCAGTACGGCGTGCTGGACAACAGCAACACCCTCGCGGTTTGGCTGAACAACGCCAAGTACCGGACGGCGATGGTCGGCAAGTACCTGAACGGATATGGCCTCGTGAACCGGCGTGAGATCCCCCCGGGCTGGAGAGAGTGGTTCGCCCTCACCGGGGGAACGGAGCAGAAGCGTTACGGATTCGACCTCAACGAGAACGGCAAGGTCCGCTACTACCCGCGTAAGCCGCAGAACTACATCGACTACGTCCTCGGCGCCAAGGTGAATGAGCTGCTCAAGGCATGGGCTCCCAGCCCGAAGCCGTTCTTCCTCTACTACAACCCGAACAACCCGCACGGCGAGCGCGCCCTGCCGGCGTGGTCCACCCGCGATCCCGAGCCGGCACCGCGGTACCTGGGCAGCTTCGGCGACATCGGCGTGCCCCGGACTCCGAACTTCGACGAGCCGGATATGAAGGACAAGCCGGACCAGATCCAGGCCCTCCCCCGCCTCTCCGACGACCTGATCGCCGACCTCGACCGCCGCTATCGCGGCCGGCTCGAGAGCCTGCTCTCCGTTGACGACGAGGTGAAGCGGATCGTTGGGCTCGTCAGGAAGTTCGGCGACAAGCGCAAGACCTTCTTCATCTTCACATCGGACAACGGCCTCGAGATGGGTGCCCACCGCATCCAGTTCAAGAACTTCCTCTACGAGGAGGGAGAGCGCGTTCCGCTGATCATCCGTGGCCCAGGCGTACCCGAGAACGTGACGCGCGATCAGCTCGTCGCCAACATCGACCTGGCGCCGACCATCGTCGCCATCACCAAGGCCCAGCCCCTGCGGGTCATGGATGGGATCAACCTGCTGCCGCTGACGCGGGACCCAACCAGCGACATTGGCCGCGATCTGCTCTTCGAGAGCACCGACCTCGGGATCTACGGGCTTCGCCGAGGCCCCTGGGCCTATAACCGGTACAGCAACGGCGACGAGGAGCTCTACAACCTGAACACGGACCCGTATGAGCTCGAGAGCCTCGGCACGGACCACGCCTACGCCGACCTCAGAGCGTCACTGGCGGCCGAGCTGGAGCGGTTGAAGACCTGCTCCGGCGCCTCCTGCCACCCCTAGGCCGCCGACGCCTCCTCGAGCTTCTTCTGCATCGCCTCGGCGAGTGCGTTGACCCCGCTCATCGGGCGGACGTAGACCGCCATCCGGTTGACGCGGCCGTCGGAGTCGAAGTGGAGGAAGTCGATCCCGTCGAGCTCGCGGTCACCCACCCTGGCGCTGAATGCGAGGGCGGCCGCATCGCCCGTCTCCACCTGATCCGTATACCGGAAGTCCTCGAAGACCTGGACGACGGCCCCGAGCAGCATCGCCACGGCATCGCGCCCCTCATAGGGCTTGAAGACGACCGGGCTGCGAAAGGCGACGTCCTCGGCGAAGAGCTCGTCGATCGCTGAGAAGTCCTTGGATTCCGCTGCGGCGCGAAACCGCGATCGCTCTTCATGTGCCGCAAGCCTATCTGGTGCCAGTCGATTGGGCCCGAGGTGAGAAGATGCGCGCCGAGCGGGCGACCGAGCACCTTCTGGGCCTCCGACGAGGCGGCGATCAGCTTCGACAGGTCGACCCCGGTTGCCACGCCCATCTCCTCCAGCATCGACACCAGATCCTCGGTGGAGATGTTGCCGGTCGACCCGGGTGGGACCGGGCAACCCCCGAGCTCGCCGAAGGAGCTCTCGAACGCGTCGATGCCTTGCTCGAGCGCCGCCAGCACGTTCGCAAGGCCCTGTCCACGAGTGTTGTGGAAGTGCGCGGTGAGCTCGGGATCCGGGAGACGCACTCGGGCGGCCGCGAAGAACTCGCCCACCTGGCGAGGGTTGGCCATCCCGGTCGTGTCCCCGAAGGCGATCTCCTCGCAGCCGAAGCCCACGAGCCGCTCGGCGATCTCGAAGACGCGCTCGGCCGGAACCTCGCCCTCGTATGGGCAGCCGAAGCTGGTCGAGATCACGCCCTCGCAGCGCAGCCCCACATCCCGGGCGGCGGCGATCGTGCCCTCCAGGTCGGCCAGCGACTCGTCGATCGGGCGATTGACGTTCTTGCGGTTGTGGGTCTCGGAGGCCGAGAGGAAGAAGTTCGCTTCCTGGAAGCGGTCGCGGAACTCGAGTGCGTTCTCGAGGCCCTTCCGGTTCGGGATCAGCACCGAATACGCGACGTCCTCCCGAGGCTCGAACCGCGTCAAGCACCTCGGCGGCGTCGGCGAGCTGGGGAACGACGTCCGGGCGAACGAACGAGGTGACCTCGATCCGCCTCAGGCCGGCGTCGGCCAGCAATCCGATCAGGCGCAGCTTCTCCTCGGTCGGGATCACCTCGGGCTCGTTCTGGAACCCGTCGCGAGGGCCAACCTCCCGAATCCGGACGACTTTCGGCAGCTGCTCGGCCATCAGCTTGAGCCTAGCCGGATGACTGCGGGCGGCCATGTAGGCGGCGCGGGGGTGGGACATGGCGAGTTCTCGCCGCATGGCGGCGAGAACTCGCCAACCCGCCCCTATGACCCGGTCACGGACCCGATCTCGATCACGCGGCGCTCGTGGGTGCCGACGCCGATCGTGCGGTCGCCTTCCTTGACCTCGACGTCGAAGCGCAGCTTGCGTCCGTCGACGACCTCGCGCAGCTTCGCGTGCGCCGTGCAGGTCTGGCCCTCGGCCGCGGCCGCGACGTGCTTGACGCAGATCTCGAAGCCGACCGTCGCCTTGCCCTCCTCGAGGTGCTCGAGGGCGAGGATCGCGGCGTTCCGCTCGATCATCCCGATCATGCCGGGCGTCGAGAGCACTCTTGCTCCGATCGTGCCGCCGACGTCGGTGAGCAGGCGGTCCTCAAGCACAAACTCGTCGGTGCGCTCCATCCCGGGCTCCAACATCAACGCTTCGCCTCCTCAGCTTCGCTTCCGGGGGCTACGCGAATCACTAGACCATTCCCAGGCCACCCGAGACGCCAAGCGTCTCGCCAGTGACGTAGGAGGCGTCATCCGAGGCAAGGAAGGCGACAGCGGCGGCGACTTCTTCCGGCTGTCCCAGGCGCCGTAGCTGCGTCCCCGCCTTCATCGTCTCCACGACCTTCTCGCCGATCTCGCCGAGCTCCTTCGCCCGCATCAGGAGCGGGGTCTCAATCGGGCCGGGCGCGATCGCGTTCGCGATGATGCCGAAGCGAGCGCCCTCGCGTGCCATCACCTTGGTGAAGGCGATCACGCCCCCCTTGGCCGCCGAGTACACCGCCGAGCCCTTCGACCCCACCCGGCCGGCCTCGGAGGCGATGTTCACGATCCGCCCGTAGCCCGCCTCCTGCATACCGGGCAGCGCCGCGAAGGTGCAATTGAGCACCCCGTTCAGGTTCACCGCGATCACCTTCTGCCACTGCTCCGGTGTGGTCTGTGAGAAGAAGCCGAACTCGTCAGTGCCGGCGTTGTTGACCAGAATCTCGATCGGCACCCCGGCGCTCTCAACGGCGGCCTCGGCGGAGCCGAGATCGGTTACGTCGAGCTCGATCGGCAGCCCCGAGATCTCGCCGGCGACCTCGGTCGCGCCCTCGAAATTCAGGTCTCCGACCGTCACCTCGGCGCCTTCGGCCGAGAGGCGCCGCGCGATCGCGGCGCCGATGCCGCTGGCGCCGCCGGTGACCAGCGCCTTTCTTCCCTCGAGTCTCACTCTGGAGGCAGCCTATTCCGGGCGCCGTGTAGCTTGCTCGCCGGTGGCAGCGCCAATTCCGATCATCGGCGGCACCGGGTCCCTGGGCTATGGCCTCGCCCTGCGCTGGGCGCGCGCCGGACAGGCCGTCGTAATCGGCTCCCGAGTGGCGGCACGGGCCGAGGAGGCGGCCGACCGCGTGCGAGGCGAGGTCGACGGCGCCGAGGTCGAGGGGCTCGCCAACGCCGATGCCGCGACCCGAGGGCCGATCGTCTTCCTCACGGTGCCGTTCCGCGCTCAGTCGGAGACGTTGACGAATCTCAAGGAGGTGCTCTCCCCCGGCCAGCTCCTGGTCGACTGCACGGTGCCGACTGCCGCGGCGATCAGCGGGCGAGCCACCAGGACCCTCGGGGTCTGGCAGGGGTCGGCGGCCCAGCAGGCAGAGGAGATGGTGCCCGAGGGAGTGACCGTGATCTCCGCTCTGCACACTGTGAGCGCCCCGAAGCTCTCCGCGGGCGATCAGCTCGACGAGGACGTCCTGATCTGCGGCGACAAGAAAGCAGACAAGGCGCGCGTAGCGACGCTGATCGAGCAGATCGACGGCCTCCGCGCGGTCAACGCCGGAGCGCTGGAGATGGCCCGAATCATCGAGACCCTGACCCCGATGCTGATCTCGATCAACGTCCGTTACAAGGCACACGCCGGCATGAAGATCATGGATCTCCCCGACGCAGATCACTGGGCGTGAGTGAGATCGAGCGCTGCGTCATCCTCGCCGGCGGAAGCGGCGGGGCGAAGCTGGCGGCCGGCATGCAGGACGTGTTGGGCGACCGCCTCTCCGTGATCGCCAATACCGGGGACGACATCGAGATCACCGGCGTCGACGTCTCCCCAGACCCGGATTTGATCACCTACTGGCTCAGTGGTGAGATCGACGAGGAGCGGGGCTGGGGAATCAAGGGCGACTCGTTCACGGTCTTCGACCGCCTGGTCAGGCTCGGCGCGCCCGCTTGGTTTCGGCTCTCCGACCGGGATCTCGCCACCTGCCTCTACCGGCGGATCTTCGTCGCCGAGGGTGGGCGCCGCACAGACGCTCAGGCGCAGATCGCCCGCGCCCTCGGGGTGCGTGCGGCCGTGTTGCCGATGTGCGAGGAGCGGGTCCGGACGCGCGTCCGGACCGCTGATGGCTGGCGCGGGCTGCAGCAGTACCTGGTTGCGGAGCACGCACAGGCCCAGGTCCAGGGGATCGAGCTCGAGGGCATCGCCGATGCGATCCCGACGCCGGAAGTGCTGGCGGCGATCGCCGACGCCGAGGCGATCGTGATCGGGCCATCCAACCCCGTGATCTCGATCGGCCCGATCGTCTCGATCGGCGCGCTGCGCGAGTCGATCTCCGCCGCAGATGCCCCTGTGGTCGCCGTGAGTCCTTACGTGGCCGGGCAGGTCGTCAAGGGGCCCACCGAGATCTTCATGCAGGCGGTGGGCCGCCCATCCACCGCCGCCGGGGTTGCGTCGCTCTACGAGGGCCTGATCGACGGCATGGTCTGTGACCCGGAAGATCCCGATCAGCCGCCCGAGGGCGTACGGATCCTGGGCTGCCCCACCTTGATGGACGGCCGAGACGGACGGCGCGAACTCGCCCAGCGAACTCTCGAGTTCGCCTTGACGCTTCGCACGACGGCCGCTTAAAAAAGCCGCATTATGGGTAGAAGCGGCGCCTCAAACCGGTAGCCTGACCATCCGTGGGAACGGATTCCAACAACTTGCATACGACCGCGATCGTTCCGGTGAAGGGACTTTCAGCCGCCAATCTGCGGCTGAACGGCACGCTGTCCGAGGGAGAGCGGACCAGCCTCGCGGAGGCCCTCTTCCTCGACCTGATCGTGAAGCTGCCCCGCAGCCGCTGCATCGACGACGTCCTGGTCGTCACCACGGATCCCTCCGTCGCACGGCACACTCGCTGGTTCGGGCACAAGGTGCTGGTGCAGGAGCGCGACGAGGGTCACGCCGAGGCAGCCGCGGCGGGAGCGCGAGCGGCGATGGCGGACGGTGCGCAGCGCGTGGCGATGCTGCCCGTGGACTGCCCCACGCTCGACACGGACGAGCTCGACGCACACCTCGGTCGCTCTCCCCGAACCGCGCTGATCGTCCCCGATCGCCACGGCACGGGCACCAACGCCCTGATGCTCAACCCGCCAGATCTCTTCCTTCCCGCCTTCGGCCCCGACAGCTGCGCCAGGCACGTGAGCAGGGCGCGAGCGACCGGCCAGAGCTTCGCGCTCGAGCAAGTCGAATCCCTCGCGATCGATCTCGACACGCCCGAGGACATGTCGCTGCTGCGCGACCGCCTGCTGCTCGATCCGCAGCCGGCTCCGCGGACCGCCAAGGTGCTCTGGGAGCTCGGCGACCGCGCCAAGCAGGCGGCCGCCTGACCCGCGCTTGGCCGCGCGCGAGCTGCGGATCAGGCCGCTCACCGGCATCCCGGAGCTGCGCGAGGGAGACGATCTAGGGAGTCTGATCGCCTCGGCCGCTTCGCCCGCGGCGGACGAGGTCGTGGTCGTCTCCCAGAAGGCCGTTTCCAAGGTCGAGGGACGCGTGCGAAGGCTGTCGGAGGTGGAGCCGAGCAAGCGCGCCCGCACGGTGGCCGCGCAGGTGGACAAGGATCCGGCGCTCGTCGAGCTGGTCCTCTCGGAGAGCAGTCGCATCGTGCGCGCCGCTCGAGGGGTCCTGATCACCGAGACCCGCGGCGGCTGGGTATGCGCGAACGCTGGAATCGACTCCTCGAATCTCGGCGAAGGGCTCGTATCACTGCTGCCCGAGGACGGTGATGCCTCAGCCCGGCGAATTCGCGCGGAGATCGCCAACGCCTCCGCGGCAGCGCCGGCTGTTGTGATCGCCGACAGCTTCGGCCGGGCCTGGAGGGTCGGCCAGGCAGACGTCGCAATCGGCTGCGCCGGCCTACCGCCACTCGCCGACTGGCGTGGCAGACGGGACAAGCAGGGCCGTGAGCTCTCGGCGACGCACATCGCGCTCGCCGACGAGCTCGCTTCGGCCGCCGATCTGACGCGTGACAAGGACTCGGGGATACCCGGAGCGATCGTCTCGGGTCTCGGCGATCTGGTGACGGCTGAGGACGGGCCCGGGGCGCGCGCTTTCCCGCGCCCCGCGGAAGAGGACCTCTTCCGCTAGCTAGACAGGAGTCGCGTCTTTCGACTTCAGCTTCGACATCGGAGGCGGAGTCGCCCCCTCTTCGGAGAACTCGGGCGGCTGATAGATCCGCCCGGGGGTCGCCCCCATGGCGAGGATCCGAGCGGGCTCATCGCCCGTGACCAGCTTGCGCTTCTCGGCCGCTCCCACCCGCGCGAAGACACCTGGCTCGAGCTCGTGATCAACACCCCCCACGCGCAGCGTGACCCGACCGAAGAGGAGCGTGTAGACCTCCTCCTGGTCGTCGTGGGTCTGGTCGTGCTCGGGATAGTGGGTGAAATTCGGCGGCAGATCGATGACGGCGAGGCCGAACGAGGTGACGCCCAGGCCCGCCCTCGCGCGCCGAAAGCCACCACCGAAAATCGCCTCGAAGTCCTCGACACGCTTGATCGTCACATCTGGCATCTATCCGTTCCTCTCCCGTGATGCGAGGGTGCGCCGCAGGCGCAACCCGTTTCAGGCTGGGACGCCTACCCACCTACTGAGAGTACGGCGGTACCGACAACCCTACCGTGACGCATGTCCTCCACGGCCGAATTGGCTTCGGCGAGCGGATAGACCTGGATCTCCGTCCGCACCGGTACCTCGGGGGCGAGCCCGATGAACTCCACGCCGTCCAGGCGGGTCAGATTGGCCACGGAGCGAACGGAGTGCTCGTGCCAGAGGATCTCGTAGGGAAAGGATGGGATGTCGCTCATGTGGATCCCGGCACAGACGACGGTCCCGCCGGGCGCGAGCGCCGCCAGCGCCTGCGGCACCAGCTCGCCGACGGGGGCGAAGATGATCGCGGCGTCCAGGTCCCGCGCCTCCGGGTCGCCGACCGCTCCGGCCCAGACGGCTCCCAATGAGCGCGCCAGATCCTGCTTCTCGGTGTCGCCCTCGCGGGTGAGCGCGTAGACCTTCCAGCCCTGATGCACGGCGACCTGACAGATCAGGTGCGCTGAGGAGCCGAAGCCGTACATGCCAAGGCGCTCCCCCGTGCCAGCCAGGCGCAGCGACCGATAGCCGATCAGCCCCGAGCAGAGCAGCGGCGCGGCGTGCTCATCGGTGTAGGAGTCTGGGATCGGGAAGCAGAAGCGCTCGTCGGCGACCGTGCGCTCGGCGTAACCGCCGTCGAAGTCGTACCCCGTGAATTTGCCCTGCACACAGAGGTTCTCGCGACCCGAGCGGCAGTAGCGGCACGTGCCGTCGGTCCAGCCCAGCCAGGGGACCCCGATCCGGTCTCCAGCGGCGAACCGGACGGCGCCCTCTCCCCTGCCGGCCACGCGGCCGACGATCATGTGGCCGGGTACGAGCGGAAGTTTCGGCTCGGTGAGCTCACCGTCGAAGATGTGCAGGTCCGTCCTGCAGACGGCGCAGGCCGACACTTCGATCAGCACCTGGCCCTTCCCGGGCACCGGATCGGGCAGCTCGCGCTCTGTGAGCGGCTTGCCCGGCTCGTCCAGAACCATCGCACGCATGACTCGGCCGCTCAGTAGGTCTCGACGATCTCGTAGAGAGTCGTCCGCTGGGCCGGGGTGCGCCCCGCCCGCCGGGCGGCCTCGATCAGCTGGTCCGGCTCCAACCGAACCCCATGTCTCGAGCCCGCCATCCGGGAGATGTTCTCCTCCATCAGAGTCCCGCCGAGATCGTTGACGCCCCACCGCAGGCTCTCGGTGGCCGCGTCGAGGCCCATCTTCACCCAGCTCGCCTGCAGATTCGGGATCGTCCTTCCGAGCGCGAGGCGGAACGCGGCCGTGTGCTTGAGGTTGTCAGCGCGAGAGATCTCCTCCACTCCGTGCGTGCGACCGAGCAGCGTGTTGTAGGGAATGAAGCTGAGCGGGACGAATTCGGTGATCCCGCCGGTGCGCTCCTGCAGCTTGCGCACGATCCGCATGTGCCGGGCCAGCTCCCGGGGCTCCTCGATGTGGCCGAACATCACGGTCGAGGTCGAGCGCAGCCCTGCCCGGTGCGACGCTTCGATGATCTCGATCCAGCGGGCCACCGGCAGCTTGTTGGGCGAGATCCGCTGGCGAACGCCGTCGTGGAGCACCTCCGCCGCGGTGCCCGGAGTCGAGCCGAGCCCGCACCCGATCAGGTACTCGAAAACCGACGCGGGCGAACGCCCGGAGCGCTCGCACATGTAGTGCACCTCCATCGGGGAGTAGGCATGGAGGTGGATCTCGGGTGCACACTCCTTCGCCAACCGGAGCCAGCGGCCGTAGTCCTCGAGCGTGTAATCGGGATGGATCCCGCCCTGCATGCAGATCTCGGTGGCACCGAAGTCGATCGCCTCCTGGACCCGGGCAGCGAAGTCCTCTTCGGCGACGTGGTAGGCGTCGGGTGAGCGCTTGCCCTGCCCGAAGCCGCAAAAAGCGCACCCGACCACGCAGACGTTGGTGAAGTTGATGTTTCGGTTGACGACGAAGGTGGCGGTGTCCCCGGCGAGCTCGGCGCGAAGCGCGTCCGCCGCCGCCCGCATGTCCTCGATCACCTCCGGGCGGGTCTCGGAGAAGAGCGCGGTCAGCTCCTCCTCGCTGAGCTCCTCCCCGCGTTGCCCCTTCTCGATCGCGCGCGGAGCGATCTCCCGAGCGGGTGGCTGCTCCTGCCGCCTTCCGGAGCCGCGTCTCGGAATGAAGCTCCAGTACTTCAGCTTCACGACATCGAGGACACCCTGCTCCATCCATTCCGGGTCCAGATACTGGGGATACGCGCAGAGCCGCTCGGTAAGCGCATACCCACGCGGCGCGAGCTCCTTGCGCACCTGGTGCGGGCTCGGGAACGGCTCCTCGGGGCTGATGTGATCGCCATTACTGGAGAGCCCGCCGAGGTCGGTCGCGCCGGCTTCGACCAAATCAGGCCACCAATCCGCGAGATTCGGCGGCACCTGAACCCCCACGCCTGGCATCAGACGACGGCACTCCGCTATCAGCCCTTTCATGTCGTCCACGCTCACCGGGGTCGCCCACGCCGGCATGGCCGGACCGGTCGATGCCGGATCCGGAATATTGGGCGTATCTAGCTGCGCCGGAGACCCTCGACCCGCATCCAGAGCCCGTATTCCGGAGACGGCGTCGGCCGGGCCGCCCCACTGGCGCGTTGCCGCCTGATCCGCGATGTCTGCCACTTCCGCGCCGTAGTAGCGCGGATGCGGAACGAAGCTCTGCAGGATCACCTCCTGGATGTGCCCGTACTCGGCCTGAACGTCGGCAATTGCCTCGAGGGATGCGATCCGCTCATCCGGCGTCTCCCCGATCCCGACCAGGATCCCCGTCGTGAATGGAATCCGGAGCTCGCCCGCGAGCCGGATCGTCTCCAGTCGCTTCGTCGGATGTTTCGTGGGTGAGCCTTGGTGGACGATCAGGCCGGGGTTGATGGATTCCAGCATCAGTCCCTGCGACGCGGTCACCTCGCGCAGCCGGGAGAGGTCCTCGCGCGACAGCACACCGAGGTTCGTGTGGGGTAGAAGGCCCCGGTCGATTCCCCGCTGGCAGGCCCAGACGACGTACGAGGTGAAGTCCTCGTGCCCCCAGTCGCGCAGGCGCTTCGCGACCTCCGGATTCACCTCCGGCCGCTCGCCCGTGAGAACGAGCAGCTCTTTGGAGTTCCTGCGCACCGCCTCGTCCAGGCGGCGCTCGACCTCATCCGGATCGTGGATGTGGGCGCGGTGCGTGGCGAAGGCGCAGTACTTGCAGTAGCACTGACACGTTCTCGAGAGCGAGAGCGTGTAGTTGCGCGAGAAGGTGACCCTGCGCATCGCAGGGCCAAACTAGCGAAGTGGAGCGCCCAGACCTGTCCGCGCCCGTTACGAGCCCGCGATCCCGCCCGGCGGCGACGCCGGAGGAGGTCCGCCGGTGTCGCTCTGGCGCAGCGGCGGCGCCTCGCCGGCGGGCGGAGCGGGCCCGCGCGGAGCGACCCTGTCCGCCATTTCCTGCACCGGCCCGCTCGAGGGCTCGATGATGAACTTGTAGACGCCGGCGGCGAGCAGCCCGCCGACGAGCGGACCGAGGATGTAAGCCCACCAGTCGGTGAAGTGGTTGCCGACCAGCGCCGGGCCGAACCAGCGGGCCGGGTTGAACGAGCCGCCCGTGAGCGGCCCGAGCACCATCACCAGCATGCCGAGCGCGCCACCGACTGCGAGTGCGGCCCAGCGACGAGTCTCGGGATTGAGCGCGACTGCGAGCACGGTCAGCACCAGTACGAAGGTGCCGATCCCCTCGAGGAGGAACCCCTGGAAGGCCCCGCCGAGCAGCGCGCTGACCTTGGGAGTCCCATAGTCCGAGGCTCGGCCCTCGTCGAGCAGGAACGCCTTGGTCAGCAGCGCCCCGAGCACGCCACCGGAGAGCTGGGCGAGGATGTAGACAAGCCCGTCGATCGGGTCGATCCTGCGGATCGCGATGAAGGCTGCCGTCACGGCCGGGTTGAAGTGCCCGCCACTGGCTACGCCGATGCTGATGATCAGCGCGAAGAGCACGAGGAAGTGGGTCAGGCCGACAACTGCGAAATCGGAACCGAACTGGGCGTTCTCGCCCGTGGCGACGTAGAGCGATACGACGCTGGTGATGAAGAAGACCAGCAGCAGCGTCCCGACCAGCTCTGCGATGTACGCGGCGAGACCTCGATCTTGCACTTTGAACCGACCTCCTCGTAGATCTCAAAAAAGCCCCACTGCCGTGAGGCGGCGCGCAGTCTAACCGGAATTCCGTCACGGCCGAGAGCGCCCCGGGAAGGTTTTATCCGCGCCTTAGGGATAGGGTCGGCGTGGATGAGACGGGTCGCCGCGCTGCTGGCGGCCGCCCTACTGGCAGCCCCGATCGGCTGCGGAGGGGGCGGCGCTGAACCGGGCGCGCCGAGGGGCGCGACCCTGGTCCTCGACTTCCAGCCGAATGCGGTCCATTCCGGGATCTACGCTGCCGAGGCCACCGGCGACTTTGGCGACGAGGGTCTAGACCTCACGATCCGCGAGCCGTCCAGCACGGCCGACAGCGCGAAGCTGCTCGAGTCCGGCCGCGCCGACTTCGCGGTGATGGACATCAACGACTTCGGCATCGCACGCGAGCGGGGCCTCGACCTGGTCGCGATCGCCGCCATCGTCCAGCGTCCCCTCGCCTCGGTGATCGCCCGGGACAGAAACGAGATCCGGACCCCCGCCGACCTCGCCGGCAAGACGATCGGCGTTACAGGGGTCCCCTCCGACGACGCCGTGCTCGACACGGTGCTGCGATCCGGCGGTGTCGACCCCTCGTCGGTGCACCGCGTGACCATCGGCTTCAACGCCGTCGCCGACCTGGCCGCGGGCAAGCTCGACGCGGCCACCGCGTTCTGGAACGCGGAGGGCGTCCAGCTCGAGCAGCGCGGCATCCCGATCCGTGAGTTCCGGGTCGACCAGTTCGGGGCGCCGCGCTACCCGGAGCTGGTCCTGGTGGCAAAGGCCGGCGATGAGCAGCTCGGCGTCCGCCTGACCGCGGCGCTCAGGCGCGGATACGAGGTGCTCGGGCGAGACCCGCAGAAAGCACTGGATGATCTCTTCGACCAGGTGCCGGGTCTCGACCGCTCTGCGCAACAGGCACAGCTGGAATCGCTCACCTCGGCTCGCGCGTTCGCGCTCGGACGTACCGTGGCGACGCCGCACCTCGAGCCCGCCTCGGTCGAGCGCTGGCACGCCTGGGCCGCTCACGCCGGCCTCCTGCAGGCTGGCTAGCCGAGCGCCCGCTCGACGAGCTCCGGCAGCTCCCTGACCATGCGGCTCCGCGGGACCGCGAACGCGAGGGCCGCTCGGTCGGCGCGCTCTTTCATCTCGGCGTCGGTGTGCTGGTAGAAGCCGATCACGGGCACCCTCAGGTCGGCTAGATCCTCGGGCGGGACCGCATCGAGGTCGGCGACGACGAGGTCCACCCCATCGAGCTCGTCGGGGAGGCTCGAGTTCTGCTCCACCTCGTGGCCTGCGCCCTCCAGCGAGGTGCGGACCCGGCTGGCCAGCATCAGGTCCTGCACCAAGGCGATGACTCGCGCCATCAGCGGGGGCTGTCGCGATGAACTCGGATCATCCGTCCACCTAGAGGCTGCGGCGGCGGCGGAAGTCCCGGCGCACGCTCTCAGGCCGTCCCCACATCTGCACGACCTCCGCCCGACCCTCCTGCGCGTCGCGGACGCGCAGTTCGCCCAAGATTTCCTCACGGTCGAGCTTGGCGAGAACGCCTCTGACCGTCTCGGCCGCGGCGGCGTGGCCGAAGCGATGGGCGACGTTGATCCGCCAGTGCCAGTCGGCGCGCGAATACGGCTGTGCGTTCACCTGGGAGAGCATCACCGCGGCATCGACGTATCGGGACTCATCCGCGATCCGCAGGTCGAGCGCGAGGTCGGTCCAGTCGTCCGGCAGCGAGTCGACGACCGCCTGGAACTCCTGGGCCAAGGCCATGCTCAGAATCTAAGCGAAGAAGAGCTGCTGGAGGAGGAAGACGTTCAGCGTGATGATCAGTCCGGCGAGCGTGCCGGCGATCGCGGTCAGCCAGCCGGGACTGACGAGCGAGCCCATGAACTCCGGCTTCGCGCAGATCATCAGCAGGGGCACGAGCGCGAAGGGGATGCCGAAGGAGAGGACGACCTGGCTGATCACCAATGCGTCGGTGGGAGGCAGCCCCACGCCAAGGACGATGAGGGCCGGGATAAGCGTGATCGCCCGTCGCAGGAAGATCGGGATTCGCCGCTGGATGAACCCCTGCATCACCACCTGGCCCGACATGGTCCCCACCGAGGACGAGGCGAGCCCCGAGGCGAGCAGGGCGATGCCAAAGACGACCGCCGCGTTCGAGGAGACGAGATTGCGGAGCCCGTCGTAGGCGCCTTCGATGCTGTCGATCTCGACCAGCCCGGAGGTGTGGAAGAGGCCGGCCGCCATCGCCATCATCGACATGTTCACGAGCCCGGCGAGCGCCATCGCGATCACGACGTCGATGCGCTCGAAACGGAGGATCTGGCGCTTCTCCCGCTCGTTGCGGCCGACCACCCGCCGCTGGGTGAGCGCCGAGTGCAGGTAGATCACGTGAGGCATCACCGTCGCGCCGATGATCCCGGTGGCGAGCAGGACGCTCTCGGTGCCCGCGAAGCCTGGCACCACAAGGTGCTTCAAGGCCTCGCCCCCATCGGGCTTCGCGTTGACGATCTCGAAGGCGAAGCCGAGGACGACCACCCCCACCATTCCCGAGATCACCGCCTCGAGACGGCGGAAGCCGCGCTCCTGGAGCGCCAGGATCGCGAAGGCGACCGCGCCCGCGACCAGCCCGGCCGCGAACAGCGGCATCCCGAAGAGGAGGTTGAGGGCCAGGGCCGCACCGACCACCTCGGCGATGTCAGTCGACATCGCCACGATCTCGGCCTGGATCCAGAGGCCGATCGATGTACGGCGAGAGAAAAGGGCGCGGCAAGCCTCGGGGAGGTTCTTGCCGCTGGCGATTCCGAGCTTCGCGGACTGGGTCTGGACGACCATCGCGATCAGGTTCGCCGCGAGCACCACCCAGAGCAGCAGGTAGCCGAACTTTGCGCCGCCGGCGATGTTGGTCGCGAAGTTGCCCGGGTCGATGTAGGCGACGGCGGCGATGAAGGCCGGGCCGAGGAAGGGCCAGATCCGCGGCAGGCCGCGCGAGCGGCCCTCCAGCGAGCGGCGCGCGGCACGCGCGACGGCAGCCTCGCCTGGAAGGACGTCCTCGATCGTTCCCTGCCCGTTGGCGGGCTGCGTCGCCGCGGAGGACCCGCCCGGAACGGGATCGACGAGGGCGACTTCCTCCTCGCCAACCCTCAGATCGGGCTTACTCACGGCTCGCCTCCCTACGCACCCTCATGCTGCCCGCGAGCTGCGGGCCGAGGAGATGGGTGCGGCCGGCGATCTCGACCATCAATGGCCCGCCGAACGGCTCGCGGCTGCTGACGAGCAGGCGATCGCCGGGCTGGATCTCGCGCTCGGCCAGGAAGCGCAGCATCGATGCATCGTGATCTGAGACGCGAGCGAAGATTCCCGTGTCGCCGGGCTCGAGCTCGGTGAGAGGCACCGAGTCGTCCACGTCGACCGCCAGGTCGCGATCCGGAATCGGATCACCGTGCGGATCGAGCATCGGCTGGCCGAGCTTCGCCGCGATCAGCTCCTCCAGCTCCTCTGAGATGTGGTGCTCCAGCACCTCCGCCTCGGTGTGCACCCTGTCCCAGGGCATGTCGAGCACCTCGGCGAGGAAGAGCTCGAGCAGGCGGTGATGCCGGATCACCTCGAGTGCGATCCGCTCGCCCTCGGGCGTGAGCCGGGCGCCGTGGTAGGGCGTGTACTTGACTACGCCGTCGTCGGCGAGGCGCTTCAGCATTCCCGACGCCGAGGCCGGTGTGACCCCGAGCCGCTCCGCCACCGCATTGGTGCCAACCGCTGTCCCGCCCCGCGCCTGCAGCT
The DNA here is from genome assembly GCA_963695675.1 of uncultured Solirubrobacterales bacterium. GTDB lineage: Bacteria > Actinomycetota > Thermoleophilia > Solirubrobacterales > 70-9 > DASUPK01. The sequence goes on from CAVOGY010000007.1 coordinate 531,863, forward strand.
CGTAGAGCGCCTTGGCGTAGTTCTCGGCGCCCTCGTTGGTGCGCCGCCTGGGGTGCGCGTTGTGTGCAGCCGTACCCATCCACGATATTGATAGCAGACCCAAACTCCCAAGTTAGCCACGACTAACTCTGAGGTACGGAGAAAGCTCCCCGGAAACCCACGGGAGGCCGAGAACTACAATCGATCCGTGGCCGAGACCGCGACCACCACGGTCGAGTTGGACGGGCAGTACAGGGCCCTGCGGGAGGAAGCCGGATTCCTGGCGCGTACGCGCGCGGCGCTGATCGTCAGGGGATCGGATGCCGCCGAGTACCTTCAGGGCCAGCTCACCAACGACATCGAGGCGCTGGCGGCGGAACGGGGCTGCTATGCGGCGCTCCTCGATCGCAAGGGTCACATCCAGGCGGACATGCGCGTCCTGCGGCTGGAGACGGGCGAGCTCTGGCTCGACCTCGAGCCCGCCCCGGCCGAGAGCGTTCTGAAGCACCTGCGCACCTACAGCATCGGCCGGGACGTCGAGGTCGAGGACGCGACCGATCGGTGGGGGATCGTCTCCCTGATCGGTCCCCGCTCGGGCGAGGTCAGCGGGTTCGAGGGCCTCGGGCCCGAGTTTGCGCAGCGTTACCGGGACTGGGACGGAACCGAGGTGCTCGCCGTCGCCACTGACGTCGGTCTCGACCTGATCACGCAAGCCGAGCGGGAGGCGAGACTCATCGAGCTGCTCAAGGCGGCGGGCGCCGCCGAGGTGAGCGAGGCGGCGGCCGAGATCGTCAGGGTCGAGTCGGGCCGCCCCCGCTTCGGCGTCGACATGGGCCCCGAGTCGATGCCCGCCGAGGCCGGAATCACCGAGCGCGCCGTTAACTTCGAGAAGGGCTGCTACGTCGGCCAGGAGCCGGTGGCGCGCCTGCACTACCGCGGCAAGCCCAACCGGACCCTGCGCGGCCTCCGCCTGAGTGCTCCGGCCGCGCACGGCGACTCGCTGCTACTCGGCGAGCGGGAGGTGGGCACGATCGGAACGGTCTGCCTCTCCCCTTCCCTCGGCCCGATCGCCCTGGCGATCGTGAGGCGCGAGGCGGAGGAGGGCGATCGGCTCACCGTCGGCGACGGCGGCGTCACCGCCGAGGTCGGAGCGCTGCCGTTCTCCGCCTGAAGACTGGCGCGGGAAATCCCTCGGTTCGGCTAGATTCTCCGCGCATGCTGCGGAGGAGGGGCAGAGCGCAGTTCGTCGCCGCCGCCCTGGTGGTCGTGGCGCTTGTGGTGGCCGGCTGCGGTCGAGACGACTTCGAGAACAACCCGCGGCCCCCGGTCCCGGCGGAGGTCTCGGTGAAGATCGCCAGGGACGGGGTCGCCGTCTCACCAAAGGAGTTCGGGGCCGGCCTCGCCAACTTCACTATCGCGAATCTCACAACCAAGCCGGGGACGCTGGCCATCCACGGCCCGGTCGACGCCGACAGCGACGAGATCCCCGCCGCCGGCACGGGGACGATCAAGGTCGCTATGAAGACCGGTAGCTACGAGGCGAGCGTCAGCGGAATCGCGGTGCGGCCGTTCAGCTTCACCGTCGGGCCCGAGCGGCCCTCGGGACAGAACGACCTGCTGCTGCCGTAGTTTTCCGTTCGTCGGCCGCCGCCGGCCGGTCGAAGATCGGACGGAAGGCGGTTCCGACGATCCATCCCTACCCCTCGCCGTCGGCGACCTCGATCAGAGCCTCCACGCGCGCCAGGCAGCGGTCCACGTCGGCGACCATCCCGTCGACGTCCTCGCGAGCCCTCTCGGCACTGCTGGTGATGTTGGTCAGGGACTTGCGAATCCGGTTGACGGTCTTGAGCTTCGATTGCGCCTCCTCGGTCGCGGCACGGACGCCGGCCGCGTCCACCTCGAATCGCTCCGCATTCGCCGCCAGCGCCTTGGCGCGGGCGTAGCGATAGACCAGCCTGAGCGCGTCGGAATCGGGCTCCTCCCGATCGAGTACGACGATCATCTTGTTGCCCTGGTACTCGGTGAGCTCCCTGAGGCCCGACGGGATCTTGTCCTCACCCGCGACCACGAGCACCGCGAAGGAAGCATCACGCTCCGCCATCGCGCCGTTGAGCTCGGGCCACACGTCGTTCTTCGAGAGCTTCCGGTTCTTCGCCTCAAAGACGATCGTCGCTTGAGCGGGTCCCGCGGCAGCGCCGACCTCGATCACGGTATCCCCCATCTTGCCCCCGGCCTCCGAGGAGGTGTCGCCCACGTGATGGGCGGCATCATCGTGCGCCGCGGCGAAGGCCTCGAGCTCGGCATGGACGAGCTCCTCGAAGGAGCGTCCCTTCCGGGTCCCGGCCTCCTCGGCTTCGGCGAGGCGCTCCTCACCCTGTTGCTTCTCGAGCAGTCGAGCAAGGTTTTCACGCAATCCCGCGACCTCCCGTTGGAGAGCGCGTGCTTCACTGGCGTGCCCTTCGCGCAACCGGGCCATCTCCTGACGATGACGTTCCTCCGCCTCGAGGACCGCCTTGCCCATTCTGGCCTGGACCGCAACGAGCGGATTCGACCCATCCTCGGCCGACAGCAGCTTGACCAGGCCCAGCCTCTGCTGCTCGGTCGCCTCGGCGACTATTCCCTTGATTTGCTGTTGGACGGAGTCGCTTCGCTCCTCTCCGAAGGTCTGGGCGATCTTGTCCGCCAGAGAGGAGCTGCCGTCTTCGAGCGTGGCCTCCAGACGTCGGTTGAGGTCCCCGAGGCCGCTTTCGAGCTCGCGCTTGACAAGGTCGACGTTGGTCGCGACCGACTCGCTGTCGATTACGCGTGTCCCGATCTCGATCGCCTTCCGAACCGTCTCCGCCGGAGCTCGTTTCTGCGCAGCCTGGTCGCGGACCACGCGGGCGGCCAGCTCGTCGACGACATCGAGTCTCTCGATGACGAGTCGATCCTCGAGCGGCCTCACCACCGCGCCACGTTCATCGTGGCCGTCGGACTCGATCGGTAGCTGTGGGCTGTGACTGGCTTCCATTGGACTCTTGAACGTAGTCGCGATCCCGGACGGGAACCTGACAGGGGTGGGTTGAATACGATCCAGGCGTCCACGACCAACGAACCGGGAGTCACATTGGCCGTAGAGATCGCCGACGTTTCAAAGCTCGATGTCCAGCCGGGCGAGCTGCCCGAGAAGATGGCGGCCTGGGTGATCCGCCCGGAGCGGGAGGGCGAGCCAAAGGACGCCTTCCAGGTCGAGGAGATCGAAGTGCCGGAGCCCGGCGCCTTCGAGGTGATCGTCCGCGTGATGGCCGCCGGGGTGAACTTCAACAACGTCTGGGCGGCGCTCGGCAAGCCGGTCTCGGTGTTCGGCTACGGCGACCACGAGGAATACGGCCACCACATCGGAGGCTCGGACGCCTCCGGGATCGTCTGGAAGGTCGGCGAGGGCGTCACCAAGTGGGAGGCCGGCGACGAGGTCGTGATCCACTGCAACCAGGCCTCCTACGAGGACGTCGAGGTGCACGGCCTCGACCCCCTGGCAGCGCCCAGCCAGAAGATCTGGGGATACGAGACGACCTGGGGATCGTTCGCCCAGTTCACCAAGGTCCAGGCCCAGCAGCTACTCCCCCGCCCACAGAACCTCTCCTGGGCGGAGTCGTCGGCCTACGGGCTCACCTACTTCACCGCCTACAGGATGCTGATCGACCAGTGCAAGCTGCAGGCCGGGCACAACGTGCTGATCTGGGGCGCCGCGGGCGGGCTCGGCGTCTTCGCCACCCAGCTCTGCGCCGCGTCGGGCGCCAACGCCGTGGGCGTCGTCTCATCGGATGAGAAGGGCGAGCTGGTCAAGCGCCTCGGCGCGGTCGACAACATCAACCGCAACGACTTCTCCGGGATGATGCGGAAGGGCGGTGAGACACCTGAGGAGGAGAAGGGGCGCTTCAAGGTCTCACGCGAGTTCGCCAAGCGCGTCAAGGAGATCCTCGGCGACTCTCCCGACATCGTCTTCGAGCATGTCGGACAGGCCACCTTCCCAACCTCCGTCTTCGTCGTGAAGCCGTTCGGCAAGGTGGTGATCTGCGGCGCGACCTCGGGCTACACGCTCGACTTCGACGTCCGCTACCTCTGGATGCGCCAGAAGCAGATCATCGGTTCCCACTTCGCCAACGCCTACGAGTGCTGGCGAGCGAATGAGTTGATGGCCGAGGGCAAGATCCGGCCCGTCCTCTGGCGGGTGATGGGCTTCGACGGAGTCGCGGAGGCGCACCAGCTGCTCCACGAGAACAAGCACCTCGGCAAGATCTCGATCCTCGTCGGCGCGACCAGCGAGGAGGAGGGCAAGAACGAGGACGGCCCGGGAGCCATCCGGGCCGAGGTCGGCGCGTGACACCGACCGTTGCCCTAAAGGTCGGCGCGTGAACACCCCGGAGTCCGCGCAGCGAACCTGGGAGCAGGAGAGCCCACGCGGCGGTGCACTCGACGTCGTCTACATCGACTGGCACGTCCACCCCTTCCGGGCGGAGCGCTGGTACGAGATCTGGGAGCCCGGGGCCGCCCGCGTAATGGCGTTCGGTGCCAAGGGCTGGTCGCTGACCCGTAACGTCGAAGACCCGCTCCACTTCCGGCAGGCGTCGCTCTGGGAATCCCGCGACGACTTCGAGCGGTACTGGTACTCCGACGAGGTCTCCGCCCTCCGCGAGGAGGCCTTCAACTACTTCAACAAGCCGGTCCTGCCCGTCTGGCACGTCCTGATCGCGGGCGAGTAGCCCAAATCTGGAGAGTTTTCTGGCGTATAGCCGGAAAATCGTCCAGAACTATGCGGGGCCCGGGGTGTTCCTTCATTGCCTGTGCTGACGCGCAACAACCACGGTCTCCTGCGCCTCGCCGTGCTCGCCGCGCTTGCCGGTGCGCTGATCGCCGCGCCGGCCGTGGCCCACGCCAAGGTCCGCTCCTCGGTCAGCGGGCAGCTCCTCAAGGTCGCCGGCGGCAGCGGCTCTGATCGCATCACCGTGAGCTGCGGCGCGACCCTTGTCAGGGTGAACGGGAAGAACCCGCGCACCGGTCCGGTGGCCTGCTCGCATGTCTCCGAGGTCGACGTGTCCAGCGCCGCCGGGAACGACCGGGTCGATCTCTCGGGAGTGGGAAGCGCCACCGGGTTCGGCCAGCGCGACCTACCGGGAGGATTCGGGCACGGCACGGGCTGCGGCGCGCTGCTCGGATCAGGCAACGACCGGTACGTGGGCGGGGGCTCCTGCTTCAACCTCGTCCTGGCGGGGCGGGGTGACGACCAGGTCACCGGAGGGCAGCTGCGCGACAGCATCAACGGCGGCAGCGGGAACGACGGGATGACCGGCCTCGGGGGCAGGGACGTGCTGATCGCCAACTCAGGAGGCGACAAGCTCAACGGGGGTGCCGACGACGACCTGCTGAGCGGCAACTCGGGCAATGACCTGCTGCGGGGCGGCCCGGGAGCCGACCTGCTCGGCGGCGGCGCCGGGATGGATCGCCTCTTCGGTGGGCCGGGCCCGGATCAGCTGATCGGGGGGCCGGGCAAGGACCGCCTAAACGGCGGCCCCGGGAACAACACCCTGGCCCAGGAATCGCCTACCAAGAAGTAGAGTCGCCGCCTCACGCGAGTAGTGTCCGGGGAGCGCCAGTGCCTCTCGCTCGCCCGGCTCGCAAGCGTTAGGAGGTCCAAGTGCAGGCAGCGGCGACGCGCTGGCCCGAGTAGAAATGCGGAGGGAAACAGCGATGGAATTGTCAGTCGAAGGGGAGCTGCCCGACCTCGACGGCGCCACCGATTGGCTCAACTCGGAGCCGCTGACGCCGGAGGGCCTGAGAGGAAAGGTCGTCGTGGTCCAGTTCTGCACCTTCTCGTGCGTCAACTGGCTGCGCACGCTTCCCTACGTCCGCGCCTGGGCCGAGAAGTACACGGGGACGGACTGGTGATGATCGGCGCGCACTCACCGGAGTTCCCGTTCGAGCACGACGTCGACAAGATCCGCCCGGCCCTCCAAGCGATGGGTATCGACTATCCGATCGCGGTCGACAACGACTTCGCGGTCTGGCGCGCCTTCGACAACAACTACTGGCCCGCGCTCTACTTCATCGACGCTCAGGGGCGAATCCGCCATCACCACTTCGGCGAAGAGGACTACGAGCGCTCCGAGGCTGTGATCCAGCAGCTGCTGGCGGAGGCCGGTTCCGACGGCGTCGACCGGGAGCTGGTTTCGCCTGATGTCACCGGCGTCGAGGTCGCGGCCGATTGGGAGAGCCTCGGGTCCCCCGAGACCTACGTCGGCTACGCCAGGGGGCAGAACCTCGCCTCTCCCGGCGGTGTGGCGCTCGACGAGCCGCGCGTCTACGACGAGCCGCCGCAACTCGAGCTCAACCAGTGGTCTCTATCGGGCGACTGGACGGCGGGGAGACAGGCCACCGTGCTGAACAGGGCCAACGGGCGGATCGCGTACCGCTTTCAGGCCCGGGATGTGAATCTCGTCATGGGCACGAGCACAGAGGGATCCTCGGTCCAGTTCCAGGTCCTGATCGACGGGAACCCGCCCGGCCCGGCGCACGGGCTCGACGTGGACGAAGAGGGCAACGGCACGGTCACGGACGCACGCCTGTACCAGCTGATCCGCCAGCCTCACCCTGTCACTGAGCACCTCTTCGAGATCAGCTTCGAGGACCCGGGCCTTCAGGCGTACGTGTTCACCTTCGGCTAGGCCAGGCGGGGCTAATGCTGCTCGAGCGGGGCCATGGTGAGGCCCGCTCCCTGCAGCTGCTCCCAGTAGAGCTCGGCCGGCTCGCGGGGTCCGGTCCAGACCGCGGCCTTGCCGCTGTTGTGGATCTTGTCTGCGAAGCGGTAGCCCCGGTCGAGGGTGACGCCGGGGATCACGCTCGACAGCGTGTGGGCGACGTGATCGAAGGTGTTGTGATCGTCGTTGAGGACGATCACCAGCCAATTTCCCCCCAGGCCCTCCTCCGGACCAGCAGGTCTGGGGCGCTCAACCGTGGTCGTGGCCACCCGGCCGAAGATAGAGGATTCAGCCGGAGGTGGCGGGGATTTTGCTCCCGCCTAACCGAATGGGTTCGGGACTTGAACGGTGACGCTGTCGAACCGGCCGCTGATGCCCGTCCCAGCGCCCGACCCCTTGGCGCCGGTGGTGACCACGGTCTGCCGCCCGTCGGGCTGGTCCGCCCCCGAATCGGTCGTCGTCAGCACCCCGTGGCCGTTGACCGAGCCGACGATGCTCGTGGTGTTCCCGCCGTAGGAGAAGGCCCGGATCGAGATCACGTTGGGCTTCGAGCCGAGTTTGATGAACTTGCCGGCCCCGGATGACTCCAGCTTCGCGCCCGCCGCCCCCTTCGGGTCGCGGAAGTACTGCCACTTGTGCGCATTCGGCAGGATCCGTAGGACGTAGCTCGCGGAGTCGCTGCGGCGCACCCCCACCCCGACGAAGGACTTCTTCTGCAGCTTCGGCGTGCCGCCGCCGACGCTGGTGGTGGCCACCATTCCCTGATCCGCATGTTGGTCGCTCGAGTCGGCCACGACCGACGAGCGGTACTCACACGAGCTCGTTTTGTCGCCGACCCGAATCGACAGCGCCTGGTTGCCGGCCCACTTGCGCTTGCAGCTGGTCCCCGCCACCTTCTGGAAGGCGGAGACGTCGCCCTGCGTCTGGAACGTGTACATCGCCACCGGGACCGGAGCCGCATTCGCGGCCGCGCCCGCTCCGAGGGCAGCGCAGGCGACGATCAGGGCTGTCAGCTTGGTTCGCATGCGGGCGTGAGCGTAGCCGTGAGGCGTCCGGGAATCTGCAAGAACACCCCTCAGTGCTGGTCGGAGCGGTCCGATCGAAGGCCGCCACTTACCATTAGGCCATGAGCGAGCACCGCTTGCCGGAGCGGGAACGCCCGTGGGTCATGCGCACCTATGCAGGGCATTCCGACGCCCGCCGGTCGAACGAGCTCTACCGCAAGAACCTCGCCAAGGGTCAGACCGGGCTCTCCGTCGCCTTCGACCTGCCCACCCAGACCGGCTACGACCCAGACGCCGAGCTGGCCCGCGGCGAAGTCGGCAAGGTCGGGGTATCCATCGTCCACAAGGGCGACATGCACACCCTCCTCGACGGCATCCCCCTCGGCGAGATGAACACGTCGATGACGATCAATGCGACGGCCGCGTGGCTGCTCGCTCTCTACGCGACGGTCGCCGAGGAGAACGGGATCGAGCGCGCCGCGCTCTCCGGGACGACGCAGAACGACATCATCAAGGAGTACCTCTCTCGCGGCACCTACGCCTTCCCGCCTGGACCCTCGATGCGGCTGATCGCCGACACGGTCGCCTTCACCGTCAACGAGATCCCAAAGTGGAACCCGATCAACGTCTGCTCCTACCACCTGCAGGAGGCCGGCGCGACCCCGGTCCAGGAGGTCGCCTACGCCCTCTCCACCGCGATCGCAGTCCTCGACGAGGTCAAGGCGCGTGGCCAGGTCGCGGATGAGGACTTTCCCAAGGTCTTCGGCCGGATCTCATTCTTCGTCAACGCCGGCGTCCGCTTCATCGAGGAGCACGCGAAGCTGCGAGCCATGGGCCGCCTCTGGGAGGAGATCGGCCGCAACCGGTACGGCGTCAGCGAGCCGAAGTTCCTCCGCCTCCGCTACGGAGTCCAGGTCAATTCCCTCGGGCTGACGGAGTCCCAGCCCGAGAACAACGTGCCCCGAATCGCCCTCGAGGCGCTGGCCGTCACGCTCGGCCGCGATGCTCGCGCCCGGGCGATTCAGCTCCCGGCCTGGAACGAGGCGCTCGGCCTGCCGCGACCCTGGGACCAGCAATGGAGCCTGCGTATCCAGCAGATCCTCGCCAACGAGACCGACCTGCTCGAGTACCCCGACATCTTCGAGGGCTCGGTCGTGATGGACGGTCTGGTCGCCGAGCTCGCCGAGGGCGCCGACGCCGAGATGAAGGCCGTCGCCGAGCACGGCGGCGCCGTCGAGGCCGTGCCCTACATGAAGGCCCGGTTGGTCGAGTCGAACCGCGAGCGGATCGCGAAGATCGAGCGCGGTGAGATCGTCGTCGTCGGGCAGAACAAGTTCACCGAGACCGAGGACTCGCCGCTCACGACCGGCGAGGACGGCGGCATCCTCACACCTGACCCGGAGGTCGAGCGCGAGCGGATCGCGGCCCTCGAGGAGTGGCGCACCCAACGCGACCAGGGCGCCGTCGACTCCACCCTCGAGAAGCTCGCGGACGCGGCGCGCGACGAAGACGCGAACGTCATGCCGGCCACCATCGAAGCTGCCAAGGCCGGCGCCACGACCGGCGAGTGGGCCGGCGTTCTGCGCGACGTCTTCGGCGACTACCGGGCGCCGACAGGTGTCTCGGAGGCAGCGGCGGGCGGGTCGGTGAACGGCGATCTTCTCGGCGAGGTGAGGGACCGCGTCAAGGCGGCCTCGGAGAAGATCGGCCACCCGATCCGGATTCTGGTCGGCAAGCCGGGACTCGACGGCCACTCCAACGGCGCCGAGCAGATCGCGGTCCGGGCGCGAGACGTCGGCATGGAGGTGATCTATCAGGGGATCCGGCTGACGCCGGAGCAGATCGCCAAGTCTGCGGTCGAGGAGGACGTCGACGTGGTCGGCCTCTCGATCCTCTCCGGCTCTCACCGCGAGCTCGTGCCGCGCGTGGTCGAGCTCCTGCGCACCGACGGCTCGGACATTCCCGTCGTCGTGGGCGGCATCATCCCCGCGGCCGATGCGGCCGCCATGCGCGAGGCCGGCGTCGACGGCGTCTATACGCCGAAGGACTTCGAGATCAACCGGATCATGGGCGAGATCGCGGACCTGGTGGCCGAGCGCCACCGCGCCGCGCAGCCCGCGTAGAGGCGGGGCTGACCCGCTGATTCAGCTCATACAACTGACGCCCAGTGCGCCGGGGCGCTTCAATAGGGAGAGATGAGCGAGGTCAACGGAGACCGCTCGGCGTGGTTGCGCTGCTATCGCTGCTGGGCCCAGGATCTCGAGGTGCAGATGCACTACGACGCGATCTTGCGCATCGACCCGGAGAGCGGGGAGCCGTCGGAGCGGATTGACGAGGTCCAGGAGGCGGTCGTGCAGTGCCTGCGCTGCCTGCACGACCAGCCGCACCTGACGATCCAGGATGACAAGGTCGTTCCAGTCGAGGACCGCTGGGAGCGGATGGTGGCGGGGACCCCCTGGGTCGCATCGTGCACGGTCACGGTCGACCAGGACCAGGTCGAGAGCTGCTCGGGCCCCGAGGCGGCGGAGTCGCTCACCTACGGCTCCTTCGGCGAGGCCGGCACCCGCGAGTTCTTCACCCACGTGCGCTTCCACAAGCACGACGAGGAGCGGATCATCGTCCATCTGCTGGTCGAGCTCTATGCGCGCTCAGCCGAGGAGGCAACCGAGGTGCTCGAGGAGGCGTCCCGCGGGGTGCTCGAGATCACCTCGCTGGCGGAGGAGTCACGCCCGCCGGCACACGCGCCCGACGAAGCACACTAGAGGGTGGAAATACGCCGGCCCTGCGGTTAGGTTGGGCCGGACCCGTCCAAGGGAGAGGAGTGAGCATGGAGGCTGCCCCGGCAAAGAAGCTCCTGACCGTCGTCGTCCTCGGGCTGCTGCTCGTCGCTGTCACGGCCAGCGGCGTCGATGCGAAGAAGCACAAGCGGCTCAGGCTGACCTGCGATCAGACGACCGACGCGATCTTCCAGACGGCTGAGCAGTACAGAGCGAAATACAACGCGATGGGATTCACGATCGAGGACGCGCCCTATGGCTTCCTCGTCGGGAGCGGTTGCAAGAACATCGGGAAGCTGACCCGCCAGGGGAGCGCCTATATGGCGGACGTCCACCACACCGACGACGGCAGCCCTCCGTTCCCGGGCGAGACGAACCCGGACGTCTACGCGTATCACTGGCAGTGGAACGAGATCGTCACCCGGACGAAGAAGGGCCGGATTCGCACCACCGTCACCGATTTCCGCTGCACGAAGGAGGCTTTCGGCCCGCCGCCTACTTACGACGTCCAGGAGCTCCCCTGCTGAGCTCTACTGTTCGGCGGGCTTCCGCTCCTCCTCGCCGGGCTTGCCCGGCTCCTTGATCGCCCCGCCTGCGGCCCTGGCCTTGTCCTTCAAGCTGCCCTTGCCCGTGGCGATGTCCTTGAGCTCCTCGGCGTCCTCCTTGGCCGCGTCGGTGCCGCCGCGCTTGTCGACCACCTTCTTGGCCTGGTCGGCGAGCCTCCTGAAGTTGACCATGTCTCCTCCTATTCGGGGTTCTTCCGCGGGACCAACACGGCCCGCTTGAACTCGGCCACCAGTGTCCCATCCTGGTTGTAGGCGCGGGTGTGGACGCGGACCACGCCCCGGTCCGGCTTCGACTCCGAGGGGCGAACCTCCAGCACCTCCGACTCGACGAACAGCGTGTCGCCGTGGAAGACGGGGCTCGGATGGCTGAGCTCGTCCGTGGCCAGGTTCGCGATGGCCTTGCCGGAGACGTCGTTCACCGTCATCCCGAAGATCAGCGCGTAGACGTAGGGGCCTGCGACCACGTTCCGTCCCTGCTGCGACTCGGCCGCATACACGTCATTGATGTGCAGCGGGTGGTGGTTCATGGTGAGCAGGCAGAAGAGGTGATCCTCGGACTCGGTGATCGTCTTGGCAGGCCAGTGCTTGTAGACGGCGCCGACCTCGAATTCCTCCAGGTAGCGCCCGTACTCGTGCGCGCCCGACGCCTCTCGCTCGGCCTGGTCCGTCGTCAGCTGATGGTTCTCGTCGCTCATCGAATCAGTGGTCTCTCGAGTCGTTTGTGACTCCTCCTCGGGATCGGCGCGGGATGGTACCCGGGTCAGGAGATCGTGGCCTCCATGCGCTCGAAGCGGGCAATGTCCGCGACCTCGGCCTCGATCGCAGCGCCGAGCCGTTCGCGCTCGACCTTCGGAAGGTTGAGCGAGATCTCGATCCGCCCTCCCTTGCGAGCCGAGCGCCAACCGCCGACGACGACCCCGTCCTCGACGATCACCGGTCGGATCCAGCCCCCGCCGCCCTCCTTCACGTGGGCTGCGTGCTCGCCCGTGACCGAGAACTCTCGGTCCTTCCAGCCGAGCAGATAGGTGTCGAAGTTGGCGAGCATGCGCACCTGGCCGGTCCGCGGGAGCCGAGGAATAGCGCCTCGGAGGATGAGCATCGGGACGTCCCCGACCCGCACCTCCTCGATCTCGCCCGAGATCGACCGCAGTCCGGAGCGGACGTCGCGCAGGGCCAACCCCGACCAGTAGGCGAAATCCCGATCGGTCGCGGGACCGAACGCGCCGAGATATCGCCGGGCGAGCTCGGCCAGGGCCCGCTGCCGGTCGAAGGCTGGTGGGTCGCCGAGCCAGTCGCGGCGGAGGACAAGGCAGGTGTGTGATCCGCGGTCGGGACCGAGGCAGGCGATCCCTGACACCACCGCAGTGAGCGCGATGTGCATGCCGGTCTGCATGTTCAGGTCTATCCCGGCATCCTCGATGCGCTCGCGCACCTCTGAACGGGTCAGGGGTCCCTCGTCGGCGAGTACTCGGGGGACCACTCGCAGGGCCTTGTCCTGCTTCGCCGCGGGCAGTCCGAGTTGAGTGAGCCTCCGGCGTGACCAGCGCTCGATCCCAGGCTCGAAGAGCGGCAGCCACCAGCCGGCGTCCTCCGAGGGGATCATGTGGATCGTCATTCGCATGACCCAGGTCCGCAGCAGGGAGCGCTCCTCGGTCCGCGCGCGCTTGATGTCCGCCGCCGTGAGGCTGCGGCTGCGCGAGCGGAAGGTCAGCGGACCGGCATAGGTGTCCTGTGCCTGCGCGCCGGCGATCGACCGGGCGATCTCGGCGGGGTCCCGGGCGGAGACCGGCCGGTGGATGAGCTGGGTGGCGGCGCGCAGCCTCGCCAGCCGGGCGGGATCGAATCCCGGCTTCGCCACCTCCTCAGTGGACCTTCTTGGTGCGGTTGCGCTCCTCGTGTCGCTGGATCACCTGCGAGATCAGCTTTTGGATGTTGGCGTCGCCGCTGACCTTGATGTGGCCGGCGTCATAGGCGTCCCGGTATCCCCGGACCGTCCCCTGCTCGGCCAAGCGGTTGAAGTCCGAGCGCGGGATCTCGACCGTGACCCGCGCGTCCTCCGTCGAGCTCGCCTTGGAGATCTTCGGGCCGGGCAGCTCCACCCGGAACGTCTGCACGTCCCCCCTGCCCCGCAGCACGAGCTCGAAGACGAGCTTGAGCGGAGCGAGCGCCGGGACCTCGGCCTGGAAGCGCTCAATCGCTGTCGTGATCAGGTCCTGGGTGGAAGGCATGTCACCAAGGTATTGGCTTGCGGTTACGGAAGAACGCTCCGCTCGGGCCGTCGTCGGGAAGAGTCGCGAGCCAGACGGCCGTGTCCGCGCCCTCTTCGACCGACCTCGGCGCGCCGGGCCCTCCCATGTCGGTGCGGACCCAGCCCGGGCACATCGTGTTGACCTTGACCCAGCGCTCGTCCGAGGCGAGCGTCCGGGTCAACGCGTTGAGCCCAGCCTTCGAGACACGGTACGCGGCGCGCCCTCCGTTCATGTCGGAAAGCTGTCCGGCCCCGCTCGAGAGATTGACGATCCGTGGCTGCGAGCTCCCTCGCAGCAGCGGCATGAAGGCCTGGATGAGGCGCCATGGACCGAAGGTATTGACCTCGAGCACCTCATGTGCCCGATCGAGGTCGTAGTCGCCGGCGCCGATCGAATCGCCGTAGACACCTGCGTTGTTTACAAGGGAATCCAGGCGCCCTGGATCCGACTCGATCCGATCGCGGGCCGCGTCGACGCTTGCCTGGTCGGTGACGTCGAGCTGGATCGGCTCGATCCCCTCCGCCGGCTCCACCTCGTCCGGGTTGCGGGCTCCGGCGAGGACCAGGAAGTCATGGCTGCCGGCGAGCTGACGGCCGATCTCGGCGCCGATTCCCCGGCTTGCCCCGCTGACCAGGGCGACGCGCCTCAAATCTTGTTGCGCTCCAGCAGCTTCTTACCGATCACCATGCGCTGAATCTCGGAGGTGCCCTCGCCGATCAAGAGCAGCGGGGCATCGCGGTAGAGGCGCTCGATCTCGTACTCCTTGGAGTAGCCGTAGCCGCCGTGGATGCGGAATGACTGCTCGACCACTTCCTTGCCGGTCTCCGAGGCGAGTAGCTTCGCCATCCCGGCCTCGAGGTCCGAGCGCTCCCCGGCGTCCTTCATCCGGGCCGCCTTGCGGGTGACCAGCCGGGCCGCCTCGACGCTGGTCGCCATGTCGGCGAGCTTGAACTGGATCGCCTGGTGCTGGGCGATCGGCTTACCGAAGGTCTTCCGCTCCTGGCTGTAGCGCAGCGCCAGCTCGAGCGCCCGCTGGGCGATGCCCACTCCGCGGGCGGCGACGTTCACACGCCCGACCTCGAGCGCGTCCATCATCTGGACGAAGCCCTTGCCCAGGCCGGCCTCCTCGCCGCCGAGGATCCGCTCGGGCGGGCACTTGTAGCCGGAGTAGACGAGCTCGGTGGACTCGACGCCCTTGTAGCCCATCTTCTTGATCTTCGGGGGGATCTCGAGCCCCGCGAACTCGCCCTCGTTGGTCTCCTTCCACGGCTCCTTCTCGGTGATGAAGCAGGTCATTCCCTTGTAGGGCGGGTCCGCCTTGGTGTCGTTCTTCATCAGCACGAAGACGACGCTCGAGCCGAGCCCGTTGGTGACCCACATCTTCTGGCCGTTCAGCTCCCAGTTGCCGTCATCGCCCTTGGTGGCGGTTGCCTTGATGCCCTGGACGTCGGAGCCGACCTCGGGCTCAGACAGCGAGAACGCGGCGCGGACCTCGCCGGTCGCCATCTTCGGCAGGAAGTACTGCTTCTGCTCGTCGGTGCCGAACTTGATCAGCAGGTAGGAGCCGATGAAGTGCGTGTTGACGACGCCCGAGATCGAGATCCAGCCGCGCGAGAGCTCCTCGACGATCATCGCGTAGGTGGTCAGGTCGAGGCCCATCCCGCCGTACTCCTCCGGGATCGTCACCCCGAAGAGGCCGAGCTCCTTCATCTGCTCGACGATCGGCTCGGGGAACTTGTCCTCGTGGTCGTACTCCTCGGCGCTGGGGATGATCTCGTTGTCGACGAACTTGCGGACCATCTCGACGATGGCCCGCTGCTCGTCGGTCATCTCCTGGTAGGGCGTCTGCTGCTGCTCGGTCGCTACGGCCATGGCTCCTCTGAAAGTCGTTGGTTGAAGCCCCTCCCGAGCGAAGGATAGTGACGGGCGGTAGGCTCGGCGCGGGGTGACCAGATGACGTCGACCGACGCGCCGACCAGCCAGGAGCTGATCGAGATGATCAAGCAGGCTGCGATGCTCGGCGGCGGGACCGTCCTCGATGGGCCCGCGGGCATCGAACAGATGGCGGGCCTCCTGCAGGGGAACGTCCAGCCCGACTTCGCCACAGTGATGGTGAGCGAATCGGCCGGCTCGCAGGAGTTCCGCGGGATAGAGGGCTTCAAGGAGGCGCTCAACGACTGGATCAGCCCGTATGAGTCGTTCCGGCTCGAGATCGAGGAAGCGATTGTGTCCGAGGACAAGCTCGTCTTCCTGGCCCGCCAGGTGGCCACCACCAAGCACGACGGGGTCGAGGTCGAAACGGAGAGCGCGTCGGTCTGGTGGGCCGAGGACGGCCAGATCCGCCAGGCGGCCTTCTACCTCGACCGGCGGGCGGGGCTAGAGGCGGCCGGGATCGATCCCGACCGCCCATTCAGCGGCTGACTACTCCTCGGCGAGCAGGCCGTAGAGCTTGCGGCGAGCATCCTTGAGGATCTCGGCCGCCTTGGTCAGCTGCTCGTCGTTGTCGGCGCGGGCGAGTTGCTTTGCCGCGCCCATCAGACGGAACAGCTCCTTGCGGGCCTCGAAACGAGGCGAGTCCTCGTCTCCGCGCTCCCACGGACGGCCCTCGGTCCGGTCCGGGACGGCCTCCTGGCCGGACTCGGTCAGCGAGTAGACCTTGCGGCCATCGACCTCTTCGGATGTGACCAGCCCCTCGTCCTCGAGCAGCTGAAGCGTCGGGTAGATCGAGCCGGCGCTTGGCGTCCAGCGCCCCCCGGTGCGCTCCTCGAGCTCCTGGATCATCTCGTAGCCGTGCATCGGCCGGTCGTCGAGGAGGGCGAGGATGGCGCTGCGGACGTCGCCGCGCCGGACGCGGTGACGGCCGCGACCGCCTCCGCCGCTCATCTCATGCCGCCAGTCACGGTGGCGGCGTCTCTGTCGTGCGTGCATCTTTGTTCCTTTCGATCAATCACGAGCTGACGCGATATATCGTAACAGATCGTAATTGCGTCCGATGACGTTCTCCCGGGACACCCGGAGCTAGAGCTCCCAGGCGAAGCAGACCGAGCGCCAGCTCGGGTCCTCGCGCTCGTAGAAGCGGTGGGCGTCCGTCCGGATGTCCGCGCTGTCGAGCTCCAGGTGGCTGGCGCCTCTTTCGCGCGCCCACTCCTTCGCCGCATCGAGGAGCGCCTTCCCCACTCCCTGCGATCGATTTTCGGGGCCGACGGCAAGGTCCTCGACCCAGCAGCGGGGGCCGAAGCGCACCGAGTTCAGGTCCAGATACGCGGTGCAGAGGCCGAGCAGATCGCCGCGGTGCTCAGCGACGAGGACCGTGGCCGACTGGTCGGCGATCGCGTCTGCGATGGCGGCACGGGCAAGGTCCGGGTCCCAGCGCGGTGGGACCGATCCGGGTGGCGCGAAGAGCCACTCGTACATCCCGAGGACTCGCTCCACCTCCTCCGGCAACGCCTCTCGGATCTTGGCCATGTCCGGAGGCTAGCCGCGGATCCGAGGATCGCGCGGCCTCGCCCATTTGCGTCCCTATAGCGTTTGAGCCATGAGAAACCCCAGAGATTTCTTCGAGCCGCTTGCAATCGACGCGCCCGAGCCACCTCGCGAGATCCCGTTCAAGCCGTCGCGGATGATCCACTTCTTCGACGCATCCAACGAGAAGATGCGCGCCAAGGTCCCCGACATGGCGAAGCAGGCGGACATCCTGCTCGGGAACCTCGAGGACGCGGTGCCGGTCGACAAGAAGATCCCGGCCCGCGAGGGTCTGATCGAGGTCGGCAAGGAGGTCGACTTCGGCGATACGCAGCTCTGGAGCCGCGTCAACGCGCTGGAGAGCCCCTGGGTGCTCGACGACCTCACCCAGCTCGTCACCGAGATCGGCGAGGTGCTCGAGGTGATCATGGTCCCCAAGGTCGAGGGACCCTGGGATATCCACTACGTCGACCGGCTCCTCGCGCAGCTCGAGGCCAAGGCGAAGCTCGAGCGGCCGCTGCTGATCCACGCGATCCTCGAGACCTCGCTCGGCGTGGTCAACGTGGAGGAGATCGCCACCGCCAGCCCCCGGATGCAGGGAATGAGCTTCGGCCCGGCCGACCTGGCCGCGTTCCGGCGGATGAAGACGACCCGCGTCGGCGGCGGCCACCCCGCCTACCGGGTGATCGAGGATCCCGATCCCGACAACCCGGACGCCCCGCGGGCGACCGCTCAGCAAGACCCTTGGCACTACTCGATCGCGCGCATGGTCGACGCCTGCACCTCCGCGGGGATCTTGCCCTTCTACGGGCCGTACGGCGACATCGGGGACACACTCGGCTGCGAGACCCAGTTCCGCGCCGCCTTCCTGCTCGGCTGCGTCGGCGCGTGGTCGCTTCACCCGGTGCAGATCGAGATCGCCAAGAAGGTCTTCAGTCCGCCCCCCGAGGAGGTCAAGTTCGCCAAGAAGGTGCTCGAGGCGATCCCGGACGGCGCGGGCGTTCACATGATCGACGGCAAGATGCAGGACGACGCCACCTGGAAGCAATGCAAGGTGATGGTGAGCCTGGCCGAGATGCTGGCCAAGAAGGACCCCGAGCTCGCCGAGGCCTATGAGATGAACGGTTGAGCGGGCCCTTCCGGAACGGCCTGCGATTCCGATAAAACGAGTGCGACCCGCAGGGCGTTGACGATCAAGCGAGCGCTGGCGCCTCGGGGAGGCGCTCCAGCGCCGAGGCGAGCTCTTCCTCGGGCATCTCCAGGTCCTCGAGCTCGCCGGCGAAGTAGGCGGCGTAGGCGGACATGTCGAAGTGCCCGTGTCCCGAGAGGTTGAAGAGGACCACCCGCTCCTCGCCGGCATGCTTGGCTGCCTCCGCCTCGTCGAAGACGGCACGGATCGCGTGGGCCGGCTCGGGCCCGGGGATGATCCCCTCGCAGCGGGCGAAACGCACGGCGGCCTCGAACGCCGCCGTCTGCGCGATCGCCTTGGCCTCGACCAGCTCCCCCTTGACCAGCGCGGAAAGACTCGGCGCGTCGCCGTGGTAGCGCAGCCCGCCGGCGTGAACGGGCGGCGGAACGAAGTCGTGGCCGAGCGTGTACATCGGCATCAGCGGGGTCATGCCGACGGTGTCGCCGAAGTCGTAGGCGTAGCGGCCGCGGGTGAGCGTCGGGCAGGCCGCGGGCTCGGCCGCGACGAACCGAGTCTCGGTGCCCTCGCGGATCCGCCGCCGAAGGAACGGATAGGCGACGCCGGCGAAGTTGGAGCCGCCCTCCGACGCAGCCGATCACCACGTCCGGGGCCTCCCCCGCAAGCTCCATCTGCTTGATGCACTCCTGGCCGATCACGGTCTGGTGCAGGCAGACGTGGTTGAGCACAGAGCCGAGGGAGTAGTTCACCTCCTCGGATCCGGCGGCGACCTCGACGGCCTCGGAGATCGCGATCCCGAGGCTGCCGGACTGATGTTCGGCCTGTGAGCGGCCTGCCTCGGTCAGGTCGGAGGGACTGCGGTGGACCGTCCCGCCCCAGGTCTCGATCATCGCCTTCCGATAGGGCTTCTGGTCATAGGAGATGCCGACCATGAATACCTCGCACTCGAGCCCGAAGAGTTGGCAGGCGAGGGCGAGCGCCGATCCCCACTGCCCGGCCCCGGTCTCGGTTGCGAGCTTCCGGATCCCCGCCTCGCTGTTGTAGAAGGCCTGTGCGACCGCCGTGTTCGGCTTGTGAGACCCCGCGGGCGAGACCCCCTCGTACTTGTAGTAGATGTGGGCGGGCGTATCGAGCTCCCGCTCGAGTCGCCTCGCCCGCAGCAGCGGCGTCGGCCGCCAGAGGCGGTAGACGTCGCGGACCTCCTCCGGGATCGCGATCTCGGGATCGGTCGAGACCTCCTGCGCGATGATGGCCATCGGGAAGATCGCCGAGAGGTCTTCCGGCCCGACCGGCTCGCCGGTCGCCGGGCTGAGCGGCGGGGGCGGCGGGTCCCCTGGCAGGTCGGCCAGCAGGTTCACCCAGCTGGTCGGGATCTCCTCCTCCGATAGTGGGAACTTGACCGGCTCTTCCATGGCAGCGCGATTCTATGTCGCGGCGCGGGAGCGGGCCTCGGCACGGCAGCCAAGGGCACAGGGCCGCTAGTTACCCAAGCGCTCCTTGAGGGCCTCGAGCTGCGCCTGCAGGGCATCCGGCAGCCGGTCGCCGAAGCGCGCCAGGTGCTCCTCGACCTGGGGAAGCTGCGCCCTGACGGCCTCGGGGTCCACCTCGAGCAGGAGCCGCATGTCCTCTTCACTGACGGTTGTGCCCTCGATGTCGATCTCGCCCTCGGCCGGGACGCGGCCGATCGTGGTGTCGACGGCCTCCCCCTCGCCGTCCGTGCGCCGAAAGATCCACTCCAGCACACGGATGTTGTCGCCGAAGCCGGGCCAGACGAAGTTGCCTTCGTCGTCCTTGCGGAACCAGTTGACCAGGAATACCTTCGGCAGCTTCGCGCCGTCGCGCTGAGCCACCTCGAGCCAGTGCCCGAAGTAGTCGGCCATGTTGTAGCCGCAGAAGGGCAGCATCGCCATCGGGTCGAAGCGCAGCTCCCCGACCGTGCCGTCGGCCGCCGCCGTCTTCTCGACCGACATCGTCGCGCCGAGGAAGACCCCGTGCTCCCAGTCGAACGCCTCGGTGACGAGCGGGACGACCGTCGCCCGCCGGCCGCCGAACAGGAAGGCGTCTATCGGAACCCCGGCGGGGTCCTCCCACTCCTCGGCGATGCAGGGGCACTGCGCGGCAGGGGTCGTAAAGCGCGCATTCGGGTGCGCTGCCGGCTCGTCCGAGTCGGGGGTCCAGTCGTTGCCCTTCCAGTCGATCGCATGCTCCGGCGGCTCACCGGTCATGCCCTCCCACCAGACGTCGCCGTCGTCGGTCCGGGCGCAGTTCGTGAAGATCGTGTTCTTCTCGACCGTCTCCATCGCGTTCGGGTTGGTCTTGTGACCGGTGCCCGGCGCGACGCCGAAGAAGCCCGCCTCGGGGTTGACGGCGTAAAGGCGCCCGTCGGAGCCGAACTTCATCCAGGCGATGTCGTCGCCCACAGTCTCGACGGTCCAGCCCTCGAGCTTGGGGATCAGCATCGCCAGGTTCGTCTTGCCCGAGGCCGACGGGAAGGCTCCGCTGACGTACTTGACCTTGCCCTCGGGCGAGGTCAGCTTGATGATCAGCATGTGCTCCGCCAGCCAGCCCTCGTCGCGGGCCATCGCCGAGGCAATCCGGAGCGCGAAGCACTTCTTACCGAGCAGCGCGTTCCCGCCATAACCCGACCCGAAGGACCAGATCTCGCGGGTCTCCGGGTAGTGGACGATGTATTTCGTCTCGTTGCAGGGCCAGGAGACGTCCTCCTGGCCGTCTACGAGTGGCATGCCGACCGAGTGAACGCAGGGGACGAACTCGCCGTCCTCCCCGAGGACCTCGAGGGCTGCCGCGCCCATGCGGGTCATGATCCGCATCGAGGTCGCCACGTACGCCGAATCGGTCAGCTGGACGCCAATGTGCGAGATCGGCGACCCGAGCGGGCCCATCGAGAAGGGAACCACGTACATGGTCCGCCCCTTCATGCATCCCGCAAACAGCTCATTCAGGACGTCCCGCATCTCGCCCGGCTCGCGCCAGTTGTTGGTCGGCCCGGCGTCCTCCTCCTTCTGTGAGCAGATGAACGTCCGGTCCTCGACGCGCGCCACGTCCGAGGGGTTGGACCGGGTCAGATAGGAGTTGGGCCGCTTGGCGTCGGAGAGCTTCTCGAACGTGCCGGCATCGACCAGCTGCTGAGCGAGGGAGTCGTACTCCTCCGCGGAGCCGTCACACCAGTGGATCGCGTCAGGCTGGGTGAGCTCTGCGATCTCCGCCACCCAGGAGACGAGCTTGGCGTGCTTGGTCGGTGCCTCTTTCGTGGCGCTTGTCTCACTCACTGATGCGCTCAACTCCTCGATGGTTGAATTGATGACCCCCTGCCCTGCCAGGCGCGAGATGCTCTCACATCATCCGGCCGCTAGGCCGCTCTGGCTGCGGGAGTCTGTGACGGATCGTAGGGGTCCGTGCCCGCCGTGTGGGCGTTCGAAACGACCCTGCAGGCGGCTGGGCTAGGCGGGACGGGGCACGACCAGGACCGGGCACGGCGCCTCGCGGATGACGCGCGAGGAGACGCTGCCAATCAGCAGTCGCATCACGGGCCCGAAGCCCCGAGAGCCGAGGACGAGCAGGTCGACGCCGATCTCGGCGTCCTCGAGCAGCTTCTGAACCGGGTTGCCGCGCTCGAACACCGGCAGCGCGCGGAGCTCAGGCGCAAGCGCCGCGACCGCGTCGTTGAGCTGCGTCTGGAAGTCCGGCCCCGCCTCGGCGCCCACCTGGGCTGCAGCCCCCACACCCATCGGGGGCGTCGGTGTCGCCACCCCGATCACGCGGATCGAGGCACCGAACTTTGCAGCCAGCTTGGCGGCCTCGTCGAGGGCGGCGTGGGACTCTGCCGTCCCGTCGAAGCCAACCGCCGCGACCCGGAGCTGGTCGCCGGAGTGATCCGCCTCGGCGTATGCCTTCGGCGCGATGATCAGCCGGCACTTGGCCCCGTGGAGCAGGTGCTCGGCCACGCTGCCCGGCGCCACCGAGCCGACGTGGGCCCGGTGCGTCGAGCCGAGGACGATCAGATCCGCCTCACCCTTCTCGGCCAGGGCCTGGAGGGCGTCCGCGGGGGATCCCTTCTCGACGTGCACCACCTTGAGGTCGCCGCCATCGCGCTCGACGACTCGCTCCGCCAGCACGCGCGCGTCTTCGCCGCGCTCGTTCTCCAAATATCCGACGACGACCTGGGGATAGATGGGCGGCGCCTCTGCCATCGGGCCCGTGAGCCTAGGCAGAACCTTGCTCAAGCGCGATTGATCCTCAGGCGGGAATGGGCTTCGAGCTCAGCACCGCGTCCAGCAGGCCCGGGAAGCGCGCGTCCAGATCTTCCCGGCGGAGCGTGGTGAGCTTCGTCGTGCCCTGGCGCTCCTGCCGGATCACTCCCGCTTCCCGAAGCGTGCGGAAGTGATGCGTCATCGTCGACTTGGTCACCCCGAAGTCCAGGCTCCCGCAGGGGCGCGGCGCGGAGTCCTGAGCGAGTCGGCGGACGATCTCCAGCCGGTGCGGATCGCTGAGGGCGTGCAGCACGGCCGGCAGCTCGATCTCGCTCCTCTCAGGGTGATGGAGTTCCATACCGTTCAGCTTAGCTTGTTCGACAGTCATCGAACGTTATGGTACGATGCTCATCGTACTATCGAAACGGCAGGAAGGCAAGGCATGCCCAACAACGAAAACATCGAAACCGCCGCCGTGGCCCCCGAACACGAGGACGGCAGGGATCAGCGCGGCCCCAGCCTCTCTCGGTGGCGGCGGTTGTCGAGGCCGCGTACATTCTGGAGGCCGTTCGCAAGTGAACCCGGTCACCGCCGCAAGGGGGCTCGTGAGACGGAACTCCAACGCGCTGCTGCTGGTCGTCTGTCTGGGCCAGTTCATGACCATCCTCGACGTCTCGATCGTCAACGTCGCGTTGCCGGCGATCCGCGACGACCTCGGCTTCTCCGCCACCGGCCTGCAGTGGGTCCTGAATGCCTACACCCTGACCTTCGCCGGCTTTCTGCTGCTGGGCGGGCGCGCCTCCGATCTATTCGGCCGCCGGCGGATGTTCTTCGCCGGCACTCTCCTCTTCTCCGGAGCGTCTCTGCTCTGCGCACTCTCCCCCTCCCCCGCCCTCCTGATCGCCGCGCGCTCGATCCAGGGCATCGGCGCTGCGATCCTCTCCCCGGCGACGCTCGCGATCATCACCACCTCCTTCGACGAGGGACCGCCCCGCAACCGGGCACTCGGGATCTGGGGTGCGATCGGGGCGGTCGGCGCCACGGCGGGCGTGCTGCTCGGAGGCGTCCTCACGGAGGCATTCAGCTGGCCGGCGATCTTCCTGATCAACGTGCCGATCGGGCTCGCGATCGTGCTCTTCAGCGGCAGGCTGGTCCCCGAGGGCCGCAGCGAGACGGAGAGCCGGCACTTCGACCTGCCGGGCGCCGTGCTCGTCACCCTCGGCATGACGGCGCTCACCTACGGCATCGTCACCACCGACCGGCTTGGTTGGGGCTCGCTTGGCGTGCTCGGCCCGCTCGCCGCGGGGGTCGTCCTGCTCGCCGGATTCACGCTGTACCAGGGATCGCTGACCAAGGATCCGAGGCGCGTGCCGCTGATGCCGCTGAGCGTCTTTCGCATGCGGAGCCTGCGGGCGGCGAATCTGGTGATCTTCATGCTCTACGCGGCCATTTTTGGCTTCTGGTTCTTCCTCTCGCTCTACATGCAGGGCACCCTCCACTACAGCGCGCTGCACACCGGGATCGCGTTCGTGCCCCTGACGGCGGCAGTCGCCGCCGGCGCCACCCTGGCGCCCCGTCTGGCGCGGCGTATCGGCGCCCGCGTGACCCTCGCTGCCGGGATGCTCTCGGTCGCCGCGGGGGAGCTGCTGTTGACCGGCGTCACCCCGGGAGGGACCTACGTGGGCCAGGTCCTTCCCGGCGGACTGTTCGGCGCCTTCGGGCTCGGCCTCTCCTTGGTGCCGGCCACGATCGTCGCCGTCCAAGGTGTACCCCGCGCCCTGAGCGGACTCGCTTCGGGTGTCCTCAACACCTCGCGCTTCATCGGGGCAGCGCTGGGACTCGCGGTGCTGACGACGATCGCGGTCTCCCATACGCACTCTGAGATCAGCTCCGGGACAGCCGCGGCCATCGCGACGACGGACGGCTTCCAGCTGCAGTTCATCGTCGGCGCGATCTTCTGCCTGGTCGGCGCGGTCGCCGCCCTGGTGCTGCTGCGACCGCAGCGCACCGCCGCGGCCGGCGCGGTCACCGAGCCCGAGCGGGCTTAGCGCCTGGCGGCCGCCGGGGACCGGGCGCCGCCCGGTCCCCGGCGCGCCCGCCTCTACGGCAGCGTCGAGCTGTTGATTGCCCCGACGGGTGTGGCGGTGATCACCTTGTTGGTGACGAGCAGCAGGGTGGCGTTCGGGTTGTCGCACTGGAGCGTCACCGTGCCGGCACCCGTGAAGGTGTGCACCAGCAGGTTCACGATCGTGTCGTTGTGGGTCGCATCGATGTACTCGAGCGACCGGTCCTGGTCACCTTCGGCGACTAGGAAGCACTGGACCGGACCGATGGTGCCGCCTTTGGCGAGCACCGCCTTCGAGTTCAACACGTAGCTCCCGGCCGGTACCGAAAGCGTCAGGACGGTCGTGGCTCCCGAGCCGGCAGGCACCGGCGCCGCTGTGTCCTCTCTGACCGAGCGGCCGGTCCCGGCGCCGCTCAGGCTCGCCTCGTTGATCTGGTCACCGGTCAGCGTGTTCGGCGCGACCCTGTTTGCCTTGATCGTCGTCTTCTTGATCTTCTTGTTCGTCACAGCCTGGTTCTTGAGATCCCCGGTGCCGATGAACCCGGCGCCGATCGCGTAGCCGCCGCCCAGAGCGACGAAGAGCGCGATGACCGCGATCACCGTGGCCGGAATCCCTCCCAGCTTCTTGCGCATAACTCCTCCTTGGCTAGCCGAGACAATTTCGCCGGGTCACTGGCCCGGCACATCGAGCCTATTACGGACTGGCGCGTCAGGTCAGTCTCCGGAGCGCATCGCCGCGGGCGGCGGCTTTGTACTGTTTCCCGCCCCGCCCCCGGGCGAGCATCCATGCGCTTCTACGAGTTCGAAAGCCGGCGGATAGTCGAGCGGGCCGGGATCCCGGTCACCGAGTACGGCTTCTGCAGGACCGCGGCCGAGGCCCGCGAGGCCGCTGAGCGGATCGGCGGCTCGACCGTGATCAAGTCCCAGGTGCTGACCGGCGGCCGGATGAAGGCCGGCGGCGTCAAGTTCGCCGACACGCCCGAGGAGGCAGAGGCCCACGCGGAGGAGATCCTCGGGCTCGAAATCAACGGCCATAGGCCGGTCGGCGTCCTGGTCGACCCGAAGGCCGAGGTCGAGCAGGAGTACTACGCGGCGGTCCTCTGGGACGGGCGCGCCAAGCGACCGCTGATGCTCTTCTCGGACATGGGCGGGATCGACATCGAGGAGATCGCCGATCAGCACCCGGACCACCTCGGTCGGGGCCATCTGTCCAACCTGCAGCCCATTCCCGACTTTCGGGCCAAGGAGGTGGTCGCGTCGGTCGGGATGACGGGCCGCGAGCTCACCCGCGCCACCCCGGTGCTCGCGCGCCTCGCCCAGCTGCAGCGCGACTGCGACATGACCCTCGCCGAGATCAACCCGCTGGCGCGCCTATCCGACGGCTCCTTCGTCGCTCTCGACGCCCACACGGAGATGGAGGACGAGGCCGTCGGCCGCCAGCAGAAGACGCTCAAGGAGATCGGCGTCGATCTCGAGGAGCCCCGCGAGCTCTACGAGCCGTCCGAGTTCGAGCGCAACGTCAAGGCCATCGACGAGGCAGACCACCGCGGCGTCATCCAGGGCAAGGACCACGGCTTCACCGGCAACCTCGGGCTGGTAATTGGCGCCGGCGGCGGCTCCCTCACCCTCACCGACGCCGTCCGCAGCCAAGGGGGCAAGCCGGCCAACTACACGGAGATCGGCGGCAACCCCTCGGTCGCCAAGTCCTGCGGACTCGCCAAGGAGGTCCTGAAGAAGGACGGCGTCGCGAAGATCGCGGTGATGATGTCGATCGTCTCCAACACTCGAGTCGACATCGTTGCCCGCGGCGTGATCAAGGCCTGCCTCGAGCTCGGCAAGGACCCGGCGGAGACGATCACCGTCTTCCGCATCCCGGGCGCCTGGGAGGAGGAGGGGGCGAAGATCCTCCGCAAGTACGGCGTCGAGTTCCGCGACCGCTCGACATCGATGTGGGACGCGGCCGCTGAGGCCGTCGAGAGGATCCGGGGGGCCGCCGCATGAGCATCCTGCTGAGCGAGGACTTCACATTCATCGTCCAGGGCATCACGGGGCGCGAGGCGGTCAACCTGACCAGGGAGTGCCTGGACTACGGCTCAAAGGTGGTGGGCGGCGTCACTCCCGGCCGCAAGGGCCGCGACGTCCACGGCGTCCCGGTCTTCGACACCGTCCAGCAGACGGTCGAGAACCACGGCGGCCCGATCGACGGCTCCGTCGTCACCGTCCCCCCCGCCTTCACCAAGGATGCAGTCTTCGAGGCGATCGAGAACGGGATCAAGCTGATCGTCGTCGTCACCGAGCGCATCCCGCGCCGCGACGTCGCCCAGATGGTCGAGCTGGCCAACCTCCGCGGCGCGCGGATCATCGGCCCGAACTGCCTCGGGGTGATCGCCCCAGGTGTCTGCAAGATGGGCGGTATCGGCGGCCCGGCCAAGGACGCCGCCAAGGCGTATGAGCCGGGGGCGATCGGGGTGATGTCGCGCTCCGGCGGGATGACCACCGAGATCTCCTCGACCCTGACCGCCGCGGGCCTCGGCGTCTCCACCGCCGTCTCGATCGGGGGCGACGCGATCATCGGCTCGACCTACGCCGAGCTCATGCCCCTCTTCGAGGAGGACGATCAGACCGAGGCGATCGTGATCTACACCGAGCCCGGCGGCCGCATGGAGGCCGAGCTCGTCGACTGGCGCGAGCGGGCGGGCTCGCGCCTTCCGATCGTCGCCTTCATGGCCGGCAAGTTCATGGACGACGAGGAGATGAAGGGGATGAGCTTCGGCCACGCAGGCACGATCGTCGAGGGCGCCGAGGACTCGGCCACCCAGAAGATCGCCCGGCTCCAGGGAGCAGGCATCCCCGTGGTCGAGCGAATCGACGAGATCCCCAAGGCCGTCAAGAACGAGCTGGGGGCCGAGCGCGAGCCCGCGAGCGCGAGTGACCGGGGTGGAGCCTGATGGCAGAAATCCAGGATTTGCAGGGGATCTTCATCGACGTCGAGGTCTCCGACGAAGTCCGGACCGACGCCGAGATCGCCGCCAGGCTCGAGGAGGTCTGCCCGGTGGACATCTTCGACGTCCGTGAAGACGACGGCACGGTCGCAATCGTCCGCGAGAACCTCGACGAATGCGTCCTCTGCAACCTCTGCGTCGAGGCCGCCCCGCCCGGCGGGGTCGTCGTCAAGAAGCTCTACGACGGCACCGAGCTGCGGCGGTGAGCTCACCCGCCCTGCTCCGCGCCGGGATGGAGGCCCGCGACAAGGCGGCGATTCGTGCCGCCTTCGCGCCCGATGTCGTGCTCCATTCGCCGATCATCGAGGTGCGCGCGTCCCCAGGGGCCCGGCCCGGGCAGCGTTGATCCGGGGTGAACGGCGGGCCAAGGTCGGCGGCCGCCCGGCAGACTAGGCGTGTGAACTTCATCGAGGAGGTGATGGAGCGCGCTCCCGCCTCGCGGCTCGGGATCGTCGCGATCGACGGAGCGGGGAATCGCCGGGAATGGCACTTCGGGGAGCTGATCGCCCGTAGCGCCGGGCTCTCGGGCGCGATGGCGGCGCGCGGCGTCGAGCGTGGCGACGCGGTGATGACGCTGATCGGCAGCCGGATCGAATGGGTGCTCGCGATGCTCGCCTGCTTCCGGATGGGTGCCGTGGCGATGCCTTGCCACCCGCAGCTCCGCCGCAAGGACCTCGAGCTGAGGATTGCGGCGGCAGATCCCAAGCTCTGCATCGGCCAGGAGGAGCTTTTCGGCGAGTTGCCCGCGGGCGTGCAGGCAATGACGCTGACGGAGGTGGCGGAGGCACTCGATGAGGACCTCCCCAGGAGACGCCCGCCGACGTCGCGGACCTGGGCGACGATGACCCCGCGGTCATCATCTTCACCTCGGGCACAACAGGCGATCCCCGCGGTGTGGTCTATCCGCAGCGCTACCTCCTCGGTCAGCGCCTGCAGGCCGAGTATTGGTTCGGAGCCACCAACGGCGAGCTCGCCTGGTGCACGGCCGCGCCAGGCTGGTCGAAGTCGACCCGCAACGTCTTCATCGCCCCCTGGCTGGAGGGCGCAGCGGCCCTGCTCCACGATGCGCGCTTCGACCCCATCCAGCGCCTGGAGATCCTCGAGCGGGAGAGAGTCAACGTCCTCTGCCAGGCCCCGACCGAGTACCGAATCCTCGCCAAGCGAGCCGAGCTGAGCCCGGTTCGGTCGCTGCGACGAATGGTCTCGGCCGGAGAGCCGCTCAACCCGGAGGTGATCAGGATGTTCCGGGAGCGGCTGGGGATCGGCATCGGCGACGGGTACGGCCAGACCGAGACCGGCGCGATCAGCGGGATGCAACCCGGCGAGGACGACCCGGGCCGCGACGGCTCGATGGGTCGGCCGTTACCCGGGGTGGAAACGCGCGTGGTCGACGGCGAGCTCCAGGTGCGGCCGGAGACCGTGCCCAGCTTCTTCAGCCACTACCTGGGGGAGGACCCCTTCGACGGCGAGTGGTGGCCGACCGGTGATCACGTCCGCCAGGACGAGGACGGCTACCTCTGGTTCGAGGGCCGAGACGACGACATCATCGTCACGGCGGGCTACCGCGTCGGCCCCTTCGAGGTCGAGTCCGTCCTCGTCTCCCATCCCGCGGTCGCCGAGGCGGCCGCGGTTCCGGCTCCGGACGAGGAGAGGGGCTCCGTTGTTCGGGCGATCGTGGTGCTAGCCGATGGCGATCCCTCGGACGAGCTCGCCGTCGAGCTCCAGGAGCACGTCAAGCGGGTGACCGCCCCCTACAAGTACCCGCGCATCGTCGAGTTCGCCGACGAGCTCCCCAAGACCCCGAGCGGGAAGATCAGGCGCGCCGAGCTGCGGAGCGGGACGTGAGCGCCGGGCGGATCTGGCGTGAGGATTGGGCCGGCTTCGCCGGCATCTTCATCGTCACCAACTTGGGCCTACTAGCGGTGGGCGCGACGCTCGCCGTCCTCCCCCACTACGTCAAGGACAACCTGAATGGCTCCGATCTCGAGGTCGGGATCGTCACCGGCGCCTTCGCCCTCACCGGGATCGTCTGTCGCCCGATCGCCGGCAACCTCGCCGACCGGCGCGGCCGCAAGCCAACGGTGATCGGAGGCGCACTCCTGGCGGCGATCGCCGGGGGCCTTTACTTCGTACCGGCCGGAATCCCGGGTCTGATCATCGCGCGATTCTTCCTCGGCGCCGGCGAGGGGACCGTGTTCACGGCCGGATCGGCCTGGAACGTCGACATGGCCCCACCCGAGCGCCGCGGGCGGATGATCGGCCTCTATGGCCTCGCCATCTGGACGGGACTCACCCTGGGCCCTCCGATCGGCGTCCTCATGCAGCACGCCGGAGGCTTCAATCTCGTCTGGGCTTTCGCCGCTGGGGCTCCTCTCCTCGGCGCGCTGATCGCCACCAGGATGGACGAGGACCCGATCAAGAGTGGGGCCGCCTCCCGTGGCCCGTTCATCTCACGCGAGGCGCTCGGCCCGGGTGGAACCTTTGCTCTCAGCGTCTTCGGCTTCGCCGCGGTCTCCTCGTTCATCGTCCTCAGCCTGGATGAGCGTGGAATCGGCCACGGCCCAGAGGTGTTCAGCGTCTTCGCTGGAACGGTCGTCGCGACTCGCCTGGTCGCGGGCGGACTGCCCGACCGAATCGGCTCCGCGCGCTGCGCCCTCGGCGCCGCGCTGGTGGAGGCGACCGGGCTGGTGCTGATCGGCGCGGCGAACAGCCTGGCGTTTGTGATTGCGGGCGCGATCGGAATGGGCGCCGCGTTCTCGCTCCTCTTCCCCTCCCTCTCGCTGCTCGCGGTGGAGCGGGTCGTACCGGAGCGCCGCGGCGCGGCGATGGGAACGTTCACCGCCAGCTTCGATCTCGGCATGCTGGTCGGATCACCTCTCGTCGGCGCCGCTGCGGCAGTTGGCGGCTACAGCGCGGCCTTCTACGTGGCGGCCGCTGCGGCGCTCGCCTGCGCCAGCCTCTCGGCCACTTTCGTCGAATCGGCAGAGCAGCTCATGCCCGATGCTGCGAACCGGAGCCGATCCGAGAGCTCGACCATCTAGAGGGAGGCCCCTCGCTAGGCTGCCGCTAGCGTGGCCCAGAAGGCGACACAGACGTCGGCGGCCGAGTCGGCCATGGATCGCAAGCTGATCAACAGGCTCACGGAGGAGCAGATGGCGCGCTTCCGGGAGCACACGCCCACCTCGGCGGAGTATTTCGACCGGGCGCGCAGGGTGATGCCGGGCGGCGTCCCTTCCTCCTTCCAGCTCAACGACCCGTGGCCCGTCTACATCGACCGGGGCAAGGGGGCCCTCGTCTGGGACGTCGACGGCTCCGAGTACGTCGACTTCCACAACGGCTTCGGCGTGATGTGCGTCGGGCACGCCAACCCGATCATCGGCGAGGCAGTGAAGGAGCGCATCGACCTGGGAACCCATTTCGCCGCACCAACCAACGGCTCGATCGTCTCCGCCCAGAACCTGGTCCAGCGCTTCGGCCTGCCGCAGTGGCGCTTCTCGAATTCGGGAACCGAGTCGACCATGTCGGCGATTCACCTCGCCCGCGGGGCGACCGACCGCGACCTGATCATCAAGATCGAGGGCTCCTATGACGGCCACCACGACGCGGTGATGGTCTCCTGCTATCCGAAGCTCGACGAGCTCGGTCCGCGCGAAAGCCCGACCCCGGTCCCCTTCGGCGCCGGGTACCCGCAGGGGGTCGTCGAGCTCACCGTCCCGGTTCCATTCAACGACGCCGAGGTGCTCGAGGGCGTGCTGAACGAGCACGAGGGCGAGGTCGCCGGCCTGATCATCGAGCCGGCGATGATGAACATCAACATCATCCCGCCCAAGGAGGGCTACCTCGAGCGAGTGCGGCAGCTCTGTACCGAGCACGGGGTGAAGCTGATCTTCGACGAGGTGAAGACCGGCGCCACGATCTCCTACGGCGGCGCGACGCAGCGCTTCGGCGTCGAGCCGGACCTGATCTGCCTGGCCAAGGCGATCTGCGGCGGCTACCCGGGAGGGGCGATCGGCATGACGGCCGAGCTGGGAGAGGTCGTCGCCTCGGACAAGGTGCACCAGATCGGAACCTTCAACGGCAACCCGCTGGTGATGGCCGCCGCCGAGGCAACCCTGACCAAGGTCCTCACCCCGGAGGCATACGACAAGCTGGAAGCGACCAACGAGGCGCTCAAGGCTCGCTGCCAGGAGGTGATCGACAAGTACGGCCTGCCGGCCTACACGGAGGGGATCGGCGCCAAGGGCTGCGTGATCTTCGCCCCCGAGCCGATCTACGAGTACCGCGACTACCTCACCAAGGTCGATGGCGAGCTATCCACCCTCGCTTGGCTCTACCACATGAACCACGGCATCTTCATGACCCCCGGGGTCGAGGAGGAGTGGACACTCTCGATCGCCCACGAGCAGGAGCACATCGACCGCTACGTGGCCGCATTCGAGGCGTTCGCCTCGGACGTGACCGGCACATGAGCGAAATCCACGACCTCCGCACCGGCGTCGAAGAGCTCGCGTAGGGCCGTTGGGCGTAACCCGAGGGCGTACGAGTGACGCTCTTTGGGAAGAAGTCAATTCCGGATTCTGCCAAGGAGGGAAAGATGCGCAGCGATCACGCCCATCAGCGTTGGAGTGCGCCTCGGCTCATCGGAATATGTGGGGTGCTGGCGGGGACGCTCGTTCTCGCCCTGATCGGATACACGGGCGGTGCCGCGGCGGCCCCCGGTCCGACAGATCTGTCGATCACGAAGACGGACAACCCGGATCCGGTTGTTCAGGGCAACAACCTCGCCTACACGATCAGCGTCACGAACAACGGACCGAACGACGCGACTATCGTCGTCGTGACCGACAACCTGCCGGCTTCGTCGGATGTCGACTTCGTCTCCGCGACGAGCACGTGCCAGAAGGCCGGCAACACGGTGTCCTGCGATCTCGGGACGGTCACGAATGGTGCTACCAAGACCGCGACGATCGTCGTCAAGGCGAAGAAGCACGGCACGCTGTCGAACACTGCAAGCGTGGCCGCCTCGCTCGCGGACACGGACGGTGCGAACAACTCGGCCACCGCGGCGACGACGGTGAACAAGCCGGGCAAGGCGCCGCAGAACCAGAAGAAGGGCAAGGCGAGTTGTGCGACGCCCACGATCGTCGGCACCGCCGGTGACGACGTGATCACCGGCACCTCCGCCGGCGACGTGATCGTCACCTACGAGGGCAACGACCAGGTCTTCGCCGGAGGCGGCGGCGATCTGATCTGCTCGGGTGCTGGAGCCGACGAGGTCTTCGGCCAGGACGGCGGCGACACCGTGATCGCCGGCGGCGGGCCCGATCTGGCGAACGGGGGTAAGTCCGGCGACGTCCTCAAGGGCAAGGCGGGCCGCGATCGCCTGAAGGGCAAGAGCGGCAACGACCTCCTTAATGGCGGCAAGAATCGGGACATCTGCAAGGGTGGATCGGGCCGCGACACGCTGAAGCGCTGCCCGTAGCGGCAGCAACTCCGCGCTGCCAGACATCCGCGAACGGCTCCTTCGGGGGCCGTTTGCGTTCTGCCTAGCCCGAGGCGCCGTTCAGGTCGAGCGCCTGGCGCGCGGCCTCGACGTCCTCGGTGAGGATCACGAGGCGAACGCCGGTGAAGATCGTGTAGGCGACGTCGATGTTGACGCCGGCCTCTGCCAGGTCGCGCGCGACCTCCCCCATCGCACCTGGCTTGTCGTGCAGGTCGACGATGACGGCCTCCCGCTCGTCGGCGACGCCGATCCCCGCCGCCTCGAGCGCGCCGCGCGCCGCGCCGGCGTCCTCAACGAGGATATGGATGAAGCCCTTGCCGTCACCCACCATCGCGCAGAGGCCCTCGATGTTCACCCCCGCCCTACCGGTCGCCTCGCCCAGGTCCGCCAGCTTCCCGGGCTGGTCGTCCATGATCACCGTCAGGTCCTTCATCGCGCCTCTTCGTTGATCGGGTGGCCGCATCATTTCATCGAGGCGGGGGATGTCAAACGGCGCCACCGGGGTAGCCTCAAGTGGATGGCGAATCGCCTCGCCGAGGAAACCAGCCCCTACCTGATCCAGCACAAGGACAACCCCGTGGACTGGCTGCCATGGGGCCCGGAGGCGCTTGGCCAGGCGGCACAGGAGGACAAGCCGATCCTGCTTTCGATCGGCTATTCGGCCTGTCACTGGTGTCACGTCATGGAGCGCGAGTCCTTCGAGGACGAGGAGACGGCCGCTCTGATCAACGAGTCCTTCGTGCCGATCAAGGTCGACCGCGAGGAGCGCCCCGACGTCGACGACATCTACATGGAGGCCGTCCAGGGGATGACTGGGCAGGGCGGCTGGCCGCTGACCGTCTTCCTCGACCCGGAGGGCGTCCCGTTCTACGGCGGCACCTACTTCCCACCTGAGCCCCGCCAGGGGATGCCGAGCTTCAGGCAGGTGCTCGAGGCGACGGCCGGCGCCTACCGGACCCAGCGCGAGGAGCTGCGGGAGGCATCGGCACGGATCCGCGAGTCGCTCGGGACCGTCGGACGCGTGGAGCAGTCGCAGGAGCCGCTCGACCAGTCGCTCCTCTCGCAGGCGACCTCCGGCCTGCAGGCCGCCTTCGACCGCAGCCACGGCGGCTTCGGGGGCGCACCGAAGTTCCCGCCGGCCAGCGCCCTCGAGTTCCTGCTCGACCGCGGCCAGAACGACCCCGTGCGCCTGACGCTCGACAAGATGATGCACGGCGGCATCTACGACCAGCTCGGGGGCGGCTTCCACCGCTACTCGGTCGATGCCGCCTGGCTCGTCCCCCACTTCGAGAAGATGCTCTACGACAACGCGCTCCTGGCGCGCGTCTATCTGCACGGCTGGCAGGTGATGGGAGAGGAGCGCTGGCGGCGGGTCTGCGAGGAGACGCTCGAATGGGTCCTGCGCGAGATGCGCGGTCCCGAGGGCGGCTTCTACTCCGCGCTCGACGCCGACTCCGAGGGCGAGGAGGGCCGCTTCTACGTCTGGGATGAGGCGGAGATGCGCCAGGCGCTGACCGAGGCTGGGCTGGCTGCCGACGCGATCGAGAGGGCGCTCGGCTACTGGGGGGTGAGCCCGGCTGGGAACTTCGAGGGCAAGAACATCCTGCACGTCCCGCTGGGGGCCAGCGCCCAGCAGCCTGCCGAGCTTGCCGATGCCCGCAGAGCTCTGTACGCCTGGCGCGACCGGCGAGTCCGTCCCGGCCTCGACGACAAGCGGATCTGCTCGTGGAACGCGCTGATGATCGCCGCCCTGGCCGACGCCGGAGCCGCGACGGGTCGTCAGGACTACATCGATGCCGCCTCGGCGTGCGCCCGCTTCGTCTGGGAGTCGATGCGCGATTCCGAGGGACACTTGCGGCGGACCTGGAAGGAGGGCGAGGCTCGCCTCAATGCCTACCTGGAGGACCACGCCTTCCTGGTCGAGGCCCTGCTCCGCCTGTATGAGGCGACCCTCGAGGTGCGCTGGTTCGATGCCGCGCGAGAGACGGCCGATTCGATGATCGAGCGGTTTGCCGACGACGAGCGGGGCGGCTTCTTTACGACCTCAAACGACCACGAGGAGCTGATTGCCCGCCGCAAGGACGTCGGCGACCATCCGATCCCCTCCGGCAACTCATCCGCGGCCTACGGGCTGCTTCGTCTCTCCGCCCTGACCGGCGAGCGCGCCTATGAGGAGAGGGCGGTGGGCACCATGCGCCTCTTCGCGCCAGCCGCGGCCCGCCACCCCGACGCCTTCGGCCACCTGCTCCAGGCGATCGATTTCCACCTCTCCCCCGTGCGTGAGGTCGCGCTCGTCGCCCCGGCGAACGGCGCCCCCGGCTCCGCGCGCCTCGCCGAGCTCGCCGGCGTCGTTCGCTCCGCCCACCGGCCGCACGTCGTACTCGCCGGTGGCCCGGAAGGCTCAGATCGCCCCGAGCTCCTCCGCGAGCGGCCCGCAGTCGAGGGCAAGCCCGCAGCCTACGTCTGCGAGCAGTTCGCCTGCAAAGCACCGGTGACCGATCCGCAGGAGCTCGCCGCGGCACTCGGCTGACGCCGTCTAGAGAATCGGCAGGAAGTGCTCGATCTCGTATGGGGTGACCCGCACCCGGTAGTCCTCCCACTCCGAGCGCTTGATCTCGATGAACCGGTTGAAAGCGTGCTCGCCCAGGATCCGCAGCATCAGCTCCGACTCCGCCGCGAGCTCGATCGCCTCACCGAGCGTCTCTGGGAGCTGCTCGATCCCCCGCCGCTGGCGCTCCTCGGGAGTCAGGTGGTAGAGGTTCTGCTCCATCGGCTCGGGGATCTCGTAGCCCTGCTCGATCCCCTCGAGCCCCGCGTGCAGCATCCCTGCGAAACAGAGATACGGGTTGCAGGCCGGATCGGGACAGCGAAGCTCCACTCTGGTCGCCTGCTCCTTGCCCGGGTGATAGAGGGGCACTCGAACCAGCGCCGAGCGGTTGCGGCGTGACCAGGAGAGGTAGACCGGCGCCTCGTAGCCGGGCACGAGACGCTTGTAGGAGTTCACCCACTGCGCGAAGAGGGAGGAGATCTCCCGCGCGTGCTTGAGCTGCCCGGCGATGAACGCCTTGGCGGTGTCAGAGAGGAAGTACTGGTCGTCGGCGTCGAAGAAGGCATTCTTGCCGTCCTTCGAAAGAGACTGGTGGACGTGCATACCCGAGCCGTTCTCGCCCTCAAGCGGCTTCGGCATGAAGGTGGCATACCAGCCGTACTTCATCGCGTACTCCTTGACCGTGATCCGGTAGGTCATGCAGTCGTCAGCCATCGCGAGCGCGCCCTTGTAGCGCATGTCGACCTCGTGCTGTGAGGGCCCCACCTCGTGGTGGGCGTACTCGACGTGGATCCCGAGCTGCTCGAGGGCGAGGATCGTCTCGCGGCGCAGGTCGGACCCGGCGTCGAGGGTGGTCAAATCGAAATATCCGCCCTCGTCGAGGACCTCGGGAATGCCGGACTCGGGGTTCTCCGAGCGAAAATAGAAGTACTCGAGCTCTGGACCTACGAAGAAGTCGTCGAAGCCCATCGAGTTGGCCCGTTCGAGCGCCCGACGCATCATCCACCTCGGATCGCCCTCATAGGGATCGCCGCCCGGGACCCGGATGTCGGCGAACATCCGCGCGGTGCGCTTCTCCTCCTCGGGCCGCCAGGGGATGAGCCGCAGCGAGGTGGGATCGGGCAGGGCGATCATGTCGGACTCCTCGATCGGGTTGAAGCCCGTGATCGAAGAGCCGTCGAAGCCCATGCCGCCCTCGAAGGCGTCGTCGAGCTCCGCGGCGTGGATCGAGAAGCTCTTCAGCTGGCCCAGCAGGTCCGTGAACCAGAGGCGGACGAAGCGGACATCGTTCTCCTCACAGAACGCGATCGCCTCCTTGGCGTTGGTCGCGACTACGTCCTTGGTGCCAGTCGTAACGGCCATCGGGGCGGAAACTTATCGCCCGCGGCCGCGGTTGGGCGCGTTACGACCGCTTCCAGCCGTCGCCTGTCGGGTAAGAGGCACATCCGAGCCGGGGTGTCATCCGTACCAACGTGCAGAAACCCCAAGATGCTTGTAAACTTACGAGGCGTAAGTAACCGGCTAAAAGTAAAGTAAGCCTCTTGTAAACGGCGGTAACGAGACGAAATGACCATCAAGACAGACGCCAGTCGATTCCACATCCACGACGAACTGACCGCACCGGACGCAAGCGCTCCGCTGATCAAGAGCATCCAGACCGCGGGTGGTGCCGTCTCCAAGTTTCTCGGCGTGCTCGCCGAGTCCCCCGCTGCCTTGCGCGGCTATACCCGCCTGCGCACGGAGCTCCGCTCGAGCAAGCTGCCGCGGGCGACCCGTGAGCGCATCGGCCTCGCCGTCGGCGAG
The DNA here is from genome assembly GCA_963695675.1 of uncultured Solirubrobacterales bacterium. Lineage (GTDB taxonomy): Bacteria > Actinomycetota > Thermoleophilia > Solirubrobacterales > 70-9 > DASUPK01. The sequence continues at coordinate 568,913 of CAVOGY010000007.1, forward strand.
TGGCGCCACGACCCCTACACCCTGACCCAGTACGCCCGGACCGCGCGCGTCGCAGGCCTCGGCCTGGACGAGGTCGCCCGAGCCCGCAACTTCACCTCCTCGGATGAGAAGGAGGCGGCGCTGCTCGCCCTCCTTCGCGAGACGATCAACCCCTCCGAGCGGCCGCCCCATCACCTGGTCGAGGAGGCGCGTGAGGCGGGCTGGAGCGACGAGGAGATCCTCGACGCGGTCGCGGAGCTGGCCCTCGCCGAGTTCGAGAGCCTGTTTGCCTCAGTTGCGGCGCTGCCCCAGGAGGGCGATCCCGCGGTCCTGCGCGAAGTTGCCGCCTAACGGCTAGCTCGCCGGCGGCGTCACGGTCGCCTGGATCGGACCGGACCCGACGGCAAGGAAGCCGACTCGCTTGGCGGTCTTCTTGGTCAGGTCCCAGGCATAGCCCTTCCGGAACGGCCCGCGGTCGATAACGGTCGCGGCCACGCTCAGGCCGCCGTAGCTGAAGGTGACCTGCGTCCCGCAGGGAAGCTTCCGGTGGGCGACGCCCAGGGTGGTCGGTGTCAGCACTGTCCCGCAGGCTGTGGGCTTGCCCCAGAAGCCGGGGCCGTACCAGGTGGCTGCCTTGAAGACCGTCCAGCTGGGTGAGGAGCTCGGCGTAGCCGTCGGGTCCGTGGTCGTGCCCCCCGGGACGCCGCCGGTCTGCGCGCCGGCACCCGGCGCGCCAATCAAAAGGGCAGCGACGGATGCGAGTCCCGCAATCGCACCAATTGTTCGCTTGCTCGTCAAACCTTCCTCTTTCGTTGCCTACGGGGTTAGCTGACGGGCTCGCGCTGAAAGATCGCGCTACGCGGCGGACTGGCCGCGATTCGCCCCAACATGTGGGTCCCCCGATCTCCGGCCTTTTCCGTCGGACGGAGATTCAGCGGAAGTGCGCGCGGCAGCTTAGCAAAGGACCGGAGAACCATTCGCAACTTCGATTCGGTCGCCCACGACCGAACCTTCGCCGCGAATGGAATCGCCCACTTCATATGCTCCGCCGATGCCGGCAGCGCTGGTCACCGGGGCGGGAAGAGGCCTGGGTCTCGAGATCGCGCGGCGCCTGGTGGGGCGGGGCTACGAAGTCGCGATCGCCGACGTCGATGAGGCGGAGGCCAACTCGGCGGCGCGGCAGCTCGGCGATCGGGCGTGGGCTCTTCCGCTCGACGTGACCGACTCCGAGGCCGTCCGCGCGGCGGCGGACCAGCTGGTCGAGCGATGCGGCTCCGTGGACGCCTGGGTAAACAACGCGGGCATCCTGATCACTGGCCTTGCGCATGAGCAGCCCGCCGATGCCTACCGCAGGCAGCTCGAGGTGAACTATCTCGGCACGGTGAACGGCACACTGTCCGCGATCGACCGGATGCGGCCCGCCGGACGCGGGCACATCATCAACGTGATCTCGCTCGCCGGCCTCGCCGCCGCGACAGGACTCGTCGGGTACTCGGCGAGCAAGCACGCAGCCATCGCCTTCAGCCTCGGGACGGCGGCTGACCTGCGGCGCGCGGGGCTAGGCGGCATCCGGATCTCCTGCGTCTGCCCCGACGGCGTCTGGACGCCGATGATCGCCGACAGGCTCGACGACCCGAACGACGCCCTCTCCTTCTCCGGCGTGATGCTGATGCCAGAACAGGTGGCGGAACACGTCGATCGCCTGCTCGACAAGCCGAAGGCCGTGCTGACCATACCCCGCTGGCGGGGGCGCTTCGCTCGCTTCTTCGATCGCCATCCCGACCTTTCCCTCCGGGCCACCCCGCTCCTGATGCGCGATGCGCTCCGGCGTCAGCGGGCTTTCAAGAAGAAGGTGGAGTCGGGCAAGTGGCCTCCGAGCTCCCGCTGAGGGGACCGCACGACCCGGGGACCCGCGCCGGGCGCTTCCACACCACGCGGGAAGCGATGCCACTATCGGGCTGGGTGCGCTACCCGGCCGCCTGGCTGCGTGCGCGGACGGGCCGGATTCCCGAGCGTCCTTGGCTCGTGCCCGCCTCGATCGGCTGGCTTCGCCGGCGAGTCCGGTCCGAGTGGTCGATCCTCGAGCTCGGGGCCGGAAGGTCGACCGCCTGGTTCGCGCGCCGGGCGGCGCGGGTGATCAGCCTGGAGGACGACGAGTTCTGGCACTCATCGACCCGCCTGCGGCTGGACGAGGCCGGTCTGACGAATGCGGACCTCAGGTTGAGACCGGTCGAGGATTTTCCGAGCGAGATCGCCTCCCTGCCTGACGATGCGTTCGACCTAGTGGTCGTCGACTTCCTGGAGGCGCCGACCGTAACGCGCATCGACTGCCTGGACCCGGCGATGCACAAGGTCCGCCCGGGCGGCTACCTGCTGCTCGATGATTCCGACCGCCCGGGTTACGCCAAGGCCTTCGAGCTGCTCGCCGGCTGGCCTTTCCGCAGGTTCGTCGGCGTCAAGGACGGCTGGCCGCAGGCCTGCGAGACCGGCATCTTCCGCCGGCAACCAAATGGAAGGGCCCCGTTGCCGGGGCCCTTCCGTAGCGAGCTATAAGCCGGATTCTGTCGGGGGCAGCCATCCATCTCTGCGGCCCACCTGGACCTCGCCGGGCCGGGTCAGAGGTCCTGCTTGGCCTTGCACCGGGCGGGGTTTGCCTAGCGCGCCAGCGTCACCGCGGCGCCGGTGCGCTCTTACCGCACCGTTTCACCCTTGCCTGTGCGCGGCTCACGTGTGGCCGCGCCATCGGCGGTCTGTTCTCTGTGGCACTTTCCCGCGGGTTTCCCCGGGTGGGCGTTACCCACCGCCCTTGCCCTGTGGTGTCCGGACTTTCCTCGAAGGCATGCACCTCCGCGACTGCCTAGCTCGCACAACAAGGGTAGCCGTCACGGGTGGCTGTGCGGAGCCGTTTCGCCCGGTTCCGGACCGGGCGATGGGGTCGCGTCAGGAGAGCGAGGAGCCGCAGGTGGCACAGCCGCCTGGCTCCAGCTCTCCGTGACACACCGGACACTGGGCCCGGCTCTGAGCCGCCAAGGCCTCCCAGGCGCCGAGGATCGTGTCTTCCAGCGTCACCTCGGACGGCTCGAACAGGCGGGTCTCCGCTTCCACCGCCAGTGCGGTCATGAGACCCTCCTGAAAACTCCCACGACACGACCAAGAAGGCGCAAGTCGCGGGTGCGAATCGGCTTCATGCTCTTGTTCTCCGGCTGGAGCCGGATTTGATCCTTCTCGCGGAAGAAGCGCTTGACGGTCGCCTCGTCGCCAACCAAGGCCACCACGATCTCGCCGTCTCGCGCCCGCTCCGTGGGACGCACCACGACGAAGTCCCCCTCCAGGATGCCGGCGTCCTTCATGCTGTCGCCGCGCACCCGAAGGATGTAGTCCCCGTCCTCACCGCCGACGACGTCGGGAACGTCGAGATAGTCCTCGATGTTCTCCTCCGCCAGGATCGGCTCACCGGCCGCGACCTGCCCTACCAGCGGTAGCCCGGACGGGCGAACGGCCTTCTTCGCCCGCTCGACCATCACTTCGAGGGCGCGCGGCTTGGATGGATCCCGCTTCAGCACCCCGAGGCTTTCGAGCTTCGAGAGATGCGCATGCACGGTCGAGGAGGAATGGAGGCCGACGGCCTTGCCGATCTCCCTGATGGTCGGCGGGTAGCCATGCCGGCCGAGATAGCGGCTGATGTAGTCGAAGATCTCCCGCTGGCGCTTCGTCAGGTCCTTGACGAGGTCCATCTCTCCTCCTCAGTCAGCCGGTCGGCCGACGGCGTTGATCCGTCGGCGATTTGTGTAGCCGACGAAGACGATGGGCGAACACATGTTCGGAGAGTAGCGTCACCCGCGGACGGTTTCAAGCTGCGTTCTGGCCCGAACGATCCCCGCTCAGGGCCGTCGGCGTTTCGGCCCTCGCCCACTATCATCGACTGCCCTCGCGCCTGTGGCGGAACTGGTAGACGCGCAAGGTTGAGGGCCTTGTGACCCGTCAGGGTCGTGGAGGTTCGACTCCTCTCAGGCGCACCTCGGAACCCCTGCTAACACGGGGGTTTCGCCGTTCAGGGCCGGCGACGAGAAGCAACGCGCCCCGAAGCCGTGAGCCTGATATGGGTGGCCTATTCCCGCAGCCCGGCGGCTTGCAGGGCCTCTCGCTGCCTAGCTGCCCGCCGTGAGGAAGTTGGCTACCTCGATGGTCTTCGGAGGTTGTTGCGGCTTAGGGCAACCCGACCTGCTCGCTCTTGGGGCCGATCTGCTCCTGCGCGAACTTGTCGAACTCCTCCGTGTCTTCCAAACGTCGGTTACGAACACTCCGCTGGGGTCGCTCCTTACCCAGTGGAAGAGACAGCCTGGATCTGGATGGGGTCCCTCAGGGACGGCGCCCATGAGCTGGATCACTTCGAAGTACTTGTCGATCGTTGCGTCGTGGCCATGGATACTCAATTCAACTGCTACTGCCATCGGAATCTCCTTCCGGTTGCCCCCTAGCTGATGGGCAGGCCTAACAGACATCAGATGTCTTTGCAAGGCCGGTTGACCCTCGGGCCTACTCCCGCAGCCCGGCGGCTTCGAGGACATCGCACGGTTCTCACGGACAGTCGCACTGCAACCCGGCACAATCGGAGGCTGTCTGGTCCCCAAGCAAGGAGGTCAAGGATGGCGGACGAGCAAGCAGCCTCCGAGGATGTCCAATGGAGTCGGCGGGGAGCCTGCCGCAACTCGACGCAACCTCACTTGTCGAGACCGCGGAGCTCGAGTCCCAGGTGAAGGAGATGTACCGCCAGGTCGCCGAAGGGGAGGACGCAGAGCTTCACACCGGTTCATCTCCGACCGGGCCCTCGACGCCTGCAACACGTACGGTGTCCAGAGCGTCTCGCTCGTCGCCCGGAAGACCGCATAGCTCGGCGCGGTGGCCGCTCCTTTTACCCAAGGCCTCCCAGGAAGTTCCGGAGCGAGGCGAGCAGCTGATCCGGCGCCTCCTCCGGGATGAAGTGACCGGAGCGCAGCGGCCCTCCCTCGACAGAGTCGGCCCAGCGGCGCCAGACCTCCAAGGAGTCGGACATCGCCCCCTCCTCTGAGCCCCAGTGGACGAGCACGGGGCAGCCGATCCGCCGCCGGGCGTCGCGGTCCTCCGCGTCCATCTGCCGGTCGAGATGGAAGGACGCCCGGTAGTCGGCGCAGATCCCGGGGATCGTCTCCGGGGTGAAGCCACGCAGGTACTCCTCAACGGCCTCCTCAGAGATCGCATCCGGATCGGCCGGCCACGACTCGAGGATGCTTCGCAGCACGTAGTCAGCACTCGCCGAGATCACCCGCTCGGCGAAGGGCGGCGCCTGGGCGAGGAAGAACCACGGCCAGTACTCGACGGCGGCACCCTGGGCCATCTGGTCGAACTGCTCGACCGTCGGGACGATGTTGAGCACCGCAAGGCGTTGTACTGAGGCGGGTTGATCGAGCGCCATGCGGTAGGAGACCCGCCCGCCCCGGTCGTGGCCGACGACCGAGAAGCGCTCGAAGCCGAGCCGGGCCATCAGGGCGACCAACTCGGCGGCGCGCTCGCGGTTGCTGTAGCCCTCGCCCAGCGGCCCGCCGGGTGCCGAGCGGCTCTCTCCATAGCCCTTCAGGTCACAGACGACGACCGTGTGACCGTCGGCGAGGCCCGGGGCGACCAGGTGCCAGCAGTAATGGGTCTGCGGAAAGCCGTGCAGCAGCAGAACGGGCGGCCCGTCGCCGGCGACCCCTGGCGCGTACCTGGTCGGCCCCACCTCGATCGTCGTGTACTCGAATCCCTCGATCACGGATTCCGTCTGGGAGCGGGCCGCGAGATTACGCGCCCGGCGAAGTCTCAGTCCGGTGGGATGTTCTGATTCAGCCGGAAGAGGTTCTCGGGGTCGTACTGGCGTTTCAACGCTCGTAGGCGCTCGTACTTCTCCGGACCGTATGCCTCACGGATTCGATCCTGGCCCTCATCCATCAGGAAGTTCACGTAGACACTCGTGTGGAAGGGCTTCAGGGCTGACCAGAACTCACGCGCCCAGGTGCGCTCCTGCTCGAAGCCCTCCTCGTCCTCGGTGGAGCAGGTGATATTGAAGGTGTGCCCCACTGCGCGGCCATTGAATGCGGTGTCGTCGTGGCCGATCTGCCGGATCGCCCCGCCTAGCTGCCAGATGGGAAAGCTGGTCAGCGGAGATTGGATCCGCATCGAGTGCTCCACGGTGAGGTCGATGACCTCGTCGGTCAGCTCGGCCACGTCACAGGAGCGCATGTAGTACCAGCGCCCGTGCGGGAAGCTCGGGTCGAACATGGCCTGGTGCGCGACGAAGGGCTTTGGGGCGCACAGGTCGAGTACGGGTGAGCCGAACTCGCGTAGTGGGCGGATCACCTTGTCTCCCTCCTCGAGGTCCCCCGCCCAGCAGCAGACGACCGCGACGACGAGGCGACCGTGCAGCTCCGGAGGCACGAAGTCGACCGGGGGCGCCTTGCGATGGACCACGATCGTCATCAGCTCGTCGGGAGCTTCGGCGATCCAGTCGCGATAGAAGCGCAGCACCTCAGGCGACTCCTCCATCAACCAGAAGATCGGCCCAGCCAGCACTGTCGGCCCCAGGGGGTTGAGCCGGAACTCGAAGTCGGTGACGACGCCGAAGTTGCCGCCGCCGCCCCGGAGACCCCAGAAGAGATCGGGGTTCTCGGTCTCGCTCGCCCGCACGACGTCGCCGCCGGCCGTGACCATCGTGGCGGAGAGCAGCTGGTCGATCGTCAGCCCGTACTTGCGGTGCAGCCAGCCGATGCCGCCGCCCAGGGTGAGGCCCGCGAGGCCGGTGTGGGTGACGATGCCGGCGGGGACGGCGAGGCCATGCTCTTGGGTGGCCCCGTCCAGCTCACCCAGCAGCACACCCGCCTCGACCCGGGCCGTTCGCGCCTCGGGATCGACCTCGATCCCCTTCATCCCGCTCAGGTCGATGACGATTCCGTCGTCGCAGGTGGAGAGGCCGGGAAAGCTGTGTCCACCGCCCCTGACGGCGGTTTGCAGGCCAGATTCCCTGGCCAGGCCGACAGCCCCGACCACATCCTGCGCGGAAGCGCATCGGACGACCACGGCCGGGGACCGGTCGATCGAACCGTTCCAGACCTTGCGATGCTCGTCGTAGGTCGGATCTCCGGGTTGAATCAACTCGCCGCGGAAAGATCCCGGGAGCGCTGTCAGCGCCATCGCCTTCTCCTTATCCCTGGCACCAAGCTAGCCGATCCCCGCTAGGCCGGGAGGCCCATCGGATGGCCGTCCTCGTCGCAGGGGGGCGCAGCGCGCTTGTGCTCCCCCTCGATGATCACCAGCTGGCGCTCCATCTCGTCCGGCTTGATGCTGCCGCTCCGGTTTTCGTAGGGATGGTCGAGGAACCAGACCAGCAGCAGGCCGGAGACGACGAGGGCGGCGATCGCAGCGATCAGGCTGCCCTGGACGAGGAAGTGCTCGCGCCGGTCGGCGAAGAAGAGCGCGAACCCGACAGTCACGAACGCCCCGAGGCCGAGGAAGAACCAGACCGGCGCCGGTAGGGCACGGTTGGCCTCGCTGAGGCGGGCGCGCCGGGCGTCGGTCCGCTGGTCCTGCTGGTTGAGCAGCTGCAGGAATGCGGCCTCCTCCGCCGGGGTGCGGGGGTGCAACTGCTTGAGCTCCCCCTGGAACCTGTTGACCCACGTCTGCACCACCGGGCTGCGCTGGCCCTCCTTCATCGCCGGCCACTCCTCGTGGATCACGGCCCGCCCGTAACAGATCAGGACGCCCTCGATGGGATCTCGCCGGACAGCGGGGAAGAACTCGGCCGTTCGCGAGATCTGCACCAGCGTGGTCGCCTCTTCCTCGGCACCGCTCCTGGCGTCGTTGAAGCTCTGAAACGCCGCGAGCACGACGAAGGCGAGAATGACCGCGAACGCCGTGCCGAGGAAGGCGAAGATCCCGGCGCCGCGCTCGATCTCGATGAAGAAGTGATCGACCGTCGACCGGCGGCGGACCTGGTACATGACCCCGACCGCCGCTGCGGCGACGGCGGCCACGATCAGGCCCACGAGCCATAGATTCACTCAGCCATCTCCCCGCAACGCGCCGCCATCGTATTCACGGAGCGCCTGTCGGGTCCAGCGCCCGGTCTCCGGGATCACCCGGCTCCGCTCGGCGAGCTCTGCCTAACCGGTGAGCCGGGTGAGCCAGACTCCGCTGAGGACGGGGACAAGCCGGGCTGATTCGATCCCCCGTACCGACCCCTCCATCCCGATGCCGGTGCTCGGGCCGCCCACCGTGGCCAGCAGCGGATCGGCCTCGGCCGCCCGAAGAGCTGCGCGACCTAGCGGGTCGGCGACCTGCACGGTCCCATCGCTCAGCATCCGCAGGCGCCGCCCCGGCTGCGGTGCGACGACGAAGGTGACGCCGTCGAGCGCGGGGCCGAGACCCATCGGGCTCCCCCACCATCCCGCGAAACGCAAGAGCTCCAGGCGCCCGGGGCCGCTGGCTCCGGCCTGAAACGCCCCGGTCCCTGAGCGTGATGTGTCCGGGACGAACCGCGCGCCCTGCCCACTCTGCGGCTCGAGGGCCCGTGGGGAGACGATCCCGAGCCTCGGGGAGGCGAGGCGCCTGGGGAGATCGGGGATCGGCTTGTCGAGCAGGAAGCGGACCTCGTCGGGCCGCGGGGCGTCGACGGCGAAGAGGTGGGGCAGCAACCTCTGTCCGACCGGATCGCTCGACCAGCGCCGCGAGTTGGCGAGGACCGTGGCCGCGTTGAACGGCGTCCCGTCCTGAAAGCGGACGCCCGACCGCAGGGTCATCGTCCAGGTGGTGCGATCGGGAGACGGGCGGGCGTCCAGGGCCAGGCCGGGTTTGGGAGGGGTCTGGCCGTAGGGCCCGGTGAGTCGCTCGATCAGCGGCTCATAGATCTGCCGGGTGACTGTCATCGCCTGGCGGCCCTGCGCGGCGAGTGGATCGAGCGTCGAAGGGAGGCTCGGCAGCGCATACGCGAGGGTGCCGCCTCCGCCGGCGCGAGGCAGGCGCGAGCCGAGCAGGGTCCCGCCGTCACCGTCGCCGCCACAGCCCGACCCGCCGGCGAGCACCAGCACCAGGGCGATAGCCGTGAGCCTGGCGGCGCCCAGCCGCGCCATCTAGATCAGAGCTTGAGGATGACGATCGCGTTCAGCCCCCAGAGGACCCCGAAGAAGATGGTCCACCGGGTCAGGTTTCGCTCGACCAGCGAACCGCCGCCGAAGGAGCTGCCGCCACCGCCGATTCCGAACGCACCGGAGAGCCCGGCGTCCTTGCCGGAGTGCAGGAGCACGAGAAAGATCAGGATCACCGAGATGATGACCTCGATCACGCTGAGCACGGTTGCCATGGGCGGCAGTGTAGGGCCTGTCCCGTTAGGGGCGTGCCCCTGGGGCGGTTCAGGACGGAGCTGGGCGCCGACCGGCGACGAAGCCGGTAGCGGTGCCTACCGGCGAGGAGGCGGATGGCGATCCAGCGAAGGTCCTGGGCCGCATCCAGAGGTGCGATTCCCTAGCGGGACAGGCCCTCAGATCAGGCACTGCCTGGACCCCGCAGCCGGTCGATCCGCTTCAGGATCTGGATCGCCTCCGCGCGCAGCTCCCGGTCGAGGCGCTGGAAATCGTCCTCGGTGAGCTTGCCGGCGGCCCGATCAGTCTCGGCGTCACGGATCTGCCTGTACTTCGCCCGCTTGCGCGCCTCCAGGTCGGCGAGCTCGCCGGCCACCGCGTCCTCCCTGTCCGAGGGGTGGCGGTGGCGAAGGGGTGCCGTCACGAACCAGGCGACCAGCACGACGATGACTAGGGCGAGCACGAACTCCATGGCTAATCGGGTTGCTGCTGCTGTCTAATCGAGTGCTGCTCCGCTTCGCGTCCGCCGCACCCTCTCATCTCCGCTGCACCCTCCCATCAGGCTAGGGGCCGTTGGCGGCTGGCTAGCCGGGTGCCGCCTAGCTGGGCGGAGTGGCGGTCCCGATCTCTCGACCGAGCCGGGCCCGGTAGGCGGCCTCCAGGCGGCGGCGCGACTCGAGGGCGGGCCAGCCTGCCATCACCGCGCCCGCGAGCGCAATCAGGGCGCCGATCCAGATCCAGCCCACCAGCGGGTTCACGATCACGCGGAAGTTGGCGGGCGGCGGATCCTGCACGTAGTGCTGTGCGAGCGCGAGGATCGCGACCCCCTGGGCATTCGGGGGGAGGTTCGCGAGCTGGCGATTGCCGCGCACGATCGCCGGGTTGAGCACAGAGAGGTCGGGCTGGAACGCGGTCCACAGGTCTCCCCGGGCCCCCGCCTTCAGCCCGACCTCGCTGGTCGATTCGCCCATGAAGTAGCGACCGATCGCCCCTGCGCTCGGGTCCTGCGTCGGGTAGTAGTTGCGCGCCGGGTTGAGCGTGGCGAAGTGCTTGCCATCCCGGCTGACGTCGAGCTGGGCGGCGAACGCGATCCGCTCGTTCTTCGGATCCGCCGTCAGCTTCCGATAGTTGATCGTGTAGTCGCCCACGTTGGCCGACTGGCCGACCTGTAGCCGCAGATCGCGATTGGTCTGGAAGCTCGAGGACGCGGCGATGCCGATCAGCGTCAGCGCGATCCCCGCGTGCACCACGTAGCCGCCGTAGCGCCGGCGATTGCGCCCCACCGCCTGCGCCAGGGCGCGCGGATACGGCTCGCCGGTCAGCGCCCGGCGCGTCGCACCTGCGCGCCAGAACTCGCCCGCCAACGCGACCAGCGAAAACGCCGCAAAGCCGAAGACGAACAGCGCCCACGGGTGGCTGCCCGCATCGCTCGCCACGAGGAGCACAACGATGGTTCCGGCCGCCGCCAGGCAAGGCCAAAGCAGCAGGCGGCGCGCGGCGCTCGCGCTCAGCCTGCCCCAGGCGACCAGCGGACCGATCCCGGTGAAGAGGACCAGCAGCACCCCGATCGGCGTCACGTAGTGATCGAACCAGGGGGCCGCCAGCGAGTGGCGCTCGCCGGTGAAGAACTCCGAGATCAGGGGGAAGAAGGTGCCCCAGAAGATCACCGCGGCAAGTCCCACCAGCAGCAGGTTGTTGACGAAGAAGATCGACTCGCGGGAGAGCAGCGAGTCGATCCGGCGCTCGGGCCGTAGCTGGTCGAGCCGCGTCACGATCAGCAGCGTCGAGCCGATCGCCACCACGGCGATCAGCGCGAGCAGCGGCCCACCGACGGTCGAGGCGCCGAACGCGTGGATCGACTGGAGCACGCCCGAGCGGACCAGGAAGGTACCCAGCAGGCAGAGGCAGAACGTCCCCGAGATCAGGCTGACGTTCCAGACCTTCAACATCCCCCGCTTCTCCTGCACCATCACCGAGTGCAGGAAGGCGGTCCCGACGAGCCACGGCATGAGCGCGGCGTTCTCAACCGGGTCCCAGCCCCAGTAGCCGCCCCAGCCGAGCTCCTCGTAGGACCAGCGGGAGCCGAGCAGCAGCCCGATGCCGAGGAAAGTCCAGGCGAGCAACGCGAAGTTGCGCGTCGTGCGGATCCAGCTCGCGTCGAGCCGCCGCGCGATCAACGCCCCGACACAGAAGGCGAAGGGGATCGACCAGAAGACGTAGCCCGAGTAGAGCATCGGCGGGTGGACCGCCATGTACGGGTTGCGAAGCAACGGGGTGAGGCCGGCTCCCTCCGGAGGAGCGGGGTCGAGGTGTCCGAACGGCTGCGCCTTGAAGATCATCAGCCCGATGAAGAAGGAGCCGATCGCGGCGAGCACCGCAGTCGCCCAGGGGACGATCTCGCGGTGGCGGCGGCGCGAGATGAAGAGCACCGCGCTCGAGGCCAGCGAGAGCACCCAAGCCCAGAGCAGGAGCGAGCCCTCCTGGCTCGACCACATCGCAGTCAGCTTGTAGAACGTCGGCGTGGTGGTCGAGGAGTGATCGGCGACCAGCGCGAAGTGGAAGTCGTCAGTGACGAACGCCGCCTCGATGATGACCACCGCGATCGTGAGCAGCCCCGCCATGGCGTAGACGGCGCGGCGCGAGGAGTCGACCCAGCGATGGTCCCCGGTGCGCCCGCCGTGGAAGGCGGCGCCGGCCGCGTAGAGCGCGGCGAGCAGCGCGGCGGCCAGAAGTGCGGAGCCGAAGATCGTCAGCTGGACTGCCCCGGAGTTGTCGTCGTGAACTTGGACGGGCACTTGGTGATCAGGCTGTCCCGCTGCCCGACGAACGTGCCGTCCTCGAGCTTGCCGGTAACGATCACCTCGCGGCCGTCCCGGAATGGATCCGGCACGGTCCCCGTGTAGGTGACGGGGATCGGGTGCGAGCCGTCGCGGTCCGAGATCCGGAAGTCGAGCTGGTCGCCCGCGTGCTGGATCGAGCCCGGGACGACCTCGCCCGTCAGCTCATAGGTCCCGCCCGGGTCAGACTGGAGCAGCTGTGAGGGCTGCTTCGCCTCGGTCGAGGCGCTGAACGACGTATAGACGAGGCCGGCGGCCAGCAGTACAGCCGCCGACAGCGCCACGACCAGGCGAATCTTGCGCTTGCGCGAGGGATCCACTACGGCGTGATTATCGCAACGCGCCAGTAGCATCGCTGCCGCGTTGGCGAGGCTGGAACCAGTCGTGATCCTGTGCGGAGGGCGGGGAACCCGGCTTCGCGAGCACACCGAGTCCATTCCCAAGGCGCTGGTGGAGATCGGTGCACGCCCGATCCTCTGGCACGTGATCTCGATCTACAGCTGCCAGGGGTTCTCCCGATTCCTGCTGCTCACGGGCTACAAGGGCGAGCTGATCTCAGACTGGGTGAGGCAGAGCCGCTGGCCGGGTCGAGCGGAGGTCGAATGCCTGGACACTGGACTGGACACCCCGACCGGCGGGCGCATCAAGCTCGCGGAGGAGCGGCTGGGTGGGGAACCCTTCTCGGCCACCTACGCCGATGGCGTGGCCGACATCGACCTCTCCGCGCTCAGCGCCTTTCACCGCGAGGGCGACGCGCTGGCGACGGTGACCGTCGTCCGCCCCGAGTTGCAGTTCGGCGTCGCCGATCTCGACGATGGAGACCGTGTCCGCAGATTCCATGAGAAGCCGAGGGTCGACAGCTGGATCAACGGTGGTTTCTTCTGCTTCCAGCCGGGCGTTCTCGACTACCTGGTCGAGGACAGCGTTCTCGAGCGCGAGCCGCTCGAGCGGCTGGCCGCCGACGGGGAGCTGCGGGCCTACCGCCACCGGGGATTCTGGGACTGCATGGACACCTACAAGGATGCGGTGATGCTCAACGACCTCTGGGATTCCGGGGAACCGCCCTGGCGGGTGTGGGCCGAGGAGCCGGCCCTGTGAGGGCGCTTGTCACCGGCGCCCGTGGTTTCGCGGGGTCCTGGCTCGCCAGGGCGCTGCTCGAGAGCGGCTCGGAGGTGACTTCGCTCGACCGGGAGAGTGCCTCGCCGAGCGGCCTCGAGATGCAGGGGATCGCGAACGACGTCAACGACGTCGTCGGGGATCTGCGCGACCGGGAGCTGGTCTCCGCGCTCCTCCGGGACGACTCCATCGACTCCGTCTTCCATCTCGCCGCCCGGGCGATCGTCGGTGACGCGGCCACCTCCCCTATCCCCACCTTCCAGACGAACATCGAGGGGACCTGGGTCGTGCTCGAGGCGTGCCGCGACGCCGGGGTGGAGGGCGTCGTGGTGGCCTCCTCGGATAAGGCCTATGGGCGACATGACCAGCTCCCCTACACCGAGGACTCAGCCCTCCAGCCCCGCTTCACCTACGACGTCTCGAAGGCGGCAACCGACCTGATCGCACGGAGCTACTGGCACACCTACCGGCTGCCGGTGGCGGTGACGAGGTTCGCCAACCTCTACGGCGGAGGAGATCGGAACTTCTCGCGGTTGATCCCGGAGACCGTTACAGCCGTACTCGACGGGCGCCGGCCCATCATCCGCTCCGACGGCTCGCCCGAGCGCGATTTCCTCTATGTCGAGGACGCTGCGCGTGCCTACCTCGCGCTCGCCGACGCGCTCGCCTCGGGGCGAGCCGGCGGCGAGGCCTTCAACGCAGGCTGGGGCAGGCCCCACTCGGTTCGCGAGGTGGTCGAGCTGGTCTGCGAGCTCGGGGCGGCCGATGTCGAGCCCGACTACCAGGGAAGCGGCACCCCTAGCGGAGAAATCGACCGGCAGTACCTCGACTCAACCAAGATTGGCGAGCGGCTCGGCTGGCAGCCGCGAGTGGATCTGCGGGAGGGGGTCAGGAGGACTCTCGACTGGTACGGCGCGCATCCCGAGGTGCGGCCCGTTGCCGCCGTGCGCTGAGCCCCGTGTCTAGGACTCGGCGGCTGTGCGACGACGCGCGCGGGCCGAACGGCCGAGAACGAACTCCACCAGCCAGCCGAACGGCCGGAACGGCAGGAGGGTCGACGCGACGTTGCCGCCGAGCTGCGCGTAGTTCAGCTTCTCGAGCAGCTCCGCGGCCTCGCGTCGCTCGCGCGTGCTGAGCCTCGATGGACGTCCTCGCGACTTGCGTGCCAGCGCGATCAGACGCCGTCGCTCCTCAGGCTCGAGGCGGCGCCAGTGACTGCGGCTGATCAGCGCGACCTCCGCAGCGGCGACGAGCCAGAGCCGTTGGGCCAGCCAGCGGCTCCGCCGGGCGAATCGGACTCCAATGCGTCCCAGGAACCTCATATCCCCCTGCTACCCCGTTGGCGTCGATCGAGTCACGCGACCAGAAGCGGCGGACGGGACTTGAACCCGCTACCTCGAGCTTGGGAAGCTCGCGCTCTACCAGGTGAGCTACCGCCGCAGAGCGGTTCATTTTAGGTCTCTAGCCTTCGCGGTCGTGAGCTCGAAGTCGTTCGCCGTCGTGATCGCCGTCCTCGCGGTCATCGGGCTGCTCGGATTCGGGCTCCTCAGCAAGGGCGAGGCCTCACTCTCAGTCGGCGATCGGGCGCCGGACAAGGAGCTCTCGCGGCTGGGCGCGCCCGGGACCGGTGAACTCGCCGACTATCACGGCAAGTGGGTGCTCGTGAACTTCTGGGCCTCGTGGTGCGCGCCGTGCAAGGCCGAGGCTCCCGCGCTCGAGAGCTTCCAGAGGACGCACGCCGCAGGCGGCTTCACCGTCCTCGGGATCAACCTCGACGACGCGACCGACGACGCCGTCGGCTTCGTGCAGCGCTACGGCCTCACCTACCCGCAGCTGCGAGACGGCGATGGCGGGGACCGTCGGGACGCCTACGGAATGACGGGCTTCCCGGAGTCGTTCCTGATCGATCCGGAAGGGAATATCGCGTTGATCAGGCGTGGCCCCGTTGACGCCGAGTATCTGGATCGAATGGTCCTGCCGATGATCGGATCGCGGGCATGATCCGCCGGAGGTCGGCAGGGCTCAGCTGGATCCTGGTCGCCGTCGCGGTTTCGCTCGTCGGCCTCCCCTTGGTAGCGGCACACGCGGAGACTCGCGCGAGTCTCCCCGACATCGAGGACGAGGTGATGTGCACGATCTGCGGCACGCTGCTCGAGGAGTCGCAGTCTCCGCAGGCAGACCGCGAGCGCGCCCTGATCCGCAAGCTGATCGCGCGAGGCGAGGACAAGGATCAGATCAAGGACGCGCTCGTCGCCCAGTACGGCCCGCGCGTGCTCGCCACTCCGAGCGGGCATGGCTTCGACCTCGCCGCCTGGATCGTCCCCGGCCTGCTGATCGCGCTGGCGATCGTCGGGCTGTTCGTGGGGGCGGTCCGGCTTGTGCGCCGCTCGCCCCCGCCGCCTGCGCCTGTGCCGCTCGACCCCGCCGATGAAGCGCGGCTCGATCGCGACCTCTCCTCCTACGACCCCTGAGTGCTAGTTGTCCCCGGGCGGCCTACATCCGCTCGGGCGCCGAGATTCCGAGGAGCCCGAGGGTGCGGGCGATCGTCCGCTTCGTGAGCAGGCTGAGCCCGAGCCGGGATTCCTCGACGCCCGCACCCTCGGCGCCGATCACCTGGCAGTCCCGGTAGAAGGCATGGAAGTCGCGCGCTACCTCCATCGCGTACGCGCAGAGCCGGTGCGGGGCGCGCCGCTCGGCGGTCTCGGCCACCTCGTCCGGTAGCTCGCAGAGCCGCTTGATCAGCGCCCGCTCCGAGGGCTCGACTGGCCCCTCCGCCGCGCCGAAGTCCGCCGCGGCCGCGCGCTCTTCGGCCCCCTCCCCCGCCTTGCGGAGGATGCTCGCGATCCGCGCGTGCGCGTACTGGACGTAGTAGACGGGGTTTTCGTTCGATGTCTTCCGGGCGAGCTCGAGGTCTAGGTCGACGGTAGTGTCGTGGCTGCGCTGCAGCATGAAGAAGCGAGCTGCATCCGTGCCGATGTCGTCGATCAGCTCGTCGAGCGTGACGAACTCGCCTCGGCGCTTCGACATCTGCGCGCGCTCGCCGCCCTCGACGACGTGAACGAGCTGCATGATCGCCACCTCGAGCGCGTTGGGGTCATAGCCCAGCGCGGCGAGGCCCGCCCGGAGGCGCTCGACGTAGCCGTGGTGGTCGGCACCGAGCACGTCGATCAGTCGGTCCGACCCGCGGTCGAGCTTCTCCCGGTGATAGGCGATGTCGGAGAGGAAGTAGGTCGATTCGCCGTCCGAGCGGATCAGCACACGGTCCTTGTCATCCCCGAAGCTGGTCGTGCGCAGCCAGGTCGCGCCCTCGCTCTCGTAAACGTGGCCGGCCGCCCGCGCCTCGGCGAGGGCCCGCTCGACGGCGCCCGACTCGTGCAGGGCCTGCTCGGACGACCAGGTGTCGAAGACGACCCGGTAGCGATGCAGCGTCTCCTCGGCGGCGGCCACCATCAGCGTCACCCCCCGGCGCGCCACGGCGCCGAGATCCTCTGGATCGAGTCCCTCCTGCTCCAGGCTCCGGCCGAGATCGACCACGTAATCCCCCTCGTAGCCGCCCTCGGGGACCGGCTCCCCCTTCATCCGCGCCGCGATCGAGGCCGCGAAGAGCTCGATCTGTCCCCCGCGGTCGTTGACGTAGTACTCCCGGACGACCGGGTGCCCGACGAACTCGAGGACCCTGGCGATCGAATCACCCAGCGCGGCGCCGCGCCCTCCGGCCGCGGTCACGGGTCCGGTCGGGTTCGCGGAGACGAACTCGACGTTGATCCTCTCGGTGATCTCCTCGTCGGGGCGTGCCGGCCTTCCCAGCCGCTCCCCCTGCGCGGCCAGCCCGCCGGCTGCTCGCCTGTACCAGGCATCCGAGAGGAAGAGGTTGAGGAAGCCGGGCCCGGCCACCTCGACCCGCTCGACGCTCCCCGCGAGGCTGCTGCCGAGCTGCTCAGCGAGCTTCTCCGCCGTCCCGCGCGGCTGCTCCCCGAGCGCGGGGGCCAGCAGCATCGCTGCGTTCGTGGAGTAGTCGCCGAACTCAGGCTTTGGCGGACGCTCGAGAGATGGCTCCGAGCGGTTAATGCGAGGGCGCTCCGCAGGCGAAGCCGAGGAGCGACCCGTTTGATGAGGCCCGTCCAGCAGCGCATCGGCGGCGGCTTCGACGGCGGAGCGGAGCTCTGCGACCGGATCTCCCATCGATTGCAAGCCTACGGATCGACCTAGAGGTGGTACGGCTCGCCGGCCAGGATCTTGGTCGCGCGGAACAGCTGCTCGAGCAGGACGATCCGGGCAAGCTGGTGGGCCATCGTCTGCGGACCGAGCGAGAGCCTCTCGTCGGCGAGGGCCATCGTGTGAGCGGAGAGTCCCTCGGGCCCACCGATCAGAAAGCAGAGGTCCTGGGCGTCGATCCGACGCTCGGAGAGCCACTGGCTCCAGCCTTGCGAACTCATCGCTCGACCGCCGCGATCGAGTGCGATCACGTGAGAGCGGGCCGGGATCCTCCCCTCCACGTTTACCTCGTCGCGAACCTCGATCACCTGAATTGGCTGGTGGCGCTGCAGCATCTTTCGGTAGTGCGCGTCGGCCTCGGCAAACGGCGCCTTCACCTTGCCGACGGCGGTCAGCGTCACCTTCACGGGCGCTCGCCCTGCTGCCAGGCGAGGGCAGCGCCGATCCGGTCGATCACCGGCGGGTGGGTGCCGAACAGAAACGTGAAGACGCCGGGCGGGTCAGGATCGGAGAGGTTGCGGTCGGCGAGCTGCTGCTGCAGCTCGATCATGCCCTTGGGGTCGTCGGTGAGCTCGAGGGAGAAGGTGTCGGCCCTCGCCTCGACCCCGCGGGAGAGCTGGTTGCCCGCGACCCCGATCACGAAGGAGGTCGCCGCGATCGCGAGCGCCAGCGCCGGCAGGTAGGCGGGCTGGCCGGGCTGTGCGCCCCGCCGCCCGGCGATCGCGCGGGCGGTCCCCGAGACGAAGATCAGCGCCAGCGGCGTCACGATGGCGACGAACAGCAGCCCTCGCTGGATGTCGTTGCCGTGCACGTGCCCAAGCTCGTGGGCGACGACCGCGCGGCGCTCGCCGCGGTTGAGGTCGTTGAGGAGCGTGTCGTAGAGGACCACGCGCTTGGAGGAGCCGAGGCCGTTGACGTAGGCATTGATTGCGGTGGTGCGCCGGCTCGCGTCCACGCGGTAGACCTGCCCTACGTCGACGCCGGCCTTGCCGGCGAGCTCGAGGACGTCGCTGCGGGCCTGCCCGGCGGGCAGCGGCTCGAACTTGTTGAAGAGCGGCGCCAGGACCACCGGCGCGACCCAGGTGAAGAGCGCGGCGCCGGCCACCACCGCCACGCTGCCCGGGATCCACCAGCGACTGCCGAAGCGCCTGATCAGGGCGAGGGCGAGGGTCCCGACGAGCCCGGCAAGGACTGCCCCGATCGCCGTCGCCTTGCCCCAGTCGCTCAGCCAGCTTCCCAGTGACTGCGTGGAGAGGCCGACGTCCACCGAGCGCTCGTGCGCGGCGATCCCGAAGGGGATCGTGATCACCGCGACCACCACCGAGAGGCCCGCAGCCGCCGCCGCTCCGCCGAGAACCGGCCGAGCTCCCAGTCGCTCGAGCGCCCTGCGAGTCACCGCTGGCCGGCCCGTAGCGAGCAGGACGAGCACCGCGCCCTCCGCGATCAGGCTCCCCACCAGGATCAGGCGCTGCCCAGAGGCGTAATCGCGCGCCTTGGTGAGCTCCTCACCTGAGAAGTAAGAGTGCTCGTCGGCGTGCACCGGCCGCTCGATGTCCCGCGGTCGCAGCAGCCAGGCCGCAGTCTCCGCCACGACCACCGCCGCGACGGCGGTGGCGCCGAGGCGCACCCACATCGGGGTTGTCCTGCGGCGGCCGACGAGCTTGGGGGCGGGCACCTCCCTACGATAAACGGCTCCCTCAGGCCCCAACTCGGCTCCCGCCGCCTCCAATCCCCGTGCGCGTCGCCATCCTCACCGACATCCACAGCAACCTGCCGGCGCTCGAGGCCGTGCTCGCGTCGATCGACGAGGCCGCCATCGAGCGCCGCTGGTGTCTCGGCGACGTCGTCGGATACGGCGCACAGCCCGACGAGTGCACCAAGCTGGTCTCCGACCATTGCGAGCTCAGCCTCGTCGGTAACCACGATCTCGCCGTGATCGGCGAGATCGGCACCGACGTCTTCTCAGCCTCCGCCGCCGCCGCGGTCGAGTGGACCCGGGCGAACTCGGACCCCTCGACAATCGACTACCTCAAGGTGCTCCAACCGAAGAACACCGAGCACGAGGTCGGCCTCTACCACGCCTCGCCGCGCGATCCGATATGGGAATACGTGCTGGCGGTCGATCAGGCCCGCGAGTGCATGGAGCAGCAGTCGGCGCGCGTCAGCCTGATCGGGCATTCCCACGTCGCGCTCTGGTTCTCGGACGGCAGCGGGCACCCGGGCGGGGATGGCGGAGGGCAGGCTGAGGACGGCAAGGAGATCGACCTCACCGAGCAGCGCTGGCTGCTCAATCCGGGCAGTGTCGGCCAGCCGCGCGACGGCGACCCGCGCGGCGCCTGGCTGGAGCTCGACACCGAGGCATGGACCGCGACCTATCACCGCGTCTCCTACGACATCGACGGAGCGGCGGAGGCGATTCGGGAGGCTGGGCTCCCCGAGTTGCTCGCCGATCGCCTCTATGTGGGCCAGTGATGTCGCCCGATCGGATGACACCGAGCGGTCAGAGGGGCCGGAGGGCCGATCTGGGCCATCCGCAGACCCGGGTGGCCCCCATCAACCCTCTAGCTAGTATCGCCGCGATGCCGAAGATGCTCCGGCCGATACTGCTTGCCTTGATACTGGCCGCCGCCTCCGCCGGCGCGATCGGCTGCGGCGGGAACGGCGGCCCCGACCCATCGCTGTCCGCCCAGGAGGCCGCCGTCCTCACGTCCAAGATCGACGAGATCAACGCGAATGTCGACGTGGGGAGCTGCCTGGTAGCCGCCGACAAGACCGACGACCTGATCGCCGACATCAACAACCTGCCCTCGAGCGTGAACTCGGACGTCAAGCAGGCTCTCGACAACGGCGCCAACAATCTGAAGCTCCTGCTCACGAACCCCGACAAGTGCCAGGGCCGGGCGACTACGACGACAGAGACGACGACCAGCACGCCGTCGACCACCGAGTCCACGACGACGACGCGCACCCGGCCGAGCACGACGACGACGACCCGCACACAGACCCAGCCGACGACGACGACGACGCAGACCCAGACGACGCCCACCACCACGCCGGGTGCCTCGGGCGGGATCGGGCCAGGAGGACTATGAGCCCGCTCAGCCCCAAGGGCGAGCTGATCTCGGATCGTTACCGGATCGAGGACCGCCTCGGCAGCGGCGGCATGTCATCCGTCTTCCGGGCGACCGACACGATCCTCGAGCGAACCGTAGCGGTGAAGGTCCTCGCCGAGCACCTCTCCGACGACGAGCGCTTCGTCGCGCGCTTCCGCCGCGAGGCGCTAGCGGTCGCCAAGCTCGTCCACCCCAACATCGTCCAGGTCTACGACACCGGGATCGATTCCGGGCGCCACTACATCGTCATGGAGTACGTGCGCGGCCGCTCGGGCGCCCAGCTCCTCCAAGCGGAGGGAAGCCTCGACCCCGAGACCGCGGTGGAGATCGGCGTCCAGGCCTGCGCGGGCCTCGACTACGCCCACCGCCACGGGATCATCCACCGGGACGTCAAGCCGGGCAACCTGATGGTGATCGGCGGTCCCGCCGGCGGCGGCGATATGACCGTGAAGCTGGCCGACTTCGGCATCGCCCGCGCCAGCGAGCAGACCCGGATCACCCAGGTCGGCTCGGTCGTCGGCACGGCCGCATACCTGGCACCCGAGCAGGCCCGGGGCGAAGAGGCCGCCCCTGCCTCGGACGTCTACGCGCTCGGCGTCGTCCTCTACCAGTTCCTCGCCGGGCGGCTCCCCTACGAGGGGACCTCGCTGGCGGAGCTCGCGATCCGCCAGCAGTCCGAGCAGCCTCTCCCGCCCAACTCGTACAACGAGGACGTGCCGGAGGCGGTGGGAGAAGCGGTTCTCGTCGCGCTCGAGTCCGATCCGTCGCGCAGGTTCGCCGCCGCCGGAGAGTTGGCCGATGCGCTGCGGCGAGGCCTGACCGGCGAGTCGCCGACCGGCACCGCGGCAACCCGCATCCTGGGCGGCGAGGCGCCGACCGCGGCCACCCGCCACATGCCCGGCACCCGGACCCAGCGGCGCCCGCAGAGACGGCCGGCGGCTCCGCGCCAGCCTCGCCCCGTGCCGCAGCCGCGCCGGCGGCGGGCGCCAGCAATCGCTCGAAACCTGCTGATCCTGATCTCGATCCTGCTGCTCGCCGCGGTGGTCGCCGCATTCGTCGCCCTCGCCTCGAGCGGAGGCGGAGGCAAAATCGATCTCGATCAGGTCGTCAAGCAGAACGTCAACGAGCAGATCGACGCGCTCAAGCGGGTCGTCGACGACAACACGAAGTAGCTCGCTCTCAGATCTTCCCCCTGCGCGGCAGGAGCAGCGACAACAGTGATCGGCGGCCACATTTCGGGCACTTCGAGATCGAGTGCTCGAGCGTGGCGCCGCAATGACGACAGGCGGGCTTCTGCCGCACGACTCCGTTCACCGGACCGAGTCTAGGCGCCATCGCTACTCGCGCAAGCCGGCTGCTTCGAGCGCTTGTGAGCGATCTCGGTATGCGTGAACGGACATCGCCCGGCCGGCCCGAATGGTCCACACGTGGGTGGTCTCGAGCTCAAACGGAGCGCCGCTCGCCTTGCCCCGGCCGACGATTCGAGCGAAGACCACCACCTGGTCGCCGGCATCCAGAAAGCGCTCCGGCTCGAATTGCCACTCGGACCATGTCTCGCTGAGCATGGCGACGAGCTGATCAACCCCGCCTCGACCGCGAAACACCGGCTCCCCCTCCGGATAGTCCCCTGGCAGACGGAACTCGAAGTCCTCGTCGAGGTGCTCGCGGAAGAGGCGATCGATCTGCTCGGAGGTCGTCTGCAGCAGATCCCCCTCGATGTACACGCGCCGGGCGAGCTCGACATTTTCCTCCGACATCGGCCCCCCAGTATCCCTAGGCAACCCACGGGGTTGAGCCGTCTAGCACCGCGTCGGAGTAGTTCGCGAAGCGGCCGCCGCCGATCGCCTCGCGGGCGCCGGCGATGAGCCGCTCCAGGTAGGTCAGGTTGTGGAGGGTGAGCAGGCGGGTGCCTGTGAGGTCCTTGTTGCGGGACAGGTAGTGGAGGTACGCGCGGCTGTGGCGCGTGCAGGCCTCGCAGGGACAGCCCTCCACGATCGGGGAATCGTCCTCGGCGTAGATCGATTTGGTCAGATCGATGCGGAAGCGGCCCCCCGGCACCGGACTGAGCGCCGTACCGTGCCGTGCGAGCCGCGTCGGGATCGCGCAGTCGAACAGGTCGATACCCATCCCGATGCCGGCGAGCAGATCGTCGACCTCCCCGATGCCGAGCAGGTGGCGCGGAGCCTCGTCGGGAAGGAGCGCCACCGTGAAGCCGAGGACCCCATGCATTTCCCCCTTCTCGCGCCCCAGCGTCCCGCCGATCGCGATCCCGTCGATTCGCGCCGCAGCGTTCCGCTCCGCCGAGTCCCGGCGCAGATCCTCGTGCACCCCGCCCTGCACGATCCCGAAGACCGCCTGCGTGACGGGACCCTCGCGCTCATGCCAGTCCAGGCAGCGGTCGAGCCACCGGTGGGTGCGCTCGGTCGAGCGCGCCGTGTACTCGCGATCGGCGTGAAAGGGGGTGCACTCGTCGAAGGTCAGCGCGATGTCGGAGCCGAGCGCCTTCTGGATCCGCATCGACTCCTCGGGGCCAAGGAAGCGGTTCGAGCCGTCGAGCAGCGACTGGAACGCCACACCCTCCTCGCTGATCTTCACCCTCGCCCCGCCGGCGACGCTCCCGCGGCGTCCCTTGATCTCGTCCGCCACGCCGCCGTGGGCGAGCGAGAAGACCTGGAAGCCGCCGGAGTCGGTGATGAGCGCCCTCTCCCATCCCATGAACCGGTGCAGGCCGCCGCGCGCCGCGATCTGCTCCTCGCCCGGCGAGAGGTGAAGGTGGAAGGTGTTGCCCAGCACCATCCCGTAGCCGAGCTCACCGACCTCGGCCGACGAGAGCCCTCGGACGCTGCCCTTGGTCGCCAAGGGGACGAACGCCGGCGTAGTCACCTCCCCGTGGGCAACACGAATCAGGCCCGCGCGGGCACCGCCGTCACGGGACTGGACATCAAAGCTGAGCCTGGCCGGGTCCTGCCGCATCGGCCAAGCGTAGGCGGCGCGGGAGCCGCGCCGCCCGTGCGTTGGTCCTACCTCGTTACTTCTTCTCCTCGCCGCTTCCCTCGACCGTGCCCCTGCCGAGAACCGAACGGGCGAGGCTCACTTGCGCAGGGAATGCGCGGTCATCGCCTCGGGCTGCGGAATGCCGAGCAGGTCGAGCGCCGTCGGCGCGACGTCTGCCAGGATGCCGCCCTCGCGCAGCTCGATCCCCTGGTCGGTGACGATCACCGGCACCAGGTTGGTCGAGTGCGCCGTGTTGGGCGAGCCGTCCGGCTCGAGCATCTGCTCGCAGTTCCCGTGATCGGCCGTGACGATCACCGCGCCGCCCTTCTCGTGCACGGCGGTGACGACCTCGCCGAGGCGGGCGTCGACCTCCTCGACGGCGGCGACGCGCCGCCGGGATCACCCCGGTGTGACCGACCATGTCGGGGTTGGCGAAGTTGATGATCCCGAAGCGATAGTCGTCCTCCCGCCAGTGCTCGGTGAAGGCCCGCGCAGCGGCCGCGGCGCTCATCTGAGGCTTGTGGTCATAGGTGGGCACGTCGCGGGGCGAGTCGACGAGATAGCGCTCCTCCCCGCTCCACTCCTTCTCGCGGCCGCCGTTGAAGAAGTAGGTGACGTGCGCGTACTTCTCGGTCTCGGCGACGTGCAGCTGGCGCTCGCCCTCCTCCGCGATCACCTGGGCGAGCGTCGTCTCGGGCTCGCGCGGCGGGAAGGCGACCGGATAGGGCCAGCCGTGCTGGTACTCGGTCATCGTCGTCACCTCGAAGGGGCCGGCGCCGCCGCGGTCGAACTCGTCGAAGTCGGGCTCGCCCAGCGCCCTGGTCAGCTGGCGTGCGCGATCGGGCCGGAAGTTGATGAAGATGAACGGCTCGTCGGGGGCGGCGCCGTCGTAGTCGCCGATCACGACCGGCTCGATGAACTCGTCGGTGATGCCGCGCTCGTAGGACTCGCGGATCGCCTCGACGGCGGTCTCGGCCCGCGGGGCGCGGGCGTGGACGATCGTGTCGTAGGCGCGCTTCGTGCGGTCCCAGCGGCGATCGCGATCCATCCCCCAGTACCGCCCGCCGACCGTGCCGATCCTGCCGATGTGACGCAGCCAGCGCTCGACCTCCTCGACGTAGGCAGCGCCGGCGGTTGGCGGTGTGTCCCTGCCGTCGGTGAGGGCGTGCAGCACCAGGTCGGAGACTCCCTCCTCCCCCGCCAGCTCGATCACGGCCTCGATGTGCTCCCAGCCCGAGTGGACGCCGCCGTCGGAGATCAGCCCGATCGCGTGCAGCCGCCCGCGGCGCGACTCGCGCGCCGAGCCGCAGGCGGCGCGCAGCGCCGGGTTCTCGAAGAAGCTGCCGTCGGCGATCGCGTCGTCGATCCGGGCCAGGTCCTGCTTGACGACCGCACCCGCGCCCAGGTTGAGGTGCCCGACCTCTGAGTTCCCCATCTGTCCGTCGGGGAGGCCCACGTCGCGGCCCGAGGTGGAGAGAGATGTGTGCGGGTAGGCGCCCCAGAGCTCGTCGAAGACCGGGGTGCTCGCCAGCGAGATCGCGTTGCCGGGGCCGTCCGGCGCGATCCCCCAGCCATCCAAGATCACCAGCGCCAGCGAGGGCACCGGGATGCCGCGGGGCCCGGCGGGGATCGGGCTCATCAGACCGCAGCTTCGACGATCGCGGCGAAGTCGGCCGGGTCCAGGCTGGCGCCGCCCACCAGCGCGCCGTCGACGTCCGCCTGTGAGATCAGCTCGGAGGCGTTGTCGGGGTTGACCGAGCCACCGTAGAGGATCCGGATCGCGGCTCCCGCCTCCGCCGAGCGCTTCTCGATCAGGCCTCGGATCAGGGCGATCGCCTCCTCTGCCTGCTCTGGCGTCGCCGTGCGGCCGGTGCCGATCGCCCAGATCGGCTCGTACGCGATCACCACCTCACTTAGCCGCGCCACCGGCACGTCGGCGAGGTCGGCCTCGATCTGGCGGGTGAGAACGTCGTCGGTCTGACCCGAGTCGCGCTGGGACTCGTTCTCGCCGACGCAGAGGATCGGGTCGAGGCCCGCCCCCAGCGCGGCCGGGACCTTGCGGGCCAGCGCCTCGTCGGTCTCGCCGAAGTACTGCCGCCGCTCGGAGTGCCCGAGGATGACGCCGTCGACGCCCAGGTCGAGGAGCATCGGCGCCGAGATCTCGCCGGTGAAGGGCCCCTCATCCGCCTCGTGCATGTTCTGCGCGGCGACCCGCACCGGGCTCTGAAAGGTGTGCTCGACCGCGGTCTTCAGCGAGGTGAAGGGCGGGCAGACGACCACCTCCGGACCTGACTCGGAGACGCGGGGCAGGAACTCCGCGAGGAAGCGCTCCGTCTCCTCGGTCGTCTTGTGCATCTTCCAGTTGGCCGCGAGGATTGCGGTCCGCTCAGGCATCTAGGAGCGCCTCCACTCCGGGGAGCTCTCGTCCCTCCATCAGCTCGAGCGACGCGCCCCCGCCGGTAGAGAGCCAGTCGACCGCCTCGGCGAGCCCAAACCGCTGCAAGGCTGCAACTGAATCGCCGCCGCCGACCACGGTGTGGCCCGGCGCCGCGGCGACCGCCTCGGCGACAGCGCGTGTCCCCGAAGCGAAGGGCTCGAGCTCGAACGCGCCCATCGGACCGTTCCAGAAGACCGTGCCGGCCCGCGCGATCCGCTTGCCGAAATTGGCCGTGGTGTTGCTGCCGACGTCGAGGCCCATCCAGCCCTCGGGCACGTCAACACCGTTCAGCTCTCGCGTCTCCGTGCCGGCATCGAGCTCCCTCCCGACGACCAGGTCCTCGGGGAGCTCGAGGATCGTCTCGCTGCCCTCCGCCTCCCCTAGCACCCGCTTGGCCGACTCGACGCCCTCCTCCTCCACCAGCGAGTTGCCGGTGTCCCGACCCTCGGCCTTGAAGAAGCTGAAGCACATCGCGCCGCCGATCAGGATCTCCTCGGCGAAGCCTAGGAACCGGTCGATGACCCCGAGCTTGTCCGTCACCTTGGCTCCACCGAGAACGACGACGAGCGGGCGCTCCGGGTCGTCGCGGACCCTGGTGAGCTCGACGACCTCACGCTCGAGCAGCAGCCCGGCGTAGCCGGGCAAATGATGTGCAACGCCCTCGGTGCTCGCGTGGGCGCGGTGCGCGGAGCCGAACGCGTCGTTGACGTAGACGTCGGCGAGGCCGGCAAGAGCCTCGGCCAGGCCCGGGTCGTTCTTCGTCTCACCGGGCTCGAAGCGGCTGTTCTCCAGCATCAGGACCTCGCCGGCGGCGAGGTCGGACGCCATCGCGCTCACCTCGTCGCCGACCACGGCGGGCGCCTGCTTCACGGGCGCGCCGAGCAGCTCACCGAGCCTCTCCCCCACCGGCGCCATCGAGAGCTCCGGGTCGAGCCCCTTCGGCCGGCCCAGGTGCGAGACCATCACCACGCTGGCGCCCCGGTCGCGCAGCAGCTCAAGGGTCGGCAGCGAGGCGCGGATCCGGGTGTCGTCGGTCACCACCCGGTTCTCGAGTGGCACGTTGAGGTCCGCGCGCAGCAGCACCCGGCGATCCTCTACCTCAGCATCTCTGACGCTCGCCTTCGTGAACGAGCGCGCGCCTATTGCTTCAGGCACCGACCGTCGCGGGCTGCAGCACCTTCTCCGCGAGCTC
Source organism: uncultured Solirubrobacterales bacterium (assembly GCA_963695675.1). GTDB lineage: Bacteria > Actinomycetota > Thermoleophilia > Solirubrobacterales > 70-9 > DASUPK01. The sequence continues at coordinate 596,161 of CAVOGY010000007.1, forward strand.
GACGCAGCGGTTCGCGTAGCCCCACTCGTTGTCGTACCACGAGAAGACCTTCACGAACTTGCCCTCGAGGACCGTGGTCTGCTCGGCGTCGAAGACGGACGAGTGCGGGTCGGTGACGATGTCGGTCGAGACGATCGGGTCCTCCGTGTACTCGAGGATCCCGCTGAGGGGCCCGGCGGCAGCCTCCTTCATCGCCGCGTTGATCTCCTCGGCGCTGGTCTCGCGCGAGACGTCGCAGACGAGGTCGACCAGCGAGCCGGTGATCACCGGCGCGCGGACCGAGATGCCGTTGAGCTTGCCCTGCAGGTCCGGCAGGACGAGGCCGATGGCCTTCGCCGCGCCGGTGCTGGTCGGGATCAGGTTGACCGCCGCCGCGCGCGCCCGGCGCTTGTCCTTGTGTGGCATGTCCTGCAGGCGCTGGTCGGCCGTATAGGCGTGGATGGTCGTCATCAGCCCGCGCTCGACGCCGACCGTGTCGTTGAGGACCTTCGCCACGGGCGCCAGGCAGTTCGTGGTGCAGGAGGCGTTGGAGATGATGTTCTGCTGCTCGGGGTCGTAGTCGGTCTCGAAGTTGACGCCGAGTACCACGGTGATGTCGGGGTCCGTTGCCGGCGCGGTGATGATCACCTTCTTCGCGCCGGCATCGAGGTGCTTCTGCGCCTCCTCCCGTTTCGTGAACAGTCCGGTGGACTCGATCACCACCTCGACTCCCAAGTCCCCCCAGGGGAGGGCGGCCGGGTCCTTCTCGTTGAGCACCTTGAGCTCGGCACCGTCGACCCTGATGCCGCCGTCGGAGACCTCGACCTCGCCCGGGAAGCGCCCCAGGATCGAGTCGTACTTGAGCAGGTGGGCGGTCATCTCGGCGTCGATCAGGTCGTTGACCGCGACGAACTCCAGATCCGAGCCCGAGTCGAGGGCCGCGCGGAACACGTTCCGACCGATGCGCCCGAAGCCGTTGATGCCCACCTTGACTGCCATTGGAGGTCCTCCTCTAGGGATCAGACGGTTGCGTCCATTCAAAGTATCGAGCCGCGAGCCGGGCCGCCCCCGTGCTGGCCACGGAGATTAGTTGTGAGCGACGCAGACTTCGACGAGATAGCCGTCGGGGTCGTTGAGCCGGCAGGCATAGTTACCCGGCCCGAACGAGGGTGCCGCGCCCGGCTCGGCGACGGGCTCGCCGCCGTTGGCGCCACCCGACTCGAACGAGGCCTTGACCGCCGGGATGCTCTTCGCGGGGAACGAGATCTGGCCGTAGCCCGGTCTCTGGGTATCGGAGAGCTCGATGAAGAACTCGGCCTTGATCAGCCCCCAGCTGACGGAGTTCGCGGGCGCGTTGTGGCGGCGCCAGCCGAGTGGCGCCAAGATCGAGTCATAGAAGGCCCCGCTGCGTTCGAGATCTGAGACTTTGACGGCTGCGTAGTGGAGCATCAGCTGGCAATTTCGGACGGGGACAATCCCTGCGAGACGGCCACCTTACATGGGAACCCGAGGCAAACGTCAGCGCCGCGGCTCCCAGCGAAAGAAGCGAACTGCGATCAGGAGGCCGAACAGCCCCCAGGCGGCGACGACGGCGAGGTCTCCGAGCTCGAAGCCCGAGCCCGTCGTGTGGGGGTCCCAGGCGGTGAACATCGCTTCGAAGAAGTGGCGGATCGGGAAGGCGTCGGCAAAGCCGAGGACGCCGCTTGGGAGCTCATCCTGGGGGATGAAGACACCAGATAGGAAGTAGAGCGGGAGCACCGTCGCGTTGGTCACGGCCGGCGCGGCCTCCGCCGTCGGGATCACGGCGGCGAGGGCGAAGCCGAGGCAGGAGAAGGAGAAAGCGCCGACCGCGAGGGTGACGAGCACCGCCGGCATCGTGTGCGTGGGGATGTCGACGCCATAGATCAGCGCGCCGATCACGCTGACCAGCGCCACCATGATCAACGAGATCACCAGTGAGTTCCCGACCCGGCCGGCAACGAATGCGGCGGGTGGCAGAGGCGTTCCGCGCACCCGCTTGAGCTGACCGGCCTCGCGCTCCGCGGGCAGGTTGGTCGCCAGCTTGACCGTCGTCGCCGAGATGACGGCGAGGGTGAGAATCGCCGGCACGTAATAGGTGGCGCCTCTGACGTTGAGCCCCGAGATCTCGTTGTTCTCGAAGACGGTGGCGAGGATGAACAGGAAGATCAGCGGCAGCATCGCCGTGAAGAAGACGGCCGCCCCGTTGCGCCAGAAGACCTTCTGGTCGAAGCGAAACTGATGGAGGACGAGGGCCGCGCCGCTCAAGCCGGACCCTCCCCCGCCCCGTCGGCCTGGTCGGTGAGCTCGAGGTAGACGTCCTCGAGGGTCGGGCGCCTGACCTGCAGCGCCGGCAGGCCGACGCCGCGTTCGGTCGCCCAGTTCGTCAGCTCACGCAGGACGGGCACCGGATCGTCAGCGTTCAGCGAGACCGTCCCGGCGTCGATCCTCGCGCGCGCGCCCACAGCCGCGGGCAGGTCGCCGGAGCTGATGCCCGCCGGGAGCCGGAAGCTGATTTCGGTGTGGGCCTCGTCCTCGCCGCCAAGCTCCTCGGGGCTCCCGGCCGCGACGATGCGGCCAGCCGTGATGATCGCGACGCGGTCGGCCAGGGCCTGCGCCTCGTCCATGTAGTGCGTGGTCAAGAAGACGGTCTTGCCCAGGTCGCGCAGGCCGCCGATCACGTCCCAGGCCTGGCGACGGGCCGAGGGGTCGAACCCGGTCGTCGGTTCGTCGAGGAAGAGCAGCTCCGGGTCGCCGATCAGGGCGAGGGCGACGTCGAGGCGCCTCTGCTGCCCGCCCGAGAGCTTCGATGTGCGGACGTCAGCCTTGTCGGTCAGGCCGACGAGCGCCACCGTGTCGTCGACATCGCGGGGGGCCGCGTAGTAGCCCGCGTACTGCTCGACCGTCTCGTGCGGGGTGAGCTCCGGCACGAGGCGGGACTCCTGGAGCACGAAGCCGACCCGCTGGCGCCAGTCGCGGTCCGCGCGCTGCGGGTCGACGCCGAGCACGCTGACCTCTCCGTCGTTTCGCGTCCGGTAGCCCTCGAGGATCTCGACCGTGGTCGTCTTGCCGGCCCCGTTCGGCCCGAGGAAGGCGAAGATCTCGCCGGCGCCGACCTCGAGATCGATCCCCCGCACCGCCTCGAAGCCGTCGTAGGACTTGCGCAGGCCCTTGACGCTGATCACGGGCTCAGCGGTCATCGGGGCGCGATTCTAGGTGGCCCTCACTCCGTCCATTGTCAGGGTGGTCGAGTGGCGGATGTACGACTCGTTCGAGCAGGGGATGGAGGCCCTCGGCCTACAGCGCTAACGCGCGGCCGGGCGGGGCTCGAGCTCCACGTCGCGGTGCACCACGCGGAGCTTGACGTCGTCCCGCTTGCTCAGCTCCCGCGCGATCCGGTCCGCGACGGTGACGGAGCGGTGGCGCCCGCCGGTGCAGCCGATCGCGATGGTCAGATGCTGCTTGCCCTCGGCCACGTAGGCCGGGAGCAGGAAGTCGAGCAGCGGCATCAGGCGGCCGTAGAACTCACCCGCCTGGGTCCCCGATTCGACGTACTGCCGGACCGGCTCGTCGAGTCCGGTGAGTGGTCGCAGCTCGTCGACGTAGTGGGGATTGGGCAGGAAGCGGACGTCGAGGGTGAGGTCGGCGTCGAGCGGCGGTCCGTTCTTGAAGCCGAAGGTGAGGATCGTGAGCGCGAGCTGGTTCTCGCGCGTGTCCCGGCCGATCAGCTCGATCGCGATCCGGCGCCGCAGGGCCCCGCCGGTCAGCGCGGTCGTGTCGATCACCACATCCGCCCGCTCGCGCAGTGGCGCGAGCTGCACCCGTTCCGCGCGGACCCCGTCGACGATCCGGCCGCTGCGGGCGAGCGGGTGCCTGCGACGGGTCTCGCTGTAACGGTGGAGCAGCGCCTCCTCGTCGGCCTCCAGGAAGACCACCTTCAGGTCCAGCCCGCTTGCCTCGAGCTCGTCGAGCACCGCCAGCAGATCCTCGAAGTACTCCCCGCCCCGCACGTCGGTGACCACCGCGGCCTTTTCGACGCCGCTCCCCTTGTGCTGGAAGAGCTCGCCGAGGCCCTCAATCATCCGCGGCGGCAGGTTGTCGACGCAGAAGTAGCCGCCGTCCTCGAACGCGGCGATCGCCTCGGACTTGCCGGCGCCCGAGTAACCGGTGATCACCACGAGCTCGACCCGCTTCTCGCCGGGTCGGGAGCCGTCTCCCCCTATTGACCCATCCTGTGCCATCAGCCAGCTCTGTGAAGTTGTCGGTGAATCTCGCGAGCGAGCTTACCGGGCACCCCGGGCACCGCCTCGAGCTCCTCGCGGCTCGCCGTCAGCAGCCGGTCCGGCGAACCGAAGTGGCGCAGCAGCGCCCGCTTGCGCGCGGGGCCGACCCCGCGAACTCCGTCCAGCACCGACGCCGTCATAGCTCGGTCGCGGCGGCTGCGGTGGAAGGTGATCGCGAACCGGTGCGCCTCATCCCGCACCCGCTGCAGCACGCGTAGCGCATCGGAGCCCTTCTCCAACCGGATCGGCTCCTTGCGGCCGGGGACGAAGACCTCCTCGATCCGCTTGGCCAGGCTCACCACCGCGACGCCCCGCTCCGTGAGCGGCTCGAGCGCCTTCAGCCCGGCCGAAAGCTGGCCCCTGCCGCCGTCGATCACGATCAGGTCCGGGAGCGACGCGAAGCTCGCATCGCGGTCCGAGTCGTGCGGGGAGATGTCGGCCTGCTGGAGGTAGCGGCCAAGTCGCCGACTCAGCACCTCCTGCATGGCCGCGAAGTCGTCGGGTCCTCCGCCGTTCTCGCCGAACTCGCCGCGGATGCCGAACTTGCGGTAGTCGGACTTCTTCGGCGTGCCGCCCTGGAACACCACCATCGAGGCCACCGTGTGGGTCTCGCCGAGATTCGAGATGTCGAAGCCCTCGATCCTGACGGGCACTCGCTCGAGCCCGAGCGCCTCCTGGAGCGCCGAGAGCGATTCGACCCGCTGCTGGCGACGATGCTCGCGCCGCAGCTTGTCCTGGGCGAGGGCGAGCTTCGCGTTCTTCTCGGCGAGCTCGCGCAGCCGGCGCAGGTCCCCCCGGGACGCCACCCGGACCTCCACCTGCGAGTCGCGCTGGCTCGACAGCGCCTCAGCGAGCACGCCGGTGCGGTCCCGAAGCTCGGGCCCGACGATGACCCTGCCGGGCACCGCAGGCGCGGCCCCGTAGTACTGGAGCAAGAACGTCTCCGCGACCTCGCCGGCGTCGCGGCCGCCCTCCGCGCGCTCGCCGTCTTCGCCCGCCAGATAGAAACCCTGCCGCTCGGCCAGCACACCGTCGCGGACCTGGAAGACCTGCGCGTTCGCGTCGCTGCCCTCCACCGCCACGCCGATCACGTCGGCGCTGCCCAGCGAGCCCCCCGCCACCTGCTGCCGCTCCATCATGCTCCGGACCGCATTGAGACGATCACGGAAGAGCGCGGCCCGCTCGAAGTCCTGCGCCTCGGAGGCCTCCTGCATCTTGTCCTCGAGGTCGCCGGCGATCTCCTTGTAGCGGCCCGAGAGGAAGCCCACGATCCGGTCGATGTTGCCCCGGTACTCCGCCTTGTCGATGTAGCCGACGCACGGAGCCTGGCAGCGCTTGATGTAGTAGTCGAGGCAGGGCACGCCGGAGCGGCGGCCGGGCTCCGGCCCCTCGCAGGTCCGGTACTGAAAGAGCTTGCCGAGCAGGTCGAGCGTCTCGCGGACCCTCTTGGCGCTCGAGAACGGGCCGAAGTAGGCGCGGTTGGGGCGATGGCGCTCGCGGGTGAAGTAGACCCGCGGGAACTCCTCGTCCAGGCTGACCCCGACGTACGGATACGACTTGTCGTCGCGAAGCCGGATGTTGAACCGAGGCCGATAGCGCTTGATGAAGCTCTGCTCGGCGAGCAGCGCCTCGGGTTCGTTCTCAGTGACGAGGAACTCGATCGAGTCCGTGCGATCGATCAGCTCGGCGGTCCCGCCCAGGCCCGCGCCGCGCCCAGCCCCCTTGCCGGCGAAGTGCGACGCGACCCGCTTGCGGATCGAGTTCGCCTTGCCCACGTATAGGGCATCCCCCGCCCTGTCGCGGAAAACGTAGACGCCGGGGGCGTCGGGTAGCTCCTGGCGTTGAACCGACAGATCACGGGTCGCGCTGGCGCGCGCCCTCGCATCATTGCTGCTCTTGGGCACTATCTAGAGGGTAGGGTCCCGGCACCCGCGCCCAGGAGGACGACCATGACAGAGACCGCTGAGACCGAGGTTCCGTCGCTGACCGGGGATCCGCCCGAGCTCGACACGCTCGAGATCGAGGTGGATGGCCAGATCGGGACGCTGACCCTGAACCGGCCGGACTACCTGAATGCGATGAGCCCCGACCTGATCGGTGAGCTCAGCGTCGCTGCCGCCTGGCTAGCCGACCGCGCCCCGATCCGGGCGCTGGTCGTGACCGGGGCGGGTCGGGCGTTCTGCTCGGGCGGGGACGTCAACTGGTTCAAACGCGGCGTCACGGACGAGAGCGTCGACCTGCCCTCGGAGGTCCGGCGCGGCGCGGAGGCTCTGCACAACGCCATCGTCGACATCCGCCGCATCCCCTACCCAGTGATCGCGGCCATCAACGGACCGGCCGCGGGCGCGGGGATGTCGCTGGCACTATCGGCGGACATCAGGATCGCGTCGGAGGAGGCGTTCCTGGCAATCGCCTACGGCCGAATCGGGGCCGCTCCCGATGGCGGAATGACCTATTTCCTGCCCAGAGTCGTGGGTCCCGCCAAGGCGCTCGAGTTGGCGCTCAACGATCCCAACCTCGACGCAAACGCGGCGCTCGAGGCGGGGCTCGTCTCGGAGGTGGTGCCGACGGACCAGCTGCTCGGTCGTGCGCGGGAGAAGGCCGAGAAGCTCGCCGCCAAGGCGCCCTATTACGTGCGGATGACCAAGCGCCTGCTACACGAGAGCATCGAGCACTCGATCAACGACCACCTCCAGCTGGAGCGCCATGGGATCGCTGACAGCATGGGCACCAACGACCTCCGTCGAGGCGTGACCGCCTTCTTCGCGGGCGAGCAGCCCACCTTCGAGGGCGACTGAATCAATCTCATCCGGCTCAGAGTCCGTAATAGAGTGAGCTGCCCTGGCGTCAAGCGAAAGGTGGCCTCGATGAGACGAGCTTCAGCACTGATGGCCGTGGCGGCCCTGGCCGTGCTCGGCCTGGCAGCGTGTGGAGGCGGGGGCGACAACAACGGGACGACGGCCGCGGCGGCAGCGCCGGCAACTACGACCGCGACCGCCGGAGGCGGCGGTGGCGGCGGCTCGACCGTCGACATCTCGACGCCCTCCGGGGGCCAGCTCGCGTTCGACCAGAAGGACGTCAGCGCAAAGGCGGGCAGCGTCACGATCGACTTCGACAACACGCAGCCCCTCCAGCACGACGTCAAGGTGGAGGACTCCTCGGGACAGGAACTCGGCGGAACGGATCTGGTCTCGTCGGGGACGGCCACCGCGACGGTCAACCTGCAGCCTGGGACCTACACGTTCTTCTGCAGCGTGCCGGGCCACCGCGAGGCCGGCATGGAGGGAACCCTGACCGTCAAGTAACGCCGGGTAGTTACTCCGGGAGGGCTCGGCCGACCGAGTCCGCTACGCAGGCCGGCTTGTCCGAGCCCTCGACCTCGACCGTGAAGCGGGTGACGATCTGCCACCAGCCGCCGCCGACCTCCTCGACCTCAATGACCTCGGCGGTGCTCCGGATCCGTGAGCCGGCGGGAACCGGTGCGGGGAATCGGACCTTGTTCCAGCCGTAGTTCACCCCGAGTTTGAAGCCGCTCGAGCTGAGCAGCTGGAGTCGCATCCCCTCGATGAGCGAGAGGGTGAGGTTCCCATGCGCCACCGTCGTGCCGAAGGGGCTGTCCCTCTTTGCCCGCTCCACGTCGGTGTGGATCCACTGATGGTCCCCGGTCAAATCGGCGTAGGTGTCGATGTCCTGTTGGGTGACCTCGCGCCAGTCGCTCGGGCCGACCGTCTTCCCGCGCAGGGCGTTCAACCCCTCGATTCCCTCTACCTGAACTGTCGCCATCGTCATTCACCCTACCGGTCGCACCGAGTATGAATTACGTCTCTGAAAGGCACGATCGAAAGCTCACGCGCGATCGCGGCGACGGTCGGCCTGGCTCTGATGCTCGGCGTGACCGCCTGCGGCGGGGGTGGCGGCGGGGGCGGCAACGGCCCGGGGTGCAAAGCAGCTCAACCTGGTGATCGGCGATTCCCTCCCCCTGAGCGGCACTTCGAAGGCGCTCGGCGATTCGGGCGCGAAGGCCTCGGAGCTCGCCGTCGACCAGGTCAAGCGCGCGGTCGAAGAGGCCGACGCCGATCACACGGTCAGGGTGATCGAGGAGGATCAGGGCCGCGACGCCGACACGGCCGTCGATTCGGCCAAGAAGCTCGTCAACGGCGACGGCGCCAGTTGCCTGACTGGTCCGTGGTCTTCGGACGCAGTCGCGCAGACCGCGCATGATGTCGCCATCCCCTCCAAGGTGCTCGAGATCTCGCCGGTGGCCGCCAGCGAGGACGTCGCCGAGCTCAGCGACCACGATCTGATCGACAGCACGGCGCTCCCCGTCTCGCTCGAGGGCGACGCCCTCTCCAAGGCGATCGAGCGTGATCTGGGCGGCGCCCAGGGATTCACCGTGAACGTCGCGGCCAGCAACGACACCTACGGGGACACCGTCACCCAGGACTTCATCGAGGCCTGGCAGGGCAACGACGGCACTGTCGGCGGGCAGGTCGTCCTCGCCCCGCCGCCGCTCAGCAGCTCCTCATCCGCCTACTCGGCTCAGGCCTCACAGCTCACCAGCGGTAGCCCGGACGCTGTCCTCGTGATCGACGACCTGAGCGGCTTCGCCCTGCTCGCGCCGGCCCTCGCGAGCAGCCATGGCTGGGACCCGGCGACCGGCTGGGGCAGCGACCAGCTCGTCTCACCGGGCCTGCCGGACGAGGTCGGGTCGGAGGTGGTCGACGGGATGCGCGCCCTTGCCCCGGGGGCTCCCGAGGGCGAAGCCCCGACCTCGGCGTTCGTGCAGTCCTTCAAGTCGACGGCCCCGCACGGCGTCAAGCTGGCCCCCTTCGCGGCCCAGGAGTTCGACGCGACCGTACTCTGCTACCTGGCAGCGGTCGCCGCCGGCTCGACGGACGGCCAAGAGATGGCGGACAAGCTGATCGACATCACCGCGCCAGGAGGGGAGCAGTTCTCGTGGCAGCAACTCCCCGATGCGATCAAGGCGCTCGAGGACGGCAAGGACATCGATTACGCCGGCGCCTCGGGCCCGATCGACATGGACGTCCACGGCAACCCGACCAGCGGCGTCTTCGATGTCTACCAGTACACGTCGGGTGGGCTCGAGGTGGTCGGCGAGGTCTCGGTCTCGAAGCCGAACCCGGCTGCGCCTTAGCAGCCAGCTTGTGGCCGCCGATGATCTCTGAAGTCGTTCACCGAACCAATCGCACCTCCAGCGGCGGGGAGAGCAGGACGCCGGCTCCGTCGGCGAGGGCGAGGATCCGCGCCACGTAGGCCCGGGTCTCGGGATAGGGCGGGACGCAGCTGCAACCCGCAACCGCGCCGGCGCCCGCGTTGTAGGCGGCGAGGGCCAGCGGCACCGAGTGGAAGCGCCGCAGCAGGTCCGACATCAGGTGGGCCTGCGCATCGATCGAGGCGAGCGGATCGAATGGGTCGCGAAGGCCGTAGGAGCGCGCGGTGGCCGGCATGAACTGGGCGATGCCCAGCGCACCTGCGGGAGAGACGGCCCTCGGGTTGAATCCCGACTCCGCCATCAGCTGCGCGGCCAACAGGCCGGGCGAGACATTCCATCGCGAGGCCGAGCGGAGTAGCGGTTCGCGGTACTGGGCCGGCACGAAGCTGGGCAGCCCGGAGCTGTGGCCGACCCCCTCCTCGCCGCCGCCCGCACCGCCGGCGACCTCATTGCCCGCCTCCGAGCACGGCGGGGGCCCGGCGACGTAGCCGAAGTGCCAGGGCTCCCACGGATATCGGCGGAGGAAGCCGAAGCCGCCGGCGTGTCCGAGCAGCCAGGCGTATGCCGACGAGGGTCCGAGGTCGAGCTCGGTCGCGCAGCGGTGCAGGGAGTGACCCGGCGGTGCGACCCAGCGTGGGTCCGGATGCCGGGCGAAGAGCTCCGCCTGCTCGGCGTCCGAGCGGAACCCGGAGACCACCACGAGGTCCAATCCGGCGCGCCTGGCGGCCGCGCTCATCCGGTCGTACGCGGCGGCGACGTCCGGCCTCATGCCCTCGCCGTCCCGGTAGACGAGCCGGCCCGAATAGCCGCCGCCCTCGGCCTGCGAGGGCATCCCCGTCCAAGAGCTCGCCGGCGCCGAGGCTTCGGCGACGGCGGTCGCCACGACCCGGATCGGAGCGCTCTCGCCGAGACGCTCCCCGCCGGGGAGCCGCTCGGGGTCGACGATCCCGACGACGGTGGCGCGGGCCCGCAGAGGCGGGTTGGCGGCTGCGTCGGGAAAGGCGATCCGGAGGCGGGCGGGGTCGACTTGGTTCCGTCTCGCCGCGTCGGCGGCGGCGAGCCTCGCGCGGTCGAGGTAATCGGCGCGAGAGAGATGCCGCGGATTCGGAGCCCCACCCTGCAGGCGCGGCGGGGCCAGCAACCGGGGCACGTCGTCTCTCATGCTGCGGACCGCGGAGAGCGCGGCCAGGTCGGCGGCGCGCTGGACTCGGCCCTTGCCGGTCGCGGCGCCGCCGATGGCCGCCAGCGCCAGGGCGGCCAGGATCAGGATCAGGCCAGCACCGAGCAGCGCCGGCAGGGCCTGCCCGCGCCGGCCGTAGGAGAGATGCGGCGGTCCGCCGGTCGACCGGCCCAGTCCCAGCAGACGCCGCGCGATTCGGCGAGCAGGGTGCCGAATGTCTGCCGTTCGCGCGGGCGCCCGCCAGCGCCCGACGTGCCGCCAGCGGGCTGGGAGCTCGCGTGGCGATGCGGACCGGGAGGCCCCGTCGCTCGAGCTCGCCTACCGCGAGAGCGGCGAGCGAGCGTTCCTCCGGGAGCGAGGCCAGCAGGCAACCGCCGGCGATCTGGAGTTCGCTCGTGTCGAGCGCGGGGATCCAGAGCGATCCCGGAACGTGGACGACCGCCAGCTCCGCCTCGCCGGTTGAGATCGCGCCGACGAGGGCGGAGAGCCCGTCGCCGGGCTGGGTCAGGGCAAGGTGGCAGAGGTGGCCGCGCGCCGACCCACGCAGGCCGCTCTCGCGCAGCGCCCCCTCGATCCGGCGGGCGCCGGTGGTGGCGAGCAGCGTAGGGCCGCGGCGCCGCGCGCCCTCCCCCACCTCGACCAGCAGCGTCCCGGCGCCCGTCAGGGCGGCGGCCTCGGCGGCGACCACGGCCGCCATCCCGAGGCTCAGCCTGCGATCCGACCCGCTCGCGAGGATCGTCGGCGTCACCGGGCCGCTCCGCGGGGAGGTCGCGACCAGGCCTCGGAGCTGACGGTGAGCACGTCGGCAACGGCGTCGAGCGGCGCCGGCGGGCTCAGCTCCACCCGGACCCTGCCGCCCGCCTCGCTCACCCGGGACCGGCCGCGTGCCCACGCGGGGAGCGCGGCACGGGCGGCGTCGCGCGCGTCATGCCCGGCCGCACCGGCCAGGGCGCCGGCCTCGGCCGCCCCGTCGGCGATCGTCAGCGAGTAGCCGACGAGAAGCAGCTGCAGAGCCAGCACGGCGGCCAGGGCAAGCGCCGGCAGCGCGGCGAGCAGCTCGACCGAGGCCTGCCCCGACGCCGGAGATCTGTCAGCCGCGGTCGGCATCCAGCGTCGAGGACGCGGCGACGGATGGCAGTTCGACACCAGGCACCAGCGCCGGGACCCGCACCTTCACGCGGACGCCGTCCCCGGAGCGGATCACCGCGTCGCGCCGCAGCGGGCCGGGGAGCGCCTGGCGGGCCGCGGTCTCAGGGTCCGCGCCGACGTGCTCTGCGCGCGCTCCCGCCCGTGCGGCGTTTCCCGCCGACCAGAGGGCCCAGCCGGCGGCGACCGCCTGTCCCGCCAGGATCAGACAGACGGCGAGCGCCGGCAGGACGGCGACGAACTCGACGGACGCCTGCCCCGAGCGCGTGCCGGGCCGGTTGCTCCGCGTCGACGCCATCGGCCGAAGCTAGGAATGGCCCTGTCACGCGATTCGCGCGAGGCGATACGAGACGACGGCGAATCGGCGCCTATCTATGCGAGGGTGCCCGTTGGTGCGAGGGCACGCCGCCAGGCGCGACCCGTTTGATCAGCGAGGGCAACCCGTTTTATGTCGCTTGTCAGTAGGTCGTCGCGCCGCGCCAGATCAGGAAGATCACGCCGACACAACCCGCCATCAGCGCGATCCAGAGAACCAGTCCGCCGCTCCACGAATTGAACTCGTCGTAGGCGACCACGAGCAGCGCGATCGCCCCGGCCGCGCCGAACAGCCCCGCCTTGCGCGCGTCGGTCAGCGTCGCGAGGGTGAGCTGCTGCTCGCGATAGACCCGGTAGAGGAGCCAGGCGATTGCGGCGAGGAAGATCATCATCAGTGCCGCGAGGACAGCGGCCGCCGCGCTTCCTCCGCCGGGCAGGAAGTCGATCGCTGCCGCCAGGGCGAGGATGATCGCCACGTTGCGGAGCGTCTGGAGCATCTCGGCGATTCTAGGTCAGGCCTGCGCCGGCTCAGGCCGCAGCAGGCGATGAAGATTTGCGATTGCAATGAATTTGTGATGTGAAACACTTGGCAAACATTTTTGGTCGAGTTTGCGCAGATCTGGGGGCTGCAATTGAGATTCGCGGACTTCGTCGTTAGCGTTCCGTCAGATGTATGAGGCCTCTACTCACCCCGAGTCGGGGGTGAGCGCCGAGCTCGGCACCGCGGCTCTCCGCTTTGCTCGCCGGGTCCATCTCGGTCAGCACCGCAGGCAGACGGGTGAGCCGTTCGTCGACCATCCGATCGCGGTGGCCAATCTGCTGTTGGCGTCCGGCTACGACGGTGCCCTGATCTCCGCCGCTTACCTGCATGACGTCGTCGAGAAGACCGACGTCGAGCTCGACGAGATCCGCGAGCGGTTCGGGTCGGACGTCGCGGGCCTGGTCGGCTGCCTCAGCGAGGATCCCGAGATCGACGGCTACGGGGCGCGAAAGCGCGCCCTGCGGAAGCGGGTCATGGAGTCAGGCGGGGATCCCGTGATCATCTACGCAGCCGACCGCGTGGCCAACATGCGCGACTGGCGCAAGGTCGCTCCCGAGGATCGGCCCGCGATCGGGGAGCGCCTCGGCACCACACTGGACGAGCGCCTCGAGCTCTGGACCGAGGATCTGGAGGAGCTCCACGACTTCGATCCGGAGGCGCCGTTTCTCGCCGAGATCCAGTCAGAGCTCGAGGTGCTTAGCGACGAGGCCAAGACCCGGTAGCACCCGGGTCAGATCCGCATCTCTACGGGTTTAGCGGAGCCATAACTACGCGTGGCTGACTATTGTGGGTTGGCCGCGGCCGTGCGGCGCTGGCCCTTTCATCTCCAACCCGGATCCCCTGACCCCCGCGGACCACAGCCAGTTTGCGATCGGCTTCGATCGCCGTGACCTGCCGAGACTCCACGAGCTCTGGGACGAGATCGTGCTCGCCGAACGCTGGTCCGAGGGCGGGATGACCAGGCGGTTCGAGGACGCCTGGTCGGCACTGCACGGGCTCGACTCGGTTGCGACGGGCGGCTGGAGCGGAGCGGCGCTCGCGGCGCTCGATTTCGCCGGTGTCCGCGACGAGAAGGTGCTCTGTCCCTCCAACACGTTCATGGCGACACCCCTGTCGATCATCCGTGCGGGCGGCCGGCCGATCTTCGTCGACTGCAACCGGGACGACCTCTGCATGTCCTACGACGACTTCCAGCACAAGGCGGAGAGGCACCGCCCCCGGGCGGCCATCCTGGTCCACATCGGCGGGCACATCGCTTTCGACACGACGAGGATCGCCGAGTATTGCCGCGCCGAGGGCATCTTCCTGCTCGAGGACTGCGCCCACGCGCACGGGGCGCGCTGGGGGGAGCGCCGGCCGGGCACCTGGGGCGACGCCGGTGCCTACTCCTTCTACGCGACCAAGACCATCTCCACTGGCGAGGGCGGGATGCTCGTCTCGGCTCGGCAGGAGGTGATCGAGCACGCCCGCGCCTTCCGCAACTACGGCAAGCCTGACCACCGCGTGGAGGGGCTCAACCTGCGGATGAGCGAGTTCACCGCCGCGATTGGGCTGGTGCAGACGGGACGGCTCGACGAGATCGTGGCCCGCAAGAACAAGATCGCGCGAGAGCGACTCGACCCCGTCTACAGGACGCGCCTAGAGTTGCCGGACGGGATGACCTCGGGGCTCTACAAGTACGTCGTCTTCGAGCCGATCGAGCGGTCGACCGGAAAGGTCTATGAGGAGCCCTGCCATCGGATCATGGAAACCGGCGACGATCTCCCCAACACGGACTGGGTCGCGGGGAATCACTGGTGCGTGCCGCTCTACTACGCGCCGGCGGTGGACGCGGACACCAGGCCCGTAGAGGAGACGGCGTGAGCAGGGTCCTGGTCACCGGCGGGTCCGGTTTCATCGGATCGCACGTCGTCGACAAGCTGGCCGAGGCGGGCTTCGAGCCCCGGATCTACGACCTCCGCCCCTCGCCTCACCACGAGCCAGGCTCCGTGGAGACGGTGATCGGCGACCTCTTCGAAGCCGACGCGCTCCGCGAGGCGATGGAGGACTGCGATGCGGTCGTGCACCTCGCGGCCTACGCGGACGTCGGCATCGTTGCCGAGCAGCCGGTGGAGGCCGAGGAGTGCAATTCGCGCGGCACACTCGCGGTGCTCGAGGCGGCTCGCGCGACTGGAGCCCACGTTGTCTACGGCAGCACGATCTGGGTCTACGGAGCCTCTGGCGACGGCACGATCACCGAGGACTCCCGGCTCGGCATGCCGGACCACCTGTACACGGCCAGCAAGCTCGCGGGCGAGATGTACTGCACCGCCTACGCCGAGCTCTACGACCTGCGCTGCACGATCCTGCGATTCGGGATCCCCTACGGCCCACGGGCTCGGCCGGCCACCGTGATCCCGACCTTCGTCGCGAAGGCGCTCAAGGGAGAGCCGCTGACGATCGCCGGCGAAGGCAGTCAGACGCGCCGCTTCGTCTACGTCGAGGACCTCGCAGAGGGGGTCGTCGCGGCGGTCGAGCGCGGTGCAGACAACCGCATCTACAACCTCGCCGGGGACGAGACCGTCACCATTCGTGAGCTCGCAGACATCGTCTCGGAGCTGATCGACGAGACGGAGATAGTCCACACTCCGGGGCGCAACGGCGACTTCGGGGGCGCCGTGGTCTCAAACGAGCGGGCGGCTGTGGAGCTCGGCTGGCAGGCAGCCACGCCGCTGCGCGAGGGTGTCCGTCACTACCTCGCCTGGCTAGAGCCCGAGCGCGCGCGGGAGGCCGAGCCCGTCTCCGAACCCGCCGCGGCAGCGGCGTCGCCGATCCGGGCGGTCCCGCCCCTCGCCGCCGCCACGGAGCTTCCCGCCTGGACGCGTGGTCCAATCCCCACGTGGCCAAGCGCCCGGGTGGTGACCCTGGCCTGCGCGGCCGGCACCCTGATCCCGTCGCTGCTCGCCTTGCGGGGCGACGATTTCGGCACCGGCCAGGCTGGATACGTGGCGGTCACCTGCCTGATCGCGATCCTCGCCGGTTTCAGCCTGCTTCCCCTCGGGGCCGGCGGGCGACGTCCCGCCGGCGGCGGTGTGCTCGCCGGATGGCTCCTGGCCGCCTACGTCATGCTCGAGACGCTGCCGTGGACCCGCCACGTCCTCAACCTCGGTCTGCCGCACAAGGGCACGATCGCCCTCAGCGTGATGGGGCTCGCGATCGCGCTGCTCGTGGCGGCCGCGGCGATACGCTGGCTCGGCGACGGTGAAGCCGCGGCGGATAGCTTCAGCTGAGGCTGACTGTTCGAAGCCCGGCGGCGCCGATCTCCTCGATCACCGCCGGCAGAGCGGCTACCGTGCCGCGCCACGAGCCGGGCTCGTTGTAGTGGTCCGCGTCGTGGAGGAGGAGCACGTCCCCGGCGCGCAGATCGTCAGTGACCTCCGCCGCGATCTTCTCGGGCGCCCAGGCGGCCCGCCAGTCGTGGCCCCAGCGTGACCAGAGGAGGGGCCGGAGGCCCCGCGCCCGGACCTCCGCGATGCCGGGCAGCGTGAAGATGCCGTAGGGCGGCCGGTAGAGGGCCGCCCGGACGCCGGCCGTGTCCTCGATCGCCGCGATTCCCCGCTCCAGGTCGTCCACGAATGTCCGCGGCGCAAGCCGAAGCATGGTTCGGTGGCGGTGGCCGTGCACCGCGACGGTGTGCCCAGCCGCGACGATCTCGGCGGCCAGCGCCGCGTTGCGCTCGACCTGCTCGCCGCAGAGAAAGAACACTGCCCTCGCATCACGCTCTTCCAAAGCCGCCAATACCGCCGGGGTCCCCTCAGGATGGGGGCCGTCGTCGAAGGTCAGCACCACGGCGCCAGGCTCGTCGACCCGCCGCGGCAGACCCAGCAACTCGGCGACGGCGGGCACCACCGGCGCGAGCGCCGGTGCCGACCATGCGGCCGCCGCGGCAGCCGCGCCGAAGAGGAGCGGGCGTCGGATGGCAGGATGGTGCCACTGATGGACGGGGAGCTCGCTCTCGGCTTCGCCCTGGCGCTCGCCGCCGCCTGCTGCTACGAGACCGGCTACGCGCTACAGACGATCGAGGCGCGGCGCGCGCCCGCCGAGCGTGCGCTGCGCCCGTCGCTGATCACCCACCTGGTCAGGCGACCGATCTGGGTCGGGGCGACCGCCCTTTCGCTGATCGGCTGGCCCCTGCAGATCGCGGCGCTCTCGCAGGCGCCCCTGACGCTCGTCCAGCCCACCCTGGCCCTCGGCCTCCTCCTGCTCCTGGTGCTGGCCGTGCGGATCCTCGGCGAGCGAGTCGGGCTGCGGGAGATGGCGGCGGTCATCCTGATCATCGCCTCGGTGGGCGTGTTCGCCTGGGCTGCCCCGCGCGACACGGGTGAGGTCGAGCGCGGCGCCGGCCTCGTCGTGGCCCTCGCGATCCTGACCGCGGTGACCCTCGCCCCCTACGCGATCGCCCTCCTGCGCGGACGCAGCTACCCGATGCTCCTGCTGGTTGCGAGCGCCGGCGCCGCCGACGGGATGGCGGCCTTCGTCGCCAAGATCGTCGCCCAGGACGCCTCGGCGGGGGAGCTGATCGCAGTCGTCCTCTGGGCGGCGCTGGTCGCGGCGGTGGTGATCGTCGGCCTGATCAGCGAGTCGACCGCACTGCAGCGGTTTGCGGCGACGCGGGTGGCCCCGACGGTTCTCGTGATGCAGATCGTGATCCCGGTCGTGCTGGCGCCCCTCGTCGGAGGCGAGAGTTGGAGTGGGACCCCACTCGACGGGGCGGTCCTCGGCGCCGCGCTAGTCACGATCGCCGTGGGGGCCGGCCTCCTGGCGAGCTCGCCCGCCGTCGCGCAGCTCGCCGTCGGCGAGGCCGAGGATGGCTGGCGCTGCCCCCGGTAGCCGCACGAAGGATTCGTCGGGAACGCGCCTGGTCGCGAGCGCCCGCTCCAGCGCGCGGGGCAACTGATCGCGGGAGGCCGCGACCTCCGCAAGGCCGAATCGGGCGTACGCCTCGTTGTTGACGCGCACGTGACCTATCCCCCAGCCGTATGAGACGACGCGACAGCCCCGCATGATCGCTTCGAGCACCGTGAGCCCGGCGGTGGAGTGAACGAGCGCGTCGGCGGCCGCAAACCACTCGGGCATCTGCTCGGTGAACCCCTCGACGACGACCTTGGGCTCGCCCTGGAAGCGCTCCGCAAGCTGCGCCCGCAGCTGGGTGTTACGCCCGCAGAGGCAGACCACCGTCGCCCCCGCGACCTTCAGGGCCTCCTCCGCCGCACCCTCCAGATCCCCCACCGCCCAGCCTCCTCCGGAGACGATCACCACCGGGCCCTCGGCGGGCAGACCGAGCTCGGTTCGCGCCTCGGCCGGGCTGAGCGGCACGTAGAAGCGCTCGTCGGTCAGCCCGCGAACGCAGCGCACGTCCGTGCCTGGGGCGATCTGTAGGACCTCCTCGGCCGACTCGGGGTGGGTGATCAGATGAAGGTCGACGCCGGGGTGGGCCCAGTAACGAAGCGCTGCCAGGTCGGTGATCGCGGAGACCACTGGGATGTCGATCATTCCCCTCGCCCGCAGATCGCCGAGCACCTCGGTGCTGCCCGGGTACGTTGAAACCACGACGTCGGGTGCACGCTCGAGGATCGCCCTCCGGATCGGCCGGGCGGCCAGCCAGCGGGTCAGTCCCGCCGCGAGCCAGCGGGTGGGCCGGACGTCGGTGATCAGCCTGTAAGTGAGGTCGAAGAGCCGGTTCCCCACCTTGGAGTGAAAGCGCGAGCTGTCCAGGACGAGCCTCCGCACCAGCGGGTTGACCAACACGAGCGAGTCGACGATCTCGACCTGAGCCCGCGGCTCCTCTCGGAGGATTCCCTCGGCGAGCACGCGCGCAGGCAGATCGTGGCCCTCCCCGATCGACGCGCTCAGGATCAGGACCTTCAATCGCCGATGCACTGTCAATGAGGTGGCCTAACGAGGAGGAAGCTTGGCCCGGCGAATGATCGGGCCGGTGAACCAGAACCCGGCGAAGGCCGCGGCCATCACCGCGGTGCTGATGATCGCGGTGGTTGATCCGAAGAGGAAGTCGCTGATCAGCGCGATCGCCCCGCACATCGATACCGCCAGCAGGAACAACCCGACCAGCGCGAGCCTGTTGGACAGCGTCACGATGTACTCCTTCTCCTGCCGGCGAAAGAGAATCCGGTGCCCGACAGTCGGCGCGACCAGCAGCACGGTGGCCAGCGTGACACTGATCAGCACGCCGAAGTAGAGCTTCTGCTGGAAGCCGCTGATGTCGGCGAAGCGATTCGTGAAGGGGACGGTGAGCAGAAAGGCGAACAGCACCTGGACCCCGGGCAGCGCCACGCGTAGCTCTTGGAGCAGGTCGGAGAGGTTGCGGTCGGCCCGCTCCTCCTCGCTCTCGACGCGGCCGCTTTCGCTGACACGGGGCGGGTCGGGGCTGTCGCAGTCCTCGGCCATCGCTACTTCTTGGCCATCACGATGATGCCCAGCACGACCACCGATGTAACGACCAGGAACGCGAGCGCGGCAAGCGCACCGGCCGCGGTGGCGAGCACCCGACGTTCGTCGCGCACCATTTCCGTGGAGCGGGTCACCCCGAAGATCAGGATCGCGAAGACGGCGGCGACGCCGATGCCCGCGACCAGCGACGCGATGACGGTGTCCAGGAGAGCCTTCGTCTCGACGACGGTGGCAGTCATCCAACCGTCCTAAGCCGGCAGCGGCTCCCGCCGCAGCCGGCGGGCGAAGACCATCGCCGTCGCGGCGATCCCGAGCGCGGAGATCGCAATCGGGCCAGCCGCACCATTTCCGAACAGCTGGCAGAACCCGTAGGTCGCGCCGCCGATCGCCGCCGCGGCCGGCAGGGTAAGGATCCAGGCAACCACGATGTTGCCCGCCACTCCCCAGCGCACGGCGGACACCTTCTTGCCAGCGCCGGCGCCCATCACGCCGCCGCTGATCACCTGCGTCGTGGAGAGAGGGAAGCCGTAGTGCGAGGAGGCGAGGATCACCGCGGCCCCGGCGCCCTGGGCACAGAAACCCTGCGCGGCATCCATCTTGATGATCCGCGTCCCCATCGTCCGGATGATCCTCCACCCTCCGAAGTAGGTGCCGAGTGCGATCGCGGTGGCCGCCGAGACGACGACCCAGAACGGGACGCTTGCATCGGACGAGAGAGACCCGTTGGCGATCAGGGCCAGGGTGATCACTCCCATCGTCTTCTGCGCGTCGTTGGTCCCATGGGCCAGCGCGAGCATGCCGCCCGAGACGACCTGGCCGTACCGGAAGCCGCGGTTCACCGGTCCCGGCCGCTCCCTGCCGACGATGCCGTAGACGAGGTTGATCGCGATCACGCCGACGACGAAGGCGACGACGGGCGCGACCACCGCGGGGATCAGCACCTTGCCCAGCAGGCCATCCGCGAAGACCGCGTCCGCCCCGGCCGCCACGAACGCCGAGCCGACCACGCCGCCGATCAGGGCGTGGGACGAGCTGGAGGGAAGCCCGAAGTACCAGGTGGCGAGGTTCCAGGCGATCGCACCGACGAGTCCGGCAAAGACAACTGTGGGCGTGATGACGTCCGCGTTGACCACGTCCTTGGCCACGGTCGCGGCGACAGCCAGCGAGATGAAGGCGCCGACGAAGTTGAACACGGCGGCGTAGGCCACCGCGATGCGCGGCGGCATGGCGTGCGTCGAGATCGAGGTCGCCACGACGTTCGCGGTGTCGTGGAACCCGTTTGTGACGTCGAAGACGAGCGCCGTCGCGACGACGATGACGATGACGACGTCGTTGCTCACGCGTTCTTGATGACGATGCCCTCGACGATGGAGGCGGAGGTCTCGGTGGCGTCGATCGCTCGCTCGAGCCTCAGGAATACGTCTCGCCAGCGGATCACCACCATCGGGTCGACCCCGTCCGCAAACAGCGAGGCCACCGCGTCGCGGTAGATCCGGTCCCCGTCGTTCTCCAGGCGGTGCACCTCAACCCAGTAGTGATTCAGGTCCTTGAAGCCGCGCAGGTGCTGAAGCAGTCCATAAATCTGTTCGCACGACTTGACCAGGATCTCGGCCAGCGCCTGCGCCTGGTCCATCGGTGCCTCGATGCGGTAGAGGCCCATGAAGTCCGCGACCTCCTCGATGTGGTCCACGATGTCGTCCAGCCGCGTGGCGAGGCCGTAGATGTCCTCCCGGTCGATCGGCGTCACGAACGTCGTGTTGAGCCGCTGGATGATGTCGTGGGTGATCCGGTCCCCCTCCTGCTCGGCCTTGAGGATGTCTCGCGACAGGCCCCCGTCGTCGGGCCACCGGTCGAGCATGTCGCGCAGCAGCTTGGCCGCCCGCAGGGCGTTCTGGCCGCCCTCGGCGAAGAGGTCGAAGAAGACGCGGTCCTTGGGAACGAGTGAGAACCGGGCCACGGGTGGGCCAACCTAGCAGGAGGCTGAGGGGCCGGCGACCGCCCTCCTACACGGTGTCGGCGACCTCCTTGGCGCGCTCCGTGTGGAGCTCGAGAAGCTCCGCCTGGAGGTTGCGCGGCGGGTCTCCGTTGGTCGTCAGTCGTGACCAGACCCCGTCGCTGCCGAGCTCCCAGGCGCTGGTGTTGTCGGCGAAGGCGCGATCGAGAGTGTCGGAGAGCTGCGCGCGGTTCGCGTCGTCCTCGACCGGCGTGAGCAGCTCGACTCGGTTGTAGAGGTTGCGGGGCATCAGGTCGGCGGAGCCGATGAAGATGCGCGTCTCCTCGGGCCGCTCGAACGAGAAGATCCGGGAGTGCTCGAGGAAGCGCCCGACGATCGAGACGACCCGGATGTTCTCCGAGACACCCGGCACCCCGGGACGCAACGCGCAGATGCCCCTGACATTGAGGTCGACCTGGACGCCCGCCTGCGAGGCCCGGTAGAGCGCCTGGATGCAGGACGCGTCGAGCAGCGAGTTCATCTTCATGCGGATGCGGGCCGGATGGTCGTCGGAGTGCGCCTCGATCGCCCGCTCGATCTCGCCGACGATTCCATCCTTGAGGTTGAAGGGCGCGACCAGCACCTTGCGATACCCGCTCGGGCGCGCGTAGCCGGTCAGGTAGTTGAACATCTCGGCGATGTCGTCGCCGATCTCGTGGTCGGCGGTGAAGAGGCCGAAGTCGGTGTAGATCCGGGCGGTCTTCGGGTTGTAGTTCCCGGTCCCGATGTGGACGTAGTTGCGGACGCCGTCTCCCTCCCGGCGCGCCACCAGGACGCACTTGACGTGCGTCTTCAGGCCCGGGATCCCGTAGACGACGTGCACGCCCGCCTCCTCCAGCGCCCTCGCCCAGCGGATGTTGGCGCTCTCGTCGAAGCGCGCCTTGAGCTCCACCAGGCAGACGGCCTGCTTGCCGAGCTCCGACGCCTCGATCAGCGCCGGGACCAGCGGCGAGTCGGCGCTCGTCCGGTAGACCGTCTGCTTGATCGCGAGCACGTTCGGGTCCTCGACCGCCTTGCGGACGAAGCGCTCGACCGAGCTGGTGAATGAGTCGTAGGGGTGATGGACGAGGATGTCGCCCTGGCGTATCGCGGCGAAGACGTCGACCTCCCGATGGGTCCGGCTCCCCTGCTGGAACTGCGGCGGGGTGACGCCCTGCCAGGGCGGATAGCGGAGCTCACGGAAGCCCTGGATGGAGTAGATGTCCGTGAGATCGTCCAGGCCGATCAGCCCGGGAGTCTCGAAGACCTGCTGCTCATCGATGTTCATCGCCTCGACGAGCTGGTCGAGCAGCCTCGGCTCCATGTCCGGAGAGATCTCAAGGCGAACGACCTCGCCGAAGCGCCGCCGCCGGACCTCTTCCTCGACGGCCAGCAGCAGGTCGTCGGCCTCGTCGGAGACGTCGTAGTCGGTGTCCCGGGTTACCCGGAAGAGCGAGTGGTGGACGATCTCCATGCCCGGGAAGAGGTCGTCGAGGTTCGCGGCGATGACCTCCTCCAGCGGGACGAAGGTCAGTCCGCCGTCGCCAATCGCGAGGAAGCGGCGCAGCAGCTCCTTCGGCACCTTGACTCGCGCTGCGACCTCCTCCCCCTTCTCGGGGTTGCGGAGCAGGACGCCGAGGCTGATCGAAAGGTTCGAGATGTACGGGAAGGGGCGGCCGCGGCCGATCACCAGTGGCGTGAGCGCCGGGAAGACCTGGCTTGTGAACAGGTGCTCGACCTCCTCGCGCTCCTTGGCGTTCGCGTCGGCCAGGGAGATGATGCGGATTCCGTGCTCGGCGAGGGCGGGCTGGATCTCGTCCTCGAAGCAGCGCGTCAGCCGCTCCCGAAGCTCGATCGTTCGCCGCCGGATCAGATCGAGCACGTCGGCGGGCGCCATGGCGTCGGCGCCGCGAGCGTCGATCTTCGACTCGACCTTGTCGTGCACGCCGGCGACTCGGACCATGAAGAACTCGTCGAGGTTGTCCTCGTAGATCGCGCAGAAGTTGACCCGCTCGAGCAGCGGGACGCGCGGGTCCTCGGCCAGCTGCAGCACCCGGTCGTTGAAGTCGAGCCAGGAGAGCTCGCGGTTGAAGTACAGCGAGGGGTCGGAGAGATCAGGTTCCGACGGCCTGGCGCGGACCGCTTCGGGCGTGACCGTTCCTCCACCGTCCGCCGCCGGCCCACTCGATTCACGCGTTTGCTGAGCTAGCTCGTCGGTCACTCCCCAGACCTTAGCGGGGGTACCTAAGCCGCTCTGACCAGCTTGATGCGGGGCTGATCCGCGGTCTCGGTGACCCGGTCGTAGCCCGGCGAGCAGGTCGACGCCCTTCTTCCTGGTCAGCCTCCCGACATAACCAACCGCGCAAACAGTCTCTGCTCAGCGCGGCAGGCGGGGCGGCGGCCCGCCGGTGCGGTGCTGCGCCTGCTCGTGCCGCTTCGCGTGCTCCGCGGACGCTCGGCTGGCGCGCTCACGATCGAGGCGGGCCTGCTCTGCCTGGGCTTCCGCCTGACGGGCGGCGCGCTCGGCGGCCTCGGCCTGGGCGCGGGCTCGCTCCGCGGCCCTCGCCGTGCGACGCGCCTCGCGGGCGCGCTCCAGGTGCCCCTCGACCGCGCGCTCGAGCCTCACCCAGGTACCTGTTTCATCCTGCCGCCGCCAGAATGCTGCGAAGCGGTCCTCGAGCAGCACGCGGCGGGCCTCCAGATAGACGGCGAGCACGTCGAGTCCGCGATATGCCGTCCGGTGGGGCGCCCGGGCCGCCAGCCTCGGGTCGAGGTCGGGGGCCTTGCCGGCCCTCCGACGCGACCGCCGCCGCGTCACCCCGCTGCAACTGCTTCAGGTGCTCGCGAACCCGCGGAAGCATCACGTCGCAGTCGTGGATCTCGCCGAGGATGTCCTGCAGGTCCCGCGCCCGCCTCCGCGCCGTATCGGCCGGCTTCCCGAAGGCGAATCCCGTCACCTCGAGGACGTAGCGGAGCCGCTTGGCCGCGATCCGCATGTCGTGCTGGGCCTTCATCTTGCCGTCCAGCGCGCGAGGAGCGAAGGACTTCATCTCGTCGAGCCTGACCTGAATGATCCGGGCGGCGTTCTCGCCGAGCGAGTGCGAGGGGTCGAGCTTCTTGACCGGCCTGGCCTTCATGCAGCCACCTCGCTTCGCGCCGTGGCGACCAGCTCGTCCAGACTCGCGCGCAGCTCCGCCAGGTTGGGCCCGTCGACGAGCGGCGCCAGCTCACGGTTCGCGTCGTCCTGCTCGGTGCGGAACTGCTCGATCAGAGATCCGACTCCGCGGCGGTCGGGCGCCGGCATCTGGTCGGTGAAGGCATGCAGGGCAGCGATCGCGACGTCGCGGTCGCGTCGCTCGCCGAGCGCATCGGCGAGGCGCTTCACCTCGGCAAGCGCCTGGCTATAGGGCTTGTCGGGAAAGCACGGCTCGAAGATCTCGAGCGCCGCCCGGAGGCGGCGCGTCGCGACCCTCATGTCGTGCACCCGCTCAATGTCGCCCGTGTCCAGCACTCCAGGCGCGTTCTCGGTGAGCTCCGCAGCGCGCACCGAGACGATCTTCGCGGCCGCCTCGGCGTATGAGTCGTCGGCAGTCAGGTCTGGGATTGACTTGGCCTTCGCCACGGCAGGCTGAACACGCTACCGCGACCGCCGTCCCAAACCAAGAAAAATCAGGCGGCGAGCTTCTCTCGGGAGCCGTTCTCCTTGCCGTTGAGCAGGGTGAGGATGATCCCCTCGCGCAACCCGCCCTTCCCGATCTGGAGTGGCTGGCCCAGCATCTGGGAGAACTTCTCCAGCAGGAGGACCCCGGCGGGCAGCAGCTTGACACGACGAGAGTCGAGCTCGAAGCGCTTGGCGACGTCGTAGATCTCGTCGCTGGAGAGCACACGTACCGCGCGCTCGAGCGTCTCGTACTCGAGCACGGCGCCCACCAGCGTCCGCAGCGACGTGGCGCTGCCGCCGACCGCGACCGCCTGGTCGGGATGCTCGAGCTCGATGTTCTCGAAGAAGTCAGCGATGTGGTCGCGCAGCTCGCGGATCTCGGATGCCGAGGGCGGATCGGACTCCAGATGGTCCTCCGTCAGGGACCCGGAGCCGATCTTGAACGACTTCACCTCGGTGACCCCATCGGGGACGATGCCGTAGATCACCTCGGAGGAGCCGCCTCCGACGTCCACGACGGCGATCGTCCCCTGAACTGGATGGCCCAGTGACTTGGTCGCCCCGATGAAGGCGAAGCGGCCCTCTTCCTCCTCGTCGAGCACGTCGACCTCGACCCCGGCGATCTCCTCGATCTCCTGGACGACCTTGTCACGGTTCTTCGCCTCACGGATCGCGGCCGTCGCCACCGTCTTCACCACCTCAGCTCCCATCTCCTGGGCGAGCCGCACCTGCGTGCTCACCACGTCTGCGACCTCCGCGATCTTCTCCGCCGTGATCTCGCCGTTCTTCGACGCCCCCTTGCCGATCCGGGTGTAGGCGCGCTGCTCCATCACCTTGCGAAGCTGTCCCTCCTCCGGCTCCGCAACCAGCAGTCGGGTGGTGTTGGAGCCGATGTCGATCGCCCCGCAGAGCATCACCCGGGATTCTCTCAGGGCGCGCGGACCACCCCTTCCGGGTGGGACGCGTCCTCGAACTCACGGAAGAGCCCGGTGACGACGAAGGCGACCTGCTCGCCGATGTCGACGGCGTTGTCGCCGATCCGCTCGAGCGCACGGGCGACCAGCATCATCGTCATCGCCCACTCGCGGGTGTCCTGGTCTTCCCCGACCTGGACCGCGATCTGGAAGCACTCCTTGTTCAGGTTGTCGATCAGGTCGTCCTGGCGGACCAGATCCCGTGCGAGCTCGACGTCACGCCGCTCGAACGCCTTCTTCGCCTGGGAGAGCATCGAGCGCGCCTGCTTCCCCATCAGCAGGATCCGCTCGATCATCTCCGAGTGCTGCGGGGCGTCGTGCCCCGTGAGCGGGATGACCTTGGAGATGTTCACGCACTGATCGCCCATGCGCTCGATCGAATGCATCACGTGGAGCAGGGCCGAGATCAATCTCAAATCGGTGGCGACCGGCGCCTGTGTGGCGAGCAGCGTGAGGATCTCCTGATGGACCTCGAGGTACCGCCCATCGATCCGGTCGTCGTCTGCGATCACCAGCTCGGCGAGCTCCGAGTCCTTGTGCTCGACCGCCTCCATGGTCCGGTCGAGGGAGGAGATGACGAGATCGATCGCCGAGAGAGCGCGCTGCTCGAGGTTGGCGAGCTCCTCCTGGTAGCTGAGGCGTACCTCCGCCATCAGCCGAACCTTCCGCTGACGTAGTCCTCGGTCTCCTTCTTGCCGGGGTTGGTGAACATCTGCTCGGTCGGGCCCATCTCGACCAGACGTCCGGGCTTCCCGCTCGCCTCGAGGTTGAAGAAGGCCGTCATGTCGCTGGCGCGAGCCGCCTGCTGCATATTGTGGGTGACGATCACGATCGTGTAGCGCGTCTTCAGGTCCTCGATCAGATCTTCGATCGCCAGCGTCGCGATCGGGTCGAGGGCGGAGCAGGGCTCGTCCATGAGCAGCACCTCCGGCTCGACCGCGATCGCCCGTGCGATGCAGAGGCGCTGCTGCTGGCCCCCGGAGAGGCCCGAGCCGGGACGGTCGAGGCGATCCTTGACCTCCTCCCAGAGGTGCGCGCTGCGCAGCGAGCGCTCGACGATCGCGTCCTTCTCGGACTTCTTGATCCCGCGCCGGTTGAGCGTGAGGCCGGCGGCGACGTTCTCGTACACCGACATGGTCGGAAAGGGATTGGGCGCCTGGAAGACCATGCCGACCAGCCGCCGGACCTCCACCGGATCGACGTTCGATGCGTAGATGTCATGGCCGTCCAGGCTGATCTCCCCGGTGACGCTTGCGCCCGGGGTGAGCTCGTGCATTCGGTTGAGCGACCGCAGCATCGTTGTCTTCCCGCAGCCGGACGAGCCGATCAGGGCGGTGACCTGGTTCGCCTCGATCGTCATCGTCACGTCCTGCACGGCGTGCAACTTGGTGTAGTAGAGATCGACGTCCTTTACTTCGAAGCGCTTCGCCACGCGCTCGACCCTAGTGGTCTCCTTCTTTCTGGAAGCGGCCGCCGCGGGGGTGACATCGGGCGTCACGGTCGGGGAGGTTCTGGTCGATCCTCTGTTGTGCGGTCTCCGGCATGTCTCTCCTATCGCTGGTCAAAGTCTGTACTCACGCGGGCTAGCGCAGGTCGGTTCCGAATCGGCGGTAGATCCAGCGGGCGATCAGGCTGAGCAGCATCACCAGCACGATCAGCGTGAGCGCCGCGGCCCACGCCTTGTCATAGGACGCCTGAACGTCCACCCCTGGGTCCTTGTACTCGCTGTAGGCGTAGACGGCGAGGTTCTGCATCCGGCCGTTGAAGGGGTCCGTGTTGACGGAGTCGATCACTCCGGTGGTTACCAGGAGGGGCGCTGTCTCGCCGATCACCCGCGCCACCGCCAGCATCACGCCGGTCACCAGACCGGCGAGTGCCGTCGGCAGGACGATCCGCAGCACCACCTTCCACTTCGGGGTTCCGAGCGCGTAGGCGGCCTCGCGGAGATGGTTGGGAACGATCTTGAGGATCTCCTCCGATGTCCGGATCACGATCGGGATCATCAGGACCGACAGCGCGACCGAGCCGATGATGCCCAAGCGGATCCCGGGTCCGAGGAAGATCGCGAAGAGGGCGTACGCGAAGAGGCCGGCGACGATCGAGGGGATGCCGGTCATCACGTCCACGAAGAAGGTGAGTGCCCTGCGCAGCCGGCCGGTCCCGTACTCGTTCAGGTAGACGGCGGCCATGATCCCGATCGGTACGGAGATCAGGGTGGCCACGCCGGTGATGACCAGCGTTCCGATGATCGCATGCTCCGCGCCACCGCCGGACCCGATGACGCCGCGGGCGGAGTCCGAGAAGAACCCACCGTCGAAGCGGGCGGCGCCCCGCTTGACCACCTCGTAGAGCAGGGAGATCAGCGGCGCCACGGCGATGCCGAAGCCGGCCGCGATCCCGAGGGTGACCAGGCGGTCCTTGGCCTCTCGGCGCCCCTCGGTGAGCCTCGACCAGATGTAGCCGGTCGGGAGCGCGAGCGCGAACGTGATGACGAAGAGCAGGACGAGCGTGAAGCCGCCGGTGGCCAGCAGGACGGCGAGCGAGACCAGCGCGCACGCGCCGACCACCGCCTGCAGGAACCAGCGCGGAAGCGTGCCGCCCGCCAGGGTCGGCCCGCCGAGCGGCGAGATCATCTCGGCCGGGTCGTAGGCGGCCGCTACGTTCTCTCTCGGTGTCTCGTCAGCCATGGGTCACTGGACGTTCGAGCGGGCGATGACCAGGCGGGCGATCATGTTGACGACGAGGGTGATCCCGAAGAGGACCAGGCCCGATGCGATCAGGGCGTTCACGTCGATGCCCGATGACTCCGGGAACTTCAGCGCGATGTTCGCCGCGATCGGGGTCGGGTTCTCCTGGCTGACCAGGTCGAAGCTGACGATCCCCGAGACCGAGAGGATGATCGTCACGGCCATCGTCTCTCCCAGTGCGCGCCCCAGCCCCAGCATCGACCCGCTGATCACGGCCGACTTCCCGAAGGGGAGGACGACCATCCGGATCATCTCCCAGCGCGTCGCACCGAGGGCCATGGCACCCTCCTCGAGCCTCCGTGGCGTCTGAGCAAAGACTTCCCGGGACACCGCGGAGACGATCGGCAGGATCATCACCGCGAGCACGAGTCCCGCCGTCAGCATGGTCCGGCCCGTAACGGACGCCGGTCCGCCGAACAGCGGGATCCAACCGAGCTTGGCGACCAGCCAGTCGAGGATCGGCACCATCGCGGGACCGAGCACGAAGATCCCCCAGAGCCCGTAGACGATGCTGGGGATCGCGGCGAGCAGATCCACCGTGTAGGCCAGGGTGTTCGCGATGCGGCGCGGGGCGATGTGGCTGATGAAGAGCGCCACGGCGACCGCCAGTGGGACGGCGATGACCACCGCGACGACCGCCGCCAGGACCGTGCCGAAGGCGAGCGGCGCAATGTAGTCGACCAGAGCTCTTGCCGTCGGGCAGGTCCGCCGGGCTCGCGGTCACCGCCGGCGCCGACTTGATGATCAGAAACACCGCGACCCCGCCCAGGATCGCCAGCACCGTCACCGCCGCGATCACGGTGGCATTGGAGAAGATCCGGTCGCCGGGCCGCCGACGGCCGCCGGTTGCCGAGGCGAGGATCCCGCCGGCCTGCGTTGTGGTTTCGGTGTGCGCTTCCACTCAGATCGAAGATGAGTGGAGGGCCCCGCGCCGAGGCGCGGGGCCCTCCGGTCGAACCTTCGGCTCTCTCGTGCGGAAGAGCACCGTCAGATCAGCCGCCGATCGCGTCGATGGCCGGTGTGTCCTCCTTCTTGATCCCGGGCGGGATCGGAGCCGAGCCGGCGTTCTGCTGAGCCAGCTGCTGGCCCTCGTCGCTGATGATGAAGTTGAAGTAGGCCTTGACGAGATCGGTCGTCTCGGTCGAGTCGTACTTCGTGCAGCCCATCAGGTAGGAGACCAGCAGCACCGGGTAGGCGCTCGGGTCGGTCGGCGTGCGCTGGACCGTGTAGGCGAACACATTCTTGCCCTGGCTCAGCTGCGGGTCCTTCTGCGACTGGTCGAAGTCGGTGGAGGCACCCTGAGCGCTCGGGGCGACGTAGGTGTTCCCGACCTTGACCTTGGCGACGCCGAGGTCACCGGCCTGGCTCTCATCCGCGTAGCCGATCGTGCCCTCGCCGGCCTTGACGGCCTGGACCAACCCAGAAGTCTGGGCACCGGACTCGCCGCTCTGCAGGGGCCAGCTGCTGTCGGGCTCGTCGGTCCAGACACTTGGCGCAGCCTCATGGAGGTAGTCCGTGAAGTTCGCCGTGGTCCCGGACTCGTCCGAGCGATGCACCGGGGTGATCGTCGTGTCGGGCAGGTTCGCCCCTGGGTTGTCAGCCGCGATGGCGGGGTCGTTCCACTTCGTAATCTCGCCCCTGAAGATCTTCGCGGTCACGTCGGGCGACAGCTGCAGGCTGTCGACACCAGGGAGGTTGTAGATGATCGCGATCGCCGAGAGATAGTTCGGGATCTGGACGAGATCGCCGCCGCCGCTCTGGCAGCGCTGGGTCGCCTTCGGCAGCTCGTCCGTGTCGAAGGGCGAGTCGCTGCCGGCGAAGGCCGTGTTGCCGCCCGCGATGAACTGGTCGCGACCGCCGCCCGACCCGATCGGGTCGTACGAGATCGTGGCGCCCGAGTTCTCATCCTCGAACTTGGCAACCCAGGCCTCCTGCGCGGCCTGCTGAGCGCTCGAGCCAGCACCGGCGATGGTGCCGGAGGCGCCCGATGAGCCGCTGGCGCTGTCGTCACTTCCACCGCAGGCGGCGACGCCGACGGTCAGCACGGCGGCGGCCGCCAGTGCGGGCCAAAGCTTCCTAGACATTGCGTTGTTCTCCTTTTTTCGTGGTCGAGGCGGGAAGGGGGCCGGTCTCCGCTCCGCTTGCAATGCCAGCCAGCCTCTCAACGGCTCGAGGCGATCTTGTTACTTGCGTGTGGCGAGCGTGTGAAAAGCGTGTGAACGCCTGGAGGGAGAGCGGCCCCGGGCCGCGACGCCCGCTCAGGCCTGCGGGGAGAACCGGTAGCCGATGCCGGTGTGGGTGTGGATGAAGCGCCAGCCGGGGAGCGCCCGGTCGAGCTTCGCCCGCAGCCGGCCGACGTAGACGTCGACCGAGCGGTCGCTCTTGCGATAGCACCGACCCCAGACGGTCCGGTAGAGCTCCTCCCGCGTCATCACCCGGTCTGCGTTGTGGGCGAGCTCGGTGAGCAGCTGCAGCTCGCGCACGGTCAGGAGCCAGCGGGCGGCCGTCCACCAGCGCCGCGTGGTCAGCCGGCCGGATCTCGAGGCGGCCGGCGTAGACGGGAGACGGGTCCCGTCCGATGACGGGAGCCGTCGGCAGCTGGACCGGTCCGCCGTTCTCACCATCCATGGCCCGCAGCTTCGCGCCGCGCGTCTCGAGGCGCGTTACGTTCGAGTGAACTTCTTGTGAACGAGACGTAACGCGGGGCTAGTTACGCGAGAGCTCGGCGGCGGACGCCGCCTCGGTGGGCACATCAACGGAGGGGTCGCGCTGACTCGAGTCGCCAGCTTCCTCCGGAAGCCGGCCCGGCGGACTCGCCATCGGCCGCCTCGGGATCGAAGCGATAGCCGATACCGAAGTGAGTGTGGATGTAGCGCCAGCCCGGCGAGTGATTCTGAAGCTTTTGGCGAAGCTTGCGCACGAATACGTCGACCGACCGGTCGCCGTGGGCCATCGCGTATCCCCACACCTTCTGGTAGATCTCCTCGCGCTCGATCACCTGGCCCGGAACCTCGGCTAGCAGCTGGAGCAACTCGAACTCTCGGCGCGTCAGGCCGATGCTCTGGCCGCCGATGAAGGCCTGGAACTGGTCGGCGCGGATCTCGAGCTCGGCGTGCAGGACTGGCCAAGCGTCGAGGCGGACCTCCGAGCGCTTGCGGCGACGGACCACAGCCTCGATCCGCGCCATCACCTCTTCCGGGTGACAGGGCTTGGCAATCCAGTCGTCCGCCCCGAGCCGCAGGCCTCGGACCCGTTGCCGGACGGTCGACTGCGAGGTGCAGACGAGGACCCCGAGGCCCGGGATCGAGCCGCAGACCTTCGCGAGGAACTCCCAGCCCTGGGGACCCATCGTCGAGATGTCGATCAGCAGGGCGTTCACCTTCATCGCCACCAGGTCGTCCACCGGCACGCTGCCCGGGAGCACCCGGTGCTTCCAGCCCGCCCCCTCGAGGCGCTTGCCGAGGACGGTGAGAAAGGCGCTGTCGGTGTCTATGACCGCCAGCCGGATTCGATCGCGCTTGTTCGGTCATCTTGGCCCTCCCCTGGGGACCGTCCCCACTCCGGGACATTCCTCGTTCTCGTCGCGGCGGATGATAGGGCGGGCCGCGGCGCAGGGTCCCCTCCGCCGCGGCAGTTCACCGGTTTTTCACAGGCAAATGCCCGCATAAATGGGCGCCTGCGGCTATCCGGATCTTCACACCGGGCTCGAGCCGGACGACGAGACTGCGGCTCACTTTCGAGATTCCTCTCTCGTCAGCGCGCGCGACCCCTCCCTGCCCCGGGTCGCGCGCTTTTTTTATGGGCCCGGGTTCGCTGGTGTAATCAACCGATGGCCCATACCCACGGCCTCTCCGAGGAGGCCGACGCGAGGCGAATCGGTGGCGCGTTTGCGCTGATCGTCGCCCTCATGCTGGCCGAGGTGGTCGCCGGGATCGTCGGCTCCTCGCTGGCGCTGCTCTCGGACGCCGGTCACATGCTCACCGACGCGGTCGCTCTCGGGCTGGCGCTCGCGGCGCTCCGCCTCGCCGAGCGTCCGCCGGCGGGGAGCTTCACCTACGGGATGAGGCGCGCCGAGATCCTCTCCGCGCAGGTGAACGGAATCACGCTGCTCCTGCTCGGCGGGCTGATCGTCTACGAGGGAATCCGTCGCCTGATCGATCCGCCGGACGTGGAGGGCGGGCTGGTGCTGGTGGTCGCGCTGGTCGGAATAGTGGTCAACCTGATCGCGGCGCGAATGCTCGCCGGCGCGGAGCGGCGCAGCCTGAACGTCGAGGGCGCCTTCCTGCACGTCGTCACGGATCTGTTCGCGTTCGTCGCGACCGCGATCGCCGGCGCCCTGATCCTGATCTGGGGGTTCGAGCGTGCCGACGGGATCGCGTCTCTGTTGATCGCGGCCCTGATGCTCTGGGCGGCGTACGGCCTGCTCCGCGAGTCGGGCCGCGTCTTCATGGAGGCCGCGCCCCCCGGTCTCGACCCCCAGGCGATCGGCAAGGCGATCGCCTCGCAACCCGGGGTGGTTGAGGTGCACGACCTCCACGTCTGGGAGGTGACCACGGGGATGCCCGCGATCTCGGCCCACATGATCGTCGGGCGGGACATGGATTGCCACGAGGCCCGCTGGAGCGCCGCCCGCCTGCTGACGGACCGTTTCGGGGTGGAGCACTCCACTCTGCAGGTGGAGCACGAGGCCGAGGACGAGCTGCTGCAGATCGAAGGGGACTAGCTCGATCCGGGCGACTGGCTCGTCCCGGCACGAGGCGGTCTCTCGCCCCCGGTCTGGAACCAGGCGAAGACGAAGCAGCCGATGCCGACGATTGCCGCGGCGAGGCCGTGCTTGAAGTGGACGTGCGTCGAGCCGGCCTCGTGTCCGGGGAAGAACGAGGGCAGCGAGCCGGCGTCGTCGATCCAGTAGATGGCGGCGATCACCAGGAAGACGATCCCGAGGATGATCGCCGGAATGATCAGTTGCGGACGTTTGGTCATGGGGACTCCTCAGCTGACAGCGAAGGCGACCGAGAGCACGGCGCCCACGATGCAGCAATAGACGGCGAATGGTGTCAGGCGGTTGGTCTCGAAGAACCGCAGCAGAAAGCGCACCGAGATGTAGGCCGTGACCGCCGCGCCAAGCGCGCCGACCAGGGCCTGGCCGCGGACGTGATCTCCCTGCGAGCCGAGCAGCTCGGGAAGCTTGAGCACCCCCGCCGCGCCGATGATCGGGGTGGCGAGCAGGAAGGCGAAGCGCGCGGCCTCCTCGTTGGAGAGGCCGGCGACCAGGCCGCCGCCCATGCTGGCCCCGGAGCGCGAGAGCCCGGGGATCAGGGCCACGGCCTGCGCGGCGCCGATCCCGAGAGCGGACTTGAAGTTGAGCTCGCGGGCGATCACGTCGTCCGAGTGGATTCCCGCTTCGGAACGCACCGGCGCGCGGCGACGAAGCGCCTCGGCGCCGAACAGCATCAGGCCGTTCAGGAAAAGGAAGATCGCGGCCGTCTGGGTGGAGGCGAAGAGGGTGCGCAGCGGGTGCTCGAGGAGCAGACCGAGAAGCCCGGCGGGAATCGTGCCTATGACGAGCAACCAGCCGAGCTTCGCGTCGCTGTCCTCCGGATCTATGTAGCGGTCTCTCAGTGAGCGGCCGAGGCCCTTGATGATGCGCTTCCAGTCCTCGATGAAGAAGAGGAGAAGCACGAGGGCCGTTGCGCAGTGGGTGGCCACCAGGAAGCTGAGGAAGTAGTCGTCGTTCTGGTGGATGTCCCAGCCGAGGACGCGGGGGAGCACGACGCTGTGCCCGAGGCTCGAGATCGGGAAGAGCTCGGTGACACCCTGGAGCAGGCCGAGGACGACCGCCTGGAAATAGGAAATGGGGTCCATGCCGGAATGGACCTCGGACGGGACCGAGGAAGCGCGCAATCCTAGGCGACCGGACCCAAATTCCTTCTAAAGCGCGTCATCTGACGCATGGGGTTGCGTTAGATTGCCCGGGATGCGACTCGGCGCGCTTCGTCGTTTGCTGGCGGCTCTCGGGGCGGTGGTCGCCGTCGGTGTGCTCGCGCCCGCCGCGATGGCGGCCGATGGCGTCGGCGTCTACGGGCGCACGGACGACAAGGTGGTCACCTTCTTCGCCTTCGGCCTGATCGCCTTCTTCGCCATCCTGGTGATCGTCCTCTCCCTGATCCAGATCCGCCTCGATAACCGCAAAGAGAGGCGCACGCAGGACCTCGAGCGCCTCGGAAGCCGCTAGGTAACTCCGCGTCATGGGTTTGGCAGGGACGATGGCGTCGTCGATCCGCAGGCACAGCCGGTGAGCCCGGCGCCGCCACCCGTCGGCGAGCTTCGGCCGCGTCGCGAGCGGCTAGAGCGGGAGCGCCAGGAGGGTCGGCGGCTTGAGCGCGCGGAGAGCCTGAGGCGGCAGCGCGCCGAGAGCCTGAGGCGGCAGCGGCCCGAACCGTCTCACGCCCAGGTCCAGCCCGGCGTCCAGGGCCCGGTCAGGCGGCGCACCCGCGCCGCCGAGAACCGCGGGCGAGCGGCCGCGAGGCGCCGGGGTCTCTTCTGGCCGACCGCCAAGGCGGGCCTTCGCCGTCACGGTGGTACTGGGGATCGGTGCCGCAGTCGGGTCACTGCTCGGCCTCCCCGTGCCCGGAATCGACGCGGGGTCCGGTCGCGCCTCGCTGGCGAACAGCGCATCGCTCTTCGGCATCGATGCGGGGACCCCGCCCGGGCTCTCATCCGGCTACGTCTTCCCGCTCATCGGGCCGCACGACTTCGGCGATGCGCAGGCGCGATTCGGCGCCTCCCGGTATGGCCACGTCCACGAGGGCCAGGACATTCTCGGCAAGGTCGGCACGCCCGAGCTGGCGGTCCACGACGGCGTCGTGGTCGACCTGGGCAAGGACGGCGGTCGCGATTCGGGGGGCCGCGGCAACTACCTCGTCATCTACTCCCCGGCCGACAATCACAGCTTCGTCTACATGCACATGCTGAAGCCTTCGCCGGTGCAGTTCGGCGATCAGGTGCACGCCGGCCAGCAGGTGGGGCAGCTCGGCTGCTCCGGGTCCTGCGACGGCCCCCACCTCCACTTCGAGGTTCGGATCGGCAAGGCGACGTTGCGCTCCGACACGAAGCCGGTCGACCCGCTGCCCTACCTGCGGCAGTGGCCGCAGGCGACTCCTGGCTAGTGGCCGCCAGGCCGCCCGATCATGAGCGAAGGGCGAAAGCCCTGAGCGGTTGTCAGGGGCGGCCGCTCGCGGCCACGATCATGTGGCGAAGCAGGGTCGCACCACCGCAATAGGATCGCCGCATGCCCGAGGTCACCTACGAGCGCCGCGGTCCCGCGGGCGTGCTCACCATCGACCGGCCGAAGCGCCGGAACGCCGTCGATCCCAACACCGCCGACCAGCTGCTCGAGGCATACCGCGGCTTCGAGGCCGACGATGACGCGCGGGTCCTAGTCCTCACCGGCGCGGGCAACGAGGCCTTCTGTGCCGGCGCCGACCTGAAGTCGGTCGCCGCTGCGATGAACGACGAGGGCATTGCCGCGCAGTGGTTGAAGCCGCGCCCCGACGGGCCCCTGGGCTTCACCCGGCTGACCGCGTCGAAGCCGACGATCGCCGCAATCTCGGGCTGGGCCCTCGCCGGAGGGCTCGAACTGGCGCTCTGGTGCGACCTTCGTGTCGGGACTGAGACGGCCAAGCTCGGGTTTCCCGAGCGCCGCTGGGGAGTCCCGCTGATCGACGGAGGAACACAGCGTCTGCCCCGGATCGTCGGGATGGGCCGGGCGCTGGACATGATCCTCACCGGCCGCATCGTCGAGGCGGATGAGGCCCTCGCGATGGGGCTGCTCACCGAGGCCGTTCCGTCCGGAAAGCACCTGGAGCGCGCCCTGGAGATGGCCGAGGGCCTCGCCTCGTTCCCCCAGGAGACGATGCTGGCCGATCGCCGCTCGGCCCTCGAGGGCGTCGGCCTCTCCCTCGACGAGGGCCTCGCCCGTGAGGCGGAGATCGGCGGCGCGGTCAGCGGCGTCGGCGTCGAGGGCGCGGCCCGCTTCGCGGCCGGAGAGGGCCGCGGTGGCGAGGGCGCAGGCGTCTAGGGCCGCAGACGGTGCCGGCGTCTAGCCCGGCGATTGCGGCATCGACGACTTCTGGACGATTTGGGTGTCCATAGACACCTAAGCGGTCCACAACTTGGGCCGCTGGCGGTTTATCACGGCATGAAGCGTTTCGATCACGTGCTCGGCTTCGTACGCAACCTGGGCGTGACTGAAACGGAGGGCAGTCAGGCCCGCGGCGGCGTGCTTCTGATCGCGGGTCCTGTCCCTGGACTGTTGGGCGGGCGTCCGGTGATACCGGAGTCCGTCCGTCTCGACCACCAGTCCGAGCTCCGGCCAGTAGAAGTCGACCCTGAAGCCGTTGACGCGCTGCTGGGTCAGGGGCCTTGGCAGCCCTGCGCGCCTTACGAGGCGTAGGAAGCGGCGCTCGAGCTCTGAGTCGGTCAGCTGGAAGGTGTCGGCAGTCGAGGACTCGCCGCAAGACGGACACGCCACGCACGCCGGCGTGTTCATCGACTGCGGTTCGCAGCGCTCCGGGGTCGATAAGGCCCAGCTTGTCGGCCTCATTGACTGCCGTCTCGAGCTCGCTCGAAGGTCAGACTGCTGGCGAGATCGATGAGTGTGCGGGCCGGAGACGTCACCGGGATCCCGTCCCGCCGGGTCAAGTCCCTGAATCCGCTGAAACGGCGACGGTGAAGGCGGATGCCCTCGCGGCGCCGTCGCACCCGTGTGGGCACCGAGATGTCCACGGTCAGTCGGCCGCCGCGCGGTTCAACCGGCGGACGCCCCTGATTGCCCAGAGTGCGGCGGCGTCGTAATGGCTCAGAACGGCCCCCGGACCACAGCTGAGTACGGCCGCCATCCATCTCCCACGCTGAGTCAGCCGTGGCCGCCCCACCGCGTAGACCCCGCGCCAGACCGGGTGGAGTCGACCGACGGAGATCCGGTGCTGAACCTCGTCGGAGCTGAACCCAGCGGCGAGGAGCTGGCGGCGCGTCACGACCCCGTGCTGGTTGGCGGCCAGCAGCCAGGCACTTCGATTGGCGTTGTGGACTCTCTTCTGGCCTATGAGCAGAAAAGAGTCCAGAACTCTTGCGTTCGCCCCCCGCGGGGGCGCGGCGGAGGCCACCGGCTGGTTGACGGGCCGGTGGCCGCCCGGTCAGCGAGCGGCGCGATCCGTTTGAAATGGTCGGCCGGCGAGCGCGGGCCATCTGAAGCCCGCGCGCACAGGCGAGGGGCGCGATCCGGTCCCCTGAAAGGCCGGATCGCGCCGCCTAGAGGCGGAACGACGGCAGCAGGCGCTTCTCCGTCTCTCCCGAGACCTGGGCGATCACCTCGATGTGGCCCTCGAGCGGAGTGCCGCGCAGCTTCGTGGCGAGCAGGTCGTCGACCTGGAAGATCCCGGCGGAGTTGTTCATCTCGATCTCGATCCGCACCGGGCGCTCCTCCCCGGCCTCGATGCGCACCTCGTCGATGGCCGCGGCCGAGAGCGCGTGGATGCCGTACTGGCCATCCTCGACCGGAATGCGCGAGCGGCCGTGGGCCATGTCGAGCGCATCTGCGACTCGGACCACCCCCGCCTCGACCGTGTAGGGCTCCCCCCGGCGACGGTGGCCGATGATCGCGTGCAGGATCTCCGAGATCACCACCGTGCGCTCCGGCTCCATGTAGGTGTCCGACAGCAGCGACTGGAGCCGGTCCTGAGCAAGGAACAGGCTGTAGGCCTCGTGGTCGGTCCGGTGGATCGACATGCCGACGTCGTGCAAGAGAGCGCCTCCCGCCACGACGACCTCGCCGTCGCGAGCCCTCATCCCGTGCTCGGTGACCATCGCCGGCTCGATGTCGCTCTTGACGAGCAGGCGGAGGAGGCGAAGGGCGATGTTGAGCACCACCTGCACATGCACCCAGGAGTGATCCGACATCGCGAGGCGCTCTGAATTTATTTGTGCCATGTACCACCACGCCCGCACGCGCTCATCGGCGTTGACGGCGTCGAGGAAGCTCTCCAGCTTGCGGTTGCCGCGGGTCGGCGCGTGGACCCGGGCCTTCTCGACCGCCTCGGCGATCGAGTCGGCGCGCAGATCGGGCCCCTTTGCTTCCATGTCCATGATCCTTGCAGGGACATCTCGGAGGCGCGCGTGACAGGACGTCAACTACCCAGTTTCGGGCTATTTGCGGCATTTCCGACCGCCGATGGGGTTACGGTGAATTCCCTTCGGCTTAAGGAACTCGGATGACCGTCTGTTCCCATACAGGCATATCCGTTCCTGAGTGCTCTTGCCGGGCCTGCGTGCAGGCCCAGATCGAGCGCCACATGCCGTCGTTGCTGGAAGCGACCCAGGCCGACGCACCCACCGTCGAGGTCTCGGCCGCATCGGGTCTGGCTCGCCTGCGCTTCGCCCGCCGCCTGCGCCGGCTTCGCAGAGTGGCCTAGGCTTCCGTCGGCGGCCTGGCCACAGCGGCACCAAGCACCCCCGCGCTCGCCACGACGACGAGGGCTATCCCCACCACTTCGACCGTCGCGAGCCCCTGCCCGAGCGCGATCAGTCCGATCAGCGCCGCGACCGCCGGCTCCAGACTCATCAGGACGCCGAAGGTGCCCACCGCGATCCGCCTCAGCGCCTCCAGCTCGAGCGAGTAGGGGATCACCGAGCTCAGCACCCCCGTCGCGGCGCCGACGGCCGCGGCGCCCGGATCGATCAGATCGCCGCCTGCCGCGAGCGTCCCCGGGACGACCATCAGCGCGGCGGCGATCCCCATCGCCAGCGCCAGCCCCCGCCCTCCGGGAAAGGCGCGGCCGATCCTGGCGCTGAGCAGGATGTAGCCGGCCCAGAACATCCCGGCGAGCAGGGCGAACCCGATCCCCGCGGCGCTCGCCGAACCCGAGGGCCGCGTCAGGAGCAGCACCCCGACCGCCGCGCAGGCGACCCAGACCAGGTCGAGTGCCCGCCGCGAGCCGAGCAGCCCGACCAGCAGGGGCCCGACGAACTCGAACGTGACGGCGATCCCAAGCGGGATCCGGTCAAGCGACTCGTAGAAGCAGAAGTTCATCCCCGCGAGCGCCACGCCGAAGGCAACGGCGAGGACGAGCCCGTCGCGCCCCGCCTCCAGCGGCCGTGGGCGCCAGATCGCGATCAAAAGGATCGCCGCGGTCACCAGCCGGTAGAGCACGGCCCCGGCGGGCCCCACCTGATCGAACAGCGTGGTCGCGGTCGCGGACCCGAGCTGGACGGAGACCACCGCGCCGATCACCAGGGCCGGCGCCGCCACCGCCCGGCGTTCGGCCTGAGTCGCGTCGGCGCTAATCGCCCATCACCTTGATCACCAGCCGCTTCGAGCGGCGACCGTCGAACTCGCAGTAGAAGACGGCCTGCCACGGCCCCAGGTCGAGGCGCCCCTCGGTGATCGGGAGGACCACCTGGTGGTGGACAAGCAGATTCTTGAGGTGGGCGTCGCCGTTGTCCTCGCCGCCGCGATGGTGGCGGTAGTCGCCCGGATCGGGGAGCAATTCGCGGGCGACGTCGTTCGCCGGCTCCTTCCAGCTGGGCGGCGCCAGCTTGTCCAGCCACTCGAGCGTGTCTTCGTGCAGGCCGGGCTCGTCGTCGTTGACCCAGACGGCGGCGGTGATGTGCATAGCCGAGACGAGCACCATCCCCTCCGCGACCCCGGAGGAATCGACCGCGCTCTGCACGTTCGCGGTGATGCGGATGAACTCGCGCCGCTCGTCGGTGTTGAAGGTCATGTACTCGGTGTGTGCCTTCAAGTCGCCTCCTTGTCAGTTTCGGAGATGATGCCGCGATGGCAGGTTTGCTCTCATTGGAGCGCCGAGATGAGGTCGCAGTGGTCACGCTGCAGCGTCCCGAGAAGCGGAATGCCCTCTCCATCGACCTGCGGGTGGAGCTCGCCGACTCCTTCCGGGCTCTGGGAGATGACAATGACATCGGCGCGGTGGTGCTGACGGGCGCCCCGCCCGCCTTCAGCTCGGGAATGGACACGAGCGAGTTCGGTGGCGACCGCGCCCACCGGGAGCGCCTCGTCGAGAGCAGCATCGGCGCCTTCCGCGCTGTCGGCGGCTGCGCGAAGCCGGTGGTCGCCGCGGTCAACGGTCCGGCGCTCGCCGGCGGCTTCGCCCTGGCGCTCCTCTGCGACCTGCGGCTGGCCGCCGAGGAGGCGAGCTTCGGGTTTCCGGAGCTGCCCCGGGGGATACCGCCGAGCTACGCCGCCGCCCGCTCGGCCCTCCCCGCTCCGGTGGCCGCCGAGCTCACCCTGACCAGCAGGCTGCTCGACGCGGCCGGAGCTCACCGCATCGGAATCGTCGGCGCCGTGTATCCCGCCGAGGAGCTGATGCCGCGCGCTGTCGAGCTGGCGGGGCGGATCGGGTCTGCTCCCCGTCAGGCCACGACCCAGACCAAGCGCCGCATCCTCCTCGATCGCGATCGCATGATCGGCCACCTCTTCGACGAGGAGGAGCGCCTGCTCCGGGACGCCCTGCTCGGCGACGATCCGGACGAGGCCGCGTAGCCAGCGGCCACCAGGCCGCGATCTGATGGCGAAGCCCTCCCGTCACACTGAGTAGGTGGAGCGCCTCCGCCTGATCCGACACTCGTTCCCCGACCAACCCGAGCTCAGCACCGAGGTCTCGCGGACCATCCTGCGCCGGGTGGCGGCGGGAGAGCTGCCGCCGACGATCCGCATCCACCGGCCCGGGAACGAGGTCGCCTTCGGCCGTCAGGACGTGGCGAGCCCCGGATACGAGGCCGCGGCCGAAGCCGCCGGCGCCGCCGGGTTCGCCGCCGTCGAGCGACTGGCGGGCGGCCGCGCCGCGGTCTTCCACCAGGGCACGATCGCGATCGCCAGGGCCTACAGCGACCCGCAGCCGCCGAAGCGGACCTACGCCCGCTTCGAGGAGATGGCCGGACTGATCGCCGACACTCTGCGCGGGCTGGGCGTCGACGCTCGCGTCGGCGAGGTGCCGGGCGAGTACTGCCCCGGCGCCTATAGCGTCAACGCGCGCGGCAAGTCGAAGCTCGCCGGCATCGGCCAGCGGATGATCCGCGGCGGCGCCCACATGGGCGGGGTTGTCATCGCCTCGGGCGGCCGCGATATCGCGCGGGTGCTTGAGCCGGTCTACCGCGCGCTCGAGCTCGACTGGGACCCGGCCACCTCGGGCAGCGTCTCGGAGGAGCTCGGCCGCGAGGTCGACCCCGGCGAGATCGAGGAGGCGCTGCTCGGCGAGCTCGGCAAGCGCTACGAGTTGGTCGATGCGGAGCTGGACGAGGAGACCATGCGGATCGCCACGGAGAGTCTCGCGTCGGCTACGCGCTGAGCGGCGTCTCGACCAGGCTGCGCCGCAGCTCCTCGACCGAGGTGAAGACGTCCCTGGCGCCGGCGTCGCGCAGCTCGGCCTCGGAGAACCCGCCGGTGAGGACGGCGAGCGTCTCGACCCCGGCCCGACCCGCAGCCTCCACGTCCCAGACCGTGTCGCCGATCAGCGTCGCCTGGCCATCGCTCCCGGCCTTCTCCAGCGCGGCCTTGATCAGGTCGGGCTCCGGCTTGGTCCGCTCGACGTCGGCTGAGGTGGTCCAGCCGTCGACGATCTTCGCGGCATCGAGCAGCTCGATGTAGTGCTCGACCTCCCACTCCTTGGCCGAGCTGGCGAGCACCACCGTGTTGCCGGCCGCTTTCAGGTCCTCGATCAGCTCGCGCGAGCCCTCCATCGGCTGAACCTCGTCGATCAGTTCCCGGTAGAGCTCGCCCTCAGCATTGCGTATCGCGTCGCCGAGCCTCTCCTCGACCTCGTCCCCTGCGACTGCGGCGACCAGCTGGTCGCCGCCCATCCCGATGTGGCGGTGTACCCGCCAGACGGGCACGGTCACGTCGTTCCGCCCGAACGCACGGAACCAGGCGATCGCGTGGTGGTAGTTCGTGTCGACGAGCGTGCCGTCGACGTCGAGGATGGCGATCTGCGACACCGGGCTCTGTCCTCCTCTGGCTCGAAATGGCTCGGGCGGCCTCCTGCGGATCTCGCGGACGATTCCGCCCCGGCCATCGACCCGGGGGCTAACGCGAGTCGTACGGAATCGGACCGGAACGGTCTGAGGCTGTCCCATCTGACATAGGGTCTTGCCGCCCGGCGGCAGCCCGAAACCCGCCGCCTACGGCGCCGCGCCTGACGCGCTCAACCGGGGTTTCAGGGTGATCCGCCGGGGTATCGAGCCGGCATGGAGCTACCACTGCTACTGATCATCATCGGGATCGTGCTTGCGGTCCTCGTCAGTTCCGCGTTAGGTTTGATCTGCATCCTGATCGGTCTCGTCCTTCTCATCTGGCCGCGGCTGCGAGCTTCCGTCTGACGGAACTTTCAAGCTGCGCCACATGGACGTGGCGGACCCTGTCACCATCCCGAGCTGAGGCGCAACGTGCCAGAGGGAGTCACACCGGACGTAACGGCGCCGGGGCGGTTGGCCTGGATCTTCGGATCGTCGCGAAGCGGCAGCACCTGGCTGCTGCGAATGCTCGCCGAGCTGCGCCGCGTGATCCCGATCGACGACCCCCACATCGGACACCACCTGGGTGTCTGGCGTCCGATCCCGCTGGCCTGGGCGACAGCCAAGGACCCTCCCAAGCTCGGCACCCTCGCCGACTTCAAGCGCAAGAAGCGGGACTACCTCTTCTCCGACCGCTTCCGCGACACCTGGATGCCCCAGCTCCGCGACCTGATCAGCGCCCGCTTCGCGGCTCAGGCGGCCCAGGACATCGCCGCCGCGAGCGGGATCGACCGGCCGATCGTCGTGGTGAAGGAGCCCGGCTCGCACGCAGCCGACACGATCATGGACCTCTTCCCGCAGTCGTCCCTGATCTTCCTGCTCCGTGACGGCCGCGACGTGGTCGACTCCTGGCTGGACGCCTACCGGGACGGAAGCTGGGCGACCGACGAGGGTGCCTACCCCCTCGATGACACCGGCCGGTCGGCCCTGATCCGCTGGCAGGCGAGCGTCTGGCTGCATCGCACCGAGGTGGTGCAGGAGACCTACGCCCGGACCGACCCCGACCGCCGCGTCCTGATTCGCTACGAGGAGATGCGGGCTGACCCGGGCGCCGCGCTGCGGAAGATCTGCGCGACGCTGGGGATCGAGGCGAGCGGCGAGAGCCTCGACGGGATCGCCTCGGCCAACGAGTTCTCACGCGTGCCCGAGTCGCACAAGGGAGCGGGTCGTGAGATCCGCCGAGCCGAGCCTGGCGGCTGGGCGACCCACATGTCCCGCGAGGAGATCCTGGAGATGCACGAGATCCTCGCCGAGAAGCTCGACGAGCTCCGCTACCTGCGGCCGGGGGACATCCCGACCAGGCGTGCGGCCTGATCAGCCTGCGCGGTAGTCGGACCTGATCAGCCGTCGCCCGAGGCGGGCGCGCCGGTGGCGCTCCGTCCGCTCGTCCCTCTCCCCCTCGGCCCGGCCGAGTGCCTGTCGGGCGCACCGCCCTCGGTCTGGTCTTGCCTGGCCGAGCGCCGCCGCTGCGCCGACATTCCGATCAACAGGAAGAACACGGCCACCAGGGCGATGATCGCCGCGAGGAGCGGCGAGGCGAGCACGGCCAGCGCTACCGCGAGGGCGACCAGCGCGACGAATCCGAAGCTCATCCCTGAGAAAGCGCCGTCCATGCACCCGGTTGATCCCCTTCCTGGCGTCCTCGAAACTCCGTAAGGGTCCGCGTGGCAG
Source organism: uncultured Solirubrobacterales bacterium (assembly GCA_963695675.1). Lineage (GTDB taxonomy): Bacteria > Actinomycetota > Thermoleophilia > Solirubrobacterales > 70-9 > DASUPK01. Next base: position 640,413 of record CAVOGY010000007.1, read on the forward strand.
ACTGCGGGCCGTGCGGCTGCTCGCCTTCAGCGATCTGCACCGGGACCTGGATCAGGCCGTGAGCCTGGCCGAGCGCTCCTCCGAGGCCGACGTCGTGATTGCCGCCGGCGACTTCGCCTCGATCCACGAAGGTCTCGAGGAGACGATCGGCGCCCTCAGATCGATCTCGGTGCCGACGATCCTGGTGCCCGGCAATAACGAGACCGAGGAGGCCCTGCGCGCGGCGTGCGAGGGGTGGGAGACGGCGACCGTCCTCCACGGGCAGGGCACCGAGGTCGACGGCACGCAGTTCTTCGGGCTCGGCGCCGGGGTGCCGCTCACGCCCTGGGACTGGAGCTTCGACCTCGACGAGGAGCAGGCCGCCGAGCGCCTCGAATACTGCCCGGAGGGCGCCGTGCTGGTGGTCCACTCCCCGCCCAAGGGCCACTGCGATCAGTCGGGCGACGGCGACCACCTGGGCAGTACTGCGATCCTGGAGGCGATCGAGTCGAAGCGGCCGCCCCTCGCCGTCTGCGGCCACATCCACGAGTCCTGGGGTGCGGAGGACGAGGTCGGTCCCACCCACGTGATCAACCTCGGCCCGGGTGGCCGCGTGATCGAGGTCGAGGGAAACTAGAGTTCCGGCCGTGAACGAGTGGAATGACCCGCCCCGCAGCCGCGACGAGTGGCGCGTCGAGGTCGCCCTCGACGAGGAGCAACAGAGCAATTCGCTGGCCGAGGGGTTGCACAATCTCCAGCTCGACGACGAGGCCCGAAAGCTCCTCGGCGGCAGCGTGATCGTCACCCGCGACGGGCGCTTCATCTTCATCTACGCCTGGCACGAGGAGAGCGCCAGGGAGGCGGAGCGGGTCGTGAAGGACATCATGGATCGCGAAAAGCTGATTGGGCAGGTCCGGTTGATGCGCTGGCATCCGGTCGCCGAGGAGTGGAAGGACGCGGACGAGCCGCTGCCCGAGGACGAGGCGGCCGTGGCGCAGGAGATGCGCGAGGCCGAGGAGGAGGGCGCCGCCGAGGCCCGGGAGTATGGGGAGTATCCGTGGCAGGTGGTGATCGACCTCCCCCACATCAGGGACACCTTCTCAGTCGCCGAGAAGCTCCGCGGCGAGGGCCTGCCGGTGAAGCGGCGCTTCCGCTACCTGCTGGTCGGTGCGGCCAGCGAGGACGATGCGGTCGAGCTCGGCAAGCGGCTCGAGGCGGAGGTGCCCGAGGGAAGCCACGTCGGCGTCCGCGGCAACCCGGACGACATGCCGCTGCCCTCGTTCGTGAACCTCGCGGCCCTCAAGCCGGGGTTCCTGCGGGATCTCGGCCTCTAGAGCGGCGAGGTCGAGCAGGAGCAGGACTATCGTCAGGGGCGTGAGCGAGGGCGGCTCGATCGATTCCGGCACGTCGATGGGCGCGGTCCGACTGGTGGTCGCCGACCTGGACCGGATCCGCGACTTCTATCGTGACGCGATCGGGCTCTCCGAGCTCCCACCCGAGAATGGGACCGTGCGGCTCGGAACGGATGGCGAGCCAATCATCGAGCTGGTCGGAGAGCCCGACGCCCGGCCTCGCCCTCACGGGACCAGTGGTCTCTTCCACCTCGCGATCCTCGTCCCGAACCGCCCCGATCTGGCCCGCGCGTTGCAGCGCGTCGCCGAGGCCGGATGGCGGCTGAGCGGCGCCTCGGATCACCTGGTCAGCGAGGCCCTCTATCTGAGCGACCCGGAGGGCAACGGGATCGAGCTCTACCGCGACCGCCCCCGGGAGGAGTGGCCCGTTCGCGACGGAGTCATCCAGATGGACACCCTGCCGCTCGACCTCGACGGGGTGCTCAGTGAGCTTCGCCGCGAGGACGCCAACGCGGGGATGCCGCCCGCGACCCGCATCGGCCACGTCCATCTCAACGTCGGCGATCTGACCGCCGCTGAGGCCTTCTACTCCGGCGCGCTGGGGTTCGACGTTACGGTCCGCGGCTACCCCGGAGCTCTCTTCGTGTCGGCCGGCGGCTACCACCATCACCTCGGGCTCAATACGTGGGCGGGTGAGGGTGCCCCTCCACCGCCGCATGGCAGCCGGGGCCTGCTCCGCTTCGAGATCGTGCTGCCGAGCGCCGAGGCGCTCGCGGCCGAGGAGAACCGACTGCTGGAGGCGGGCTTCGAGCCGATCCGCGAGGACGATGGGGTTCGGGTCACGGACCCCTCCGGCAACCGGGTCCTGCTCACTACGAAGGCTTAGCCGCCGTCTCCCGGCAGCGAGGTCGTCTGGCCGACCTCGATCAGGTGGCCGTCCGGGTCGCGCATGTAGCAGCGAATCTCGGTCTGGCGCTGCTGCGGCGGGGTCAGGAACTCGGCGCCCTTCGAGCTCCACTCCTCGTAACAGCGCTGGATGTCGGCGACCCGGATGTTGAGGAACGAGCTCACCCGGTTGGGGTCGGTCGGCGCCTCGAGCACGACATCGGGCTTGTCCTCGGTCGGACCCCCGCCGAGGTTGATGATCACCCAGGTGTTGGCGAGCTGGACGATCGTGGGCTCGCCCTCCCACACCACCTCTCCGCCGAGCACGTCCGAGTAGAACGCGGCCGAGCGCGGTACGTCGTCGCTGACGATGAAGTGGGTGAGGACGAACCCCTCACTCGGCATCGGCGGATTGGCCATCCAGGCGACCCTATCGCCGCCCCCGACCGGGTGGCGAATCGAGTTTGCGGATTTTTGTACGCCCGGACAATGCCGACTTGGTGCGCGGCGTCTAATCTCAGCGCGTCGTTTCGTTGTGATCAACCTCGGCGCGCCCGTAGGGCGCGCTGAGCTGTGAGGAGGCTGCCCCGACGATGCTCAACACCCGCGCGCAGAACGTTAGATCCGCTACCTGGAGCCCCAACGGCGAAGCCCTGGGCACGGTCGATCTCACCAAGGCCGACAACAACCCCTTCGGCGCCAACGTCTTCTCGGCGGCCCTCCAGAAGGAGGTCCTGCCCAGCGACGTGTACGAGAGGCTCCAGGCGACACTCGAGCACGGCGAGGCCCTCGACACCTCCCTGGCCGACGCGGTCGCGGACGCAATGCGGGAGTGGGCGCTGGCGCGCGGCGCGACCCACTTCACCCATGTCTTCCAGCCGCTCACGGGCCTGACCGCGGAGAAGCACGACTCCTTCTTCGAGCCCAACCGCGAGGGAAAGTGGCTCGCCAAGTTCTCGGGCAAGGAGCTGATCCAGGGCGAGCCCGACGCCTCCTCGTTCCCCACCGGCGGCGTCCGCGACACCTTCGAGGCTCGCGGCTACACAGCCTGGGATCCGACCAGCCCCGCCTTCATCCTCGAGAACCCGAACGGGGCGCTGCTCTGCATCCCCACCGCGTTCGTCTCCTGGACCGGCGAGGCGCTCGACGCCAAGACGCCTCTGCTGCGCTCGATGGACGCGCTGTCGAAGTCGGCTATGCGCGCCCTCAACCTGCTCGGCGAGAAGGACGCAAAGCGCGTGTTCACCACCGTCGGCCCCGAGCAGGAGTACTTCCTGATCGACGAGCAGTACTTCTATGGGCGGCCAGACCTGGTGACCACCGGCCGCACCCTGTTCGGAGCCAAACCGGCCAAGGGCCACGAGCTGGACGATCACTACTTCGGGGCGACCCCGGAGCGCGTCCTCGCCTGCATCATGGACTTCGAGAACGAGCTGGCCAAGCTCGGCGTGCCGGTCAAGACCCGCCACAACGAGGTCGCGCCGGCCCAGCACGAGATCGCCCCGGTATTCGAGAACTCGAACGTCGGCTCCGACCACCAGCAGCTGACCATGCGGATCATGCAGCAGGTGGCCCGCAAGTACGGGCTGGTCTGCCTGCTGCACGAGAAGCCCTTCGCCGGCGTCAACGGCTCGGGCAAGCACAACAACTGGTCGATGGCGACCGACACCGGTCACAACCTGCTCGACCCGGGCGACACCCCCGCCGAGAACATCAGCTTCCTGTTCTTCTGCGCGGCGGTGATCCAGGCCGTCAACAAGCACCAGGGGCTGCTTCGCGCCTCAGTTGCGGACATCGGCCAGGATCACCGGCTGGGCGCGAACGAGGCGCCCCCGGCCATCATGTCGATCTTCCTAGGGGCCGAGCTCAACAAGGCATTCGAGGCGATCGCCTCGGGCGAGGGCGACCCGCACACGCCGGGCTCGTACCTCGACCTCGGCGCAGAGGTGCTGCCGCCGCTCCCGATGCACGGCGGCGACCGCAACCGCACGTCGCCCTTCGCCTTCACCGGCAACAAGTTCGAGTTCCGGGCCATCGGGGGCAGCGCCTCGCTCGCCTTCCCCAACACTGTGCTGAACACGATCGTCGCCGAGGCGATCGACGACCTGGCCGACAAGCTCGAGGCCAAGGGCGGCGACGTCGCAGAGGGCGTCACCGAAGTGGTCAAGGAGGCCTACACGGCCAACAAGCAGATCATCTTCGACGGTGACAACTACGACGAGGCCTGGCACACCGAGGCCGAGAAGCGCGGGCTGAAGAACTTCAGGAACACGCCCGACGCGCTCCCCGAGATCCTCGCCGATTCAACCGTAGAGCTCTTCGGGAATTACAACGTGCTGTCGAACCGCGAGCTCGAGTCCCGCTACGAGGTCTGGCTCGAGCAGTACATCATCGAGGCCAATATCGAGGCCGAGACCGCCGACTCGATCGCGCGGACGATGATCCTGCCCGCCGCGCTTCGCTACCTCGCGCTCGGCGACGAAGCCGGGATCTCGGCGGTGACCGAGGAGACCACGCCGCTGGTCGACGACCTGGTGGCTGCGATCAAGGAGCTCGACGAGGCGAACCAGTACCCGGAGGGCATCGAGGGCATGGACCTGGCGGTCTACGCGCGCGACAAGCAGCTCGCCGCGATGGCCAGGGTCCGCGAGGCGGCCGACAAGCTGGAGAAGGTGGTCGCCGACGACCTCTGGCCGCTGCCGAAGTACTCGGAGATGCTTTTCATTCGCTGACGGCGGCCGACGGCGTCGACATACGGCCGGCCGAGCTCGGCGACCACGGCTGGGTCCTCGAGCAGCACGCCCGCCTCTACGAGGATGAGGAGGGCTGGGACGAGCCGTTTCTCGCGCTGGTCGCCCGCGTGATCGCCGACTACCTCGACGATCACGATCCCGACCGCGAGGCTGCCTGGATCGCCGAGCTCGACGGGAAGCGTGCGGGAGCCGTCTACTGCATGCGGAGGTCCGACGACGTCGCGCAACTTCGCCTGCTGTTCGTCGAGTCCTCGGCCCGCGGCCACGGGGTCGGCAGCCGGCTCGTCGACCACTGCATCGGCTTCGCCCGTGAGCGCGGCTACGCGCGGATGGTGCTCTGGACAAACAGCTCGCTGGTCAGCGCCAGGCGCATCTACGACGCGGCCGGCTTCACGCAGACCAAGGAGGAACCCCATCCGGTCTTCCCGGAGGGGACCGTCGGCCAGGAGCTCTGGCTCGACCTCTAGGTGGTGACAAGCTCGAGGAGCTCGTCGATCGACGCATTGACGGCGTCGGCGAGCTCATCGGAATCCGGCAGCGTCTCGCTCGCCGCGTAGAGGCCGAAGCAGGCCTGGTCCCGGATGGTGGTCATGCCGATTGAAAGCGCGTGCTTGTCGGCGATCGGCACCACCGGGTACGCCGCCTCCAGCTCACAACCCAGCATGTACATCGGCTCGCGCGGGCCCGGGATGTTCGAGACGGTCAGGTTGAAGGTCCGTGGGCTTGCGATTCTGCGCGTGAGGGCGTGCTGCGCCATGCGCGGCAGGTACTTGACCGCGGCCATCGCAGCGTCGCCGCCTTCGGGGATGCCGGCCTCCTTACGCTCGGTCATCTCGAGGCGCACGTCCTGCAGCCGGCGGATCGGATCTGGCTCGTCGCAGGGCAGGTCGACGAAGACGAACGAGATCCTGTTGCCGAGCTCCGTCTCCTGGCCTGTGTCCCGCACGTTGACTGGAACCATCGTCTTGAGCGGGGCCGGCTCGCGGTTTCGGCTGTTGAGGAAGCTGCGGACCCCGCCGGCCGAGACGGCCAGCAGGACGTCGTTCACCGAGGCGCCGAACGGCCGCCCGATCCGCTTCAGGTCGGCGAGCGGACGGCTGAACCAGGCAAGGTGGCGCGCGCCCGTGATCGGTTGGTTGAGCGGGTCCCGCGGCTCAGAGGGGCGTAGCGAGTGAGCGAGCGCGTCGCGAGCGCGGCGTACCGGCTCGAGTCAGCTCTCCGATCCGGGCCGGGGAGCGCACCAGCCGCGCTGGGAGCTTCGCAAGCGAAGCCTCCTCCCTGATCAGGTCGAGGAGGCCGACGATGAGCCGCCGGGCCGAGCCCGGCGCCTGCCTCGGCCGCCACTCCTCAGCTTCCGCGGCCGGGGGATCCGGGGTTGGGTCAAGCAGGAGCGAAGCGAGCTCGACCGCCGCGATGCCGTCGACCATGCAGTGATGGGCCTTCCCGACGACCCCGATGCGGCCGTCCTCGAGCCGGTCGGCGATGCAGATCTGCCAGAGGGGGCGATCGCGTCGCAGCTGCGTCGACATGCATGAATCGACGAGGTCCGCAAACCGCGTAGCGCTCGACTCGACTACGTGCCGATTGACGTCGAAGCGCTGGTCATCGACCCAGATGGGCGCGTTCAGCCCGAACGGAACAGATGCGATCCGCTGTCTGTAGCGGGGGGCGCGGCTGAGCCTGCTGGCTATGTGCTCCCGCAACTCATTGAATCGAGGCGCCTGGTGCCCCTCTGGCCCTCGGAACGCCGCGGCCCAACCGACGTGCATGTGGGCACTGGCGTTCTCGACCGCCAGGAAGGAGTCATCGAGCGCAGAAAGCCGTCCGTTCATAGTCCGGCCTCCAATCTCCTCGGCAGTTTCCGAAGAAGTTCGTTTCCCCGCATCATGCGGCGACTAAACCGGTGAGCGCGCCGGGAAGTGCGGTCTTTGGGAATCTTTATTTCGACTGACACCCGGGGCCGGAGCGGCGGGATCGGAGACATTAGGCTGCGGCCATCGACTTCCAGATCAAGCGCGACGATCTGCACGAGATCCGCTTCGAGGATCCAGACCCGCCCGAGCTCGAAGAAGGCGAGGTCCTCCTGGGCGTCGACAGCTTCGGCCTCACCACCAACAACATCACCTACGCGGTGATGGGCGACGCGATGAGCTACTGGGACTTCTTCCCGGCCGGGGACGGCTGGGTGCGGATGCCGGTCTGGGGATTCGCCGACGTCACTGCCAGCATGGCCGACGGCTTGCGGGAGGGCGCGCGCATCTTCGGCTACCTACCCCCCGCCTCTCACCTGGTCGTCCGGCCGGACCGGGCGAGCCGACAAGACTTTGTCGACACCACCCCCCATCGCGCCGAGCTGCCGGCCGCCTACAACCGCTACATCCGGGTGGCGGGGCTACCGCTGTACGAGGAGCGCAACGAGGACCAGCAGATGCTGCTCTGGCCCCTCTATTTCACGTCGTTCCTGATCGACGACTTCCTCGACGACGAGGGGTTCTTCGGCGCCAAGGCCGCTGTGCTCTCCTCGGCCTCGAGCCGCACCTCCTCGGCGCTCGCCTACCTGCTCGACGAACGGGAAGGGATCGAGGTGGTCGGGCTGACCTCACCGCGGAACGTCGAGTTCACCGAGTCGCTCGGCGTCTACAACCGGGTCGTGCCATACGAGGAGCTCGAGTCGCTCGATCGGGACCCGGCCGTCTACGTGGACATGTCCGGCGACGCAAGGGTCCGAAGTGCCGTCCACGGCCACTGGGGCGATCAGCTCAAGCACAGCGCCGCGGTGGGCATCACCCATCGCGAGGATCTGGGGGGTGGCGCGGAACTGGCCGGCCCGAAGCCGGTCTTCTTCTTCGCGCCCGACCGGCTGCGCAAGCGCAGGGAGGACTGGGGCGGCGAGGGGGTCAACGAGCGGCTCGCCGAGACCTGGAGCCCGTACATCGAGTGGACCCGGAACTGGCTCCGAGTCGAGCACGGCTCCGGCCCCGAGGACGTCGAGCGCATCTACCGAGAGCTGCTCGACGGCAAATCCGACCCGGCGGTGGGACACGTACTCTCGCCTTAGTGCGGATCATCGTCGTTGTCGTCCTTGTCGCAGCCGTCACGGGCGGCTGCGGCTCCTCGTCGCATGGCGGCCGGGCCGCCTCGCAGTCGGCCCCGACGCAAGTGACGACCAACCCGAGGGCGGAAGCGAGGACGCGGCTGGCTCCGGCCTGCGCGAGGAGGGCCCGGATCAGGCTCGCGAGGGCCGTCCGGCAGACGCCCGCCGCGATCGAGGCCTCACCGTTTATCGCCGCGAGCAGGGCTTCGGGCTGTCGCCTCCGGGCACGCCAGCGGCCCCACGGTGATCGTCCAACTGGACAGCGCCCCGCAGGCCTACACGCGGCTCGAGCGGCAGATCGTCGAATACGGCCAGAACGTGCTCCACAGCGGCAGACAGGAGTACCCGCGCTCCATCAAGCATCTCGGCCTGGACGCGGACTGGCTGGCGGCGGAAAACCGCATCCTCACCACCGATGGAGTCAGGCTGGTCAACGTCAAGATCCGCTGGACTTCGGCGAGCGGTGACGCCCGTAAGGCGCTCGCGATCGGGCTCGCCCGCGTCTACCTCGGCCCGCCGCACGACCCGTACGCTGGCTAGACCTCGAGCCGCTCCTCCTCCAGGTCGAGTTCCCGCTCCACCCGGCGCATGACGTCGGCGCTGATCTCGCGCGTGTTGCGAAGCCGGACAAGCTCCCGGCGCTGGACGGCGTAGATCTCGTGCATCAGACGCTGGTAGGCGAGCGAGCCCTCCTCGATGCCGTCCTCGTCCTCGATCTTGCCGGCACGAACCGCAAACCGCCTCTTCCGGAAGCGGTAGAGGGCTCGGACGCGCTCGATGGTGCCGTCGCGCGTCCAGTCCTCTCCCTCGAGCTCTTCGACCCGATCGAGCGCGGCCTTCGCGATCACCAGCCTGGCCTTGATCTCCTCGTTCTCCTCCTCGGCGCCGTCCTCCACGACGCCGAGCCTGCGGATCAGCCAGGGCAGGGTCAGGCCCTGCCCAACCACCGTCACCAGGATCAGCGAGAAGGTGATGAACTGGATCAGGTCCCTGCCGGGCAGCGGGTCGCCGGCATTCGTCTCCAGAGGCAGTGCCAGGGCCGCGGCGAGCGAAACCGCACCGCGCATCCCGGCCCAGTTGCCGATCACTCGCTGCTGCCAAGTTGCGCGCCGAGCCAGCTGGGATGGGCGCCGATCCAGCGTCCGGATCACCACCGTCATGACGTTGCTCCAGATGAACCGCAGGGCGATCACCGCAGCGCAGACGATCGCCGCGTAGCCGAGGACCTCTCCGGCCGGTCTGCCACTGAGCCCCTCCACGATCGTCGGCAGCTGCAGCCCGATCAGGATGAAGAGGGTGGCGTTGAGCAGAAACGTGAGGATCGACCAGAGGGCGAAGCCCTGCATCCGGCTCTCGGGCGAGGCGATCTCCGGAGCGCGGAAGCCGAGGACCAGTCCGGCGGAGACCACGGCGAGGACACCTGAGACACCGAGCTGGTCCGCGGGGATGAAGGCGCCGTAGGCGCTGAACAGCGAGATCGTCAGCTCGGTGTTGACGTCGGTGATCCGCTTGCGGACCTCGGCGATCGCCCAGCCGACCGCCAGCCCGATCGCCACTCCCCCCGCCACGTCCACGAAGAAGGTCGCCAGGGTGTGCCCGGTCGAGACGCTCTCCCCGATCGCGGCGGCGACGGCGACCTTGTAGGTCACCAGAGCCGTAGCGTCGTTGACCAAGCTCTCGCCCTCGAGCACGTTGACCATGCGCCGGGGGGCGCCGACCCGTCGCATGATCGCCGTCGCCGCGGCGGGGTCGGTCGGGGAGACGATCGCGCCGAGCGCGAAGGACATCGCCCATGGCAGGCCGATCACCTCGTGCGCGATCACCCCGACGCAGGCGGCAGTGAACAGTGTCAGGCCCACCGCGTTGAGCACGATCACGCGCGCGTCGGCGCGCAGGCTGCGCAGGTCAGCGAAGAAGGCCGACGCGTAGAGCAACGGGGGCAGGAAGACCAGCAGGACCAGGTCTGGGTTCAGGTGGATGTCCGGCATCCCCGGGATCAGTCCCAGCACGAGCCCGCCGATCACCAGCGGAATCGGGTACGGCACCTTCAGCCAGTTGGCGACCGCGTTCAGCCCGGCGGCCGAGACGAAGAGCGCAGCCAGAAAGATCTGCAGATCGTTCACAAGGTAATTCTGGCGGCCTCATCGAGAAGCGGTTAGCGTGCTCACCTACACGGTCAAGTCGGGCGGCGTGACGGTGATGACCGGCCCGGGTGACCACCCGACGGTCGTCCGCAAGATCAACGGCGGGCAGACCGGGCGGATCAACGCGGGCGAGTGGATCGTCGAACAGCCCTCGACCATCCATCAGGCCGCCAACAAGGGCAAGACCAAAATCGTGATCTACCTCGCGACGCTGCTCAGGGCCGGCGCGCCGCCCTCGACGCCGAACAGCTGAGCCTCAGACGGGGGTCCTAGGAGGCGCGGATCTTCGCACCGGCGTTCTGCTCGCGCAGCACGCGCCGAAGGATCTTGCCCGAGGCCGACTTCGGGATCTCGTCGACGAACTCGACCTCGCGGATCCGCTTGTAGGGGGCGACCCGCTCGGAGACGTAGGCGATCAGCTCGTCGGGCTCGAGGCCGCCGTCGATGACGACGACGCACGCCTTCGGCGCCTCTCCCCCGTCGTCCATCGGCACGCCGATCACGCCGGCGTCCTTCACCTTCGGGTGCGAGACGAGGACCGCCTCGAGCTCGGCGGGCGGCACCTGATAGCCCTTGTACTTGATCAGCTCCTTGAGCCGGTCGACGATGTAGAAGAAGCCGCCCGAGTCGACCCGCCCGATGTCGCCCGTGCGGAGCCAGCCGTCGCCGACGAGCGTCTCGGCGGTCGCCGCCGGGTTGTTGAGGTAGCCCTTCATCACCTGCGGGCCGCGGATCCAGATCTCGCCCTCCTCTCCCTCTGCCACATCCTTGCCCGTCTCCGGATCGACCAGCCGCGCCTCGGTGTTCGGAATCAAGGCGCCGATGCTGCCGGGCGGCGTCTCCTCGATCCTCGCCAGCCGGCTCTTGTGGGTCACCGGGCTGAGCTCGGTCATCCCGTAGCCCTGGCGGATCGGTGCGCCGATCCGCTCCTCGGCACGGCGCGCGAGCTCGCCGTCGAGCGGGGCGGCGCCCGAGATCACCAGCTTCAGCTTGGAGAAGTCGCGGCCCTCGACCTGCGGCGCGGTGGCGAGGGCGAGGATCACCGGCGGCGCGACATGGAGCCAGGTGGGATCGTGGCGCTCGACGATCTTCAGCAGCTCGTCGAGGTCGAATCGGGGCATGGTGACGATCGTCGACCCCTTCGCGAGCCCCATGTTCAGGACCACCGTTTGGCCATAGATGTGGAAGAACGGCAGCACGCCGACCAGCGTGTCGTCGGGACCGACCGGCATCGAGTTCCAGGCCTGCTCGATGTTCGCTACGAGGTTGCGGTGGGTGAGCATCACGCCCTTCATCAGCCCAGTGGTGCCGCTCGAGTACGGCAGCACGGCGAGCTCACCGGGATGGACTTCGACCTCCGCCGGCTTCGCGCCGGACTCGGCCTCGGCGGTGAACCCCGCGGGATCGTCGATTACAAGGCTGGCGCCGGAGTCCCTCACCTGCCGCTCGACCTCCTCCGGCGTGAGAAGTGGATTCATCGGGGTGACGATCACGCCCGCTCGGAGGATCGCGTGGTAGGCGATCGCCCACTCCGCGCTGTTCGGCCCCACCAGCCCGACCACGGCGCCCTTCGCGATCCCCCTTGACTGGAGCAGCGCCGCCAACGCATCCACCTTGGCCGCGAACTCGGCATAGGTCGTCGTCTCGCCGGTCGCGCTGTCGATGATCGCCGGATGGTCGCCGCGCGCGGCCGCCCCGCCGATGACGTGCTCAGTCAGCGTCACGTCGGGGATCTCGATGTCGGGCTCGGGGCTGCGGTAGATCAATCCCTAGCTCCTCCGCACGAAGTATCGGGGATCGCTGGGTGTGCCCGGATGATGTTCGGCCGCGTCAGCGCCGCAAGCGGCGCCGGCCGAGCACGAATCCAGCGAGAAACGCGGCACCGGCCGCCAGCGCGGCGGGATTCTCCCTCGCGTATTTCTTCGCCTGCTCGACTGCGCTTCCGGCCGACTCGGGTGTGGCCTGCTGGGCCTTGTCCGCCATCTCGTCCTTCTTTGCCGCGGCCGTCCGCTTCAGCGAATCGGCTTTCTCGGTCGCCTTTTGCTTGGCGTTACCGGCCTTGGCCTTGGCCTGCTTCTTGACGTCGGCCTTCTGCGCGAGAGCGGCGGCGGTGTCACCGAGCTCTTCGCGAGTCTCCTCGATGTCCTCGCGAATCTCTTCGGGCGTGCGTTGCTCGTCGGTCACTGACGTTCCTCCTTGACGCGCCGCTTGGTGTGCTCCAAGTCAGCCTTCGTGCTCTCCATCGCCTCCTCCGGAACCGGAGGCGCCCCCTCTTCGACCTTGCGCTTGCCGATCAATGCCAGGGCACCGGCGGTCGCGCCGAGGCCGGCCGCCACGATCACCGCGGCGAGCCACGCGTCGAGGACGATCGCGAGCGCCAGGATCGCGGCAGCGATCAGTGCGCCCAGTGCGTACAGGCCGAGCAGGCCGGCGGCGCCGAAGGCGCCTGCCCCAAGCCCGAGGCGCTTGCCCTTGATCGCGAGCTCGGCCTTGGCAAGCTCGACCTCCTTCTGCGCCAGTGTCGACGCCTGATCGCTGAGCCTCTTGGTCAGCTCGGCGAGCGATTGCTCATCGAGCGATTCCCTCGATGTTCTCCCCGCCGTTGCGCTTCCTTCCATGTCCCACGGCCTCCTTGCGTCTCCCAGTCACTTCTCCGGTCTCTACCTCTTTCCAAGCTGACGCGGGCCGCAAACACAATCCGCCGCTACAGGTCCCAGCCGAAGTAGACCTCGATCCGCTTGACCTGGTCCCCGTCGAAGGTGATCACCTCGGTATTGCGACCGCCGCTTCCGTCTGGGCGCTTCAACTCGTAGGTGACCACAACCTCTTCTCCCGACTCGATCAGGCGGACGATGTCGATGCTCTGGCCGCGCCCCGCGCCTGGCCAGCAGCGCTCGAAGAACCCACTCCGATCGAGCTCAGGGTCGGGCGGGCTCGAGAAGGCCAGATCGTCCGCGAGATGTTCCTCGAAGAACTCGCGGTCCCCGGCGGAGAACGACTCGTAGAGCTGCCGGGCGAGCTGCTTGCGGTCGGCCATCCGGCGCGAGCCTAGCGCCGCCCGACGGCTAGCGGCGACCCCTTCTCGACCTCATCGAACTCCTCGATCACCCGGCCTCCGCGACCGCGGGTGAAGAAGCTGAACGACCAGCGGGTCAGCACGAGGATCCGGTTCTGGAAGCCGATCAGGTAGAAGATGTGGATCCCGAGCCAGAGGAGCCAGGCCGGGAAGCCGCTGACCTTGAGCCCTTTGACGTCGGCGACCGCGCGCGCCCGGCCGATGGTGGCCACGTTGCCCTTGTCGCGATAGCGGAACGGCTCGAATTGGCGACCGCACAGCCGAGCGTTCACCACTTTGGCCACGTAGCGCCCCTCCTGCATGGCGACTGGCGCGACGCCGAGCAGTTGCTGCGGCTCGCCGTCTTCGTCGAGAACGCGGACCATGTCGCCGAGCGCGAATACCTCGGGATGCCCGGGCAGGGTGAGGTCGGGGGCGACCGAGATGCGACCGGCGCGGTCGACGTCCGCCCCCGTCGCCTCTCCGAGCTGGCGGGCCATCGCCGAGGCCGTCACCCCCGCCGCCCAGATCACCGTCCTCGCGGGAATCCGCTCGTGGCGCTGCTCCGAGTCCTCGACCGTCACTCCCTCCTCGTCGATCTCCACCACGGTGTGGCCCAGCAGCGGCGTCACCCCGAGGTGCTCCAGAGAGCGAGCGGCCTTGTCGGAGAGCTTCGGCGGGAAGCTGGTCAAGAGCCGATCGACCGTCTCGACCAGCACGATCCTTCCGGAGCGCGGATCCATGCTCCGGAACTCGCGCCGGAGGGTGTCTCCCGCGAGCTCCCCGATCTGACCGGCCATCTCCACTCCGGTCGGTCCGCCGCCGACCACCACGAAGCTGAGCCAGGCCCGTCGTCGCTCCTCATCGGTCTCCAGCTCCGCGGCCTCGAAGGCGCTCAGGATCTGGGCCCGCACCGCGAGCGCGCTCTCCAGCGACTTGACTTCCCGCGCAATCTCCTGCCACTCGTCGTGGCCGAAGTAGGCGTAGTGCGAGCCGCCGGCGACGATCAGGGAGTCGTAGGGGATCGTGATCGGCCCTTCGTCGCCGGCTCCGGGCTCGACGCGCACCGAGCGTCCGTCGAGGTCGAACTCGGTCACCGTGCCCAGCAGCACCCGGACATTCCGATGGCGCCTGAAGATCCAGCGGAGCGGGAAGCAAATCTCGGTTGCGGAGAGCGCCCCGGTCGCCACCTGGTAGCTGAGCGGCTGGAAGAGGTGGAAGTTGCGGCGGTCGATCAGAGTGACCTCGACGGGAGCGCGGCGGAGGTGATGGACCGCCTGCAGCCCGCCGAAGCCGCCGCCGATCACAACTACCCGGTGTCGCCCGTTCTCGCTCATGAGCCGGTCAGATCGCGTCGTTCGAAGAGGCGCACGGAGACAAGGATCGCAGTCGACTGGGTTGGGCCGAACGTGCAGCGCTATCTGACCGGCAAGCTCGACCAGCCGGCGATCGGCGCCGGCAGTCCGACTCGGCCGAGGACCCTGGCGACCTCCATTGCTTCACCCCACCCCCGCGATTAGGGTCAGGGCTGCCAGTGAGACTCCGAGCAGACAGGAGGTCGACATGCATGCCCGAATGACGCGATACGAGGGCGGGGCGCCCGAGACCATCGACGAGAACCTGCGGCAGAAGAAGCACGTGCTGCCGACCGAGCCCGGGCAGACCGAAGGCATGCGGGGCGTCGTCTTCCTCACCGACCGGAAGAACGGGTCGGTCGTCGTCATCTCGCTGTGGGAGGACGACGAAGCGATGCGGGCGAGCGAGGACGAGGCGACGCGCGTTCGCGAGGAGGTGACGGGACCCGACGAGAGGGCCTCGGTCGAGCATTACGAGGTGGCGGTGCTGGAGATCGTGCAGCCGTAGCCGACCGCAGCGGAACGACGCCGTCGAGCGTCAGACCGGCCCTCTCGGATGCGATCGCCCGAGCGCCGAGGGTCTTCCGCCATCGAGCGATGACGCCAGGTCGTCACAACCCAGCCGGGTGGCTTCGCAATCATGGGGGCATGGAGGCATCCGGCACCCCAGCGCTCCAGCTGCGCGGACTCACCAAGCGCTACGACGATGGCACCCTCGCCCTCGACACCCTCGATCTCGAGGTGCCGGCCGGCAGCTTCTTCGGCCTGCTCGGCCCGAACGGCGCCGGCAAGACCACGCTGATCAACGCGGTCTGCAACCTGATCCGGCTGACCGACGGCGAAATCTCGGTCTTCGGCCATCCCGGCGGCTCGATGGAGGCGAGGCGCCTGATCGGCGTCGCCGAGCAGGAGCCCAACCTCGACCGCTTCCTGACCGTCCGCGAGACGCTCGTCTACCACGGCGGCTACTACGGGATGAGCGGCGCGACGGCCGCCGCGCGCGCCGAGGAGATGATCGACGTCTTCGACCTGCGCGCCAAGCGCGACGTCCGCGCGCCCAAGCTCTCCGGCGGGATGCGCCGCCGCCTGCTCCTCGCCCGCGCGCTGCTCCATGAGCCGCGCCTGGTGATCCTCGACGAGCCGACCGCCGGCGTCGACCTCGAGCTCCGCCACGAGCTCTGGCGCTACATCCGCCGCCTGCACGAGCGCGGCACCACGATCCTGCTCACCACTCACTACCTCGAGGAGGCCGAGGCGCTCTGCGAGGAGATCGCGCTGATCGGCGGCGGGCGGATCATGGCCCGCGACACGGCCGCCGGCCTCAAGCACCGTTTCGACGCCGCCACCCTCGAGGACGTCTACATGAAGACCGTCGCCGCCGGGCGGCGCGCGGTAGAGGAAGTCGAGGAGGCGACCGCGTGAGCGCACCGGATGGCCGGTCAGTGGGGATCATCGGCGTGCCGACGAGCGCCGGCGCCTTCGCCCCCGGCCAGGAGCTCGCTCCGGCGGCCCTGCGGGCCGCCGGCCTGCTCGACCTACTGCGCGATGCCGGGGCGGACGTTCGCGACCACGGGGATCGTGAGGTCTGGCGCTGGCGCCCAGACCGGGAGCATCCCCGAGCCCAGAACCTGGCCAAGGTCGTGGAGATCGTCCGCGAGACCGCCGAGCGGGTCAGGGTCGCAGTCGCGGCCGGCGAGGTCACGCTGGTTCTTGGTGGTGACTGCACCGTCGGGATCGGCACGGTGGCCGGACACGCGGCGGCTGGCGACGGCGTTGGCCTCCTCTACTTCGACCTCCATGCCGACCTCAACATCTCCGAGAGCGCCCTCCCGGGAGCCCTCGACTGGATGGGCATGGCCCACATGCTGGGCGAGGAGGGTGCGGAGCGGGAGCTGGTCGGGGTCGGCTCGAGGACGCCGCTGCTGGCCCCGGAGCAGGTCGTCCTCCTGGGCTGGGGGCGAGAGCAGGCGCGACCACACGAGCAAGACGCGATCGAGAGACTCGGGCTCGAGGTGATCCCGGTCGACGAGGTGAGAGCCGACCCGGCCGGGGCGGCGGCGAGAGCGCTCGCGTCGCTCAGCGGCCGATTCGACCGAGTGCTCCTCCACATCGACGTCGACGTGATCGACTTCACCGACACCCCGCTGTCCGAGAACCCGGGCCGGAACGAGGGGATCTCCTACGAGCAGGCGACAGCGGTCCTCGAGGTTCTGCTCGGGTCGCCGGCCCTCGCGGGCCTCACGGTGACCGAGCTCAACCCCCATCACGTCGAAGACGGAGCGGGATCGATCGAGCGCCTCGCCCGCGACCTCGCTGAGGGGCTTGCCCGATGACCCCGCCCGAGTCGACCGCGGTCGAGGCCAACCCGTGGCAGGGCTTCCTCTGGCTCTCGCGCCGGGAGTGCCACCGCGTCCTGCGGCTCTGGACGCAGACGACCCTGGCGCCGGTGGTCTCCTCCCTGCTCTTCATCGTCGTCTTCGGCCTTTCCCTCGGCGGCCGGATCAAGCAGGTGCAGGGCTTCGACTACGACGAGTTCATCGTCCCCGGCCTGGTCGCGATGGCGATGGCGCAGGCCGCCTACTCGAACAATGCCTCGACGATCTTCCAGGGCCGCAACGACCGCTTCATCGACGACGTCCTCGCCGCCCCGATCCACCACTGGCAGGTGAATGTCGGCTACCTGATCGGGGGCGCCTTCCGGGCGCTGATCATCGGCGTCGGCCTCGCCGCCCTGGCGATCCCGATCACCGGCGCTCCGGTCGAGCAGCCGGCCCTGCTCATCGTCGCGGTGCTCCTATTGGTCGTCGGCTTCGGCGCCCTCGGCACGATCGTCGGCATCTACGCCGAGACCTTCGACCACACGAGCTTCATCAACAACATCGTCATCCTCCCCCTCACCTTCCTCGGCGGCGTCTTCTACTCGGTCTCCCGGTTGGGAGCTCCGTGGGAGCAGCTCTCACACGTGAACCCGCTCTTCTACGTCGTGGAAACGATCCGCTACGGCTTCCTGGGCGTCTCAGACGTCAGCCCCTGGATCGCCTTCGCGGTCGTGACGGCGATGTGCCTGGCGCTGCTGGCCTGGAGCCAGTGGCTGTTCACGAGCGGGCGGAAGTTGAAGCCTTAGTGACTCTGAGCCAAGCGGTCCGCAATCGAATCAAGACTCCCCGCTAATGGGGTGGAATGTTCTGATTCCGGTGCAGGACGTTGTCCGGGTCGTAGCGGGATTTGAGGGCCTGGAGGCGGGTGAATGAGTCGGGCCCGAAGGCGGCGCGGACTCGCTCGAGTGGTTCGTCGGCCTGCATGTAGTTGGCGTAGCCGCCGCTGACCGACCAGGGCTCGATGGCCGCCGCCGTCTCGCGCGTCCAGGCGATGCTCTCGTCGTCATCGGCCGGGTCCGTCCAGCTCGCCATCACGCTGACGTTGAAGGCGGCGTCGCGGTAGCCGAGGGCTGCGCTGCCGGGGTCGACGTCCTTGGGGGCGCCGCGCAGCGACTCGATCAGGATCTCGCCGGGTGGGCGGCCGAGCGCGGTCATGCTCTCGACAAGGGCGTCGATCAGCTCGTCCGGCAGCTCGCGGACGAAGTGGCCCTTCCAGTAGTTGCGGTCGACGGCGTACGGCGGGTCGAACTCCTTCTGCTGCTCCAGAAAGCTCCGCTGGTGCACAGTGTCGTCGGCGAGACCGCGGGCCGAGCGCAGCGCCCCGAGCTCCTCCGGCTCGTCCTTGGAGCCCGTGTAGCAGGGGAGCGCCTCCAGGGCCACCGTCATCGACCCGTCGACGATCAGCTGCGCCTCGCAGCCGAAGTCGCTGCCCGCCCAGCCGTCGACGTCACGGAGGGTGCGGAGCGCGTCGCGGACGGCCTCGCGCTCGTAGCGAATCCGCCCGCCGACGACCCGCTCCAGCGAGTGGAGCCGATGCTCCGCTCGCGTCACCACGCCGAAGTTTCCCCCTCCCCCGCGCAGCCCCCAGAGCAGCTCGGGATCCCCGTCCTCGCCGGCGCGGACGACCTCGCCCGCCGGAGTGACGACCTCGGCCGCGACCAGGTTGTCGCAGGTGAGGCCGTGCTGGGCAGTCAGGTGGCCGATCCCGCCGCCGAGGGTCAGGCCCGTGACGCCGGTCGAGCCGACCACGCCGCCGGGCGTGACCAGACCGTGCTGCTGGGTCGCCGCGTCGAAGTCGAGCCAGGTCGCCCCCCCGCCTGAGACCGCCACGCCCGCCTCGGGATCGACCTCGACCTCCCGGATCCGGGAGAGGTCGATGACCAGGCCGTCGTCGACCGCGCAGTGGCCGGCGGGGTTGTGGCCCCCGCCCCGGACCGCGATCTCCAGGTCATTCGCCTGCGCGAACTGCAGCGCGGCCGCGACGTCCTGCGCATCCACGCAGCGGGCGATCGCCGTCGGCCGGCGGTCGATCAGCAGGTTGAAGCAGAGCCGGGCCCGCTCGTACTCGCCGTCGGCGGCCGTGAGCACGTCGCCCGTCAGCGCATCACGAAGCTCGGTGAGGTCCTCGGCCATCCGATCTGAAGACCCGCCGACTTCCACGAAATCATCGCCCGGCTATCCGGGGTTGTGGCAGACGACCTCGATGTTGTTGCCGTCGGGGTCGAGCACGTAGGCGCCGTAATAGGTGGGGTGGTAGATCTCGCGGACCCCCGGCGCGCCGTTATCGGTCCCCCCGGCGTCGAGCCCGGCGGCGTGGAAGGCGTCCACGGTGGCTCGATCGGGTGCGGTGAAGGCCACATGCACGTTCTCCGTCGTGGGCACGCGCTGATCGGTGATCCAGAACCACGGCCGCCCGTCGCGGCCGAACCCGCCGGTGCGGGGTACCGGCTCCATCAGCAGGGAGAAGCCGAGCGGAGCCAGCGCCTTCTCGTAGAAGTCGCGGCTGCGCTCGTACTCGGAGACGTTGAGGCCGATGTGATCGAGCACGGGCGGAGCTTATGACCTGGCGCTCAGGTCGTTCCGGCCCCCTCGAGGATCCGTTTCAGCTCGGCGAAGTTCGCGTCGACCCCGCGCTTCACCGCGGGCGATGCCAGGGGACCGAGGGCGCCGGCGATGCCGGCCAGCTCGACCTCGGCCTTCAGCTCGATGAGCGTCGCGCCTCCCTCGTCCGAGAACCGGTACTGGTAGGTGAACGGCGTCGGACCCGAGGTCGTGCGGATCGTGAACTCTGCCGGGCGATTCCAAACGACGATCGCGAGCTCGTTCTCCGCCCTGCCGCCGGGCAGGTCTCGCTCCATCAGATAAGTGGCCCCCGCAGCTTCCCCCGGGCTCGTCCCCCGGACCGACTCGACCGCGGAATTCCAGTGCGGGAAATTGACCGGATCGGAGACATAGTCGAAGACCTCCTCGATGGGCCTCTCGATCCTCACGGCGGTCTTGAAGTTCATCGCGGCACCGGCACCGATGCAGACTACGGTGCGCAGGGTGCGCGAGGAGCGGCTTGTCTTCGGGATCGAGGGCGTGATCCGCGTGAGCGCCGAGCAGCCGGCATCACCTGGCTCTGAGGCCACGCCGAAGGCTCAGCCCACGGCCGGTGGGATGTTGTGGTTGAGGCGGAAGAGGTTGTCCGGGTCGTAGCGGCGCTTCAGCCCCCGTAGCCGCTCCCAGGTGCCGCCCGGGTAGGCCGCGCGGAGCGTCTGCTCGTCCTCCTCGCCCATGAAGCCGACGTAGCCGCCCGCGCCGTTCTTGCCGAGTGAGTCCGCGACCCCATTGACCCAGGCGTCGTGCGTCTCCTTCTCGGCCTCGTCCGCGTACATCGCCGCGACGTTGACGAACAGCCCGCGGTCGCGGTGAGCGAAGGCGGTGGCGTCATTCGCGACTTGCCGGAGCGCGCCGCCGAGCACCCGCAGCTGAACGGCCTTCATCATCGCCGTCGACTGCGGCAGCTGCTCGAGGATCGCCTCCGCCGAGCTCGGCTCGAGCGAGTCGGCGAAGAAGTTGGATCCCGACGCGAAGCGCGGCTCCGGCTCCGGGCCCTCGTAGAGCTCCGGGTAGCGCATCGGCCGCACCATGTCCGCGAGGGGCTCGGCGAGTGCCCGGAAGGGAGCGAGCACGGCCTCGCCCCGGTCCACCGGTCCCGTGTAGGCGACCATCGCCATCACGACCGGCTTGCCGTGCGCCTCCTCCGGCACGAACGGCATCGGCGGCGCGATCGTGACGTTCGCGATCGTCGAGAGCTCCGCGGGCGCGGCCTCGGCCGCCTGGAGGAAGCCGATGATCGTCTCGGGCGTGGCGGGCAGGATCAGCATCCCGCCGACGATCTCCGAGATCTCGTGCAGCCGCAGCTCGAGCTGGGTGGCGACGCCGAAGTTGCTCTCGCCGCCGCGGATCGCCCAGAAGAGGTCGGGCTCGGACTCCTCGCTCGCCTCGACCACCTCACCGTCGGCGGTGACCACCTCCGCCGAGAGCAGGTCGTCGATCGTCAGGCCGTTACGCCGGGCCAGAAAGCCAATGCCGCCCGCGAGCGTGATCCCTCCGATGCCGACGGAGCCGGCGTCCCCGAGGCCGGTGACGCGGTCGCGCTCGCCGGTGGCGGTCGTGTACTGGACGGCAGTCGCGCCGCTCCCGACCAATGCGGTCCGACCCTCGTCATCGATCTCGACCGAGTTCATCCCGGAGAGATCGATGACCAGGCCGCCGTCGCAGGTGCCGTAGCCCGCGCGGCTGTGGCCGCCGCTGCGTACCGCGAGGTCGAGGCCGGTCTCTCGCGCGGCGGTGACCACGCGGGCGACATCGTCCGCGCCCGCCACGCGCGCGACCGCGAGCGGCCGGCGGTCAATGCCCTTGAAGAAGACCTGGCGCGCGTCGTCGTAGCCCGGATGCTGCGAGGTGATCAGCTCACCGTCGAGCTGGGTCTGGAGCTCGGCCGTGGGGATGTCCTTGGTTGTCGATGCCACTGGGCCTCCTCTCTTCGTGGAAACGGAAAGGGACACTCTGAAGACGAACGGGCGCCCGAGAAAGTGACGCGTTCATCGCGATTCATCCGTACAGACGCCTGGCGGACCGCATTCTCATCGCTCGCGACCTGCTATTCAACCATTTGGTTTAATACGCGGGGCCCGATGACGACCGCGCAACTCGACCGCACCTTCGCCGCCCTCGCCGACCCCACGCGCAGGGAGATCCTCGCGCGGTTAGCCTCGGGCGACGCGACCGTGAGCGAGCTCGCCGAGCCACTGCCGATCTCGATCCAGGCCGTCTCCAAGCACCTCAAGGTGCTCGAGGGGGCGGGGCTGATCACGCGCGGGCGCACGGCGCAGCTACGCCCCTCCCACCTCGAGGGGACTCCGCTGAAGCAGGTCGCCGACTGGATCGAGGGCTACCGCAGCTTCTGGGAGCGCGGCTTCGAGCGGATGCACAAACGACTGCGATCGAGGGAAAGGTGACCCATGAGTGACTCATCAAGCGGCAACGGCGGGCCGGACATCGAGCTCACCAGGACCTTCGAAGCGCCCCGCGAGGAGGTCTGGCGCGAGTGGACCGAGCCCGAGCGCTTTGCCGACTGGTACGGCGGCGTCTCGGGGAAGGTGCCACTCGAGACCGTCTCGATGGACGTGCGCCCGGGAGGCAAGTGGAGCATGGTGATGCACGCCCAGGGGGCCGAGATCCACTGGAACGGGGAGTACCTCGAGGTCGAGGAGCCCGGGCGGCTGGTCTTCACAGTGTCGGACCAGCCGGATCAGGACCTCTTCGACACCTGCACGGTCGTGCTCACCGAGATCAACTCAGACCAGACGGAGATGCTCTTCCAGCAGAGCGGCGGACACATGTCCCCGGAGGGCTACAGGCGCGCGGCCGAGGGCTGGACCGGCTTCTTCGACCGGATGGCCGAGCGGCTCGCCGAGCGATGAGTCGACGCCGGCTCGGCCGTCTTCACCACCGACTTCGATCGAACAGGAGGAAACGATGGGGAAAGTTGTCGTGACGGAATTCATCACCCTGGACGGCGTGATCCAGGATCCGGGCGGAAGCGGCGAGATGGAACGCGGCGGCTGGAGCTTCGAGTACAACCGCGGCACCGACGGCGACAAGTTCAAGCTCGACGAGCTGACCGCCTCCGACGCCCAGCTGCTCGGCCGGATCACCTACCAGGGATTCGCCGAGGCCTGGCCGACGATGGAGGACGAGCACGGCTTCGCGGACAAGATGAACTCGATGCCGAAGTACGTAGTCTCGACCACGATCACGGACCCGGAGTGGGAGAACACGACGGTGATCTCCGAGAACGTCCCGGAGGAGGTCGCCAAGCTCAAGGATCAATACGAGGGCGACATCCTGATCGCCGGCTCGGCCAAGCTGATCCAGACGCTGGTCGAGAACGACCTCGTCGATGAGTGGCGCCTGATGGTCTTCCCGGAGGTCCTCGGCGAGGGCAAGCGCCTCTTCGACGGCGGACTCCCACGCCGCAAGCTGAAGCTGACCGGCGACCGGGAGCTCGGGCCGGACGGCATCCGGCTGCTCACCTACGAGCGGGCCTAGCCCGGTCTCAGGGGATCAGCACGATCTTCCCCCTCGCCCGGCCGTCCTCGAGGCGCTGGTGTGCCTCGGACAGCCCGGGCGAGCGGGAAGGTCTCCTCGACCCCCCCACCGCCCTCGGATTGCCGCCGTGGCGGCGAGTCTTCCAGTCGACCCGGGATGATGCCGACCGCGTCGATCCGGACCAGCACCTCGGTCTGAATCAGTTCAGAGGCTCACCTCGACGCGGTGGTCGTGCTCGTCCAGCACGTAGTGGGCCTCGGCCGTCGCCTGGTAGAGGCGATGCCGGGCGGGCGGACTGACGTCCTCGACGCTCCACTCGATGCCGCCGTGGCCGACCGATCGCTTGGAGAAGATCTCGATTCCCTCGGCGGTCTCGTGAGCGGGCAGCTCTCTGGCGACACCCAGAACGTAGACGCCCTGCCCCTTGCCGATCGGCACCGAGGAATCGAAGATCACGATCCCGACCTCACGCCGGTCGCGCAGGTTGACGGAGTGCGTCGCGTCCGACTCCGAGACCCAGAAGAAGTCTCGGTACCCGGACGATGCGAAATAGACGGGCGACGCCCAGGGCTGCCCGGAGAGGTCGGCCGTGGCGACGACCATGTAGAGGCTTCGGTCGATGATCTTCCTGGCGACCGCGGTCTCTCTGTCGGCCGCCGCCGAGTCTCGTTCCTCGTTCATCGGGGGATTATCGGGTATGGAGCGGACTTCCGATTAGTTTCCCGGGGCGGGGCCGTCATAACTGACAGCCGGACTGAGAGGAGGACGTGAAATGGGGAAGCTGGTGGTGACCGAGTTCGTGACCGTCGACGGAGTCTTCGAGGACCCGGGCGGCTCCGAGAACTTCGAGCGCGGCGGCTGGGCGTTCGAGTTCGAGCGCGGCGAGGACGGCGACAAGTTCAAGACCGACGAGACCATGGAGGCTGAGGCCCAGCTGCTCGGCCGCGCCACCTACGAGGAGTTCGCGGCCGCCTGGCCCTCGCGCGAGGGCGAGTTCGCGGACAAGTTCAACTCGATGCCCAAGTACGTGGTCTCGAATTCGCTCGAGGACCCGGAGTGGCAGAACACGACGGTGCTGAGCGGCGACGCCGTCGAGGAGATCACCAAGCTGAAGGAGCAGATCAACGGCGCGATCCTGGTCGCGGGCAGCGCCAAGCTGCTCAAGACGCTGCTCGACGCGGACCTCGTCGACGAGCTGCGGCTGATGGTATTCCCGGTCGTGCTCGGGAAGGGGAAGCGACTTTTCCGCGATCACACCGCCAAGAATCCGCTCGAGCTGGTCGAGGTGAGGCCGGTCGGCTCCGATGGCGTCGTCCTGCAGGTCTACCAGCGAGCCGCCTGAAGGGAGGAAGGATGATCGATCAGCCCACCGCGGAGAACGCGCTCAAGGAGCTCGAAGTCCTGATCGGCGAGTGGACGATGGAGGCGATCCCACCCGGCGGCGAGCCGTGGCCGGGCGAGGCGCGAACCACCTTCGAATGGATGGAGGGCGACCAGCTGTTGCTCGAGCGTTCGACGGTCGAGATGCCCGAGGCGCCCGACGGCGTCTGCGTGATCGGCTGCGACGCCGCCAACGGCACCTACTACCAGCTCTACACCGACGAGCGAGGGGTCTGCCGCGTGTATGAGATGAGCATCGGCGACGGCGAGTGGAAGCTCTGGCGCGACGGCGAGCCCTTCTCGCAGCGCTTCAGCGCGACCATCAGTGACGACGGCAACAGGATCGAGGGTCGCTGGGAGCTGGCCGAGGACGGCGAGAACTTCCGGACCGACTTCGACCTGATCTACACGAAGGTCGGCTAGCCGCGGCTCCGCGGAGCCGCGGCCTACCCGGCGTCGGGCTAACCCCCCGCGGCCGAGGCCCCCTCGGGGATCATCCCGATTTCCCTCATGAACCCGATGGTGTCCCAGTGGTTCCAGGTCTCGACCAGCTTGCCGTCCTCGTCAAAGCGATCGATCGAGATGCCTTCGGTCGGCTCGCCCTTCTCGCCGGTCGGCTGTTGACCCATGAACTCGTTCTGGAACGTGCCCACCGCGCGCCAGCGGATCGCCACGCGATCGTCGGCGCCTAAGACGTCCTCGATCGAGAAGGTGAGATCGGGGAAGGCGTCCCGGTACCCGGCGATCGTCTGTTTCACTGCCGCCACGTTCTGGTCCCCGGCGAGCGGGTCGTGTCCGATGAAGTCATCCGCGCAGATCTCATCGAGCACCTCGAGCTTCCCTTCGTTGAAGGCCTCCTCGATAACGCGCCTCGAAGCCTCGATGTTCGCCTCAACTGACATGGGTCACCTCCATTGATTGCCCGGCAGACCCAGCCTATGTCGTGGGGTTGGCGGTGGCAAGGGTGCGAGCGGGCTTCAACATCGCGGCGTCTGTCCGCGAAACAACTCGACTAGCTCTCGAGCACGTCCATCCGAGTGACCAGGCCATCGTCGTCGAACCAGTAGCGATGCCGGACTCGGGAGTCGTTGAGCAGGTCGCCGCTGTTGGCGTCGTGGACGACCTGGTGGACCTCGACGGTGATCGCACCATCCGGCTCCTCCGTGAACGACTCGGGCTCGACGTTGCTCGAGATCTCGGCGAACTGGCGTGTCCAGTAGTCGCGGACCCCGTCCCGGCCGACTACCCGGCCTCCCTCCCACGCGTTCGGCCAGTCGACCTCGGGGTGCAAGAGCTCGAGCACGGCCTCGATATCCCGGTTGTTGAAGGCCCGATAGGTCTGGCGCAGTGTGGCCTCGCCATCCACTCCCTCAACCTAACGCGAGAGGCGGCCCCTGCAAGGGGCCGCCTCTCTCTATCGGGGATGACAGGTCGCGTCTACTTGGCCGAGGCCACCGCCGGGATCGAGCGGGGAGGCTGGGTCGACTCGACGGCTGGCTCGGCTGGCTCACGCTCGATCTCGCGCTCGCGAACCAGCCACAGCGCCAGCACCGCACCGGCGAGGCAGAGCAGCCCGCCGAGGGTGAGCACGTCGTTGAAGCCGGCGAGGAATCCCTCGCGTGCAGCGTGCTCGATTGCAGGCTGCGCCTGCTGCGGCACCGCAGCCAGAGCCTGGTGCAGACTGCCCGACGACGCGGCCTCCACCAGCTGGCGCGGTTGGTCGCCATGCGCCGTAGCGGTGCCCGCCGTCAGGTCGCTGACCTTGGCGGCTCCCTGGGCGACGAAGACCGCGCCCCAGACCGCGATGCCGACCGCGACTCCCACCTGGCGGAAGGTGTCGTTGATGCCGGCGGCCATGCCGCTCCGCTCCTTGGGCACGACGCTCAGCGCGACGTCCGCGATCACCGGGTTGAGGAAGCCGACGCCCGCGCCGAGGACGAGGAAGCCGCCGAGCAGGGTGGTCCACTCCGACCCGGCGTCGACCCCGGACATCAAGAGCAGCCCAAGACCCGCCACCGCGAGACTCCCGCTCATCATCACCCGGGCCGGGGCCCGGGAGAGCAGCGCCCCGGCGACCGGCGCGGCAAAGAAGCTCACCAGCGTGATCGGCAGGTAGCGCAGGCCGGCCTGAAGCGGCGTGTAGCCCAGGTAGTTCTGCAGGTAGAGCCCGATGTAGAGGAACAGCGCGAAGGCCGAGGCCGAGACCGCGAACGCCGCGAGCTGCACTCCGGTGAACGACGGCCGTTTGAAGAGCCCGAGCGGGAGCATCGGCTCGCTGACGCGGCTCTCGATCGCCACGAATGCCGCCAGCAGCGCGGCGGAGCCGGCGAACAGCGAGACGATCAGCGTGCTGCCCCAGCCCTCGTCGTTGCCGCGGACCAGAGCCAGCACCAGCATGAAGAGAGCGCCGCTGAAGCTCGCCACGCCCGGCCAGTCGACGCGGGTCGCGTTCGGGTCGCGGCTCTCGCGCAGCCTGGCGTAGGTCACCGCGATCGCGGCGAGGCCGATCGGCACGTTGAGGTAGAAGATCGACCGCCAGCCGATGCCGTCGGTGAGGGCCCCGCCGACGAGCGGGCCGATCGCCACGGCGACGCCGATGGTGGCGCCGTAGATCCCCATCGCGGTGCCGCGCTCGCGGCCGGCGGGGAACTCCTGCGCCACGAGCGCCAAGGAGACGGCGAACATGACGGCGCCGCCGATGCCCTGAAGTGCCCGGGCGAGATTCAGGAAGGTCGGATCGGGAGCGAGGGCGCAGAGCAGCGAGGCGCCCGAGAAGATCCCAAGCCCCCAGGCGAACAATCGCCGACGCCCGAGCCGGTCGGCAAGCGAGCCGGCCGTCAGGACCAGAGCGGCGAGGGTGAGCGCGTAGGCGTCGACCACCCACTGCAGGTCGCTGAAGCTGCCACCGAGGTCATCGTGGATCGATGGCAGCGCTACGTTCACCACCGTGATATCGAGCAAGAGCATGAACGTCGCTACCGAGACCGCGGTCAGGGTCCACCATTTGCGGGCCATTGTTTCCTCCTTGTGCGCTGATCGCGCGTCGGGCGGCCGTCACATCGGCCGTGTTTGGTTCGTCACCTTCATGACGGAACCGATCGAGAGGACGTGACCGACTGTGAGCGACGACACACTTCTGGCCCAGGAGTTCGAGAGCAACCGGCCCCAGCTGCGGGCGGTTGCCTACCGGATGCTCGGCTCACAGAGCGAGGCCGACGATGCGGTGCAGGAGGCCTGGCTGCGGCTGAGCCGGAGCGACTCGGATGCGGTCGAGAACATGGGCGGCTGGCTGACCACCGTGGTCGGCCGGATTTGCCTCGACATGCTCCGGTCGCGGAAGGCGCGCGCGGAGGTGCCTGAGGAAGGCCCGTACGACCCGATCGTCACCATCGAGATCGAGGAGAACCCGGCCGAGGAGGCTGAGCTCGCCGACTCGGTCGGACTGGCGATGCTGGTCGTGCTCGAGACGCTCACGCCCGCGGAGCGGATCGCGTTCGTCCTCCACGACATGTTCGGAGTTCCCTTCTCGGAGATCGGTGAGATAGCCGGTCGCACTCCCGACGCGGCACGCCAGCTCGCCAGCCGTGCGCGCCGCCGGGTCCGGGGCGCGAGACCTGAGGGCGATCACGACCTGGCCGAGCAGCGCCGGGTGATCGACGCCTTCCTGGCCGCCGCAAGGGCTGGCGACTTCGAGGCGCTGCTCGAGGTGCTCGACCCGGAGGTCACCATCCGGGTCCATGCCGCCCCGGGCGACCCACGCACCGCCGCCCTCTCCAATGTCGGCGCGGAGAATGTCGCCGAGCAGGTCATCACGCAGGGTCGTCCGTTCGTCCAGATCGCGCGGCCCGCGATGGTCAACGGTTCGCCGGGCATGGTCACCGAGCGGGACGGCAAGATAATCGGCGCCACGGAGTGCACGATCAGCGGCGGTCGGATCACCACGATGGACCTGGTGCTGGATCCCGACCGGCTGTCGCGATCGGACGACTAGGGCTCTGAGGCGCCCGGTTCGACCAGGCCGCTCTCGTAGACGAGCACCACTGCCTGGACCCGTCGGGGAAAGAGCAGCGGCATCGAGCTCGAAGAGCGGATCTCGAGCATCCACCGGCTCCGCGACCGGATGATTGTCTCAGTGCGCGACTACCCGAGCAGTCAGGAAGCCCTCGAGGCCGCCGGGCTGGGGAAGTAGCCGCTTGGACGATAAGCGGCGCTCTGCATGGGAAGTAGTAGCGGGGCTGGGGCTATTGCGCGAGGTGCGAGACGACGTTGATGACCGTCCCATTCGGGTCGCGGAGCATGAAGCGCCGCACCCCCCACTCCTCGTCACGAAGCGGATAGGCGACCTCGAAGCCGTGCTCCACGGCCTTAGCGTGGATCGCATCGACGTCCGCCACCTCGACCGTGATCCCGGGGGCGGCCATGTCATCGCCACCCACGATCGTTATCTGGACCGACGGGTTGCTCGGTGAGGCCAGGGTCATGACCCAGCCCATGTCCATCGCCACCTCGAAGCCGAACAGCTCCACAAAGAAGTCGCGGGTCTCGGCGGGCTGTTCGGAGCGGATATTGGGAACGGCCCTGTTGATCGCCACGTCGAGACTTATATCGAGCCGATGGAGGGGTTCGGCCTGGTCGCTTCCGGGCTGAAACCGCTGCTCGGGAGTAACGTGCTCTCAGCCAGGGACCCTTGATGCGTTTCCTTCGAAGATTCACTGCAATCCTCGTTGCTGGCGCGGCTTTGACCCTCCCCGCGAGCGCCAGCGCACTCGGGCTCCAGCCAGTGGGGAGCTTCAGTTCTCCGACCTTCGCGACCGCCCCGCCCGGTGATCCGCGGCTGTTTGTCGTCGAGCGCGGGGGGACGATTCAAGTGATCCACGACGGGGTCAGGACGCAGTTTCTGGACATCAGCGCCTTCACCACCACCGACGGCGAGCGCGGGCTGCTCTCGATGGCCTTCGACCCGAACTACCCCAGTAACGGGCTCTTCTACGTCTACTACACGGGTGACGGGACTGACTCGGGCGGCGCCCTGGGCGACATCCACATCGACGAGTTCCACGTCAGCCCCGACCCCAACCTCGCCGACCCGGCCAGCCGGAGAACGGTATGGACGTTCAGCCACGGCGCCAGCAACCACAACGGCGGTCAGCTCCAATTCGGCCCGGACGGGCTGCTCTACATCTCGGTGGGAGACAACGCCAATGGCGCCAATGCGCAGTCCCTGGCCAGCCCCTACGGCAAAATCCTGCGGATCGATCCGCACGGCAGCGGGCAGGGAGTTCACGGCGTCCCGCCGTCGAACCCGTTCGTTGGCGTTGGCGGAGCGGTACCGGAGATCTGGAGCCTGGGGCTCCGCAATCCGTTCCGATTCTCGTTCGATCACCTCACCGGAGATCTGACCATCGCGGACGTCGGCGCCGGATCTCGCGAGGAAGTCGATTTCGCCCCGTCCTCTGCCGGCGCGGGCCGCGGGGTCAACTTCGGCTGGCCGAATTGCGAGGGATTCTCTGGCTCGTGTCCGGGCACCACCTCGCCCGTGCTCGACTACGGGCACAGCTCGCCCTGCAACGCGGTCATCGGCGGGTACGTCTACCGCGGCAACCAGATTCCGGAGCTCAGCGGTCGCTATCTCTACACGGATCTCTGTCACCCGGGGATTCGCTCGGTGCTTCTCGGCTTGCCGCTCGCGAGCGATGACCGCCCCGAGGGGGTATCGGCGGGAGGCAACCCGGACTCGTTCGGCGAGGACTCGAGCTGCGAGCTCTACGTGCTGGATTCCGACTCCGTCGAGAAGATCGTCGGCTCGAGCCCGGCCTCGGCGGCGCCGGCCTGTCCGTCCGCGCCTACGACGCCCAATACGACGACACTGACCCTCGACCTTGGGGCAAAGAAGCAGGCGCTCAAGAAGGAGCTCAAGTTCTTCGCCACCGCGAGCGCCGACTCCACCCTGGTCGCGACCGGTAAGGCGATCAAGGAGACGGAGAAGGATCTCGCCCCGAAGGAGAAGACCAAGGTGGAGGTGAAGCTCAAACCAGCGAAGCGCAAGCGGCTTCAGAAGCGGCTGGACAACAAGGGCAAGGCAAAGGTCATGATCAATGCCACCGCAACGGATCAGAGCGGTAAGACGGCGACAGACAAGATCAAGTTAAAGCTGAAGAAGAGGCTGTAGGTGGACGCTTCCCCTGGGTCAACCGGAGCCGGGCGAGCGCAGCCCATCTAGTTCGCGCAGCCGCTCGATGGCGGGCCCGACGTAGGTCAGGAATCGCTCGATCGCAGCCTTGACGGGTGGGTCTGCGGCGTGGTCGCGGAGGCCCCGGAGCAGGTTGAGTCGGCTCTCGGCCACCCAGCCGGCGACGTCCGGCTCGCGCAGCCATCGCTGCTCGATCTGCCACGTGCGACGGCTCAGGCCCGGCCAATCGTCGATACTGCGCGGGTAGGGATTGGGCGGGCAGAGCCGGTTCTTGTCGGCGTCCTCGTTGCGGTGGGCCTCGACGAAGGCGATGAGCGCCGCGTTGAACGCCGGAGAGTTCTGCCTGACCTGCTGGAGCACGATCTGGCCGCGCTGAAAGACGGGGGTCGCTTGTGCGTTGCGCAGACCATACGCCGTGCAGTCGACGTGCAGGACGTCGGCGCCAGTGTCGGTCTCGCCCTGCTGGAGCGCGATCCGGTCGCCCTCGATCCGTCGCACGCGGCCGAGCCTGACTACATCCTTGATCTGCTGCAGGGCATCGATCTCGCTGGGACTGAGCATCGTGATGCGGTACATCGTCGCGTGAGCCGACGGGTCGATGCGGACCAGGCGCCCCGATGCTTCCAGGCGATCGAACAGGTCCTCGACGTCCGCCGCCTCCGCACCCGCCTTGGCGTCGAGAGAGATGCCGTCCATGTTGTCGCCAACGAGGTCCAGCGGCTGGAAGTGGCGCCGGTGGTGAAACCAATGGTCCCGTGGGCGAACCCAGCGGATCCGATCTGGCGCGACGTCATGGTCCAGAAGCCAGGTGCAGGCGTCGACCGCCGTCTTACCGGACCCGAGCACGGTGTAACGGGTCCCCGACCGCGCGGCGACCGGTAGGTCGTTGACAGGCACGACGCGGGCACCCGGCGCAACATCGAAGGACGGTTGGTGAGTGGCCGGGATCGAGGCTTCGAGATAGCGGGCGTCGACCAGCTTGCGGCGCACCTCGACGTCATGAAGCGCTCCGGTGCTCAGGTCGCGGACCCGCGCTCCCTCCTCTCGCGGCCCTAGGTGCTCATGCCCGGTCATGATGCGTACGCGCCCCGTCTGCGTCAGGCGAGACGCTACCTCGGCGAAGTAGTCGCGGACCTCCGCGCCCGTTGCTCGTTCGTAGAAGCCGGCGTTCTCGCCGGACTGGTCAATCCGGTCTTCGCCGAGCGGTAGAGAGTTGACGCCGTAGTACGCCGACGGCGTGTGCAGGCGAACGAAGGGGTACGCGTCGAGCCAGTGGCCACCCGGCCCGGGCCGGCGATCGACGAGCGTAAGCTCGACATCGGGCTCCTCCGTCACCAGTGTGTCGGCGAAGGCGAGGCCACTCGCCCCTGATCCGACGACCAGATAGTCGGTGCTGATCAAGTCTCCTCGTTCGATGCGTCAGTCGGCGACCACGGTGCTCTTCGCTTGGAGTATTCCCGGTCTCGGACACTCGCTCCACGCTGCGAGTTTCCGGCCTGGACGTCAGGGTTCGAACAATGGCTCCTTCTCTTAATGAACGGAACGAAGGAGCCATGCAAAGCGATACTCCCGCTATCGCGTGAATGCACCAGGCTGAGCCGCTCAGCGCCGTGGCGCTAGGCCCGTCTTGGCCTTGGTCAGGGAGCTGCGTGGGATCGCCTTGCCCCAGCATGACGACGACGCGGAGTAGGGTCCCGCGGGTTCGAGACGAACCATGCTCCGGATCCTCCTCAACATCATCTGGCTCGTCTTCGCCGGCTTCTGGGCGACGATCCTCTGGTGCCTCGCCGGGATCATCATGTGCGTCCTGATCATCACGATCCCGTTCGGGATCCAGGCCTTCAAGATCGCGAGCTTCACCATCTGGCCCTTCGGACGCACCCTCGTTAAGCGTCCCGACGCAGGAGCCCCCTCGCTGATCGGCAACATCATCTGGGTCCCCCTCGCCGGCATCTGGCTGGCGATCGCCCACCTGATCACGACGGTCACCCTGGCGATCACGATCATCGGCATCCCGCTCGCGCTCGCCAACCTGAAGCTGGTGATGGTGTCGCTGCTGCCGTTCGGGCGGGAGGTCGTGCCGATCAGCGAGGCCCGGGCGCTCAGCCGCGACGCTCAGAACATCGACTTCGGGTCGCTCTAGCTGTCGATCGACATCCGATGGGCGCCCGCCTTCACGCGGTTGCAACATCGCGGCTCAATGCCGCGAAGAGTGTCACGTTGCCTGGAAAGCAGCGGTTCGGAGTGGGCGGTTGCGCTCTTCGGGCGGAGGAGGCGCTGGCGCCCGAGTAGAACGCTAGGAGGCGCTGATGTGAAACTCCTCGACACATCGGCTCCGGGACGAAGATAATCGGCTGAGTTGCATACGCCGGACCCTGGACCCACGAGTGGCGATGATGGTCGCGCAACGGTCACCGTGAAGCCAGTCGCCCTGCCTGCTCTTCTCTTCATAGCGGGGCTCGCCATGCTCGCCCTGGCCCTTACAGCCGGGCGCTATGGCTATCACCGCGACGAGCTCTATTTCATCGCCGCCGGGGGCCACCCGGCCTGGGGCTATCCAGACCAGCCTCTGCTGACGCCTCTGCTGGCCCATGCGATGAACTCTCTCGCACCAAGCTCATTGCTCGTGCTCCGGGCTCCAGCAATCCTGGCCTCTGGCCTGACGACGATCGCCACGGGTCTGCTTGCGCCGCGAGCTTGGCGGTGGACGCCGGGCACAGCTGGTTGCCGCAGCATGCTGGTCGGCCGGGGCGGTGTGCCTCGTGACAGGCCACTTCCTCACCACGACGACCTATGACGTATGCGCCACGGCGATTGTCTCCCTACTAATCGTCCGGATCCTGCGTAGCGGCGACACGATTCTGTGGCTGCCCGCCGGCGCGATCCTGGGCATTGCCTTGCTGAACAAGTCGCTGATTGCGGTGGTCATCGGCGCCGTGGTTCTCGCGCTCCTGCTTCTCGGCCCACGTGATGTCCTTCGCTCGAGATGGTTCGCGGCTGGCCTCGCGCTCGGCATCCTGGGTGCGTTGCCCTACGGCATTTGGCAGATTGCCCATGGTCTGCCCGAGCAGCAACTGGCCAGTTCGATCGCGAGCAGCGGCGACCAAGGGGGACGGGCGGGATTCATTCCGTTCCAGCTCTTACTGATCGGCCCCCTGCTCGCGCCGATCTGGATCTGGGGCTTGGTGGCCCTGCTGCGCGATCGGCTTATGCGCTCACTGCGCTGCTTCGCCGTCGCATATCTCGGATTGGTTCCACTGTTCATCGTCGTTGGTGGCAAGGCCTACTACGTGGCCGGTCTTTACCCAGTGCTGCTGGCAGCAGGTGCGGTTCGCGTAGAGGCCTGGACGCGCCAACGGCCTCTGCGACTCGCATCTGTGGGCGCTGCTGTCGCCGTGACCGCCGCCATCAGTGCCGTCATTGGTCTGTCCCTGCTGCCTTCCAGCCAGCTTGAGGGCAGCGTGGTCATGGCAGTCAATCCGGATACCGGAGAAATGGTCGGCTGGCCGCGCTTCGTGGACTCCGTCGCAGCTGCCTACGGTTCGCTTCCTCCCGCTCAGAGGCTGAAGGCCGCGATCTTCACAGAGAACTATGGGGAGGCGGGCGCGATCGCCAAGTTCGGACCGGCACGGGGCCTGCCCGCGCCATATAGCGGTCATAACGGCTGGGCGCTCTGGGGCCCGCCCCCCGACGCGGACATGGCCGCAGTCGTGGTCGGTTTGGACCCCTCCGAAACGCGCCGCTACTTTCGCGGCTGCCGCGTGCGGGCGCGGATTGACAACGGCCTCGACCTGAGCAACGACGAGCAGGGAAGATCGGTCTGGACCTGTAGCAGCGAGCGCCGACCGTGGTCGACGCTCTGGAAGTCACTGCGGCACTACGACTGACCGCGTGGGGTGGAGCGCCGAGACACTTGGCTCTAAAGGGCTCCTCCAACCCAGCTGGGACGAGCCAGGCCGATGGCGACCGGCGCTCCTGCTTCCGCTTGAAACGAGGAGCGCGGACGACCGCCGTGTTCAGACTGAAAGTGCTGCTTTGGACGAGAAGCGGCGTCTGCCTTACCGGCCGACGCGATCATCGCGCCAGGAATACCGCCAGCGATGCTACGGGCGCTCGCGAAGAGAGATGCGCCTACGGCTGCCCCGCTAGTCACCTTCCCCGACAGCTGGCATACCCGCAACCTCGCTCGTCGTCGAGCCGATCAGGACCTCAAGCAACTCGCCCACCTCCAGCTCCTCGGCGAGTGGGTGAGGCAGCGGGAGCTTGGTCTTCACTTGGTAGCGGTTCCTTCGGCCCTGTCGCTCGCGCACCACGTACCCCTCATCGACCAGCTCGGACAGGATTCGGTGGGCGGCACGTTCGGTGATGCCGACGGCAGTGGCGATGTCGCGCAGGCGGATACCTGGGTCACGAGCCACGCACACCAGGACATGCGCGTGATTGGTCAGAAAGTCCCAGTGAGGAGCCGCCTGCCGCGAGACTTGGTCCATATATCTTGAAAAGTATTTCATGAATTGCTGATACCGTGTATTCATGGCCACGAATCTCACTACTCCCATTCCGCCAGCCTCGCCCGTACCGGCCGCATCGCCGATCCCGGCCCCATCGCCAATCCCGCCCCCTTCCAAGCCATCGATCGAGAGCGCCAGGTCCCGCTCGTCTCTCGCGATACGAAGCGCTAGCTAGGCCATGCCCCCTGATGGTGGGATCCGGCCGTCCACCTCGACAGGAAAGACAAGCTCATGCCCACGATCATCGTTATGAGCAACGAGAACGCCGACCAAGACTCCGCCGTGATGCTTTCGGAGAACGTTCAACCGGAGCACTTGACCAGCAATCACCATAGGGCGCAGCTGATCGAGCGCGTGGGATGGGCGGTTACTGACGCGAAGGAAGTCGAGAACGCCTGGCCCCGGCCCACCTGGGTGTCAGGTGAGGATGTGGCGGAGGAATCAGTGAGATGACCTCTCTGCGCCGCCTCGACGAACTGAAAGCCGATACCCGCTACCACCGCGATCGCCGCGACCGCTACCGCGCCAAGATGTACGGTCCGCGGCCGGCGAGTCTTGTCCACCTGAAGGAGCTCGAGCGGGTCTGCGTCTTGTCTGAGTCGCGCCTCCGGAGGGCAGAGCAAGAGCTTCAAGTGGAGACGGCACGGCTACAGGCGCTGGCCGAGTAACGACGCTCCGATCAGTCTGAGATCTCGCTGACCTTCAAGGTCGCAACGTGGGCCGGGTTGATGCCGACCGGAACATCGCTTACGTGCTCCGTGAACCAGGCGAGACGCGATTGGCCCGATCGAGCAGCATCGGAGAGCTTGGCCTCGACCTCGTCCAACGTTCCCTGCACCGTCAAGACGTCACCGTTCAGGAGCCTGACCTCCGCGTAACCCACTGCGAGCCATGGTAAGTGTCTGGCCGACAACGGCGTCGAGCCTGCCGATGATCCGAGCCGGAGCTCCCGCGAGATACTGCGTGGCGATGTCGGAGGAAAACTCGGCGCTTGCACGGAAGGCCATCGACGCTCACAACCGCGGCGACTTCGACGCCTTGCTGGCCTTCCTCAGCCCTGATGTCGTATGGGAGGCCCTGGAAGGTGTCCCTGGGATTGGTGAGCTGTACCGCGGGCGGGCAGAGGTGCGAGAGTGGATCGAGCTGATGTGGGAAAACGCGGAGCAGGGCGTCCACATCGAGATCGAGCAGATAACGGACTTGGGTGATGACCGGGTCTTCATCGCCGTGGTTCTCACAGCACGCCGTAGGGGCAGCGGCGTGCCGTTTGAATACCGCACCTGGCAGATCGTCTGGTTCGCGGACGGCCTGATTACGAGACGTCAAGTCTTCTGGACCCGTGCCGAAGCCCTCAAGACCGCCGGGCTGCGGGAGTAGGCGACTGCTGCTTTGGACGAGGAGGAGCCCGCTTAGCCCTCGTCCCGAGTCTCGCTCTCGCCCACCCACCGCTCATAGGAACGGGCCAGCGCGTCGAGCTCGTCGACGAGGCGGCGCATGTCAGCGATCTGACCGGACTCCCTGATGGGGTACTGCTCGACAGCCTCAAGCAGCTCATCCGCTCGAATCTGGATGGTGTCCGCGATGAGGTGGCCCACCGCGATCGAGTCGCCGATCGGGACGCCCTCGAACCGAGGGAGCGCCTCGGCGACCTTCCGAGGGACGCTCAACCTGATAACCGCCAACTTGCCTTTCTCCTTCTCCGGGAGGCACATCGATACCACCCGCACGTGATGTAAGGCAAGACGTAGACACACAGAACTTCCGCGGGGACCGCAAAGAAATCGCGATGGCCACCACCACCAGGCGCGAGATCGAGAGGCAGCCGGCCCACCGCGCGCAGAGTGCGCTAGGTCGTCGACGTGTGGCGCTCTTAGGCTGGGCGGGCCGGGGTGAAGAAGTCGATGAGCAGTTGATTGACGCGTTCAGCCTCGTCGTGATGAACCCAATGCGACGAGTTCGGCAGGCGCTCGACGCGGTCGAGGTTGGGCACATCGTCGCGGCCGGGCTCGGCCAGCTTGGGACCGAGGAAGCGATCGCGCTGTCCCCAGATGACGAGCGTGGGCGACGAGATCGGGCGAATTGCCGCTTTGGCCTTCTTCGGCGGCGTTCGCACCGAGCTGCGGTAGTAGTTGATCATCGCCGTCACGGCCCCGGGCTGCGACCACGCCTCGACGTAGCGATCCATCTCCTGCGGCGTATAGGCGGGACGGGCGTCGCGCAGGAAGCGCTGGAAGAACCGAAAGCGTCCGGCGCGCACATGTTGCTCGGGCAGCCCCGGTAGCGCGAAGTAGAAGAAGTACCAGCTTCTCCGGAGCTGGCCCGGGTGAGGCAGCTCCTTCTGGAGCGACCGGGGATGGGCCGCGTCGAGGATGGCCAGACGGTCCACCACCTCCGGATGGTTCATCGCCATGGTCCAGGCGATGGTTCCGCCCCAGTCGTGACCCACCAAATGCGCGGACTCGGCACCGCGCTCGCGGATGAGACCGCGGATGTCGTCGGCGAGCTTGTCGGCGCTGTAGGCCGCCACGCCGGCCGGCCGCGATGACAGGTTGTAGCCGCGCGTGTCGGGCGCGACGACTCGAAAGCCCGCCGCCGCGAGCGGCGCGATCTGCAGCCGCCAGCCGAACCAAAACTCCGGGAAGCCGTGCAGCAGAACGACCAACGGCCCATCGCCCGCCTCGACGTAGTGCAACTTCACGTTGCCGAGTTCGGCGTATCCCTCGCGCAGTTCGGTTCCGTCGTCGGGCACCAGGCCGGTGAAGGTGTCGGCGAGTCCTGTCGGCGGGTTCGGGGCCTCCGAGGCCGAGCCTTCGGGCGTGGACACGCGCCTGCGCGACGAGCTGATGGCAATCTCCTCTCAAAACGGACGAGCGGGGTGCCGTACGAAGATTAGTCCTCTCGCCTCCAGGTCAGGTGCGCGAAGCTCAGTCCTCTCGCTCCAGGTCCGCCCGTGAAATGCCCTGCTCTGTTCTACAGCGCTGCTTTGGACGAGAAGCAGTGGTTGCAGGGAAGCGCAACATCTGCGAGAGCGTGATTAGCTCTCCCCGCGATGCCCACGCGCTTGCTGATCGCGGCCGGTGAGGCGGCTGACAGCGCCGACGCGCTGCCTTTCGGAGTCCGCGAACTCATAGACGCGGCCGATGAGGTCCTGGTGGTGACACCGGCATTGCCAACTCGGTTCGAGTGGCTGGCTTCGGCAACCGACAAGGCTCGAGAGCAGGCCGACGAGCGCCTTCAGGCGGTTTTGGGCCAGGTCGAGGAGCTTGGAACGGAGGCAGGTGGAACAGTGGGCGCCGACGATCCACTCCTTGCGTTCGAGGATGCCCTCGCCGCATTCCACGCGGACCACATCCTCGTCGGGCTGCGCGCTCCGGACCGCGCCGATTGGCAGGAACGAGGCTTGCTCGACGAGCTGCTTCGCCGGTTCGGAATCCCAGTCACGGTCTTCTCGTTACGCGAGTAGCGCTTTGGACGAGAAGCGGCGCTTCGCATGGAAAGCGGCACTCCGACGAGAGCTACCGCCTGGGCGATGTCGCAGGAGAACGTCGAGATCGTGCGCCAGGTGATCGAGGAGTTCGGGGCCAGGGGCGCTTAGCGCGAGTAGTGGTGTAGGAGCTTTAGCTCGACCCGCTCGGCTGGACTTGCCAGCAGCGGCCCGATCCTGTCGTTGAAAGAGGCGAACTCCGGGTCGCTGTTGACGGCCTCCGCCGCCTCACGATCCGTGTACACCGCGACCCCTCGCAATACGCCGCTCGCCTCGTCACTGAGGACGAGCAACGTCTTGAGCGCGGGATGGTCGCTGAGGAACTCGGTGACGAACTCGGAGTAAATCTCCACGACCTGCTCGAAGTGGCCGGGCTTGGCGTGCAGGGTGAACTCGGCGACGTACATGATTGAGACCTCCTTCGGCGTTTCCTTGTGCCTCCCCCAGGCGGAGCGCCATCCTATTTGCCCATCGCCACATTCCGTGTGTGGGTGCGGCCAGCGGCGCCGGACGTCTGCCTGGGGCTCCCAGTAGCCGCTTTGGACAAGAAGCGCCGCTTTGCATGGAAAGCAGCGGTCTAGGAAGCTCTCGTACAGTCGGGTCCATCGGAGGGCTCGCCGGAGAGGGAGATATCGGATGAGCGAGCTTCACGAGTTCTTGGAAGGGTTCGTT
This sequence comes from uncultured Solirubrobacterales bacterium, assembly GCA_963695675.1. Classification (GTDB taxonomy): domain Bacteria; phylum Actinomycetota; class Thermoleophilia; order Solirubrobacterales; family 70-9; genus DASUPK01. The sequence goes on from CAVOGY010000007.1 coordinate 679,744, forward strand.
TCGCGCCAGGAAGAGGCAGACAAAGCACTGCACGACGGCGACGCGGAACCACGTCGCAGGCTTTGGTCACGTGACGACCCGGTCACGGTGCTTGGGGCGTTCGGGGTGACCGCGAGCGGATGGAAGGAGGTCGACGAGACCTTCGAGTGGGTCGCGTCGAAGTTCTCGAATTGCGAGAGCTTCCGCCTGGAGGTGATTGCGGCGGGAGTCAGCGGTGATCTCGCCTACACCGTTGGATACGAGGACTCATTGGCCTCGCGCGACGGCGGGCCGGTGCGTCCGAACCGGCTGCGCGTGACCCACGTCTATCGGCGCGAGAACGGCGAGTGGAAGATCGTTCACCGCCATGGAGACGGGTTGGAGTCCAATCGAGTTCCGGCCGTGGGCGATCAGTAGCAGCGCGACTCGCTGCTTCGGACGAAAAGCGGCGGCTTTGCATGGAAAGCAGTGGTTCGCCTGACCTTTTGGTCTCATGCCCGCCCGGTATCCAGCATCTTGACCTTGCGGTGACCGACACGTAGCCCTCCTCGCGAGCCTCTCTCACGTCTGCCCGACTGAGGCGACCTCCCGCCCCGTGCTGGAGGGCCACCTTGCGGGTCTGGTCGCATCGGGTCGCCCAACCCGGGGCGGCCTGAGACCCGACTCGGACCCGTTTGACCGCATGATCACGACGGACGTAGGATCGATCCGGAGCCCACCACGAAGGGAGGCCGAAATGGCCCATAGCGCAGAAGAGGTGGCTCGCGAGAGCATCGAGTCCTATAACGCCGGTGACTTCGACCGCCTCCGCTCGCTTCTCGCTGACGACTTCTACGAGGAGGAGCTCGCTACGCAGCGCCGCCTCGAGGGGGCAGATGCCCGGGTCGAGGCTGCGCAGACCTGGAAGCAAGCGTTTCCGGACGAACGCGGCACGATAACCGGGGCGTACAGGAGCGGAAACACGGTGGCGATCGAGCTCACCTGGGAGGGCACGCAGAGCGGCCCGATGGCGACGCCCGACGGTAAGGAGCTGCCGCCGTCGAACAAACGCATCACGGTCAAGTCGGTCGAGGTGATTGAGATCGAGGACGGCAAGATCAAGGTGCTACGCCACTACTTCGATCTGATGACGCTCCTCCAGCAGATCGGAGCGATGGACCAGGCCGAAACAGCCGTAGCCAGCAGGCTCCATAGGTAATCGCGACTGCTGCTTTGGACGGGAAGCGGCTATCCGCTTTGCATGGAAAGCAGTGGTTTCGAGCTGACGCTCGCTTCTCGCGCGGAGCGGAAGCGGGCGACCGAGCGCCGTCATTCCGAGGCGCGGGCGGAGCGACTCGCGGCGCCGTGGCGGTCGAGGGCGCGATCGTGCTCAGCCGCGCCGAGCGCCACCCCGGCCGCGGCTCAAGGTCGGCCGCCGAGCTCGACGAGGTGATCGTCAGCGCGCTGCCCTAGCTCATTAGCATCGCGTCGGTGCGCTCGCCGAACAGCCTGGACTTCTACGACGCCGAGCTGCGGGCTCACCACGAGCACCTTCGCGCCGCCTACGGGATCAGCCCCGGTGACGAGGTAGTCGACATCGGGTGCGGAACCGGGCTGACGACTCGCGAGGCGGCGCGCGCCGCGGCGCCGGGCCGCGTTGTCGGCGTCGACGTGTCCGAGCGCATGCTTGAGCGCGCCCGTCAGGTGACGGCGGCCGACCGGCTCGACAACGTCCGGTACGAACTAGGCGACGCCCAGGTGCATCGCTTCGACCCCGCCGGCTTCGACGTGGCGATCAGCCGCTTCGGGACGATGTTTTTCTCCGATCCGGACGCCGCGTTCGCCAACATCGCCGCCGCCCTTCGACCCGAGGCGCGCCTGGTGCTGCTCGTCTGGCAGCGACACGACCACAACGAATGGGCGCGGGCGATCGACGCCGCGCTGGGCGACGCGGCGCAGCCACCGCAGCCGGGCGCGGACCCTTTCTCGCTCGGCGATGCCGAAGCCACCGCGAGCATCCTCGAGGGCGCCGGCTTCGACGGGATGCACTTCGAGGACGTCCACGAGCCGGTCCTCTACGGACACGACCTCGACGCCGCGCTCGCGTTCGTCCGGGGGTTTCAGGACACGAGCGCGGCCCTCGCGAGCCTGAGCGACGGCGAGGCGGCTCGTACCGTCGAGCGCCTGCGCGAGACGCTCGCGGCGCACTACAGCGACGAGCGCGGCGTGGTCCTCGATTCGCGTTCCTGGTTGATCACGGCCCGGCGACGCCGCTAAGACATTGACAACGCGCGCCAAGGGCCCGGGCTTGGCCCGCTCGGTCGGCACACGTGACCCGCTCCGCTTTCGCTTTCGCAGGCTGTTTCTTCCGGTGCCCTCAGGCGCGTTGCGCCAGGTGAGGCGAGCTGAGCTCAGCTGAGTTCGCTCAGTTCAAGACCTCGCGTGGTACCCGGTGCTGGGCCCTCGGCCGATCGCCTCACCCGTAGTTGCCATCCCCTTCGAACCAAAGCCATGTGGCGGCCGCCTAATCCGACGGGCTGCAGAGCCGCTCCCGGATCCAGGTGGCGGTGCCCGACAGGGCGAGCCGTCCGGCAATCAGGTCCTGGGCGAACTCGATCCCCTGATCGCCGAGCCGTCCGTCGGCCGAGTTGGGGGCATCGTCTCGGAAGTGCTCCGAGATCCATCTGGTCGACTGCACGCCTCCGAACATCGACGCACGGGCGAAGCCGACGAAATGCCGCACCTGCCCGGTGCTCCCATCGTCGTACTCGGGCCTGAATCCACGGCCGACGATGCGGTTCGTCCCGCCCCGCGCCAGGTCGAGGAACGCCCGCCCCCCGCGACTGATCCCAGCGGCCTGCTTCCCCAGGTCGAGCAGGACCTCGTTCGCGTTGTCGTCCGCACCGGCTAGCTGTCCCGCGAGCTCGGCGAGCCGCTGGCATGCGGTCCCGGTGAGGTGGCCGCGCACCGGCCGCTCTGACCGCTCGCCGACGGCCGGCAGCTTGCGGCCGACCACCAATTGGGATTCAGGGCCGTTCTGCTCGTGGATCGAGACCGCAACCCGACCCTGATCGCGGAGGACCCAGCCCCCGGGCCACCAAGTCCGCGGCTGGTCTCGACAGGGGACAAACCGGATCTCCGCGTAGGGGGGGCCGGGTCGATCGAATGGAGCGACCACGAGACCCGCCCGTACGCGATCCATCGGGTCGATCGCTACCTCGATCGGCTGCCTGCCCTCCACCACAAATGGCGTCTTCGTCACCAGGATCGGCCCAGAGACTCGCCGCTGCTGGAGTCCACTGAATCCCGTCAGGGGTGTCTTCTGGGCGGTTCGGAAATCACGGCCGGTTCCATAGACGCCGAACCGGCCGACCGCAGTTGCAAGCCGTCGCCAGTCATTGGAGCCGACAGCGCCGACCATCGCGCTCTCGCACCTCGCAACCACGCTGCCCTGCGCGATCGCTGCCTGGTCGGCTGAATCACTCTCCGATCCGCCACCGCAGCCGACAAGGCCCAAACACATGACCACGGTGATGCCCAAGCGCGTACGCGCCACAGCTCCACCGCGGTGCGACGCCGACTCAGTCGTGGTCTTCTCCGATCACGGTGTGTCAGCCACCGCTCTCACCTCCCGGTCTCCCTTGCGCGTACGCAGGTGTACCCGATGAACGGGATGATCGCTTCGCCGGCTCGGTCCGCAGGAGCTGGACGTACGCGATCACCCCGGGGATGATCGGGAGCCAGAACGCGAAGAACCGGTAGCTGAGAACCCCGACGATCGCCAGTCCGGAATCGACCCCGAACCCGATCAGCGCGCCGATCATGCCGCCGTCGACGGCACCCACCCCTCCCGGGACCGGCAGGGTGTTGGCGATCATCCCGACGAAGTAGGCCATGACGACCACGGCCACCGGGGGGGAGCCGCCGAAGGCGTGCAGACAGACGAGCAGGACCGCGATGTCGAATCCCCACCAGCCGACGGCACCGAGTACCTCGATCTTTCTGGCGCGCACCATGGCGATCGCGCCCCTCACGCCGGTCGCGAGAGCGGCAGGAAGCGTCTGCATCGCTCTGCCCACCTTCGACATGCGGCCCTCGGCCGCCTTGACCCTTTTGGCGGTGCGCTGGATTCCAGCGGAGAACCGAGCGGCGAGCAGCGCCAGGACGATCACGATCGCCCCGAAGATCGCGGGGACGATGGTGAGGGCGAAGGGGGCCTCGCCAGGGAAGATTCCGACGTAGAGCCCGACTCCCCCGACGACCAGCGTGCCCATGAACACCGCGTAGAAGAGGACGAGGAAGATCGCCTCGCGCGAGACGATCTGGGCACGGGGCATGCCCATGCGGACGAGGGCCCAGACGGTGAGCGCGACTCCGCCCGCCCCGGCCGTGGCGAGCAGGCGCGTGGCGGCCAGGCCCGCCATGGTGATCCGATAGCTGTTCCGCAGGTTGATGCGGATGGAGCCGGTCCCGAACACGCCCCGGAACGCGAAGACGTAGGAGCAGAAGGACATCACCTCGAGGCCCGCGGCGAGCACCAGGAGGATCGGATCCCCCTCGTCGAGCCGATGCCAGGTCTTCTCCGCTCCGGCCAAAGCCGGAAGCAGCACGTACAGCCCGCTGATCGTGAGCAGCATCAGGACCGCGATCAGGAGCAGTGCGCGGCCGGTCGGGATCTTGGGCGCGCTCGCCGACGGGTCCCCTCCCTGACCCTCGACCGCGCTCTCCCGGGCGCTCATTGGATTGACCCTACTCGTCGCTGTCGGGTTGACCATCTCCGGTCGCGGGAAGCAGAGTGGCGTCGAGGCCAGCTGGAACATCTGGCAGGTCTGGACGTATCGGGAGGGCAAATCTGTCCGCGGACGGGGATTCTCCAGCCGCCACGAGGCCCTCGAAGCCGCCGGGCTGCGGGAGCAGTCCAGAACTACCGCTTTGGACGAGAAGCGGCGGTCTCGCGGCAAGCGAGATTAGGCTCACACCATGAAGGGTCTAATGCAGCCCGTAGATTTCACGCGCTTCTTTCGCGCTGTCGGCAGAGTCGTGACCGGCCTTGCCCGTCGTGTGACGGGGCGGAGACCTAGCTAACGCCAAAGCCGCCGGGCTCTCGGAGCAGCGGCTCGTTATCGCTTTGGACGAGAAGCGGCTATCCGCTTTGCATGGAAAGCAGCACTCCGCCGAGAGATACTGCGTAGGCGATGTCGCAGTCGAACGTGCGCGCGATCTCGCCGAGATCGCGGCCCGGCTCACGTTGGCTGGCCTCCTCGTCGGCGGTTACGGCGTGGGTTCGCCGTAAATGAAGTCGTCCATCACGACGAGGTCCCGCCCTGGATTCTCGTTTGGCCCCAGAGCGCGGTTGCCGCTCCTGATCCTTACCCGCCCGACCTGATCGTCGAGGAAGCGGACGCCGAGGAACGACAGGGTCTCATTGCCGGGGCTAGCCGGCACGTTGAACTTCCCCAGGGGTCGGTTTCGCTCGTCGAAGTACTTGATCTGGGTCCGCCGCTTCCGGTCGACGTCGGTGAAGACCGAGCCGAAGCCGCTGGTGGTGGCGGGCGTCGAGCTGCCGGGGACGAAGAAGCGGACATCGACAAACTTGCTATGGATAGCGGTGAACAGCTTCGGCTGGCTGAACGTCGTGAACAGGCTCGAGTAGGTCGGGTTGATGTTGTCGAACTCGATCGGCACGGTGCTGGAGCTCACTTGGAACCCGCTCCCGTGCGTATCGAACACCACGCCGCGGGCGCGGCCCGCCGTGTTCGCGTTGAAGAAGTCCGGCGGGAAGGCATTCGGCGAGGATTGGGCTGCCGGGACGCCGTCCCAGTTGATTTCGCGCCGCCCCGAGCCGACTGAGCCGGGGTTGTTCGCGTTGAGGGTGCCGAGACCAGTGCGGTAGGCGTCGACCGCCGATTGGATCGCCGCGGCGTTCGGGCCGGCGGCCTGCTGGACGTTGACGGGGTGATGCTTGTTCGCTGATGCCTCGGCGGCCGCTAGCAGCATGGCCAGGGTCGCGACGCCGGCCAGCGAGAGGATGCGTGTCATACGTGACATGAAGGCCTCCTTCGGGTCAACCTCACTGGACGGCATTTTGTCCTGGGGCAATCTTAAACCCGATGAAACTGGCCGTGAGGTTCCGGCAAGGCAAGTCCTTTCCTATTTGGCTTCTCGCCAAAGGCGCGCCGCCGCCCTCGAAGCCGCTGGGCTGTCGGAGTAGGCGAAATTGCGACTACCCGGAAGCCTCCAGGAGCGGCAATGATCGCCCCTGGATTGCGGTAGGCCGGTCGATCTGAGAGGATCGACCCGTCCGAGGGAGCTACGGAGGGAGATGGAAATGATTCGCCGGCTCGGACTCGTCGCGTCTCTCGCGATCGCAGGCACTGCGGTTCTTGCATCCGCCGCCAGCGCCTCCTTCCACCTCAACATGATCCGCGAGATCACCGGCGATACGGCCGGCGGCGACCAGAGCTACATCGAGCTGCAGTCGTACGCGGCGGGCGAGAACTTCGTCGCCGGGCACAACATCACCGTCTGGGATGCGGACGCCCAGGTGCTCGGGATGCCCGTGCCCGTTCAGACACACACGCTGACCGGCTCCAACCCGACCAACGGCGCGAACCAGAGCACGATCCTGATCGGCGACACCAATGTCGCCGGCCGCGACTTCACGATCCCTGAGCTCTCGAACTACCTCGACAACACGGTTGGCGGCAACCTGATGGCGGCGGGCGCGATCTGTTACGAGGGGATCCCGGTCGACTGCATCTCCTGGGGCGGGAGCAATTTCACTGGCGCAAGCCGCCTGCCGGACCAGACGACTCCGAACGGCAGCACCATGCCGACCGGGTTGCTGGCGCTGCAACGGAACATCGGCGCGAACTGCGCGACCGCGCTCGACGCCGCGGACGATACGAACAACGCCGGCGCCGACTTCAGCTTGGTCGGCGCCAATCCGAGACCGAACAGCGTGACGCCGACCGAGACCCTGTGCTCTGGAACGGGCGTCCCAGGTCCGGTCGCCCCCGGTCAAGCCGCGCCTGCCTGCAAGGGCAAGCAGACGACGATCCTCGGCACTGACGGCCCCGATCGGTTCGCCGGCACAGCCGCCGCCGACGTGATCTCCGCCCTGGGCGGCAACGACACCGTCAGCGCCTTGGCCGGGAACGATGTCGTCTGCGGCGGCCCCGGCAAGGACACCTTGAAGGGCGGGAAGGGCAAGGACACGCTGCTCGGCCAGGCGGGCAAGGACACGCTCAAGGGCGGTGGGGGCAAGGACCTCTGCAAGGGCGGCAAGGGAAACGACACCGCCTCCAAGTGCGAGGTCGAGAAGTCGATCTGAGCTAGTAGCGCCCTCGAAGCCCCCGGGCTGTCGGACTAGTCAGACCGCTGCTTTGGGCGAGAAGCGGCGCTTTGCATCGAAAGCGCACGCACTGTGGCGACCCGCACTGGAATCAAGCCGAAACGAATGTGTGCGCCTCGTAGAGCTCCGGCTGCTCCTCGATGCCAACCTCTCCCAGGATCGGCGTCAGGACCTCGCCGAACTGGTTGCACGCCTCTTCTGATTCCCATACGTCCACAACGCGAAAGCCGTTTGGTCCTTCCCCGGCGGCGTGGACCAGAAGGCCCGGGACAGGCCAATCGGATGGCGACTCCACGCGACTCTTCCCGTCGGTGAGCTTCCGGACGGTCTCTTCGTACCTCTCCTTCGTGACGCTTGGCCCTTGATGTACCAGCACGACTGCCATGGTCTCCTCCTTCGAGCGCGAACGGGGCGCAAGCATATGCCGCCAGCAGCGCGCCTGTCCGGAATAACCGCTTTGGACGAAAAGCAGCACCCTGAATTCGTGCGTCTCCGAAAGATCGGATAGGCGGCCCGATTCGTTTCTCGCTACCACCGCCCTAGATCTTGAGGCGTTTGAGCGCGCCCCGAATCTGCTCCTGGCTCTCCGTGTCCAAGACCGGCTCGTGCTCGAGCCAGAGGACGAAGGCGTGCAGCCAGAGCAGCCGCACGTCCATGTCGAGCTCGCTCGCATAGGCCATCAGCACCTCCTCGGGCTGCCTGGGCCAGGCGATGCCGTCCTCGAAGCGCGCGATCGTCGCCTGGTTTACCTCGATCGCCGCCGCGATCCTCACCTGGACGACACCCCGGTCCTCGCGCGCCTGGCGGCAGGCGCGCCCCAGCCAGGGCAGCAGGGGACGCGGAACCTCCACGGCCTTCATGCCCGCAGTCCTATCCGACCGGCGCGACATCGGCTCCCTGGCCATATGCGTTTCATATCCTCGTCCCAGTCATATGCATACTCTTGTCTCTTTATAATCAATATGATACAACATCAAATAGTTGAACACAGACCTACTAACGCATCAGTCTCGGGAAGTACATGGCAGCAGTCGGAACCTTACTTCGTGGCCTCGGCAAGGCCGTTAAGAGCTGTGAGCGACCGCAGGCCGATGACGCCTGGCCCGCCGTCGGCGAAGGTGACCGCGCTGCAAGTCACCAACTCGACTCAGGAGGACTCAAATGTTGAAGAGCACTCGTTTCACCGCAACCTCGGCCATGGTCGCCGGCATCGCCCTCGCAGTCGCGGGCGTGATCATCGTGACAGACACGCAGTCGTCGCAGAGCACCGTTGTCGGAATCGAGCACGTCAGCCTCGCCGGACTGAGCCTCGCCTGCCTTGCCATGATCGCTCCGTTCCGCTACCTCGCCAGGTTGGCGGGTGCGAGCAAGGCTGCCGTCGTCGCACCGGTCGGGCTGGTCGCGCTGGCGCTGGTCAGTCTGATCTCGAACATCCGCGGAGAGGATCTCTCGATCTTCCCCGCCGTAGCTGGCCCGGCGAACCTGATGATCTTTGGCGGCTTCGTCGCCGTCGGGATCGGCCTGCGCCGCCGCGCCGGTCTCCCGCTGGCGCTCGCGATCGGGCTGCCGTTCAGTTGGATCCTGACCATCCCCGCGGCGGCAATCGGGGGCTGTGTCTTCGCCGGTGCGTTCTGGATGACGGTCGCCTATCTGATCGCCAACCAGGGCCTCGGCCGGACCGATTCCGATCTGCCCGAGCCGGCGCGAGCCTAGCCGGGAGGCATCCCGACGGCGATCACCGCCGTACTATCGAAAAGTGGCCGCCAGCCCCGCCCTCCGATCCCTCACAGTGGCCGGGCTGGCGGCCGCAATCGTTGGCGTAGGCCTCTACGTCTTCGGGACTCAACACACGCCGGACTACTCGACCTCGCTGTTCGGGCAGACGGGCCCGGACACCTTCGATCTCAAGTCGTGGCTCGCCACCGGCGTGCTTGCCTTCGCTGCCGTGCAACTCGGGCTAGCGCTCTGGATGTACGGGCGGCTGCCGTTCATCGGGATCGCGCCGCCGCAGGTCGGGCCGGTACACCGTGCGGTCGGGGCCCTCGCGATCCTGCTCACGATCCCAATCGCCTACCACTGCGCCCTCGCCTACGGGGTCCAGACCGACATCGACACCCGCGTCGCGGTCCATTCGATCGCCGGCTGCTTCATCTACGGCGCCTTCGTCGCCAAGATCATCCTGGTGCAGTCGCCGCGCTGGCGCTTGCCGGGCTGGGTGCTGCCGCTGGTGGGCGGCACACTGGTCGTCACGGTCGCGGTCCTCTGGTACACGAGCGCGCTCTGGTACTTCAACGACTTCAAGCTGCCCTGACCGGGCCGACCGGCTCGGAGCAGCCACGCCGCGGATACTTAGGCACATCCTCCTTGCGCTCGTTGCGCGCTGCGCAGCCGGGGCGAGGTATGACCTTGGTCATTGCGTGACGGGTTCTACGAAGATGGGATGAATCGACAGTGAAAGACGGCGTGCCGCATTCCTACCCTCGGCGCGGCAGCGCGATCCAGACGTCCGCGCCGTCGTTGTGGCGGTTGGCGGCGTGAGCGCTGCCCCGGTGCGCCCGCGCGATCGCCTCCACGATCGCCAGGCCGAGCCCGGTCCCATCGCCGCCGCGGGCGGGATCCCCGCGGCTGAAGCGCTCGAAGGCACGATCGATGAAGTCCGGAGCGAACCCCGGGCCGCGGTCCTCAACGTGAATCGCCACCTCCCTGTCCGACTCGCTGGCGCGGACTGTGATCTCCCCGCCGCCGTGCTCGATCGCGTTCTCGACCAGGTTGGTGAGCGCCTGCTCGAGGCGCAGCCGATCCCCCTCCACCGTCAGACCGTCAGACGACTCGATCACCAGCGAGCGCCCCGCGTCATCGATCCGGGCCGAGAAGCGCTCGCGCACGTCGCCGAGCAGCTCCGCGACGCCGACGCGCCTCAGGTCGAGGGCCAGCTTGCCCTCCTCCGAGCGGGCCAGGACGAGCAGGTCTTCGGCGAGCTGGATCAGGCGGTCGACCTCGACGATGGCTGAGGCGATCGCCGCCTGCATCTCCTCGGGCGTTTTCGCGTAACGGAGCGCCAACTCGAGCTCGGTCTTGTGCAGCGCCAGCGGCGTGCGCAGCTCGTGGCTCGCGTCGTCCACGAAAGCCCGCTCGCGCTCGATGGCGGTCTCGAGCCGACCGAGCATCTCGTTGAGCGTCTCCCCCAGCCTGTGGATCTCGTCGTCGGCGGCCGGCAGAGGAAGCCTCTGTTTCGGTTCGGCGGCCGAGATCGCCGCCGCCCGCTGCCGCATAGCCTCGACGGGCCGGAGCGCCCGCCCAGAGACCGCGTAACCCGCCAGGGAGGCAAGCAGCAGCGCGACCGGGCCCCCGATGAGGAGCAGCGTCCTCAGGTTGCGCAGCGACTCGTTGCGATCGTCGAGGGAGGCGGCGACGACCACCACGAAGGTGCGGCCGCGGGCGTGCGCCGGCCTGGCCAGCAGCCTGGCCTGGCCGGTGATGCTGCGGACGTGCGGCCGCGTGACGATGAAGGAGGCCTGCGATGCGCGGGCCGCCTCGGCGGGAGTGAGCTGCGGGTGATTGGCGAGCTGGTCGGTGGTCGCGTAGATGTCGCCGCCGCCGGTCAGGACCTGGGCGAAGCTCTCCTCTCGGCCGAGCAGGCTGGTCCTCTTGCTGAGGTCCTTCCGCGCGACCAGGGCCGCGATGTCGTCGCCATGCGAGCGCAGGCTCTGGTCGATCTGCTCGCTCAGCTCGGAGTCGAAGCGCGAGTAGACGAAATACCCGAGCGCCGCGAGGACGACTGCGCTCACCACCGCGAAGGCCAGGGTCACTCGGAGCCTGATCGGAATCCGGGTCATCGGCTGCCGCCGTTCTCGCGCATCCGGTATCCCGCGCCCCGGACGGTCTGGATTGACTCCACCCCGAACGGCTTGTCGATCTTTCTCCGCAGCAGCCGTACGTACGAATCGACGATGTTGGAGCGGTTCTCGTAGTCGTAGTCCCAAGCGTGCTCGAGCAACTGAAAGCGGGAGAGCACCTCGCCCGGGCGGCGCATGAAGACCTCCAGCACCGCGAACTCCTTGGCGGAGAGCTCGATCTCCTGGTCGCCCCGCCAGACCTGGTGCTTCGCCGGATCAAGGCGGAGGTCGCCGACGCGGAGCTCCGGGGAGCGCTCGCCGTTCGCTCGTCGGGCGAGAGCCCGCAACCGGGCGAGCAGCTCTGCGTAGGAAAAGGGCTTCACCAAGTAGTCGTCGGCCCCGGCGTCGAGGCCCGCGACGCGGTCCGGGACGCCGTCACGCGCGGTCAGCATCAGGATCGGCGACCAGACGCCGTCGTCGCGCAGGCGCCGGCAGACCTCGAAGCCGTCGATGCCCGGCAGCATCAGGTCGAGGACGATCGCGTCGTACTCCGTCGAGCCCGCCATCCAGAGGGCGTCCTCGCCCTTGGCGGCGATGTCGGCGGCCATCCCCTCCTGCCGCAGGCCCTTGCGGATCAGGCCGGCCATCTTGGCCTCGTCCTCGACGATCAGCACGCGCATCTCGGCTCACCGAGATTGTCCCGCGAAGATGAAAGCCGGATGAAAGACCGTGGACCATCCGTTCAGGTCTCGGGTTCCGTTCATGCGCCGTTCATGCGGCCACGGCAGGCTCGACTCGCTCGATGTCCCCATGAACGGCGGAACCACCACAGCAGCCGAGACCGTCCGGGTCGACCGGATCCGGAAGTCGTATGGCCCGGTGCTGGCGGTCGATGAGCTGAGCTTCAGCGGACACGCCGGCGAGGTGCTCGGCCTGCTGGGACCGAACGGCGCCGGCAAGACGACGGCGATCCGCGTTCTCACCACGATCCTGTCGCCCGACCAAGGCGAGTTCGCGATCGCGGGCACCCCCCACACCGAGCCGACCGTCAGTCCCGCGCTCGTCGCGCACGTCACCGAGCAGAGGAATGTCAATCCCCAGGGCGTGCTGCCGCTGGCTCTCGGCATTCCCGCCATCGTCGCGGCGGCGATGGGAGCGGTGCGACTGAGGGCACGCAGAGGGGCCTAGGCGTCCGACCGGGCCCGACTTCAGTGGCGCGCGAGCCAGAAGGCCCAGCCGACCAGCACCGCCGCGCCGAACACCATCAGGAGGCTCGCGGCGATGGCGCCGTGCATGAGCGAGCTGAGCGCAAACAACATGCAGATGAATCCGCCCCACGCGCTCAATGCCCAGACCGGTCGTTGGCGCATGCGTTCCGCCGCTACGCGGTCTCCTCCATGGTGAGCTCAGGGTCGTCGCGCCGAGTAAATCCCACGTGAAAGCACACCGCCGTCGGCGCCTCTTGTCCCCTACCGGACGGCAGAAGGGGCCGCACCAGCTTGGACAGACCGGCCATTGCAAGTCTCTCCGCGCTCGTGGGAGGGTGCAGAGGGTGATCGCCGCACGCGGGGCTGAGAGGGCGGGTGGCGATCGTCGGGGGAACCGGGCCGGCCCTCGCGGCAGCGCTATCTGGCCGCTGTCGCGGGCGCTGGCCACCGGGGCCCCGGCGAGATAGTCTCGGCGCTGCGCTAGAGACCGAGAGGGGAGAAGACGATGGAGGCGAAGCCAATTGACGCGGGCGAGTTCCGCGAGAAGCAGCGAGACCAGTGGAACGGCGTGGCCGCCGGATGGGACAAGTGGTCCGAGCGGATCGACAGGGACGCGGGCGTGGTCAGCGAGCGCCTGGTCGAGATGGCCGGAATCAAGGAGGGCGACCGCGTCCTCGACGTCGCCGCCGGCTACGGTGAACCGTCGCTGACCGCGGCGCGAAAGGTCGGCCCGGACGGGAGCGTGATGGCGACTGACATCTCGTCCGAGATGCTCGGCTTCGGCCGGCAGCGGGCGGCCTCCGCGGGTGTGGAGAACATCGAGTTCGTGCAGTCGGATGCCTTCTCGCTTGACCTCCCGGCCGAGAGCTTCGACGCCGCCGTTTCCCGCTGGGGAATCATCTTCGAGCCCGACGGCGAGGGCGCCGCGGAGCACATCCGGGGCTTCCTGAAGCCGGGCGGACGTTTCGCGATCAGCTCTTGGGGACCGCCCGAGCGGGTGCCGTTCCTCGCGATCGCGATGAAGACCGCGATGGAGAAGCTCGACGTCCCGCCGCCCCCACCTGGCACCCCAGGGCCGCTCTCGCGCCCGACCGAGGAGGCGCTCGCCGGCCTGCTGGAGGGCGGCGGGTTCTCAGGGGTGGAGGTCCAGGAGCTCGAGCTCACCTTCGAGTTCGAGTCCCCGGACCAGTACACCGAGTTCACCAGAGACATGGCCGCGCCGATCAGCGCGATGATCGCGGCACATCCGGAGGACGTTCAGAGGGAGACCTGGGACGCCATCACCGATGCCGTTCGCGAAGCGTCGGGCGGAGACGGTCAGGTCGAGCTCACGAACCTGGTCCTGGTCGCCGCCGGGCAGGCGTAGGCTCCAGGGGTCGCAACCCACCAGCTCGAGACCCACAAGTTCGAGGACGACGGCGGGATCCCCAACTCGCCCCTGCCGGTCCTGATCTACCACGAGGTCGAGGCGGCCCGGGACGCGGACGACTGCGAGGAGCTGCTCGCCTCCAACGGCTGGCTGCCCGATTGGCGGGACGGGATCTTCTCCTTCCACCACTTCCACTCGATCACCCACGAGGCGCTGGGCATCGTCGGCGGAACGGCGACGGTCATGCTCGGCGGCCCGAGCGGGCAGAGCTTCGAGATCGGGCAGGGCGACGTGCTCGTGCTGCCGGCGGGGATCGGGTCATTGCAACCAGGGCTCGAGCGCCGACCTGCTCGTGATCGGCGCCTACCCGAACGGGATGCCCTGGGACATCCGCCGAGGCGATCCGGCAGAGCACGACGAGGCGATCGCCAACATCAGGGCCGTGCCCCTCCCCGACGCGGACCCCGTCGAGGGCCCGCACGGCCCGCTCACCGAGCTCTGGCGTCAGCCGGGTTGATGCGCTGGATCGTGGACGCGATGAACGTGATCGGCACGAGGCCCGACGGCTGGTGGAAGGACCGGCACGGTGCGATGGAACGCCTGGTCGATCGGCTCGAGCGCTGGGCCGACTCGAGCGGCGAGCAGGTGACCGTCGTCTTTGAGCGCCCGCCGAAGCCGCCGATCTCATCCTCGGTCATCGAGATCGCGCACGCGCCGCGACCGGGCCCGAACGCGGCCGACCAGGAGATCGTCCGCCGGCTCCAGGATGACCCCCGCCCGGCCGAGGTCCGGGTGGTCACCTCCGACCGAGCGCTGGCCGACCAGGTCCGTGCGCTCGGCGCGGGCGTCGAGCCCGCCGAGCCCTTCAGGCGGCAGATCGAGGACGCCTAGCTCTGCCTACGTGAAGCGCTTGACGAAGTCGAGCGCCTTCTGCGCGACCTCGCGCCAGCCGCTGTCGATCGTCAAGGAATGGCCGCGGTTCGGGATCTTCACGATCTCCGTCACTGCCTCGTTGTGCCTCTGTCGCTTGTAGGCGCCGTTGGCGATCGCCCAGGGCACCGTGTGGTCCTTCTCGCCGTCGATGATCAGGAGCGGTCCGCGCCTGGGGTTCTTCGGATCGACCTTGGCCTCGGTCCAGGGATTGACGTTGGCGTTCGCCATCTGCATCAGGGCGACTCCCGGCCCGGCCACGTGGAACTCGTCGTAGAGCCGCTTCGCCTCGTCATCCGACTCGATTGCGTTCGTCCAGCCGTATCTGAACTGGTCGAAGCTGAGGGTGATCGCGCGGCGGCGATTGAGCGGATTGATCAGGATCGGCGCCGATACCCTGAGCGTGGAGATGGGCAGGGGCAGGACGCCGCGGAACGGGCCGGGATCGATCGCCACCGTCGCGGCGGACAAGCCCCGGTCAGCGATCATCTGGGCGAGCAGTCCACCCGTCGAGTGACCCATAACGGCGGGCTTCTTGTCGAGCTTGTCGATCACCTCAGCCGTGTGGTCCGCGACCTGCGTCAGCGTCTTCCCGGCGAGGACATCCGGGTTCTGCCTCGCCTCCTCGACGGTCTCCGGGTCGTCGGGCCAGTCCGGAGTCAGGCCCGCATAGCCCTCTTGCTCGAAGTACTCCACCCAGTTGTCCCAGCTGCTCGGCAAGAGCCAGAGTCCGTGGATGAAGACGATCGGTGTGTTGCCGCTCGCATTGGCCTTCTCGATCTGCTGGGACTCGCGCTCGCTGATCGCCATGCGACCGACTCCCCTCGTTGTTTCGGCCATCCTGGCCGCGTCGTTCGAGCCTACCCATCCGGTGGAAATGGAGCCGGCCGGTTTCGAACCGGCGTCCTCGGCCACGAGCGATCGGCTTCTACAGGCATAGCCGGCGCTTTGTTCTCGCCCTTCGACCTCTGCAGCCGGCGAGAGATGCCGGAGGGCCAAGTCCCTTCGATTTCCCCGGGCGGTCGGGACGGGCCGACCGGGTGAGCCCGATTCTGACGCCGGGATCCCACCCCTCGGGCTCGGGTGGGCCGACGCTCACTGCCTAGCTTCTAACTAAGCGGCGAGGGCGAACTCATGGTCCGCACGTATTGGTTGGTCCAGGTGTTTAACGAGGCCTCCTGGAACCTCGACCTGCAACCTGATCGCACGGATGACCAAGTCGAATCCAATTTCGGCCCCGTGCTATGTGCGCATAAATGGTAGCCGCGTGCCCGTTCAGCGGCCAGCGGCCCGCCTCGGCGCGCTGGCCAGATAGCTCGCGGCCATGTCCTTCTCGCCGTGCCCTCGCGCCGCCTCACGGAGCTGGGCGCGGATCGCCTCCAGCATCGGCAGGTCCAGGTCGTGGCGCTCCATTGCCTCGAGCACGAGATCGGCGTCCTTTGCCGCGAGGCCGAGCTTGAAGGACGGATCGAAGTTGCGCTCGACCATCATCTGCCCCTTCATCTGTGCGTAGGGGTTGTCGATCGGGCTACCCGAGATCGCCTCGAGGAATTGCGACGGGTCGACGTCGATGCCCTCCGCGAAGGAGATCGTCTCCGCGAGCCCCTCGACCAGTGAGAGCAGCCACGAGTTGATCACCAGCTTCATGCGCGTGCCCGCACCGGCCTTGCCGAGCCAGAGCGTCTTCTGGCCGATCGCATCGAAGATCGGCCGGCAGCGCTCGTGAACCTCCTCGGGCCCAGACGCGAGCACCGTGAGCTTGCCTTCCTCGGCGGGCTTCTTGGTGCCGACGACCGGCACGTCGACCAGCACCAGGTCGTGCTCATCCGCGAGGGTCGCGCAGCGCTCGGTACCGCCGATTCCGATCGTGCTCATCTGCAGCCAGATTGCGCCTGCCGGCGCCCCGGCGAGCGCTCCGTCAGAGCCCTCCATGGTGGAGATCACGGCGTCGGCGTCACTGAGAATCGTCAGGATGATCGAGGCGCCGGAAGCGGCCGCCGCCGGAGTCTCGGCGACCTCGACCCCGTGCTCGCTGAGCGGCTCGGCCTTCTCGAGCGAGCGGTTCCAGACCCTCACCTCCATTCCGGCCCAGGCAATGTGGCGCGCGATCGGCCGACCCATCGTCCCCCCGGCCCCGAGCACAGCCACCTTCGCACTGGCGTTCATCGCCAGCGGACTACCCGCTACCGCTTCTTATGACGCTTCTGCCGCGCTCGCCGGACAGCTGGCGGTCACGTAGCACCTGAGCGGCGGCTCCGCCGGGCTGGGCGGGTGGGTGAAGATGTTCGTGAGGTCGTCCGCGAGCGTGGAAGCCGCATCGGTCGGGAAGGTCACCGGGTTGACGCCGGGCATCAGAGGCTGCGAGCAGACCGCGGTGGCATCGAGCCGCGAAGGATCAGCCGGGCCGGGGTGAGTCAGCGCGTCGATGGCAAGCGCATATGCGGTGTTGTCCGCCGTACCAAGGCCGTTGTGCTCCGTGAAATCCAGCGGGCAGACATCCTGGATTGACACGTTGGTGATCGCACCGCCGCCGCCGTGAAGCGAGGAGCTGCCGGTGTCGTCGGAGTTCGGCGTCACCACCTCATCGGTCTTCGTGTAGACGACCGTGTAGGAGATCCCAGGGAACGTCTCCTGGTAGGAGTTGAGCGCCTTGATGAACTCAGAGTCGTCCCGCTGTTGCCAGACTGCCGGCGCGCAGCCGTTTGTGCAGGTGAACCGGGCGCTGCTGGTTCCGTGATTGCTCGGCGCGAGGCCGATCTGATCGTCCACCATCGAGCGCGTGTCCGGCCAGAAGCGGAGCGCCCAGCGCGGCACCATCCCGCCCTGGCTGTGGCCGATGATCGAGATCCTCCGCCCGGCCCGCGTGTACATCGTCCGGATCGCGTTGACTATGTACTCGCCGGCGTCCTGGATATCGCCGAGGGCGTTGTCAGGCAGGGTTACGGCGCACCAGGGGATACCGAGCTTGTTGAGGGAGGGCTCCCAGTTCCATCCGAAGTTACGTGGCGGGCTGCTGCCGGTGCCCGGGACGAGCAGGACCGGGGTCGGACCGGCCGCCAGATTCCCGTTGCACTGCAGGGCCGCGTCGAGCTCTGCCTGCGGGACGCTCAGCGGCGGACCCGGACTGTCCACCGGCGCATAGGTGATCGCGCCCGCCGTCGCAGGTAGCGCGAGGGCCGCCATCAGCACGCCTGCCGCAAGTGCTCTCCTCACGGCGGAGACCGTACCAATTCTTAGGTAGGCGGCGAGGCAGGTCCCCCCTCTGTCTCGTGAGGCAATCTTGAGGGGCGGCGCTACCGTTGATCTCGCCATGGAAGCGCACGAACTCGCGACACCCGCCACGGAAACGGGTCAGGACCTCGAGCCGATCCACCCCGGATCGGGCCGGGGCGACGGGCTGCTGAAGCGCATCGGCGGGGCGCTCGCCGCCGTCGGCCTCGTGATCGCCAAGCTGGGCGCGAAGGCGAAGCTGCTCCTCGTCGCGCTGCCCAAGCTGAAGCTGCTCTCGACATCGGGCTCGATGCTCGTCTCGATCGTTGCCTATCAGTTGATCTTCGGCTGGCTCTTCTCGATCGGTTTCGTGCTGCTCCTGCTCCTCCACGAACTCGGACACGTCTTCCAGCTGCGCCGCGAGGGGATCAAGGCCTCGGCGCCGATGTTCATCCCATTCCTCGGAGCGGTGATCTCCGCCAAGTCGATGGGCGATGACGCCGGAGCCGAGGCGCGGGTCGGGCTGGCGGGCCCAATCCTCGGATCGGTCGCCACCCTCGTGCCCCTTGGGATCTGGCTCGCGACGGGCAGCCACTTCTGGCAGGCCCTCGCCTTCATCGGCTTCTTCCTCAATCTCTTCAACCTGCTCCCCATCCTCCCGCTCGACGGGGGCCGCGCAATGGCCGCTCTCTCACCCTGGGTCTGGTTGGTCGGGTTCGCCTGCCTCGTCGCAATGGTCTTCTTCTTCCCCAGCCCGGTCCTGCTCCTCATCCTGCTGCTCGGGGGCATGGAGAGCTGGCGGCGCTGGAAGGCTCGCAACACGCCAGAGGGACAGGCCTACCATCGGATCCCGAGGCGCACGCGGGTGCTCGTCGCCGCGACCTATCTCGTGCTGCTCGCAGCGCTGGTCGTGGGCGTCTCCGCCACGCACCTCCCCCGCGGCCTCTCGGACGTCTAGCCGGCAGCTCGTCTAGACGGTGAGCTTCGGCTGGACCTCGCGGAGAAACTCGCGAGGCACGCCGGGAACCTCGCCGAGGTCATCGAGCGACTTGAAGCCGTCGATCCGATCGCGGTAGGTGAGCACCCGGGTCGCCTGGGTCACGGAGAACCCGAGCTCACGGAGCTCCTCGAAGGTGGCGTGGTTGAGGTTGATCCGATCCTCCTCCGAGACCTCGACCACGTTGAGCGCGTCACTCGCGGGATCGGGGGCCTGCGTCTCCTCCTCGCCGTTTAGGTCGAGGTCCTCGAGCTCCTTGCGCTCCTGCTCGGCTCCCTCTTCCCCCTCGGCGACCTCGCGACCCGGGCCGACGCCAAGGATCGCCCCAACGGTGCGACCGAGGATTCCGGCGCCCCCGTCACGGCCTGGGGCCTCGGGCCCCTGCTCGTCCTCGGCAGCCTTTGAAGCCTCCTCGACGGGCCGGGTGGGCGACTCCGCTGCAGGGCTCGGCTGCTGCGGCGGGCTCGGCTGCTCCGGCGGGCTCGGCTGCTGCGGCGCGCTCGGCTGCTGCGGCGGGCTCGGCGGCTCGCCTGGCCTGGGATCCGGCGGGCTGGGCGGGATGACCGGGACCGGAGGCTCGAGAGGCGGCGGTGACGCCGGGCCTTTCGGCGGCGGCGGCGCGGCCTCCGGTGTCTGGGGCACATCGAGCTCCTCGGCGGCGCCGGCGTTGGTGGCAGCGGCCTCTTCCGCGGCGCGCGCCTTGCGCTCTGCCTCCTTCGCCCTCTGCTCGGCGGCGCTGACCCGCTCCAGCACCTCGCGCAGACGGCCCTCGCGCTCGACCTCCTCGTTTCTGAGCTGCGCCAACCGCTCGGCGTGGGCCGCGCGTTCCTCGACCTCCTGGGTCCGCTTCTCGATCTCCTCGAGGCGTCTGTAGGCGTTTTCCAACGCCCGCTCCTGCTCTTCGCGCCCGGCCAGCAGGCGACGCTCGACCTCCTCGAGCGCGCTCGAGAGGGAGGTCTGCTCGCCCTCCACGTCGGCCTCGACCCGAGCGCGGGCGCGCTCCTCCGCGTCCTCCTGCACACGGATTGCCTCAGCCCCTAGACGCTCCTCGGTCTCGGCCCGCGCTCGCTCCTCGGCTTCGCGGCGAGCCTGCTCGGCCGCTTCTGCGACGCGGGCATCGGCTTCGCGCCGAGCCTGCTCGATCGCCTCGCGGGTGCGCTCCTCAACCTCCCGGCGGACCCGCTCCGACTCCTCGCGCGCTCGTTGCTCGGCCTCCAGGCGCAGGCGCTCGGCCTCCTCCCGGATTCGCATCTCCATGGACAGGCGGGCCTCCTCCTCGGCCTGCCGCCTTGCCTGCTCCGCCGCCATCCTGATCAGCTGCTCTGTCTCCACCTCCGCGCGCTTGACGCGCTCTTCAGCCTCTCGCTCGAGCTGCTCGGCCCGAGCCAGGCGCTGCTCGACCTCCCGCCGCACCGGTTGCTCCTTGTCGGAGTTGCGCTCGTCCTGATCGGCCGCCAGGCGGTCGATTCCGGGGGTCGGCGCGGGCGGCGCGATCTCCTGCTCGGGCGTCTCAGCGGCAGCCTCGCCCTCCTCGGCCAGGGCGTCGATCTCGTCCTGAAGGGACCTGCCCTCCCCATGCGACGGCGAGATCTCCGCCGGCGGCTTGGCCTCCGCGGCCGCCGACTCGGCGGAGGTCGCCGCCAATCCGCCGGGGACGCTCTCGGGCTCCGGTGCGAGCGGCGTCAGCGCCGCTTCGTTCTGTTCCGGCTCGATCCCACTGTCCGGCGCGACCTGGGCCTGCTCCTCCTTCCGTACATCCCCTTCCTGCCCTTCAGCCTTCTCCCTCTCGCCCTCGGCGAGGCCCAGGGCGGCCGCGAGCATCGTGGACTTTTCCTCATCGCCGTTCGCCCCAGACTTTGCCGGCGCGGCGGCCTCCTCGGCCACAGGGACCTCCTCCCTATCCGCCTCCTCGGAGGCCTGCTTCGCCTCGGACTCCGATTCCGGCAGCGACTGTCCCTTGCGTTCCGCCTTCCGGCGCCGGCGCTCTTCCTTGCGCGTCTGGCGCTCCTCGCGGCGCCGCTTTCGCTCCTCCTCCCAGGCGCGGCGGTCCTTCTCCTCCGCGCGGCGCTTCTCGTCGGCGATCCGCTTGCGCTCCGCCTTGCGCTCCTGCCGGCGCTCCTTGCGGCTCGGCTTGGTCTTCTTCTCGGGCTCCTCCTGGACCTCCACGTCGGCCTCCTGCTGGGCGACGGCATCGGTGTTCGCGACCGAGGCCCCTGCCTTGCCCTCCTCGTTCGCCACCTTCGCCTCGGCCTTCGCCTGCTTGGCCTGGGCCCTCGCCTCCTTCTTTGCCCGCCGCGCGTCCTTCCGCGAGAGCTGGTCGACGCCGCCCTCGTGCTCCCTCGTGCGGCGGCGGCGAACGAGCAACACAAGGATCAGCAGCAGGATGATCGCGCCGGCGATCGCGTAGGCCGTACCCGGGTGGTCATTGAAGAAGTCGGAGACGGTGCTGGTGTCGATCGCCTCAAGCATCTCTCGCACAATCGTTGCACGGGACTTCCGTTCTCGCGCATTGGGTTTGCCCTCCCATAGGGCGAAGGCCTGCTTAGCTCAAGCGTTGCTTGAAGTCCCGCTCGACCTCGCGGCGCAGGTCGCGGTCGGCGATCTCGCGGCGGCGGTCGCGGCCCTCCTTGCCCTTCGCGAGCGCGAGCTCGACCTTCGCCCGGGGCCCCTTGAAGTAGATGCGTGTCGGGACCAGGGTTAGCCCGCGTTCGGCGGTCTTGCCGATCAGCCGCTCGATCTCGCGACGGTGGAGGAGCAGCTTGCGCGGCCGGTCCGGATCGTGGTTCTGGTCCGAGGCGGGCGGGTACGGCGGGATGTGCGCGCCGCGCAGCCAGACCTCGCCGTCATCGACCACGGCGTAGGCCTCGTTGATCTGGGCCTTGCCGTCGCGAAGCGACTTCACCTCGGTGCCCTGCAGCTCGATCCCGGCCTCCATCCGCTCGAGCACCTGGAAGCGGTGACGGGCGCGCCGGTTGGTCGCCACGTCACCGCTGACCGGCCTCCTGGGACCTGACTTCTTCGCCATCTAGACCACCCTCAATGCCGCCTGCTCGGCTTCGCGTCCGCAGCCGCGTCCGGGAGCAGGTCGACCCGGCCGCGCGGGGCCTCGACCCGGTCGACGCTCACGCTCACCGGGTCGCCGATGCGAATCGCCCCTCCACCCCGCGCTCCGACCAGCATGGTCTCGGTAGCGTCGAGCTCATAGCGCTCCCGCCCTCCGATCCGGCGCGCCGGGAGGAAGCCCTCATAGACATCGGCGAGCGCACCGCCGAACCGGATGAAGGCACCGGCCCCCACCACTCCCGAGACCTCGCCCTCGAAGCGGGTGTCCGGGCCGCGCTCGAACAGTTCGCGCTCGAGTAGGAAACAGGCGCAGACCGAGTCGGCGTCGCGCTCGAGACGGGCCGCGTCGCGCTCTCGCTCGGAGCAGTGCGCGCCGACCTCCGCGAGGCCCTCGGCCCGCGGGGCCTCCTCACCCGCCCCGATTGCCGCGAGGAGCCCGCGGTGGGCGACGAGGTCGGGGTAGCGGCGGATCGGCGAGGTGAAATGCACGTAGGCGTGGCTGCCCAGGCCGGCGTGGCCGAGGTTCCGATCCGCGTAGTGGGCCTGCTTGAGCGAGCGGAGCACAAGCGATGTATACGCCTCGCGGCCGTGCCCGCGGCGCTCAGCCTCCCTGGCGACCAGCCGGCTTGCCTCGCCCGCCAACTCGCCCGCCTGCTGCGGCGAGATCGAGTCGGGGAGCGGCGGCGTCGGGATGTCGAGTGCCGCCAGCTGCTCGATCAGCAACCGAATGCGCTCGGGATCGGGCTGCTCGTGCACCCGGTAGAGGGTGGGGATGCGCCGGCGTTCGAGCAGCTCGGCGACCCGCTCGTTGGTCAGGATCATGAGGTGCTCGATCAGCCGATGGGCCTCGGTTTGCGGGACCGAGTGGGCGCCGACCACCTGCCCCTCCTCGAAGCGAAACTCGGGCTCGAAGCTCTCGACCTCGAGCGAGGCCCGTGGCCTCCGCCCGGCAAGGGCCGCCGCCGCCCGGCGAGCCAGTGCGAGCGGCTCCGCGATCGCCTCGGGAGGCCTCGCCCGGCCGGCGAAGAACTCATCGAGCTGGTCGTAGTTGAGCCGGGAGTCCGACTTGATCACGCTGCGGTAGAAGCTCGCAGAGAGCGGCTCACCGATCTCCGAGAGCTCGATCTCGGAGGTGACGGCAAGGCGATCCTTCTGGGGAACGAGGCTGCAGACGTCCCCTGAGAGGATCTGCGGCAGCATCGGCGCGACCCGCCCTGGGACGTAGGTCGAGTTGGCCCGCCGGTGGGCCTCCTTCTCCAGGTCGCCGCCCGGGCGAACGTGTGCGGCGACGTCGGCGATGTGGATCCAGAGGCGAACCCCTCGATCCGTCTTCGAGGCGGAGACGGCGTCGTCGAAGTCGTGGGCGCTCGCCGGATCCACGGTGAAGGTGGGGAGGTCGCGCAGGTCCCGCCGATCGAAGTCGAGAGCCTCGGCCGCCGTTGCCGCCTCATTCGCCTCCGCCTCGATCCGGCGGCCGAAGCCGACTCGCAAGTCGCGGTCGAGCAGCATCGCCTCGATCACGTCGGCCGCCAGGGCGGGATCCCCGAGCTGGCGGACCACCCGGGCGCGACCGCGGCCCTGGCCGAGCTCAACCAGCGCCATCCGGCCCGGGGTGGCAACCCGGCGCCCGCCCCCGAGCTCGATCCGGCCGCCGCGCTCGAAGAGCAGCTCACCGACCAGGAACCGCCCGCGCTTGGAGACGAGGACTACGCGCCTCAGACCTGCCGGCCTGGCGATCAGAGCTGCCGACCCAGCACCTGGAGGGCCTTGTCGCGACCCTCGTCGGGCTTGGTCTTGGGGTTGTCCTTGGCCTTCACCTGGGGCGCGATCCCGGTGCCGTTGATCGAGGTCCCGTTACGGGTCAGATACTCCCCCACCGTGAGATCGAGCGCACCGCCGTTATTCAGGGGGATCACCTCCTGGAAGGTCCCCTTGCCGAAGGAGGTTGTCCCGATCACGGTCGCGATCCCAGACTGCTCCAAGGCGGCGGTGACGATCTCCGAGGCCGAGGCGGTGTCACCGTTGATGAGGACGACCATCGGGTGGCGGGGTAGCGCGTCCCCCGTGGCCGCGAATGTCCTGGTGCGCTGGGTGCGCCCGTGGGTCGAGACGATCACCCCGTCGGGGACGAAGATGCTCGAGACCAGCACGGCCTCGGTGAGCAAGCCGCCGCCGTTGCCGCGCAGATCGAGGACGATCCCCTCCGCGCCCTGCCCGTAAAGGCTTTCCACCTCGTTGCGCAGCTCGCCGTGAGCGCCTGGGAAGAACCCCGCCAGCCGGACGTAGCCCACCTTGACGCCATGGACGGTCTCGATGTGGCCGACGACCTGCGGAATGCTCACCTCCCGCCGAGTGAGGGTGACTTGGCGGCTCTTCCCATCGCGGCTTTCGATGGTCAGCGTCACCTTGGTCCCGGCCGGACCCCTGATCCTGGAGGTGACGGCATCGGCGTCCTCGCCCGCGATCGGATCTCCGTTCACAGCCGTGATCACCTCGCCGGGCTTGATCCCGGCCTCCCGAGCTGGCGTGTGCTTGTAGACGGTCGCGACCCGCAGCCCACGAGTGACCTCGTTCACCGCGACCCCCACCCCGGAGAGATGGGAGCCCTGTTTGAAGCGGTCGTACTCGGAGGAGGTGAAGTAGTGGGAGAAGCGGTCGTGATAGCGCTCCTTGAGGTGGTCGATGATGGAGGCGATCGACGCGTTCTCCAGGTCCTTGTCGTCGACGGCGTGGAAGTAGTCGTCGTTGATCACGTCGATCGCCTCGGAGGTGGCGTCCTGGCTCGGGTTGCCGAAGACGTCGTCGACGGCGTCGCGTATCGCGTCCACCTGCCCGCCGGCGACGATGCCCACCACGAACGCCACCGCGACGGCCGCGACGGCGATAAGTCGACGGCTCAAATCCGGAGGAAGCGGCGCAGCGTCATTCCGCTGCCCATCGCCGAGACGGCCATGGCCACGCAGAGCAGGACGAGCGCGAGGTTGGCGAAGCCGATCGTGTCCCCGGAATTGATCAGGTTGAAGTTGTTGGCGAGCGGATCCACGATCACCGTCTTACCCAGGAAGAGGAATCCGATCGCGATTGCCGCGCCCAGCAGACCGCAGACCAGGCCCTCCACCATGAAGGGCCAGCGGATGAACCAGTTGGTCGCGCCGACCAGGCGCATCACCTCGACCTCGCGGCGCCGGGCGTAGATCGAGAGACGGATCGTATTGGCAACCAGGAGCAGGGAAGCGATCAGGAGCAGCCCGGAGACCACCGCGAGGACCCAGCGGATGGCCGTGGTGGCTCCGCTGATCTTGTTGGCGTCGTCGCGGGAGTCCGAGATGTCGTTGATGATCGGGCTGATCGGCGTCGGCTGGCCGGTTGCACCCGGCGGGGTGATCGCAGCCCGCACACTGGAGAGATTGGAGAGATCGTCGGGGGTGACGTTGAACGAGGGCGGCAGAGGATTGTGGGCGCCCGGAAGCTGGGCGACGATGTCCCCCCGGTTTTCCTGCTTGAGGCGGTCGCTGAGGATCTGCAGCGCCTGATCCTTGGAGACGAACTCGACCTGATTCACGTGCGGGATCGCCTGGAGCTTGGCCTGGAGCGCGTCGATGTCCGGCTGCGTTGAGGCGTCGGCCAGGAAGATTCGCAGCCCGACCTGGTCTCGAACCTCGTTCGTCTTGCCGTTCGTCGTCTGCAGCACCGGGATCAGTACCCCGAGCAGGAGCACGGTGACCGCCACGGTGACGATCGCGGCCAGACTGGGTGCGGCGCTTCGCCGCAGAGCCCTCAGGCCTTCCCTGATGAAGAAGATGACTCGGCCCATCGCCGCCTAGCTCAGTACCGCGGGCCCTGGTCGTCGAGGCCCATCTCTTCGCGGACGCGCCTCGCGAACTCGCGGGTTGACTCGTCGTCGGAGGTGTACGTACCGGCCGCCTGGTCGCGGACGACCCGGCCGGAGTCGAGAGCAACGACCCGGCGGCGCATCTTGTCGACCATCTCGCGGTCGTGGGTGACGACCAGGACGGTGGTGCCCGTTCGGTTGATCCGGTAGAGCACCTGCATGATCCCGATTGAGGTGTTGGGGTCGAGGTTGCCGGTCGGCTCGTCCGCCAGTAGGAGCGGCGGGTGGTTGACGAACGCCCGGGCGACCGAGAGGCGCTGCTGCTCTCCACCGGAGAGCTGGTCGGGGTAGTTCTTCACCTTGTCCGCGAGGCCCACGAGGCGCAGGGCGTCGGGCACCTTCTCGCGAATCTCCGAGCGAGACGCCCCGATCACCTGTAGCGCGTAGGCGACGTTGTCGTAGACCGTGCGGTTCGGCAGCAGCTTGTAGTCCTGAAAGACGGTCCCGATCCGACGCCGCAGCTGCGGGACCTTCTTGTCGGGCAGCGAGCCGATGTCCCGGCCGGCGATCAGCACCTCGCCCTCGGTGGGCTGAAGCTCTCGGAGCAGCGTCTTGATCAGAGTCGTCTTGCCGCAACCCGTCGGCCCTACTAGGAAGACGAACTCGCCACGACCGACCCGCAGGCTGACGTGCTCTAGCCCGACGTGGCCGCCGGGGTAGACCTTGGTGACCCGGCGCATCTCGACGACCGGCGGCCGGGGTCGCTGCTCGGTGACGTGCTCGGGCCGCCGCGAGGTGTGGGGACGCGCCCGGAGGAGGTCGGATGTCTGTCGTCTAGCCATCAAAAATGCGTGTGCTGCGAGGCGGACGCGGCATCCCCGACCGGCGCCTCACAGCGCTGCATAGGGTAGGGAACACCCTCCAGCCGAGCGCAAGTTCTCGTTCGCAATTCAACACGAGACGCCCTCGTTAGTCGCGCCGGGGTCGTTTAGCCCTGGGTTGACCCCGCTCGGTCAGTGGGTGAGGTAGCGACGGCGGGGCCGAGTGGCGTCCGCTCGGCCCCGCCCGTCGCCGTCTTGCCGCACTCCGGTGGCGTCCGATAGCACCGGAGATACGTCTTCGCCCCGCGGATCCCCCGGGTCACGCCGCGCCGCCGTGTCGTCGCACCCGGGCGGCGGGATGGGTCGAAAGTCAGAGTTGGGCGATCTCATTGGTCGGCAGTTCGTCCGCCGGCCCGTAGTCGCCCCGTCCGCGACTCGTTCCTGCGCAACTAGCGGGAAAACGGGATCTCTGAAAGAGCTCTTCTGTTCACCCGGTTCTGAATCGTGCGCGAGTCGACGTAGACTAATCCACTGAGGTCTGGAGGAGCGACTGCTCGCCGCCTGCGGGGACAGCCGCGACTCCGAACCAGAAGCTTGGAGGCACGCCCTACAGGGGAAGGGTCGGGTTTCCTCGGCGCTCAAGGATGAACAGATCCGAGGAGTGGTTGGCGAACCTGATGTGCACCAGGCACCTCTCGAACTTCGAAGCCTCCCTGCCCCATGGGAGTTGCGCACCACTAGGGGATGGCGCGTTGAGGCGAGCGGATGGAGCGGTCTAGCGGGGCCGCTCCATCCCGCCTTCAAGGGGGGAGCGACCAGAACGGGCCCGCGCCGCGGGCGCCTAGTCTCCCGGCTCTGCCGCCACCTCTGGTTCGGGTTCGCTGCGAGCCGGCTCCTCGACCGGCACGAGGACGAACAGTTCGATGGCGAGGTCCGGGTCAACGTGGATCGAGCTCATGTAGGCGATCACCTCGCGGCCCGTCGCTTCCTCGACGACGAGGCGGAAGTTCTCCTCCATCGCCTGCTGGAAGCTGCGGCGCATCTGGTAGACGGACTCGACCTCGCCGGTGTCGAGCAGGGTCCGCTCCACGGTCGTAAAGCCCCCCTGCAGGATGCAGACAACGGTGTCATCGACCATATGGGTCTTCGCCTTCGTCGGCCCCTTCCCGTAGTACCGGGAGTGGAGCTGAACCAAGCCCGTCGAGATCACGGCCAGCATCTCCCCGCGCGCGGGGCCATGCCCTGTTCCATTGGGGGAAACGGCAAACCTCCGAGTCTGTCGGTTGCCGCCGCTCTTGACTGAGCGAAGTGCACGAAGGGAAGAGTTGCGGATGAGACCCAACGAGCGCGCGGCATCCTGGTGGGTCAGGTTCCAGTGCGGCGAACGCCACGCCGCCTCTATCGAGGCTACTCCGATTAGTCGGCTTCGTGTGGCTCGAGCACGAAGAGCTCGACGGCGAGGTCCGGCGGCGACGGACCGGTGCAGGGAGACCATGCCCTTCGTCACCTCCGCGAGCTCGGCACCGAGCCGCGGCTGTCCGTCGGTCACTCGGTCAGGCTACTCCCCGAAGCCGGCCCGGGCTGGGTTTCCGGACAGCGTCGCAAGGGCGTAGACTGCCCTGCAGCCGTCGGGCGGCGGTCGTACGAG
Organism: uncultured Solirubrobacterales bacterium; assembly: GCA_963695675.1. GTDB lineage: Bacteria > Actinomycetota > Thermoleophilia > Solirubrobacterales > 70-9 > DASUPK01. The sequence goes on from CAVOGY010000007.1 coordinate 707,970, forward strand.
TGAAGCCCGGCAGGCCATCACGAACGATCAGACGCGGCCCGTTTCGCGCGGGTGGGCGGAGGATCGAAACCGACAGGTCCACTTCGCGAGGAGCTGGTCTCGATTCCTGATCGACCGGAAGACATGGAGGGCCCCGCCGATCCACAGGGTGCCGACGAGCGACGAGGCCCTCCCTCCGCCGAGGAGGTGCGCGAGGAGGCATCCCGCGAGATCCTCCGGATTCACGAGGAGTCCTACGGCAAGGGCGCCGGGCAGGCCAAGGCGTTTGTCGATGAGGACTTCGTCGTCGTCGTGCTCGACGACCTGGAGCTGCTGCCGAACGAGAAGTTCCTGCTCGAACATGGCAAGCAGGAGACGGTGGTGCAGGTCCGGCATCAGTACCAGCTGGCAATCCAGGCGAGCTTCCGTGCGGCCATCGAGCGGGCCACCGGGCGCACCGTGATCGGATTCGCCAGCACCACCAGCATCGACGAGCCGCGCTTCGTGGCGGAGATCTTCAAGCTCGACTAGGCCGGTTACCCGGACGTCGAGGACGAGATCGTCGAACGGGCGCTTCGCACGAGTGCCACGGTGACTCCGGTTGAGGATGATGCCGCGGAGAAGCTCCGTGCTCACGGCGGAGTAGCCGCGCTGCTCCGCTACTAGTCCGACCAGGGGCCGCCGTGGATCGGCGGATGCTGCACGATCGGCTTCTTCAGCAGCGCCTCGCGGGCGAGGTCGGCGATCCCGCTGGCGGTGAGGCCGAAGTGCTCCATGCAGGCCTCCGCCGTTCCCGAGACACCGAACTCGTCGTGCATGCCGAGCGCGAAGACCGGGACCGGGTGCTGCTCGGCTGCGACCTGGCGGATCGCGTCGCCGAGGCCACCGACCACTCGGTGCTCCTCCGCGGTCACCGCCACGCCAGTCTTGGCGAGCGAGCTGAGCACGCTCTGCGAGTCGATCGGCTTGACGATCGAGACGTTGACGACCTCGGCCTCCACCCCGTCCTCGCGATCCAGCGTCTCGGCCGCCTCCAGCCCCCGCCAGACCATGTGGCCGCAGACGAAGATCGAGATGTCCTTGCCCTCGCGGAGGACCTCCACGCCGGTCCCGAGTGTCTCGGGGATGTCCCGGTAGACGATCGGGGTCTTCGGGCGGCCGAAGCGCATATACATCGGGCCGTCGAAGCGCTCGTAGGACTCGATCACCGCCGTGTAGGCCTGGTTGTAGTCCGCCGGCACGACGACCTGCATCCGCGGCATCGCCCGCATCAGCGCCATGTCCTCGATCATCTGGTGCGAGGCGCCGTCCTCGCCGAGCGAGACGCCGCCGTGCGACGCGCCGATCCTGACTTTGAGGCCGTTGTGCGCGATCCCGAGCCGCACCTGGTCGTAGGAGCGGGAGGTGGCGAAGATCGCGAAGGTCGAGGCGTAGGGAACCTTGCCGGTGGCGGCAAGGCCGCAGGACATCGACATCATGTTCGCCTCCGCGGCGCCGACATTGAAGAAGCGCTCGGGGAACTGCTTGCCGAACTTCATCGACTGCGTCGAGACGGCGAGGTCGGCGTCGAGCGCGACGACCTCGGGGTAGGCCTCGCCGAGGGCGACGAGAGCGTCGCCGTAGGCCTGCCGGGTGGCGATCGACTCGCTCTGCGGCTCAGCCGCCTCGATCAGCTCGCTCGCCATCAGCCCCTCCCCTCGAGCGCCTTGGTCTGTTCGGCGTAGGTCGCCTCGAGCTCTTCCATCGCCTGCTCGGCCTGGTCCTGGGTAGGCGGTTTGCCGTGGAAGCCGAAGCGATCCTCCATGAACGAGACCCCGCGGCCCTTCCTCGTCTGGCAGACGATGGCGGCGGGGCTATCGAGCGTGCGGCTGCGCTCGAGCGCCTCGACGATCGCGCTCATGTCGTGTCCGTCGATCTCGACCGCGTCCCAGCCGAAGGACTCGAACTTGGCCCGGACGTCGCCGGTGTCCATGACCTCCTCGGTGGTGCCGTCGGTCTGCAGGTGGTTGTAGTCCACGATCGCGGTCAGGTTGGGAAGGTCGAAGTGCGCGGCCGCCATGGCGCCCTCCCAGCTCTCGCCCTCCTGGCAGTCGCCGTCGGACATCAGGGTGAAGACCTGGGAGGTCTCGGCGAGGCCGTCTAGCCGCAGCGCCAGGCAGATGCCGACACTCATCGAGAGGCCCTGCCCGAGCGAGCCGGTGGAAACCTCGATTCCAGGGGTCCGGGTCATGTCCGGGTGGCCCTGGAGATGCGAGCCGATCTGGCGGAGGCCCATCAGGTCGTCGGCGGGGAAGTAGCCGTGCTCGGCGAGCGCGGCGTACTGGATCGGGGCGGCGTGGCCCTTGGAGAGGACGAAGCGGTCGCGCTCGGGCCAGTTCGGGTTGGAGGGATCGTGGCGAAGGACCCGGTAGTACAGCGCCGCGACGACGTCGGCCGCCGAGAGCGAGCTGTCGAGGTGACCGGACTTGGCGACCGCGAGCATCCGGACGCAGTGGATGCGAAGCACGGTCGCGTAGCGCTCGAGCGCGGCGATCGAGGGCTTGCCCCCCGCCTTGGTCGAGGGCTCGGGCTCGGGGTCTGGGACGGGCTTCAGGTGCGCCATCGGCGGCTCATCTTTCGCCTGGTCGTTCGGGGCAGCGGGCTCGGGTCGCAACTGACTCAGGACCGGGCGGCGAGGGTAGCAGCGGGGGGCACTCGGTTGGAGCCTATGAATCCGCGCCGACGGAAACCCGCCACGGCCAGGCGCCGTCCAGACAGGGGCGTGCCCCTAGCCTCTGCGCCATGACGAAGGCGGCGATCTCGACGGTTCTACTGGCGCTGGCCCTGGCGGGCTGCGGCGGTGGGTCCGGCGGCGGGGACACCGCCGCCAAGACGACGCCCGGGGCCACGGTCACGGGGAGCGGTGGTGAGGTCACCGGAAAGCTCCCGCCCGGCTCGGTAGGACCCACCGACTCCACGGAGGAGGAGACCGAGGGCCCGGCCGCAACCGAGGCGACCCCCGAGGCCGCGGCGCAGGGCCCGGCCTCCACTGGTGAGTTGCCAACCGCCGACCGCTCCGCCGTAGCCTCGGTGGTGAGCGCTTACATCCGGGCGCTGGACCGACACGACGCCGCTCGGGTCTGCGCCCTCCTCGTCCCTGGCGCTATGGATCTGAACGAGCTGCCGAAGCCGCGCGGAGGCTGCCGCCCGTCGCTGCGGGCGTCGATCGGCACCCGGCCGCGAGACGGGGGCCCCGCTTGGCACCGGACTTCCCTCGTGGAGATGAAGACCGAGGACCTGGGCGATGGCCACGCCAGGGTGAGCGCCACGGTCACCCACCACTTCTCGGATCGCAAGTACGTCTCCGTCGAGGACGACGTGATCTACCTCGAGCGCCTCGGCGGCCGCTGGCTGCTGGCCAAGCCGAGCGGGACGCTCTATCGGGCGGTCGGCTACGCCGAGCCGCCGCTGCGAGCATTCGCGCCTCCTGCCGGCTGGTAGCTAGAACCGGTGGTTGCCGCCGCCGCGCGGCGCGCGTGGCTTGAAGCGCTTGGAGTGGCGGCGGCTGGTGCTGACGATCGTGGCGTCGGCGTTGTTCGAACTCGGCTCGAGGATGGTGGCGTAGGCGACCGACCCGGTCAGCGCATTCGACCAAAGGATCCCACGCGACCGCCCGAGCGAAAGGAGGACACGACCGGAGCCGTGCGCGGGGCGACGACGGAGCATCAGCCGGCTGTGGCGCGCGTCCGTCCGCACGTACGTGAAGGAACGCCCGTCGACGGCGGGATCGAAGAGAAGCAGCCTCGGCGAGCGCACCAGCGCTCGTTGCTTCCCGGTGCCCATCAGCCTCTGGACGACGCGGCTGCCCCCCGGAGTGGCGACCGCATAGAGGAGGAGGTTCCCGTCCACCGCCGGGCGGCTCAGCTGGCCCGTGACGCCTTGCGAGGCGACCTGGACGGGCGGAGCGGGTGCCGCCGGGTTGGCGATGTAGCGGATGTAGATCGCGTCGCCTCCGCCACCGGTGGTTGCCCGGTAGGCGAGCCAGGCGTCGGAGATCGCGATGGCGTCGGCGCCCGGTGCCGGGATCTGTCCGATGGGCACCAGGGTCGTCCGATCGAAGAGCAGGACCGAGTCCCCCTGCACGGTGGCGACGTAGCGACCGCCGATCGCCGGGTGACGGCCGGGCAACGGGATCTCCGGTCCGCCCCGGCTCATAACCGCCGGACCGCCCAATCTCTGGAAGAGGAGCGCATCCGCCGTCGCGGATGGGTCGGTTGCGTGTGCGACGTTCGTCCCCTTGGCACCGGCGCTGCCCGGGACGACGATCAGCGCCAGGCCGGCGGCCAGGAGCGCGGCCGCGTCGCCGCGGCGCAGGCCGATGTAGACGCCGGGGCGCTCGCACATCAGCTCGGTGGCGCGGATCCCGGCGGGACGGCCCGCGAGCGGCGCGAGGGCGAGGATCGGGATCGCTCGGCCCAGCCCGAAGCAGGCCCCGACCAGCAGGCCGAGAGCTGGGTCCCCCACGGCCAGGCAGACACCGGCGAGCGCCCAGACACCGAACGAGAGGACGAAGGTGGTGAAGCCGATGCCGAGCAGCACTCCATAAAGGCCGGCGGCCAACGGCATCGGCATGACGCGTCGCCAGTGCTCCGGCAGCTGGCGGCGGATCTGGGGCGCGATCCTGGTCCCGCGGGCCTCGAGAGTCGCGGCGAGCAGCGCAATCCCCGCCGCGACCAGGTAGGCGGCGCGCCCGCCGGCCCCGTGGAGCAGCTCCCCGAGCACGGCGAGCGAGCCGAAGGTGAGCAGCCCGCCGGCGATCGCTCCAGGCAGGAAGGCGACGCAGGCCGCGATCGTCGTCCGCCTGCCGCCCGTGTGGCCGGTGGGGCCGATCGTGTCGATAACCGACAGTCCGCATGGCGAGAAGGTCCCGGTCGCGCCGATCAACAGCGCCGCGACTCCGAGTGCGATCTCCAGTGGGGACATCAGCACGGCACTCGGGTGTCGTAGTACTGGACGCAGAAGACCTTGCGGCCGGCGAAGCAGTAGCCGGTCAAAGCGGCGTCACCGTTGATGCGAGTTCCTCGATAGGCGCAGCAATCGCGCAGCTGGCGAACCTTGCCGCCGCAGCAGCGAAACCAGGATCCGTCGATGTGGGCCCTGAAGCCATAGATCTCTCCAGCTCGGTCGCAGAGCACGGTGCGAGGGGCCGGCGGCAGAGGCCTGCCTTCGGCGTCGCGCAGTAGCTGCCCGTCTTCGTCCACCGGCTGACCGGCGTCGTTCACAGGTCGCCCGATGTCGTCGACTGGGTGCCCGTCGCTGGCGCGCAACGGAAAGCCGCGCGAGTCGATCCGGGGCAGTCCTGTGGGGTGTGGGCACGACCCGGTCGTGAAGGTGTGTCCACAGAAGTGGAACGCCTCCGAGTCGCCGGGCTCGATCAGCGTGCCGACCGTGCGTGCGGCAGTCAGGGCCACCAGCGCCCCTCCCGCCCGGGCCAGGAAGCCGCGCCGCGAAGTATTCCGCGCCAGCGAGTCGGTGAGCCGGTCGAGGTGCTCAGGCATTGACCGGACCACCTCGTCGCGCTGCAGTCGCCAGCACGCTCTCCAGCTGCACGAGATTGTTGAAGGTTCCCTTGGCGAGGACGGTGCCATGGCCATCGAGTGCGACGGCAAACGGACTGCCGGGGATAGCCAGATCGCGCCACAGCTCAGCTTCCACGTCCTCGTCGAAGACACCAACCGCGACGCGTGGGTGCTTTGCCACGTTCTCGATCGCCGGCGAGAGGGTCTGACAGAGGTGACAACCCTCGGAGGTGAATACGGCAAGACCGAGGCCCGCACCGTTTTGCCCGATCCGCTCGGAGAGGGCCGCGACGCGCGAGCCGATCTCCGGCCCCTCCCCCGCGATCTCGAGCGCTCCCTGGGTGCCGAGCTGGAGGCGCAGCATGCCCACCTCGCGGGCAAGCGCGAGCAGCGCGATCGCCAGGGCGGCGCAGGCGGTCAGCGCAGCGGCGATTCCGATTCCAAGCCACCCCTGGGTGCCGATCGAGATCGAGTCGATCAGCGGGATCAGGGCGAAGCCCGCCGCGAGAGCAACGTTCCTGAGCACCCCGAGCCAGGAGACGGTGGAGTGAGGACCGAAGCAGGCGCACGGCGCCCCCGCCCGGCCGCGAAGCAGCGCGGCCACCGTGAGAGCGGCGAACATCGCCATCAGGCCCGCCGCGGCGTAGGCCGCGGCATCCGACCCGAGCGCCACCGCGACCGCAAGGGCCAACTCGACGGCGATCAGCCCGGCCCAGGCGATCGGGCGCAGCGGCACGTCCTCGAACCCGAAGCTCGACAGGGCCGCGATGCTCGCGCGCGGCGCGGCAAGCTTCGCGAGCGCGGCGCTCGCGAGCACGATGCCAAGCCCGACCCGCAGAACGATTTCCAACATCCCTCCGCGCGCAACCTAGCACCAGCGCGGGCGGGCGCGGGTCAGCTGGCCCTGTGAGACCTGAGCCTCTGCCTCACCTTCTTGTTGCAGCGCCGCCGCTTCTTCTTGTCGTGGATGCGCTTGCACTTCGCGTAGGGGTTAGTCGACGTGCCGGAGCTGACACCGTCTGCACTGGGGTTTCCGCCGCCGGCGGAGACGCCGTCAGCGGGCAGGCCAGTTGTCGTTTCGAGGCTCGAGAGGTCCGACTCGATCAGCGCGCGCATGGTCGACCCGGCTACGCGCGTGTAGACGCCAGGCGCATTGGCCTGGGCGCAACCGTCACCCCAGCCCGTGATCCCGACAAGTCTGTAGACGCCACCGCCGACCGGCGCCTCGAGCGGCCCGCCGCTGTCCCCGGCGCAGGTATCGACGCCGCCGCTCTGGAACCCCGCGCAGACCATCGTGCTGGAATCGAAGTCGGCGCCGTAATCGGCGCTGCAGGTCGAGTCTGGAATCACCTGGACCGTCGCCGCTCTCAGGCTGTCCACGGTGCTGCCGCAGTTGAAGTTGCACTTGCTGGTGCTGCCCCAGCCGCTGATGTCCACGGGGCTGCCGGCGTCCCAGAGCGCGCCCTCGTCCGTGCCGGCGAGCTGGATTCGGGGTTGTGCGGAGGCCTGGGAGAGCACCAGGTAGCCGACGTCATAGCGAGGGACTCCGTCCCCCTGGTAGTTGGGGTCGTAATTGGACCGGTAGCGGACCGTCGAGACGCCGAGCTCGGCTCCCTGGCTGGTATCCGAGAGCGTCGTGCGGCCGAGGACCGCGTCGACGTCATTCGGATCCAGCTTGGTGGTCCCATCGCCACCGGGATCCCCTTGCAGGCTCACGCAGGGCGCCTGGCCGGTGAACGCATTGAGGCAGTCGGGATCAGTATCGAACACGCAGTGAGCTGCCGTGATCACAATCCGCGAGGTGACGAGCGAACCGCCGCAAAACTGCCGCTCGTGCGCGTTCCCTCCCACCTTGCTGGGACTGAAGACGACCGCCGCCTGCCACGGGTACTGGGAGATCGAGACCTGCTGGCCACCGACGATCCGGGGCTGCACCGAGCCGTCAGTCTGAGCACTCGCCGTCGCCGGCACGAGCAGCGCCAGCGCCGTGAGCGCGCCGAGCACGGCGAGTCGGGGCCTCCTCCTCCGCATGAGCCGGATATTGAACCGGGTTGAGCTGAAAGATGCGTAGGTGACTATCCGATCGCGACCATGCGCTCGATCGGCAGGGTGGCGCGCGCGGCGATCTCCGGTGGGACCTTGACCTCGTAGCGGAAGTCCCGCAGGGAGTCGCGGACCTTCGGCAGCGTGATCATCTTCATGTACTTGCAAAAGGCCATCCGGTTGGCCTCGATCAGCTTGGCCTGGGGCGCCGCCTGCTGGAGCGGATACAGCATCCCGTTCTCGGTCGCGACTATGTACTCGCCCTCGGGGTGCTCCTCCATGTAGTTGAGCATTCCGCCGGTGGAGAGCATCTGGACCCCATTCGGGTCGATGTCTCCGGAGGCGACGTACTCCATCGCCTGAGTGGCGCAGCCGCACTCGGGGTGGATCAAGAACTCGGCGTTCGGGTGCTCGTCCCGGACGGTTTTGATGTCGGCCGGTCGGATGCCAGCGTGGACGTGGCACTCACCGTCCCAGATGTGAAAGCGAGCGCGCCGCTCGGGGTCGTCCTTGATCCCGGTCTCCCGCTCGACGAAGGCGCCGAGCCACATGTCGGGGCCGAAGAGGATCTCGGTATTCGGGCCGTGCTCACGGAGGATGTGCTCGACGACCTCCACCGCGTTGCCCGAGGTGCAGCAGTAGTCGGTCTCGGCCTTCACCGCGGCCGAGGTGTTGACGTACATGACCACCACCGCGCCAGGGTGCTCGGTCTTCCAGGCGCGGAGCTGGTCGGCATTGATCGACTCCGACAGCGAGCAGCCCGCGCCGAGGTCCGCGATCAGGACGGTCTTGTCGGGACAGAGGACCGAGGCCGTCTCGGCCATGAAGTGGACGCCGCAGAATTCGATCACCTCGGCGTCGGTCTTCGCGGCCTGGCGGGAGAGGCCGAGGGAGTCGCCCACGAAGTCGGCGACGTCCTGCAGCTCGGGCAGCTGGTAGTTGTGAGCGAGGATCACCGCGTCGCGCTCGGCGGCAAGCGCCTTGACCTCGTCGCTCAGGGTCGCGACCTCCTCATCGCTCAGCTTGGCCGGAAGTTCGTTGACGGTAGGAAGCTCCAGCACGGCGGGCCGCTCCTTCACGTTGGATGTTCGCTTCCCCGGTGCCCTGTGATACTTGGGCCCTCGCGGCAAGCGAATGAACTGACCAAAGGTTAGCGCGGGCCTACCCTTGGCTTCGTGCCCGAACTACCCGAAGTGGAGATCACGGCCCGTCGGCTGAGCAGCGAGCTCGAGGGAGCCGAGGTCGAGTCCGCGCTCGCCGCAGGAGTGGCGACGCTGAAGACCTTCGAGCCGACCCTCGAGGCGCTCACAGGTGCCCAGGTCTCGGGTGTGCGGCGGATCGGAAAGATGCTCGCCGTCGATTTCTCCCCCATCTCCGGTGATGGCGCCGACCAGCTCACCCTGTTGATCCATCTGATGTCGGCGGGGCGCCTGCAGCTTTTCGAGAGGCGCGCCTCGCTGCGGGACCGACGCTCCCGGATCTTGGTTCGGATCGCCGATGGGCGCGAGCTGCGCCTGCGCGAGTTCGGCACCAAGCAGTCTGCCTGGGCGAAACTGCTTGCGCGCGATGCGGTCGCCCAGGACGAGATGGTCGCGACGCTCGGGCCGGACGCCTGGCCCCCTCCATCGCTCGAGGAGTTCGCGGAGCGGATCCGCCAGCCGCGGCACCTCCATCCGCTGCTGCGCGACCAGCGGGTGATCGCCGGGATCGGGCGCTCATGGGTCGACGAGATCCTCTGGGAAGCGAGGCTCTCCCCCTTCAAGAAGGGCTCGGAGCTCTCGGACGCGGAAGTGAAGGCCCTGCACGACGCGCTGCCGCTGTTGGGCAATGTGGTCAAGCACTACGAGGGCGTCATCGGCGAGTCGATCCCGGACAAGATGCCGATGCCCCTCCGGGTCCACCGCCGCGAGGGCGAGCCCTGCCCGCGCTGTGGCACGCCGATCGAAGCCGTCTTCTTCGCCGAGCACCAGATGAACTACTGCCCCAAGGAGCAGACCGGCGGCCGCGTCCTCAAGGACCGCCGGCTGTCACGGCTCCTGAAGTAGGCCTAGCGCGAGGATCGGCAGCTCGAACTCGCGACCGGTCGGCGGCAGGCGGCATCGCGGCGACTCTATATCTCGAACGTCATGCTGAGGTCGAGGGCGGGCGCCGAGTGCGTGAGCGCGCCGACCGAGACGTAATCGACTCCGGTCGCAGCGATCTCACGGACGTTGACCAGGCTGATCCCGCCCGATGCCTCGAGCTCGGGGCGATCGGACGACCCACCTACGGCAGCGACGGCCTCGCGGAGCTCGAGCGGGCTCATGTTGTCGAGCAGGAGCCGGTCAGCGCCCGCTTCCGCGCCCTCACGGACCTCCTCCAGGTCACGGCACTCGACCTCAACGGAGAGATCGGGCCGCGCCTGGCGCGCGCGACGGACGGCCTCCCCCACCCCGCCCGCGATCGAGGCGTGGTTCTCCTTGATCAGGATCGCGTCGTAGAGGCCCATGCGGTGATTGGTCCCGCCCCCGGCAGCGACCGCCGCCTTCTCCAACGCGCGCAGGCCCGGGGTGGTCTTGCGCGTGTCGAGGACGCGTGCGCCGGTGAGCTCCACCCGGGCAACGAATCTCGCGGTCAAGGTGGCCACGCCGGAGAGGTGGCAGAGGAAGTTGAGTGCCGTCCGTTCGGCCGCGAGCAGCGCCCGTGCGGGTCCGGCGACGCGCGCGATCGTCACCGGGACCCCGTCCCGCCACTCCCCCTCGCTCTGCTCCGACTCGAGCCCACCGGCGCCAGCCTGCCGAAATACCTCGGAAGCGACGTCGAGTCCGAAGACGACCCCCGCCTCCTTCTGGGTGATCGTGGCCCGCCCAGAGGCATCCTCGGGGGCCACCGCCTCGGCGGTCACGTCGCCGGAGCCGAGGTCCTCCAGCAGCGCCCTGGCGACCAGCTCGCGGGTGTCGCTGTCGATCTCCATGCGCGGCACAGTCTCACGAAAGCCCGGTGTGAGACGTTTTGTGAGCGAATGCCCAATGAGACCCTTCCCCCGTTTCAGAAGCTGCTCGACGAGCACGGCTCAGACGTGCTCGGATTCCTGGTCGCATCGGTCGGCCCCCACGACGCCGAGGACTGCTTCCAGGAGACCTTCATCGCCGCTCTACGCGCCTACTCGCGCCTCGAGCACGGCCGCAATCTGCGCTCCTGGCTGCTCACGATCGCGCACCGCAAGGCGATCGACCATCACCGCGCCAGCGGCCGGCGCGCGGTCCCCGCAGGGGCCCCGGAGGAGGTGGCCGGCGCGAAGGCAAGCTCCAACCACCGCCCCGACACGGTCGTCGCCGGCGGCGATCCCGAGCTCTGGACCGCGGTCAGCGGCCTGCCGCCCAAGCAGCGCAGCGCCGTCGTGCTCCGCTTCGCCACCGACATGTCCTATGCGGGGATCGCGCGGGCGCTCGACTGCTCTGAGGACGCCGCCCGCCGCAGCGTTCACGAGGGGTTGCAAAAGCTGAGAGGTGAATTCGCATGAACCCGTTGACCGACAAGCAGCTGGAGCAGATGCTCCGCAAGACGCCCACCGGGGGCGATCTCGACCGGGCGGTCGAGGGCGTCCTCTCCCGCGCCGAGCGCGATGGGCTGATCGACGTCGCCTACGCGCCTGTCGACTCTCCCTTCGGCAGGCTCCTCGTCGCGCGGACCGATCGGGGTGTGGTGCAGGTTGCCCTACCCAAGCACCGCGGCACTCAGATGTCCGAGGACGAGGTCCTGGAGCATCTGGCGCGCTACGTCTCGCCGCGGGTGCTCGAGTCCCCCAGCCGGCTGGACGAGGAGCGCCGAGAGCTCGAGGAGTACTTCGAGGGCAGGCGCCATAACTTCGAGGTGCCGGTCGACTGGACGCTGACACCGGCCGGCTTCCGCAACCGCGCCCTGCACGCGGTCGCGAAGATCCCGTACGGCAAGACGCGCACCTACGGTGAGATCGCCAGGCAGGCCGGCAACGAACGGGCCTTCCGCGCCGCCGGGACCGCCTGCGGCCGCAACCCCGTCCCCCTGATCGTCCCGTGCCACCGCGTCGTCCAGTCGGGCGGCGGGATCGGCAATTACGGCGGCGGCCCCGAGATGAAGCGGGCGCTGCTCGACCTCGAGGGCGCGCTCTAAACCGTTCTGCGTCAGATTTGTCTCGTTCGGCGGGACAAACGCGACGCAGTTGGCGGTCGAGCCAAGGTTCAGGCACTTAGCCGGCATTCCCCGTCGCCCCCGTCACCAGGATCACGCCGGGAAGACCGCCATCGTCGCCGTGAAGCCGTGCAGGAAGTTGCGGCCCCCGACCGGGCCGATCTCGCCGGCGCAGAAGAAGCCCGCGGTCGGCGCGCCGAGCGAGTCCTGGAGGACCGCGGCGTCGTGGTCGGGCAGATCGAACATATGTGAGCCTCGCCCATTGCAGGTGAAGAGCAGGGCCCCGGCCGCGCCGGCCGCGCCCAGCGCCTGAGCCTGCGCCCGCAGGGCAGCGCGCAGATCCTCGTCGGCGGAGGCAGCGTCGCGCACCTGGAGCCGTACCGTCTGGCCAACCCGGACCTGCTCTCCGATCGCGATCGCGCCGGACTCCCGGTCCGCGCCGATGATCGGGCGCACCAGGAAGTCGCCCCGCTCGTACTCGGGGCGGTTCTCGTCGATGACGAGGCCGATCAGGACCCCCGAGGCCGCCAGTTCGCGCTCATCCTCCGGGAGCGCGGCGATCACCTCGCCGAGCCGCTCCATCGCCGGTTTGCCGGCGAGCTCGCCGATCATGTTCGCCTCCGCGCGCGTGATCGTCATCTCCGGACCGACCGGCCCCGCGCCCTGCGAAACGCAGGGCAGCACCTGCAGGCCGCGGAGGCGCACGGCCACTGCCCCGTCCGTGTGGACGTCGCCGTCCTGCAGGAGGACGGCGCCGCCGGCGAACGAGGCGCTGGCAAGTCCGCCGAGCACGGGCACGTGTGGCCTGGCTCCCTCGAGCGCCGCCAGCAGCTCCTCCGGAGGGAAGCTGAACGGATCGCAGAGCGCGATCACCGACTCGTCGGCGGCACCGACGTCATCGGTCCCGACGGCGAGCGACTCCGGCAGCCCGAGCAGGCGGAACCCATCGGTATCGCGCTCGGCGGTCAGGTGCAAGGTCTCGAGCTCCGCTCCCGGCAGCGAGGCACCCCAGACGACGACACCGGGAGTGTCCTCGAGCTCATGACCGCCCGCGACGGTTCCGCCCGCCCCGCAGCCGATCAGCGACCTTGGCTCGAGGCGCTCGTGCACCTCTGAGAGGAGCCATTTGGCCATTCCCAGGTGGTGCCCCGAGGCGAACACGACCGCGAAGTCGCAGCGCGGCTCGAGACCGGCGCGCGCCCTGTCGGCAGCCTCCGCGGCCGCCTCGACGGTGTCGAAGCTCTCAGACGCCCCGACGGAAGCCTGGACCGTCGCTTGCTCCGAGCTGGCCACTAGCCGGAGCCCGCGTTGCCCGAGCGGGAGGCTGCCGCCTGGTTCAGGGACGCACGGACGAAACCATCGAGGTCGCCGTCCAGCACGCGCTGGGCGTCACCAACCTCGAAGCCGGTCCGATGGTCCTTCACCCGCTGGTCCGGGTGCAGGAAGTAGCTGCGGATCTGCGACCCCCACTCCGCGGACTTCTGCTCGCCCCGCTCCTGGGCGAGCTCCTCGGCTCGCTCGAGCTCCTTTCGCTCCAGCAGCCGGGAACGGAGGATCTGCATCGCGGTCGCCTTGTTCTGCGCCTGGGAGCGCTCGTTCTGAGACTGAGCGACGATCCCGGTCGGGATGTGTGTGATGCGGACGGCGGAGTCGGTCTTGTTGACGTGCTGGCCGCCTGCCCCGGAGGCGCGGTAGGTGTCGACGCGGATCTCGGCGTCGTCGATCTCGACGTCGACGTCTCCTTCGACCAACGGGGCCACTTCGACCTGGGCGAAGCTGGTGTGGCGACGCGCCGACGAGTCGAAGGGCGAGATCCGGATCAGCCGGTGCACACCCCGTTCGGCGGCGAACAAGCCGTAGGCGTTCTCGCCGCGCACCACGAACGTCGAGGACTTGAGCCCCGCCTCCTCCCCCGGTGATGCCTCCTTCATCTCGACCTTGAAGCCGCGGCGCTCGGCCCATCGCAGGTACATGCGAACTAGCATCTCGGCCCAATCCTGGGAATCGGTCCCGCCCGCCCCGGCGTTGACCGTGACGACTGCCGGGCCGGCATCGAAGCGACCCGAGAAGAGCCGCTCCTCCTCGAGGTCGGCCAGGCGCCGCTCCACCGACGACAGCTGGCCGGCGAGCTCGCCCGCCATCTCCTCGTCATCCGCGGCGAGCTCCGCCAGCTCATCGAGGTCATCGACGTCCCGGGTGAGCTGGTTGAAGCCCTCGAGCCGCCGCTGGGCGCGGGCATGCTCAGCAGAGATCTCGGCCGCCGCCGCCTGGTCATCCCAGAAACCGGGTCGCTGCATCTCCCCCTCGAGCCGATCGACCTCCCGGCTCAGTGTGTCCGGGTCAAAGGTAATCCGAGAGCAGCTTGAGCTGCCCCCGGATCTCAGCGAGGCGCGCGGAGATTCCCTCCTTGGGAAGTGTCTCTGCCATCTCTCTAAGGGTATTCGGGCCCGAGGAAGTGCTGAAGGGCGGCTAATCGGCTGGTTCCGCCAGCCTGAACTCCTCGTGGAATTCCGCGAAGAACTTCTCGCCGAGCTCGCGGGCGCCGTCAGGGCCCTCGCTGTAGAGGCGCTCGAAGAACTCCGCCGTGCGCAGTGCGGGCCGCACCTCCCAGAGCATCCGCGTCGGCCCCTCGGCCCCCATCTGGTGGCGAGTTCCGGCGGGGACCTCGAAGCTCTCGCCGGTCTCGAAGACGCGCTCCTCGTCGTCGACGATGGCGCGCATGGCGCCCTCGATCACCTCGAAGCGCTCCGCCTGGCGTGGATGGAGATGCATGGGCGGCATCCCCCCATCCCCGCTGTAGGTCGCCTCCATCTCGAGGAGCTCGCCGTCGGTCTCTGCCCCGGTCCTGACGAAGCGGAGGCGCATCCCGCCCGGGCTCTGGATCTCCTGTCCGGCGTGAGCCATCAGCGCCCCTATGCGCCGTGGCACTTCTTGTACTTCTTGCCCGAGCCGCACCAGCAGGGGTCGTTGCGCCCGATCTTCTCGCGGTCTGACTTGACGACCGTCTCCTGCTCGGGGATCGCGCCACCGCCGTTGCCGGCCTGGCTCTCGATCGACTGCTCGGCCGCCACGTCCGCTCCGGCCGCCGTCGCGACGGCCGCCTGGCCGAGTGCCGAGGGTTGCTCCGCGGTCCCGCCTGAGTAGTCGACCTGCAAAGGCTGCTGGGCGGGCGCGAACTCCTCCTGCGCCCGGGGGGCGACCTCGACCTCGACGTGGAAGATCAGCCGCGCGAACTCCTCCCAGATCGAGTGCATGAGCGCCTCGAACATCGAGAAGCCCTCGTTCTTGTAGGCGACCAGCGGATCGATCTGTGCGAAGCCGCGGAGGTGGATGCCCTCTCGCAGGTAGTCCATCTCGAAGAGGTGCTCCCGCCAGCGGTTGTCGATGATCTGCAGCAGGATCGCGCGCTCGAGCTGGCGCATTATCTCGTCGCCGAACTCCTGCTCGCGGAGGTCGTAGGCGGCGAGCGCATCGGCGAGCAACGCCTCGCGCAGATCCTCGCGGTCGGTCTGCTCGGGCTGCAGCGAGGAGACCTCGGTGGTCGTGGGCCAGAGTTGCTGGACCTGGGTCTGGAGCTCGGCGAGATCCCAGTCCTCGATCACGTCGCCCGGGGTGTAGTCGTCCACCATGCTGCTGACGACCTCCCCAACGCCCTCGCGGGCGGCGTCCGACATGTCCTTGCCCTCGAGGATCTCCCGGCGGTACTTGTAGACGACGCGCCGCTGCTCGTTCATCACGTCGTCGTACTCGAGCACCCGCTTGCGGATCAGGAAGTTCTGCTCCTCGACCTTCTTCTGGGCGTTCTCGATCGTCCGGGTGAGCATCTTCGCCTCGAGCGGCTCCTCCTCGCCCTCCTCGTTGACCGGACCGAGCCGGTCGAGGATCTTGTAGATCCGCTCACCGGCGAACAGCCGGATCAGGTCGTCCTCGGCGGAGAGGAAGAAGCGGGACTCGCCCGGATCGCCCTGGCGGCCCGACCGCCCGCGAAGCTGGTTGTCGATGCGCCGCGACTCGTGGCGCTCGGTGCCGCAGATGAACAGGCCGCCGACCTGGCGAACCTCCTCTGCCTCGGCCTCGCACTGTGGCGTGAGGCGCTCGACCATCGTCTGCAGCTCCTCGTCGTAGCTCTCGTCGCCGGGCGAGAGCCCGAGCTTGCGGAGCTCCACCTGCGCGAGCCCCTCGGGGCTGCCGCCGAGCTTGATGTCGACGCCGCGGCCCGCCATGTTGGTCGCGATCGTGACGGCGCCCTTCCGGCCTGCCTGTGCGATCGTCTCACCCTCGCGCTGGGCGTGCTCGGGCTTCGCGTTGAGGACGACGTGCTCGACGCCCCGGCGCCGAAGCTCCTGGGAGATCATCTCCGATATCTCGACCGAGATCGTGCCGACCAGGATCGGCTGGCCGGCCTGGTGGCGCGCCTCGATCTCGTTGATCACCGAGCCCCACTTGCCGTCCTTCGTCTTGTAGATCTGGTCGTTGTGGTCGGCCCGGACCATCGGTACGTTCGTCGGGATGTCGACCGTCGGCATCTTGTAGATCTTCATGAACTCCTGGGCCTCGGTCAGCGCGGTGCCCGTCATGCCCGAGAGCTTGTCGTAGAGCCGGAAGTAGTTCTGCAGCGTGATCGTGGCGAGGGTCTGGTTCTCCTCGCGGATCGAGACGCCCTCCTTAGCCTCGATCGCCTGGTGGAGGCCTTCAGACCAGCGCCGGCCCTCGAGGATCCGGCCGGTGAACTCGTCGATGATCATCACCTGGCCGTCGACGATCTCGTACTCGACGCCGCGCTTGTAGAGCGACTCCGCCTTCAGGGCCTGGATCAGGTGGTTGACGAGCGTGCCGTGCTCGCTGAGGTAGAGGTTCTCGACCCCGAGGAACTCCTCGGCCTTGGCGATCCCCCGCTCGGTCGGCGCGACGGTCTTGTGCTTCTCGTCGTACTCGTAGTCGTAATCGGCGTCGCGGGTGTCCTTCGACTCGCCCAGTGACTTGAGCTTCTCCTTGTGGGGCTCGCCCTTCATCTGCTTGGCGAGGCGGGCGAAGGTGTAGTAGAGGTCGGCGGCCTGCTCGGGACGGCCCGAAATGATCAGCGGGGTCCGGGCCTCGTCGATCAGGATGTTGTCGACCTCGTCGACGATCGCGAATTCGTAGCCGCGCTGCACGCACTCGTCGAGGGAACCGGCCATGTTGTCGCGCAGGTAGTCGAAGCCGAACTCGGAGTTGGTGCCGTAGGTGACGTCGCAGGCGTACTTCTCGCGCCGGGCGGGCGGATCGTCACCCTCCTGGATCGCGGCGACGGTCACACCGAGCGCCTCGTAGATCGGGCGCATCCACTCGGCGTCCCGGCGGGCGAGATAGTCGTTGACCGTGACGAGGTGGACGGCCTCGCCGGCGAGCGTGTTGAGGAAGACCGGGAGGGTGGCGGTGAGCGTCTTTCCCTCGCCGGTCTTCATCTCGGCGATCGCGCCCGAGTGGAGGACCATGCCGCCGATCAGCTGGACGTCGAAGTGGCGCTGGCCGAGCGTGCGCCTGCTCGCCTCGCGAACCAGGGCGAAAGCCTCCGGGAGCTGGTCTTCGAGCGACTCGCCGTCGCGGGCGCGCTTGCGCAGCTCGTCCGCCTCGGAACGAAGCTCCGAATCCTCGAGCAGCTCCATCTCCGGCTCGATCCGGTTGATGGACTCCACCCGCCCCTGGTATTCCTTGAATTGCTTCGACTCGCCCATCCGCAGGGCGCGGTCGATCAGACCTCTGGCCACGCGACTAGGTTAGCTGGCGCACCGGTGCGGCCTGGTGGCCGCTAGGCCGTCGCTCCCCGCTGACGCTGCATCAGCTTGCGGGTCGTCTGGCGCTTGCGCCGCTTGTCCCGGTGCTTCTTGACCTGGCGACGGATGTCCTCGGCCAACTCGTGGATCGAGTGAACCATGTCCGGCGAAGCCTCCTTGGCGCGAAGCGTGACCCCCTTCAGCCCGAGCGTCGCCTCGGCGACCATCCGGTCCGCGATCCGCGGGTTCTTCTCCTCGGAGAGCTCGACTTCGAGGGTGGCGAACTCGGAAACCTGCTTGCCGACCCGCTGGAACCTCTGGATCACCGCCTCGCGAAGCTCGTCGGTCACCTCCACGTTCTTCCCTCGGACCTCGATCCTCACGTCGGCCTCCTTCCATCGGGGTGGCGCTCGGATGCTACGCCGGAGGTTCGGCCAGGGCAAGGGAATCGCTAGAGGGCCCGCGCCAGCGTCAGCGCCACGATCCGGCGGCAGCCACCATCACGCAGGGCCAACGCGCAGGCTGAGAGCGTCGCGCCGGTGGTCCAGACGTCGTCGACCAGGAGGGCGGCGTGAGGAGAGGCCTCGACCGCCCAGACGTGGGGCGGGTCTGCGAGCCGCTGCGAGCGCCTCCGCCCCACCTGGCGTCGGCCGTGGCCGCGGCGCAGGCAGGCCCGGAGCGGAAGTCCTGCCCGCTCGGAGAGCGAGATCGCGATCTCCTCGGCCGGGTCGAAGCCCCGCCAGCGCCATCGCCACGGCCCGGCGGGCACCGGTACGACAGCCTTCGGCGACTCCGCCGCCGGGAGGGCGCCGAGCATGGCCTTCGCGGCGACGGCGGCAAGAGACAGTCTGCGTGCGTACTTGAGCCCGTGGACCACACGCCGAGCGACGCCGTCGAACGGTGCGGCTGAGACCGCCAGGTCCACGCAAGCGGGACCGGCGTCGATCACCGTGGGCGCCGCGGCGAGCTCCTCGTCGCATTGCTCGCAGAGGATCGCGGTCGCCCCTCGGGCGGAGCCGCAGGCGGCACAGAGCGGCGGGGCGACCAGAGAGGCGATCTGCTCGAGCGGCGCGGATGCGATCGCGCCATCGTGTCGCGCGGCGGGTGACGAAAAGCGCGCGGAGTGCCAAGGAAGTAGGAGGGGCTCGGCGACAACCCCTGGGCCGATGACGTGATCCGCGAACTGCAAACCTAACCCAGGGGCCTGTCCTCCTCCACGCCATAGAGGCCGCCCACGACCAGGCCGCCGGCCGGGACCTCGGCGCCCGGCAGGACGACGCAATCGCGGAGCATCGCCCCAGCCCCGAGGTGACAGCTCTCGCCGACGACGACCGGCCCGTGCAGGTCGGTCCCGACCCCGAGCTGGGAGTTCGCGCCGATCAGCACCGGCGCCTTCACCTTCACCCCCTCGAGGTCGGAGCCGTCGCCCGCGTAGATCCCGGATGAAACTTCCCCCGCCCGAGGCTGGATCCGGACCGCGCCCGAGAGCGCGTCGAGATTTCCCTGCACGAATTCGCCGACGGAGCCGACGTCGTTCCAGTACGCGTCGATCTCGTGCGAGTAGAAGGGAATGTCGCCGTCGAGCAGCGAGGGGAACACGTCCATCGCCCAGTCGACGAAGCCCGGGGGCTGGTCCTCGTCCCCCGCAGGGCTCTTGTGGTCGGGCGGGGGGAAGTGGTCGAAGATCTCCTTCCCGAACATGTAGATGCCGCAATTGGCGAGGTCGGAGAGCGCCTCAGCGGGATCGGGCTTCTCCTGGAAGCCCTGGACCCGGCCACCCTCATCGGTGATGACCACGCCGAACTGGGTCGTGTCGTCCACGCGCTTCGTCGCGAGCGTGGCGATGGCGTCCCGCTCGAGGTTCGCCTCGTGCGCGGCGCGCATGACGCTCAGGTCGATGTCGGTCAGCGCATCGCCGGAGATGACCAGGAAGGAGTCGGCCTCGGAGAGGAAATCGCGGACCTTGCCGACCCCGCCGGCCGTGCCCAGGGGCTCCGGCTCCTCGCTGTAGCTGATTTCGAGCCCGAAGGCCGAACCATCGCCGAGCACCTCGCGGATCTGCTCCGGCAGGTAGGAGACGTTGGTCACGACCTGCTTGAAGCCGTGGGAGGCGAGCAGCTCCGCGATCCAGGCCACGATCGGTCGGTTGAGCACCGGCGCGACCGGCTTCGGCATCACGTAGGTCAGCGGCCGGAGCCGCGTCCCCAGCCCCGCCGCCAGGATCATCGCCCTCATGAGGGCGACAGGTTCTCAAACCGCGGTCGGAGTTGCCTTGGGGTTGACGCCGAGCACGATTTGCCGACGAAGCGCATCCGGCGCTGCCCCCGGCGCCTCCGCGCACGCTGGTGAGGGCTAGTAGCGGTAGTGGTCGCTCTTGTAGGGGCCCTCGATCGGCACCCCGATGTAGGCCGCCTGCTCGGGATTCAACTCGGTGAGCTCGACACCGAGGGCGTCGAGGTGCAGCCGGGCGACCTTCTCGTCCAAGTGCTTGGGCAGCACATGGACTTCCTTGCCGTAGGCGTCCGCCTTGCCGAACAGCTCGATCTGGGCGATCACCTGGTTGCTGAACGAGTTCGACATCACGAAGCTCGGATGCCCCGTCGCGTTGCCGAGGTTGAGCAGGCGACCCTCCGAGAGGAGGATGATCGAGTGGCCGTCCGGGAAGCGCCACTCGTCGACCTGCGGCTTGATGTTGATCCTCTCGATCCCGTCGACCTGCTCGAGCGCCGCCACCTGGATCTCGTCGTCGAAGTGGCCGATGTTGCCGACGATCGCCTGATGCTTCATCTGAGCCATGTGGTCGACGGTGATCACGTCCTTGTTGCCGGTGGCGGTGATGAAGATGTCGGCCTCGGGGATCACGCTCTCGAGCTTGCGGACCTCGTAGCCCTGCATCGCGGCCTGGAGCGCGCAGATCGGGTCGATCTCGGTGACGATCACCCGGGCGCCCTGCCCGCGCAGCGACTCGGCGCAGCCCTTGCCGACGTCGCCGAAGCCGCAGATCACGGCGGTCTTGCCGCCGATCATCACGTCGGTGGCGCGGTTCAGGCCGTCGATCAGCGAGTGCCGGCAGCCGTAGATGTTGTCGAACTTGGACTTGGTGACCGAGTCGTTGACGTTGATCGCCGGGAAGAGCAGGGTGCCGTTCGCCTGGCGCTCGTAGAGCCGGATCACGCCGGTTGTGGTCTCCTCGGTCACTCCCTTGATCCCCTCGGCCATCCTGGTGAAGCGCTGGGGCTCGGCCGCGAGGCTCTCCCGCAGCAAATCGAGAATCACCTTCTCCTCCTCCGAGCCGGCGGTCTCGGCGCCCGGGACGACGCCCGCGGTCTCGTACTCGACACCCCTGTGGACGAGCAGCGTCGCGTCGCCGCCGTCGTCGAGCAGCATGTTCGCCCCGGTCTCGCCGTTCGGCCCGGGCTGCGGCCAGCTCAGGGCCTGGAGCGCGCACCACCAGTACTCCTCCAGGGTCTCCCCCTTCCAGGCGAAGACAGGGACGCCCTGCGGGTCGTCCGGCGTTCCGTCCGGCCCGACCGCGACGGCCGCGGCCGCGTGGTCCTGGGTCGAGAAGATGTTGCAGCTCGCCCAGCGCACCTCGGCGCCGAGCGCGACCAGCGTCTCGATCAGCACGGCCGTCTGCACGGTCATGTGGAGGGAGCCGGTGACCCGCGCACCCTTCAGGGGCTTGGACTCCGAGAACTCCGCGCGGGTCGCCATCAGTCCCGGCATCTCGTGCTCCGCCAAGCGGATCTCCTTGCGGCCGAACTCGGCCAGGGAGAGGTCGGCGACCTTGAAGTCGAGGCCTGTTGCCGTCGGGGCGCTGGTCGCGGTGCTCATGCGGTCAGTGATCTCCTGGGTCGAGTTTCTGAGGATGCCAAGGTTACGGTGCCGACATGGAGGAAGGACTGCGGGTGAACGAGGAGGTGCTGATCCCGCTCGACGAGATCGAGCTGCGAGCCAGCCGCTCTTCCGGACCGGGTGGCCAGCACGCGAACGTGACCGCCTCTCGGATCGAGGCGGTGTTCGACGTGCGGGCCTCCGGCGCTCTAAGCGGCGAGCAGCGCGAGCTGGCGCAACGGCGTCTCGGCGACCGCGTCACCGCCGTCGCCCAGGATGCCCGCAGCCAGGCACGCAACCGGGAGCTGGCGCTCGAGCGGCTGCGCGAGAAGCTCGCCGCGGCCCTCCGGCGCCCCAAGCCCCGGCGCCCGACCAGGCCGTCGCGAGCGGCGCGCGAGCGGCGTCTCGAGCAGAAGCGCCGCACCTCCGAGCGAAAGGCGCAGCGCCGGCGGCCGAGCGACGACTAGCCCTTGACGAGGGGCTGGGCGTCGGCCTGCCTGAGGTACTGGTGGATGAACGCGATCGCCATGCTGCCTTCGCCGACGGCGGCGGCGACGCGCTTCACCGGCCCGGAGCGGACGTCGCCGCACGCGAAGATGCCCGGCACGCTCGTCTCGAGCAGGTAAGGGTCACGGCCAAGAGGCCAGCGCTCCGCGACCTTCACGTCGACGCCGGTGAGTACGAACCCCCGGTTGTCGAGCGCGATCTCGGGCGGAAGCCAACCCGTCTCGGCGTCTGCCCCGATGAAGATGAAGACTCCGCCCGACTTCATGGTGGCCGTCACTCCGGTGGCGTTGTCGCGAACCTCGAGCGCCTCAAGGGAGGCGTCCCCGTGCGCCGCCACCACCTCCGTCCGGGTCAGCACGCTGATGTTCGACCGAGTCGCGAGCTGGTCGATCAGGTAGTTCGACATGCTCTTCTCAATCCCCTCGCTGCGGGAGAGGATGGTCACGCTCCGCGCGTGGTTGGAGAAGAACATGGCCGCCTGCCCAGCTGAGTTCCCGGCGCCGACTATGTGGACGTCGAGACCGTGCGTGTTCCGCGCCTCGTTTCGCGCGGCGCCATAGGAGATGCCCTTGCCCGCAAACCGGTCGAAGCCCTCGACATGAAGCCGCCGCCAGGAGACGCCGCAGGCGAGGATGATCGTGCGCGCCCGCAAAAGGTCGCCGCCATCGAGGCGCACCTCGCGCGTGCCGGCGCCGATTCCCTCGATCGTGCGGGTCACGAGGAACTCCGCGCCCAGCCTCCGGCCCTGGTTCAACGCACGGCCGGCGAGCTCGGCGCCGGACACACCGGAAGGGAAGCCGAGGTAGTTCTCGATCTTGGACGACGTGCCCGCCTGCCCGCCCGGTGCCTCCCGCTCGATCACGAGCGTTCCCAGGCCCTCCGACGCGCCGTACACCGCGGCCGCCAGGCCGGCCGGACCTGCTCCGACGACCACCGTGTCGTACTCGGCCGCGGACGGCTCGGTGCCCAGCCCGAGCAGCTCGGCCAGCCGGCGGAGCGGTGGCCGGATCACGGTCGTGCCGTCGACAATCCGAACCACCGGGTAGTCCTCGTCAGCGGGGAGCCGATCGCCCCACTGGTCGGCCGCGCCCGGCGTGTCCGGCGTGATCCACTCGAAGCTGATCTGGTTGCGATCGAGGAAGTGCCGCACCTCCGCGCAATCGGGATCCCACCGATGGCCGAGCACGATCGCCCGGGGAGGCGGCGGCTTCGCCGCGAGGCCCTGCAGGCCGTGCGCTCCGCTGATTCGATTGCTCGAGAGGCGGCCGACTTCCTCCGCCACCGAAGGCTCCCGGGCCGCCAGTGCGTGGTAGTCATGAGGCTCGAGGCGCATGACGCGCGACCTCTCCGCGGCCCGAAATCCCACGGGAAAGGGCGTGCCGAGGGCGATCGGCACCTCGCCGATGACGTCGCCCGGCCGGCGCTCGCCGACGATGCTCTCCACCCCGTCGACGGAGTTGACCACCTCGATGCGGCCCTCGAGCACCGCGTAGAGCGCCCGGTCGTCGCCCTGGTTTGCTGCGTATTCCCCTGGCTCGAGGCTGATGTCGGCCGCGGCGCGCGAGAGCCGCTCGCGGGCATCCGGATCAAGGGCCGCGAAGACCTTGATCGTCCCGATCTCCTTCGCAGTCACCATAGGTACGTGTTGCGTTGGCCCCCTGTGGGGAGATCGTCTCACCTTTCGTGCGGCCGCGGGGCCGATGAGTCCGGCATCCGACCAGAGTCTCTTCACACAGAATCGGCGAGGAAGGAGGAGCGATGAAGCTGAACAGGCAGTTCGACGCGACGCTGCAGAAGAGCCCCGCGAAGGGCGGCTGGACGTACGTGGTGATGCCGGATTCGGCCGAGTTCTTCGGGACGCGGGGCCTGGTCAAGGTTCGCGGCACGATCGACGGCCACGACTTCCGCTCTTCGTTCATGGCGATGGGCGACGGCACGCACAAGCTGCCGGTCAAGGCCGACGTGCGGAAGGCGATCGGCAAGGAGTCGGGAGACGCGGTGGTCGTCAGGCTCGCGGAGCGGCTGGACTAGGTCCCGTCGGGCCGGCCCATCTCCTTCTTGAAGCCCTCGAGCACGTCGACCGCGAGCGGATCGACCCCGCGCGCGTTCGCCAGCTCGATGGCGAGCAGGTCGCCCAGCATCACCGCGTGCAGGACGCGCTCGGTGCGCGTCTCGCCCTCCGTCTCGACCTCGATCACCGCCGCCGCATAGGGTGCGATCGCCTTGGCCGTGAGCTCGAAGCGCTTCCGTTCGCGCGGGTGCTGGTCGCGGTCCTGTAGGAAGATCGCGGCGAAGCGGCCGTCCGCCCCCGACCAGCCCTCGATCTCGTTGTGGTCCGCCTCCGGCAGCGTCGCCGAGAAGGCCGGCATCTTGGCGTTCTCGTTCACCTGCGTCTTCCAGCGGTAGGCGACCGGAGCGGTGAGGTCGCTCCCGTGGATCACGGGCGTCGCATCGCCGATCTCGGCGGCGATCTGGCGCGCCCGGGCTTCGGCTCGCCTCGAAGCTCCGCCCGAGGCTGCGAGGCGGCGGCGTCGATCTCGGTGTTGATGCGGGGACCGGCGAGGGCCAGGGCCGCCAGCTCCGCCGCGACGCAGAACATGTAGCCGACCGCCGCACGCGGCTGCAGGCCGGCGGGAAGACCGATCACGGGGACGCCGTCGCCGCGCGGGCCAGCTCGGCGAGCTCGCCTCCGGTCGTCGCCACCAGCCGTTGTGCGCCGAGCGCCTCCGCGGCGGCGTAGCAGGCGAGGGTCTCCTCGGTGTCGCCCGAGTAGCTCGAGCAGAGCACGGCGGAGCCCGCCGGGGCCCAGGAGGGCAGCTCGTAGCCGCGGGCGACCAGCATCGGCTTGGTGAGCCGGTCCGCGAGCGCCGCAATCGCGAGGTCGCCGCCGATTGCCGAGCCGCCCATTCCGCAGACGAACGCGGCCGGGGCCTCCATCGTGCGCCTGCCCGCGCGCTCTCGATCCGCCAGAGCGCGTCGCGCAGCTGGTCCGGCATCGCCCTGACCGCGTCGAGCATGTCGCTCCGCCGGTCACGCGCGCATCGCCATCACCACGTTCCCCCTCGCCGACCACGGCTCCCCTCCAGATCCGCGTCGCCGCTCCAACGGTCACACCCGCGCTGAGGATGCTCTTGACAACGATCGCGTCGTCCTCAACCACACAGCCGTCGAGGAGCACCGATCGGTCGATCAGCGCGCCGGCCCGGATCCTGCGAGTCTCGGCCGATCACAGAGGGCGCGCGGATCTCCGCGTCCGCTGCAATCTCGCACCCCTCCCCGATCAGCGATGCCTTCCTCGTCGATCTGTTCGCGTCGACGACCGTCTGCGACACGGCCCTCGAGGATGTCCCAGTTCGCCTCGAGGAAGCGGTCCGGTGTTCCGATGTCGATCCAGTAGCCCTCGAGCCGGATCCCGTAGAGGCCCTGCGCCGATCAGCTCGCGGAAAGACCTCGCGCTCGATCGACACCGCACGGTCCGGTGGAATCCGCTCGAGCACAGAGCGCTCCAGCAGATAGGCGCCGGCGTTGATCTCGTCGGTGTCGATCTGCTCGGGCTTGGGCTTCTCGAGGAACTCGGTGATCTCCCCGTCCTTCGCGCCGATGGACGAGCCCGTAGCCGCGCGGGTCGTCGACCGGGTAGAGGGCGATTGTCGCCCGCGCCCGGTCCGCTCGTGCTGCTCGATCAGAGCGGTCAGGTCGAGTTCGCAGAGCACGTCACCGTTGAGGACTAGGAAGCGATCGCCGAGCATGTCCTCGGCGAAGCGGATCGCCCCGGCGGTCCCGCGGGCGTCTGGCTCCTCGGCGTAGCGGATCTCCACACCGGGCTCGAGCTCGGCGACCGCGCTGTCGCATCCCCTCGGCGAGGTGGCCGCAGGAGACGACCACGTCGTCCACCGCGTGCCGGACGAGCCAATCAATCACATAGGCGACGTGCGGGCGCCCGGCGAGCGGCAGCACCGGCTTCGGGACGGTATTGGTGAGCGGCCGCAGGCGAGTCCCCTCGCCGCCCGCCAGGATCAGCGCCTGCACAACATCAGCGCTCCGCCTCCTCCGCTTCACGTCCGGGGGCTTCGCGAATTACGGCCGAGCGGGCTACGGCGCTGGGACGGCCGATTGCCTCGTAGGTGATCCCGGCGGCGCTGATGGCGTCGCCGTCCAGGAAGTTACGGCCATCGACGAGCAGGGGGGTGTTCATGCGCCTCAACACCTCGGCCCAATCGAGCTTCGCGAACTCGGGCCATTCGGTGACCAGGATCGCGGCATCCGCGCCCTCCAAAGCGTCCATCGCGGAGCTCGCCATCTCGACGCTGGGCAGCAAAGGCGCCGCCGCAGCCTCCGCGACCGGGTCGTACGCGACCACCCTTGCCGACTCGCCCTCGAGCCGGGCGGCCAGCACGAGGCTCGATGCCCCCCGCATGTCGTCGGTGTCGGGCTTGAAGGCGAGTCCTAGAAGGGCGACTCGCTTGCCGACCAGCGAGTCGAGATGCTTGGAGAGCTTCGCCATCACCCGGCGCTTCTGGAGCTCATTCACCTCGATCACCGAGTTGAGGAGCTGGAAGTGGTAGCCCGAGTTGGCGGCGAGCATCTTCAGCGCTGAGACGTCTTTTGTGAAGCAGGATCCGCCATAGCCGATTCCCGCCTGCAGGAAGCGCGCGCCGATGCGGTCGTCGAGCCCCATCCCGCGGGCTACATCTGTCACGTCCGCTCCGAGCTCCTCGCAGACGTTTGCGATCTCGTTGATGAAGCTGATCTTGGTTGCGAGAAACGCGTTTGAAGCCAGCTTCACCATCTCGGCGCTCGAGATGTCCGTGCGGACGATCGGCGCCCCAAGCTGCTCGTACACGTCAGCAACCGCATCGCCCGCCCACTCGTCGCCAGGGTCGGTGCCGATCAGGACACGGTCGGGTTCCATGAAGTCCTTGAGTGCGGTGCCCTCCCGGAGGAACTCCGGACAGGAGACGTAGGCGAGGTCGGGCGCGTCGCGGTGGATCGCGCGTCCCGTGCCCACGGGCACGGTGCTCTTCATCACCAGCGCCTTCGCTGCGGGGTCCCCGATCTCCTCGACGGCCCGGCTGACGGCTGAGAGGTCGGCGTCGCCGGAGTACGTGGGGGGCGTCTGGACACAGACGAAGATCAGCCGCGGTCCGTCCAGCAACTCGCCGATCTCGGTCGTGAAGACCAGCCGGTCACGGTTCCCCTCGATCAGCTCCGGCAGGCCCGGCTCGTGGATCGGGACCTCGCCGCGCCGCAGCGACTCCACCTTCTCGGGAACGATCTCTCGGACCACGACCCGGTGGCCGAGCTCCGCGAAGCAGGCACCGGTGACCAGGCCGACCCAGCCGGCCCCGACGACCCCGATCGGTTCCTTCTCACTCACGCTCGGCTCCCAGGGATGATCGCGGCTAGGTTCTCGGAAGTTGCCGGAAGCTCTGGGCGATCTTCAGCATGTCGGCATTCGAGACGGTCTCGATGAAGGAGTTCGAGAGCCAGAACGAGCCGTGATCGGTCTGCCAGCCCACCATCCGCAGGCGGTCCCCGTCGTAATAGAGCTTGTAGTCGCGATTACCGAGCGTCTTCTCGTCAGTCGGGTTGTCGAGGATCGGCGGGTCCTTCCAGCGCGTGCCCTCGAAGCCGTAGTAATCGCCGAGCGTCGGCAGGGAAAAGACCCACTTGTAAGCGGCCCGCTCGGAGTGCGGCGGCGACTCGTCCCCCTTGCCGTTGATCTTGTAGGCGCGCGGTTTCTGCGCGTAGTCGCTTCCGACCTCGAGCCGGGTCGGGTAGTAGATGGGCACCTTCAGCTTGCGCGCCCTGATCGCCCGGGCAAGCTGCTTGCCGTAGGTCGTCTCGGTGAGGTTGGTCGACACGGAGGACCCGCCCCGGGACTTCCGGTTCGGCGCCGCGGGAGTGGCCTTGCTGTAGTCCGGCGGCTGCTCCGGCGCAACCTTCTCGCTTGGCTTGGCGGTCGAGCCGGCCGGGCCGGGGGTGCTCTCACTGCCGAGGAACTGGTCGACCGCCGTCTGCACCTCTTTGGGGGTCGCGGTGACGTACGACGGACCGAGAGTGCCGTTGAAGTGGATCTCCTTGATCTGTGCGTTGCGCAGGTCGAAGAACAGCTTCAGCACCTGCAGCATCTGCACCGGGTCGTCTATGTCGGACGACGTGTAAGAGGTGAAGATCTTGATCAGCTTCTTCCGATCCTCGATCAGCCGCGACGGGGGGACCTTGGCCCGCGCCTCGCGCAGGAATGCCTGCTGGCGGGCCGCCCGGACGATGTCGTTGTCGGTGTGGCGGTAGCGCGCGAATGAGAGCGCATCGAACCCGCAGAGGGCCTGATAGCCAGGCTGCAGGTTGATCTCCGCGTAGTTGGATGAGCTCGGGTACGGGCCGTTCTGATGGAAGTAGCGGTGGTCGACGTCCACGTACACGCAGCCGATCGCGTTGACCGCGCGGGCGAAACCGGTGAAGTCGACGTTGACCAGGTGGTTGATCGCCACCTGGGGACCGAGGAGATGCTTGACGGTCTCGAGCGTGAGCTTGGGGCCGCCCAGGGAGTAGGCGGCGTTCAGCTTGTCGATCCCGTACCCGGGGATCTCCACCTTGAGGTCGCGAGGCAGCGAAAGGAGGGCGATCGCGTCCACGTTCGGATCGAGCCGGAGGAGCATGGTGGTGTCGGAGAGCCCGTACTTGCCGCTGAGCTCCTTGTTGCGCTTGTCCGAG
Source organism: uncultured Solirubrobacterales bacterium (assembly GCA_963695675.1). Classification (GTDB taxonomy): domain Bacteria; phylum Actinomycetota; class Thermoleophilia; order Solirubrobacterales; family 70-9; genus DASUPK01. Next base: position 736,510 of record CAVOGY010000007.1, read on the forward strand.
CCCAGGATGAGGATCGTCTGAGCACCGCTGTCCGGGATGTCTGCGAGCTCGTTCTTCACGCCCTCCCCGATGCTGTTGTCCTTGAGCGCATGGGCGATGTCGCCGAGGTAGAGGATCAAGCTCGCCGACGTGGCCGCGGCGATCGAGGCGATGATCACGAAGGAGGCGGTGATGAAACGGAGCCAGATCGGGAAACCGATGTGCCGGCGCACCGCCTTGAACCCCGACGTGATCTTGGGTCCGGCGCTCTTCTCGACCTTCTCGAACCCGGAGGTGATGGCGGACCCGGCCCGCTTGATCCCTGCCCCGGCCGACGCGACCAGGGTCTTCTCCTCAGCCGCCTCGGCTTCGGCTGCCTCAAGCCCTTCCCATTCCTGCGTCTCGGCCGAGACGACTCGCTCGAGCTCGTCCTCTTCCGAGAGCTCCTCCTTTCCTCCCTCGTCGTCGAGGTCCTCGTCGTCGAGCTCCTCGTCGTCAAGGTCCTCGTCGTCCAGCTCCTCGTCTTCTGGCTCGTCCGCCTCCCCGAGATCGTTCTCGTCCGGTTCGAGCTCCTCGTCACCTGACTCGTTCACGAGCTCGTCGCTGACCTCGAACTCCTGGGTCTCATCCGGCCGCTGACGCTCGTCGCCCTGGCCGTTGCCCCCCTCCTGGTCGGCGCTCACGCCGACATCCCTGGGAAGCTCTTGACGAATTCCTCCAGCGCCTGGCGGTAGCTGCGTAGCGAGTCGATCGAGACCCACTCTCCGGGCCCGTGATGCCCGTCGCCAATCGGGCCGAACTCGACCGCGGGTACACCGGCGGCGAGAAATGAGACCGCGTCGGAGGCTCCGTCGCGGCCGACGCTCATCACGCGCTCGGGATGGTGCGGAGAGGCCGCCTCGCAAAGGCCGACCACGAACGGAGAATCCGGCTCAACCACGGCGGGCGCGCGCCGGAACGTCGCGACCACTCTGGTGTCCGGCAGTCCGCTCACCTGCTCGAGGATCTCATCGGGGTTCTGATCCGGCAGGAAGCGGATATCGACGTCTATGACGCAGGTATCGGGCACTTTGTTCAGGGCGTCGCCACCCATGATTCGACCGAGATTGATCGACGGCCGGTCGAACAGGGCGGAGCTGTGGCGTGCAAACGGTAGCGATTCGATACCCCTGAACACCTCAACCGCCTTTACCACCGCGTTGTCCCCGAGCCAGGGTGTGGCGCCGTGGGCGGAGCGTCCCTGGACCTCCAACCTGATCGCCAGGACACCCTTCGCCTGCACCCCGACCTGGAGGTTCGTCGGCTCGCCGGTGATCGCGAAATCTCCCACGAAGCCGCTCGCCACCAGAGCATCCGAGCCGCGGTTCTCCTCCTCCTCAGACTCCTCGTCCGAGACGATCCCGAGGCGCAGGCGCACGTCCTCCTGATCGCGCAATTTGTGCATCACCAGCAGCATCACGGCGAGCGCACCCTTCATGTCGAAGGCGCCACGGCCGTAGAGCCGATCGCCGTCGATGCGGGGCTCGAACTGGTCACGCCCGCCGGGGACGACATCCATGTGGCCGTGCAGGACGAGCGTCGGCGCTTCCGGCGGACCCACCTCGGCGGCCGTCACCGGCAGCCCGCGCGCCTCGGTCTGGGAAGCCTCGATGTCGTTCGACTCGAGCCAGCCGCCGACGAACTCGGCAGCCCGCCGGAGCCCCTCCGCGGTGGAGGTGTCGAAGGCGATCAGCCGCCTGGTGAGGGCAAGTTCGTCCACGTGCCAATCGTAGGTACAGCGATCAAGCCACGATGAACGCGGCAGCCCGCCTCTAGTTCCCGGCGCCGGCTACTGCCAGGAACGCCTCGGCGCGCGCCTTGTCCTTCGCCGCCCGCTGGTGGGCGCCCGAGCCCTCCTCGGACTCGCGAAGCCGGGCGTCCGCGTCCTCGATCCGGCTGCGCAGTTCGCCCGGGTCAAGGTTCTCGGGCGGGATCGCCTCGCCCACAAGGACGGTGGCGCGATTGGCGAAGACCTGGAGCCAGCCCTCGGCTTGCGCCCAGCGGCGCACCTCGCCGCCGGGCATGTGCAGGCGCAGCTCCGTTGGCTGGAGCCGCGCCAGCACGGGCACATGGTTCGCCAGGATCCCGATCTCGCCGACCGACGTCCGGGTCGAGAGCTGCTCCACCTCGCCGTTGAAGACCTCACCCTCGGGGGTGAGGAGGCGAACGTCGACGTTGTGCTCCGCCATGGGTGAGGCCGACTAGGCGGCCTCCTCCTCGCCCTGATCCTGGTCCTGCGCGGCCTCCTCCTCCTGGGCTTCCTGCTCGGCCGCCTCCGCCTCGGCCGACTCGGAGGGCTCCTCGCCCTTCATCCCCTTGGCCGTCTCGAGGACCTGATCGATCGGGCCCTGCATGTAGAAGGCCCGCTCGGGGATGTCGTCGAGCTCGCCGTCGACGATCTCCTTGAATCCGCGGACCGTCTCGGCGACGGGCACGTACTCGCCGCTGCGCCCGGTGAACTGCTCTGCCACGAAGAACGGCTGGGAGAGGAAGCGCTGGATCTTCCGCGCCCGCGAGACCGTCTGCTTGTCGGCGTCGGAGAGCTCGTCGATCCCGAGGATCGCGATGATGTCCTGCAGTTCGCGGTAACGCTGCAGGGTCTCCTGGACCCGGGTCGCGGTGTCGTAGTGCTCCTCGCCGAGGATGTCCGGCTTGAGGATCGTCGAGGTCGAGTCGAACGGATCAACCGCCGGGTAGATCCCCTGCTCGACCAGTGACCGGGTGAGCGTGGTGGTTGCGTTCAGGTGCGCGAACACCGACGCCGGCGCCGGGTCGGTGAGGTCGTCCGCCGGGACATAGATCGCCTGGATCGAGGTGACGGAACCTTCGCGTGTCGAGGTGATCCGCTCCTGCAGCTCGCCCATCTCCGTCTCCAGAGTCGGCTGATAGCCGACCGCCGACGGCATCCGGCCGAGCAGCGCCGAGACCTCGGAGCCGGCCTGGACGAACCGGAAGATGTTGTCGATGAACAGCAGCACGTCCTGACCTCGCTGGCGGAAGTACTCCGCCATGGTCAGGCCGGAGAGCGCCACTCGCAGGCGGGCGCCCGGCGGCTCGTTCATCTGGCCGAAGACGAGCATCGTCTTGTCGATGACGCCCGACTCCTTCATCTCGAGCCAGAGGTCGTTGCCCTCGCGGGAGCGCTCCCCGACGCCGCAGAAGGCCGAGAGGCCCTCGTGCTCCTCGGCGATGTTCCGGATCAGCTCCTGGATCAGGACGGTCTTGCCGACGCCGGCGCCGCCGAATAGCCCGACCTTGCCGCCCTTGGCGTAGGGAGCCAGCAGGTCGACGACCTTGATGCCGGTCTCGAGCATCTCCTGGGAGGGCGTCAGGTCCTCGACCTCGGGGGCCGGACGGTGGATCGACCAGCGCTCGTCGCCCTGCACCTCCGGGCCCTCGTCGATCGGCTCGCCGAGCAGGTTGAAGATCCGGCCCAGCGTCTCCTCGCCGACCGGCACGGTGATCGGCGAGCCGGTGTCGGTCACCTTGTCGCCCCGCTTGACGCCGTCGGTCGCGTCCATGGCGATCGCACGCACGCGTTCGTCGCCGAGGTGCTGCTGCACCTCGCAGATCAGCCTGCCCTCGGTGCGGCCGCCCTCGGGCGGGACGTCGATCTCGAGCGCGTGGTAGATCTCCGGCACGTGGTCGGGGAAGGCGACATCGATGACGACGCCCCTCACCTCCTCGACGCTTCCTACGTTCGTGCGAGGGTCCTCCGCTGATGCGAGGGTGCTCCCCTCGGGAGCAACCCGTTTTGTATCGGAGGAGGAACCCGTTTCATGTTGGTCAGCCATTCGTCTCCTTCTTTTCTTCCAAGTTCGTGTTCAGGAAATTCCCTCGGCGCCCGCCACGACCTCGAGGATCTCCTGGGTGATCTCCGCCTGACGCACCCGGTTCATCTCCAGGGTCAGGTCCGAGATCACCTCCTTGGCGTTGTCGGCCGCGTTCCGCATCGCGGTCATCCGCGCGCCGTGCTCGGAGGCGGTCGACTCGAGCAGGGCGCGAAAGACGTTGAGCTGCGCGTACTCGGGGATCAGCTCGCCCAGCAGCTCCTCAGGCTCGGGCTCGTAGTCCCAGAGCGCCTTGCGGTGAGCCTCCACCAAATCCTCATCGAGGTCTTCCTCGTCGTCCGGGGTGAGCTCCTCCACCCCCTCGCCGAAGACGTCGGCCTGCTGGACCGGGAGCAGCGTCTGCCTGCGCACGTACTGGGTGAGCGGCGAGACGTAGCGGTTGTAGATCAGGTCGACCCGGTTCAGATCCTTGTCGACGTACGACGCGATCAGATCGTTTGCGATCTCGCGCGCGTTCGCGAACGCCGGGCGGTCGGTGAAGCCGACGTACTCGTTGTGGAGCTCCTCGCCCCGGAACCGCATCGTCGAGACGCCGCGCCGACCGACCACCGAGAAGCGGACGTCCTTCCCCTCCCGCGCGAGCTCGCGCTGGAGCTGCAACGCCCGCGCGGATGATCTGCGAGTTGAATGAGCCCGCCAGCCCGCGGTCGCCGGTCACCAGCAGGATCCCGACTGTGCGCTGCTCCTCGTGCTCCTGGAGCACCGGCAGGTTGCGCGCCTCGACGCCGGCCGCCTCGGCGACCTGGCGGGTCATCTTGCGGAGCTCGCGCGCGTACGGCCGGAGCGCGTCGATGCGCTGCTCGGCGCGCCGCAGCCGAGCCGCGGCGACCATCTCCATCGCGCGCGTGATCTTCTGCACGTTCTTGACGGAGGCGATCCGGTTCTTGACTTCCTTGCGGGTGGCCATGGGTCAGCGTCAGGCGACGGCGGGCTCCTCCTCCTCCTCAGCCGGCTGCTCCGCCGGAGCGACCATGTCTTCAGTCTCGCGCCCCTCGCGCGCCTTGACCCGGTCGGACTCGCCCTCCTCGAGGGGATTGCCCTCCTCGTCGAAGTCGGGGCCGAAGTCGTCGACCATCTGCTCGATCGCCTTGCCCAGCGTGTCCTCGTCCTCGTCGGAGAGGTCGCCTGAGCTCGTTGATCCGGTCGAGCAGGTCCTTGTTCTCGGAGTGGAGCCTCGCGATCAGGTCGGCGAGGAATTCCGCCACCCGCTCGGTCTTGATCCGGTCGAGGTATCCGGCCGTGCCGGCGTAGATCGAGGCGACCTGCTCGGCGACCGGCATCGGCTGGCGCTCCTTCTGGTTGAGCGCCTCGACCATGCGCTCGCCTCGAGCGAGCTGCTTCTGGGTCTCGGGATCGAGCTCCGAGCCGAACTGGGCGAAGGCCTCGAGCTCGCGGTACTGGGAGAGGTCCAGACGCAGCTGGCTGGCGACCTTCTTCATCGCCTTGGTCTGCGCGTTGCCTCCCACCCGCGAGACCGAGGTGCCGACGTTGATCGCCGGGCGGACCCCCGAGTAGAAGAGGTCGCTCTCGAGGAAGATCTGCCCGTCTGTGATCGAGATGACGTTCGTCGGGATGTAGGCCGAGATGTCACCGGCCTGGGTCTCGATCACCGGCAGGGCCGTCAGCGAGCCGCCGCCCTGCTCGTCGGAGAGCTTCACCGCCCTCTCCAGCAGCCGCGAGTGCAGGTAGAAGACGTCGCCCGGGTAGGCCTCGCGGCCCGGCGGGCGCCTCAGTAGCAGCGACATCTGCCGGTAGGCGGCCGCGTGCTTGGAGAGGTCGTCGTAGATGACGAGCGCGTGCTTGCCCTGGTAGAGGAAGTACTCGCCCATCGCGCAGCCGGCATACGGCGCCATGTACTTGATCGGCGCGGCCTCGTCGGCGGGCGCGGCGACGATGATCGTGTTCTCCATCGCGCCGTTCTCCTCCAGGGTCTCCATCACCTGGACGACGGTCGACATCCGCTGCCCGATCGCCACGTAGATGCAGACCAGGTCGGAGTCGCGGTTGTTGATGATCGTGTCGATCGCGATCGCGGTCTTGCCGGTCTGCCGGTCGCCGATGATCAGCTCGCGCTGGCCACGGCCGATCGGGATCATCGAGTCGATCGCCTTGAGCCCGGTCTGCATCGGCTCGGACACCGGCTGGCGGTGGACGACGCCCGGGGCCTTGTGCTCGGCGGACCGGGTCTCGCTCGTGTTGATGTCGCCCTTGTCGTCCAGCGGGCGGCCGAGCGGGTCGACCAGGCGGCCGAGCAGCTCATCGCCCACCGGGATCTCCAGCAGCTTGCCGGTGCGCTTAACCGTGTCGTCCTCCGACACCTTGTCCCACTCGCCGAAGAGCACGGCGCCGACGTTGTCCTCCTCGAGGTTGAGCGCCAGCCCGACCACGTCGTGCGGCAGCTCGAGCATCTCGAGCGACTGGCAGTTGTCGAGCCCGTGAATGCGGGCGATCCCGTCGCCGATCTCGAGCACCGTGCCGACCTCCGAGAGGTCGGCGGACTCGACGTCTAGGCCCTCGATCCGCTCGCGCAGGATGCTGGCGATCTCGTCCGGCTTTATCTCCATGTCTCTACGTCACTCCTTTGCCTACGCCGCAGAAGCGACGCTCTTTCGCAGTTTCTCGAGCCTGTTGCGAATGCTCGTGTCCAAGACCATGTTGCCCACTTGCAGCACCAGTCCCCCGAGGATGTCGGGGTCGACCCGGCTCTCGAGCTCGACGGTGTTGCCCGTCTGCTCCTCGATCTCCGACCCGATCCGCTTGGCGATCTCGGGATCGAGCTCGACCGCGCTCGTCACGGTCACACCGAGCCGCTTGTTCTCCTTGTCCCAGAGCGCGTCGAACTGGCGGCGGATCCTGAAGATCACGGGCATCCGGTGCTTCTCGATCAGCAGCTCCAGGAAGTTGAGCAGCTCCGGCTCCGCGTCCACGACAGCGCTTTTCAGGCCGTCGATCTTCTCCGCCGAGGAGAAGTAGGGGCTGAAGAGGAAGAGCTGCATCTCCCGGTTCTCGTTGAGGGCGTCGACGAATTGCCCGAGCTGATCGCGGATCGCGTCGAGCTTCCCCCGGTCCTTCGCCGCCCCGAACAGGGCGGTGGCGTATACGCGGGCGATCTCTTCCATCGCTACGCCTCCTCAGCTTCGCTTCCGGGGGCTACGCAAATCAACTCGCGGCCCCCTCGGTCACTTCGCCGGCGCCGTTCTCGCCGCTCAGGCTGGAGAAGTCGACCTCGGCCAGCGCCTCCTCGATCAGCCGCTTCTGGTCCTCTGAGTCGAGTGTCTTCCGGGTCACCTTCTCGGTCGTGAGGACTGTGAGGTCGGCGACCTCCTTGCGGATGCGCTCGAGCGAGCGCCGCGTCTCCGCCTCGATGTCACGGCGGGCGGCGGCGAGCAGCTCCTCGCGCTTCTCGCGTCCCTCGTCGGCGGCCTCGGCGGTGGTCGTTTCGGCCGTCCTGCGGGCGCGGGCGACGATGTCGTCGGCCTGCTCGCGGGCCTCCTTCAGGCGGGCGCGGTACTCCGCGAGGATCTTGTCCGCCTCCTCACGAGTCTTCTCCGCCTGCTCAATCGATTCGCTAATCGCGTTGGCGCGCTTGTCGAGCGCCTCCTGGATCCGGGGGAAGGCGACCTTGCTGAGCACGTACATCGTGAATCCGAAGACGAGCAGCGTCCAGATCATCAGGCCGAGAGCCGGAGAGACCAGGAAGCTGCCGCCTGAGTCGCCCTCGGCTGCGAGGGGCGATGCGGTTATCAGCGTGACTGGGTCCACCAGCGCCGGCCTAGAGGAAGAAGGCGATCAGGCCGAAGATGAACGTGTAGAAGGCGACCGCCTCGGTCAGCGCGAAGCCGAGCCAGCGAATCGACTGGAGGTCGTCCTTCATCTCGGGCTGGCGGGCAACGGACTCGATCTCCTTGCCGAAGATGAAGCCGATGCCGATGCCTGCCCCGATCGAACCGAGACCCGCGCCCACGCCCAGCGCGATGGCCTTGCCGGCGTCGGTGACTCCGGTGTCCGTGACGCCCTGCGATGCCTGGGCGAGCGGAACCAACACTTCAACCATGAATCAGCGCTCCTTTGCTTAGTGACTTTCGGCGACGGCGCCGCCGATATAGATGGCAGACAGGGTGGCGAAGATGAACGCCTGCAGCGTTGCGATCAGGCCGACCTCAAGTACGAAGAAGACGAATGCCAGAGGGAAGGTAAGCGCTCCGAGGGCCGCGAGGCCGAGCAGCACCGCCAGCCCGCCTCCCATGAAGAGCAGGAGCAGGTGGCCGGCCAGGATGTTGGCGAACAGTCGCACTGAGAGCGAGACCAGCCGCATGAAGTGCGAGAGCACCTCGATGCAGAAGATCAGCGCCTTGCCGAACGGGTTCATGTTCTCGAGCCCGGGCGGCAGGAAGCTCTTCAGGTAGCCCACGAAGCCCTTCGCCCGTACCCCCTCGATGTGGTAGCTGAACCAGACGACCAGGGTGAGGGCGAGGGCGAAGGAGATGTTGGCTGTCGCGGCGTAGATCGCGAAGGAGGGGATCGCCAGGTCGAAGACATTGATGGTCTCGGCGCTGTTGGTGGGCAGCGGCAGGTAGCCGATGATGTTCGAGAAGGCGATGAAGAAGAAGAGCGTCGCGATGAAGGGGAACCACTTCCGTGCGTATGACCCGGATAGGTTGCCGCCGGTGATGTTGTTCTTGGTCAGGTCGTAGGCGATCTCGACGGCGGCCTGGACGCGGTTCGGCTTCATCATCATGCGCCGGGCGATGTAGGTCATCACCCAGATCGTCAGCCCGCTCGCCAGGAGCAGGTAGAGGACCGCCCTGTTGATCGAGAAGTTGATCGGGCCCAGGTGGATCGGGACCCAGTCGTGGAGCTTGAACTCGTTCTGGGGCTTGAACTCCTCGTTCTTGCCCTCGTTGCCGAAGATCAGCAGCAGCGCGATCGTGACGGCGAAGTAGATGCCGACCCCGAGCAGGACCTTCTGCTTGGTGGAGAGGTTCGAGAGCGCGCTCATTCAGACTCTCCGGAGGTCATCATCCTGAGCAGGATGCGGCTGCCGAGATGGACGGTGAAGAGGATGAGGGAGAGGACCGCAGCGGCCAGGCCGGCGTCCTTGCCCGCTGCCAGTCCAACGAGCAGGACCGCCAGCGCCACGATCCAGGCTCTGGCGAGCCCGGTGGCGCCCAGCCAGCCCATCGCGGCCCTGCGGTCCCGTCGGGCGACCGCGCCCGCAATGGCCCGCTCAGCACCGATCTCGATCCCGTAGAGCGCGAGCCAGACGCCCGCGACGACGGCATAGCCGGCCATCGGCAGGTCCGCCGCGATGAACACAGGCAGGGCCACGGCGAGCAGGGCGAGGTCGAGGTAGCGCAGAACGTTCGCCATCCGGGATGGGCCGGCCGCCCCGCTTGGTCCGTTTAGGGCGAGCGTCGACAACTGCTGGCCCCAACTGTGATGTCGATGTCGAACGAGCGCATGAAATCCTTGCCCCCCACCCGGCAAAGTCAACCCTCCGGGGTTGGCCGGAGGGGCGGCGAATCCTAGCGGCTGGGGTCCGACGAGGCGGTCCGTTCGAGGGCAGGAGCGGTCGCCGATTTGGGCCGGCGGCCGCTCCTGTGGACGCGCCCCAAAGTGACAGGGCCCGCACTGCCCGTCGGCCCCGAGGCCCCTGGCGCCGAGGGGGGCCAGGGTCGCCGGGTCCGAACAAAGCCAAGGACGTGACTCGCCCGTATTTATTCCGAGGCCGATGGAATAACTTGGCCGCTCGCGCGTCCTTGACGGGTAGAGCAGGCATGCACCAACACGACTCACACCGCGAGCTCGATGAGAGGACCCGCCGCGAGCTCGCCTCGCTGGCGGACGGTTCGCTTCAGGGCCACGCACGAGCCAGGCTCGAGGCGAGGCTCGCCGAGTCCCCGACGTTGCGTGCTGCCCTCGAGCGCCAGCGAAGCGGGGGCGCCGCGCTCAGGGGACTGAGCGTGGAGGCGCCGGCTTCCCTGCGGACCCGGATCGCGGCCGAAGTCGCGACTCCGTCCCGCCGCGTGCGGCGACGGCGCCTCGCGATCGGCGGGGCGCTGGCGGGCGCGGTCGCCGCGGCGGCTCTCGCCGCGGTGCTCGCCCTGCCGACCGGCTCGGGAGGCCCCACGGTCGTGGAGGCGGCACGACTCGCCGAGCGGCCCCCGACCGGGCCGGTCGCCGTCGAGCGCTCGAATCCAAAGCTGCTGGCGGCAGGCGTCGAGGGCGTGCCCTTCCCGAACTGGGCGAAGGAATTCGGCTGGCGGCAAGCGGGAATCCGCTCCGATCGGCTCGACGATCGCGAGGCGAGGACCGTGCTCTACGAGCACGACGGCAAGCGCACCTCCTACACGATCATCTCCGGAGACGGGATCACCGCCCCCAGCGACGCAACGACGACGAGGCGCAACGGCGTCACTCTGCACGCGTTCGGAGACGGCGGGCGCCGGGTCGTCACCTGGTGGCGCAACGGCAGAACCTGCGTGCTCTCCAGCTCGCAGGTAGGTGACCGCGAGCTGCTCAAGCTGGCCTCCTGGAAGGGCGACGGGGCGGTGCCCTTCTGACCGCTCTGCTCGTCCAAGGAGAGGGGCGCCGGCTGGACCCGAATACCGCCGGAGACCACATCGACAAGCTGTTTCGCGTAGCTCTCGCGATGTGCGGCTCCCGCGACCTCGCGGAGGATCTGGTCCAGGAGACCTATGTCAAGGTCCTCTCCCGGCCGCGGCTCCTGCGAAGAGACGACGACCTCGGCTATCTGATCAAGGCGCTGAAGAACACCTGGTACAGCCACCTGCGCCGCGAGCGCACGCGCCGCGCGGCGACTGATTCGAGCGAGCACGCGCCGGAGGAGCTGCCGGCCAGGACCTCCGTGGGCGACCCGCAGTCCTCCCTTGAGGCCGGGGAGGTGCTCGACGCCCTGGCTGACCTCCCCCGCCCCAACCGCGAGGCCGTCGCCGCCGTCGACATCGCCGGCCTCAGCTACGCGGAGGCGGCCAGGGCACTCGGAGTGCGGCAGGGAACGATCATGAGCCGCGTCTATCGGGGGCGCGAGCAGGTTGCCCAGGCGGTCGGGGCGGGGTGAGCTCCTCCCGGCCGTCCGTCTGATCCAACGCCTCCATCTCCCCGGTATCCGGGTCGACCGCGGTGAACTCCCCGGTCCCCGGATCCACCACGGCAAAGGTCCCGGTGTCCAGCTCTCTCAGGACGCCCTCCTCGACCCCAGGCTCGACGGGAGCTTCGGCGATCCGGGCGAGCCCAAGGCGCCGGCGCCACTGCCTGTTACGCACCTTGAGCAGTTTGAGGATCTCGAGTGCGGCCAGCAGCCGGAAGCTGGCGATGCCGGCGCCGATCAAAGTGGCAGCCATCACCGCGCTCCAGAACGGGTCGAAGTGGCCGTGGTTGTCGCTGTACGGCACGAAGCGAAGGGCGAGCGCAACCGCGGCGAGCACCAGCGTCCAGCCGTATAGGTAGGTGATCGTGCGACGCTGGCTGAAGCCGATGCGCGCCATGCGGTGGTGAAAGTGCTCGGTGTCGGCGCGGTAGATCGGCCTCCCGTACTTGAGCCGCTTCGCGACTACGAAGCCGGTGTCGAGGATGGGAACGGCGAGAACCGCCAGCGGGAAGAAGAGGGCGACCACGGCGTTCGTTTTCAGCGCACCCTGCACAGTGATCACCGCCATCAGGTAGCCGAGCAGGTTCGAGCCCGTGTCCCCCATGAAGCTCGACGCGGGCGGGAAGCCATGGCGGAGGAAGCCGAGCGAGGCGCCGGCCGTCACGGCTGCCAGCACCCCGGCCGCGTTGCGATCGAGCGAGAGGGCGATCACCGCGAGCGCGGCGGCCGAGATCAGGCAGACACCGGCCGCGAGCCCGTCCACACCGTCGATCAGGTTGATCACGTTGGCGACCGCGACGATGCCGAACACCGTCAGCACCTGACCGAGGTCGATCGCTCCTATTCCAGGTGGGTCGAAGAGCTGTACGGAGCCCGGATCCACCCGCCCGACGAAGGGGAGCGTGAAGCTCGCGACGGTCACCCCGGACGCGACCGGAATGATCGCGGCCGCTGTCTGGCCGAGCAGCTTGATCCCCGCCGGAAGGTCGACCAGGTCATCGACCACCCCCACCGCCGTGATCACGATCGCCCCGGCCAGGATCGACCGGGTCTCCTGGTCCCAGGGCAGGAAGATCGTGCCGCCGATCAGGACCGCGACCAGCACGGCCAGGCCGCCGAGCTTCGGGGTGGAAACCTCGTGCAGGCTGCGCTCGTTGGGGACGTCCATCGCCCCGATCCGGACCGCCAGCGACTCGGTGGCGGGCACCAGCGCCCAGACGGCGGCCCCGGCGAAGATGAAGGCGAAGAGCGCGTCGATCGTGTCGGGCATCAGCCGACGTCTCCAGCCACCGCGCCGGCCGAGGCCGGCTCGCGGGCGTAGCGGTCGAACCAGAGCGTGAAGGAGAGCAGGCCCCAGATCTGCCTGCTCAGATCCTCCTTGCCGGAGATGTGCTCCTCGAGCACCCGCGTGACGGCGCCGGCATCGAGATACCCCTGCCGCTCGATCGTCTCGGGTGCGAGGACGTCGCGAGCGAAGGAAGCGAGATCGCCGCGGAGCCACGCCGCCACCGGGATCGAGAAGCCCTGCTTGCGGCCGCGGATGATCTCACTCGGGAGAAGCGGGCCGGCCGCCCGGCGGAGCAGCCGCTTCTTGGAGAACCCGCGCACCTTCTTCCTCGTCTCCAGGGCGAGGGCGAGCTCAGCGACCACGGGGTCGAGGAAGGGCACCCTGGTCTCGAGCGAGTGGGCCATGCTGGCCCGGTCCGTCTTCACCAGCAGGTCGTCCACCAGGTAGATGCCGAGGTCGAGGTCCTGGAGACGAGCCAGCTCCTCGGCGCCTTCGGTCTCGGCGTACCGCGCCCTGTAGACATCGAGCGGATCGGTTGTCCGGGAGGAGCTAAGCAGCTGCTCCTGCGCGTCCGGCGAGAAAATCTCCTTCCAGGCGTGGTGGCGCTCGACCGGCGGCAGGTGGGCCGCGCGGACGAAGCGCTTGGCCTTGTAGTCGAAGCTCACCTTCTCGGAGGAGCTCGGCAGCAGCTCGACCAGAGGACGCAGGAAGGGCGCGGCCCTGCCGACGCGAGGAGCCAGGCGATCCGCAACGTAGGTGTAGTAGCCGCCGAAGAGCTCGTCGCCTCCCTCCCCCGAGAGCACGACCTTGACGGTGCCCGAGGCGAGTTGAGAGACGAGGTAGGTGGGCAGCGCCGAGGAGTCGCCGAAGGGCTCGTCGAAGGCCTCCACCAGCCGTGGCAGGAGGTCGACCGCGTCCGGCCGCAGGATGAGCTCGTGGTGGTCGGTGCCGTAGCGCTCGGCGACCAGCCGCGCCTGCGCGAGCTCGTCGAACGAGCTCTCCTCGAAGCCGATCGAGAACGTGCTGACCTGGTAGCCGCTCTCTGCCGCCGCCAGCGCTGTGAGCAGCGAAGAGTCGATGCCGCCCGAGAGCAACACGCCGACCGGCACGTCCGAGACCAGGTGCGCCCTCACGGAGTCCCGCAGGCGCTCGCGGAGCTCGTCCGCAAGGACCTCGTCGCTCTCGGTCCGCACGTCGCTCGCCGCGACCGGCGCTGGGCGCGCATAACGGGAGATCTCGACGTCGCCGCTCTCGGCCACCAGCGTGTGGCCCGCCGGCAGCTTGCGCGTCTCCGTGAAGATCGTCAACGGCGCGGGGATCGAGTTGAAGGCGAGGAAGGCCTCGAGCGCCGCCGGGTCGATCTCGCGTGAGAATCCGGGCTGGCGGAGAAGAGCCTTGAGCTCCGAGGCGAAGGAGATCTGGCCGTGTGCGACGCGGTAGTAGAGAGGCTTGATCCCGAACCGGTCCCGCGCCAGGACCAGCCGGCTGTGGCGCGCGTCCCAGATCGCGATCGCGAACATGCCGCGCAGCGCCTCGACGAAGGCCGGGCCGCGCTCCTCGTAGAGATGGACGAGGACCTCGGTGTCACTGTTGGTGGAGAAGGTGTGGCCGCGGCCCCGGAGCCCCTCCATCAGCTCACGGTAGTTGTAGATCTCGCCGTTCTGGATCACCTGGATGCGACCGTCCTCGTTGGCGATCGGCTGGTCGCCCCCGGCGAGGTCGATGATCGAGAGCCTGCGCATGGCGAGCCCCGCAGCGCCGTCGATCAGGCTTCCATCCGAGTCGGGGCCGCGATGGACCAACGTCTCGTTCATCGCGGCCAGCGCCGCGGGATCGGGGCCGGAGGCCCCGTCGAGGGAGACGAGGCCGCATATCCCGCACATGGCGGCGAGTCTAGAGAGCGCCCAGGATCAGCCGCGAGGCTAGGGCTACTTCCGGTCCCTGGGCACCCGGCGGCCCCCCTACATCCGCTGCAGCTAGCGGGCCCTGCCCCGCAGCGTCAGGGTGATGATCCGCGCCACGGTCGCGCTCAGCACACGCAGGTAGAGGCGAATCGAGCGGTCCGCGATGTACTCGAGGTCGTGGATCAGCTTGTCCTCCCAGGAGTCCTCCCGGGTGATCCTGGTCTGGGCGAAGCCGGTGACGCCGGGCCGGATGACGAGCCGCTGCCAGTACTGCGGAACCTCCTCGACCAGGCGGTAGAAGAACGCCGGCCTCACCGGTCGTGGGCCGACCATGCTCATGTCGCCGCGGATCACGTTGAAAAGCTGCGGGACCTCGTCGATGTGGGTGAGCCGGGCGGCCTTCCCAACGGCCGTCACCTCCTGCTCGGTGCGGCGGCTGAGCTCCTCCCCGTAGACATTGCCGAGGCGGGCTTCGGCGCCGGGCTTGAGCGTCCGCAGCTTGTACATGGTGAAGACTCGGCCGGCCCGCCCGACCCGCTCCCCGCGGTAGAGCACCGGCCTGCCCGAGGTGAGCAGCGTGGCGAGCGCGAGCAGAGCGAGCAGAGGCGACAGCACGATCAGGGCGGACCCCGCAATGATCAGGTCGAGGCCCCGCAGGGCGACGTCAACGCGTCGCGGCGCGAAGGCCTCAGAGGCGATCGCCGAGTACTGCTCGGCCAGCGATGCCGCCTCTTGATCCTGCGGCGGAGGGGTCGGCGCCACCGTCTCAGCTCCAGCCGACGCCCGTGCCGGGGCGCTCACGCCGAGGCCTCCGGCTCGGCGGCGCCCAGCATCAGGTCGACGAGCAGGCCCGGGTCGCGGCGGATCCGCTCGCCCTGGCCGGTCTTCTTCTCGAGCTCGAGCGCACGGGGATCGGTCAGCGGCCGCAGGCGGTTGGAGCGGATCAGCGCCTCGTCGACGCCGCCGAGGCGCCCGCCGTAGGTCGTGTAGACGGGGGTTCCGAGCGCAACCGCCTCGCGGTTCATCGTCCCACCCGCGGAGACCACGAGATCGGCCAGCGCGACCAGGCTCTGCGCCTCCACCGCGTGGTCGGGGACGATCAGCGAGGGCAAGGCGAGCTTCTTGACGAAGGACCTCTGCTCCTCGGTCCTCGGCAGGACGACGGCGTGCACGCGCTCGTCCGTCCCGACCCTGGCGAGGACCTGAGGGAACAGGGGATTCGACTTGCGGTGGTAGAGCGAGACATCCGGCGGCGGGCGAACGATGACGACGACGCGCTCGGTGTCGACGCCCACCTGATCGAGCACGCCAGGGTCGACCTCGAAGTCCGCGAGATAGTACTCCTCCTTGAAGCCGGGATATTGGAAGAGCTTCTCCGGCCCGACGCCGAAGCGGCGGAGCCGCTCGGGCGGAACCGAGTCAGGGAAGATCACCCGTTTCGCGAGCCGGCAGCCGACTTGGTGCTGGGCGACCGCGAACTCGTAGTCGTGCATGTTCGCCTCGGGGATCCCCAGCAGGCGCGAGGCGATCGCCAGGTCGTTGGAGCCATGCGCGATCGCCAGGTCGAAGCCCTTCCCATTGCCGAACCGACGCATTCGCCAGGTGCGCTGGATCAACCGCATCAGCTTGCTCATCCGCGAGGCGCCGCCGTGGCGGCCGATCGGCGTGTGCTCGATGTGGTGGAGCGCGAGCAGCTCCTGGGTCTGCGTGTAGTCGCGCGAGGTGACCGTCACCTCGTGCCCGGACTCGCGCAGCCGCTCGATGATCGGGCGCAGCACGAGCACGTGCGCCGGCGCCGTCATGTCGGCCCAAATCCTCATCGGAGCTTGGGCGGGCCCTCGGCCCTGCTCAAACCGCTGCGGCAGACAGCTGTGGGTAGAGGGGGTACTTGTCCATCAGCGCGCGGCTTCGCTCGAGCAGCGAGTCCTTCTGCGCTTCGAACTCGTCGCTGAGGGCGACGACGATCACCCTGGCGATCTCGCGCAGGTCGTCCTCCACCAGGCCGCGGGTGGTCAGCGCAGGGGTCCCGATGCGCAGCCCCGACGGATTCATCGGCGGGCGCTCGTCGAACGGGATCGCGTTGCGGTTGACGGTGATGCCGACTTCCTCGAGACGGGCCTCGGCGGTCTTGCCGTCGAGGCCGGTGTTGGTCAGGTCGACCAGGATCAGGTGGACGTCGGTGCCCCCGGTCAGGACATCGATGCCGCCGGCGATCAGCTCGTCGGCGAGCGCGCGCGCGTTGGCGATGGTCTGACGCTGGCGCTCCTTGAACTGGTCGCTCTGGGCGATCTTCAGGGCCACGGCCTTGGCGGCGATGATGTGCATCAGCGGGCCGCCCTGCTGGCCGGGGAAGACGGCGCGGTTGATGTCCGCCGCGAGCTCCTCCTTGCAGAGGATCATCCCGCTGCGCGGACCGCAGAGCGTCTTGTGGATCGTCGTGGTGACCACGTCCGCATGCGGGACCGGGCTCGGGTGCTCGTCGGCGGCGACCAGGCCGGCGAAGTGGGCCATGTCGACCATCAGCTTGGCTCCGACCGAGTCGGCAATCTCCCGGAACGCCGCGAAGTCGAGCTGCCGCGGATACGCCGACCAGCCGGCCACGATCACCTTCGGCTTGTGCTCCTTCGCCAGCGACGCGACCTCGTCCATGTCGACGAGCCTGTCCTCGCGCCGGACGTGGTAGGCGACCACCTGGTAGAGCTTGCCCGAGACGTTGAGCTTCATCCCGTGGGTGAGGTGGCCGCCGTGGTCCAGGGCCATCCCCATGATCGTGTCGCCCGGCTCGAGCAACGCCATGTAGGTGGCGTTGTTCGCCTGGGCCCCGGCGTGGGGCTGGGCGTTGACGTGCTCGGCCCCGAAGAGGGCCTTGGCCCGGTCGATGGCTAGCTGCTCGGCGATGTCCACCCACTCGCACCCGCCGTAGTAGCGCTTGCCGGGATAGCCCTCGGCGTACTTGTTGGTGAGCACGGAGCCGGCGGCGTCGAGGACCGCCTGGGGAACGAAGTTCTCCGAGGCGATCATCTCGAGCGTTCCCTGCTGGCGGCCGAGCTCGCCGTCGAGCACCCGGGCGATCTCCGGGTCGACCTCGGCAAGGTGGGCGGTCTGGAAATCGTCGGGCAGGTCTACTTGCGTCAAGTCGGGCTCCTGGATGGTGAAGTGGAAGGTATACAGACGTTATGGCCTCACGCTGACGCCACCGCCTCCCGCGGTGGCCCTTGACATTTATTGAGCGGGCGCGCGTATTGGCGGTGATGGTGATCTCGGGCATGCAGGGCATGACGCTCGAGCGGATTGAGCGCGGGGCGACGCGCGAGCGGAAGCGGGCCCGCGAGCTGTTCATCCGCAGCGCCGTCGCGGCCGCAGCGCAAGAGCTGTCTTAGGCTGGATGTGTGCCAAGTCGGAACCTCGAGATCGTCCAGCGAGGGTTCGAGGCGTTCAACCGCGAGGGGATCGAGGGGATCATTCCCTTGATCCACCCCGAGTTCGAGGCCACCACGCCGCCCGATCTCGCCTCCGAGCCCGACACCTACCGCGGCCCCGACGGCGTTCGCCGCTGGTTCCAATCCTTCGACGAGGTGATGGATCAGATCCGCTGGGACGCCCGCGGCTTCCGCCAGGTGGGGGACCGCGTCGTGGTCGAATTCACGCTGCGCGCGAGAGGGAAGACCACCGGGCTCGACTTCGGGCAGGACGCGGTGATGGTCTGGGAGCTCCGCGACAGCAAGGCGATCCGGCTGGACCTCTACCCCACGCTCGATCAGGCCCTTGCCGCTGCCGCGGAAGGATCGCGGAGCTAGACATGTCGGACCGTTGCGGGATTGGGACGCTCACGACGTTACGGCGCGCCGTCGCCCGCCTCGGCGGTCGGCTGCTCGGCAGAGTCGCGATGGCACCTCCCGTCACCTTCAGCTCTGGCATAGGTGACTGATAGCCTCATCGGTCGGAAAGGAGTCCATCGTGCACCCAGCTGCGCTCTTGGGCGGGATCGCCGCCTTGGATGCTGTCTTCGCCGGGCAGGCTCTCTACGCGATGCGCCATGAGCGTCGAAGGAAAGACGGTGGAGAGGTTTCCGGCGGGAGGCGGGTTGTGACTGCCTGGCCGACCTATCGTCGGCCAGTCGCTCCTCAAAAGCGGAACAGCCAGGTCGATCAGCCGCCGTTCTGAACGCCCGCACCTTGAGCTTGCCGGACTGCCTGAGCTTCTTGCTCGCCTACTTGACCAGCTTCAGAGGATCGTGATCGTCCCCGGCCGCGGCTCGCACTCGAGGGCTTGAGCAGTTTCTTGGCCTTCGCGATAGTGGTGCCGGAGCTCTTGGCGGCGGCATCGGTGAGCTGGAGGGTCCCCCTCAGCCCGAATCGTGACGCCCCTGCCCGGGTCCCGGGCATCCTCGGATGGCTGCCGGCGCGCGGCTGAGGCCGGCCGCCGCCCGATCGGTGTCACGATGCGCCTCGCGTGAAGGCGCTCATACGCCGCATCGTTCCCTTTCCCGCCCGCCGCGCCTTCTGGCGAGTGCGCCGAAACGTGCCCCGGGTGGCCCAGCCGCTGTCGCTCGCGCTGGCGCGCGCCGAGGCGCCCGGGGAGCCCGTGCTGGTGATCGGCTGCCCGCGGGCGGGGAACAGCGCACTTCAGGAGCTGCTGGTGCGGAGCTCAGAGCTGGGGTCGGTGCACAGCGAGGGCCACATCCTCTGGGACCCCCACCACCACCCGCGCGACCGCGGCTGGGACTCCGACGCCCTCGGCGCAGCCGACGTGAGCGATCGCGAGCGCGCCTACATCTACCTCGCGATCGGCATGTTCGTCCGGGCGCCGCGCTTCGTCGACAAGACCCCCGAGAACTGCCTGCGGATCCCCTACCTGCTGAAGCTGTTCCCGAACGCCCGCTTCGTCTTCCTGCGCCGGGAGGCCGCTGGCAACGTCAACTCGCTGATCGAGGCCTGGAGGGCGCGCCCGAGGTTCGTCAAGTACCGGCTGCCGGAGACGCTCGACGGCCTCGGCGAGCTCAGCGGGAACCGCTGGAGCTTCGCGCTGATCCCCGGCTGGCGCGAGCTTCGGGACGCGCCGCTGGAGGAGATCTGCGCGCGGCAGTACGTCGCCTGCAACCAGGCGGCGCTGGACGGGCTCGCCGCTGTCGACCCCGCGCGGCGGTTCGATCTCAGCTATGAGCGCATGTGCTCCGAGCCGCTCGCGAGCGCCCGCGAGCTGTACGCGTGGCTCGGCCTGGAGTTCGCGCCCGAGATCGAGGCGTACGCCGCTGCGCTCGATCGCACCCTTTCCTCCACGGCGCTGACGGCGCCGCGGCCCGACAAGTGGCGCGAGCAGAATCCCGAGGCGATCGAGCGCATCCTGCCGCTGACGGCCGCCACCGAGCGCCGGCTGGGCTACGAGCCGGTCTCTTCGAGCTCGGCCGCCAGGAAGGCCTCGGCCCAGCCACGGCCGCCCATGCCCGCCCCGCAATTCGACAGGAACAGAGGGCGGGGCCCTTCATGACATTCCATGCAAGCGGCACTTCTGAGGTCATACCAGTAGGCGGAGGCAGGGCTCTGCTCAGGCGCCGGTTCCGCGCAGGATCCCGTCGATCACCCCGCTCGGTAGAGCGCCCTCGCGCAGGACGGCCCACCGGCCGCCGGAGTCGAGCTCGCTCAGGTCGACGACGGTCGAGGGCGCTCCGATCAGCTCGCCACCGTCGATCGCTACGTCGGTGGCGCCCAGGACCGCCTCGTCGATCTCGTCGAAGCTTCTCGGCGCCGGGACTCCGCTGCGATTGGCGCTGGTCTGGAAGATCGGGATCATCGCTCCCGCCAGCGGACCCTCGATCAGCCGGACCCCGAGCCGGTGGGGGTCCTCGGGCGAGGCGAGCGGATAGCGGCGCTCCGGGTTGGCGATCACCAGCGTCACCGGGCCCGGCAGCAGCGCCGACACGGCCTGGCGAGAACGCTCCCCGAGCACCGAGACGAGCTCCCGCATCGCCAGCGGCGAGAAGTACATGACGGCGGAGGGCTTGCTCTCCTCCCGGCCCTTGATCGAGTGGATCCGATCGACCGCGTCCGTGTTGAGCGGATCGCAGGCGAGACCATAGAGCGTGTCGGCGGGGAAGATCGCAACTCCTCCCTGACCGACGCAGCGCTCGAGGGCGGAGCGGGCCGCGCCCGGTCCGTCGCGCTCGATCGAGACGATCCCGGTCATCGCCCGATGACCGCGCGATCCAGGCCGGCCAGATCCAGCCGCACCTCCACCTCGCTATAGCCGGCCCCTCGCACGAGCTCCGCCACGGGATCTCCCTGTCCGGCGCCGATCTCGAGGGCGATCACCGCGGGCGGCGCCTCCATGCGCCCCAGCTCGGCGACCAGCGCCTCGATCACCTCGAGGCCGGTGGGCCCTGCGACCAGCGCCCGGCGCGGCTCGTACTCGCGGATTTCCGGCGCCAACTCCTCCCACTCGGCTTCGCTGACATACGGCAGGTTGGCGAGCAGAAGATCGAAGCCGCGGCCGTCCGGCTCAGCCCCGCCCAGGGAATCGACACCACGCAGGACGACGTCGACGCGGTCGACCAGGCCGAGGCGGTCGGCGTTGACCTGGGCTACCCGGAGGGCATCAAAGGAGGTGTCGGTCGCGACCACGCGCGCCTGCGGCAGCTCGTCGGCGACCGCCAGTGCGATCGCACCGCTGCCGGTGCCGACGTCGAGAACCTCGCCAGCCTTCAGCTCGAGCGCCACGTCGACAAGCAGCTCGGTCTCGGGCCTCGGGATCAGCACCCGGTGATCGACCAGCAGTTCGATCCGGCGAAACTCCTTGCTGCCCAGGATGTAGGCGATCGGCTCGCGGCGGACACGCCTGCGGACCATCCTGGCGAACTCTCGAGATGCGCCGATCGGCAGCCGGGCCTCGGGCTCGGCCGCGATTCGTGCCCGGTCCCATCCAGTCGCCTCGGCGAGGAGCAGCTCCGCATCGAGCCGCGCAGTGTCCGAGCCGGCGGCCGCGATTGCGTCGACCGCGGCCCGCAGCGCATCGCCGGCTGCCGAGGTGGAGGTGCTCAGGCCGTCTCCGCCGTCTGCGCCTCGAGGCGGCGGCGCTTCTCCTCGGAGGAGAGCCCGTCCGTGAACGCGTCGAGCTCCCCGCCGAGCACCCGGTCCACGCCGCTCACGGTCAGCTTCACCCGGTGGTCGGTGACGCGGTCCTGAGGGAAGTTGTAGGTGCGGATCTTCTCCGAGCGCTCAGCGGTCCCAACCTGGGCGCGGCGCTCCGAGGCGATCTTCGCCTGCTGCTCGGCGATCTCGCGCTCGAGCAGCCGGGCGCGCAGGACACGCATCGCCTTCTCCCGGTTCTGAAGCTGTGACTTCTCGTCCTGCATCGAGACGACGAGGCCGGTCGGCGTGTGGGTGATGCGGACCGCCGAGTCGGTCGTGTTGACCGACTGGCCCCCGGGCCCCGACGAGCGGTAGACGTCGATCTGCAGGTCGCTGGGATCGATCTGCACGTCCACCTCCTCGGCTTCGGGGAGCACCGCGACGGTGGCGGTCGAGGTGTGGATGCGCCCCTGGGACTCGGTCTTCGGCACCCGCTGCACGCGGTGGGTGCCGCCCTCGTACTTGAAGACGGAGTAGGCGCCGTCGCCCTTGACCGAGAAAGTGACCTCCTTGAACCCGCCGACCTCGGCGGGGGACTGCGAAAGCAGCTCGACCGTGTACCCGCGGCGCTCGGCGTAGCGGGTGAGCATCTTGTAGAGGTCACCCGCGAACAGCGCCGCCTCGTCCCCGCCCGTGCCCGCCCTGATCTCGACGATCACGTTCTTGTCGTCGTTCGGGTCCCGCTCGACCATCGCCAGGCGGATTCGCTCGCCGAGGTCCTCCAGGCGGCCTGGTGCCTCCGCCAGGACCTTCTTGAGCTCGGGGTCGTCGCCGTCCTCCGCGAGGAGCTCGCGCGCGCCTTCGAGGTCGTCCTTGAGAGTCAGCCACTCCCGCGCAAGCTCGTGCGCGGGCTGGAGCTCGCGGTACTCGCGCCCGACCTCGGCGTAGCGCTCCCGGTCGGCGATCACCTTCGGATCGGACATCTGCCGCTCGAGCTCCTCGAAGCGGCCCTCGATCTGGTCGACCAGCGCATCGATCATGCTCCCGATTGTCGCGCACCGACCCGACCCAGCTACCCCTCTCACCCGTACCCACCCGCGCGGCAGGCCCGGACGGACGCTCCACGCGAACGTCCTGCGCCACCGGCCGGTCCTGCTCACAGCGGGCTACACAGGAGCCCTGCTCGCCGTCGTCGGCCCGGTGCGTTGACGATCGCGGGCTAGCTGGTACCGCTGGTGACGGGCGCCGGAGAGGATTGCTGGGAGGAGTAGCCGCTCGATGGACCGTAGTAGTAGCCCTCGTCCCCGTACGCCTGGGTGTACGGATCCGTCCCCGAGCCGTCGGACGACGTCGAGGAGCTCGCGCCTGAGTTCCTCGCGCTCGCCTTCTTGGCCCTGGCGACCGCCTTCGGCCCCAGGGCCGGATCGTTGCCGGCCGCCATCTGCGCGGCGATCAGGCCGCCGATGAGCAGCGTCGCGACGATCGCCAGGGCCGCGAGCTTCGCGGTCACAGCCTTGGTCGACTGACGGGGCCCGCGCGAGTAGTACCGCCGTTGGCGGGACGCGCGAACGGGACGCGCGGACCGGGGAGGCTCCGTGTATCGGCGCGGCACGCGATCCGGGTATCGGCGATCGGGGCTCATCTCGCCACCTCGTAGTCGTAGTCGGGCGCGGCGGTTTGCTGGATCGGGTCCGAGGGCAGAGGAATCCGCCGTCGATGTCGACCCTGCGCCGGCTCGTCGCTCGGCAGGAGGCGGACGGCCGCCATCGCCGCGATCGGCGCCGCCGTCGCGATCAGGATGACCAGAAGCCAGAAGGAACGAGCGTCGGTGCCGGCCCCCAGGGTGTGGATCACTGCGAGCAGATAGACCGCCAGCGTCCAGCGATGCATCTGGCGCCAGAGCTTCGGGCCGATCCAGCGACGCACGTAGAACGTCAGTCCGAGCACGGCGGCCAGCCAGCCCCCGACAACGCCAATGCCCGTCCAAACCGGGCGATGCGACATCACGAACGGGATCGCGATCCCCGCCAGGCCGGGTCGCAGATAGGTGTCGCCGAGCAGCGCCACGCCGTGGGCAGCGATCGCCAGCAGCGCGATCAGCGCGGTCGCCTCGTGCAGCTGCTTCACCCGGGCCATTGCGCCCGGGCCCTTGGCAGAGCGCATGGCCATCGCCAAACCTAGGCCGACCGATACGGCGACCAGAACCAGGGCGACCACGCCCAACGCCCGGCTCGCAATCCAGAAGAGGTGCTGGCTGGGATCGGTGTAAGAGTTCACGCCGCCATCACCGCCTCGGCCGCCGCGCCGGTGGGGAGCGAGCCGACGAGCTCCACCGCTCCATCGTCCAGGACGATCAGACCGCCGTACGCGGCCAGGATCTCGCGGGCCCGCTCGGGCCCGCCTAGGAACGCCATCTTGGCCAGCGTCTCCGCCTCCAGGGCGGTCGTTCCCAGCGACGTCGCCTGGATCACGCCCGTCCAGGCGGGCGCACCGGTCGAAGGATCGAGGAGGTGGTGAGCGAAGCCCGTTTCGGTGCGCCAAAGACGCGTCTTGATGCCACTGGTTGCCACGGCGCCTTGGTCGAGCATGAACTCGTGCGCGGGCCGGTCTCGAAGCGGGTGATCGATGCGCACCGGGCGGTCGACGGGGTGCTGACCGCCGAGCCGCAGATCGCCGCCGGCGTCGACGACGAGCGTGGAGTAGCCGCCGAGTCGCTCGGCGGCCAGGTCCGCCGCGAAGCCCTTGCCGCTCCCGCCGGTGTCGATCCGGGTCCCGGGGGGCCGCGTCACCACTCCGGCGACGGAATCGACGCCGACCGCCCGCCAGCGGGAGTCTTCACGGGCCCGCGCCGGCCGGCGCTCCGGAGCGACGGCCAGGGCGTCCTCCACCCCCGCCGAGGGAATATCCGCGCGTGAGGTCGTGTAGCCGGCATGCTCGAGCTCGTCGACGAGGGTGGGGTCGACAAGTCCGTCCGAACGACGGGCCGCCCAGAGGGCGGCGTCCACGGCGACGGCGAGTGTCGGGCTCACCGAGCAGGAATCGCCCGGCTCGGCGTTGAGCGCGCATAGCTCGCTACCCCGATCGAAGCGGGTCAGCTTGCGGTGCAGGAGCCTCAGAAAGAACTCGATCTGGATGCCCATCGCCTCCGGCGAGGGAAGGCCCTCGCGCACCGGCGGCCCGATCAGCAGGCGAACGTGGGAGCCGAAGAGCTTGAAGCGGCGATCGTGCTCGACGAACGGCGATGGGGCCGCATCCGGGATCACCGGCGAAATAATCGGCCGGAGCCCTGAATAGGCGGTAAGCCGCTGATGAGAATCCGCTTAGAAGATTCAGGCACGCTCAGGACGCCCACCTAGGATTGCCGCGATGCGCATCCTGATTGTCGAAGACGAGCCCCCCATTGCCGAGTTCGTCCAGCGCGGTCTCGAGGCGGAGGGTTACTCGGTCGCCTGCGCCCATGACGGCGAGGAGGGATTGGCGCTGGCGCGCACGGGCGACTTCGCCTTGATCATCCTCGACGTCCTGCTCCCCAAGCTCAGCGGGCTCGAGGTGGTGAAGAAGGTCCGCGAGGCCGATGAGGCCATCCCGGTGATCATGCTCACCGCCCTGGCGGAGACCGAGGATGTGGTGACAGGCCTCGACCTGGGCGCCAGCGACTATCTGACCAAGCCATTCGCATTCGCCGAGCTGCTGGCGCGAGTCAGGGCGCACCTACGCCATCCGGGCCAGGCCAAGGCGACGTTACTCGAGGTAGGACGGATCACCCTCGACTTCCGCACCCGAGCGGTGCACAGGGCGGGACGCGGGGTGAAGCTCACCGCGCGGGAGTTCGAGCTGCTCGCCTATCTGATGCGGCACTCGGACCAGGTGCTGTCACGCACTCAGATCCTGAACGCGGTCTGGGGCTACGACTACGACCCGGGGACCAATGTCCTGGATGTTTACATCGGCTACATCCGCCGCAAACTGGCCGAGGCCGACGGTGACGCTCCGATCCAGACGGTGCGCTCCGCCGGCTACCGGCTGGTGAGCGCCGATGCGTAGGCTGCTCCCCCGCGGGATCCGGCTGCGGTTGGTCCTCGCGATTTCAGCCGCGAGCGCGGCCGCCGTGGCCGCGAGCTTCTTCGCCTTGCATGAGACGACGGCGGCCAACCTCAGAAATCGCATCGACCGGGAGCTGAACGAGCAGTACACGGAGTTCCAGCAGCGGGTGCTGAGCAATGGGAGAGTGAACGATCCCGCCACCCTCCACCGAGCGAGCGAGCGCTTCGTCGCAGGCCAGCGCTACCACCCTGAGGCGCGGATCTACGTGATCACCCCGCAGGGCCTTCCCCCGGTGACCAACCAGGTGCGCATCGTGGACGAGGAGCTCGCCGAGTCCCCCTCCGGCGGCGAGAGCGGAGAGGCCGAGGGTGGCGGGATCGTCTTCGCGGGTGACGGGCTGACCACGATCTCCACCGATGAGACGGGCAAGCTCAGGGTGCTGACCGAGCCCGTGGTCGTCAATGGGACCCGGGTCGGGACCTTCCGCGCGGCGGACCCCGTCACCTCGGTCGACCAGGCCCTGGCAACACTCCGGAACAGATTCATCGCCGTGGGGCTTGGCGCCCTGATCCTCTCGGTGACGATCGCGATCTGGCTCGCGAATTTGATCTCGCGGCCGCTGCGCCGGATGGCCGCGGTCGCCTCCGCCGTCGACTCCGGAGACCTCTCCCATCGGATCGAGTACGGCGGCGACGACGAGATCGGGGTCCTCGCCGAGTCCTTCAACCACATGATGGATCGTCTCGAGGAGGGCTTCCATCGTCAGCGCGATTTTGTCTCGGACGCCTCTCACGAGCTGCGCAGCCCGCTCACCGTGCTCCGCGGCCGGATCGAGCAGCTTGCCGGTCGTGCGGGCGATCGCAAGGCCGTCGCGGCCGAGGCCGAGGAGCTGATGCGCGAGGTCCGGCGGATGGAGCGGCTCACCGACGACATGCTCACCCTCGCCAAGGCGGAGCGGGGAAACCTCGTGCAACGACGCCAAGTGCCGATCGACGACTTCGTCGAGGACCTCCGCCGCGACCTGCCGCTCCTCGGGCCGCGCCATTACAGCGTCGAGTCCAGCATCCACGGCGATCTGGTGGCCGATCCGGACCGGCTTGCCCAGGTGGTGCGCAACTTGGTCACCAACGCCGTCCGCCACACCGCGGCGAACGGGCACATCGACATCTCGGTCAGCTCCGAGAATGGAGCGGCGGTGTTCGCCGTCAGCGACGACGGCACCGGAATCGAGCCGGACCAGCTCGCCCGGATCTTCGATCGCTTCCATCGGACGGACGAGGGACGCGGACGAGCCGAGGGGGGCAGCGGCCTGGGACTCGCGATCGCGCGGGCGATAGTCGAGGCGCATGGGGGCTCGATCGCCGCCGAGTCGCCGCCGGGCAGCGGAGCGACGATCCGCTTCTGGGTCCCCGGTTACAGCCCGAGCTAGTCCCTAGGCGACGATCTCGATCGCCTGCTCGCGCTTCGCCGCGTATGGATCCTCGACGGCGAGCACCTCCTTGAGCGCGCGAATCGCGATCTCGAGCTGGCTCTCGTCCGGCTCGCGGGTGGTGAGGTTCTGGAGCATCAGCCCCGGCCACATCGCGACCCTCACCCAGCGCTTGTTGCGGTGCTTGCCGGCCCACTTGATGACCTCGTAGGAGAGCCCGGCGATCAGCGGAATCCCCAGGATCCGCGAGGCGAGCAGCCAGTACCAGGCCGGCAGCCCGATCGGGGCGAAGACGAAGATCGCCAGCACCATCACGATCAGCAGAAAGCTCGTTCCGCACCGCGGGTGGAGGCGCGAGTAGCGCTTGGCCCTGGCCGGGGTGAGCTCGTCGCCGGCCTCGAAGCAGGAGATCGTCTTGTGCTCGGCGCCGTGGTACTGGAAGACACGCCGCAGGTCCGGCAGGCGGCTGATCGCGACCAGGTACCCGATGAAGATCGCTGTCCGCAGCAGGCCCTCGACCAGCCAGAAGAGCACCGCGGAGCCGAGCCAGTCCTTGATCAGGCTGGTAGCACCGACCGGGACGACGAAGAAGAGGCCGACCGCCAACAAAAGCGAGAAGAAGATCGTCACGCCCCAGGTGAACCCGCCGATCTCCTCCTCGTCATCGCCGTCGGAGAGCTGTGCGTTGGCAGAGATCGCGAGCGCCTTGAAGCCGATCCGCAGCGACTCGGCCAGGGCCACCACTCCGCGGATGACGGGCAGGCGCCAGATCCGGCTGCGCTTCGCCCAGGAGACGATCGGCTCGGAGGTGACTTTGATGCGGCCCTCCGGCGTACGACAGGCGACGGCCCAGATCGAGACGCCGCGCATCATCACGCCCTCGAGGACCGCCTGACCCCCGATCGGCGCGTCCCCGACCGCTACCGGGCGCCCATCGGGCATGCGCTCAGACAGCGCTGCCGGACCCCCATCGGGCGTGCGCCCCGACCGGGCCCGCCGCGGAGGCTCGCCGCCGTCCCTCGAGTGAATGAGGCGAGGTGGGCCGTCGCCTGAGGCGCCGTTCGCCCCTCCCGCCTCCATCGAGGGCGCCTACTCCCCTCGCTTGCGCTTTGCGGCGCGGCGCCGGAACCGCTCGACGCGGCCACCGGTGTCAACCAGCTTCTGCTTGCCCGTGTAGAAGGGATGGCACTGCGAGCAGATCTCCACGTGCAGCTCGGGTTTCGTGGAGCGGGTATAGAAGTCGTTTCCGCACGAGCAGTGGACGTGCGAGAGGACGTAATCGGGATGGATTCCTGTCTTCATCGCATTCGATTCTAGCCGCGGTCTGAGGCAGGCCCGCCGACGGATTTGACATACAACCTGTAGGTGGGCTATACATACAAGCTGTATGCGAACTTCAGCTCCTAGTCTGGGACCACCGGCATGAGTGAGGCGAAGCTTGCCCAGGGGACGATCCACTACCGGGAGGCAGGTGAAGGCCCGCCGGTCGTCTTCGCCCATGGCCTCCTCGTCGACGGGCGCCTCTGGCGCAAGGTGACCCCGCTCGTGGAGGACCGCTTTCGCTGCATCGTCCCTGACCTGCCGCTCGGCTCCCACGTCAGGCCGATGAACCCGGACGCTGACCTCTCTCCCCCGGGTCTCGCGCGCCTGATCGCCGATTTCCTCGAGGTGCTCGAGCTCGAGAACGTCGTGCTGGTCGCCAACGACACCGGCGGCGCGATTTCCCAGATCACCGTCGCCAACCACCCGGAGAGGATCGGGCGCCTCGTCCTCACCAACTGCGACGCCTTCGAGAACTTCCCGCCGCCGGCCTTCAGACCGCTGCAGTGGGGTGCGCGCGTCCCGGGACTGCTCACGGGGCTCCTGCAGGGCATGCGGTTCGCTCCTATGCGGCGCCTCCCGATCGCCTATGGCTGGTTGATCAAGCGCGACTTCGCCGGCGCGCCGACCCGTGAGTGGGTCGACCCGTATCTCTCGAATCGCGCCGTCCGCCGCGACACCGTCAAGGTGCTCAAGGGAATCGATCCCCGCCACACTTTCGAGGCGGCCGAGAAGCTGCGCCACTTCGAGCGACCGGTGCTGCTCGCCTGGGCCGTGGAGGACCGCTTCTTCAAGCTCTCGTTCGCCGAGAGACTCGCGGCGACGATCCCGGGCGCCAGGCTGGAGAGGATCCAGGATTCCTACACATTCGTCTCGGAGGACCAGCCCGAGCGCCTCGCCGAGCTGATCGCCCGCTTTGCCCGAGAGCCCGCATCGGTCGCGTAGGATCGCCGCGGCGGGCAGTGCCGGTTTCCTGGCGCTCGCCCTCGGGGTTGTCGCGGCGCTGATTCCATACCTCCTCACCGGTTGGCAGATGGAGACCGGCCCCCTCGCGGTTCGCATCGTGGGTGGGGTCCTGATCGCCCTCGGCGCCATCTTCCTGCTGCACGCCTTCGCCCGCTTCGTGGTCGAGGGGCTCGGGACGCCCGCGCCGGTGGCCCCGACCGAGCGCCTGGTGGTGGGTGCCGTCTACAGGTACGTCCGCAATCCGATGTACCTGACGGTCGGCGCCACGATCGTGGGCCAGGCGCTGCGGGCCCTCGCTCCGACGTCACCGTGTCGCCCCTTCCCCACGTCCTCCTAAACCGCGACGCGGCTGGCGAGTTGCGCTGCAGCGCATGGGCAGACAGCTTCGCCCTGCCGGGATAAATTACGGCCGTGTCAGCCAGTGGGGAAGGGCAGGCAGCCGGAGAGGGCATCTCGGTTGTCCTCGCCGACGACCACGCCGTCGTGCGCAGCGCGCTGCGCCTGATGCTCGAGCGCGAGCCTGACATCGAGGTCGTCGCCGAGGCGGGTGATGCCGATTCGGCAGCGCGCTACGTCAGCGGACACCATCCCAAGGTCCTGATCCTCGACATCAACATGCCGGGCGGCTCGGGACTGGCCGCGATTCCCTCGATCCGCGAGCAGTCGCCCGGGACCGAAATCGTCGTGCTCACGATGCAGGACGAGACCGCGTTCGCGCGCGAGGCCCTGCAGGCGGGCGTGCTCGGCTACATCCTCAAGGAGGCGGCCAGCGAGGAGCTGGTCAAGGCCGTCAGGATGGCCGCGGAGGGCCGCACCTATCTCCAGCCCGAGCTCGGCGCGCGGCTGGCGGCTGAGCCGGACGCCGCCACACCGGACGATCTCTCCGAGCGCGAGCTCGAGGTGCTCAGGCTGATCGCGCTGGGCCACACCAACAACGAGATCGCCGAACAGCTCTACCTGAGCGTGCGCACGGTCGAATCCCACCGCGCCCACATCCAGCAGAAGCTCGCGATGACGACCCGCTCCGAGCTCGTCCGCTACGCGATCGATCGGGGGCTCATCGACGTCTAGTTTTCGTCGTCACTCGGCGCGTGGAGGGGAATCTGCGCGTGGACGGTCGTCCCCGATGCTCTGGTCGACTCGATCTTCAGCTTGCCGCCAAGCAGCGCCGCCCGTTCGCGCATTCCGACGAGACCGAATCCCTCCCGAGCCAGGTTCGGCTCGAAGCCGACGCCGTCGTCGGAGATCTCGATCTCGATCTGGCTGCCCGACGTCCGCACCTCGAGCTTGGCCTGGGCCGCCATCGAGTGCTTCGAGACGTTGTTGAGGGCTTCCTGCACGAGCCGGTAGACAGCCGTCTCGAGAATCGGCGGGGGACGCTCCTCCCCCTCGCGAGGCAGATCGAACTCGCACTCGATCCGCAGGCCGGCGGCCTGCCGCTGCTGCTCCGCGAGTGCGTGGAGCGCGGCCTCCAGACCGATCGTGTCCAGTGATGCCGGGCGCAGCTCGGTGATCAGCCGCCGCAGCTTGACGATTTCGTCGTCTATCTGCTGGACCGCCTCCTGCCCCGTCTCGTGCAGCTCGTCGGGGGACTCCTCGCGCAGCGCGGAGGAGAGCCGCATCCGGAGCACGGCCAGCGACTGAAGCGTCTCGTCGTGCAGCTCTCGGGCCCAGCGGCCGCGCTCCTGCTCGGCGGCGTCGATCGTGTTCTGCAGACGCTCCTCTGCCATCGATCTCGCCGTTGCCACGCCCGTGGCCGCGCTGGCCGCGAACGCCTCGAGCTGCCGCTGGTGCTCGACGTCGAAGCGGCCCGGCTCGCCAACCCGGTCGAGCGCGACCACCACGCCAAGCGAGTGCCCCCGGAAGAGAAGCGGCGCGATGAGGGCGCGCCCGCTCTCCCTGGCACCCAGGTCCACGCCGGTGAACTTCCCGAGCAAGACCGCCTCGGAGGCCTCCTGCGCTCGAAAGGTGAGCTTCCCCACCTCGGGGTCGAGCCCTCCAGGGACCGCGGCGGTCGCGGCGACGACGAGCTCGTCCCCCTCGCGCAGCAGGATGATCAACGCCCTGGCCTCGACCAGCGCACGGCCGCGCTCGACGATCGCTTCGAGGACTCGGCTGAGATCGGTCTCGCCTCCGACCGCGATTGCGACGTCGGTCGCCGCCTGCAGCCTCCTCACGGCCCTGCGCAGGTCGTCGCGATCGCGGCGCCGGTCCGTGATGTCGCGGATCGCCGCCAGGGCCATCATCCCCGAGTCCGTGGCAACCGCCGAAAGCGAGATCTCGCAAGGAAACTCGCTCCCATCTTTGCGCCGGGCATGCAGATCCAGGCCGGCGCCCATCGGCCTGGTGCGCGGCGCTTCGAAGTAGCGTTCGCGGTGCATGACGTGCCCGGCCCGCGAGGCCCCTGGCACCAGCATCTCGACCTGACGCCCGATCAGCTCGTGCCGCGGGTATCCGAAGACGGCCTCCGTACGCGAGTTGACCAGCCTGATCTCTCCCTCCTCGTCCACCCCGATGACCGCGTCGGGGGCGAATTCGAGGAACTCACGCTCGAGCGCCTGGCTGGGACGGTCGGGCATCGTGGCGAGCATAGATCAGCCCCGGGGCACGGACGACAGTTGCAACCCGTCGCCGGGCGCATAGAGCGGCCGCTACCGGGTACCCGCAAGAGGGTCATGGAGAGGCGGTTCCACTCGGTAGCAGGCTGCCTGGCGGCGGCCCTGATCTCGGTCGCGTTGCTGGCCGGATGCGGCGGCGGAGGCTCGGAG
This sequence comes from uncultured Solirubrobacterales bacterium, assembly GCA_963695675.1. GTDB lineage: Bacteria > Actinomycetota > Thermoleophilia > Solirubrobacterales > 70-9 > DASUPK01. Next base: position 768,273 of record CAVOGY010000007.1, read on the forward strand.
ACTGTGGAACAGCAGACGGCGACTGCGGGCGCACCCGAGGCACCGAACCCCGAGCAGCCGCTCTCCACCGCCGAGGTCCACGGCCGCGACCTCTTCGTCCAGCACTGCGGTTCCTGCCACACCTTCGACGCTGCTGGGACCGTCGGTCAGATCGGGCCAAACCTCGACGACATCGCCGTGAACGAGGCAGACGTCCTCCACGCGATCAAGACCGGCGGCGGCCGCCATAGCCACGGCGCCGGCGGTCGGACCGGCAACATGCCGCGCAACCTGGTGACCGGTCAGGATGCACGGGACGTCGCGGCGTTCGTCGCCGCGAACGCCTCCGGCAGCTCGACCCCCTAGCGGCCGCTTGCGGCCGCGATCTGATGGCGAAGCCGGGGGCCTACAGCTCCTGGTACAGCGGGCCGTCGCCGCCCTCGGGCAAGGTGAGGCGGCCGCCCTTCGCCGTGATCGCCCCGCACTGCACGCAGTTCGAGGGCGTGACGTGGACGTCGACGGTCTCCGCACCCGACTCCAGCTGCTCATCGGGGATCTCGTAGACCTGCGCCGGGCACATCGAGACCCACGTATGCGCGAGCTCGCGCGGAACCCGCTCCTGGATCCGGATGTGGTTCGGAGCGTCGTCGCGCGTCGCGTTGCCCGATAGGAAGACCGAGTTGAGCTTGTCGAAGATGTACTTGTTGTCGGGCTTCGGATACTTCTTCGCCGCCCCATCGATATCCACCGGCACCTCGCCGTCGGGCTCGTTCTTCCAGTGTCCGCCCGGGAAGGCGCCCTTGGTGGCGACCATCAGGCTGCCCATGATCCCGCCGAAGATCAGGCCCTTCGACAGCGGCTGGCGCATGTTGCGCGACTGCCACAGGTCCGTCTCGATGACGGAGTCCTTGACCTTGCGCTCGTAGTTCTCGAAGTTGACCGAGTCCTGCTTGAGGGAGTCGACGATCGCCTCGGCCGCGTACATGCCGGCGTGCATCGCGTAGTGGATCCCCTTCAGCGTCGGGACGTTGACCATGCCGGCGGCGTCGCCGCAGATCACCATGCCGGGACTGGAGAGCCGCTTCGGCATCGACCAGTAGCCGCCGGAGGGGATCGTCTTGGCGCCCCAGGCGATCCGCTTGCCGCCCTCGAGGATCTTCCTGACGAAGGAGTGGGTCTTGAGCTGCTGGAGGGCATCGTGGGTGGAGAAGGTCGCGTCGCTCGTGTCGAGACCGACGACGAGGCCGATGCAGACTTTGTCCTCGCCCATCGGGTAGATGAAGCTGCCGCCGGCCTCCTTGTACTTGGGCCGCCAGCGAAGCGGCCAGCCGAGGGTGTGGATCACGCGCTCGAGAGGCTTCTCCACCTCCCAGACCTCCTTGACGCCCAGCTCCCAGCGCTGCGGGTCAGGGCCCTGGAGATCGAAGTAGTCGAGCGCGGCGCCGGTCAGGTGCCCGAGCGTCCCCTCCGCGAGGACCGTCGCCTTGGCCACGAGGTCCGAGCCCGGCTCGAAGTTGGAGAGCTCCTCCCCATCCTTGCCGCGGCCCTTGTCGCCGGAGCGGACGCCGCGAACGATCCGGTCCTCGACCAGCAGCTTGTCGGCCGCGGTTTCGCTGAGGACGTAGACGCCCGCCTCCTCGGCCTTCTCGCCGAGGAAGCGGCCCAGCTTCGCGATCGAGGTGACGTAGTTGCCGTGGTTGCGGAAGTTCGGCGGCATAGGCTTGAGCGGAACCGCCATCTTCGATGTGAGGAAGTAGACCGCGTCCTTGGTCACCTCCTGGAAGACCGGCCACTCCGACGGCTCCAGGTCGGGGAAGAGCTCCCGCATCGCCGAGGGCTTCATGTTGGCGCCGGAGAGCAGATGCGCCCCGGTCGTCTTGCCCTTCTCGACCACCGCCACGGGAACCTCGCCCAGCTTCTCGGTGAGCTCGGGCTCGTTCTCGAGCAGCTGCATCAGCTTGATCGCGCAGGCGAGGCCCGCGGGACCGCCACCGACGATCGCGATTCCGACCTCGATGCGCTCCTCCTCGGGGTCGGTGATCCCCGTTATGAACTCCTCCGCCGGCTTTACCGGCGGCGGGAACTCGAGCGGCTCGACGGCCACTTAGATGCCCGGCCTTTCCATCAGGTGCGCGCGGGGGCGCGTGCGGGCAAGCAGATCGGGGGACGCAGGGCGCAGCCCTTGCTGGTGGCAAGGGCAAGCCCGAGGACGCCGAGATGCGTCGTCCGCACGCGTCATCCGCGCGTGCGTGATGGGGAGGCCGGGCATCTCTAGCCCTTCTTGGCCTTGATCGCCTCGGTCAGCTTGGGGACGATCTTGTGCAGGTCGCCCACCACACCCAGGTCCGAGAACTCGAAGATCGGCGCGTTCTGGTCCTTGTTGATGGCCAGGATGTTCTCCGAGTTCTGCATGCCGACCTTGTGCTGGATCGCGCCGGAGATCCCGAGCGCCAGGTAGAGGTTCGGCGCGACCGTCTTGCCGGTCTGCCCGATCTGAGCGGCGTACGGGTACCAGCCCGCGTCGACCACGGCACGGGTGGCCGCCACGGCGCCGCCCATCGACTCGGCCAGCTGCTCGGCGACCTCGAAGTTCTCCTTCTTGCCCAGACCACGGCCGCCGCCGACCAGGATGTTGGCGTCCTCGATGTTGACGTCGGCGCCGCGCTGCTCGCCGCGGGTCACCATCTTCGCCTTGGTCGACCACTCGGAGAGCTCGACCTGAACGTCCTCCACCTCGGCGGTTCCGTCGCCCTCGTTCGTGTCGAAGGCATTCAGGCGGCCGATGATGATGCCCGGCTCGTCCACATAGCCGACGTCGGCGATCTGGGAGTCCTGGAGGATCGGCCTCTCGGCCACCAGTTTGCCGTCCTGGACGTTTACCTGCGTCACCTCCATCGTCACGCCCGCATTGAGGCGGGCTGTGAGGCCGGCGCCGATCTCGAAGCCGAGCAGGCCGCCGCCGAAGAGCGCGTAGGAGAAGTCGTTGTCCCGCATGACCTTCGCCATCACGTCGACGATCGGCTGCGCCAGGCCCTCGGGGGCCTCCTTCGCGCGGTAGACCTTGCTGACGCCGTACTTGCCGAGCCCGGAGGCGGCGTCATCGGCGACGTCGCCGACCACAACCGCGGCCGCCTCGGTGCCCAGCTCGCCGGCGAGCTTCGCCGCCTCGGAGAGGGCGCCAAGGGAGTTCTTGTTGAAGTTGCCCTCGTCGTCATGGAGGGCGTAGACCAGGATGCCTCCCATCTAGATCAGCTTCCTTTCCTCGAGCCAGGCGACGATCTTCTCGACCGTCTCGTTCGTGTCCTCGTCCTCGATGATCTCGCCGGCCTCCTTCTGCGGAGGGGGCTTGAGCTCGAGGACCGCGGTGCGCGAGCCGCTCTCCCCCACCCGGTCGTTCTCGATGCCGACGTCGCCGATCGCCTTTGTATCGAGCGGCTTCTTCTTCGCGCCCATGATCGCCTTCAGGCTCGGGTAGCGCGGCTCGTTGATCGCGTCACCGACGCTGATCACGGCCGGCAGCTCGACCTCGACGGTGTCATAGCCGTACTCGGCTTGGCGCTCGCAGGTGAGCTTGCCGTCGGCGACGTCCATCTTGATCACCTGGGTGAGCGACGGCATCTGCAGGTGGTCCGCGACGACGGCGCCGATCGTGTAGCACTCGCCGTCGTCCGACTGCTGGCCGAGCAGGACCAGATCGGGGCTCTCGGCCTCAAGCACCTTGGCGAGGGCGTAGCCGGTCGCGCAGACGTCCGAGCCGGCCAGCGCATCGTCGGCGAGGTGGACCGAGCGGTCGGCTCCGAGGGCGACCGCCTTGTGGAGGGCCCGGACGGCGCTCTCGGGGCCCATCGTCACGGCGACGATCTCCTCGACGTCGGTGCCGCCCTCCTTGACCTGCATCGCCGCCTCGAGGGCGTGGGTGTCGAAGGGGTTGAGGTTCTTCTCGCCCGAGCGGTCCAGGCGCTTGGTCTCCGGGTCGATCCGCTTGTCGACGGCGGCGTCCGGGACCTCTTTGACGAGCACGCAGATCTTCAAGTTCGGGTCCTCCTTCGAACGGGCGGCGCGGGATATTAGCGCCTGGCCGGACTGGTTGACTGACCAGTCAATCGGCCCTTAACCATGCTAGAGACCGGGTTCTCCGGGCGCGCCATCTCAAGTGCGGACCGACACATACCCGGCCTCCCCCCTTTCCAACCGGCGGTCGGCTAGCCGGTGAACCGGGCCACCAGCGGCTCGCCGCCCGTGGATGGCAGCAGCCGGAGCACGGAAACCTGGTGGGGATCGACCGGGATCCCGCCGCCCGAGCTGCCCGAGGGATCGAGGTGGAACCAGTTCAGGTGCACCTGCCTGCCGTCGTCCATGACCAGCTCGGCTCCCCGCAGATCGGCCCGGTGTCCCTGATCGACCGAGATCAGAAGCCAGGACGGCGCCCCCTGGTAGCTGAAGACCGTCCCGGCCGCCGAACCGCTTGCGTCGTTTAGCGAGTAGGACTCGAACTCCTTCCCGTTCGCTTCCTGAAGGGTGTGGCGGTAGTGGGAGGCGGTCCGGAGGTCGTCGGAGACGACGGCGAGCGTGATCGCGACCGCGGCGAGCGCGGCCGCGGCCGGGGCGAACACGAGTCCGAGGCGGCGCCGACGCCGGGGAGGCGGGGCGGGCAGCACCTGATCCAGAACCCGCGACTCGAACCCGACGGGGACCTCCTTGTGGGGCGCCAGCAGAAGCAGCCGGTCCGCCACCTCGGCAAGCTCCTCCACGCGCCTGCGGCACTCCGGGCAGTCGGCGAGATGCTCCAGGGCTCGGCCGCGCTCCTCGCCCTCGACGATCCCGAGCGCGAGCTCAGGGGTGAGCTCGCGGATCTCCTCGCAGCGCGGGTTCATCTCTCCCCCACCTCGAGCTCGTCGCGCAGCTTCAACATCGCGGTCCGGATCCGCGTCTTCACGGTCCCCAGCGGCACGTCGTCGAGATCGCTGATCTCGCGAGCCGTCCGGCCCATGTAGGCCGCCAGGACGAGCGCGCGGCGCTGGTCGTCGGGAAGCTCGGTGATGGCCGACCGGAGCTGCTCGCGTTCGTCCGGCTGCAGGTCCCTTTCGTCGACGCCCGGCTCCTGCGAGGCGAACGAGAGCTCCGCCGAGATCACGTCCGGGTCCACCGGGTCCATCCGTCGCATCCGGGTCACGTCGATCGCCAGGTTGCGGGCGATCGAGAGCAGCCATGTCGAGACGCGGCCCTTGCGGGCGTCGTAGTTGCCTGCGTGTCGGAAAACTCTCACGAACGTCTCCTGGGCGACCTCCTCCGCGATCGCCGGCTGACGGACGATCGTCAGGGCGAGGCCGTAGACGCGTCCCTGGAACCGCCGCACGAAAGCGGCGGCCGTTCGGGGGTCGCCCGTCGCGTAGCCGGCGAGAAGTGCCTCGTCGGAGGGGTCCACATCAGGAATGTACGGCTGCGGAGCCCCTGGGGATTGTGTGTCGTTGCTCACGCAATCCAACTCTCGGACGGAAACGTACTACTCGGCGAATGGGGCAGATACAAAGCAAAGGACTGAATATGAATCGCAGACGCGCTCCACTGCTCACGGTCGCGGTCATGGCGCTGGTCGCCATCGGCCTGGCGGCGTGCGGCGGCAGCAGCAACTCCTCAGACAGCGCCTCGGCGGCGGCCAGCACGACCGCCAGCGGAACGACAGCCAGCGCAAGCGACACCGTCTCGACGAAGTCGATCAGCGGCGTCGGCACCGTCCTGGTGGACTCGAAGGGCAACGCCCTCTACACGAACAACCAGGACAGCGGGATGAACGTCGCGTGCACGGGCTCGTGTACCGCCATCTGGGTCCCGCTGATGGCGCCGTCGAGCGGCCAGCCGACCTCGAGCGATCAGGCCGTGCAGGCGAAGCTCGGCATGGTCAAGTCGAAGGGCGGCAGCCAGGTCACATTCGGCGGCAAGCCGCTCTACACGTTCGTCCAGGACAGCTCCCGGACAGGTGACCGGCAACGACTTCACCGACAACTTCGGTGGCACGAGCTTCACCTGGACGGTGGCCAGCACGGGACAGGTGTCCTCGACCACGACCACCACGAGCGGCAGCAGCTCGGGCGGTGGCAGCAGCGGCGGCTACGGCTACTGACCAGATCGCGGCGGCAAGCGGCCGCGCCACATAACCGCTCGGGGCTTCGCCCCTCGCTCAAAGTGGTGCGGCCTGGCCGCCGCTAGCTCGCAGCCGAGGCCTCTTCGCGCCCGGCGACGGCCCGCTCGACGAAATCCACGATCTCGTCGGTGGGCGCGCCGGGCGTGAACACCTCGGCCACACCGAGCTTCTTGAGCTCGGGGATGTCGTCGGCCGGGATCGTCCCGCCGACGGTGACCACCACGTCGCTCGCTCCCTGATCCGCCAGCAGCTCCACCACCCTCGGCACAAGGGTCATGTGGGCGCCGGAGAGGATCGAGAGGCCAACCGCGTCAGCGTCCTCCTGGATCGCCGTCTCGGCGATCTGCTCAGGCGTCTGGTGAAGGCCCGTGTAGATCACCTCCATGCCGGCATCGCGAAGGGCGCGGGCGATGATCTTGGCGCCGCGGTCGTGCCCGTCCAGGCCGGGCTTGGCGACGACGATCCTGATTTTTCTGGCGGGGTCAGTCGGCACTATTCAGTCCGGCAATGGATCGAGTAGCGAGTTAACCGTAATCGAACGGGAAGTTTCTACGGTTTTCAGCCCGGTACTCCGATACGAGAATGAGTAGTGCATAGGGAATAGCAACAGGAGGCGCAGCGGTGTACGACGTTCTTTTCCTAGATCGAGCAAACGCGGAGAAGGTCTTGGGCAGGGGTCTCGCTCACGACGATGCCTGCGCGCTCGCGAGGGCAGAGTCCCAGCGGCGCGGTGTCGGTCGCATGTTCCTGGCGGGGTCCGAGCTCGGGCTCACCGGCGAGGTCATCGTGATCGTCGAGTCAGCGCAGCGCGCGGCGTAGCGGCCGCCAGGGCGCTCCATCAGGAGCGAGGGGCGAAGCCCCGAGCGGTTATCTGGTGCGGCCGCTTGTGGCCGCGATCTGATCGCGAAGCCGGTCCCTAGAAGACCGGCAGCTCGGTATAGGAGCCGAAGACCTGCTGCAGCGCGGTGACCATCTCCCCCTCGGAGACCCGGGCCCGAGCACAGGCGAGGATCGGCTCCATCAGGTTGGCGTCGGTGGCGGCCGCCGAACGCAGCTCGACCAGGGTGCGCTCCACCTCGACGGTGTCGCGGCGGGCCTTGGTCGCCGCCACCCGCCCCTTCTGCTTGCGCTCGAGCTCGGGGTCGATCCGGAGGATCGGGATCTCCTCGTCGTCCTTCACCACGTAGTCGTTCACGCCGACCACGATCCGCTTGCGCTGATCGACCTCCTGCTGGTAACGGAAGGAGGCGTCGGCGATCTCGCGCTGGGGGAAGTTCTGCTTGATCGCCTCGACCATGCCGCCGAGCTCGTCGATGCGGGCGAAGTACTCGTAGGCCGCCCGCTCCATCTCGTCGGTGAGCGTCTCGACGAAGTAGGAGCCGCCGAGGGGGTCGATGGTATTGGTGACTCCGGTCTCGTGGGCGATCACCTGCTGCGTACGCAGGGCGATCCGCACGGCCTCCTCGGCCGGCAGCGCGAGTGCCTCGTCGTAGGAGTTGGTGTGCAACGACTGCGTGCCGCCGAGGACGCCCGCCAGCGCCTCGAGCGCGGTTCGGATGATGTTCACCTGGGGCTGTTGGGCGGTGAGCGAGACACCGGCGGTCTGAGTGTGGAAGCGCATCCGCCAGGACTCCTCGCGTTTGGCGCCGTACGTCTCCCGCATCTCCCGGGCCCAGATCCGGCGCGCCGCCCGGTACTTGGCGATCTCCTCGAAGAAGTCGATGTGCGCGTTGAAGAAAAACGAAAGCCGGGGAGCGAAGCCGTCGACGTCCATGCCTCGGTCGATCGCCTGCTCGACGTAGGTGAAGCCGTCCTTGAGCGTGAAGGCGAGCTCCTGCTGCGCGGTCGATCCGGCCTCGCGGATGTGGTACCCCGAGATCGAGATCGGGTGCCAGCGGGGCATGTGCTCCGTGCACCACTCGATCATGTCGCCGACGAGCCGCATCGCCGGCTCGATCGGGAAGCACCACTCCTTCTGGGCGATGTACTCCTTGAGGATGTCCGTCTGGATCGTGCCGCCGAGGCGCTCCGGCGGGACTCCCTGCTCCTCGGCGGTGGCGACGTAGAAGGCAAGCAGGATCGCCGCCGGCGCATTGATCGTCATCGAGGTCGTGACCTTGCCGAGATCGATGCCGGCGAACAGGGTCTCCATGTCGTCGAGTGTGTCGATCGCCACGCCCTCGACCCCCACCTCTCCCAGGCTGCGGTGGGCGTCGGAGTCGAGGCCCATCAGGGTCGGCATGTCGAAGGCGGTCGAGAGACCGGTCTGCCCGTGATCGAGCAGGTAGTGGAAGCGCTCGTTGGTCTCCTCCGCCGTCCCGAACCCGGCGAACTGGCGCATCGTCCAGAGCCGCCCCCGGTACATCGAGGGGTAGACGCCGCGGGTGTACGGGTACTCGCCCGGGTAGCCCAGGTCGCGCTCGGGATCCGATCCCTCCCGGTCCTCCTCGGTGTAGAGCGGCTTGATCTCGTGCCCGGAGATCGTCTCGAAGAGCGCCTCCCGCTCCTCGAGCTTCGAATAGACCTCGGCCAGCCACTCGTGCGCGCGCCTACGCGCGTCCGGCTCAACCGCCATGCGGAGAGTCTAAAACGAAGGTCAGTCCGCGCCCGAAGGCCCCTGGCGAGCGGTGAGCAGCGCGGTGTCCGCTCGGCCCACCAGGTCGCTCAGGCTGTCCTCCGGGCGCAGCTCAGCCAACCCGACCGAGAGCACTTCTCCGGCGCGATCGGCCGCAACGGACTCCCTGATCGCCGCAAAGCGCCGCTCCGCCTGGCCCATGTCGACGCCCGAAAGCGCGCAGACGAACTCGTCCCCGCCGTAGCGCACGATCGGCTCGTAGGAGCGCCCGGTCGACTGAATGGCGGAGACGACCTCGCGCAGCAGCGCGTCGCCCGCGGCATGACCCTCGCGCTTATTGAGGTCCCTGAGCGAGTCGACGTCGACAAAGGCCAACACGAGCCTGCCGTCACCCAGCCGGACACGATCGATCTCGCCTTGGAGGGCCACCTCGCCCGATCCCCTCCGCAGAGCGCCGGTGAGCGCGTCCACGTGGGCGCGCCGCAGCTCGGCGAGGACCTCGTCGCGTTCTGTCGCCGCCCGCTCGCGGTCGCGGGCCGCTTGCCCGCGCTCCTCAGCCGCCCTCGCACGGTCCGCGGCTGCTCGCGCGCGCGTCTGCGCCGCCAGCGTGAGGGCCGCCCGGAGGGAAGAGCCCCGCAAGCCGATCTTTCGCTCGAGCGCGACGGCCTCCCGGTCGCGTTGTTCGGCAGCCCTGTCCCGGGCATCGGCGGTCAGGTCGCGCTGGCGGGCGTTCTCGTCGCGTCTCGCCGCATGACGGGCGCGCTCCTCAGCCGTCAGGGCGCGCACTCCCGACGCCTGGTCGCGCTCCAGCCTCCCGGCTTCCCGACCGGCACGGCCCGCCTCATGCGCCCTGCGTGAGGCCTCGTCCGAATGCAGCTCCAGTTCTCGATCGGACGCCGCCTGGTCGCGTTCCGCCGCCTGCTGGTCGCGGTCGGAGGCCAGCTGGTCGCGTTCGGAGAGCTCACGCTCCAGATCGGAGAGGCTCTGCTCCGCATCGGACGTGGTCTGATCTGCATCGGACGCTGTCTGATCCTCGGCGTCGCTTCTCTGCTCCTCGGCGAGCCTCGCAAGCCACCGCTGCTCCTCCAGCCGGGCCCCGTCGTCGTCCCAATCGAAACCGCTGGATCCCTTCTGCGCCACAGCTGCTCCCATCCCGCGCCATCGTCCGTCCGGAGGACGTCCGACGGCAGGCTTGATCTCTTCCAGTGTCGCACCTTTCCCGCGCCGCCCGGCGTGGCGCTACGGCTAGCGACGGACGGATCTCGAGACCACTCCGGGGCGGCCGCCACTCCGGCGTCGCGAGGCAAGCGCGCCGAGTCCTCCGGCGGCAGCCGCGAGCGCGGTGGCGCCTGCGATCGCCAGCTTTCGCCCGATCTTCTCGAAGCGCATCACCTGCCAGCCCTCCTGCCGTGCGATCTCGAGCAGCGGGCCGTCAGGGTTGACCACCACGGCGTGGCCAACCGAGCGCAGCATCGGCAGATCGCTCACCGAGTCGGAGTACGCGTAGGAGGCGTCCAGGTCGATGTCGTGCCCATCGGCGAACTGACGCATCGCTTCGACCTTGCCGTTGCCGTAGACGAAGGGCCCGTCCATCTCGCCCGTGTACTTGCCGTCGGGACCAACCGCCCAGCGGGTGCCGATCCCTCCCTCCATGCCGAGCACGCCCGCCAGCGTCTTCACCAGGTCGTTGCCCGCCGCGCTGACGATGAAGGTCGCTCGGCCCTCGTCCTGGTGGCGATGGACCTCATCGAGCATCTGCGGATAGATCCGCGGCAGGATCCCGGCGAGCACCTCAGGGCCCATCCTCGCGACGTCCCGCTCAGGGATCTCGGCGAAGATGCGCTTAGCGACCTCCATGACGGCGTCGGTCTGCTCGTCCGACGAGCCCCGCAGCCGGTAGCGCAGGTGGTGCCAGCCCCACCTGGCGAGCTGGCCACGGGGGACGAATCCCTTGCGGTTCGCGATCCGCGCGAACACCATCCCGCTCGACCCCGCCATCAGGGTCTTGTCCAGATCGAAAAAGGCGGCCGCCTTACCGCCCCCTCCGTCAGCCTCCATTGACCTCCACGACGATCGCGTCCCCCTGGCCGCCTCCGGAGCAGATCGCGGCGCAGCCGAGCCCGCCGCCGCGGCGGCGCAACTCGTGCACCAGAGCACCGACGATCCGGGCGCCCGAGGCGCCAATCGGGTGGCCGAGGGCGATCGCCCCGCCATTCACGTTCACGTTGTCGTCGTCGATCTCGAGCATGCGGATCGAGTTGATTGCCACCGAGGCGAACGCCTCGTTGATCTCCCAGAGGTCGACGTCGCGCGGCTGCTTGCCGATCTTCTCCAGCGCCTGCATTGCGGCCCTGGCGGGCGTCTTGGCGAGGTAGGCGAAGTCGTCGGCGACCTGTCCATAGGCGAGCACCGTGGCGATCGCGCCCTTGCCGTTCTGCTCCGCCCATTCGTCGGAGGCGACCACGACGGCGCCTGCCCCGTCATTCACGCCCGGCGAGTTGCCGGCGGTATGGGTGGCATCGTCGCCACCTACGGCCTTCAGCTTGGAGAGGCCCTCGAGGGTGGTATCGGAACGGATCGCTTCATCGACGGCCACCTCGTTCTCGCCCTTCTTCGACTTGACCGTCACCGTGACGATCTCCTCCGCGAGCTTTCCGTCCTCGGTCGCCTTGTGGGCGAGCTGGTGGGAGCGCTCCGCGAAGCGGTCCATGTCGGCGCGCGTGATCTCGAGCTCGTTGGAGACCTCGCTGGCCTCATTGATCATCTGCTTCTCGGTGAAGGGGTTGGTGAGGCCATCGTGGGTCATCGCGTCGATCGCCTTGACGTCGCCCATCCGGAAGCCGAAGCGGGCGCCGGGCAACAGATACGGCGCCTTGCTCATCGACTCCATGCCGCCGGTCACACCGATCTGGAGATCGCCGGCCCTGATCGCCTGATCGGCGATCCCGATCGATCGCATGCCGGACGCGCAGACCTTGTTGACGGTCTCGGAGGGGACCTCTCGAGGGATGCCAGCCTTGATCTGCGCCTGGCGGGAGGGAATCTGACCCTGCCCCGCCTGCAGTACCTGACCGTAGACGACGCCCTGCACCTCGTCAGGCTTCACCTCGGCGCGGTCGAGCGCCTCAAAGATCGCGGTCCCGCCCAGGTCGGTGGCATCGAGGGACGAGAGCCCGCCGCCCATCTTCCCGAACGGGGTCCTGGCGGTGGAGAGGATGACCGTCTTCGACATCTGCGCCTTTCGTCTGAGCCGGCGGCGAGCTCCGCCGGCTGATCCCAAGTTTCGGGAGGAAGGTTAGTGACCGCCTGTAATCTGGCGCCCCTTGCGCGTCGAGGTCACCGACAAGCCGCTCTCTGAGGTCGACGCCGACCTCCTGGCCGTGCTGATCTTCGACGGCGACGAGCTTCCGCAGCCGCTGGCCGGGGCACCGGGCTCCGACGACGTCAAGGGCGCCTACAAGAAGGCCACGCTGGTCCACCCGGGCACACCACGGAGAGCGCTGGTGCTCGGTCTCGGCGACCGTGACGATTTCGAGCCCGAGCGAGCTCGGGTCGGAGCCGCGATCGCCGCGCGAACGGCGGGCTCGATGGAGGCGACCTCGCTGGCGCTCTGCGGGCCGGAAGGCGTAGACGCCGAGCGATCGGCGACCGCGATGGTCGAGGGAGCCATCCTCGCTTCCTACCGCTTCGATCGCTTCAAGAGCAAGGGGGACGAGGACCAGGAGGACGAGAAGAGCCTCGAGGAGGTCACCGTGATCGGGGATGGAGCCCTGGCCGGGCCCGTCGAGGCAGCCCGGATCGGCGCCGAGGCCGAGAACTTCGCCCGCGAGCTCCAGGATCTGCCGTCCAATGTGGTCACCCCCTCCTACCTGGCCGGCCGCGCCAAGGCGATCGCGGACGAGCACTCCTCCGTCACCTGCGAGGTGATGGGCCGCCAGCAGATCAAGGAGAAGGGCATGGGCGGCCTGGTCGCGGTCTCGCAGGGCACCGCCGAGGAGCCGCAGCTCATCGTGCTGCGCTACCAGGGAGGCGACGCTGGGCAGACTCTTGGGCTGGTCGGCAAGGGCGTCACCTTCGATACCGGCGGGATCTCGATCAAGCCCGCCGCCTCGATGCACGAGATGAAGATGGACATGTCCGGCGCGGCCGCCGTGCTGGAGGCCGTCTCGGCGATCGCCAAGCTCGAGGTGCCGATCGACGTCCTGGCGGTGATCCCCTCGACCGAGAACATGCCGAGCGGGACGGCCGTGAAGCCCGGCGACATCATCACCCAGCTGAACGGCAAGACGGTCGAGGTCAACAACACCGACGCCGAGGGTCGCCTGATCCTGGCCGACGCGCTCGCCTACGCCGTCGAGCTCGGCGCCGATCGGATAGTCGACCTGGCGACCCTCACCGGGGCGGTCCTGATCGCCCTGGGCTCCACCTACGCCGCTCTGATCTCCAACGACGACGCCTTCGCGGCAGAGGTCGAGTCGGCCGCCGAGCGGACCGGGGAACTCGCCTGGCGCCTTCCGCTCCACCCGGAGTACAAGGAGCTCACCAAGGGCACCGCCGCGGACCTCACCAACGCGTCGGCGAAGCGGAAGGCCGGGACGATTTACGCCGGCTCGTTCCTGGAGGAGTTCGTCGACGGCAGGCCCTGGGTCCACCTCGACATCGCGGGCACCGCCTGGGACGTCGGGCGAGAGTACGTCGGCAAGGGCCCGACCGGATTCGGCGTCCGGCTGCTCGTGGACCTGACGCGGTCCCTGGCGGGCGAGGAGAGCTAGACCGCCAGCAGCCGAAGCAGCCGGCGGCCGAGGACGCGATTGCCCTCGATCCTTACCCGCCCACTCGCCAGCCTGCGGAGCGCTCTGCGGCCATCGGGACGGCGCGGATCGGGGACGCCGTGTATGCGACCCCGCAGCGTGGTACTGCGCCAGCTAAAGCTTGAAGATCAGGCAGGTGCTGGTCCCGGTGGCGAGCAGCCTACCGCTGTCCCTGGCGAATAGCTTGGCCGCCGAGGTGGCGGTCTTGCGGCCACGATGCACGACCTCCGCCTCGCAGCGGACAGCGCCTGTGTCGCGCGTGATCGGCCGGAGGTACTTCACCTCGAGAGTCTGGCTCGTGTAGCCGACGCCGACCGGACAGGTGGTGTGGACCGCACAGCCGAGGGCCGAGTCGAGGATCGTCGATGCGTAGCCGCCGTGCACCACGCCGATCGGGTTGTAGTGCTCCTCACCGGGCTCGCCGTCGAAGGTGGCCCGTCCCTCCTCGAGCTCGGCGATCGAGTAGTTCATCACGACTGCGATCGGCGGCGGCGGGATCTCGCCTGACTGGATTGCGCGGACGTAATCGAGCCCCGCCATCCGCGCCCCGGCCGCAGCCGAGACCATCGGGTCCTGCCACGTGATAGTGCGGGTGCTGGTGGTCTCGGGCGATCTGCCGGCAAAGGCCTCCGCGGCGTCGCCCGCCTTCTTCACTCCGAGATCCGGCGGGATGCTCAAGCCCGCCCCCGCCGGCGGCGGGCGCGCTTGCGCCCGCCGTCATCGCGGCTCGGGCGAGCCGGATAGCGAAGGTCGGCCAGGATCTCCTCGGAGCTGATCCGGATCGTCTCTGGGTGGAATTCGAAGCGGAGTGCTCTCATGGTGACTCCTCTACTGGGTAAGTTGCTTCATGCAACCAGAACGTGGCCGACCCTAGCAGCGTCAGTTGCGTGATGCAACCGAGTGTGCAAACATCACATTGATGCTCGGCAACGAATATGAGGGGCAGATCTGCTCCATCGCCCGCAGCCTCGAACTGGTGGGGGAGCGCTGGACCCTGCTGGTCGTGCGCGAGATCTTCCACGGCCGCCGCAAGTTCTCGGAGATGCAGCGCTCGCTCGGCGTGGCGCGGAACGTGCTGACGGCCCGGCTACAGCGGATGGTCGACGAGGGGATCCTCGAGCGGCGCCCGTACAGCGAGCGGCCCGAGCGCTATGAGTACTTCCTCACCGAGAAGGGCCTCGACCTATGGCCGGTGATGATCGCGCTGATGCAGTGGGGCGACAAGTACGAGCCGCACCCCGAGGGGCGGCCCTCGATCGTCGTCCACAAGGGTGAGTGCGGCGGCGAGATCGACGACCGCCGGATTTGCACCAAGTGCGGCAAGAAGCTGAACGTGCGCGAGGCCCGCGCGATCGAGGGGCCGGGCCTGAAGGCCGCGCTGGACTCGCTGAAGGCCGCTGCGTAGGACGCATCGGCTGCCACTACGTCGACACCGAGCTGATTACCAAGGCGCTCCGCGTCTAGGCTCCTCCCCTCCATGGACTTCGGGCTGACCGACGAGCAGCGGCTGCTGCGCGACACCGTCCGCGAGTTCGCCCGCCGGGAGGTGGCGCCGGTCGCCGAGGAGCTCGACCGCACCAAGGCCTTCCCGTATGAGCTGGTCGCGAAGATGGGCGAGCTCGGTCTGATGGGGATCCCCTTCCCCGAGCAATTCGGCGGCGGGGGGGCCGACACGCTCGCCTACGTGCTGGCGGTCGAAGAGATGACGAGGGTCGATTCGTCGGTGGCGATCACGATGGCGGCCCACACCTCCCTGGGCACGATGCCGATCTACCTCTGGGGAACCGACGACCAGAAGGACGACTGGCTGCCGCAACTCTGTTCGGGCCAGAAGCTGGCGGCGTTTGGGCTGACCGAGCCGGAGGCCGGATCGGACGCAGGCAACACCCAGACGCGCGCCAGCCTCGATGACGGCGAGTGGGTGGTGAACGGCGCCAAGCAGTTCATCACCAACTCCGGGACCGAGATCTCGGGCTGCGTGACAATCACCGCGGTCACCGGGCAGACCAACGGGACCAAGGAGATCTCCAACATCATCGTCCCGAACGGGACCCCCGGCTATGAGCCGGGCGAGCCCTACCGGAAGATGGGCTGGAACGCCTCGGACACCCGGCCCCTGACGTTCGACGACTGCCGCGTTCCCGAGGGCAATCTCCTGGGGCGCCGCGGCGACGGCTTCAAGCAGTTCCTGCAGATCCTCGACGGCGGCCGCATCGGCGTGGCGGCGATGGGCGTCGGGCTCGCGCAGGGGGCGCTCGACGAGGCGATCTCCTACGCGAAGGAGCGTCGCGCCTTCGGCCAGCCGATCGGCAGCTTCCAGGCGATCCAGACGAAGATCGCCGACCTCTCCTCACAGATCGAGGCCGCCCGGCTCCTCGTCTACCGCGCCGCCCTGCTCAAGGATCGCGGCGAGGCGTTCACGCTCGTGGCCGCCCAGGCGAAGCTGATCACCGGCCGCCTCGCCGTGCGCGCGACCGAGGAGGCCGTCCAGATCCACGGGGGCTATGGCTATATCGAGGAGTACCCGGTCTGCCGGTTCTATCGCGACGCCAAGATCCTCACCATCGGCGAGGGCACCGACGAGGTCCAACAGATGGTGATCGCCCGCCAGCTCGGCGTCTAGGACGCCGCGGGAACGGCGGTGATCTCCTCGGCGTCCCGCCCGGCGATCTCGGCGCCCCTCACCCTCTCGGCGTGAATGGCCCAGTGGGTGCAGAGCTCGAGCTCCTGCCCGGCGCTCAGCGACTCGCTCGCCCGGAAGCGAGGCGCCTTGCGGATCGAGTCTCGATCGTAGGCAGCCCAGAGCCGCTTCGCCCCTGGCGCGACGTGCTCGACGGGGATCGCCGTGCACCGCCGGAGCCGACCCAGCCGGATCAGCGCCCAGCGCGGCTCCCCGCTCTCGGCATCGACGTGGATCCCGGCAATCCTGCCCAGAGGCTTGTTGCCGAGGCCGTCGATCGGGAGCCCCATCCAGCCGATCGTCTCGTCGAGACCCCGCTCGGTCTCAGCCATCCTCCCGCTCCAGCAGCTCCCTGGCCGCGCTGGCGGGATCGAGCTCCCGCTTGACGACGCGGTCGATCAGCTCGCGAACGGATGAGTCGTCCGCGACAGCCGCCTCCAATTGCCGCCTCATCCGGGCCGCCGCCAGCTCGAGCACCTCGTTGCGCAGGTTCCTCGCCCGCCGCTCCTCGAGCGTCCCCTCCGACTCGATGTGCTCGCGATGCTCGGAGATCTTCTCAGCGAGCTCGGCCATCCCCTCGCCCTTGACCGCCTCGGTGCGCACGATCGGGACCGTCCACGAGGTCGGAGGCCCGAGCGAGAGCACGCCGCGGATCTCGCGGATCATCGTGTCGGTCATCGGGTGATCGGCCTTGTTCACGCAGATCACGTCCGGGATCTCCATCACCCCGGCCTTGAGGGCCTGGATCGAGTCGCCCGAGCCCGGCATCAGCACCAGGACGATGGTGTCGCCGTGGTCAACGATGTCGATCTCGGCCTGACCCACGCCCACGGTCTCGATGAAGACGTCGTCCTTGCCGGAGGCGTCCATCAGGAGCGCGGCCTGCAGCGTTGCCTCGGAGAGACCGCCGAGGGCACCGCGGCTCGCCATCGAGCGGATGAAGACCCCGGCGTCGAGGAAGTGATCAGAGAGCCGGATGCGATCGCCGAGCAGGGCACCACGGGTGAAGGGGCTCGAGGGGTCGACCGAGAGCACGGCGACATCGCGATCCGCCTTCCGCATCTCGGCGGTCAGGGCGCCGATCAGAGTGCTCTTCCCTACCCCGGGCGGGCCGGTGAGCCCCACAATCCGCGCGTGCCCCGTTTGCGGGAAGACCTCCCTGACGAGCTCCCACCCCGCCGGATCGTCGTTCTCGATCAGGGTGATCGCCCGCGCCAGTGCGCGCTTGTCGCCGGCTACCAATCGCTCGGCGAGGCTTGCTTCAGTCTGCGGGGGCACGGCCGGCTGAGTCTAGGGCGAGGCGAACCTAGAATCGCCGCGTGCTCAGGCTGCTGCGATTCCTCCGCGCCAACCGGATGCTCAATTGGCGCTATGCGAGGTTGCTCTGGCGATACGCCTGGAGACGCCTCTTCACGCCCGCCGGGTGGCGCTGGAGGACGGACGGCCCCGTCTTCTTCGGCAAGCACCTGCAGCTCCAGATCGCCAAGGGCGCCGAGATTCGCTTCGGCCGCTTCTCCTGGATCGGGGACGGAACCAAGATCCGCTGCCACGAGGGCCTCGTCGAGATCGGCGACAAGACCGTCGTCGGGCAAGAGTGCACGATCTCGGCCTACAAGCGCGTGCGGATCGGCGAGCAGTGCGTGATCGCGGACCGGGCGATGTTCATCGACTTCGACCACGGCGTCGTCGATGTCGAGCGCCCGATCCGAGTCCAGGGCATCTACAAACGCGAGTGCGTGATCGGCTCGAACGTCTGGGTCGGCTACGGCGCCTGCTTCCTGCGTGGTGTGCAGGTCGGCGACAACTCGATCGTGGGCACCAACTCGGTGGTCACCCGGGACGTGCCGGCGAACGCCGTCGTCGGTGGGGTGCCGGCCAAGCTGATTCGGATGCGAGAGGCACCCCACCGGCTGCGCTGGCCGGACCCGGTGGAACCGGAGTTGGACGAATCGCCTGCGCCGGAGAAACGCTGATCTGCACGTACTCGGTTTTGCGAAAGCAGCTCGGGGCGGTATTTGGCAATGAGGAAGAAGCGGCGCTAGAGCCGCTTCCCCGATGCAAACAGCAGCACGCCGCCTGCGGTCGCCACGCAGCCGGCGACCCAGAGGACCGCGCCGCCTGAAGCGACCGCCGCCGCGATCAGCGCGATCCCGACCACGACCAGCGGCAGGCCGAACGAGATCGGAACGCTTACGTTGAGGCCCGGGCCGAAGTCGGGTGCCCGCCGCTTCGGCCGCGAGGTCCTGGAGGGATAGACCTCTCTGCGACCCTCGGGCAGCCGGGTCATCTGCGCCCCGCCGCCGCGGCGCTCACCGTCAACTCGTCGTAGATCGCGGCGGTCCGCTCGGCGACGTCGCTCCAATCGAAGCGCCTCAGGTGCTCGAACGCCTCAGCTGTCAGGCGGCGGCAGAGCTTGGCATCGTCGAGCACCCGCACGGTCATCTCCGCCAGCGACTCTGGGTCCCGGGCGCGGAAGCGCAGCCCTACCTCGTCGTGCGGGACGACTTCCCGCAGCCCTCCCGTGTCGGCGACGATGCACGGGCAGCTCGACGCCATCGCCTCCAGGGCCACCAGCCCGAACGGCTCGTAGATCGAAGGGACGACGCAGACGTCGGCGATCCGGTAGAGCGAGTGCAGGACGTCGTCGCCGATCCAGCCGACGAACGTCCCGCGATCCAGCAAGCCGAGCTCCTCGGCCTGGCGGCGGAGCTCCTGCTCGTGAGTGCCCGAGCCGGCGACCACGAAGCGCGTGTTGGGGAGGCGCTCGATGATCTGGGGGAGCGCCTCGAGGGCGACCTGGAAGCCCTTCTCGTAGACCAGCCGTCCGACGAGAAGTAGGAGGGACTCGCCCGGATCGGCGAACTCGGCGCGCAGGCGGCGGAGCCCGTCATCGTGGTGGGGCTGGAGGTCCTCGGGGTCGATTCCATTGGGGATCACCTCGATCGACGATTCGGGGACCCCGAAAACGTCGACGATCTGCTCGCGCATGAACGTGGAGCAGGCGATCACGCTGTCCGAGCGGTTCGTGATCCAGGTCTCGACGCCATGGATGTAGGACTGAGGGTGCTTGTCGACCCAGCCCTGGTGGCGACCGTGCTCCGTCGCGTGGATCGTGGTGACGAGCGGGGAGTCGAATCGCCGGGACAGATGGTCGCACGCGTTGGCGACGAGCCAGTCGTGCCCGTGGACGAGGTCGAAGGCGTAGCGGTCGCCGAGCTCGACGCCGGCGGCGAGCATGTCCGAGTTCATGCGCTCGACCCAGGCGACGAACTCGTTGAGCTCAGCGGGCCGGGTGGGCTCCATGACGCGGTGCACGTGGACTCCGGCCATCACCTCCTCGGAGGGCGACTCCTCGCCCCCTCGGGTGAGGACGTGGACCTCGGCGTCGCGCTCGACCAGCGCCTCCGAGAGCTTTCGCACATGTCTCGCCAGACCGCCCTCGATGAGCGGGGGGTACTCCCAGGAGAGGATCAGGACTCGATTCATCGATCGTCTACGGCTCGAGCAGCGGCGCCAGACTCAGGTCCGGGGCGAGATTGCGTACGCGTGGGTCGACAGCCTTGGCGGAGTCTATGGCCTCCAGCAGGGCCTCGGCGTGGGCGGTCGCCCGCGCGTACGGGTAGTCGCCGGCCTGACCGCGGTGGTCCATGAAGGCCCAGTCGCTCGACTGCAGGGCCAGCAGCTCGCGGGCCGCGCGCATTGCCGCTGGCACTTCCACCGCGCGCCGTGCGAGGGCGCGCAGCAGGCGGAGCTCGCATCGGCGGGTCGCCCAGACCAGGTCCGAAACCGAGGGTGAGTCCCAGGTCTCCAGGCTCTTTCCCTCGCCCCAGCTGGCCTCGGAGGCGGGACGCTCCTCGGGCTCGTGCTCGCGCAGCGCCTGCGGCAGCGTCAGCAGGCGCACGCCGTCGAGCTCGGCGCCCTCGATCACCTTCCGCAGCCAGATCGGCCCCTCCGCCCACCAGTGGCCGAGCAGCTCGGTGTCGACCGCGAAGACGCAGAGTCCGCGACGGCTTCGTTCGGAGCGATGCCGCTCGAGGCGGTCGCGGACGGCGGCCAGGAATGACGCCGCGTGCTCGGTCGCCCGCTTCGCGGCCACAGCCGGCTCGTAGGGCGTCCCCGAGATCGACCAGAGGCGCATCCCGTTCTGCGAGAGCCGGTGGTACTCGAGGTAGCTGCCGTCCGAGGGATAGCCCTCCTCCGCCCAGACGAGGCGGACCGTCGGCCAGTCGATTGTGAAGCCGACGGGTCCGCCCGGCAACCGAATCGACGTGAGCGCCGCCGTACCGCGCTCGTGCGAGCTCTGGTCGAGGCAGGTGTAGGCGATCCCTCGCTCCGCCAGGACGGCCTCGAGGCCCGGGACGTAGGCGCACTCGGGCAGCCAGAAGCCGTTCGGCTCGCCGAAGCGCCGCTTGTGGGAGCGGAGCCCGGCATCGACCTGCAGCCTGCGACCGGGCGCGGTGGCGAGCTTGGGCAGCACGGCGTGGGTAGCGGCCGAGGCCATCAGCGCGATCCGGCCCCTGGCGTGCGCCTCCTGGAAGGCCCGCAGCGGCTTGCCGCCGAGCCTGCTCAGACGCCTGATCGCCCCGGTGTAGTGGTCGGCCTCCGCCTCGGCCGCGGGGCGCACGGCCGCCCCCGCATCGGCGACGTCGCGGTCCGCGGCGTCGACCCGGTAGCGGCGGAGGAAGCGCCGCATCCTCTCCCCGACGCCATCCGCCTCCAGCTGGTCGGCGAGGACGGGGGTAACAGTCATCGTCAGCCGCTCGGCGACGTCGAGGACGGGAAGATGCGACCGAGCAAAGGCATCGAAGAGCCACTCCTCGCCGAACGGGTAGGTCCCGAACCCTTCCACGTAGGGCAGATGCGAGTGCAGGACTATGGCGAGGTCGCCGACGGTGCGGTCGGCCATCGTCAGGAGTGGCAGATCGCCACGAGGTCCAGGGCGCTATCTAGGCCTCCGGCTCTGAGGCGGAAGTCGCCGGCCCCGATCGCCGGGATGAAGCGGTCGTAGAAGGGCTTGGTGATGTGCAGTGCCGGATGGATCCGATCCCAGCCGATTCGGATCGCCAGTTCGTGCGCGCGGAGCTTACGCGCATGGAAGAGGCCGAGCAGCTCGACCCGGTCGAAATGCGGCCTCAGCAGCTCCCGGTAGTCGGTCGGGTCGTACTCGCGCAGGTGCCAGGGGTTGTCCGACCTCTCCGCCCCGGGGGGCGCCAGCGTAAGCCGGTTCGGGGTCGAGATGTACGCGACCGGGGCGACCTCGGCGACCTGGGCGAGCAGGCGGTCGGGCTGGTGGATGTGCTCGATCGTCTGCAAGAAGATCAGGGCGTCAACCGGATCGTCGAAGTCCTCCACCAGGCCGCGCCGGAAGCTCAGGTTGGGCCGCCGGTAGCGGGCGCGAGCGTGCTCGAACGCCTCGGGGTTGGCGTCGACACCGATCACCTCGGAGGCGCGCTCGGCCAGCAGGTCCGACCCGTATCCCTCACCGCAGGCGAGGTCCGCGACGCGCAGCCCGGCGCAGCGCGCGGCGATCCACTCGTACACGGCGACGTGACGCCTGTACCAATAGTTCTCCTCGGGAACGTCCGGGAGCGTGCGCTCGCCGGTGAGCTCGAGCGGCGGTACGCCGTCGGGCTGGTTCACCTGCAGGTAGGTCCGGTCGGCTCCGTTCACCGCCGGGGACGTTAGGGACCGAGGTCCGGTCACCGCCCGGAGACCCCCCGCGGTTGCGGATCGCGAACCGCGCCTAAGATCCTCTGCCGTGCCCGGCATACAACGGGTTGCGCCAGACATGAAACGGGTTGCTCCTTTCGGAGCACCCTCGCATAAGGCGCAACCTCGCATCAGCCCAGAGCGGATCAAGGAGGTCAACGAGCGCTATCACGACGCGGCGGCCGCCTCATACGACTCCAAGTGGGGCATCGACTTCGGCGACCTCGGCCAGGGCCAAGTGACCGGCAAGCTGCGCAAGGCGCTCGGGGGCCGGCCGGAGCGGGCGTTCGGGGACACTCTCGAGATCGGTGCCGGGACCGGCTACTTCTCCCTCAACCTCCTCCAGGCAGGCCTGATCGAACGAGCCACCGCCACCGACATCTCCCCCGGCATGCTGGCGACGCTCGAGGAGAATGCCTCGCGGCTTGGGGTCGAGGTCCGGACCGCGGCGGCTGAGGCGGAGACGCTCCCCTTCCCGGACGAGAGCTTCGACCTCGTCTTCGGCCATGCGGTGCTGCATCACATCCCGAATCTCGACGGGGCCTTCTCTGAGTTCGCGCGCGTGCTGCGGCCGGGCGGGACCCTCGCGTTCTGCGGCGAGCCCTCCCGCTACGGAGACTTTCTCGCAGCGATCCCGAAGCGCACAGCCATGCTCGCCGCGCCGCTCTGGCGCCGGGCGATGCGCGCCTCGCCTCGCCACGAGTACCCCGAGGCCGAGGGCAACGGCCACGCTCTCGAGCCGGAGGTCGACGTGCACGCCTTCTCTCCCGGCGAGCTGCGGCGGTTGTGCGCGGGCGCGGGCCTCACCAAGGTCAGGGTCCGTGGCGAGGAGCTGCTCGCGTCGATCCACGGCTGGACCGTGCGGACCCTCGAGGCGAGCGCCGAGCCCGACGAGGTGCCCCCGGGGTGGCGCCGCTTCGCGTTCCGCAGCTATCTGGCGCTGCAACGACTGGACAACCAGGTGCTCGAGCCGCATCTCCCGCCGGAGCTCTTCTACAACCTGCTGGTCGCCGCCCGACGAGCTCAGGGCGCCTAGCCGCGCCCGCCCGGCTCTTCATCGACCAGTCGATCGGCCCACGGGATCGCCTCGAGTCGCCCGTCGGGAATCGGCTTGCCGCTGACGACGGACTTGCCGTAGCTCCCGTCCTCGAGGCGCCCCTCCGCTCGCGCGATGGCTTCGAGCGTGCGTTGCAGTTCCTCCCGGATCGCCTCGTCCTTACCGGCCTGGTCGAGCTCGCTTGCCTGATCCCCGGAGTCCTCCGGCTCCTCGCCGGGCTCCTGGGCACCGATCGCCTCGAGCTCCCGCTCGATCCGGGCGCGGTCTTCCTTCAGCCTCTGGCGCGCGCGGTCAGGGTCCATGAGCTGATCCTATTGCTCTCCCACTCGCCCCTTCATTGCGGGTTTGTGGACGGCTACCCAAAGGTGAAGGCGTAGCCGGAGATCCCCGGCTCGAAGAGCAGCGAGAGCCGGTGCCGAGCCACCGCCGGCAGGTCGACCAGGCGGTAGAGGCGCTGGGCCTGGACCGTGGTCCGCCCGCCGCGGACGTCGGCTCCAGCGAAACGGGCTGAGATCGGCCTGCCGTCGAGGAGGACCTGGATCGAGCGGGCGTTGTCGGGTGAGCCCAGCACCAGGAAGACGCGCCGGGCGTTGAACTCGAGATCGATCTCCGCCCCGGCGCCGGAGGTCGCGTCCTCGCTCGTGATCCCCCAGCGGCCAGCGTAGGCGAAGCCGTTCGCCGGCAGCGACCCGGGCGCCCCGCCGAAGTCCTGATCGCCGGGATGGATCGTTCCGTTGACCCAGCCGCGGGCGCGGGCGGCACCGAGGTACGTCTCCGGCGTCCTCTCTCCAGGCGAAGGCGCCTGCGCCTTCGCTCGTGCCCCCGGGCCCAGGCTGCCATGACCGGCGTCCCGCAGCAGGGTGCGGATGGCGCGCTCCGTGTCGGCATAGCCGCCTTCGCCGAAGTGCGCGTCACGGACGTTGCCCTCCGCGTCGACCAGATAGTCCGCCGGCCAGTACTGGTTGCCCCAGGCATCCCAGGTTCCCAGGTCGTTGTCCTGGACCACCGGGTAGGTCAGGTGGTTCTGCCGGATCGCCGCCCGGACGTTGTCTGCATCCTTCTCGAAGGGGAACTCGGGGGAGTGGACCCCCACGACCGTAAAACCGTCACGCCCATAGCGCTGCTGCCACGCCTCGAGGTAGGGCAGCGTGCGGATGCAGTTGATGCAGGTGTAGGTCCAGAAGTCGATCAGGACGACCTTGCCGCGCAGCTCGCTCATCGAGAGCGACCGTCCCCCGGAGGTGTTGAACCAGTCCTGCGTATCGGTGAAGTCCGGGGCCTGCCCGTAGCTGGCAAGGCTGACCGACTGGTCGAGCTGTGAGGGGTCGACAACCGGCTTGCCGCCCTGGCGCACCTTCGCCAGGTCGGCGGCTACGACATCGCTCTTCTCGATGCCGCCGGTGGGGTTGACCAGGAAGCCGGGTAGATCACTCGCGATCGCGGTCTGGAAGCGGGTATCGAGGTTCGCCGTCATCGCCACCGCGACGATCACCATCACCGCGCCGAGGGCCATCTGGACGCGGCCGCGGACCGGCGCCAGACGTCCCGCCAGCCGCCGGCCACCGAGCAGCAACAGGTAGAGCACGATCGCGGAGCCCACCGCGTATGAGAGGGCGACGGCGAGCCGGCCGGCGGTGAAGTCCTGGGCTGCCGAGACCACGATCACCCCCGCCAGAATCGGCCCGGCGCACGGCGCATAGACGAGGCCGAGGCTGGCGCCGACCACGAGTCCCGATCCGAAGCCATCGCCTCGGAAGCGAGCTGGGCCCGGAGTGAGCCGGCTGGCGAACGCCTCGACGCGATCGCCGATCGGTGGGACCAGGAGGCAGAACCCGAACGCGAAGAGGACGACGATGGCGAGGTCGCGGGCGAATCCGTTCGGCAGGCCGAGGGCGTCGATCACGTATACCAGCGCCACGGTTGCGAAGGTGAACGAGAGCGCCAACCCGGTGACGACACCAAGCGGCCGCCGCCTCCCCCCGGTGACCCCAGCCGAGAGCACCGCCGGCAGGATCGGAAGCACGCACGGCGACAGGGCGGTGCCCGCCCCGGCCACGAGCGCGAACAGCATCAGCAGTGCCATCTCGGTCCAGACTCGGAGATCTATCCAGCGTTACGGCGGGGCCTCAACGGCGGATTATTCAGTGTCCGTTCGCCCGCCGGACCCGGTGCACCGGCACCTGGCCCTCGATCCCCTTGAAGCTGCGCTTGCCGG
This sequence comes from uncultured Solirubrobacterales bacterium, assembly GCA_963695675.1. Lineage (GTDB taxonomy): Bacteria > Actinomycetota > Thermoleophilia > Solirubrobacterales > 70-9 > DASUPK01. Next base: position 793,441 of record CAVOGY010000007.1, read on the forward strand.
CGAACGAGAAGTCGAAGGGTCGTCCGTTCGACTGGGTGATCGCGTCCTTTACGGACTCGTCGACGACCACGCTGTCCGGCCGGGCGAAGCCGGTGATCCTGGCAGCGAGATTCACCGGCCTCCCGTACCAATCCCCCCCGCGCCCGAGAGCCTGGCCCCGAGCGGCGCCCGCCCGCAACGGCGGGATCTCTTCCCTTCCGGCCGACTCGACCAGTCCCACGACGGCATCGAGGAGGGGCTGCGATTCCCGTGAGGCGAACATCGCCGCGTCGCCGATCATCTTCACCAGGCGAACAGGGGGCTGGGCCGCATCCGAGGCGAGCTCGAACAGCCTGCCGGTGAGGTCGCCGATCTGCTCGATGTCGAGAGACTCGCCGAGACGCGTAAAGCCAACCAGGTCGGCGAAAGCGATCGTCATCTCGTCAGTCCCGAACCGCCCCTCAGCGAGTTCGGCCTCGGTGACGACGGCCCGGCGGATCGCCTCCCGGAGATGGATCCGGTATGCGTGCAGCAGCGTCTCGCCGAGCAGCGGCGACATCGTCCTCGCCGCCTCCGCGTAGCGCAGCGCGAGCTCGCGCTCGTCGATTCCCGGCTCGGTGAAGACCTCCCCGACCATCTCGCGGTTGGCGTCGGCGAGGTTCGCCATCGAGATGCCGATCAGACGCGAGGTCTCGAGCACCCCCTCCTTCGGAAGCCCGGCGTCGAGGAACAGCTTCGCCCGCTTGGCCGCCTCGAGGTCGGCGTCCGCATAGACCGGCTGATCGTCCTCGGGGATCGGTGCGCCGAGTGCGCGCAGGAGCCGCAGGAGGAAGTCCTGCTCGAGCCCCGCAAGCTCAGCGATCTGCCGCGCGGTGTAGTGCTCCGTGCCCGAATCGAAGACCCGCTCGACGGGAAGCAGCACGAGGCGGTTCTCCTCGACCGCCCGCTTCAGTTCCTCGAGAGATACGCCCTCATCGGCGAGCTCGTTGAGCAGGGCCAGCCGCGCCTCGCGCGCCTTCCCAGTGAGGTTGCCGAGCAGCCCTTCGGCCTCGAAGTCCATGCCGGCCATCATTTAACGGGTGGCTCCTCAGCTTCGCTTACGGAGCGCCCTTGCATCATCCTAGAATCGGCAGGAATGGCGGGTCTCGAGCTCCCGATTTTCGAGCTGCCGCTCGTACTGCTCCCCGGAGAGCAGCTCCCGCTGCACATCTTCGAGGACCGCTACAAGCGAATGGTGGGGACCGCGCTCGAGCAGGACGAGCCCTTCGGCATCGTCCTGCGCGACGACGAGGGTGCGCGATCGATCGGTTGCACCGCTCGTATCGACGACGTGCTCGAGCGCTTTGACGACGGGCGCATGAACATCGTCGTCAGCGGCGAAGCACCATTCAAGGTGCTCGACCGAATCGAGTCATCCGAGTTTCCGGCAGGCGAGGTCGAGCTGATCCCCGAGGAGGAAGTGCCCCCGATCGACGAGGCCTCCGCCAGCGCCGCCCGGGAGACGTTCGCCGAGCTCGCGGAGCGCGCCACGGGCGAGCGGCCCGATCCCACCGAGCTTGACCACGCCTCGGCGTATGCGATCGCGGCCCGGATCGAGCTGCCAGCCGAGACGAAGCAACAGCTGCTCGAGATGCGTGACGAGGACGAGCGGATGGCCCTGCTCGCCAATGCGCTGGGCGCGGTTGGCAAGGCGCTGGAGCGCGCCGAGGAGGCCGCCGAGCGCGCCAGCGGCAACGGCAAGGTCCAGTTCCCGGGGACCTGAGGCTCAAGCCAGCACGACCGCCCCGCCTCGCCGCGGGTCGCCGCCGCCGCTGAGATCGCCCGTCAACGGATTGCGGGCGACCGCCTGGGCCCCGCCGAAGTAGAGGTTCTCGCGCTTCCAGCGAACCACCGGCACGCCCCGGCGCTCGAGGTCCGCGAGTCCCTCCTCGTCGACCCCCGGCTCGGCCTGGACCGTGCCGGCCTCAAAGTGAATGCGGCCGGCCCGGACGGCGTCGCCGGCGTCCATGCCGTCCTGCAGCACCCTGACCGCGGTCTGGAGGATCGCCGAGCGAATCCGATTCGAACCGGCGCTGCCCAGCCCCAGCACGACCCGGCCGTCACTGAGAGCAAGCGTCGGCGACATCATCGAGCTCACCCGGCGGCCCGGCGGAATGCGGTGAAACCCGTGCGGGTTGAGGTCCTCTTCGCCGAGCATGTTGTTGACGTGCACACCGGTGCCGGGCACCAGCACTCCGGAGCCGGTGCCGTTGGAGCAGGTGACGGAGGCGCAGTTCCCCTCGGCATCGAGCACCGCGACGTGGGTGGTCGAGCCCAGTCTGTCCGCCGGCCCACCCGCCCCGCCGTGGCCGCCAACCCAGTTCCCCTGGCGGATCCGCTCGGTGACCTCGTCGAGGTCGGCGGCGAGGAACCGCTCCACGAACGCGTCGTCGTGCAGCCCCTCGTGGAAGTCGTCGGTTCGTCGCGCGTTGGCGGCCTCGGTCGCCGCGACGATCTCCTCGACACCCGAGCGCTCCCCCAGGCGCTCCAGCACTCCCAGCGAATAGGCGATCAGGATGCCGCCGGAGGAGGGCGGCGGGTTGGTGAGGACGTCGTAGCCGCGGAAGCGCGCGCGGACCGGCTGGCGTTCGATCGGCTCGTAGGCGGCCATGTCGTCGATCCCCAGGGTGCCGCCCCGCTTCCGCACCCAGTTGCTGACCCGGCGCGCGACGTCGCCGCGGCAGAACGGCTCCGCGCCCTCCGCCGCGAAGCGCTCGAGCGCGTCGGCCATCTCCGGGTAGTGGAACGTGTCCCCCTCGACCAGCTGCCTTCCCCCCGGCGTGTAGAGGGCGGCGCACTCCGGCGTCGAAATCAGGATCGGGTGGAGGATCTCATGGAAGTACTCGGCCGCCTTGGTGAGCCGGACGCCCTTGCGCCCGAGCTCGATCCCCGGCTCGGCCAGCCGCGCGAGCGGGATCGAGCCGAAGCGGCCCCAGACGTGCTCGAGCCCTGCCGCCGTCCCGGGCACGCCGCATGAGGCGACCCCGCAGTTGAAGGTCTGGGGCGTCTCGTCGAAATAGACCGGGATCGGGATCAGATCGGCCCTGCGCTCCACCCCGTCCGCGCCGCCGGCGGCGACGAAGAAGTCGATCAGGGTGTCCTCGCCGGCCTCGTGGACCATCATGAACCCGCCGGCGCCGAAGCCCGTCAGCTGGCTCTCGGTGACGAACGAGGTGAGCACCCCGCAGATCGCGGCGTCGACCGCATTACCGCCCTCGCGCAGCACCTGGGCACCGGCTTCCGCGGTCAGCGGATGACCCGCTGCGACCACTCCTCTCGGGGTTGACATCGCCCGCAGCGTAGGCGGCCCGTAGGCCAGGGGGCGAATCCGTGATTTGCCGCAGTGCCGGACGCGCTGCGGGCGCGCTCAATCCTCGGGCGTGAACTCGGGCACGTCGAGGACGCGGCCGTCGATCGGGCGCGGCTCCGTCGGGCGTCGGTCCAATCCGCCACCTCCCCTGCCGTCGCCGTAGAGCTCGTCTGCGCTTCCGTGGCGCACGTGGGGCCTGGCGCGCCAGTCCCCGACAGGGTCGGAATAGCGCTCCGGCCGCAGCGCCGCGTCCCGCTCGGGCCGTCGCGGCTCGCGCGGCTCGGTGCGCCGCCCACGCCGGTGGCGGTGCGCTAAGGCGGAATCGAAGCGGGTCGCGATCACGGTGATCCAGACCTCCTCGCTCATGTCGTCGTCGACGCTGGCGCCAAAGATGATCTCCGCCTCGGGGTGGGCCGCGGCCCTGACGATGTCGGCCGCCTCGCTCGCCTCGATCAGCGAGAGATCCGGCCCGCCGGTGATCGAAAGAAGAAGCGAGTGCGCACCCTCAACCGAGGTCTCGAGCAGCGGCGACGAGACGGCCTTCTCTGCCGCCAGGGTCGCCCGGTGCTCGCCCATGCCCATGCCGATGCCGAGGATCGCGTCGCCGGCTTCGAGCATGGTCGTGCGCACGTCCGCGAAGTCGAGGTTGATCAGACCGGGGAGCATCACCAGGTCGGAGATGCCCTGGACCGCCTGGCGCAGGACGTCGTCGGCGACCCGGAAGGCGTCGGTGATCGAGGTGCGACGCTCGAGGATCTTCAGCAGCCGCTCGTTCGGCACGACGATCATCGTGTCGACCTCCTTGCCGAGCGCGGCGATGCCCTCCTCGGCCAGCGCCGCGCGGCGGGCGCCCTCGAAGGCGAACGGCTTCGTGACCGCGGCGACGGTCAGCGCGCCGATGTCGCGGGCGAGCTTGGCGACGACCGGGGCCGCGCCGGTGCCCGTACCCCCGCCCGACCCGGAGGCCAGGAAGACCATGTCGGAGCCCTTCAGCAGCTCCTTGATCTTGTCCTGCTCGTCGAAGGCCGCGCGATATCCGACCCTCGGATCGGACCCGGCTCCGAGCCCACGGGTCATCTCGCCGCCGATATGGAGCGTCACGTCGGCGTTCGAGGTCTGCAGGGACTGAAGGTCGGTGTTGATCGCCAGGAACTCGACGCCGGGCAGCTGCGCCTCGACCATCCGGTTGACGGCGTTGACGCCGGCGCCGCCGACGCCGACGACCCGCAGGACGGCCTGGTGGGTGCGCGGCACGACCGGCTGGCGCGTGGCGGGCCGATCGGTCGAAGGCTCCTCGCGGCCGAACTTGGGGCGGATGTCGATGCCCGGACCGCCCATCAGGCGCTCGAGGCCCTCGTGGTGGATCTCGATCTCCGGCTCCTCGACCTTCCCCTCCGCGACCGGCTCGGGCGGAGTCGGCTCGGGCACGGGCTCGGGGCCCGGCACGGGGTCCGGAACGGGGTCCGGGGTTGGCTCCGGAACAGGCTCGGGGGTCGGCTCGGGGACGGGCTCCGGCAGAGGGGTCTCCTGGCTCGGCTCCTCGACCGCGACCCGGCCGCCGCCGTTCGATTTCGCGGTGACCTTGACCTCCTCCGGCGGGACCGACTCGTCGGTCGAGCGGAACAGGTCGGCGAGCGGGCCCTCGCGCATGCTGGCGCGCTTACGACGAGCCATTGGTGAGAACCTCCTTGGCGAGATCGCGGTAGGCGCTCGCGGCCTTCGACTTGGGGTCGTACTTGAGGACGGAGGTGCCGCGGACCGGCGCCTCGGCGAACTTGATCGCCTTGCGGATCCGCGACTTGAAGACAAGCTCGCCGAAGTTCTCCTCGAGGATCTCCACCGCCTCCTTGGCGTGGACGGTCCGCGAGTCGAGCATCGTCGGCAGGATTCCCTCGATCTCGACGCCGGGGTTGAGGTTCTCCCGGATCATCTGAAGCGTGTTCTGAAGCTGGACGAGACCGCGCATCGAGAGGTATTCGCACTGCACGGGCACGATCACCTTGTCGGCGGCGGTGAGCGCGTTCACCGTGAGCAGGCCGAGGCTCGGAGGCGTGTCGATGCAGACGAAGTCGTAGTCGTCCCGCACCTCTTCGAGGCCCTTCTGCAGCGCCCGCTCACGGCCGATCTGGGTGCTCATCGCGATCTCGGCGCCGGCCAGGTCGATCGAGGCGACGGCGACGTCGATCTCGCGCTCGACGATCACCTCGCTGATCGGGAACCTGTGCACGAGCACGTCGAACATGCTCTTGTCGACCTTGTCGGGATCGACGCCCTGGCTCATGGTCAGGTTGCCCTGCGGGTCCATGTCGACGGCCAGAACGCGGTGGCCCGACTCCTTGAAGGCGACCGCGAGGTTGAGCGCGGTGGTCGTCTTGGCCACGCCGCCCTTCTGGTTGGCAAAGGCGATGACCTTGGCCGGGCCCTCGTTCTTTGGCTTCTCCGGCTGCTTGGCCTTGGAGGCGTCCTCTGTGGCCTCGCCCGCGGTTCCCTCGGGCGTCGAAGCGCCGTCATTCGGCGTTTCGGCGTCCTTCCCCTTGTCCCCGTCGCCCCTGTCGGGCTTCGGACCAAGCAGGTCATCGGGCCGCATGCGGCCGCTCTCTGCCACCTCTTCGAGGGCGTCGTTTCGGTTGAAGAATCCCATCTGTTTGCGGCTATTTCGGAGGCCGCGCCCGGTTTCCTTCTCGTGGTTGGAAGAATCCGAGTCCTGCCTGAACTACTCGACAAGCGCCTGGTCTTCGTGACCGGCAAGGGAGGCGTCGGCAAGTCGACGATTTCCATCGCGTTGGGCCTCGCGGCCGCGGCCCACGGCAAGCGCACGATCGTCTGTGAGGTGGGTGGCCAGGAGACCGCCTCCCGCGTCTTCAGGCGTGCGGAGGTCGGCTTCCACGAGGTCGAGGTTGCGGACAACCTCTGGGCGATCTCGATCGACCCGGACCACTCGCTCCGCGAGTACCTGCTGCTCCAACTCAAGGTGAGGACAATGCGGGACCTGCTGGTGCGCTCGCGGCTCTTCAACTATCTGGCCGCGGCCACCCCTGGCCTCAAGGAGCTGGTCACGATCGGCAAGATCTGGGAGCTTGCCCAGCCCAACCGCCGAGTCAAGAAGGCCCGCGAGTACGACCTGGTGATCGTCGATGCTCCGGCCACCGGCCATGGGATCGGCTTTTTGCAGACGCCGCGCACCTTCGCCGGCATCGCCCGAGTCGGACCCGTCCATGCCCAGGCGGAGGAGCTCAATCGGTTCATCACCGACCACAACGCCACCGGGGTGGCGATCGTCGCGCTGCCAGAGGAGCTGCCGGTCAACGAAACGGCCTCCCTGGAGCAGACGCTCACCGACGACGTCGGGATGGAGGTCGACCGCGTCTACATGAACGCCCTCTATCCGGAGCGCTTCAGCAACGATGAGGCGTCGGAGCTCGAACGGGTGCTCGAGGAGGCCGCGCGGCCGGCCCGCGCCCCCCTACGGGCCGCGCTCTCCGAGTACCGCCGCTCGCGCTCGCAGAGAGCGCAACTGCGGCGGCTGAAAGAAGGGGTCTCGGTTCCCGTCAAGACGCTGCCGTTCATCTTCAAACCACGCCTCGATGTCGCCTCTTTGCAGCGTCTCGCGGGGGCCCTCGGCTAGTGCCCTCCGTCGCCGAAATCGTCGCGGGACGCGGCATTTGCATCTGCGCCGGCTCGGGAGGAGTGGGCAAGACCACCACCTCAGCGGCCCTCGCCGCCGGTCTGGCGGCCCGTGGCCAGAAGGTCGCAGTGCTCACCATCGATCCCGCCAAGCGGCTGGCCGATTCACTGGGGCTGAGGGAGCTCGAGAACACGCCTCGGCGAGTTGATCCGGCGCTCTTCGAGAGCACCGGCGTCGAGATGCGCGGCGAGCTCTGGGCGATGATGCTCGACGCCAAGGCCACCTTCGACGAGCTCGTCCGCAAGCACGCCCCCGACGCGGAGACCCGCGACCGCATCCTCGAGAACAGGATCTATCGCCAGCTCTCCAACGCGCTCGCGGGCTCCCAGGAGTACATGGCGATGGAGAAGCTCTTCGAGATTCATCAGGAGGGTCGCTATGACTTCCTGGTCCTCGACACCCCTCCATCCCGCGATGCCCTCGACTTCCTGGACGCCCCCAGGCGCCTCACCCAGTTCATCGAGGGCCGAGGCATGCAGATGTTCATCAGGCCGACCGGCTTCGCCACCAGGGTGGTTGGCCGCGGCAGCTCGATGGCCTTCAGCGTGCTCAAGCGGGTCACCGGGCTCGACCTGCTCACTGATCTGAGCGAGTTCTTCCAGGCATTCAGCGGCATGGTCGACGGATTCCGCGAGCGGGCCAAGCGGGTCTCGGAGCTGCTGGCCGACCCGGCTACGACCTTCATCGTCGTATGCGGCCCGCAGGGCGAGCCGATCGAGGAGGCCGTGTACTTCCACCGCAAGCTGGTCGAGGCGCGGTTGCCGGTGGGCGGGGTGATCGTCAACAAGGTCCACTACGAGGCCGATGACGACGCCGAGGGCGAGGCGGAGGCCGACCTTCATGGGCTGCTCGACGACGATCTTGCCGAGCGCGTGGCTCAGAACTTCGCCGACTACCAAGCGCTCGCACAGCGCGACGCCCGCAACGTCGAGCACCTCGAGCGCGAGCTGAAGCCGAAGGCGGTGATCCGCGTCCCCTACCTCGACGAGGACGTCCACGACCTCGAGGCCCTGCTCAAGATCGACCGCTACCTGTTCGCGAGCGAGGAGCAGCGCGAGGCGTTGGCAGCCTCGGGTGCGGCCTAGCTGGACTTCTTACGCTCGTACCGGAGCTCACCGACGCTCCAGTCGGTGGCGTCCGGCACGGGGAAGAGGTAGCGGACCCGGTCGGTTGACGGCTGGCGGTCGGCGTCGTGCTGGTGCTTGCGTCGCGGACTGGCGAAGGCCGGCCATTCCGGCTCGCCGTCCCCGGCGGCGAACCAATCCGCGCGATCCCCGAAGTCGGGTGCGGGCGTAACGCGATGGTCGCTTTCAGCGCCCATGATCTCGGGTAGTTCGACGTCATCGACGACAATCCTCGTCGTCGGTTGCCGATCCTCCCCGCCCCTGCGGACGGACAAATCGTTCGTTTCGTTCGTCTCCGTCCTAATCTCCGTTTCGGCGCGGCGGACCTCGATCTCGGCGCTGCCGAGATTGCCGTCGGCGATCGCCGAGAGGTCGAGCGCGTCATCGGGAGTCGGGTCGGGGAGCCGCCATTCGGCGGTCTCCGCGATGCCCGGGGTGTCGACGTGGATCGCCGAGAGGCCCTCGGAGAGCAGCACCTCGTCGGCGGCCGCTCTGAGGTCGCCTTCCAGCTCGCCCGTGGCGAGCCCCTTGAGCAGCCGCCGAAGCAGCTCCTCGAGCTCCGCGATCACGTCCAGCGGCGAGGCGCCGGCCACCGGCTTGTAGCGGGTACCGCTCATCAGCTTGCGCTCGATCGCCAGGGCCCGCTCGACGGCGACCCGGCCCTGCTCGCGCTCGTGGGGCGCGCAGGCGAGGGCCGCGACACGCGCGGAGAGCGTGGTCCTGGCCGGACCGCCGCCCTCGAGTAGGCCGCGAAGGGCGAGCAGGTAGTCGCTGAGCGCCTCGATCAGAGAGGCGCGCTCCGCGCCGAGCTCGAACCGGGATGCCGCCCAGTCGAGCGATGGGATCCGCGAGCCGCGCTCGGCCAGCATTCGCGAAAAGCTCTCGAGCTCCCCGACCTCGTTCCCGGTCAATCGGTAGCCGCCCTGTCGCGGTCGGCCCACGCCGGTGCCGAAGCGCTCCCAGCCGCCGGAGCGCTTTGCCCACCCGTGGGCGTAGAGGCCGATCGCTCCGGGTCTGAACAGCCTCATCGTGCGCAGGGCGCGACGTAGGTCGTCGGCGACCGCGGCGGCGGGGGCGACCGTCGCAAGTCCGCAGCTCAGGCAGGCCAGGAAGCCAGGCTTCCCACGTCCGCCGGAGCGCGTGGCGTCGATCGCGTCGACCGGGGCGTCCTCGATCTGGTCGGCGCGCACGATCCGTACCCCGTCAAGCTCGATCTCGTCCCTGGGCATGTGGAAGCCCACCAGTGGCACGATCACCTCGCCGGCTGGGGTCGCCTCGTCGGAATCGGAGGAGATCATCGAGAGGACGGCGTTGATGGCGCCGCGCAGACGGTCGCCGGCCACGTCGAAATCGGTCTTGCCGTCCCAGAGCCCGATCATGAAGCCAATTGCCGCCTCATCGCCGGCGATCTCCCGCACCTCGATGAAGGCCTCCAACCGCCGCACCTCGGCCAGGTGCCGCTCGATGAACTGCCCCGTCAGCGGCGCGTAGGAGAACATCGGCAGTGGCCCGTCGTCGGATGGCTCCAGGTCGAAGGGCAGCTCCGCCCCACCTGCCAGCAGCTCCTCGAAGAGGTCGGCTGCCTCCACGGCGAGCCGGCGCAACGCCTCCTCGAGGCGCTCGGTCGTGCTCTCAAGCGTCGTCACGCACCCGAATTCGCCCGTCGCCGAGCGCGTTCCTGCGGCTGCACGCGGACTTGCAACGAACACCCAAAGTCCGGCAATGAAAGTCAGCCTGAGCCGGTCCTACACCAGCAATGAGGAGCCGGCACCGGACGGCAGTGGCGATCAGGGTTGCGCAGCGTTTGGGGGCTATAGCGCCGCTCGAGTTGTGGACGTTTTTGCGCGCATAGGCCAGGAAATCGTCCACAACGCTGATCGGCGCGGGTCGCGGCGAGGATCAGACGTCGCTGTTACGCCGACCTGGCGGCGCCTCCCCCTCGATGCCGGTTTTCGGGATTAGACCGCCGCGGTGACCGGCTCGCGCTCGTCGATCGGCAGCCAGCGGCGGCCGTAGGAGCGCATGTCCTCGATCAGCGGGACGAGGGCCCGACCCTTGTCGGTGAGCTGATAGGTGACACGCGGCGGGACCTCGGGGAAGGTGCGGCGCTCGACGATCCCCTGCTCCTCGAGCGCCCTGAGGCGCAGCGAGAGCGTCCGGGGGCTGATGCCCTCCAGCGAGCGCTCGAGCTCACAGAACCGAAGCGAGGAGTCGGCCAGATCGCGGATGATGAGGAGAGTCCACTTGCCGGAGATGACCTCTGCGGTCCGGCACACGGGACATTCGCGGTCGAACACGAAGCCCAGGATAGCGGCAAAGCTTTACTTTGTGAAGCGCTTGATGCCCGCCACGGCGACGTGATACGTCTTGGCCGGCTGGCGAGTCGTGGGGGTGCTACGTCGACGTGGCCTTGCGGCCGAAGCTACGGCCGGATCTCCTCGACCACCTCGTAGATCCCCTCGAGCGGGGTGTCCTTGACGTGCTTTCCGATCTCCTCCTGACGCGTCGCCTCCGACTCCGCGTCGCCCCGGATGACGTTGATCGAGTCGCGGTCAACGGGGAAGATGCCGAACGAGATCACCTCGTCCTCGTCCTTGATGTTGCGAGCGTGGTAGACGACCGCACCCTCGGGGACGTCCTGGAGCTCCTCGTCGGCCCCACCTCCCCAAGCCTTGCGGAAATCGTCCCAGTGGCCGCCCTTCAGGCGCCGTCCGCTGAAAAAGATGAGCATGCCGTCTCCTCTCCTCGCTGACCGTCCGCGAGGAGCCTATGCGAATGGGAGCCGCCGGTAATGCGAGGGCGCGCCGTTAGTGCGAGGGGGCTCCGGAGGAGCCACCCGTCGTATGAGGAGGCGACCCGTCTATGCCACCTCGCGAAGCTTCTGAGCTTCGGCGAGGGACTGCAGCTTCTTGAGCGACTGGTTCTCGATCTGCCGGATCCGCTCGCGGGTGACATTGAACGTCCGACCGACCTCGTCCAGGGTCCGCGGATGCTCGCCGCCGAGCCCGTAGCGGAGCTCGAGCACGCGGCGCTCGCGGTAGGAGAGGTTCTCGAGGGCCTCCTTGAGCGCCTCCTTGGTGAGCAGCTCGGCGGCGCGCTCGAAGGGGGACTCCGCCCGCTCATCAGCGATGAACTGGCCGAACTCCGACTCCTCCTCGTCGCCGACCGGCTTCTCGAGGGAGACCGGCGCCTGCGCCGAGCGCTTGATGGAGTCGACCTCCTCGGGCTCGATCCCCGTGACCTCGGCGATCTCCTCCGGGGTGGGCTCGCGGCCCAGCTCGGTGACCAGCTTGCGCTCCGCACGGCCGATCTTGTTGAGCTTCTCGACGACGTGGACCGGGATGCGGATGGTCCGCGCCTTGTCGGCGAGCGCGCGGGCGATCGCCTGGCGGATCCACCAGGTCGCGTAGGTCGAGAACTTGAAGCCCTTGCGGTAATCGAACTTCTCCGCTGCGCGGACCAGGCCGAGCGTGCCCTCCTGGATCAGGTCCAGGAAAGGCAGGCCCTGGTTGCGGTAGTTCTTGGCGATCGAGACGACCAGGCGGAGGTTCGACTCGACCATCTTCTGCTTGGCGTCGAGGTCGCCGCGCTCGATGCGCTTGGCGAGCTCGACCTCCTCGGCGGCGGTGAGCAGCCTGACCTTGCCGATGTCCTTGAGGAACAGCTGCAGGGAGTCGGTGGTCATGTCCGGCTTCAGGTCGAGCGCCTTCTGGCGCTTGCGACCGCGCTTGCCGTCGGAGCGCTCGTTCTCGGCCGCGGCCTTCTGAGCCGGATCGAGGTCCTCGACCAGCTCGATGCCGGCCTTCTCGAGGTGTCCGTAGAGGTCCTCGACGTCGGATTCGTCGAGCTCGACCTCGGACACTGCGGTGGCCACGTCACCAAAGGTGAGCACGCCCAGCTGCTGGCCCCTGGTGACCAGCGTCTTCACTTCTTCAAGTTCTTGGATCTCCGCTACGAGCATTCGCCTACGCTCTTCCTTCCTGGCTGTGGTTCGGTTTCCTCGGCTGCCGGGCCCACCTACCTAGTTCCGTTGGGCCCTCGATCACGTCGGCCTGGCGAAAGGACCTTTATTGCAATTCCCCCTCAAAGGCCACAAAAACGCGGAGCGGTGAAGCCGCGTCCGCGTCGAATTGCCTTCTCTGGACCTAGGAATTGCGAGTCTTCCTCAACCGTCCGTCCGAATGGTAGCCACTATATTTTTTGAAGTCAACGACTGCCCGGGCCCCCACAACCCGCTTGGCAAGGGAAAAACAACCGTTTTGGGGGAAAGTTCCGGACGCTCATCGACGTACACCGCCTCGGGCGCGAGTTACGCATGAACGTCTACGCGAGGGCGCGCCGATGATCCGAGGGCGCGCCGCCAGGCGCGACCCGATTGATGCGGGAGGCGCGACCCGTTCAATTGACACTCGATCCGAGCCGCGCCCCTACCCTCCCTGGCAGCTCTGGCGGCGCCCCTGGCTGCGGGCGTTCTGGAACCGCGCCTACAAGGAGAACATCACCGGGCTCGCCGGCATGGTCGCCTACAACCTGATGCTGGCGGTCTTTCCGTTCGCGCTGCTCGTGCTCTTCGTCTTCGGGCAGGTCGTCAACAGCCCGGACATCGAGCACAGCGTCGTCCTCGACATCCAGCGGCTCTTCCCCAACATCGAGCAGGAGACTCTGCAGGAGGCGATCGACAGGGTTCGAGCGAGCTCGACCACGATCGGGATCGCGGCGATCATCGGCGGAATCTGGATCGGCGCCTCGTTCTGGGGGGCGACGGACACCGCCTTCTGCCGGATCTACCACGTCGAGTGCCGCGGCTGGGTGCAGCAGAAGCGCTGGTCGCTGGTGATGCTGCTCGGGCTCGTTCTCCTGCTGCTGGCGAGCGTCACGGTCCCGACCGTCGAGGCCGCAGTGCTCTCGAGCGCGGACGACCTCCCGTTCGGCCTCTCCGACTTCGGACCGCTGAGGACCCTGATCGTGGTGATCGGCGGCCTGGTCGCCACCTTCCTGATCATCTCGGCGATCTACTGGGCCGTCCCAAAGGGCCACATGCCATGGCGCTCGGTCTGGCCGGGCGCCCTTTTCTTCTCGGTGACCACCGCGGGCGGGAACTACATCTTTCCCCTCTACCTCAACAACATCTCCGACCTGCACCGCATCGGGGGAACGATCGGCTTCATCCTGGTTGCCCTCGTATGGTTCTACGCGATCAGCCTGGTGCTGCTGGCGGGCGCGGTGATCAACTCGCTCCGGCATGAGCGCGACGACACGGGTTCATTACCTGTGGACGGCTGACGGCTTCGCCATCAGATCCCGGCCTGGTGGCCGCTAGCCGTAACGCGCCCCGACGACCTCCCGGAGCTTTGGACGGTTGTGCGTCGCCTTCACCCGGCGGACGGTGCCCGAGCGCGACCGCATGACCAGTGACTCGGTTGACGCATGGCCATCGTCGAGGTAGCGGACGCCGTCGAGCAGGTCGCCGTCGGTCACGCCGGTCGCGGCGAAGAAGACGTCGTCGCCGGCCACCAGGTCGTCCGTGTCGAGCACCCGATCGAGGTCATAGCCGGCGTCCTCGGCCACCTTGCGCTCCTCGTCGTCCCGGGGCCACAGTCGGCCCAGGATCCGGCCGCCCAGGCACTTGATTGCAGAGGCCGATAGCACGCCCTCAGGGGTCCCGCCGACGCCCCAGAGCAGGTCGATGCCGGTGTTCGGCATGACCGCGAAGAGCGACGCGGCGACGTCGCCGTCGGAGATGAAGCGGATGCTCGCGCCGACCCCCCGCAGAGCCTCGACTGCCCGCTCGTGGCGAGGGCGGTCGAGCATGATCACCGTGACGTCGCTGGGCTCCCCGCCCTTTCGCTCGGCGATCTTCGTGATCACGTCCTCGAGGGGATCCGTGAGGCTGATCAGGTCGGCGGCGCGTGGGCCGGTCGCGATCTTCTCCATGTAGACGACCGGACCGGGGTCGAACATGGTGCCCCGCTCCGAGAGCGCGATCACCGATAGGGCCGAGGGCTGCCCACGGGCCGTCAGGGTGGTCCCCTCCAGGGGGTCGACCGCGATGTCGACGACCGGCGGGCTGCCGTCGCCGATCTCCTCGCCGTTGTAGAGCATCGGAGCACGGTCCTTCTCGCCCTCGCCGATCACCACGATGCCGTCCATCGGCACGGTGTCGAGCATCAGCCGCATCGCATCGACAGCGGCGCCGTCGGCGCTCTCCTTCTCTCCGCGTCCGACCCAGCGGCCGGCGGCAAGCGCCCCCGCCTCCGTGACGCGAACGAGCTCGAGCGCCAGGTTACGGTCCGGGTGCGAAGGGTCGCGGACGTCGTGCGAGATCACGTGTTGCTCGGATTCGGCCATCGGATCAGAGGCTATCGGCGCACGGCTTCGCCATATGCGGCGGCCACAACACCGCCGCCGAATCTACGACCACAAGCGGCCGCTAGGTCAGAACGTGGCCGGCGGTTTTCGCCGAGCTCCGCCCCCGCTCTCCACGGCTCGGAAGCCGCCGGAAACGAAGATGCCGATCGAGGCGAGCAGCGCGAGCCAGTAGCCGAACGCGAGACTGATCTCGAGCCCGTCCTGCGGCTTGTCGATGATCCCGTTGTAGGCGATCAGGACGAAGGCGGTGACGCCGACGATCGCGGTCAGCTCGCCGCGCGGCCAGGAGAGGGCGTGGCCGCGGATCACGATCCAGGAGAGGATGAACGGGGCGGCGGCGGCCGCGAGCAGCAGCCAGCGCAGGATCGGGAAGGTCTCCCAGCCGCTGCAGCTCGAGTCACCGACCCCGCAGGCCCAGTTGGCCGGATCGCCACCCCGCTGGACGACGCTCGGATCGGTCGAGAGCGAGTACCACTCGAAGAACAGACCGAGCACCAGCACGGCCGCTGCGACCATCCCGATGATCTCGGAGCGGCCGAGCTTCGAGGTGTCCATCATGAATCGGGCTGATCCTCACTCATGAAACGGGTTGCTCCTTTCGGAGCACCCTCGCATCTGGGTCACCCTCGGACCACCCTATCCCAACTCCATCTATAGGGTCGCGGTCATGGCAAGCCGGTGGGGACTAACCGTTCCGCTCACCGGAATCCCGCTCTCCGAGAACGCGGAGCTGGTGCGGCGCGCCGAGGCGGCGGGTTACACCGATCTCTGGTCGGGCGAGACGAACGGGCCCGACGGCTTCTCGCCGCTCGCCCTGGCCTCGGTGTGGACCGAGCGGGTCCGGCTGGGAACCGGCGTGGTCGGCGTGATGCAGCGCGGGCGGGCGCTGCTGGCGCAGGAGACGGCGGCGCTCGCCGACGCCTCCCACGGACGGTTCGTGCTCGGCATCGGCGCCTCCTCGGATCGGATCATCGAGGGGTGGAATGGGATGCCCTTCGAGAGGCCGCTCAGCAAGATGTCCGAGACGATCGACTTCCTGAGGACCGCACTCGCGGGCGAGCGGGCGGAGGGAGGCTTCAGGCTCGAGCGCCCGCCGGAGGAAAAGGTCCCGATCATCGTCGCGGCCCTGCGGGGCAAGATGCTGCGGCTCGCGGTCGAGAAGGGGGACGGCGCCATCACCAACTTCCTCCCCCTGGAGGGGCTGCCCCGGGTGGGCGGGTGCCTCGAGGGTGCGCCCGACGGCTTCGAGCTCCTCTGCCGCTTCTTCTGCGTCCCGGGCGAGCGGGAGCAGGTGGAGCCGCTCGCCCGCTTCATGTTCTCCTCCTACGTAACCGTGCCGGTCTACGAGGCCTTCTATCGCTGGCTCGGCTACGGCGAGCGGATCGACGAGATGGTCGACGCCTGGAAGGCGAAGGACCGCCAGAAGGCTGCGGCCGCCGCGCCCTGGGAGCTGATCGAGGAGATGTTCATCTTCGGCTCACCGGAGCAGATGCACGAGCGGCTGGCCGCTTTCGTAGAGGGCGGGATCACGCTGCCCATCCTCACCCCGATCACGACGCCAGACAAGCTCGGCGAGCTGATTGACGCGCTCGCGCCACGGTGACCGCCGCGAGCCGAAGGGTCACTTCGCCGACGGCTCCAGGGAGCGACCGTACTCGCGGTCGTGGATTAGTCGCTCGGATCAATCGGCGGCGGCGCGCGCCAGCGAAAGGGCGTACAGACCCTCTGGGTCCGTCCACCAGTCGCTGAGCTCGAGGCCGGCCTCGGCGTAGATGCCCTCGAGGCCGGGCCGGAGGAACTTGGTGGAGATCTCCGTCCGCATCTCCTCGCCGGCGCCGAAGGGAACCAGCATGTCGAGCGCCGCCACGTTGACGACCTGATTTGCGGACGACCGAAGGCGGACGTCGATCCAGAGGTTCTCAGGGTCCCAGCGGGCGACGTGCTCGAACGCGTCGATGTCGAAATCGGCTCCGAGCTCCCGGTTGAGCACGGCGAGGACGTTCTTGTTGAACTCGGCGGTCACGCCTTTCGAGTCGTTGTAGGCGGCCTCGAGGATGGCCCGGTCCTTGACCAGGTCCGTGCCGAGCAGGAAACGGTCATCGGGGCCGAGCAGGTTCGAGATCCGCCGCAGGAAGCCGGCCCGCTGATGGGGAGCGAAGTTGCCGATCGTGCCGCCGAGCAGGGCGATCACCCGCGGGCCCCCGACCGGCACCCGCTCGAGGTCGAACTCGAAGTCGCAGACCAGTCCGCGCACGTTGATCCCCTCGTACTCGGAGGCAATCCTCTCCGCGGTCTCTCGGGTGATTTCCTCCGAGATGTCGACCGGGCAGTAGGTCTCCAGATAGCCGGCACACCTCATGGCGTCCAGCAGCACCCGGGTTTTGCGTGCCGACCCGGATCCGAGCTCGATCAGGCTGGCTGGACGGTTGGCCGCGTCGCAGATCGCCGCCGCCTCGCTCTCCAGGATCGCCCGCTCGCAGCGCGTCGGGTAGTACTCCTCGAGTTCGGTGATCTGCTCGAAGAGCTCGGAGCCCCGCTCGTCGTAGAAGTAGCGCGGTGAGAGCTCCTTGAAGGGGCTGGTCAGGCCGGCCCGGACGTCGGCCGCCATTCCGGAGAGGGGGCCGCCGGGAGGCAGGTTCACCTCGATGGTGATGCGATCCGTGGTTGTATCGGCGGGATTCATGACGGCCCGGGGTTCGCGTTTCTTGCGTGCTCGTCTCGGGTTCGGATCAGTCGTTACAGAGACTCTGCCTCGGCCCCGGATTCATCGCGAGCACAGCGAATGCCGGAGAAGATCTGGCGGCGCTGTGGCAGGTCCCAGTTGCGGAAGCTCGTCCGGATCACGTCGCGTCGCGTCGCCCACGCCCCGCCGCGCAAGACCTTGTGGGTGTCGCCGAAGAACACCTCCGAGTACTCGGGGTAGGGGAAGGCCTTGAAGCCGGGGTAGGCGACGAAGTCCGAGCTGGTCCACTCCCAGACGTCGCCCAGCATCTGGACCGCACCGCAGTCCGACGCGCCGTCCGCGTAGGCGCCGGCTCCCGAGCAACCGAATGAGAACTGGTCGAGGTTGGCGCGCTCGCGGCTCGCACCCGCTGCGGCGGCCTCCCACTCGGCTTCGGTCGGCAGCCGCTTGCCCGCCCAGCGCGCAAAGCCGTCGGCCTCATGCCAGGAGACGTGGATGACCGGCTGCCGGGGATCGACCTCACCGGTGCGGCCCATCGCCGTCCGGATCCAGCCGCCCCCGCCGTCGCGCTCCCAGTACATCGGCGGCTCCGCCCCCGTCTCATCCATGTAGGCGATGTAGTCAGCGTTGGTGACCGGCGTCCGGTCGATCCAGAACGACGCCAGCTCGACGCGGTGTCGGGGCCGCTCGTTGTCGTAGGCAAAGCCCTCGGGCGGCGCGCCGATCTCACGCTCTCCGCCCTCGACAAGGACCATCTCGGGGCCCTCGGCGATGGGCTCGGCCGAGGCCGAGCCGTCGACCTCGGCGGGCTCGTAGGCCTCGACCATCTCCAGCAGCTGCAGCATGGTCTCGTTGTGCTGGTACTCGTGGGCGAGCAGCATCTCGTAGACGAAGCCGTCCGCCAGCAGAGGATTCCCGGGATCGAGCTCGATCTCGGCGAGGACCTCGAGGGTCCGCTCGCGGACCTGCTTCAGGTAGGGCCGAACCTCGTCGGCGCGCAGGATCGGCAGCTCACCGCGGATCTTGCGCGGCTGCTCGATCGCGTCGTATAGCTCGCCCAGGTCACCCCGGAGTGGCTGCCGGCCGCTGATCCGCTGGACGAGCCAGAGCTCCTCGAAGTTGGCGATATGCCCGAGGTCCCAGATCAGCGGGCTGAGGATCGGGTCGTACACCCGGTTGAGCTGCTCCTCCGTGAGCGGCTCGATCAGCGTGAGGGTGTGACGGCGTGCCTCCTCCAGACGCCCGGCCAGCTCGGCCTTGCGGTCGGAATCGGGACGGGGCCCACCCTCGGTGGTGGGTGCTGCAACCTCCGCGATCGGTCAAGCCTAGCGAGACGGGTTATCCGGCTGCGCGGTTTTGTGAACGTCTTCGTTAGGGTCTCGCGCCGATGAAGATCGAGGGGGCAAGCGCGCTGGTCGCAGGGGGCGCCTCGGGGCTCGGAGCCGCGACGGCTCGCGCCCTGCACGAGCGGGGCGCCTCGGTCGTGATAGCCGACCTCAACGCGGAGAAGGGAGCGGCGCTGGCCTCCGAGCTGGGTGAGGGCGCCGCCTTCACGGAGGCGAACGTGATGGAGCCTGAGCCGGTGCAGGCCGCGGTCGATGCCGCCGCCGACGCGCCCGGCGGACTGCGCATCTCGGTCTGCTGTGCGGGGATCGGCTGGGCCCAGCGGACGGCCTCCAAGCAGGGGCCCCACGACCTCGAGATCTTCCACAACGTGATCAAGGTGAACCTGGTCGGAACCTTCAATGTCCTCCGGCTCGCCTGCGCGGCGATGTCGGACAACGAGCCCGACGACCAGGGCGAGCGCGGCGTCTGCATCAACACCGCCTCGATCGCCGCCTGGGACGGCCAGATCGGCCAGGTGGCCTACTCGGCCTCGAAGGGCGGGGTGGTCGGACTGACGCTGCCCGCGGCTCGCGACATGGCTGGCCGCGGCATCCGGGTGATGACCATCGCCCCCGGGCTCTTCGACACCCCACTGCTCGCCGCCCTGCCCGAGGAGCAGCGCGAGGCCCTCGGAGCGGGCGTCCCTTTCCCGTCGCGGCTCGGCCGCCCCGAGGAGTACGGGGAGCTCGCCTGCGAGGTCGTCTCCAACACGATGCTGAACGGGACGGCGATCCGGCTCGACGGCGCGCTCAGGATGCCGCCGCGCTAGTCGGTTCCGTCGTACTCCGGGTCGAAGTAGACCCGCTTCCGCCACGGCGGGCTGATCGCGAACGAGTAGCGCTCCCGGCCGGGCAGTGTCTCGATGGGGATCAACACCAGCCGCCCGTCTTTCGTCGTCCGCGAGACTCCCCGCTGAAACCGTGCGGTGCCCGCGTGGCTGCCGCCGGAGATGAAGTAGGTGTCGCTCTCCGGCCCCCAGCCGTTGAGGGGCGCCGGGGTTGGCTCCAGGCGCCAGGCGCCGCGGCGGCCTCTGCTCAGCCTGTAGGGAACCAGCGGCGGGTCGAGTTGGTAGCTGTAGCCGCGGTGGGCCGTGGCTCGCGCGAAGCTCGCGCCCGGTCCGACCCGTACCTGGTAGCCCTCCCAGTCGTCGGGGTGGTAGGACGGATGCCCCAGAGCCGTGCTCACCCTGCGGATCGCGCCCTTCAGGGGAGTGCTCCCCTCAGCGGTAGCGCTGCCCGGGTAGTACAGCCAGTACTGCAGGTAGAGGTTGCCGGCCCGAGTCCCGGAGCAGTTGCCGCCCCAGCTGATTGTCCCCATCGCGTGCCCGGGCCGGCAGTCGATCACGTGGGTGAAGGCGACGGTCCGCACGCCGGCTTCCGAGCGGCTGACCGCGCCCCTGTCGGGCCCGACGGCGCAGGCATCGGATCTGCAAGCGCGGAAATCGACCGGCAGGGTCGTCATCCCGTCTTCGTAGAGCAGGGCGGGTGCGTGGGCGCGCAGGAGCGCGGCGACCTCAGGGCCATTCGCCGCGCGCAACCTCGGCTCGTTCCTGCAGTCCTCTGTGAGCCGGACCGCGCAGATGATCCGCTCGCCAATCTCGTCAGCCAGCGCCATCCCGCCGAACCGGAAGCCCACCGCCCACGCGAGCGCGCCGAGAGCCGCGGAGACCAAGCCGATCAGGGCGATCCACTCGACCGTCCCCTGACCCGATCTGGTTCGGACACACTCGGGCGAAGCTAGTCAGGGCCTTGTCACGGAAGGCCCAACCCGGTCACACATCGGTCGCCGATCGGCGCCAAGAGCCCATGCTAGGGTCGCGACGTGAACGCCGAGCGGGAGAGGACCCAAGCAGGGAAGCGGAGGGGCGCGAGGTTCTACTTCATCGTGGCCGTGGCCGTGATCGCGGCCATCTTCATCTTTCAGAACTCGCAGGAGGTGGAGGTGAAGTTCTTCTTTTCGACTACCACGATCCCGCTGGTCTTTGCTTTGCTGCTCGCCGCAGTGCTCGGCTTCATCATCGGCCTGGCGCTGCCGCGGTTCCGCCGTCACGACGACTGAAGCGCAATCCGGGCGGATCTTCGACAGCTAGAGCTCTTCGACCTGCGCCGCGATGTCGGAGGCCGCGCCCTTGGCGTCGCTGAACAGCATTGACGTCTTGTCCTCGTAGAAGAGATCGTTGTCGATCCCGGCGAAGCCGGGGCTGAGGCTGCGCTTGATGACGATGACCTCCTTGGCCTCGTCGACCTCGATGATCGGCATGCCGGCGATCGGCGAGTTGGGATCGTCCTTGGCGGCGGGGTTGGTGACGTCGTTCGCACCGATCACCACGGCGACATCCATCTGCGGCATCTCGGGATTGATCTCGTCCATCTCTTTGAGCTGCTCGTAGGGGACGTCCGCCTCCGCCAGAAGCACGTTCATGTGGCCCGGCATCCGGCCCGCGACCGGGTGGATCGCGTAGCTGACGTTGACGCCGCGCTTCTCGAGCTCGTTGGCGAGCTCCTTGACGGCATGCTGGGCCTGGGCCACCGCCATGCCGTAGCCCGGGACGAAGACGACCGAGTCGGCGTAGCCGAGCTTGATCGCGGCGTCCTCGGGGCCGATCGAATGCACCGGGCGCTCCTCCCTCTCTCCGGCGGCGGCGGAGACCGCTCCGAAGCCCGCGAAGAGCAGGTTCCCGATCGAGCGGTTCATCGCTCGGCTCATCTCGATCGTCAGGATCGTTCCCGAGGAGCCGACCAACGTGCCGGCGACGATCAGGACGACGTTGTCGAGCGCGAAGCCCGCGGCGGCGGCAGCCAGCCCGGTGAAGGCGTTGAGCAGCGAGATCACCACCGGCATGTCGGCGCCGCCGATCGGCAGGACGAAGAGGTTCCCCAGGACCGCGGCGGCGATCAGGACCCCGATGTAGAGACCCTGCGAGGGAGAGTCGTGGTCGATGCCGAGCACGATGCAGCCGGCGAGGATCGCGGCAAGCAAGAGCCCGTTGACGATGTGCTGTCCCGGGAACTGGAGCGGACGGCTCGGCAGGATCGCCTGGAGCTTCCCGAAGGCGATGTTCGACCCCCAGAACGAGACCGAGCCGATCACGCTCGAGAAGAGGACCGGGACGATGACGTCGAGCGGAATGCTCGCTCCCCCGCTCGTCGCATGCCTGAACTCCGACCAGGAGATCAGGGCCGCGGCGCCGCCGCCGACACCGTTGTAGAGCGCGACCATCTGCGGCATGGCGGTCATCTGGACCCGGAGTGAGGCGATGAGGCCGACCGCCGTCCCGATCAAAATCCCGATCAGAATCAGGACGCCGTTGCCGATCACGTCGAGCGAGAGCGTGACCGTGACCGCGACCAGCATCCCGGCGGCGGCGATCAGGTTGCCCCGGCGCGCAGTACGCGGGTGTGTCCCCTGCTGGATCCCGAAGATGAAGAGGGAGAAGGCGACGATGTAGCAGGCGGTGACGAAGTCGCTGCTCTGCGACAGCGCCAGCGGCGGGGCTGGGATCACTGACCGGCCTCCGACGGTCTATCCGAGGCTGCTCCGTCAGGAGCAGCCCCATTAGTGCTTGCCTCACCGTCCTGCTTCGCCTTGCGGTCCCTGCCGCGGAACATGCCGAGCATCCGGTCGGTGACCATGAACCCGCCGACGATGTTGATCGTGCCGAAGGCGATCGCGATCGTGCCGATGACCTTCTCCAGCGTGTCGTCGGCCGAGCCGATCACGATCAGCCCGCCGAGCATGACGATGCCGTGGATCGCGTTGGTCTGTGACATCAGCGGGGTGTGGAGGGTCGTGGGCACCTTCGAGATCACCTCGAAGCCAACGAAGGCGGCCAGGACGAAGATCGTGATCTCGGTGATCAGACTCATGATTGGTTCGCTGCCTCCTTGGCTCGCTCGTTGACGATCTCCCCGTCTCTGGTCAGGCAGGCGCCGGCGACGATCTCGTCGTCGTCGTCGATTGCGAGGTTCCCCTCGTCGTCGACCAGGAGCTCGACGAGGTTCTGGAGGTTCTTCGCGTAGAGCGCCGACGCGTTGCCGGCCATCTGGCTTGGCAGGTTCGCGGGGCCGATGATCTTCACGCCGTTCTGCTCGACGGTCTCCCCCGGCTTCGAGCCCTCGACGTTGCCGCCGGTCTCGGCGGCGAGGTCGACGATCACCGACCCGGGTGCCATTCCCTCGACCGCGTCGGCGGTGATCAGCAGTGGGGCCGGCCGCCCGGGGATCTGCGCCGTGGTGATGATCACGTCCTGGCGCTTGGCGGCCTCGCCGAGCTCGGCGCGCAGCCGCTCGTTCTCCTCATCGGTGAGCGGACGCGCGTAGCCACCCTCGCCCTCGGCGTCCTTGACCGCCTCGACCTCGAGGAAGCGCCCGCCGAGCGATTGGACCTGCTCCTTGACCACCGAGCGGACGTCGAAGCCGGTGACGACCCCACCGAGGCGCTTGGCAGTGGCGATGGCCTGCAGGCCGGCGACCCCGGCGCCCAGGACGAGGACCTTGGCGGGGGGGATCGTCCCCGCCGCCGTGGTCATCATCGGGAACAGCTTGCCCGACTCCCGCGCCGCGATCAGCACGGACATGTAGCCGCCCAGGTTGGCCTGCGAGGAGAGCGCGTCCATCGACTGGGCGCGGGTGATCCGCGGGATCGACTCCATCGCGAAGCTGGTGGCCCTCGCCTCGGCGAGAGACTTGGCGAGCGCCGGGTTGGTGAGAGGCTCGAGGAAGCCGATCACGACCTGACCCTCATGCAGGCGCCCGACCTCCTCCTCGGTCGGCGGAGTCACCTTGAGCACGACGTCCGCGCCCCAGACGTCCTCTCCGACCTTCGCCCCGGCGTCGGAGTACTCGGCATCCGGGTGCGAGGCGCCCTCGCCGGCGCCGGATTCCACCGCCACGTCGATGCCCTTTGCGACGAGCGCCTTCACCACGTCGGGGACCAGCGCAACGCGGCGCTCTCCCTGGGCGGTCTCCTTTGGGACTCCGATCTTCATCCGGACGATTCACTGCCCACGGCAGGGATTGAGCGCGGCAATCTAGTCGGTTTGGGCCCCGTACCACTCCGGTAGCGCCGCCGCCTCGAGGGCTTCCTCCCGCCCCGCGTAGAAGCCGACCTGACTGATCATGCCCTTGCGCACTCGGTACAGATAGCCGGTCTCGCCGCGGACCGCTGCTCCACTCATGCGGCCCTTGCCGCCGTGGGTCGCGAAGATGAAGATCACGCCGCTGTCGAGCTCGCGCGCCTCCTCAACCTCGAATCGATATCCCGGGGCGAAGGTCCGGAACCAGTCACCGAACCACTCGCCGACGGCCTCCTTCCCCTCGAAGACGCCGGCCTTCGGCCCGCTCGCCGGCGAAGCGAACAGCCTCACGTCCTCGGCATATCGGTCCATCGCCCGTTCGAAGTCCCGCTCATTCACCGCGGCGAACTGATCGAGGACGACGTCGACGTCCGGTTGCGACACGGGTGAAGCTATGCCGGGGAGCCCGCCCCCAGCATCTCGGACAGCTTCTCGAGCGTGGCGAGGTTCTGATCGGCGTTGGCGTGCACCGGGGAGACGATCATCCGATCGACGCCCGCGTCGGCGAAGCGCTTCACCCGCTCGGCGATCTCATCCTCGCTGCCTATCATCGCCGTGGCGTCGACGAGCTCGTCAGGGATCGCGGCATACGCCTCCTCGCGCTTGCCGTCGAGGTAGAGGCTCTGGACCTCGTCGGCGACCTCCGCGAAGCCGAAGCGGCGGGTCAGGTCGGCGTAGAAGTTGGTCTTCTTCGAACCCATCCCGCCGATGTAGAGCAGCAGCCCGGCCTTGACGAGCCCGCGCGCGGCGTCCAGGTCCCCGTCGATCGCAACCTGCACGGAGGGCGAGACCTGGAAGTCCTCGCGCGAACGGCCCCCCTTGGCGAGGCCGGCCTCGATGTGCTCGCCCCATGCCTCCTCCCACTTGTCTACCGAGAAGAAGATCGGGATCCAGCCGTCGGCGATCTCGGCGGCGAGCTCGACCGACTTGCGGCCGATCGCCCCGAGATAGACGGGGATCTCGCTCCGGATCGGGTGCATGTTGAGCTTCAGCGCCTTGCCCTGGCCGGTGACGCCCTCGCCCTCCTTCAAAGGGAGTGTGAAGTGCTTGCCCTGGTACTCCAGGCGTCCTTCGCGCGCGACGACTTGCTTGACGATCTCGACGTACTCGCGGGTCCGCCCCCACGGCTTCTCGTAGGGAACGCCGTACCAGCCCTCCGAGACCTGGGGTCCGGACGGACCAAAGCCGAAGATGAAGCGGCCGCCCGAGAGCGCGTCGATCGTCACCCCGGCCATCGCCGCGGCGGCGGCCTGGCGGGCCGGGACCTGCAGGATTGCCGCGCCAAGCTGGATCGTCTCCGTCTTTGCGGCTAAGTACGCGAGCACGCTTACCGCGTCCGAGCCGTATGACTCGGCGGCCCAGACCGAGTCGAAGCCGATGCGCTCGGCGGACGACACGATCTCGCTCGCCTCGTCGCCCTGGGGTCCGATTCCCCAGTAACCGAGGTTGAGTCCAAGCTTCAAACCCATGCGCTGCGCAACCCTAGTGATTCCTCCTGTTTTCTGGGGTGAAGAGGCAATCCGGGGGGACGGGGCCCGCTAGCTTGCGAAATGCTTGCGCTAGGATGGACCCACGATGAGTCCAGTCCTGACGCCCACCCTGCTCGACCCGATCGCTGAGGCCCTGGAGCTATCCGAGACCGAGCTCGGGCGGCTCTTCGGTGTCAGTCGGCAGGCGGTCGGCCAATGGCGCGAGCGCGGGGTCCCCTCCAGCCGCATGGCGAAGGCCGCGACCGTGGCGGCCATCTGCGACCTCCTCGGCCACCGGCTGAAGCCCGAGCGGATTCCGGGGATCGCGCGGCGCCCCGCCGACGCCTACGGCGGGCTCTCGATGCTCGAGATGATCGAGCGCAACCGCGAGGACGAGCTGCTCACGCTGGTGCGTCGCTCGTTCGACTGGGCAGCTTGATGCGAGGGCGCGCGGCAGCGCAGATGCGAGGGTGCGCCGCAGAGGCGCAACCCGTTTGATGCTGATCGGGTGAGAACCATCCGGCGGGGCGGTCCGTACCTGCGGGTTGCCGACCCGGACTGGGACGACCCGCTCGACGGGCGGTACGCCGCCGAGCGCGGCGGACGCTGGAACCCGCCCGAGTCATTCCCGGTCGTCTACCTCTGCCGCTCGATCCCGGTCGCCCGGGCGAACGTCTACCGAAAGCTCGAGGGTCAACCCTATGGCCCGGAGGACCTGCGGCCCGGGACTGGTCCGATCCTGGTCCGGGCCAGGGTTCCCGAGGACCGCTACCTGAACGTGATCACCGACGCCGGCTGCCGCGACGCCGGCCTGCCCCGCACCTACCCGCTCGACAGCCGGCGTCGGACGGTCTCGTGGCGCAGGTGCCAGCCGATCGGCCTGCGGGCCTGGCAGGCGGGGCTACCGGGCGTCGCCTCGCGGACCGCCGCGGTCAATGCGAGGGTGCTCCGAGGCGGGAACCGAGGAGCAATCCGTTTGATGTCGGGCGAGGAGCTCGCCTACTTCGGCCGGCGTGGTCTGCGGCGGGGGGCGGTCCGCGCGTTCGATGAGTGGTTCTGGGAGCCGCCGAGCGCTTGACTTTGACGCCGTCGCGCTTCGCTAACAATGCGGCTGTGACCGACCGACGTCATCCAGGTGGGCTTTCGAGCAAGGAGGCCGCGAAGCGGCTGCGCCAGCTCGGGCCGGTCGAGGACCGGAGCAGCCGCTCGGTGGCGAGCATCGTCGCCGGGAACGTCTTCACCTTCTTCAACCTGATCATCGGCGTCTTCTTCGTCGTCATGCTCTCGCTCGGCCTGTTTGCCGACGCTCTCTTCGGCTTCATCGCGGTGATCAACAGCTACATCGGCATCCGGCAGGAGCTCAAGGCCAAGGAGACGCTCGACAGCCTCGCCCTGCTGGTGGCCCCGAAGGCGCGGGTCGTCCGGGATGGCGGGTTGGTCGAGCTGCTTGCCGACGAGGTCGTGCCCGGCGACTGGATCCGAGTCGAGCCGGGAGACCAGCTGGTGGCGGACGGCGAGGTGGCGGAGAGCCGCGGGCTGACCCTCGACGAGTCCATGCTCACCGGTGAGGCCGACGGTGTCCGCAAGCGGGTCGGCGACCGGGGGCTCTCGGGTTCTTTCTGCATCACCGGGTCCGGCTACTACGAGGTGGACGCGGTTCGTGAGGACAGCTACGCCGAGAAGGTCGCGGGCGAGGCGCGTACCTTCCGCCACCCCCCCTCGCCGCTGCAGGACGAGGTCAACCTGGTGCTCAAGGCGAGCACCTGGCTGATGATCCCGCTCGCGGTCGTGCTGATCGTCGCCCTGCAGGCGCGCAACACGCCCCTCCACGAAGCCGCGCAGACCGCTACCGCCGGGCTGATCACGCTGATCCCCGAGGGGCTGGTCCTGCTGATGAGCGTCACGCTCGCCGTCGCCGCTGTGCGGCTCGCCAGGCTCGACACGTTGGTCCAGCAGATGAGCGCGACCGAAGCCCTGGCGGCGGTCGACACGATCTGCGTCGACAAGACCGGGACGCTGACTACCGGCGAGCTCGAGCTGGTCTCGGTCGACGTCGCCGACCCATCCGAGGCGAGCGCCGCGCAACAGGCCCTCGCGCGGTTCGCCGCCGGCTCCGGCGAGCGCAACCGGACCCTGGAGGCGATCGCCGAGACCTACCCGGCGACCGGTGAACGGGTGAGGGCCGAGGTGCCCTTCTCCTCGGAATGGAAGTGGAGCGGGCTGACCCTCGGCCGGGGTGAGACCTTTGTCCTCGGTGCGCCCGACGTGCTGATGGCCCGGGGCTCGCTCTCCCTGCCTGTGCCCCTGCAGCGGAGCCTCGAGAGCCACACGAAGGCCGGGCGGCGGGTTGTGGCGTTCGGTCGGGCCTCCGGCGGGCTCCCGGACAATCCCTACTCCGACCCGCCGCCGGCGGTCACGCCGCTGGCGCTGATCGTGCTCGAGGAGACACTCCGCCCCGATGCCCAGGAGACGATCCGCTTCATGCGGGACCAGGAGATGGACCTGAAGCTGATCTCCGGCGACGCCCCTCAGACCGTGACGGCGGTCGCCTCCGCCGTCGGCGTTCCGACCGGCGCCGGGGTTGTCGCCGGCGATCAGTTGCCCGAGGATCGCGAGGCCCTCGGCCAGATCGCGGAGGAGAACACGATCTTCTGCCGGATCCGGCCCGAGCAGAAGAAGGCGCTCGTCTCGGCGCTCGCCGAGCGCGGCCGGTTCGTGGCGATGATTGGAGACGGGGTCAATGACGTCCCCGCCCTGAAACGGGCGAGGATGGCGGTCGCGATGGGATCGGGGAGCCAGATCACGAAGGGGATCGCCGACATCGTCCTGCTCAAGGACCAGTTCTCGCGACTGCCGCGGGCCGTCGCCGAGGGCCGCCGTATTGCGCGCAACATCCACCGCCTCGGCCGGCTCTACGTGACCAAGACGGTCTACGCGGCCGCGCTGATCGTCGTGGTCGCGATTCCGGGCTGGGCCTTCCCGTTCCTCCCCCGGCAACTCACCCTGGCGGCCTTCCTGACCATCGGCATCCCCTCCTTCGTGCTTGCCCTCGCCCCGAGCGACGGCCCCCTGTACAGGGGCCGGCTGCTGCGGGCGTTGGCCGCCTTCGCGATCCCGGCCGGCCTGGCCATCGCCGCGGCCTCGCTGGCGAGCTTCTTCCTCGTCGACACGGTCTTCGGCGGCTCGCTCGAGGCGGGGCGCACTGCTGCAACCACCACGCTCGTCGTGCTCGGGCTCTGCTTCATTCTGCTGCTCGAGCGCGGCCCGGGGAGAGAGCACATTGCCATCCAGAGCTACATGCTCGCTCTGGTCGCCGCTCTCGGCGCCCTCTACGCCTTGGTTCTCGCGGTCCCGGCCGCTCGGGACTTCTTCGACCTGACCCGGATGGGCGGAGGCCAGCTCTTCCTCGCGCTGCTCTCCGCCGCCGCCGGCCTGGTGCTGGCGAGCGTCGTCTGGCGCGTCCCGGCGATCGAGCAGCTGGAGGAACGGCCGCCGCCTCCGGACGAGGCGCCCACGGGGCCGGTCACCGCGCCGATGCCGGCCGCGCCCGCGCCGGTTCCCCGAACCCGCACCTCGGGGCAGAGCTAGTGGCCGCCTCCGACCGAAAACGGGTTGCGCCAACATCAAAACGGGTCGCTCCTGGCGGAGCGCCCTCGCATCAACCCTCGGATAACCCCCGCCGCACCAAGATCGTCGCCACCCTGGGGCCGGCGAGCACGGACCCGGAGGTGCTTCGTCAGCTCTTCGAGGCGGGGGTCGACGTCTTCAGGATCAACTTCGCGCACGGGACACCCGAGGAGCAGGCGGAGACCGTGCGCCGGGTGAGACAGACGAGCGAGGAGGTCGGCCGTGAGGTCGGGATCATGGGCGACCTGCCTGGCCCGAAGCTCCGTCTCGGGGACCTCGAGGGAGATGTCGCGGTCCTCCACTCTGGCTCAACGGTGTTGATGCGCGGCGAGACGAACGGCAGGCCCGGGAACCAGGAGCTGCTCACGGTGCAGTGGGACGGCTTCGCGAAGGCGGTCCGAGAGGGCGACCCCGTCTTCCTCGCCGACGGCCGGGTGCGATTGCGGGTGGTCTCGGTATCGGGCGGCGACGTCACCTGCGACGTCGAGGCGGGCGGCGCCGTCAGCTCACACCAGGGAGTCAACCTGCCGAGCGCCGACACCGACCTTCCGGAGACCGGCGCGTCGGACGAGCCCTGGATCGACTTCGCCTGCCAGAACGGCATCGACCTGCTCGCCGTGTCGTTCGTCCGCAGGCCGTCCGACCTGAAGAAGGTGGAGGGCCGTCTGAAGGAGCGGGGTGTCGACATCCCCCTGATCGCGAAGATCGAGAAGCCGCAGGCTGCCGAGCGAGCTGAGGAGATCATCGAGGAGGCGGGCAGCGGGATCATGGTGGCCCGGGGAGACCTGGGGGTTGAGCTACCGATCGAGGAGGTCCCCGGCGCTCAGAAGCGGCTCATCGCCCTCGCCGGGCGCGCCTCGAAGCCGAGCATCACCGCCACCCAGATGCTCGCCACCATGGTGCGCGCCTCACGGCCGACCCGGGCTGAGGTCACCGACGTCGCCAACGCGATCTACGACGGCACCGATGCGGTGATGCTTTCCGAGGAGACCGCGATCGGCGACCACCCGGTCGAGGCGGTTCGGGTGATGGACCGGATCGCGCGCGTCACGGAGCCTCACCTCAAATACGGCGAGCTGGTCTTCACGCGGGTCGAGGAGCACGAGCACGACATCGCCGAGACCGTCGCGCAGGTCGCCGTCGCCGCCTGCTACCGGCTCGGACTGAAGGCAATCGTCTGCCCGACCTCGTCGGGACGAACCGCACGGCTGATCTCCGCTCATCGGCCCCGGGTGCCGGTGCTGGCCGTCTCGCAGCGGCTCGAGACGGTCCGCCGCATGAACCTACTGTTCGGGATCAGCTCCACCCAGGCCGAGGACTGGACCAGCATCCGCAAGCTGCTCGACGACTGCGCGACGCTCGCCCGCGACCACGAGATCGCGGAGTCGGGCGATCTGGTCGCGATCACCGCTGGCCTGCCGGCGCAGGGGGTCGGGACCAACCTCTTCGAGATCCACCGGGTGCCCTAGGCGGGCAACGCGGCCCAGCCGGAGGAGGCGGCACTCCGCTGCCGAACCCCGGGCGGATGGCCCTCCCACTCGGCTCGCTTGGCGGCAGCCTCTTCGATCTCCACCTGGGGATCGACGAGAAGATCTTCCGCTCGCTGCTCGTCTTCATCTTCCTGGCCGTCGCCCTGCGGCTGGGAGGGAAGCGAGAGCTCGCCCAGATCAACGTGCTCGACCTGGCGGTCCTGCTACTCGCCTCGAACGCCCTGCAGAACGCGCTGATCGGCAACGACAGCACGGTCACCGGGGGCGTGATCGGTGCCGGGACCCTGTTCGTCGCGAACTACGCCTTCGTGCACATCACCTATCGCAGCACCCGGGCGCGCCGCATCCTGGAGGGAACGCCGAGCGTCCTGCTTCGAAATGGCCAGCCGGACGAGAAGGCGATGCGCAGGGAGGCCATCAACGAGACGGAGCTCGCCGACATCGCACTCGAGCACGGCTTCGACGACCTGCACAACGTCGGGCTGATCGTGATCGAGACCAGCGGACAGTTCGTCTGCCTCGACCCGGAGCAGGCCAAGAGGCTGCGGCCGCAGATGCTCGAGCAGCCCGGCTAGTCGCCCGGCGGGTAGTCGCCGGGAGCCGGCCGCTCGGCGCGCGGGTCGCGTCCCGGCAGTACGAACTGCGTGACGATCAGGTTCGCGACCGGCTTCTCGCCGTTCAGGATCTTCGCCTCGATCACGGCCGTGCTGCGGCCGACGTGCAGCGGCCGCGCCTCGCAGATCAGCTCATCCCCGAGGACCCCCGCTGCGAAGACGTTCAGCTTCAGCTCGATCGTCGTGAAGTCGTGGTCAGGCGGCAGGTTCCTGAAGGTCGCCCAGCCGGCGACCGAGTCCCCGAACGCTGTCCAGACGCCACCGTGGACGAAGCCGCCCGGGTGGAGGTGGCGCTTGTCGACGACCAAGCGGCCGGTCGCCACCTCGTCCGTGATCTCGAGCGGCTCGATCGCCATGTCGCCGGGGAAGGTGCCCGGCAGCCACCCGGCGACGTTCTCCGCGGTGATCTCCGGGTTCGCGGTCACTTCCTATCGCCCAAAGTCGCCGAAGGGCTCGTCGCGCTCGCGGACGGCCTCCTTGAAGCCGGCCTCCGCCGCGCGCCGCTGGAAGGCGAAGCCCTCCGGGGTGTGCCGGGCGATCCCGTCGAAGAAGACGCCGAGCGATTGCGTCGCCTCAAGTCCCTGTGCGTAGAGCGCCTGGTTTATGAGCAGCTTGTGCATCACCAGCTGGTTGACCGGAAGCCGGGCGATCCGCTCGAGCAGGGACTCGAAGCGCTCGTCCAGCTCCGCCGCCGGGGCCGCCTCCGCGGCGAGGCCCCACTCCGCCGCGGTGGTGCCGTCGATCGAATCGCCGGTGAGCAGCAGGCGCTTCGCGCGGGCGGGCCCGACCCGGAACGCCCAGAGCGCGCTCGTCGGGACGCCCCAGACACGCGCCGGCGGATAACCGATCTTGGCCTCGTCCTCGGCCACGATCAGGTCCGAGCAGAGCGCCATGTCGGTGCCGCCCGCGACGCAGTAGCCGTGCACCTTGCAGACCGTCGGCTTGTCGCAGTGGAAGAGGCTCATGAAGCCACGCAGGTTGCGGCTCATCATCTGGTAGTCGATGACCGGGTCCCAGGTGCCCTGCGGGTCGTGGTTGCGGGCCTGGACCACCGGATCGAGCGGCGACCCGGGTGGCGCCTCCGGACTCGCGACGCCCTCCATGTTCCCCTCCGCGGACGCGACCAGGTCATAGCCGCCGCAGAAGCCGGAGCCGTTGCCGGAGAGGGCGATCACGTGGACCTCCGGATCGAGGTCCGCGCGCTCGACGCACTCGGCGAGCTCGCGCGGCATCTCGAGCGTGATCCCGTTGCCTCGCTCGGGCCGGTTCAGGGTGATCCGGCCGATCCGGCCGGTCACCTCGTAGGTCAGCGTCTCGAGAGTTTCGATCCGCGGATTCAATCAGCGCCGATGACTCGGGACTCGGATCCGCGGTCGTAATGGCGAAGATGTCCACGGTGGCGAAGGCGAACTTCACGACGATCGAGGTGGCGGGCCGCGAGGTGAAGCTCTCTAACCCTGGGAAGCTCTTCTTCCCCCAGCCCCGGTTCACCAAGCTCGACCTGGCCGAGTACTACATCGCCGTCGAGAAGGCCACCGTCAACCAGCTCCGTGAACGGCCCGGGACGATGAAGCGCTTCGTCGACGGGGTCACCGGTGAGTTCTTCTTTCAGAAGCGCGTTCCCAAGGGCGCGCCCGACTGGCTGCAGACGGCCACCTTCACCTTCCCGAGCGGGCGCACCGCGACCGAGCTCGTCGTCAACGACGCCGCGCACCTCGTCTGGGCGGTCAACCTCGGGGTGGTCGACTTCAACCCGCATCCTGTCCGCCGCAGCGACCTCGATCGGCCCGACGAGCTTCGGATCGATCTCGACCCGACGCCCGGAGTTCGCTGGAACACGGTCCGCAAGGTGGCGCTCTGTGTCCGGGACGTCCTCGAGGAGCACGGTCTGGTCGGCTACCCGAAGACCTCGGGCTCTCGCGGCATCCACGTGAACGTGCGGATCGAGCCGCGCTGGGACTACGTCGAGGTGCGCCGGGCGGCGCTGGCTCTGGCCCGCGAGGTCGAGCGCCGCCTGCCGCGGAACGCGACCAGCAAGTGGTGGAAGGAGGAGCGTCACGGCGTCTTCGTCGACTACAACCAGAACGCCCGCGACCGCACGATCGCGTCGGGCTATTCGGTCAGGCCCGTCCCCGATGCGCGCGTCTGCTGCCCGATCGAGTGGGACGAGGTGCCGGCCGTCGACCCCGCCGAGCTACGGCTCGACACCGTCCCGGACCGGGTCAGGAAGAAGGGCGACCCGGCGGTGGACATCGACGACCACGCCGGATCGCTCGACCGGCTGCTCGACCTCGCCCGCCGCGACGAGGAGGGTGGCCTCGGCGACGCCCCCTGGCCGCCGCACTTCGCCAAGCAGCGCGGCGAGCCCAAGCGGGTGCAGCCGTCGCGGGCGCGTGACGCCTAATGTCACCATGCGCCCTCCTCGCCGCCACCTGGGAGTCCACCTCTGGCCCTAGATCCTGCGGGCCGCCTGCGGCTGCTAGGTGAGCTGATCGATTTTGCAGTCGTTCGGGTCCTTGTCGTCCCGCCAGCGGACGATCTTGGAGCCGTGGCGGATGCGGCCGCCGGAGGTGTGGTCGTAGGTGACCTCGACGACGAGCTCGGGCCGTAGCTCGTACCACTCGAGCTCGCGGTTGGCGTCCCAGCGGCTCGGATCGCCCGAACCCTTCTCGCCGGTCTCATACTCGGCGAGCGTCTTCACCAACTCCTTCTTCTCCTTCGCCTTCAGTCCCGAGGTGTGGCCGATCGGCCGCAGGTTCGCGTTGTCGTAGAGGCCGAGGATCAGAGAGCCCACCGTCCCCTCGTGCTTGCCGGGCCTCCAGCCCATGACGACGCAGTCGATGGTGCGCACCCGCTTGACCTTGACCATGCCCTTGCGCTGGCCCGGCTTGTAGATCGCGCCCAGCTCCTTGGCGATCACACCCTCGCCCGATAGCAGCCAGGGCTCCGCCTTCTTCGGCGAGGTCGTCAGCGGGGTCACCTCCACGGATCCCGAGGCCGTCTTCTTGCGCCCGGGCGCCGCCGCGATCATCCCCTCGAGCGCGGCGCGGCGCTCGGCGAAGGGCTTCCCCGTGAGCTTCTGTCCGTCTTCGGCAAGCAGGTCGAAGGCCCGGAAGAGCGCGGGCGTCTGCTCGGCGAGCATGCGCACCCGCGATTCGGCTGGATGCAGGCGGTTCTGGAGCGCATCGAACTCCTCCCGCCCGTCGGTGTCCAGGATGACCAGCTCGCCGTCGAGCACATAGCGGCCCTCGGGGAATCGAACCTCGGGGAAGTAGCGGCGCAGCGGCTTCCCGCCCCGCGACTGCATGTAGACGTCGTCGCCATCGACGTACACGATCGCCCGGAAACCGTCGTACTTCGGCTCGTATGCCCAGCCCTCACCCTCCGGCAGGACCTTGCGCGAAAGGGCGAGCTGCGGCTTGATCGGGGGCTTCAGGGGCAACGCCACGTGGCGATCGTATCCGGGCCGCAGCCCCGCCTAGGATCGCAGCGGATGGCAGCTCCAGCCACAACCCAGCCACCGCCGACCGCTGACTTCGTCGTGATCGGCGGCGGCATCCTCGGGCTCGCCGTGGCGCGCGAGCTGCTCCGCCGCCACCCCGATGCCGGCCTCTGCGTGCTCGAGCGGGAGGATCGGCTCGCAGCGCACCAGACCTCCCACTCGAGCGGTGTGATCCACGCCGGGATCTACTACGCGCCCGGATCGCTCAAGGCTCGGCTGTGCGTCGAGGGCGCGCGCCTGCTCTACGCCTATTGCGACGAGCGCGGGATCGAGGCCCGCCGGAGCGGCAAGCTGATCATCGCCACCTCCGAGTCCGAGCTGCCCGGCCTCGACGAGCTCGAGCGCCGCGGCCGCGAGAACGGGGTCCCGGGCCTGCGTCGGATCGGCCCGGACCAGATCACCGAGATCGAGCCCCACGCCCGCGGGAGTGCCGCCCTGCACTCGCCCGCTACCGGGGTGGTCGACTTCGCGCGCGTGGCCGGGGCCTTCGCCGGCGACATCGAGACCGCCGGTGGGTCCGTGCTGACGAATGCCGGGGTCAAGCGGTTGGTTCCGAGGGGCGGGAGCATCTCGGTCGAGCACCAGCGCGGGAGCACCGAGGCGGGCTTCGTGATCAGCTGCGCCGGGGCGTGGTCGGACCGCCTCGCGGTCGCAGCCGGTGCGCCATCCGAGCCACGGATCGTTCCCTTCCGCGGTGGCTACCTGCGACTTCGTCCCGAGCGGCGCGAGCTGGTTCGCGCCAGCATCTATCCGGTCCCCGATCCCGAGCTTCCCTTCCTCGGCGGGCACCTGACCCGAGGGATCGACGGCGAGGTGCTGCTCGGCCCCTCCGCTCTCATCGTGGGCGCCCGGGACGCCTACCAGCTCGCTCGGGTCCGACCCGCGGATCTGGCGTCGACCCTGGCCTGGCCGGGAACCTGGCGCCTCATCCGCCGCTTCTGGCGAACCGGGACCACCGAGCTCCGGCACGCGCTCAGCCGCCGGGCGTTCCTCTCCGAGCTGCGGCGCTTCGTCCCCGAACTCGAGGTCGGCGACGTCCTCAGCGGCCCCTCAGGCATCCGCGCACAGGCACTCGACCGCGACGGCCGGCTGGTCGACGACTTCGTCGTTCACCACACCGAGCGCGCCCTGCACGTTCGCAACGCACCCTCCCCGGCCGCGACCTCGTCGCTGGCGCTGGCAAAGCTGATCGCCGACCAGACCGGGGATCTCGCCTAGCAGCCGCCCACGAGCAGGAAGATCACGACGATCAGGACGATCACCACCGCGCCGGCGATCAGCCTGCGGCGCAGATAGACGTCCCCGCCGCCGTAGTGCCGAGCCCCCATGCGACGGCTCGCGCCGGCGCGCGCCCTCGCATCATCGGCTCCGCGCTCATCCTCTCCCTCTGCCCCGACGAGCTCCTCGTCGCCCGTCGCCACTGGCTCGTCGCGGCGTGCCCGAGCGCGCGACTCGGCCGCAGCTCGGCGCTCCTCTGGGCTTCTCCCTCCGGACTCGATGTGTTCAGCCTAAGGGACTCCGAGGTCGTTAAGGGTGAGGAACAGATCCCGGATCGGCCGGTAGCCGCCACCCGTCGGGATCGAGATCTGCTGCTGCTCGCCGACATCACTGTTCACGATCTCGAGCTCGACCCGGGCGGAGGTGGCTCCGCCGAGCCGCTGCCGGTCCCCCGGCGGGATGCCCACCTGTGCGTCAACGGCGAACTCGTGAAAAACGCGATCGTCGAAGCCGACGCAACCCCGGACCGTGCCGCGCACCGCCGGCGACGACGAGAGGTGCAACGCCTGCGCGACGGCATCGAGATCGCGGCGCAGGGCAACGGTGCGCAGCGGTGCGGCGATGCGCTCGCAATCGACCCCTCCTTCGTTTCCCTCGCCCTCGACACGAGCTCGCCCGAACCAATCACGCGGCCGCACGTCGAGCGGCTCGTCCGAGTTGTCCGTCCGGTTGAGCCATTCGTTGGCCTCAGCGAACGGACCCGTCCCCACCTCATAGCTGTCGCCGTAGACGGTGAGGAAGGCGTTCCGTCCGTTCGAGACAACCTTCCCGCCCACCGGGAACCCGAGGGCGCTCGCGGTGAACCTCCAGTCGAAGCTGGGGATGCGGCGATCGCCGCTGCTCACGTATCCGCCATCGAGGCTTAGGTGGAGCGGCGCGGAGAGCCGAGGCGCCCCGTGGACCTGCACGCGGAGGTCGATCTCGGTGCGGGCGGTGGAGATCGGGTGAGCGGCGGCGGAGTCGAGCATCGCGTCGGGCTCGACCTCGGGATGGCTCGACCCACCGCAGCCCGCGAGCACGGCCAGGCAGCAGGCGAATGCGAGCGATCGGCGCATTGCTGGGTAGTCTCACAACGTGGCGGTCCGCGAAGCGATCCCGCGGAGGGAGGAGGCCGGGGAGTCCGTCTCCTCGTTCGCCAAGTCGCTCTTCCTCGGCGAGATCCACGAGGAGCTCGTCTTCCCCTGGCCGGACCCCGACCGCTCAGAACAGGACCGGATTCGAGAGATCAACGCCCAGATCCGCGAGTACTGCGCCGATCACTACGACCCGAGGCAGGTGGAGGAGGAGCGGTGGATCCCGGACCAGGTGCTCCGCGACCTCGGGGAGATTGGGGCGCTCGGGCTCTATGTGGAGGAGGAGTATGGAGGGCAGGGCCTCTCGCAAACGGGATACGCACGGGTCTTCGAAACCGTCGGCCAGATCGACGCCACCCTCGCGATCGTGCTCGGCGTGCACCAGTCGATCGGCTTCAAGGGGATCTCTCTCTTCGGCTCGGACGAGCAGAAGCAGCGCTTCCTCCCCGATCTCGCCACCGGCCGGAAGCTCGCCGCCTTCGCGCTGACCGAGACGGAGGCCGGCTCGGACGCCTACCACGTGCGTTCCCGAGCGGTCGAGCAACCCGACGGCTCCTGGCTCCTGAACGGCGAGAAGCGATACATCGGCAATGGCTCCAGGGCCGACGTGATCACGACCTTCGCCCGGGCCGAGGTGGGCGGCGAGGACAGGCACATCGCGCTGGTGCTGGAGAAGGGGATGAAGGGCCTCGAGGTGGGCGAGCGCTACGACACCATGGGCCTGAGGGCGAATGACCTGCGGCGGCTCTATTTCAAGGACGTCCGCGTGCCGGCCGAGAACGTGCTCGGCGAGCCCGGCCAGGGCTTTCGGGTGGCGATGCAGGTCCTCAACAACGGCCGCATCGGCCTCGGGACCGGCTCGGTGGGTGGAGCCAAGAAGCTGCTCGACCTCGCGATCGACCACGTCAAGGAGCGTCGCCAGTTCGGCCGCCCGCTGGCCGACTTCGAGCTCGTCCAGGAGAAGATCGGCTGGATGGTCTCCTACCTGTTCGGCCTCGAGTCGATGACCTATCTGACCTGCGGCCTGGTCGACGCCGGCGTTCCCGACTACTCGCTCGAGTCGGCGATCTGCAAGGTCTCCGGCACCGAGTTCCTCTGGTACGCGGCCAATCGGGCCCTCCAGCTGGCCGGGGGCGAGGGCTACATGCGGGACCTGCCCTACGAGAAGGTGCTCCGCGACACCCGCATCTATCCGATCTTCGAGGGCGCCAACGACGTCCTGAGAGCGTTCATCGCTCTCGGGGGGTTCAAGCCGGTGGGCGAGAAGCTGGAGGGCCTATCCGAAATCGAGCTGAGCGATCCAATCGGATCGATTGGGGTCCTGATCGACTACGCCAGTGACCGGATCCAGCGCGAGGTGAGGCCCGACAAGCTCAGCATGGCCCACGAGGAGCTGTCCGACCACGCCGCTGCGGTCTCCGAGCAGGTGAAGCGGCTGGCGAGTGTCACCGAGAAGCTCCTGCGGGAGCATCGAAAGGACATCATCGAGCGGCAGGCCCAGCAGAAGCGGCTCGCCGACAACGTCGCCGACATCTACGGGCAGGTGGCGCTGCTCTCGCGCGTCAGTCACATCTTCGAGGACCAGGGTGTTGAGCCCTCGGGCCAGGAGCGGTTCATCGCGGACACCTTCTGCCGGCGGGCCGCGGCCCGCGTGGAGAGCCGGTTCGATCAGATCGAGTCGAACGACGACGAGCGGATGACGGCGATCGCCAAGCTCGCCTACAAGCGCGGCTCCTACGGCTACGCGCTGTTCGAGGACTGACCGCGCCAGCGGCCTTGCGTTCTGCCGCTCGCGGGCAACTGCCGGAGCAGCCGCAAGCGGATGAGGAGGCAGCCTATTGGCCGACTACGGCTTGATCCTGGAGGGTCGTCGTCTGGCCCGTGGCGTCACCGCTCGGGACGGGCGTGGGATGTGGCGGGTGCGCGTGGCTGTTTGCGTGGCTGTTCGACGAGCCACCGGCGTTCGAATGAGCGGGGGGACCCGTTTCGCCGGATAGCCCGGGCGGCGTCAGGTCCTTCAACCCGATTGCCTTGCCGCGGCCGTGGCCGATCGCCTCGCCCTCTGCCTTCGCGCGTTGCTCGAGAGCATGCTGGTGGGCGGTCGCAGACTTGCCCTGGCTGACAGTCCCAAGCTTGCCGGCGCCCCGGGTGTCCTCGGCTGCGGGCTGCGCGGAGCGCTGTTCGCTCGAGCTCACCCCACTTCCCTTCGCAGGCTGGTTCGGCAGCGTGATCCCGATCGCATCGAAAGCGGAGCGGGCGGGCGAGGGCACAGTGACTCCGGCGACCGCCAGTCCGGCAAGCACCAGCGGAATCAGCGCGACGGCGACGGCAACCCTGGCTACCGACGTGAGTAGCGACCGCCGCCGTCGTCTCGCCGTGGCGGTGCCGTCCGCGGCGCCTTGCCGCACCACCCGTGTCTCCGCCTCGATCGTCGAGGCGCGGGCGGCCGCCGCGAGGCGCGGAACGAGGTCCCCCCCGAGCCTGGGGTCGGGGTGCGCGGGCACAGCCGCACGTAGGGCATTCATGAATACGACGACGTCGCTCATCCCACCTTCGTAAGCGCCGTTCTCGCTCACAGGGTTACCGCCTTGCGCGCCAGCTCCCGCTGCACCGCTGCGAGCCCGCGGCGCTGCAGCGCCTTGATCGCACCCGGGCGCTTGCCGAGCGTCTTCGCGACATCCTCGATGCTCATGTCCGCCAGCACGCGTAGGAGCAGCACGGCACGCTGCTCGTCGGAGAGGGCGGCGAGCACCCGCTGAACCTCCTCGACCCCGATTCGGGCGAGCGCCTCCTCCGCCGCGTCGTCCGCGCGGCCGCTCGGCTCAGGGGGCTCCGGGGAGAAATCGACGGGGCGACGCGCCGTATGGCGCCGGGCGTCGATCAGGCGGTGGTGGGCGATCGTGAAGACCCAGGACCGAAAGCCCTTCTCCTCGCCATCGAAGGTGGAGATGTCGCGCGCCACCTGCAGGAAGACCTCGCCGAGGACGTCTTCCGGGTCCGGCGCGTTGTTCGCGCGCAGGTAGCCGAGGACGCCGGGCGCAAGGCCGCCATAGAGCTCCTGCCAGGCGGCCTCGCTCCCCTGCCTGGCCGCCTCCAGGAGCGAGCTGAAGCGCTCCGGGCACATCCCCCGGCGACGGTAGCGGAGTTCTCAACCAGCCGAGCCGATGCTTAACCTACAGCCTGTATGTCAATGGCATCGACCCCTACGCAGGTCGGCCGTCGCGAAGCGGAAGCGCTCGCGACCCGGGAGGCCCTGATCGAGGCCGCGCTCCGGCTCTTCGCCGAGCGAGGCTATGCCGACGTCGGAACCGAGGAGATCGTCGCGCGCGCCAAGGTCACCCGCGGCGCGCTCTACCACCACTTCGAGGACAAGCGCGATCTGTTCCGCTCGGTTTTCGAGCGGGTCGAGGCCGGGTTGATGGAGCGGATCGGCACAAGGATGAAGACCGCCAAGGATCCCTGGGAGCTGATCCTCAACGGGATGCGCTCCTTCCTGGACGCCTGCGAGGAGCCGGCCGTCAAGCAGGTCGCCCTCACCGACGCCCCGTCGGTCCTCGGCTGGCAGGAGTGGCGCGAGATCGACAACCGCCACGGCCTCGGCTTGACGCGCACTGCGCTCGAGGGCGCCGTCGCGGCCGGCGTGCTTCGCCCGATAGCCGTGGAGCCGATGGCGCACCTCTTCGTCGCCGCCCTCTCCGAGGCTGCTTTCGTGATCGCCTACGCCGACAGGCCGCGCAGGGCCCGGGCCGAGGTGGAGCAGGCCCTGGTTCAGCTGGTCGAGGGGCTTCGGGTGTAGGCCGTCAAAGGAGAGAAACGCGCCCCCGCCGAGCGGGGGCGCGTTTCGGTCAGGTCCGATCTCCGCGAACTCAGCTCGAGGGGACCGTGACTTCCTTCAGCAGCCCCTGCTGGTAGTGGGGCTTGGTCGGTTCGTCGCGATCCGGCAGGAAGCAGATGAACACGTAGCGACCAGCCTGCAGGTTGAGCTGCGTGGCCTCCTTCTTCCCGCCGTCGAGGACCGCGGTCTGCTGGAAATGCTCGAAGTCGATCGACTTCGGCGGTCCATTCGACTGGAGGTCCTTGACGACGTCATCGATGGTCGCGTTGCCCTTGATCGGGGCCGCGGCGATGATGTGGAGCGCCTCCTTGCCCTGCGAGTCGAAGGTGATCGTGTTGTTGCCGGCCTTCAGGCCATCGGTCTTCCACTCGTACTCGTGGGCGGGATCCTGAGAGCCGGTCGTGGCCGCCGTGACCGAGGCGTCGGTGTCCGGCAGGTCGGCGTCGTTGGTCTCCTTGACGTCGAACTCGGTGGCCGGGACCTCCCTGGCGCCGTTGTCGGCCTCGTCGCGGACCACATAGTGGCCGTCGTCGAGCTTCACCGTGGCGGTTCCGGTCTCGCCCGGATTGACCGTGTTGACTCCGCCGTAGCCGCGAATCCACTCGGGGATCTTCTGGGGTCGCTCGGTGTCGAGGATCGGCTTTGCCTCGGCATACGTGTGACCCTCCCCGATCTGAACGATCTGCGCCATGTGGGGGACCTTGTTGGCGGAGTTGTCGAGCGTCAGCTCGACTGCGCCGCCCTCGATCTCGCCGGGAACGGCGATCGAGTAATCACCCTTGCCGTTCTCCGTGACCTTGACGGCAACCTCGGTCGGGTTATCCGACCCGCCACCGCCGCAGCCTGCCACCGTCACCGCCAGCGCCGCAACAGCCACAGCCGCGAGCGCCCAGATTCCTCTCTTCATCAGGTTCTTCTCCCTTTTGGGCTTGGTTCCGAATCGGCCCGCGTCACCCCCGACGGCTTCCCCTGCCGTCCGCGCGGATCGCGAAACACTACAGATCGCCCGGGCGCCGCGCCTGAAGGAGCCGCGGCGTCAGTTGAGGCGCTCGACGAGCATCGCCTCGCCCTGCCCGCCGGCGACGCACATCGTCTCGAGGCCGACGTGGTGGTCGTCGGTCTCCATCGCGTTGAGCAGGGTGCCCATGATCCGAGCCCCTGTCATGCCGAACGGGTGGCCAAGGGCGATCGCCCCGCCGTGCGTGTTGAGCTTCTCCAGTGGGATGTCGCACTCGGCCATGATCGGGATCACCTGAGCGGCGAAGGCCTCGTTGAGCTCCACGGCATCGACGTCCTTGATGGTCATCCCGCCTCGGTCGAGCACCGTCTTGATCGCTCCGATCGGCGCGACGCCCATGTACTCCGGCTCGTTGCCGTGGGTGGCTGCCGTGCCGATCTTCGCGCGCGGCTTCAGGCCGAGCTCCTTGGCGCGGTCCTCCGACATCACGAGAACAGCTGCGGCGCCGTCGTTGAGCGGGCAGGAGTTCCCGGCGGTGACTCCACCGCCGCCCTCGAAGGCCTCGGGGAGCTCGGCGAGCTTCTCGAGCGTCGAGGTCGGCCGCGGGCCGTCATCCTTCGTCACCTCGGAGCCGTCCGGGAGCTCGACGGGGACGATCTCGCGGTCGAAGAAGCCGTCCTCCTGGGACTTGACCGCCAGCTCCTGCGAGCGTTGGGCGTACTTGTCCATGTCCGCGCGGCTCACCTCGTATCGCTTCGCCACGTTCACCGCGGTGACGCCCATCTCGATGTACGCGTTCGGAGTCCCGTCCTTGCCCTG
This sequence comes from uncultured Solirubrobacterales bacterium, assembly GCA_963695675.1. Lineage (GTDB taxonomy): Bacteria > Actinomycetota > Thermoleophilia > Solirubrobacterales > 70-9 > DASUPK01. Next base: position 835,755 of record CAVOGY010000007.1, read on the forward strand.
TAGGCGCTCGTTCTGATCCGCCGCCCCGGCGGGCTCGGTCCGCTCGTTGTAGCGGCTCACCCATTCGACACCGGCGGCGATGTAGGTGTCCCCCTGGCCGGCGCGCACGGCGTTGGCGGCATGCCGGATCGAATCGAGGCTGGAGGCGCAGTAGCGCGACATCGTCACGCCGTTGACCGTGTCGGGCAGCTTCTTGGAGAGCAGGACCATTATCCGGGCGATGTTGAACGCCTGCAGACCCTGCGGCATGCCGCAGCCGCAGAAGACGTCCTCCACCGAGGACGGCTGGACCTCTGGATTCCGCTCGAGCAGCTCGTCGATGACGAAGGCGCCCAGCTCATCCGGCCGCAGCTGGGCCAGCGATCCCTTGAAGGCTCTGCCGATGGGCGTGCGGACGGTGTCGACGATCACTGCTTCGGGCATCTGCGCCTCCTTACTGACGATGAGTGGGAAATGGTATGGGCCCAAGGCTCCCGGGGGGCCTCTAGGATGGCGGTGATGGCTGAAGACGGCCCTCGCTTCCGAATGCCCAGGGTCTCCATGCCCACCTTCTCGCGCGGGGGAGGCGCGAGGCCGGCCGACAGCGCGACGACCGAGACGCAGCCAGGGGAGGCCGGCAAGCCCGCGACCGAGCCAGGGGAGGCCGCCAAGGCCGAGACGCAGCCAGAGGAGGCCGGCAAGCCCGCGACCGAGCCAGGGGAGGCCGCCAAGGCCGAATCGAATCCTCCCGAGGCCGCGAAGGCCGGCAGCGGCACCACGAGCGGCGCCACGAACGCCCCGACGACGCCAGTGGCTGCCAAGACCGGCACCGGATCGCCGGACCCCAACCTGCAGGAGCGCATCGAGGGCCTGCAGGGGTGGGTGGCGGAGATCGAGCGCAAACAGGCACGGCGGACCTATTTCGGCGCCCTCGCCGTGCTGCTCGCTATCGCGGCTGCGGGCGCGGCGCTCTATTTCGGGCTCACGAACCGCTCCGACAGCGCCAAGAAGAGCGACCTCGATGCGCTCACGACCAGGGTGGACTCGCTCGAGGGTGCCGTGACGAAGAGCAGCAAGGACACGCAGAACGCGCTCAACGCCTCGATCGCCCAGCTCCAGCAGTCGATTTCGGGCCTCCAGAAGCAGCAGGCAAAGACCGCGGCGACGATCTCGACCCTGCAGAGCCAGGTGGCGGCAAACGCCGCGGCCAAGGGGGCGGTCGCGGGCGCGGCGCCCACAGGCACGACGACAACCGCGACCACGCCTGGGAAGACCAAGAAGCCCTAGGTAGTGGCGTATGCCACTAAGTTGCTCCACGCACGGCACGCACGTCCGCAAGGTGCTCTAGCGTGACGCGCGGAACCCGCTCGAAAGGAGGTCCTCGATGCCTGAGGGCTATTGCGTCAAGGAACGCAAGAAGGTCGAAATCAAGGACCCGCAGCAGGTCACGATGAAGAACGGTCGCCCGGCGATTCAGGGCACGTGCCCCGACTGCGGAACCAAGATCTTCAAGATCGGGAAGCTCTCCTAGCTCTGGCTCTCCGCACGCGTGGGCAGCGCCCAGGCGTGCTCGGCGGCCCGCCGGGGTTGGCGGGACGCGTGCCCTGATCTGATCCAGCAGGCGTGTCGCGACCTCGGCCGGCGTCTGATCCGGCCGAGGATCGCCGTTCTCCGGCGAAGAACGTATGGCCTCACCCGTGGGCTGTGGCGGAACCGTGTGTAGCCGCTGGCCCGTCATCAATCCGGGATCGGCCCGCGCGCGTAGGAGCTAGGCAGGCGCGGAAGCGCCTTGCCCGACCGACTACGAACGCAATGGAGGTGTGGATGCGCTCGAACCGACGTTTTGCGGCGTTGTTCGCGATCGGGGCCGCGGTCGCGGTGCCGATGGTGGGCTGCGGCGGTGGCGACGACAACAACACGAGCAACGCGGCCACCCAGTCGCCCCCGACGTCAACGACCGGTGGCGCGACGACGGCCGGCGCAGGCACGGTCAGCCTCGCCGCCACCGAATTCAAGTTCAACCCCTCGGACCCGACCGTCAAGTCCGGCGAGGTCACCTTCAACCTGAAGAACGACGGGCGGTACCCTCACTCGCTCGAGATCGAGGACGTCAACGGTCAGGACAAGGAAATCGAAGGAGAGGTCTCGTCCGGGCAGTCCGGAACGCTGAAGGTGAACCTGCCGCCCGGGAAGTACGAGTTCTACTGCCCCGTGGACAACCACAGGCAGATGGGGATGACCGGGGAGATCACCGTGAAGTGATGGCCAGGCCGCCCATCATCAGCGAGGGGCGAAGCCCCGAGCGGTATGAGGGGCGGCCGCTCGCCATCACGACTTGATGGCGAAGCCGTCTACGAAAACGCCACTACGCCCCCGAGGACGCCGACGTAGGCCGTGCCCTCCGGCCCGAGCGTCACGGGGGCGTGGTGGTTGTTTGTAGCCGAAGCCCATGCCCGCGAGGCGACGATAGGCCGTACGGCCGCAGCGAAAGTGGAGCCGCGACCAGTTCCACCTCGCAGGCACTTTGACGCACCCCACAGCGGGCATAGGGGAGACTGTTGTGGCGATGCAGCAGAAGCCGCTCGAGCTGATCCTGGCCCGGAATTTCCTCACCAGCCTGTCCACGCCTGCCTTCCTCGTCGACGTAAGCGGGGCATTGGTCTTCTACAACGAGGCAGCGGGGGCGATGCTGGGGATCTCCTTCGAGGAGTCGGCGCGGACGCCCGCCGAGAAGTGGAGCGAGGCGATCGGTCCCTTCGACGTTGACGGGACGCCGCTCCCGATCGAGGAAATCCCGACCACCAAGGCGCTCCGCCGGGGCCAGCCTGCGCACGGGACCTTCACCATGCGCTCGATGAAGGGCGACGCCTTCGAAATCGAGTCCACCGTCCTGCCGATCGTCGCCGAGGGCGGCCAGGAGGGAGCGATGATCTTCATCTGGACGCGAGGCAACTCCCACGGCGCCGATTAGAGGCCTATAGGCTGGGGAGGAGAGAGGAGACGGTGAGAGGCAGATGAAGCTCAAGGTGTGGGGAGCACGGGGTTCGGTCCCGGCGCCGGGGCCTGAGATGAACCGCTACGGCGGCAACACCTCGTGCGTCGAGCTCGAGCTCTCGGACGGATCGACCCTGATCATCGACGCCGGCACGGGAATCCGCAGCCTGGGCGTCGGCATCGCCAGGAGACTGCCCAAGATCAACATCCTGCTCACCCACCTTCACCTTGATCACATCCAGGGGCTGATGTTCTTCGCGCCGTGCTTCTCCTCGGAGTCCCAGATCACGATCTGGGGGCCGTCCTCGCCCGAGGCGTCGCTCGAGGAGCGGATCGCGCGCTACATCTCCGCTCCCCTCTCCCCCGTCGAGGTCCGCGAGCTTCCCTGTGGGATCAGCTTCCTCGACACCCCCGCGAGCGAATGGGAGCTTGGTCCCGCCACGGTCCGCGCCGAGTCGGTCACCCACCGCGGGCCGACCCTCGGCTACAGAATCACCGACGCCGACACCACCCTGACCTACATCTCGGACCACGAGCCCGGCCTCGGGGCTCCACTCGAGACGCTGGAGCCTGAGTGGATCTCCGGATTCGACCTCGCCCGGGATGCGGACCTGCTGATCCACGACTGCCAGTACACGGACGAGGAGTACCCCGAACACGTGGGCTGGGGTCACTCCAAGCTCACCGACACCCTGACCTTCGCGCGGCGGGTTGAGGCGCAGCGGCTGCTGCTCTTCCATCACGACCCGCTGCACTCGGACGACTTCCTCGATCGCTTCCACGAGGTCGCCCAGGAGCGCTGGGTCGAGCTCGGCGGGCCGGCCGGCGCGGTCGAGATGGCGGCGGAGACGCAGGAGATGGAGATCGGCGCGCCCGCCAGAGTCGCTGCCGGCACTCATTAATCGGGTTGCCCTTACGGGCACCCTCGCATGATCAGAGGGCGGGAAGGCGGTCGGCCCACGGCCGCTCGGCCTCGAGCTGCGCCGGCGAGCGAGATCAGCGTCGCCTCGTCGTTGGGCCGCCCGACGAGCATCACCGAACGCGGCAGGCCAGTCTCGGTGAAACCAGCCGGGATCGCGGCGGCGGGCTGGCCGGTGTAGTTCCAGGCTGCCCCGTAGGGATAGACGTTGCTCATTCCGTAGATCGTCCGCAAGGCCCCCTTATTGCGCCAGCGTCCGACCTCGACCGGGAGCTGCGCTGTCGTCGGGGTGATCAGAACGTCGAAATCCTCGAACAGGGCCTGGATCCGGCCGGCGGCGGCGTGCATAAGGTCCCGGATCTTCGCGAGGCGGCGATCGCTGAACGGGCGGCCGAGGCGGACGAAGCCCTTCGTCTGAGCCGAAAGCCGCTCCGGATGGGCCATCGACAGCGCCTCGTCCCGAATCCCACGGAAGTAGAGGGGATAGAAGTCGGTCGCCAGCGGCCAGTAGTTTGGCGTCGCCTCGGTCACCTCGTGTCCCAGGGAGCGGAGCAGGTCGATCGTCTCGCGGTAGCCCGTGATCACCTCGTCGGCCTTCGGGACGGGCAGGATCGTCTTGGTCGTGCAGGCGATCCGCAGCTTGCCCGGCGAGGTCCGAGCGGCCTCGACCAGGGGCCGCTCGAGGGGCGGCGGGGAATCGAAGTCGCCCTTCTCCGCCCCACTCATCACGTCGAGGTAGAGGGCGGTGTCGATCACCGTGCGACTGACGCAGCCGGACACGGAAAGCCCGTGCCAGTGGTCCCGGTCGGGCGAGAGCGAGATGCGGTTTCGCTGCGGCTTGAGGCCGAACAGCCCGCAATAGGCGGCGGGATAGCGGATCGAGCCGGCGCCGTCGGTGGCGTGGGCGATGCGCGCTCATTCCCGCCGCGACGGCGACCCCGCTTCCTCCGCTGGAGCCGCCACAGGTCCGGGACGGGTCCCACGGGTTGCGGGTGTCGCCCCAGGTGGGGCTCTCGGTGAACCCGTAGATCGCCAGCTCGGGGAGATTGGTCTTGCCGAGGATCGTGGCGCCCGCGTCGCGCAGCTTGCGGACGACGAGGCCGTCCTCGGTGGCGGGCTCGCCATACGCGGCGGTGCCGTGGGTGGTCACCTCGCCCGCGTAGTCGACGTTGTCCTTGATCGCCACCGGCACCCCGAGCAACGGACCCTCGTCGCCGGAGCCGAGCCGCTCCTCCGCCCGCTTCGCGTCGGCGCGGGCCTGCTCCGCGAGGACGACGCGGAATGCGTTCAGCTTGGGCTCGATCCTCGAGATGCGCTCCAGATAGAGATCGACCAGTTCGCTGGGCGAGACCTCCCTGGCGCGCACCATCTCCGCGATACGTGCGGCGCCGGCGAAGGCGACCTCGTCGTCGACGGCACGCGTCACGCTCACAGCCGCCATCCTTCCGCATCGAGCACCTCCTCGGCCGCCCGGGCGCCGGAGCGCACCGCCCCCTCCATGTAGCCGCACCAGACCGTCGCGGTCTCGGCCCCCGCCCAGTGAATTCGCCCCGCCGGCCGCCGCAGCGCCTCACCGTAGTTGGCCAAGGCCCCGGGTGCGAACGAGCAGACCGGGCCGCCGCGGCTCCACTCCTCTTCGGCCCAGGCGGTCTCGATGTAGATCCCTGGCTGGGCGGCCTCCGAGCCGAAGAGCCGCTCGAAGGACTCCAGCACGACCCGGCGCCGATCCGTCTCTGAGCGGCGGGCGTGCCTGATCGCCTCTGCCCCCGCGATGAAGCCGAGCAGCACTCCGGGCGCTCCGTCGGGCGGGGAGTTGTCAAAGGTCGCCGTCACCGGTCCCCGGTCGCTGACCGCCTGACCGGTGAGGCCGCGCTCCCGCCAGAAGGGCTCCGGATAGACGGCGGCGCATTTGGTCAAGGCCCCGTGCGCCATCCGCTGTGTGAGCTGGTCACGGCGCCCACCGAGCGAGGGGGCGAATGCGATCCGCGCCGCGAGCGGCGGTGGGACGGCGACGACCACCCGCTGTGCCCGCGACCGAACTCCGTCGGCTTCGACGCCTACGCCGCCTCCGTCCTGGGCGATCCGGCGCACCGGCGCGCTGAGAACGACGTCATCGCCCAGCTCCGCTGCGAGCCTCTGCGAGAGCAGCTGCGAGCCCCCGACGAAGCGATCCTGCTGTGCGCCGCCCTCGACGTCGATCAGCGCGTCGAAGCTCCCGGCCGAGCTCACGTAGGAGAGCATCCAGAGGGCGGACAGCTCGGCCGTCCCCGTCCCCATCACGGTGCCGGTCGCGATCTCGAGCAGGCTGCGCGCCTTCTTGGTGCGGGCGGCCTTGCGAACCCAGCTCGCCAGCGTCTGCGAATCGAGGTCAGCCGCCTTCGGCGCGTTCCACGGTGCGTCGGCCGGCACCCGCCGGGCCGCTCGGCGCAGACGTGCGCCGGGCGCGGTCGATGTCGAGCAGGACGTGCGGCGCGAGGCGCGGAATCGTGCCCTTGTAGCGGCGGAGCTTGCCGCGGAGCTCGAGCAGGTTGCGGCCCTCGTGATAGGTCGGGAAGGTCTCGATCCCGAGCTCGCCCGCCAGCGCGAGCAACCGGTCCTGGGTCGGCCCGACCCACTGCCCGCCCATCTCGACGACCTTGCCCGCGCCGATCGAGGCGTTCACGGTGCGGCCGCCGACCCGGTCACGCGCCTCGATGACGAGCACGTTCCGCCGGGCGGCGACCAGCTCGCGCGCCGCCATCAAGCCGGCCAGGCCGGCGCCCACCACGACGACGTCGGCGTCTCGTCGTCCGGGGGCGGCGGGCACGCGCCAACGCTATCGAGGTGCCCGTCTCGGGTAGGCCGCTTCACCATCAGATCGCGGCCACAAGCGGCCGGCCCACATAACCGCTCGGGGCGTCGCCCCTGATGCGAGGGCGCTCCGCAGGCGAGCCGAGGAGCGACCCGTTTAGTGGAGTGGACCGGCCTGGTGGCCGCTAAGCGGCGGCCTGGCGGTGCGGGAGCTTCCAGTCGGGGCGCACGAAATGACACGTGTACCCGTGTGGGTAGCGCTGCAGGTAGTCCTGGTGCTCGGGCTCGGCCTCCCAGAACGGCCCGGCCGCGCTCACCTCGGTCACCACCTTGCCCGGCCACAGGCCGGAGGCATCGACGTCGGCGATCGTCTCCTCCGCCACCCTGCGCTGCTCGTCGGTCGTATAGAAGATCTCCGAGCGATAGCTGGTGCCGACGTCGTTCCCCTGTCGGTCCTTCGTGGTCGGGTCATGGATCTGGAAGAAGAACTCCAGGATGTCCCGGTATGAGACCCGCTGCGGATCGAAGACGATCTCCACGGCCTCGGCGTGGCCTTCGTGGTTCCGGTAGGTCGCGTTCGGCACCTCCCCACCGGTGTATCCAACACGGGTCGAGATGACGCCGTCGCGCTTGCGAAGCAGCTCCTGCGCGCCCCAGAAGCAGCCTCCCGCGAGGATCGCGGTCTCGGTGTCGTTTGTCACGGCGAAGCTCCTTCCGTCGAGGTCAATTCCAACCTAGCCGTACTCCACAGTCCATCGTAGAGCCGGTTCGTTACCCGCCCAGGCAGGCTCACATGCCGGGCATCGGCTGACGTGACCAGGGCATCAGCGCCCGGGTGAACCGGCGCCACCTGTACCGGCGGAGCGCTCTGCGGACCAGCTCCTTGTCATGTGGATAGGTGAGCAGCTCGTCGGCCTCGTCCGGGGTCACCCAGCGAAGCTCGTCGACCTCCTCGTGCGGCTCGAAACCACCCTCGACCGGCTCCATCAGCCAGTAGCGGACCAGCTTGTGCCGCGCCTTTCGGTCCAGATAGGAGACGTGGGGCAGCTCGGCGATCGGCTCGCATCGGTACCCGGTCTCCTCCTCCACCTCGCGCAGCGCCGCCTCGGTCCAGCTTTCACCCTCCTCGAGCTTGCCCTTGGGCAGCGACCAGTCCATGTACTTCGGGCGGTGGATGACCGCCACCTTGGTGCGGCCTTCGCCGTCGCGCGCCAGGAGCACGCCGCCGGCGGCGGCGATCTCCGGCATGCCGTCCCCTGTCTCGAAGTCCTCGCGACCCACATATGCAGCCTATCCGGGCCCGATTCGCAGCCTAGGTGACCTCGGTGAACTGCCGAAGCCCTTCCTTGCCGCCGCCGATCAGCGGATCGCCGTGGGCGAAGAGCAGGTTGTCGAAGTCGCGGTCGAGCAGCCGGGAATAGGCCTCACGGAGACCGACCTTGACGGCCTCCGGATCGTCCCCGAGGAGGCGGTCGGAGACGAAGCGCATATCGCCTCCGTAGCGGACGATCCCATCCGCGATCACCAGGGCCCGCGCGTCGCGGATCAGCAGGGCGGCTTCATCCGGGCAGATCGCGCCCACCTCGAGCGCCTCAATCCCACTCGCCACCTCCTCGCCGAAGTCGAATCCCTGCACCTGCGGACCGCCCTCGAACTCGTGCAGTCCCGGTTTCGAGCACTCGATCGAGCAGCCGAACTCATCCGCGAAGCGCTCGGCATGGCGCAGGTGGTGGCGGTTGCTGAGCAGGATCACCTCGGGCGGCTCCTCCCGGAACGCGGCCATCCCCTCGGCGGGCGGAAGCAACGGGTCGATCAGGGCGCCGGACGCGGGCACCCAGTGCGAGCTGACCTCGATGTGGATCTTCGGGTGCTGGGCAGTCCAGTGCCAGACGCCGGGAATGACTTCCTCCATGACGACACCATAAATACCATCGGGCGGGTGCGAACCCTCGGGATCGATCTAGCCGCGCAGCCGGCCAACACCGGCGCGTGCGCAGTCGACTGGGGATCGGGCCGGGCCGTGGTCACGGACCTCCGCTCGGCGCTCGACGACGAGGCGCTGCTGGAGGCGATCGTGCTCGCCGACAAGGTTGGAATCGATGCCCCGTTTGGCTGGCCGGACGAGTTCGTGGACGCCGTCGTCGCCCACCGAGATCGGGCCGGATGGCCGGGCCGCGAGGAGGACCAGGACCTCTACCGGTTCCACCTCAGCTTCCGGGCGACGGACCGGCGCCTGATCGAGGGCGGTGCCCGCCGCCCGCTGAGCGTCTCCACCGATCTGATCGCGGTGGTGGCGATGCGGTGTGCATACCTCCTGGACCGCCTCGCCGCGATGGGTGAGCCGGTCGACCGCGCCGGTGCCGGCAAGGTGATCGAGGCCTATCCGGCACCCGCCCTGAACTCGTGGGGGCTCTCGGCGACCGGCTACAAGAGCAAGGTCGGTGCCTCCCGGCTGCCCGAGTTGCTGTCTCGCCTCGACGATGGGCTGGGCGGCCTCGAGATGACGGTGCAACACCGCCAGGCTGCCGAATCCGATCACAACTGCTTCGACGCCCTGGTCGCTTCCCTGGTTGCACGCGCAGCGGCACTCGGGCTCACCCAGCCTCCGGAGGCCGGCGAGGAAGCGGACCGAGCCGCTCGCGAGGGCTGGATTCACCTGCCGACCAACCCGCTGTCGCACCTGATCGAGGCATGACGGCCGGCGGGGACCATCAACTTTCGCTGCGTGCCGTCTTTCGCGAGATAAACACGGTCTACCGGCGCCACTGGGCCTTCCTGATCGCCGCCGCAATCGTCGTCCTGGTGCCGCAGTCGATCCTCGACGCAACGCTGGATGGCCTGGAAGTCGAGGGCTTCAGGAGCGCCAAGGACATCGCGATCTTCGGGGCGGTCCTGCTGACCGTCGCCGTCAACCTGGGGGGCCAGGCGATTTACGCCGGGCTCACCGCCGCCGCCGACGTCGATTGGCGCGCCGGCCGGCCCCTGCCCCCGCTCTCGACCCTGATCCGCTCGCTGCCGATCGGCGGCCTGATCGTGCTCGACCTGCTGGTCAGCATCGGAGCCGCAATCGGCATCCTCCTCCTAGTCCTGCCCGGCCTGATCTTCCTCGCCTACGTCGGGATCTCGCCCGCGGTCATGAAGCTCGAGCATCGGGGCCCGCTGTCCGCACTGCGGCGCAGCGTCGAGCTCGTCCGCGGAAACCTCTGGCGGGTCTTCGCGATCGTCGTAGGGGTGATCCTGATCACCGAGCTGGCCGTGCAGGCCATCACGTTTCCTTTCCACGGACTCGCCCTGGTGACGGCAGTCGACCTCGTCGCCAACGGTCTGCTCCAGCCGATCGAGGGCCTGGCGGTCGTCGTCGTCGCGATCCGCCTGCTCGAGCTGCGGGGCGAGGCGGCGGCCCCGAGCGAGATGGCGAGGGCCCTCGTCCCGGAAGCCGAATGAAAACGGGCCGCCCCCCTAGGGCGGCCCGTGAGTCGAAACAGTGGCGGGTTTCCTACTCCCCCGGCACGCGCCAGTCTCCCCTGCGTGCGGGGCCCCGTCATCGGGAGGAACTGCGGGACTTCGCTCAGTAGTTCCCCCCTCCACAAAAGAAAGGGCCGGAGCGTGAACTCCGGCCCTTCAGCTTCCCTGCTTCAGCTTCTTAGGCGGGCGGTCAGTCGCGCGGGCGTCGGTCGCTGCCGACCTTGTCCTTCACCTTGTCGGCGACGTCGTCGACCTTGCCCTTGACACTCGAAACTGCGCGATCGATCTTGCCCTCGCGCTTCAACTTCTCATCGTCGGTGAGGTTGCCGGCCGCCTGCTTGGTGCGTCCCTTGGCCTCATCGATGTGCTGACCCATTTAGATCGTCTCCTTTGTTGCTCCCCACTCGGTTACCCGACCTTCAACGCGGAAAACGGGCGTGACAGCCACGCCTGCGGGCGCGATCATCAGGGTGTGAGCAGCGCCACCCGAGAACGGCTCAGCCAGGACGACGCGCAGATCCTGCGTCTGGAGTCACGTGCGATCAAGGGCCACACCGGCAAGGTGCTGGTCGTCGCGGCGGGCTCCGACGGGCGTGCGCTCTCCATCGACGCCCTCCGCAATCAGGTTAGAGAGAGGATGGGGGCGTTTCCAAGACTCGGCCAGAGAGTCGAGGAACCGCGCCTCCGGCTCGGCCGGCCGGCCTGGGTCGAGGCTCCCAATCTGGACCTCAACTGGCACATGGCGGAGCCGGGTCACGCGGACCCCCTCTCCGACGAGGAGCTCCGCTACGCCGTAGGGGATCTGCTCTCCGAGCGCCTCGACCACACCCGCCCGCTGTGGCGTTTCGACGCACTGCCGTTGACCGGTGGGCGAACCGCGCTGGTCGGGCGCATCCACCACGCAATGGCGGACGGGGTGAGCGCGATCCGGCTGGTCGCCGGGCTGCTCTGGGACGCGGAGGCTGGATCGCCGTCCTCTCCGCCTCCCGCCCAGGCGCCGCGGTCGGGCTCCACGACCGGATCCTCGGGCGGGGCGGCCCCGGGCCGGCGTCCCGCGGCGAGCGAGGCGAGGGAGGCGCGGATCTTGATCCGCCTGCCCGCCGCGCTCTGGCGCGAGCTTCGCCCCGGCACAGACTCCGATCTCGATCGCCACATCGGCCCGGCTCGCGAGGTCGCCTGGACGAGCTTCCCACTCGAGAGGCTGAAGCGCATCGAGCACGGCGCGGGCGACGGCGTCACGGTCAACGACGTCGTCCTCGCGGTGATCGCCGGCGGCCTGCGCCGCTGGCTGGGGGGCGGCGACGGATCGCCCCGCGACCTACGGGTCCAGTGCCCGGTCTCCTTGCACGCCCGCGAGGAGGCCGGCGGGCAGCTCGGCAACCGCGACTCCTTCATGAATCTCGACCTGCCGATCTCCGAGTCGGACCCGGCCGCCCGGCTGCGACTGATCAACACGGAGACGAGCGAGCGGAAGCTCGGCCACGACGCCGACACGCTGTATGCCTTCTTCCACGCGCTGGGCCGGTTTCGGCCCCTCTACCGGGGCGTGACCAGGCTTACGTCGGGGCCGCGCGAGTTCGCGCTGTCGGTCTCCAACGTGCCCGGACCGAGGCAGCGCGCAGTGATCCTGGGCCATGCCGTTGAGCAGCTCAGCTCCTTCGCCGAGCCGGCTGACCGGCACGCGCTCCGGGTATCGGTGATCTCGTTCGCGGGGGAGCTCGCCTTCGGGCTCTGTTCCGATCCCGAGGCGATCTCCGATCTCGACGGCCTCCGCGGCGCGCTCGCTGACTCGATCGCGGAGCTCGAGGGGGCGGTCTGATGCCGCGGGCCAAACGATCCCTGACTGAGTACGAGCGCAAGCGCGACTTCTCCAAGACAAACGAGCCGAGCGGAAAGCCGGCGAAGGGGAAGGGGAAGTCCAAGGCCCGCCGCCGCCATCCCCGCTTCGCGTTCCAGAAGCACTCGGCGACGTCGGAGCACTACGACCTGCGGCTCGAAGTCGACGGTGCGCTGGCGTCCTGGGCCGTCCCCAAGGGGCCGTCCCTGGATCCCCGCGACAAGCGGCTGGCGATGCGGACCGAGGACCATCCGCTGGAGTACCTCGAGTGGGAGGGCGTGATCCCGGAGGGCGAGTACGGCGCCGGACCGATGATCGTCTGGGACCGCGGCGTCTTCCAGAACATCTCGGAGACGCGGCGCGGCGAGCCGATGGAGCTGGCCGAGGCGATCGAGAAGGGCGACGTGAAGCTCTTCATGCTCGGCGAGAAGATCAAGGGCGCCTACGCGCTGGTTCGGACCCGCCCGGCCGGCGAGCGCGAACAGTGGCTGCTGATCAAGAAGCGGGACGAGGGCGCCGACGCCCGGCGCAAGCCGACTTCCTCACAGCCCGAATCCGTCCTCAGCGGCCGGACGATCGAGCAGGTCCTCGAGGAGGAGGCCGAGCCCGGCCAGTTCCCCCGCCACCGCGCTCGCCGCCGCCGCGCGCGCCGGCGCTAGGCTGCTCCCATGGCCACCGCGGCCGAGGCAAGGACGCTGCAGAACTACATCGCGGGCCAGTGGCGAGACGCCGCCGCCGGCGACGCGCTCGATGACCGGGATCCCGCAACCGGCGAGCTGACTGCCCGCGTCCCGCTCTCCGGATCGACCGACGTCGACGCCGCCGTGACTGCGGCTCGCGCGGCGCAGCCCGCCTGGCGGCAGGTGGCCCCGCAGGAGCGGGCCCGCGCCCTGCTGGCGCTGCGCGACGCATTGGTTCGCCACCGGCAGGAGCTCACCGCTCTGGTCACCGCCGACATGGGCAAGACGCTCGCCGACGCCGACGGCGAGGTCGGGCGCGGGATCGAGTCGGTCGAATCCGCGGCCGCCATCCCCCACCTGCTCAAGGGCGAGACCCTCGAGGGGGTCGCCACGGGCGTCGATGTCGAGCTCGTCCGCCAGCCCGTCGGCGTGGTCGCGGCGATCACCCCGTTCAACTTCCCGGTGATGATCCCGCTCTGGTTCCTGCCCTACGCGGTCGCCTGCGGCAACGCCTTCCTGCTCAAGCCCTCGGAGCGAGATCCGCGACCCGCCGAGCGGATCTGCGAGCTGATCGACGAGGACGAGATCTTTCCGCCCGGCGTCGTCAACCTCGTCCACGGCGGGCGTGAGGCAGTCGAGGCGATCCTCGACCACGACGGCGTCGACGCAGTCTCCTTCGTCGGCCAGGCGAGCACGGCCCGGCTGATCGCGACCCGCTCGGCGCAGACCGGCAAGCGCGTCCAGGCGCTCGGCGGCGCCAAGAACTCGATGATCGTCGCCGAGGACGCCGATCTCGACAGCGCGGTGCCCGCGATCATGGGATCGGCGTTCGGGGCGGCGGGGCAGCGCTGCCTGGCCGGTTCAGTCTGCGTGATCGCGGGCGACAAGGCCCGCCAGGCCGAAGTGCGCGAGGCCCTCCGCTCCGCCGCCGCCGAGCTCAGCACCGGACCCGGCGCGGACCCCGGCACCGATGTCTGCCCGATGGTCGCCCCGGAGTCCCGCGAGCGGGCGGAGGCCGCGGTCGCCGCCGCGGAGTCCGACGGCGCCGCCGTCCTTCTCGATGGCCGCATCGGCGGCGGCGAGGCCGGGGCGCTGCTCGGTCCGACGCTGGTCGACGTCGCCGATCCGGAGTCGGAGCTGGCCCGCGAGGAGGTCTTCGGGCCCGTGCTGGCCCTGGTCGGAGTCCCCGACCTCGACGCCGCGATCGAGTTCGCCAACGGCTCCCGGTACGGCAACGCGGGGTCGATCTTCACCACCTCGGGCTCCGCGGCCCGCGCCTACCGCTGGGGGGTCGAGGCGGGAATGCTCGGGGTCAACATCGGCGTGCCGGCGCCGGTCGCCTGGTTCCCCTTCTCGGGCTGGAAGGACTCGCTCGACGGCGACCTGCACGCCAACGGCCGCGATGCGGTCGACTTCTACACCCGCAAGAAGGTCGTCACCTCGCGCTGGTAGCGGCCCGACCAGAAACGGATCGCTCGGCTTCGCCATCAGATCGCGGCACAGGCCGGCCATAACCGGGCCGCCTGCTCGGTGGCCGGCCTTCGCCTGCCCGATCAACGCACCCGTGACGGCCACGATCACTCCTCCCAGCGTGACCTGCACGAGCGAGCTCCTCAGAGAGACGTCGAGGAAGCGCTTGCGGATCCAGGCGATTCCGATCAGCTCACAACCCACCGTGAACGACGCGACCAGCAGGGCCGTGTTCAGGTCGCTGATCACGAACGGCAGGGCATGGAAGCTCCCCCCGAAGAAGGTGGCGCCGCCCGTGATCAGGCCGCGCGAGAGCGAGCTTCCCCTTCCGGTGACGGCTCCGTCATCGGAGAGGGCCTCGGAAAGGCCCATGCTGATTCCCGCGCCCAGCGCCGCGGCGAGCCCGACGAAGAGGGCTGCATGCGGTCCGGCGAGGAAGGCAGTCGCGAAGATCGGAGCGAGCGTCGAGACCGTGCCGTCGATCAGGCCGATCAGCGCAGGCTGAACGCGCTGCAGCATGAACCGCTCCTCGTCGGCGGGGGCCATCCGACCCGCCAGGCGTGCAACCAATTCGCTCATATCCTAATAATACAAGGCAGTTAAGATAAGGTACGCCTAAGATCTGCGATGCTCTATTAGGACACCCTGACCCATGACGACGAGAGTTCACCCCCAGGCTCCGCCCCGCGACGACGCCGAGCTCGCCGCGCTGCTGCGCGAGCGCGGCCTTCGCGCGACCTCTCAGCGCGTCGTCATGCACCGCCTGCTCCGCGACCGCAACCGGCACCTGAGCGCCGAGGAGCTGCTCTCCGAGGCGAGCGAGCGGTTGCCGGGCGTCTCCCTCCCCACCGTCTACGCGACGCTGGAGCTCTTCGAACAGCTCGGCATCGTCAGGCGGGTGAACGGCGGCGGCGGCACCCTCCTCTGGGACACCCGGGCCGACACCCACCACCACATGATCTGCCGCAACTGCGGTCGGATCGAGGACCTCGAGACTCCGCTGGACCTCGAGCGGGCTCGGCGCTCCGCGGCACGGTCGGGTTTTGAGGCCGATCGAGCCGAGGTGGTGGTCAGCGGCCTCTGCGCGCGCTGCCGTAGGTAAAGCCGCACCCGGACCGATCGAAGCTACCGCCACTCCGGATAGTGGGATTCGATGATCAACGCGGGCGCCCCCTCCGGGTCGACCAGAACGGCTAGCCGCCCTAGCGCTTCCTGCGCGCTCCGGCGAGGACGACACGGGCAACCAGGTCCGGGTCGTCCCATGTCGGGACGTGCCCGCAGCCAGGCAGCTCCACCTGCTCCACCCTCTTGGGCAGCATGCTCCGCGGCAGCGGCTTGTTCCGCACGAGGGTGTCGTGCTCGGCCCAGGCGAGCGTGATCGGGACCTTGATTCCCTTCAGTTCCTCGATCCGCCCGGCTCTCATCAGGGCACTCGCCTCGTCATATGCGGGCGCGGTTACGTATGCGCTCGCGATCGCCTGGGCCTCGCCGGGGCTGAGACGCTCGGGCCGGTAGATGAACCGGCCCAGCGTCTCGCGGCGCCCGCGAGCGCTCTGCATCATCGGTCGGAACAGCGGCCGAACGACGCGGCCGCGGCGTCTTGCACGGGCGACCCTGCGGTTGGGGGAGTCGAGGGAGCGCTTCCAGAACCCGGCCGTGCACAGGCCGACCACCGCCGAGGCGCCGCCCTGGCGGGCGCACTCGATCGCCACCCAGCCCCCAAGCGAGATCCCGGCCACGGCGGGGGTTCCCTCGATGCCGAGGGCGTCGTAGAAGTCGAGGACGGCCGTCGCCAGATTGGCGGCCCTCGGAGAGATCCCGTCGGGCAGCGGCGACGATTCGCCGAAGCCCGGCATGTCGAGGGCGATCACCTCGCGCTCGGCGGCCAGCCGGTTCAGGACGGGTGACCACTGCACGAGCGAGCCACCCAACGAGTGGAGCAGGAGCAGCGGCTCCCCATTTCCTTGCCGCACGTGGTTCAGCCAGACCGCGCCGACGGCCGAGCGGATTGTGTCGTTCATAGCTCCAGGTCGTATTCCACGTACGTCTCCGAGACGGCCCCAGTGCGGTCGTAGACCTTCTGCGCCCGGCGGTTGTCCGGCGCGGTCAGCCATTCCATCGCGGGCATGCCGAGCTCGCGGCATCGGTCCGCGCAGACCTGGATCAGGGCATCGGCGGTTCCGCGGCCGCGGGCCGCCGGGTCCACGAACAAATCCTCGAGGTAGCCGATCCGCGCGCCCTTCAACATCGACCACTTCCAGTCGAGGGTCGCGAAGCCGATCGCGCGGCCATCCTCGCGGGCGATGAAGACCGCACCCTGTGAGGGGTCGCTGATCAAGGTGCGCGCCATCGCGATCACCCCCTCGTCGGCGGGCGATGACTCATAGAAGTCGCAGTAGGCGCGCATCAAAGGCAGCAGCTCCTCGATCTCATCCTCGCGCGCGGGTCGGATCTCAACCCCGTCTGCGAGCCCCCGCGGCCCCTCGGCGAGCGGTTCCTCCGCCATGGGCCGATACTAGGCATTCGCACTGTCCGGTCGCCACCGAGGCCACAGGAAGGAGTCCTCCGGCCCCGAATAGAGAGGGTCGGCATGCCACGAATCGACTCGCCGGCGCGCGCGATCGCCCGCAACGTCCTGATCGTCGCGGGCGTCGTGCTCGTGCTCTACGTCATCTACCTGCTGCGGCGGCCGATCAGCTGGCTGATCATCGCGGCCTTCCTGGCGGTCGCCCTCGCCGGGCCGGTCAACTTCTTCCAGCGCTACATGAGGCGCGGGCTGGCGATCGCCCTCGTCTACCTCGGCCTGCTGGCGATCCCGATCGGGCTCGGGGCCGTGCTGATCCCGCCGATCGTGAACCAGGTCAGTGACGTCGCCACGAATGCCCCGAGGTACGTCACCGACGTCGAGGACTACATCCACAAGAACAAGACGCTCAACGACCTCAACGAGAAGTACGACATCACCCAGAAGCTCTCGGAGGAAGCGAACAAGCTGCCCAGCAAGGCCGGGGACGCCGCCAAGGTCCTGCGCGACATCGGCTTCGGGCTGGTGAGCTCGATCTTCGCCGGCGTCTCAATCCTGATCCTGAGCATCTTCATGGTGTCTGCCGGGCCGAGATGGATCGAGAGCTTCATCCGCATGCAGAGACCGGAGCACGCCGAGCGCATCGAGCGGACCCTGCGCCGGATCGCCAATGCCGTGGGGAACTACGTCGGCGGCGCGCTCCTGCAGGCGACGATCGCTGCAGTCGCAGCGTTCGTCATGTTGAAGATCCTCGGCGTGCCCTTTGCGGGGCCCCTGGCGGTGGTGGTGTTCGTCTTCGACCTGATCCCGGTGGTCGGCGCCACTATCGCCGCCCTTCTGGTCGCGATCGTCACCGCATTCGTCAACTTCCCTGTCGCCCTGATCATCTGGGTCGTCTTCGCGATCGTCTACCAGCAGGTCGAGAACTACCTGATCCAGCCTCAGATCCAGAAGCGCGCGACCAAGATCGAGGCCTTCATCATTCTCGTCGCCGTGCTCTTCGGTAGCACCCTCTTCGGGGTGCTCGGGGCGCTCCTCGCGATCCCCGCTGCCGCGACGATTCAGATCGCGGTGCTCGAGTTCCGCGACTACCGCCGGGAGGTTGCGGCGGCCGAGGAGGAGGCAGGCGGTCCAACCCCCGCTCCGCCGCCCGAGGGGCCGACCCCGGCCCCGGAGACGTCCTAGTCCGCGAGCTCTGGCCGCTTCTCGACGGCCCGCTCGTAGCTCGTCCGCATCAGCTCGATAACCCGGTCGGCATCGTCGTCCGATCGAAGCTCGACCGTGACCCAGCCCGAGCCCTCCCGCGTGAAGCGATGCTCGCGCGCCTTCCCTGCGGCGATCAGCTCGCTGGGCGGTCTCTGGCCGAAGTGGGAGATCGGCGATCTGGTCGCCGTGCAGGTGGCCGAGCTCGCGCCTGCCGATGACGAACCGCAGGCTGCCGAAGCGCCCGGGGCCGCTCTCGACCCCCGGCCAGCTCTCCAGCTCGGCGGCAATTCGGTCGCGAGTGCTCATTGAGTACCCGCCTGGGCCTTGCCGGCGACGGCGTCGGTCACCTCGGCCTCGGAGAGACTGTCAAGCGCGCGCTTGAGGATGTCGCGAAGCGTCGTCTGATCCTCCTCGGACAGGGAGGCGATCGGTGCCGGTGGCTCTGCCATCCGCTTCGTGATCTCGACCCTCATCCGCTCCCCCTCCTCGGTGAGCACCAGGAGCCGCACGCGGCGGTCTCCCTCGGCCGCCTGGCGGCGGACGAGGCCGCGCTGCTCGAGACGGTCGACGATCCCGGTGACGTTCGAGTTGTCGCAGAAGAGAGCGTTTGCCAGATCGCTCATCTTCCGAGGGCCTGCACCCAGCATGCGGATGGCGATCATCTGCTGAGGGGCGAGCTCGAACTCCTGCGCCATCGCGACCAGACGCTGCTTGTTGGTGACCATCATCCAGTGCATCAGGCTCCAGGCCTCACTGCCCGGATCGGTCCGACCGACCTCGCCCGCGAGCCACGAACCGGGGCCGGGCCAGCTCCTCTTCGGGTCCTTGGCCTTGCTCATCTCCAGGCAATATTACTCGGGATTGACGACAATTGCAAGGTTCAAATATCTATGTATACTGCCGTCCAACCTTGCAAGCGATTGGACCCGGAGGGGGATCCGGATGCCCACCAGCAACGGAACGCAGCCAGACACCAATGGGATCGAGGTCAACGGCCTCGTCCGGGAGTTCAAGGGCGGAGTGCACGCCGTCGACGGGATCGACCTCGAGGTCCGGCCGGGCGAGATCTACGGCTTCCTCGGCCCGAACGGCGCCGGCAAATCGACCATGGTTCACATGCTCACCACCCTCCTCCCTCCCACCGCCGGGTCGGCGCGCGTCGCGGGTTACGACGTCGTCCACGAGGGCCCGGCCGTCCGCGATGCGATCGGCGCGGCCCTCCAGGACGCCGCCCTGGACCCGAACCTGACGGCCCGCGACCACATGCGCCTCCAGGGCGCTCTCCATGGCATGTCGAAGGCCGACCGGACCAGGCGCGGCGACGAGCTGATCGAGCGGGTCGGCCTCTCGGACGCGGCCGACCGCAAGGTGCGCGAATACTCCGGCGGCATGAAGCGGCGTCTCGACCTCGCCCTCGCGCTCCTGCACGGACCGAGGGTCCTGTTCCTCGACGAGCCCACCACGGGCCTCGACATCCAGAGCCGCACCGCGCTCTGGGACGAGGTCGCCCATCTCTCCCGCGACGAGGGCATGACCCTTTTCCTCACCACCCAGTACCTGGAGGAGGCCGACCAGCTCGCCGACCACCTCGGGATCATCGACCACGGCAAGATCGTCGCGGAGGGCACGCCGGACGAGCTCAAGGCCGAGGTCGGCCGTCCCACGGTGGAGGTCGTCCCCGCCGAGCACGCCGAGCGCCGGCGCGCCGAGGAGCTGCTCCGGCCCTTCGGCGAGCTGGTCCCCGGCACCCCAAAGGGCGCCGCCGTCAGGCTCGATGACGGCAGCGAGGAGCTCGCGAACATCATCCGGGCCTTCGATCAGGCCGGGGTGCGGGTCGCGAACCTCGAGCTCCACGAGGCGAGCCTCAACGACGTCTTCCTCACCAAGACCGGGCGTTCGCTCGAGGGCGCGCAGCGCGAGGCCGCCCAGGAGGGCGAGACCGGAGAGCAGCCCGCCCTCGAGGGGGCGCCGGCGTGAACGGCCGACCCTCGCTCTGGGTCCAGATTCCGGAGCTGGCCCGCCGTTCCGTGATGCGGACGGTGCGCCAGCCCGCGGCGATCATCCCCGCCACCACGTTCCCGCTGATTCTGCTGGCGATCAATGGAGTGGGGCTCAAGTCGGCGACCTCGCTCCCCGGCTTTCCGACCGACTCCTACGTGACCTTCGCGCTCGCCTTCGCCTTCATCCAGGCGGGCGTCTTCGCGGTGATCGGCACCGGTCAGAACCTCGCCGAGGACAACCAGGACGGTTTCTTCAACCGGCTGCAGTTGACCCCGATCCACCCCGCGGCCCTGGTCGCCGGCCAGCTCGCGGGGACGCTGACGCTAGGGCTCTTCCAGGCCGCGACCTACATCTCGGTGGGACTGCTCGCCGGCGCGCAGATCGAGGCCGGCGTCGGGGGCGCGATCGTGTTGGTCTTGCTGGCGATCGCGATCACGCTCGCCTTCGGCTCAGTCGGGCTCGCCGTAGGGATGCGGAGCAGCACCCCGGAGTCGGTCCAGAGCCTCTTCCCGCTGATCTTCGTCTTCCTCTTCCTGAGCTCGATGAGCCTGCCCCGCGACCTGATCCAGACCGACTGGTTCCGGACGGTCGCCACCTACAACCCGGTCAGCTACATGATCGAGGGGCTGCGCAGCCTCTTGATCACCGGCTGGGACGGGGAGGCGCTGGCGCTGGGCTTCGGCTGCGCGCTCGGCATCCTCGCGATCGGGCTGACCTTCGCCTCGCTCGGTCTCAAGGAGAGGATGGCCCGGACATGAGGCGCTACCTCTCGGTCGCCGGCGGACTGGCCTGGCGCCTGCTGCACACCCTGGTGTCGAACCCGCTGCTCTTCCTGCCGCCGATGCTGATGCCGATCTTCTTCTTCACCGCCTTCGCGGGCGGGCTCTCGGCGGTCAGCAACGTGCCGGGCTTCGACTACGGCCCCGGCTACACCTCCTTCATCTTCGCCTTCGTCCTCTGCCAATCGGCGGCCTTCGGCGGTGTGTTCAGCGGCTTCTCGATCGCCGCTGATTTCCAGTTCGGATTCGGTCGCCGGCTGATGCTGGCGACGCCCCACCGCACGGCGCTGATCCTCGGTTACGGGGTGGTTGCCGTGATTCGCGCCGCGGTGACCCTGACGGCCGTGACCCTGATCGGGCTGGCGGTGGGCATGGAGATCGACGGCGGCGGGCTCGACCTGTTCGGCATGTACGGACTGGCCGCGATCATCAACGTCGCCGGTCTGCTCTTCGCCGCCGGGGTCGCGCTCCGCTTCCGCAGCCTGCAGGCGACCCCGCTGATGCAGGTGCCGGTCTTCCTCTTCCTCTTCCTGGCGCCCGTCTACGTGCCGCGAGAGCTGCTCGGCGGCTGGGTCCATGCCGTCGCCCCGTTCAATCCCGCGACCCACGTGATGGAGACAGCGCGTGAACTGATCGCCGGCACCGGCAGCGAATACCTGGCGACGCTCGGAATCGTGGCCGCGCTGCTCGCCGCCGTCTTCGTCTTCGCGATCACCGGGTTGCGGCGGGCCGAGGTCGCGGGCTAGGTCCGCTCGGCGATCCGCCGGTCCGCGCGGCGCTTTGCCCCCTCGGTGACCAGCCTGCCCCAGAGGCTGCGGTGCCCCGCCACCCAGCGGTAGGCGCGCTCCGTCGCCCGCGGCGCGCGTAGCGACGAGGGCGGCGAGCGACGATCCGCCGGGCAGCAATCCCAACAGCGGGGCGAAGCCGGCGCCGGCGGAATGGAGCCTGCCCTCGGCATCCACCAGGTGCCACGAGGCCATCCGCTCCTTCTGGCGGCATCGCGGCGAGCAGCCGCTCGGCCTCCGGCGATTGAAGGCTGACGGGCCTCAGCGCCCCGCGCCGATCCCAGGCCAGCAGCTTGCCGAGCGACCAGCGGCAGAAGCCGCAATCGGCGTCGTAGAGGAGGGTGGCGGGCATGTGGGGATCCTGGCGTACGCGTATCCCGGCGGGGCTTTTGAGCGCTTACTAATCAGAAGGACGATTTTCCGGGGCGCATGGAACGGACAGCGGGACAGCATGCTCAAGCGACGGTCTTTGCCGCGCAGGGACCGTGGCGCCACCGTCTGGTGCGCGCCGCGACCGCGGCGCTCCTCGCCCTGCTCGCCGCCTGGCTGATCGCGCTTGCCCTCGGGGTGATGGGAGGGTTCGGTTCGCTGCCGGGTCTCCCCGACTCCAATCCGAGCTCGAACGCCGCGAACTCGCAGGCGCCGGAATCACCCGCCGAGCATTCGAAGGCCACACCAATCGCGCAATCGCGGGACGGCGCGCCGCCGGCGCGTGACGCGGACCTAGCGCCGGCAAGCGGCGACTCGAACCGGACGCCATCTGAACCGTCGCGCACCACCGTCCCGAACACCACCGCGTCGAAGCCGGCCCAGTCGCCGAGCGGCACGGTGACGACGGCGCCCACCGTTAACGGGCAGGGGACAACCAGCTCCACCGGGACCACCAGGTACACCGGGAAGCCGGTGGGCTCGCCAGGAAACGGCGCGGGCGGCAGCGGCGCTCCGGGTCAGCTCCGCTAGCGGGCGGCGGCGATGACAGTCGAGCGCGCCCGACTCCGCCGGCCCCGGAGCGAGAGCGGGCGCCGGCTCGCCCGCAAGATCGAGCGGCCGCCAGCGCACTGGGCCCTGCTCGGACTGTTCGTCGGCACGCTGATCCTGCTGCTTCTCGCCGAGGGGCTCACGGTGCACACCACCGGCGCCAGCGGAACGCCCCCACCCCTGTCGGCCAACCGCACCCGGGCGCTCGAGACGAACAAGGCTCTCTACGTCGCCGGGCCGAACGGCAAGCTCGTGCCGCGCGAGATCCCCGTCGGCCGCCGCATCGCCCTCACCTTCGACGACGGACCAGACCCGCGCTGGACGCCGAAGATCGCCGACACCCTCAGCCGTCTCCACGTCCCGGCAACTTTCTTTGAGATCGGAGAGCACGTGGTCGAGCATCCCGGCGTCGTCGCCGACCTCCATCGCGACGGCTTCGACCTCGGTAACCACACCTTCAGCCACGCCGACCTCGCCAGCGCCGGCGACCTTCGGGACCTCCAGATCTCGCTGACCGAAAGCGCGATCTCGGGGGCGGCCGGGGTCCGGCCGCGCTTCGTCCGGCCGCCCTACTCCGCCACCCCCAATGCGGTCGACCCCGATCAGGCGCGTGCCTACGCCGAGATCGCCCGACACGGCTACGTGATCGCCCTCGCGAACTACGACGCGGAGGACTGGCGGCGGCCGGGCGTTGACGAGATCGTCCGCAACGCCACCCCGCCGGGCAAGCGCGGCGGCGTGATCCTGATGCACGACGGGGGTGGAGACCGCTCGGAGACGATCGCGGCGCTCGAGCGGCTGGTCCCCGAGCTCCGCGCCCGGGGGTTCAAGTTCGTCGGGCTCAACACCCTGCTCGGCGCCAGCGCCAGCCAGACCGATCCGCCCGCCACCAGCGGCCAGCGGATCCGCGGCGAGATGCTGATCGCCTCGCTGACGGTCGCCCGCCTGCTCACCGACGTGCTCACCGCGCTACTGATCCCGATCGCGATCCTGGCGATCTTGCGGGCGGTGGCGGTCGTCGGCCTGGCTCGCCGGCACTCGGCGCGGCTGCGCAGGCAGCCCCGCCCCGAGGGATTCAAGCCGCCGGTCTCGATCGTGGTCCCCGCCTACAACGAGGCCACCGGCATCGAGCAGGCGGTCCGCTCACTGGCCTCTTCCGACTACCCGGAGTTCGAGGTCGTGGTCGTGGATGACGGCTCGACCGATGGCACCGGCGATCTGGTCGACTCCCTCGGCCTACCGGGTGTGCGGGTGATCCACGAGCCGAACCGAGGCAAGGCCGAGGCGCTCAACACCGCGGTCGCCGCCGCCAGCCACGAGCTGATCGCGGCGGTGGACGGCGACACGGTCTTCGAGCCGGGCACCCTCGCGGCGCTGGTTCGCCCCTTCGCCGACCCGGGCGTCGGCGCCGTCGCCGGCAACACCAAGGTGGGCAACCGGCGCAGCCTGCTCGGACTCTGGCAGCACCTCGACTACGTCACCGGCTTCAACCTCGACCGCCGCCTCTACGACGTGCTCGGCTGCATGCCGACCGTGCCGGGGGCGGTCGGTGCCTTTCGGAAGAGCGCCCTGCTCGAGTTCGGGGGCTTCTCCAGCGACACCCTCGCCGAGGACACCGACGTCACCATCGCCCTCGGCCGCCGCGGCTGGAAGGTGGTCTACGCGGAGGACGCCAGGGCGTTCACGGAGACCCCTGGCTCGCTGGGCGGCCTCTGGCGGCAGCGCTACCGCTGGTCCTTCGGCACGATGCAATCCGTCTGGAAGCACAGGCGGGCGCTCCTACGCCGCCGCGAGGGGCCGATCGGCAGGATCGGGCTGCCCTACCTGATCCTCTTCCAGATCGCCCTCCCCTTGCTGGCGCCGCTGATCGACATCTTCGCCCTCTACGGGATCCTCTTCCTCGATCCGGCCCCGGTGCTCGCCTACTGGGTCGGGTTCAACCTGCTCGTCATCGCCCAGGGCGCGTACGCCTTCCACCTGGACCGGGAGCGGCCCTGGCCCCTGGTCGCGCTGCCCCTGCAGACGTTCGTCTACAGGCAGCTGATGTACCTGGTCGTGCTGCAGTCGGTCGCCAGCGCCATGCAGGGGCTGAGGCTGCGCTGGCAGCACGTCGAGCGCAGCGGCGACGTCGAGGTCGCCACCCCGCCGAGACCGGCGGCGCGCGGGTGAACTAGTCTCCGAGCCGTGGAGACAGCAACGCTGTGGGAGGAGATCGTCGACGCGCTGGGCGCGGTCAACGGCGGTCCCCACCCCGGCTACCGGGCCGTCCACGCCAAGGGGACGATCTGCACGGGAACCTTCACGGCGACCCCCGAGGCGAAGGGGCTGTCGCGGGCGGAACATCTGCAAGGGGACCCGGTCGAGGCCACGATCCGCTTCTCGAACGCGAGCGGCCACCCCCGAACCCCGGATGCCGATCCACTCGCCGGCCGCGGAATGGCGGTCAAGTTCCACCTGCCCGACGGCGAGGCCACCGACATCGTCTCGGTGCCGCTCGTCGTCTTCCTTGCCCGCACGCCCGAAGACTTCCTGGAGCTGACCCGCGCCCGGATCCCGGACCCGGAGACCGGTCAGCCCGACCCCGAGAAGCTGGGCGCCTACCTCGGCCGCGCACCCCGAGACCGGGGTCGCGCTCCAGAAGGGACTGCCGAAGCTCGCCCCGACCACCAGCTTCGCCACCTCCGACTACCGCGCCCTGCACGCCTTCTGCCTGGTCGACGCCGACGGCGGCAGGCACTGGGGCCGCTACAGCTGGGAGCCGGAGGCGGGCACCGAGTACCTGAGCGAGGAGCAGCGCGGCTCGGCCGACCGCGACTACCTGCAGAAGGAGATCCGGGATCGGCTGGCCGAGGGGATCGCCGACTTCACGCTGGAGTTCACGCTCGCCAACGACGGTGACTCGCTGGACGACCCGACCGTCGAGTGGGAGGGCGAGCACGACGTCGTCGAGCTGGGCGAGCTCGAGGTGCTCCAGGTGGTCGAGGACGCAGAGACGCCGGGTAACCCGATCGTCTTCGACCCGATGCGGCTCACCGACGGGATCGAGCCCTCGGACGACAAGATCCTGGCCGCTCGGCCCATGGCCTACTCGGTGTCGATCGAGCGCCGGACGGCCAGCTAGTTGCCGTAGTCCTCGAAGTCGAGCACGAACGCCGGGTGGTCCGGCGCGATCCGACGCAGCTCCTCGTCGGGCGCGTCCGCGTCGATCCCGAGAAAGCCCTTCACCTCCCAGGCCCACTTGTCCATGTAGAGCCTGAGCAGGGGGAGCTTCTCGGAGTCCGGGACCTCGGTGGCGCGGAAGCGGCGCACCTTGCGCCCGCTGCGGAGCTCCCCCTCGCCTCCGGCGGCGCGCAGGTTTCGGACCCACTGGGTCATGCCGCGCGGCGAGAGGAGATAGGTGCGCCCGTCGAGCTCGAAAGGGTTCACCGGGTTGGTCCGCAACTCGCCGCTCTTCCGGCCCCGCACGGCGAGCGTCTGGGAGCCCTGTACGCCGATCCCCAGCCGGTGAAGCCCCTTGACGAGCGGGTTGACGACGTGCGCCGTGAACCAGTCGGGCTTCTTGTAGACGACCTCGGCCACCGTCATGCACCGTAGCGCCGGGCGGGATGACTGGGGCCGGTGGCGTTTCGGCGCTTGCGGTCGGGGTACTTCTCGGCTAGCAACCGGAAGAAACGTCGGGAGGAGACTCAGGAAGATGTCAACCGTCGCAATCATCATCATCGCCGTGGTCGTGATCGCCGTGCTGTTCTTCGTGGTGCGCGCGGCCGGCCAGCGCCGCCGAATCGCACGCGAGCGCGAACGCGAAAGGCGGCGGGCCGAGGCCGAGGGCCACGCGTCGATGGCGGAGAGCCATCGTGAGAAGGCCGGCGAGCTGCACCAGGCCGCCGAGAAGGAGGAGGACCGAGCCGGACGGCACGAGGAGCGGGCCGAAGAGGTACGGCCGGACTGAGCATGTACCGGCGCGGAGGGCCGGGGCTCCTCACCTTCATCTATCTGACGATCGGCGTCTTCGCGGCTGCCGACCACAACTACATCCATCACGGAACGGTGGGGCAGGTCATCTCGGCGTTGCTCGCCATCCTGCTCTGGCCGCTGATCCTTCTCTTCGACGTCAACCTTCACATTCACTGACCTCGGATAGGTTCCGCCGGTGAGCGACGGCGAGACCGTGATCAGCTGGCCCGAGGAGCATCGCCCCGAGGTCTCGGCCTTCCACGCCGTCAACGAGCTGCAGATGCCCGCTGAGCCCGAGGCGATCTGGGCGTGGCTCTCCCGGCCGGATCTCTGGTCGCGCTACTACTCGAATGCCCGGCTGGTCAGGCACCTGGGCGGGCCGTGGCCGAAGATCGAGCTCGGCAGCCGATTCCGCTGGTTCAGCTTCGGCGCCTTCGTCACCTCGGAGGTCGTCGAGTACGAGGCAGCTCAGAGAATCGCCTGGGACGCCAAGGTGCTGGGCGGCCGCGGCTACCACGGCTGGCTGCTGAGGCCGGAGGCGGGAGGGACCTTCGTCCGCACCGAGGAGACGCAGAAGGGGCCCGGGATCCAGATCGTCAAGCCCGTGCTGCGGCCGATGATGGTGCGGCTCCACCAGCGCTGGCTCGAGGGGCTCGCGAAGGTCTCCGCCGAGGGGCCGCCCGCCCCGTGAGCGGGATACCTGAGAGCGTGGGATGCTTCCCCTCGTCCTCTCCGACCCCGAGCGCGGCTGATTGGGATGCTCAATTTCGACCTGCAGACCGAGACCGAAGGGCGCAGTGCGCTGGTCAGGATCCGGGGTGACCTCGATCTTCAGGTCGTCGACCAGGTGACCGAAGCGCTCAGCAGCATCGAGTCCGAGGGGCCCGAGCTCCTGGTGATTGACCTCAGCGGCCTGAGCTTCATGGACTCGACCGGCATGGGGGTGATCGCTGCGGCCCACATACGCGCCATGGAGGGGGGCCGGCGATTTGTCATCGTCAATCCTCCGGCACTGGTGAGACAGGCGTTCGACCGCACCGGGTTCAGCGAGGTCGTCACAACGACCGATGACCTCGCCAGCGTCTATCCCTAGCGGGGCACCGGCCGTAGGGCAGGCCCATCGTCTCTAGATTCCCGGGAGTGGGTGCCCTCGAAGACCTGCGCGATCGGCTCGGCGAGATCCACGATCTGAGCCGAGCCGCTTCGCTGCTCGCCTGGGACGAGCGGACGATGATGCCCTCGGCGGGCGCGGAGGCGCGCGCGGAGACGCTCGCGACCCTCGCCCGGGTCCGGCACGAGATGTTCACCGCCGACGAGATCGGCAGCCTGATCGAGGAGGTCCGCTCGGGGCCCGGGGGCGACGCTCCACCAGGCGAGTCGATCGAGGCCGACCTCGCCCGGGTGGTGGCCCGCGATTGGGAGAAGGCCCGCCGGGTCCCCTCCGATCTGCGCGCGGAGCTCGCCCGGGCGAGCTCGATCGCCGAGAACGCCTGGGTCGAGGCGAAGCACCGCTCGGACTTCGCGATGCTGCTCCCGCACCTCGAACGCAACGTCGAGCTGACCCGCCGCTACGCCGACTGCTACGACGGATTCCCGGGCTTCTCCCACCCCTACGACCCGCTGCTCGACGAGTACGAGCCCGAAATGACCACCGAGCGGATGAGGGCGGTGCTGGTCGGGCTTCGCGAGGGTCTGGTCCCGCTGATCGCCGAGGCGACCGGAAACGGCGCCGGCGCGAACGATGATTCGTTCCGCGGGGAGTTCGCGGCCGAGGCGCAGCGCGAGCTGATCGCGGAGCTGGTCTCGGAGCTGCCCTTCCCGGCTGACTCGTGGCGGATCGACCCCACCGAGCACCCCTTCGCGATCTCGATCGGGAGGGGCGACGTTCGCCTGACGACGCGATACGACGAGGCCAACCTGGCGATGGCGCTGTTCAGCGCGATGCACGAGGCTGGCCATGGGCTGTACGAGGCGGGTGTCGATCCGCGGCTCAGGCGCACCCCGCTCTCGAAGCCGCGCTCCCTCGGCCTGCACGAGTCGCAGAGCCGTCTCTGGGAGAACTGGGTGGCTCGCGGGCGTCCCTACCTCGAGCGGCTGCTGCCGCGGCTGCGGGAGCGCTTTCCCGGGGCGTTCGACGAGGTCGACGCGGCGGGGCTCGAGCGCGCCGCGAACCGGGTGGAGCCCTCGCTGATCCGGATCGAGGCCGACGAGGTCACCTACAACCTTCACATCCTGATCCGCTTCGAGCTCGAGCTCGAGATCTTCGAGGGTGGCCTGCCGCTCGCCGATCTGCCGGAAGCCTGGAACGCCCGATACCGCGCCTACCTCGGGCTGGAGGTACCCGACGACGCGCACGGCGTGCTCCAGGATGTCCACTGGGCGGGCGGCGCCTTCGGCTACTTCCCGACCTACAGCCTCGGCAACATCATCGCCGGTCAGCTCTGGGAGGCGGCCTCGCGCGACCTCGGCGACCTGCCGGCCCGTATCGGCGAGGGAGACCTCGCCGCGCTCGGCGAGTGGCTGCGCGACAAGGTGCACCGGCATGGCCGCCGCCTCTCCCCCGCCGAGATCCTCGAGCGCGCCGGCTGTGGCGAGCTCTCGGTGGAGCCGCTACTGGAACACCTGCGGGGGCGCGTGGCACTGGCCGTTCAGTCCTGAACGACGGTCACGGTGCATGCATATCAAGCCGCAATTTGCGGGTATGTTCGGTCGGGGATGGCAGTTGGACCGAGCCGCAACGGCGTATACGGGGGCTGGACGCACGCAGGCAACAGTCGCGTCTTCGTCCGCGTGCCGACTGAGCTCAAGGAGCTCTCTCGGTCCTGGAACGTGTTCCATGGCAACGGCGGACCGCCCGAGCTCGGGGTCACCCCGATCGTCCTGGTGCACGGCCTCTCCTCTAGCCGCACTCTCAAGCCGCTGATCCGGGCGCTCGGCAGCCGCCGTCCCGTTTACGCGCCCGATCTGCCCGGCTTCGGGATGAGCGACCAGCCGATCCATGCGCTCGACATCCCCGGCCTCGCCGACGCCCTGCAGCGCTGGCAGTTCGAAGAACCAACTCGCGCCCGCGATCGTGATCGGAGTCTCCTTCGGCTGCCATGTGGCTGTCGACCTCGCCGCCCGCCACCCGGCCGCCGTCGATCGCCTCGTTCTCGTCGGCCCGACCTTCGACCCGGAGGCGCGCACGCCCTCGCGCCTAGCGCTGCGCTGGGCGCGCAACTGCCGCGCACTCCTCTCCCCGCCGCCTGCCGCACGGTGGTGCACGACTTCATCGACGCCGGGCCGTGGCGGACCATGCGCACCCTGCGCCGCGCGCTCGAGGACCCGGTCGAGGACAAGCTCGGGGACATCGAGGCGCCAGACCCTGGTTGTCCGGCCGGAGCGCGACCACCTCGTGCCCGGCCAGGTGGACCGAGCGGGTGGCCGAGCTGATTCCCAACTGCGAGCTAGTCCTGCTGCCGAAGGCGGCCCACGGGATCGGGCCGCGCATCGCGGCCCGCCTGACGACGCTCCTCGTACCCTTCCTCGCTGAACATGAGGAATCGCTGATCGATTGAGCGAGATCGAGCGACACAGGGGGCTGATCCGCTTCGGGCTCCTCTACCTGACCGTGACGATCGGCGTGGTCGGGGCTTGGATCCTGATCGCGCCCCGGGGCTTCTACGACACCTTCCCAGGCGGCGGCGTCCACTGGGTCTCTGCCCTGCCGCCCTACAACGAGCATCTGGAGCGCGACTTCGGCGCCACGAGCCTGGCGCTCGCAGTGCTCGCCGGGCTGGCGGCGCTCTGGATGGAGCGCCGCGTGATCCAGGCCGCGGCGATCAGCCTGTTCGTCGCCGGGGTGCCGCATCTCGTCTACCACCTGACCACGACGGGTCACTACTCGACCGGTGACAACGTCGCCAGCATCACCGGTCTGACGCTCGACGCGCTGCTGCCGCTCGCCCTGCTGTACCTGGTCAGCGACCGGGCCCAGGCCGGCGCACCGATCGGTGCCGCAAGGCCTGCCCGCGCGACTCCTTCGTCGCCCTAACGCTTGCCCGAGATCAGGTCCCAGGCGCGCCCGAGCTTCTGCCTCAGCGCCGACTCCTCCGGTTCTGAGAGCTCATCCGGCCCGACCTCGAGCGCACCCGGACTCGGGCTCGGCTTGGGGAGCTTCTCGGCGCCGGCTCGGTCGATCTTGAGCAGTACCCCGCGCTCGAAGATCTCCTCGACCTGGTCCGCGTCGACGAACCGGTGCCCACCCGGTAGCACGCTGGTGTCGAGCACGATCCCATCGAAGATGTCGTCTTCCGGCACAGCGAGCACGTGCTCGACCTTCCCCACCTTCTCCCCATCGCTCGTGTAGACATCGGCGCCCTTGCCGAGGCTGAGGTAGGAGCTCGGCTGGCCGAGGTCGGGCATGGGGCGAGCCTAACGTAGGTCCCGTCCTCGACTTCGGGTCTCCTACTCCCGAACGACGAATCCGTCGAGCCAGCGGAGCGCATCCAGCGGTATCAGTAGGATCGCGCCGCTCGATGGACCACGCCCTGCTCTTCTTTCACGTGCTGGCGGCCTTCTTTCTCGGCACGGGCGTGGTCATCTACACGGCCTTCGTGCTCGGCAGTCCGGTAAACCGGCCGACTCGCCTGGTCGCCGAGATTCTCTGGGGCGTCGGCGGCCTCGGCACGCTCGCGTTCGGCATCTGGCTCGCCCTCAACCGCCCCGAGTACGAGATCTGGGACGGCTGGATCATCGCCGCGCTGATCCTCTGGGTGCTCGCCACGGGCTCCGGCGCCCAGACGAGCCGTGGAGTGCAGCCGCGGGGGATGACTCGGCGGTCGCGGTCGACCGGCGCACGCAGTTCGCGCACTGGATGAGGGTCCTCTATGTGGTCGCCCTGCTCGTCGTCATGGTCTGGAAGCCGGGGGCGTGAGGGTGCTCGCCGTCATCCGGCCCGACTCCTGGTTCTTCCCCCTCTTCCTCCACATCGCGGGGTCGATGGTGCTGGTCGGCGCGCTGGCGCTGGCGTCGATCTCGCTGATCGCCGCCTGGCGGAGCGGCTCGGCCGCGCTCATCCGGCTCGCCTACCTGAGCCTGTTCTACGGGGCGCTGCCGGGCTACATTGTCTTCCGGATCGGGGCGGAGTGGATCGCCAGCAAGGAGGGTCTGACGAACTCCGATCTCACCTGGATCGGGATCGGCTACGGCGTCAGCGACCTCGGCGCCCTCCTGTTGCTCGTCGCCCTGGTGATCGGTGGCTTCGGCGTGCGGCGCATCAACCGGGGCGGGGGAGCATCGGTGGTCTCGGCCCGGATCGTCACCGGCCTGGTCTCGCTCGTCCTGGTGGCCTACCTGGTTGCGGTCTGGGCGATGACCACCAAGCCGACCTAGCGGGCGACCGCCGGGCCCCTCCAGCGCAGGTAGTTGGGCCCGAAGCTTCTCGCCTGCGGCGGCATCAGCGGACCGGAGGCCCTCGAGATCCGGGCCAGCGCTTGGAAGCGGAGCTCCTTGGTGGCGCTCCAGCGAACACCGAGCCGCCCGCGCAGCACCGGTGGCAGCATCCCCAGCGTCGCCAAGGCGCCTGCCCTCGTATATGGCCAGCGGAGCAGGCGCCAGACGCCATCGCGCATCCAGGGCAGCGGCGGGGCGGCGGGATCGCGGAGCGCGCCGATCACGTCCTGCGCCGCCTCGGTGTCCTCCAGCTCCCGGTTGACCATCGCGTCGAAGTAGCGGAGCAGCTCGGGCCAGGTCCCGGGCAGATCGCCGTCGCCGACGCCGACGAGGCGGCCCAGCCGGCGCCACTCGAACCAGAAGCGATCGATCTCGGCCGGAAGCAGGGGAGGCGAGCAGAAGAGACGGTGCCCGCGCACGATCGACTCCGCCAGCGTGGCGTGGACCCAGGCGTAGGGCCCCGGGTCGAGGGCGTGGTAGGGCACGCCGTCGGGCCGCACGCCCTCGATCCGCCTGTGCATCTCGCGCACCCGTCGGCCGACCTCCCAGGCGAGGTCCGCTCCCCCGTAGACCATCGAGCTGGTGTAGTCGAGCGTGCGCAGCAGCCGGCCCCACGGCTCCTGCTTGAAGTCGGAGTGCTGGCTCACCCCCGCCCCCACCGAGGGGTGGCTCACCTGCAGGAGCAGCGCGTAGCCGGAGGCGGCGAAGAGGCGGGCGTCGCCCGCGATCCGCCAGGTGATCCCGCCGCGCGGCGGGATCAACTCGCCCGCCTCAACGCGTGTCGGCAGCAGCGGTTCCCGTTGGCTGGTAGCGATGGCACGCCGGAGTATCGCTCGCGTACCGGCCGTCCGGGCCCTATGGGCGGAATAGGATCGGCCGACCAGCGAAAAGGAGCGGAGATGTACGCACGTGTAGTCAGGTTCACCGACATCGACCGCCAGCGGATCGAGGACACCGCCGGCCAAATCGAATCGGGCGAGGGGCCGCCACCCGGCGTCTCCCCCCACTCGATCCAGGTCGTGGTGGACGGTGCCCAGTCCACCGCCGTGGTGATCCTCTTCTTCGAGAGCGAAGAGGACCTGCGCAACGCGGACCAGGCGCTCAACGAGATGGACTCCTCAGAGACGCCCGGCACCCGCGCCTCGGTCGATCAGGGCGAGGTCAAGGTCGACGCACAGATGGGCTGAGGCTGGGATGTCCGCCGGCGCCGGACCCTGAGCTCAGGCGGCGGCCTGGGCGGCGGCGGCGATCCGGCCAAGCTCGCGGCCGAGCGTCTCCGGCGTCCAGCCGTCTTCGCCGGAGAGCAGCAGGCGGGCGCCGGACTCCGCGAGCCCGGCGATCGAGTTGCCGAGCAGCCGCGCGGTCTTCTCGGGATCGGCCCGCTTGCCGTCCCGGGCCTCGAGCCAGCCCTTGGCGACCAGGGTGAGCCGCTTCACTTGCTCCTCGCGGCCGCGCTGGATCCGGTGGGCGATCGCGGCGTTGCCGCCCCCCTCCCCCAGGAAGATCAACCGGTAGACCTCGGGCGAATCGCCGACCGCTCGCAGGAATCCGGTGAAGCCCTCGGTCAGGGTGGTCTCGAGATCGGAGAGGTCGGTGTTCTCGAAGGCGCCCTGGATCTCGGCCAGGATCCGCTGCTCCTCGCGGGCGAGCAGCGCCCGGAAGAGCTCGTCCTTGCCGGGGAAGCAGGCATAGACGACCGGCTTGGTGACGCCGGCCTGGTCGGCGACGGCCTGCATCGAGGTGCCGTCGTAGCCGTGCTCGAGGAAGAGCTCTAGGGCGGCGTCCAGCACCTCGGGCCGGCGGCGCTCGGGGCCGAGGTGCGCGGCGCGCTTGCGGTGATGCTCGGCCTTGGCGGCGTGCTTGGCGGCCAGCCGCTGGTGCTGGATCGCGCTCCGCTTCCGCCGTGAGCTGGTTCTCCTGGTCGCCATTTCCTACCTATGGTAGCTTTTTCCTACTCCAGGTAGCAACCTTACACGGGAGGTATGTCGTGCCTGACGAGATCTCGATCGCCGAAGCCGATCTCGCCCAGTTCAAACCCGAGCAGTTCGCCGGGCTGATCGCCACCGCATCAGACGAGCAGCTCTCCGAGGTGATCCACGGCCCCCTGCGCAAGCAGGTCCTCGACGAGATCTTCGGCCGGATGGCCGACCACGTCGAACCCGCCCAGGTCGGCAACCTCGACGCCGTCGTCCACTTCAAGATCCTCGACCCCCCCAAGGAGCAGGGCGGCGGCGACGACCACTACGAGGTGATCTTCGCCGACGGCGCCTGCCGCGCCACCGACTCACCCGAGCGCGAGCCCGAGGTGACGATCAAGGTCGGCGGCGTCCACTTCCTGAAGCTCGCCGCCAACAAGGCCTCCGGACCCGTCCTCTTCATGACCGGCAAGCTCAAGCTCGAGGGCGACGTGATGCTCGCCAGCCGGCTAACGAGCTTCTTCAGGATTCCGAGCGCACGCTGACCCTCGTCTCGGCTCTGACCACCAGTTCCGCCAGGCTTCGGGGGTGAGCGTGCAGGGTGAAGATCTGGCGCAGGCCTCTTTTCCTGAGATGGAAGAGGCGAAAGCAGCGCTGCCGATCGAGTTCATCCGCAAGGACGAGTGCGTCGAGATCACGCCGGAGTCGGTGCGGCCGCGGAAGGCCGACCTCGACCAGGTCACCCGAGTCAAGGCGGCGCGCGCCCGGGCTCGCGGCGAGCGCGCGGCCACGTCGGTCTAGGCCTGCGTTTGCAGATTCCTACCTTGGGTAGTATTTTGCTACTCTGGGTAGCAATAGAGAGCCAGAGCCACAAGCGGACTTGAGGAGGATTTGAGGCGCGATGGCGACTCCGGAGACGAGGGTGACCGAGCAGGAACAGCCGGTTCAGAACGGCCGAGCGGCCGAGGCGAAGGACGCCGCGGCTGAGGCCACCGAGAGCCTGGGAATCGAGGTCGGCGACACCCCCTTCTCGCTTGAGCTCTCCCAGGACCAGAGGGACATCCGGGAGTGGGCGCATGGATTCGCCGAGCAGACGGTGCGGCCGGCGGCGCACGAGTGGGATGAGAGGGAGGAGTTCCCCTGGCCGGTGGTGCAGGAGGCGGCCAAGATCGGGCTCTACGGCTTCGAGTCGATCGCGCAGTTCTGGGCCGATCCGTCGGGGCTGACCTTCCCGCTGGTGAACGAGGAGCTCTTCTGGGGCGACGCCGGGATCGGCATGTCGATCTTCGGCACCACTCTGGCGGTCGCCGGGATCTATGGCTCGGGCACGCCCGAGCAGATGGTCGAGTGGGTGCCGCAGTGCTACGGCGATGAGAACGACGTCAAGGTCGGCGCCTTCTGCGCGTCCGAGCCTGATGCCGGGTCAGACGTCTCGGGCTACCGCACCACCGCCAAGTACGACGAGGCGAAGGACGAGTGGGTGATCAACGGGCAGAAGGCCTGGGCGACCAACGGCGGGATCGCCAACGTGCATGTGGTGATCGCCTCGGTCGACCGCGAGCTCGGCTCGCGCGGCCACGCCGCCTTCGTCATCCCGCCGGGCACCAAGGGCCTCGAGCAGGGCGCCAAGGTGAAGAAGCACGGCATCCGCGCCTCGCACACGGCCGACGTCCACCTGGACGACTGCCGCGTCCCCGGCTCCTGCCTGCTGGGCGGCAAGGAGAAGCTCGACGAGCGGCTCGCCAAGGCGCGCGAGGGCACGTCGGCCAAGGGCCAGGCCGCAATGCGGACCTTCGAGCTCTCCCGCCCAACGGTCGGTGCGCAGGCAGTCGGCATCGCCCGGGCGGCCTACGAGTACGCCCTCGACTACGCCAAGGAGCGCGAGGCGTTCGGCCGCAAGATCATCGAGAACCAGGCGATCGCCTTCGCCCTCGCCGACATGAAGATGGAGATCGACGCCGCCAGGCTGCTGGTCCACCGCGCCGCCTGGATGGGCAAGGCCGGCAAGGACTTCGAGGCGGCAGAGGGCTCGATGTCGAAGCTGAAGGCCGGCGAGGTTGCCGTCTGGGTGACCGAGCGGGCGATCCAGATCCTGGGCGGAAACGGCTACTCGCGCGAGTTCCCCGTCGAGCGGATGCACCGCGACGCCAAGATCTGGACGATCTTCGAGGGCACGTCCGAGATCCAGCGGCTGGTTATCAGCCGGGCGATCTCGGGCATGCAGATCAAGTAGTGACCCGGGAGGCGCTCGAAATGACCGACCTGCGCGCGGCCTGGCCGAAGGGCGGCGAGCCGCTTGGCGAGTACGAGGAGATCACCCTGCACGGCCACCGGGTGAGCTTCCAGGCCGCCGGTTCCGGGGATCAGCTGCTGATCCTGCTGCACGGGATCACCTCGACCTCGGATGCCTGGCGCGAGGTGATGCCGCGGCTCGCCGAGCGCTACACGGTGATCGCCCCGGACATGATCGGCCACGGCCGCTCGGCCAAGCCGCGCGGCGACTACTCGCTCGGCGCCTACGCCGCCGGGGTCCGCGACCTGCTCGCCGTGCTCGGCTTCGAGCGCGGCACCGTGGTCGGTCACTCCTTCGGCGGCGGGATCGCGATGCAGTTCGCCTACCTCTTCCCCGAGTACACGGAGAGGATGGCGCTGATCGCCTCGGGCGGACTCGGCCGCGAGGTCCACCCCCTGCTGCGCGCCGCGGTGCTTCCCGGTTCCGAGTGGGTGCTGCCAATGCTGGCGAGCGAGTGGCCGGTCAAGGCCGGCGACGCGGTGCGCTCGGTCCTCGCCCGGCTGGGTGTCGAGGCAAGTCCCGACATCGCCGAGTTCGCCCGCGGCTACGCCTCGCTCGCCGAGGAGGGCGCCAGCGAGGCCTTCATCCACACGATGCGCAGCGTCATCGACCACGACGGCCAGCGCGTCTCGGCGCTCGACCGCCTCTACCTCGCCGACCAGCTGCCCACGATGTTCATGTGGGGATCGAACGACCCGGTGATCCCGGTCGAACACGGCCGCAACGCCCACCGCATCGTGGAGCACAGCCGCTATGTGGAGATCGAGGGCTCCGGCCACTGGCCGATGCTCGACGCTCCGGACCGGATCGTCCGCGAGCTGACCGAATTCATGGAGGAGACAGAGCCGTTCCAGTGGTCGCTGGAGACGGTGCGCGAGCGCCTGCGGCGCGGGCCCCAGCCCGGCCCGGCGGCGATCGCCGCTGCAGCCGACTGAGGGAGGAGCGATGTTGCCAGCAACTCTGCTCGGAGCGAGCAATCCACCCGCGGGGGGCGCGGCGACCAGCGACGTGATCTACGCCACCGCCGGCGCGATGGTGGTGACGGTCCTGCTGTTCGGCCCGGTGCTGCTCTACAAGCTCGGGCGCTTCCCGGCGCTCGGGCGGCTCGCCGACCTGGCCGAGCGGGTCACCAAGCTGCCCGGCTGGGCCGCGCTGCCCGGCACCTTCCTGGCGGTCACCCTGCTGATCGCGGTCTTCGGGATGTACTGGGACATCTCCCTTCACATCGACCAGGGCCGCGACCCCGGGCCGCTCGCCAACCCCGCCCACTACTTCATCCTCGCCGGGCTCTTCGGCGTGCTGCTCGCCGGGGTGATCGGCCTCGCCCTACCCAAGCGGGCGACCCGGACCTCCTATGAGATCGCGCCCGGCTGGTACGCGCCGATCGGCGCCCTGATGATCGCGATCTGCGGCGCCAGCTCCCTGCTCGCCTTCCCGCTGGACGACATCTGGCACCGGATCTTCGGCCAGGACGTGACCCTCTGGGGTCCGACCCACCTGATGCTGATCGGCGGCGCCTCGCTCTCCGTGCTCGGCGCCTGGGCCCTGCACGCCGAGGGCGACGAGGAGCGCCGCGCCGCGGGCCGGCCGCTGCCGAGCTGGACCCGGTTCCGCGAGATCGTCCTCGCCGGCGCCTTCCTGGTCGCGCTTTCCACCTTCCAGGCCGAGTTCGACTTCGGCGTGCCCCAGTTCGCGCTCGGCCTGCAGCCGACGCTGATCATGCTGGCCGCCGGGATCGGCCTGGTCACGGCGCGGATCCGCTTCGGGCCCGGCGGCGCGGTGGCGGCGCTCGCTGTCTACATCGCGATCCGCGGCACCCTCACCCTGCTGATCGGCCCGCTCTTCGGCGAGATCACCCCCCACTTCCCGCCCTACGTGGTGGAGGCGCTCGTGGTCGAGGGAGTCGCCCTCGCCTACCTGCGCGGCGAGCCCGCCGCCGAGAGGCCGATCACCTTCGGCGCGCTCGCGGGGCTCGCGATCGGCACGGTCGGCCTCGCCGCCGAGTGGCTCTGGTCCCACGTCTGGGTCGTCAACCCCTGGCCGGCCTCCCTCTTCCCCGAGGGCGCGATCACCGGCCTGATCGCCGCGGTCGCCGGCGGCGTGATCGGTGGCTACATCGGCCGCGCGCTGACCCCGGCGGTGCAGAGCCGTGAGCGCGTCCCGCGCGCGGCGCTCGCCGTCGCCGGCGTGGCCGCGG
This sequence comes from uncultured Solirubrobacterales bacterium, assembly GCA_963695675.1. Classification (GTDB taxonomy): domain Bacteria; phylum Actinomycetota; class Thermoleophilia; order Solirubrobacterales; family 70-9; genus DASUPK01. The sequence goes on from CAVOGY010000007.1 coordinate 873,955, forward strand.
TCGGCGCGGTCGCCTTCCTGATCCCGGTCAACACCGGGCCGGACGTCCGCGCGACCTTCGACCTCAACGTCCAGAACACCTCCGACGGGCGGCTCGCCACCGGCACCTTCCGGCTCGACCCGCCCGACGCGGCCAAGGACGCCTACTGGTTCAACCTGACCAGCTGGCAGGGCAAGGACGGCCCAGCCCAGATCGACACGCCGGACGAGATCGCCCCCGGCGTCTACCGGATCAGCGAGCCGATCCCCGTCGACGGGACCTGGAAGACGACCCTGCGCCTGCACAAGGGGCGCCAGCTCGCCGGCCTGCCGATCTTCCTGCCGGCCGACCCGGCGATCCCGGTCTCCGAGGTCCCGGTCCAGCCTCAGATGACCCGCGCCTTCGTGCTCGACCACAAGAACCTGCAGCGCGAGCAGAAGCCCGATGTGCCCGGCTGGCTCACCCTGGTCGCCTACCTGGGCGTCGGCGGGATCTCCTTCGCCCTGATCTTCGTGGTCGGCTTCGGCCTGGCGCGGCTCGAGCGCCGCGGCGGGGGCCCACGGACGCCATCGGCTGAGCCCGCCGGCGTCGGCCCCGCCAAGCAGGTCGACGAGGGCCCGAAGCCGGGCACCCGACCCGCGACGGTCTGATGGGACTGCGCAGTCAAATCGCGGAGGGGATGCGAAGCCTGACCTCCGCCGACGGCATCAAGGACCTGGTCTCCGCCCGGATTCCGGCTGCCGACCTCGACGATCGCGACCCCGACTACCTCCGCGAGCAGCTGCCCGGCCTCTGGGTGCTCGCCTCCTTCTACTTCCGCGCCGACGTGCGCGGACTGGAGCGGATCCCCGCGGAGGGGCCGGTGCTGCTGGTCGGCAACCACTCGGGTGGCAACGTCACGCCGGACACGATGGTCTTCACGCTCGCCTTCGCGGCCCACTTCGGGGTCGAGCGGCGGCTGCATCCGCTGGTTCACAACCTCGTCCTCGCCCTGCCGCTGCCCTGGGACTTGCGCAAGGCCGGCTGCGTGGCCGCGTCGCCGGAGAACGCGGCGCTCGCCCTGCAGCGCGATGCCGCGGTGCTCGTCTATCCCGGCGGCGACTGGGAGGTCCACCGGCCCTCCTGGCAGGAGACGAAGATCGACTTCGCCGGCCGCAAGGGGTTCGTGAAGACGGCGCTCGAGAACGACGCGCCGATCGTGCCGCTGGTCGCGGTCGGTGGCCAGGAGACGGCGATCTTCCTCAGCCGCGGCGAGCGGCTGGCGCGGGCGCTCCAGCTCGACCGCCTATTCCGGCTCAAGGTGCTGCCGATCTCGCTCTCGATCCCCTGGGGCCTGAACGTCGGTGACATGTTCGGCCACTGGCCGCTGCCGGCCAAGCTCACCATCGAGGCGATGGACCCGATCCATCTGCGCGAGCGCTTCGGCCGCAACCCCGAAGTCGACGAGGTCTACGAGCACGTCACCACCGTCATGCAGGAAAAGCTCGACGATCTGGCGGCCGAGCGGCGGCTGCCGCTCGTCGGCTGAGCTCCGAGCGGTGAGATGCGAATCGAGGAGAGCATCACGATCGCGGCCCCCCGGGAGGAGGTCTGGCGCTACGTCTCCGAGCCCGAGCGCTACTCGGAGTTCATGGTCGGATCGAGCTGGTCTCCGGTCCCCGGCGAGGCCAGCAGCGGGCTGCGCGCCCGATCGCAGGTCGAGGTCCGGGTTCGCTCGATCGACCTCGGCGGCGTCGTCGAGGTGGTGGAGTGGGACCCCCCGCACGAGCTCGCCTGGACCAACATCACCGGGATCGACCAGCGCGGCCGCTGGATCCTGCGGGATTGCGGCTCGGAGACGGAGGCGATCTTGCGGGTGAGCTACCAGGTGCCGGGCGGCTTCCTCGCGCTGGTCGCGAGCCAGCTCGGCAGGCCGCTGATCCAGCGGGACGTCCGCCGCTCGCTGGAGGCGCTCAACGAGGCCGTTCAACGAGGCCCGGTCGAGGAGGCGCTGCGGTGATCATCCTCCTCGCCGTGATCATCCCCCTCGCCCACGCCGGGCACGTGATAGCCGACGCGGCGATCTTCGGGGTGCCGGTCGGCTCGGTGCTCTTGACGATCTGGGCGCTCAACCGCTGGGGGCCGCGGGACGACTGAGCGACCGGGGCGCGATAGTTCGCGATCGTGCCGCCGCAGCCCGCCTACACCGAGCTCGCCGAGCGCGGTTACCGCGCCTGGAACGAGGACGACCTCGAGGCGCTGCTCGCCATCTGCCATCCCGAGGTCGAGTACCACACCAGCGGGGTCTTTCCCGGGTTGGAGCCGGTCTACCGGGGCAAGGACGGGATGAGGCGCTGGTGGGACACGTTCCACGAGCCCTGGAAGCAGATCCAGGCGATCCCGGAGCGAATCGCCCAGCGGCCCGACGGCGTGGCCGTCCTGATCCGCTTCGCGGGGACCGGTCGACACGGGATCGAGACCACGATGCAGTTCATCAACACGATCGAGGTCCGGGACGGCCTCGCCTATCGGTTCGATTCACGGCCGCCGACCGATGAGGCGATCAGCGAGCTCGGGCTCGGCTGAGGACTCGGCTCAGCTCAGGCCGAGCTCGGTGTCCTCGTCGGGGTCCTCGGTGGGCTGGGTATTGAAGTTCGAGGCCCAGTCGTCCATGCCGCCGTCGACGGGGACCGCATCGTAGCCGCGTGCGCTCAGGTCCTCGGCGGCCCGGACCGCCAGCTTCCCGTTCTTGGCGATCACCATCAGGCGCGCGCCGTCCTCGAGCCGGTCGGTCCGATCGGAGGCGTTGCCGCCCTCCGGGAAATGGATCGCTCCAGGCACGTGCCCCTTGCTCCACTCCTCCTTCGAGCGGACGTCGACGGCGACGGCGTCCCCGCGGGCGACCTCCTGCCGTGCATCCTCCACGCTCACCTTCTTGGCGTCCGATGCCATCGCGCTCCGTGTACCCGTGCCTGCGGCGCTCCAATCCGGGTATTGGGGCGGTGCGTACCATGGAGCGATGGCCATGACGCCGAGGTTGGATCCGACGGAACTGGCGGATATCGGCGCGCGGCTGGCGGAGAACATCTCACGGGCGGTGAAGGCGCCCGATCGCGTCGTCCGGGACCTGATCGTCGCCCTGCTCGCCGACGGCCACGTGCTGATCGAGGACGCTCCCGGGGTCGGCAAGACCGCGCTCGCGCGCGCCCTCGCCCGCTCGCTGGAGGCCGACTATGCCCGGGTGCAGTGCACCTCGGACCTGCTGCCGGCGGACCTGGTCGGCACCAACGTCTTCAACCAGCGCGAGTCCCGCTTCGAGTTCCATCCGGGGCCGGTCTTCGCCAACGTCGTGCTCGTCGACGAGATCAACCGGGCGTCTCCGAAGACCCAATCGGGTCTCCTCGAGTGCATGCAGGAGCGCCAGATCACCATCGATGGCACCAAGCACGAGCTGGCGCGCCCCTTCGTGGTGCTCGCCACGCAGAACCCGGCCGAGTACGAGGGGACCTACCCGCTGCCGGAGGCCGAGCTCGACCGATTCATGGTGCGGGTGACGCTCGGCTACCCGCCAATCCGGGGCCGAGGCGTCGATGCTCGCCGAGCACGCCGACCGCGATCCCGGTCGAGGAGCTCGGGCCGATCGCCGACGTGAGCGCCGTGCGCGCGGCCCAGGCGGCGCTCGCCGGCGATCGAGGGAACTGAGGCGCTGCGCCGCTACGTGGTCGCGATCTGCGATGCGACCCGAGCGGACGAGAGGATCGAGCTCGGGGCCAGTCCACGCGCCGGCCTGATGCTGTTTCGCGCCTCCAAGGCGCTCGCCGCCCTGGAGGGGCGGGACCACGTCCTGCCGGACGACGTCCAGGAGCTGGCGCCATCCGTCCTCTCCCACCGGCTGCTGCTCTCCTACGAGGTCGACGGGGACCAGCGCGAGGCGGTGATCCGCGAAGCGGTCGACCGCGTCCCCGCGCTCTGAGATGGAGGCGGCACGGGAGGCCGGCTCGCCGCGGGCCCCCGCGACCGCAGCGCTCGGCATCGCCTTTCTGTTCGCTGGGCTGGGCTTCGGCCTGACCGCGGCGCTTGTCTGCGGGATCGCGCTCCTCACCCTCGCCATTGGCGCGGTGGCGTGGGTCGAGCTTGCGAGCCTGGGCGGGCGCCTGGAGCGGCTACCCGGGCCGGGGCGGCTCGAGGAGAGCGAGCCCTACCACCTTCGGATCCGGCTGCGGCGGACTCTGCTTCCGCCTCCCGGCGGGGAGCTCATGGACCCCCTGCTCGACCGGAGCGTTCCGGTCGGCCCGCGGTGGCCGCGCCACCTCGAGCGCGAGGTCTGGCTCGAGAGCCCGGGACGCGTCCGGCTCGACGCCGCTCGGCTGATCGTCCGAGATCCGCTGGGCCTCTGGCAGCGCCGCCTCGAGTCGGGCCGCGTGGACGACCTGGTCGTGCTGCCCCGCATCGACCCGGTTCGCTGGATCGGCCCTGGCGCCGAGCCGCGCGGCCAGTCGCCCGGCTCCGGCCGCGCCAGCGACGCCACGTCGCCGAGGGGCGGGCTCGCCCAGTTCGAGGTGGACGGTCTGCGGCCGTACCGCGACGGCAGTCCCGCCTCGCGGATCCATTGGCCGGCCGTGGCTCGCACCGGTGAGATGATCGAGCGCCGCCTGGTCGCCGGCGGCGAGCCCAGGCCCCTCGTCGTCTTCGATCCTCGCGGCGGGACCGACCCCAGCCACCGGGAGCGGGCGATGCGCGCCGCCGCCTCGCTCTGCGTCGAGCTCGGCCGTTCCGGCGGCTGTGACCTGTTGCTCCCGGGCGAGCGCCGCCCGCTCACCATCGACCCGGCCCTCCGGTCCTGGCCCGAGGCACACGTCAGGATCGCGGTGTCGGACACACGAGCGGGCCCCCCGCTCCCCTCGGGGTTGAGCGGCGCCGCGGTGCTCTGGGTGACCGCCGGGGGAGCTTTGCCGGCGTCGGTGCGGCGGCTCCGTCCCGGCAGCTTCCTGATCACGCCAACCGGGTCCCGCCGCGCCGCAGTGTTCAGGGTGTCGGGTTGCTTCGCTTATCCGGCCGCCGCGGCGAGCGAGCGGCGGCCGCGGCACCGGGCGGCCGCATGAGCGCGCTCGCCCCATCGCGCCCGCAGCGGATCGAGCTGGTCTGCTTCGCGGCCCTCGCGGCCTTGGCCTCGCTGCAATGGGCGTCGCTGGTCGCCGACCCCCCGACCGGGCGGGTGACCCTCGCCGTCGTGCTGGCCACGGGCGCAGGCGCCGCACTCGCCGCGATCGCGCGCCTGCGGCTCGCTCGCCCGGCTCGGTGGGCGCTGGCCGCCGCTGCCGTCCTGTGCGCCCTCTGCCTCGGGCTGGTGTTCGTCGGCCTGCCGGCGCGGCTGCTGCTGCCGGGCAACTGGGGTGAGCTGAGCTCGAACGTCGATCGCAGCCTCAACGGGCTCACCGACGTCCCGGTGCCCTACGCGGGGGCGGACACATGGACCCGCCTGGTGATCCTGCTGGCTGCGCCGCTGATGGTGGGAGCGGCGGCCTTCGCGGCGTTCTGGCCGACCCGGCGGCGCGCGGCCGGCCGGATCTGCGCGCTCGTGCTGCTCGTCGCCCTCTACCTCGTCGCGGTCGCCTGGGCGAGGCCCGGCCGGCAGCTCGCCGGTGGCGCCCTACTGGTGATCCTGGTCTGCGCCTGGCTCTGGCTGCCGGGGATCGAGCCCGGTAGGCGCCCCGCGAGCACTTTCGCGGTCGCCGCGGCCGCCTTGGTGGCGCTGCCCGCGACGGCGCTCGTCGATCCCGGCCGAGCCCTGATCGACTACAGGCACTGGGACCTGCTCAGCGCCAACGGGGTCAGCTTCCGCTGGGACCAGAGCTACGGCCCGCTGAGCTGGCCCCAGAAGGGAACTCTCCTGCTCGAGATCGCGAGCGACAAGATCCACTACTGGAAGGCGACCAACCTCGACAGCTTCGACGGGGTGCGCTGGATGCGCTCCGCCGCCCCGAGCACCGAGCCCGCCCTCGGCGAGCCCCTCAAGTTCCACCCGAAGGGCACCGATCCGAGCCCGGATTCGGAATGGGTGGACCGGATCAACCTGGACGACCGGGGCCTGAGCAGCGACCTCGCGATCGGCGCCGGGACCGTCCTCTCGCTGCGCCGGACCGAGGCCACGCCCTCGCCGGACGGGGTCTGGGAGATGAACCACGAGCTCCGCCCCGGCAACTCCTACACGGCGCTGGTCTATGACCCGAAGCCGACCCCTGCCGAGATGGAGACGGCCGGCACGGACTACCCGGCGGAGGCAGGGCGGTACGTCTCCTTCACCCTCTCGGGGGGCCCGGGCGGCCCGATCTCGGTGGAAGTGCCGTTCTGGGGCCGCTCCGGACCGACGTCGATCACTGACCAGGTGCGGGGAAGCCCCTACGAGCCGATGTACTCGCTTGCTCGCACCCTCGCGGCCGGCGCGGCCACGCCGTACGACGCCGTGAGCCGAATCGAGCTGTACCTGCGCCAGCACTACACCTACCGCCAGGACGTCCCCAACCACGCCTACCCGCTGCCGGCCTTCCTCTCCGAGGATCGTGCCGGCTACTGTCAGCAGTTCTCGGGCACGATGGCCCTGATGCTGCGGATGCTCGGCATCCCGAGCCGCGTGGCCACCGGATTCGCGCCGGGCGGCCGCGACCCGGAACACGGCAACTTCCTGGTCGATGACACCGACGCGCACGACTGGGTCGAGGTCTTCTTCCCCGGGATCGGGTGGGCGACGTTCGAGCCGACGCCGCCTTCAGCACCCGCGGCCTCTCAGCTCGACGACAACTCGCTCGGGGTGAGCGGAACGACCCCCACCGTGGACAAGGTATCCCTGCAGGACGTGCCGGACACGCCGGGCACGGACGCGCCGACGCCCAAGCCCACAGCGGGCGCGGCGGGCCCTCAGTCCGCGCCCGCGTCGGGGCCCGCGACGCTGACGCTGGTGGGATTCGGCGTCGCCGCGGCGGCGTTGGCGCCCTTCGCTCTATACCTCTATCGCAGTGGGCGGAGAGGTCGCCTCGCCCCCGGCGCCCTGGCCGATGCCGAGCTGCGCGAGCTCGATCGGGCGCTCGCCGGGCTGGACTCACCGCTGCCCCCCGGTACGACGCTCCTTCGGGCAGAGAACCGGCTCGCTGACTTCGCTGGCCCGGCCGCGGCAGGCTACGCCGCCAGGCTCAGGAACCGCCGCTACCGGGACCCGGCCGCCGAGCCTCCGGGGGTGACCGAGCGCCGGGCGCTGCGGCAGGCGTTGCTGCGGGCAGCAGGCTGGCGCTCGGCCCCGCGGGTGCTGCTCGCGATCCCTCCGGGCGGACCCGCTATTCGCCGTAGGGCGCGCGCGGGTTCGACGACCAGCCAGGCCGGCGCGCAGTAGCTCGCCTCGCATCACCCCTCTCATGAAGTTCTTAGGCGATCGCGCCAGCATGGGCTCGTGCGGGTACTGGTCGTAGACGACGAGCCTCAGCTCCGCCGCGCCCTCGAGCGCGCCCTGAAGCTCGAGGGCTATGACGTCGAGCTGGCCGCGGACGGCGAGCAGGCCCTCGGCTCCGTTGTCAGCACGTCGATGGACGCCATCGTCCTGGACGTGCTGATGCCGAGGCGCGACGGCCTGGAGGTCTGCCGTGAGCTGCGCGCGCGAGGCGACCACACTCCGATCCTGATGCTGACCGCCCGGGACGCGGTTCAGGACCGGGTGGACGGCCTCGACGCGGGCGCGGATGACTACGTCGTCAAGCCGTTCGCCCTGGAGGAACTGCTCGCCCGCCTGCGCGCGCTGCTGCGCCGGACGAACGGCGACGCCTCCGAGCAGCTTGCTTACGCGGACCTCACTCTCGACCCAGCCACCAGGGAGGTTCACCGAGGCGAGCGACCCATCCAGCTCACGAAGACCGAATTCGCGCTGCTCGAGCACCTGATGCGCCACCCGCGCCTCGTGCTCAGCCGCTCCCAGCTCTTCGAGGCGGTCTGGGGGTACGACTTCGGACCGCGGTCGAACTCGCTCGAGGTCTACGTCGGCTACCTGCGCCGCAAGACCGAGGAGGGCGGCGAGCCACGGCTGATTCAGACGGTGCGCGGGGTCGGGTACTCGCTGCGCGAGAAGTGAGCCTCCGCCGCCGGCTCGCGCTGCTCTCGGCGCTGGCGGTCGCCCTGACCGTTGTGCTCGCCTCGGTCCTGGTCTACACCCTGGTTCGTGGCCGGCTGCGAAGCGACGTCGACAACGATTTGCGCGACCAGGCGAACCGCGTCGCCCAGCGCTTCGAGACCGGGCCAATGCCGATCGGAGGGGCTGCGGGCGCACCGCAGGTGGCCGGCCCGCGAGCCGGTACAGCCTTCCCGCCCGGGGCTGCTACCGCCCCACCCGGCAACGCCAAGAATGAGCGGGTGGAGCGAGGCGAGCAGCTCGAGCTCGCGCTGCCGCCGCCCGACCCAGGCGGTCCCACCGCCCTCGCCCAGCTGATCTCGTCGAACGGAGCGGTCATCACCGAGCCGAGCTCCATCCGGATCCCGGTGTCGAGCGCCGACCGAACCCTGGCGGCGAACGGCGGGGAGCCGAGGATCGAGGACGCGAAGGCCGGCGACACCTCTCTCCGCGTGCTGACGCAGCCACTGGCCGGCGGAACGGCGATCCAGGTGGCGCGTTCGCTCGAGGACACGAACCACACCCTCAACACCCTGATCATCATCCTGGCTGTGGTGAGCGCGGGCGGCGTCGCGCTGGCGGCCGCGCTCGGACCGGTGGTGGCGCGAGCGGCGCTGGCACCCGCCGGGGAGGTCTCGGACGCCGCCGAGAAGGTCGCCGAGACCCACGACCTCACTCACCGCATCGAGGTTCGCGGCGACGACGAGCTCGGCCGCCTCGCCGCCAGCTTCAACGAGATGATGGCCGCGCTCGAGCGCTCCGAGGCCGCCCAGCGGCGCCTGGTCGCCGACGCTTCCCACGAGCTCCGCACGCCCCTCGCGACGCTGCGGACCAACATCGAGACGCTCGGTCGTGGCGACCGGCTCGACCCCGACGAGCGCAAGAGGCTGGTGGCGGACGTGACGCAAGAGCTGGAGGAGATGACCCAGCTGGTCGGCGACGTGGTCGAGCTGGCGCGCGCGCCGGGACAGGATGCGATTGCCAGGCACGACGTGGCGCTGGACGAGCTCGCGCGCGACGCGATCGAGCGCGCCGAGCGGCGCGCGCGGGGAATCAGCTTCGAGCGGCACTTCCATCCGTCGCTGGTCCACGCGGACCCAGAGCGGCTCGGCCGGGCGATCTCCAACATGCTCGACAACGCCACCAAGTGGAGCCCGCCGGGTGGCAGAGTCGAGGTGGACGTCGGCGAGGGGCGGGTCACCGTTCGCGACCACGGTCCGGGCTTTCCGGAGGGTGAGCTCGACAAGATCTTCGACCGCTTCTGGCGTGCCGATGAGGCGCGTGGCAAGCCGGGCTCCGGGCTGGGCCTCGCAATCGTGCAGCGCGTAGCCGAGGAACAGGGCGGGAGCGCCCGCGCCTGGAACGCGGCCGACGGGGGTGCCGTGGTCAGGCTGGAGCTGCCCGAGCTGCCCGCCGCGACCGAGCTGACCTGAGCGCCAACTCCAGCTCGAAGCGTGCGTCCGGGTCCTCGAGCTGATCGCCGAACAGCTCGCGCAGACGTGTGAGGCGATAGCGGATGGTCTGCGGGTGCAGGTGCAGTGCCCGCGCCATCGCGGCGGCGTTGCCGCCGTGCTGGACGAAGGCCAGGGCCGTCTCCTCCATCCGAGTGCGTCCAGCCGGGGTGAGCTCGGCAAGCGGCGCGAGCCGGCGCTCGGCGAGCCGGTCCGCCAGGCCGCTTGACTCGAAGACCAGCAGCTCGGCAAGATGGTCCTCGGCGAGTATCGGGCCTGGTCCCTCGAGCACTCCCGCCTCACCGGCGCGCAGGGCCGCCTTGGCCAAGCTCCATGCGGACCGGAGCTCACGGCGCGGGACCGTGGGACCGAGAGCCGCGGTGACCGACTCGGCCGCGCTCCGGAGCTCCGCCGCCCGGCTCGGGCTCGCCGCGCCCGACACGAGTGCGCAGCCCACCCCATCCACCGAACCGACCAGTGCGTCGGCGGGAAGGCGGCGTCCGACCCGGGCCAGGTCAGCCTCCGGCACGGCGAGCGGCGCCGCACTGCGGGCGAGCCTCCAGCCGGCGGCCTGCGCCGCGGCCCGTGCCTCCCCCTCCTCCGCGGCCGGGTCCCGCAGCAGCAGCGCCAGCAGCTCGCGGCGGCGGCGCTGGCGCTCACCCTCCTGCTCGCGCTGCGCCTGCGCGTAGCCTTCGACCGAGTCGGCCGAAAGCTCGTCGATGTAGGCGAAGATCGCCTCGGCGAGGAGGCCAAGGTGCTCGGGGTCCACCCCGTGGCGTCGGGCGGCGGCGGAGACCCGCCGCCAGGCGACCCTCGCGCCCACGCGGTAGGCGGACTGCAGGGCGTCCAGGGTCCTCCCCTCCCTCAGCTCGCCCCTGCCCAGGCCGACGTAGACGTCGCGCCCGGGCTCCCGGCCGGAATCCGGGTCGCGAATCAGGGCGACGAACTGGCGCAGCGCCTCGCTGACGCCGGTGCGGATCGCCACCCCGAAGGCGCCCTCGAGCGGGCGGGCGTATTCGGGGACCTCGCGGGCGATCGTGGCCAGGATCTCCTCGGTCGCCTCGGGGAGCTCCGGCTCAATCGCATCGGCGAGCTCCGCCGGAAGGGCGTGCCACGGTTCCTGCTGGGAGTTTTTTGTCATCTGGATGACAAGAAATAACCTGAAGAGTTGGCTTTCAGCCTAACTCTTATGGCGACGGCGTGCGCTACTCTGCCGCCGATGACGCGTGCCGGCAAGCTCACGAATCTGGGCGCCGTCGTGGTGCCCTTCGCAGCCACGCTGGCTGCGATCGTCCTGCTCTGGGACCGGCTGGTGAGCTGGCACGACCTGGTCCTGCTCGCGGTCATGTACTTGGTGACCGCCGCCGGGATCACGGTCGGCTTCCATCGCCTGCTCACCCATCGCTCCTTCCGCACACACAAGCCGACGGAGTACGTCTTCGCCTCGCTGGGCTCGATGGCCGTGCAGGGTCCGGTGATCGCCTGGGTCGCCGACCACCGCAAGCACCACGCCCACACCGACGTCGAGGGGGACCCGCACAGCCCCCACGTCGGCCACGGCGACGGCGTGACCGGCGTGCTCCGCGGCCTCTGGCACGCGCACACCGGCTGGCTGCTCTCCGAGCATGGCCGCGCCGAGTGGAAGCGCTACGCCCCTGATCTGTACGAGGACCCGGGCATGCGCCTGATCAACCGCCGCTTCGTCGGCCTGGTGGTGCTCGGCCTCAGCCTCCCCGCTGCCGCGGGCTACCTGATCACCGGCACGGTGGCGGGCGCCGCCACGGGCCTGCTCTGGGGCGGGCTGGTGCGGATCTTCTTCGTCCACCACGTCACCTGGAGCGTCAACTCGATCTGCCACTTCCTCGGCACACGGAGGTTCGACGTCGAGGATCGCTCCACCAACGTCTTCTGGCTTGCCCTCCCCTCGCTGGGCGAGTCCTGGCACCACAACCACCACGCCTTCCCCCGCTCCGCCGTGCACGGGCTGCGTCGCTGGGAGCTAGACCCATCCGCCCTGGTGATCCGCCTGATGGAGACGCTCGGTCTCGCCTGGAAGGTGATCCGAATCGCTCCCGAGCGCCAAGCGGCCAAGCTCGAATCTCAAGCAGCTTCTTAGTTCGATCTCAGCATCCTCTCAGGCCCGGCTGGCTTGATGGTCGTCGAGCCCGGTCAATCCGGGAATCGACCGACAGGAGTGGCGATGAAGAAGAAACGAGGGATCACGATCCGCTTCGGCCCCCTGGGGCTGTCGCTGATGGCGGCTGGCGTCACGGCGATCGGCTTCGCCGCGGTCTCGCTGGCGGACAGCGGCAGCGGCGGCAACGGCAAGGCGCCCAGACGTTCGAGATGCCGGCGCCGCCCGGCGGCGCGGCCGGCGTGGCGTTCGCGGGCCCCAACCTCTCGGCGGAGGACCGGCAGAAGATGGAGGACTTCCGGAGGTGCATGGAGGACAACGGCGCTCCCGCACCTCCGGCGCACATCGATCCGAGTAGTGGGCCTCCGAAGCCACCGAGCGCCGAGGACCGGCAGAAGCTCGAGAAGGCGTATGAGGCCTGCAAGGAGAAGCTGCCCGCGGACCTGCAGAAGGCCGGCCCGCCCGGAATCGGCACCTTCCAATGCGGGCCCCCGCCCGGTGCCCCTCAGCGGGAGCAGGGCCAGAACCGGAACCAGAGCGACGAGTCGGGCACGCAGTCGAGCGGCTCTGCCGCATAACCAGACTCGTCCATCACAAACGGCGTCGAAGCCCCTCGGCGTCCATATCCATCCCCCACAGCGAACGGGCCCCGGCGGGGCCCGTTCGGCTAGGCAGGGAGTCCCACCGACTCGAGAGCCCTCGAGATGTCGGAGTAGACCGTGAAGCTGGCCACCTTGCGGTCGCGCTGCTCGAGCACGTGGGCCAGCGGCACGTCCAGCTCGTCGCCGCTCTCCTTCTGGGTGATCTGGAGCCGGCCCAGCACTACCCAGCGGCCGTCGGCGGCAGCCCGGAGGCCCTCCGGCTGGAAGCGATCCTCCTCGAAGAGCTCCTCTACGTCCGCACGCCAGTTCTCGTAGCCGCGCAGCCCCTTGTAGACCTTCTCCTCCAGGAAGACCGTCTCCATCCGGATCTGGAAATCGGGATGCAGCAGCGCCTCGAGTCCCACGCCCCCACGGTCGAATTCATCATAGATGCGCCTGACCGCCTCCAGCGCCGACCCCGTGTCGGCCTCCTCCATCGCCGCGTTGAACTGACGTTCGAGTGTCTCGACGTCGTGCTGGTCGTACATATGATGGCTTTCCAGTATCTCCCCAGTGGTGCCGATGGGCGTCGCAACCGCCTGCGGCAAGCTATCGGAGCCATCGCAAAGGGAACACCGCGGCCTGTCCTTCGCATCCCGGCCACTGGCTGATCCAGCGCGCCGCTACTCTGATTGGAGAGCCCAGATTCGGGCAAAAGGACGCGAGCATGACGGGCGGCAATCAGACGGCTGCGATCGACGGCACACACCCTGTGCCGCCCCCAGGATGGGCCCGAGTCTCGGACCGGATCCGGGCGAGGGTGTTTGCGCGGGCAATCGACGAAAAGCTGCTCAACGGCGGGGCCGCCAATGGAAGCGCCGTTGTCATCGTCAGGCGCGCACGGCTACTCGATCCCCGATATCGATCGAGGGTCGCCGCCGCGCTGAGGAAGCTGGTCGCGGCCGCCAGGCGGAGCGAACGGAATATGTTCGTCGCGGAGCTCCGCCTCCGCGAGGACGAGATTCTCGAAAGCGAGCCCCTGATCCTCACGCTCGCTGACGAGCTCGACCATGAGGAGAGAGTGAGCCCGCGCGGCGTCATCCTGGCGGACCGGCTGGTCAGGGATGGCGACTCTCCGGTGTACGGGCCGACCCCGGTGAGCCGGCCCTACAACGAGACCGTCGAATCCGCGGTCAAGCAGGCGCGGGCGGCGCTCCACATGGGCTGATATCCAGGTCTGGTCCCACGCCGGGTGGCAGCTAGGATCTGTGCCGCCTCTTGGTCGAACGGCTTCTAGCGAGAGTCCGGGCGCGCAGCCTCGACGACCGTCTGCTCGCCGGCGAGCGGCCCGAGGAGAGCCGGCAGCTGATGGCACGCAGCGCGAGGCTGCTCGAACCCGGCTACCGATCCGAGGTCGCCGCGGCGCTCAGAGAGATGCTGGATGCCGCCGAGCACGCCAGGCGGATCTTTCTCAAGGCCCAGCTTCGGCTCAGGGAGCCGCAGATCATCGCGGCAGGATCGCTGATCAGGGACCTCACTGACCAGCTCGAGGCCGACGCGGCGGTGAGCCCGCGCGGGGTGATCCTCGCCGACCGGCTGGTACGAGACGGCGACTCGCCGATGTTCTGGCCGTGCGACGAAAGCGTCGAGTCTGCGGTCAAGCAGGCGCTCTCCGCCCTGCATCCCGGTTGAGCGCCTCCGGTTGCTCGTCTCGATGCGGTAGCTAGCATGTGATCCACCTCAGTGGGTGAGGGGGAATCATGTCCGCCACTCCAAGCGCAGACATTCCGCAATTCGAGATCACATCTGGGCCCGGCCCGGATGACGTCTACGTCGTCCGCGTCGCCGGCGAGGTCGACATGTCCCATGAGGACGAGCTGCGCGACGAGCTTCGCGCGGCCGTCGCCGCGGACGCGAAGGGCATCGTCGTCGATCTGACGGAGTGCGAGTTCATCGACTCGAGCGGCGTCCGCACCCTGTTGCTCTCGCGCGAGGAGCAACGCGCGGGCATCGCGGACCCGAGAAGCTCGCGGTCGCCGCGTCGAGCGATCAGATCCTCCGCATCCTCTCGGTGATGGGTATCGATCAGGTGATCCCGATCCAGCCGACCGTCGAGGAGGCCGCGGCGACGCTCTCGGGCTGAGTCCGGGCACCTAGACTGCCCGTCAGAGACGGATGCACGACATCGCCGAGTTTCTGGGGGCCCGAGACCCTTTCAGCGGGCTCGACGAGAAGGCGCTGGAGCGGCTGGCGAGCCGCACCGAGGTCGAGTTCTTTCCCGCCGGTACTCAGATTCTGCCCCAGGGCGAACTACCGCAGGGTCGGATCCGGGTCGTTCGCCGCGGAGCCGTCGAGCTACTCGATCGCGGCAAGCCTGTAGACCTGCTCGGCGAGGGCGAGATGTTCGGTCATCCGTCGGTGCTCTCGGGCCAGCCCACGAGATACGAGGTGCGAGCCCGGGAGGACACGCTCTGCTACTCGCTGGCGGCCGAAGACGTGATCCCTCTGCTGGGCCGTCCCTCCAGCCTGCGGTACCTGGTGCGTTCTCTGCTGCCGCGGAGCTCGCGAGGTGACGGGAGCGGATTGGACGCGCCTGACGTGGCCCGCGAGCAGGCGGGCGACCTGGTGCGCAGGCCGCCGGTGCTCTGCAAACCGGACACCAAGCTCCGGGAGGCGGCGCGCATGATGAATGCGAACGAGGTCAGCTCGGTGCTGGTGCAGATCGACGATGGCGAGCTGGGGATCGTCACCGATCGCGATCTGCGCTCGCGCGTGGTGGCCGGCCCGCTCTCGGCCGACGATCCGGTGAGGGCGGCGATGAGCGCTCCGGTGATCGGAGTGGGAGCCGACCAGACCGGGGCCGATGTGATGCTGACCATGCTGGACCATGACATCCGCCACGTGCCGGTCTTCTCGCCGAGCAAGGAGGTCCTCGGAGTGATCGTTGCCGTGGACCTGGTGGCTGCCGAGACACGCTCGCCGTTCGTACTGCGCCGGGCGATCGCGAGAGCTCGCAGCAAACGCGAATTGCAGGAGGTGGCGGGTGAGCTGCGTTCGACGGTGATCGCGCTTCGGCGCGCCGACCTCCCGCCGCCCCAGATCAGCGAAGTGATCTCTGCGGTAACGGATTCCCTGGTCCGCCAGGTGATCGAGCTCGCGCTCGAGTCGGAGGGGCCTCCCCCGGCCGAGTTCTCCTGGATGGCGCTGGGCAGCCATGGCAGGCGAGAGCCGGTTCCGTCCTCGGACGTCGACTCGGGAATGGCTTGGCGAGACGTCCCCGATCACGATCCGCTCACCTCGGGGGCGCGGCGCGCGCTGGCATCGAGCCAGACGGCGCGCTACATGAGAGCGATCGCGCAAGACGTGTCCGACACCATCAGGGTGCTCGGCTGGCGCCTCGATCCGCACGGGGTCACCGCGTCAGGGTTCTCCGCCAGCTCGATCGAGGACTGGCGTCGGAGCATCGACGCATGGCTCGCCCGACCGAGCGACAACAGGGTGTTGATCGCAGTCTCAATACTGCTCGACGGCCGCATCGTCTACGGCGATCGGGGGCTCGACGTCAAACCCCTTCTCTTCGAGACCGGAGATCGCGAGATTCTCGAGCGGTGGATGCTGAGGCTGGCGCTGGCCAAAAAGCCGCCGACCGGCTTCATGCGCAACATCGTCGTCGAGGGCTCGGGGAAGCGGCGGGGGGCCTTCGACATCAAGCATGGCGGGCTGCTGCCGATCGTCGATCTGGCGCGCTACGCGGCGCTCAAGGGTGGCATCGGCGTCAACGCCACCCTGCCCCGCCTGCGCGCCGCGGCGGACGAGGGAATCTTCGAGCAGACGACTGCCCGCGTACTCGAGGAGGCGTACGAGCTGTTCAGCACCCTGCGCCTCGAGCATCAGGTCGCCCAGCTGGAGGAGGGCAGCGAGCCCGACGATCGCCTGGACCCGCAACAGCTCGATCCGCTCACCCGCCGCTACCTCCGGGATGCCTTCCGGGAGGTGGCGGCCGTGCAGCGCTCGCTTGCCGCCGGTCTGCCCTCGCGGCGATAGCGTGGCATCGATCGACTTCGGTGCGCTGCGCTCTTATCGGGACACGGAATTCCCGCCGCCCCCCACGCCGTGGCGGGAGGCTGCGTTCAGCGTGGTCGACGTCGAGCTGACCGGGTTGGATCCGGCCTCCGACGAGATCATCTCCTTCGCCACCGTGACCGTCAGCGGCGGCAGGGTCCGGCTCGACGACGCGCGCTATGAGCTCGTGCGGCCCAACCGAATGCCGGACTGGGACACGATCCGCATCCACGGTCTTCGTGAGGTGGACCTGGAGGAAGCCCCGCCGCTCGAGGACGTCATGGACGGCCTGCTGGAGGCGCTCACCGGGCGGCCGATCGTCGCGCACGTCGCCGAGGTCGAGCGGAGTTTTCTCGAAGCCGCTTTCTCGACCTTCGGTACGGAGTTCCGGAACCCGATCGTCGATACCGCGAGCATGGGGATGGAACTGCGCCGTCTTCAGCGCCTGGCCCCGCTTCGCAGAGGCGGTGACCCATCCGCGGGAATCGCGGTTTCCTCCCCCGGACTCTCAGGCCTCGCGCGCTCGCTCGGCCTGCCCGTCCATCGGCCGCACCACGCCGATGGCGACGCGCTGACGACCGCCCAGGTGTTCATCGCCCTTGCGACCCATCTCGACGGATTCCGGGCGCAGACGCTCGGCTCGTTGGAGGCGATCGGCCGACCGCCGGCCCGGCAGGGACGCCTGCGGTCGCTGCTCCGCCGATTCGGCCTCGGTTGACCCACAGCGACGCCGAGCTCAGCCGGCGGCGGATATAGAGTTAACTTGACACCGGCCGGCCGGCCACAAGAATCACGAGCGGCAAGAAAGGATGGTGATCCAATGGATGCAGACCCAGCGAATCGTGGGCTGATCATCGCGGTGTGGGTACTCAGCGCGATCATGATTGTGGGACTGATAGTGGGTTTGGCCGTCATCCAGGCATAGTGGGTTACGCCATCATCGACTGAGTCGCCCTAGCCCAACTCGTGGGCAATCAAGCGACACTCATTTGGACGGTTCGTACAACGACCATCGCAACCCTCCAAATTGCGGAAATCGGGCTTGACGAACGTCCGCTTGGGCACATAGTGTCCCGTCACGCAGGCATTACGCCTCGACATAGGCCTCATCACAGGGATGTAGCGGGGCCGCTACGGAGGGAGAGGAAGTGACACCACCTGAGGGCATTTCCGACGTCGACCAGGCGAAGCGCGACGAGCAGCGGCTCGCGGAGCTCGGCTACAAGCAGGAGCTCTCGCGAACCTGGACCTCGTTCACGAACTTCGCGATCTCGTTCACGATCATCTCGGTCCTCGCCGGGTGCTTCACGAACTTCGCCCTTGCCTGGAACAACGGCGGCCCGATCGCGGTCTCCTGGGGTTGGCCGATTCTCTGCGCCTTCGTCTTGATGGTCGCCTACTCGATGTCCGAGCTGACCTCGGCCTATCCCACCGCCGGCGGGCCCTACTGGTGGGCCAATGACCTCGGCGGCAAGGGCTGGAGCTGGATGACCGGCTGGTTCAACATCGTCGGGCTGCTCGGGATCGTCGCCTCGGTCGCCTACGGGGCCGCGATCTTCCTCAACATCCTGCTGGGCCTCTACGGGCTCAACATCTTCGGCATCAACTTCGGCGACACCGACCACATCCTCGGCGAGCAGTTCCTGCTGTTCCTGATCATCCTGCTCCTCTACACCGTGGTCAACATCTTCGCCGACCGCCTGCTCGCTCTGATCAACAACATCTCCGTCGGCTGGCACCTGCTCGGGGTCGCGGTGATCATCGCGATCCTGATCTTCGTCCCCGACGACCACCAGAGCGCCAATTTCGTCTTCACCGACAAGTTCAACATCAACGGCGCCTTCGGCGGCTCGACCACGACCCTCGGCTTCTGGCTGCTCGTGCTGCCGGTCGGCTTCGTGCTGACGATGTACACGGAGACGGGCTATGACGCCTCGGCCCACACCGCCGAGGAAACCGAGAACGCCGCTATCGGCGCCGCCCAGGGCGTCTGGCGGTCCGTCTTCTACTCGGCCCTGATCGGCTGGGTCCTGCTACTCGCCTTCCTGTTCGCGGCAACCGACGTGAACGGGATCAACGATGGAGCCGGCTACTCGACCTTTATCTTCACCACGGCGCTGGATTCATGGGCGGCGAAGCTGGTGATCCTGATCGCCACCGTGGGTCAGCTGTTCTGCGGGGCGGCGGGCCTGACCAGCGCCTCGCGCACCTGGTACGCGTTCTCGCGCGACCGCGCGATGCCCGGCTGGAACATCTTCCGCCGCGTCAACCGCGACCGGGTCCCGTTCAACGCGGTGATCGCGGTCTCGGTGTTCTCGCTGATCATCTCGATCCCGGCGCTGTTCGGCAAGAACAACGTGCCGTTCGCGTTCTTCGCGCTGACCGGGATCTGCACCGTTGGGCTCTACATCGCATACATACTGCCGGTGTACCTGCGGCTGCGGGCAGGCCACCGCTTCAAGCCGGGCCCCTGGAACCTGGGCGACGCGCTACAGGATCGTCAACTTCCTGGCGATCGTCTTCGTGATTCTGGTCGTGTTCGCCAACTGCCTGCCGTACACGCCCGCGGGCCTGCCGTGGAACGACGGTTTCGACGCCACCCTCGTCAACTACAGCGCGGGCGCGATCCTGCTCCCGCTCATCTTCGGGATCTGGTACCTGGTCTCGGCGAAGAACAAGTACCAGGGCCCGGTCTCGACGCTCGAGGAGGACGTGGTCACCAGGGACTGAGTCGGAGACACAAGCGGCGGCCACAAATCGCCGCCGCGCTAGCTGCGCGGCCGCCCGCGCCCAACGGGTTGCGGGATGTCAGCCGCCCACTCGACCCGCGTTTAGCGCGGGTCGAGTGCTTTCTCGGGCATCGTAGGCGTTGCCTCTAGGGCCGGACGGGCTTAGGGCCGGCTTGGGGCGCTCGTTCAGGTGCGTCGACCGGACGCGAGCGCCCGATCGATCAGGTACGGAATGACCTGATCGGCCGGGTCCTCCTCGGGGTGCCAGAGCAGACCAAGCGCGAACCCCCCGTCGGGCGATTCGATCGCCTCGACGGTTTCCTCATCGGTGGCCCAACCCGTCTCTTCGAAGCCGCGGCCGAGATCTCCGATCCCCTGGTGATGATGGCTCTTGATGGTGAGTCGCTCTCCGCCCGACGCGCGCGCCGCCAGCGAGCCGGGCGCGAGCCGGACCTCGTGCTCGGCCCACTCGCCGGGAGTCGGCCGATGCTGCTCGTGCCCGAGGTGCTCCGGCAGATGCTGGTGCAGCGTTCCACCGTACGCCACGTTCATGATCTGCATCCCCCGGCAGACCCCCAGCAGAGGGATCCCGCGCTCCATCGCCCTGATCCCGAGCGCCATCTCGAACCGATCGCGGATCGGATTCGTCCCGATGGTCTCGGGGTGGGGCTCGACGCCCTGGATGTCGGGGTCGATGTCCGCCCCTCCGCCGAGGACGAGCGCATCGATCCGGTCGAGCAGTTCGTCCGGCGACTCGGCCGAGGCCGGGTCAGGGGGCAGTAGAGCCGGCATCCCGCCGGCTCGCTCGATTGAGTCCGCGTAGGAGAGTGGCAGCAGCACGGCCGGCTCAAGCGTCCAGACGCCGAAGCTCGCTTGCTCGACCGCGGCGCAGACGCCGATCAAAGGACGGGCCATGCCGTCAACTTAGCGCCCGGCAATCCCCGGATATGCTCGCGAGTTGGTGAGCGACTCGCTGCGTGAAGGCCCGGCGCCCGACGGCCCCTTCGACGTCGCGGTCGTCGGTGCCGGGGCGGTCGGCTGCGCGGTCGCCCGCGAGCTCACCCGGCGCGGAGCCCGCTGCGCATTGCTGGAGGCCGGTCCCGATGTGGGAACCGGGACGAGCAAGGCGAATACCGCGATCCTTCACACCGGATTCGACGCCAAGCCGGGCACGGCCGAGTCGCGCCTGGTTGCTCGTGGCTATCGGCTGCTCAGCGATTACGCGGCTCGCGTCGGGATCCCGACTGCAGGAGTCGGCGCGCTGATGGTCGCCTGGACGCCGGAGCAGCGCGAGGCGCTTCCCGATGTCCGGGCCGCAGCGGACGAGAACGGCTACGAGGAGACGCGCGCGGTCGAGCTCGAGGAGCTCTACGCACGTGAGCCAAACCTTGGGCGGGGCGCGCAGGCGGCGATCGAGATCCCGGGAGAGGGGATCGTTTGTCCGTTCACCACCACGCTCGCCTATGCGATCGAGGCCCTCGAGGCCGGCTGTGAGCTCGTCTTGAATGCGGCCGTCGCCCGTGTGCGGCCCACTGACGGCGGCCACGAGATCGAGACCGCCAGGGGCCCGGTCCGGGCGCAGTATCTCGTCAACGCGGCGGGACTGCGCAGCGACGAGATCGACGCGATGCTCGGCCACTCGGACTTCCGGGTCACGCCCAGGCGCGGGGAGCTGATCGTCTTCGACAAGCTCGCCCGCGGGCTGGTCAACCACGTTCTGCTGCCCGTTCCCACCGAGAAGACAAAGGGCGTACTGGTCTCCCCGACCATCTACGGGAACATCCTGCTCGGCCCGACGGCCGACGACATCGACGACAAGACGGATCGATCGACGACGACGGCGGGCCTCGCCGCTCTTATTAGCGCGGGCGAGCGGATCATCCCTCGGCTCGTGCGCCACGAGGTGACCGCCACCTACGTCGGCCTGCGCGCGGCGACGGAGCACCGCGACTACCAGCTCAGGTCCCATCCCGAGCAGCGCTATGTCTGCGCGGGCGGGATTCGCTCGACCGGGATCACCGGATCTCTGGCGATCGCCGAGTGGGTGCGCGACGCACTCGCGGATGCTGGGCTTGAGCTCTCGGCCCGGCTGCCCGACCGGGAGCTGCACATGCCGAACATCGGGGAGTTCGGCTCCAGGCCATATCAGGAGGCAGAGCTGATCAGACGACGTCCGGACTACGGGCAGATCGTCTGCTTCTGCGAGCGGGTGACGCGGGGGGAGATCGAAGACGCACTCGCCAGCCGGATCCCGCCCGTTGATCCCGATGGCCTGCGCCGGCGCACGCGCGCCCTGATGGGCCGCTGCCAGGGGTTCTTCTGCGGAGCCGAGATCGCCGCCGCTCTAGAGAGGACTTCCGATGGCGATCGCTGACGGCCCGGTGATCATCGGAGGTGGGCCTTCGGGGCTGGCGGCCGCGATCGAGCTGCGGCGGCTCGGGATCGGCCCCGTGACCGTGATCGAGCGCGAGCGCGAGGCGGGCGGAATTCCGCGCCACTCCGCACACACCGGCTTCGGCCTGCGCGACCTGCGCACCGTCCTGTCGGGACCGCGCTATGCCGAGCGCTATCGGACCTTGCGGCGGATGCCGGCGCCGAGCTCGTCACGGAGACAATGGTCACCGACTGGGAGGGAGAGCGGTTGCTGAATCTGACGGGCCCGGAGGGGCGCGAGCAGATCGAGCCTCCCGCGGTGGTCCTCGCCACCGGCTGCCGCGAGCGCCCCCGGTCGGCCCGGCTCGTCCCTGGCTCGCGGCCGGCCGGCGTGATGACCACCTCCACGCTCCAGCAGCTGGTCCACCTGCGCGGTGAGAAGGTCGGCAGCCGCGCCGTGATCGTCGGGGCGGAACACGTGAGCTTTTCCGCGGTCGCGACGCTCGCGCATGCCGGTGCATCAGTCGCCGGCCTCGTCACCGAGCTTCCGCGCCACCAGTCGCTGGCGGCGTTCCGGGCCGGGGCGGCGTTGCGCTACCGCACATCGGTGTGGCCCCACACTGCGATCAGCGCGATCCACGGCTCCGAGCGCGTCGAATCGGTCGAGGTGACCGACCTGGACTCGGGGCGCACCCGCAGCGTCGACTGCGACCTGGTCATCTTCACGGCCGACTGGATCCCGGATCACGAGCTGGCCGTGATGGCCGGCTGCGAGCTCGATCCGGGCTCCCTCGGCCCGCTCGTCGACCAGGCGCTCGGCACGACACGCCGGGGCGTGTTCGCCGCCGGCAACCTGCTGCACCCGGCCGAGACCGCGGACATCTGCGCGCTCGACGGCCGACACGTCTGCGGCGCCCGTGGCCGCCTACTTGCGTGGCCCGGGAGAGTGGCCGGCACACCTCCGCCTGGTGGCGCGCGAGCCGCTGGCCTGGGTGGCGCCGAATCTCCTCCAGGCGGCCGGTCGGTCGCCTCCTCGCAGCCGGTTCCTGCTCCGCTCCCGCGAGATCCTGCGGCGTCCGCGGGTCCAGGTTCGGCAGGACGGGAGGGAGCTCTGGCGCGGCCGGCTGCGGAGGCTCGTTCCGGGCCGCTCGGCCCACATCCCCGCTGGGTGGACCTCGCGGGTCGATCACACGGGCGGTCCGGTGATCATCGAAGTTGGGTAGGCGCCAGGACCCGCTGCCGAATAGGGTTGCCCCGTGAGCGACGACGGGCTGTTGCTCGGCATCGACGAGGGGACGACCGGGGTCAAGGCCGCGCTCTTCGACCAGCGGCTCCAGCCGGTCGCGGAGGCGCGCCGCGACAAGGTCAACCGCCACCCCGAGGAGGGCTGGGTTGAGCAGGACGGCAACGAGGTGCTTGAGGTCGTCACCGCCGCGATCGCCGAGCTGCTCGAGGGTGCGGATGGTGAGATCGATCGCCTGCGGGCTCGACCATCAGGGCGAGTCGGTGCTCGCCTGGGACTCGCAGACCGGCGAGCCGCTCAGCCCGATCGTCGTCTGGCAGGACAAGCGCTCCCAGGAGATCCTCGACGAGCTCACCGAACACGAGGAGGAGGTCACGGAGCTCAGCGGCCTGCCCTTCGACCCCTACTTCTCCGCCGCCAAGCTCGCCTGGCTGTCTGCGCCACAACGACGACGTCAAGAAGGCGCGCGACGACGGCAGGCTGCGGATGGGCACCGTGGACTCGTTCCTCTGCGACCGGCTCGGCTCCGGCTTCGCCACGGAGCCCGCGACGGCCTCGCGGACCCAGCTCCAGCGAATCGACAGGCCCGGCTTCGACGAGCGCCTCTGCGAGATCTTCGGCGTGCCGATGGATGTGCTGCCGGAGATCCGCGACACCGCTGGGGAGCTCGGCACGCTGAAGCACGAGAGCTGGCCGGTCGAGCTTCCCTTCCGGGGCCAGGTCGTCGACCAGCAGGCGGCCCTCGCAGGCGCGGCCTGCGTCGAGCCCGGTCGCGTCAAGGCGACCTACGGGACCGGCGTCTTCGTGCTTGGCCCACGTCGGCGAGGATGTCCCGAAACCGGCCGGGGGCCTCCTCCCGACCGTCGCCTGGAGCATCGACGGCAAGCTCGAGTACGCCCTCGACGGGGGCGTGTTCGCCGCCGGGGCGATGCTGGAGTGGATGTGCAACCAGCTCGGGATCGCCGAGGACCCGCCGGCGCTCAGCAAGCTGGCCCGCGAGGCCGAGACCTCCGCCGGGGCCAGGGTGCTCCCCGGGCTGGCGGGGATCGGGGCGCCCTGGTGGCGGCCCAATGCGCGGGCGGTGATCTCGGGGATCTATGGCGGGACGACGCGGGAGAACGTCGCGCGCGCGGCACTCGAGGGAATCGCCTGGCGGGTGGCGGATGTGGTGGCGGCTATTCGCGAGACCTCCCCGGTCGAGACGCCCTGCGGGTCGACGGCGGGCTGACGAACGAGCCGCTGCTGCTGCAGCTGCAGGCCGATTCGATCGGCGCGCCGGTCGAGGCCGCCGGAGCCGACGCGACCGTGCTCGGGGCGGCCGCGCTCGGTGGGGTGGGAGCCGGGGTGATCGGCTCGCTCACCGACCTGCCCGAGATGCTCCCGGCGGACCGCCGGGTGGAGCCGGAGCTGGACGAGACCTGGCGGACGACCGAGCACGACCGCTGGCGCGAGTTCGTGCGCGCGACCGAGGCCCTCGATCCGCGATAGGCGGATCCAGCCGTCCTAAACTCGAAATTGAGATGAATCAGATGCGTTCGCGGCCCCGATTCGGCCGCATCGCCGCCACGACTCTCGAGACCCTCGCCTGGGTGGGCCTCGCCACCGCGCTGGTGGCCCTCCTCGATTCGGTCGCCACGCCGGCCGGGCTCGGCAGCCTCTACCTGATCGCAGTGCTCGCCGTCGCCATCCGCCGCGGCCAGGTCGCCGCACTCGCGGCCGCCGTGCTAGGCGTGCTGACCCTCAATTTCTTCTTCATCAAGCCCCTTCACCAGCTCACGATCGCCGACTCGGACAACGTGGTTGCGCTCGCGGTCCTGCTGCTGGCAGCCCTGGTCGTCGGTCGGCTCGCCGGGCAGTCGCGCCAGCGAGCCGCCGAGGCCGAGCTGCGGGCGGCCCAGGCCGCCGCGCGGGAGCACGAGGCGATCATGCTCGCCGATGCAGCCACCGCGCTGCTCGGTGGGACCGATGATCTTGTGGCGGCAATCTCGGCGAGCCTCGAGGCGGCCGGCCACGAGGAGCTTCGCCTTGACGCCAGCGCCGCGCCCAGGGCTCGGGAGGGTGAAAGGGTCCTGCGGCTGCCCACCGAGGAACGCTCCGTCTGGCTGTATGCAGGCGAGTCGTCGGGTTGGTCCGATGCCGACCTCGACAGGGTCGCGCGGCCGCTAGCCACGTTGCTCGATGTTGCCGCTGAGCGCGAGCGTGCCGCCGCGCGCGGCGCCGAGGCGGAAGCGGCGCGGCAGGCGGATGCCGCCAAGACCGTGATCCTGCACGCGGTCTCACACGACCTGCGCTCGCCGCTCACGTCGATCCGGACCGCGGCGGCCGGGCTGCGCGAGCAGGGAACCACCGCCGATGATCGGATCGCGCTGATCGACGCGATCGAGGCCGAGTCGGATCGCCTTACCCGACTGATCGGAAATCTGCTTGACCTCTCCCGGATCGAGGCCGGGGCGGTTTATCCGCGCACCGACTGGTGCGATCTGCTTGAAGTGATCTCGACCGCGGTCTCCAACACTCGCGATGACCACACCCAGCGACGAATTCAGATCGAGCTGGACGGCGAGCTGCCACTCGTGCGCGCCGATGCGTCACAACTGGAGCGCGTCTTCTCCAACCTGATCGAGAATGCGCTGCGCTTCTCTCCGCACGACCAGCCCGTGCGCATCAGCGGCGGCGTCGGGGCGGGCAAGGTGACGGTCCGGGTCATCGATCGAGGGCCGGGGGTGCCAGTGTCTCAGCGGAACGCGATCTTCAAGCCGTTCCACACTGGCGACCAACGCGAGGGCGCCGGCCTCGGGCTCGCGATCTGCAAGGGCTTCGTAGAGGCAAACGGCGGCGAGCTGCGCCTGCAGGCCGACTCCGCGGACGGAACGGCGTTCGCCGTCTCGTTCCCGCTGGTTGAGCAGCCGGCCACAGTCGGATGACGGCCGGAGACTCGCGGGTGCTCGTGGTGGATGACGAGCCCCAGATCGTCAGGGGGCTGAGGGTGATCCTCACCAACGCCGGCTACCGGGTGGAGGAGGCGACCACGAAGCAAGAGGCTCTCGACGCGGTCTCGGTGAGGCCACCCGACGCGATCGTGCTCGATCTGATCCTCCCCGACGGCGACGGGGTCGAGGTGGCGGAGGAGATCAGGCGCTGGAGCCAGGTGCCGATCGTCGTGCTCTCGGCCGTCGGCGACGAGCGCCAGAAGGTGCGTGCGCTCGACGCCGGGGCTGACGACTACGTCACCAAGCCGTTCGGCAGCGAGGAGCTGCTCGCCCGGATGCGCGCGGTGCTGCGGCGCAGAAGTGAGGACGGCGAGGGTCCGGTACGTGTGGGCGATCTCGAGATCGACCTCGCCGATCGGGCCGTGCGGCGAGCCGGGGAGGAGGTCCACCTCACCCCGATCGAGTTCGACCTGCTCAGCCAGCTCGCGGAGCATCCGGGACGTCTGGTCACCCACCGCCAGCTGCTCCAGGAGGTCTGGGGTCCCGGCTACGAGGACGAGACCCACTACCTGCGCGTGCACTTCGCCCACATTCGCGCCAAGCTCGAACCGGATCCTGCGAACCCTCGTTACGTGATCACGGAGCCGGGTATCGGCTACCGACTGCGCGCGGAGCAGTAGATCTGCGCCTCGGCGCGGATTTAGCGAAATCTCTACGCAGCCCAGGCGGTCCTTAGCGGGTGCTTAGCGGGTCGCACTCGACCATGGAATTGGGAAGCCATGGCCGAGCTCAAGCAACGCGGATATCACTCGGCGCTCGTCCCGATCCTGGGCACCAGCGTCGATAACGAGGCGATGGCGCGGGCCGCGAAGCTGGTCGGGCCCGACGGCGCCGTAGAGGCCGTTTACGTGCTCGAGGTCCCCGAACAGCTGCCGCTCGACGGAGGTCTTGAGCAAGAGGAGCAGGAAGCGCGGCGGGTGCTGGAGGTAGCGCGTCTGCAGGCGAAGGTCGCCGGCTGCAGGGTGCGCTGCCGGCTGATCCGGACGCGGAGCCCGGGGCGCGCGATCGTCGAGGAGGCGGAGGAGCGCCGCTCGGACCTGATCTACATCTCGACTGAGCACGCCCCCAGCGAGGAGGGGCTGCTCGGCCCGACGACCAGATACGTGCTCGCCCACCGGCCCTGCCGGGTCGTCGTCGAGCACGATCCGACCACCGCTGGGATTGGACAGAACGGAGACGGCGTAGTCCCGGCGGGTGTGCTTGTGGGGGGCGGATAGCGTGAGCGAAATCGATCCGCGGCACAAACATCCTCTTCACGAGGCATCGCACACGGTTGGTGTGAAGGAGCCTCCGAAAGCAGAGGATGGCAAGGTTCGCACGGGCAAGCGGCCCGGCGAGAAGCAGATCTTCAACGAGGCTTCGCACAAGCTCGGCTACTGGCGGCCAGAGGCTCCGAGTGACAAGGCAGAGGACGCGGAGGCCGTTCGCAAGCGCTTCGAAGCGCTGCAGGACACCAAGCGGGACGTAATCACCGACGCCAGCAAGCTCGTGCTCGCACTTGGCGCCCTCGGCGTCGTCTACGGCGACATCGGGACGAGCCCGCTGTACACCGAGCAGGTCATCTTCACGACCCACCGAGCCGCCGCGCATGCGACGACGGCTGGCGTCTACGGGGTCGTCTCGCTGATCTTCTGGGCCCTGACGATCATCGTCTCAATCAAGTACGCGGGGTTCATCATGCGCGCCCACAACCATGGGGACGGCGGCATCATGGCGCTGGCCTCCCTCCTCCAGCGTCACAAGGCCACCCACGTGGCGACGCTGGTGACCCTCGGCATCTTCGGCGCCGCGCTGTTCTTCGGCGACGGGATCATCACGCCCGCGATCTCGGTCCTCGGCTCGGTTCAGGGCCTGAAGGTGATCGAGCCGCAGCTCGCTCACCTCGTGGTGCCGATTTCGGTTGTGATCCTGCTCGCCCTCTTCTTCATCCAGCGGCGCGGGTCGGGCACGATCGGATTTCTGTTCGGTCCGGTGATCCTGGTCTGGTTCATCGCGATCGGGCTCCTGGGACTGAACCAGGTGCTGAAGGATCCGGCGGTCTTTCAGGCGCTGTCACCCACGTGGGGGGCTCGGTTCCTGGCCGACCACGGCGCGGCGGGATTCCTGACGCTCGGCGGCGTCGTCCTCGCCGTCACCGGCGCGGAGACCCTGTACGCGGACAGGGGTCACTTCGGCGCCGGGCCGATTCGGCTCGGCTGGTTTGCGGTCGCGTTCCCCGCCCTGATGCTCAACTACCTCGGCCAAGGGGTCCTGATCCGCGATGACCCGAGCACCGCGGTCAACCCCTTCTTCCTGATGGTTCCCGACTGGGCCCAGTACCCGATGCTCTTCCTCGCAACCGCGGCGACCATCATCGCCTCCCAGGCCGCGATCTCGGGTTCGTTCTCGGTTGCCCGGCAGGCGGTCCAGCTCGGGTACCTACCACGCCTCACCGTCCTCCACCCCTCGAAGGTCGAGGGGCAGATCTACGTCCCGATCGTCAACTGGGGGCTCTGTATCGGGGTGATCACGCTCGCGCTGATCTTCCAGTCCGCCGACAAGCTCGGAGACATCTACGGCGTCGCGGTCACCGGGACCTTCATCCTCAACACGCTGCTCTTCGCGGCGGTCGCCCGGCTGCTTTGGCGAACTCCGAAGCGGAGGCTCGTGCCGATCGTGGTCCTGTTCTTGACCGTGGAGGTGTCGTTCTTCGCCGCCAACATCGCCAAGGTCGAGCATGGAGCCTGGCTTCCGCTCGTCGTTGCGCTGGTGATCTCGATCGTGATGATCAACTGGCGCCGGGGGCAGGAGATCGTCACTCGCATTCGGACCGCCAAGGAGGGGTCCCTAACCGAGTTCCTGGATCGCCTCTCTGCCGAGGACCCTCCACCGACCCGAGTTCCCGGCGTGGCCGTCTACCTCCATCCAACCAAGGAGACCACCCCGCTGGCGCTCCGGATCGAGGTCGAGAACACCCACACGTTCCCGCAGAGGGTCGTGATTGTCTCGGTGGATATGGTCAGCATCCCGCACGTCGAGGACTTCGAGCGGTTCACGGTCGAGGAGATCGGCGGTGATTTCAGGGTGTTCCACGTGACGGTCAGGAACGGCTACCACGAGCCGATCGACGTCCCGGCCGCGCTGCGGCTCTGCCGCAAGCAGGGTCTGCTCGAACGCAACCTCGACCTCGAGCATGCCTCCTACTTCGTTTCGCGAATCGCGATCAAGCCGACCGACGCCCCGCCGATGCGGGCTTGGCGCAAGAAGCTGTTCGTCGGGATGGCCCGGAACGCGACGAGCCCGATCGACGCCTTCCAGCTGCCCAGCGAGAAGACGGTAATCGTCGGCTCGCAGATCGCTCTGTGATCCCGGGGTGATTCCAGGCTTCGTAGCCGGTTTCCGGCCATACCCCGCCCGCTGATCGGAGTAGATCGGGTAATCCCGGCCTTGGTCGAGCAGGCGCACGGCTAGCCCGCCCGCGACCGGGCGTATATTCGAGTGGGCTGTCATGGCTCGACGGATCCCAAGGGACGAATCGCTGGCGCGTGTCCACGGCGTGGGCGCGCTCTTCTCGGCTGCCTACGGCAACGTCGGCTCCTCGATCTACTACGCCCTGGGCGTCACCGCCGCCTTCGCCCTCGGTCTGACGCCGGTCGCCTTCGTGATCGCGGGGCTGATCTTCATGGCCACCGCGGCCACCTACGCCGAGGCGACCGTGATGTACCCGGAGGCCGGCGGCTCCGCGAGCTTCGCGCGACATGCCTTCAACGAGCTGATCAGCTTCTTCGCCGCCTGGGGGCAGATGCTCAACTACATCATCACGGTCGCGATCTCGGCGTTCTTCGTGCCGCACTACCTGGCGGTCTTCTGGTCGCCCCTGGGGGATCACCCAGGCGACGTGCTGGGGGGCGTCGCGGTGATCGCCTTCCTCGCCGCGCTCAACGTGAAGGGGACCCAGGAGTCGACGCGGCTCAACCTGATCCTTGCGATTGCAGACCTCTGCACCCAGATCGTCCTTGTGGCGATCGGCCTGGTCCTGGTGTTCAGCCCGGACATCCTCGTCGACAACGTCCACCTCGGCGTGGCACCTAGCTGGGGCGACTTCCTGCTCGGGATCGCGGTTGGGATGATCGCCTACACCGGCATCGAGACGATCTCGAACATGTCCGAGGAGGCGAAGGACGCCTCCAAGACGATTCCCCGCGGCACGGGGCTGACGGTCCTCGCCGTCCTCGGCCTCTATGCCCTGCTCCCCCTGATCGCCCTCTCGGCGATGCCGGTACATCAGGTCGCCGGCCACTACTCGACCGACCTGGGGACCAAGTTCGCCGACGACCCGGTGCTGGGCATCGTCGAGAATCTGGGCCTGGGCGCGGGGCTGACCAACGTGATGCGCTACTACGTCGGTGTCCTGGCCGCGGTGATCCTGCTGATCGCGACCAACGCGGGACTTATCGGGGTGTCGCGCCTCACCTTCTCGATGGGCCATTACCGCCAGCTGCCGGAGCGACTGCGGCAGATCCACCCTCGGTTCCGCACGCCCTACGTCGCGATCTTGGTCTTCTCGGGGATCGCCGTGATCACCCTTATACCGGGACAGACGAAGCTGCTGGCGACCCTCTACTCGTTCGGAGCGATGCTCTCCTTCACGATCGCGCACATCTCAGTGATCAAGCTGCGCCAGCGGTACCCGGCTAAGGAACGCGAGTGGAAGCCGCCCGGCAGCGTGCGCGCCTTCGGCTTCGACCTGCCGCTGACGGCGGTGTTCGGGGGGTTCGGCACGTTCGCGGCCTGGATCGTCGTTATGGCCCTCAACCCACGGACCCTCGTGATCGGCGCGATCTGGATGGTCCTCGGCACCGCGATCTACCTGCTCTACCGGCGATCGCAGGGGCTTTCGCCCACAGAGACCCATAAGGTGCTGCTCCCGGAGCCGCTGGGCGTCGAGGAGGTGGAGTACAAGAGCGTGCTGGTCGCCTTCGAGGACGACGAGCCCTTCTCCGAGCAGACGATGGTCACCGCTGTCAAGCTGGCCGCCAAGCGGCGCCGGGCAATCCACGTGATTGCGATCGTCACGGTGCCGAACCACCTGCCGCTCGACGCGCCGCTCGGGCCGCAGGAGGAGGAGGCTCGGTCGAAGATCGAGCAGGCGAAGCTGATCGGTGGCCTCCGCGTCAGCGGCCACATCCACCGGGTGCGGACCAATCAGGCCGGCCACTCGATCGCGGAGGAGGCGCGGGAGCTGAAGGCGAGCGCGCTGGTCATGGGCCTGCGCTACCGCAACGGCGTCCCGCTCTACGGCAAGACCCTGCAGACGGTGCTGGCCGAGCGGCCCACGAGGGTGATCGTGGTCGGGGAGCCGGATCCCGCCCGGTCCGCCGCATCGGACGGCGGCCCGCCGGTCTCCCCGGGGGTCGGTGCGCCCGCCTAGCCCCTCAGCCCGGAACCGCTGTCTAAGGAACAGTCATCCGCGCTCGAACATGCGGCGGCGCTCGTAGTCGGTCACGACCTTGTCGAACAGGTCCTGCTCGAGCTTGCCGTAGTTGAGGTAATGCTTGTGGACGGCTTCGCCGAACGCGTTCTTCGCGAAGTCGCTGTTCTCCCAGAGATCGACCGCCTCGCGCAGCGATGAGGGAAAGCCCTCGGCCTTGCCTGCCTCGTAAGCATTCCCCTTCAGCTCGGGGCCCGGATCCGTCCCGTTCTCGATCCCGTCGAGACCGGCCGCCAGCAGCGCCGCGATAGCGAGATAGGGGTTCGCATCGGCTCCCGGGATCCTGCACTCGATCCGGCGCGACTGGTCATGGCCGACGATCCGGAAGCCAGCGGTTCGGTTGTCGCGGCCCCAGGCGACCGATGTCGGTGCCCAGCTCTCGGCCGCGTAGCGCTTGTAGGAGTTGATCGCCGGCGCCACGAACAGCGCCAGCTCCCGGATGCGGTTCCGCATCCCGCCGAGGAAGTGCCGGAACGTGTCGGTCTCCTCGCCGTCGCCATCCACGAAGGCGCTCTTGCCGTCCTCCCCGACAAGGCTCTGATGGATATGACAGGAGCTCCCGATGTCCTTCTCGGAGGGCTTCGCCATGAAGGTGGCGGAGATGTCGTTGAGGAACGCGATCTCCTTGACCCCGTTCTTGTAGATCGTGTGACGGTCGGCGGCGGTGACCGCGTCGGCGTAGCGCGTGTTGACCTCGTGCTGCCCGTACCAGGCCTCGCCCTTGGAGAACTCGATCGGGATGCCGGCGCCGTGCATGCCACGCCGGATCGCTCCGAGATACGTCTCATCCATCGTGGTGGCGAGGATGTGGTAGTCGAGGATGTACGGGATCGTCGGGGTCAGGTCCTTGAAGTCCTTGGCCCAAGCCTCGGCATAGCTCTCCTTGTAGAGATAGAACTCGAGCTCCGACGCTGCGTACGGCGTGAAGCCCTTCTCCTGCGCCCTCTCGTAGACAGCGATCAGGACCTGCCGAGGCGAGGCGACCACCGGGCTGCCGTCGTGGTTGACGACGTCCGCCAGCACCAGCGCCGTCCGATCGAGCCACGGGATGCGCCGGAGCGTCGTCAGGTCGGGCTGGATCCCGAAGTCGCCATAGCCTTGCTCCCAGTTCGCCATCTCGTAACCGGGGAGCGGCTCCATCTCCATGTCGAGGGCGAGCAGGTAGTTGCAGCCCTCCACCCCGTGGCCAGTCACCTCCTCGAGGAAGTACTCGATCTCGATGCGCTTCCCGAAGAGCCTTCCCTGCATATCGGTGAAGGCGGTGACAACGGTATCGATGGTGCCCTCTTCGCCCGCCTTGCGGAGATCGTCGAGCGAGAGCATGCCGCGGGTGCCGCCGGGGCCACCGGGACGAGGAGTCGCTTCCTTGCTCTTCTCTCCTGACGCCACGTACCGGACCCTATATCGTCGCCTCGTGGCGAGCAAGGACGCTATTGAAGTAATCGAGCCGGCCACCGAGCAGGTGATGGCGGAGGTGCCCCGCGCGGGCGTCGAGGAGACCGACGCTGCGATCGCGCGCGCCAAGGCTGCGTTCCCGGGATGGCGGGCGGTGGACCCGGCTGAGCGCTCTGACCTGCTCCACCGGCTGGCCGACGCAATCGGGGAGCGAGCCGAGGAACTGGCGACGATCGAGGCCCGCAACGCGGGCAAGCCGATCTCGGACGCCCGCGGCGAGATCGCGATGGTGGTCGAGACCTTCCGCTATTACGCGGGCGCCCCGGAGCGCCTCACCGGCAAGACGATTCCGGTCGCCGGCGGCGTCGACATGACCTTCCGCGAGCCGCTCGGGGTGGTCGGCCTGATCACTCCCTGGAACTTCCCGCTCGCGATCGCCTCCTGGAAGGTGGCTCCCGCACTCGCCGCCGGCAACACGATCGTCCTCAAGCCGGCTGAGCTGACTCCGCTGACTGCCTGGAGCTCGAGAAGATCGCCCTGGACACGGGAGTCGCAGAGGGTGTGCTCAACGTGGTAGCGGGCAAGGGCTCGGTCTGCGGCCGACGCCTGGTCGAGCACCCGGACGTCGCCAAGGTGGCGTTCACCGGCTCGACAGAGGTGGGCCGCTGGATCGCCGAGGGCGCGGCCGCGACGATCAAGAGGGTCACCCTGGAGCTCGGCGGCAAGTCCGCCAACGTGATCTTCGCCGACGCGGACCTCGCGGCGGCGGCGGCGTCCGCGCCGCTGGCTGTCTTCGGCAACGCCGGACAGGATTGCTGCGCACGCTCACGCGTCCTGGTCGAGCGCTCGGCGATCGACGAGTTCATGGGCGAGCTGGAGGGGGCGGTGACCTCGATGACGGTCGGCGACCCGCTTTCCGAGTCGACCCAGATGGGGCCGCTGATCTCCGCCGACCAGCTCCACCACGTCTCCACCTACGTCAACGGCGACGCGCCGGTGGCGATCCGCGGCTCGGTGCCCGACGGCCCGGGCTACTGGTTCCCGCCGACGGTGCTGGCGCCG
The DNA here is from genome assembly GCA_963695675.1 of uncultured Solirubrobacterales bacterium. GTDB lineage: Bacteria > Actinomycetota > Thermoleophilia > Solirubrobacterales > 70-9 > DASUPK01. The sequence goes on from CAVOGY010000007.1 coordinate 907,552, forward strand.
GTCTCCAATGACGACCGCCCCGCCCGCGAGGAGATCTTCGGTCCGGTGGCATGCGTGATCCCGTTCGACGACGAGGCGGAGGCGATCCGGATCGCCAACGACACGATCTACGGGCTCTCCGGCTCGGTCTGGACGCGCGACGGCGCCAAGGCGATCCGAACCGCCCGAGCCATCGAGACCGGCGTGGTCTCGATCAACTCCAACACCTCGGTGCGCGTCTCAACCCCGTTCGGCGGCTTCAAGCAGTCCGGCGTGGGGCGTGAGCTCGGTCCCGATGCGCTCGACGCGTACACCGAGCTGAAGAACGTCTACTACGCGACCGCGGAGGGGTCGTCGAGCGCCGGAGAGGCAGAGAACCTCGTCTGATGGCCGGTCGCCTCGACGGCAAGGTCTGCGTGATCACGGGTGCCGCGAGCGGGATCGGCGCCGAGACGGCGCGGCTGTTCGCCGAGGAGGGCGCCCGCGTGGTGGGAGTGGACCTGGCCGAGGGCGCCGAGGGCGAGCTGGCCCTGCAGGCGGACGTCGCCGATGAGGATGCGGTCCGGGAGATGTATGTCAAGGCGGCGGAGGACATGGGGCGCATCGACGTGCTCTTCAACAACGCCGGAATCAGCCCCGACGACGACGTCTCCGTCCTTGACACCTCGCTCGAGGCCTGGCAGCGGGTCCAGGACGTCAACCTGAAGTCGGTCTTCCTCTGCTGCAAGCACGGCATCCCCCATCTGATCGCGTCCGGCGGCGGTTCGGTGATCAACACCGCGTCCTTCGTAGCGGTGATGGGTGCCGCCACCTCGCAGATCTCCTACACCGCCTCCAAGGGCGGCGTGCTCGCCCTCTCCCGCGAGCTGGGGGTGGAGTTCGGCCGGCGCGGCGTCCGCGTCAATGCCCTCTGCCCCGGCCCGGTCAACACTCCGCTACTTCAGGAGCTGTTCGCCGCGGACCCCGAGAAGGCGGCGCGCCGGCTGATCCATCTGCCGATGGGCCGGTTCGCAGAGGCCCGCGAGATCGCCCAGGGCGCTCTTTTCCTGGCGAGCGACGAGAGCTCCTATGTGACCGCCTCGACCTTCCTGGTCGACGGCGGCCTCACCGGCGCCTACGTCACGCCGGAGTAACCGTCACTTCGGCGGCGCGGCCGAGAACCGCAACCCGCTAGGCGCGGCTAGCCGACCGCGTCGAGGAAGCGCCCGCAGAGCTCGCGGCCAAGGCGGTTCCAGTCGGCGATCTTCTCCTCGGTCTCGGCGCGCAGCGCGTGCGGATCGAGCCCGATCCGCACCGCGTCCGCGTCGGAGCGGTAGTCGTCGATCCAGTGCGCCAGGTCGGCCGCGGTCGCCTCCGCGTGGAACTGGATCCCCCAGGCTCGCTCGCCGATCCGGTAGGCCTGCGCGCAGACCGGACTGCGGGCGAGGATCGCTGCGCCCTCGGGCGGCACCGCCTCGTAGCTGTGCCACTGAAAGCCCGTGAAGCTCGGAGCGAGCGGGCCGATCACGGGATCGGCCGCGCCCTCGTCGGTGATCTCCACCGGGAGCCAGCCGATCTCTGGCTCGCGCGCCCGCCGCGCCAGACCGCCCGCGGCCTCCGCCAGCAGCTGACAGCCGAGGCAGACCGCGAGGATCGGCATGCCGTCGTCGAGCACCGCCTCCAGGAAGTCCTTCTCGAACCGCAGCCAGGGATGCCGGTCCTCCTGATCGGCGTGCATCGCGGCCCCGAAGGTGAGCACGGCGTCGTAGTCGGCGATCTCGCGCGGCGGGCCGGTGCCCCTCTCCGTAAGCAGCCACTCGTCGAGCTCCACCCCGCGGTCTCGCATCTCGTCGGCGAACACACCTGGGCCCGCGTCGCGCTGGTGGACGATTGCCAGTGTCCTCATCGATGGGATACTGGCGAATCGCTAGTGCCGGGCACCAGGAGGAGGGCATGGACGCAGCCGAAGGAGTGAGGCGACCGGTCGAGACCGAGGGAGCGCCCGCTCCAATCGGCCCGTATTCCCAGGCGGTCGTCGCGGACGGTGTCCTCTACTGCAGCGGGCAGGTGCCGCTTGACCCCGACACGGGCGAGCTCGTGAAGGGGGGCGTCGCCGAGCAGGCGCGCCGCTGCCTGGAGAGCCTCGACGCGGTCTGCCGCGCCGCGGGGACGCAGCTCTCCGAGGCGGCGCGGGTCGGCATCTACCTGACCGACATGGCGCGCTTCGCCGAGCTCAACGACGTCTACGCGAGCTTCTTCTCCGAGCCGTTTCCGGTTCGGACCACCGTGGGCGTGGCCGCGCTGCCCAAGGGCGCGCTGGTCGAGATGGACGCCACGGTGCCCCTCGGCCAAGACTCTGGCTGAGTAATCCTTATTGGGATGGCTTCCGCGACCGACACCGTCTCACTCGATCAGATCGAGCGGGCCCGCGACGTGGTCGCGGATGTCGCGCGCGACACCCAGGTGATCGAGTCGCGCTATCTCTCGAGAACCACCGGCGGCACGATTGCGGTCAAAGCCGAGAACCTGCAGCGCACGGGCTCCTTCAAGGTGCGGGGCGCCCTCAACAAGATCGCTTCACTCGATCCAGGGGTGAAGGGCGTGGTCACGGGGAGCGCGGGCAACCACGGCCAGTCGTTGGCGTACGCGGCGCGGGCCCGGGGGTTGACGGCCACGATTTTCATGCCCGAGCGCGCCGCCCTCGCCAAGGTCGCCGCTGCTCGCGAGTCCGGCGCGGAGATCATGCTCGCCGGTGACTCGGTCGACGACTGCGTCAGCGACGCCCGCGCCCACGCCGCGGCCGAGGGACTCGCCTTCGTCCATCCCTTCGACGATCCGGCGGTGATCGCAGGCCAGGGGACGATCGGGCTCGAGCTGCTCGAGGAGGTCCCGGACCTCTCGCGCGTGCTGGTCCCGGTCGGCGGCGGCGGACTGGCAGCGGGAATCGCCACGGCGATCAAGGAGAGCAAAGACGACGTCGAGGTGATCGGGGTCCAGTCGCACTGCCCGCTCGCCGACGGGATCGCGATCAAACACCCGGGCAAGATCACGACGCCGCTGCTCGAGCGCCTCCTCAACCAGTCGGTGACCGTCGACGAGAACGCGGTGGCCGAGGCGATCATGCTGCTTCTGGAGCGCACCAGACTGGTCGTGGAGGGAGCCGGTGCCGTCGGCGTGGCCGCACTTCGCCAGGGGCTCGTCACACCGGCCGAGTCCGGAACAACCGTGGTGATCCTCTCGGGGGGCAACATCGACGCCGGAGTTCTGGCCGACATCGCCCGCCACCACGAGACCGAGCGGGGCCGGCGCCTGCGGCTGTTCACGACCATCCCCGACGCCCCGGGCTCGCTCGCCGCCCTGCTCACCCGGCTCGGGGAGGGCGGGGCCAACCTGATCGACGTGGCACACGTCCGCGAGGGAGTGGGCCTCTCGGTCGGCGAGACCGGCGTCGAGCTGGTCATGGAGACGCGCGGGCCCGACCACGCCGAGCGCCTCCTCGAGTTGATCTCCGAGAGCGGCTACTCGGCCAGGGTGCTGAGCTGAGCGGGCGTACCGGCTCAGGGGGAAAGGGAGAATAGGCTTCGCCGGTGGCCTCCCATGAGACGGTCGACCTGACCAGGGACGGGCCGGCGGCCCGGATCCTGCTCAACCGGCCGGAAGCACTCAACGCCTGGAACGAGCAGTTCGGCCGCGACCTGCTCGACGCGGTCGCCACGGTCTCGGGCGACGATTCGATCCGCGCGGTGCTGATCACCGGCGCGGGGCGCGGCTTCTCCTCGGGCGCCGACCTGAAGGAGCAGCGGAATGCGAGGGCCCGCGACAGCGCGACCCGTGAGTTGCCTGACAGCGGCGTGCCGGACCTGAGCTCCCGGCTGAAAGAGGTCTACCACCCGATCATCACCGGGCTGCGCGAGATGCCGAAGCCGGCGATCGCCGCGGTGAACGGACCCGCGGTGGGAATCGGCTGCTCGCTCGCGCTCGCCTGCGACCTGATCGTAGCCGCCGAGTCCGCGTACTTCCTGCTCGCCTTCGTCAACATCGGCCTGGTCCCCGACGGAGGTTCGACCGTCTTCATTCCGGCCAGGGTCGGCTACGCGCGCGCCGCCGAGATGGCGATGCTCGGCGAACGTGTCCCCGCGCAGCAGGCGCTCCACTGGGGCCTGATCAACCGGATCGTGCCCGACGACGAGCTCGAGTCCGGCGCCGATGCGTTGCTTCAGCTTCTGGCACACGGCCCCACGACCTCATACGCAGGGTCGAAGCGGCTGCTCAACCGCAGGATTTACGCCGATCTCGCCGGACAGCTCGACGCCGAGGCCGAGGCGCAGAGGGAGCAGGGGCAGAGCCACGACTTCATCGAGGGGGTTCTGGCCTTCATCGAGAAGCGACCGCCGAACTTCACCGGCCGGTAGCTCTGGACCTACGCTACTCAGGAAATGTTCTTCCGCCAGATCCTGCACGAGGACCTGAGCTGTGCCTCCTACCTGGTCGGCGACACCGACGCCGGCGTCGCGGCGGTCGTCGATCCCCAATGGGCGATCGAGCCCTACCTCCGCCTCAGCCGCCTCCACGGCGTGCGGATCGAGCACGTCCTCGAGACCCACAACCACGCAGACCACGTCTCCGGGCACGGCCGCGTGGCGCGGGCGACCGGGGCGACCATCCACATCCACGAGCTGGCGGATGCCGAATACCCGCACCAGTCCTTCACCGACGGCTGGAGGCTCGCCCTCGGCCGAATCGAGATCGAGGCGCTCCACACGCCGGGCCACCGTCCCGAGCACACGTCATTCCTCCTCCGCGACGCCGACCGCGAGGCAGACCCCTGGGCGGTCCTGACCGGCGACTCGCTGTTCGTCGGGGACGTCGCCCGCCCGGATCTGGCGATCGAACCGCGTGAGGGTGCCGCGGGGATCTTTCGCTCGCTCCACGAGAGGCTGCTGGCGCTGCCCGACGACGTCGAGGTCTGGCCCGGGCACCTCGGCGGCTCGGCCTGCGGGAGCGCGGGCATCGACCACAAGTCGACCTCCACGATCGGCTTCGAGCGGGGTCACAACCGAGCCCTGCGGTTCGAGACCGAGGCGCAGTTCGTGGAGGACGCTGTCTCCACACTCGGCGACCCGCCGCCCAACGTCGAGCACATCGTCGCGATCAACCGGGGGCCGCTGATCGAGGAGATGGGGACGCCGGTGCCGCTCATGCCTCGCGCGGTCGAGGTCGGGATCGCCGGGGGCTCGCTCCTGGTCGACGCGCGGACGAACGAGCAGTTCGACGAGGCTCATATTCCGGGCGCGATCAGCGCCTCCGCATACGAGACTGGCTTCGGGACCAAGGTGGCGAAGGTCATCCCGCCCGACGCGGAGCTGATCGTGGTTGCGGCCTCGGATGGCTACGAGCTCGAGGCGGCCGAGCTCCTCGCCTCCGTCGGACTGCGGGTGCGCGGATACCTGGAGGGCGGGATGACGGCGTGGCGTTCCGAGGGGCGGCCGGTCCGGCGGATCGAGTTGATCGACCCGGACGAGCTCGCGGTGCGGCTCGAGGGGGGCGATCTGGTCGTGCTGGACGTGCGCGACGACGACGAGTTCGCCGAGTCACACATCCCTGGGTCGATCCACCTTCCCTACGGGGAGCTTCCCAGCCGGCGGTCGGAGCTCCCCCGCGACCGGACGATCGCCGCAATCTGCAGCGGCGGCAAGCGCAGCGGCCTGGCGGCCTCGATCCTGCAGCGCGAGGGCTTCGAGCACCTGCTCCACGTCGCCAACGGGGGCGTGGGCACCTGGCGTCGCAGCGGGCACCCGGTCGAGAGCGGCTAATCGCGCAACTTCCGGGTACGAAATCTGTTCGATCACCGCATGCGTCGCACTATCGTCTTGGTCTCCCTCATCTCGGTGCTCGCCGGGATGCTCTTGATCACGTCGAGCGCCTTCGGCATCAAGGCCGGCCACAACCTCCCGACGGATCGGCTCGAGGCCGCCTACAAGATCGCCCTCTTCGAGCGCCGCTTCAGCAAGGACGGCTGCTACCCGCGGCCAAGGGCGCTCGCCAAGGCGATCCACAAGGGCACCCACCGAAAGGTGGGGGTCGCCCTGAACACGCGGCAGCTCGCCAACCTGAACGAGGTTTACGTCCTGCGGCAGGGCGCCTCGTGCGGCCACGTTCGGATGGCGCTTCGCGCGATCGGCGGGGTCTACGTCCTCGACTCCGTCAAGGGCACGATCCGGATCCAGGGACGCAAGGGCAGGGCCACTCCTGGGGTGGCTCGCCGGCTCAGCTCGCTGCTCATGGCGACCAAGACCTTCCACCTCACCAAGGTCGACACGGCGCCGCGGCTCGAGACCCTCTGCCCCGGCGGCAGGTATCCGGTCGGCGGCGGAATGATCACCGACCCACCCACCGGGCCGGATGGAGACAGCGTCTATCCCCACTCATATGAGCGCCTCGGCGCCCAGCGCGGCTTCCACATCAGCGTCGTGGTCTTCGACCCGAGCCCGGCCCACAGGACGGGGCGCGACGTCACCGTGCAGGCGCTCTGCGGATTCGGCGTGATTCCTGCGACCCCGACGCCGCATAGGACCGTGTACCTGCGACCGGGCCAGACCAAGACGGTGACCGCCCACTGCCCGAGCGGCCAGTTCCTGGTCTCGGGCGGGTTCCAGCGCACGGACTTCCGCAGCGACGGCGGCTCCTACGTCACCGAGTCCCGGGCGGAGGGGACGAGGGCCTGGACGGTCAGCGGCCACGCCTACGGGATCGGGTCCGGTGAGCTGACCGCGATCGCCTACTGCGCGCGGATGAAGAACCCAACCCTCACCGAGGTCGCCTCCTCACCCGCTCCCGTCGCGGCCGGGCAGTCCGCGAGCACCACCACACCGTCCTGCCCCTCCGGCAGGCGGCTGGTCACCGGTGGATTCAGCATGAACGGATCGACTGACGCGTTCTTCGCGGCCGGCACCCTGAATCCCAACAACACCTGGACGGCCTCGGCCTACGGGTTCTTCGGAGCGGTCCCGAAGCTGACGGCGTACGGATACTGCTGGCCGGCGCGGTAGCTACTCCGATCCAAGGATTTGGACATCCGGGCCAGTGCGGCTAGTAGCCGCTCGGATGGCGCGCGACGAAGCTCGACGCGTCGTCCCGCATCACGGTGCTCCAGCGAGGCCCATTGCCCCCGCCGGGCCCGCCGGTGTCCCAGCGCAGGCCCGCGATGTAGGCCCAGGCATGGCCGCTGTTCGCGAACACGGTGATCCAGTTGCCGCCGCCCGGCGAGCCCCAAACCTCGAGGCCGGTTGAGTCGAGCGGGCTCGAGAGGAAGCCTCCGCCGTGCAACGCGAAGCTGACGGCGCCAGAGCAGTCGTAGCCGCTTGCCGTGAACGAGCCGTGTCCTCCTCCCCATATATAGGGGAGGTCGTTGATCTGGTTGGCGGCCTCGATCACCCCGCGAATGGCGAGTGGGGCGTTTGAGGGCGGGATCGCGTCCCCGCTGGAGTCGAGCGTCGCATGGCCAGCCGGCGCCGGGATCTCGGAGAGGTCCGCCTGGATCTGGCTCTCCTTGCGGAGAAGGGCATTGAGGATCCCTTCGCGCGCGTTCCTGGCGGCCGCCAGCTGCGACTGCTGCTGCTGGATCTGTGTGTGCTGGCTCGCGATCTGCCGCTCCTTGGCGGCCACCTGGTCGCGCGCCGCCTGGATGCGGTCGTGAGTCGCCTGGAGCTGGTTGACCAGGGCTGTGATCTGGTCACGCAGGCCACGGACCCTGGCGACGACCTGGTCGTCGTACTCCTGGATGTGGTTGATGTACTCGGTCCTGGTCAGCAGGTCCGACCAGTTGGCCGAGCGCATCACCACCGCGGTCAGGTCGGGCTCATTCGACTTGTAGATGTCGACCAGCAGCTGCTCGAGCGCGCCGACCGCCTCCTTCAGCTTCGCCCGCACCCGGGCGAGCTCGGCCTTCTCGGCGTTGAGCTCGGCGGTGGCCTTGTCGAGCTCGGCCTGCTTCACCGACAGCTCGTGCTGGGCCGCCGCCTGCGCCTGTCGGAGCTGCGACTCCTCCCCGATCAGGCGGTCGACCTCGGCGTTCATCTGGTCGATCTGGGCGCGCAGCGGTCCCTCGATCGACTGGATCCGGTTGAGCTCGTCCTGCTTCTGGGCGATCTTCGAGGCTGGATCGCCGATCGCGCTCTGGCCGACGAGGGCGCCGATCACGAGCGTGACCAGCACCATCAACGCGAGCACGGCGGCACGCCCGCGGGGGGTGGATCGCCCTCTTGGCATGATGGGGTGTCGGCATCGAGCAAGTGCGGCGACGAAGCACCGCACGCGGCAGTTGGCCACGCTAGCCACTCACCGCCTGAGTGTCAGCAGTTGCTAACACGAACTGCAAGATTCGTTGCGGCTCTACGATCAACGAATGGCCGAGCGAGTTCTGCGACGTCGGGCGCGGGGTGACCCTCTGTTATGAGACCTTCGGGGATCCCGACGACACCCCGATCCTGCTGATCATGGGCCTGGCGACCCAGATGATCGCCTGGCATGAGGACTTCTGCTCTGAGCTCGCGGAGCGTGGCTTCTACGTGGTCCGCTTCGACAACCGCGACATCGGCCGCTCCACCCACTTCGACTTCCGCCCGCCGACGATCGCCGAGATGCTGCGCCGCCGGCTGGGGTCGGAGCAGTACACGCTCTCGGACATGGCGGAGGACGCCGTCGGCCTCCTCCGTGAGCTCGGGATCGCCCCCGCCCATCTGGTGGGCGTCTCGATGGGCGGCATGATCGCCCAGGTGATGGCGGCCGAGCATCCCGAGGTCGTCCGCTCCCTGACCTCGATCATGTCGACGACCGGAAGCCGCCGGCACGGACAGCCGGCCCTGTCTGTCTACCGCTACCTGCTGCGGCCGCCGCCGCGCGACCGGGACGGCTACATCCAGCGCTCGGCCGAGGTCTTCGGGCTGGTCGGGTCAACGGGATTCCCGCGCGACGAGCAGTACGTCCGCGAGCGCGCCGGCCGCAGCTACGACCGCGGGTTCGACGTGAGCGCGGGCGGCCGTCAGCTCGGTGCCATCGTCGCCTCGGGCGATCGGACGAAGATGCTCGGGCGGATCAAGGCGCCGACCCTCGTCATTCACGGCACCGTCGACAAGATGATCCGGCCCTCGGGCGGGCGCGCCACGGCCAAGGCGATCCGCGGCGCCCGGCTGAAGATGATCGAGGGCATGGGACACGACCTCCCGCGCGGTGCCTGGCCCGAGATCATCGATTCGATCTCCCAGCACGCTCGGGCGGCCGACGGTGCCCGGGCGCGGGCCCCAGCCTAGGCTCGGACGATCGAGGCGTGCACCGCTCCGTCGCTGCTGCCGATCCAGATCGACGAGCCCTCTCGGAGGAGAACCGCCTCCCCGGCGAGCGCGGGGTCCCGATACTCGATCTCGACGTCGATCGCCTCGGGCTCGGGTCCGCTCGCCAGGTCCTCCTCGAGCGGCGCCCAGTAGTGCGAGTTGTTGATGTGACCGGCGGGGTCCATCTCCGAGACCCGGAAGAACCACGCTGAGCGCTCGGCGGCCTCCGGCGGATCTGGATGGCGGAGCCGCACGTTTGCGTCGCGGCCGCCGGCGCTCTGTTCGTAGACGGAGAGGAAGTCAGGCGAAAAGCGCATCGGCCTGCCGCGCTCCGGGTCCAGGCACACCCAACGGGCGACCGTCTCGACCGAGCCGCGCTCGCCGCTGATCGAGGTCCGGCGTTCGGCCGAGAAGCGGCCGATGCCGCTGCAGAAGGTGCGCAGCTCGAGGTCCTCTCCGAAGCGAGGGAACGACTCCACCCGGATGCGCGTGCGCCGCACGATCCAGGCGCCGCGCCCCTCGAAGCCGGCATCGACCAGGTCCGCATAGGCGATGTCCTGCAGCCATCGGGCCATCGCGTCGAGCCGGCAGCGGCCGGCAACGTCCGCGTCCGCGATCCCGGGCCGCATCTGGCGCTCGAAGGCCCGTCCGCCCAGGTAGGGAGGTAGCTCGGTCAGTTCGAGCGCTACTTGAGCTCCCCGAGCGAGTCGCGTAGCCGGTCGAGCATCGACCACAGGTCCGGCATCTGGTCGCGGTCGGCGACGATCCCGAAGTCCATCTTCCCGCAGTAGCTCATCACGGTGATGTTGAGCCCCATGCCGTCGGTGATCACCGAGACGGGATAGTTCGCGACCAGCCGGGCACCGGCGCAGTAGAGCGGGAACTGCGGACCCGGCACGTTGGAGACGACCAGATTCCACGTCGGACGACCACGGCCGCTGGTGGAGATCGCGAAGGTGGCGCGAGCCGCACGCGCGAAGACCGCCGGGGGAATGAAGTGGTTGGTGTCCTGAAGCAGCTGCGCCGGTAGCGCCCGGTGGTGCTCCTTCATCGCGGCGAGAGCATCGTGGGTCTTGCGCAGCCGCCGTACCGGGTCGGGCTCGTTGGTGAAGAGCGGCGCGCTCATCAACATGATCCGGTTGCCGTAGGTGCCCATCTCGTCGTCGGTTCGCACCGAGACCGGGACCTGCGCCACCAGCGGGTCGGCTGGGAGGTCGTCGTGCTCGAGCAGCCAGCTGCGGACGGCATCCGCGCAGATCGAGACCACGACGTCGTTGACGGTGCAGCGGTACTTGTTCTTCACCTCCTTCACCTCGTCCAGCTCGAGCCGGCCGAAGACGAAGCGGCGGTGAGGTGAGATCCGTCCGTTGAAGCGGGTCTTCGGGGCCTTGTAGGTGGTGTGCGCGAGGACGCCGCTCTCTCGGTTGCTGAAGGGCCGGGTCAGGCGGTCGGTCACCTTTGCGACAAGGCTGGTGCCCGGGATGCCGGCGAAGACCGGCGACTCGTCGAGGTTCGGCAGCGCCCTGGGCAGCGAGCGGAGCATCCGCAGCGGATAGAGCGGGAACCCCATCAGACCCCGGGTCAGCATCTCCAGGTCGGTCGGCTCGCGATCGGTGCCGTTCGCAGCCGGGCCCGGCAGCTCCCTGCCCTCGGGCGCCAGGTCGAAGAGCAGTCCCATGATCTCGGCGCCGGAGAGGCCGTCGATCAGCGAGTGGTGGATCTTCGTGAGCAACGCCTTCTGCCCGTCCTCCAGCCCGTGGATCAGATAGAGCTCCCAGAGCGGACGCGCCCGATCGAGCGGGCGGGAGACGATGCGGGCGACCTGCTCCGCCAGCTTCTCCTTCCTACCGCCTGGCGGCAGTGCCAGCTCGCGCACGTGGAAGTCGAGATCGAAGTCGGGATCGTCGAGCCAGTAGGGGTAGTCGAGCCCGAAGGGCACCTCGACGAGCCGCCAGCGCAGGGGCGGTAGCAGGGGCAGGCGCTCCTCCATCAGGGCGGAGATGTCCTGGAAGGTGAGTTCCCCGCTCGGCTTGGTGGACGGGTCCAGGATCGCCAATCCCGCCACGTGACCGGTCTGGTTGGAGCTCTCCAGGGCGAGGAACTGCGCGTCGAGGCTGGTCAGCTGACGCATTTCGCCCAGTCTACGTTTGGAAGTTGCTTGCGTCGGCAACAATCATTGAGGACTTCGACCCCGAGGAGGCCCCGCATGGATCTCGCTCTGCTTGTTCTTCGCGTGGTGGTGGGGCTGCTCTTCGTCGGGCACGGCGCCCAGAAGCTGTTCGGCGCCTTCGGCGGAGGTGGCCTGGAGGGCACCGCCGGGATGTTCGATTCGATCGGCCTGCGCCCTGGGACCGTGTACGCGCGAGCCGCAGGCACGGCCGAGTTCGTGGGCGGCCTGCTGCTCGCCCTGGGTCTTTTCACTCCGTTCGCCGCGGCGGCGTTGATCGCCGTGATGACCGCTGCTGTCATCACAGTCCACGCTCCCAACGGGATTTGGAACACCAACAAGGGCTACGAGTTCAACCTCGTGCTGGCCACGGTGGCCTTCGCGCTCGCGGGAATCGGCTCCGGCGCCTGGTCGCTCGACAACGCCTTCGGCTTCGACCTGCACGGAACCGGATGGGCGCTCGCCGCGCTGGCGGCCGGCCTGATCGGTGGCGGCGGGGCGGTGATCGGCGGCCGGACCACGACCGGGCACGAGCCGCACCCGGTCTCCTAGCCGGTCGGCGGACGCCGCTACTTCCCGAAGATCAGAGGTAACTGCAGCCCGATCGCCAGCGCGGTCAGCGCGAGCGCGGTGAAGCGCTGGTACGGCTTGAGCGCGAGCGCCGCCAGCGGCAGGAACCAGATCAGGTACCAGGGCAGGAACCAGGTGGTCGTCACGATCACCGCACAGGTGGCCCAACCGGCGTTCTCGAGCCAGTCGCCGCCCCGGTAGACGCGGATCAGGAGCACTGCGACCGTTGGTATGAGGACGAGCATCCCGATCTTCCCGAGGATGCTGTTGGTGAGACCGAGATCGAGGACGTTGTTCACTACTCCCGGGACGTCGTTGGGCGTCTCCAGACGGGCGTCCCGCTGGAGGACGTGCAGGAGGCTGGAGATGTGAGTGCCGAAGGCGACCAGCGTGATCACGCCGACCGCCGCGGCCGCGGCGGCGGTCCAGATCAGCGCCCGGGCGGGGCGGCGGGAACCCAGCAGTGCGAACGGCAGTAACACGACGGAGGAGCTCTTCACCGCAACCGCCGCGACCAGGCCCGTCATACCCGACTCGCGGCCTGACAGCAGGAGATAGATGCCCCCGAGCGCGGCAGCCAGCATGAGCAGGTCGTTGTGGGCTCCGCCGACCGCGTAGGCGAGCAGGACCGGGTTGAGGCCGAAGAAGAGCGTCGCCGGCAGCGCCGGCCTGCCGAGCCGCGTCGCGCAGGCCCAGACCAAGGCGACGCACGCCAGACTCGCCAACGCGGTGAACGACTTGATCAGCCAGACCGCGGCCGTGAAACTGACCCAGCCGAGCGGCAGGCTGGCGAGCGTGAACAGAGGCCCGTAGGCGGTCGTGTTGAGCGGCCAGCCGACATAGATGTAGGAGGGGTCGGTGGGAGCCGCCGCGAGGGGATGGTCATATGGGTTGAGGCCATGCACCGCGTCGAGCCGGGCATAGCCCACGTAGTTGAAGAGGTCGCTGGAGAGCAGGGGCGGAGCGATCACGAAGATCAGGTGTAAGGCGAGGATCGCTCCGATGCCGAACCGGACCTGGACGGAGTCCGCGAAGTAGAGGACCCCGAGATAGAAGGCGCCGAGCACGATGAAGAGGACGGCGAACTCTGTGCCGCCGAGGCTCAAGCCAAGCCAGTGCAGCGGGCCCCTGATCGAGCCGGGGAGGCCGTGGTGGATGTGCAGGGTGGGCCCATAGTGCTTCGCCGCGGCCCCGGCAGCCATCAGGAACGCGGCCAGGATCATCCCGCCGAGCAGCGAATTTGCAATCAGGGCTCGTCGTCGCCCCTCCACCCGGGGCAGCGCCGGGAACGCCGGGCGGATGGCCGGCGCCGGCTCGACCGCGGAGTCAGCGGTTGCGGGAGTCGGCTCCATCGCGGGCGAGGATGCTAGAGCCCGGTCTCTTAAGCGAACGTAACTCAGGATGCGTCAGCGCCGCTCCTCGGGCGTCCCCCCGCCGGGTTGGCCATTCTGGAGCGGTTTCAGCGTCTGCTAACATGTTTGTCCCCGCCGGGCCATGGAAACCCGGCATTTGCAGCGTTTTCGCGCAGTTCTTCCACTCTAAGTCGGCAGCCTTCGCGAAAGTAGCGCTCGAATTACGCGGAGGTAACCCATGTCCAAGACCACAACCGCCACAACCACGCGCGCCCGCGCGCCACGCACACGGCGCTGGACCTGCGCCGAATGTGAGGTGACCGTGCGCTACGCCGCAGGCAGCAAGGCCACCCCGCGCCGGCCCGAGGGATGGACCAAGAAGGGCGGCCAGTGGCTCTGCCTGCACTGCCAGCGTGAGAAGGCCGTCGAGAAGGCCACCATCGGCGCGAACGGTGACGGTTGGGCATCCCGGCGCCAAGCTCTGCTCGAGTTCGAGCTGCGCCGCAGCCCCGACGAGCCCGACGGGGTTATCGCCAAGCGGGCCAACTGCTCCACCGGACACGTGCGCAAGGTCCGCGAGGAGCTGGTGCGCGGCGGCAAGCTCGGCAAGGCCGCTTAGCCACCAGGCCGTAATGCGAGGGCGCGCGACAGCGCGACCCGTTTAGTGGAGTGTGGGGCGGCCGCTTGTGGCCGCGATCTGGTGGCGCAGCCGTCTGCCGTTCCGCCTGAAAATTCGGTACGGTGCCACGAAATGCACCTGCCGAATCGCGTCGTCATCCGGCGCGAACGGGGGAACCAATTGGAGCGGAGCTCCGTGGGCGAATCGGCAAATCCGTAGCGCACTCTTTCGGCGCGAGCCCCTCAGCTAACCCCGTAGGCCCGAGAAAGAGAGGTTGGCATGAGCACGTTGGTCGATTACCTGGCGAGCAATCGAATCCGGGGCGGGCGCCTCGTCCTCGCCTATGCGGTCGGGGCGATCCTCGGGATTGCCGTGGCCGTAGTGGCGCTGTTGGTGACCGGCACCGCCTAGCGGCCCAGGGCCGCCATCCAGGCAAAGAGCGCCGCGTTCGCGGCGTGGAGCTGCAGGCTGCCCTTCGGCGCGTTTGCCCGGGCGGCCTTCTTCCCGTACCAGGTGCGCAGGTAGAGCCCCTGCCCGTCGCGGGCCCTATGCAGCGCGCTGCGGGCGCTCCGCTGCGCGATCCCGTACCAGTTGCCGTCTTGGTCGAGCTGGGCGAACTCGAGCATCGTCCGCACGTACCAGAAGTCGAATTGCGGCCCCATCCAGAAGCGGCGGTAGACCCGCAGGGTGGTAGCCGCCAGCTGCTGAGCGCGCTGGCAGTACGACTGCTTGCCGGTCTCATCGCAGATGATCCGGTGAGCGAGGATCATCGGGCCGTTCACGTAAGGCATCGGCAAGGGCGCGAACGGCGGGTAGTTGTTGAACGCGGACTGCGCCTCGCCAGGGGCGGGTGTCGCCTGTCCCGCCGCCTCGAGCTTCGCCGCCTCGTCGGGGTTGGCGCTCAGTGCGCGCTGATCGGCAGCCGCCGCGGCGGTCGTCGCAGTCGTGCCGCGCGCAGCGGAACCCGAGGTGGTGCCATAGGTGTTGGGCTTGCGCAGCCGAGCGTAGAGCCCGGTGCTGGGATCGGTGAGCCAGACGTCTCCCCAGGCGATGTACTTGAGCGCGTCGTCGAGGTAGTGCTGCTCGTGGGTGAGCGCATAGAGCCTGGCCGAGAGCAGCGTCCCCCCGGCGAGGGACTCTCCCGCGTAAAAGCTGTGGTTGGTGTTCCACCAGATCCCACCCGGCCGCCCGGGGGTCGTGTCCCAGCCGGAGACGCTGATGAACTGCTGGGCGATCTCGGCGTCGAAGAGATACCTCGGATTCGCAGTGGCGCGATAGGCGTCCAGGAAGGCCAGGCCCCACCAGCCGTTGTCGTCGAACCAGGTGGTCTTGCCGGGCTCGCGCTGGCCGGGTTTCGGGCCGAACCCGGGGACGGGCTCGAGCGATGGATTCAGGTAGCGCTCCGCCCCGCGGGCGAATCGATTGAGCGCGCGCAGGTGCCGGTGCGACGGTGTCGCGATCGCGAGCCCATTGAGGGCCTCGAATAGCGGGACGATCCCCCAGAGCGAGGCCACGTTGGAGCCTCCCAGCACAGAGCTGTACCAGTGCCGGCCGCGGTTCCACCACCGATTCGTCTGCTTGACGCCCGTGTTCGCGGCCCGCAGGTACCGGGCCTGACTGGCGCTGAACGCGGATCCGGTCGCGGGCAGGGAGGCTGCGCCGATCAGCGTCACTGCCAAGGTCGAGATGAGCGCAGCTGTCGAGCTTCTTCGGAAGAGCGACACGCCTTCCCCACGAACACCCTACGCGGGGATTTGACGCGGGGCTAGCCCTCGATCCGCTCGACCACGCCCCGCCCGTTCTTGTCCCTTAACCCAACGGCGCCAATAGGGTCTTCTTGCCCTCGAAGGCGAAGAGCAGCAGATCGACCATGCGGAAGGTCGTGTTGTTGGGCCCCAGGGTGGGTCGCCAGGTCGGATCGCGAACGATCGATGCCTTGCTCCCCTCGATGGCGCGGTGGAAGGTCTCCGCGACGATGCGGGCGCCGACCCCCTTCAGCTTGCCCCCGTTGAACTCGGCCTCGCGCAGGATGTAGAACCACAACGGCGTGTCCCTGAGAAGCGCGGCGCGTTGCGGAGCGGTGAGCCCGTCGAGGTCGGCTCCGTGCCTGCCGTCTCGGATCTGCGCGCGCGTCAGCTTCCTCGCCCTAACCCCGCGGTTGTGCATGAACGTGGTCATCTGCTGCCCTGTGGCCAGCTTCACCATGCTCGCGCGGGTCAGGTTGCGGAAGGCGAGGTTTGACTCGCTGCGCGGAAAGCCGGGGAGACTCCCAAGTGGGTTGGAGAGGATCGTGTCGATCCGCATCGCCCGGTTGAACTTCCCCTCGGGCACGGTGAGGCCGGCTTGGCCCGCCTCTCCAAAGTCATACAGCCGGCGGAAGTCCGCGATCCAGCTGCTCGCCAGTCGTGGTCGGCCGCCGAGGTCGCCGCTCAGGGCGGTGAAGATGAAGAGGTAATCGAGGGTGCCGCTGCCATCGTCGAAGATCCTGTTCCAGTTGTAGGCCGCGCGCACCATCGAATGGCCCATCCGGAATGCGGCCACCGAGAACTCGATCGGCATCGTCGGCACCTGGGTCGGTGGCACCCCTACCGCGAACGCCTTCCTGCCGTGAGCGAAGACGTCGTTGACGACGCCTTGCGCGCAGATCCGAGGGAGGTAGTCGGTGCGGAGCATCCACTGGTAGTGCTTGGTGACGAGCGCGCGCGCCCTGGCGAAACGCTCTGACGGCGGCACCGAGGACGGAAGGGTGTCGACAACGCGGTTGTGAAAACGGATGAAGGCAAGGTGGGTCTGAGCAACCGCGAGGTTCTCGTCGTTCCTGGGATCGGGGATGATCGCTTCGCGTCTCTTCGCGGCCGTTGGCCCGGAACCGCGCCGGTGAAGGTCGAAGCCGTCCATGGCCGGGACCCCCTCGTCCGCAACCGTCCTTCCCGCCTTCAGGTGGAGAGCGTCCGCCTCGTAGAACTTGGCGGACTCGGGATCGCCGGGGCCACCGCCGTACAGGGAATCGAGGTCGAGGCGCGGCGAGCGCGCCTGCAGGAGCTCGCTCGGCGGCACGTTCTGGCCGAGCATGACGTTGGTCCTGTCGAAGGTCAGGTCGTGGTCGACGAACTGGCCGAGGTAGGTGTATCCGGCCGGGATTCGTGATGGTCTGCCGCCACCCCCGGTCATCGCGTTTGCGATCTTCCTCAGGTGTCGCCTCACCCAGCTGCCGCCGCGTCCCCTTCGGCCCCATCCGCGAGAAGCGAAAGGCCGGCGCTGCCGCGGTTGCCGCGAGCCTTGGCTCGCGGCCTCCGACGCTCTCGCCCAGCAACCCTTCGCCGACTACGAAATAGGTCTCGGAACCATGCCTCTCCATGATCGCCTCCGGTTGTCGAGTGGATCATCACGAGCGCCCCCCATCCCGACGCTCGCGGCCTTCGCGGGGCGAGACTCTCACAGATGAGAGGGTGGCGTCAATCGCGCCCGGCGATGGCAGCCGGACTTACGATTCCCTCGGCTTCCGCGGCCCTGTAACCCTGAGGATGACCCTGAGGGTTCTAGTCGGTGACGCCCTTGCGACGGAGCTCCTCGCGCGCCTCCTCGGTCTTCGAGAGCCCGTCGAGGCCCATGGCGCGCAGCACTCCCGGCGCCTTGGTGAACTGGATGTCGGGGTACCCCACGACCTGAACGTGATTGCCCCATGGGTCTACGAAGTCGAGGGAGCCGCTTTCCCGCACGCCGAGCCCCGCCTCCCGAAGCGCCGTGCGGACGCCTTCCTTGTCATCGACGACGAGCCCGCAGTGCCGCGCCTGGTCGGGCGGCTGCCTTCGACCTGCGGCGAGTGCGATGAACTGATCCCCCATGTCGATGAAGGCCATCGAGCTGCCAATTCGGCCGCGCAGCTCGAACTCGAAGAATCGCCCGTACCAGGCCAGCGCCTCCTCGACGTCACCGACCTCGAGTGCGACGTGGTTGATCCCGATGAGCCGGGCCATCGCACCCCACCCTACGAGTGCTCGGCCTGCGTAGCAACTAAGCGCGCGGCGTCAGAATGGACGCCGTGACGGAGGCGACCGCGACCGGGCAGGCGGCAAAGCCTCCGACGGCATCCGGCGGCGTGGTCGAGGTCGGGTTCGAGCCGTTGGCCGAGGCGTTCAGGAGGCTGATGGCGCGGGGCCCCCGTGGCGGCGCCCTCGTGCTCCGCGCGGGCGACCGGGTGCTGGCGGACCTGTGCATCGGCTGGGAGGACCGGGCCCGCACCCGTCGATGGCGGCGCGAGACCCAGGCGCTGGGGTTCTCGGCCACCAAGGGGCTCGCCGCGATGGTTCTGCACCGGCTCGTCGACCGCGGCGAGCTGACCTACGACGAGCCTGTCGCGAGCTTCTGGCCGGAGTTCGCGGCGGCGGGGAAGGGCCGGATCACCGTACGGGAACTGCTCAGCCATCGCGGCGGGCTCAGCGACGTTCAGGCCGTCGCCGACGGCCCCGACGACCTCCTGGATCACCTCCGGATGGAGGAGCGTCTCGCCGCCGCCGCCCCGCAAACCTCGCCCGGGCAACCGGCCTATCACGCCTTCACCTTCGGCTGGCTCGCGGCCGGACTGGCCCGCGCGATCACCGGAAAGGGGATGCGGGAGCTCGTCCGAAGCGAGCTCGCGGAACCGCTCGCGACCCCGGGCCTCGAGATCGGAGGTTCAGCCGGGCCGCGGGTGGATCCGGTCGGCTCGTCTCTGCGGATCTATACGGCGCTCGGCGCGGTGGCGACGCCGCTGCTGGGCTGGCTCCCCCTCACGAAGGCAGGGTTCCGGGCCCTGCATGCACCCGGATTCGAGCGGCTCTGTCGCGGTCCGGACGCCCCGATCTGGCGGACTGAGATGCCCGCCGTGAATGGCGCACTGAGCGCCGACGGGCTCGCTCGGCTCTACGTGCCGCTGGCGAACCGCGGGATTGCTGCGGACGGCACCCGCTTCCTCTCGGCCGAGACGGTCGAGCAACTGGGCCGGGTGCAGACCCGTGACTGGGACCGCGTCCTCGGTGTGCGGATGCGCTGGCGGCTCGGCTTCCACCACGGGTTCGGCCTCGGCCCGCCCGCGCCCCGCGCGCTCGGGCACTTCGGCTTCGGGGGAGGCGGCGGCTGGGGCGACCCGGACACCGGCCTTTCCTTCGGCTTCGTCAGCAGCCACATCGGCAACTTCACGACCGCGATCGGCGACCTCGGCATCCTCCGACTGAGTGGAGTCGCCCGGTCCTGCGCCGCCGTGGTGCTCTGATCTAGACCTCGCCGCCACCCCGTCGGTCGCCGGGGAACCGGCGCATGGCCAATGTTTTCTCGCCACTATTAGGGGGCATTTGTGGCCCTAGAAGGTCGGAGGAGAGACTCTCAGGGCGTGCAAGGACGGGCCAAGGGATGGCAAAGAGGCTCCTTTTCATCATCGCTTTGGGCAGCACGCTCGCCGTCATCGGCGCGGCTACCGCCAGCTCGCTCAGCGTCGGCGGAGTAGACGTCACCACGCCCACCCTGCCCCTCCCCACCACTCCCACCACGAGCAACCCTCTCCCAAGCAGCCCGCTCCCCGACACCCAGCTGCCGAGCGTTGGCGGCGGTGGATCGAAGCGGCGGGGGCTCGACCAGCGGCAGCTCGACCAGCGGCAGCTCGACCAGCGGCAGCTCGACCAGCGGCAGCTCGACCAGCGGCAGCTCGACCAGCGGCAGCGGCTCGACAACCACGACCACGTCCGGCGGCGGTGGGACCGCCGGCGGCGGGAGCGGGACCAAGAAGCACAAGGGCCTGTTCGCAAAGAAGAAGAACCAGAGGTCGAAGCAGGTGGTGATGGACAAGCAGAACAAGATCACCCAACCCGTCCTGCGCAACCCGAACGGCACCCCCACCCCCCAGAACCCGGGACTGACCCTCGCGCAGTTCGGCCCCGCTCCGATCGGTGTCCCGAACCCCGTCATCGACTCGTTCGAGATCCCGCCCTTCCTGCTGCCGATCTACCAGTCCTGCGGGACCGAGTATGGGATCCCCTGGCAGGTGCTCGCCTCTATCAACAAGATCGAGACCGCGTTCGGCACCAACCTGAACATCTCATCCGCCGGCGCGATGGGCTGGATGCAGTTCATCCCCTCGACGTGGGCTGCCTATGGGGTTGATGCGAACGAGGACGGGCGAAAGGACCCCTACAACCCGGTTGACGCGATCTGCGCCGCGGCCCGCTATCTGCGCGCCGCCGGCGGCGACCACGACATCCGCCAGGCGATCTTCTCCTACAACCACGCCGACTGGTACGTCGACGAGGTGCTGCTGGGGGCGAACCAGTACGGCAGGCTGCCCGATGCCCTGGTCGGCTCGCTAACCGGGCTCACCGAGGGCGCCCACTTCCCGATCGCAGCCGACGCGCGGTACGCAGACGACATCAACGATGCGGCCGCGCTCGCCCGGTCGACGACCCAGCGCAAGGCGGCCGGCAATGCCGCCGACGTGATCTCCTCCGACGCGAGCCGCCGAAGCATCAATGTCTACTCGAGCCTTAACGCTCCGGTCGTCGCGGTCAACGACGGCGTCATCAAGAAGATGGGCAACAGCAAGGAGCTCGGCAAGTTCATCGTCCTCCAGGACGCCTACGGCAATCGCTACACCTACTCGCAGCTCGGGCAGATCTCCCCAGTCCATCCGGTGCCCCGCCAGCGGAAGCTCGATGCCGGCGCCTTCAAGCTCGAGGGGCCGAACAAGGACGCGGCCCCGAAGAGCCCGGCGACCGCGGGTGACAACTCGGCACGCCGGGCGGCGGCGCCAGCCAGCGCCCAACCGAAGGAGCCGAAGGCCCAGCAACCGCAGCCGGCGCCGAGCAGCGGTCCCAGCAACACCGAGGGGAGCCGCGAGCGCGTCTTCGCCCTCCCGGGGCGGGTGCCGAACGCCGCCCAGCCGAGCTCCTCCGGCCCGGGGGATCAGCTGCCGGCGCAGGCCGCTGCCCTCCCCGGCCAGACCGTGCCCGGTCACCCGACCGTCCAGTTCGACCCGAAGACAATGCAGCTGAAGCCGCTCAAGGTCGGCTCCCAGGTGATTGGCGGTTCGGTGATCGGGCGGATCGGCAAGTCCCCCAGCGGCCCGCCGCGGCTCAACTTCGCGATCCGCCCGGCGGGGCGCGGCGCCCCAACGATCGACCCGAAGCCGATCCTCGACGGCTGGAAGCTGCTCGAGACCACCGCGATCTACCGGGCTAACGACAAGAACCCGTTCGGATCGGACCCGACCGTCGGCCAGGTCCTGCTCGAGTCGAAGGCGACGCTGATGCAGCGGGTGCTCGCCGACCCGAAGCTCTCGATCTACTCCTGCGGGCGCAACGACGTCCAGACCGGCCAGATCGACCGCCGCGTCCTCGCGGTGATGGAGTACCTGGTCGCCAAGGGCTACCGCCTCACGATCACCTCGCTGAAGTGCGGCCATTCGTACCTGACCTCCTCGGGCAACGTCTCGGCGCACTCCTACGGCTCCGCCGTCGATATCGCGGCGGTGAACGGCATCCCGATCACGGGTCACCAGGGGCCCGGGTCGATCACAGAGGCTGTGATCAAGGACCTGCTTCTGCTGCAGGGAGCGATGCGCCCCGCGCAGATCATCTCGCTGATGGATCTCGGTCCCCCCACCTTCATCCTGCCCGACCACTACAACCACATCCACGTCGGCTACACCTTCTCGACCTCCGGCAATCTCCAGCAGCTCGGCGAGATGCTCAAGCCCGAGCAGTGGCAGCGGCTGATCCAGCGCCTCGGCGAGATCCAGAACCCGAAGGTGCCGAGCAAGCCGTCCGACGCCGCGCTGCCCGCCAAGGGCCACAGTAAGGGCGACTAACCGGCCAGGGGCCTCTTGCGGGACCCCTGAACCGATTCACCCCTGAGCCATCACCCCCGCTCCTCACCCGGGCGCAGCCAGGGGGTGAACGCCGAGTCGCGGTGCAGGGTCCCCGCTCGACGGATGGCGTCGGCGCCGAAACGGTTGCGGATCTCGTCGACGGCGGCATCCAGAGCGGCGTCGGGTGCCCGCTCGAGGGGCAGCTCGAGCTGGGCGCCGCAGCCGCGACCGGCCAGGTTGCTGACGGCGACCCCGAGAAGGGTGATGCCGCGACGCTCGATCAGCGGCATCGCCGCCGTGAGCAGCATCCGGGCGGCGGCCAGAACCGCGCCGGTGCCGTCGGTGACGTGGGGAAGGGTGCGGGAGCGGCTCGCTCGCCTGAAGTCGCCGAAGCGCAGCCGAAGCGTCACGGTTCGCCCAGCACGGCGCGAGCCCCGCATGCGACGGGTGACGCGATCGACCAGCGCAACGAGCACCGCGTCGAGCTCCGCGGGTGACCGCCGGGCGCGGCCGAGCGCCGACTGGGAGCCGAAGGAACCGCGGCGGCGGCCGCGGCGAACCGGTCGCGGGTCGCGGTTGCGGGCCACCGCGTGCAGGTGGCGGGCGGCGGCCGGGCCGACGGCCAGGGCGAGCGCTGCCTCGCCGCGCCGGGCGAGCTCGCCGACGGTCGCGATCCCGCGGGCGCGAAGCCGCTCGGCGGTCGCCGGGCCCACCCCCCAGAGGCTCTCGACCGGGAGCGGCTCCAGGAATCGCCGCTCATCGGCCGGAGCGATCAGCAGCAGACCGTCCGGCTTCGCGGCCCTGCTCGCCATCTTCGCCAGCACCTTGGTGCGAGCCACCCCGACGGTCACGGCCAGGCCGACCTCCTCTCTCGCCCGTCGGCGAAGCTCCTCGGCGATCTTGCGCGGGGATCCGGAGATTGCCTCGAGCCCGCGCACGTCCAGGAAGGCCTCCTCCATCGAGAGTCCCTCGACCAGGGGCGCGGTCTGCTCGAAGAGGGCGAACAGCGCTTTGCTCGCCTCGGTGTAGGCGGCGAAGCGAGGCTCGACCACCGCCGCATCCGGGCAGAGCCGGCGCGCCAATCGCCCGCCCATCCCACCCTGAACGCCGCGCGCGCGGGCTTCGTAGCTCGCCGCCATCACCACCCCGCCGCCGACGATCGTCGGTCGCCCGCGCAGGCTCGGGTCGTCCCGCTGCTCCACCGACGCGAAGAAAGCGTCGGCGTCGGCGTGCAGGATCGATGCCCCTCTGGACACGAACGTATGTTCGCATCCAATCGCAGAGCGCGCAAAGGCGTTCTTCGGCGAGCTGCTCGGCTGGCAGTACGACACCGACGAGCGGGGCTACGCCTCCATCAAGAACGCGGGAGGGCTCAATGGGGGCATGCGCGTGCAGACCGAGCCAAGCGGGGCACCCCACCCGAGTGGCTCCCTTACTTCACGGTCGAGAAAGGCGAGACCGACCCGTGAAACACCAGGCGGTTCAGTCCGGGTACTCGTCCTTGCGCCAGGCGCGAGGCTCCTCGGGCTGCTCCTTCGGCGTGCGGTCGAGGAGGAACGAGTGGTACGGGGCCACGAACGGGTCGGGCGCCATCACCTGGTAGGTCAGGTAGACGGTCCCGTTGTCCTTCGCAAAGCTGATGAAGCCCGGTCCCTCGCGCAGGCCGTCCTTGAGCTCCGCGCCGACCTGCTCCGACCACTCCTGCAGCCACTCGGGCGGGTCGTCGATCATCTCCTTCACACCGGGGATCTCACCCGACATCGCCTGCTCCTCGGTCATCGCGAGGCCGAAGTCGAAGGGAAAGTCGCTCTCGTAGGTCGAGGCCCACGGGAACTGCCAGCCCATCCGCTTCTTGTAGGCGAGCAGCTCGTCGATTGGCGCACGCGAGAAGCACATCATCGTCACGTCGCGCTTGTTCAGGTGGATCAGCGTGCCATCGAACTCGTCGCCGAGCATCGTGCAGCCGGGACAGGCGCCCTTCGTGTAGTCGGGCCCGTACATGATGTTGTAGGCGAGCAGCTGTGAGCGGCCGTCGAAGAGCTCGGCGAGGCTCTTCTTGCCGTCCTCGGTGTCGAACTCGTACTCCTTCTCGACCGGGACCCAGGGCAGCTCGCGCCGCTTCTCCTTGATCTCGGTGTTGCGTTCGGCCTGCTCGGCCTCGAGCTTCGCGAGCTCGTCCCGGGCCGCTTGCCATTCCTCGCGGGTGCCGATCGTGTGCTCAGACATCTCATCGCCCTCCTTTTTTGAGCTCCGCCGCTCCCGGCGCGATCGAATCCACAGTCAGTCGGACGCTACCGGGGTCACGAAATTGAGACCGGCGGCAGCGCGGAAACTCATCGCGGGGGGCGGGAGAGCGAGACCATGCTCGTCGGGCTTCCCGGGGATCAGATAAACAAGTCGCTAACAACTCGATTTGGCGCCTCGCCCTACGCAGCGATCGCCACCGGCGTCGCCGCGAAAGTCATCGTGTCCCCCGCTATGTGCTTCCGGGGTCAGCTGTCGGGCTCACGCGGAAGAGAGTCGCGTTATGCCGCTGACCGGCAATTCGCCCCAGGATCGGGTCCCCCGGCCGCCAGGCTCGCCTGAACGAGACGGCGTTCAGCAAGGTCCTATGAAGCGCGCGAAGATAGCACCCGCGCACGGCACCCTCGGCCCGGTCCGGGCAGAGTGCGCCCCGGCGCCGCGGCGCTGTCGGCCAAGAAGCGCTCGATGTCGTCTGCGCAGTGCCCGTGCGCGGCCAGCGTCAGCAGGCCGCGCTCACCTGACGGCGACCACTGTGGCCGTGGCGGCGCTGCGGCGAGCGGCATCGAGGACCTCGAGCCCGGTCACCGCCTCCCAGGGGTCGACCGGGGCCTGCGCGCCTTCCCGCAGGGCTCGCTCGAGCTCGCTGTAGAAGCGCGGCCAGTCACCCCTCTCGCTGGCGATGGCTTCGCTCCTCTCCTCGGTGATCAGCCGGCCCCACCGCTCGGGGGGTTCGATGCCCCACGCCTCGTCATCGCTCGGGCTGGCGCCCGATCGCAGCGCATCTTCCTGCCCGTCGACCTCGGTGACTATGTAGGCCGCGCGGTCGCCGAGCACGCGCAGGCGTGGCCCTGGCGTCGCCGCGAGCAGCGACGCCCAGAGGTGACTCCGTGCGCCTGAGCGGTGCTCCAGTGCCAGGAAGGCATCGTCGTCGGCGACGGCGCCTCGGCGACTTTCGAGCTCCGCATAGACTCGAACGACCGCGCCAAAGAGGACGATCGCCTGGTCCACCAGGTGGCTGCCGAGGTCGAGCAGCACGCCGCCCCCCGCCTCAGGCGGGGAGACCTCGGTCCAGGGCTTGCGTCCGGTGAGAACCGGTTGCCAGCGTTCCAGCCTCGACTCGTAGCGGAGCACCTCGCCCAGCTTTCTCTCGTCCAGCAGGCGCCGCAGGGTCAGCTGATCGGAGTCCCAGCGGCGATTCATGTAAGCCGTGATCAGGACTCCCTGTTCCTCCGCCTGCTCCACCAGCGAGCGGGCCTCGGCCGCGGTGGGGGCAAGCGGCTTGTCGACCACCACCGGCAGGCCCGCATCGAGGGCTCGGCGCGTCAATTCCACGTGGACGTCGTTGGGCGCCGCCACCACCACGAAGTCGTGCTCCGAGGCGCGCTCGAAGACCTCCGCCGGATCGGAGACCACCTGGGAATCCGGATGCGCCTGCCTCGCCTCGGCCTGCCGCTGCGGGTTGCCGGTCACCACGGTGCTCACGGCCAGGCCCGGTGTGGAGGCGATCAGGGGGGCGTGGAAGACCGACCCCGCAAGCCCATATCCGATCACCGCCCCTCGCAGGTCAGCCATACATTCTGAGGCTAACGGCGGAGAACGCGCAAACGGGCCGCCCCCTCAGGAACCCGCACACCCGGCCGGCGGCATCGCTGTGCGACACCCGCCCACCCGGGAGCTCGAGGTGGCTTTGCGTGGAAAGCTCGTCCAGAGATACTGCGCGGGCGATGTCGGAGGAGAACGTGGAGCATCGAGGTTGTCGACGTGCGTGACCTTGGAGACCTGATCGTCGCTGCCCTACGCGCTCTCGGTCACGGTGCGGGAAGCGACCTGCCCTTCGAGGACACGATCTGGCTCGCAAGCAGGTGGCGGCGCGGGAAGTGCGTCTGGTGGCGCATTTTCAACACGGCGGACGAGGCCCTCGAAGCCGCTGGGCTTCGGGAGTAGGCCAATCATCAGACCCGTTTCCCTCGGCGCCCGCCAGCGATCACCCGGCGCTCTGCGAGATCCCGCTGCCGCCGTCGGACCCTCCCCCGATAGATTGAGCGCGGTGGCGCGATCGCGATCTCTCGAGCCCGAGGCGGCGTGGGGCGCGGTCGAGCTCGGCTTCGCGGAGATTCTCGATCTGAGGACCGAGATCGAGCGTCGTCGCTACGGAGCCCCGCCCGGGGCGAGACCGGTCTCGCTCGTAAGGCACGCGGCAAGTCCGGAGGGGCCCGGCACGATCTACCTCTGCCAACACGCGATCCGCTCGAAGGCGACCTTGCGCCGGGGGGCGGCCGAGGTCGCGGGCGGCTTCGCCGCCTGGAAGGAGGCTGGCCTTCCAGTCGAGGAGGTCGACTAGCGTGGGCTGCGGGATTAGGTCTCTTTCGGGCAGACGCCGGGCTGTCTCCGACCGCTGCGCTAGGGTGCCGCGACGCCTGTACATGGGCGCAAACACTGAACAGGGAGGTTCTGCATGGGTGGCATATCCCTCGGCGGCATCCTCGTCATCATCGGAATCGTGGTCGCGATCTTCTGGAGCCTCTTGCTCGGGGTGATCATCGCCCTGATCGGCCTCATCGCGTTCGGCGGTTTTGCGCGGGGCAGGTGGTACTGACCGCCATCGGCCAGGCGTGAGCCTCGAAGCCGCCGGCTGCGGGAGTAGGAACTAAGCGCCGCTCATCCCACTGAGCGGCGCCGCGAGGGGCTCGCCAAGCCCCCGCAACTGCTGCTCGATCATCTGGTCGGTGGGCAGGTCGGGCTTGAAGAACGCTCCGACCTTCGGCAAGAGCGCCGGGTTCGGATGGAGCGGATCGAAGTCCTTGAACGGAAAGGGCCCTCTTGCCGCTCTGGACGACAAGCGGGGCACTGCGCTGCGCAGTCAGCCGTCGTTGCTGGTCAGGCGCGGTTTGCTTTCGAGCCGAGCTTCGGAATGCCGCGAGCCAAGGTACGCACCCGGGCTGTGGACGATCCGATCGCGCCGGCGAGGGCCCCAAGCCGGGATGGACTCATCGACTTGGCGCTTCGTTCTGATGCGCGAGTGCCTACGACCATCCGATGGAGCTCGGCTTGCCGGGCTAGCTCGGCTGCATGGATCTCCGTGCGTCGGCTGTGCAACCTGGGATCCATCTTCTTCTCCCCTCGTTCGCACTCCCCCTATATGGCCACCCTACGGCTCGCAGGCAGCCCGCGCATCAGTAAAAACACCGGAATTTGAACCGGCCAGTAGCGGCGGCGGGATCGAACCCGTTCGGTACGACGGCTGCCCGGTCGATCATCGCTTTTGCGTAGGAGGTGATCCTGGCGGCGCCCGATTTGGCGCTGCGCTCGATAGATTCGAGCGCGATGTGATCGTCGCGCCGATCCGATCAGGGAGACCCACTGCCTCCGGATGGGCACTGGTCCTGGCGCTCGTGTACTTCGCCTCGGCGAAGCTCGGGCTGGGGCTCGCCTTTTCCACCGCGAGCGTGACGGCGGTCTGGCCGCCGACTGGAATCGCCCTCGCCGCCCTAGTGCTCTGGGGGCGGGGTCTGTGGCCGGGCGTGTTGTTGGGCGCCTTTCTCGCCAACGTCACCACCGATGTGCCGGTCTACACGGCCGCGGGAATCGCTGTCGGGAACACCCTGGAAGCGCTGGTCGGGGCGTCGCTACTCGATCGCTTCGGCTTTCGCCCCGCGCTGCCACGGCTGCGCGACATCTTCGCGCTCGTCGTGCTGGCGGCGTTTCTCAGCACCGCGGTCAGCGCCACGATCGGCGTCGCCAGCCTCAGCGTCGGGGACTCGCTCTCCGATGGGGCGCTCTCGGCGTGGCGCGTGTGGTGGCTGGGCGACATGGGAGGCGACCTGCTGGTGGCGTCCCTGATCTTCGTGCTCGTCACCCACTGGCCCTATCGCGACCTGCCGGGAAGCGCCGCCGAGGCGCTCGTCCTCTTAGTGGCCCTCCTCGGCATCGGGGTGCTGGTCTTCACCCGTGATGTTCCCGCCGCCTACCTGACGTTTCCGATCATCGTCTGGGCGGGGCTTCGGTTCCTGCAGCCGGGCGCGAGTGTCGCCGCGGTAGTCCTCGCCGCCGTCGCGGTGACCTTCACTGCCAACGAGTCGGGCCCATTCGTCCGCTCCTCGCAGGACGACAGCCTCCTCCTCGCTCAGAGCTTTTCGGCGATCGTGGGGCTAACGGGCCTGATTCTGGCGACCATCACCTCTCAGCGCAGGTCGGCCGAACGCCGGGCGCAGCACCTCGCGCACGATCTGCAGGCGGAGCTGCTGCCTCCTCAGCTTCCCGAGATCCCCCAGTTCGAGGCGGCCGGCTGGTATCGGGCCGGCATGCAGGGACAGTTGGCCGGCGGCGATTTCTACGACGTCTTCAGAGGCGAGCCCCGGCCGCTGGGTGGCAGTGATCGGGGACGTCTGTGGCAAGGGGCCCGAAGCGGCCTCCTTGACCGCACTTGCCCGCTACACGCTGCGGGCCGTCGGCCGCCAGGCGACCGGTCCCAGCGACGCGCTACGAGCGCTCAACGAAGCCATCCTCGAGCAGCGATCCGATCAGCGCTTCATGACTGCGGTCCTGGTGCAGCTCGATGTTGCGGGCCACGACCACGGCGTGGCCCTGAGCAACGGCGGGCATCCGCCTCCACTTCTGGTCCGAGCCCGGGGGGAGGTCGAGGAGGTGGTGGGGGAAGCGGGGATGCTGCTCGGGATCTACTCCGACCCCGAGCTGGTCGATCAGCGCCTGGAGCTGCTGCCCGGGGATGCGCTCGTCCTCTTCACCGATGGGCTCGCAGAACGGCGCGACCCTCACGACGATGCCGCCGCCCGGATCAGAGAGCTGCTGCGAGCCAGCGCCGGCGCCAGCGCAAGCGAGACGGCGGCCCGCCTTGGCCAGCTGGCTCTGAACGATGGCGTGAAGCCTGCCGACGATGTGGCGGTGGTCGTCCTGCGCCGGCTCCACGCGCGGGAACCCAACGGCGCAGCCACAGCGCGAGCGCCGAGCGAATCCATAGCGGTCGAGTTGGAGCCCGGTCCGGGGTGCCCGGCCGATGCCCGGGCTGCGCTCTCGCCGCTCGTGGGTGCGCTCGCGACCCAGGTCTACTCGGACATGCGCCTGCTGGTGAGCGAGCTCGTCACGAACAGCGTTCGTCACGCCCGGCTTCTCCCGGGTGACCGGATTCGGCTTCAGGTCGAGCTCTCAGATCGCGTGTTTCGCGTCGAGGTAAGCGATCCGGGGGAGGGGTTCGGGCCCAGTATCTCCGAGCCGGCCGCCAGGGGGCCGGGCGGATGGGGGCTCTTCTTGACGGAGCAACTCGCAGATCGCTGGGGGGTCGATCGCGACGGAGGGTGGACCACTGTATGGCTGGAGAGGGACTTCGATCCGCTTGGCCCCAACCCCGGCTGAGGGCCGCCTAGCCCGCGGGAGGCTCGTCGACGAGCTCGATTCGCTGCGCGACCCCCGTCATCTCCAACACCTCATTGACCCGGTCCGGGCCCCTGACCACGATGAAGCGATTCCCTTCGGCACGCACGCGCTGGTCAGCCATGATCAGCGCGCGCAGGCCCGACGAGTCGATGAAGGAGAGTCCCCGCAGGTCGAGTACGAACGTGGCGACCTCGGGAGTCTGGTCCGCCGTCAGCAGCCGCTCGAATCGATCGACCCCTGCCAGGTCGAGTTCGCCCGTCAGGCGCAATAGCCGCACGCTTCCGCTCTCGGAAACGGCGATCTCGAGCATCTCCGTGGCGTCCCGGCGTTCCGTAGGCGTCACCCTATAGCGGGACGGGCCAGCGCCGCACCGAGGCAGAAGTGACGGCCGCCCGCGGCCGAGGACTGGTGTTCGGGTTTGAGCCTGACCACAACTTGTCTAGGCTCGTCCCGAATGGGCGAGTGGCCGGAGATCACAGAGCCACTGCTCCGCGAGCGACAGGGAATGTCGGATGAGGAGTTCCTCGAGTTCCTGGCCGGGCTGCTCGAAGCGATCGGTACGCGAGAGCTGGAGGACGGGCACTACGAGCGGGCGATCGGCTACCCGTGGGAGCGTCCGCCAGGTTCGTGCCTTGTCACCGACGAGGGCGTCAATGATCTGGGCGACATCGATGCCAGCCGGCGGATCGAGCTAGTCAGTGATTATGTGGACGAGTGCCGCCGACCGGCTCCCGCTTCTGGCGTACGGGGCCAACGGCTCGCCGGAGCGGCTCGCCCTGAAGCTCGCCCACCTTCCGGATGGGCATCGCGAGGCACTGATCCTCGCCGGGAATCTCGAGGACTTCGACGTGGGAGCGGCGGCGCAGCCACCTCTGTTCAGCTCGATGCCGGCGACTTTGATCCCGAGCCCCGGCACTACGGTCAGGGTCGCGGTGCTCTTCCTGACCCCGATCCAGTTCACGGCCCTGTGGTGGACCGAGCTCAGCTACAAGCTCGGGGCCTTAACGGACGTCACAGTGTCGACAGAGATCACGGAGGAGCCGATCAAACGCGTGCTCCTCTTCATATCGCGCTGGGGTGCCTTCTGCGTCGACGGCGCTCCAGTCGCGATGGCCGCAATCGCCGCCAGGAACCGCCACTCAACCGCGCTGACGCAAACCGAGATCCTCAACGCCGCCGCCCGCATGTCCATGGGCACGGGTTTTACCGCGCGCGACCTGATTAAGGGCGCGTTCGAGAACCCCGCCGCCTTCATGACCGACCGATACGCGAGCTTCCGGGCCGCATCGGTTCCGTTCGAGTCCGAGCACTGGGAGGAGATGCCGGTCGGAGCGGGGTGATACGCGCAGTTCAAGTACCTCGCCTGGTACCTCGAACGGTCGACAGCGTGGGCCCCCGACCGCGGTCCGGTCGCCATCCGTGCGCGCATCTGAAGCGCCGGATAGGGTACGAGCGCGTACTTCACCGACGAATGAGGGAGGAAGAGAGATGACCTTTGGCGAAGCCATACGGTCTGGATTCGACCACTACGTCAAGTTCGATGGTCGGGCCTCGCGACCCGCATTCTGGTGGTGGGTCCTGTTCGTGTTGCTGGTCGATATTGCAGCGAATCTCATCGACCTGGCGATCGGAGCGCCTATCTTCAGCGCAATTGCGGGACTGGGGCTCTTGCTTCCCAACCTTTCGGTGGCCATCCGCAGGCTTCACGACACGAACCGTTCCGGTTGGTGGATCCTGATCGGCCTGATCCCGTTGATCGGGTGGATCGTGCTGCTGGTCTTCTACCTGCAGCAGGGCGATGCCGGGGAGAACCGTTTCGGGCCTCCGCCAGTAACGGTCACAGCTCCGGCAACGACCGGCTGACCAAGCGCCACAAGGCCCGGATCTTCGGAGAGATCGAGGCGGGACGGAGAAAAATCCCAGTCCGACGGACCGCAGCGGGGATGTCTGCGGCCCCGCTCCCTCAACCGCGGTGTTTCAAGCTCGGTATCGGACGGGTAAAGCGGGTGAAGCGAACAGGAGGTTCGCTAGCCCGATCCGGAGATCAGAAGGGAGGGAGCCATGTCCATCATCACCATCCTCATCATCGTCATCTTGGTGCTGCTTGCGCTGTATCTGGTCAGGCGGGTTGTCTAGCGCACGATGGGTTGTCCGGGGCGTAGCTGATCGAAAACCCCGCATGTAGCCGACGAAATCCGGCCCGGAATCGATCTAGCGGCTCCTGCGATCGCTGCCCTGCGTGGAAAGCAGCGGTTTGACGCTGCACTCCTGCTCCTCGCGCAAAACGAGGTGCAAGGAAAGCGCCGCCGCTCTCGATCTCAGATGGCGCTCACGGACAGGTGAACTGCGAGACGATCCCGGCCGGGTCGTCGGTCTTGAACCGGTTGCCGGCGAAGCAGTTGTTCGTGCCGCTGCCGTCATAGGCGATGTCGGCGCTCAGGGGCGCCCGCGGATCCGGGTGGCGGCCGTTGCGCTGGACCGTGTTGCTTAGCACCCGGTTGTCGTCGGGCGCGCCGAGCATGAACGGGTTGTCGATGATCCCGATCCCGAATGTGTCGTTCTGGATGATCACGTTGTGGCGGATCGTGATCCCATCGCCACCGGCGTTGAGGATGCCGCTTCCTGAGGGCAGGAGCTGCAGGTCCTCGTCGAACGAACGGACGTGGGCGGCGGGAAGGGATTTGGCAGATTGTTCGCCCTGACGACGTTGTGCTCGATCACTGCGTTCTCGGTGGGGAAGGGCCTCGGGACGCCGGGCAGGATGACGACCAGGATCCCGGCCACGTTGCCGCTCAGCTTGTTTCCGCGGACGAACGAGTTGATCGAGTTCTCGAGCTCGATCCCGATCTCGCCGTCACTGAGATGGTTCTTCTTGACCGTGACGTTGTCGTCGACGCCGACATACACGGTGGCGTCCAATCCACCGCCGCCCGAGTTGTGGTCGATGAGGCCGTCGCGCGAGCAGCGCGGAAAGACTCCGTATTCCGCGTTGTCGAGATAGCGCCCACCGCTGACGTGGAAGCCGTCGACCCCGATCATGAAGAGGCCGGTGTCGTCCGCGTTCTTGATCGTCATCCCCCTGAGGGTGAAGTGATTCACCGAGAGCGAGGGGCAGACCGGCGGGTCGCCGCTGATCGCGCCGGCACCGACCCGGATGCCGAACTCATGGCCGGACGCGTCGAGCACCGCGGCCTTGCTGCCGCGGATCGTCAGGTTGTCCTTGGTGACGAGTAGGTCGCCCTCGTGGTACTTGCCCGGCGGCACCACGATCGTGTCGCCGGGCGGAGGCCGCAGCGATTGCAGCTCCGATCGTGGTCTTTACCTTGATCGTGCTCGCCGCGGCAGTCGCGGGAATGACCGCCACCGGCAGCAGGATCATCGCCAATACGAGCAGTCCCTGATTCACACGCCGCACATGGACCTCTTCCGTGAGTCCCGTCCAAGATCCTACCTCAAACTGGGGTGCTCGATGGACCAGCGCGCTGGGATCTATGACCGGAATCGTCGGGCGTGAGCTACAAGGATCGCAGGGAGGTTGATGCTGGCGATCGGCTTGATCTTCGTGCGGCTCAATCGGGGCTCATGCGAAGCAGACGGCCGAGCCCGGCCAGTGCTTTGATCGGGATCCGCTCGCGGGCGCGCGCGGGGACCAGCGTGTCGGGGTACTCGAGCATGATCATCGAGAGGTAGATCGGCACCTTCGGGCTCTTCGCATCGGTGATGCCCCGCGCTTTCATCACCCGGTAGATCTGCTCGATGTAGTCCTCGAAGCGAGCCGGCGGCCGGTGGACGTTGCGCGCCACGACCGTCGCGTCCGAGCGGTTCTTGAACGTGTGGATCGTGTCGGAGGGCACCGAGGCGGAGTCTCCCGGCCCCAGGGTCCGCCAATCGCCATCCACCATCACGCCGAGCTCGCCCTCGAGCACCTCGTACTCCTCGACTAAGCCCGGATGGGTGTGCGGAGGTGGGGCGACCGAGCCGGGGGGCAGGGTGAATCTCATCTCGACGAACTCACCGCCGGCGTCGGCGGCCGACTTCGTCACCTCATAGACGCTCCCGTCGGGCAGCTCGAATCGATCGCCGGTCCTGGCCACCCACTGAACCTAGCCGTTGGTGACTGCCGTAAACGCAAGTTTCAACGTCGCCATACCCAAGCGTTGGGAGTTCGACCAACCAGTAGCCATACGGCTCAACTGTCCGGCTCGCTCTTTGACGCAGCTCTGAGGGAAGCGCGCAGCACCGAGAACGTGAGTGCTGCGAGGACGGCAGCGGGCATCACCCACCAGACCGGCGCACCGCTGTCTGCAATCGCAGCGGTCAGAGCCAAGGCGAAGACGATCACGAGGGCGATGAGCGGATCGTCGCCGACGACGAAGTCGTAGAGGAAACCCAGAAACGCTCGTACGCGGCTCATCAGTCTGCCGGGACCATCAGCCCGCCAGGCCTGGCGCGATGACGAAGGAGGGCAACCAGACCCAGGGACGTGACCAACGTGAAGACGATGATCGCCGGAATGGCGGCGTCACCGGCGGGCCAGCTACCCCCCGCGCCTTCGGTCCCCCAGAAGATGCCGAATGAGGTGAGCATCACCCCGACGATGTACTTGAGCGTGTTCTCGGGCACTCGAGCGAGCGGGTGATGGGCAGCGACGCCGGCAACGACCACGACCAGGGCTGCGGCTAACGCGGCAAGGACGGCGAGCGGGACGTTCCGTTGGTTACTGCCGAAGGTGATGACGATGAAGGCGACCTCGAGGCCTTCGAGCAGAACGCCCTTGAAGCTCACCGTGAAGCCGAACGGGTCGATGCCCGGGCGCTCGGCGCCCGCCGCCCGCAGCTCGGCGACTTCTTCGGCAAAGATCGCGTCCTCGTCGTGAAGGGAAGTGAAACCGCCGGCGCGCAGGATCGCCTTGCGAAGCCACTGTAGGCCGAAGACGAGCAAGAGGCCGCCGACGACCAGCCGCAGAACGTCGATCGGCAGGGCGGTGAGGGCGGGGCCAAGCGCGGCAACGATCGCCGCGAGGACCAGCAGAGCAGTGCCCACCCCGGCCCAGGCCGAGCGCCAGCCGCGGGTGATGCCCGCCGCCAGCACGATCGTGACCGCCTCGACGCCCTCGACCGCGCTTGCGACGAAGACGGCAAGGAAGAGCAGGGCGTCGTTGCTCACGGCCTAGACGTACTCCTCGGCTGGATCGGAACCGGCGGCTTCGCTGTCGCGGCGCGATCGGCGGCGCGCTCGGCCTCGCGATCGGGTGAGAAGAAGCGCTGAGCGATAGCAGTCGGCAGGATTGCGGAGAGCACGACGACGGTGATCAGGAGCGAGACTGGGTCTTGTCGATGATCCCAGCGATCAACCCGAACAGCGAGGCGATCGTGCCGAAGCGAAACTTGGCAGGAGCGCGAGATACTGCGTGGCGATGTCGCAGGAGAGCATCTGGCACCTGAACATCGGCTTCGTCGGCTCCGGCGAGGACGGAGGGCGCGCCAACGAGATCATCATCACGGCGCGCAAGCGAGGGAAGCCGGTCTACGGTGAAGGCCCCTGGTGGAGTGTCGCTTACGAGAACGTCGAGAGCCGCGGAGCCGCGTTGGCCGCTCTCAGCAATGACCTGGACGAGATCGACACGGGCTGGCGTGAGGTGCTGGAGATCAGATAGGGCGATGTCGCAGGAGCATTCGGTTCGAGGTAGAGGCTCGCTTGTCAGCGCGCCGGTTGTGCCTCGAGCCAGCGCTCGACCGCTGCGCTCGCCTGGTCCACCGCCACCCCGGGAGTGGCCCCCTGATCACGCAGGGTTCGCCACATCTCGAAGTCGGTGAGTGCTCTCAGGGACGCGACCGAGGAGCTGTCGGGGCTGAGCGGGCGTAGTGCCTCGACGACGAGGGCGTCGAGCGAGTTATCGAGTTCTTCCAACGATTCATCCACGGCCGGCACGTCCTTGCGCTCGCGGCGCCCGACTGCGATGCCGTCTCCTCCGCGCTCGTAGACGCCGAAGGACGTCTCCACCAGGCGGCGGATGCGCTCGTTCTCCGACGAGGCGCCGGCGAAGACCTCGGGCGCTCGGTCGGCCGGCGGCAGCTGCAGGCTCTCCATGAAGTGCTCGCCGCAGCTTCTGACCAGCTCATCTTGAGTGGGGAAGAGCGCTTTCACGGTATCGACCGGCACGCCGGACTTGTCGGCGATCTCCGCCCACGTGGTCACCTGGATGCCGCGGCTCTTGTGCAGATCGAGCGTGCACTCGATGATTCGCTCGCGGGTGGGATCGACCTTGCGAGGCTCGCCGGGCTCGTCGCCGTACGCTGCCTCAAAGCCGCGTCGGAGGGCCTCTTGCCAGAACTCCGAGTTGGGGGATCGCTGCGGGGCGGGTGCCTCCTCGAGCGCACGCTGACCGCGCGGGGTCAGCTGCCAGAACACCTGGCGGCCGACCTTGCGCCGGGTGACGAGACCGCTCTCCAGCAGCCGGCGGCCGGTACGGCTCACCTGGGTCTCGTCGATCTCGAGCAAGCGGCGCAGCTCTCCGCTCCCCAGCTGCGGCGAGCCGTCGAGCACGCGTAGGAAGTCGTGGGCCTGCGTTCCCTGGGCCACGGCGGCCCGCGATGGCACGCGCTCGAGTCCCCAGTGCGCGAAGGCGATCGCCGCGTCCAGCCACCCGACCAGTTCCCGGTCGCCACTGGCCCGGGCGCGGGCGTCGCGGAGGGCGTGAAGGGCAGCGGCAAGGGTCTCGTCGTCGCCTTCGAGCAGCGCGTCGACCAGGCCGAGTGCCACGGCCTCCTGACGGGCCGGCTCCGCGTCGACCCTCGCGATCCGCGGCACCAGGGCGTTGACGCGGGACTGCTTTACGGTGGGCGTGGCCATGCCCGTATCCTAGCAACTTATTGTCAACTATTTGTCAAGTGTGAACGAGGAATACGCCGATCTCTTCTGCGAGCTGTTCGATCGGCTCGACCCCGCCGAATTCCACGCCGAGGGCGAGGCCTGGATGGGAGATGCGAAGGTCGCGGCCACCGCCGCTCGGGTCGAGCAGGCTGCCCTCGACGGTGAGCCCGTCGGGGCGCCCGAGGGCGGGCGTCAGACCTTCGCCGTCTTGCTCGGCCTCGACGCCGCCCTCGCCCACGCCAATTCGCTGTCCGGCGCGGCCGCCCCGCCCGCCCTCACCGAATACGCGCTCCGCTACGCGGAGTCAGGCCGCCTCGACTCCGGTGCCCTTCCCGGCGCGCTCCTGCCCCGCTTCGCCCGCCCGGGCCGCCGCGGCCAACTGCCCGACGACCTGGCCGACGCCTTCGGCTCGGTGGTGCGCGTCAACTCGGCGACTGGGATGCCTGCGATCACGCCGCCATGCCGGCCCGTTCCCGCCTGACCCGGCCTGAGCGCGAAGCCGGCCTCCGCGTAGGCACCGCCCCGATGATCCGCGAGCCCGACGAGCTGGAATGGGAGATGGAGGAGCGCTCCGGGCTGCGCTTCTACCGGATCCATCCCGCCGATCGCGAGCCCACGCGGGCGCGGGTGGAAAAGGTGATCGCGGCGTGGGATGAACAGAACGTGGCGATCGGCATCGCACCCGAGCTCTGCCTATCCGGCGCGCTGCTCGAGCGCTGGCAGGTCGCGCTCAGGGAGCGCGAGGGCGCGGGGGCCAGCCGGCTGCGCCTGGTCGTGGCTGGCAGCGGCGACCTGGACGGCTCCTCACCGCCGACAAACGAAGCGGTGATGCTCGACGCGCGCACGGGCGAGGTGCTCGTCCGTCAGCCCAAGGTCCACCCATTCAACTTCTCGCAGCAGGACCTGGAGCTGTGGGGGTTGGCCGATCGCCTGACCGCCCCGATCGATGAGGACCTGAGCCGCGGCGAGCGAGTGTGCGTGGTGGAGACAGGCGGGGCCCGACTGGCGATCCTGGTGTGCGAGGACCTGGCTCGGTTACACGCGTTCGCCGGGGCCCTTCACGCCCACGGGGTGTCGCTGCTCCTGGTGCCGGTGTTCGCTCGGCCGACCAAGGACCGGCGCTGGGAGCGCGCGCGGGCCGAGGTCTACAGCGACGCCATCGGCGCGAGCGTCGTGGTGGCAAACAGCCTGGTGATCGCTGAGATCCTGCGCAGCCCCACGCCGGTGGGGACGGCGATCGCCATCGCGCCCGGTCACGCCGCGGTGGGCCACTCCTCCGAGCCGGACGACGTAGTGGTGTTCGCGCTCGAGGGCGACGGCCCCCGTGTGGCGCGCGAGCGGGTCAGTGCATCGGGCTAACGCTCGGTGCCGACGCCCGTCACGGACGGCGGGCAGCGCCGAGCCTCAGCCCGCCCTCTCCCCGGGGGCGGGAGGGGAGTCCGGTCTTGAAATTTGAGCGAGCGGTTCGCCCATTTCCTCGCAGCTGGATAGACGGTCTATGGCGATCGAGGGGCGAGGGGGCTTCTGGCCGGCCTGACCGGCCCGTGAGGGTCGGCACCCATCGACGAAACCCCCGCCAGCGCGCCGCTCCACTGCATACTCTCGGTCATGGCTGCCCCACTGATCGAATTTCCGGCCGACGATCCTGAACGTGCCCGGCGGTTTTGGAGCGGCGTGCTCGGCGCCCAGCTCGCGCCAAGGCCGAGCGATGCTGGGGCCGGCTGGGAGGTCAACGACGCCGACCTGCGTCTGGGACTCCACCGGCGTGGACCGGGTCCCGGCGACAACGCTTCGCTGCCCTATTTCACAGTGCCCGATCTTCCCGCCGCGCTTCAGCGCGTCAAGGACCTCGGCGGTTCAGTGATCCATCCGGGTGAGCGCTGGGCCGTCTGCCGTGACTCTGAGGGCAGCCCGTTCGCGCTCGCGGCGGATATTCCTTAGGCCGAGCGAAGCACCGATCTGCTATTCGACCACGAGCCCGTGCCGCATCGTGTTCTCGGTCATCACACGGGGCTCCGCGAACTGAAGCAGGTAGTCCGGCCCGCCCGCCTTCGAGCCGACGCCCGACCGCTTGTTGCCCCCGAACGGCTGGCGCGCGACCATCGCCCCCGTGATCCCGCGATTCACGTAGAGGTTGCCGACGGGCGTGCGCCGCGAGACGTACTCGACGATCTGGGGGCTGCGGGAGAACAGGCCCCCGGTGAGGGCGAAGGGCAGCGAGTCGACCACGTCGCACGCCTCCTCCATGCTCCCGACCCGGGAGACGGCGAGCAGCGGGCCGAAGATCTCCTCGCGCAGCACGGGCGAGTCGTCCGGAAGCCCACAGGCCACCCGCGGCGGGCAGAACCAGCCCCCGTCGGGGACGACCGCCGCCTCTCCCGCCAGCCGCCCCTGCTCTCGCGCGGCGCGCGCGTAGCGCTCCACGCGGTCGCGCGCCTCGCGCTCGATCACCGGCGGGACTTCGGTCGTGAAGTCCTCCGCCTGCCCGACGATCATCGCCTCGGTCGCGCCCGCGAGCCGGTCCACCAGGGCGTCGTGCACGGCGTCGTGGACGAGCACCCGCGCCGCCGCCGAGCATTTCTGGCCGGCGTACACGAACGCCGACTGCACCACCCCGGGAACGACCTCGTCGAGGTCCGCGTCCGAGTCCACGATGACGCAGTTCTTTCCCCCCATCTCGGCCACCACGCGCTTCACGTGGTCCTGGCCCTCCGGCGTCTCCGCGGCCGCCCGCACGATCTCGAGCCCCACCGCGTTCGATCCGGTGAAGGCGATCACGTGCACCCGCGGGTCCCGCACGAGCGCGGCGCCGGCGTCGCCAAAGCCGGGCAGCAGGCTCAGCGCGTCGGGCGGCACCCCCGCGGCGTGCAGCGCCTCCACGAGCATCAGCGCCGAGCCGGGGGACTGCTCCGCCGGCTTCAGCACGACCGCGTTGCCGGCGGCCAACCCGGCGGCGACCATGCCGGTGGGGATCGCGAGCGGGAAGTTCCAGGGCGAGATCACGGCCACCACACCGCGCGGCGCGTAGCGCATCGTGTTGCGCTCCCCGGGCACCTGGAGCAGCTCGCGGCCCCGCTCGAGCTCGATCGCCGCGCGGGCGTAGTACTCGAGGAAGTCGATCGCCTCGCAGACGTCGGCGTCGGCCTCGCCCCACGGCTTCGCGCACTCGCGCACCTGAAGGGCGGCGAGCTCGAGCCGCCGCTCTCGCAGCCTGGCGGCGGCGCCGCGCAGGACTTCGGCACGCTCGGCCGCGGGCCGCGCGGCCCAGTCCCGGTACCCGCGCGCGGCCGCCTCCACGGCCGCGGCGGCGTCCGACTCGGTCGCCCTTCCCGCCTGCGCCACCACTCGCGAGGGCGCGCCCGGATCGGTGGATTCGAACCCGGCGTCGGCCCCCTGCGAGCCCCCGATCAGCACGGGCACGCGCAGCGGCAACCTGGCGTCCAGCTCGCGCAGCGCCTCGAGCAGCGAGTCGCGGACGGGCGCCCGCCGGAGCTCGAGGACCGGCTCATTCGCGAACGGCGGCAGGCTCACGGCGCGGCGAGCAGCTCCTCGAGCTCAGCGCCTTCGCGCCAGTTCTGCAGGAACGACTCGTTGGAGGTGTTCTCGAGCAGCCGGCGCACGAGGTAGGCCATCCCGGCCACGAGGTCGCCAACCGGGCAGTAGCTCCGCACCCGCATTCCGTGCGCGGCCAGCGCCTGCGCGAGCTCGTCGCCCAGGCCGCGCAGGACCTGGAGCTCGAGGTCGCGGTCCTCGCCCCCTGCGGCGCGGCTCGCCGCGATCGCATGCGCCACCGAGCGCAGGTTGTGCGAGCCGATCGCCACCCTCACCGCCGGGCGTGCCTCGACAAGGCGCACCGTGAGCCGCTCGAAGTTGCGATCGCAGTCCGCCTTCACCTCGAACACGGGCGGCGTCCAGCCGTGCTGGCGCGCCTCCACGATCTCGTGGTCCCAGTACGCGCCCTTCACGAGCCGGATCACGAGCGGCGGGGTGCGCCCCGTGGCGCGCGCCCAGTCGAGGAGACGATCGAGCTGGGCGGGCGACTCCCGCAGGTAGGCCTGCAGCACGAGCCCCGCCGAGGGCCCGTTGCGGAACTCCTCCTCGTCGAGCAGCTCGAAGAAGAGCTCCGTCGTCGCCTCGAGCGTGTCGAGCGACTCCATGTCCACATGCAGGTGGGCGTTCAGGTCACGCGCCAGCCGCAGCAGCGGGCGCAGGCGGCGGGCGGCGTCGTCGCGGCCGACCGCGGGCGCCTCCGGGCGCATCAGGGGGGTCAGGGCGGAGACCTTCACCGACACGTTCACGCGCGGCAGCGGCCCCACTGAGTCCTGCTCGAGCACGGGCCGCGGCGGCCAGCGGGTGGCGGCGACCGAGACGGTTTCGAGCGCCTCGCGGCAGCGGGCCGCGTAGCGGTCGGCCTCGGCCTGGGTCACCGTGGCCTCCCCCAGCAGGTCCAGCGAGGTCGCGACGCCGTCCTTCCACTGCGAGCCGATCGTTCCCAGCGCTGCGCCGGGCGTCTCGCCGACGATGAAGCGGTGCGCCGTGTGCCGGACGCCCGCGGCGACCGCCACCCCGAGCGCGCGCCGCCCAGCCCTGGAGTTCGCCATGCGCATCGCCGCGTCGACCGGCAACGGCCGGTCGTCCACTTCGGAGAGGTAGCCGCGCAGGTGGCGGGCGAGGTCGTCGAGCGAGCGCGTGGCGGGCGTGACATCCACCAGCCGGAAGAGCGCCGACCGGAGCTCGGCGTCCTGCGTGGCGAGCTCCATCGCCTTCGCGTCGAGGTTGCGGATCGGGTGCCCCGCCTTGGATGGAAAGGCCGCCGCGAGCGACCGCCCGACCCGCCGCACCTCGGGCTCGAGCTCGGCCACTGGGGGCGCCTGATCGGCCACTGCCCGGAGGCTACCTTGGCCGAGCCGCAGCTCGAACCCCCGACCTTCGGTTAGTTCGGTGCCACGACTGGTACCCGGGCCGCCAGCCGAACGATGGCGCCGGCGGACCCGCCTTGTCGGCTATCTCCAGTGAAGGCGCGGTGGCGGTCGCTTATAGGGTGGCCGCAGAGTCCGATGCCACGGAAGGAGGAGTTCAGCGATGGGACGCATAGAGGGCAAGGCGTGCATCGTCACCGGCGCGGCGTCCGGGATCGGCCGGGCGACGGCGGAGCGGTTCGCCGAGGAGGGCGGGCAGGTGCTCTGCGTCGACGTCGATGGCGACGGCGCGCGCGAGGCGGCGGAGCAGATCCGCGCGAACGGCGGGACGGCCGAAGCGGAGGAGGCGGATGTCGGTGTTCGGGATCAGGCGGAGGGCTTCGTCGCGCGCTGCGTCGGACTGTGGGGCGGCATCGAGGTACTTGTCAACAACGCCGGGGTGAACCTGCCCGGCGTCTTTCACGAGGCGCCTGACGAGACGATCGAGCGCACTCTCGCGGTGAACGTGAAGGGCCCGATCTACGCCTGCCAGGCCGCGATCCCCCACATGCTCGAGCGCGGGATTGCCTCGATCGTCAACGTGTCGAGCGTCAACGGCGTCGTCGCCGAGCCCTACCTGACCGTGTATGCCGCTTCCAAGGGAGCGGTGGTGATGCTGTCGCGGGGCATCGCGCTTGACTACGCGAAGCAGGGGATCCGCTGCAACGCGATCTGCCCGGGCTGGGTCGACACGCCGATCAACTACGCCCACGCCGAGATGCTCGGCGGGCTGGACAAGGTCTACGAGTCGATCGACTCCTTTCAGCCGATCGGGCGCCCGGGCGAGCCGCGCGAGATCGCCAACGTCGCCCTCTTCCTCGCCTCGGACGAGTCGAGCTTCCTGACTGGCTCCGTCGTCTTGGCCGACGGCGGGATGACGGCCCAGTAGGAGAGCACGGTCGACGATCATCACCCCAATGCCCCATGTCCTGATGGCCTCGACCAGCCAGCTCTTGGCAGTGACACACGCGGCTGCATCCTGATCTTCGCGGCGCACTAGAGTTGCGAAACCCAGATGCCGGCCCCAATGCTCTTAGCCGTCGACGCCGATCCTGATGCGCTGGGCCGCGTCGAGCGGGAGCTGCGCGACCGCTACGCAAGCAGCTACCGGGTCGTGGGTACACGCTCGCCGGACGAGGCGCTCGCGATCCTGACCGAGCTCGCGAATGCCGGGGAAGACGTGGCCCTGGTACTCGCCGCACAGTGGCTCTCCGAGACGACCGGCAGCGAACTGTTCGAGCGTGTGCGCCTGCTCCACCCACACGCCCGGCGCGGGCTGCTCGTCTCCTGGGGGGAGTGGGGGGATCGTCGAACCGCCGAGGCGATCTTCGACTCAATGGCCCTGGGGCGGATCGATTACTACGTCCTCAGGCCGGCGACCTCGCCGGACGAGCTCTTTCACCAGGCGATCTCGAGCTTCCTGCTCGAGTGGACCGAGGCTCGCCTGATTGCGCCGCATACGGTCCGCGTCGTAGCCGACGCCTGGGCAGGGAGAGCGTACGAGCTGAGGGACACCCTTCAGCGCTGCGCGGTCCCGCACGCCTTCTACCTGAGCGACTCGGAGGAGGGGCGCGTGGTGCTTGCCAAGACCGGGGCAGGGGCGAGGCTGCCCCTCATGGTCCTTCCTGACG
The DNA here is from genome assembly GCA_963695675.1 of uncultured Solirubrobacterales bacterium. Lineage (GTDB taxonomy): Bacteria > Actinomycetota > Thermoleophilia > Solirubrobacterales > 70-9 > DASUPK01. Next base: position 950,478 of record CAVOGY010000007.1, read on the forward strand.
GTCAGGTGCTGAGCGATCCAACGAACCTGGAGATCGCAGACGCCACCGGTGCCTGGATCGACCCCGACCGGGAAAACTTCGACGTGATCATCGTCGGTGCCGGACCGGCCGGCCTTTCGGCAGCGGTGTATGGCGCCTCCGAGGGCCTGGAGACCCTCGTGGTGGATGAGGGCGGAGTCGGTGGACAGGCAAGCTCGAGCTCGCTGATCCGGAATTACCTGGGCTTCCCCCGCGGCGTTAGCGGCAGGCGGCTCGCTGAGCAGGCCTACGAGCAGGCCTGGGTCTTCGGCGGGTACTTCGTCCATATGCACAGGGTGAGCGGCCTCACCCGAGTCGGTGAGCGGCTGCTGGTGACCCTCCCCGAGGACCGACGGATCAGCGCCCGGGCGGTGATCCTTGCCACGGGAGCCGCCTACCGCCGCTTGGACGTCCCGGCGCTCGAGGCGCTGACCGGCGCCGGGGTCTTCTATGGCGGTCCTGCGTCGGAGGCCCACGCGATGGCCGGTAAGGACGCCTACATCGTCGGCGGGGCGAACTCAGCGGGGCAGGCGGCGTTGCACCTGGCACGCTACGCCCGCCGGGTCACCCTGGTGGTGCGCGCACAGTCGCTCGGCGCGGGGATGTCCCACTATCTGGTGAAGGAAGTTGACGCGGCGCCGAACGTGGAAGTCCGCGTGGGTTGCGAGGTGGTCGGGGGTGGAGGTGACGGGAGACTCCAGTACTTGGTGCTTCGCGAAGGCGCGACCGGAGAAGAAGAGACGGTCACCGCCGATGGGCTCTTCGTGCTGGTCGGGGCTCGCCCGCAGACCGATTGGCTGCCGGCGGAGATAGCGAGAGACCGGCACGGTTTCCTGCTCACAAGCCCGGATCTCCCAGACGACCACAGCTGGCCCCTCAAGCGCCGCCGGCTGCGGCTCGAAACGAGCATGCCGGGCGTGTTCGCGGCGGGCGATGTGCGGCATGGATCCGTCAAGCGCGTGGCCTCTGCGGTCGGAGAAGGGTCGATCGCGATTCAGCTCGTCCACAGCCTCTTCACGGCGGACCGCCTGCATCGCGGGCGTCCCGCCGAAGAGGCAGTGCCGGCCGTGAGCGGCGGCGCACCCGCTTCTCGAGGGGGTCAGCCGCCGGAAGCGGCTGGCAAGACCGATAAATGATCGATGTCGCAGGAGAACGTCGAGGTCATCTTGCGCCTTGTCGAGGCGCCGTCAAGCTGAGCTGGAGCGCCGCTCAGGCTGCGATCAGGTCATTTGGGTTGAGGACGAACTTGCGGGCAACTCCGGAGTCGAAATGCTCATAGCCCTGCGGGGCCTCGTCGAGCGTGATCACGGTCGCGTTCACGGCGTCGGCGATCTGGACGCTGTCGTTCAGGATCGCGGTCATCAGCCCATGGTGGTAGCGCATCACCGGGCACTGGCCGGTGGTGATCACGTGGGACTTCGCCCAGCCGAGGCCGATCCGGATCGACAGCGAGCCCTCCTTGGCCGCCTCGTCGACCCCCCCGGGATCGCCGGTGACATAGAGGCCCGGGATGCCCAGATTGCCGGCCGCCTTGGTCAGCTCCATGATCGAGTTGAGCACCGTGGCGGGCTCCTCGACCGCGGAGCCCTCTTCGCCGTGGCCGCGCGCCTCGAAGCCGACCGCGTCAACCGCGCAGTCCACCTCCGGGACGCCGAGGATCTGCTCGACCTGGTCCTTGGGCTCCCCCTTGGAGACGTCGACCGTCTCGCAACCGAATGAGCGTGCCTGCTCCAACCTCTCGGGAATCAGATCGCCGACGATGACCACGGCGGCGCCCAGGAACTGCGCGGCGTGGGCTGCGGCGAGCCCCACCGGACCGGCCCCGGCGATGTAGACGGTCGAGCCCGAGGTCACGCCCGCGCTGACGCACCCGTGGTAGCCGGTGGGGAAGATGTCGCTGAGCATCGTCAGGTCGAGGATCTTCTCCATCGCCTGGTCCTTGTCGGGGAACTTGAGCAGGTTCCAGTCGGCGTAGGGGACCATCACATAGTTCGCCTGTCCGCCGACCCAGCCGCCCATGTCGACGTAGCCGTAAGCCGAGCCGGGGCGATCGGGATTGGTGTTCAGGCAGACGCCGGTCTGGCCCTCCTTGCAATTTCGGCAGCGGCCGCAAGAGATGTTGAACGGCACCGAGCAGAGGTCGCCCTCCTTGATGAACTCGACATCGGGCCCGACCTCGATCACCTCGCCGGTGATCTCGTGGCCGAGAATCAGCCCCGCCGGCGCTGTCGTGCGCCCGCGCACCATGTGCTGATCCGAGCCGCAGATGTTCGTCGAGACGATCCGGAGGATCACCCCGTGGGGAGCCTTGCGCCCGACATTGTCCGGATGCACTCCGGGCCCGTCCTTCAGCTCCAACTCCGGGAAGTCGATGTTCTGAACCTCGACCTTGCCCGGCTCGATGTAGGCAACACCTCTGTTGTCAGCCATGATTTTCCTCCGCTAGAAAGCTGCGACGCCGGCTTCGGCAACCTCGTGGTCCTGTTCGACGCTGCCGCCGCTGACTCCGATCGCCCCTACCACGTCGTCGCCGTCCTGCAGCGGGATCCCGCCGGCGAAGATGATCAACTGCCCCTGGTTGCTCGCGTGGATGCCGAAGAGGGGCTGGTCGGGCTGCGCCAGGGGCGCCAGGTCCTTGGTCGACATATCGAATGACCGGGCGGTGTACGCCTTGTTCTGGGCGATGTCGATGGATCCCAGCCAGGCGCCATCCATGCGGGCGAACGCCGTCAGGTTGTTGCCGTCGTCGACGACGGCGATGTTCATCGGCACACCGATCTCGTCGGCCTTGGCGCGTGCCCCCTCGACCACCTTCTGTGCGGCACTCAGCGTCACGTTCTTAGCCACCGTTCCTCCTTTTCTTCGGACACTCCGACCCAGCAGACCTCGGTCACCGTAGCGCGGAGCCCACCCCGCTACAAGCTAGTCGAACGTGCCGGCCGAAGGTCAGCCGGACCGCGACAACTCGGACGGCCAATCCCGACAATCATCGCCTGCGTAGTACTCGCCTGCCGAACACATGCGGCGCTTCATCCGTTCAGACAGGCGTCGAACTTCTTACCGACCGGCTCCCCAAGGCTCAGATTCGCATCGGCGGGAATGGCAAAGACGATGTTCCGGTTGGCGTCCCAGTAGTAGCCGCCCCCGGACGTCTCCGCTATCTCCCGCGCCCGCCTGATCGGGTGGAGTTGATTGACGGGAGACATCACCCAGAGGCCGGCTGAGCCGCCGCGACCGAAGGTGACGGTGCCGACGTACTCGCCGTCGATGGTCGTCTGGTGGGCACTCGGCCCCGACGTATCGACCGGCACCCCGGCGCTGGTCAGGCAGCTGGTCAGGCTTTTCTTGGTCGCACGGGTCGATGCCGCAGGTGGCGGCGCCGGAGCCTCGGACTGGGTCGTGCCGTCGTTGTCATGGCTCGATTCATCCCGGCCAACTATGGCCGCGATGATCACGATCCCGACGATCACCGCCAGGACCCATGCCCACCAGGGCGCCCCTCCCAATCGACCGCTCCGCTTCGGTGAGCCAGGCGTACCCGAACCGCCCGACGCCGAACGCGTCTTCAAGAAGTGGTCCGACCAGCGCTCGCCGCCCCACCAGCGCATGCGCCCGCTCCCTTCCGGGTCTGGGTACCAACCTTCCATGCGATCCGGCGGTGGCGGCAGATCGGCCACGGCGCGAGCCTAGCCCTCTCGATTGGTCGCCGCCGGTGTCAACCCAAGGCTGCGCGGGCGACGTCGGAGGAGGTGCGAGCTCCGCGGGTGATACGCTCATCCGCGCTCTCGACTCCAAGTTCAGCAGGCACGGATCGCCACTGAAGGAGGAGACATGATCAGCTTCGCAGGGCTTCGACGGACCGCCATCTTCGTCGTAACGCTCCTCGCCGCGCTCGCACTCTGGGCTGCACCGGCCTCCGCTGTCGCACCCCCGAAGGTGATGGCGGCGCTCGGCGACTCGATCACGCGAGCCTTCAATTCGGAGGTCGATTCGACCTGTCCGACCGGCCCGTCGCTCGACTGCCCCAAGAACTCGTGGTCGACCGGCACCAACCCGGCGGTCGACAGCCAGTTCCAGCGCATCGAGGCGATCGACCCCGGACGCAATCCGGTCGCCTATCAACGACGCCGTCTCCGGCGCGCGGGCGAGACCGAGCACCTGACGCTCAGCCAGGCGCAGACCGCGGCTACGCAGGACCCGGACTACGTGACCATCGAGATCGGCGCCAACGACGCCTGCCGCCCAACGATCGCCGATCAGACGCCGACGGCGGACCTTCCGCGAGCCAGGTGGAGACGGCGCTCGACACGCTCGTGACGGGCGACCCCAAGGTCTACATCGAGATGCTGAGCATCCCGGACATCAACCAGCTGTGCACGCGATCTTCACCAGTCCGCCCGACCACGAACGCGTTGATCCGCTGGTCCGCTTTCAGCGTCTGCCAGGCACTGCTCGCGAACCCGCTCTCGACGCGCACAGGCCGACGAGGACCGCCGGGCCGCGTTCCGACGAGCAGGTGATCGACTACAACGGCGCCCTCGCGGAGGTCTGCGCCGAGTTCAAGCGTTGCCTCTTCGACAACAACGCGGTGTTCAACTCGACGTTCACGGCGGCCGATGTCGCAACCGTGACGACTGTCGGCATCACGGCGGACTACTTCCACCCCTCGCTTCTGGGACAGGCCAGCCTCGCGGAGACCTCCTGGGCCGCCACTTTCCCGATGGACTGACCGGCCCTCCGAGCTGGGACGATGATGACCCTCGAAGCCGCCGGGCTGCGGGAGTGGGCAAACCGCCGCTTTGGACGAGAAGCGGCGCTTGGCATGAAAGGGGCGCTCTTTCGATCAGACGCTCCGAGCCCGTCGCGGCGTCGGCGAATCGACTGGAGCAGCAAGAAGAAGCGCCCGTTCCGTGAGGAATCCTGCGGCGATTCCTGCATCCCGCCGGCCAAATGCAGGCCGTCAAACGGCGTAAGGTGGGTAGGGCGCTACTCGACGGGTTCTCCCCATCTTCTCTGCCTTTCGCGTGGCATTTGATCCAGAGAGGGTGAGGAAGGGGCAAGAATGCCCTACACACCGCACGATGGGCAGCGGGCAGAGGGGCTGCAGCCCGCGATCAAGACCAGTCGAGCTGGAGACTCGACGATCATCGCGGTCTCGGGGGAACTCGATCTCGCATCATCCGCTCAACTCGATGAGGCAATCCGCGGCGCCGAGAAGGGCGGGACCGGATGGATCGTCGTCGATCTAGAGGACTTGAGTTTCATGGACTCAACGGTCCTGACGGTGCTTCTCGAGGCACGTAGGCGAGCGACGCATGACGGCAACCGCCTCCGTTTCGTTCGCTCAAGGCACGAGCAGGTCGCGCAGCTCCTGTCGGTCACGGGCACGACCAAGATGTTCTCCTGAGCCCGCCGAGTTTTCGCCACGCGCCAGCCAGCAAGTAGTCGCTTCTAGTTTGCTGGTACAGCTCGAGCTGCTGCGCTCTACAACGATTTCGGCGGTCTCTTACGCCTCCGCCCGGTTCTCGTGTGGCGGCCCGAGGTATGGGAATTCGGGGAGCAGGTCGTTGTGTGGCCCCACGCCGTCCTCCGTCACCTTCCCGTTCGTGAAGATGGCCGTCATGGAATCGCCCACATCGTCGGTGAGCGCGCGGCCATTGTCCGGGTAGGCAGCCGGGCGCTCGGGGTCGTATCGGATGATGTCCGGCAGCAAGGTCCCCGCCACCCGCTTGGCCTCCTCCGTTGAGTAGCCACCTGTGTGCTCCAGCGAGTGGGCCAGCACGTCGACGAAGCGAGCGTCATCTGCCGGCTCGCTGCCGACGTATGCATCCTTCTCCTCGTTCGGGACGAGGAAGGGGACCACCTGGGTTCGAGCCCCCCGCTCGACTTGGGTCCAGTTCGCGTCATCTGCCGGGACCAGCGTTCGGTGCCAGAGCCCCACCTCGCCATCTCCCAACTCGCCATTGGGAAGCTCGAGCACCATGCTGCATACGTCGGCGTCGGCGAAGAAGTCGTCTCCCGTGAACTGGAAATCGTTAAGGCCACCGCCCGCGTCGTAGAAGAAGGGGTCACTGCGCCAGCCAGCGAAGAAGCGGTACTCGCCCGCCTGCGTCACCGGAGCTTCTGGGCCGTTCGACACTGGAGCACCCTCGATGATCGCTTCCCCGCCGTCGCCCTCGCCGTCGACGCCCTCGACGCGGCGGACCGTCGCAATCTGCGCCCCGTTCTCTGACGGCGAGAATCGGAACCGATAGGTGATGTCCGCGACCAGATCCCCGTCGGTGTCGATCCTGAGGTCGTAGATCGCCTCAGGCGCGAATGGCTCTGGAGTGGTGGTCCCCTCCGGGAGAGCCTTGGACGGATGCACGTCCATGATGAGGATCGACTTGTTCGTGTCCTCCGGCTTGGGGAAGGCGTACAGGTCGCAGTAGTCGAGTCGGGCATCGCCTAGCGGGAAGCCAAAATCAGCGCCCGAGTAGTGGTGTGACATGGTGCTCCTCCTCCCCTACCGTGCTTTGTCGAAACCTCAGGATATACCCGGAAGTAACCACCGCTTCTGGGAGCCCAACGGAGGGTTGCCCTCAAACGGTGTCGGCTCGACGTTCTCCGGCGACATTTCCCGCCCAGTACCTCTCGACGGACAGCCGCTTTCCATGCAAAGCGCTCCAGACAGCCGACGGACCTGCCGTGGGGACACGGGACGCTCGGCGACTTTCCGCCCCCAGCCCAATTGTTGGGCTCTCGGCTCACGGACGATGAGCTAGGCGGCGGCGCCCCTGGACGTCGATCCAGACCCGCCGCTTATCACTGGTCGTCCCGGTCCGGCTTACTCGCAGAAGGCAATGAATGGAACGCCGATGAGGCTGACCCGGTGGGTGCTGAGGTCGACTGCGAACTGGATTTTACCGCCCCCGTTCTTCGGGATTTTCACCAGCGTGATCTGGAACGTCTGCTCCGTCCCGTGATCGATGACGGCGCTCGGATAGGCACTCTGGATGTCCGCGATCGTCGCTCCGATCCCGACTCCGCGTGCCCTCGCGCCGCCTTTAACCTGGATGTCAGCGACCCTTCGAGGAGTCTTGCGAGTGAAGTCGACGCTGCCCTTCAGGGGCGCGAGCAGACGCGCCGAGCGGGTGTTGGGCGCCAGCTCGCATCCCTTGTGAAGCCGCCCGACGAGATGCCGCCGGTGAATCTTCTCGAACATCGCGCCGATCTTGACGTCGCCAACGCCCCGCGGGGTGACCTTGGGTCCTGATGCCGTCTGCGCGGATACGGCGATGCCGCTGCTTGCGACCGCCGCGATCCCGGCGAGAGCGGCGAGCCCCAGCAGGCGCCTGAGCGCTTTCCGTCCCATAAGGGGAGATTAGTAGGTCGGCAGATAGCGCGAGGCTGCCGGGCTAACCCAACGAGCCGAGAGTGTTCCTGGCTCCGCTGAGGTGCTTGCTCTACGAGCCTGACGCTGGCGTCACGAGTGCTCGAGATCGTGAACGGTAGACGGGTGCTCGTGCACGATGCGGTAGCCGCCGGGTCGCCGCTCCCAGACATCGGAGATGCGAGCTTCTAGTTCGTAGCGTCGGCCGTCCGCGAAGCCGTAGGCCAACCGAAACGGGTAGCTGGTAACGACGACGCGGTTGTCGGCGAGGCCCTTTGCCTCGACCGGACCGATTCTCTGGACGTCGATGGTCGCTAGTCCGGGGTAGATGGCCTCGCGCATTTGTTCGAAGCCCCGAAAGCCAGCTAACGGCGCCAAGCTGTCGTAGATGACGACGTCGGGGTCGGGCGCGTAGAAATCGGCCAGCCGCGCGTAGTCTGGCCGACCCACATCGCTGCTCCAGGCCTGACAGAACTCGTCGGCTGCACGATCCCAGTCCGGGTTTGTCTCGCTCACAGACACCAGCGATCGTTCCTAACGCCTCAGATCAGCTCCAGAGGAAGGCTCCGCTCGCTCTGCAAGAGCTTCCCGGCAAGCGGCTTCCAGCGCACGAATCGCCTACCGAGACGCCCTCATCCAGCGCCCCAAGCACGTCCCTCCGCCCAATCTTCGGCTTTGCGTCTGGCATGCGAGTCGAGTGTAAGCGTGGTCGCTCGCTCCGCCGGAGTGCTGCTGCTTTCGCGTGGAAGCGGAATCCTGACTGCCACGACGGGCGCCCTTTGAAATAGCCGCTTTGGAGGAGATGCGGCGCGTTTCATGCAAAGCGGCGACGTTTCGCGTCTGACGACGGTGCGGCGTTTGTATTCCTCATCTGGGTGGTCCAGGCGGTGGCCCGTCCGAACCGGTAACTCGCTCTACTTCAGGTCGGCCGTTAGGCACCTCAGGCGGCGGGGTACGCGTTCCATCGACGATGAGGACTACCGGTGACGACAGCCTGAAAGGTCGGCGCGACGGCTCACACGCCGCCCAGTCCAGCAGCAGGAGCCTGGAGCGCGCGCGCGATGCCGGCGAGAGTCGAAGGACGGTGATTGTCGCCATTTGCGCCAACGGCGCGATCGCAGTCGCGAAACTGTTCGGCGGGCTGCTCAGCGGATCCGCGGGCATGCTGGCCGAGGCCGCCCACTCAGTCGCCGACACGACCAATCAGGGCTTTTTGCTCGTCTCGATCCAGCTCGCTGGCCGGGAACCGAACCCCGAACGTCCATTTGGCTACGGGGCTGAGCGTTTCCTATGGTCCTTCATGGCCGCGATCGGCATGTTCCTCGCCGGCGCGGTGTTCGCTGTCGGCTTCGGGATCTATGAGCTGATGCGGCACGAGGGCGAGACGAGCCGTTTCGCGATCGCCTACGCGGTGCTGGCCGTCGCCTTCGTTGCCGAGGGCAGCTCTTGGGTGCGTGCCTTTCGACAGACCCGTGCCGAGGCGCGCGACAAAGGCCAGAGCATTCTCCGCTATGCCCGCGAGACGCGGGATCCCAACGTCAAGATGGTCCTGTTCGAGGACACCGCGGCGCTTGCCGGGCTTCTGATCGCCGCGCTCGGCATTGGGCTCAATGCGATCAGCGGTTCCAAGTTCTGGGATCCAATGGCCTCCATCCTGATCGGGGTGCTGCTCGTATTCGTCGCCTTTTGGCTTGGACGCGACGCCAGACACCTCTTGCTCGGATCGTCCGCGACGCCTGAGGAGCGCGCCTTGATCGAGGACACAATCGAGAGCTACGACGAAGTGGTCGGGACGAAGGAGCTGATCACGATCGTGCTCGCTCCCAAGGCGCTTCTCGTCGCCGCGCGCGTCGATCTGCGCGACGATCTCAACGCCGCCCGCGTCGAAACAGTTTCGAGTGAGATCGAATGGAGCATTCGCGACGCCGTCCCCGACGTCACCGAGGTGTTTCTGGACGCCACGCCGCCGGGTAGTCGTGGAGATCATCCACAGCCAAGGCCCGGCGCTTCTCGGTCCGGAATACGTTGAGGCGTCTGCCTCCCGATTCGCCCAGCTACCTCGAACGTCCACACCATGCAGACGCTAACTAGCGCAGCGATCGCCCTCCGTCTCTAGCCTTGGCGCGGGTGAACGAGTCGCGACCCTTCAGCTCGCGGGAACAGCGCATCGCGTTCAATGAGGCCTGGTACCGGGAGCTCAACGAGCGCAAGGCCTTATCGATGAGGAGCGGCCTGCCGACCGCTGGCTTTCGGTGCGAGTGCGGAGTCTTGAACTGCGGTTCTTGGCTGTCGCTGTCCCAAAGCGAGTGGGAGGAGGCGCGCTCGCGATCGAACCGCTTCGCGGTGGCGCCGGGGCACGTCGCAGGCGACGTGGAAGTGGTGGTCGAGGAGTATCCCGACTTCTGGCTCGTCGACAAGCAGGGCGAGGCGAAGGACATCGTGGAGGAGCTCAAGTAACGGCTCCGATCTCGTGAGGCTCGACCCAAGGAGCGCCGCCGCGGCGGGCCTTTCGAGGTGCCCTCACTGAGGTGCCGACTGGTCTCGTTGGATGACGCGTGCGGTGGTAGCGAGAGACGAATCGGGCCCTCGCTACTAGCCAAGGGCCCTCACGACGAGGGCCCTTGGCGTAGAGATAGCGAGCCGGCCCTCCGCTTCCACACGAACGCGACACCGCGGTCGGTTGCCGCCAGCAGTGCTGCTTTGCATGGAAAGCAGCGCTGTTCGACCTTGCGCTCTCTTTCGCACAAGGGAGCCGCGAGAGTCGCCAAATGCCGCTCGGGCAGAATCGCCATACGAGACCAGGCCATCCGTTATAGGCTCGCCCCGTTGGCCGACACCATCTACTGGAACGAATACGTCAGCAACGACAACAGGATCCGGCGTGCGCCACTAGCCGGCGGCGCCGCCGCCGCCGTAAACAGCCTTTACGACTCGGCGGATGGGGTCAGCGCGGTGCGCGGGATAGCGATCGACCCGGCCGCCGGGCAGATCTACTGGAACAACGGTGACCTTTCGATCCGGCGCGCCCCGCTCGACGGCAGCGGCCCCGTCGTCTCCCTCTACAGCGGCCTCGCCCAGGTGAACGGAGTGGGCGGGCTGGCGATCGACCGAGCCGCAGGGCGAATGTACTGGGGTAACCCAGGCGATCGCACGATCCGGCACGCCCCGCTCGACGGCAGCGGCCCCGTCGTCACTCTCTATACCGGTACGGGAACGCAAGCACTGTACGCGCCCAGTGCGCTGGCGATCGACCCGGCCGCGAGGCGGATCTACTGGTGCGACAGCGCCATCTCAGTGATCTGTGCCGCCCCACTCGACGGCAGCGGCCCCGTCGTCCCCCTCTACGATTCGACGGACGGGGTGAGGGCACCGTTTGCGGTGGCCGTCGACCCCACGGAGCCGTTCGCACGGCTCGAGCGAGTAGTTGATACCGAACGCGCCACTATAGGCAGGCGGCTCGGGGACTTAGGCAGGCGGCTCGGGGACCTTTTTCCCAGCTCCAGTGGGCCACCGGCACGGATCTACTGGAGCAACTGGGATATGGGGAGCGGCAACGGAATCATCTGTAGTGCGCCGCTCGACGGCAGCGGGCCCGTCAACACCCTCTACGATCGGATGCGGGGAGTGAGCAGCCCGACCGGGGTGGCGATCGACCCCGACCCCACGGTGCCGGAGCTCGCACGCCTCGAGCGAGTAGTTGATACCGAACGCTTCTCCGTAGGCAGATGGCTCAGGGACCTGTTTTCCATCTCAAGTAGGCCGCCGGCACGGATCTACTGGGCCAACGCATACTCGCCAGTCCCGGCGGGCGGAACGCCGAATCCCAGCGACCGCACGATCCGGCGCGCCCCGCTCGATGGCAGCGGCCCCTTCGACCCTCTTTACGGCACGGCCCAGGGAGTTCTCCCGGGGTTCCTTGCCTTGCTCCGCGCCCCGGTCGGAACGGTGGCGCCGGCGATCTCATGGACGTTCGTTTTGGACGCCGAGGAGCCCTTCGGGGACTGGCATTTCGGCGGCGGACACTCCGGCCCCCTCAACCAGGATCTCACCTGCTCGCCCGGCATCTGGGCGCCCGACCTGCCGAGCTACCACCTCTACCGCGCCCCCCAGAGCTTCGCCTACCAGTGGAGGCGCGATGGCACCGACATTGGCGGTGCGACCTCGGACCCCCACTACACCGCGAGCTCGCCCGGCAGCTACACCTGCCAGGTGACCGCCACCAACCACGCGGGGAGCGCGGCGCAGACGAGCGCGCCGGTGACGATCTACGGGCAATAACCCGTCTCGATCCTGTCGAATACCCCAGGCATACTGGAGCCGCTGCTTGGACGAAAAGCAGCTCTCCGCTTTGCATGGGAAGCGGCGCTTTGAGCGGGATACTGCCTGGGCTGTGTCACGACGAGACCTCTCGAGCGAACGGAGAACTCATGAGCCAGGATGAAAAGACCTACGAGGGGCAGTGCTACTGCGGCGCCGTCACGATCGAAGTCACGGGCGATCCGGAGGGCGCTGGCTATTGCCATTGCGCCGCCTGTAGGAGCTGGTCCGCCGGCCCGGTCAACGCATTCACGCTCTGGAAGCCCGAGGCGGTCAAGGTGACCCAGGGAGAAGACCAGATCGGCGAGTACAACAAGCACGAGCGGAGCTACCGGCAGTGGTGCAAGGCCTGCGGCGGCCATCTGCTGACCCGGCACCCGCAGTGGGGTCTGGTCGACGTCTACGCGGCGACGATCCCTGAATTTCCGTTTGAACCCGGGGTGCACGTCAATTACGAGTCGACAGTGCTGCCCATGAAGGATGGCCTCCCCAAGCTCAAGGACTACCCCGAAGAGCTGGGCGGCTCGGGCGAGACGCTCCCCGAGTAGCAGCGCGACCGGTCGGGATCTCCTGGCGCCTTGGACGAAAGCGGTAGTCCGGACGCCTGGTCTGTGCGTCCCCGGAAGATCGAATCGGCGGCCCAATTCGTCTCCTCATGTTCACACCTTCGGAGCTGGTGTTAGCGGCGATGAACTGGCTGAGCGGATTAGCCGACTAGGTGATGCATTGGAGTCATTGGCGTCTGACTACGACGCGCTAAATGAGCTTCTGGAGAGTCTGCTCCGAGGCGACGGAGAGCGCTCAGTCGAAGTGCTCCGCCGGTCGATTCCCGAACAACTGGAGATAATGAGTGACCTCTGCCCGCTGCTGATAACCGTCGTCTTGCCGCACGTAATCCAGCGAGGCTGGCGCACAGCGACCGATTGGTATTCCGTTATCCCACCCACAATGCCGGGCGGCACTCCCACGACGATCTACCACACGACGACATACTCAGACGTCCCCGAAGACGAGGAAAGAGAGGAGTACTTCAAGGCCCTCGAGGCCGGGGGGATTATGACCCCATCGCTCCCACCCTGTCCCAAGGCTCATCATTGTGCCTGACAGATCCGCCCCGTGTCCGAGCGACTAGTCGATAGTTGTAGGTTGTCCCCTACTTCGTTCGGGGAGGAAGCAAGTAGCGGCCAAAAGCACCGCAACGGAATGCCGACGTTCTTCGCGATTTCCCCCGCGAGCGACTCTTACCGCTACTCGCGCGGGGCGGGATCGAAGTCCGCTCTGATGGCCTTCCCGATGCGACTCCGCAAAGCTTCCGAGGGGGTGGACATTGGTCTCCCAGTATGGGATATTCGGTCCACAGGGCGGAGTGCGGATCTCCGCAAACCATCGTCCAGAGGAGGAGGCGTTGACTATGGCCGAGAAATCGCAGGATGCTGAGCTGCAGATCTCCGCTCGCGCGGTGCGTGACGAGGAGTTCCGTCAGGCACTGATCCGTGATCCGGCAGCCACGCTGGAGCGCGAGTTCGGTGCCAAGGTCCCCGAGGGCGTCACCATCCAGGTGCACGAGGAGACCGACGAAGTGGTCCACCTCGTCGTGCCGGGGCGCCTGCGCAGGTTCGAGAACCTGCCCGACGACGCGCTGGACGACACAATCCTGGAGATGATGCGCGAGGACGTCGCGGCCTGCTGCACGTGCGGGTCTTCAACGGCGCAGACTCTCTCGACGCTTCAGTCGTGCTAGGCCGGTAACCGGCCGGGCGCTCGACGAGCGCGCCGGCATGACGCATCTCAGCGACGCGGATCTCGCGAATATCGCGGCTGCCGCGACCACGCTGCAGGAGCGGCTGACCGGCGCCGTCGAGGGAAGGCGTGGCCGCGGCGACGAGCGCGACGACGCCACGCGCATCGACGCGTGGCGCGAGGCCGTCGCCGGTGGCGACGATGAGATCTTCGCGCGGCGACTGGCGCGCGACGGCCGCGCCCTCGGTGATGCCGCGCGGCTGGTCGGCCCGGTGCGCCTCCGCGACCCTGACTCCCTCCCGTCCTGGTTTGGCACGTTGCGGCTGGCGCTGGCCATCGCGTCCCGCGAGGACGGAACCTGGACTGAGTATCCATTCTGCGACCCGGGCGAACCCATGCCGTTTGAGGAACTGGCCGTTCCGTTCGTGTTGGCCGGGAGGGACCGGCTCGCCAGACGGCTTGGTCCGCTAGACGCCGACCTGCTCTCCACAACAGCGATGTCACAGCTCGAGCGGCTCCTCCTGGGGCGCGTCACGTCGCTCTCCACGCGCACCATCTACGTGGCCTTCGCGGCCCACCGTGCCGGAAAGACGACATCGCTCGGGCGACTCCTCGCGCGGGCAGCCGAGGTTCCTCCTGCACGGCTCTACCACTCGTTCATCGAGCAGATCCGTGGCCACGCTGGCCTCGTCGAACTGTTCCGCGAGTACCCCGTCCTGGCGCGACTGATGTCCCAGGCGACCGATCGGTGGGTCGACGCCACCGCCGAGTTCGTGGAGCGACTCGAGCGGGATCGCGGCGACCTGGAACGCGCCTTCGGTGGCGCCAGCGAGCTCGGCCCAGTCGTGTCTGTGGAGCCGGGCCTCTCGGATCCGCACCGCGGAGGCCGAATGGTCGCCGGCGTGGCCTTCTCCTCCGGCGTGAAGGTCGTCTACAAGCCGAAGGATCTCGGCACGGAGCGCGCCTATAACCGCCTCCTCGCGTGGTTCAACGAGCACGAGGTTCCACTTGGCTTCCGTGTGCTCACGCTCGTGGCGCGTCCCGGATACGGCTGGGTCGAATGGGTGAATCACGAGGCGTGCGGGGGCGCGAATGAGGTCGTCCGCTTCTACGAGCGCGCCGGCATGCTTCTCTGCCTTGTCTACGCACTCGCGGGCACCGATTGTCACCGCGACAACTTGATCGCGGAAGGCGAGCATCTGGTCCTGATCGACGCCGAGTCGCTCATGCATCCTCGGCCCTCTTTGGAGGGCCGGGAGATGGGGCTGAGGCAGGCGGCCCACAATGAGCTGGTCACGGGCGTCCTCGGCACGGGCCTGTTGCCGAGCTGGCAGGTCGACGACGAGGCGGGGGGCAAGCCAGTCCGCGACATCAGCGGGCTCCACACCGCCGATGAGGATGAGCTGATCGTCGATGCGCCGCGGTGGGATGGAGTCAACACCGATGGCATGGCGCACGGCTTCGGCCCAGTCAGAGTTCCGGTGCCGAAGAGCCAGCCGCTGCTCCCTGGCGAGCGCGTGCGGCTCGAGGATCACGCGGCCGGCCTGCTCCAGGGCTTCCGGCGGTTCTACCGCTACCTCCTCGAGCAGCGGGCGTCGCTGCTTGAGGCTGGCAGTCCGCTGCAAGAGCTAGCCCATCAGCGGGTGCGCTTCATCTACCGCAACACGCGCGTCTACGGGTCACTCCATTACGAACTCTGCGATCCGACCTACCTCCGCAACGGCGCCGACCGGAGCATCCGGCTCGAGCGGCTCGCCCGCACCGTGTACAAGCCGACCGGAGGTAACGCCGCTCAGGCGCCAGACTGGTGGAAGCTCTTCGAAGCCGAACGCGACGCGATGGAGGAGCTCGACGTCCCGCTCTTTGCCGCCCGTGCCGACAGTCTCACGCTTGAGGTGGCACCCGGGACCGAGCTCAGCGGTTGCCTGCGCGAACCGAGCGCCGAGCTCGTGATGAGCCGCATCCGGGCGCTCGGGCCGGACGACCTCGAGCGCCAGCTGGGCTTCATCGCAGGTTCGCTCCACTCGAGTACCGCTCGCCATACGACCCCGGATCCGGCGCCGGGCCGCCCGGTTCGCCGGCGGGTTAGCGACGCCGCCGCGCCCCAGTCGCTCACCGAGCTCGCGTATGAGCTTGCCGTCGAGGTCGCGGCCCGGGCGATCCGCGCCGAGGGCGGGGTGACATGGATCGCCCCGCAGTATTTGCCGCGGGTCGAGCGCTACCAGCTTCAACCGGTCGGCTACGACCTTCACAGCGGGGCTTGTGGGATGGCGCTCTTCCTGGCCGCCGTCGAGAACACCACCGGCGGTGCGGGATACAGGGAGCTGATTTTTGACGCGCTGCGGCCGCTTCGCGACGCGCTCGACAGCGACAGGGATACCCTCGCCGGGGCCCTTGGGGCCGGCGGCGCGACCGGCATCGGCTCGGTCGTCTACGCGCTCACCAGCATCTCGCTGCTGATCGGCGAGCCGAATCTGTTGAGCGATGCCGCGGCAGCGGCGGCGCTGCTCACTCAGGATCGCATTGGCAGCGCGCCGGTCGACGTCTTCGAGGGACTTGCCGGCGAGGTCCTCGGATTGCTCGCACTTCACGATGCCGCGCCGGACACGGCCGTGCTCGAGCGTGCCACGGCGTGTGGAAGGCGCCTGCTCGCCACGCAGTCGGACGGTGGCGGGGACGGAGCGGCGTGGATCACGTTCATGGACCGGCGGCTTACCGGCTTCTCCCACGGCGCGGCGGGAATCGCTTACGCCCTGCTGCGGCTCGCGGCGGCGACCGGCGACGCTGCCTTCGCGGCGGCCGCCGAGGATGCGATCGCGTACGAGGACTGCTTCTTCGACCGTGACGCCGATAACTGGCGCGATCTCCGCGAGGAGACCCAGCCCGCCTACAAGGCCGGCTGGTGCCACGGCGCTCCCGGGATCGGTCTCGCCAGGCTCGGCGGCCTGCCCATCCTCGACGACGGTCGCGTACGTCGCGACGTCGAGGCTGCGATCCGCACAACGCTGCGCATGGACCAAGAGGGTCCCGATCACCTGTGCTGCGGGAATCTCGGCCGCGCCGACCTCCTCCTCGCCGCCCACCGTCATCTCGACCGGCCCGACCTGATCGACGCTGCGCGCTCGCGAGCCGACCGCGTTGCTCGTCGCGCGAAGGCCTCCGGTGGCTTCACGCTCCACACGGCACTCTCCGACCGCGTCCACATGCCCGGGTTCTTCATGGGGACGTCCGGCATCGGCTACCAGCTGCTTCGTGTCGAGCACCCGGAAGTGGTCCCATCGGTGCTGCTGTGGGAATAGGGGGGAAACGCGTGCCGGCCTGATCGCCGGGGCGTCGCTTCGACTACACGGCGACCGTGATGAACGTCGTGCCGCCGACGAGCGCCCGTTCAGCATCGCGCTCGGCGAGGTCGAAGAGCCGCACCGTGCCCAAAGGGTCTTTCTCGGCTGCGCGGAGGTCAACCTCGACTCGCTCGGGCTCCTTCGGGCCGACCTTGACCTCGATCTCGTTCCCCCGATCGCCCGATGGCGCTTCGATCGCAATCTCCTCGAGCGGGCGCTTCGCCGGCTGCAGGGGAACGTCCTTCTCTGCGAGGACGAGCTGGCCGCCGCCGGCGAGCCTGGCGCGCTCCCGGGGCTCGAGCGGCAGCGGACCCGCCCGAAGGAGCTCCTCGCCGAACTCCGGCACGAGGAACTCAAACATCTCGGGCGTGATCTTCCGCGTGCGCTGGCGGCGCTCGCGTCCCCCGACGAGGTCAACGAAGGGGAGCGCCAGGAGATGCTCGCGAATCACGGCGGGGAACTCGGTCCCACCGGTGCGCTCCGTCAGCTCGAGGACGCGGAGCTGCGCCCCGGCGCCCCATCCGAAGATCAGGATCACACTGACGAGCGTGAATCCCGGCGCTGTGCTCAATACCCAAATGTTCTTCTGACCGTGGAAGCGGCCGATCGGCACGCCGCTCCGAGGGTCGATCGGCCCGTCTCCGCACGGAAAGATCGTCCGCACCGGCTGGCCGCCCATGGGGGTGAACTGCGGGAGGCGCTGGCCCTGGCTGGAAGGGGTCCCGGCCCCGGTCGATGGAGGGACGTAGCGCAGGTTGGCCGCCAGACAGACGTGCGCCGCGCCGTCGGCGTTGAAGCTGAGACCGTCGGTGGCCCGTGGCGTCCAGAGCACACTGGCGGTGGCGTAGGAATCCGGCGGACTGAGCTCGCCAAGGACCCACCCCTCCAGCGCGTTCCCGTTCGTGTCCAGGGATGACGGGAGAGCGCTGATCGGACCGACGCCGTTCGCTCCTGTGCAGGCCCAGATCTGGCAAAGCACGGGGGTTGCGTCGTTCGCGAAGGGGTGAGGGAAGGTCGCGCCGCTGCTGTAGCAGTCGACGTTGATCAGCACCTCCTCGTCGACACGGGCCTCGTACGCCATCCCGTTGCGCTTGGCCGGATCCGGATGATTGGGCGGGTAGAGCAGGTAGATCGAGGCGTTGGTCCAGAACGCATTGGGGGGCCAGCAGGGGTTCAGCGGCCGCTGCTGCGTGCCGGTGGCGTCGTCCTTCGGATTCGCCTTGCTCCACCGGATGTAGAGATCGGCTGCCATGTCGTCAGACTCCTTGGTTGCTCGGGATGGCGGCGGACCAGTCTGGCGCCTCAAATGGCAGCTTGGACCGCCAAGCTCCGCATCGATCCTATTCGGCAGCTGGGCGCTTGTGCAGGGTCGTTCAACCTGCCCTGAACGCGAAGCCCTCGCGGCTGAGCTGGCGGGGTCGGTGCTCGGGATCGGCAAGTCTACGCAGGCACATAGCCACGCACGCGGGGGCCCGATTCGTTTCTCGCTACCACCGCCTCAGGATTCGCGAGAATAAGCCGCTCCCCGGCCTGAAGCGTCGACTGCACTTCGAGAGATCCGACGCGGCTCTCGACTGTGACCGCCGGCTAGCGCCAGCAGCCGATCCAGACCCGCTGGCCGCCGCCGGGTGTCCGAATGCGAGAGTGCAGTAGAGCTTCGTCACCATGCGAGCAACCCTGGCGTCCCAGTCGAGACCCCTCCCGCGCCGGCGCGCAATCGTCGCGGTCGCGGTTGCCGCGGTGACGATCGACACCGCGCTGCTCGGGCTGATCGCCCCCCTGCTCCCCGAGATCGAGCGCCGGACGGGGGCGAGCGAGTGGGCGCTGGGCGCCTCCTTCGCAGCCTATGCGGTGCCGATCGTGTTGCTCTCGCTCCCCCTCGGGCGGCTCGCCGACTCGCTGGGACGGAGGGTTCTTCTGATCGCGGGATTGCTGCTGGCGGCGGCGGGCTCCGCGGTGATCGCCGCCTCCGAATCACTTGCCCTCCTGATGCTGGGCCGCGCGATCCAGGGAGTCGGGTCGGCGGCGAGCTGGATCGCGGCGCTCGCGCTCGTCTCCGACCTCGCGCCGCCGGGCAGACGGGGCGAGGCGATCGGATTTGCTCTGGCGGCGACCGGGGCGGGCTCGATCGCCGGGCCCGCGCTGGGCGGCGTAACGGCCGACCTGCTCTCCTTTGCCGCCCCGTTCCTGATCATTTGCGGCGTCTCGCTCGCGCTCGCGCTCGCGGCCGCCACCGTGCTTCCTCCCGATTCGGGGCGCCGCATGCCCCAGGCCCCAGCCTGGGCGACGATCCGAGGCTCGATCGGATCCGGGATCGGAGCGGTGGCCACCGCGATGACACTCGGCGGGGCGTGCGCGCTGGGGCTGATCGAGGTGGTCGCGCCGCTCGACTTCGACGCTCGCCTCCACCTATCCAGCTCGGCGATCGGGCTGCTCTTCGCCGGATCGATAGCGGTCGACGCGGCCCTCGCGCCGCTCGGCGGCCGCTGGGGCGATCGGCGGGGCCGGCGCGGCCCCGCCGTCGCCGGACTCGCCCTGACGGCGGCGTCGGCGCTGTTGCTCGCAGGGCTCGGCGGCACGCTCGGGGCGGGTCTGGCGCTCGGCGTGTTCGGCGCCGGATTCAGCCTCACGTTCGCCGCCGCGGTCCCCTGGCTTGACGAGGCCTTCGGTGAGCCCGAGCGTGGCTTCGGCTATGGAGTGCTGAACCTGCTCTATGGGGCCGGATACACGATCGGCCCACTGCTGGGCGGCGTGCTGCTGGGGGTGGCGAGTGCCGATGCCGCCTACGGGCTGACGGCTGCGGCGCTCGGCTGCGGCGCCGGCACACTGCTCCTGCGGCCCAGCGCGTCGACCACGACGGCCCCCTCCTCGTAGACGACCACGGGGTTCAGCTCCAGCAGCTCGAGGTCCGCCCCGACAAGGAGCTCACCGGCGGCAACGCCGAGGCGCGCGGCCGCCTCCATGTCGAGCCTCGGCCGCCCCCGCCCCCCGCTCAGCAGCCCGGCACCGCGAAGTCCGCGCAGCGCCAGCTCGACCCGGGACTGGGTCGCGGGGAGGGGGACCACCGCGGCGTCCCCGAGCGCCTCGGTCCAGATGCCGCCGAGCCCCAAGGCGAGCGACGGAACGACCCCGTCGCGACGTGCGGCGATCAGCAGCTCCACCCCGGGCGGCGCCTGCTGCTCGACCAGCACGGCGCCCCGGCCAAGCGCCCGCAGTCGCCGGTACGCATCGCGCACCTCAGCCTCGGTGGCCAGATCGAGGACGAGGGCACCCAGCTCCGTCTTGTGGCGCAGCCCCTCGCCGCTCAGCTTCGCGGCCACGGGAGGCCCTAGCTCGGCGAGGATCGCCGCAGCATCGTCCTCGTCGCGCGCCACGCGCCCCGCGACGACAGCGATCCCCGCCTCGCGCAGCGCCAGCTTCGCATCGTGCTCGGCGAGCCACCGACCATGCCCGGTCCTCGTGGCCGTAGCGCGACGGGCCAGGGCGGCGATCTCGCGCAGCCGCGTCGGGTCCCCCGGCGCTTTCGCCAGCGCGGCGGCGCAGGCGATGGCCGACCGCAGCCCCGCGATCGCGGGCACGCCGGCTGTGACCATCCGGGTCGCGGTCTCGGGCTGGAGAAGCTCGGGGAGGGTCGAGGCGACAATCACGGCGATGCCGCTGTCGCCCGCCCCGTCGAGGATCCCCTCGCGGACGGCGTCCCACGAGCGCTTTACGTCGCCGACCAGCCCGGCGGGCTCGTCGTAGAAGATCAGCAGCGTTCCGACACCCGGATCCTCCACGACGGTGTCGATGATCTCGCGCAACCTGCTCGCGATCGCCCCAGATCATCGCGGTGTAGTCGAGGGGATTCGCGACAGTCGCAGCCGGTGGCAGCAGCTCGAGCAGGCGGCCCTCGGTCGTCGGCGCGAACGTCGCGAGCTCGATCCCGCGCTCCGACGCCTCGTCGCCGGCGAGGCTGGAGTCGCCTCCCGAGCAAGTCATCACGGCAAGCCCGCTCCCCGGCCGCCTCCTCCGCGCCGGCGCCCGGCGGACCGCGAGCGCCTTCGCCAGCTCGAGCAGGTCATGAAAATCGGCCGCGGCCACCGCCCCGGACTCCTCGATCAGCGCCCCGAAGACCCGCTGGTCGCCTGCGACGGCGCCCGTGTGCGCCGCGGCGGCGGAGGCGCCTGCCTCCGACGAGCCCACCTTGAGCACCGCGACACCGATGTCAGCGTCGGCGCACGCGGCAAGCGCCTCGCACAGCCGGGCGCCGTCGCCGTCCGCCTCGAGGTTGAGCGCGACCGAGCGCACGCCCTCCTCTCCTGCTAGGTAATGGAGGAAGTCGGCCGCCTCGAGCACGGCCTGGTTGCCGCATGAGACCACCGTGTGGAGGGCCAAACCACGCCGTGTGGCGAGCGCATTGACAGCCTGGTTGCCGCTCTGGGAGACGATCGCCACGGCGCCGGCGTCGCGCCGGGCCAGGGCGTCCCCCCAGAGCGCGACGCGGCCCGGAAACGCGACGATCCCGTTGCCGTTCGGCCCGCACACCGGGAGGTGGTGGCGCCTCGCGGCGGCGGCGAGCTCGTCCTGTAGCTCGCAACCCTCGGCGACCTCGGCGAACCCCGCCCCGTAGACGACCGCGCCACCGGATCCGATCCGGCCCGCCTCGTCGATCACCTCGGGGGTCGAGGATGCGGGCACTGCTACCACGACCGCGTCCGGAACCTGCGGCAGCTCGCTCAGCGACGGGAAGCACGTGACCCCATAAGCGCGCTCGCGGCGCGGGTTCACGCCCCAGACATCGCCGTCGTAGCCGAGGGTATGGAGGTTGACCAGAGTCTGGCCGCCGTAGGAGCCCTCGCGATCGCTCGCGCCAACGACCGCAATCGAGCGTGGGTGAAAGAGCCGGCCCAGATCCACGATCCCCTCTGGGCCCGGCGGCCTATTCATCTAGTGGAGGGTGCGCTCGACGCCGCGCCGCTCCAGCGCGCGGGCGACGACTAGCCGCTGGATCTCGCTCGTCCCCTCCCAGATCCGGTCGACGCGCAGCTCGCGCAGGAAGCGCTCTGCGACGTTGGTGCGCATGTAGCCGCGCCCCCCGAAGATCTGCACCGCGCGGTCTGCGCATCTGCAGGCCGCCTCGCTCACGAACAGCTTCGCCATCGACGCCTTCGCATGGACGATCTTGGGGTCGGCGCCGGCGTCGGCGAGCCGCGCGACCTCCATGGTCAGCAGGCGCCCGGCAGCCGCGTCGGCGGCGGAGTCCGCGAGCGGGAACGAGATCCCCTGGTAGTCGAAGATGCGGCCGCCGCCCTGCTCGCGCTCCAGCGCCCAGCTCACCGCCTCCTCGAGCAGCCGCCACATCGATCCCACTCCGCGCGCTGCGATCCCGATCCGCTCCTCCGTGAACCAGGTCCGCTGCAGCTCCTCGCCGCCGCCCAGGCCGCCGATCACGTCGTCGGCCGCAACCTCGACATCGGTGAAGCGGATCGTCGGGTGCCCGTGGGGATAGGTGTGGGTAAAGGGCGGATCGGCGATCATCTCGACCCCGGGGCGGTCGCGGTCGACGAGGAAAAGGGTCGGGAGGCGGTCGTCGCCCTCGACGGCGTTTGCCATCACGATGTAAACCGCGGCGATGTCGCCGTAGGTGACGAACCACTTCTCGCCGTTGATCACCCAGCCTCCGTCGCTGCGCTTCGCGGTCGCCTTGATCCGCGAGGGATCCGAGCCGGCGTCCGACTCGGTGACCGCATAGGCGTCGTGGAGCTCCCCTCGCAGCGCAGGCTTCAGGTACCGCTCGATGTGCTCCGGCGTCCCGCTGGCGAGCACGTTGTAGGCGCTGGGCACATGCCACGAGAGCGCGTTCGTCGAGCGGCCGAACTGCTCCTCGACCAAGAACCATTCGAGCTTCGACCAACCCTGACCGCCGTTCTCGCGTGCGTGGAGGCCGCCGCTCAGACCGGCCTCGATCGACTCGCGCTTGATCCGCTCCTCGAGCTCCTCGGGGATCTGCCCGCCGCTGAGCTCGGCGAGCTCCTCATTGGGGATCAGTACCTCTTCGACGAAGCGGCGGGCACGCTCGCGCAGGTCCTGCTGCTCCGGTGTCAGCTCCGCGGCAATCGCGGGCTCGGCGGTGACGGTGCCGGCATCGATGCTCATCATTGTCCTCCGTTGGAAGATTGGCTTGCGCGCCAGGGCATCGAGGGCGGAGCGCTGCTCCGCGGTCCGGTCCGCCGCGGCTCCCGGCAGGCCGAGCAGCAGCTGATGATATCGACCAGTGCATGCCCATCCCGGCACCCTGGAGCGCGATTGGATCCTCTGGGTCAGCTCTGGCTCGGCGCGGCACGGCGGCCGGCGAGTTCGCCGACACCGCCCCAGACGCGCTCGCCGACCGGCTGCTGGCGATGCTCGACGGGCTCGGGATTCGGGCGCTGGTCCGCGATCCGGTGGTTCCGCTGGAAGGGGCCCGCGCCGAGGTCTGGCGGGTACTGGCCTACGAGGTCGGATTGGGCCCCGAGATGCCGTCGCTTCCGGGGGCCGATCGGTCTGACACGACGCCTGCGCGCGACGCCCCAACGCGAGATAGGCGAGACTAAGGCCGGGTTCAGGCCCAAGGAGGAGAGGTAGAGGAGAGGAGCTGCACGACCATGCCCGGAGCCACCGACACAGCTGCGATCCCGGATTCGACCACCCTTTACTTCGGGCCCTGGTACGCGAGATCCCCGTACTTCGAGGCGACCCTGCGGGCGGGGTGCTCGGCGTACGACGTGTACAACCACACCTTCCTCCCGTCCTACTACGACGACCCGGTCACCGAGTACTGGCACCTGCTCGAGCACGTCACCCTCTGGGACGTCGGCGTCGAGCACATCGTCCAGATCGAGGGCCCCGACGCGCTCGACTTCACCAACCTGCTGACCTGCCGCGATCTCACCAAGTGCGCCGTGGGTCAGTGCAAGTACGCACCCCTGATCGGTGCCGACGGCGGGATCGTCAACGATCCCGTGCTGCTGCGCATCGCCGAGGAGACCTTCTGGCTCGCGCTTGCGGACAGCGACGCCGGCCTCTGGGCGCGAGGGGTCGCCTGGGGCGCGGAGATGGACGTCGAGATCACTGACCCGCCCGTGTACCCGGTCCAGGTGCAGGGCCCAAAGGCCAAGGACGTGGTCAGCTCGCTGTTCGGCGATCGCGTTCTGGAGATGGCCTACTACCACTGCATGCATGCGGAGCTCGACGGGATCCCTGTGGTGCTCGGCCGCACCGGGTGGAGCGGGGAGATCGGCTATGAGATCTACCTTCGCGACCCAGAGCGCGGCGAGGCGCTGTGGAGCCGTGTGATGGAGGCGGGAAAGGAACACGAGATCCGCCCCATCGCCCCCTGCGAGGCGCGCCGGATCGAGGCCGGGATCTTCAACTACCGATCCGACATGACTCTGGAGAACAACCCGTTCGAGGTCAGCGGGTTGGAGCGCCTGGTGGAGGAGCAGGAGCGCGACTACATCGGCAAGGAGGCGCTGAAGCGGATCCGGGCCCAGGGCGTGAGCCGCAAGCTGGTCGGGATGGAAATCGAGGGCGAACCCCTCGAATGGGAGCTGGCCCAGTTCTGGCCCGCCTACAACAACGGCGACCGGGTCGGCCACGCGACGATCGCGATCCGTTCTCCGCGCCTGGAGAAGAACATCGGCTACGTGTGGGTTCCGATCGAGTTGGCCGACCCCGGAACCGAGCTCGAGCTGGAGCTCCCCGACGGCTCGCGCCGCCCAGCCCGAACGGCCGAACTCCCATTCATCGATCCGCGCAAGCGAACGCCAGCGAGCTGATCCAGTCGGTCAGCCCTTCTCGAGCGCGGCGGCGGCGGCGGCGCGGCCGGTGCGGACCGCGCCCTCCATGTAGCCGCAGACCCACTGGTCGGAGCCACAGACGTAGAAGGGCGGCTCGTGGGTGCCGTGGAGGGGCCCAACCGCAAGCACGTCTCCGGGGCGCCAGGAGGTGATGTAGCCCTGCGTCCAGGGGTCCACTCCCCAGCGGCGCAGGAAGAAGGCCTGCGCCTCGCGGGCACGCTCGCCAAAGGCGCCGGCCATCTCCTCGGTCAGCTCCGCCTCGGTCAGCTCCTCCGGGGTGGCAATCAGGGGGGCGAGGCGCTCGGGCGGCACCAGTGTGGAGAGGACGCCATCCACCTGGGGCCAGGCGCCGCCGATCAGGCCGATCTCGGAGTAGAGCTCTCCGTTGAGCCCCTGCTTCTCCCAGAAGGATGAGGCGTAGACGAACACGGCCTTGGCCGCGAGGGCGTTGCGCTGGTGACGCAGTGAGGCCATCCGCTCCTCACTCACCCCCTCGACCTGGATGTCGCGGAGCGGGCCGACGGGCACCGCCGAGACGACCGCCGCCGCCTCGAAGCGTTCGCCGGAGCGGCTGGTAACGACGCAGCCTGAGGGTGCGATCCTGATCCGCTCTACCGGGGTCGAGTAGCGGATGCGGGCGGCTCCGACCTCCTCGGCCAATCGCAGCGGCACCATTCCCGAGCCCTCGGCGACGCGGTCGGTTTCCCACTGCTCGTACGTGTAGAAGCCCTCCCCGCCCGCGACCGCCTCCTTGCGCAGGTCCGAAAGCAGGGAGGTGCGCTCGACCGACTCGCAGGAGAGCGCCAGCGAGACGAGCTCGCGGGCACGGACGGCGTTCGGTGTCGCGCCGGCGTCGCGCATCCAGGCCCCGACCGAGAGCCGGTCGAGCCGATCGGCCTCCGGGTGCGACCAGGGGTCATCGGGGTCAACGGTCTTGACCAGCTCGCGGAACGCCTGCTCGACCTTGGCGTAGCTCGCTCGGTCCTCGTCGGCCATCCAGGGGAAGTCGTTGCCGACGAAACGCCCCTCGGCGAGCACGTAGGTGTCCTCGCCGGGGATCGAGGGAAAGGCGGGCTCGAGCGTCAGCCCAAGCTCCTCGACGAGTCCGCGGTAGGCCGTCTGGAAGGCGCCGGTCAGCTCGCCGCCGAGTTGCACGAGGCGCCCGTCGGACATCTGCGTCTGCACGACCCGCCCACCGGGCCGGTCGCGCGCCTCCAGCACGACCACATCGGCGCCCCCCGCCTTCAGATCGAGCGTCGCCGACAGCCCGGCCAGCCCCGCTCCCACGACCACGACGTCATGCCTTGCCATCCTGCTCCTCTCCCATTTGGAGCCCTATCGGAGCCCCTCGGTCTAGGCCGCCGACCCTACACGCACGAGTTCAGGCTGCTGCTTTTCGAATCGGCGAGATGAGTCGGGCTTGAGGGAACCGGTGAACGTCAAGCCGCCACGCCTTCCAGGCAGGTCTCGGCTGCCCGCCTGCCTGAGCGGATCGCGCCCTCCATGTGGATGTGGCCGACGCCGGCGATGTCGGTGCAGGCCCACTGGATCGGGCCGACCGGTCGCCGGATGTCGTCGCGGAAGCGGGTCAGCCCGCCCGGGCCGAAGCTGGTTCCGTAGGCGCCCCGCGTCCACTCCTCCGCGGACCAGTCGGTCTCGATGTAGTCGACCGGCTCGAGCGCTCGCGAGCCGACGTACTTGGCCATCCCTTGCAGCACCTCGCGGCGTCGCTCCTCGTCGCCCAGCCGTCCTGCCCGCTCGGCGTTCTCGCCGGCGAGGAAGGTGCAGAGTACGCCTGCGGAGGCCGAGGGCGGCGAGTTGTCGTAGAGCTCGCGCACGAGCTCGTAGGGCGCGAAGCCCTGGCCCGAGAGGCCATCGTCCCGCCAGAAGGGGGTCTCGTAGACCGCCAGCACCTTGTTGATCGAGCCCTGCGACATCGCCTGCGCCATCTGCATCCGCCAGGCCGGCAGCGACGGCTGGAAGCGGATCGAGTTGGTGAGATTCGGGGGCACCGCGACTATCGCCCTGCGGCCCTCGGCGACCACGCCCTCAGCCTCGACCTCGACCGAGTCCTCGCCCCAGCGGATCTCCCGGACCGGGGCGTTCAGCTCCACCCGTTCGCCCAGCCGCTCGGCCAGCCGCATAGAGATCAGCTGCGAGCCGCCCACTACGCGATAGGCCAGGCACTGGTCGGGCTCGAAGAGCTCGTAGGTGCCCCCCGCCCCCGCGATCATCCAGAGCGCCTGAAGAAGCGAGAAGGTGTGGGCCGGCTTCGCCAGGAAGCCCCCGGCGAGCCACGAGCGCAGCATGTCGCGCGCCATCTCGTCGGAGACCTCGTCGCGCAGCCAGGCCTCCAAGGTGATGCCGTCGAGCCGCTCGGCGTCGGGGTGCTCCCAGGGGGCCTCGGGGTCCAGCACCTTCGCGAGCGAGTCGAGCTTGGCGTCGGCGGCTTCGAAGGCCTTTTCGGAGGCCTGCCCCATCGGGGCGTCATGCCCCTCGTAGCGATGGCTCTTTCCGTTCGGGTCGACGTAGACGTGCTCGCCCGTGCGGAAGCTGGGAAAGAGCTCAATCTCCAGATCCGCCAGCAACTCGTGCATCGCCGACTGGTATGGGGCCACCCACTGGCCCCCCAGCTCGTTCGCCTCGCCGCCGATCTCGGTATTCCAGGTGCGGCCGCCGACGCGATCCCGCGCTTCGAGCACGGCGACGTCGGTGCCCGCAGCGGCCAGCTCAGAGGCCGCGGTAAGCCCCGCGATCCCTCCTCCGATGACGACGACCTCTGTCTCGATCGTGCGCTGCTCGTTGGCATCCGTGACCGGCACCGCGGCTCCGAGTCTGCCAGACGGAGCCCTGACTTGGGAGGATCACGATCGTGAAGCGTGAGCAAGGGAGAGATGAATGAGGCGGGTCTGTGTCATCGGCGCCGGCTTTGCGGGCCTCGCCGCGGCCGACGCCCTGCGCGCGGGCGGAGCCGAGGTGACCGTGCTCGAGGCGCGCGACCGGGTGGGGGGCCGCGTCTGGTCGGTGCCCTTCGGAAAGGGAGCGGTGATCGAGCGGGGCGCCGAGTTCATCCTGCCCGGTTACGACGAGATGGAGGCCCTGGCCGCGCGCTTCGGGATCCCGCTGGTGCTCAAGGGGACGCCCTACGGGCGGCGCGTGCCGGTTGGCGAGGAGGCCGTGTCCCAGACCGCCCTCGAGGACGCGTTCGAGCGCATCGCCAGGAGCGCGACCGCGGACGGCGGAAGCGCTGCCGATGTGATCGCCGGCCTGGGGCTGGACCCGCCCCTCTCGGCACTGATTCGGACGCGTGTCGCAATCTCGAACGGCCATCCCGCCGACGACCTGGCGGCCTCGGTGCTCGACGAGGGAGCGTCGACCTTCGGCGACTTCGACAACCACACGCTGGAGGGCGGCAACATGCGCCTCGCCGAGGCGCTGGCGGCCGAGCTCGGCGCAGCCGTGCACCTCTCCTCCCCCACGCGGAAGGTCCGCTGGTCGCAGGGCGCGGTGAACGTCGCCACCGATCGTGACGAGATCGAGGTGGACGCGGTCGTGGTCGCGATCCCGACGGTCCCGCTGGCCGAGATCGAGTTCGATCCTCCGCTGGAGGGCGCGACCGCGGAAGCACTGCGCGCGGTCACCTACGGGCAGAACTCGAAGCTCTTCGTTCGCCTGCGCTCGCTTGCGCCGCCGAGCGCGATCATGTCCGTGGCCGGACACTTCTGGACCTACACGCAGCTGGGCGCGGATGGCGAGCCCGCTCCCTTCGTGACCGGCTACACGGGCACGATGAGCGCGATCGATGCGCTTGGCGGCTCAGACGGGGTCGAGCGCTGGGCCGCCGCCCTGGTCGCGCTTCGCCAGGACCTCGATCTGGAGCCCGAGAGTGCCATGCTTTCCAGCTGGAACGACGACCCCTGGGTGCGGGGCTCCTACTCGGCTCGCACCCTCTCATCGCCACTTCGCGACAACGACCTGGTGAAGCCGATCGGCCCCCTCTTCTTCGCCGGCGAGCACACGGCCGGCGAGTGGCACGGGCTGATGGAGGGGGCGCTTCGGAGCGGGCAGCGCGCGGCCGAACAAGTCCTGCGGTCTACCCATCTCCGATGAAGCACACGGCCCATGGCTACTGGCTCGAGGAGGCGGGCGACCGTCCGCCGCTGCCGTCCGCCGAGGGAGAGCTGAACTGCGACGTGCTGGTAGCCGGCGGCGGCTACACGGGCATGTGGACGGCCTGGCAGATTTCCCAACTGGCGCCGGCAGCGAGCGTGATCCTGCTGGAGTCGGACTGCTGCGGGCATGGGCCCAGCGGTCGGAGTGGCGGTTTTGCCAACGCCATGTGGTTCAGCATGCGCACCCTGCGCGAGCGCTTCGGGGGGCCGGCAGCCGCCCGCGTCGCGCGGGCGGCTCAGGGCGCCGTGGACGAGATCGGCCGGTTCTGTTCGGAACAGCGAATCGACGCCTGGTACCAGCAGGGCGGATACCTGCAGGTCTCGGCAGCGCCTGCCCAGGACGGGGTCTGGGACGAGGCGGTCGCCACCTGCCGGGAGCTCGGCGAGGCCGGCGCGGTGGAGGAGCTGAGCGCTGAGCAGGTGCGGCAGCGCTGCCGATCGCCCCGCTTTCGTGCCGGCGTGCTTTACGGCGGTGCCGCGACCGTGCAGCCGGCACGGCTGGCGCTCGGCCTGCGTGAGCGGCTCAGCGACCGCCCCGGCCTCCGTGTTTTTGAGCGCTCGCCGCTTCGTCGGCTGCGCGCCGGAAGCTGGGGCTGCCTGGGCGAGACGCCGAGGGCCCGAATCCGATCTGCCTCGTGTGTTCTCGCCCTCGGGCCCGCGTCCGGCGCCGCCGGTTCGCCGATGCGCGGGCGCCTCACGGTGACCTCCAGCCACATCGTGCTGACCGAACCAGTCCCGGAGCTGCTCGAGGAGATCGGCTGGACCGGCGGCGAGTGCATTACCGACGGTCGGGCGATGGTTCACTACATGCGAACGACGCCCGATGGGCGGATCGCCTTCGGCTGGGGCGGCGGCCGGATCGCCTGCGGTGCACGGCTGGGAGGGCGCACCGAGCTTGACCCCGGCGTCGTCGACCGAGTGGCGTCTGACCTGCGCTCGTTCTTCCCTGGGCTGGAGGGTCGGCGGATAACCCACGCCTGGGGTGGCCCGATCGATGTCTCGCCGACCCATCTCCCCGTAGTCGTCCCCCACCGCTCAGAACGGGTCTACAGCGTTTTCGGCTACACCGGGAATGGGGTCGGCCCGTCCCTGATGATGGGGCAGATCCTGGCATCGCTGGCGCTGGACCGGCGCGACGAGCATTCACAGCTGCCCCTGGTGGAGCCCGAACCTCGCCGGGTTCCGACGGGCTTGGCGTCGTGGATCGGCGGCAACGCGATCCGGGCCGGCTTGGTGGCCAAAGAGGCCGCCGAGGAGCGGGGAACAGTGCCCGGCCCACTCAGCAGAGGCCTGGCCGCGATCCCCAAGCGGATCGGCTTCCACATCGGGCGATGACGGCGCCCCATAGACACCAAGGGCCCTCGTTATGAGGGCCCTTGGCTAGTAGCGGGCCGATTCGTCTCTCGCTACCACCGCACGCGTATCCGCGAGACCAGTCGGTACCCCACAGGCGAACGCAGTGCGGCTGCTCGATTCGAGCATGCCCGCAACGGTAGCCTCGGCGGGGTGTTTGACCACGTCGGAATCGCCGTCGCGGACCTCGCCGCGTCCGAGCGCTTCTACCGCACCGTCCTCTCCGTGCTGGGCGCCGAGCCGAGTCACGCGGACGCCGAGCTCGTCGAGTGGGACGACTGGGACATCGCGCCGACGGACCGCGAGCACCCCGTGACCCGCGGCCTGCACGTCGGCTTCCGCGCGCCGTCCCGAGCGGCCGTGGACGCCTTCTGGCAGGCGGGGATCGACGCGGGTTACCGCGACGACGGCGCGCCCGGCCCGCGCGCGGTCTACGGCCCGGACTACTACGGCGGCTTCCTGCTCGACCCGGATGGCAACAGCACGGAGGCGGTGCACACGGGGCGCGAGGACTCCGTGCCCGACGGCCGCGTCGACCACCTCTGGATCCGCGTCCGCGACCCCGCCGCGTCCAAGCGCTTCTACACGACGATCGCCCCGCACGCCGGGCTTCGGATCGGCGTGGACGAGCCGGACCACGTCGAGGTGGTCGGCGAGAACTTCAGCTTCTCGCTGATCGACGACGAGCGGCCGCTCACGGAGCACGTCCACCTCGCGTTCCCGGCGCAGGACGACGCGACCGTGCGGGCGTTCCACGCCGCCGCGCTCGCCGCGGGCTACGAGGACCACGGCGGTCCCGGCGAGCGCGCCGTCTACCACCCGGGCTACTACGGCGCGTTCGTCCTGGACCCCGACGGGCACAACGTCGAGGTCGTCAACCACAACCGCTGAGCCATGGCCGACGACGCCGCCCGCCACTTCTTTCGCTTCGCGGCCGCGGCCCGCTTCTTCTTGCACTTCTTCTTCGCAACGGCCGCTCCACCGTCCGTTGCGGCGAGCGATACGGTTCCGCCGACGAGGAGCGCCGCCGTCATCAGAACCACAAGGAGACGGGAGAGGACCTTCAGCGCGTGATCGTCCCTGACCACGCAGTCGACAACCCAACACGGTCATGACCGGCTGAGGTCCGGATGAGGACGCTCTCGATCGCCGCGATGCAGACGGCGCCGATCGCGCGCAACCCGGACGCAACTCTGGACCTTCTCGCCGAGCGGGCCCCCGCCGTCAAGGCCGCCGTGCCTCACGCCCAGCTCCTCGTGCTGCCGGAGCTTCACCTCTCGGCCGTGCCGGAGTTGCTCGACGAGTCCGACGGCTACGCCGATTCGGTCGCAGTGTCCCTGCCCGGCTCCCTCACCGAGCGGCTCGGCGAGATCGCCCGCGCCTCGAAGCTTTGGATCGCCGCCGGCTCGGTCTACGAGCGCTCCGACGAGGGCCACATCCACAACACCGCGGTCGTCGTCTCTCCGGAGGGCGAGCTCGTCGCTCGCTACCGCAAGGTCTTCCCCTGGCGGCCGACCGAGCACTCCACGCCGGGCGACGGCTTCGTCACCTTCGACATCCCGGACGTCGGCCGCGTCGGCCTGGCGATCTGTTACGACGGCTTCTTTCCGGAGGTGATCCGCCAGCTCGCCTGGCTCGGCGCCGAGGTGGTGATCCAGCCGACGCTCACCACGACCTCCGACCGCGAGGCCGAGCTGATCGCCGCCCGGGCCAACGCGATCTTCAACCAGCTCTACGTCGTCAACGTCAACGCCGCGCAGCCGGCGGCGCTGGGCCGAAGCCTGGTCGTGGACCCCGAGGGACTGGTGCGGGCCCAGGCCGGGGAGGGGGAGGAGCTGCTCACAGACGTGCTCGATCTCGAGGCGGTGGAGCGGGTGCGGAGCTTCGGCGTCGCCGGCGTTTCGCGGATGTGGGAGCAGCTCGACTCCCTGGACGGCGCCGGGCCGGAGCTGCCGATGTACGGCGGCCGGATCCGGCCGCGGCCGGAAGCGAAGAGCTCCTAGTCAGACCCGACGCGATCGAGCAGCTCGGCGAGCGCCGCGGGGTCCTCGACCATCGGAAGTGGCCGCCGGCAATGATCGCTCGATCCGAGCTCGCTGCAGCCGCAGTGCCGCGGATGCCCTGACGACTCGATGACCGCGCTCCTTCAGGCGCCGCGCTGAGCTCAGCCGGCGGCGACAGTCTCCGGATCCGGCTCCTCACCCTTGAGGGAAGGCGCATCGCCGATGCCCGAAGGGAGGACGCGCAGCGCGTCCACGGGTAGGTGGAGCTGCACCGGGGTGCCCTGCTCGTAGGGGATTCCGCCGCCGGTGTTCTGAACGAGCGCCTGGAGCGCTTCCCCGGTGGCGGCCCGGACGATCACCTGGATCGCCGGGCCCACGTAGACGACGCGCTCCACCATGGCCGGGATGCGGTTCGGCCCCGACGGAGACCCGTGCTCTTCGAGCTCGATGCGCTCCGGTCGGATGACGATCTTCGCCTCCCCCGTGACGTCGCGGTCCGTTCCGCGCGTCTGGAGCTCGTAGCCGTCCAGCGCGACGCGGCAGGCGCTCGTGCCGGCACTGACGATGGTGGCCTGCATGAGGTTCGACACGCCGAGGAAGTCGGCGACGTAGAGCGTCTCGGGATCCTCGTAGACGTCCTGAGGCGCCCCGACCTGCTCGATGTGCCCGTCTTTCATGACCGCAAGGCGGTCGCTCATCGTGAGCGCCTCCTCCTGGTCGTGGGTGACGTAGAGGAACGTGATGCCGACCTCCTGCTGGAGCGACTTGAGCTCGATCTGGAGGGCCTTGCGGAGCTTCGCATCGAGGGCGCCGAGCGGCTCGTCCAGAAGGAGCACGGCCGGGTTGAGGACGAGAGCGCGCGCCAAGGCAACGCGCTGCTGCTGCCCGCCCGAGAGCTGGGACGACTTGCGCCTCTCGTAGCCCGGAAGCTGGACGAGCTCAAGCGCCTTGCCGACGCGCTCGCGGATCTCGGCTTTCGGCCGCTTCGCCCGCTTCAGCCCGAAGGCGATGTTGTCGTAGACGTTCAGGTGCGGGAAGAGCGCGTAGTTCTGGAACACGGTGTTGACGTTGCGCAGGTGAGCCGGTGTGTAGGCAACGTCTGTGCCGTCCAGGAGGATCTCACCGGAAGTCGGTTGCTCGAAGCCGGCGATCATTCGCAGAGTGGTCGTCTTCCCGCAGCCAGAAGGCCCGAGGAGCGAGAAGAACTCACCATCCGGGATGTGGAGATCGATGCCGTCCACCGCGGTCACCTCGGCGAACCGCTTGGTCAGCTTGCTCAATTCGATTTCGCCGCGTGCCATTGGTCTCCCGAAACTAGGTGAGGTTGAAGGCGCCGCCGATGTCCTCCGCCGCTTTGCCCGCCCGACGCTCTCCGCGGGTGAAGAAGCGCCAGGTGAGGAAGCCGGCCGTGACAATGAGGAGGGTTGACACCATCATGATCGTTGCGATCGCGTTCACAGACGGTAACGGCGCGGCGCGCGTCGCTGCGTAGATCTGGATCGGGACTGTGTCCGTGGGTCCGCCGCTTGACAGCCACTGGCTGATGACGAAGTCGTCGGCCGAGATGGCGAACACCACGGCGGCCGAGGCGACGATCGCCGGGGTGAGCAAGGGCAGGAGGACGCGCGTCAACGCGACGAACGGCGAGGCCCCGAGGTCGGCGGCGGCCTCCTCGTACTGGCTGCCGATCGAGAACAGCCGACCGCGCACGATCACGACCACGAAGGAGATCGAGAAGGTCACGTGGCCGAGGATCTGGGCGGCCGTTCCAAACTGAACGAATGTGAAGATGTGGCTGAAGACGAGAAGGAGCGACACGCCCATGACGATCTCGGGCGTGACCAACGGAAAAAGCATGATGAAGTTGGAGGTGCCGGAGCCGCGACCGCGCCAGCGGGCGAGACCGATGGCGAGCAAGACCCCGATCGGGACAGCGATGAGAACGTCCGCTCCCGCCAGCTTGAAGCTCTGAACAAGAGAATGCCGAAGGGTCGGGTCGTGCCAGACCGAGTCCACTGGATCCCCCCAGTACCAGCGTGTCGAGAAGCCCTCCCAGACCGTGCGCGAGCGGGTCGCATTGAAGGAGAACAGCACCGCGATCGCCACCGGCACGATCGACCACAGGATGTAGGCCCAGGTGAAGACGACCAGGAAGCGCGGCTTTCCCCATGGGTTGCGGAACCAGCCGCGCAACCGGGCCAAGGTCGAGGGCTGCGGCCTCGCTCGCGGCCGCTGCGGCCTCGCTCTCGGCTCGGCAACGGTGCTCACAGCGCCCCCACCGTCCCGCCCTCGCTGTTGGGCGCGATGGATGCTCCGCAGGTAGTAGAGCATGAGGATCGTCAGGAAGGCGGCAAGCACGATCGTGAGCGCGGCGCCGATCGTCGGCTGCGGGCCGCCGTGGAAGTAGAGGTCGATCTGGTTGCCGATCAGCGACGTCTTCGGCGAGCCCGAGACGATGTTCGGCGTGTAGTAGTCGCCGAACATCGGTAGCGTGATGAGGACGGCGCCCCCCAGGATGCCGATTTTCGAGAGCGGGAGGGTGACCGTGCGAAACGCGGACCAGCGGCTCGCACCGAGGTCACGTGCCGCTTCCAGGTGGCTGCGGTCGATGCGATCGAGCGCGGCGAAGAGTGGCAGGATCAGGTACGGGATGTAGCCGTAGACGAGCGCGAGGATGACGGTCGAGGCGCTCCCGCCGAGCCAGTCCCGCGGCTGGCTGAGCACGTGGGTGAACGTCAGGAAGTCGTTCACCCAGCCGTCCGTCTGCAGGAGGTTCACCCAGGCGAGCATTCGCATCATGTAGCTGATCCAGAGGGGAAGGATGATCAGGATGAGAATCACGCCTTTCCACCGCCCCGCGTGCCGGGCCGTGTAGTAGGCGACCGGATACCCGATCAGCAGGCAGAGGGCCAGGGAGATGAGGACGTAAACGATCGTCCTGACCCCGACGTCGAACCAGATTCCTCCCGGGGCGAGGTTACTGAGGACCTCGCTGAGCCAACCCACGTTCCATTCGAGCGGGTTCCAGATGGGAACCGGTTGGAAGAGGATCGGGTCGACCGTTCCCAGCGCGACTCCAAGGACCGCGTAGAACGGAACGACGAAGAGGAGAACCAGCCAGAGAATGCCCGGGAGCGCAAGAGCGGGCCACAACCAGCGCCGGTACACGACGCCCTGACCTCCGGCGAGGAAGTCCGAGTAGCCGTTCTGCCACAGCTGCTGTCCCTTGGACGTCAGCGTGCAGTACTGCAGCGAGTCGGGCCCGAGATCGTCGTTCGTCAGAACGCTGTCCGCCAGGTTCTCGGGCACGACTCCCTTCTGCACCAGGGTGCTCGGGTCGATCTCGTTCAGCGGGGGCTGATACCCGTTGAAGTCGACGAAGTTCGAATAGGAGACGCCGTTGTCGAGGAGGTAGTTGAGGAAGAGATGCGAGAGCACCGGCTTCTTCGTGCTTGAGCAAACCGCGAAGCAATCGTTCTGAATCGGCACCTTCCCCTTGGGCGCCTTCCAGAAGGCGAGGGCGCTCGCCGGCGTTCCCTTCGGGAGGTAGTAGATGTAGCCCGCGATCATGTCCCCGGACCACGCCTGGTTGAGCCAACTCGACCCCTCCGGGACTGTCTGGTACTGGAGGTCGCCCACCTTGATGTTGCAGATGCCGTAGAGCTGCTTGAGGTCGGACACTGCCTGGTTCACGAGCGCGGGATCCTCGGTGTTGATGTCCGTGATCCCCTTGCGCAGGAGCGCCATGCCGATCGTCTCTCGGTTCTCGGAGAGGAGCGCCACGTTGCCCTTGTACGCCTGGGATTCCCAGAAGATGTCCCACGGCTGGCTCATGCCGGCGATGTCCTGCTTGACCTTGTCCGTCCGCCATGCGATGCCGGTGGCGTAGACGGTGTAGGGAACGGTGTAGCGAGACTCGCCGTCGTAGAACGGGCTGTGGAGCTGCGGCCAGATGTTCGTCTGGAGGTTCGGGATGTAGTCGAGGTTGAGCGGCTTGATCAGCTTGCCGGCAACGGCGATATCGACCACGTCCGGCGTGAGATTCGTCACGTCGGGTGTGACCGCACCGGAGGCAAGCCGCTGCATTCCGGAGTTGACGTTGTCGAACGGCGTGTACTGGACATCGACGCCGTACTTGGCCCCGAACTCCGTGAGGACCTTCTTGTAGAGGTAGGCGGGATAGTTGAAGACGGTGAAAGTCCCGCCTGTCTCCGGCTGGAGACCCGACGCGATGGGATCCTCCCAACGCGGCAGGGTCACGCTCTTGTCGGGCCTCGCGAGCGGCAGGCCTCCCGGCCCGACGAGTTCGCCGCTCGCGCCGGTGCTCTCGGCGACGTTCGTCGAGTTGCCGCAGGCGGCGAGCAGGGGGCCCGCACCGGAGAGGGCCACGGCGGCACCTGCGCCTCGTAGCACGAAACTGCGCCTGCTCAGGGTGTTCGGCCGTTCCTTCGGGTGGTGCGTCATCCGAGTTCCCTCCTGAGTTCGGTGTCGGCGAGGTGGGGCACGGTCTCACGGACAGCGTGTTTTGCTGCCCCCGATCCATCCCCCGCCGTGGTCTCGTAGGCCGCCGCCCCCAACTCACAGTCGAGGAGCGATTCGGCCATCTCGAGCGCACAGCGAAGCATCCGCTCGCGAGCTACATCGGGGTCATGCAGCGTCGCCTGGACGGCGAGTCCGTCGAGGAGCGAGCCGAGCAGCAGAGCCACCTCGTCGGCATCGGCGTCACCGAACTCACCCGCCCCCTGCCCGGCTCGGATCACGGCCGCGATCTCCTCGCGCCAGCGGTTGTCCAGTCGCTGACGAGCTTGTCGCGACGCGGGATCACGAAGAGCGCGGGCCCAAAGCTCGATCCACAGGGTCCAGTCGTACTCCTCGGCTGAAGCCTCGATCATGAACCGCAACTGGTCGCGCGGGCGCTCCAACAGGTGAATGCGCTCGCGCATCTCGACGTAGAAGCGCTCCTCGTCGACCGTCAGCGCCTCGGCGAGCAACTCGTCCTTCGACCGGAACCAATAGAGCACCGCCGGTGGGCTGGTGCCCGCTCGTTCGGCGACGTCCGCGATCCGCGTCGACGCAAGGCCGCGTTCGACGATCACGTCTGCTGCGGCCCTGAGCAACTGCGGTCTACGGATATGGTCGATCTGCGGACGCGGGCTCACACCGGTCTCTCCTGGCCCGAACGCTGAACTGCCGTTCAAACTATCACGGTCGAACAGTTCGCGAAGTTCGTGCCTTCTGAGACGAAAGGAGCGCGAGCCGATGCGGATCCCGAAGCTCTCACGGTCCGTGGGCTGTCTCCGGGCTCACCACGGAGACCGGTTCGGTGCGCACGGCCGATGGCCGTGCGGCCCGCGCCTGTATAAGTTGGCCGCATGGCCAGCAAGAGGACGGCCTCTGGAGCGAAACGCGGCCGAGTCGGCGCGCTCCTAATCGCGCCGATCGCGGCAGCTGTCCTGTTCACGGCGACCGCCACGGCCGCCGGCGATGCCCCGGGGAGCTTCTCCGCCACCGGCTCGATGACCAAAAAGCGCTTCGCCCCCGCCGCCGCCCCGCTCCCCAACGGGCGAGTGCTCATCGCCGGGGGGACCGGCGCCGACGAGCGGCAGAGCGCCGAGATCTTCAAGCAGCGGACCCGGAGCTTCAGGCGGACCGGCCCGATGACCGTCAGGCGCTTCGCCCCCGCCGCCGCCCCGCTCGCCGACGGGCGGGTGCTGGTCGCCGGGGGCTTCGACAACCTCAACGGCTACCTGCAGAGCGCCGAGATCTTCAGCCCGCAGACCGCGACCTTCACGCCGACCGGCTCGATGGCGGTCAGGCGCTCCGGCCCCGCCGCCGCCCCGCTCCCAGACGGGCGGGTGCTGGTCGCCGGGGGCTCAGACGCCGACGGCAGCTACCTGCCGAGCGCCGAGATCTTCAACCCGCAGACCGCGACCTTCGCCCCGACCGGCTCGATGGCGGCCAAGCGCGACCGCCCCGCCGCCGCCCCGCTCCCCGACGGGCGGGTGCTGGTCGCCGGGGGCTCAGACGGCGCCAGCCGCCTGAAGAGCGCCGAGATCTTCAACCCGCAGACCGCGACCTTTGCCCCGACCGGCTCGATGACCGTCAGGCGCTTCGGCGCCGCCGCGGCCCCGCTGCCCGACGGGCGGGTGCTGGTCGCCGGGGGCCGCGGCGCCAGGACTCTGAAGAGCGCCGAGATCTTCAACCCGCGGACCGGGAGCTTCAGGCGGACCGCCTCGATGACCGTCAAGCGCTTCGGCGCCGCCGCCGCCCCGCTCGCCGACGGGCGGGTGCTCGTCGCCGGGGGCTCCGGCGCCAGCTTCGCCCTGCGGAGCGCCGAGCTCTTCTCGCCGTGCAAGAAGGGGTTCAAGCTGAAGAAGGTCAAGGGCAAGAAGAAGTGCGTCAAGAAGAAGAAGCGGCCGTAGGGGCACCCCGCTGACCACTGCACGGCCGACCGCGCCCGAGCGGGGGTGAGAGTAGACCCCTCGAGACCAAGTGAATACGCGCGATCGCAGCTCTCCACTGCTTTTCGCAAAGCAGGCGAAGGAGCAGCGGTGACACACGCCCCGCGCGTTGCTCCCTTGCGCGAGAAGCAGGAGTGCAACGATCAGACCACTGCTGTGGACGCTAGGCACGCGAAGGAGAGGACCCCTTCGTGTACCAGACGTCGCCGCAGCAGTAGAGCGACGAGCCGTCGGCCTCGCCCCAGATCACGTGGGCGATGCCCGTCGAGCTGACCGCGATCCCGAAGTAGTCACCGTCGGTGAACGTGTAGCCGTCCGCGCTCTTGTACGGAGCACCCGACCCGAGGTTCGAGAGCCGAACCTGCGGCCCCCAGCTGGCCCCGCCATCCGTAGTCCGCGCATACCAGGTGTTGAACTTGCCGGTCCGGTCGTCCTGCCAAGCGAGGCGGAAGTCCCCAGCGCTGGGGCCGCTGTCGATCTGCGGCACGTTGCTGTCACCGAGGGCATTCACGAGGACGTTGGGGCTCCAGTGCACCCCGTCGTCCGAGGTGCGCACGTATAGGGACTTCGGCCCGTTCGGCTCGTCGGAGAACGTGTACGCGAAGACCATGTGGCCGGTTGTATCGATGGCGATCGCGCCGGTCGCGGCGAAGTAGTCCGGGTAGCACCCGGGCACCGGACACGGGGGTGGCGTCGGCGGCGACTCCGAAGGAGATGAGCGTCGGGTCGGCGCACGGCTGTTGTCGTCGACGGCGAGCACCGCAGCAGGGCGATCTCCGTCGGCCCGTCGAAGTCGTGCCCGTGTCCCGACAGGCTCGTCTCGCCGTTGAGGGCGAAGTACACGTCGCCGTTTGGCGCGTACGCCCCACTGTTCGCGTACCACCACACGTGGTCGTCATTCACCTTCTGGGGCGGGAGGAACGACTGACCGTAGTCGTGCGAGGCGACGACCATGTTGTCGAACTTGTGGTTGAACGCCACGTAGACGTCCCGGCCCGATGGGGAGATCACGAGGATCGGCTTGTCCATGTAGCTGAGTCCGCCGTTCATCGTGATCGGAGGACTCCACGTATCGCCGCCGTCGTGGGACGTGAACAGCTGCACGCCCGGGTCGAACTGGTCCAGGAACGCCACGTAGATCGTCCCGCAGCTGCACGCCGCGTTGGTGTCGTTCGCCACCCGGATCTGGGGGTCGTACTGCCACCCGATCGTCTTGCAGGCAGCCGCGCAGACGAAGGTCTCAGGACCGAAGCTCGCCCCGCCGTCGGTGGAGCGCCGGAACAGGACGCTGGTGCCGGGGCAGTTGCCCTTGCAGGCGTGGCGCGTTGATGCCGGTGATCAGCTGGTAGACGCGGTTCGGGTGGTTGGGGTCGACCGCAACCGTGGGCTCCCAGTTGCTCTGGTGCTTCGGGTTGCTGCTTTCCATGCAAAGCAGCAGTCTGGGCGGCCGGTGACCCGTCCTGGTTACGCTCCTCAGATGGCCTCGATTACGAGCCGGGTTCTGTCGCCCGGCCAGCTGGAGCTAGTTGCCGACCACGGGGAGGAGCGAACCGCGGTGCCGGGGGACGTTCTGTTCGCCGTCGGCGACGAGACCTACCCGTTCATC
Organism: uncultured Solirubrobacterales bacterium; assembly: GCA_963695675.1. Taxonomy (GTDB): domain Bacteria; phylum Actinomycetota; class Thermoleophilia; order Solirubrobacterales; family 70-9; genus DASUPK01. The sequence goes on from CAVOGY010000007.1 coordinate 990,681, forward strand.
GCCATCCTCGAGGGCGAGGCGCGGATCGAGGACGCGTCCGGGCGCGAGATCATCCGCCAGGGCGCCCCCGGCTTTCTCGGGGAGCTCAACCTGCTGACCGGCCAGCGCGTCTTCCTGACGGCCGTCGTGAGCAAGCCGATGCGCTACATCGCCGTCCCTCGGGAGGAGCTGCGCTCACTTCTCTTCGACCACCAGGATCTCGCAGACGTCGTGCTCTCCGCGTTCATCGCCCGGCGCGAGGCGCTGCAGACTCGGGAGGGCGTCGGCCTGGAGGTGATCGGGCCGCGATCGTCCGAGCGCACGCGCGCGATCACGGAATGGCTGAGGGACGCCCGGATCCCATACCGGTGGCGCGACCCGGAGCGCGACGGAGACTCCGAGGCGGAGCAGTTGGTCGACGGCCTGCCGCCCGAGCTGCTGCCCATAGTTCGAATTCCCGGCGCCGAGGAGATGCAGGGCCCTACGAGCGGCGAACTCTCGCGTGCCCTCGGCATCGGGCTCGAGCTCGCCGACCGCGAGGAGGTCGACCTGCTGATCGTCGGCGGAGGGCCGGCGGGGCTCGGCGCCGCCGTCTATGGGGCCTCCGAGGGACTGGACACGCTCGTGCTCGAGCGCAGCGTGCTGGGCGGGCAGGCCGGCTTCTCCCGTCGCATCGAGAACTACCTCGGCTTCCCCGGCGGGATCACCGGGGCCGATCTGATCAGCCGTGCCGTGACGCAGGCTCGCAAGTTCGGCGCGCGGACGGCGACGCCCTACGTCGCCGTCTCGCTCGAGGCCGACGGCGAGCGCCACGTGGTCCGCCTGGATCAGGGCAACGAGGTCTCGGCCCGTGCCATCGTGCTCGCGAACGGGGCGCAGTACCGCCGGCTGCCGGTCGAGGGACTGGCCGACTACGAGGGAATCAGCGTCTTCTATGCAGCGGGTCCTCCCGAGGCGAGGCGGTGTGGCGGGAGCCAGGTAGCCGTGGTCGGCGGCGGCAACTCTGCCGGTCAGGCGGCGATCTGGCTCGCGCGAGGGGGCGCCCTGGTGACGCTGCTGCATCGACGCGCCGATCTGAGCGAGACGATGTCCGACTACCTGATCCACGACCTCGAGCGGGCGGGCGTGCAGGTTCGCGACCGGAGCGAGATCGCGGAGCTGCACGGCTCGGACGGTGAGCTCGAGGCGGTGACGCTGGCCGACGGTGAGCGCCTTCCCTTCAGGGACCTCTTCCTCTTCCTCGGCGCCGAGCCGCACACGGACTGGCTCGGTGACAGCGTCGAGCGCGACGAGGACGGATTCCTGCTCACCGGGAACGCCGCCGGGAGCGACAACCTCCTGGAGACCAGTATCCCCGGCGTCTACGCGATCGGGGACGCGCGCTGCGGATCGACGAAGCGAGTGGCCGCGGCCGTCGGCGAGGGCGCGATGGTTATCCCCTTCGTCCATCAGAGGATCGGCCCGAGGACCCACAGGGTCGCGGAGGAGCCGGCCGTCGCGGAGCCGCTTACGAGGTGACCGCGCCGTTCGACGCGCTCGAGCCAGTGACGCAGCTGATCCCAGGCCCACTCATCCAACCACGGAATCGTCGTCTCTGCGCGCGGCGGCCAAGTGGACCGCTGCTTTCCATGCAAAGCAGCAGTGATCCGAGTCGGGCCGAGCCGGGCGGTGACACCCGGCCAGGGCCTCGGTCTGGCCCAGTTTGGCCGTTAGGTGGCTGATCAGACGCTTGCCGGAAACGGGGCGTGCACGGCGACGCGGCATCGCCGCGATCGACATCCGGGCTCCGACAACCGCGTTCGCGAGGAAGCAGGTCTATCCCATGACGACCTCGCGCTCGTGCTCCTCGCGGCGGGTCCCGATGCTTCTGTCGAAATGAATGCAGGAGCCCACGCGATGCCTAGTAGGTGGCCCCTGCTGTCCGACCGCGCCCGGCGAGGAACTCGGCTTCGGCCTGGCCCAGCGGCGTCGCGGGCGCCTCGCCGTGCAGGTACTCCGCGGCGATCGCGCCCCAGTCTGCGCCAGCGCGCAGCTGCCCTAGGACCACGGCGACGATGCCGTGCATCCGCCGGATCAGGATCGCCTCCGCTGGCAGCGTGAATTGGTTCACCTGGATCCTCATCGCGGCCCGCTCCTCCGGGTCCGGCCGTTCACGATCGCGGTCGCGGCGGTCGACGGCGGAGAAGCGGCGCTCGCCCGGGACCGCGTACCACTTGATCGCCATTCTCATTAGCCTCAGCGCGAAATCGGCGTCCACGGCATCTGCGCGGCTCGCCGGCAGATAGCCGCCCGCGCGCAGTGCCGCCTTGAGGGTCTCCGCGTCCCCATTCCGCACGGCGAGAGCGATCGCCCGCTCGGCGGCCAGGCGCGCGGCGTCGACGCGGCGCACAAGGCCGAAGTCGAGGAAGCACACCCGACCGTCGGGACACAGCAGGTAGTTGCCGGGGTGAGGGTCCCCGAGCGCGATGCGGTCGCGATAAAGCAACCCGAAGTAGAGCCGAAAGACGATCTCGGCGTAGCGATCGCGCTGCACCTCATCGGCTCGGCGGACCGCCTCGAAGCGCTCGCCCTCGACGTACTCGGACACGAGCACGCGCCGGGTCGAAAGGCTCGTGTCGATTCGCGGCACACGGACGTACGGATGTCCTCGCAGCAGCCGCCCGACGCGGCGCTGGTTCTGGGCCTCGAGCTCGTAGTCGAGTTCCTCGCCGATCCGCTCGCGCATCTCCGCGGCGAGCGCCTTGGCGTCCAGGCCCGGGGCGAGCCGCTTCACGAGAGGCAGCAGCATCATCGCGTTGCGCAGATCCGTGTCGACCGCCTCCGCCACCCCGGGGTACTGGATCTTCACGGCCACGTCGTCGCCGTCGATCGTCGTGGCGCGATGGACCTGACCGATCGATGCCGCTGCGAACGCATGCTCTTCGAAGTCGCGGAACACGCGCTCGAGCGGACCGCCGAACTCCTGGCGCATCAGCTTCTCGAGGTCAGCGAACCGCACAGGCGCGACGTCGTCGCGGAGCGCCGCGAGCCTCCGTTGCAGCTCGTCCCGCTCGTCCTCGGGAAGGCCGTCGAACTCGACCATCGAGATCATCTGACCGACCTTCATCGCCGCGCCACGCATCTGCCCGAGCTGGTCGACGAGCTGCCCGACCAGCGCCGCGGTGCGCTCTTTCTGGGCCGCCGCAGCGCGCTCAGGCGTCCGGACCCGGTTGGCGGTTCGCATCCCGGCCCAGCGCAGGCCCTGCCCCGTCACGAGCCCGCCGACACGCGCCGTCCGGGCGAGTCGGCCTTTGGGCAGCCTTCCCGCCTCTCGGAGTGAATCTTCGTCCTGCGTACCCATTGACCGAGCCTAGCGGGGGTCTGGATTCGGAACGAAAGGAGGACTCACGTCCGGGATAGCCGCTTCCCGCCCATCCCCAATAGCAGGACGACTGCTGGTCCCCCTCTGCGAGCGATAGCCATCGCGCTGTCCGGCGGGCTCTGAGTGCCGGGAGGAACTTGCAGCGCAGCAGCGCGACCACCATGCAGTGCTCGCGCCGCCGACCGGGTCAAGCCGGAGGGAACGGAATCCCCGTGGCGGAGGCGGTCGTCGACGTGCGCTGACGTTCGTTGACGCGACTGCTGCGGTCTCGAGACGTCGCGCCTAGCGTCGAGACGCGTGTCGGCCGCGAATTTGGTTCTACCAAGCCAAAAGCGGAGAGCGAGGGATTCGCACCCTCGGGCGACGTTACCGCCGCCAACGGTTTTCGAGACCGTTTCGTATTGGCGATCCGTGGCGCCCCATCCTGCTTGTTGCTGGTTTGCGCGAGAAGCAGGAGTGCAGCGTCAAACCGCTGCTTTCCATGCAAAGCGGAAAGCCGCTTCTCGTCCAAAGCGGCGCCAGGAGATCCCGACCGGTCGCGCTGCTACTCGGGGAGCGTCTCGCCCGAGCCGCCTAGCTCTTCGGGGTAGTCCTTGAGCTTGGGGAGGCCATCCTTCATGGGCAGCACTGTCGACTCGTAATTGACGTGCACCCCGGGTTCAAACGGAAATTCAGGGATCGTCGCCGCGTAGACGTCGACCAGACCCCACTGCGGGTGCCGGGTCAGCAGATGGCCACCGCAGGCCTTGCACCACTGCCGGTAGCTCCGCTCGTGCTTGTTGTACTCGCCGATCTGGTCTTCTCCCTGGGTCACCTTGACCGCCTCGGGCTTCCAGAGCGTGAATGCGTTGACCGGGCCGGCGGACCAGCTCCTACAGGCGGCGCAATGGCAGTAGCCAGCGCCCTCCGGATCGCCCGTGACTTCAATCGTGACGGCGCCGCAGTAGCACTGCCCTTCGTAAGGTCTTTTCATCCTGGCTCATGAGTTCTCCGTTCGCTCGAGGTCTCGTCGTGACATAGCCCAGGCAGTATCCCGCTCAAACCGCCGCTTCCCATGCAAAGCGGAGAGCTGCTTCTCGTCCAAAGCGGCTATTCCGGGAACTCCCAGTCCCCAGCAGCCGAAACTCCCGCTTGCACGCGAAACCGCTAGTGCCTTCATCCGAGAAACGGCTGCGATGGGCCGCAATGGAACTATGCAGCCTACGATGAGCCGCCTATGTAGGAGCGGGCCGAGCAAGGTCGGTCGCGAGCGTGATGACGGCGCCCACATTCGGTGCAGCACGAGCGTGCAATCAGCCTGGAAGGCGCGTTCTGCTTGCGGGACTGTGTACGGACCCGATGCGCCAGCGACTTGAATTTCACGCGCTCTCCTTCCGAAAGGATCGCCCGTGACGAAGATTCGTGTGGTTTCCGAGACCACCGTCCCGCCGGACCGCGTCCTCTACGCTGCGCGCGACTTCACCGAGCGCCGTGCGGATATCTTCCCCGCGGTCTCCGTCTCGAAGCTCGAGGTCCACACCCGAGGCGAGACCTCCGCGGATGTGACCGAGGGAACCCGAGCTGGCATTGGCGACAACTGGGAACGCTGCGACTACGACTGGTCGAGGCCGGACTCGGTGAAGGCGACGGTCAAGGAATCCAACGTCTACGCGGTCCCCGGCAGCAGCTGGGAAATCAAGGCGACCCCGACCGACAGCGGCAGCCGGGTCGAGATGATCTGGATCCGCGAGTTCCGGCGGAGTGCGCGCGGTCGGATTTTCGGCACCGCGTTCCGCCTGCTCGGCAACCGCATCTTCAGCAAGTACGGCCGGGACATCGTCAGGAACCTCGAGAAGGTTGAAGCCCGGACATAGCTGCTCGGACTAGTAGGCGTCAAGCCGCGCCGCGCGCCACCCAGGCCTTCGCCGAGACTACGAACGGTGGCTCCGGCAGCCTCTCCCTGCAGAGCTCGCGCAATGCCGTGCGCCGATCGGGCTCGAGGCCGGCGACGTGCGCACCCGACGGGGCGACGCCGAGCGTGAACGGCTCCCACCAGTCCTCGAACGTGGCGTGCTCGACGTCCACCGCGACGGCGCTGTCGACGATGTCGCCGATTCCAGCCGCGCGAAAGAGGTCGGCCAGGTGGCCGGCCCTGCTGCCGGGGCAGACAGACCCAGTCTCGACCTCAGGATCGAGCGCTTGGGCGGCATCCCAGAACGGACCGATCGGGCCGCCGTCGGTGAAGTCCCACACGCATGCGGCGACGACGCCGCCGTCCCGCGTCACCCTCGCCATCTCGCGGAGGCCTGCGACCGGATCGTCCATGACGTTGACCACGAGCTGGGCGAGCGTCGCATCGAAGCAGCCTCCTTCGAACGGCAGATCCTCAGCCGGCGCGCGGATGACCTGGACTCCGGGATGGCGGCCGCGTAGGGCCGCGACGAATTCCTCGGACGGGTCGACCGCCGTGACCCGTCCCGGCCTGGCCCTCCGGGCGAGCTCCGCGGTCAGCGCACCGGGGCCGCATCCGACGTCGAGGACCCGGCCGTCGAGCGGGAGTCCGGCGAAATCGGCGAAGGGCACCGCCAGCGGCCTCGAGTAGCGGCCCATGAACCGGTCATAGGCATCGGCATCGCTCAAGCTCACTTCTTCTCCTTCGGCGGCAACGCGCGGGCGAAAGCGACGCTCTGCATAGCCCAGGGCTCGAGCGCTCGCTTCGTGGAGACCGACTCGGCATCAACCCGAAGCCAGCCCTTCATCTCGCGTCCGCGCATCTCAAACGGTCGCGCACCGGGCTTGGCGAGGAGAGCCTCGGTCTCCTCCTTGGAGCAGTGGATCATCAGGCCACCCTCGCCGCTGACCCCCACCGCCATGTGGCCGTCGATCATGAAGCCGATGCCGCCGAACATCTTCTGCTCGGTGTAGCCGTCCTCGGAGGCGATCAGCTCGCGGATCCGGTTGGCGAGATCCTCGTCGTAAGCCATCGTGACAATCATGGCGCATGGGGCCTTGACGCCGATAATCGGGCTTCGCCTGCTCGCCCTCGCCGCCGGGCTTCGGCATAACGCCGAGATCGGTCAACCTGGCCTGTGTTTCAGCGCCTACGGCCACAAATTCGGAATCAACCATCTAGTCCAGAAACAGCCGCTTCTCGTCCAAAGCGCTACTCCGCCAGCCCGGTGGCTTCGAGGGCCTCGACCCTCCCGTCGTCCGCCGTACAGACGCAACCCAGCGTCTCGGCGACCAGGCATGCCCACCACTGTCCGGACAGAGATGACTTGTCCACGGCGCCCGATCCGGCATAGGGTGGACCCGGAAGTTGTTTTGGGGCCCAAGAGAGAGAAGGAGTGGTACATGGCAGAGCAGGATGTGGAGAACCTTCGCGGCGCATATGACAGCTTCAACGCAGGCAACCCACAGACCGTGTTGGACCTGATGGCGCCCGACGTCGAGTGGATCGAGCCCGGCGGAGGCAATTCGGCCTCGGGGACGTTCAGCGGGCCCGAGAGCGTGGCAGCCGATGTGTTCAGCACGATCCCGGCGAACTTCGATGAGTTCTCCGTGAACCCGGAGAAGTTCGAGGACCAGGGCGAAACGGTGGTCGTCACCGGCCGCTTCCAGGGGAAGGCGAAGAGCGGCGCAAACCTCGACACGCCCTTCGAGCACGTCTGGGACTTCGACGCTGGCAAGGTCAAACGGTTCAACAACGACGTGGACCAAGAGGCCTGGACTGCCGCCTGGAGCTGAAACGCGGAGGCCCGGCGGCAAAGCCGCCGGGCCCCTTGGCATCGCGTCCCCTGTCGAGTTCGCTGTCTTCCTTGGCGTCGGCGGAGCCGCCGCGATAGGCGAGCGCCGTGTCGAAGAGCGCTCTTCCATGCAAGCGGCGGTTGATTGAGGCGCTCAGGCCTTCTTCGATAGCTCTAGGCGTCACGTCTCCGACAGCCCGGCGGCTTTTAGGGCCTGGTCAGGCGCGTCGGGGCTGGGCAACACTGAGCGATCCGAGGCCGATCTGGTACCGCTCGCTTCTCGCGCTAAGCGGAAGCGAATCGGTTCTGGCTCGAAGCTGACTAATCACGAATACTGCTTGCTTTAGCCCGGTGTGCGTCAGCCGTGGACTTCGCCGGCCACCGCCCAAGCGCGCGCAGTCAGCTCGAATGGATTGTCTCCAGCCTGGAGGCGTTGGCGGAAAGCGGCTCGAAGGGCGGCTTGGAGGTCCTCATCGAGCGACTTGCAGAACGTCGCCGGCAGGGCCAACGCCGGTCGGCAACGGCGACCATAGATCCTCGAAGTCCGTGTAGTTCGCGCTGGCAACGAGTGAGCCAAACCGAACGGAGTCGAGGTCGGCTGCGCGCCACAAGTCTGCCAGCTCGCCTTCGCCGCACCAGGCCATCACGACGCCCTCATCGGAGGCGGCGGCGCGTTCGGGAGCGATCTCGCGGGCGGCGTCCCAGAATGCGCGCAGCAGTGTCATCTCACCCCCGTAGTCCCACACACACGAGGCGACCACTCCCCCCGGGCGTGTCACACGGGCCATTTCGCGCACCCCGGCCTCGGGATCGCCCATGAAGTTGACCACCAGTTGCGAAAGGGTGGCGTCGAACGTTCCATCCGCAAACGGCAGCGCCTCGGCCGGAGCCTCAACCACGTCGACGCCGGGCAACCGCGTCTGGCATGCCTCGACGAACGGGGTCGATGGGTCTGCCGCCGAGACGCTCGCCGCCCCGAGCTGGTCCACAAGCGCGGCCGACAGGGCACCCGGCCCACAACCGACGTCGAGCGCGCGCATCCCGGGCTTGACACCGGCAAAGCCGGCCAACGCCGATGCGAGGGAAGGGCCATAGCGCCCCACGAAGCGGTCGTAGGCGTCTGCCGATGCGTGGAAGGTTTCGGCACCTGGCATCGCCGCCACGAGGCTAACTCACCGGGCCACGTTCAAACCGCCCGGAGAGTCGCTTCTCCTCTCCTGAAAGGAGGAGCCTTCGGGCAGCACCCCTTTGCATGGAAAGCAGCACTCCGTCGAGAGATACTGCGTGGGCGATGTCGGAGGAGAACGTCGAGGTGGTGCGGCGGTTCTGCGAACGGGACGACCAGACCAGCTTGGATTCTCTGATGGCGAGCCTGCACCCGGATATCGAATGGGTCCCGGTGCAATCCGACCCGGAGTACTCCGTACACCGCGGGCACGACGACGTTCGCGCGTGGTTGACGTCTTGGGCCGAGTCGTTTCCGGACCTGCGTTGGGAACTCGATCGCATCCTCGATGCGGGGAGCGATCTCGTGGTCGCGTTCGTACGTCTGGCGGGCCGCTCTGACGCGACTGGTATCGACTTGGAAACCCCGTCCTACGCGGTCGTATTCACGCTTCGGGGCGAGAAGATCGCGCGGATCCACGAATACCTCGACAGCCAGGAGGCCCTCGAAGCCGTCAGGCTGCGGGAGTAGCCGGCTGAGCTACTCGGTTTGGATGAAAGCGGCGTAATTAGTGGCGGGTATCGTCACTCACCCCGCGCCTTTAGCCGAACCGTCTCCGTTTCCTGCTCTTGCTCGGCCCTCCGGAGGCGCGATTCGGACAAGGCGCAAGCCCGCTCCAGCTCCTTCAGATGGACAGGACTCGTCGGCCGCGGGCCGTGCATCTTGGCCCGGTACAGGTCCCGGCGTTCACAGTGGTAGCGGGCATCGACTCTCAGTTCGTCCAGGCGACGCAGAGAGGTCATCGCCCTGACTGCTCTCCCAATCGGACGTGGAGGCGATCGCCGGCTCGCGTCCCTGGGGCGATGTGCCCCGGGGCTCCGATAGCGTGGCCAACCTGGCGATTGCCATGGGCGCGATGAAGCTCGCCGCGCCGTCGTGCTGCCGGTTGGGATTGCCTGCTAGTGCTCATCTCGTCCTCCTCGCTGGCGCGCTCGATCTGCCTCGGTCCCAGTGCTGGTCGACCCACTCAAGCCACCTCGCGCGCGTCGCAACCCGCTCGTTTGCCTCGGACAGCCGGGCATAGGCGTTGGGCTCGTCCGATGTTTCAAATGCCGCCTCGTAGTGGCGGCGACGGCGTCCCTGCTCCGCAAGCGCCCCCTCCAACCGCCCTACCGCGTCGTCGTGTTGTGAGGTCAAGGATTCTGCGGGGACCCACCCGGACTTGTGATCCAGCGATGCCCGGGCGCGCCAGCGGTTTGGGGTGGCGGTTCCGGCCATGGCTGACCTCCTCCGGGACCCTCCGGCCTTCACCGAAGGGCCCTCTTCGCTTTGCCTTTGTCGCTGCGGGGGAACGGACGGCCGCGTGCTCTAAAGGCGGTGTCGAACACACAATGTACCACGTATTCATGAAACGATCTTCCGGAATTTTGAATCAGGGTTCTCAAGCGTCAGTGCGTCCCCACGGATCGGATAGGCGGCCCGACTCGTTTCTCGCTAGGCCCGTTCCATTCGACGTCGGCCGCAGCCTTCATCGTGCTCGACAGACCAGCTACACCTGTCTGATGAATCGCGTCCCGACACTTGGAAGACCGCCACCGACCTCGTCGCCAACTTCTTCACGATCGGCGCGTGGCCGCCGCTACCCGCGCTCTGTCTTTGAGCCGAGTGCCGGAGTGCGGCGCACAGGCCACCCAGGCGAAGCCCTGACGGCGTCGTCGCCGCGGCTTCGGCACAATGTGCCCAGGACACAGCGAGGGTCGGCTCAGTAGGGGGTGCGGCGTCGAACCCGGGAGCGTAGGCGCCCGACCCGCCGGTCGCGGAGGATGCGACGGGCGGCGTTGTGACCGGCAGCGGCCATCACTCCGCCGCCCGGATGAGTGCCCGCGCCGCAGAGGTAGAGCCCGTGTACCGGGGTCGCATAGTGGGAGAGGTCCGGAGCCGGGCGCATGAATGCCATCTGGTCGAGCCCTTGCTCGCCCTGGAAGATGTTCCCGCCCTGGAGCCCGAAGATCCTCTCCAGGTCCGGCGGAGCGAGCACCTCGCGCTCGAGGATCGCGTCTGGGACGTTGGGCGCGTATCGGGCCAGGTGCTCGATGCAGGCGTCGCCATAGTGCTCCCTGGCGTCGCCCTCCCACGCCTCCTCGGCCGGCGGGCCGTACTGCGTGAACATCGTCATCACCCAGCGGCCGTCGTCGGTCAGGCTCGAATCGATCGCGGAGGGCAGCTCCGCCTCGACGTAGGGCTGTGTGGCGGGCCGGCCCATCAGGCAGTCCTGCCAGGCCCGCTCCAGGTAGTCGATCGAGGGGCAGAGGTTGACGCCTGTGGTGTGGAGCATCCGGTGCTGCTCCTCGCTGACGCCCTCGTACCGGGGCGGCTCGGAGAGCACCATGTTGACCTTCACCGAGCCGCCGCGGGTCCGGTAGCGGCGCATGTCGTCGGCGATCTCGGAGGGGAAGCTCTCGGCGCCTACCAGGTCCAAGACCGTCGTCTTCGGGTGGGCCCCGGAGGCGACTACAGGCGCGCGAATCTCTTCGCCGGTCGCCAGGGTCACTCCCAGGACCTTCCCATCGCTGACGTCGATCGACGCTACCTCCGCGTCCGTGCGGATGGTTGCGCCTGCATCCTCTGCCGAGCGGGCGATGGCCTGGCTGATCGCGCCCATGCCGCCGATCACCTGACCCCAGACGCCGGGCATCCCGTCGAGCTCGCCGAGGGCGTGGTGCAGCAGGTTGTAGGCGGTGCCCGGCGTCCTGGGACCCGCCCAGACCCCGACGACGCCACTGGAGGCGATCGAGCCCTTCACTGCGTCATGCTCGAACCAGTCGTCGAGCATGTCGCCGACCGACATCGTGAAGATCCGGACGAGATCGTGGACGTCGCGCTTGGAGAGCCCGGCGGCCCGGCCCGCTTCGCGCAGCAGCCCCGCGACGTCGAGCGGGTTGCGCGAGCCCGGAGCGGGTGGCTCCCGGAGGAGCATCGGGCGCAGGAACTCCGCGGTCCGCTCGAACAGGTCCTCGAAGTCAGCGTAGACCTCACCATCCCGATGCGAGTGGGCGGCGATGGAGGCGGCTGTCTGTTCGGGCTCGTTGTGGAAGAAGATCGGCCCGTCGGGGGTCATCGCCGCGTAGGCGGGGTCGAGCGGGATGGCCCGGTAGCCGAAGTGGTGCAACCGGAGGTCGGAGACGACCTTCGGCTGGAGCATCGAGACAACGTAGGAGGCCCGCGAGACCCGGGCTCCCGGCCAGACCTCCTCGGTCACGCACGCGCCGCCGAGTATCGGGCGCCGCTCCAGGACGACGACATCGAGCCCGGAGTGCGCCAGATATGCGGCGGTGGTGAGCCCGTTGTGCCCCCCGCCCACGACGATCGCGTCGTAGCTCGCTGGCGGTGGCCCCGGGGTCGCCGGTGCGCTGGGGACGGGGGTGCTGGTCGCCGTGGCCGGCATCGCGGGCACGTTAATAGCACTTGACTACAAAGTCAAGACTCCTTAGGATGCCGCCGATGATGCCCGCCCTGCCGCTCGACTCCGCTCAGGTCTCGGAGACGCTGCGGCCGCTGGAGCAGGCGACGATGCTGCCGCCCGCCGCCTTCACCGACCAGGCGGTACTCGACTGGGAGCTCGAGGCCATCTTCTGCTCGGGCTGGATCTGCGTCGGGCACGTCTCGCAGGTGAGCGAGCAGGGCCTCTTTCTGATGCGCGAAATCGGGCGGGACAGCGTGATCGTGATCGGGGGCGAGGACGGCCGCCCGCGCGCCTTCCACAACGTCTGCCGCCATCGGGGCTCCCGCCTGATCACCGAGGGGGAGGGGAGCGTCAGGCGGCGGCTGCGCTGTCCCTACCACGCCTGGTCCTACGACCTCGATGGCGCGCTCCGCGCCTGTCCGCACATGGACGGGGTCGAGAACTTCGATCCCTCCTGCAACGGCCTCGTCCCGGTGCGCCTCTCGACGATTGGGGGGTTGCTGCTGATCGACCTCGGGGGTGACGCGCCCGATCCCGCCGAGCACATCGGCGACCTGCTCGAGCACTTGGAGCGCTATCGCACCGCCGAGCTCCGCAGCGCCGGCAAGGTCGACTACGTCGTCGCCGCGAACTGGAAGGGGATCGTCGAGAACTACAACGAGTGCCTGCATTGCCCGGGCGTCCATCCCGAGCTCAACGCGCTCAGCAACTACATGAGCGGCGAGGAGATGGAGGGGAACGGGTCATGGTGCGGGGGCTCCATGACCCTGACCGGCCAGGGTGCGGCGACGATGGGGAGCGGCGGCGGTCACGCGACCGACAGGCCGCCGATCGACGGCCTCTCGGAAGAGGACCTGAGCTCGATCCTCTATGTCGCCCTGTTCCCGAACGCCCTGGTCTCGTTCCACCCGGACTACGTGATGCTGCACACCCTCTATCCCCGCGCACCCGACCGGACCGACGTCGTCTGCGAGTTCTTCTTCGAGCCCGGCACCGCGGACGCGGCCGGCTTCGATCCCTCCGACGCGATCGAGTTCTGGGACAGGACCAACCGCCAGGACTGGTACGTATGCGAGCTCGCCCAGAAGGGGGCGGGCTCAAGGGGCTACACCGCGGGCCGCTACTCGCTCGAGGAGACCGAAGCGCACGCCTTCGACGGGATGATCGCCGAGCGCTACATGGAGGCGCTCCGGGATCGCGAGGGGGTCTCGGCGTGAACGGGATCGCCGCCGTCGCGTAAGCGGCCGGCGTCGGAGGCGCGATCTAGGCTGGACCCATGGAGGAGGCCAGCGCTCATCGGGATGAGCCCGACGCGCGGGACCGGATCCTCCGCGCCGCGACGGAGCTGATCGCCTCCGACGGGATCGACGAGGTCCGGATCGCCAGGGTCGCGAACCGGGCGCGCGCCTCCACCGCGCTCGTCCACCACTACTTCTCGACCCGGGAGGAGCTGCTGGCCCAGGCGCTGCTGCAGTCGTTCGAGCTTGCTGCGGACGAGCGCTTCGGCGCCGGCCCCGCTGCAGCGGCCTCCGCCACGGAGGGCCTCGCGATCGCGATCGACGAGTGCCTTCCGACCCCGGGTGAGGGCGAGCGCGAGTGGGTCCTCTGGGTCGAGCTCTGGCTGCGCGCGGTCCGCGAGCCGGAGCTGCGACCTGTGGCGGGCCGGATGTACGAGAGCTACCGCGAGTGGGTCGCCAGGGTGATTCGCCGCGGTGTCGAGAGCGGCGAGTTCCGCGAGGTGGATCCGGACCGCGTGGCCGACCTGGCGATGGCCCTCTTCGACGGCCTCGGTGTCCGAGCCCTGATCCGTGACCCGGCGATGAGCCTCGAGCGCGCACGTCGGATGGCCGCCGAACGGCTGGCTGCAGAACTCGGGGTTGATCCGGGCGCTTTCGTCGTAAGCTGAACCGCTGTTCAGTTTTCGCCGCGGTCGGCTGTCGCCAACAGTGCTGCTTTGCATGGAAAGCAGCGGTTCATGCGTGGCCTGCTACATTCCGCACATACTGATGGGGGAGATGGGGTAGGCGTGCATCGCTGGCCCAGGGAAGGGGAGGACAACATGGGAAAGCGATTCGCGCTGTTGATCGGCGTGGCTGCGGCTGGCGTGCTGGCGCTGGGGGCGCAGACCGTGATGGCGCTCGTGAAACGGTGACGCAGACGATGACGCGCACGGGCGTGGGCGGAGGCGACCTCTCCGGCGCCGTTGACGACTCGCGCGAGTAGACGGGCGAGCACCGACGATCTGGGCGCCGAGACCCAGCAGCGATCGAACCGGTTGATCGCGCGACCGCACGGGTGTACGGTCGCTCCGGAAAGAGGGGCAGTTGGCCGTAGAGATCCGCGTCCTCGGCCGCGTCGATGCGCTCGTCGACGGCCGGTCGTTACCACTCAGAAGAAGCAAGCTGCGAGGGGTGCTCGCGATGCTCGCGCTGCGCGCCAACCGCACGGTCGCCGCCGACGAGCTGATCGATGGCCTCTGGGCCGATCACCCGCCGGCGAGCGCCGCCAAGAACCTCCAGTCCTACGTCTCGGAGTTGCGCAAGGCATTGGCCTCCGACGGCGCAGGGGCCAGCATCGTCAGCCGGGGTCGCGGCTACGAGCTCCGGGTGGCGGAGGAGGCGGTCGACGCGCTGCGCTTCGAGGACCTGGTCGAGGAGGCCGCTCGCCAGCCGAGAGGCGCCGGCGCGAACGGCCTAGCCGGCGCCGCGCTCGAGCTCTGGCGCGGCGCCCCGCTCGCCGACGTCGCCTCCGAGCCGTTCGCCGCCCCAGAGATCGGTCGCCTCGAGGAGCTTCACATGCGGGCCATCGAGCTGGCGATCGAAGCCGAGCTCGCCGCCGGGCGCCACGCCGAGGTGGTCGCCCGGCTCGAGGCCCTGATCGCCGAGGAGCCGTTGCGAGAGCGCCTGCACGCGCAGCGCATGCTCGCCCTCTATCGCGCCGGGCGCCAGTCGGAGGCGCTCGAGGCCTACCACGAGGCGCGCGCGGCGCTGATCGAGCAGATCGGGGTCGAGCCGGGCCCCGAGCTCAAGCGCCTGCAGGAGCAGATCCTCGCCCAGGACCCGGCCCTCGAGGCGCCGCCGCCGACCGTCGAGCTGCCGGTCCAGCTCGAGGGGGGCTCGCCGCTGCTCGCCGGACGCGAGCGCGAGCTCGACTGGCTGCGCAGGCGCTGGGCGCGGGCGCGCGAGGGCCGGATCGTCTGCGTGATGGTCTGGGGGCCGGCGGGGATCGGCAAGACACGGCTGCGTCGGCGAGCTCGCGGCCGAGGTCCAGCAAGAGGGCGCCGCGGTCCTCTATGCCGGCGGTGGCGAGGTCGCCGAGGCGGCGCTGGCGACCGTAGCGGAGGCCGGCACGGGCCACCGACCGACGCTTCTGGTGTTCGACTACGCCAACGACGCCCCCCCGAGCGTGCTCGAGGCCGCCGCGGCGCTCGCCCGCGCGCCCGAGGGTCGGCCGCTCATGGTCTGCGTCCTTCATCACGACGAGCAGGGCCCGCCCGCCTTCGCCGGCTTGCTCGAGAGCGGAGTCGCCCAACGCCTGCGCCTCGACCCGCTTAACGAGGATGCGACGGCCGAGATCGCCGCCCTCTACGCCCGCCGAGGGGGTCGTCGATCCCCATGCGCGACACTGCTCGCCGAGAGCGACGGGGTGCCGCTTCGCATCCACCGGGCGGCCGGCGGCTGGGCCCGGGCGGAGGTGGCTGAGCGGCTCGGCCGCGACGGCGGGCCGCGCGATGAGCGATCAACCCGACCTACGCACGACCGAGGCCGAGGTAGCCGGGCGGCGTCGTGGACCTGCAGCTGGACCGAGAGCGGAGGCGCCTCTACGCGCGTCGACGAGCCGCCGGATCCCTCGCAGCCGGCGGTCTGCCCCTACCGCGGCCTGGCCCCGTTCGATGCCGCTCACGCCGAGTACTTCTTCGGCCGCGAGCGCCTGGTCGCCGAGCTGGTCGCCCGCCTGGTCGGCTCGACCCTGCTCGCCGTCGTCGGTCCCTCGGGCAGCGGCAAGTCCTCGGCCGTGCGCGCCGGCCTCTTGCCGGCGCTCGCGGACGGCGTCGTCCCGGGCTCCGAGCAGCTGGCGGCGCGCCGTGATGCGCCCCGGCGCGCGCCCGCTGGCCGAGCTCTCGCGGGCCCTCGCCCGGGCGGTGCCCGAGGCGGGAGACGAGGGCGCGGCGCCGTGGATCGCCGACGCGCTCGAGCGGCTGCCCGACGGCGAGCGGTTGGTGCTCTTGATCGATCAGTTCGAGGAGGCCTTCGTCGCCTGCCGCGACCAGGCCGAGCGCGAGGCGTTCTTCGACGCGCTGGTCGAGGGCGCCGGTGACCCCGACGAGCGGCTGGTCATCGTGCTCGCGATCCGCGGCGACTTCTACGCGCGCTGCGCCGAGCACGCCGAGCTCTCGACCCTGGTCAGCGCCAACCAGCTCCTGGTCGGGCCGATGCGCCGCGACGAGCTGCGCCGGGCGATCGAGCTTCCCGCCCGGCGGGCGGGGCTCCGGGTCGAGCCGCGGCTGGTCTCGGCGCTGGTCGGTGACGTCGCCTCAGAGCCCGGCGGCCTGCCGCTGCTCTCCGCGGCCCTCGTCGAGCTCTGGCAGCGGCGCGACGGCCGCAGCCTGCGCTACGAGGTCTATGAGCGAAGCGGCGGGGTCAGCGGCGCGGTCGCGCGCCTTGCCGAGCACGCCTACCAGCGCCTCAGTCCGGCCGAGCGGCTCCGGGCGCGCCCGATGCTGCTGCGCCTCGCCGGCGCCGACGACGAGCAGGCGGAGGGGTTCGTCCGCCGCCGCGTTCCCCTCGACGAGCTCGAGCTCGACCGCGACGAGGACGCCGCCCGGGCCCTCGCCGTGCTCACCGAGAGCCGCCTGCTCACCGTCGACGAGGGGGCGGCCGAGGTCGCCCACGAGGCGCTGCTTCGCGAGTGGCCGCGCCTGCGCGACTGGCTTGCCGAGGACGCCGAGGGTCGCCACCTTCACCAGCACCTGATCGGTGCCGCCGGCGAGTGGCGCGACTCCGGGCGCGACCCGGCCGAGCTCTACCGGGGTGCCAGACTCGCCTCGGCGCTCGACTGGGCGGCGAGCCACGACCCGGAGCTCAACCAGCTCGAGCGCTCCTTCCTCGAGGAGAGCCGGGCCGCCGGCGAGCGTCAGGCCCAGCGCCAGCGGCGCACCAACCGCCGCCTCGGACGCTGCTCGCCGGGGTCGGCGTGCTGCTCGCCGCCGCCGTGGTCGCCGGGGTGATCGCGCTCTCCGAGCGCCAGGGCGCGCGCAGCGCGGCCACCGTCGCCGACGCCGAGCGCCTCGGCGCCCAGGCCCTCACCGAGGAGCGCCTCGATCAAGCGGCTGCGGCTCGCGAGCGCCGGCGCTCGCCCTCGACGACTCGGTCGCCACCCGCTCCAGCCTCCTATCGACGCTGCTTCGCAGCCCCGCGGCGATCGGCGTCCTCAGCCCTGGCGGCGGGGAGTCGATCCTCGCGCTCGCGCTGAGCCCCGACGGGGGAACCCTCGCGGTCAGCGACGCAGGCGGTACCGTGACCCTGTTCGACACCGATACCTACGAGGTAATCGGCGATCATCAGGCGCCCGGACCCGCCTTCCAGATCGCCTTCGATCCGCAGGGCGACTCGCTCGCCGTCGCGGAGGACAGCTCGGCAACGGGAACGCTGGAGATTCTCGACGCGGCTACCGGGCGGGTGCGCAGCTCGACCTCGCTTGCCGCCGGCCAAGGGTTCGCACCCTTCGGCATCGTCATCTACGCTCCGGACGGACGAAGCTTGTTCGTCCCCTACTCCCGCGGTCCCGACGACGGCGATGCGCCCTTCTTCCTGCGTCGGTACGACGCCCGCCGGGGCACGCCGCTCGGAAAGCCCGTCCGCGTTGGCCCTCAGCTCGACACGCCGCCGCTCATGACCCCGGACGGGCGCCTCCTGGTCTCCACCGACCGGGGGGTCAAGGCGCTCGACGCGGATACGCTTCGCGTCATCCGCCGCTACCCGGTCGGCGGCGGCGCCCTCAGCCCCGACGGGCGCACCCTCGCGTTCGGGCAGCCCGGCGGGGGCCTCGGCCTGCTCGACCTCGGCTCTGGAAGGGTGCGGACGCTGACCGGCGCGGGGGCGGGCGAGCCCAGAGCCTTCAGCCCCGACGGGCGTACCCTCTCGACCGCCGAGGGCAGTGGGAACGTGATCCTGTGGGACGTCGAGAAGGGGGTCCCGACCGAAACCCTCGAGGGCCACGCGGCCAACAACGACGAGCAGCACGCCTTCAGCCCTGACGGACGCACCCTGTATACGGCCGGCAACGACGGCCGCGTGATCGTCTGGGACGTGGCCGGGGACCGCCGGCTCTGGCGCCCGTTCCCGAGGGGATTGGGCGGTTGGGGGCCCACGGAGGAGGCTGGCTCGGCCTGCGTTCGCGCTCAGCCCCGACGGACGCGCCCTGGCCGTCGCGAGGCTCGACGGCCGGGTGGAGCTGATCGACGCCGAGACGCTGCGCAGGACGGCGAGCTTCGAGGCCTTCCCCGGCAGGGCGGCGGTGGCGATCGATTACTCAGCCGATGGACGTCGGCTGGCGGTGGCGGGAGAGGGTGGCGGCGTCGGGGTTTGGGACGTCGAGTCGGGAGAGCAGCTCGGCGCGCTCCTTCGCGCTCCCCGGGGCCCTCGGACGGCCAACCCGCGAACCGTCTCGGCGCTCGCCTTCGGCCAGGGCGATCTGCTCGCCGCGGCGGAGGAGGGGGGCGCGGTGCGGATCTGGGACGTCGGCCGGCGCGAGCTGCTTCGACCGCCGCTGCGCCTGCCTGCATCCGTGCTCGCGCTGGCGTTCAGCCCCGACGGCTCGCAGCTGGCGATTCCGTTCGGTGCTGACTCCAACGCCCTCCACCGGTTCCCCGAAAGCGTCCCGTCCGCCGAAGGCCCGAACGGAGTCGAGATCCTCGACGTCGGAAGCGGCGAGCGGGTTGCGAGGCTTTCCCCCGGCGGCGAGGTCAGCTCGGTTGCCTTCTCACCGGACGGCAGCCTGCTCGCGGCTGGCAGGGTCGACGGCGGCGCGCTCCTCTGGGCGACCGACGGCTGGCGGCGGGTGGGACGTCCGCTCGCTCTCCGGAACGCGTCCACTCTCGGAGTGGAGTTCTCCCCGGACGGGCACACACTTGCGACCACGCACTCGGACCGGTCGGCGGCCCTCTGGGACGTCGCCTCGGGGCAGCCGATCGGGCCCATCCTGCCCGAACCCGCGGCGAACGCCGAGGCGGGCGGAACGGTGACGGCGCGATTCACCCCGGACGGCGCCCACCTGTTCGTGTTATACGACTCGGGGGAGGGCAGGGCTTCGAACCTCTGGCGCGCGATCCGCTGGGAGGTCGATCCCGAGCTCTGGCTGCAACGGGCGTGCAGGCTCGCCGGCGGCGGCCTCACTTCCGAGCAGTGGGCGGAGCTCGTCCCCGAGCAGGACTACGTCTCCGCCTGCCCCTCGGGCTGACGGCCGACCGTTCGCGCCCCAAACCGCTCCAGCGCGCGAATAAGCCGCCCCTAGCCCGGCCCGTGTGTACCGAGTGTGTACCGCCGTGTCGGAGGCTTCTGGCTGTCAAACAGGCACCGGAGCCTCGACTCGTTGGGAGGTCCGACGCCACGACTCGAAGGAGGCCCGAAATGAGGGCTAACACGAAGAAGAAGCACGAGATGGGTAAGCGATTCGCGATTGTGATCGGCGTGGCTGCGGTCGGCGTGATGGCGCTCGGTGCGCAGACCGCGGCGCAGGCTCGGAGCCCCAGCTCGATCAGGCCCGGCGCCGGTCGCGTGCAAGGGCTCTCGGTGGCGTACACGCAGCGACCATCGTCGGCACGGACGGCAACGACTCGCTCACCGGCTCGCAGGGTCCGGATGTGATCGTCGGCCTCGGGGGCAATGACAAGGTTTCGCGGCCAGGCGGGGAACGACACGATCTGCGGCGGCGACGGCAACGACACGCTCAAGTGGCAACAAGCGCGAGGACCACCTGCTCGGCGATACGGGCAACGACCAGCTCAACGGTGGAAAGGGCCCGGACATCTGCAAGGGCGGCAAGCGGCAAGACACCGTCTCCCAGGCGCTCGGCGAGGGCGAGAACGTCTAGGCGAAGGTCACCGTCACGCGCGACGGATGCGGCCGGCATCGTGGCGACCGCGAAGCGCACGATCACACTCGTCAACGTAGGAGCGACCCGGTCGCCGAGGCTGTCGGTCTGAATGGACGGGCCGCCTCGGCGGCCCTTCTCGTTACCGGGCGCGGGAAGTAACGGGCCGCCCTCGAAGCCGCCGGGCTGCGGGAGTAGAGCGTGGCGTCTGGGAACGCGTCCCAGGCGCCACGTTTTTTTGGGATCGTGCTCCCGGCTCACTGTGCCACAGCGCCGCGCAAACGTCGTGCTGCGGGCCGAGACGCTGGGCGATGTCGGAGGAGAACGTCGAGGCAATCGCGCTCGGCGGCGCCTCGGGCTGACGGTTCGCGCCTTCGCACGCCTAGACCACGCCTAGCCCGGCCCGTGTGTACCGAGTGTGTACCGCCGTGTCGGAGGCTTCTGGCCGTCAAACAGGCACCGGAGCCTCGACTCGTTGGGAGGTCCGACGCCACGACTCGAAGGAGGCCCGAAATGAGGGCTAGCGAAAGGTGAAGCACGAGATGTTGAGCGATTCGCGACGCGATGGCGGATCGGCGGCTGATCGTCAGCGCGCGTGTGGCGCACGGCGACACCGGGCGAGGCCAGCGGGCGCGCGCGCAGTCGGCGACCGAGTCCGGCGGATGTTGTGATTGAGTGGAACAACAACGCCCAGACAGCGATCATCGGCACGGCCGGCCAGGGCCCGACCGTCGCCTACCTCCACCTGGCGATGGTCCAGGGCGCCGTCTACGACGCGGTGAACGCGATCGAGGGAGGCTACGAGCCGTACCTGGGCGCGCCGGCCACGGCCGATCAGGGCGACTCCGCACCCGCCGCGGTCGCGACCGCGGCCCACGACGTGCTCGTTGCGCTGTTCCCGGGGCAGCAGACGACCCTGGACACCAAGCTCGGGACCTCGCTCGACGCGATCGACGACGGCCCGGCTGAAACGGGTGGGATCGAGGTCGGCAAGGCGGCCGCCGCGGCGATGCTCGCCGCAAGAACCAATGACGGGCGCTTCAGCCCGTTCACGGTGACCCAGGGCGACCAGCCCGGGGAGTGGCGGTCGACCTCGTTCACGTCCACCGGCGCGCCTGTCGTGGAGCCGGCCCCGTGGGTCGGCAACGTGAAGCCATTCCTGATTCCCAGCGCGGCCGCACTGCGAACGGACGGACCGAACGCGCTCACGAGCGCCGCCTACGCGGCGGACTTCAACGAGGTCAAGCGGCTCGGCTCGCTCACCAGCACGGTCCGCACGCCGGACCAGACCGACGCGGCCCTGTTCTGGCAGGCCAACGGCGCTGGGCTATTCAACGCGATCTTCCGGCAGCTCGCCGATACCCAGGACCTGGATATCGCCGATGCGGCCCGGATGTTCGCGATGACCAACATGGCCGGAGCAGACGGCGCGATCGGCTGCTGGAAAGACAAGTACTACTGGAACTCCTGGCGGCCGATCACGGCGATCCGCCAGGCCGACAACGATGGGAACCCGGCGACCGTGGCCGACCCGACCTGGACGCCGCTGTTCACCACGCCGCCGTTCCCCGAGCACCCGTCGGGACACACGTGCATCAGCGGGGCCGTGGTGGAGACGCTCCAGGACTTCTTCGGCACGGACAAGATCGCGTTCGATACGTTCAGCAGCTTCTCCAACTCAACGCGGAGCTTCGAGCGGTTCTCGGAGGCGATCAAGGAGATCATCGACGCCCGGGTCTGGGCCGGCATCCACTTCCGCACCGCCGACGTGCAGGGAGCCGTGCTGGGCAAGAAGGTCGCCCGCTATCTGCGGGAGCACTACTTCCAGCCGGTGGGCTGAGGCGAAGGAGGAGCACTAAGAACAGCAGACACGCTGTGCTGAGAGGGTCCCGCGATGCGGGGCCCTCTTTCATGCGGTCGAGCAGTTTGGCTTTCAGTCTGTACAGAGCCCTCGAAGGCCGCCGGGCTGCGGGAGTAGGCAAACCGCTGCGCAAAGCGGGCAGCATGCCCCAGCACGGGCTCACCGATTGGGCCGCGAAGCCGTCTCGTGGCCCAAATCGGGCCGAATCGGGCCATATCGGGCCGAAGAATGCCTCCCCCGACCCGGCGCTCGCCCACGCGGTGGTGCCTCAGTCCAACTCGACCTTGACCTCGCAGCGGTCGACCGATGCGCGTGTCCCCGGCGTGTCCGCCGGATCCATCGCGTCGAAGGCGCCCTCCGCCGCCGCCATGTCGTCGGCCGTATCGAAGAGCTGGATCACGACCGCAGTGCGCTGGTCCGCGTCGTGGAGAATCTGGATTCCCTTCGCGGGAGTGTCCACGGGCGGTCCCTCACTCTCGGCCTCGGCCAAGCGCCCGGCGAGGTGATCGGGATCGACGTCCGTGAACCTGACTACGCGTGCGTACACGACTGCTCCTCTCGCTCGCCGACGAGGCGAACCCTACCTGGCAGCGCGGCTAGGCGGGGAAACCGCTCGGGTTCCTGCGTAACCGCTATCCGCCTTCCTGAACCTCGTAGATCTCGTCAGCGACCAAGCCGTGGGCCTCCCGGTGGACCCGGGATGCCGTCTCCGCGTCGGGTGCTTCGACAAGGCAGAAGATCTTTCCCTGCTTCTCGTCTACCCAGTACCGCATGTAGTTGACTCCGTACTGGTCCTGGGTCTCAACGTCCTTCATGTGGGCATCTGCGGCGTCCGCAGCGGAGACTCCACCTTCGACGGTGTGAATGTCCAGATATATCGGCATGAGAACTCCTCACTCGATGGTCTGGGGCGCATCGTATGCCCCGACAGCTTGTGTACGAAAGGCCGCCGAGGTCGTGCGCCGCTCAGCCGCTCGCGACGCCCAGCTGCTGCAGATCCCCGCGCGGCAGGTATCACGCAGCTCGATTGAGACGGGCGGTCTCATCGACCAGGAAATCCAGGAGGCCCTCCATGCCGGCCGCGGCATGGACCTGCCGCTGCAGATCGGCTCCCGAGCCCTCCTCGAGGATGACCGCGATGTACTCCAGCTCTCGCTCACAGCCGAGCTCTTGAGCAGCACTATCGACGGTTTCCAGGCACTTGCGGCCAAGATCGCGTGCCGGCACCGGCTCGCCGCTGCGGTCGAGGAGCTCGGCTTCGAGTCCGTGGCGGGTCGCCTGAAAGCTCGACTCGGCGAGCGCCTCACGTGCAGGGATATCGCTCTGGTCGCGCTCTGCCTCGATCCGAGTCAGACAGTGCACGAGAGCAGCGAGGGCGCCCACGCGCCGCAGATCGAACTGCGTGTCGGCGGCACGAATCTCGATCGTTCCCAGGGCGGGATGGATGCGCGCGTCCCACCAGATTTGGGTGTAGTCGTCGAGGCCCCCGGCCGCGCAGACCTGGCGCGTCACCCGGCAGTAATGCTCGAAGTCGTCGAACTCCGGCGCCATGGCCGCGCGCGGATAGCTGCGAAAGATCACCGTCCGCGAGCTCGCCAGGCCGGAGTCCTCACCGAACCAGAACGGCGAATTCGAGGCGAGCGCGTTGAGCAGCGGGATGTGGGTGCGGATGCCGTTGTACGCGCGAACGGCGGTCTCCTGGTCGGGCATCCCGACGTGAATGTGCTGGCCGCAGATTGGTGTGCGAAGAACTCCCTGCAGAGAGTCCTCGATCAGGGCATAACGCGGAGTCTGGCGGACGTCGGCTTCCCCGGGCGCCGCATTGGGATGGAGCCCGGCGCCCATCAGGCGGGCGCCCGAGTCGAGTAGCTCTCGCCGGACCTCGCGCAGCGCCTCGAGCGCCTCTCCTGCACCCGCCGACACCTCAGACCTCGTCTCGACCATCGCCGTGAAGAGCTCTCCGTCGACCGCTCCGGAATCGGGTTCGGCCTCCCTGAGCAGCCGAGACGCGTTGTCGATCAACTCGTTGTCGTCGCCGACCAGCAGCAGCTCCTCCTCGACACCGAGGGCGAACGGCGCCTCGGCGCCGAAGTTGTCCTGCCAAAGGTCTGGGGCCGCCTTGCTAAGCATCACGCCGGATTCCCTTCCGTCTCCCAGGGACTAACCCCAGGTCACGATCGGCAAACCGGGTTCAGCTCAAGGGCCTCGGAAAGACGCTCGAGCGCCGAGCTGAGCTCGTTCTACATTCGGAAGAATTCCCGCCCCTCCTCGGCAAAGAGAAAGGGCCGCATTTGCGGCCCTTTCTCGAGTAGCGGGGGCGGGATTCGAACCCGCGACCTTCTGCCGGCTGACCAGCGCGGTATACCTAGCCGAGGACGTTCTCGTCGCTGATTGGATCCCCCAGGACGATCCCGTCCGAGGTGATACCGAACTCGCGGATCTCGGGGTCATGGGCGCTCGCGCGTGACTTCACAACAGTCACCGTGCGCAGGAGGCGCGAGTCGAGGCGCAGGTATTGCAGCAGGATGACGTTGTCGGAGAGGTGGGATATCCCATACTCGGCCAAGCGACCAACGTGGAAGAGATCTGGCACCTCGCTCGTCATGATCGGGCTTATTCCCGCGCGCGAGAGGCGTTGCGTGAGCGAGTAAATGAACTCTCGGAAGCGCACGGGATCGGTCGCGGCGTAGTGCAGATCGCTCAGGCTGTCGATCAGAACGCGCGTCGCGCCGGTGGCCTCCACACGGTCGAGCAGTTCGTACACCCATTCGTCGATATAGACATCATTGGGAGATCGGTACATGACCGACACCCCCTCGTTGTCCAGCGACCAGCCGAAGCCGCGAGCCATCCTCTCCAGCTGGACCGGGTTCTCCTGAAGCGTCGCGATCACGCCGGGCTCGCCGATCGCCACCCCGTTGAAGATGAAGTGAAGTCCCATCAATGTCTTCCCAGCGCCCGACGGGCCGGCCACGAGGGTGGAGCTGCCCTTCCCGTAGCCTTGGGCGAGCATCGTGTCGAGCGGCGGGATTCCGGTTGAGATCCGGTCTTCGCTGAGCCCGTAGCTGTCCTCGCTGAGGGAGTCGGCGAGCCGGGGAAAGACCGTGATGCCGTCCATGGACAGGCGATATCCGTGACGTCCTGAGCGGAACTCGTTCCCGCGTAGCTTGATCACCTGGATCAGGCGTTGCGCGCGCTCGTTAGCACGCTGCATTTCGAGCGAGATGATCCCATCGGCCACGGCCGCCTCGGGCGTCGTACGCATCTCTTCCTCGCTGTATTCGCCTATCCAGAACGAGGTCACGGGAAAGGCCGTGAGGAGCGCGGCGAGGTCGTGCAGGAAGCTCCGAAAAGCCTGCGCGTCCTCCGCGAATGCGGCGAGCGCCTTGAAGCTATCTATTGCGATGATCCCCGGCCGCCGCTCCTTGGTCAGCAAGGCGATCCGCTCGGTCACCGCGCTGAGCCCACCCGCGCCCCCCACGGTGTCGCCAAGGTCCTCGTAGTAGACCGACCGGCCGATCGCATCGCGATCGAAGAAGCTGAGCGTCTGGCCGTAGCGGAGGATCTTCTCGAACGGTTCGGAGACCGTGGAGAGGTAGATCGCAGGACGCTCTTCGGTCGCGCCCGCGAAGACGAACTGTTCGGACAGGATGGTCTTTCCTGAGCCGGGCAGCCCGATGATCAGGTTGATCCCGTTCATCGGCAGGCCCCCGCCGAGGATCTCGTCGAGCCCCTCGTCGCCGCTCGTAAGGCGCTCGTCCACTACCGACTCTCCTGCGTGCGATGACCGACCAGCGCACTGGTGCCCGCCAGGTCCTTGACGGTCGAGATGAGCTCGAGCGGGTCGAGTGGCTTCTGCAGAAAGGCGTCGGCGCCCGCGGCAAGCGCTTCGTCTCGGGCCTCGAGGGCGGAGATCGCGATCACCGCTTTGGCCTCGTGCTGCTTCAAGCGCCTGCAGAGCTCCGCCCCGACACCTCCGTCGATCATCAGCTCCACGATCGCGAGCTCCGGCCGGCTCTCAAGCCACTGCTCCTCGGCTTCGTCGACTGCCAGCGCCAGCGTCACCTCATACCCCTCGGTGCGCAGGAAGAACTGCACTAGATCCGCAGCCGCAGGATCGCGTTCGGCCAGCAGCACGAGCAGCCGCGTGCGATCGCTCGGGCCGTCGCTCTCCTGGGGCCGGCCACCCTGTCCTTGGTCGGAAAGCAGGCGGTGGGCGTCGGACGCCGAGAGCCCGCGCGTGACCTCCGTCGCGATGAAGCGGAGCTGCTCCACCTGATCGCGGGAGTACAGCCGGTGTCCGCCCGGGCTCCGCTCCGGGACGATCGTCGCGTAGCGCTCCTCCCAGTTGCGGATCGTGGCGGCCGGAATTCCCAGCATTCGCGCAACTGCACCAATGCTGTAGACGCCATGGTCAGCACTGGGTTGATCAGCCACGCTGTGGATGCTAGTCGATGCCTGCGACAAGTTGGCTAGCTGGTGGGGAGAATGTGATGAGGATTGAATGGCTGGTTTCTTCAAAACCTCATCACAATCTGATAGCGTCCTGCGCATCGGAGCCTCCAACAACAGCCACCCCTCTGGACTGAGACGGCCCGAAGTCAAGCACCGCAGGCTCGACTCGGGTATCGCGGCAGTTCAGGTGAGCGGGGAGCTGGACCTGGCCTCCGTGGGAAAGCTCGAAGCGAAGCTTGAGCAAGCTCTGGCGCAGGACGCCGCGCCGCTGTTGATCGACTTCACCGACTGCGGATTCATCGACTCCACGGTCCTCTCGGTGTTGGTCGGTCTGCGCCTCAGGCTCGGTGATTCCGTTCCCCCGCGTTTCGCGATTGTCGCCCAAGACCAACCCCTCGGCGTGCTGCGTCTCACCCAGCTTGATCGGGAGATCCCGGTATACCCCAGCCTGGCGGAGGCGCTGAGCGTCCTCGAGGTCGTTGGGGTCACGGAGCCAGAGGCGTCAGCTCGCCCGACCTCTTCCTAGGGCCGCAGTTCGGGACGCGCTCCGAGAGGTTCGACTCGCTCTACGAGGCGCGCGGGAATCGCATCTCCAGCCAGGTGCCCCGATCCCCGGTGTGGATCTCGACGCTGTCGGTCACCGCTCCGATGATCGGTAGACCGAAACCGGCTCGAGGAGAGCGGGAGGGCGTCGCTACCCCGGATCCGTTGTCCCCTACCTCGACGAGAAGCTCGTTCGGACCGTCGAGTTCGGCTCGCACCGTGATCACGCCATTGTCGCGGCCGACGAAGGCGTGTACGACCGCGTTGGTGACGGCCTCCGCGACCGCGAGCTCGACGTCACTGCGGTCGGCCCCCGCCGCCTCCGCGTATGCGGCGACTCCTTTTCGAGCCTCGGTGACACTCGCTGGGTGGCTGGGGATCATCAGTTCAAGCGGGGGCATATTGAGGCTCGAATCGAGCTTTGTCATCTAGCCACCTCGGTCCACGCCACTGTCGTGTGCGAGGCCGGGCAGCTTGCTCCCAGGGTGCGGATCATGGTTCCCGCCTACCCGATTGGGGACCGTGCCACGCCAGGCCCAATCCTGCTCTCCGCCTGGGGCCCGCGCCTGTTCGTGAACACCAAGGGCCCTCTTTCGAGGGCCCTTGGTTAGTAGCGGGGGCGGGATTCGAACCCGCGACCTTCGGGTTATGAGATCGACAGCACGACGATCTCTCGCCTGTTCAGGCATGGGCTCAAGCCGACGAGGTCGCCTGAGTTCTCCCGAGTTGTCCTCAGATTGATGCCCGGATTGATGCCCGCAGCCAACGCCGCTAGAGGAGATCGTCGTTTGAGACGTTGCATTGGCCAAGCCCCTGGCGCCGGCTTCACGCGGAAGCCCGACCGCCGGTCATCAGGGCTGACTGGGGCACACCCGCAGTGCCACGACTCCTGGAGGGCCGGCGCTACTGCTTTGCATGGAAAGCAGTACTCCGCCGAGAGATACTGCGTGGGCGATGTCGAAGGAGAACGTCGAGATCGTGCGGTCTATCTACGAGGCGTTCAATCGCGACGACTGGGGATGCGGCATTTCGCGACCTGGGCCCGGATGTCGAATTGACGACACCTCCTGGACCCAGGGGCGGGAGACGTATCGGGGGCGCGAACAGTGTCAGGGCTACTTTCGGGAGTGGCTCACGGCATTTGAGGCGTCGAGCGTCGAGCCCGAGGAGCTATTCGAAAGCGACGACCAGGTCGCGGTCGTTCTCAAGGTTCGGGCGCGGCCCAAGGGAAGCAGCGCGGAGATCGAGATCCACATCGGGCACCTGTGGGCGTTTCTCGACGGCAAGGCCGTCTCGCTGCGAATGTTCCCCGAGCCCGACAAGGCCCTCGAAGCCGCCGGGCTGTCGGAGTAGGCGATGTCGGAGGAGAACGTCGGACGTGGTGCGGCGCGGATAGCCGGCGCCCTCGCTCCAGCTAGCTAGGGGGCTGGACTGAAGCTGGCCACCCTGGGAGCGGTATAGCTCACGGTGCCTGAGTCGCACGTGCCGGCCACCAGCCGAATGGTCCCTGTCGCCGCGCCCTTGCTCGACACTCGAGTGATCAGCTGAAGCAAATCTGCTGTGCCGTTCGAATCCGCTTCATCACCGGTCAGCGTCAAGCTGTACCTCCCCCTTGCTTGAAGGGCTTGAAGCCAACGGCGCCGGGGTATGGAATGAAGCCGGGCTGGGCGAAGCCACCGACCGCCCCCGACTCAGCGTTGAAGGGGCCGACGAAGGTTGTGGTCCCATCGGGGCAGAAGAGGGCTATCGCGCGGTGCTTGAGGTTGGCGACGTAGTCGGGCACCAGCTTGCCGCCCTTGCGCCTGAATTGAACCTTGAGCTGGATGGTGGGCGTTTGACCGCCGACCCCCTGGGTCGCCACGGCCCCCTCATACGCCTTCTTCTTCTTCCCAGCGATCGCGGTTTGCGGGGCGACGGCGAGGATGGCGCACATCGCCGCGATCACAACGAGCGTCGTTCGGCCAGGTCGCATCGTTCCAGTCCCCTCCCTATCGGTCTTACCTTGTCGCCCACGCTAACGGAGCCGGCAGCTCAAGGTCAAGTGCAGGGTGGGTCGAGCGGTCAGACTGCACCTCTCGAGCGTCTCGGCGATCGCGATCGCCTCATCTTCGTGGAGCTCGGTCATCGCGGCTGAGGAGCCGGTCGAGTTCCTGGTCTAGTTCGTCGCCGGCGTCGCCGTCGGCCCGGTGCAGGCGCAAGCGCGCGTTCGAGCGCGATCATCGCGGACGTGGAGCCGTCTCGGGCCTTCTCCGAGAGCAGCACGAGCACCTGGTTGTGGGTCAAGATTTGCTGTTGGTCGTCAGTCACCGGCATTTCCCTCCCGTGTGATTTCCCAGTTTTCTTCCCAGTCGCCCAGGCGGCGGTTTTCGGTCTCGCGCCTCACGGCGTCCGACCCTCCCCCCGGTCCCAGCGGTCACGTCCAATCCACCTGCGGCTTCCGACCGTAGTAACGGGCAACTGAGGGAGAAGGAGAATGGCGTCCGACCTGACCAACTTGCGGGCACAGGCCCGTTCGGCCGAGCTGCATCGGCGAGCGGAACTCCATCGCCTCGCCGCCGACGTTCGGGCGTCGAAGCCTGAGGCACGGCCAATGACACGGTCCCGGCTCCATCTGGGCAGCCTGGCCAGCGCGGTCCGCTGGACCGTCGCCCGCGTCAGCGTCGCGAAGCGGTCGGGCTGAAGGAGTCGCCGGACTCGATTAGACCGTGAAGCGCTGACGTTGGTGATGTGATTCTGTTGCTGATGAAGCCACCTCCGGGCCTCCGTCGCCCTGCTCCTGGCCCGTGGTGGCTGAAGTTCGCGTGGAGCGGTCCTGCGAACTCGGGTTGGCAAATCCTAAGGAGCGCGGTGGTCGGAAGCGCGCACCCAGGAGTGCTGCTTTGCATGGAAAGCGGCGGTTGCGGGCGAGATACTGCGTGGGCGATGTCGCAGGAGAACGTGGAGGTGGTGAGGAGGTACTTCGAGGCTTATGACCGAGGAGACATCGACGGCTGGAAGTCGCTGTTGGCGCCCGAGGTCGAGTTCCGCCCCCTCGCGGCCGACCTGATGGGCGGGTCCAGACGTGGAGTGGAGGACGTCGCTCGCACAATCATCGAGTTCCTGGGGTCCTTTGCCTCGTACAGCTTGTCGCCGGAGGCTTTCCATGACGCGGGCGATCAGGTGGTGGTCGTCCTTCATCGCAGCGCTCGGAGCGCTCGAAGTCCTGCGCCGATCGAAGATCGCTTTGCGGAGCTGTTCTCTCTTCGAGACGGACGCATCATTCGGATGCGCTCCTTCCCGCGCCTCCACGAAGCCCTCGAAGCCGCCGGGCTGCGGGAGTAGGCGAAGTCGTCGGTCGCGCCATCCGCAGCCGAACGGGAGCAGTCAAGGGGTCGATAGCCTCCGTCGCCTTCGATGCCGGAGTTCGAGGTCTACTACCAGGTAGACGAACCGAGGGGATGGCCCGGTGGTTGGCGGCTGCGCGGCACCTTCACGACCACCCGCACGGCCGAGGCCGTGGAAGCGCTCCCGGCGCTGGCGGAGGCTCCCGGGATCTACCTGGTGGGTGTCGTCGGCGAAGAGCCGGTGAACGCGAAGTTGTGGCTCAAGAACAAGGACGGCACCGTCGAGCTACTTGACTAAGGAGACCGCGACGCTATGCGGCGTTCTGCGTGCCGGTCCAGCCCTGGCCTCTGTGCTCCACGTACGGGCCGCCTAGGTCAAAAGAATCGATCTGAGCTTGCGCCCTCGAAGCCGCTGGGCTGCGGGGAGTTAGGGCGTGGCGTCTGGGCCCAGGCGCCACGTTTTTTTTGGGACCCGGAGCGCCGGCCACTGTGCCACTGCGTGCGCCAAAAACGCCTTGCTGCCGGCGCGAGATACTGCGTGGGCGATGTCGCAGGCCAGACTGAGCTCTGCGCTAGCTAGCAGCGGAGAGCGGGCGAGCGCACCAGCCAGATACCTGATTGATACGCCCGCCCGTGAGTCCCTCAGAACGCGCGGCTTCTAAACGGGCGACTCTAGGGGCACCCATTCTGACCTGATGGCCAGCAACGGAATGTCACCCCTTCGAGCGATGGGATCACCGACCTGCCTCCCGCAACGGGGTACACAAAGACGTCGCCGTCCGTGTTAATCGTAATCTGATTTAGGGCTGGGTTGTTGTAGTCGAGCCCGGGGAAAATCGGATTATTTTTCGGGCGGAATCCCGGAGGCAGGGTGAAAACAAGGTCATTGGGGGCCGAGCAGTTGACCGCAACCCCGTGCAGGTGGACGATGCCAAATGCATCCCTCGCGTAGGAGACCTCACCGCTCGTCAATGCGGCAGTGTCTGCGAACGCGTACCAGCCGTGTGGAACCGCCGAGCAGTCCCCAAGAAAGAGCGGGAGACCGCTGTCCGTGAACTGGAGGCCAGCATTGAGCTTCGCGGGGGTGACCGCGCCGTCGCCGAGCTCGGAAGTCCCAACCGAGCCCGCCGCGAGGTCGTCTGCGGTCAGCGATTGGTTTAGGACATCCTCTGTACTTAGCGTGTTGTCTTGGACGGTGCCTCCAGTGCCGCCGACGACCGCGCCCGCGGCGAGGTCGGCGGCGGTGAGGGAGTTGTTGAGCACCTTCCCGGAGTCGACTTTGTTGGGTGCGATCGTCGGGCCCGGATAGGTGCCGGTCAGATCGCCGCTCGCTGGGTCACCGACCTTGATCGCGGCGTTTGCTCCGAGGGCAGTGCCGCTCAGGGCAAAGAACAGTGCGAGATAGCCCACCACGTTGTGGCGGACGTGGGAACTGAGCCTGGACAGCATGGCTTCTCCCTTCAGCAGTTCCCCCTGGACGGACCTGCCCAACACTACGCCCGTTTGGCCCCGGTCGCAACGATTCGACCCATCCAATGCCCTCTCGAAGCCGCCGGGCTACGGGAGTAGTCCAGAACTACCGCTTTGGACGAGAAGCAGCTATCCGCTTTGCATGGAAAGCGCAACCCCTCAGCGAGATACTGCGTGGGCGATGTCGGCGGCGGCGTGGAGATCGTCAAGCGGGCTAACGCGGCGCTTCGTCCAAAGCGGCTATCCAG
The DNA here is from genome assembly GCA_963695675.1 of uncultured Solirubrobacterales bacterium. Taxonomy (GTDB): domain Bacteria; phylum Actinomycetota; class Thermoleophilia; order Solirubrobacterales; family 70-9; genus DASUPK01. The sequence continues at coordinate 1,022,365 of CAVOGY010000007.1, forward strand.
TCCCGGCACGCAGTGACTCGCTAAGGCGCAGATGAGCCCCCCAATTCGAGCCGCCGACATCGAGTGCCTTCTCGAGTGCGCTCTGCGGTTTAGCAACTCGATCTGCCAGCAAGTAGGTTAGGTGCGCTCGGAGCGGTGATGGACGGTACTGCCACTCCTCCCGTAATGAGGCTTCGAGTGCAGCGGAGCCTGACGGGCTTCGCTTTGACCGTGGTCGTGTTGAAGCCGTCCGAAGCCAGGAGACGCAACCGGAGCTTCTTGCCCCTTCCAAGGGTCCAGGGCTTGACGCGTACGTGGAAGGCGGCCGGGCCTGTCGCAATCGTGTCCCACGCTCGTTTGCCCCGCTTAGCCAGGAGGATCACCGAGATTCTGTTCCGATCCCCATCCGAGGCCCGCCAACGCACCTTCAACGGTTTGCTCGCCGATCCTCGCTTGGGCAGCCGTATGAACCGCGCCTTCGGGGAATCCCTCGACGCCTTCAGGCGGCTGAGGGGGTTGCCTCCGGCGGCGGGCACCAGCGCGAGCGATGCGATGCGCTTCGAGGCGGGCAGGCCAACAACGAACGACGATGGGTAATCGGACGTGGCGGCAGCGTTGCCGCGAACCTTGGCCGTGGCGATCCTGTGGCCGTGCTGGTCACGCGCGACGATGCTGCCGATGATGGTGCCGCGGCTTGTGGGTTCCGCCGCGTTGGCGACGAGCGAGTGCAGGATCACGCCATGCCCGCCGGCGATGAAGCCGCTGACGAGTCGACGGGGGCGCCTAGCGGGGGCGGCGACGCGCGCCGTGGCGAAACGGTTGGCGGTCGCCTTCGACGCCAAACCGCCTGACTCGGCGAGGATCCCCTCCCACATCCGATGCCAGGAGACCGGCGAGGTCCAGCTATTCGGCGAGTAGGACATGATGTCGCCGTAATTGAGCTTGTTGTAGACCTCGATCAGGCCGCTGCCGAACGGTTCGTAGCCGGCGCCCCCGATGCCGATGTAGGGGAGCGCGACGGGACCATCGGGCGGCACCTTGCCGTACCCGAGGGTGTGTGGGAGGCCGAGCGAGTGCCCGAGCTCATGCACCGCGATGTCGGTCAGGGGGGTAGTGAGCAGCATGCTTTGCCCGGGCTGGTAGGCCCTTCCACTGCACTGCGACTTCGGGAGCAGATCGCTGGTGAGGCCCACCCAGCGCAGGGCGCCGGGCGCCAGCGTCGCTGGGGCCGATATCAGCCGCTCCTCCTCGACCCGGTCCAAGAGCACCTCGCACGCATACACGTCGCTCAGAAACGGGTTGAAGGACTCCGCCTTACCGGGCAAAAGATCGTTGAAGTTGACGGTAATGAACTTGGGCAAGGCGACGCTGCTGACGCCCGAGTCCCGACGGGAAGCATCGCGGTCATTAGGTCCCACACGTCCTTCCAGCCTCCCCCTGGCCCGGTGACTGTCAGGTCGGGCGCGACCACGTAGATCGGCAGCGGAGCGACAATGACGTTGCCGCCATCCTCGAATCGGACGCCGTTCAAAGACGCCTTGTTGCCGTTGGGATAACAGCCGTCGCACTCCGGGTCGTCTTGAGCACCATCCGGCATGGTGTTGATCTCGACGTGAAGGCTGACCGGGATCCCGGACTGTGCCGCCTGGGGCGGCAGCCAGACGTTCAGAGCCGCGGCGGCGTCGGTCTGCGTGGGGGCGACGTCGGACGCGGTCACCTTGACGTGGACTTTGCGCTTCACGGGCAGGGAGAGAGTGCTCCCCGTGACGCTGAAGCGCACGTCGCGCTCCTCGGTGGTGCCCGGCTCAAGGTTCGAGTCCCCGACATAGATCCGCAGAAGCGTCGACTTGTCCGCCACCAGCGGGATGGTTGAGCCTTCCACCGACGGGCGGGTCCAAGTGATGTCGCGCTCACCCTCGGCCAGCGGGTCATCGAACCCATTCAGGGGCCCGAGATCCGGGGAGATCGCCTGCGCGACCTCGATGTGCTTTATGTAGTAGTTGGGGCTCGAGCCGGGCGCCCACGCGGCGCCCCCGATGTAGTCCGCGTGCAGGATGATCTGCTTGTCGGTGCCGTCGGCCTTGATCGTCACCAGGTCACAGCCACTTGGACCGCCGTAACCGCACGCGGGCGCGTCCTCGATGTAGGCGATGCGCTTGCCGTCCGGTGACCAGCTCACTTTCGTTGGCGCCTGGCGGGGTAGGTGTCGGTGACCGGGCGCTCGGCGCCCGTCGCCAGATCGCGCACCACAAGCCGGCGGATCACCGGGAACGTCGTGAAGCGCTGGCGAATGAAGGCGATCGATTTCCCGTCCGGCGAGTACGCGGGTTGTCCGGCCAGCGTTCCGTCGTACTCGGGTAGGGCGAGGTAAGTCGTGGTGCCGCCGGCCGCCGGAACCTTCAACAGGTTGCCCCCCGCGTCGGCCCCGGCGGCCGAGCTGAAGGCGATCGTCTTGCCATCGGGCGACCATGCCACCTGGCTAGCTCCCTGCGGATTGGAGCCACCCACCGTGACCGTGCGCATGCCGCTGCCGTCGGGGTGGATCGTGCGCAGCACAAACCCCTGCGGGGTGTTCGCCCAGTATGCGATCTCGTCCCCCTTGGGCGACCAGGCGGGCATCCAATTCATGTTCTGGGTAGGAAAGTCCCACGCAAGACCTGGCACCTGTCCTCCCGGCGAAAGAAAGACGCCGCTGGTGCTTGCCACCGGGATGATGTACGACGTCGTCGCGGTGGCTTGGTAGCGCTCCGCGCCGGTCAGTTGGTGGTAGGCGATCCTCGACCCGTCCGGAGACCAGCTAACCGACCCGACCTGGCTGCCGAGGCGAAATTCGCCCAAGACGTTGACGGCTGGAACCGAGACCAAGGTGTCGATGGGGGCGCCCAACGGGTCGATCGTCCTGATGTAGAAGGTGCCGCCCGCGGGGCTCGCGGAATCCCGCATTTCGACCACAGCGAGCTTTTCCTGCCCGGCCGCCGACGCCGCGCCGGCCAGCAGCTCGGGCAGTAGTGAGATCAGGGCTGCGAGGCAGCCGATTGCAACAACCATGCACCGCAACACCGCCCCGGCGTGCAGGCTCATGGGCTCCGCTCCATTCATGCCCGAGCCTCTTGCCGCGGTCGCGGCATCGCGCTCTCGATCGGCAGCGTCGAGCGGACTCCCCCCCAACCCCGGCCATGCGCCGACTCTCCCTTCACTTTGATCCCCAGGTTTTCGGGCTAGCAAGGCGAGGCTAGCCCCGTGCCGTCCATGCGTCAAGGCGGCCTATGGTCCCCGGGGGAGGGGCGAAGGGGCTTGGCTGATCGTTATGGATCATGAGTCGCGGCCGGTCGTCGACAGGGGCAGGCTCGACGCCTACAGAGCCCGTCCGAAGCAGAGCTTTCTTGACCACAACGAGGACTAGCTGATCGACGAGATCAGCAGTCCGGACGCCGCCCGCGCCGCGGAAGGCCTTCTCGATTGGGCGGAGGACAAGCACCTCCCCGTGCGCTATACGCGGAGGAAACAGGACGGGATCGAGACGGGCGCGATCGAGACGCCTGGCCGCGACACGCTCTTCAGGATCAAAGAGCACCGGGAGGTCCGAGTGTCGTTCCATGCGCTCCGTCGGCACTGGGACGAAGAACGCATCAGCCGGCTCGTACAGGACCTCGCCAAGATCGACGCGCGCGCACCGCACTGGCTTTCTATCCGGGACGCTACGAGCCGCCGCACGCTGCCGTACGCGGGCCGATGATGGTCCCCTACGACCAGCGCTCGCGGTTGCTCGCGACCTTCAACAGCGGCTTCATCTACTCCGACGTCAACAACGGCTCGACCGACAACGGCCGCATCAACGAGCCGCTCGCGAACGGCAACGCCACGCTCGTCGGCTATCGCGACGGCCGCGTCGCGATCGTGAGGTGGAGCGGCGGCCCCAACGCCGGGCCGAATGTCGCCTGGGCCCGCCAGAGCCTGCCGCCGATCATCTGGAACGGACGCCTCAGCCCCGCCCTGAACGACAGCTCGCAGTGGGGGTTCACGGTCGGCAACGCCGTCCGCGTCTGGCGCACCGGCATCGGCATCGACCGTCGCGGCAACCTGATCTTCGCAGCCGCCGACGACCAGACCGTGATCACCTTGGCGCGAATCCTGCAGCGTGCTGGGGCGGTGCGCGCGATGCAGTTCGACATCAATGCGGACTGGCACACCCTGGTCACCTACACCCACCACCACGGCCTCGTCCCGACGCAGGTCGGGCCCTCGAATCAGCCCTCCACCCGCTACCTCAGCCCCGACGACCGCGACTTCTTCGCCGTCTACCGGCGTCTGCGCGGTCCCGTGACCGTCCCCTTCAAATAGAGCTTGCCGAGGCGGCCTCAGGCTCCCTTTGCCCGATTGATGCTCGCGGGCTGGCGTCATAGCCCCCTCAGCACAAACGAAAGGCCCGCATCAGCGGGCCTTTCGTGAGGTAGCGGGGGCCCGATATGTCTCTCGCTACCACCGCACGCGTATCCGCGAGACCAGTCGGCACCCCAACTAGGGAGCCGGCGCTCCGGGTCTCAGGTGAACGCGACATCGCGGTCGGCTACCACCAACAGTGCTGCTTTGCATGGAAAGCAGCACTCCGCCGAGCGATACTGCATGGACGATGTCGGAGGAGAGGGTTGCGAACCTCAGACGCGGCTACGAGGCCTTCAACCGGGGCGACGCATCCGTGGCCATGGAGCTTGCGACGCCCGGTGTGGAGTGGTGCACGACAGGCACGTTTCCGGGCCTTGTAGGGGTGTACCGAGGCCCGGAGGCGATTCCGAAGTGTCGATGGACGCCATACGGTCCGCCTGGGAGGAGTTCGAGGTAACGCCCGATGAAGTCGTGCGCGATGAAGGGGATGTCCTCGTGGTTGCCGAGTTGAAGCATGGACGCGGTCGTGGAAGCGGAGTCGAGGTTGAGGTCCGCGTGTTCTCCGTGTACTTCTTTCGGCAGGACAAGGTCCGAAGGCGGCAGTCTTTCACCGAGCGTGAAGCGGCCCTCGAAGCCGCCGGGCTGTCGGAGTAGCCATGTCGGAGGAGAACGTCGAGGTTGTCCGGAAGTCGATCGAAGCCGGGAACCGGCGGGACCTGGCGATGGAGCGGGCCTTGTGGCGATCCGATGCGGAGATCGACTGGTCGCGTTCTAGAGGACCGCTCAAGGGTGTCTATCGCGGTCGTGAGGAGGTAGAGAGCTTCCGGAATGAGTTCTGGTCGATGTTCGAGAGAGTCGAGATTGAAGCGCACGGGTTCACCCAGGCGGGCTCCGAGGTCGTGGTTCCGAACACCGCCCGCATGCGGGGACGAGACGGGATGGAGGTGATCGCGAGGAGTGCGTTTGTGTACATGGTCGAAAACGGTCAGATCACGCACCTCCGGATGTTCCAGGAGCGGGCCGAAGCCCTCGAAGCCCTCGGGCTGTCGGAGTAGCCGCTTCGGACGAGAAGCAGCACTCCTGCTTTGCATGGAAAGCAGCGACGCGGCCCGGCGGCGTATGGTGCTCTTCGGCGGAAGAGCCGGGGGGTGCGGAGGCTCCAAGGCGATACCTGGGAGTGGGGTGGCATGGAGTGGATCAGGTCGCCGACACTGGTCCCGACGCGGGCGCCTGCTAGATCCGGCCCACCTTCGCGCGAGCGGTCGGAAATCGTTTGTCCAAGATCTGGATCTGCCCCCCTTGATCGGATAGGGTCACGCCAAGGTGGCCGGTACATAGGGGGTGCCGTGTCGGATAATGATTTCGAGAGACGGAGGTGAGGTAATGGCCCAGAGAACGACGTCTCAGGTTTTTGAGCGACGCACTCTCACCATCGCGGTCGTGCCCATAGTCGAGACGGTCAGGCCGGGTGATCCCGTCGGGGCCTGCGACTGCAGCTATTGCTCCGGCGCCTGCACGAACTGCACGACCAGCTGCAAGGGAGCCGCGACGACCAAGCATCTCCTGTACGTCGACCCGCTCGAGGAGGTCGAGCTGGACAAGAAGGAGATCCTCAAGGCCGTCACCGCGATCGTGGAGGAGGGTTAGTAGCGAGACGGAACCGGGGCAAGTGGTGCGGCATCGAGCACCTCGGCCGGACCTCTCACGCGCCGCGCTCTCGTACGGCGCGGCGCTCGGCATCCGCGATCCGGTCAGGCTCGGCCACCGCATCTACTCCTACGGGCGGTTTCCAGCATCGCCCAGCCTCCGCCGGGCATTTCCCACACCAGAGAGCGTGAGCGATCACCTCCTGCACGACAACGAGGACCTGCGCCGTCTTCTGATGAGCAGCTGGCGGCGGCGCAGGCTCGTCGGCGAGGATGTGGGATGGGCGATCTGGACAAGGCCGCGGGGGGATCCGCGCGACGGGGCGACGACGCACAAGCTCTATGTCAGCCCGGTTCTCGACAGCGTCCGGCCCGTTTTTCATGCCGTGATGCCGATCGTCACCGAGTCGCAGGCGGTCGGCTTCAAGGTCGGTGCCGAACTCCCCTATCTCGGGCGCCCGGACAAGCTCGTCATCTATTTTGCGGACAAGCCCGAGCTGTACCGGGTGGCGGATTTGCTCGAGCCCCGGCTCGCCGACTTCGAGCCGCATGGCGTTCCATTCACCTGCGCGTTCAATGGGAGCCAGCTGCTGTCGTGGGGAACGGATCCCCCCGGTAAGACGGGACAGAGCTGGAGGTTATGGCTCGCGTTGCAGCTCGCCCGGGCGATGACCGAGGCCGAGCCCGCGCGGGGCGTCGAGGCCGCGCTGCTGCGGGCCGACGCACTCGGCGTCGATCCTGACTCCTGGGAGCCCCTGAGCGTCGACTGGGAGCGCGATGGACCCAAGTGATCGCCTGGTTCTCCCGGAGGAGGTGCTCGTCTTTCCGGTCGCCGACCTCCCTCCGCCCGTGCGCGCCGCGATCGGCTGCGATCCGGACGACTTCGCGGTCACACGGCAGCGCTCACGGCGCACGACCCGGGTGGTGGATCGTGCGACGGCCGACCTGATCGAGGAGTTCCGCAGGCCCTCCAGCGCGCCAGACGCGATCTTCCGGTTCATCCAGCGGGCCGGCCTCGAAACGGAGGAGGTCGTCGAGGGATGCGTGCCGATGCTGAACGAGTTCATCGCAGACGACTTCCTCGTCCCGGCGGGGATGGAGCGCGCCGCCATCGACGACCACCAGCTTCGGGTCGGCGAGCAGGTCGGGCACTGGGAAGTACTCGAGCCCCTGCAGATCGTCGAGGACACCGAGGTCTATCGGGTCAAGTCTCCGGAGGGCGTCGAGGCGGCCCTGAAGCGCGTCAGCGCGGATGCGCAGCCGTGGGTTCGCGCCGCCCTCCGTAACGAGCTGCGCGTGCTCGGGCGGCTTCAGGGGGAAACGGCACCCGCTCCGCTCGAGAACGGGACAGCGGAGGAGGAGCCGTTCCTGGTGATCTCGTGGTGCGAGGGCACCCCGGTGACGAGTGTGGCCTCGCGCCTCCGCAGGCCGTGGTCGGTCGAGGCGCGCAGGGAGGTCGCTGAGATCTGCGTCGCCGTGCTTGATGCCTACGTCGACCTGCACCGCCAGGGCGTGCTCCACGGTGACGTACACCCCCGCAACCTGCTCTACGCCGCCGAGGAGAGGCGGGTCCATGTCGTCGATTTCGGCCTCGGCCAGATTCCCTCCGAGCCTGAGCAGTTTTTTCCCGGCGGCGGGGTCTCGGCCTTCTTCACTCCGGAGTACGCCGCGGCGACCCTGGCTGACGACAGGGCGCCCGCTCCGCCCGCCACCGCGGAGAGTGAGCAGTACTCGCTTGCGGCTCTGCTCTACGACCTGCTTACGGGCGAGCCTTACCTCCAGCAGGTGCTGGAGGGCAAGCGCTGGCTGGAGGCCGTATGTACGCAGCCGCCCCGAGCATTCCGCCGGCTCGCGCTCCCATCGTCTCCCGTGATCGAGTCCGTCCTCGCGCGAGCGCTGGCGAAGGACCCAGCGGATCGGTACGGCTCGATGGAGGAGTTCCACGAAGCCTTCGCCGAAGCGATCGATGCCGACCTCGGGGAGGAGGAGCCCGCGCCGGCCACCCGCATGTGGACACCGCCAGGGCTGTTCGGAGCGCTCGCCGCTCGGCTGGACCTCGACGGCGAGCTCGACCGCGCCCTGTCCAGGCCCACTGCGACCGTCAACTACGGCGCCGCAGGGATCGCCTACCTCTTCTACCGGGCCAGCTGCCTGCTCGATCGCCCGGACCTGCTCGCTCTCGCCGACGTCTGGATCGAGCGCGCCAAGCTCGCGCTCGAGGCCGAGCCGTCGGAGGCCTGTTTCGATCCACGGGTCGGGTTAGAGCCCAGCACGGTCGGCAGAACGGCCCTCTACCACTCGGCCGCCGGGGTCCATTGCGTTGACGGCCTGATCGCCTGCGTAAAAGACGATCGCGAGGGGGCCGATGCCGCGGTGGGCAGCTTCGTTGCCGCGGCGGAGACGACGGATGCTCGCAACGACCTGACCACGGGCCGCGCCGGGCACCTGATCGGCTGCGCCTCTTTGATGGAGGCAAATCGCGCCGCCGGATACGCGGAGAACCGGCTGTTGGGGCTGGGGAGCGCACGCCAGGCGGAGCTCGTTTCGGACTGGAGCTCGTGCGCCGAAGCGGTCGCCGGGAACGAGGATCCGTTCCTTGGTGTCGCTCACGGCTGGGCGGGAGTCGCATTCGCGATGCTCAGGTTCCAGCCAATCTCGCTGGAACCGCTGCCGGCGGCTGCGGTCCAGATGCTCGATGATCTCGAGAGGCTCGCACTCAGCGACGGCGACCGGGCCTGGTGGCATCGTGGGCCGGGGGACGATGTGATCTGGCCCGGCTGGTGCCACGGCTCGCCCGGGTACGCGATGCTCTGGGCGCAGGCACATCGGGTGCTATCGGAAGATCGCTACCTCGAGCTGGGGCGGATGGCGGCCGAGCACGCCTGGTCGGACCCGGCGCCGATTGGACACCTGTGCTGCGGAACAGCCGGCCAGGCTTACGGGTTCCTTTGCCTGTACCGGCTGACCGGCGAGGGCGTGTACGTGGACCGTGCCCGTTCGATGCTCGATCGGGCGATCGACTTCGTCGGCGACCAGGGAATGACCCAGAACAGCCTCTACAAGGGGGACGTCGGCGTCGCGGTCCTCGAGGCAGAGCTCCAAGAGCCGCTCCAGTCGGCCATGCCGATGTTCGAGAGCGAGGGCTGGCCGGTTTCCTGAGGCCACCTGGTGAACCTCCACGGCGAGGTTCACTGCTGGCTGGACCGTGGCGGCTGGAGGACAGCCCTGGTACCTGGGCGGCCGCACGAACTCGCCGTCGCAGCGCTGCGGAGCACGAGGCGGGCGGCCTAGCGCTGGGCTTACTTGAGGTCATAGATGCTCGTTGAATTCTTATCGAGCTTGAATGAGGCCAAGGTCGGGAACCGCCGGAAAGTGCCGCTTTGGACGAAGGCAGCGGTCCTGCTTTGCATGGAAAGCAGCACTCTTCGGCGAGATACTGCGCAGGCGATGTCGGAGGAGAACGTGGAGATCGTGCGGAGCTTCTATCGGGCGTGGGCTCGCAACGACCTCCCTGGACCCGTCGAACTCATTGACCCGGAGATCGAGTACGTCAATCCCGTCCGCGCCGTGGAGCCGGGGACTCGACGTGGCCGCGCCACTTTCGGCAGAGCGGTCGAAAAAGTCTTCGACGGGTGGGAGCGATGGGAGATCGAACTCGAACAGCTCAGGCCGGTGGGAGATCAGGTCGCGGTTGTGCTGCGGTACCGCAACCGCGTCCTCGAAGCCGCCGGGCTTCAGGATTAGCTGCTTTGGACGAGGGGCGCCGGTTAGACACGCCTCTAAGCGGAGAAGGGGGATCCAGCTTCCCAACGAGCTACCTTGGGCCCAGTGGGCGAAGACACGATTCAGATCAGGACTGGAGGCTGGAACACCGTCATCGAACGGGAGATCTCGCATCGGTGGCCGCCCGTCTTCCGCGATTGGTTTCCACAGGACAAATACGGCCTCGACTGGCACTGGAAGTTCTTTCAGTACGTCTTTCCCAAGCTCGCCAATCCGCGCCAGCTGGCACCGATCAAGCAGGCCGACTGGTCGGCATCCGAGCGTGAGCTGCTAGGTCGCTACTTCGCTCATGCTCGGAACTTGGCTGGCACGACTCTTCTAAGTGCTCGGGACGGCTATCGCGTCAGCGTCGAGGATTCCGGAGCGGAAGCGGAGATCGTCGAAACTGCCTCTCATCAGGACTCGACGATCGGGTTCCTAACGATGTTCCGTCAGTGCTACTCGCCGATGGAGCCCGCCTCCTTCAAGCGCGCCTATGACGTGCTTGAACGGGAAATCCATCGTCAAGGCACTGACCTGAGCCAGCTGAAGGCCTGGCGCGGAGCCCACGGCCAACTGCGAGCCACCCGACTCGACCATCTGATCCTCGTCCAGGCAACCCTGGACGGGATCGTGCCGACGGACCTGGCCAAGGACAACGCATCTCATCCTTCGCATGCGGACTCCCCGGAAGTGATGCTCTCAGCGATCTTCTATGGCGACGCGATCCACTGGGGCGATAAGCGGGCCGTGATCGAAGCGCGCGAGCATCCAATCATTGCGGCCAGGCGGAGATTCGACCCCTTGCGAAGCGGTCCAGCTTGGGCATTTTTACGTCGGCTTTGCAGGGATTGTCGGCATCCTATCCGGCGCCGTTTCGCGAGCGAGCTCTAGAGCCTCGGGTCTGACTCCGATGATGTGGCCTGTGGCTGGCTCTGCTCTGAGCATCGTGATGCTCGAGCCCTCGCGAGACTCAATCTTCCCGATCACGGTCTTCTCGGCAAGTCGACGGCGCTCGGAGTGAGCTGTGGCGAGCAAGTTGTAGTCGGGAAAGAACTGAAACGAGAGCGCAGGCGATGTCGGAGGAGAACGTGGAGATCGTGCGGAGCTTCTATCGGGCGTGGGCTCGGAACGACCTCCCTGGACCCGTCGAACTCATTGACCCGGAGATCGAGTACGTCAATCCCGTCCGCGCCGTGGAGCCGGGGCTCGACTGGCCGCGCCGCTTTCGGCAGAGCGGTCGAAAAAGTCTTCGACGGGTGGGAGCGATGGGAGATCGACTCGAACAGCTCAGGCCGGTGGGAGATCAGGTCGCGGTTGTGCTGCGCTACCGCAACCGCGTTCAGGGCAGCACAGCCGACGTGGTGGCCCATGAGTCGGCCCTGTGGACCCTCCGCGACGGCAGGGTCGGCGCTATGCCTGGTTTCATGAACCGGCGGAAGCCCTCGAAGCCGCCGGGCGGTGGGAGTAGCACTTCGACGAGAAGCAGTAGTCGAAGACAAGACCGCTGCCTTGCATGGAAAGCAGCGTCGCCCGACCGCGCAGTCTCTGCCGCCAAGCCCTTAGTTGGCGTTAATTCGAATCGCAGAGGGTGCCAGCGGCTGTTCACATGGCGATCACGCCATGTGCCACAGCCGGGCTGATTCACGGGACCTAGGGGGTGCCAGGGACGGCAACGCCAAAGAAATTGGTTTCTGAGGGCATACACCGACGAAACCGGCGACGCCTTCGAGCGTCGTGACCACAAGGAGGACTTCGATGACCAACAAACCGCTCTCTCTGAGGTCGATGCTGGCGCTCGCCGCCATCGCCGCAGCGGTCGGGGCAATCGCTATTCAGGCGACCGCAGGATCGGCCGCACCAGTGCCGAAATCGCTACATCTCGTCGCGAAATCACTGAAGAAGGTCGGCTTCTTCCCGAAGAGCAAGCCCCACCAGGGCGACCGCTTCGGTTTCGGCGACAAGCTCTCGGGCGACGACACGGGCTTCGATCGCGGTGTCTGCACCATCATCGGCGGCAAGAGTCTCTGCAACGTCCAGGCCCAGCTCTCGAGGGGCTCGCTGAGCCTGCAGGGTTTCGTGACTGAGAAGTCGACCAACCTGCCCATTCCCATTCTTGGCGGGACTGGCGACTACGACGGCGCGAGCGGCACGGCCGTCCGTCACGGACGTCAACAAGAAGACCACGGACATCAGCATCACGTTCGGCTAGGCGAGCCGTGCCTGGGTGGCGAGACGGGGGTCGGCGTGTTACCGGCCCCGTCCTCACCCCCTTTGGAGCAACGGCATCTCGGCGTCAGGCAAGCTCACGACGATCTACAACGCCGCCTTCAAGCCGTCGGAGATCATCCATGACCTCCCAGTTCTGGAGTCCCAGTGATCCCCCCGCCACGCCACACCCAACTGCTTCCAGCCTCGGCCCTGCTCGGGCGGTGCTGGGACTTGCGTTGTTGGTCGCGAGCTGTGGCGGGAGCGGTGAAAGCTCCAACAGGACCTCAGTCCGGGAAGGCGAGCCTGAGAGCTCGGTGCCCAACTACTACGGCGTCGCTGACATCCCGCCGAAGCCGGCCCCTCCCCTGGCGCTCCAGGACTCGCTCGGCCACTCGGTCAACCTGAACCAGTTCCGGGGCAAGGCAGTATTGGTCACATTCATCTACGACCACTGCCCGGATGTCTGCCCGATCATCGTTGGCAACGTCCACACGGCCCTATCTCAACTGGGGCCGGAGGCCCAGAAGCTGCAGATCATCGCGGTGTCGGTCGATCCCCGCGGTGATACCCCAAGGACTGTCCGGACCTTCCTTCGGGAGCATCGGATGACCGGGCGGATGGAGTACTTGCTCGGCTCGCGCCCACAGCTCGAGAGAGTCTGGCGCGCCTGGAACATCCTCGCGAAGCCGACTACGGTTCGAGACAGCCCCGAGAGGATCGAGCACTCGGGGGTGATCTACGGGATCAGCGCCAGCGGCAAGATCACCACGTTCTATTCGCATGACTTCCAGCCAGAGTGGATCGTCCACGATGTCCCGATTGGCCTCGGAGTAGGAGTGGTTGCCCCTAGCTCACCTGGGGCACTGGTACCTGTGGGTTCCATACGCGCTCCCTGTGTTGATTGTCGTAGCGGCGTCTCTCCACGCATTCAGGAATCAACGCCGCGAGAGGACCGCGAGGAAGGGCGAAGCGCCAGCGCGGTGGATCCGGCGGGTGACCGCTTTCCCACCCAAAGCGCTGCTTCTCGTCCAAAAGCGGCTATTTCGCCCGGAGTAGACTCGCTGCGTGGCCCGCTATCGAATCGATGAGACAGGCGTCGGCTGCGATCTCAATCGAGCTGGACGAGGTAGCCGGGTAGCAGCCGGAGGTTCTAGACGCCTTCCGTGAGTGCCAGGAGGGACGGTGCATGTGCCCCACGGAGGAGTACCGGAAGGTCGAGTCTATGGATGTCAGCGCTGACCAGGATCGGATCGCGATCCGCCTGGAGAAGAAGCACGGCGAGCGGCTTGACTCAGCCGAGATCGATGCATGCCTGCAGCACACAGTGGGAAAGTGGGCGGCACGGCTGAACCCAGCCAGGGTTAAGGCGCGGTGATTCCTGGCTGAGAGAGGCCGGCATGGTCTTTCTGAACATTCCCTATGTGCGGCCTCGTGATCGCTTTCCATGGCCCGCGGCGTAATCGCGCTAACGAAAGCCGAAGTGCTGAGGACTCCCAGGCGCTGGCCCCTTATCGCTTCGGGCTGGCCATGCCGCCCTTGACGACCTCCGGCCGACCGGCATGGAAAGCAGCTGGTGCGCCCGTGGACCTATTTGAGCACGAGACCGAGCACGATGGCGATCACAAAGACGCTCCGCGACGAGTGCACAATGATCCCCATCCATGCGCTCTGGAACCGCCGCGAGGGGTAGGCGAGCAGGAAGATTCCGTCGACGAAATTGTTGAGGATGCTCCACGGCTGGTGCAGGTGGTAGACCGCGAACAGAACCCCGTTGGCGACCCGGGGGCTGCGCGCCTTCCGAGAGACGCCCTGCATCCGCGGCAGCAGTTCGAAGCCCACGGAAAAGCAGCTCCTCGCCGAGCACGGTGTTGAAGACGCGAGCACGACGACGACGGCGAACCAGCCCCAGGCTCCGCGGAAGAAGTCCTCGTGGCGCGGTCGGAGCCAAGGAAATCGGCGAGTTCCCCCCACCGCGGGTCCCGGGATCGTCCACACCAGCGACCAGATGCCGAGAGGAGCACGAAAAGGGCCGCCCACCACCAGACCCTTCCGCCCACGCGGCCGGTCTTGAATTTGCCGGGCGGAGTCAGCCATAGGGCATCGCGGACCCGCGGCCATTGCAGTCCCTCCGAATCGCGCTCGACGAGGATGAGAACCAGGACGAACTGCCAGATGAGCCCCGCGGTGCGCAAGGTAGATCAAGAGGGCTTCAGCAAGGCAGTATGACCGCCAAGTTCGTCCCTGAGCCAGGGAGCGACGATCCAGGCGAGGACGCCCATCGGGTGGCCGCCGCCGCCCACACGCCAAGGATCTGGGGGCCGGAACTCATTGTCGATGCTCGTGGAGGGAGCCCGCGACAGTCATCGCACCCACCGAAGATCGCCGTGGCGACGAGCGCGGCGCCCTACGGATACACGCTCACGATCTGGACTTCGGTGCGGTGGCCACACACGCGCGCGGTATTCCGATTCCTGCCTGGGCAGGCGCCGCTGTTCCTGGCGGGGGCGGTTCTGGGTTTCGGGTTACGGCCGCCCTCGCCTACGGGCGCCCAAGCGAGATCCTGGCGCCGCGATAGCACGGCCTCGGTGCGGCTATGGGGCGGCTTTCACCTGGTCTCGGTGGGGCTGGCGATCGGCGCTGCCGCGCGGTGACCACGCCTCGTCAAGGACCCGATCGCCTGGGTCCACCGTCGGGCTGGTGCGACGTTCGTCTATCTGGTGGTCATCGCCGCCCAGTTCACGTTGGCGGAAGGCGCATGGCGAGAGAGAAGGCGATGAGCGAGGCGCGGTCTTCGAGTTCCGGGGGACGAAGTAATCGGGCGTATACCTCGAGGGAACGAGGGACGCAGCCCTCGAAGCCGC
>CAVOGY010000008.1:0-12097 GCA_963695675.1 uncultured Solirubrobacterales bacterium
CGACCGGGTCGGCGTAGATCTCCGCGACGAAGTCCTGGCCGGGCACCCGACGCTCCCACTTCACCGCCACCCCCTTCCCCTTCGGCGCCGGGGCAGCGCGCTCTGGGGACATGCTTGGGATCTCTGGGGTGGGATGTCGCCGTTCGAGCCGATCCGTTTCGTCCGGCGTCGACTCAACTGCCTATCCCAGCGGGATCGTCGCCCCGCCCAGCTTGATGCCGGCCGACGCCATGTCGAAGTTCAGTCCTCCGTCGACGGCCACGCGGGCCGGAGCCCTGGAACCAGCCCCACGCTGGGGCGACCTGGACGCACCCATTCTGACCGCTCGTCCCACGCCACCCCTCGACCTCGATCCGCTCGGTGTACACCTGCACCCGCCGGTTGAAGACCGCGTCCGGATCAGGCTGCGGAAACTCGTCTTCGGAAGCCCAGGTTGCGGTCAGGAAGTCGCGCGGTAGGTGGTGGAAGGGCTCGTTGCGGGTCGCGGAGGCTCAGGTCCCACTCGGCCTGGGCGCGTCCGTCGCGACGCGTCCAGTCGGCGCGACCATCGGTCAGAGTCGCGTCGGCGACACGGATGTAGAGTCGGGCGCGGCGGCAAGCTCGTCGGCACCGAACTGGCGCTTGGTGGCGCGGGGCCCCGCGGCGCTCGAGTCGAAGACGACGAACCAGAGCGCACAGGTCGGAGCTTCCCCCGGGCGCTTGTGAACGGTATGACGGATCCAGGCGCTGCGGCCCCCGCCGGGCTGGGTGAACTTCAGGTAGAGGCTCTCGTAGTGCCCGGCCTTCTCCGGGACGTCCGGGAATCGCGCCTTGGTGCGCATGGCCGCCGGGACGCTATCGCTCGACGCCCTCGAGTCAGGCGGTGAGGCGAGTCGCCCGCGAGCGGACCTCAGCTACGAGCTCGTCGGCGGCAGGCACCACCCGGTCTCGCATCAGGACCCGTCCGGCGACCACGGTGGTGTCGACCACCGAGCCGCTCGCCGCGTAAACCACCGGTCGGTCGAGGCGCGGTCATCGCCGCGACTCTAGTCCGAGCCACCGGCTATGTCCTGATGTGGACCACCTCGCCGTCGCGGACGACGTAGTTGCGGCCCTCGATCCGCAGCGTGCCGCGTTCGCGCGCGGCGGCGTACCCGCCGGCGTCGACCAGCTCTTCCCAGGCGATCACCTCGGCGCGGACGAAGGCGCGCTGGATGTCGGTGTGGACGCGGCCCGCAGCGTCATAGGCCGTGCCGCCACGGGGGAGAGTCCGCGCCATCGCCTCCTTGCCAGCATCCGCCGTGAAGAAGGTGATCAGGTCGAGGAGCTCGAACGCGGCGCGGATCAGGCGCTCGAGCCCAGACCGCTCGATGCCGAGCTCGTGACGCATCTCCTCGGCCTCGTCGGGATCGAGCTCGCCCAGCTCCGCCTCGACCCGCGCCGAGATCACCACCACCTTGGCCTCCATCTCTTCGGCATGTGCGACGAGGTCCGGCGGCGCCTCGGTCTCGCCCTCGTCGACGTTGACCACGTAGAGGACCGGCTTGGCGGTCAGGGGCGAGAGCTTGCGAAGAGCGTCCGGCGCGGCCTCCGGCACCGGGACCTCGCGCGCGGGGCGCCCGGCGGCCAGCGCCTCGACGACCCGGTCGAGCCAGTCGCGCTCGGCGATCGCCTCCTTGTCGCCCGATCGCGCCTCCTTGCTGACTCGCTCAAGGCGGCGCTCCGCGCTCTCGAGGTCGGCCGCGAGCAGCTCGGTCTCGACCAGCTCGGCATCCGCAACCGGGTCGATCCGCCCCTCGGGGTGGGCGACCGCGCCCGCGCCGTGAGCCCGGATCACGTGGCAGATCGCGTCCGTCTCCCGGATCGAGGCAAGGAACTGGTTGCCGAGGCCCTCGCCCTGGGACGCGCCCTTGACCAGGCCGGCGATGTCGTGGAAGTCGATCGTCTCGTGCACGACCTCCGAGGAGCCGACCGTCTCTGCGACCGCCTCGATCCGCTCGTCAGGGACCTGGACGACGGCCACATTGGGCTCGACAGTGGTGAACGGATAGTCACCGGTCTCTGCCCCTGCAGCGGTCAGGGCGTTGAACAGCGTCGACTTGCCCGCGTTTGGGAGCCCGACGATCCCGATCTTCATCGGCGGCGTCGCACCGGCCTAGAGCGGGGCGATCAGGCCGAGGCCGATGCCCAGCAACGCCCCGGCGATCACGTCGGACGGGTAGTGCATGCCGAGGTACGGACGGCAGGCGGCGATCGCGGCCGCCAGGACGTAGAGAATCGCCGCCTCGGGCGCGATCCGCGTCATCGCCGTCGCGCAGGCAAACGACGAGGTGGCGTGAGCCGAGGGGAAGCTGAGCGCACTCGGAGCGCCTCCCAGCGGCGGCAGACCCTCGAGCACCGGCCGCGGGCGCCTGACGATCAGCTTGACGGCATAGTTGAGGCCGATTGCGACCGGGCCGAGGATCCCCGCGAGGATCCAGTCCTCGCCGTTGTCGGGGTTGGCGAAGGCGAGCACGATCCCGATCACCAGCCAAACGGCGCCGTACTCGCCGATCCTGCCCAGTCCCTTTGCGACGGCTTCCGCCGTGGGCCCATGGAAGCGCGTCCGCATGGCGTAGAGCAGCCGACTGTCGAGGCGAGCAAGCACGGCGGCGCAGGATAAGGGGCGCGCCCGCGTGAGCGGCGAGCGGGCCTGATCCGCGACAATCGGTTCATGGCCGAGACAGCCAACAGGGTGATGGTGCCCGGCTACCGGCACGTGCCCGGCAACCATTGCGGCTCGACCGCGCTGCGCAACCTGCTCGGCTTCCACGGCACAGAGATCTCCGAGGAGATGGCGTTCGGGCTCGGCGCGGGTGCCTGCTTCTACTACGTCGTCCTCGACGAGCACTCCCCGTCGCGCTTCACGAACGGCCGGGCGGCTCGGCTCGAGGAGAACTTCCTCGAGCTCACCGGCGCCCCGCTGCGCCTGAGCACCGACGCAGACCCGGAGGGCTCCTGGCAGATGGCGAGGGAGGCGGTGGACGAGGGGAGGCCCGTCCTGCTGCTCACCGACCTCTACTACCTCGATCACTACGGCCGGTCGGCCCACTTCCCCGGCCACGCGGTGGTTCTCGCCGGATACGACGAGGAGCTGGCTTGGCTCTCCGACACGGCCTTCGAGGACCTGCAGACCACCTCGCTTGAGGGCTTGCGCGAGGCGCGGCATTCCCAGCAGCCGCTCTTTCCGCTGGAGGGCCACGCGATCGAGCTTCCGGAGGGCGTGGAGCTCGACCGCGATGACCTGCTTGCTCATGCACCAAAGGCGATCGAGCGGGCGGCCAGCCAGATGCTCGAGCCGCCGCTCGGCGACTTCGAGGGGCTGCCGGCGATGAGGCGCTTCGCCGCCGAGGTGGCCAGCTGGCCGGAAGTGGCCGAGGACGGGCAGTGGTGCGCGCGCTTTCTTTACCAGGTGATCGAGCGGCGCGGGACCGGCGGGGGCAACTTCAGGCGGATGTATTCCCGCTTCCTGGAGGAGGCGGGCTTCGAGGAGTCAGCGCTCGCGGCCGAGGCCGCCGAGGACTGGAGCAACCTTGCCCTCGCCGCCCGGACCGCGAGCGAGCCTGAGCAGCCGGATCCCGAGCAGTGGCGGGCGCTGGGCGACGAGGCCGCGCGGGTGCTCGACGCCGAGGAGCGGCTCTGGGCCGCCCTCGCCGCGCGCGGCTAGCTCTTCACGAACCTGGCGAAATACCCGAGGGCGTTCCCCACCCGTCGTTCGTAGGCGAGCCCGACCCCGCCGGCCCGCAGCCGCATCGGCGCGAGCCTGACGTAGTGCGGGTCCCCGAGCAGCTCCCCGACCACCAGCCGCCCGCCGGGCTTCAGCACCCGCGCCAAGTCGCGAAGAGCCGCGTCCTGATCCGGGATCTCGCCGAGGACGGTGACCAGGAACGCGGCATCGTAGGTCCCGTCCTCGTAGGGCATCGCCGTAGCGTCGGACTGCGTGGGCGTCACGTTCGAAAGACCGCGCTCTCCGGCGCGTCTCATCGTGTGGTCGAGCATCTCCTGCTGGAGATCGAGGATGTCCACCTGGCCACCGGGCTTGACCCACTCGGCGACGTCGAGCGTGTAGTAGCCGGTCCCGGGACCGACCTCGAGGATCCGCTCACCCGGCCGGGGGTCGAGTATCTCGCGAAGCCGCTGCCGGGTGATCAGCGGATGCGGCGCCTCGACCCAGAAGCGCTGCCCGTAGGGGCAGGCGGACGGGTTCTTCCGCCACCAGAGCGCCGCCCCGGCGACGCCGGCGGCAGCGCCGAGCACCAGGTGGCGCAGCTTCATCCGGTGAAGCCGATGCGATGCTCGCCCGGGGCGCCGCGGATGAATACGATCCGGGTCAGATCGAGGGTGACGGCGCCGTCCTCGCTCTCCAACTCGAACCAGCGGGCCGCTTCGGTCGAGCTCTTCGCGGTCGAGGAGATCTCCTTACGGAGCTCCTTCAGCTTCGCCTCGGCCACCCGGACGCCGATCACCTGGCCTCCGACGAAGCCGATCTCGACCCGCTCGGCCGCCATCAGTGTCCCTCCGCAGGCTCGACGATTTCGGTCAGCACCCCGCCGGTGGAGCGCGGGTGAACGAAGGCGACTCGCGACTGCCGGATCCCGACCCGCGGCTCCGAATCGATCATCTCGATCCCCGCCTCCTTGAGCTTGCCGAGCACGCCCTCGATGTCGTCCACGGCGTAGGCGACGTGGTGCAGGCCCGGGCCCTTGTTGTCGAGGTACTTGCCGATCGGGGTGTCCGGCCCGAGCGGACGCAGCAGCTCGACATGACCCTCCCCGATGTCGAGCAGCACCGCCTCGACCCCCTGGCTCTCGACGGTCTCGCGGTGCGCCACCGGCATCCCGAGGGTGCCCTCATAGAGGGCAACCGCCGCGTCGAGGTCATCGGTGGCGACGCCGATGTGGTCGATCCGGCCGAGCACGCGCTTGAGTCTACGTCGCGGGCAGCGGATCGCCCTGCGCCCGCTCGCCGTCGGCTTCCTGCTCGACGCGGAGGATCTCGCGCAGCGCCGCCACCCCGACCTCGAGCTGCTCGGGAGTCGGCTCCTTCGTGGCGATCAGCCTCTGGATCTCGTAGCCCGGGCGATGGAAGGCGCGCGCGGCGGACGTATCGGAGTTGCGCTCGCTCCAGGCGAACATCTCGGCGGCCAGCGAGGCGCTGGCGACCCCCACGGCCGCCCTGGCGAGCGGGCCGGGCCGCTCGAGCGCGCGCTCGAGCAGGAGCTGCCCCGCCGCCGAGAGCACCAGCATCGGGACGACCAGGTTGGACCCGCAACGATCGTGCTCCTTGGTGGCGGAGGCTGGATCGTCGGAGCCGGCCTCGTAGGCGCCGATCGCCTTGTGCTCGACCCCGTGGTAGGCGGCCAGGTCACGATCACTGAGCGCCACCATCGCGGGGGCGAGGCCGAGGGCCGCCTGCAGCAGCTCACGTGCCGCGCTCGAGCCCCGTCGTCGGAGCGCCCGGCTCGCGCTCGAGGCGACCAGCATCGCGCCGATCACCCGGATGTCCTCGAAGGGAAGCCGTGCGGCGCGCAGCCTCATGCGCACGGTCGGGATCAGCATGAAGGCCTCTGCCAGCCTCAGCGGCCCGCGTAAGAGCGGCACCCGGGCGGCCAGGTCCGGAGCCAGCGCAGGCTTCCGGCCGGAGGCGACCTGGATCTCGCCGGAGTCATCCCGCGCGGCCGCCGACCATGAGGTCGGGCCGTGGATCAAGAGCCCGTTGCGCAGCGCCATCCCGCCGAGACGCAGGACGTAGTCCTCCTGCGCCGAGGCTTTGTCGCCGTTCTGGCTCGCGTCGCTCACCCGAGCATCCTCCGTGGCAGCTCGTAGAAGAAGCTCGCCGCCAGCTCGACGTCTGACGTGGGAACGCGCTCGTCCGCTCCATGGACGAGCGGCGCTGCCTCGACCAAGCCGATCTCGCGATGCGGGCAGAACCCGTAGACCACCGCGTCCGGGAAGGCGGTGCGGAACGGGTTGCTGTCGCTGAACCCGGGCATCACCATCGGCGCCAAGCCTGCACCCGGGTCGACCTCGCGGACCCAGTCGCGGATGGCGTCCGCGAGGGGCGACTCCATCGGCGAGCTGTTGCCGACCACGCCCTCGCTGAACTCGACGGTGTAATCGCCCTCGCCGATCAGCGTCTCGAGCTGCCTGAGCGCTTCATCCTCGCCGTAGCCCGGCGGCACGCGGCAGTCGATCAGCGCCTCCGCCTCCGACGGGATCACGTTCGCCTTCCTGCCCGACTCGGCGATCGTCGGCGTCAGCGTCACGCCAAGCATCGGCTCGACCAGGTAGTCGGCGAGCAGGGGCTGCTCGGCCCGAAGGCGGTCGAGCCCGGCCCGCACCCCCTCTTGGCCGGGGAAAGGCTCACCGAGGAGCGCCTCCAGCAGTGCCTCGCCGACCGGCGTCGGCTCCGGCGTCGGCTGCTCGGTGAGGGCGGAGATATAGCCGGCGAGCTTGAGCAGGGCGTTGTCGCCGATTCGCGGCACGGAGGCGTGCCCGGCCCGGCCCCTGGTACGGAGGCGCATCCGGAAGATCCCCTTCTCGCCAACGCTGAGCGTGTAGAGGCGCCGGCTCCCGAACTCGACCAGCCCGCCGCCGCCCTCGTTGACGACGAAGTCGCTGCGCACCGCGTCGGGATGGCGCTCACAGAGCCAGTGTGCGCCCAGCCCGCCGCCGACCTCCTCGTCGGCGGTCAGCACCAGGAGGAGATCGCCCGCCGCGGGGCGCCAGCCGCTGCCGCCGAGCATGACGCAGGCCGCGACCTCGGAGGCAACCTGGCCCTTCATGTCGAGCGCTCCCCTGCCGCGGACCCAACCGTCGACGACATCGCCGGACCAGGGATCGAAGCTCCACTCGTCGGGGTCGGCGCGGACGGTGTCGACGTGGCCGAGGAGGGTGAGGGTCGGCCCGTCCTGGGCACCGCGCAGCCTGGCGACGAGGTTCGGGCGACCGGGCTCCGCCTCGAGCAGATCGCACTCGAAGCCGGCGGCGGTCAGCGTCCCGCGCAGGAACTCCTGCACGGGCCGCTCGTTCCCGGGCGGGTTCACCGTGTTCGTCTGGATCAGGCGCCCGAGAAGCTCGACCGCCCGGGGGCCGAGGCCCTGGGGGACGGCGGTCGTGGCAGTGCCCTGCTCCATCGGGCCCAGCTTAGGGCCTCAAGGGAGGGGCGCTCCGGCCAAGGCGAGCGCGGCACCTTCAGAGGCGCCATGCCGCGGGTTCATACTGGAAGCGCATGGGGAACCCGAACGTCGAGCGCGTCTACGAGCTCCTCGCCGCGTACCTGCAGGGCAACGAGGAGAGGATCCGGCAACTGATCGACCCCGAAGGCGAGATCTACGGCGCCCCCGGCATCGTCAATTCCGGTACCTACGGTGGCTATGAGGGCTTTCGGCAATGGGTGAGCCAGTGGGAGGAGGCATGGGCCGAGATCAGCTACGACCTCGGTGAGATCGTCGAGGTGGATGAGTCAATGCTGGTCGTGCCGGTCCACGTCGTGGGCCGCGGGGCATCCAGCGGCGTCGAGATCGACACCGTCTTCGGCTGGCTCTACGAGTGGAGGGATGGGCGGGCGACCCGTTTTCACGTCTACCCGACTGTCGGGGACGCGACGGAGGCGGCCGGGCGCCTGGCCGGCGAGCACGCATGAGCGAGCGGCTCTTCGAGACGGGCGGGGAGGCCCGCCGGACGGGCGTCCCGCTGGGGGAGACCCCGCTCGCGACCAGGATGCGCCCGCGATACCTGGACGAGTTCGTGGGGCAGGGTCACCTGCTCGGCGAGGGCTCGGCGCTGCGCGTCGCGATCGAGTCCGGTGAGCCCCACTCGGCGATCTTCTACGGCCCGCCCGGGACCGGGAAGACGACGCTGGCGCGGATCATCGCGGCCCGGATCGAGGGCGCCTTCGAGGAGCTCTCCGCCGTCAACGCAGGGCGGGCCGAGGTCAGGGAGGTGATCGCCCGCGCGGAGGAGCGCCGCGCCTCGGGGCGGCCGACGATCTTCTTCCTGGACGAGATCCACCGCTTCAACAAGGCTCAGCAGGACGCCCTCCTCCCGGCCGTGGAGGAGGGGCTGGTGACGCTTGATCGGGGCGACGACCGAGAACCCCTACTTCGAGGTCAACTCGGCCCTGCTCTCCCGCACTCAGATCTACGAGTTCCGGCCGCTCGCCGACGACGAGATCGAGGGCCTGTTGCGGCGCGCGCTGACCGACGAGCGCGGGCTCCCGGGCTCCCCGCCGATCCCGGACGAGGCACTTCGGATGCTGGCGGCCCGGGCCGGCGGCGATGCCCGCGTCGCCCTGGCGGCGCTGGAGCGCGCGACCGAGACCACCGCCGCGGCCGGCGCGAGCGAGGTTTCGATCGCGGCAGTCGAGGACGCCCTGCAGCGCAAGGCCCTGCTCTACGACCGCCAGGGCGACAAGCATTACGACTACATCTCGGCCTGGATCAAGGCGACCCGCGGATCCGACGTGGACGCCTCGATCTACTACCTGGCGGTGATGCTGGAGGGGGGCGAGGATCCCCGCTTCATCGCTCGGCGGATGGTGATCTTCGCCTCGGAGGACATCGGCAATGCCGATCCGCAGGCCCTCGTGATCGCCAACGCCGCCGCGCAGGCGGTCGACCGGGTCGGCCTGCCGGAGTGCGCACTCAACCTGGCCCAGGCCGCCGCCTATCTGGCCCTCGCACCGAAGTCGAACGCCTCCACTCGCGCAATCTCCAGGGCCGGGGCGCACGTCCGCGAGCACGGCGCCGCCGAGCCGCCGCCGTACCTGCAGGATTCCCACTATCCCGGCGCTCGCAAGCTCGGCCGGGGCGAGGGCTACCGGTACCCGCATGACGAGCCGGATGCCGTCACCGACCAGCCGCTCGCACCCGAGTCGGTCCGGGGCGAGCGCTTCTACGAGCCGACCGACCGGGGCTTCGAGGCGGAGCTCCGGGAGCGACTCGAGCGACTGCGCAAGCTACTGGGCGGACGCGACCAGCGTTAGCCGCACGTTAAGCGCAAAGGTCCTTGCCACCGCCGCAACCTTTCCGGCAAGGACGTGTTCTGAGGGTCGTCTGACGCTCTGGCAATCGTGCGGTTCGCCGGAGCCGGCGCGTAAAAAGCCGGGGAGTGGACACGGAGGCCGGGAGCTCGGGGATTGCTCTCGGCCTCCACTTCTTTCGGCCGACATGGTCGGAAGAAGGGAGAGAGGGGAGAACGGCCTCGGCGGGAGGCCGCTCTCCCCGTGTCAGCTTCATGGCCGGCCGGGCCGGGGTGAATTTCCGGCCCGCGGCGCCACGTAGAATCGCTCCGACCGAGCGCAAGCGACGAGAGGAAGCAGCGATGGAGGCGAGCAGCTCCCGCAGCACCAGCACTGGTCGGAAGTCAGGCGCCGACGGCGGGAGCGGCAACGGCACCGCGCCCGCAAAGTCGGACAAGAAGGCCAAGTCCTCGAAGCGATCCAAGGGCAAGCCCGCGCTCGAGTCCTTCAACCCGGCGACCGGGGAGCTGATCGGGGCCGTCGAGACGCTGACCCCCGCCAAGGTGCAGGGTGTCGTCGACGACGTCGCCGAGGTGCAGCCCTTCTGGGCCGCGCTCTCACTCGAGGACCGTGCCCGCTACATGCGTCGCGCCGGCGACGTGCTGCTCGAGGACATGGACGAGATCGCCGAGCTGCTCACCAACGAGCAGGGCAAGCCGCGGGTCGAGAGCTACACGATGGAGGTTCTCCCCACGATCGACTCCCTCAAGTGGATCGCCGACAACGGCCCGGACATCCTCTCCGACGAGAAGCTCTCGATGCCGCCGATCCTGAAGACGAAGAGGGCGAAGTTCACCTTCGAGCCGATCGGCGTGGTGGGCGTGATCGCCCCGTGGAACTACCCCTGGTCGATCCCCTTCGGCGAGGTGGCGATCGCGCTGATGGCAGGTAACGGCGTCGTCCTCAAGCCCGCCAGCCTCACTCCGCTGATCGGAGAGCGGATCCGGCAGACGTTCGAGAAGGCCGGGCTCCCGGAGGGCCTGGTCCGGACGGTCCACGGCGGCGGCCGGATCGGCGACGCGCTGGTCAAGTCGAGCGCCGGCAAGATCTTCTTCACGGGCTCGGTCGAGGTCGGCCGCAAGGTCGGGGTCGAGTGCGCCAAGCGCATGAAGGGCTCGGTGCTCGAGCTCGGCGGCAAGGACCCGCAGATCGTCTGCCCCGACGCGGACCTCGCCAACGCCGTCTCCGGCGCGGTCTGGGGCGGCTTCGCGAACGCCGGTCAGACCTGCTCGGGGATCGAGCGTGTCTACGTGCACCGGGACGTGGCCGACGAGTTCCTCGAGGGCGTCGTCCGCGAGACCGGGCGGCTCACGGCGGGCGACCCGCGCGACTGGACGACCGAGATCGGCCCGATGGTCTCCGACGAGCAGGCGGAGATCGTCAATGAGCTGGTCGAGGACGCGGTCAAGAACGGCGCCGAGCAGCTCTCCGGGGGCCCGATCCAGGTCGATGGGCTGAAGGGCAGCTTCATCGCGCCGGTCGTGCTGACCGGCGTCACCCACGAGATGAGGATCATGAAAGAGGAGATCTTCGGGCCGGTGCTCCCCGTGATGACGGCGGACTCCGAGGAGGAGGCGATCGAGTTCGCCAACGACTCCGAGTTCGGCCTCGGGGCGTCGATCTGGACCAGGGACCGGTCCAAGGGCGAGCGGATGGCCCACCAGATCCAGTCCGGAATGGTCTGGATCAACGATCACTCGTTCTCGCACGGCGCCTGCCAGTGCGCCTGGGGCGGCGTCAAGAACTCGGGCCTCGGCCGCTCGCACTCGAAGTTCGGCTTCTACGAGTGCGTCAACATCAAGCAACTCGCCTGGGAGCCGGGATGGACCCGCGACATCTGGTGGCAACCGTACGACCGCAAGCTCGGCGACGCGATCCGCTACTCCGCGCAGCTGCTCTACAGCCGGAACGGCAATCGCCTCAAGGCACTTCGTGAGGGCTTCCGCCCTCTCGTCGAGGTGACCCGACGGACGATGCGCAAGGGCGCCTAGGCCTGCAGGTCGGGCGCGACCGGCCGCGAACAGGTCAGATAACGGACTAGTACGGCGGAGGCCGCCGGTCTCTATGCACAGAGCAAGGAATTCGCTCGCGAAAAGTGCTGAGCCTACGAAGAATCTGTTATCCAGCCCGCTTCGTGCCCAAGCAGGGACGCTTCCGCACGGCCTCGATCGCGGCCAGCTTGCTGGCCTTTTTGCTATGCGCGTTGCTTGTGAGCGCTGCGGCAGGCAGCGGTCCGCAGGCCCCGACCGCGCGGGTGGCGAAGTCGGTCCGGGTCGTCGAGCGCAGCTTCCAGCTCACGCGGCCGGATCAGAAGGAACGACTGACGGTGGGCTGCCCCGGTCATTCCATGCCCCTCGGCGGCGGCATGAGCAGCTATCCACCCCCGGGCGCGGGCGGCGAGGGCGTCTACCCACGCTCCTACGAGCGCCTCGGCGTACAGGGCGGTTGGCACGTCACAGCAGTGCTCTATGACCCGACTCCCCGCAGGACCCAGGGACGCGACGTGACCCTGCAGGTCGCCTGCGGGCCGAAGATCGGGCACGTCACCCCGCCGCACACCACCAAGTTCGTGAAGCCCGGCCGGACCAAGACCGCGACCGCCACCTGTCCGGGGCGGAGGCACCTGTTCTCCGGGGGCTTCCAGCGGACGAACCTCACGTCGCAAGGCGGCGACTACGTGATCGAGTCGCGCGCGATCTCGACGAAGTCCTGGCAGGGTGGTCGCGCACGCGTTCGGCGGCTTCGGCGGGCAGATCACGGCGATCGCCTATTGCACGAGGAGCAAGCGGTCCCTGGTCACCGAGGTCTCGAGTTCGACGTCGCTCGGCCCCGGCCTCGGCACAGCGACCACTCCCACCTGCCCGCCCGGACAGCGGATGACGGCCGGAGGCTTCAGCAGCAACGGCTCCACCTCGGTCTTCCTGACCAACGGCATGCTGAACGTGGACGGCACCTGGTCGGCTTCGGGCTTCAACTGGGGCTCGGGCGCCTCGCTGACCGCCTACGGCTACTGCCTGCGCGCCTAGCCGCCCAGGAAGCGCGAGCAAACACCGCTAGA